>NZ_SWKN01000006.1:0-521926 GCF_005871185.1 Limnobacter alexandrii
TCGAAATTTCTGCTAACCTTGCCGCTCTTCACTACTGTCTCGTTACCACCTGAGACCCTGAAGAACCGCTTGTTTGCTTCGTTTCGTGCTGCTTGTCGTGCAGCAGAGAAACGAGATTATGCACATCAATCCAAAACCTGTCAAACACTTTTGCGAAGAAATTTGTATTTTTCTGCAACACAGCAAAAGTGTGTTCCAACCACCCCACAAGCCGACGAAAACAAGCCCCTGACGTACAAGGATTTTTTTCAGAGTTGCACAAAAAACAGGCTCCCGAAGGAACCCTGAAAATATTTCAATTTTTTGACGCGCCCGCTGTGTTTAAGGCATCTCTGATGGAATTAATTCCGAATTAATTCCAAAAATTCTGCTTTATTTGTTCTTGAAATCGGGTTTTCGCTTCTCAACAAAGGCGGTCATGCCCTCTTTCTGGTCTTCCGTCGCAAACAAACTATGGAACATACGACGTTCAAACAACATTCCTTCCGACAAAGAGCTTTCAAATGCGCGATTAATGCTCTCCTTGGCCATCATTACAGAGGGATTCGAATAAGCGGCGATCACTGTGGCGGCCTCAATGGCCTCATCCAGGCATTTGTCCGCCGGCACGACACGTGAAACCAGGCCGGCACGCTCTGCTTCCGCAGCATCCATCAAGCGGCCGGTCAAACACAGGTCCATTGCCTTTGCTTTACTGATTGCGCGCGGCAAGCGCTGCGTGCCGCCAGCGCCGGGAATAATGCCAAGCTTGATTTCAGGTTGCCCAAACTTGGCAGTGTCGGCACAAATGATGAAGTCGGTCATCATGGCCAATTCACAACCACCCCCCAAAGCAAACCCACGCACCGCTGCAATCACAGGCTTGCGTACGTTGCGAATGGTTTCCCAGTTGCGGGTGATGTATTCGCTTTTGTACACGTCCATATAGGTAAACGAGGCCATGGCTCCAATGTCGGCGCCAGCAGCAAAGGCTTTCTCGCTTCCTGTAATTACCATGGCACCAATGTTGTCGTCGGCATCAAAGGCCATCAAGGCATCGCCCAACTCACTCATCAGTTGATCATTCAGTGCATTCAATACCTGTGGGCGGTTCAAACGCACCAGGCCCACTTTGCCGATGGTTTCTACGAGGATGGTTTCATATGTCATGGTCAGTCTCCTGCTTATTAATAGGGATGTGGAAAGTCTAACCGCTCAAATTCGAGGAATTGAAGACTGGAAAGAGTTTTGAAGGAAGACGTGACTTTATTTCTTGTCTAGGACAAAATAGGGGCACTTTGGACAAAACAGGCAGTAAAGAATGACAAAGTGCGTATTTGTAATGGGCGCCAACAGTGCGATCGCCCAAGAGTTGATTCAGTTGTGCGTGAATTCAGACCAAGAGGTGATTGCGGCAGGCCGAGATATCGCCGTACTTGAGGCGTTGTACGGTCAGACCTCGGGTGTGCATATAGTAGAAGCGCAGGCATGTGATTCGGCCTCGGTTGACAGAGCCTTTGAAACAGCAGCCAGCATGGGCAAACAGGTCAACGGCTATGCGCATTGTGTGGGTTCCATTCTGGTGGCCCCGCTGACCAAAACCACCGATTCTCAGATTGACAACGTGATGCAGGTCAACCTGCTCTCGGCCATGTATGGGCTGAGGGCCTTTTTGAGACAAGCCAAAGCCCAAGGCCAAGGTGGTTCAGCCGTTCTGGTTTCAACCTGCGCAACTGGAATTGGCGTACCCAATCACGAAGCAATTGCAGCCGCGAAGGCTGGGGTTGAGGGCTTGGCGAAATCAGCGGCAGCCACGCATGCGGCAGACAACATTCGGATCAATGTGGTGGCTCCTGGTCTCACAGACTCCCCGATTGCCTCGGCTTTTCTAAAAAGCGACATGATGCGGGCAGCCAGTGCAAAGCAATATCCACTGCAAGGTGTAAACACACCTGCTGAAGTGGCACAGGCCATGCATTGGTTGTTGAGCGACGGCGCCAGCCGGATGACCGGTGCTGTATTGAACGTCGATGGGGGGTTCCGGAACATCCGCCCACTTGTGAAGTAAACCCGATTCGATAAATAAAAGGCCAGCCATGCAGTACCAGAAACCCCACAAATTTGAACCCAGCCGCCGTGCCGCATTGAATGCGCTGGCGAATGTGGACCCGGCACTTTACAGTCGCACCCGAAATTTTCTGGATGGGGCGGTGACATGTTTGTCGCCGTGGATTACCCATGGCTATTTAAGTGTTCGGGAAGCCACCCAAATACTGATAGAAAAATATCGCCTGAGTTTTGAAGACAAATTGATCTTTGAGTTCGCTTGGCGGGAGTTTTTCAAACATGCACATGCCGAACTGGGCAACGGCATATTAAGTGATGTACGCAGACCAGTTTGGTCGGGCAGATACAACCAACAATTGCCGGACGATATCCGGGAAGGCCGAACCGGGGTTGAAGCAATCGATGCTGGTGTGGCCCTGCTTTACGAGACGGGCTACTTGCACAACCATGTGCGAATGTGGATTGCCTCTTATGTCGTACACATGCGCAAAGTGCACTGGAAAGTGGGTGCTGACTGGATGTACGCCCACCTGTTGGACGGCGATTTGGCTTCCAACCACCTGAGCTGGCAATGGGTGGCAGGTACGTTCAGCCACAAGCCCTACGTGTTCAACTCGGACAATGTGAAGAAATACGCGTCGAAATGGGACTGCAGTGGCACAGCCATCGACACGGACTATGAAGACCTTGAATCAATCGCGCGAAGCAAGCGTGATGTGGGGCGCGAAAAAAGTGCGCCTGCGGTGGGCCTGGAAGAGCCTATTCGCCATGACTTTGATCTCGAACTGTTGAGCGACACACTGAAGCGCAAGACGGTGGATCTTCGACAACAGGCTGGGGTCGAGTCTGGCAGCTCCCTGATGAGCAATTTCAAGAAGATCAATCTGGTTCACCCCTGGGACTTGAAGGCCTGTTTTGATTTGACACAAAGCGGCGAGTTGCGCGTGGGGCTAATTGAGTGCGCATTTCACAAAGCGCACCCCTGGAACACACAACGATGGGATTTCGTGCTGAATGCCATGGAAACCGGTTGCGACCAAGTCTGGATTGTGAATACGGATGACATTGGACACTGCGCAAACATGCTGGCACGGTTTATTCAAACAGGTGCGGAGTTTGAGTTGAAAGAAACCTTGAATTCAGGCTATTTGACCATGGGGCGATGTTTTCCGGTTCGATGGAGGCTGGAAGACAAGCTTCTGCCAAACCCACCCCGTTTTCAGCAAAGTTTTTCACGTTTTTACAGAGAGGCAACCATGATGGCAGGCAGCCTGGAAGAAGCCGTGCATGGCGGTCTTTTGGTGGATTGACGATGGCACAAGCATTGAAAACCCACTGGATGAATGTTCTTGGCTACGCAGGTTTGATTCCTTTTATAGGCCTGGCCGTGCTGACAGGAATTTACAGTGACACTGAAACTGCCGCGAAACTGGCCAACTACAACCTGGTGTACGCACTGTGCATTGTTTCCTTTTTGGGTGCGGTGCATTGGGGATTGGCCATTTCACTGAGTAGCCAGGATCAGCCTGCCTACCTCGCAGGGCTGGATCAGGCAGAATTTGAAACACGAAGTTTTATCTGGGGCGTGACGCCCTCGCTTTTGGCCTGGTTGGCCGGTGCATTTTCGCCGCCTGAATTCACCTTGTGGATTCTCGCGCTGATTCTGGCTTTGGTGTGGTTGGTGGACCAACGTTTTTTAAAGCCCATGAAAGCGTTTGATGCCTACCTGCGCTTGAGAAACCACCTCACATTGGGCGCAATTCTTGGATTGTTGACAACCGCCTGCTTTGTCTAATGGTGTAGTCTTGTTTCAAGACTGATCAACAGCAAGGAAGGGACAAGTATGTTTAAGGCGGTATTTCTTCAGAAAAACGAACAGGGCGAATTCAAAGCCAGTGTTGAACAACTGGATGAAAGCCAGCTGCCCGAATCTGGCGATGTGCTGGTTCAAATATCCCACTCCACACTGAATTACAAAGACGGCCTGGCCATTTGTAACAAGTCGCCTGTGGTGCGCCAGTGGCCGATGGTGGCGGGCATCGACGGTGCTGGCACTGTGCTGGAAAGCGCCCATCCGGGATTCAAACCTGGCGATGACGTGATTTTGAACGGCTTCGGCGTGGGCGAAACTCATTGGGGCTGCCTGGCCGAAAAAGCGAAATTAAAAGGCGACTGGCTGATCAAACGGCCAGAAGGTTTGAGTGCAGCCCAAACGATGGCCATTGGCACCGCTGGCTACACAGCCATGTTGTGCGTTCTGGGTCTGGAAAAAGGCGGCGTGAAACCCGAGCACGGTGAGATTTTGGTGACAGGCGCAACCGGCGGCGTCGGCAGCATTGCCATTGCGCTGTTGAGCAAGCTGGGCTACACCGTGGTGGCCACCAGTGGGAAACCTGATCAAGCCGACTTTCTGAAAGGCTTGGGTGCCAGCGAGGTGATGGATCGCAAACTGTTGAGCGAACCCGGGAAACCTTTGCAACGCGAGCGTTGGGCCGGTGTGGTGGACTGTGTAGGATCGCACACCCTTGCCAACGCTTGTGCACAAACCAAATACGGTGGCACAGTGACTGCATGTGGCTTGGCCCAGGGCATGGACCTACCCTCGTCAGTGGCTCCATTTATTCTGAGGGGTGTCACCTTAAGGGGTATTGATTCTGTGATGGCACCACTGCCGGTTCGAGAGGAGGCGTGGCGCAGGTTGGCTTCTGACCTTGATTTGAAAAAGCTGGACCGCCTGTCGCACACCATTTCGCTGGAAGGTGCCATTGAGGCAGCCGCTCAAATTATGGCAGGAACACACACTGGCCGAGTACTGATTAAAATTTAATCCACAGACAATGACCATGTTGCATTACCAGGTCGCGGTGGCAGACCCGAAAGGCCACTACTTCGATGTTCAGTTGCAATTTGAAATTGCCAGGGAACAACTACAGGGCAAGGATGAGGAGCGCTGGATTGACCTCAGCTTGCCGGCCTGGATTCCTGGTAGCTACTTGATTCGCGAGTTTGCAAAGAACGTCCTGTTTGTGCGAGCGCGTGTTGGCCATGTTGAAACCACATGCGCCCGGGAAAGAAAAGACACCTGGCGTGTGCATGTGGATGGCGCGCAGATTGGTTCAGTTTCCCAATCGCTTTTAATACAGTGCGAATGGCGAGTGTACGCTTGGGACCTGTCAGTGCGCGGTGCCCACTTGGATGACACCCACGGTTTTTTCAATGGCACCAGCCTGTTTCTTTGCCCGAAAGGGTTTGAGCACGCACCAGTTGAGTTAAGCATCACCAGACCCGGAGAGAATTTGCCGGACTGGCTGATTGCCTGCGGCTTACCCACCCAAGCGGGAACTTTGAAAGACCCCCACGGTTGCCCGGTGTTGCGGGCGGGGAGTATGGTGAAGTTTCAGGCCGCTGACTTTGACAGCTTGATTGACCACCCAGTAGAAATGGGTGCCTTGCAAGTTGAAAGCTTTACTGCACTTGGTGTTGAACACGTGTTCGCCGTTTACGGCGCGGATGCGGACCTGGACCTGCTGCGCATATGCAATGACCTGAAACCCGTGTGTGAAGCGCAAATTGCGCTGTTTGAACCAGAGACCAGGCAAGCGCCCTTCGAGCGCTATGTATTTATGCTGCATGCGACCGACAACGGATATGGCGGACTGGAACACAGAAACAGCACCGCCTTGCTTTTCAACGCCGGTGAACTGCCACAACGCGGCGTTGAAAAAGCACCCAAAGGTTACGAGGGCTTTCTGGGGCTTTGCAGCCATGAATACTTTCATTCATGGAATGTGAAGCGAATGAAGCCCGCTGCATTTGTTCCCTATGATTTAACACAAGAGAACTACACCCGACTGCTTTGGATTTTTGAAGGATTCACCTCCTATTACGACGATGTGATGCTGGCACGTGCGGGCAAGCTGAATGAAGAGGCTTACCTGAAAAGCATGGGTAGGAACATTGCACAAGTCATGAAGGGGCCGGGGCGTTTAAACCAAAGCGTTGCTGACAGTTCTTTCGACGCATGGACCAAGTACTACCGACAAGATGAAAACGCACCCAATGCCATTGTGAGTTATTACACCAAAGGCTCGTTGGTGGCCCTGTGTATTGATGCAGCCATTCGGCAACAAACCGGAGGACAAAAAAGCCTCGACGATGTGATGCGACTGATGTGGCAACGAAAGGGTTTGACTGGCGAGGGCCTGCGCGAAGATGAATTCCCGCGTTTGGTGCTTGAAGCCACAGGCATTGAATTGAGCCGGGAAATTGCACAGTGGACAGACAGCACCGACGAGCTGCCATTGGGCGATGCGCTAAAAGCCTATGGATTGACATTAAGCCAAAGCCAAAATGAGGAACAGATTTACCTGGGCCTGCATGGTCAATTCAAACCAGAAGGCATGTTGGTGAAACAGGTGATCAATGGCAGCCCTGCCCATGCCAGCGGAATTTCAGCAGGCGATCTGCTGGTGGCCATGGGTGGAAAAAGACTGACTGAGACGCACTACAAACGGCTGTTGGCCTCAAGCCAGCCAAGCACTGAGGTGCATGCAATTGGATTTCGCGCTGAGCGATTGATGGAGTTTGATTTGCTGGCAGGAAAACCTGCGTCGAATGAATGGACGATCAAGAAACTAGAACAGATTGAAGGCAAGACAGTTCCTGCCCCTTGGCTTCAGTAGAAAAGATCAGCCAATGCCTGACCGGGCGAGGGTGCCCGCATGAATGCCTCGCCCACCAAAAATGCGTGAATGTCGTTGGTGCGCATCAATGCGACGTCATCTCGCGTTGAGATACCGCTCTCTGTGATCAACAAATGTTCCGGGCCCACTCGACCTTTCAAGTCGAGTGTGGTTTGTAGTGACGTTTCGAAAGTTCGCAAATTGCGGTTATTGACGCCAATCAGGGGCGTTTTCAATTGCAAGGCAATGTCCATTTCTTGTGCGTCGTGCACTTCCACAAGCACATCCATACCCAGCTCATTCGCGCATTGCTCAAGCTCCAGAAGTTGAGGTAACTGCAAGGCAGAAACAATCAACAAAATGGCATCGGCACCCAAACCACGGGCTTGAACAACCTGATAGGTGTCGATGATGAAGTCTTTGCGAATGCAGGGTAAACCGCTGGCTTCGCGGGCCATGTCGAGGTATTGAGGTGCGCCTTTGAAGTATTGAATGTCAGTGAGAACTGACAAGCAAGTTGCACCATGCTCGGCATAGCTTTTGGCGATTTCGACTGGATCGAAGGGTTCTCGCAAAATGCCTTTGCTGGGGCTGGCACGTTTCACTTCAGCAATGACAGCGGGCAGGCCTTTGGCCACCGCTGTTTTCATGGCATTGGCGAAACCCCGCGTTGGGGCCAGACGAGCAGCTTTGGCCAACCACTGTACTTCAGACAAGACCTGCTTGCCCTGCGCAATTTCTTCGCGTTTGGTGGCCAGAATTTTGTCAAGAATGTCGCTCATGTTGCTGCCTTATTGCTCAATCGACTTGGTGAAGTCGACGAATTCATTGAGTTTGCGGATTGCCGCGCCACTGGACACCGTTGCGCGTGCAACATCAATACCCTCTTTCAGGCTGCCAGCTATTCCTGCTGTGTACAGCCCCGCTGCACTGTTGAGCAATACGATGTCGCTGATTGCACCGCCCTGGCCATTCAATGCATGGAAAATTTTGTCCCGGGACTCTTGAACCGAACCCGCGTGCAGGCTGCTGTGCGAGGCGCGGGCAAGACCGAAGTCTTCAGGCTTGATGCTGTAGTGCCTGATTTCACCATCGCGTAGCTCAGCAATTTTTGAGTCGCACTCAATACAAAGCTCGTCCATGCCATTTTCGCCGTGCACGATGAGCGCTTGAACAGACCCCAGGCGCCGGAGCACCTCAGCCTGCAATTCCAGCAAATTGGCGCTGTACACACCCATGACCTGCCGCTTGGCGTTGGCAGGGTTGGTCAGTGGACCGAGTATATTGAATACGGTGCGCACACCCAGTTCTTTGCGGACCGGGCCGGCAAACCGCATGGCGCTGTGATGATTTGGCGCAAACATGAATCCGATACCCACCTTGGCAATTGATTCTGCAACTTGTGCTGGCTTCAGATTGATATTGGCCCCGAGCAATTCAAGTACATCAGCGCTGCCTGAATTGGAGGACACACTGCGACCGCCATGCTTGCCCACTTTCGCACCCGCAGCTGCCAGCACAAACATGCAGGCAGTCGAGATGTTGAATGTTTGCGCACCGTCGCCACCCGTGCCGCACAAATCGACCGCCTCGGTACCGGCGGGCAGTTCAACCGGCGTAACCAGGTCGCGCATGACTTGCGCGGCTGCAGCCACTTCTTCTGCGGTTTCGCCTTTGACACGCAAACCCACCAACAAACCTGCAATTTGAGCTGTGGTAAGGCCGCCGCTCAACAATTGCTGGAATGCATTGCGGGTGAGCTCATGCGACAAGTCTTGCCCGGCAAGCAGTTGATTCAAAGTGGCGGGGTAATTAAATGGCTGCGACATGACGTTGGCTGGTTAGGGTAAAGGTTGGGTACGTGTAGTGCCGACAAATCAGGCCGCGACGGGCGACTTGACTCGCTTCAGGAAATTTTTCAACAGATCGTGGCCGCGATCACTCAAAATGGACTCCGGGTGAAACTGAACACCCTCAACATCGAGTGTTTTGTGGCGCACGCCCATGATTTCGCCATCGGCGGTTTCAGCGGTGACTTCCAGGCAATCGGGCAGGTTTTCACGCTCGATGGCCAGGGAATGATAGCGAATGCAGGTTAGAGGATTGGGCAAACCTTCGAACACGCCTACATTTTGATGATGCACTGGGGATGTTTTGCCGTGCATGATGGTTTTTGCCCGAACTACCTTGCCACCAAAGGCCTCCCCAATGGCCTGATGCCCCAGGCACACGCCCAATACGGGCACAACCCCAGCCATGCGCTGGATGATTTCAATGGACACACCGGCTTGCGCGGGTGAACAGGGGCCGGGAGACACGCACACTGCGCTGGGCTTGAGCGCCATGGCTTGATCGACTGTGATGGCGTCGTTGCGGACCACATGCACCTGCTGACCCAACTCGCCAAAATACTGGACGAGATTGAAGGTGAAACTGTCGTAATTGTCGATCATCAACAGCATGGTGAACCTGCGCCTGAAGAAGAATGTGGGGTAGATGTGCTTGATTTTCCAAAATTTTAGCACATGCACCCGACACCACCTGCCCTCACTCAAGCGTATTGCAGTGACAACACCCGATCCACCCGGTATTGAACCTGGCTGGACAATTCAAGCAATGCATTCTTGATTTCTGCGGTTTTGGGATTGGGCCGGTCCATGTACCTTAAAACCTGATCAATGGCAGCACGCGCCAGAAGCAAATGATCGCCTGTGCAACGTTGTTTAAGCCACTGAAGCTGACTGTGGGTAACCGGCCCATGGCACAAACTGTTCAGCGTTTGATTCATGACATGCAGTTGCACCTGGGCCTCACGGCCTTGCGCCCTGGAAAGCCCCAAAACATTGGCGTTGATTTCCTGAACCAGTTGAGCTGCATCGCAAGGCAAAATCACGAATCGTTGTACGCCGCGATTGCGCGCCCGCAAGATGGTTTCCTTGTCGGCCTGACAGGCCATGAGCGGAAAAAAATAAGGACCGTTGAGCAAATGAAGTGCTTCGGTGTTCGTTTGACACAATTCGACCGTACCGGGCCAGTGCGGCCGAATTGAATCGACCCAACTGTGCTTCACTGCGCCTTCATTCATTACGACCAACAATCTCATAACCACCCCAAGCTGAATTGATAATTCAAGAGTTCAGGTTATGAATAAGTCGTAAAGATGATAGCTACCCAGCCGGGGGAATTGTCCGTTCTGCTTGAATCAGTTCAACTCGCCGTCCAGGCCAGCCTGCACCAACTCTGCCGCACGCATCACCGCACGCGCCTTGTTTTCAGTTTCAAGCCATTCGCTTTCGGCAACAGAATCGGCCACCACACCGGCACCAGCCTGAACGTACAGCGTTTGGTCTTTTACTACGCCTGTTCGAATGGCAATGGCCACGTCCATGGTGCCAGTGAAACTGAGATAGCCGCAGGCACCGCCATACACACCGCGTTTGGTGGGCTCGAGTTCATCAATAATTTCCATGGCACGTACCTTGGGCGCGCCAGACAATGTGCCCGCCGGGAACGTAGCGCGCAGTACGTCCATAGCACCCATGCCTGGCTTCAAGTCGCCCTGCACATTGCTGACAATGTGCATGACATGAGAGTAGCGCTCGATGATCATTTTCTCGGTGACCTGCACTGAACCGACTTGTGCAATTCGGCCTACATCGTTGCGGGCCAGATCGATCAGCATGACATGCTCGGCAATTTCCTTGGGATCGGCCAATAACTCTTCAGCCAGAGCCGAATCCTCTTGCGGTGTTTTGCCACGCGGGCGGGTACCGGCAATGGGGCGCAAAGTGACCAGAGGGTCTTTACCCTCGACTTGGTCTTGCCGAACCAGAATTTCAGGCGATGAACCCACCACCTGAAAACTGCCAAAGTTGTAATAGAACAGATATGGCGACGGGTTCAGGGAGCGCAATGCGCGATACAACATAAGTGCATCTTGCGTGAAGCGCTTGCTGAGCCTTTGGCCCAGCACCACCTGCATCACATCGCCAGCGGCAATGTATTCCTTGGATTTGGCCACCATGTCAAAGAAGTATTCTTTGCTCATGCTGCGTTCAATCGGTGTGCTTTCACTGCTGCCTGAGACCGGAATGGCGATGGGCTGGCGAAGCTGCGCCATGAGACGTTTGACTTCGGCAACACCTTCTTCGTACGCATTGGTTTGAGTGGGGTCAACGAACACGATGAGCTGAATGGTGCCTTGAATGTTGTCGACCACCGCCATGCGATCGGTGAACATCAGGAGAATATCGGGGATTTCGAGATCATCCGCCTTTCGGCTGGCCTCCAGACGTGGCTCCATGTAGCGCACAGTGTCATAACCGAAATACCCGGCGAGCCCACCAAAAAACCGGGGGCTGCCCTTGACAGGCGGCACCTTGAAACGGGCATGGTACTGCTCGATGAATTGCAGCGGGTCGCCATTGAATGTTTCAAGTGCTTCGAGTGTGCCGTCCGCATGCTGCTGTTGCACAACCACACTATGTTCAACCACTTTGATGGTGATACTGGAGGGCAAACCGACAAAGGAATAACGGCCAGAACGTTCGCCGCCCACCACCGATTCAAGCAGGAAAGTATTGGGCTTGTTGGCCAGTTTGAAATACACCGACAAGGGCGTATCAAGATCAGCGTAGCAACGCGCGATTAATGGAATGCGGTTGTAACCTTGCGCAGCAAATGCATCAAATTCGGCTTGAGAAATCATTGTGGTACCCGTGTGCCCAGCAGGCGTTGTGCAGCTTCTTCGATTGTATTCACGATGCCATCACATGTTGTATCGTGAACTGATCGCCCTTCGTTGTAACCGTAGGGCAACAGCCAACACTCTACGCCGGCTGCGTTTGCAGCAAGTGCGTCGTTCACGGAATCGCCAATCATCAAGGCCTGAGAAGGCTCAACACCAAGCAACTTGCAGGCGTGAGTCACTGGCATGGGATCGGGTTTTTTCACAGGGCAGGTGTCTCCGCCTACGACCACCTCGAAGTAATGGGCAATGCCAGTGCGTTCAAGCAAAGGGTGGGTGAAACGCTCGGGCTTGTTGGTCACCACCGCCAACTTGTAGCCCGCATTTTTCAACAACGCCAACCCTTCTTTCACACCGGGATAAAACACCGAGTGATTGCCATTGATGTGGGTGTAGTGATTTTGCCAGTTGGCCATGGCCTGGGCATACAGTTCAGGCGAGGCCTTTTCGGTCATGCTGCCGGTCAGGCTTCGATTGACCAGATTTTCAGCGCCCTTGCCCACATACACGGCCACCGTTTCTTCGGGTAAAACAGGTTTTCCCAAGTCGACCAGCATGGCGTTCACCGCTGCGGCGAGATCAGGCACTGTGTGCAACAGGGTGCCATCCAGGTCGAACAATACTGCTTGCTTGGTCATGGTTGTTTATCTCGTAGTCGCGAGTTCTGCGCGCATTTGATCAATCACTGCCTTGTAATCAGGCTTGCCGAAAATGGCGGAGCCGGCCACAAAGGTGTCCGCACCTGCCCGGGCTATTTGGGCAATGTTGTCAGGCTTCACGCCGCCATCCACTTCAAGGCGAATGTTTTGACCGCCCTTGGCCACATGGGCATCAATTCGTTTGCGCAATTCGGCCAGCTTCACCAAAGCTTGTGGAATGAAACTTTGACCGCCAAAACCAGGGTTTACCGACATCACCAAAATAAGATCGAGCTTGTCCATGACATGATCGACCCAGGAAATTGGGGTGGCTGGGTTCAGCACAATGCCCGCCTGGCAGCCTGAATCGCGGATCAGGCCCAAAGTGCGGTCGAGGTGATCGGTGCCTTCGGGGTGAACACTGATCAGGTTTGCGCCCGCCTTGGCGAAATCGGGAATGATTCGATCGACCGGGCGAACCATGAGGTGGACGTCAATCATTGCAGTGGTGTGGGGGCGCAGGGCCTCGCACACCAAAGGACCAATGGTGAGGTTGGGCACGTAATGGTTGTCCATGACATCGAAGTGAACCCAGTCTGCGCCCGCTGCAATCACATTTTTCACCTCTTCGCCCAAGCGGGCAAAGTCAGCAGAAAGAATACTGGGAGCGATTACAAACGGGTTCATGGTTGGCCTTCGATGGAGAATTCACAAATCAAAGCAAGAGTTTAAACGAAGTTACCCCAGGTAAATGGCTTCGCTAGCGGCTTCGGATTTGTGAAATCGAGGGTTTGAAGTCATACTTGAAATTCAGAGCAACATTCACAAGCCACACCGCATGAGCAGCCCGTCACCGTATCAGTTTGAAGTTCGAGTCAGCACCCAGTTTCTGGAAGAGCAAAGTGACAAAGACAAAGGCCCTTATGTGTTCGCCTACACCATTGAAATCGAGAATGTGGGTGAGCGAACCGCACAATTGCTAAGCCGCCACTGGATTATTACCGACGCCCACAACATTGTTCAGGAAGTGAAAGGTGACGGAGTGGTGGGCGAACAACCCACCTTGCGCCCAGGCGAAAGTTTTGAATACACCAGCGGGTGCCCACTGCCTACCCCTGTGGGCACCATGAAGGGCAAATACACCTTTGTGGGTGAAGGTGGCGAACAGTTTGATGTGCCTGTGCCCGAGTTTTTACTGTCAATGCCGCGGGTGTTGCACTAATCCTTGTTTGGGGGCGACTCGGTGGTGGATGATTCTTTTTCGGACTTTTCGACCGGATGATCCACCCTGGCCCTCAAAGTCCACCACATGATGAACACGATCAGGCCCAAAGCCAAAACCATTTCTGCAATGAGTAACCACATGTTCAATCCACTCCGTTGTTGGTGGCCCAGCACTGTGCTGGCTGCCCTGATTTTATCTGGATGCGCTACTGCTCCGACTCCGAAAGCGGCGGAATGTTCATGCCCGCCTGGAGAAAAACAGGCCAAAACCGAGAAAAAAGACGAAAAACCGGCTTTGCCCCTGTTGGTGAAGTCTGACTTCTCAAGCCTGCCCGGATGGAGCAACGCCGACCATGGCCGTTTTCTGGAAGCATTTGCAGAGCAATGTTCAGTCAATGGCAATGCCTTGGCCAAACGCAAAGCCACACCCACCGGTCTGCTGGAAGCTTGCCGCAAAGCCCGACAGAATTTGAGCGGCAATGCGCTTTTGCCCGCGCAAATCTGGATGGAAGCCAACTTTGATGTGTGGCAGTTTCAGCAAGAAGACGGCAAGAAAGAAGGTTTGCTGACCGGCTACTTTGAGCCCATGCTGAAGGGCGCGCGCAAAGCACAAGGCAATTACAATGCGCCACTTTACGGCGTACCCGCTGACCTGATCACAGTGAAGCTGGATGAACAGTACCCCGAGTTAAAAGGAAAACGCCTGCGTGGCCGCCTGCAAGGCAACACGCTGGTTCCATTTTTTGACAGGGCAGAATGGGAGCGCCTTGGACCAGATCGCGAAAAACCGATTGTTTGGGTGGATGACAAACTGGACGCGTTTTTGCTGCAAGTTCAGGGTTCAGGCCGGGTGACCTTGCCGGACGGCAGCGTGATTCGATTGAGCTATGCGGAGCAAAACGGCCACCCCTACAAATCCATTGGCAAAGTGTTGGTGGATCGCGGAGAACTGACTGCCGCACAAGCCACCATCCCCGGCATCAGAAACTGGGCGAAAGCCAACCCAGGGAAGCTTGACGATTTGTTGAATGCCAACCCGAGCGTGGTGTTTTTCAAGGAAAACAAAGTGCTTCGCCCGCAGGAAGGCCCGGTGGGCGCAATGGGCGTTCCCTTGACCGGCAAACTCAGTTTGGCCATCGACCGCGAAAAGATACCCTATGGCAGCCCGATCTGGATTGAATCCAGTAACCCGGTGACTAACATGCCGATTGCGCAGGGCACCTTGGCACAAGACACAGGTGGTGCCATTCGGGGACGGGTACGTGCCGACTATTTTTGGGGAACTGGGGAGGAGGCAGGCGCGGCCGCTGGCCTGACTCGCCAACCCTTGAAGATGTGGCTGATTTGGCCCAAGGGCACGCCACTGCCCGAAGGCGGGAGCTAGGCCCCCGGAACCGAAATAGTTACTTAGACCGTGATGCCGCTGCAATGCGGCGATTCAGGTCAGCAGAAGGGATGGCACCACTGACACGTGTGCCGTCCTGGAAAAACACAGTAGGTGTGCCAGAAACACCCATTCCACGCCCCAAGCTGACCAGATCTTCGATAGGCGGGTTGCAATTGCCGTTGCCCGTGGGCGACTGGTCTTTCAGCATCCAGTCATCCCACATTTTCGACTTGTCGCTGGCACACATCACTTTCTGCGCTTTATCTACTGAGTCTCGGCCCAAAACCGGATACACATAGGTGTATACCGTGGTGTCCTGCAGCTTGGTTAAAGTTTCCTTGCGAAAGCGTTTGCAGTATCCGCAGTTCGGATCTTCAAACACAGCAATTTTGCGACTTCCCGTGCCATACACGGTTTTAAGGGCAAGGCCCAAAGGCAAGTCTTTCTCGAAATTGATCGCATTGAGTTTGTCCAGCCGGGCCTCTGTCAAATTGGCCATGGATTTGCTTTCAAGCAACTCACCCAGAATCATGTGACTTCCGCTAGCATTGGTATATATGATTTTCTTGGTACCGTTGTGGTTCACCACCACTTCAAACAAACCATCAATGAACTCAATGTCGTTCACTGAAATTACCTTGACACCAGAAGCTCCCAAAGACTCATTCACAGCAGCGGTGATGCGATCGACCTGAGATTTGCTTGCCGCCGCCTGCACTGGCTGAACCGACTGGGACAAAGCCCAGGCACCTGCTGACAAAGCGATTACGGAGAAAACAACAGCACCGCTGCGCTTACGAAGGGACAAAGGGAGATTAAATTTCATAGGCCTGCTTGGGTAAAAATGATGAATTGTATTTAGGACACGCTCGAAGGCAATTTGTTCATTGCGCCAGGAATTTAAGGGTGAATTTACCGCATGGCCTGCTGAGACAACCAACGCTTGAGCATGGGTAACTGGTTGACAAGGTGCATGCCTTTGTTGCGCACCCAGGCGGCGCCCGGCAAGTCGAGCCTGAACAGGGTGTGCAAGCCATCGGTCAAAAAATGCACCGGCGTGCAAGCCGCTTTGCGGCGGCGCTCCCAGGCGCGCCACAGTTGTTCATCAGCCAGCCCCAAGCGCTGCACAGCCAAAAGGCGCTTGCGCGAGGTGAGCAAATTGGCCAACTCGGCTGCGTCCTCCAAGCCAAGGTTCAACCCTTGCCCAGCCAGAGGGTGAATAACATGGGCGGCATCGCCCATCAACACAACACCGTTGTCAAACCACACCGGCGCAACGCCGTGCTTGAGCGGAAAGGCATATGTTTTACCCACAGGCACCAAATCGCCATACAGTTCTTGAACTGCACCGCCCGAAATGGATTGCACTCGGCTGACCAGGTCAGAGGAGCCGAGTTGTAATAAAGCCTGAGACTGAGACAGTGGTAAAGACCACACCATGGAGACATGCGGGCCAGGCAAGGGCAACATGGCCAAGACCGAATCGCCAGCAAACCATTGACGCGCAGCGCCGTGATGCGGCTTTTCGATGGCAAAGGTGGTAACCACGCCTTCAGCACTGTAATCATCAAGCGGAAAATCAAGACCAGCCTGCTTGCGGGTTTCGCTTTGCGCACCGTCTGCGGCAATCAGCAAAGGGACACGCACGGTTTTCAGGTTCGTGACCACCGCCCAACCCTCTTTTTCGCGGGACAGACCTTCCACCCTTGCATCCAGCCAATCAATGCCCGGCTGGTAACGCATGGCCGCAAACAGCACATCATAGAGGCAGCTTTGTTCGATAATCCAGGTGAGGTAATCAACCCCGGTGTCACTGGCATTAAACCGCAAATGGCCTTGCGCATCGCCGCTGGAATCGCCCCAAACCTGCATCTCCGTGACAGGCTGCACTTTTTCGCTCGGGATGTTGTCCCACACCCTTAAGCGGTCCAGCACCCGTTGACTGCGATGCGACAGGGCAAATACACGGGGATCAAAACGTTGATCGGGATTGGGCTGAAACTGGGGGGGACGAGCACCCACCACCAACACCTTGAAACCAGCACTGGCCAACACCAGCGAGGCCACCAGCCCAACAACGCCACAACCAATAATGGCGACATCGTGATTCTGGGACTGCGTGCTTGCTGGATTGCTCATGGACTCTCAATGACCGGCGTGATGAATTATTAAACATGCTACAGCGATTTTGCATTTCTTGTTTGCGCAACGTGAAAGTTTCGGATAAACTTGCGGGCTTCGGTAGTGAACACCACCGAAAACGCGTGGCCGAGTAGCTCAGTCGGTAGAGCAGAGGATTGAAAATCCTTGTGTCGGCAGTTCGATTCTGTCCTCGGCCACCACCACCCCCCGGTACCACTCTGGTACGCCTAGAAAGGGGAGCCCCCCTACTGTATTTCCCAACGCTATTTCAGCGCTTTCGTTAGCTGTTACACTTGATTCACAACAATTAAATCAAGAGTGGCGCCACGCCCTGCTTCACAACGCCGCACTGAGCACTGAATGGATCCATGACCAAGCCCAATGAGGTGGCCGAGGCTTTAAGACTGGCCGAGCTGTACCAACTCGCAATTCTGGACACTCAACCCGAGGAGGGTTTCGAAGCAGTAGTTGATTTAGGCGTGTCTGCCTTCAATTGCTCGAGTTGCATTGTTTCATTTGTCGACTCGGATCGGCAATGGTTCAAAGCCCGACGCGGCTTTAACAGCCTGAACGCGGACGAAACCCCACGCGATATTTCAATTTGTACCCACACGATCAAAAAAGATGAACCCATGGTCATCCCGGATTGCACCGAGGATGAGCGTGTCAGGGACAGCCCGCTGGTCAGTGGTTCACCCTGGATTCGGGCGTATTTGGGCGTACCGATCAAAACCCCGACCGGGGCCAGAGTGGGTACTTTTTGCCTGATTGACACCAGCCCGAGAAACTGGAGCAGCGCCGAAATCAAAATGGCGAGCTCAATGGCGGCGCTGGTTGAAGTTTCGCTGGCGAACCGGCATCAAAACGCGCTGGAAAACCGCTCTCGTGAGTCGATTTTTCAAGACAGCCACCGCAGTGACTTTTCGGGTCGTGAATCGTCGTATGCCAGCTGGCGACGAGTTGGCGACGATAATTTCATTGCATTGTCGCCCAACCTGGAAGATTGGCTTTGCCTGAGCAACAGCCCCAGAATCAACTGGGCCTGGTTCAATAATTTGGTGGTGAGGGAGCATCGGCACGATGTTGAACTTGCAAGACAAACTGGCGACGGACAAACATTCCAATACCAAATTCAGTTGCCCAATGGCCGCCTGCTGACTTTGAAAGAACGAACCTACACCTCACCCGAAGAAGAAGGCGAGGCGTTGACCGTAGGACTGATTCAGAAGATTGCCATATCAGCGCAATTGCCGCCTGCCGCCTTGCATGGCAGGCCTGACCCCTTGGACATGCTGAAATCCACGGCAATGAGTTTTCTGGCTGAATCAACACGCGGCAAACTTGTACTGGATCTGAATTACCAGTTGGTGCAACTTGGACAGGTGGATGACGCAGAACTTCATCGACTGAAAAATAACCAGTCCATTCTGGACTTCATTTATGAAGAGGACAGGGACGATCTGGTTCGAGGCATGGAAACCGTGCTTGGCACTCGCCTGAAGCAGAGAGTATTTGCCAGAATCAGATTACCGGGCGACAAACCCGCATGGGCGAGATTTGTCATTGAGCGACCTGCCCCAGGCGTTGAAACCAGTCGTAAAGCCTTGGTACTGACGTACACCAAGATGGTCAACGAGTCGACCATGGTAGACCGCAATCTGCTTGACCAAACCCTGTTGAACATGACGGAAAAGCTGGGCGGCCTGGGTACCTGGTTTTACCATGTGGACAGCGGCCTGCTGAAAGTGAGCGAACAATTCAAGTTGATCTGTAAAGCCCATGATCAGCCTTTGGGCAGCATATTTGAGTTAACAGAATTGTTGGGCAAATTAACTGGCAAGAACATGGCATCGACCTTGATTGAATGCATCAACAATCGCCACCCAGCCAAAATTGAATGTGAGGTCAACCTGGATCGCCTGACCGGTCATCGCTGGTTTCGCTTCAGTTTTCAACCAATCAGCAACGGCTTGGGTGGTAGCAGTGGTCTGTACGGTTCCGTCGAGGACATCACGCATACCAAACATCTCGCGCAAGAGTTGTCTCGCAAAAGCAAAAGCCTGAACCAGGTGTTGAACACTTTGACCGACGGGACTTTTGAGCTGAATGAGGCGCTTCAACTAGAGTCTATTGATGCGCTGGCCAGGCCTTTGATTCTGGGCAAGGAGGCATTTGTTCACCAAGCGGCAATTGCAGATGTATTACCCACACTGGACACGCAGGAACTGCGTCAACGCCAGGCAGCATTAAAACGGGAAGGTCACGCCAAAGACTTTGAGTTTTTCAATGCCCGAACAGAGCGTTGGTTGCGATTCAAATTTTTGCCACGAGATGAAGGAATGACTGTTCTACTGCGCGATATCACCTCGCGCAAATCGATGTACAGGGATCTGTTCATGGTGGGCTCTGCAATTGAGCAAATCAACGAAGTAATTTTGGTGGCCAATGACCTGGGCAGTAACCCTACGTCATTTCAGTGTATTTACTTGAACTCAGCCTTTGAAAATGTAACCGGACAGGCCGTGTCAAAATGGTTGGGGCGCAACCCCTATCCCTTGATTGCAGACCGTTTGCCCCTTCGAGATTTCCGAAAAGTACTTGTGCATTTGCTCAAGCGCGAAAAACTCACGATTAAAACCCGATATGAAACAGACAGTGGAACCTACACCCCCTGCGAAATATTGGTGTCGCCTTTTGTCGACAAAGAATCGGGAACGCCTTGGTCTTTGATTGTTTTCAGACCTGCAAGCACCTGATAATGACCACACTCTAAAAATAATATGTATTGAGCCTGCTTTTGAACTTTGCCATCACCTTTCACAAACTGCTGAAAGCCGTCGCGCTTGTGTCGGGGTTTGCGCTTGCCCATGGGCAGGCCTTGGCCGTGGACTATTCACTCAGTGGATTTGGAACCGTTCAATACACGCAAGGTGACAACGAACGGAAGTACCTGCGTTTCGTGGATGAAGACGGCACCTTCAAAGTCAACTCGATTTTGGGTGCACAACTGGATGTTCAGCTGACCGAGCAATTCAGCGCGACGGTCCAGTATGTTGTTGCCCCAAAGCAAAGACGTGACGAAGGTGTTGAATTTGACAACCGCTGGGCATTCTTGAAATACAAGCCCAACGACAACTGGCATTTCAAACTGGGGCGGCAACGACTCAACTACTACCTCGATTCAGAGAACCTGGATGTTGGTCACACCTATGTACCAGCCAACCTCAGCCCGGAGGTTTACTTCAACGCGGGCGTGCTTTCCATCGATGGCTTTTCGGCGAACTACAACTTTGAGGACGCCAGCGGAAGATATTGGGGAGTTCAAGCGATTACTGGTAACCGGGACATTGTTCAACGGCTTGCTGGATTTAATCAGGACTTTCCGCTGAATTCGTTTGAAATTGCTGGACTGGTGTTAAGCGTGCAGGGCGAACGATATCGAATCCAAATTGCGCACCACGGTGCAGAAGTGGATCGTGTGTTGACTCAGGTCAATGGTGTTCAGCTTACCGATGGTCGACTGGACGCCAACGCAAGATTCACCAATCTTGGGGCCGAGTATCGCTGGGACCTGTACACCTTGCGCGGAGAGTTGAGTCAAACAGAATTGGCCACGTCCCAAAGTGGCATCATCACCGGCAGTGGATTGCCGCGGATTACGCAATCGGCGCCCAAGTTTGAGGAGCATGGCGCGAACCTCCTTCTGGTGCGCAAAGTATTTGAACAACACGCAGTGTACGGAAGCTACGGACGATTCATTTCTGAATTCGACGATCAGTACTCTTTCGCGATTGGTGGCAAATACAATCTTGACGCTTCGAGTTCAATCAAACTCGAGCTTCAGCATGTGGTTGAAAAAAGCAACCGGCCGCAACTGTCAGACAACCGCATCCCCAACACAACGTTCAATTTCCTGAGCGTGTCCTACAACTGGGTGTGGCAATGAGTGCGCGCGTCTCCAGGATTGTCAGGGCCACGGCATCGATTGGCTTGTATTTAATCCTTGGCGTGGTAGGGGCAGCCTCAGCGGAAGTGTATGTGGTTTCATCCGCGTCGCTCCCCATCAATGAGATTGCAAAACGCGAGTTGCGCAGCATTTACAAAGGACGCTTAAGCCAAGTAAATGGCCATCGCCTGACCCCATTGAATTCAGCGCCGGGCACAACAGACCGCGATGCATTTTTAGAACGCATCATGAATTTGAACGAGCTGGATTACACCGGCTACTGGCACGTGCGCCGATACACCGGCCAAGGCACGCCTCCCACAGAGGTTGGAAATCAGGAAGAACTCTTTGCCGCACTCAAAGCGCAGCCTGATGGCATTGGCTACCTGTGGGTGCCAAACGGCAGCAAACCAAAACTTCCGGATGGACTCAAATTGATCCGGCTGAAATAAGCCAAGCAGTCTCCGCCTGGCTTTATTGCCTTATTCCTTGGTGTAGCCCTTGCTCAGGGGTAGCCACCAAGTGAAACCAAACACCAGTGTTTTCATAACTACTTTACCGACTGGCAAGTTCAGTGCTCGCAGGCGATTAATGGCCAAGGGAATTTCAAGCACATGCGCCAACAAAATGATGGCGGCAAACAGTGTGAGAAAAGGAACATGAAAACCCAAAAGGCCAACCAAGGGAACAATCAGCCAAAAAACCACCAAGCCTGCTTGCAGCCCGTACCAAACCCGTTGTTCACCCATGCGTGTCCCCTGCCGTTATTAATATTGAGATGAGCGAAGTTTAACTCAACGGGTGAGCACTGCCGTGTTGAAGCAATCCATGTTGTCGACTTGAACATAAACTTCATTGGCTTCTAGCCCCAACACTTCAAAAATTTCATCGAGCCCACTGCCCAATGAGTTCAATGCGCCCCGCAAAACCGGGTTGGTTGCCAGCACAGTCAGTATTCCGTTGAGCGCATTGACACCGGTATTCAAATTCGTCAGCAAATTGCCCACACCCTGTGAGGCTTCGAAGCTGTAAGAGGTTGTGACAATCGGATCGGGATAACCCACCATCGACACGTCGTTTGCGCTGCCGCTGCCCACATTCGCATTGATCGATCTCTGCCCCAACAGCGGCAGTGATGGCAAACGCAGCGCGGCGGCAATGGGTGTTGAATCCAGGTCGACCGCAACCGATGAGTCGGATTGGGGCAATCGGCAATCAATGTCCTTGATGTCGACGGAGCCGCCACCCGCTGTGACGGTGAGGTCCAACACGCCGATTCGGGTCGATACAGCCAACTGCTCAGTGCGGGCCGTGGCAATCACCCTGCCATCCGTGTTCAATTTGGTGGCCACAAACAATTGGGGAGGATTGAGTACCGACACATTGAGTGTATTGCCCAAGTTCAGGCGAATGCCGTTGCCCCCAACGCCACTGGCCGCCGCAAAGCTGGATGCAAACGCCAAATTGCCCAGACGCACTGAGGTGCCCGCAAATTCGGAATCGCCGCTGGTGTCTGCTGACAGTATTTGACTCAAAAGAAAATCAACCGTATCGACCGGACCGTTGCCTGGTATAGCCACCACCGGGGCGTCAGGACCAGCAACGTTCAGTGCTGCATCCAACAGTTGCGCAGCCGTCACCTCTGTATTCAGCAAACGCGCCATGTCCAGTTGATCGCCTGCACTGAACACGCCCAGTTCCACGCCCAACTGCAACAAATCAACCTGGGCATTCGAAGCCAACAGCCCCTGGAAACCCAGCAAGTTCAGACGCAATTCAGAGCCGATGGCGCTCATCAGCGGAGAAAGACCCGAACCATTCAGATTCAAGGCCAACAGATTGGTACCTACCAAACCCGAGATAACCGGGGTGACAGTGGCTTCGGCCACCGCCACAACGGATTCAGTGCCCAGAAAGGCGGCGGGCACATTGCGCACCACGCGCACCAAAACTGAACGTTCGCAGGCGTTGGCGGGCAGCAAGGTGTCAGTGCCCCGAACGTTGCAATTGATCGAAATACTGTCACTGGCGTCATCCAGGCCATTGCGCCTTGCATAATCCACCGCCGCCGTGAAACCCTGGGATGAATTGGCAATGTCGCTTGCCGCAGTCTTGGCAGCCAGATCGGCAATGCGCTGCACTTCTTCCCTTTCCCACACCACTTGACCCAGGCCCAATACGGCCAAAGCGCCCACCGCCATCAACATGGTGAACACCGTGAGGATGGTCATGACCCCGCGCTGGCGATATGACGGAGATACGAGCTTGGAATTGAATGAAGACATGTTGGTGCGGCGAAGGCAAACAAGCCTGATTTTGCATCAAAAAGCTTGAATTTGATATCGCAAGCTAAGGGCGATTGCGCAGTCAGATCAAGTTTTGCGGTGTTGGGCCTACTTGCCGTCTTTGAGAAACTTGCCAAGAATTCGCTTGCCCGGCGCCAAACGTCCCACCAAGGCTTTGGCCACACTGGCAATGATTTCCATGGGTGCAGCCAATCGGGAGGTTTGCGCGTGAGCCCCCAATTCCTGCAAGGTTGCGCTATCAAGCACGCCTGTTTTGCCTTGGAGCAAAACAACGCCCAATTCGGGATTGTTGGCTTTGATTTGGTGAAGCAAAGAAGATTGACTGGCCTGTTCGGCGTCAACCAACATGACTTTTACTGAATATTGGTCAATCGAGCGTTCCGCGGCAGGCAAGCCAGCGCAAGACAAAACTCGCTCAAACTGGTTAGAAGCACTTAATTGTGCTTCCAGCGCCAGGCGCGAATCTTGGTCCGAATCGACAATCAGCACCGTGGTCATTGCCCCCTCCTTTTGGTGTTTGGAGGTTGTTTAGCAATTAAGGTGCCAGAAACTCAAGGGCAATTTGGCCTGTTTTGGTGCAGAACCAAATATTAGCCCCTGCCGAGCAGGCCCTTGACTTCCCGCCACAAGCTTTCAATTTCCGCAGCCGCCTTGGAGTTGGGCGCAAATTCATTGACTGATTTGCCCAGGCCCACACTGATCACAAAGTCGTTGCGCTCGTGCACGATGGTGCGGCAAATTTTGGCAGTGGCTTTAAGTTGCTCAAAAACAATTTCAGGCGTGCTGCTGAATACTGAGGCACCGTTGATGACCCAGGTAACCTTGCTGCCAGCATCGGAAGCCCATTCGAGGGTGCTGCTTGCGCTGTGAATGTCCAGCGGGCTTGCCTTGGTGGGAATCAACACCAGGTCCGCATGCTCCAAGGCATCCTTGACCCATTTTTTATCCGTGGGAGGCATGTCAACAAAGACATAGTCATACCCTTCATCTTCTAGCTCGGAAAGCTCGATCACAATGTCGTTGAAACCCACCTTGCGTACATCAGGATAGTCCGCCTCGCGCAGCGAGTCCCAAAACCTGCTGGAGCCTTGGGGATCGAGGTCGAGCAATGCTACTTTTTTCTTGCCTTGCTGACTGGCCAGGGCCGACAAATTCAAGGAAAGCGTTGTTTTGCCAGCCCCGCCTTTGCGGCTGCTAATGATGATGGTCTTCATGGGTGGACATCCTGTGCAATAGGAAATTAAAGCAATATCGAGAATTTATTCTAACCTGCCAATGCAGTGGGGAAAAAGTTGTTCAATGCGGCTTGGCCGCAACGGCATGGGTATGCTTTGCCGTGTTTGCCACAGAGGTATTTGATCGGTGAGCAGTTGACTGCCCACCCAGCCGTCTTGCCCGCCCAGTAAAACAAAGTAATTCTCGTCAGGATCAGCAAGATCCGATAGATGCCTGCTTTGAGAACCATAGCTGGTTTCATCAAAACCCCGAATCAAATTGTGTGCATTTTTCATCAAGGTTTCTCGGGAACCCGCAGCCGGAAAGGATTTCGAAGAAAAAAGCTTACCCAACAAGGGCACATGCCCAAGCACATGACGCAAACGGATTTTGTGCAAATTGCCCCAAAGCTGCCAGTGTTGGGCCCTGCGGTTTGCCTCATCCACACACTTTGGCACTATTTTCTCGCGTTCTGAATCGGCGAGACTCTCGAGATCTTCCATCAGACAGGATGTGAGATAGGACCATTGATCCATCAAACTGGGCATTCTGCCTGCGTGGCGCAAAACCGACAATTCTTTGATCAAGGCCGCCAACAAAAACTCGAATTGAAGTGCAGCAAAGCTGTCGGCCGTGTAAGCGCCACCCCACAAATCAATTGAATTGCACAACACAGTCTGTTCACTGTTGCACAAAAAAGGGCGGCAAAATTCAGCCAGTTGACTGGACAACTGGTCGGCCAGCGGAGAAGTCACATCCAGCTGCAAAGCCAACAGGCTTTGGGGACTTAATCGCTTTTGGGAATTGAACAGGGCCCGCGCCCGCATGACGCGATCATCGCCGTTGAACAAAAATCCAAGCCCCGTCACTTCTGAAGGCCGGTTGTTGGCAGACACGATGAAACCAGCGGCGGGGTTGATGACACTGGGGAAATCGCGGGCACACAACTGCTCTGACCAGTGTTCGCTGGCCAGGGCCTCGGGCAGCACCCAGTCATTTTCCGGGAAACCGGGCCGCTTGGGCAAAGTAGCCGCCAGCACATGGCCAATGTTTCCATCTGTGTCGGCCCCAAGCACATTGAGAGGTGTTACCCCCACGCCATGCATGGCCTGTTGTAACTGCTCCACATTCTGCGCCTGCATGCCCAGTAGAAAACTGGTGATTTCATCGGTGGGCCAATGCCCTGCCCAGCGCAAGGCCAGGTTGTCTTTGCCACACAAGCGACCCAATGCAGCGCAATCGGTGAGCACCGGGCCATGGGGGGAGAACCTGAGTTTCCTGGTTCGGGACCAAGAAAACCGCACCCGGATTTTTACGACTTGCTCGGCGGTGTTGTGCAAGGTGCTGTCATCAAGACGTACCAAGTCTGATGATGCTGCACGCAAATTCGTGCCGCCCCAAGCGAGGTTTGCATTTCTGCCCAACCCCAAAATTGGCACGCCCGGGAACATGAGGCCCACACACTGGTAAGTGGGTGTGCGTAGCCCCACCATCATCCAGACATTGGGCAAGTGTTGACCCAAGTGGGGGTCGTTAACCATCAATGGCTTGCCGCTTTGTGTGCGCGTGCCATGCACCACAATAGAATTGCTGCCGGAGCGAGACAGGCTGTTCAAGAACTCGCCGATTTGTTGGGCAGTACTGGGCTTATTTGAGTTGGGATTGTCGAAACTGGTGGACACGCCGGCCCCAACTCGGCGAAGCCGGTTCCACCATTCGATGAAATCGCCGGACAGGCGATGTTCGATCAATGAAAAGTAAATGGGCCAGTTCACGTCTGCGCCGGCCAGCCGACCAAACAAAAGAATGTCCAAGGGCGAGTACGGTTCAGGTTGAATACCCAAGAACTTTTCATCCACCCCGCGCTTCCGTTGTGCTTGCACGCAGTTAAGCCCGGCCACGAAGCCTTCAACCCATTCCTGGCTTTTTTTGGGCATCCTGGCCCAAATTTCAGGCGCAGCCCGACCAAAATCGAGCAGACGAATAAGATGGTCCATATCAACAAACCCACGCCCTCCCATTTCGGCCAAACGCCCTTGGGCGAGGCGCTTGAGAAATTGCAGCTGCGGTCCGCGTTGAAATTCTGTAATGGTGCCAAGTGCAAATGCACCGTCGCGGTCGGAATTAGAGACCACATAGGGAACAAAGAATTCATTGAACCGAATGAAGGTGCCTTCAGCGAAAGGCAGGTTCAAAGCCTTGAATTGTTGCAGTCGATCTTCAAGCGTGTACGTTGGGTAACGAACCGACAACCAACCCATCGCACTGGACAAGCGGGCCAACCCGCGTGCGAGTTTACGCAGCAGGGGATTTTGAGACGGACCGAGAGATTTAAGCAAAACAGCCTAGGCAGAGCGGGGATTGAGTGTAGCCCTCAGGACAATCCGTAAGACACCAGTTTACCCAGGCGTTTTTGAAGTTTTTTCTGAAGGCGCTGCTGACGGGCAGCTTTGAACTGCCCACCCAGCTTGTTGACCCACACCATGGCTTGGCGCATTGGATACACTCACGTTGAATTGATCTCAAACTGTGAGTGTGATGTTTACAGGTTTCAGGAATGTGACAAACCCGGAATTGACAAATCAGGCAACCTTTTTCTTGCCCTTCGCAGCCGCCGCTTCAATTTCAGTGTGCATGGCCAAAAATTCCAGACTCAGCTTGTGCGACGGCATGAAGTGAATCATTGGCTTTGCGGCATCGTGGCTTTCCCGAATTTTAACGGACGAGGAAAGGCAGGTGTTCAACACCGGGTGACCCTCTTCCAGCAATTCAGCAACCAGTTTTTGCGGCAGGCTTGCACGGGGCTGAAACTGGTTGACCACAATGCCTTCAACATTCAGCGCGGGGTTGTGGTCGGCTCGAATCTCGTTGAGCGCGTCCAGCAGGTTGTACAGGGCGCGGCGAGAGAATTCATCGCAATCGAAGGGAATGAGCACAGAGTCGGCGGCAATAAGCGCAGAACGCGAGAAGAAATTCAAGGCCGGGGGGGTGTCGATGTAGACACGATCGTACTGCCCCTTCAACTCGTCAAGGGCTTCACGCAATTTGAAAATTTTGTAACGTGACTCCAGTTTGACCTGAAGTTCTTCAAGTGCGGGGTGGCTACCCAGCAAGTCGAGATTCTCGTACGGTGTTTCAACCACAAATTCTGCGCTTTTCTTGGGGCGAATTTTGAAGTTCAAAGCCTGATCAAAAAAATCAGCCAGGGAGTATTCAAGAGGAGCCGCGCCGCGCCCCATGATGTACTGGGTGCTGTTGCCTTGAGGATCAAGATCGATCAACAGGGTTTTCAGGCCGCTGTTGGCCGATATGGCCGCCAGGTTGCTGGTGATGGTAGATTTCCCAACCCCACCTTTTTGGTTAAAGACCACCCGACGCATGTGAACACTCCCTTTAGACGATTTTTTTCAATACTGTAACAACTTTTTCGAACACTGTGCCATAGGGAGCGCGCAGCAATGACGCTGCATTGAGCCTGGACTGTTCGAGAACAGGCTTAAGTTGAGACATTGCATTGAAACCGACCAAGCCGTGATAGGCGCCCATGCCGCTGGCACCCACGCCACCGAAGGGCATATTGTCATTTAACACATGCCACATGGCGTCATTTACGGTGACACCGCCCGACACGGTTTGACCAAGCACCATTTCTTTTTCTGCGTTTTTGCTAACAAACAGATACAGCGCAATCGCCCTTTCCTTGGATTGAACAAGGGCAACAGCTTCCTCAAGGGTTCGATAAGAAAGAATTGGCAAAATAGAACCGAACACTTCTTCTTGCATCACGCGCATGTCGGGGCTTGGATTCACCACCAAAGTCAGGGGAAACTTTTTGGCGGCTGGCTCAAACACCTCGTGAGCCGGATTGATCTCAATGATTTCAGCACCCTTTTTTCGCGCATCCTCGACCAGATCGCGCAAGCGGGCCATGTGCTTTGAGTTGATCACACAGGACACATCGGGGTTGTGTCGAATGGTGGGGTATTGTTTGTAAGAAGCGCGTTTGACCTCAGAGATAAAACGCCGCAATTGGCTTTCATGCACCATGGCGTAGTCGGGTGCAACACACACCTGCCCAGCATTAACCATTTTGCCATGTGCAGCGCATGCAGCAGCTTGTGCCACATTGCCACTGGGCGCCACAATCAAAGGTGACTTACCACCCATTTCAAGTGTTACCGGGGTCAGGTTCTCGGCAGCGGCTTTGGCCACCAGGCGCCCCACCCTTTGAGACCCGGTGAACAACAGGTGATCAAACGGCAAACGTGAAAATGCTTCCGCCACCGTTTCGTCGCCTTCAATCACCGCGACATGCTCTTCACCAAAATTGTTTTCAAGCAAACGGGCGATGAGTGCAGACGTTCTTGGGCTGTACTCGCTGGGCTTTAGCATGCAGCAGTTACCCGCTGCCAATGCCGAGGCCAAACCAGCAAAGCTGAGGTACACCGGAAAGTTCCAGGGGGTGATAATGCCAATCACACCCAAGGGTTGTGGCCTGATGTACGACACGGACGGACGCATTTGCAAAGGCGTGGGCACTTTGCGATGCTTCATCCACAAACCCACATGTTTGCGGCTGTGTCGAACTGCGGCCAGGCTGCTGATGATGTCGAGCATGGTCGATTCATGGCGAGACCGATGGCCGAAATCGTCCGACATGGCATCGAGCAAGCAACTTTCATTGCGAAGAATAATCTCTTCAAGCAATTCAAGGTTGCTGATGCGTTCTTGTTTACTGGGGTTGGGATTGGCCCGATAAGTTCGCTGCTGACAGTCGAACACATCCTGCAATCGTCCACTGACCAGTTGTAGGTTATCGACGCGGTCCAACAAACAATGCTCCGTATGAATGAGACTCGATTGTGGCGGCGCTAACAGTTGTACACAACCCCCTCAAATGAACTGTGTAGAAATGAAAAAACGGGCCGATAAAGCCCGTTTTTTCAATAACTTACTGCTTTCTTACAACAATTACACTTTTTCTCCACGACGATCAAGGAAGTAAGCCAGCGCGGGCAGGAATACTACTGCACCGACCATATTCCACAAGAACATGAAGGTGAGCAACAAGCCCATGTCAGCCTGGAACTTGATGGGCGAGAATGCCCAGGTGGCTACACCAATGCCCAGGGTAAGACCAGTAAACACAACCGCCTTACCCGTGGATTTGAGGGTTTCAAAGTAGGCATCGGCAAATGGCATGCCCTGCTTCAAATACTCCTCAAGCTTGCCATAGATGTAAATGCCGTAGTCCACACCAATACCCACGCCCAAGGCGATCACTGGCAGAGTGGCCACTTTCACACCGATACCCAGCACCACCATCAGTGCAGAACACAGCAGCGAGGTGAGTGCCAATGGCGCAATGATACAAATGACCGTGCGCACGGAACGGAAAGCCAGCCACACCAGAATAGCCACCACGCTGTAAACCCAGATCAACATTTCGGTTTGAGCGCGCTCAACCACTTCATTGGTCGCAGCTTCGATACCCGCGTTGCCGGCCGCCAGTTTGAACACTGCATCGCCTGTGTCATTGTTCGCAATGAAGTCTTCAGCGGCAGCCACAACCCGCTTCAAGGTGTCGGCTTTGTGATCTTCGAGGAAGACGATAATGGGCATGAAGGAACAATCGGAACTGAACAAGCCATCTGACAAGTTCATGCCGCTGATGGTGCCGTTCAATACAAACTGGTTGCGGTTCAGTGCATTCCATTTGATATCGCCTTCGCTGTATGCGCTGATGACAAACTTGGAACGATCAGCCAATGAAATACTGCTTTGAACACCTGGCACCTGTTCAATGGTCCACTGGAACAAATCCACCGCAGCCAGGGTGTTGTACTTGATACAACCATCCATTTCTGTCTCAACCATGACCACAAACACGTCAGTGCTGGTGGAGTAGTTGTCGGTGACATAAGCGTTATCAAGGTTGTAGCGGGAGTCTGCCCGCAATTCTGGTGCGCCTTTGTCAAGGTCGCCAATTTGTACATTGGCATTACCCCACAAGCCCACGGCCAGCAAAGCCAAGCCCACTGCCAGTGCTCCCTTGGCCATTTTGGCCTGGGCAAAACCGGAAATGAAATGCCACAGCTTGTTGCCGCCAGACTCGTCTTGCTGCAACTTGGTAACTGCTTTTTCATCCACACCGGTGTAGCTCATGATCAATGGCAACAACACCAGGTTGGTCAGAATAATAACGGCCACACCCACAGAGGCGGCAATCGCAAGGTCTCGAATCACTGGGATATCGATCACCATCAAGGTGGCGAAACCGAAACCGTCAGACAACAGGGCGGTAAGGCCGGCAATGTACAAACCACGAAACGCCAGGCGTGCCGCATTCAATTTGTTGTGACCATCACCCTGTTTGTGAGCGATTGCATTGACGATTTGCACGCCATGGCTTACGCCAATGGCAAACACCAGGAAAGGCACCAACATGGAATAAGGATCAAGCCCCATGCCCAATGCGTTCAGCAAACCCAACTGCCAGATGACAGCCGTGATTGAGCAGGCAAGGGTTGCAATGGTACTTTTTACACTGCGTGAATACAGGAACAACATGACCAGGGTGATCAGCACTGCCACACCAAAGAACATGACAACCTGCGTTGCACCTTCGATCAGGTCACCCACAATTTTTGCGAAACCTGTTACGCGAATTTCGATTTTGTCGGAATTGAATTCATCGCGAAGTTCGGTTTCAATGCGCTCGGAGAACTCTTTGTAATCCAGGCGATTGCCGGTTTCCGGATTAATTTCCAGCAAAGGCAGGTACACAATGGTGCTTTTGAAGTCGTTGCCCACCAAGCGGCCGATTTGGCCTGACAGCTCCACGTTCTGACGCACTTGCGCAATACTTTCCGCATCGCCGTTGTAGGTGGCGGGAATCACCTGTCCACCTTCCAGTCCTTCCTCAGTTACAGAAGTCCAACGTGTATTCGCAGTCCACAAAGACGCCATTTCAGGTCGGTTCACGCCCGGGATATAAAAGGCCTTGTCGGTCACCTGCTTCAGGGTTTCGAGGTATTCCGGCGTGAATATGTCGCCCTCCTTGGCTTGCACGGTGACACGCACCACGTTGCCAAGGCTGGTCAGGTCTGCCCTGTTCTCAAGGAAATTGACCACATACTCATGTTTGGTCGGGATCATTTTCTCGAAACTGGCCGCCACTTTCAGTTGAGTTGCCTGCCACGTCAACACGGCAGTGGCCAACACCATCAACACAATGACGAGCAAGCGATTATTAAAGATCAACCGCTCGGCAAACGGCGCGTTTGCCTGGATGTTTTTATCTGGAGAAGTCATTTTTAATTGAGTCCGTTTGAGGGGTCTGTTTACTTGAATTCAGACAGGGACAAGGTTTTGAAACCCCGCATACCCGCCAACAGAATTTCCTGGTCATTCAACTGCACCACACTGGCTGAGGGCAGTTTGTCGGAACGACGCGTCACTTGAATGGTTCGGAAGTCGTCGGTGCTGCGCGCCAAAATGCCACGCGACCCCACCACCACCATGGAACCATCAGTCAACACGGTTGCCCCATTGAAAGTTTCGCGCAAATCGGTTTCCACGGCTTCCCACTGACTGCTGCCAAAAGGAAGTCTAAACGCATTGCCGCGAAGACCCACTGCGACCACGGTGCGCGTGTCGGGCGCTTCGATCAGGGCAAAAACAGAGCCATCGTAATCAATTTTTCGTGCCGTCCAGGTTTCACCTTCGTCAGCACTAACCAGCACCGTGCCCTGCTCCCCGGCCACCCAGATTTCTCCGGTCTTGCTCAACATCATGGTGTTGAAATGGTAGTTGGTCGAATTGTTGGTGCGGTCACCCAGGTATGTCCAGCTTGCTCCCTGGTCAGTGCTTTTTAGCAACTGCCCGTAAGCGCCGGCCACAAACACGGTGCCATTGCCATTCACAATCACATCCAGCAAAGGCTTGGAGGGACCCACTTCGAAATCGCCCTGCGCAAGATCCAGCGTAAAGGTGGCCTCTTCGGCTGCAATCTCGAGCCGCTCGCGTTCTTCAGGTGCTGCGTTCTCGGGCAGGTTGTCTACTTGTTCCTGCAAGGCGTCGGCTTTGGCCTGCGCGATATCCAGCACGAATTGATTGATGGTGGAACCGTCCATCAGCTTGGTCCAATTGGCACCTGCGTCTTCAGTTTTTAACACCACACCGTCATGGCCTACTGCATAACCAACCGCTTCGTTGTCAAATGCCACGGACACCAATGTGATGGAGACAGGCACTTTGCCCGCAACCCAGGTTTGCCCGTTGTCTTCGCTTTTCAAGATTTGCCCGAACTCGCCTGCGGCATACAGATTGTTGCCCACGCGCTCAACATCCAGCAACAGCGACCGGGTTGCATTAACGCTTGGAATTGACGGTATTTGGAGCAAATCCACTTTCGCAGCAGTCAGGCCGCCATACCCGATGAGGCCTGCACACAGAACCCCGCCAAGAACCAGCGTGGAAGCCGCCCTGTTAGAAAAACGATTCCGGAGAAACATTGATAATCCTTTGAAATTAAAAAAGGCTACAAAGGGCGCATGCCCCCTGTAGCCTGAATTTACCTAACGATTACTGCACGCCGAGACGACGCAAGCCCGCTGGTGTGTAGTTTGCCCGGTCAGGCGTAAAGTCGAACACGAATGGCTGAGCAGCCTCATTGGTCAAACCAATGGTGAGGTAGCGACCAGACTGCAAGTCATAGAGTGCTTCAGCTGCATAGAAGGGCACATTTTCGTTGTAGTACTGGATGTTGTGCGCCTCAGCAACGCGCCACAGCGCGCCCTTGCCATCGTAGTGATCGATGATGGAGGCTTGCCAATTGTCTTCGTTCACGAAGAATACGCGCTTGGCGTAAATGTGGCGTGCATCACTCTTCAAGGTCGCTTCCACTTCCCACACGCGGTGCAACTCATAGCGCAGGTGCTCTGGGTTCATGTGCAGCGGTTGGTGAATTTCCTTGTAAGTCAGCTTGTTGTTGGCCAAACGGTAGGAGTTGTACGGAATGTACATTTCCTTTTTGCCCTTCAACTTCCACTCGTAACGGTCGGGTGCGCCGTTGTAAAGGTCGTAGTTGTCGGTGGTACGCAAGCCGTCAGCTGCCGTCCCTGGTGAGTCGTAAGCCACTTGTGGTGCACGGCGAACGCGGCGTTGACCCGCGTTGTAAGCCCAGGCCCGGCGACCTTCTTTCACCTGATCCAGTGTGTCGTGTACCAGCAATACGTTGCCGGACACAGACACTGGGCTCTTCAGGATTTGATAGAAGTAGAAGTTGATGTTGTCGTCTTCACCAGCCTTGTAGAAGTTAGGCAAGTTGCGAGGAAACACCAAAGTGTCTTCAATGCGGTTAATGATGAAGGAGCCATCGCGCTCGACAGGCACCTGCACGAAATCACGCTTGGCAGCGCCACCACGATAACGGGTCAGGTGGTTCCAGATTACCTCAACACCATTTTGTGGAATGGGGAAAGGAATGGCCTGCTCGAAACCGACCACGGCGTTACCGTCGTTCTCAGTTTTGGCATTGGTTGCGTTTTTCTTGGCTGCGTCCAAAACTTTCTTGGGGTAAGCCGTTGTGCGGTGGGTTTTGTACACATTCATTTTGAATGTGGGGTATTTTTTGAGCATTTCCAGCTGGCCTGGTGACAGGTTGGCCTTGTATTGCTCGGCATTGGCACCGGTGATGGTGAACAATGGCTTTTCATTGGCGAACGGATCAACCAAGTGCTGGCCTGGCTTGTAGCCCGCAGGTGCCTTGGTGAGGCCACCGGTGTAGGCTGGAATGGTGCCGGCGGCATTGCCCGCCTTTTCCGCACCAAATTCAGTCAGGGTTGTGCCCAGCTTTGCCGCTTCTTGCGCGCTGACAGCCGCTTGCGCGGTACCAACGGCAAACAAGCTTGCCAGAGCCAGTGCTGTGAGTTTTGTTTGAAACTTCAACATAAAAATTCCTCCAGTGTGTCTCTGTTCTTAGAATGAGTAAGAGCCTGTGAATGAAATGAAATCGCGGTCGCGCAGTGGGTCAAAGTCAGCTGCATTGGTAAAGGTTGTGTAGCTAACAGCAGCCTTCGTATTCGCGTCAAACTCGAAGCCGAGAGTCAAACCAACGGATTGACGGCCCTCATTGAATGCACCTCCTGGCTCTGGTGACCAACCATCCACATCATGAGAAAATGCGATTTGAGGGATCAAATCTGTACCCAAGAATACATCTCTGTATGTGGCAGCTCCCCGCATGCGATAGCCCCAAGAAAAATCGGTAACAAAACCCTCGTTGGGTCTAGCCGTCCCAAATACAGGATTACGTCCGTATTTTTGAACATCAAGCCCCGGCAGGTCATGTACATAGACGGCCGCTACCTCTGCCGCGAACACTGCTTGACTAGACCCTAAGGCACGGTCAAACGTCCGGATGAAGGTAGTTTGAATCTGACTAACGTCGAATTCGTCGTAACCTCGAGCAATCTCTCCTGGTTGGGTCGTTTGTACTCTTTGATCAAAGGTTGAAGTCCCCAGAGCTGGGGCTAAACCTCCCAAAAGAGCACCAAGCAGCAATTGGTTCTGATTAATTTGAACTGGCAAGTCCATAGCATGAGAGAATTCACCGCCCCAAGACCATCCGCTTACATTGGTTGCAAAACTCAGGCCCAATACCGAAATATCTTCGGCATAGTCCACGACATAAGTACCGTCAGTGCCTCCAAACGCGTAAGGAAGAGGGCCGTTTGGCCCCTGCGTAGAAGAGGTACGGAAACTCACAGTTGGCAGGCGACTGTGGTAGTTCATGACATAGCCACCGAACTCAGTATCCAATTCGCTAACGTAAGATCTAAGCGCAAATCCAAACTGGCCGCCATCATCTGGTTGACGATCTACACCCCTAACTACTGGAGGCAGTGTCAATGTTGTCGCCCCGAGGGTTACGGTATTAAATGCGCCCCCCAGCTCCATTTGATCTCCGATCCTCATGCCTGAGGCGCCGAATATCAATGGACCAGCAAACGCTAAGCGGTCACAACCATCTGGCCCAGAATCCGATGTAGAAAAGTAAGTACCGCACCCTTCCAAAACAGTTTTCCGCCATTTGAGCTGATAAAACGCCTCGAGACTAGTATTGTCAGTCAACCCCAAATTCATGTAGAGCATCTCTGAGGGGGTAAAACCCTCTTTCAAATCAGCACCTGGGCGACGAAGGGCGGAAATATCAATTGTATTCAGGCCACTAATAGGGCTCTGAATAAACAAACTTTCACCCCAAGAGATTACCTGTCGCCCTAAACGCAAATCCACCGGCTTACCGCCAATATCAGTATTTATATACCCGAAAGCGTCAAGTACATCGATTCCATCGAATCGCGCATAGGGGTGGAATCCATTGTCATTCAACCTTTGATTCCGGGCATTTCCAGTTGGCTCGTGACCGTGATAAGTTGAGCCTTTGTTTTGCTCGTAGTCATAAAACCATTTGACACGAGAGAAGAATCCATAATTGTCTTTTTTCAGCTCAAAATCATGAACACCCTTGACGATAGTTGAAAAAGTATCGCCATTGTCGTAGTTCAAATTACCGTCGTCAGATGTATTAGACAAGCCTGTACCTGGCACTCCATTTTGATCGGTGTTTGACACTGCAAATAAAGCACGATCTCGCCCTTCAGCCCTAAAACTGGTACCGGCAGAAACAGTTGAGTTGATGCTTAAATCGAAATCTCCAACTTTGAATTCAGCAGCCTGCACAGGCATTACCGCCGCTGCAAGAAAACCCGCAGCGATCATGTTGCGCACGGCAACGTGTGTTCTTGTTTTAGTAAAAGAATGTTTGTTCATGTAGCCCCCAAATAATTATCGAGTCAGCAGACGTAATACGACTGCAATTACCAAACAGCCTCAAACCGAGGATGTCGGAAAATCAACTGAAAAATCGAATAGTTGTTCCGGCCTGCAACAGGCGCGAAGCAACATTCATGGGGAGCTTCGGGAACCTTGAGAAAAATAAGACATGTCACCTCCAGTAATTGCATCTTTATTGATGCTTTTTGCTAATTTTTGCTTAGTGTAAAGCAGCTTTCCAAAAAATAAAACCGTAATTACAGTTTTAGTTATTTAGAGTGCTCTGACTAAAAATGTACCACTGGAGTAACATGAAATGTTGCGCGAATTGTCAATACTCGCAATTTAGTAGTAATTTCACTACAAGGCCTGTCAGGACTTGATTCCGAGGTATCGGCTTACCACATTCTGAATTCGTGTTTCAAATTCTTGAGTTCGGAATTTGACGGGACCAGCATCGCGCAGGCGGGCATTGTGAAGTGCTCCGTAAACCACTTGAATGGCAAAACCCAAGGCCCGCAGGGGGTCTGGGTGAACGGTGCTGTCGATGTGTTGCAACAGGGGTTTTGACACTGTGGTGATGAAACCAAGACCGACGTCACGCATGGGCGTTGAGTCGATAAAACCCTTGGATTCACGAATAAACGCTTCAGTCAAAATTGAGCTGTATTCACCCTGAAAAATACCTACAAGAAAACTGACTACTTCGTCGCATATCACCTTGCCATCCACACCAATCCAGTTTCGGTCATCAAACTGACTGGCTGCGCTCATGAGCAATTCCTGGCAGCTTTCGGCAATCAGGGCATCGAAGTAGCTTTCCTTGTCCTCAAAGCGACTGTAAAACGAACCCACCGTGCAACCGGCTTCGGTGCAAATGTCTTTGATGGAAATTTCCTCGAGCACGCGAGTGTGCAGCAACTTGCGCCCAGCTTTAAGCAGGTCGTATCGTTTTTGAAGACTGCGCGCCTGCATGGCAGGACGAACACCTTGGGTATTTTCTACGGCTTCGGCTTTGGCTTGATTTTTCACTGGAAATAAGCGCGCCCACGTGGAGTGGGCGCTGCGAGTAATCGATTAATAGCCGGATTATGGCATTAAATTTTGCAATGTGGGTAAATTCAAAGTGCCGCGTAGCGCCACCAAAGGGGTGATCAAGTCGCGCGACGCGGTAGCCAAGTATTGCGGATGGTAGCCATACACCAGCAAACCCAGCGTTTCGCCTTCGGCCAGGCGCTCGGCCACACCGGTCATTTCCACATGGCGGGTGCCAAATCCGCGCACCGGTGTCACCTGGTCATCAATCAATCGCCAGGCTCCGTTGCGGTTCACACCCAAACCGACAAACAGCATGGGGTCACAACCAGGCTCTAGCCCGGCCAGACCGATTGGAGACATCGCTGTGGCCGCGTAAATTTGACTGCACAGCGGATTCATCAGCATGTCCACAGGTGGCGCAAGCTCGAACGTGGCGGTTGGAATACCGGCAATGGTATTGACACCAGCGGGTAATTCGATGGGCATGACCGCGGGGGCGAAGGGATAGCGCAAAATACCTGTGGCCGCACTGGTCAGCACATTGAGCGGATCTGCACCTGGGGTGAAATCAACGGCAATCGGCTGCAAATCAGCTTGCGTGGCCTGGCCTTTGGCTGCAGGCCCTAACTTGGTGAATAGTGTATTTTCATTCACCCAGACCGCGGCATTTTCTGAGGCCTCGCCTTGCCCCACATCGTCGTTCAAGCTTAGGCAAACCTTGCCTTTGTTGGCGGCAAGAGTGGTGAATGCATTGGACTCACTGGAATTTTTTATGGCTGCAGCTTCTTGGGGTGTGAACAACTTTTCTACGAGAAACGCGAACTGCGCCTCGGGTATGGAGAGATCACCACAGGCAAAGGGACCGCCAGGTTTCTGGAACTCAATTTCATTCAAACCATTTTGGGCACCCTGCTCGGTCAAATCTGCCAAGCCCGGCACCATGGAGAGCGACAGGGGCAAAATGTGACCGCTTTGGTGTGTGAGAAAACGCACGTCGGCTTTCTTGCCCTTGTCGTCTTCAAGCGCGCGGTAGCAGGCGAAGTTGTGAAACCCGTCGTTGAAGTTGAACAAGGTGTCGCGGAACCCTTGGGTGAACAAAATATCCACAGGCTCGGGCGTTTTCTGGGCCAGGCCTGGCGTTACTTCACTTTGCAGGAAGGTTTGCGCACCGGGGGCTTCAGCATCGCACCAGTAGCTGGGGCTGTGATAGCGGAAAAACTCCAGCGCGCCTTCCGGAAAACGGTTGGCTGTGGCACCACGCAACAGGGTTTCGCGAATCAAATTGTCTTGGCCGCTGGTTTGCAAGGCCATTGGGTCGCCGGCCTGCAATTTGGGGCTGAGCGAACCCGATTCGCCACCAGCCACCAGCAACAAAGCCCAGCCCGACTTCACGGTGCCGGTGGGTTTGATACCACCCGCTGCCGGCTCAAAATTCTCAATGCCATAGGCACCACCCGGGTTCAGGCTGTAGCGCAGGTCGTTCCAGGTGATGTCGGGGGTCAAGGCATCCAGCCGCGTCAGAGGATCCACATTGTGAATCAGCAACTGGTACCCACCGCCATAGCTTCCACCAGTGGCACCGGCCACCATATTGAATTCGCGATCACCCGCAGGCTTGTTGTTGCTGTAACGCAACCAGTCCAGGTTGTCCTCGGCCCAATCCAGAATTTGAAGCAGGTCTTGCCCTTCGAAATCGGGGCCCATAACACGCACAGAGCCACCACTTTCCCCAAAGCCGCGCTGATCAATGCTGATAACACCGGCCCCCGCCTCGATCAGCTTGCCCATAATGCCGCGCGGGCTGGTCGCCCGTGCGCCGCCATAGCCATGGCCTTCAAGCACAACAGGATTGCCCAAGCGACAATTGAACTGCGCCGGTTCAAACACCGTGAATGCAATGTTGTGGCCGCTGGCCGACTGCAAGTTCACGCTGTAACTGTTGCCACCTGCCCTGGGCTGGGTGGCGTTGTCGCTGCAAGCAGTAGATGTGAACTGACGTTGCACCGAATCGGGATTCTTGAAATTGGCCACGACCGCAATCGCTGGCTCTACCTCTTCATTGGGATTGGTGGGGTTGTTGGGGCCGCCCGCAGTCAACGGCGCGTCATCGCTGCCACAAGCTGCCAAGCCCAAGGAGGCGCCGAGCAAGGCGGTCATCCAGAGTTTGCGAATAGGTACTGCCGTCATGGTGTTGTCTCCTGCCACGGTATTGGTGTGTTATCCCTTTGTTACCGGGACGTGACAGGAAATGGATGTTGCAGAAGTGTCGGGTTACCGACACTTCACTGCAGCTGACACACATTGTGACAGCCATTTGCAAACCCGCTCAAACCGGGTTCCAAAGGTGTAGCGTGATTCACTGCCCTCGGAAGAACGGCCATAATCTGCATCCAAACCCATGATGCTGCCGCGGTAGCGGGATTTACCCACCAACATGTCGTCGCTTTGGGCGCGAATCAACCGTGGATGTACCGCACGCCAGGGCCAGGGCTGGGCAGGTGGCTGTGTTTCGCGCCCCTCAGCGATTTCAATCAGTTCATGAACACTGGGCAAGCGCCAAGCCCTCATTTGAGCGTCGTTTAACAAATGGCTGGGCGTGCAGGCCAACAGGAGTTGGGCCTGGATTTTAAGGGGCAGGGCTTCGATTGAGAGACAACCACCTACACCATTTTTGGGTGCAACCCCGTCGGGCAACGCACGATTTAACAAGGCCATGGACTGTTCACACAGTTCCGATTGTGCGTGAAGCAAACGCGCCCGGAGCTGATCTGTGACGGTGTTGTCGTGCCTCGACCTTAGAAAACGCAAGTCGGTTTGTACGGATTTGCCCTTATGGTTAAAGCCAGCCAGCTGCGACCGTGCAGCGAACAACCGTTGGGCGTGCAGAGAAGCAGATTGAGCATCAATTTGGCGGGGCTTCGATAGTGCAAGTGATTCAAGCAGACTATCCACTCGCGAGGACGCTGTGGCCCCGGAAATGGCACTGGACTGCGGGGTCAGTGAAGGAATCGCACGTGGGGCCAGGGTTGGCGTAACAATGCCCGCCACGGCGCCGGAAACTGCGCGGTGTGCAGGCCCCCTGGACGGCAATTTGAAGTACGAAACACCGTGAATGCCGGCTGACTGGGTTGGCTGGTGCGCGGACGTAGGCGTTGGCATGTGTGCAAGCTCCTGAACTCAGATACAAAATTTGAACTGCACTGAGTAACAACTCAAACCACTTGGTTCAGGATTTACAGTTGATAAAACGCCCGGTACCACTGAACAAATGAATTCACGCCAGCCTGAATACTGGTTGCCGGGGCAAAGCCGGTGGCAGCAGTCAGCATGGTGGTGTCTGCACAACTTTGGCTTTTCTCAAGAATCGGGCCAGTGATGTATTCCTTGACTGCGGTTTTCTCCAGCGCCAACTCAAGTGCTGCAATCAAGTCTTCGATAGACACTGGAAGGCTGTTGCCAACATTCAAAATTCGCCAGGGTGCGTTACTGGTGGCTTGATCCGGCAATTCAACCAACCACACCGGATTGGGTTCGGCGGGTGTGTCGCTGGCTCTCAAGATGGCCTCGACCAGGTCGGTGATGTAGGTGTAGTCGCGCGTGTTGCGGCCATCGTTGTAAATTTGAATGGGTTTGCCTTCGAGTATGCGCTTGGTGAATGCAAACAGCGCCGAATCTGGTCGCCCCCAAGGGCCATACACCGAAAAAAACCGCAAGCCAGTGGTGGGCAAATTAAACAGATGGCTGTAGGAATGAGCCATCAGCTCACAGGCGCGCTGGGTGGCTGCATCCAGACGTTGCGGGTGATTGGCGCTGTCGCGCTCACTCATGGGTTTTTGAAACCCGGCGCCGTACACGGCATGGCTACTGGCATACGTCAGGTGATGTATCTTGAAGTGCCGACAGGCTTCCAGCAGCGACACAAAACTGTTGATGTTGTTCTGCACGCATTCGGCCGGTTTGTCGTGCGACAAAAACTTGTCGGTTTGCCCAGCCAAATGAATCACGCGCTGTACTTTGTAGGTTTCAAGACAGTCGTGCAATTCCTTGCCATCGCACAAATCGGCACGCACACTGTGGTACTTGCTTCCGGTAGCCTTGGCAATCTCCTCCAGCATGGTGAGGCGCTCGCGTTTAAGCCGGGTGTCGTAGTGATTGTTCATCGAATCAAAACCGATTACTTTGTCACCGCGTTCCAACAGGGCCTTGGCTGTGTGGAACCCAATAAACCCCGCATGCCCCGTGACCAGCACGGTTTGCTTTTGATCGGCCTGTTTGATACGCAAGGGTCCGATTGCCTCGAGTTCGGCCATTTCCTGGGTTTGGCTGGGTAATGAGTCCGGTTGCGTCACCGAGCTTGGAGAAAGCTTGTCAGGGCCGGGTACGGCCTCCATTCGAATTGCCATAGTGTGCCTATGCCTTGAGACAGTTTGCAAGCCTCCCTTGAAACCAGAAAAAAGTCAATCCGGCGGCAACAACGTGTGCAACCGGAGCAGGGTTATCAATTGATTCACGCACTCGTCCAACGGCGTGACATGTGTCTGCAACACCAAGTCAGCGGAGGCAGGCGGTTCATACGGTGAGTCAATGCCCGTGAATTCAACAATTTCTCCACGCCTCGCTTTCTGATACAACCCTTTGGGGTCTCGGTACTCGCACACGCTCAGGGGGGTGTCCAGATACACTTCCAGAAAACGGACGTTGTGCATGCTGCTGCGCACTGCATGGCGATCACGGGCGAAGGGAGAAATCAGTGCCACGATCACAATCAGACCGGCATCGGTCAGCAACTGACAAATTTGTCCCGTACGCGTGACTGCCAAGCTACGTGAGTGCGCCGAGAAATCGAGATCCGCGTTCAGACCGCCACGCAAACTGTCCCCATCCAGCACCATGGTGTGCATGCCAAGGCGTATCAAACGCTGCTCCAGCGCGATGGCCAAGGTGGTTTTCCCGGTGCCACTTAAACCGGTGAACCACAATACGGCCGGGGGGTGCCCCTTCAATACCTGTCTCTGGGCAGATTGCGCAAACGCTAGCACTCGGCAACCTCGCGACCCACCGACGACTGATCCGCGGCATTGCCAACCTGAGGTGCAACACCAGCCAATTGATCAATCACCAGCAAACCGGGGTGTTGTGCCTCATCCAGCGACATGACAGCAGCCTGACGACAATCCGGAATCACCACGGTATCAAAGAACTCTCTGGCTGCACCTTCAAAGGTAATGGCTTGCATCACGTCGCCGGTGTTCAGATTCACTGCAATCAACTGACACCGGTCGGCAATACCAATGGCTTTCAACCTGTCGTGCAATGGGAAATCGGGAATGTAACCGTCATGTCGGGGTTTGCTGATTCCCATCAAGGCATAGTCGCCTACAAAACTCAGGCCCCGACAATAACCACCCACAAATGCAATACAGTCGTATTGGCCAGTTTTTCGATCAATCCGCCCGAACTCACCTGCGCCACTGTTCAGTACATACAATTCGCCATTGTGAATACGAGGGCTGTGCGGTTGAACCAAGCCAGTGCAAACAGCCTCCTGGGTTTGTGCACACCAAACCACCCCACTGTCAAACGGCATGCCACGCCAACCCGCCGCTTTGTCAGTCACTGCGAAACAGGTGACGTACTTCAGTGCCCCGTTCTCCATGCACATGCCGTTCAAGTGACATCGGTCCTCTGGCAACAAGGCAGAGATAAAACCTGGGCGCCACACCTCCTGCACACTGTGTGAGGTGCTGGGCGTGACAACACAACTGTACTTGGCGGCGACAAACTGTACTTGGCCATCGCCACTGAAAGCCAATTCATGCGCATCCAGATCCCCCGTGAAATGGACACTTCGCGGACTGTAACACCGCTGGTACACCGGGCTTTCAATGCCCGGGACTGACAAAAGGTTGTGATAAAGACGTACATCTGTTTGACAAGCCACCGCAAGTTGCTCACCGTGCAAGGCCATACCCATGCACAGCGGAAAATTGACCACCTGGAAATGAAGGGAGTTGCTTTGTGGCGGAAAGCCGATGACATGCAAATCGCCCATGCTGCGCGTGCCCAGCAACAGACTGAACCCAAGTTTCTTTTGCAGCTCCACCCACTCCGGATTGCAATGTACTTGCGTGTGCGCTTGCTGACCACCCTGGTTTTGAATCATGACTCCCCCTGCGTGAAGGTACTTTCCCTGTCGAAAAGCTTATTCCAATACGCAACACACGCATTCACCCAGGGCGGTTAACCCATTTTGATCCAGCTGGCCTTGATGGATTTTCCCGCCGCAATGACTTTGACCTGGTTACCCTCTGCATACAATTCAATGCCCTCGCTGCTGACCGATACCACCTTGGCTTGCCCCGCGTTCACAATCACCGTGGCTGTGGCGTAGCTGCCGTCCAATGCGCTTGTGCTGACTGTGTAGTGTCCATCGGATTTGGCGGCGAACAACACTGCGGGCAAACCAACGCCCGCATACACCTGGGTTGATCCAGTGTTGACCTGTTCAGCCTGAACCGTGTTGGCCACCGCCGAGTTGGCTCGCAGGTTATTCACTTCCAGTTCGGCAATCCGGGCCATTTCTGCTTCCAGACGTTGGGCATACAGCGAATTGGCTCGCACTTGCTGTGCAGAGAAATTGCTCGCTTTCAATTCGGCTGCATGAACCGTGATTGACTTGCCATCCTCGGAAGCCGTGAAATTATTGGCCCAACGTTCATTCATCATGTTGATGAGATCCGTGTTGTTTTTCACACGGCCATCGAGGGAAAACAAGGCGTCATCCAGGCGTTCAATGGCAGCTTTGTTGGTTTGAATGGCCACTGCATTTTCTGCAATTTTCTGAATGTTCAAATCAATCGCACTTTGCATGCCGTCCATGCGTTTTACTGCATCGGTCTTCCAGCCTTCCAGGGAAGTAATGCGTGTGTCGTGCTCGGTGATTCGTTCATCCAGTGCCGTAATTTGTTTACCCTGTGCTTGCACTGTTTTGTCCAGCGCCTTGACCTGAGTACTGAGTTGCCCTACGCCCATGGCTGCCATCGCACCCAATGCGCTGTAATCCACCGACATCATGCCATCAGCTCGAGTGGCCACAGCCTCGGGGAACAGGGTCTGAATTTCTTGCGCAATCACACCGATGCGACGACCCAATTCCGGATTGGCCATGTACTGGTAACTGTAGGTTTGTAACTGCTCAAGGCGACTTAATACGGAAACGGAATCCTGTACCTGGATATTTGTTTTCAGGCGTCGATCCGAACTGGTGTTAAACGCTGTGGCTTGAACATAGCCAGTGGCGATCACGTCACCGTTGCCCGCCACACGGAATACAGGAGTGAATGAGCCGTCCGCTTCAAGACGCCCCACCTGTAACTCATCGGTAGTGGCTGAGCCAAAAGTGTTGTTGTTATCGCCAATTCCAACCCGTAACAAAGACTGATCCGCGGCACTGTTGACTCGATACAGCCCCAATGTGTCAGTGCCTTCCTGATTTTCGCCAAACCGCAGCAATTGACTTGATGAAACCTGTGCGCTGCTAACATACAGACTCTGCATATCAACCCGCCCCGCAAACACCGCCGACTGATCTGGCTTCAATGTGAGCACCGTGTTGTAGGTTTGATCACCCACACCACCAGAACTGCCCTGCCCCACACGGAACTCCAGTCCGTCTTCTGCACCTCCGGCATCAATTCGCGTTGAGCGTGCTCCGGGGCGAATACGCAAGTGATCCCAGGCTAAGTCATCCACTGACGACATCACTCGCAAATCACGCAGCTGGGTGTAGTTCGCTGCATTACCCGTGTTCAGGAAAACATTGCCGGTTGCACCAAGCCCGCCAGTCACTTGCAGTTTGTTGGCGGTGCCGTTGTCGCCAGTTGCACCGATCACCACATTGTCGGAGGTACGCCCCAACACCACTGTGTTGGAGGTGGTAACTGATGCACTGTCACCAAGTACTGTGGCATTGCTCAAACCGTTGGCCACGGTGGCAAAATTACCAATCGCAATGTTGTTGCTGCCTGTGCTTGCACCATTCGCAACCAGGTCACCGATAAAAATGTTGCGATCACCCGAGGTCAACGTGTTGCCAGACCGGTGACCAATCGCAATGTTGCTGCTGCCCCCAGAAAGCGATGGCATTGCATAATGTCCCAGGGCCGTGTTCGAGCCACCAGTGGTCAGGTTGTTAAGCGCCGTGTTACCCACTGCCACGTTGTAAGAACCCTGGAAATTTGACAGCGCGTTGGAGCCAATCGCCACACTCTCCGAACCCGTTGCATTGGATGCTGCGTATTGACCCATCACCGTCACCAACTGACTGGTCACCATCGCAGAGCCCGCCCCCTGACCCACTACCGTGTTGCCGGATGCTGTGGTGCTGCTAGTCAGCGCACCGTCGCCGATGGCCACATTGCCACTGCCTGTGGTGTTGTAATACAGCGCATATGATCCCACTGCCGTGTTGTTGTTGCCTGTGGTGTTGGAATACAAGGCATCAATGCCGAAAGCCGAGTTGTACGAACCGGTGGTATTGAGTTGCATGCTGGAACCACCAACAGCAGTGTTAAAAGTACCGGTGGTGTTGAATTGCATACTGGATGGACCAACCGCCACGTTGTGTCCACCTGTGGTGTTGAACGACAATGCACTGGCACCCACAGCAGTGTTGCGAACACCCGTCGTGTTATCGCGCAAGCTTGATCGACCAACGGCAGTATTGTCAAAACCCTCTGTATTAGAACGCATGGACAGATTACCCACTGCAGTATTGCTGTAACCAGTTGTGTTGCTGAGCAAACTTGCATATCCAACTGCCACGTTGCGTACGCCGGTCGTATTGGAATACATGGCCTGAGAACCTACAGCCGTGTTGTAATAACCCGAAGTGTTGCTGTACAAACTCTGGTAACCGATTGCGGTGTTTTCATCGCCATAATCATTGCTGAACAAAGCCTGATAGCCCACGCCGGTATTCCAGGAGCCTGACTCATCGCCATAGCCCAGTGTGTTCATTTGCCCCAACACACCGTCACCGATCGCCACATTGCCCGCACTTTTGCGGCTGGACAAAGCGCCCTGGCCCAAGCCAAGATTGGGCTCCGAATAAAAGGCTGAACCCGTGTCACTGGCATACCGAAAGGCCAGTTGTGCCGGCACACCCAGTACACTGATCGAGCCCAGATCTACATTGCCCGAAAAGCCTGCATTGCCGGTGACTTGCAAACGGTTTCCACTGCCATCATCGCTTGTGGAACCAATCACTGTGGTATCAGTAGTACGACCCAACACGACGGTGTTTGAGCTCGACACCAGTGCATCCGCACCAATTGCAGTTGCAAAATTTTGCTGCGTAGTGTCTGCCAAACCAGAGTTGGTACCGAGGAATGTATTGCTGTTGCCAGTAGTCAAATTCACACCACTGGACCTGCCCAAAACCACATTTCTTGATCCACTGGTTTGGGACACAGCAGCGTCTGTACCGATGGCTGTGTTGTCGTCTCCACTAATCAAATTGCGGAGTGCAGAGTTGCCCAACGCACTATTTCGAGAACCAGTCGCATTGTTTAGAGAATAAGCACCAAATGCAGAGTTCGCTGAACCAGAAACTAGGTTTCTTAATGCACTGGCGCCGACGGAAGTATTGTTGACACCCAATGCACCGCGTTGCGCTTGAGCATATCGACCGATTGCAACGTTATCATCACCGCCCGCAGTCATTGATGCCGCAAACGTTCCGATTGACATGTTCAATCCATCGCTCGATTCGATCACGCCCAAAAGATCGCTTTGGGCAAAAGTAACATTACCGGTGCGGCCATTGAATTGGGTCACGCCAGTGTTGGTGATGGTGATAGACCCGGCACCGTTTGTCACCGAAACACCAGCACCCGCTGTCAAGGTATTTAAGGTATATCCAGAGCCGTTGCCAATCAGCAGGGCACCGTTGGCCGCTGCGGAACCGTCAACACCAGTACCTCCACGAGCCACCGCCAAAATACCTGTTGCAATGTTGTCCGCATTCAGGTCGGTCAGACCCGAGCCATTGCCAGCAAAACCCGTGGCTGTGAATGTTCCGCCAATGGTCAATGCGCCGGTAACGCCCACATCGCCAGTCACCTGCAGAATCTTGTTTTGCAAAATGCCGCTCGTGGCTTTGCCTGTGGAACCAATCACCGTAGTGTCTGTGGTGCGGCCCAGTACCAGGGTGTTACTGGTGCTCACCGAGGCGTCTGAGCCTATCGCAGTCGCGTACGAAAGATTGTCTAGGGTGGGGTGAGCATACGAGCCCAAGTAGGTGTTATTACTCCCGTAACGTTGGCGAGCAGCATAATCATTCCCGCGCTGAGAACCCGCGTAAAAACCGAGTGCTGTGTTCTCGTTGCCTGTGTAATTTGAGCTCATGGCACGCCCACCAATACCCGTGTTGCCAAGGCCATCCGTAGAGTACAAGGCCGAAGTGCCTACAGCCGTGTTTAAATCGCCACTGATCAGGCAATTCAAGGTTTCATAACCTAAGGCGATGTTACCGAAGCCGGTTTCGTTACAATTTTGAGCGCCGTTGCCTATGCCGATATTTTTGAACCCAGAGATGTTCCCAGGCATCACATAGTCGCCAATCGCAATATTGTAGTAACCGCTTTCTGGATTGTTCAGTGAGTTTTGACCAATCAGCACATTCGATACGCTATTGGTAAAAATCAATCGCCCTGTACTCAGGTTGCCTACAATATTTGCGTCTTGCGCAGCCAAGGAACCGTTTAGCACCATGCCGCTGAAGGTAGGCGCACTGGTGGTTGCAATACTTTGCGGCAAGCCTAAGGTTATGCTACCCGACCCGTTGGTCACGTTGATTTGATCGGCCACACCCTGAATATTGGCCAAGGTATATCCAGAGCCGTTGCCAATCAGCAGAGTACCATTGGCCGCTGCGGAACCGTCAACACCAGTACCCCCACGAGCCACCGCCAAAATACCTGTTGCAATGTTGTCCGCATTCAGGTCGGTCAGACCCGAGCCATTGCCAGCAAAACCCGTGGCTGTGAATGTTCCGCCAATGGTCAATGCGCCGGTAACGCCCACATCGCCAGTCACCTGCAGAATCTTGTTTTGCAAAATGCCGCTCGTGGCTTTGCCTGTGGAACCAATCACCGTAGTGTCTGTAGTGCGACCCAGCACCAGGGTGTTGGATGTACCCACCAATGCACCCGAACCGATGGCTGTTGCAAAATTAAGCGGAGTGGCCACACTGGGTAAAGCATAAGAGCCCAGAAAGGTGTTGTTGCTGCCAGTGGTGTTTGCATTCGCAGTATTCGCCACTGAGTTTGCATACCCTGCATCGTCGCCCAATGCCACGTTGTAGGAGCCTGTGGTGTTGCCGCGCAAGGCGCTTTGACCGATCACCACATTTCGAAGGCCCGTTGTGTTGGCGCGAAGGGAGTAATGACCCATGGCCACATTCCTTTCCCCTGTGGTGTTGGAATTCAAAGCCTCCATACCCACGGCTGTGTTGGCGAAACCTGTTGTGTTGGCGCCCAAAACAGAACGGCCAATGGCAACGTTTTCGTTACCCGTGGTGTTGGAAAACATGGCATACGTACCCATGGCCACGTTGAACGAACCGGTGCTGTTGGAATACAGCGCATCCGCTCCCACTACTGTGTTGTGGGTACCCGTGGTGTTGAAACGCATGGCAGCATTACCAAACGCCGCGTTGCCCGAACCTGTGGTGTTGTTACGCATGGTATCAACACCAAACGCCGAGTTGGAAATACCTGTGGTGTTGGAACGCAAAGTATTTACACCAAACGCCGAATTGAAATTACCTGTGGTGTTGGCGTTCAAGGCAAAAGGGCCGACGGCAGTGTTGGCGGAACCGGTTGTGGTGGCACCCAAAGCAGCTAGGCCGATGGCCGTGTTTTGGGCACCCGTGGTATTGGAATTCAGCGCAAATGTACCCACGGCAATGTTCCAGAAACCTGTTGTGTTGGCGCCCAAAGTAGAAGGGCCGACAGCAACGTTATCGCTACCTGTGGTGTTGGAAAACATGGAATATGGACCAAACGCTAAGTTGTTGGAACCTGTGGTGTTGGAACGTAAGGCATCACGACCAAACGCCGAGTTGTTTGAACCTGTAGTGTTGAACCGCAGGCTGGAATAACCAACAGCAGTATTGTCGAAACCGGTTGTATTGTTTTGCAAAACACTGGAACCCACAGCAACATTGCTATAGCCCGTAGTATTTGCCGACAATGCGTTGTTACCCACCACCGTATTTCCACCGCTACCGCTTTGCACACCCGGCATGGCGTTGACGCCAATAATGGTGTTGATGTTTGCAACCCCAGCGGATGTTCCAACATCCATTCGGGACGCTGCAACAGCGCCACTGAATGTGGCACTGGTACCATTTAAGCCACCATTCAATACAAGCCCACCAAATGTGGGCGTGCTGGTGGTGGCAATGTCTTGCGGCAGGCTAAGCACCACATCGCCATTTGCAGCACTGGCTGTGATCTGATTGCTTGTGCCCGCAATACTCAGTACTCCGGTGTTGGAAATGGTAATACTACCTGCGCCATTCAATATGCCAATGCCGTCGCCCGCAGTGATGCTGCCCAACGCATATCCAGCGCCAGTTCCAATCAGCAGGCTGCCAGCAGCAGCCGCGCTGCCATCTACACCGGTACCCCCAAATGCTGCACCCAGCACACCGCTGGAAATATTGCTGGCATTCAGGTCGGTTAACCCTGCACCGTTGCCCACGAAGCTGTTGGCGGTGACGCTGCTGGAGAATGTTGCGGTGCTACCCGCCAGTGCACCGCTAATGGTTGCACTGGCCGCCTGAAAATCTGCAACAGTGACTTTGCCCGTGGTGTATGCAATGGCACCAACCCCATTGCTTGCCGAGTCGTCGCTGAACCGGCTGCCGTCTACAGGTTGCCATGCCCCCCCCACGTAGCTATATAGCCTGTTGTTCTCCAGCACAAGTCGGATATCGCCCTCTTCCGCAGGCATACCGGCCAGGTCGGCGTAGGTACCCACTGCACTTCTGAATTGCCTGGATGAAGTTTGTGAAGGCGCGGTCACTTGTACATAATCGTCGCCCAACCCGGTTCTTGTGCTGAGAATGTGGGCGCAAGAGGTTTCCATGCTGCCATTCAAGCCGGGTGATACCACGGCGTACACCAAAGGGCTGGGGATACCAAGACCGGCGAGAAAACTGGCGTTGGACGCAGACGAACTGTTGTCCCAAGCGCAATAACCCAGTGGGCGACCCGCACCATCGCGTTGTGGCAAGTTGGCTGATGATGGTACTGAACCCATGTCCACTGGGTAGCCACTGGGAGCCCCGCCCATGCCAACGGCGCGCAGCACTCCATTGACCTCCTGTACGCTGCCTTGCATACCCTGACTGACCTGGGCCACTGTGTTTTTAAGCGTAAATTGGCGAATCAACTGGGTGGCGGTAAAAGCTGCCGCAGAGTCGCCAGAGCGACCCACGGCAGGTGACACCACCGCTGCGCCCAGACTGAGGGCCACCAGATAGGGCAGCGCCTTTTTTACCGCCAGCACCAACGTTTTGGGCTTGAAATCTGCAGCGTTGAGTGGGGTACAGTGTTTTTTCATAAAAACCTCTAGTTCAATACCGCAAAAACCAAATCATCGCCATCGGCGGTCACCGAGTCTTCAAACTGTCGAAGCAAACGCGCACGCGTGGCCGCTGCCCCACCATTGACACGAGGCTCAAGCCGAAGCCGTATACCTCCGGCGGCCGTGTGCTCATAAACCCATTCGTTAAAATCCGGCGGGCTGACAGGCATGGGAATACCATCGGGCATCAACCCCAAGGCCAATGGGCCGCCTGGAGTTGGACAAGTCACTGCGGAAATTGCGGCCCGATTGCCTGCCCCGGAGGGTGCAGGGTAAGCATGCCGTGCATTGAATTGCCCATGGTCACCATCCGGATACACCGCGGCACACAACATGATTTTTCCTTTGATCACTTCCAACTGAACAGACACCTCGTCCACGTTGTTCTGCACTGCCTTGCCTTGTTCGGTGCTGGTGTTCAGACGTGCATAAGCTGCGCCCACAATCGCCAGCAATCCGATGCCGTACAAAATGTAGGAAGCGATAAATCCGCTTTGTAGTCGAGAACCTTTGAACTTCACAATAAACACCACCTCGAATGACTGCACAGACTTGTGTGCATACCGGGTTAACGGGTGGTTTGTCGTGACCAAACATCCCTTGCTTTGGTGAGACCGCGCATAAAAAAAGCCCGCTGGTTCGCGGGCTTTTTACACTGGATGAACTTCAGTTTTCCTGAACCACTTTGAAATAAACGTGCTTGTTGTCACTGGTGGCGACGCAACCCTCGGGCCATCCTGCCACGCCAGCCAAGCCAGAGATACCGCCATCAGTGGTACCGGTGGTCCACACCGACAACGCCGTTCCCGCTGCAGGAATGGTGTCACTGCCATACAGCAGGGTGTTTACCCGACCGCACACATCTGCACGCAAACCCGGGAGAATCACCATGGGATCTTCATCACCAGTGGCCAATGCGTTGCCCGCTGTTACTTTGTTGATGTACCAGTGACCCGCCGAGGCCGCTGTTGGGGGTTTGATGGTGGTGTCCTCGCCGGCTGCAAACGCGGTGGTTGGCATGATTTGAGGTGATGCGTAACGAGCCACTGGATCAAACAAACCCTGATCGGTGGTGTTTGAAAAATCAAGTGTTGAAGTAACCGCAGACGAACCGAAATCACTGGCGTACCGAGCCACGCCATCGCGCAGGTCACTGGCCTGTTTCAGAATGACAGATGCATTCACCTTGGCTTGTTCCACATCGGTTTGAGAGGTGGGACTGCGGTTAGCCAATGCGAAACCACCCAACACAGCGGTCATTAATGCAATACCGAACAACAGGGCTGCTTGAATGAAACCCGACTGCTTTCGCTGACGCAGGCCTGGGGCGGAATATAAAATCGACTTCATGATGTTCTCCTGAATTACCTAATGTTCAAACCATGTTCATCAACCCAATTCCACTTTGGCTTGCCTGCGGGCTTGCTCAAGTTCGGCATTGAATTTTTCCAAAGCAAGGGCTTGAACGATGTCTTGCTTCAATTCCTCGACAGTGGGTTTTTTCAGTTGCTTCATGTCTTCTACTTTCAGAATCAAAAGACCATTGCGCAACTGAAGCACCTCACTGAACTCTCCTTTTTTCATTTTCGAAACCACACGGCCCAGGTTGTAAGGCAAGGCCTGTGCAACGGCATAGCCGTCACCCTGCTCCACCAGGGGTTTTAACTGGTCGAGCGCCTCTTTCTCGCCCTTTTTCAACTTGGCCAGCGTGTCCTGCACATCGTTGGGGTCAGTGCTCAGGTAATAGCTGATCTTCCACTGCTGGAAATTCTGGTCCAACACATTGGCGTCGTAGTAAGCCTTTACCTGTTCATCGGTGACCGCCTTGCGCAATTCATCCATGCGTTTGGTGGTGTACAGCGTTGACAGCACCTCACGCTCTGCAGCGCGCAAGGCCGCCTTGGCCTCCTCCACATACAGCTCGCGGCCACGCTCAGCGGCCACCACCTTGTTGATGTAGCGGTCAACCACAATTGCTCGATCCACTCCGGATTGCAGCATGCCGCCCAACTCCATTTCCGTAATACTCACCCCATTGATGGTTGCCACCTCGCGATCGGGCGAACCATTCGAGTCGCCTGCCGCAAAGGCGCTGGCCACAGGAGAAACACCCGAACTCGAAGGCCCTTGAAAGGCAGTCCATCCCGCCCAGGACACCAAACCCACCAGCCCCACCGCTGCCAAGCCCAGTGCAAGCGTCTGCTTTGCAAAAGGTGTGCTCATCGAGCCAGTGTGGCTGTCCGAAGTTTCTTCATGTTGATTCAATTCATTCATCACCTTGCCCCCTCAATTTAACCTCAACTTTCTCAGTCATCCCTTTCACAGTGGCCAACGACGCAGACCCTGTGCAACCCGCCAAACAGATTTCATCTGCATGCCACACCACATCCTTTGATACCCCCTGAATGCTGTTCAGCACATACATGAACTCGGCATACTTCGACGGGTCAGCAATTTCAATTCGAATGCTGTCCCGGTTTGCAACCACTCGAACATCGGGACTGAGTCGACCCAGCACTCGCGCGTAATCCTCATAAACCGCTTTGCCAACAGGCACTTTTTTCAAACTGAATTCGGGCAGCTCCTGACTCTTCTTTTCCGTCCCGGTGGCTTGCAAAAGATCATTGACCGAGAACACCGCCAGGACCAGCATGACCACGGCACACATCATGGCAAACATAGGGGCCAAACCCATCAAACGGGATGCCTCGGTGATCCACACTGCACTGTTGTTTTTCAGATCCAGTTTCACTTGAGCGACTCCTTCTTGCCTTGTTTACGTACAGTCAGCAAACCTTCCATATCCCTGAGATCGGTGACCACATCTCGCCCAAGCGAATCGAGATAATCCTGACTCACCCAACTGGGTAGAACCAATTCAAAGGACTCATCGTTCTCGCCTTTCATTTGGTATTTTTCGATCCATCCACCCGAGCGCACCACCGTGGCCGATACTTTTTGTATCCTCGAAATTTGCCGCGCCAAAGGCTGCTGCACACTGAGCTTGACCAACGTGGCGTTCAAGTCATTCTCCACAGCGCGCGCATTCAAACCTTTGGCACTTTGACTGTTGGTGTAGGCACTGGCTGCCTGTGCACCCAAAAACACCAGCGATGCGGAGATGAGTACGCCCATGGAACCTTTCATGAGCATGGCACTGACACGTTCGGTGATCCCCTGAATCGCCTGAGGGATGCTGCTCAGTGGCTTTCCTCCCTTGTGCTCGATTTCTACCACCTGCAAATCAAGACCAATCAGAAAATCCTTGAGCACTTCGGCGTCGTTGCACAACAGACGCAAGCTACCGCCCTCAATGATGAGTGCGGCGGCATAATCGGTGCCATTCAACAGATAGATTGCATCGCCCACATGCAAGGGCCCGCCAGGCAGTACATCCACAAAGGGCAGGCTGAAACCTGGTGCCGAACTGAGACAGGCGCTTTCTATGGCGAAGTAGTACACATGCCCGGCCCGCTCAATGTAATAAGTGTGCAAACGGTGTGTACCCAAAATCGCATAGGCCTGGTTCATGACCACCTTCTGCGCACTACCACCCCCGACTGGCAAACGACCGGCGATCAGATTGGAATAAATGTTTTTCAGATTGATGGATTCCATGTTTTACGCTCCCGACAACACCACTTCGTTTTGCAGGTACACCACCGCCAGACTGAACAGCACCGCGATTCCTGAATAGGCCAGAGAGGCCACAAAAGCGATCACTGCAAAACGCCTCGCTGCACTGTTGGCCTTGTCATCTCTGGTTTGGGAAATGGAGGCCAAACACTCGGCCAATTGAGCCTGGTCTTTGTGTGCGCGAATCAACAGCCTTTCACTGCTGTCGAGTAAAGGATGGTTGAACGCCACAGCGGGCTGTTCGCCGATCTCGCTGCGATCCGTGATGGTTTGCCAGAACAGTGACACAGTGGGTGTGATGGTGCCCTTGCGGGCAATCTGGACCGCGTTGAGGAACGCCACTCCGCCTGTGAGCAGTGAACCCAGCACACGGGTGGTCGCAGCCACGCCCGAGCAAATGAGCAACTCACCGATCACAGGTACCTTTTCCAGCATGCCAAATGCCTGCGTGCGAGTTTTTTGATCGGGCGACAGCACCAGCATGGTGAAGTAAAGCAGCACCAGAAAAAAGACAAAGGAGAATGCGAGCAAACCATTGTTAACCCACTCAGCCAGTGCCAGGGAACTTTGGTACTGGGCCACTTTTGCCGGGTCTTCACTCACCAGCGGCGTGGTTTTCAACTGTTCAATCAGGCCAAACCGCATGCCCACCACCGTGGACACCGCCATGATCAAATCAAGCGCTGTCCAGGTGACAGCACCAAACATCAGCTTCAATGTTGCAGAACCCTTTTCGTAAAAGCTCACCGCAGTTTCGAGCGCTTCGCTCAATTGGCCCGCTGCCTCACCGGCACTCAACACCGCCAGGGTGGAGTCATCGAACCAATTCAGCAACTCAACCGCAGCAACAAATCCAAATCCCTGACGCAAGGCATTCAAAGCCTGGTTAAGCGCCAAACGCGGCTCCCCAAGCTCACCAAGAATCACTTGCTCAAGGGCTTTCTCGGGAGACAAACCGGAGCGCACATTGAAGGCCAGCGCCTGCAAAAATTTCTGTTTGTAACTGCGGCTCACCTTGGAACCCAACAGGCGGGAGAGGCGACTTTTTGCTTTCAGCTCAAACACCTCCAGCACAACACCACCACGGTCGATGACCTGCTGGATCGCTTCACGTTTTCGGGATGCCGTGATCACCAGTTGATGCCGAAAGTACCCACTCAGTCTTTCATCGGGACGGGCTGTGGCATCCAGCATTTGGGGGGCAAGGTACTCCACGCGGAAGTTGGAAATCGACATGCTCAGTCTCCAGTGACGCCGAGCGCCTGAAGCACACTGGGCCAATCAACGAGCCCCTGATCCATCAGGGTTTGCAAGGTTTGAAGCCTGCTGGTGTACTCCACGCCGTTTTCTGTGTGCAAATCCACTGGCAATTCCAGATTGTGGTTCTTGAAGGCCTTGACGAAACGGCCCCGCATGCCTTCGTCAGCCGGAACATGCAAAGTTTCATGCGCAGCAACCCGGCCTGAATAACCCAGACCTGCGCAGCGGGTACAACCCACCTTGTGTCGCAGGCCTTCCCGCGGCTGAATCAACCCACCAGTCAAGCGCAATGCCTGCGCCTGGACGCCTTCAATCAAGTCAGCGGTCAAGGGGCGTGCGCATGAGCACAGCCTACGAACCAAACGTTGGTGAATCACAACCCTGAGAAAATGGGCAAGCAGAAATTCGGAATCGGCCCGATGGGCAGGATCAATCATGGAGAGAAAACGCTCACTGACCTGCAACACGCTGTTGGCGTGAATGGTGGAAATCACCAGATGACCGCTTTCTGCAAATGCAAGGGCAGCTCGGGCGGAATCGGCATCACGAACCTCACCAAAAATCAGAATGTCTGGATCCTGACGAAGAATCGAGCGCTCAAGTTCAATTGCTTTTTGCTTGATCAGGGCCTGAAGCTGGATCTGCTTTGCAAAAGGCAAAATGTATTCCACCGGATCTTCTACCGTGATGACATTCATGGCGTCACGACGAAAGCCACACGCCATGGTGTATTGAGTGGTGCTTTTGCCTGAACCTGTGGCGCCTGAAATAAATACGAGGCCTCCGGTTTTGCCGGTTTGATTGGTAATGCTCCGGATCAGCGACGTCATTCTGGGCTGACCGGGGAACAATGCATTCAAACTGGGCAACAGGGAGGCATCAAGCGCACGCAACACGACCGATTCGCCATCCACCAATGGCTGAGTGGAAATGCGAAAGTCCACAACCCGCCCATCGTGCTCCACGGTAAGCCGGCCGTCCTGCGCAGTTCGACTGTTTGAGGCATCCATGCCTGCTTCAATCTTGATTCGCGCAACCAGGGACTGCATCAGGAGTTCAGGAAGCAGATGGGTTTGCCGCATGACGGAATCAACCCGGTATGCGATCCATGCATCGGGATCGGTTTTTCTGCTCAGATGAATGTCGCTGGCACGAAGTGACAAGGCCTCTTTCAACACGGCGTACACCAGACTTCGCAAACGCCCCGCCTCCAGGCCCTCGTGACGAAGAACCGTAATCAAACCATTCACTGAACCAGACTGCTCGATCCGCATCAATTGATCGCAAACCTCCTGTCGACTGGCGGGCAGAAATTTCAATGCGGAAACCGGTGCGCGCAGAATCTGACGTATGCGCTCTTGCTGGGCAGGCTTTAACGGCTGGGCACAGCGCAGTGTCAACACTCCTTTGGAAAACTCGGTTGGCACGCACACAAAACGCCGGCAAAACTCCAGGGGCAAAATGGTTTGCAAGGTGAAATGATCACCAATGACGTTGGAGTCCTCCTCCGTGCTCTTGTCCGACAAATCGTCCAGATTCAGGAATCGGGACCGCAAGGCCAGATTCCCCATTTCCGCTGCGCGACCCTCGCTGCGCAAATGGCTGTGTTGTTGGCGCAGCAAATTAAGCTGATGATCATCCAGCCCGGCCTGCATCAAATCGGCTTCAAGTGCTTTCATCGCATTCATTCCTCAGTTGGGGAAACCCGTGCCGAAACCAGGCTGGTTGTTAAACCCGGAATTTCCGCCAAAGCCTCCGCCCAATCCGCCCCCACCGAAGCCTGAACCGAAGTTTCCTCCGGGCTGTCCACCCAAAGTACCGGATGGAGAAAAAGTTTGAGTGCGTAACACAGGCACCAGGTGTTTGAACTGCTCAGTCTCAACTTTCAGCAACTGCGAGTCGCTGGGCACCAAGGGAACGCCACCCGCACTGGATTCCAGCGCACCAAAAAATACATTTACCCACACACCGCCGTCACTCAACCAATCCACGGTAATGTCCTGTCCTTCCACCTTGGCACGCAGAAGATAGCCACTGACATTTTCTGTTTTGCCCACTCGCAATCTCAAAGCGGCCGACGAGCGCGAGACAATCCGTGGGGCTGTGGCCACGGACGATGCCCCTTCACCGCCGCGAGCGGCTGAGTTGGCACTGGTCTGTGAAACCTGGACTGACTGTGCAGAAAGCACTTCATTGTCAACCCGTCGCATCACGATCGCACCCTGAAAATGTGCGGTTACCTGCATGTTGGCGAACAGGTTCACCAAGGGAACCGGCAACACCGGAGAATTCAAGGCCTGCTGGCGTATGTTCAAATCTTCCTGCGTAATTCGACGCTCAGCCTGCCTGCGCAACTCCGCAGTATCGCCGGTTGCAGAGGCCTCGGTTTGCTGCCGGGTGCTTGCTGCGGAATTGGCCTCGGTCGAGGTTGCACCCGCAGGCGTACCCTGCATCAAGGCAGGACGAATCAAAGGGTTGGCAATACTTTGCTGAGCCCACGCATTTGCACCGCAGGCAAACAGTGCGATGGCCACAACACCCCAGCGAACGGGATTGATAACGAACAATCGATTAATCAGCATGGATGGCTACTCCTGATACGGTGTCAGCTTGGAGATCATCTGTACTGGCGCGGGCAACACGGCCAAGCTGGTAGACAGACGCAATGGGCGATCAACTCCCATGGCCGCCACAGGCTCCACACCCACAACCGGCTTGGGTTCAATGCGACGTTTGATGGGTGCCGGAGACTCTTGGCTGCTGTTGGTATTTGTTGGGGCTACAGCTGGCTCGTCGACCTTGGCCACTTCCCCGAACAACAACAGGCGCGGTCGAATCGTCACCACCAGTTCAGTTTGCTTGGTACTCTCGGTACGGCTGCGTGTACCCAAGCCACTTTGAAAATCATCTTGAGCTCTCGACACGGTGATACCACCCAGCAAAATGGTGTCTCCCGGTCGACATCGAACCTGGGTTTTCAACTCACGGTCTGCCACTTCGGGCAAATTCAAATCAACACCGAGAGCAGTGAATCTTCTTAACGCCAGCAGCTCGGTAATCGAAATATTGATACGTGTGTAGATCGTAGAGTCGTGCGCCTCGCCCGTAAGCGACACTTCAAGACCTGTACGCAAGTTTTGCGTGTCAGCAGTGGATTGCGCGACACCATTCACAATTTGCGACCCAACGCGCGACACGAATGTGGTGGATTGGCCCACACGAATATTGCCATTCGTGCCATTCATTAATCCAATTTTTGGCTGACTTAAAGTTTTGACATCACCCTGCGATTTCAAAAAATCTATCAAAAAATTGGTGGAAAAATTTTCACCAAAAATGAGTGTTTCGATTCCAGACGCGGTGCGAGTCAACTGGGTAATCCGGTCAGCAGTACTGGAGGTTCCCGCAAGCGCCGAATCAGGTGCGGCGTTAATTCCGTTTCCGGTTTTATACAATTCCCACCGAACGCCCATATTGCTGTTGTCATTCAGATCAACCTGCAACACATTCATGTCGTACACAATCAGGGATCGTGTGGCCCGTGCCCGCTCCAGATAATTCTGAATGTCATTCAAGGCACGACGGTTTGCGCGAAACACCAGGGACCTGTTGATGCGGTCAAGGTACACGTCTCGCGCCCCCAGATACTGCATGGTGTTGGTAATGCCAGCCATGCTGTCCTCATTCAGCACAGGCGGCATGGTCACAACAAACTGTTGCTCGGGCATGATCCTCAGCACACCCGAATCGGTCACTGTCCAGAAAAACCCCATGATCTCGCCCAACTTGTTCATCACTTGTGGCAAAGTGCCGCTCAAGTTGTTTAGCGTGACCACCCCGTATCGGGACGCTGCATCCGCCCCACCCTCAAAACTCAATGGCATGTTGGTGCTTGCAAAAATAATTTGCAGCACATCAAACAAACCGCGCTCCGTCACCGACAAATTATCCACACTGCGATCTGGCAATTCACCCTCGGAAATCCGGGGGCGCACCCAGAAAGTGTCAGAAGGCAAACGCTCAATTGGCAAAGTCACCTGGGGGGCCACCTGATTGGCGCCCGTAATTTCCGGTGCTTTCAACTTGGCCCGAAATTCGTCTTCCTGCTCAAACGGCCTGAGTGATGAGCAAGCCACGACACTAAAGGCGACAGCCGCGTAAACACCAATTTTGCTCACTGCCAAAGCGGTGTTTAATACGGTGTTGTGTTTCATGATGTTGCTCATCCATTCCAATTCGGTACAGTTCAGTATCCGGACGGAGGATGGGTTAAACATCCCTCTAAGGAGTCACCTCACCGACCCCACCTTTCCGTGGGATAAGGCAGGGTTAACCGACACTCAAGGAGCAAAAATGACTTGGCTTTTGATCAGAAATACTCTGGCAGCATTTGCCGCAGGCTTGTTGTTCTCGGGCCCCTTGCATGCGCAAGAATCGGCACCCGTAAAACGGATGAACACGCAGGACATTACTTCGAAGGTGGTTTATCACATTGATGGCGCAGAGCAACCATTGAAGGCCCTTCGCAACATTCGCAACCACCTGGATGTGTCACCGAAAACCACCATCATCGTAGTAACCCATGCCAATGGTGTGGACTTTTTGCTTGAAGGCGCCAAACACGCGGAAACGGGCACTCAATACGCCCCGCTGGTGAGCGCACTCACTGCTCGCGGCGTGGTGTTTGAAATTTGTGAAATCACCCTGAAAAACCGAAAGTTGAACAAAGACCAATTTGTACTGGATGCCACATTCACGCCATCTGGCGTGGTGCGCGTGGCCGACCTGCAAACCCAACAGGGCTTTGCCTACATCAAACCTTAATTAGCGCACACCATGCAATTGACCTCCCGCAAGGCAGTTTCCCCCCTCACCGTGCTGTGGTGCGGGGCTTTCATCATGACCATTGCGCTGGGCATACGCCATTCATTCGGGCTTTTTTTACAGCCCATGAGCCTGAGCAATGAGTGGGGGCGTGAGGTATTTGCCTTTTCAATTGCCATGCAGAACCTGGTGTGGGGGGTTGCACAACCTTTTGTAGGCAGAATGGCAGATCGCTTGGGATCAGCCATCACCATGATTCTTGGTGGCGCACTGTATGCACTGGGTTTGTTTTTAATGGCCACCGTTGAAAGCCCCGGCATGCTGACCTTGAGCGCTGGCGTTCTGATTGGCCTGGGTTTAAGCGGCACCACATTCCCGGTGGTGTTTGGTGCGGTCAGCCGCGCCATGCCACCAGAAAAACGAAGCATGGCCATGGGCATTTCCATGGCCTTGGGCTCACTGGGACAGTTCGCATTTTTACCCGGGGGGTTGTTTCTGATCAACCAGGTAGGTTGGTCTTCGGCACTCACCATTCTCGCGTGTATTGCAGTAATTATCCTGGCACTGGCCTGGCAATTGATTGAACCCAAAGCCAAGCCCCTGAAAACCGACGACGCACCTTGCAGTGCCGAATGCCCGAACACGGCTGCCAATCATCAGGAAGCACCAACAGGCAAAGAACCGGGCATGTGGGCCTCGCTTGGGCAAGCCATTCGGCACCGCGCCTTTCTCATGTTGAGCGTGGGCTATTTTGTGTGCGGCTTTCAAATTTTGTTCATCAGCGTGCACCTTCCCAGCTATTTACAGGATAGCGGCATACCCGCCAGTGCGGGCAGTACAGCGTTGGCCCTGATTGGTTTGTTTAATATTCTGGGCAGCTACCTTGCTGGTCTGTGGGGTAGCAAATTCAGAAAGCCCATGCTGCTGACCGGCATTTATGGCCTGCGCGGTGTGCTCATCGTGGCTTTTGTGCTGGCACCTTTAAGCACTTGGAGTGTGTATTTATTTGCTGCGGGCATGGGAATACTGTGGTTGTCGACTGTGCCTTTGACCACAGGCACTGTATCGGCCATGTTTGGCGTGAAAAATCTTTCCATGCTGGGTGGTCTGGTATTCATGTTTCACCAAATTGGCGCCTTTGTGGGAGGCTGGCTTGGGGGCTTGTTGTTCGATGCCACCGGCAGCTACACACTGGTGTGGTGGATTTGCGTGGCTTTAAGTGCAATTGCCGCTGCGGTAAACTGGCCTATCAAGGAACAAAGCGCGACCCCGAATGAACCCACAGCACAAGCCGCCTGAGCCAACAAAAACCAACACCCCACTCATGCCACGCTGGGCAAAAGTGCTGTTGGTGGTGTTTGCCCTGCTGGTAATGCTGGGCTACGCCAGCCCCGACATGCGGGCTGTGTATGTGGCAGCCTGGGCGGCCTGTTTTTGATTACGCTTGCCCTTAACTGAAAAAACCAAACGCCCACGGAATTAACAGCGCACCAAAAATGCCATGCAAACCCATACCCAGGCTGGCGTAGCGCCCAGCTTCGGGGTGAACAGAAAATGCACGGGCAGTGCCAATGCCGTGTGCTGCAAGGCCCATGGTGAAGCCGCGCACCCACCAACGCTTCATGCCCATTGAATTGAACAACCAGGTGCCCACTGCGGCACCCAAAATTCCGGTGACAATTGCAAACAAGGCAGTCAGAGTGGGAGAAGCACCAATGCGTTCACTAACGCCCATGGCGATCGGTGCCGTAACCGATTTCGCCCACAGGCTTTGAAGAATATCCAGGTTGGCCCCCAACAAGTAGGCAGTGCCGAGGGCACTGGCAATTGAGACAGCACCACCCACCAGCAATGCCACACTAAGCAATGCCAATGTACGAAGAGTTTGCCCCTTCACGGCGGTGAGCCCTTGGTAAATGGGCACTGCCAAAGCCACAGTGGCGGTGCCCAATAAAAAGTGAACAAACTGGGCACCTTCAAAATACTGCTGGTAACTTAAACCCGTGATTTGCAAGAATGCTGCCAACAACAACACGGCAATCATGACCGGGTTGGTGAAGGGATGCTGCCCGCTTTTCCTGTAGCACCACAAACCAATTTGATAGGCCAGTAAAGTCAAAAACAGAGCGCTGAGTGGATTGCCACTGAGATACACCCATATTTCAGGAAGCTCCAGCACGCGGCGGGCTGATTCACTCATGCTTGCCCTCTTCGCTGACTTCACCAGGCATGAATCGCGCTGCCAGCCTGTCCAGCAAAAAAGCGGTGCTGACCAAAGTAAGCCCCACGCTGACCAGCAAGGTCAGCAGGATCACCACCCCGAATTCGGCCAAGATCGGCCAAAAAACGACTACCCCCACCGCTGCGGGCACAAACAGCAAACCCAGGTTGGCTGTAAACACATTGGCCGTGGATTGAATATCGGCAGGCACACCGCCCTTGATGAAGAAAAATGCCAGCAAGGCGATCAAACCCAGAACAGGCCCGGGAATGGATGGAAACAGGGCGAAACTGAGCAACTCGCCCAAAGCCTGAAAAGCAAGAAGTATCGTTAATGATTTAAGCATGTTGGAGTGTAGCGCCATGAAATTTTTATAGTCAACCTGTAATGGGGTAAGGCGTTAAAATGAAACAGACGGAAGACCGGTCAAAACAAAATTCAAGGAATACACCATGAACAAATTCAAACTTTCAGCAATCGCCCTTACCTTGTTTGCCGCAGGCTGCGCCAGCAATGGTGGCGGTGTTTTTCAACAACCGCAAGCGCCGCAACAACCAGCCCCCGGTTCACCCGTGGCTGTTGCTGGCTGCCCCGTAGCGCCTGAGCGCAAAGTAGACAACACCAAAACTGCAATTGGTACTGCAGTGGGTGCCATTGGCGGTGCCATTGTGGGCAACAGCATTGACGGCAAAGACACCGTGCGTGGTGCCGCCTTGGGTGGCCTGTTCGGTTACCTGGTGGGCAGCCAGATTGCAGTGCGTGAGCAGCGCGATGGTTCCGTGATGCTGGACATTCCAGGCGCTGCTTTGTTTGACACCAACAAAACAGCAATCAAACCCCAGTTTGCCGGCACTCTGGATCAAATTGCTGCCACCTTGCGTGACAACCCCAACACCATTGTTTGTGTGATCGGCTACACCGACAGCACCGGCAGCGATCAATACAACCAAGACCTTTCAGTACGCCGTGCACAATCGGTGACCAGCTTCCTGACGGGCAAGGGCATTGATGGTGGTCGTTTGACCGCAGCCGGTTTGGGCGAACGTTTCCCGGTGGCCACCAACGACACTGAAGCTGGCCGCACGCAGAACCGCCGCGTTGAAATGTACGTGCGCAACTAAGCGCAGTAGTAAGGCATAAAAAAAGCCACCTTCGCAGGTGGCTTTTTCATTTCACGAAGAAAACTTATGCAGTTTCTTTCGGTTTGTCGCGAAGTTCGCGGCGCAGAATTTTGCCCACTGGCGTTTTAGGCAAGTCGTCGCGGAACTCTACGAATGACGGAATTTTGTAACCAGTCAGGTTTTGGCGGCAATGTGCGATCAAATCTTCTTTGGTCACACTGGCGTCTTTCTTCACCACCACCAGTTTCACTTTTTCGCCGGTCACAGGGTCGGGCACGCCCACCACGCCACACTCCAAAACGCCAGGGTGCTGGGCAACCACATCCTCAATCTCGTTCGGGAACACATTGAAGCCGCTCACGATAATCATGTCTTTTTTGCGATCTACAATTTTCACGAAACCTTGCTCGTCCATGGTGCCGATGTCACCTGTGGCCAGCCAACCGTCTTTGTCGATGGTCTTGGCTGTTTCTTCAGGGCGGTTCAGGTAACCCAACATCACCTGCGGGCCACGCACGCAAATTTCACCGGGCTCGTTCAAACCACCCCACAAACCATCGTCCCGCTTCAAGCGCACTTCGGTGCCGGGAATCGGCAAACCTACATTGCCACGGAATGCTGGGCGCTCGCCGCCATGCAATGGGGGCACAGTCACCACGGGCGAAGTTTCGGTCATGCCGAAGCCTTCAGAAATTGCGCAGCCGGTTACTTTGTACCAACGCTCAGCGATGGGTTGTTGAAGTGCCATACCGCCGCTCATGGCGAACTTCATGTCGGAGAAATCGCGATTGCAGAATTCTTCGTTGTTCAGGAAGGCATTGAACAGCGTATTCACCGCGGTGATCACATGGAATTTTTCCTTGCGCAACACTTTCATCACAGTGCCTACATCTCGTGGGTTCGCAATCAGAATGTTGCGGGCACCAAAGGTCATGAACAGCATGCAGTTCACGGCCAGCGCATAGATGTGATACAGCGGCAGCATGGTGACCACGCAAATTGGCTCTTTGCCGATTGCTTCGCTCATCCAGGCCAGGCCCTGTTCCATATTGCTCATCAGGTTACGCTGGGTCAGCATGGCACCTTTGGACACGCCAGTGGTACCACCGGTGTATTGCAGCAAGGCCACGTCGTCCAGCTTGGGGCTGGGCTTGGGGAATGAAACACCCTTGCCAGCAGCCAGCGCCTTTTTGATAGGCACGGCCTGGGGCAAATTGTAGGCTGGCACCATCTTCTTGATCTTGCGCATCACGAAGTTGACGATGAAGCCCTTCAAGCCACCCAGCAGGTCGCCCAGCTGAGTAATCACGATGTTCTTGACTTGGGTACCCTCGAGCGATTGCTGCAAGGTATTGGCAAAGTTTTCAAACACCACAATGGTGGTTGCACCCGAGTCTTTCAACTGGTGGTTCAGTTCACGCACAGTGTACAGCGGGTTCACGTTGGTCAGTGTGCAGCCCAACTTCATGGCACCCACGAAACACACCGGGAACTGCACGCAGTTGGGCAACATAATGGCCACAACATCACCCGCTTTCACACCGATGGATTTCAGGTAGCCCGCAAACTGGTCGGACATGTCATCGACCTGTTTGTACGAGAACTCTGTGCCCGCTGAAACGAAAGCTGGGCGGTCAGCGTACTTTTTCAAGCACTCGGCCACCAGTTCCAGCATGCTGGTGTAACGCAGGGGAGGCATGTCGCCTGACACGCCTGGAGGATAACTTTTCGTCCAGTAACGGGACTCAAAAAGCTCCTGCGCTTCTTTGCTGACAAAACCATTGAATTGATCGGGCGACACCTTAGGGGCGGCCTCGTCGGGACGTGCTGACATGTACTGATCTCCTGTAAACCGAGCGAATGCGGCCAAGGAGGTGCCACTTTGGGTGGCTTTTTATGTCTCCCCGGCTGAGCCTGCGTGGGCTCGGTTTTTATAAGTGTTGTATAAGACTTCCGGCAAATTCAACAATACCATTCTTCCCGCGATTTTGGTAAGAATCGCGTAAGTTAACCCAAAGATTTCAGGATTTTAGACGCAGTACTCGATTTACCGGCGCAACTTTCCCGGCCGAAAAAGCATCAAAGTTGCAGCAAATTCCTCTGCTTGATTTCTGCTCGGGTCAGCACAGGCGTAATACAGGCATCCACCTTGCCAAACACCTGCTCCCAATAAGCCAGGGGCTGGGACGCAACCAGAGCCTTCATGTCGGCCAGCATTTGTACAGCCGGTGGGGTGCCGGGCATGGCGCCTCGGCTCCAGTGAATATTCGTCCACTCGGGCTTGCCCATGGCCTCGCAAGCCACTTTCCAGAACTTGTGTTCCAGCGAGCCCACCGCCAAGTGGCGCTGGTCTGCGGTTCTGTAGACGTTGTAACAGGCCAGGCCACCACTGAGCAAGTCATCTTGATGGCGGGCTGGTTTGCCGCTGAGCATGATCCACATTTGCTCCATGCTCTCGGGCATGATGTTTTGCTTCCACAGGTTGTGGGTCATGGACACATCCACAAAAGTGCCCTGCCCTGTGCGCTGCGCTTTCAGCAAAGCCGCCAAGATACCCTGCACAGCAGCCGAAGTGCCACCAAACAAGTCACCAAACTGCACGGCAGGCACTGGAATGTCGCCCTCGGCGGTTTGCAAACCATCGAGTACACCGCTCAAGGCCATGTAATTGATGTCGTGCCCGGCTTTCTCAGCCAGCGCACCTTGTTGCCCGTAACCGGTAATGCAGCACATGACCAGTTTGGGGTTCAAGGCTTTCAGGGTGTCATAGCCACAACCCATGTCTGCCATCACACCAGGGCGAAAACCGTCAATCAGTACGTCGGCCTTGGCTGCATGGTCTTTCAAGGCCTGAATGCCTTCAGGCGTGCGAAAGTCGGCAGTTACAATTTTTTTGCTGCTGTTCAAAGCGGCGTAAAGCATGGGCATGCTTTTGGCATCGTCGCCATGAGGCGGCTCCATCTTGATCACCGTGGCACCCATCTGTTGCAGAATCAACGATGTGGCTGGCCCGGGCAAATTGCGCGACAAATCCAGCACGGTGATGCCTTCGAGCAAGGTGGGGTCTTGAATGGGTGACATGTGTAGCAGCCTCGGTGATTGATTGGTTGTGAATAACTTTGTTGATTTTGGACAGGGGCGACCCTTGCCTGGCTTGAGGCACTGTTCGCTTCGCTCTAAGCAAGGTTTCTCGATCCGGCTTGATGCTTCTGGCTTGGGGCATGCGAAACGCCACGGCGTCTTCGCATCGATTGCTTTCAGCAATCGCCCCGCGCTGCGAATCCGCCGGGAAACCTTGCAAAGCCGGTCGAAGCGAACAGTGCCCCAAGCCAAGCCGGGGCACGTGTTCACATGGACGCCACGTCTTAAGAGTTTACAACCCTCAAGCGCTCGCCCTGCACTGCTGAGCCATGGCCAACATTGGGTACATTGGCACATTCAAAACCTGGCGCATAGGTCACTGATTCATCACCGAAGAATTCCTGCGGTGTGAACTCATCCACCATGATTGCTTCCAGGCTAATGCGGTTGGCACGGTCCAGCAGCTTTTTGTCGGCTGCTGTAATAATGCCTTTGGCCAATGCGGCTTCTGCCATTTCTTGCACAGAACCTTTGTCCACCAACTTGCTGCGGCGCGCCTGAATCACTTTCATTTGCACCACTTCAGCTTCCTGCACGGCCTGGAATGCGGCCATCAAGCGCTTCACGCCTGTGGTTTGGGCCAACACTTCGTCGCTGTCCAGATCGGCCAGGTTGAACTTGGGCATGTACAAATCGCCAGTGATGCGGCCCAGTTGTGCGCCACTCTTGGTGATTGTTTTGGCCACAGTGGGCACCAAACGATCAAGGCCTGAACCCACCAATGGGTTCACGCGCAGGCTGAAGTAACCCACGGTGCGCAGCAAAAAGCCCACTGCGTTGTTGCCGAAGTTGGCATAAATGGATTCGAATGCTTTTTGCACTTTCGCCAAGGCGTATTCGCAAGCGTACTGAACCAGCGGCAAGTCTTCCTTGATTTCACCTTCGGCCACATAGCGACGAATAGTTGAAATTGCCAACAGCTGCCATCCCAACGCATCGGCGAAATGGCCGGTCAGTTGCTGGCGTGCTTTCAGCTTGCCACCCACAGTAATCAAGGCCATGTCGGTCAGGAATGAATAGCGTGAAGACGCCCAGGCCAGCTTGCGCAGGTAAGGTGTAACGCCATCAATTTTCGGCGTGCTGGCCAGATAACCACGGGTCAGCGTGAGGCCAACCAAGCGGCTGGTGTTCACCACCATGTGACCAATCCAACCCTTCAGCGCGCTGCTGAATGTGGGCAAGTCATTGGCTTCCAGTGCGTTCGCAATTTTGAAAGCATAGGGGTGGCAACGCACTGCACCTTGACCAAAGGTAATCAGCGAACGGGTCATGATGTTGGCACCCTCCACGGTAATTGCAACCGGGGCTGAACAATAGCCGCGACCAATCACGTTGTTGGGGCCTTGCATCACGCCAGCGCCGGCCATTACATCCATGGCATTTTTTGCTTGTTCGCGTGAAAGCTCAGTGAGGTAGGCTTTCCAAACAGCCGAAACCACTGGTGGCTGCTCGCCATTGTCCAGCGCGCTCAGTGCATACACACGCGCCCCTTCACTGAGGTAAGCCATGGCTGCAATTTCAGCCAGCTTTTCCTGAATGCCTTCCATTTCAGCAATGGGCATGCCGAACTGCTGACGTACACGGGCATAAGCACCCGAAGCGGCCGCTGCTGCGCGCACACCACCCACTGCACCGGCAGGCAATGAAACCGCGCGACCACCTGCCAGCTGTTCCATCAACATGCGCCAGCCTTGGCCCGCACATTCTGCGCCACCGATAATTTCATCCGCGTCGATCACTACATCGTTACCAATGATTGGACCGTTGTAGAACGCATCACCAATTGGCTGGTGGTGCTTGCCCATTTCCAGGCCAGGCGTGCCACGGTGTACCAGTGCCACGGTAATACCAGCGTCGGTACCTTTACCCAGCAGGTTATCCGGATCGTGCAATTTAAAAGCCAAGGAAATCAAATTGGCCACAGGTGCCAAGGTGATGTAACGCTTGCGGAAGTTCAGCTTGATTTGAACTTTGCCTTCGGCGTTTTTAAACACCACGCCACGCGCCAGAATCGACGCCGCATCGGAACCCGCTGTGGGCTCTGTCAAACCAAAACAAGGCAGGTATTCACCGCTGGCCAAACGTGGCAAGTAGTGCTCTTTCTGCGCTTGTGTGCCGTAGTGCTTGATCAGTTCAGCAGCGCCCAAACTGTTGGGAATCACCACCAAAGTGGACAGCAATGGGCTGTGCGAAGTGATCATTGCCATGATGGTGGAAATCGCATTCGCGGAGAATTCCAGACCACCAAATTTTTGGGGAATCAGGAAAGAATAAAAGCCAGCTGAGGCCAGAAAATCGACTGCTTTTTTCGGAATAACGCGGGTGGTTGCGATTTCATGCGGATCGCACATTTCACACAATTGCTGCACTGGACCGTCGATGAACTCGCGCTCGCGCTGGTTCAACTTTGAATAGGGCTCAGCAAACATTTTTGCAAAGTCGGGCTTGCCGGAAAACACCTGCCCGTCGATCCACACCGTGCCTGCTTCAAGCGCTTGGCGCTCAGTCGGCGAAATTTGGGGCATGGCTTTGGCTTTGATCAAGCCATTCATGATTGCTTTGAATACCATGGTTACTGCTCCTGTTAATTCAGATTGTCTTCCAGCTTTTTGCCTTGAGCGGCCATTTCCAACAGCATGCTGGCAGGCTTGAAACGCTCGCCGTACTTGGCGGCCAGCTCTTCACAACGCTTCACAAACTGGGGCAAGCCCTTGGCGTTGATGAACTGCAACATACCGCCTGTGAATGGGGCAAAGCCCAAACCGAAAATGGAACCGATGTTGCCGTCGGCCACTGAACGCAGCACTTTTTCCTGCAAGCAGCGTGCGGCTTCATTGGCTTGGATGTACATCAAGCGGTCTTGAATTTCCTGTGAACTTGGCTGCTCTTTGGCCAGCGGGAATTCTTCGCTCAAACCTTTCCACAGGGTTTTGCCGGCGGGGGTGTAGTCGTAGAAACCTTTGCCGTCTTTCTTGCCAATGCGGCCATGCTTTTCAGCCACGGTAATCAGCGTTTTGTAGCCTGGGTGCTCTGGGAATGTTTGGCCTGCGGCTTCCATGTCTTTCTTGGTTTGCTTCATGATCAGCAAACTAAGGCTCAATGACACTTCGTCGTACAGCGCCAAAGGTGGCATGGGCATGCCGGCTTCCAGACCCGCCATTTCGATTGAACGTGGGTGAACACCCTCGCCCACCATGGCTGCGGCTTCCATCAGGAATGTGCCGAACACACGGCTTGTAAAGAAGCCGCGGCTGTCGTTCACAACAATTGGTGTTTTACCAATTTGCTGCACGTAGTCGAAGCCCTTGGCCAATGTTTCATCGTCGGTTTTTTCACCCATGATGATTTCAACCAGCGGCATTTTGTCCACCGGGCTGAAGAAGTGCAAACCGATGAACTGGTTGGGGCGCTTGGAGGCTTCGGCCAGGCCAGTGATTGGCAGGGTCGACGTGTTAGATGCGTACACTGCAGTTGCAGGAATAACTGCTTCTGCTTTGGCAGTTACATCAGCTTTCACGGCGCGGTCTTCGAACACGGCTTCGATCACCAAATCTGCGCCTTCCAATTTTGAATAATCGGTGGTGGCAGTAATCAGGTTCAGCAGTGCTTCTTTCTTTTCAGGGGTGCTGCGCTTTTTGGCAATGGCTTTGTCCAGCAGGTTGGTGCTGTAGGCCTTGCCCTTGTCTGCGCCTTCTTGCGTGGCATCGATCAACACCACTTCAATGCCCACTTTCGCAGACACATAGGCAATACCAGCACCCATCATGCCCGCACCCAGCACGCCAATTTTCTTGACCTTGCTTTTCGCGGGTGCGCTTGGGCGGCTTTGGCCTTTCTTGATGCTGTTGAGCTGATACCACAACGTGTTCATCATGTTCTTGCTTTCTTGCGACAACACGCAAGCAGCGAAGTAACGGCTTTCCACTTTCAGGCCAGTGTCGATGTCGGTAATACCGCCTTCGAACACGCAGCTTGCAATGTGGGTTAGTGCTGGGTAATTACCAAATGCCTTGGCGTTGGCCATGCTCGGTGCGATCGCCCAAATTTGCGCAATGGCTGGGTGCTTGGAATCGCCACCGGGAAACTTGAAGCCTTTCACGTCCCATGGCTGCAAGGCTTTGGGGTTGGCCACTGCCCAGGCGCGTGCCTTGGCAATCATGTCTTCAACAGTGTCTGCCGTGTCTTGAACGATGCCTTTCTTCACAACTTGTTCTACACGCAGTTCAGTGCCCTGAGTCATCATTTCCAGCGCGCCCTGAATGCCGATCATGCGGGGCAAACGCTGCGTACCACCGCCGCCGGGCAACAGGCCCAGCTTCACTTCGGGCAAACCGAATTTGGCTTTGGGGTTGTTCAGCGCAATGCGGTGGTTACAAGCCATGGCCAGTTCCAGGCCACCGCCCAATGCGGTGCCGTTCAACGCGCACACGATTGGCTTCTCGCACTTTTCCATGCGGCGCAACAGGGTTTTGAAGGCTTCTGCCAAATCAAAAGCCTGTTGTGGATCGGTAATTTTGTAAACCGTGTCCAGGTCAGCGCCGGCGAGGAATTCTGGCTTGCCGGAAGTCAACACCACGCCTTTTACTGCTGCATCGGTTTCAATGCGGGTCAGGGCTTCCGCAAACGGGCCCATCAATTCTTCATTCAATACGTTCATGGAACGGCCGGGCATGTCGAGCGTGACTACCGCGATGCCATCCTGACCGAGTTCAAATTTCACTGCACTCATTGTTGTTTCTCCTTCGGCCAATTAAATGCGTTCGATGATGGTGGCAATACCCATGCCGCCGCCCACACACAGTGTGGCCAGGCCCAGGGTTTTGTCTTGCCGCTCAAGTTCATCGAGCAATGTGCCCAAAATAATTGCGCCGGTTGCGCCCAGTGGGTGACCCATGGCGATCGATCCGCCGTTCACGTTCACGCGGTCCAGGCTTACGCCCAAATTGCGCGCGGTTTGCATGGGCACTACAGCAAACGCTTCGTTGATTTCCCACAAATCGATGTCGGATGCCTTCAAGCCGGCCTTTTGCAGGGCTTTCAAGCAGGCCGGGGTTGGGCCAGTCAGCATGATGGTGGGCTCGGAACCGATTACCGCTGCGGCGCGAATACGTGCGCGCGGCTTCATGCCTGCCTTGCGGCCAGCTTCCTCACTACCCACCAGCACCAGGGCTGCACCGTCCACGATGCCCGAGCTGTTGCCCGCATGGTGAATGTGATTGATGGTTTCAACCGTGGTGTACTTGCGCAGGGCCGTGGCGTTAAAGCCCATGCTGCCCATCATGGCAAATGAGGGTTGCAGCGTGGCCAGGCTTTCAACCGTGGCATTTCCACGAATGAATTCGTCGTGATCCAGCATGATCAAACCGTTCAGGTCTTTCACGGGCACGCGGCTCTTGTTGAAGCGGCCTTCAGCCTGCGCTTTCGCAGCGCGACGCTGGCTTTCTACCGCGTAGGTGTCCACATCGGTGCGGCTGAAGCCTTCCAGCGTGCCGATCAGGTCAGCAGAAATACCTTGGGGAATGAAACCGAGTTTGTCGTTGATGCGGGGGTCCATGAACCACGCGCCGCCATCACTGCCCATGGTCCAGCGGCTCATGCTTTCCACACCGCCGGCAACCACCATGTCTTCCATGCCGCTGCCCACTTTGGCTGCGGCCAGGTTCACCGATTCCAAACCGGAGGCACAGAAACGTGACTGGGTCACACCTGCCACTGTTTCAGCCCAACCAGCATCCAGAACGGCCGTACGGGCAATGTCGGCACCCTGCTCGCCCACTGGGGTTACGCAACCCAGCACCACGTCGTCCACCAAACTGGTGTCGAGGTCATTGCGCTGCTGCAAAGCGGTCAGCAGGTTGTTGAGCAACCACACTGGTGTGGCCTGGTGCAGGCTACCGTCTTTCTTACCTTTGCCCCGTGGGGTTCTTACTGCGTCAAATATCAGTGCCGATGGCATCTGTGCCTCCTGGATTTTCGGAATTCGGTAATCAAAATTACCGTAGTTCTAGTGAATTCTTCACGATCCAGAATGGCGATGTGCAAACGCACAATCAACCCAAGAAGTTACTTTAGAGTGTCACCTCTATGCATATGGTAATTTGGCTTACCGTTTTTCGTCATTGGTGTAGCTACGGGGCGAGTCGTGCATGAAAAACCTGTCTTGAATGGGCGGCTGCAAGCCCAATTCCTTAACCACCCGCAACAGTTGCATGTCGCGAGTCCATAGCGTAGCCCCGGGCGACAGCAGCACCGAGGCCAACAAGTGTGTGTCCACATAACCCAGGCCCTGTGCATGCAACTTGCGCAACTCAATCAATTCAAGCACCTCGGAGGGCGAAGCCAGTACCGTTGGTTGCAGGTCGGCCAGCCAGTTCAGTATGCGGCGCCGGTCTTGAAGATTGGCCAACGCCATTTCACCCAGTACAAATGGATGACCCAACACGCAACCTTCATTGAGCAGGCGAACCAGCTGAGGCTCGGTCTGATGAAAATGATCAACCCACACCGTGGTGTCCACAAGCACTTTCACAGTTGCCACTGCCTGCGCGGAATATTTTGCAACTCGGGTTGACTGCCCCCCAAAAGGGCAAGCCTGCGCGCACTTTCACGCTGTATCAGCGCGCGAAGGGCTTCGCGCAGAAGTTCATTTCGTTCACCAAGGCCAGACAGCTGCTGGGCTTTGGTTAATAATTCATCATCGAGGTTGACGGTGGTTCTCATTGGGCATGGGCATTCAGTGTTGACCGAACCAACATTAGCACCACATGATTCGCCTTTTGATTCACCCCATTGAACTCACAACAAGTGGGTCCGGTCACTATGAACCCAAGCGCAAGCAACACCAAATCCGATGTGAATGCCAACCCCGCCACCATGCGAAAAGCCACGCTGGACCGCATTGAAAATGCCGTGCTGGAGCTGTTCACCAACGACGATTTCAACAGCGTGCCGCTGATTGAAGTTGCCCGTACGGCCAATGTTTCACTGCAAACCATTTACAAATACTTCGGCAGCAAAGAACAACTGGTGGCCTATGTGCTGGACTCCACGCTTAGCCGGTTGGCCAACCGCATGATCGACCACCTGGAGGGCATTGAGGATTACCGTGAGCGCCTGCGCAAAACCCTGTGGGTGATGCTGGACTATTTTGACAAACACCCCAAAGTCATTTTGCTGCTGACCGTGTCCATACCCGCCAGCCGCTATCAAGACTTGCCCGTGTATGAAAGCCCGGATTTGATGGGCGCATTTCTGGGCATGCTGAAAGAAGGCCAGCACAAAGGAGTGTTCAATGACACGGTTTCCAGCAAGATGTTGCTCGACGTGTTCATGGGCGTCTTCGGCCGCGTGGCGCAAATGCATTTTTTGCGCAAGGAAAGCCACAAGCTGATCGACCAGTTTGACGACTTGTTTGGAATTTTGTGGGGGGCACTGAAGGCACCCTGACATGGAACCTGCGGTTCGTTCACGCCACTCAATGAAGATCCATCCAACATTGAGCGCATGTCGAACTCTGTCGAAGGTTTTAACTCCACAGGCTGGAACAATCTTGCCACGCAGGCTGCACAACCCCTGCCCACTGAATGCGCAAGTGCAGACCTGCCATCGATTGCACCAAACAGCGCTGCCTGGGCTGCCTTCAAGCAATCCCCGGAAACCCGGCTGGCCTACACCACTCAACTAAACACGTCGATCAAAACCATTCAGCAATTCCTGGGGGAGCATGCCAATGTGGGCATTGAACGGCAACAGGCCTTGGGCAATCTGAACGAATTTCTGCACGCCCGGGTCAATTGCAGTGCCAAGCAACTTTCCCCCCTCGTCATCAACGAATCCAGGCGCAACCTGAACCTGTTTGCGCAGCAACTGAACAACCCCAATATACCTGCAGACAAAAAACTGTCTTGTGCACTGGCGCTTGCGCAAGGTTTGGGGGTGTGCAACGAAGGTGAGACACTGAACATTCTTGAGTGCACACAACAATTGTGCAGCCAACAAACCGGGCTGGCTGGTGTGCTGACCCGCACCAAAAACAGCTTGGTGGAACAACACCTGCAACAACTGGTCAAGCATGAGGACCAACCCAGATTGAATGAAAATCTGGCCCAACAGCTGGAAATTCACCATGTTCAGGCGTTGAAGAACCATGTGGCAGGACAATGGGGATTAAGCGTTGTTGAAGACCGTTATGCCACGGCAGACTATCAAGCCCGGGCTGGACAAATGGCCGATGAGTTGCTGCGGCAAACCATTACGCCTGCCGTGTTGGCCAACACGGTGGCCGAGCAAATTGCGCAAGCTCTCTGTAGCCACTCGAACAATGGCCTAAGCGAAGGCATGGCCACAGACCAATTGAAAACCGAACCGTTGCGACGAGCCATTGAAGCAGAATTTGGTCCGGGAATTGAACTGGAACACTGCCTTGAATTCAACGAGGATTATTCAATGGTGCGTTTGAAACCCCAACGCGACATTGCGTTGCATGTACTGCACAATTGCCAGAAAATCGGATTGATTCACCCCCATGCGGATCTGGAAAGTTTGCTGAAACAAGCAGTGGCCAACCTGAAGGACTGCATCGAGAAGGTGAGTTCACTGCGTGGGGCTGTGGCTCTCCGACCAACCACGTCATACTTCTTGCCAAACTTCTGGAGCGGTTGCACCAATTTGCTGATCCCGGAACACAAATGCCGGCAGGAAGAAAACCAGTCCAAAGCACTTTTGGCAGCACTTCGACGCCTCGACATTCGGGCCTAAGCCACCACACCCGAAACAACTTGCACCACAAGTGTGCAAAATCAGCTTCAAAAGCGGGCATTGTTTTTGCAACTAATGCCCCACTTTCAACCATAAACCTGAAAATTCACCAAAATGGAACAAATTACTCTCGCACTGGACACTCTTTTTGTGCTTCTAGGCGCCATCATGGTGCTTGCAATGCACGCTGGTTTTGCATTTCTGGAAGTGGGCACGGTGCGCCACAAAAACCAGGTTAATGCGCTTGTCAAAATTCTGGCCGATTTTTCGGTCAGCACCATCAGTTATTTTTTCATCGGTTACGCAATTGCCTACGGCGTGGGTTTTTACGAACCCGCCACTGTACTCAACGAGGGCAACGGCTACTCACTGGTGAAGTTCTTCTTCCTGCTCACCTTCGCAGCCGCCATTCCCGCCATTGTGTCAGGCGGCATTGCTGAACGCGCGCGCTTTGTGCCCCAGCTGGTGGCCACAGCCGCTTTGGTGGGTCTGGTTTACCCCATATTCGAGGGCATGGTCTGGAACGGCAACTATGGCTTTCAGGAATGGTTGACCGCCAGCTTTGGCGCGCCTTTTATGGACTTCGCCGGCAGTGTGGTGGTTCATGCGGTGGGTGGCTGGATTGCACTGGCTGCCGTGCTGCTGCTGGGCTCACGCCGTGGCCGCTACACCAAGGACGGTCGCATCAGCTCGCACCCGCCTTCCTCCATTCCTTTCTTGGCCTTGGGCAGCTGGGTATTGGCCGTGGGCTGGTTTGGCTTTAATGTGATGAGCGCCCAGAAAATTGAAGGCATCTCAGGGCTGGTCGCCGTGAACAGCCTGATGGCCATGGTGGGCGGCACGCTGGGCGCCTTGGCCGCAGGTCGCAATGACCCAGGCTTTGCCTACAACGGCCCCTTGGCTGGCCTGGTGGCCGTGTGTGCCGGCAGCAATATCATGCACCCCTTGGGTTCGCTGGCTGTGGGCTCTATTGCAGGTGTGCTGTTTGTGTACATGTTCACGCTGACCCAAAACCGCTTGAAAATCGACGATGTGTTGGGTGTGTGGCCATTGCATGGCATTTGTGGCGCCTTTGGTGGCATTGCAGCAGGCGTGTTTGGTCAGCAAGCCCTGGGCGGCATGGGTGGCGTTTCGTTCATGAGCCAACTGATTGGTACTGTGGCGGGTGTGGGCTTCGCACTGGTGGGCGGCTTCGTGGTCTACGGCTTGCTGAAAATGACTGTGGGCATTCGCTTGAGTGACGAAGAAGAATTCAACGGTGCCGACCTGACCATTCACAAAGTCAGTGCCAGCCCCGAGCGCGAAACCAGCAGCTGGTAATTCGCGGCAAGGTTTATTTCGACATGATCTCCAGGGCTTCTGAGTAGAAGTCCCTGCGGATCAACACCAATACGATCAAGGCACTGAAGGCCATCAGCAAGCCTGGGTGAATCATCCAGGTCACTGATGCAATTCCAAAATAGTAACTCCGCAAGCCCCGGTTGAATTCGTCCCCTGCCAGGCTGTTAATTCTCGCCATGCGCGACACATAGGACTCGTTGTACTCTTTGTCGGGGTTTCCATCGGGCGCAGCACCGACCAAAATAGTAAGCAGGTTGAACTGCCGCAAGCTCCAGGTGAATTTGAAATAGGCCACCACAAACACAGTGAGCACCAACAGCACTTTGATTTCCATCAAACCACGGCTTACCTCGCGGCTAAATGGCAGGTCGCTGGTGATGTTCACCAGTTGATCCAGCGTACCCAGCAAGGCAAACAAACCCGCAATAATGTAAATGGTGGTGTTGGCATAAAAAGTAACGCTATTGACCAGGTTGCCGATCAGCGCCGTGTCGCCCACCCGGTTGCTGCGGCCGAGCATTTCACGAGCCCACAGCTTTCGAAATTCATGCGTTTTTTGCGACAGGCCATGTCGACCAAAACGGCTGCGGCCGTCAAATACGTAGTTGTAACCACGAAAGCAAATGACGAAGAACCCCACGGCGATCCAGTCAAATACTGTGAGTAAGGAAATTGCGTTTTGAACTGCAGTCATGATGCCCTTTGTTGATCACTCAAGCGATGTTTTTACGGAGCTTACCTCACCTACCCCCAATGAGGACAACAGGCCTCGCCAGTGTGTTGCCACTTCAGCCTGTTTAAAACGATTCGAGTCCAGCAAGGCCTGTGCGCTTAACTGGGCATGATAAACAGGATCTGCAAAAATCGAGTCAATTGCCTTCGCCAAAGCATCGACATCGCCAAAGGGAACCAACATGCCGGTGCCTGCGTGTTGGATTAATTGTGAAGGGCCGTAGGGTACATCGAAGGCAACAGGTGGGCAGGCGTGGCAAAGACTTTCCATGATGGTCAGGGAAAATGCCTCTGCCTGACTGGTCAACAATGACAATCCGGCAGATCGATACTGAACTGCGGGATCATCCACCCAGCCATTCAGACGAACCTTCTGCACAAGCCCCAGCGTCTGAATTTGCTCGCGCAGGGCCATCACCAGCTGATTGGTGGGCGACAAAGGAAAGCCATAGAAGTCCAGCCTTGCTTGCGGATAACGCTCAGTAAGCCTGGCAAATGCGGCAATCGCCAACTGGTGATTTTTCTCTGGACTGTAACGCGCCATGCAAACAATTCGAAATCGATCACGCTGATCAAATGACGGTACAGACCGATCCGGCTCATAGGCGTGACCAATCGAAAATATTCGTCCTTCACCAAATCGGGACTGGATATCGATTTTCTGGCTGTTCGTCAAAGTGACGATTGCGTCGGGTTGCTGCACATCGGCCAGAATGTCTTTGAAGTTTGAATTGACAGGGCTGACATGCAAATCCCGCACGGTCTGAGTGTGCAGTGCATGAATCACAGGCACCACCGCAATGCTGTGTGGTGTTGTTTGATGAACCACATCTCTTGCCGCGATCGCCGGTTTGTACCAATAGCGGTTTTTATCGACCACCAACACATGCTTGCCCCCCGCTTGCTTCAACATGGAGGTCAATGCATGGGTAATCAGTGCCTCCTCGCTTGAGAATGAGGCCTTTAACTCGCCACGTTCACCACACACGCGAATGTTCTGCAGCGTCATCTTGCCCTTGTGCGTCCGATAAATCTTGACCAAGGCCACGGTTCCGTTGGGTCGCAAATAATGCTCGATAGTTGGTGCACCTTTGTCATTGAGGTATTGGATGCAGCTGAGATGCCCGCGAGAGTCAAAAATTTCCTTGCAAAGCTTTAGGCCATCACCAAAATGATTGATGTGCAGAATTGCATCGCTTGTCGGGTGACGAACAACGTACATCAACAAATGCCCATCGGGACCTGCCACTCTGAAGTCGCGTCGCCCCTCCACATGGCTTATTTTCCACAAGGGGTTCCGCTCAATTGACTGCCCTGTATTCAGCGCAACTGGCGCTGTTTCGGCATCCTGCAAATAATCGTAGATCGACCTGCACGCCACCTTCAAACCCTGAATGGATTCGTGCAACCGCGGATTAAAGCGACTGGTTACCAAAACCGGGGCTTTGTTCAATTCTTCAACAAACAAACGACTGCGAAGTAAAGCCGCATTTTCAACGCCTGATCGTTGAAAACCCATGTCTTGATTCAAGAACCAGAATTGGGTGTTTTCGATACTTGAATTCAGCCTGCCAGGTTCCCGAATGCTTGAGACACTCAATTGCTTCACTGGCTTGAGCAAAAACTTCCGGTAAGCCACCAAACCCGAGACGTAATGTTCAACATCATCAATACGTACGCGGTAAGCATGGTGGCGAATAAAAAATGCACCATTTAAAGTGTCTGGTTTTGCAAAGTACATGGCCCATTCCGGCCAAAAATACCCGGTTAACAGGTAGTTCGCACGCCAGTGCATGGCACGGTAAAACTTCTCGACATCCACTTGTGCATACAGATCAGCGAACTCTGGCATGCCCTGCAAACGCGAGAGCATTTGTTCGGCTGCCATCATCAATTCCAGCAAGGTTGGAAAGGTGGTAATGCGGTCTAAGACAAAATCCAGGTGATTCGAAAAGTTACGAATGCCGAACTCGAAGTACACGCGTTTAGGCCGGTACAGGGTGAGCTCGTTGACGCAATAGCTCATCCAGTGATCGTTTGCTTTCCAGTGGCGCGCTTCAATGAAATATTCAAAAGCAAGTTCTACAGCCTGAAGCCACATAGGGCGGCGCGTAATTTTGTACAAGCGCATCAAGGCGAATGCGGCCTCGCCATCGTAATAAATAATCCGGAACTGTTCTTTAACGGAAAGATCGGGATAATTCAGCACATGTACAAATTGACGGGTAGTTGGGTTGAGCATGGCCACTATGCCTTGGGCCAGTTGTTCCATTAACTCAATGTACCGGGTGTCGCCGGTCAGCTCGGTGTATTTGGCCAAGGCCAATATGCACACCGCATTGCCACCCAGCTTGATCTCATTGCCGGTGTCAACCAGAAACGCGGCTTGAATGCCGCCACTCAGTGTTACGTGCTTAATGAGATCATTCGTCAAACAATGCAGCGAACGATCAATTGCAGACTTCAACAAGGCACTTTGGGTCAGCTCCCAGGCCTCAATCATTGCGTAAGTTGAACTGGCATGACGCAAGGTGTTGTAGGTTGGAATTTCCTTGTTGAAACACGGAAACATGCCATACACAAACACACCACTGTCCTTGACCTGACGCGCCAGAAATTCACTGGCATTGAATACCAGTTGCTGGCACGACTCCGCATCCAGATTGGGCAACTTGCGCCGCCCAACCGCAACACCAGCCGGCTCCAGGGTGTGCACCACCCCATCGGTGCCCACATAAGCACCTTGGGTTGAAAACAGGTACACGGGCTGCGCATCGTCGTGATTCAGTACAAACGACTTGCCATATTTTTTGCGGGCGTACTTTTCAAAGTTTCCGACACTGAGTTTGGCAAACTCTTCCTCGGAGCCACCGTACAACATGGCATTGCCGTTAAGTTCACCCCACAAAAAGGCATGCCTGAATTGCGGATCCAGCGCAATGCCGTGGCTGAAGTAATTTCGTTTCGTGTTTGAAAGCAGTTTTTTCAACTCGGCCCATGTCATTGCCTGGATGTCACAAACCCAGTCCACTCGCACATGTTCAGCATCGACTATACTTTTTCGAAACGACTCGGAAACATGGGCGTGCAAGGCTCGCCAGCTGGCCTCAAAAGACTGCCCAACGAACACCTCGACAGTGGCACGCTCTATTCCATTCGAATGCGACAACATCAATACACTGTTGCCCTTCCTCTCGACGGAGCACAATGCTTCAAGGTGTTTGCCGAGTTTTTCAAGCCTGCCAGAATTCATCATGTTGTTGTGCTGTCAGTCAAAAGAGAATTGATAAAGTGCATCCACCGCGTTGTCCGCACCGGCCCGTGCAATAAAACTCAACCGTCGAGAATATTGATAATTCAATTTAATGATGCTGGCTGCCGTGGTCACTGACTGATCGAAGCTTAAATACACGCGGTCACTGAACCGTTTGCCCAAGGACACAATCCGCTGTGACAACAAAGGATCATCGGAACCGATCACATTGGCAGACGCATCTGCCCCCGGTGCAATTGCAACCTGGCTGCCCACGGCGCGAGAGTCTGCCGCGGTTAAAGAACCCGTGCTCAAACTGAGATCATCAATACCAATCGACTTTGCAATTTTACGGGTGGTGCTTTCGTCATCATCTCCAAAAATGGCAGCGGCGGCAGTCAGCAACAATGTTGAATCACGGTCTGCAGAGCCACTGCCGCGACCAAGAATCATCCATGACAATTTTTCGGAATCGGGTACTGCTGGTTCGCTGACCAACCTTACACTGGGTCGTTGCGCGGTCCCTGTGACTTCTACACCCGCCTCAACCGCCACACCCTTACGCACGGCGCGCACATTCAAACCCGGGTTATCAAGGGGCCCCTGGAAGTTGACCACACCTCGATCAATTGTAAGGTCCTGTCCATAGGCACGGTAGGTGCCGTCAACTGTTTGAATGGTGCCAGTGGCACTCAAGCGTCTGCCCGATCGGCGCTGACCACTTCCGCCAACACCTTCCAGCATCACCAGTCGCACCCCACCTTCCAGCCTGCTTCTCAAACCTTCGGCATTGATGTAAAACCGTTCGCCCAAATTGGCCCGAAGTTGCAAATTAATGGGCAGCCCTTGCCCAGCCAACTCGCTGCGCCCTTGAATAAACACATCGTCGCCCAGCGTTTGAGGGCCACTTTCAGGCATTTCGAAATAAGCACCCAGGGTGTCAACTTCACCACGAATCTTCAAGGGCTCGCCGTCAACAGCAGGCTGTTGAACAGTCACTTTCGAATTCAACATCATCCATCGGTCCGGGCGTTGAAGCAGGGGCACGCGGTCCATCGACAACCTTATTTCACCGTTCAATCCGGTCAAATTCCAGACCCCCTCAACCTTCACTTTTCCGTTGCCCTGAATCAGCGGGCCCAATTGTTCGATGTAACGGCGAGGTGGGCGGCGGTTGTAGACCGTGAACTCAAAGGCATCGATGCTGGCCTTGTCAGTGGTGAAATCAACAATCACATTGCCGTCTTCCAGGCGAACGCCTTGATCAAGCTGAAACACATCAAGATCCATGGCGAACAAACGGCCCTGAACATCCGGATTGTTCGCAGTGCCCGCAATGGCCATGGCCACCTGCCCGGTCCCGCTGGTTCGCACACCGCCGCTGATCATGGGGCCAAGCCAATTCAACTCGGTAAAACCTGCAGCCACGGAGCCCTGCATGGGCTCATCACCGGCAATTGCCCAAGCCTTGGTTTGCAGGTTTTGTTGAACTGGCAGCCTCAGGTTGGCAGAAACCGCGCCGAAATCATCGGCCAGAATGTTGACATCAACACTTGCCGCCTCACGATTAAAATCCAGACTTGCAACCATGGTGCGAATGTCCACATCCACCTGCGAGTCTTCCAATATCTGTAAGCCACCAGACACATGCTGAATGTCAACATGACCATCCACCTTGTTTGGATTGGCCAGGTAGTTCCAGCGCACACTTGCTATCAAATTCCTCGGTTCCACGGTCAATTGCTTTCGCAAGATTGGCGACATTCGGGGAAACGAAAATTGCGGCATTTCACCCTCAACCCGCACCTCCCGATTTGCAATGCGAAGAATCCTGTTGTTGATGACCGACGTGTCTTCCCCCTTGATCACCAGGTCCTGTAATTCAATGTATCCGGGGGCCAAGGTGAGGGGTGCGGGGGCTTGCAAAGCCAGGCTGCGTGCAGGAATCCACATGCCCTCCACTTTCAGTTGGGTTAGTTGACCCTTCCAGCCAGAAGTCGACTTTGGAATTTTCAACTCCCCCACGCCGCCATTAAACGCAAACTCTCCTTTCAATTGACGCTGACGACTAAAAGGCTGCAGCCCACTTGAAAAAACACCCTTTAATTCATGCCGGCTGCGCACACCACGCAATGTTAAAGTCAAGTCATTCAAGGCACTGGCCTGCTCGCCCGGTACCTTGACATTACTCGCCACAATGTCGCCTACCCAGGCCGCATTCGGTGCCGATCCCAGCTTGAACTGGCCAGACACTTTTTCGATTTGCAAGCTGTTGTCCAGCTTCAATTGCTTTACATCAATATTGCCTTCACCCGAAAAATTGCCGTTGAACCCACGCACCTGGCCTTGCAGTCTTGCAGTCCCGGACAAGTCCATGCGAATCAGCTTGCCCAGTCTCGGCAGTTCATCCAGATTCAGATCCAGATCCACAAAGTCAGCCTGGGTTCCGTAGCTGCCGCTTGCTCGAAGGGTGTTGCCCACCACATCAAGATCGAGCATCAAATCGGTTAAGCGCGACAGGCCACCATTGGCCTTGGCGATCAGGGTCAAGGGGGCATTGGCCAATCGGGAGTTGCTCAAATCAAGATTGAGTTCGCCAACCGGATCAAATGTGTTCCCGGCTTGCGCCAAGACCCCACGAAAAGCAGCCTTTCCATTCAAATCGCCTTGCAGGAGTGGACTGGCATTGGGCACGTAATTGGCCGGGTTGATTTTTGACAGGTCCAGTTGAATATTGGCGGGCATTTTCCCGGACAAGTCCACAGAAACCTGGCCCTGAAGGGCAGCCTCACGATCGCGCAAAATCAGCTTGCTCAACCGCAAACGCTGACCAGTTTTTGCACCTTGAATATTGGCATTTAACGCCAACCGTTGAGGCAGTTGCGCCAGCACCGACGCATCAACATTATTCGCATCAAGCCCAAAACTGATGTCGCCAGCCAAAAAATCTACAACAACATTTTCATCGCCCGCAACGGGCGCGCGCCACTGAAGAACGGCTTTGGCCTGCCCGGCGCGGCGTTTTCCATCCGCAAACTGAAGTTCATCAACCCAAACATCCAACTGCTGTGGAAGTTGATCACGCAACGCCAATTTGAAACGGGTTTGCACAACGGAAATGGGTACCCCACCTGCTTGCACGGTTGCGGGTTGCGCATTGCGAACAGATATATCACCCACGGTTTCAGAAAAATCATCATTGGGCTGAACATTTGCAGCAATCGTGAGCGCCGCACGGGGGGCACCATTGAACCAATGTGCAGGGTTGAAATTTCGGGCGTCCAATTGAACGGTTTCAACAGGCGTTGAACGAAATGGCGTGATCACCCCCTGAGCCTGCGCACTTTGGCTTTGATCGGCCCTGCCGGGGTTCTCTCCTTTGGCATCTATGGTCAATTCAAGACGCTCCAGAGAACCTGTTGCCGCAACATGCGCATCCAGCAACAGGTCATCAAAACCACGCTGTGCATTCACCGAACCGTCGATTTGGTAAGGCCGCTCGAGTGTCAAATCAAACCGGGATGTAATCTGCGTGTCCTGTACATTGACCGAGAAATTACCAACACTCAATTGGCCTGACTGCACCGCCGCAGAGGCTTGTAGTTGCTTGATCACTTCTCCATTGACCAGCAACTGCGCCACATCAAATTGATTCAGTTCAATGTCAACAGGCACGGTCACGCGCTCGGGCAACATGAACGGCTCTTCATCTTCAGAAGGCGGCGCGTCAACGCGAACCACCGCGGCAGACAAACGGTTGATTCGAATCAGCCGGTACCACAGTTCAGACCAGTCCACAGTCAACTGGACTTGCTCAGCCTCCACGGTTGTTTCATTTTGTCGCCATTGAACAGATTCAACATGAAACCCGGTCCACAAATTACCGCGGATTTCACCGAGCTCAAGCCTTGATTCTTCGCTGGAATTGATCAGGTTTTGAACTGTTCCCGCTGCAAATTGCAAACCCCTTTCCGAATGAATCACCCAGGCTATGCCTGTCAAGCCTGCAGCAGCGATCAGAATCAACATAAAAAACAAGGTCAGAACACCGCGCTTCAAAATGCCACCCCCAGCGCAAAATGTATTCTTAAATTGTCTTGGTCAGCGGCCTTGGCCACATCAAACGCAATCGGGCCTGCCGGGGTTTTGTATCGAACACCCACACCAATCGCCGGTTTGGGATCAAAGTCACCCCAGTTGTCCGACACATCACCCACGTCCGTAAATACTGCGGCACCCAACGGTCCACCATCAAACCACCGTGTGTACTCCAGGCTGCCAATCATCAAACGTCGGCCACCCACCAAAACCCCTTGATCGATTACGCCCAAGTCAAGAAAATCGAATCCACGCAAACTGTTTGTGCCGCCCGCGCGAAACAGATAATCCTGGGGAATGTCGCGCCGGGCACTGGCCACTACCGTACCCACTTCGAACCTTGCAGAAAAAAGATTCTCCCGGGATGGCGACCAGAATTTTTGTGCCCTTGAGTACAAGCGAACAAAATCCTGATCAGAGGCAAACTGCTCAGAAGCCACCGCCAACTGGCTAAAAACGATATAACCCTCCGTTGGATTCAAGCGGTTATCAACCGCGTTTCTCGTCCAGGATGTGCTTGCAACAAGCGCTTGGGTTTGTCCAAAGTTAACGCCCAGTGCTCTGCGTTCTTCAAGCTGAAAGTTCAAGCCCAGCCGGTAATCATTGATGCCTTTGTTGAACTCCCGAATGGCACCGATTGACGAACGATCCACCTCGAGGTTTGATATTTCCTGGTGATCGAAAGCCACCCCGACAGAATCTGTAACGCCACGCTTTGACGGGGGTAAAAACACATCGGCATAGGCGGATTGACGTTTTTGCTCCAGCCGAACACCAGTGACCAGCGAATAGGCCCGATCAAACAAATTGTTGTATTGATAAGTTGCCTCGGTTCTAAACCCTGTGTTGGAACTGTAACCTGCACCAAAACCGAGTCGCTTGCTGTCACTTTCCATCACGGTGACCTCAATGGGCACATTACTTGGCTGGCGATCATCCGCATCAATTTTCACATCCACCGCTGAAAAATAGCTTGTGCCCTGGAGATCGGCCAACAGCCGCAACAAACGCTCCTGTTCGTATCGATCACCCGGACGAATCGTGTTGTAGCGGGAAACCAGGTCCTGAGGATATTTGCTCAACCCTTCAATTTGCAGTTCTCCGAAGGTGAACACCGGCCCGCTGTCATAAACCACGCTCAGGGCGACCGTGTTGTTTTCCGGATCCACATTGGCCAGGCTTTCTGAAAGGGTGGCTGCTGCGAAGTCCTTGGCCAGCAGATCACGTAGAAGGCTGTCTTTGCTTGCACTCCAGTCCGCCTGATTAAAGGGCTGATTAACACCCAGCAACCATAAAGTTTTCAAACGCTCACGGCGTTGCGCAAATTCATCTTGGTTGATTTCACCATCGAATTGGATATCCACCGAGACAATTTTACTTTGCACTCCCGGCTCAATCTTGATGTTCAGCGGAGGTGCCACATCCTCAGGAACTGTTTCATCAACAATTCGCTGAATGGAGGGGGAAAAGTAACCCTCAGTGCCTAACGCATCTCGAATGGCGGGTCGCAACCTTCTGAACAATTGCCACGCATCCCCGTTGTCGTTGACCTGGGCAGTCAACTGAATTTGTTGTGTGGCCCGCTCAACCAAAGCCTTGAATTCATCTGGAATCTGATAGTTGACCACCGGGGGCTCAAACTCCGTGACAATGTCCTGCGCCTGCACAGTGCCAAGCTGCAGAGTCATTGAACTGAATGCGACACAAACCCATCGCACAGCCGCAAGTTTGTGCTTACTCAAAAACTTCCTCATGCTTTCCTGTACAGATTGTTCAATGCTTCCCGAATGAATACTTTGACACCCCAAAAAGGTATCCAGAAATAGGCAGACTCAAATAATCGATAAAAATGCAGAAATTTACGCTTGTCGTGAACAAATTTCCCAGTCAAACAACGTAACGCCGCAATTTGTTATCGGAATAATTCTAAGAACCCCCACCCAAATGAGTCCCCCATAACCATCTTCATGGTCAGACACCTGCGCAAAAAAGCGTCCTCATTCAGGATTTCAAACTAAAAGCGGTCTTTATTTAAACAGAGCAAGGATCGCCGCAAAATCTTCCGCAAACCCCGATAGAAAACAATCTTTTCATAAAAACTAGAAACTTGATTAACAATCAGATTATCCCTTCCACAAGGGGAAAACATATTCTGGTGGATATTTTCACTTTCCTGAATCCAATCGAAACTGCTGTGAGTAAAACGCTTATAGCAGTGAACTTGCCTAACAAACTCTCTAGCGCCAAGGAAATTAAAATCATGGAAAACCCAAATCCCAATGTGGGCATTATTAAAACAGCAGGTGGCCTGCAAGTTGAACGTGGTGGTCAAATCATCAATCTCAGCCAAGGTGACGCCCTGAAATGGAACGATGTAGTTACCAACACAGGAACCCAAACAGCTGAGGTGTTGATGCCCGCAGTATCCGCCGGACACGGCGATACCTTGCTGCAACTAGCCCCCAATGCCTCTGCCAAACTGGAAGAAATTTCCTCAACCGTTGCAGACGGTGCCACACGTACTGAAGTGGTTGCGCTTAGCGAAGGCGTTGAGCTGTATGACATCGACAACGATGTGAGTTCCGCCATTTTGACCCCCTACGAAGGAACTATGTCTGGCCTGGTCGGCGCCGGTTTGTTGGCAGGCGGCAGCGCAGGTGCTGGCGTTGGCGCAGCAATTGGTGGCGCAGCCTTGGGCGCGATTGCCTTGAGTGATGATGGCGACGACACTGTAACAACAGTAGACCCCAGCGACGACAGCGATTCTGACTCTGACAGCGATTCTGACTCCGACAGCGATTCTGACTCCGACAGCGATTCTGACTCCGACAGCGATTCTGACTCTGACAGCGATTCTGACTCCGACAGCGATTCCGACTCCGACAGCGATTCCGACTCCGACAGCGATTCCGACTCCGACAGCGACTCTGACTCCGACAGCGATTCCGACTCCGACAGCGACTCTGACTCCGACAGCGACTCTGACTCCGACAGCGATTCCGACTCCGACAGCGACTCCGACAGCGACTCCGACAGCGACTCTGACTCCGACAGCGACTCCGACAGCGACTCCGACAGCGACTCCGACAGCGATTCTGACTCCGACAGCGATGCTGAAGGTGATACATCTGGTTTGATCGGTGGTGTTGAATCACTCAACGATGGCTTGGAACAGACTCCACTCGCGCCAATCACCGCAGTGACAGGCGCAGTGAACGACGGCCTGACGACCGTATCCGACGGCATTGCCAGTGTGGCCGACCAAGACCCCACAGGCGTTGCCAACCTGCTGGCTGAAACTGTTGGTCAGCCTCAAGAAGGCTACACCAACGAGCAAGAAGGCCTTGCCGGTACAGTGAGCAACCTGTCTCAAGGCCTTGCTGAAGGCGCAGAGCCAACACCGCTAGACCCAGTGGTAGACCCCTTGGCACAAACCTTGGGTTACAGCGAGAACGAGCCAGCAGCGCAGGAAGGCATGCTCTCGGCGGCCGCGGCCAACCCAAGGGCAAGAAACCGAGGTGAAGTCGACGGTGTTGCCCAAGGCTTGACGAAGGCAGGGAACGTTTTGGCCTCAGATGAGAGCCCACTGAGCCCATTGACTGCCGGCATCTTGGCGCCAGTCAATGGCACAAAGGAAGACAACACAGGCTCACCCGGCGTACCAGGCACTTTGCAAGAAGTAGCTGAAGGCTTGACCGACTTGACCAACCCGAACAGCGCTTTTGCGCCTTTGGCTCCGCTTACCAGTGGTTTGGCCTTCGTGGTAGCCGGTGGAGAAGACCCAACCGGCGGACAACTTCCTGAGCAACTATCAGGTGGCTTGGCCGGTGGTGTGGCCATGCTTGGTGAACAGGCAACTGGCAATGCCGGCTCTGCCGGTCCGGGCGAACCACTTGTTGAAACCGTGGGCAACCTGCTCGGCGGCGAGCGCGCAGAAGATGATGGCGGCGAACCCGGCGAAGGTGAAGAGCCTGGAGAAGGCGGCACAACCGGTACACCACTGGACGTGATCCTTGACCCGGTCGCTGACGCAATTGGCGGTGGCGCTCCATCACTGCCAGGCTTGCCTGGTGGCGGTGAAGGTGGCATTCCAGAAACTCCGCTGTCACCCTTGACAGACGCGTTGATGGAAAATGCAGACCCAGCCGTTTTCGCTGAAAGCCTGGCTGGTGTAATCGAAGACATCGGCACCAACACTCCACTGGAGGCTGTGACTGATCCACTGGTTGAGGCACTTCGTTCCGGTGGTCTGCCAGACATGGGCGGCGGTGACGATGGCGAAGAGCCTGGAGAGCCTAACCCAACTGCCGGTCCAATCGAAAGTGCGGCCCAGCAATTTGTGGATGTAGCCCCAATCGAGATGATCCCTGCAATTGGCCAGCCAATTGAAGACGGTATCGTGACTGGTGCTGCCGCACTGGACGGCCTGCTGGCCGGTGGCATCCCAGGCGCACCTGCAATCCCAGGCCTGCCTGGTGGTGACGAAGGTGAGCCAGGTGAAGGCCCAACAGGAACACCACTGGATGCAGTATTGGCTCCATTGGTTGGTTTGACCGAAGGTGGCTTGCCAGAACTTCCAGGTCTGCCTGGTGGTGATACCGGTGGTGAAACACCCGCACCTAATCCAGATGCAGGTCCGATTGAAAGCGCGGCCCAGCAATTTGTGGATGTAGCCCCAATCGAGATGATCCCTGCAATTGGCCAGCCAATTGAAGACGGTATCGTGACTGGTGCTGCCGCACTGGACGGCCTGCTGGCCGGTGGCATCCCAGGCGCACCTGCAATCCCCGGTTTGCCCGGTGGTGACGAAGGTGAGCCAGGTGAAGGCCCAACAGGAACGCCTCTGGACGCAGTATTGGCTCCATTGACTGACCTTGCTGGTGGTGGTTTGCCAGAAATCCCAGGCCTGCCTGGTGGTGATACCGGTGGTGAAACACCCGCACCTAATCCAGATGCAGGTCCGATTGAAAGCGCAGCCCAGCAGTTCGTGGACGTTGCTCCAATCGAAATGATCCCTGTAATTGGCCAGCCAATTGAAGACGGCATCATCACTGGCGCCATGACACTGGACGGCCTGCTGGCCGGTGGTATCCCAGGTGCGCCTGCAATCCCAGGCCTGCCTGGTGGCGGTGAAGGTGGTACCGACGGCCCAACAGGAACGCCTCTGGACGCAGTATTGGCTCCATTGGCTGACCTGGCGGGTGGTGGTTTGCCAGATGCTGGTGCACTGCCAATCCCGACCGATCCGTCTGCTCTGACAGATCTGCTCGGTGGCACAGGCTCACCCCTGGGTTCACTGCCAGGTGCTGACGACCTGCCGACAATCCCAGGCCTGCCAACTGCCTAATCCGCAGAAGGTCCTGATAAAACCCCTCTTCGGAGGGGTTTTTTTTTGAATCCAAATTGCTGCGCCTGGCAGTAAAAATAATAACTTTACCGACAACTCAACGGACACATCACCTCATGAGCACGGCACCCCAAATTGGCACCATTGCCTCTAAAACCGACAAGCTTTTGGTTCAACGCCAAGGCGAGCAACTCACCTTGCGCCAAGGCGATGCAATTTTGGCAGGCGATGTTTTACAGAACAAAGACCTGGTCGCCGTGGATATTGAGCTGCCCGGGCAAGCCGCCGGTCAGGCCGATTCACTGGTTACCTTAGCCCCTGAATCCGCAGCTCAAATTGCCACAAACTCGGCAGCGGAAGGCGGCATGATTGAAGTGACTTCGTTGACAGAAGGCGTCGAACTCTTTGCAGTCAGCGAAGGCACAGATGGTGCCATCTTGCTGGCCGATGCGGGGACGGGCTTCAGCGGACTAGTCGGTGCGGGTCTACTTTCAGCAGGCGGCGCAGGTAGTGTCAGCGGCATTGCAACCGCAATCGGTGGTGGTGTGGGCGTTGCGGCACTCGCGGCCTCGTCTGGTGACGATACAAACCTGGAAGGTTCTGCATTCACGGATGTGCGGGTGGACAACGGCGACGACACAACCTCACCTGTCGACAATCCGGAGAATCCCGACGAAAGCGAGAATCCAGACGAAGAGAACCCTGATAATCCCGAAGACCCTGTTGATAACCCAGAGGAACCCACTGATCCTGTGGATGAAGGAACTACAGGTACGCCATTGGATGCCGTTCTGGATCCCTTGGCCGATGCACTCGGCGGCACACCATTGTCGGTGATCTCCGACCCACTGTTTGATGCCCTGGGGTCTTTGCCTATTGGCTCGGCACCCAACCCAGCCGATGCGCTTCCACTGGATGCAATCACCGGCAATCTGCCAGTCTGATTAAAAAGCTTCAGCTCCAACAAAAAGCCACCTTCTCGGTGGCTTTTTTATTGTCTACAAATACTCTGTAGCAACTTATTCAAATTTGTCGTATCGAATGTTCTCCGCCTTCACACCCAGCCTGGAGAACTTGGAGATTGCGGCATCAATCATGGCCGGTGGCCCACATAAATAAGCCTGCACCTCGGGCCAGTCCAGTTGTAACTTGTCCAACTCGTCAGTCACATAACCGCGTGCGCCGGTCCAGTTTGAATTGGCAGGCTCTTCCGACAACACCTGCTTGAAGTTCAATGAACCACGCCAGCCTTGCTGAATACGACCGATTTCTTCGTCTGCATACAAATCACGCTGCGTGCGCGCGCCAAACAAATAAACCGCATCGCGCGTTTCTCCCGCCCACTTGGCCTGCTCCAGCAAACTCAAAATGGGTGCCATGCCACTGCCACCGGCCACGCACACAATCGGCGCAGGCTTTTCACCTTCAGCTGGGCGCAAGTAAAAATCGCCAAACGGCCCGCTCATGCTCAAGCGGGTTTCCTGTCTGTTTGCAGCAAACAGCCATTCAGTGAACTTGCCTCCCGGCACCTTTCGCACATGAAATACCAGTTCATTGGCTTCCTGGCCTTTCGGTGCCATGGCAAAGCTGTAATTGCGCGACAGGCTGAACTCCTCAAGCCGAATTTCAGCATACTGCCCCGCCTTGAACGGCATGGGGTCATCCAGCGCCACACGCAATTCCACGATGTCGTGGGTCAAATCTTTTTGGCCCACAATCGTGCCGCGGGTTTCAACCAAACGGTCACCACCGGAAGTCAACTCCACTTCAATTTCCAGATCCGTTTCTGGAATGGACTGACAGGCCAATATCATTCCAGCTTTCAAATCCTCGGCACTCAACACATAACTGGAGTCAGTCAGCTCACGCACTTTGCCGCTTTTCAACTTGCATTTGCATTGGGTACAACTTCCCACCCGGCAATTGTGCGGAAACCCCAAACCAGCAGACAAGGCCGAGTTCAAAATCACCTTGCGGCCTTTCTCCACCTCGAAGCTTTGCCCACCTGGGGCCACACTCACCTTGTGGGTCACCTTGCCTTTCTTGGCAGCTGCCGCACCGCCCTGCAATCCAAACCATTCAAGCAATTTCATGGCCCTCTCCTTTTACGCGGCAGCGCGGTTGAATTGTTGCTTGGCTTGCTGCCCCAACTGGGCTGATTTCAAACCTTTCATGCCGCTTTTCACACTGGCTTCAATGGCCAGCTTTTTCTCTTCCGGCGTAGCGAATGTTTCATCCCAGTGGTTCAACAAAGGCGTCATTACCTTCTTGTATAGCGGGGGCACCAAGGCCAACAAAATCGTACCCAGATAACCCGTTGGCAGCATGGGGGCATGGCGATAACTGCGCAGGTTCCAGTATTCTTGGTCGGCCTCGGCATGGTGGTGTGAATGACGGGTTAGCGCGTACAGCAAAGCTGTCGACACAGAGGCATTGGTATTCCAGCTGTGGCGGGGCTCTACCTTGTCCTCAGGGCGGCGAACAATGCCGTAATGCTCCATGTAGTTCACGATTTCAAGCAAGGTTTTACCACCTGCACTCATGATCCAGAACATCACGACACCCGCCCAACCACCAATGTAATACGAGGCAACAAACAAGCTCAGGCTCATCAAATTACCGCGCATCATGCGGCTGTGAACAGGGTTCCAAACCGACTGGTTGAACTTCGCCAACCGCTGCTTCTCCAGCTTCGAGGCCGACTTGTAACCACCAATCGTACTTTTCAGCACAAAGCCATATACATTCTCACCGCGCTGCGCTGTGGCGGGGTCTGCGGGCGTACCCAGGTTTTTGTGGTGACCGTACACATGCTCAATCGCAAAAGAAGCGTCACACGTAAACGCCAGCATCCAGCGCCCCAAAATCATGTCGCGCATGCTGTAAGTTCGGTGGGTCAGCTCATGGCCCACATTGGTGCCACCGGCGCCAAACAAAAAGGCACCGGCCACAGCACCTACAAACCACTGATACCACGTAGTGTCTGCTTGCAGCTGCAAGCGGTCATAGCCAAAGGTACTCTTCATAAAAGCATCAATGCCCAGCACATCAACCGGTGCCACCGCCCAGGTGAAGCAAAGCGTCACCCACATCAAAATCGGCAGTGTCAACCACAACATCAGGTTCAGGAAAAACTCGCCCTCCATCCGTGGTTCACTGCGGTCATCTGGCAACAAAACATCGCCCAAGGCCACAACAAGCACCAAAGCAGCAATGCCGGTGTACATCCACGCACCGCCCTGCATCATGGCGTGCATCACGCCAATCGCAATCAGCGGAAAAGTGGTGAATTTAAGGTAGTGCAACATAGGTGGTCTCCCGTTGTGGATGCCCAATAGTTGTTGTTGGAAGGGCAAGGTCTATCCCGATGTGAATGATGTTAACGATTGTAAACATGCTCGTCAATACCCTTTGTCATCAATTGGATAAAACTTCTAAATCACGGATTCATAACAGCTGTTCGGGTTTTGGTTATAATCAGTCGCTTATGACCTCCACTGCATCAACCATCCATGGCCGCACCCGGCTTATTGAAGCTGCCCTGAACCTGAGCTATCACCGGCGAAGTTTCTCCAGCCTCGGCATTCGCGAAATTACACGCGAGGCCAAGCTGTCTGCGCCCGCATTCTATCGGCACTTCGAAGACCTGGCCGACCTCGGCACAGCGGTTATTCTGGAAGTAGAAAAAGCTGTACTCGACGCCTTCACTGAAGTACGCATGAGTACCGCCAAAGAAGCGGACCTCGATATTCGCCCCATGCTGGTCAAACGGTTTTTTGACTGGGCAGCCGACAATCCAAAACCCGTGGTGGTGGGCGCCTCCGAAGCATTCGGTGCCTTGGAACGTATGCGTGACGGGCTCAAGAAAACAATTCGGGCGATCAGCGAAGACATCTGCAGCGACGACCGCATTGCAGCCCTGCTGCCCGGTTTGCCCAAAGAAGAAATGATTGAAGTACTGGAAGTACTGGCTCAAAACGTTCTGTTCATGGCCGTGGAGTATGTCGAAAAGCCCGATCAGCGACAGGCCATCTACGACAAAGCGCTTCGCATTGTCGCCGTGATCTTTGCAGGCGCCCATGCCACTCACGCCATGAAGCTGGAACAGGAAGGCATTCAGACAGCTGATTGATAAATCAGCACCCAGCCCAATTTAACAAAAAAGCAACATTGTGTTTCACAGTCTGTTTAAAGGATTAAACTGTCAACACACAAATTAACATTGTGGTAACAAAATCCCAAAGCAGGAGCCACACCCATGCGCATCGCCATTCTCGAAGACGATCTGACCCAAAGCGAAATGCTGCGCTGGGTGCTTGAATCGGTCAATCACAAATGCCATTGTTTCGCCACCTTCAAAAGCTTTCAAACCGCGCTGTACCGCGACAGCTTTGACCTGGTGTTGCTCGACTGGGTGTTGCCCGACAGCTCTGGCCCCAAAGTCATGCACTGGATCCGTGAAACCCTGCACATCAAGGTACCCGTGCTGTTCATCACCTCCAAAACCGACGAAGAAAACATTGTTGAAGCGCTCAATGCAGGGGCCGACGACTACATGATCAAGCCCATACGCCGGGGAGAACTGATTGCCCGCGCAAACGCCCTGCTGCGCCGAGCCTACCCGGAACTGACCGCCCCGGAAGTCTTTGAAATCGCCGACCTGGAATTTCATCCTAAGTTTTCCACCATCGTGCGCCACACCAAGCGCGTGGTCATGACCCAGAAGGAATTCGACTTGGCACTTCTGCTATTTCGCAATTTGGGCAAGCCACTCTCTCGCTCACACATCCAGGAAAGCGTGTGGGGGCGCGACACCGATCTGCCCTCTCGAACCATGGACACGCACATATCCCGTGTTCGTTCCAAGCTGGCTTTGCGGCCCGAGCAAGGTTTCCGCCTGACCCCCGTATACGGTTTTGGCTACAAGCTGGAACAAGTTGACCACGAAGGCAAATCTGCTGACCTCGAAAAAATCAAACGCCAACTCGCCGAGAACGATTGAAGGCGTATTCGCCATAGCGGGTTATAATGAAGGGTTTTCCGCCCAGTAGGTATTATGGAGCTTTTCGCAGTCGGCCTGAATTATCAATCCGCACCGCTCGCACTTCGCGAGCGTTTGGCGTTTCCGGCCGAGCAATTGCAAGAAGCATTGCGCGCGCTGGCCCAGCGTGTTCAAGCCCCTGAGGCAGCCATTCTCTCCACCTGCAACCGCACTGAAGTGTATTGCGCAGCCAGCAACATTGAACAACTCAAAACCGATTTGCTCGAATGGCTGGCAGTCAACCGCAACATTCCCACCACTGAACTTGGCCCCCACTTGTACATACTTCCGCAGCAGGAAGTGGTGCGCCATGCATTCCGTGTGGCCAGCGGACTCGACTCCATGGTGCTGGGCGAAGCCCAAATTCTGGGCCAAATGAAGCAGGCCGCCCGCACTGCTGAAGAAGCGGGCACGCTGGGCCAAATGCTGCACCAACTGTTTCAGCGCACGTTCTCTGTGGCCAAAGAAGTACGCTCGCACACCGAAATTGGCGCTCATTCCGTTTCAATGGCCTCTGCCGCCGTGAAACTGGCCAGCCGTATTTTCGGTGACCTCAGCAAACGCCATGTGCTGTTTATTGGCGCAGGCGAAATGATCCAGCTGTGCGCCACGCACTTCGCTGCCCAAAACCCGAAAAGCATCACCATCGCCAACCGCAGTGCAGACCGCGCCAATCAACTTGCTCAAACCCATGGCGCCAAAGTCATTGGCCTGGCTCAAGTGCCAGAGCAACTGGCGAAAAGCGACATCGTGATTTCATGCACCGCCAGCACACTGCCCATCATTGGCTTGGGCATGGTTGAAGCGGCCTGCAAAAAACGCAAACACGAACCCATCTTCATGCTCGACCTTGCAGTGCCACGCGACATCGAAGCCCAAGTCAGCAAGCTCGACGATGTATTCCTGTATTCCGTCGACGACCTCAGTCAAATTGTTCAGGAAGGCCGGGAGCAACGCGCCGCTGCCGTGGAACAAGCCGAGGCCATTATCGAATCACAGGTGCAGGGCTTCATGCGCTGGATGAGCGAACGCTCCCTGGTGCCCACCATTCAAGACATTCACCAGAAAGCCGACGACATCGCCCAACTTGAACTGGAGCATGCCCGCAAACAACTGGCCAAAGGCACGCCCGCCGACGAAGTGCTGCAACTGATGGCCCACCGCATGAGCGCCAAATTCATGCACGGCCCCATGCAAGCCCTGCACCAGGCCAGTCCGGCTGAACGGGAAGCCCTGCTGAAGTGGCTACCCCAGCTATTCAACATTAAAAACACCGACAAATAGATGAAAGACAGCATGCGGAACCGGCTCACGCGCCTTAGCGAGCGCCTTGCCGACCTTGAAGATTTTTTGTCGTCCCAGAACGCCGCCAACGACATGGTGCAGTTCAAAGCCATCACACGCGAACGCTCCGAGTTGCTGCCTGCCACCGAGCGTTTTGCGGAATATCAAAGCCTGGAAGCCGACCTGAACACCGCTCGCGAATGGCTTTCAGACCCCGACATGCGTGACATGGCCCGCGAAGAAATTGCGCAGAACGAAGCAAAACTTGCGCAACTCGAAGCAGACCTTCAACGCTTGCTGCTGCCCAAAGACCCCAACGACCACCGCAACGCCATGCTTGAAATTCGAGCAGGCACGGGTGGCGATGAATCAGCCCTGTTTGCAGGCGACCTGTTTCGCATGTACACCCGCTACGCCGAACGCCAGGGTTGGCAAATTGAAATCATGAGTGCCAGCGAATCCGAACTGGGCGGCTACAAAGAAGTCATCATCCGCTTGGCTGGAGAAAACGTGTACAAACACCTGAAATTCGAGTCGGGTGGCCACCGTGTTCAGCGCGTGCCCGCCACCGAAAGCCAGGGTCGCATACACACCTCTGCCTGTACCGTCGCGGTAATGGCCGAGCCCGATGAAGCCGAGGAAATCGAAATCAATCCCGCTGATTTGCGCATCGACACCTACCGCGCCAGCGGTGCGGGTGGCCAGCACATCAACAAAACCGACTCCGCCGTGCGCATCACCCACCTGCCTACAGGCTTGGTGGTGGAATGCCAGGATGAACGCAGCCAGCACAAAAACAAAGCCAAAGCCATGAAGGTGTTGAATGTTCGCCTTCAGGACAAAATTGACCGTGAACGCCAAGCCGCTGAAGCCAGCGAACGGCGCAGCTTGGTCGGCTCTGGCGACCGCTCAGAACGCATTCGCACCTACAACTTCCCGCAGGGGCGAATGACAGACCACCGGATCAACTTGACCCTGTACAAACTCGACTACATCATGGATGGCGACTTAACCGACCTGATGAACGGCCTGACCGCTTTCCACGAAGCCGAACTGCTGGCCGAAATCACCGCCAAAGAATGAGCACACTGCCCCAACCCACTGTTGATTCAGTACTGCAACAAACCCGGCAAGAAACCGGCCTGCCCGCCAGTGAACTTCGCATTCTCATGACCCACATTACCGGTCTTGATCGTGTAAACCTGGTCACCAAAGGCAACCGGGAATTGCCCATGGACCAGCTCAGCGCCTTCAAGTCACTGGCCGCCAGAAGGCAACAAGGCGAACCCATCGCTTATTTGGTGCAACAGAAAGAATTCTATTCACGCCCGTTTTTTGTGGACCCACGGGTGCTGATACCCCGCCCGGAAACTGAAGAGCTGGTGGAACATGCACTCGGCTTTTTGCAAAACAAATCCACGGAAAACCTGCTCACCCGCGTACTCGACATTGGCTGCGGCAGCGGTGCCATTGCTGTGTCATTGGCGCTTGAAAACCCGATACTTGAAGTAACCGCCACCGACATTTCAGCCGACGCCCTGTGGGTGGCCCAGTACAACGCCAATGAATTGGGCGCGAAAAACATTCGCTTTGTTCAATCCGATCTGTTCGAGAATTTGCTGAATCAAACACCCCCTTTGGCCTTTGACCTTATTTGCAGCAATCCACCCTACATTGAACGCGGCGACGAGCACCTTTCTCAAGGCGACCTTCGGTTCGAGCCCCAACAAGCCCTGACAGATGGAGGCGACGGCCTGCGCTTTTACCGCGAAATTGCCCAGCACAGCCCAAGCCTGCTGCGGGCGGGTGGCGGCGTATTGGTTGAACATGGCCACATGCAACAAGAGGCCGTGAAAGCCTTGTTTTCCCAAGCCCCCTATGTGCATGTTCAAGGCCTGCCCGACTTGGCCGGCACCCCGCGCTTTGTGTTTGCCCGCATTGAAAACGAGCGTTTTATACCCATATCCAGTACACTACAGGGTTGTAGCAATTCATCCAATTGAAAGGAAGTTTTTATGAGCGTTCGCGATTCCATTCACGAAACCGTCACCAGCCACCCCGTGGTTTTGTTCATGAAAGGAACAGCCCAGTTCCCCATGTGCGGGTTTTCTGGTCGCGCCATTCAAATCCTGAAAGCCTGCGAAGCTGAAAAAGTGGTCACAGTGAACGTGCTGGACGACCCTGAAATTCGCCAAGGCATCAAAGACTACGCCAACTGGCCCACCATTCCGCAACTGTATGTGAACGGTGAGTTTCTGGGCGGCTGCGACATCATGATCGAGATGTACCAAAGCGGCGAGCTGCAAGCACTGATTGCTGCCGCCAATGCGTCCACAGATGCAGCCAGCAAGTCCGAGTAAATTGTGAAACCGGCCGCACCAATTACCGTGCGGCCATTTCCAGGCACCTTATCTTGAGCAGCACCCTTCCCACCCAGTTCAAACAATCCATCACCGTGGCCATTACCGGTGCCAGTGGTGCTTTGTATGGCTTGAAAATTCTCGACCTGCTGCGCGCCCGCGGCGACACGGAAGTTCATTTGGTGGTGTCGTCTTCCGGCTGGCTCACACTGGCCAGCGAAAGCGATTTGAGCAAAGAAGAAATCGAAGCCAAAGCCCATGTGGTGCACTCGCCCAAGCAAGTGGGCAACTGCATCGCCAGTGGTTCCTATCCGTCCATGGGCATGGTCATTGCGCCCTGCTCCATGCACACCCTGGCTGCCGTGGCACACGGCCTGTCGAACAATTTGATTACACGCGCAGCCGATGTGGTGCTGAAAGAACGCCGCCGCCTGGTATTGTTGCCTCGCGAAACACCGCTGAACCTGGCCCACCTGCGCAACATGGTCAGCGTGACTGAAATGGGCGGCATTGTCATGCCACCCGTACCTGCGCTTTACCAACGCCCTGCCAGTATCGACGCCATGGTGACCGACACCGCCCAGCACGCCCTGCAACTGCTGGGTTTACCCAATGTGCAACGCACTGAATGGCAAGGCCTGAAAAACAGCGTTTAATTACGTGGGCACCTGAAAACGCTGCTGCAAACCTTCGTCTCCATCCAAACCCAATTCAGCCAGCATGTCGCGCAGCCGTTGTGCCGCCTTGGGGTTTGAACGCTGGTGCTTTTTTGCAATGATCAACTCGTTTTTCATCGAATGCTCCCACCCCACCAACTCGGTCACCGTCACTTGGTAACCATGCGCCTCCAATTGCAAGCAGCGCAACACATTCGTCAGCTGGCTTCCAAATTCGCGCGTGTGCAAGGGGTGGCGCCACATCTCAACCAAACTGGTTTTACCGAGTTGGCTCGCCTTGTTCTTGCGCAAGTACGACGCCACCTCGGCCTGGCAACATGGTACCAATGCCATAAACTTCGCCTGCTTTTTAAGGCCAAATGAAATTGCATCATCAGTCGCTGTATTACACGCATGTAGCGCCGTAACAATGTCGACTGTTTCAGGCAAATCAGGGTTATCAGTGGCCTGTGCCACAGGCAAATTAATAAACTGCATGCCTGCATCAAAGCCAAGTTGCTTGGCCAAGGTGTTCGACTTGTCCACCAACTCCTGTCGGGTTTCTACCCCTGCCACCACAGCGCCTTCTGGTGCCTGTTTGATGTAAAGGTCGTACAGAATGAATCCCAAATACGACTTGCCTGCCCCATGGTCCACCAGGTACAAACCACCGTCATTGGCTTTGCGCACCTCTTCTATCAAAGGCTCAATAAAATGGGTCAGGTGGTACACCTGCTTCAGTTTTCTTCTGCTGTCTTGGTTAATGCCACCTTCGCGCGTCACAATGTGCAGCGCCTTCAGCAGTTCAACTGACTGACCTGGCTTTAGCTCAAGTGTATCGAGGGGGTTCTTTTTGGGTTTGGGCATCGCTGTGGGCTGCTGCGGTGAATACAATGCGCACAGTGTAAAGGGTTTAAGCATGATCGGCTTGGGTTGTTGCTCACTCAACTGCTGGTTAAATGCCCCAACCGGCTTGGGTTTCAATCTCTCGCCTGAAAACCTGTCTATCCCTTGCTGAGCCTTTCGATGCCTGAGAACGACCCTCCTAAAAAGCGGGTCGGGTGCGTTCTCTGTCGCCCATGCTGGGCAACACCGGCCCTGCTCGGCACGCAAGGGCAGGTTTTCTTGAAGGCGAGGCGATCGAAACACCGCCGCCGATTGGGCGGTGAACCCTGCGGTGACTCAGGAGCTGAACTTGCAAGTGGTCGCACGATGACCAGTCAGAAAACTTGCCGGCTTGACGCGCCGAGACTAGCGATCGCGCCTTGGCGCGAAAGCCAAGACCCGACCGTTACTTTTGGAGGGCTTGGCTTAGTGCAGGCTCAAGCTGACAAGCCGATATGCCAAGTTTTCGGGCAGCGGCGACCCTTCAAGTTCGGCGAAAAAGTCGCCAATGAGATTCGAAACAAGTAACCCACGCCGAGTTGACAAGAGATCCGAATGTGGCACATTCAAAACAAAAACAGACTAGGATGATTTCCCGAGATACCGGGAGAAGAATGGTGCCGCTTGTCGGATTCGAACTGACGACCTACCGCTTACAAGGCGGTTGCTCTACCAACTGAGCTAAAGCGGCACTTAAGAGAAGCGCTATTTTACTCGAGTCAGATGATTTTTTTTCTTCTGCCCGGGTTTTTTTGGTGTTTTTTCATCAGATTTCTCTGATTTAGCCACAGACAATGGCTGAGAGTCCTCTGACGCACCCGAGACAGAACGCAAACCCGCCGGTTTGTCATCCAGATCGGTTGAAACAGGTTCATCGTCCTCATCAAGAACAAACTGAACCGCCTCGTTTCCGTCACCCTCAATCTCGGCCAATGGCTTGAGCACTTCAAATGCCATGCCGTGGCCGTTCTCACGGGCATAAATTGCACTGATTTGTTCAATCGGGACAAAAATTTCGCGAACAACACCGCCGAAGCGGGCTTCGAATTCAATCGCAGTGTTACCCAAGTTCAATTTGTTGGTGGCCAAGGGAGAGGTGTTCAACACAATCTCCCCGGCTTTCACAAACTCTTTGGGCACTTGGGTTTTCTCATTCACAGCCACGGCAAGGTAAGGCGTGTAGCCGTTGTCGACGCACCATTCATGAATGGCTCGGATCAAATATGGCTTTGTGGATACTTCAGTCACTGCTTTTCCCTCGACGTTTCTGGACAACCACCCAAAATCAACGACGCATCACCTTCTCGGAAGGGGTCAACGCATCAATGAATGCAGGCTTGGCAAAAATACGCTCAGCGTACTTCATCAGTGGCGCAGCCGACTTCGGCAGTTCAATGCCGTAATGTTCCAAACGCCACAACAAAGGGGCCAGCGCAACATCCAGCATAGAAAACTCTTCGCCCAACATGTATTTGCTTTTCAGGAACACAGGTGCCAACTGGGTCAGTTGCTCACGAATGGCCGACTTGGCTTTGTCCATTGCCTTCGGGTTGCCCGCTTTTTCCAGCACGCTAACATGTTGAAACAATTCACGCTCAAAATTGAACAGGAACAAGCGGGTGCGCGCACGCATCACTGGGTCTGCCGGCATCAACTGGGGATGCGGGAAACGCTCGTCAATGTATTCGTTGATGATATTTGATTCGTACAAAATCAAATCGCGCTCGACCAGAATTGGAACCTGGCTATAGGGGTTCATCACACTGATGTCATCAGGCCGATTGAACAAGTCAATGTCCTTGATCTCGAAATCCATGCCTTTTTCATGCAAAACGAACCGGCAACGCTGAGAAAACGGGCAGGTCGTTCCAGAGTAAAGAACCATCATAATGTTGTCATCCCAAAACAAAAAATGGCCGGGGCGAGCAAACACCCCAGCCTGTACATGATTAAGCCAAAAAGCTTACTTGATGTCTTTCCAGTAAGCGGCGTTCAAGCGCCACGCAAAAATGGTAAACACGCCGAAGAACAACAGCACAATAACGCCCAACTTGAAACGGTCTTCGCGCACTGGTTCAGCCATAAACACCAGGAAACTGGTGAGGTCGGCCATCGCCTGATCGTATTCCACCTGGGTCATGGTGCCTGGCTTTGTCATTTCAAAGCCAACAAACTGCTTGACTGTGCCTTCCTTGCCGTAGCCTGCGGGCACTTCTTCGTACTTGGCCACTTGTTCACCCTGCAGTTCCCACAACACATGCGGCATACCCACGTTCGGGAAAGCCATGTTGTTCCAGCCCGTGGGCTTGGAAGGGTCGCGGTAGTAGGTGCGCAAGTAGGTGTAGATGTAATCAGCACCGGGACCGTTGGCCGAAGCACGTGAACGTGCAATCAGCGACAAATCGGGAGGTGCCGCACCAAACCACTTCTTGGCATCCTTGGGATCCATAGCAATGGTCATGGTGTCGCCCACGTTGTCGGTGGCAAACATCAGGTTTTCCTTGATCTGCTCATCGGTCAAACCGATATCGCGCAGGCGGTTGTAACGCATGCTTTCTGCAGAGTGGCAATTCAAACAGTAGTTGGAGAACAACTTGGCGCCGCGCTGAAGCGCAGCCAGGTCGTTCGTCAAGTCAGGCGCCTTGTCCAGTGGGTAATTACTGCCCGCACCGAAAACCAGTGAAGGAACAAGCGCCAACAATGCCAGTATTTTTTTCATCATTTAATCCTTGTCTTGTCCAGTCAGGCTCAGTGCGGTTGAAACACAACACGGTCAGGCACGGGCTTGAAAGTGCCCAGCTTTGACCACCATGGCATGGCCAGGAAGAACAGGAAGTAATACAGGGTACCGATCTGTGACACGATTTGACCAATGTCTGATGGTGGCTTCACACCCAGGTAACCCAAGACGATGAAGTTGATCACGAACACAGCGTAAATCCACTTGTGCAACGCTGGGCGATAACGGATTGACTTCACTGGGCTCTTGTCCAGCCATGGCAGGAAGAACAGAATTACCACCGCGCCACCCATGGCCACCACACCCCAGAACTTGGCATCCAGACCCAGGAACGGGAATGTAATTGCACGCAGAATGGAATAGAACGGTGTGAAGTACCAGACAGGCGCAATGTGCGCTGGTGTCTTCAATGGGTCTGCCGGAATAAAGTTGTTGTACTCCAGGAAGTAACCACCCATTTCAGGCGCGAAGAACACAATGGCTGAAAACACCATCAGGAACACGCCCACACCCAGAATGTCGTGCACGGTGTAGTAGGGGTGGAAAGGAATGCCGTCCAAGGGCTTGCCGTTGGCGTCCTTCTTTTCCTTGATTTCAACACCATCGGGGTTGTTTGAACCCACTTCGTGCAAGGCCACCAGGTGTGCAGCCACCAAGCCCAGCAATACCAGCGGGATTGCGATCACGTGGAATGAGAAGAAACGGTTCAGGGTTGCGTCGGACACCACATAGTCACCGCGAATCCAGATGGCCAAATCAGGGCCAATCACAGGAATGGCAGAGAACAGGTTCACGATCACCTGTGCGCCCCAGTAGCTCATTTGACCCCATGGCAGCAAATAACCAAAGAAAGCCTCAGCCATCAGGCACAGGAAAATGGCAACACCGAAAATCCAGATCAATTCACGGGGTTTGCGATAAGAACCATACAACAGGCCACGCATCATGTGCAGGTAAACCACCACGAAGAACATGGAAGCGCCTGTAGAGTGCATGTAACGCACCAGCCAGCCCCAAGGCACATCGCGCATGATGTACTCAACAGACTGGAATGCCTTGGCCGCATCGGGTTTGTAATGCATGACCAGGAAAATGCCGGTCACAATCTGGATGACCAACACCAGCAAAGCCAGCGAGCCAAAGAAGTACCAGAAGTTGAAGTTTTTGGGCGCATAGTACTCGGACAAATGCGCTTTGTAGGTCGAGGTCAGGGGAAAGCGCTGGTCAATCCAGCCCAACACACCCGTTGTTTCGACTTTTTTGTCTGCCGCCATAATTACTACTCCTCGCTCTCAGATGTCAGGCGTTGTTCTCGTCTACACCGATCAACAACTTGGTGTCTGACAAATATTTGTGGGGGGGCACTTCCAGATTGTCCGGAGCGGGCTTGCCGGCGTACACGCGGCCAGCCAGGTCAAATGTTGAACCGTGACAGGGGCAGAAGAAACCACCTTGCCAGTCATCGGGAAGGCTTGGCTGGGGGCCAGGTTCAAAACGGGCAGAAGGTGAGCAGCCCAGGTGCGAACAAATGCCTACAGCCACCAGGTATTCAGGCTTGATGGAGCGGTGAATGTTGCGCGCGTATTCGGGGGTCAACTGGTCGGGGCTACGCTCGGAATTGGGATCAGCCAGCTGATCATTCAACTTGGGCAGCGCTTCAACAGCCTCGGTGTCACGACGAACAACCCAAACAGGCTTGCCACGCCACTCGACAGTTTTCATGTCGCCGGGCTGCATGCCGGAAATATCAAGCTCAACGGGCGCACCGGCTGCTTTCGCGCGCTCGGAAGGTGCCATTGAGGTTAGAAACGCGCCACCAGTTGCCGCAGCCGCTACACCACCCGCTGCGCCGCAAGCGATCATCCATACGCGACGTTCTTTGTCTACAGGTTGATTATTGCTCATCAAAATAACCCCGAAAGTAAAATCCAGTGATCCATGCAACCGGAGATTGTACCCCACCAAGCTTAAAACTAGGAACAGTTTTAGGGAGATTTTCCATCAAATGCTGAATGTACGGAAACTTTAGCAGCCATACATTAGAAAACATCTAAACTGCCACAAACAAATCCCGGAACATCACTTCGATGCCATAACGCTGCGCAATCCATTCGCCCAAGGCTTTCACACCACACCGTTCTGTGGCGTGGTGGCCCGCCCCCAACAGGCTGACATTGCATTCGCGGGCCACATGCACTGCGGGCTCGGACAGTTCACCGGTCAGGTACAGGTCTGCCCCCTGCAAAGCGGCCTCCTCCACATAGCCAGGCGCACCGCCAGTACACCAGGCCACGGTATCGACCAACCGTTCCGGGTCGTTGTTTCCCTCAACTTGAACACGGTGCCCAAGCACTGTACCCACCTGCTTTACCAAATCACCCAAAGGCACAGGCTGCACCAGTTCGCCCACATGAATCAACCCTTTCTCGCCGGCCACGCGGGTACTGGGCCAACCCAGCATTTTTCCCAGCTGGGCGTTGTTGCCAAGCTCTGGGTGTTTGTCCAGCGGCAAATGATATGCAAATACATTGAGATCATGGGCCAAGGCCAATTGCAGCCGCTCTTTTCGAAAACCGGTGATCACTTGCGGATCACCTTTCCACATCAAGCCATGGTGCACCAAAACCGCGTCCGCATTCAATTCAACTGCCAGTTCAAGTAGCGCCTTGGATGCAGTCACCCCCGTCAATAGCCGTTGGATCTGGGGCCTGCCTTCCAACTGAAGGCCATTTGGGCAATAATCTGACATGCGAGCCTGATCCAGCAATTCCCGCAAATCATGTTCCAGTACATTCCGATCCACTGAAGCCAACGGCGCACCCCCACACTCTTGATATGTTGAAAAAACTCTGGCTGACCTTTGCACAGGCTCTCACCGTACTTCTTGCATTGTATTTCATCACTGAAGTGCTGCGCCCAGAGTGGGTACCCAACTGGCTGCAAAAGCCGGCCCATCAAACCGCCCAACCCGAAGGCGTGGCCGGCTACAGGCTAGCGGTGGACAAAGCCATGCCTGCTGTGGTGAATATTTTCACCAGCAAGCGCGCCAACAACATGCCCAAACACCCGTTCTTCGAAGACCCGGAAATCCGGAAGTTTTTCGGAGATGAACTTGAGGAACAATTCGAGGAGCAAGAACAGGCGTCCAGCCTCGGTTCTGGCGTGATCGTCAACAGTGACGGGCTGATTGTGACCAACCAGCACGTGGTAGAGGCCGCCGATGAAATTGAGGTCAGCCTGAACGACGGACGTACCACCAAAGCCGAACTGGTGGGCACCGACCCGGAAACCGACCTGGCCGTGCTTCGCATCAAGCTTGACAAGCTGCCCAGCCTGAAATTCGCGGCGGAGGAAACTGTGCGGGTAGGCGACGTGGTGCTGGCCATGGGCAACCCCTTCGGTGTTGGGCAAACCGTGACCATGGGTATTGTAAGTGCACTGGGTCGCAACCATGTGGGCATCAATACTTTCGAAAACTTCATTCAAACCGATGCGGCCATTAACCCCGGCAACTCCGGTGGCGCGCTTGTGGACACTGCAGGCAATCTGCTGGGCATCAACACCGCCATTTACAGCCGTTCCGGTGGCTCGTTGGGCATCGGCTTTGCCATTCCGGCCAAAACCGTCCAAGGGGTGCTGAACCAGATTGTGCGCACCGGCACGGTGACCCGTGGTTACATTGGTGTAGAACAACAAAACATCACTGAAGAACTGGCTTCAGCGTTCGACCTTCCACAAAAAGATGGCGTGATCATCGCTGGCATTGTGAAAGACGGCCCCGCCGACAAAGCGGGCCTGAAGGTAGGCGATATTTTGTTGAAGCTGGATGACAAAAACATCACCGACACCACCCAGATGCTCAATCAAATTGCGGCTTACGCGCCTGGCGAGAAGAAATCGGTGGAATTGCTGCGAGATGGCAAACAAGAAACCGTGACAATTGAAATTGGCGTGCGCCCAAAACCTGGCGACTTCCTGAAGCGGCCTTGACAAACCAAGGCCGGCGAAATCGATTATTCCAGAATTTGTTGCCGCTGCTTGCCGATTACTTTGGCAAACAAAATACCCACTTCGTACAAAATACAAATGGGTATGGCCAGGAATAGCTGGGACATCACATCGGGCGGAGTCACAATTGCGGCAATCACAAACGCACCCACGATCACATAGCCTCGAATTTCCGCAAGCTTTTCAACCGTTACCACACCCAGATAAACCAGCACCACCACCACAATCGGCACCTCGAAAGTCATGCCGAACGCCATGAACATCGTCAACACAAAACTCATGTAAGCCTCAATGTCAGGAGCTGGCGTAATGCTTTGCGGCGCAAAATCGTTGATGAAGGCAAACACTTTTCCGAACACAATGAAGTGACAAAAAGCGATGCCCAACAAGAAGAGCACAGTGCTTGAAAAAATAATGGGCAGGGCCATTTTCTTTTCATGCTGGTACAGGCCAGGCGCAATAAAAGCCCAGGCCTGATAAAGCAGTACCGGCAAGGAAATGACAAATGCAACCATGGCGGTCAACTTGACTGGCACCATAAAAGGCGTAACCACACCAGTGGCAATCATCTTGGTGCCCTCGGGCAAAGCGCTTTGAATGGGAAGGGCCAACAAATCAAAAATGTAAGCTGCACCTGGATAGGCCATCAATGCCACAAAGATGATCAAAAAACCAACCACAGCACGCAATAGACGATCGCGCAATTCGACGAGGTGGCTGACAAAGTTTTCTTGCTGACTCATTACCCATGCACCTTGTTATTTGGCCTCAACCTTGGGGGAAGGCCCCACGGTTTGCTCTGGCGCTGGATCTTCCGCCTTGGGCGAAGACTGTGTTGTGGATGCAGCAGCAGGCGTGGTCGCTGGCTTGCTGCTCTCAAGCTCGGCGATATCATCTTCGATTGACTTGACGGATTTGTTCAAATCCGCCTCGGTGTCCCGAAGCGTGGTTTGTACATCACCTTCAACCTTGCGGGCTGCGGTCTGCATTTCTGCCTGCAGCTTGCGCAGTTCGTCAATTTCCATTTCCCGATTGATTTCAGACTTCACATCACTCACGTAACGTTGAGCCTTACCCAACAAATGACCAACGGTTTTGGCCACTTTGGGAAGTTTTTCTGGACCTATCACCAACAGCGCGATCACTGCGATGATAAGCATTTCCGAGAAAGCAATGTCGAACATGCTGCGCGCCGCAAATAGGGAAAATTAGCTGGAAGATTTCTCTTTGGCTTCAACATCGATGGTGTCGGACTTCTTGGCATTCCCATCGGCCAGTTTCGCGGCGTTTTGCTCGCCTTCCGAACCACCCTCTTTCATGCCGTCTTTGAAACCCTTCACTGCGCCACCCAAATCGGATCCGATGTTGCGCAATTTCTTGGTGCCAAACACCAACATCACGATAACCAGCACAATCACCCAGTGCCAAATGCTAAATGAACCCATGACTTACTCCTGATATGTTTTTCGTGTCTCGTTGCGTTACAAGGCTGGCATGCCGAGCATCACACCCAATGGTTTGTCACCACCAAGAATGTGCACATGAATATGATACACCTCTTGGCAGCCTACCCTTCCAGTGTTCACAATGGTTCGAAAACCATCATGACACCCTTCTTGCTTGGCCAATTGCCCGGCAATGGTCATTATTTTTCCCATCACAGGAATGTCTTCTTCAGTGGCATCGGCCAGCGTGGGAATGTGCTTTTTCGGAATAATCAGAAAATGCACTGGCGCAGCTGGCTTGATGTCGTGAAACGCGAGGATATCCTCGTCTTCATATACTTTTCTGCTAGGGATTTCCCCAGCGATGATTTTGCAAAAGATGCAATCGCTCATTTTCTGTTCGCCTTTTCAACCAAACCCGACAAGCCCATGCGGCGATCCAGTTCCGCCAACACATCGGCAGCAGTCAAACCATGCCAGCCCAGCAGCACCAAACTGTGAAACCACAGATCAGCAGTTTCAGCGACCACTTTGCTGGGGTCTTGATCTTTGGACGCCATCACCAGCTCGCAAGACTCTTCACCAATCTTCTTGAGGATTGCATCTTGTCCCTTGTGGTGCAACTTCGCCACATACGATTGCTCAGGGTTGCCCTGCTTGCGCGCCTCAAGCACCTGCGTCAAACGCTCGAGCAAATCTCCAGACGCTTTTTCAAGGTCAGCCATGCCTGTCCATTCCTTATTTTTTGCCGTACATGTCAGAAGGGTCTTTCAGTACCGGGTCTTTTGCAACCCATTTGGGCCTTTCGCCCTGCACACCTTCCAGCGCATAGTAAAAGCAGCTTTCACGGCCCGTGTGGCAGGCAATTCCGCCGACCTGTTCCACCATGAGCACCAGCACATCGCCATCGCAGTCCAGGCGAATTTCTTTCACCTTCTGCTGGTTGCCCGATTCTTCACCTTTGTGCCACAGTTTACCGCGCGAACGTGAAAAATACGTTGCAAAACCGGTGCTGGCCGTAATTTCAAGGGCCTCTCGATTCATCCAGGCGACCATCAGCACGCGCTTGCTGAGGTGGTCTTGTGCAACCACATTCACCAAACCCTTGTCATCGAAACTGACGCTGTCCAGCCAGTTCTCCGTGATCACAACATCTTTGCTCATTGACTGGCCCCCTCAGAGCCGAACTGTAATGCCAGCCTTGGCCATGTGGGCCTTGGCCTGCTGCACCGTGTACTCACCGTAGTGAAAGATGCTGGCCGCCAGCACTGCACTGGCTTTGCCTTTGATGACCCCATCCACCAAATGGTCAAGATTGCCCACGCCACCACTGGCAATGACAGGAATAGTGACCGCATCCGACACGGCGCGTGTCAATTCAAGATTGAATCCAATCTTTGTGCCGTCGCGGTCCATGCTGGTCAACAACAACTCGCCTGCGCCCAAAGCCTGCATTTTGCGCGCCCATTCAACGGCATCGATCCCTGTGGGCTTTCGGCCACCGTGGGTATACACCTCCCAGCCGGGTTCGCCATTGCTTTTTGCCTTGGCATCAATGGCCACCACGATGCATTGCGAACCGTACTTGGTCGCCGCTTCGCCCACCAACTCAGGATTGGTTACTGCAGAGGTGTTGATGCTGATTTTGTCGGCACCTGCATTCAGCAAACGGCGCACATCTTCCACCTTGCGCACACCGCCACCCACAGTCAGGGGAATGAACACCTGACTGGCCACGGCTTCGATCACATGCAGAATCAGGTCGCGATCATCGGATGATGCGGTGATATCAAGAAAAGTCAGTTCGTCAGCGCCCTGCTCATCGTAGCGACGCGCAATTTCAACCGGGTCGCCTGCATCACGCAGTTCCACAAAATTGACGCCCTTGACCACCCGGCCTGCGGTTACATCCAGGCAGGGAATAATGCGGCTTGCAAGCATTAGTAAGACTTTCCGTTCAATTCATCGGCCAGGGCCTGGCCTTTTGCGAAATCCAGTGTGCCTTCGTAGATGGAACGCCCACAAATGGCGCCCATCACACCTTCGTGCTCCACCTCGCACAGCTGCTTCACATCATCAAGGTTGGTGATACCGCCACTGGCAATCACCGGTATGGTCAATGCATTGGCCAAGCGCACGGTGGCTTCAATGTTCACACCACCCAACATGCCATCTCGACCAATGTCAGTGTAAATAATGGCCTCTACCCCATAGCCTTCGTATTTCTTGGCCAGGTCAACCACATCATGGCCGGAAATTTTGCTCCAGCCGTCGGTGGCCACTTTGCCGTCTTTGGCATCCAGACCCACAATAATTTGCCCGGGAAATGCGCCGCAAGCATCGTGCAGAAAGCCTGGGTTTTTCACCGCAGCCGTGCCGATGATTACATAGCTCAGGCCATCGTCCAGATAACGCTCAATGGTGTCGAGGTCGCGAATGCCACCGCCCAATTGCACCGGAATGGCACCACCCACAGCATCCAGAATGTCAATGATGACGCCTTCGTTCACGGGTTTGCCCGCAATCGCGCCATTCAAATCGACCAGGTGCAAGCGGCGCGCGCCACTTTCAACCCATTTCATGGCCATTTCGACCGGGTCTGCCGAGAAAATGGTGGCATCGTCCATATTGCCTTGCTTCAGGCGAACACACTGACCGTCTTTCAGGTCGATTGCTGGAATGAGTAACATGAGACTGTGTTGTTAACTATTCAAGTGGGTGGAAAAAATTAATCTGTAAAAACTCAGGGGTTCCATCTTAAAAAGTTGGAATACAGCCTTAGGCCGTCTTCCGCACTTTTTTCAGGATGAAACTGTGTTGCAAAGATGTTATCCCGTGCAATGGCACAGGTAAAGCGCACGCCGTAGTCTGTTTCGCCCGCAACGTGTTCTGGATTCACTGGGTTGACGTGGTAACTGTGCACAAAATAGAACCATGCGCCATTTTCAATGCCCGACCACATGGGGTGTTTTGTGCGCTGATTGACCTGGTTCCAGCCCATGTGGGGCACCTTCAGGCCGCACTCCACGGTCAAGCGGGCGTCGAACTTCACCACATCGCCCGGGAACAGGGAAAGGCATTCGGCGGGCCCTTCAGCGCTGCGTTCCATCATCATTTGCTCGCCAACGCACACGCCGAACATCGGTTTTGATTCAGCGGCACGGTACACGGCTTCCATCAAACCCGATTCCCGAAGCGCTTTCATGCAATCGGGCATGGCACCCTGACCTGGCAACACAACGCGACTGGCCCTGTCGATTACGGTGGGGTCATCGGTGATCTGGATTTCCTGATTTTCAAGCTTTACATGCTGCAAGGCCTGGGCCACCGAACGCAGGTTGCCCATGCCGTAATCAACAACGGCAACTAGACTCACAAAGCACCTTTGGTACTGGGAATGGCACCCTGTTGACGTTCGTCAATGGCCACCGCCATGCGCAGCGCACGACCAAAAGCCTTGAACACGGTTTCACACTGGTGGTGGGAATTCACGCCCTTCAGGTTGTCGATGTGCAAGGTGCACAAGGCGTGGTTGACGAAGCCCTGGAAAAACTCGAACACCAAGTCGACATCAAACGCACCAATGCTGGCACGCGTGAAGGGAATGTCCTGGTGCAAACCGGGGCGACCGGAAAGGTCGATCACCACGCGCGACAAGGCTTCGTCCAGCGGCACATAGCTGTGACCGTAACGCACAATCCCCTTCTTGTCGCCCAAGGCTTTGGTGAATGCCATGCCCAGCGTAATGCCTGTGTCTTCAACGGTGTGGTGGGCGTCGATGTGCAGGTCACCCTTGGCCACAATGTGAAGGTCGAACAGTCCGTGGCGCGAAATTTGTTCCAGCATGTGGTCCAAAAACGGCACACCGGTGTCAAGGTGACGTTCGCCTGTGCCGTCCAGATTGATTTTCACGGTGATCTGGGTTTCCAGGGTATTGCGGGTAACTTCTGCGGTTCTCATGATTGTCTAAAAAGTTATGCGGCCTTGGCGGCCACTTCGTCGATGGATTGTTGCACAGCCACCAAAAACTGCTGATTCTCTTGCGCTGTGCTCACGGTAACGCGCAAGCAGTTTTGCAACAAGGGGTGGGCCTTGCCCACGTACTTCACCAAGATACCCTTGTTTTTCAGGGCGTCAAAGACTTCAAGCGCATTCGGGACGCGGAAAAGCACAAAATTGGCGTAAGAATCAAACACTTCAACGTCGCCATTGGGTGTTTTCAGGTTTTTCAATGCTTCAGTCAGCACATCGCGCTGATCGCGCAGCAGCTTGGCCTGTACTTCAAACGCGTCGAAATGTTCCAGCGCAAACTGCACGGCAATGCGTGTCAGCACATTCACGTTGTAAGGCGGTCGCACTTTGTCGATTTGCTCAACCCAGGCAGGGCTGGCCACGGCGTAGCCCAATCGGGCACCGGCCAGGCCCAGCTTGGAGAAAGTGCGCAGCACCAACACATTTGGAAACTCAAGCACCCGGGCCATGAACGATGCATCGGCAAAAGCCTCGTAGGCTTCATCCACCACCACCAAGCCTGGCGTGGCTTCAATGATTTGCACAATTTCAGCTTCGCGCAGCGCCACACCTGTGGGGTTGTTGGGGTAGGCCAAGAACACCACTTTGGGCTGGTTGGTGGCAATGGCTTTCAACATGGCAGGCATGTTGAGGCTGAAATCAGCATTCAGGTCGATACCCACAAAACGTGCGTGGCTCCATTGGCTGTACACCGCATACATCACAAAGGTGGGTACTGGCGACAACACCGCATCGCCGGGCATGCAGCAAGCGCGAATAATGAGGTCGATCAACTCGTCTGAGCCATTGCCAAACAGCACATGTGCCGCTTTGGGAATGGCAGTGCAGGCGCGCAAGGCTGCTTCGAGTTCCAGCGCTTTGGGTGCGGGGTAACGGTTTAACTCGGCAGTTTTTAACTGCTGCGCAAGTTCATCCAGCAAGTCTGCAGGCATGCCTTGCGGATTTTCCATGGCATCCAGTTTCAACATGCCGGCAGACGGGGCGACCACGTAGGCTTGCGTGGCCTGCACATCGGCACGAATGGTTTTTTGAAGAAGGCTCATGGCGTACTCAGTCTGCCTTTTTAAATTTTGGGCCGACGCGGTACTCGGCTGAACGGGCGTGTGCTGGCAAACCTTCGCCATAAGCCAATTCAGCGGCGACCTCGCCCAATGTGCTGGCGCCCTCGCGGCTGGCAAAAATAATGCTGCTGCGTTTCTGGAAATCGTACACACCCAAAGGTGAACTGAAGCGCGCAGTGCCGGCTGTGGGCAGCACGTGGTTGGGGCCTGCACAGTAATCGCCCAGCGACTCGCTGCTGTAAGGGCCCATGAAAATGGCACCCGCGTGGCGCAATTTTCCAACCCAGGCATCAGGGTTTTGCACACTCAACTCCAGGTGTTCAGGTGCAATCTGGTTGCTCAGCTCGCAGGCTTCGTCCATGTCGCGTACCTGAATCAGGGCACCGCGATTTTTAAGCGACGTGGCAATGACGGTGGCGCGGGGCATGGTGTCCATCAGGCGCTTGATGCTGGCCTGCACATTGTCCAGGAATTCTTTGCTGGGACTCAACAAAATGGATTGCGCCATTTCATCGTGCTCAGCCTGGCTGAACAAGTCCATGGCGATCCAGTCGGCATTCGTGCTGCCATCGCAAATCACCAGAATTTCAGAGGGGCCTGCAATCATGTCAATGCCCACCGCGCCAAACACGCGGCGCTTCGCTTCAGCCACATAGGCATTGCCAGGGCCCACAATTTTGTCCACGCGCGGCACTGTTTGAGTGCCATAAGCCAATGCGGCCACAGCTTGCGCCCCACCAATGGTGAACACACGGTCTACGCCTGCCAGGTGGGCTGCTGCCAACACCATTTGGTTTTTCACGCCACTGGGCGTGGGCACCACCATGATCACTTCTTTCACGCCCGCCACTTTGGCAGGCACTGCATTCATGAGCACTGAAGACGGATACGCCGCTTTGCCACCGGGCACATACAGGCCCGCACGGTCCAGGGGTGTTACACGCTGGCCCAACCGGGTGCCATCCGACTCAGTGAATTCCCAGCTTTCTGCAACCTGGCGCTCGTGAAAGGCACGCACCCGCAGGGCAGCCACTTTCAAAGCCTCGCGCTGGGCAGAAACGAGCGTATCGAAAGCATGCTTCAGTTCGTCTTGCCCAATTTCAAGCTCGGCGGCGCTTTCAGCCTTTACACGATCAAACTTTTCGGTGAATTCAAGCAGGGCTTCATCACCACGCTTGCGCACTGCATGAATGATGTCGGCCACTGCGCCTTCCACATGGGGATCGCGTTGTTCTTCATAGGCGAGCAATGCACGAAACTGCTCGGCAAAGTTGGCATCTTCTGTAGACAATCGACGAATTTGGGAAGACATTTTTTACTACCTTTTAAATTTCACGCAACTACATTGTTACCCGCAACTGCTTGGGTGAACACGTCCAGAATTGGCTGCAAAGCCTCGTACTTCATTTTCAATGCCGCCTGGTTCACCACCAAACGGGAGGAGATTTCGCAAATTTCCTCAACCTCGACCAGTTTGTTGGCACGCAACGTTGAACCGGTGCTGACCAAATCGACAATGGCGTCGGCCAGGCCCACCAGCGGTGCCAGTTCCATGGAACCGTACAACTTGATCAAATCCACATGCACACCGCGATTGGCGAAGTGCTCGCGCGCACTGTTCACGTACTTGGTGGCAATGCGCAAACGGGCACCCTGCTTTACGGCACTGGCGTAATCAAAGCCCTCGGGAGCAGCCACACACAGGCGGCACTTGGCAATGTTCAAATCCAGTGGTTGGTACAGGCCGGCACCAGAATGCTCGATCAACACGTCCTTTCCAGCCACACCCAGATCGGCCGCACCGTGCTGAACATAGGTGGGTACATCCGTAGCGCGCACAATGATGATTTGTACATCGGCACGGTTGGTACCAATAATCAGCTTGCGCGATTTCTCAGGATCTTCAGACGGCACAATGCCCGCTTTTTCCAGCAAGGGCAGTGTTTCTTCAAAAATGCGTCCCTTGGACAGGGCCAATGTAATCATTCTGCGACTCGCCTCACATCTGCGCCCAGTTTGCGCAGCTTCTCTTCCATTTTGTCATACCCACGGTCCAGGTGATAAATGCGGTCTATCCGCGTTTCATCACTGGCCGCAAGCCCTGCAATCACCAGACCAGCAGAGGCGCGCAGGTCGGTCGCCATTACAGTGGCGCCGTCCAGGCGTTCAACGCCCTTGATAATCGCCGTGTGGCCTTCGATTTCAATGTTGGCACCCAAGCGCACCATTTCCTGAACGTGCATGAAGCGGTTCTCGAAAATAGTTTCATTCACCACCGCTGTACCCTCGGCCACACAATTCACGGCCATTAACTGGGCCTGCATGTCGGTGGCAAAGCCGGGGAAAGGGGCAGTGCGCGCACCCACGGCCTTGGGGCGTGTGTTCATGCTGGCGTGAATTTTTGTGCCATCCACCTCGATTTTCACACCCGCTGTACGCAACTTTTCAATGGTCGCGTCCATGCTGTCGGCATCGGTGTTGTTCAGGGTGATGTTGCCACCACACGCGGCCACGGCGCACAGGAAAGTACCCGCCTCAATGCGATCGGGCATCACTTGATATTCGCAGCCATTCAGCTTTTCTACGCCATGCACGGTAATGGTGTCGGTGCCAATGCCTTCAATTTTTGCACCCATTTTTACGAGCATTTTAGCCAGGTCGACCACTTCGGGTTCACGGGCTGCGTTCTCAATAATGGTGGTGCCTTCAGCCAAAGCGGCCGCCATCATCAGGTTCTCGGTACCGGTCACCGTGACCATGTCAGTCACAATGCGTGCGCCTTTCAAGCGCTTCGCTTTGGCGTGAATGTAACCTTTCTCGATTGTAATTTCTGCACCCATGGCCTGCAGGCCTTTGATGTGCTGGTCGACCGGGCGTTGGCCGATGGCGCAACCGCCGGGCAAACTTACGCTGGCTTCACCAAAGCGGGCCACCAAGGGGCCGAGCACCAGAATACTGGCACGCATGGTTTTCACCAGATCGTAGCTGGCGATGGGTTCGGAAATTTCTTCGGCACGCAAGGCCAACTGGTTCTCGCCGTGCCAAAAACACTGAACGCCCATGGAGCCCAGCAAGCGCAGACAGGTGTTGATGTCGCGCAGGCGCGGCACATTGGTAATGGTGACCGGCTCGGCGGTCAACAAACTGGCACACAGAATGGGCAAAGCCGCATTCTTTGCGCCAGAAATTGACACTTCTCCGTGAAGCGGCTTTCCGCCACGAACCAAAAATGAATCCATCGAAGGGCAGTCCTTTTACGCTTGTTGTTGAGCCCACTCTGCGGGCGTCAATGTTTTCATCGACAGCGCGTGAATCTCGGCACGCATTCTGTCACCCAGTACTGCATACACTTTTTGATGGCGTTGAATGGCGCGCAGTCCTTCAAACGCACTGGCCACGATGACCGCCTCAAAATGCTGACCGTCACCAGACACAGTGAGGTGCTCACATTCCAAGCCCTGCGCAATATAGCCGCGAACGGTTTCAGGCAACAACATGATTTTTCCTATCCTTTTGATTCAACAGCACTATTATCCCCTCAATTTGTAACCAGAGGTCACCATGCGCATCGCAATCACGGTCAAAACAACCCAGGCAGACAGGCCAACGGCCAGGCTAAACCAAGGGCTTACGTCGCTCACGCCAAAAAAGCCGTAACGAAAACCGTCGATGAGGTAGAAAAAGGGATTGAAGTGCGACACGGTTTGCCACACAGCCGGCAAGGAGTGAATGGAGTAGAACACACCCGACAAAAAGGTGGCCGGCATAATGATGAAGTTTTGAAACGCCGCCAGCTGGTCGAACTTTTCAGCCCAAATGCCTGCAATTACACCCATGGTACCCAGCAAGGCCGAGCCCACCAAGGCATGCACGAGAATCCACACCGGGTTGTACACATGCAACCCCACAAAGGCCACAGTAACCAACAACACGCCGAGACCCACTGCAATGCCGCGGGCCATGGAGGCCAGCACATAGGCCGAGAAAAACTCGAAATGGGACAAAGGCGGCAACAGCACAAATACCAGATTGCCGGTAATTTTGGATTGAATCAGGCTGGACGAGGAATTGGCAAATGCGTTTTGCAACACCGACATCATCACCAAACCAGGCACCAGAAAGGCGGCGTAGCTAACGCCGGGATACGGCTCTACCTTGCCATCCAGCACATGAGAGAAGATCATGAGATACAGCAATGCCGTGATCACAGGGGCCAGCACGGTTTGAAAACTGACTTTCCAGAAACGCAGAATTTCTTTCTTGAACAGGGTTTGCCAACCAGTCATTTGGAACCCCCGCTCATCAGTTGAACAAATACCTCTTCAAGATCGGGCTTTTCTATACTGCACTCCAATACATCAAGATGTTCGATTCGGCACTGGGCCAGAATTTGTTCAATTTCAGCTGGTCCGTTCAATGCCAGGGTGTAGCGCCCGTCGGTCACATTGGCTTTCAACACGCGGGCCGCCAAACTGACTGGCAACACACCGTTGAGCTGCAGGTTCAATGTTTGGCTGGCATGCTTCTTCAACAAATTGGGGGTGGTGTCCACGGTGAGCACCTCGCCTTTTTTCAGCATGGCGATGCGATTGCACAGCGTTTCAGCCTCTTCCAGATAGTGGGTGGTCAGCAAAATGGTGTGGCCCTTCTGATTCAGGTCAGCAATGAATTTCCAGAGGGTTTGTCGAAGCTCTACGTCTACACCTGCCGTGGGCTCGTCCAGCACAATTACCGGGGGCTTGTGAACCAAAGCCTGGGCCACCATAACCCTTCGCTTCATGCCGCCCGACAAGGTGCGCATATTGCTGTTGGCCTTGTCCATGAGGCTGAGCGAGTTCAAAAGCTCATCAATCCAGTCGTCGTTGTTCTTCAAGCCGAAGTAGCCTGACTGAAAACGCAGCGTTTCCCGCACCGAGAAGAAGGGGTCAAACACCAATTCTTGAGGCACAATGCCGATGCTTCGGCGGGCATCGCGAAACTGATCCACCACATCAAAACCCATCACCTTGGCCGTTCCGGCGCTGGCGCGGCTTAAACCGGCAATGATGTTGATCAGGGTGGTTTTGCCAGCACCGTTGGGGCCGAGCAAGGCAAAAAACTCCCCTTCCTGAACTGTGAGCGACACATTGTTCAAGGAACGGAACTCGCCAAAAAACTTGGATACTGAGCTTAGCTCTAGTGCAAAAGACATGACTTCTCGCACCCAGCAAGGGTGCTACAGGTTTTTATGAGAAGAGAGATTGTACTCCGTAGGCAGCGATCAAACTGTCCAGCTGCGCGGGAGGATGTTGGAGTTCAAGGGTTTTGTCTGATTTAAGCACTCGCTTGGCCGCCAGAATAACGGCCAAGGCGGTTGAGTCCACATGTTTGACGGCTGAAAAGTCGATGACATGATCGCCCTGCGAGAATGCCTTGGCAACCTCGGCAATCACTTCATCTCCGTTGCGAACGGTAATCTGATCAGCCGAGATCTTCATGTCAGCCCTTGGCGTTCAGGGTTTTCAACGTCTGGATCAAACCATCCACACCGGAATTGGCCAAGACTGGACCGAACTGGGCTTTGTAAGAATCCACCAACCACAGACCCAACACGCTCAAGTCGTAAATCAGCCATTTGCCGTCTTTCTTCTCAACGCGATAGGCCAGGTCTACGGGCGGAGCACCTTTCTGAATAACGCGGCTGTTCACAATCACATCCGTGTCCTCAGGGCGGGCACGCAAACGATCAACCTGCAAGGTTTGATCACCCACCTGAGACAAGGCACCCGAATAGGTTTTCACCAAAAGGGTACGGAACTCCTTGGTAATTTGCTCACGCTGCTCAGGCGTGGCCTCGCGCCACGGGCGGCCCACCACCAGCTGAGTCATTTTCCGAAAGTTGACGTTCGGCATGACCTTTTCATCAATCAGCGCATCAAGCTTCTTGGGATCCGAAATGAGTTCCTGCTTGCGGGCCTTGATTTCAGCCAGCACCTGCGTGCTGAATTTTTCAACAAACTCGTTGGCGGGCACATCTTGGGCCAATGCTGGCTGCACCGCCAAGCCAAAACCCAGTGTTGCCGCAGCAACCCATTGAAATACCTTGTTTACTGCACTGTTCATGATTTTTCCAAAACGTTCATCATTCGTATAAAAACGCAATACCTACCGGGTGGTTGACCACACTGACGCCAATCAGTTCAACAAGCCAAGACCAGACTTGGCCCGTTCACTTTGCTGCAAATCGACAGGCAGGTTTGCATCGGGCTGCACATTCCAAGGTGTGCTGGCTGGTTCAAGCTGCACCAAGGCGGCCTTGAAGGGCGGAAAGTGCTGGGGAACCTCGCTGCGCGACTCTTCCTCAAAATCCTCATAACCCTGATCAGCGGGATCTGGCGCTCCGTCTCGTACCAGGCTGGCACGGCGCTTCAAATAAGCGTCACGGACAAAAGCGTATTGATCCAGCGCCACGCGCTCGACCAGGTCGGTTGCTGGCAACAGGCGCGCACGTGCGCTGACCGCGCTCAGCAACACCAAGCTATTGCGAGCCCTTACATTGTCGTAGTGGTAAAGCGGATCAAGTGACGCACTAACAAACCGAGCCGAGCCGTCTCGCAAGGTGCTGGGGCCCAAAAAGGGCAAGATCAGATAAGGCCCTTGGCCCACGCCCCAAACCCCCAGAGTTTGACCAAAGTCTTCATCGTTCTTCTGGAAACCAAGCTCGGTGGCCACATCGGCGAAACCCACGATACCAATTGTGGTGTTCAATGCAAAACGCGTGATATCGCTGCCCGCATCTTTGGGCTTACCCTGCAACAGATTGTTCACCGCTACCCGAACATCGTCGAGATTGGAGAAAAAATTCCTGACCACCATTTTAACTTCCGGTGGAGTAACCCGGTCATAACCTTGAGCAACGGGTTTGACCACGGCTTTGTCTACAGCCTGATTGAACCCGTCAACGGAGCGGTTGAATCCTTCCAGCGGGTCGGCTTCAGAAGGGGCGCGCATGCTGGTGCATGCCGTGGACAAGCCAAGCACGCTGAGCAGCAAGATCACTTTTCGAATGGACACTAGCACTTCAAATCCCCTTCATCACTTTTCAGAGTTGCCTTCGCTGGCTTTGCTGAACAAAAACTGGCTTATCAAGTTTTCAAGCACCACAGCGGATTGCGTGCGAGCAAACTTTTCTCCGCCTGCCAAATTTTCAAGGTCACCACCCACCTCAATACCCACGTATTGTTCACCCAGCAGGCCCGAGGTAAGAATTCTAGCTGAAGAGTCCTTGGGAAACTCGAACCCTTCCTCCAAATCCAGGGCGACTACCGCACGAAATGTAACCGGATCAAGATTGATGTTGGCCACGCGGCCCACCGTAACCCCTGCACTTTTAACCGGTGCGCGCGGCTTTAACCCACCAATGTTGTCAAATTCCGCGATTACCCGATATTGGTCACCAGTGGTGAAAGAACTCAAATTACCGGCCTTCAAGGCCAGAAACACGAGGGCCAGTGCACCAATCAGCACAAACAGACCCACCCAAAAATCCACTGCCGTGTTCTTTTTCATACCTTCAATCCATTAAATACTGAACATGAGTGCTGTAAGCACAAAATCGAGACCCAAAATTGTCAGGGAAGAAATAACAACTGTCCGCGTGGTGGCTCTGGAAACGCCCTCGGGGGTGGGCTGACATGCGTAGCCCTGAAACAGGGCAATTGAACTGACAGCCACGCCGAACACCACACTTTTAATCACGCCATTGAGAATGTCGTCGCGCACATCTACGCCAGCCTGCATTTGGGACCAAAATGCACCCGCATCCACGCCAATCAGCAACACGCCCACCACATAACCACCAAAAATACCCACGGCACTGAACAAACCCGCCAGCAACGGCAAGGAGATCAAGCCCGCTATCCAGCGCGGTGAAACAATGCGCGCCTTGGGGTCTACCGCCATCATTTCCATGGCGGTCAGCTGCTCACCTGCCTTCATCAAACCAATTTCGGCGGTCAGCGAGGTACCGGCCCGACCCGCGAACAGCAGGGCCGACACCACCGGGCCCAATTCGCGCACCAATGACAAAGCCACCAACAAACCCAAAGCCTGCTCAGCACCGTATCGGTTCAAGGTGTAATAACCTTGCAAGCCCAGCACGAAACCCACAAAAAGTCCGGAAACCACGATGATGACCAGGGAGTAGTTGCCGATGAAATGGATCTGATCGATGATCAGGCGCGGACGCAGCAGCGCCTTGGGAAGCAACACGCACAAGGTGGCCACAAACCGCGCAAAAACGCCTAGCCCGGCAATGGTGGCAATTACGCCAGCACCCAGACGGGAAACCAAGATAGCCGGGTTCATGCAAAGTCCTCCTGCAAATTGCGGGCGGGGTAATGGAACTTCACGGGCCCCTCCGGCAAACCTTGGATGAACTGCTGAACGTACGGATCCTGATTGGCCTCCACTTCCGCGGGAGAACCTTGGGCCAGCACCTTTCCGTTTGCAATCACGATGACATGGTCGCTGATTGCGAAAGACTCGTGTATGTCGTGAGTCACCACCACAGAGGTGGCCCCAAGGGCATCGTTCAGGGTGCGAATCAAATTGGCGGTAATACCCAGCGAAATGGGATCAAGCCCGGCAAAAGGCTCATCATAGAAAATCAGTTCTGGATCAAGCGCGATGGCCCGGGCCAAAGCCACTCGCCTGCTCATGCCACCCGATATTTCGGACGGAAAAAGATTGCTCGCACCTCGAAGCCCCACGGCATGCAACTTCAGCAACACCAAATCACGAATGGCTGCCTCGGACAAATTGGTGTGTTCGCGCAGCGGAAAAGCCACATTCTCGAACACATTCAAATCGGTAAAAAGAGCACCAAACTGAAAGAGAACACCAATTTTCTTGCGAAAGGCATAAAGCTGTTGGGTGCTTGCAGTGACCACGTTTTGGCCAAGCACCTCCACTTCTCCGCGATTGACCGGGTACTGACCACACATCAAACGCAGCAGTGTGGTTTTCCCTGAACCGGACCCGCCCATGACCGAAACCACTTTGCCCTTTGGAATGTCCAGGGAAATGTTCTCGAGAATCAGTCGATCGCCATAACCGAAGTCCACGTTTTTTAACTGTGCAACAAAGCCCATTGGGGCTCCTTAATAAACGAATACAAGTTTGGGAGGTATTGTACCCCGAAGGACAGGCACTCACCATCCATATGGTGACAGGCTCACTCACAAGGCATGACCTTGAAGCGTGGAAATGGTTTCAGCGAATTATGATTTGCACCACTTCACCCCTGAGAATGCTTCCCGTGATCCGATTGCGCGTCTTTTTAATCTGCCTGGCCATGGCCCTGTCGGCCTGCATGGCCACACCACCGCAACACGGCACCTCAATCTCCAACCCCGAAGTTGGGCACTCACTTGAATTAAGCGCGGTTTTCTGGGCTGACAAAATTCAACACCGCAGCAACGCCTGGCAAAGACATCAACAGACATTTACATTCAGGCTTGAAAACATTCCTGCCAGCCAGGTGCTTGAACTGATCTCGCGCGAACTGCAACTGGGCTACGAAATGGATGGCTGCGGCGCTTCGCCAGTCAGCCTGGTGGGAAAGGACATGCCGCTTCAACAGGTGATTGAAAGCCTGGAATTCCAGGCCGGGGCCAGCGTTGAGTTTGAAGGAAAACAACTGTCCATGCGATGCGAAGTCGACCAGCTTCGCATCTACACCCTTGATTACCTGTCGATCGCCCGACAAATGAACGACTCCTCAAGCCTGAGTTCGGCAATCGCTGGTGGCCCACGCGAATTGACCGATCGCCGAGAAACAGGCAACCGCTCTGAACTTGTTCTTAACAATGCACAGCAACACGACTTGTGGCAAGACATCTCCAGTCAAATCGACCAGATCATTCAGACGCAAGTGAAACCGATTGAACTTTCAACACGGGAGCGGGTGGTTGATGAAGATGAAGACCGCGCTTATGCCAGTACAAGAAACGGCGTGGCGCGCCGAACGCAGCCCAACTTGAGAAGTTCCACTGCGGTGTCCACCGAGAAACGAGACATCACGACCACGCGCAAGGAAACGCGCTCCGGGCGTGTTATTGCCAATCCGGAATCCGGCACTGTGTCGGTGATTGCAAAACCCAGCCAGCACCGCAGGGTGGCTCAGTGGCTGGAACAGGTTCAACGTCGGGTTGACCGGCAAATTGTGATTGAAGCCGTGATTACCGAAATATCGTTGAACGACCGCTACGAGCGTGGAATTGACTGGAACGTGCTTCGGCAAAATGGCATTACGGCTGGCCTTGCAGTACAAGGACTCAATTTGGGCAATCCCGCATTCACCTTGAATGCGATTCGAAACACCAACAGCACTGACACCAGTGTCGCCCTGCGCCTGCTTGAGGAGTTCGGAAAAACGGAAGTGCTGTCCTCTCCGCGCGTGGTTACCATGAACCAACAGGCCGCTGTGCTGAAGGTCATCGACAACCGGGTGTATTTCACAACCGATGTTCAAACCAGCGCGCCCACTCAGAACAGCCCGGCCTTTTCAACTTTTACCACCCAGGTTCAAACCGTACCAGTGGGTTTCTTGATGACGGTGACGCCGCAAATCGCGGACAACAATGCAATTCAACTGCGGGTTCGACCCACACTCAGCCGCATCGTCGGTTTTGTTCAAGACCCAAACCCCGCACTGGAACAACTCAATATTATTAGCCGGGTGCCTGAAGTACAAACCCGTGAACTTGAATCCATCTTGCGTTTGAAAAGCGGCGAAATGGCACTTTTGGGCGGGCTTCGGCAAAAAGAAAACAGCAGTTTGAGGCGTGGCATTCCGGGCGTGCCCAAATCCATTGACTTGATCGCCGAGAGCCAAACACAAGGAGAAACCCACATTGAACTGGTGGTGCTGCTGAAGGCCACTGTGCTGGAGAGTGCTACGGCACAACAGGCCGAGGCCAACAAAGCCCTCGGGGAACTCGACAAGGCGCTGGCTTCCAGCCTGACCATGTACCAGGCCAATCAAACGAAAGCCCTGAACACCCTGCTTGGCTTGTTGATGGAACGCTACCCGGAAACACCTGAACCGTTTTACAACATGGCAATTCATCTAAGCAAACAAGGACAGTTCAAGGAAGCGCTTGCCAACCTTGCGCTGGCTGAAGCCCAATGCAAGCGCAACGATTGCTCGCTTCCACTGCTGACAGTGCGTTCATTGATCCTGGCCAATCTGCAATGACACAGCAACCCAAACCAGACAGCGCTTTTAAAAGCATCGACAACACGATTGCTTATGCTGGTGCATTGAATGCCTCCGACATTCACATCACACCAACCCCCGTTAATTTTCACGTGCGCTTGCGCATCAACGGCTCTCTCGGCCATGCGCTAGACCTCCCTAGCGACACCGGCAGGTCACTGATTCAGGCATTCAAGGCAGAAAGCAAAATGAATATTGCTGAAACGCGCCGGCCTCAAGACGCGCGGCTCACGCGAAACAACATTGACCTTCGACTGGCCACGCATCCCAGCCTGCATGGCGAAAACATGGTGATCCGGCTGCTGAATGGGCACAGGCACATGACACTGAATGGCTTGGGCTTAAGCCCTGCTGCATTGGTGCACATTCATCAACTGCTTACTGAGGTGAACGGATTAACGCTGATTGCAGGCGCCACCGGCAGCGGAAAAACAACCACGCTGCACGCCATGCTCAAGAGCCTGGGTGCGCAGGCCGGTCGAATCGCCACGCTAGAAGACCCAGTGGAAATCATCAATCCCGATGCGGTTCAAACCGACCTTTCGCGGTTGCCGCACATGAATTTTGCCTCGGGCTTGCGTTCGCTCATGCGTCAAGACCCCGACACGATTCTTGTGGGTGAGATCAGGGACGAAGAGACAGCGGAACTCACCCTGAATGCCGCACTTACAGGTCACCGGGTTTTTGCGTCAGTGCATGCACCCGATTGCCTTGGTGCAATCAGCCGACTGACCGAACTGAATGTGCGCTTTGGAAGTTTAATGAACTGCCTGAACGGCATCGTTACCCTGAGGCTAAAACCAGCCGATCAAACCGGGCAGCGCCGATTGTGGACCGAAGCCCTTAATCTTAAAAACATCCCCCGCAGGGAACTGCTCGACTGCAAAGCCATTGGCGAGCTTGCGCACCTTCTATCGCCTTTGAACTACCTTCCTTTTCCAACCCCGGAAAATATCCATGCGCATGAAATCTAAGCCTCTTGGCGAAAAAATCAAGCCATCCACCTGGCGCAACTGGCTGGGACAGTGGGCCGAACTGTTGCAGTCAGGCATGCCAGCACTTGATGCATTGGCTTTGAGCAGCGAACTGCAACACGCGCACTCGCAGGCAGAACTGCTGCGCCTCGGCCTGTCCCGAACTTCCAGGTTCTTGCAGGAGGGACAAAGCCTTCAAACCGCGTTTCGCGCCTCGTTTACCAAAATACCCATGCATCTGGAAATCGCTTTGGTGTGCGCACAGGCCAGCGGCGATCTCGGCACAGCACTGCAAACACAACTGGACCGCTGGAAAATCACCAGCGATGGGCAAGATGCCTTGGGCAAAAGCCTTGTTTATCCGCTGCTGGTATTGACACTGGCCGTCGCATGCTGGGTGCTGCTGCACCAGGTGAGCGCGCCACATTTCACTCAAACCACAGCGTCATCAAGAAACGCAATCAAATGGTCTGATGCTTTGCTTATTGCTGGCGTATTTCTCTTGTTGTTCGCCGGTTACTGCAGAATGCGACAACACAAAGCCAAACCGGAACTGCAAGCGCTGCTGCCACACAATGCCTGGCTGTCCTCGAACTTTTACCACGTGATTGCTTGTGAACTGCATGCCGGGCTGGACCTGATGCACTGTTTGCGCCACCGTACACTGCCTTCAACAAAATGGCTGGGCGTGCTTCAACTGTCTACGGGCACCCTGCTTTCCCTCAACAGTTTGATGCACCGCATTCAACAGCAGTTAAAGCAGGGTATGTCGCTTGGCCAGTCCATGAGTGTCGCGGGTGCCCCGGGCTTTCTGGTGCGCCAAAGCCAACTTGCCGAGCAAACCGGCAACCTGGCCTACTGCTTTTTTCTGGCCGCCAAGGTGTATGAAATGCAGGCGCGAGAAACACAACAACGCTTGCAAAGCACATTGCCAACCATCGCATTGGCCATTGCAGCACTGACACTAGCCCTGGCCTATCAATTCACGCTTGCACCGCTTTACGACAACCTCACGGGTTTGCAATGAACTTGATCCCGATGCATGCCGACGTGTGGGTAATTGAACAGGAACATGTATTCCTGTTCCGTCAAAAAAACCAGCAATGGACAGAAGAACTCAAACTTCCCTACGAAGAATTCAGCGGAAGCGCTGTTGCACTTTCCAGTTTCAGCCTGCTGGACACAGCTGTGTACCTCAACGTTTTTCAGCAGACAAGTACCAGTAAATTTTGGTCAGAGAATCGCTGGGCGGGCATTGCAGAAGACCCGCTCAGAATTGTCGACTCAACAGCCACCGCCTTTCATCAACAGGTGCTGGCTGAATTGAACAGCATTGGAAAAACCGTTCGGGTGATTGCTGCACCAAAACCATCGCAATTCAATCATGGTACTGCAATGGCGTTGCTTGATCGGCAAGAGTTGAAGCTGCTGAAACGTTTCACTGATGCAAGCAAAACAGGCAAGGGTCATTTTCGAAGCAAGCTTCTTCTTTACTTCGGCCTGTGGATGAAGCCAGGCCGAAATTACCAAGCCATTCGCGCGGCGGCGCTCGCCTGCACAGTCTGTACTGTTCTCGTGATGAATTGGCACACCCAACAACAGCAGGCCAAATACGAGAAAATCAGTTTGCAGCGATTTCAAAATTCAGTGAGTGCAGCCACGCGCGATGTCAAAGCGGTTCCATTTGTCGATTGGCTGGAACAAATTCGCAAGTTTGGTCAGGGTCAACGCGCAAACCTCGTATCGCTGAAAATGTCGTGGAATGAACAGGGCGAGATCCTGACTACCGCAGATTTGGCGCGCGATCGAAAACGAGTTCCCAGGGCTTGCACACTCAACCATTCAAAGCAGGCCAAATGTTCAATTGGGGCAATACGCCAATGAGCAGATTCAATCGCACCACCCGGCAAATGGTTCGCTTTCGCATGGTTCGCCCTCTGATTGATCTTCTTTTGCTGCTCGCTGCAATGTACGCATTCATTCAGCTGAATCATCTGGATTTTGAACAGAAGATCAAGCAGAAAACAAACCTGCGAATTCAATCGAAACCAGCCCCAACAAAAGCACTTTACGTTGAAGAAAAGTTCGACACAGAGGCCAACCTTTGGCTGAGCTGGAGTGAATGGATACAAACAAACCAACCAGGCTCTGGACAATGCCTGATCGAGACAAAAGCCAATTCGATTGAGCAACCATTTTACCTGCTGTGTTTCGGAAACCATACTTCGGGCGACCACGCGACTCTGCCCAAAAACTACAATGGACCAGAGCAAAACCTGTTGATTGTTCGCCAAGTTTCAAACACACCTAAGGTGAAAAAAACGCCACCAATCACTGCGGCACCTGAACACAAGATCCAGGGTTGGATGATTACCGGTGAAGGTCAAAAAACATTTGATCCAGCCCAAGGCAAATGGCTGCCATGAAAGCGCGCACCAACCACCAAGGCTACTCCTTACTCGCATTGTTGATCCTGGTCATCATGTTTGGTTTTGCTTCACTTGAATTTCGCAACATGGAAACTTTCAAGCAAAACCTGCTACTTCAACAACAAGCGCGAGAAACACAGACACTCGAACAAATCCGCGCAAGCTTGCTGGGTTTCGCGGCCAATCAGGGCTTACACAGTCAAAGCCATTTGGGTCACCTGCCCTGCCCTGCGCTGTTGCCAGGGGAGCATGCGCAAACGGCATGTTTAAACAAAGCATGGGGCTACCTGCCCATTCAAAGCAAGATTGCAATCAACTACCTGAATGCCGGAATTGATGCACGCGTCAATGATCTGGAATTGTCCAGCAACTCGCAATGGCAATACGCCGTTTCAAGCCAATTGATTCAACCCAATGCCTTGGGTTGGGGGCGTTGGGTCGACTACTCACAACCAGCCATTCAAGTTCGAATTCCTGCCGAAGAAAACCTGATCAAAACAAATCTTGCAGCCGTGGTTGCCAAAACAATTACGCCGATTGCAGAACATCAATACGACATTTCGCCGCCCTACGCTCTGATTCATGTCACCGAGCTTCAGAGGCACATGAAAAAGACACAATCACATCAAATCAAAGCCACACTGCGCGCCTGGCAACAGCTTAATCCGCAATTCAGCATCAACACCGGCATGCCTGAAAACATGGTGCTGAGGACCCAAACTGATACCTACCAGCCGGTTGATTCCGCTTGCCAATGCCGCTGTACCAAAACGCGTTGCAATTGCCATTGCAACAACTCAGGCCAATGGACATCGCCGGCCTCTTGCGCAGACAACAACCCCAACTGTGCAAGCAGTAATATGCAAACCGATTGCACCAGCACAGCCAATTCCGCGTGTCTGTTCGCCGGCCCGGCTGGTTTGAAAAGCGGTTGGCCAGTCAGTCACTTCGAACCCATCGCTGCAATCAACAAATCGTGTCGCCCAACGCTAAGCAATCAGTGCCCCCTCAGCCAGAACAACACGGCCTGTATCTGCCATTTTTCATGGCCAAACAATACCCTGCCCAGCCTTGATCAATTCAGCTTCACATTACCAAGCACACCATGATCCGCCCTCCACAATTCCCTACCTTTCATGCGCGTGGTTTCATGCTGATCGAGGTCGCGCTGGTTGTTGTGCTCATGGCAATTATTCTTGGGCCTGTGCTGCACCTTCTGGCCAGTCAGCGAGAGAAAGAAAAGGTGCTTGCTCACCTGGAGTCACGACAGCGCATACTTGAATCAGTCGAAGGTTTTGTGCTAGCCACCGGCAGGTTGCCCTGCCCAGCCGCGCAAGCCAATGGCGCTGAATCACGCAGCGGTGATAGCTGCACCTACAAGGAAGGCTGGCTACCCATTGCAACACTGGCAAGCTGGGGGCTAGGTGGCCACTGGAAAATGGCAGTGGCCACGCTGGAACAAGCAGGAGAGCCTGCACAAAACGCCCTGGTGTCGGCACAGCCCTTTGCGCAACTCAGCCCACAACAGTTGACTGAAATTGTGATGGCGCCCTACACCGCCAGCTACTCAGTGGGCACAGGGCCATTGCCAGCCATTCACCTTTGCCAGGTGGTGCAAGGCCATGCTTTGCCACACAACCTGAACGCGGGCTGCGGCGCACACACCTTGCTCAATGCGAGCACCGTGTGGCTCGCCTACCCATCTAGCGACCCAATCAATCAAAACCGGTATCAACAGTTTTTCATCAATCCCGATCAACCCGCAGCGAACCCTGTCTGGCTCTCATTTGAACGCCTGAACTGGCTTTGGATGAAACGCGGTGCGCTCGACACACCACACATTCAGGAGAATTAAATTGAAACAGACAAGTAAAAATGGCCAACACGGATTTTCTCTGTTGGAACTGGCGATTGCCCTGGCTGTGCTGGCCATTCTGGCTGGCGGAGTACTGAAGGGGCGAGAGCTGTTGAACAGTGCGCGCGTGCAAGCCACCCTCACCGACATCGCCAATCTTGAAACCGCCTTGTCTGCATTCCAGGCTCGCTACTCTGCCTTGCCCGGCGACTTTATCGCTGCAAGTGCGGCGGGTCTGTCCAACAGCGGTGGCGACGGTAATGGTTTGATTGAAAACGAGGAGGCATGCCAGGTTTTCACACACCTTCAATTGTCTGGTTTCATCCAAGGCGACTTTGCCGGTGGCAGTGACGAAAATGGAAACTGCAACCCAGGCAGCACCATGAACAATCAATTCAGCGGTCAATATTTGCTGAACAACACCATGCAAGGCCCCAACTCCAGAGCAAACGCCATGGCCCTGCTGATTGGCGAAGCTGTACCTGTTGCCCAGCTTGCAGAAATTGATCGTAAACTCGACGATGGCAACGCCCTTCGCGGTGCGGTGCAGGTGCTGAGCGGCGAAGAAGAATTGTGCACCACCGAGACTGGCCAATGGGATGAAGCGCAAGGCTCAAACTGTGCTGCGCTTTACATCATTCGTTGATTGCAGGCCTACCGCCCCATGGATTTGCGGCCGAGAATAATGGCCTCGGCCAGGCTTAATGAATCGGGCTGCCCCTTCAGTACCAAAATATCGCCCGACTCCAGTTGCGTGTCGGGGGAAGGATCTCCCCCGCGAATACCGCGCCTGCGAATGGCACTCACTTCAATGTCGAGGTCGAGAATGCCCAATTCAGCCAAACTTTTGCCCACGCCACTTGCACCCGGCTCCACGAACACAGAATGCAGGCGAATCCATTGGTTCTCGGGCGTGTCTGCCTCATCATCTACACCACGAAATACACCGCGAAACATTTGATAGCGCGATTCGCGAATAGCCCGAATCTGCTTGACCACCCGGGAAACCGGCACACCCAACAACATCAAGGCCTGTGAACCCAACATCAAACTGCCCTCGAGAATTTCGGGCACCACTTCGGTGGCGCCTGCCGCGGTCAGTTTCTCCAAATCACTTTCATCGTAGGTGCGAACCACCACTGGCACATTCGGCGCCAGGGCACGGACTGCGGTCAACACCTTCTCGGCCGATTTGAATTCTGCAAAAGTAACCACCACACAAGAGGCACGCAGCAAACCTGCAGCCACCAGTGTTTCACGCTTGGCTGCATCGCCAAACACCACCGAATCACCCGCGGCCGTCGCCTCACGAATACGGTCTGGGTCCAGGTCCAAGGCCACATAGTCGAGGTCTTCACGGTCCAGCAATCGGGCAAGGTGTTGGCCACTGCGCCCGAAGCCACAAATGAGTACATGCTTGGTCGTGGAAAGACTCTTCTGGGCAATTTGGTGCAGTTCAAGCGACTTTTGCAACCACTCCTGGCTGGAAAATCGCAACACAATTCGATCGGCATGCTGAATCATGAACGGCGCGGCCAACATGGAAAGCACCATGCTTGCCGTGATGGTTTGCAGCCAGGGATCGGGCACCAAACCAAAACCTGCCGAGCCGGTGTTGGCCAGCAACACAAAGCCAAACTCGCCCGCCTGTGCAAGGTAAATGCCGGTTCGCATGGCTGTGCCTGTATTCGCGCCGAATATACGGGCAAGCACAGCAATCAACACCAGCTTGGCCAGCACCGGAAAAACCGCCAACAAGAGAACCCAATACCAGTTCTCCATCACCACTTGCGGGTTCAGCAACATGCCTGTGGTCACGAAGAACAGGCCAAGCAACACATCGCGGAAAGGCTTGATGTCTTCTTCCACCTGATGCTTGTATTGGGTTTCAGCAATCAGAATGCCTGCCAGAAATGCGCCAAGTGCCAGCGACAGTTCGGCAAGCTCGGTCAGCCAGGCCAAACCCAAAGTAATCAGCAGCACATTCAGCACAAACAATTCCTGTGACTTGCTGCGGGCCACAAACGTCATCCACCAATTCATCATGCGTTGGCCGAACACCAGCATCAGCCCCAACACCAGCGCGGCCTTCACCACCGCCAGGCTCAGGGTGACCGTGAGGTTCTCGGCTCCCTGCCCCAGCGCGGGAATAATGATGAGCAGAGGAACCACCGCCAAATCCTGAAACAGCAGAATGCCCATGATTTGTCGGCCATGGGGAGAATCCAGCTCAAGTCGCTCCGAGAGCAATTTGCTGACAATTGCAGTCGACGACATGGCGGCCGCCCCCGCCAATACAAAAGAGGTCGCCAGTGGCACATTAAGGAAATAACCTGCCAACAAACCCAGACCCATCACACCCAGCATGGTCAGCCCTACTTGCGCGAACCCCAACCCAAACACCACGCGGCGCATGGCATGCAATTTGGGCAGGCTGAATTCCAGACCGATTGAAAACATCAGAAAAACAACGCCAAACTCGGCGAGGTGCCGGGTTTCGGGTGTGTCGGGCACGATACCCAAGGAATACGGGCCGATCAACGTGCCCGCGAACAGGTAGCCCAGCATGGCGGGCAGCTTCCAGTGACGGAAAAGCGAGACCGCCAACACGGCGGCCAGCATGAGAATCAAAGACAGCTCTAGAGCGTTAGGCACGTTTAATGCTTAAGAAGTGGAGAGAATTGGCACGCGCTTTGCTATACTGCCCTGAAAAGAGCACAGCCTCAAGCACCTTTGTGGCTTAAGTCTATCAGGGTCCACCATGTCAACAACACCGTCAAATAATGACAAGCACGATTTTCTGGCCATGGCCAGAGAAGCGCTGGCCATTGAAGCCCACGCAGTTTCTGCATTGTCCGAGCGCTTGAATGACCAGTTCAGCCAAGCCACCACGGCCATATTGAACTGCAAGGGCCGGGTCATTTTGATTGGCGTGGGCAAGTCGGGCCTGATTGCAAAAAAAATCGCAGCCACCTTTGCCAGTACAGGCACCCCCTCTTTTTTCGTTCATGCCACCGAAGCCTCCCATGGCGACTTGGGCATGATCACCCAAGAAGACGTGGTGATTGCCCTGTCCAATTCGGGCAACACCGAAGAACTGGTGGCTGTGCTGCCGGCCATTGCACGCCGGGGCGCAAAAATAGTTGCCATGACCGGCAAACTCGACTCTGCACTGGCCCGCCAGGCCGATTTGGTACTGGATTGCGGCGTTGAAAAAGAAGCCTGCCCCCTGAACCTAGCCCCAACAGCGAGCACAACAGCTGCTTTGGCCTTGGGCGACGCCCTTGCGGTGGTGGTTTTGAAAGCAAGGGGCTTCAGCGAAGAAGACTTCGCCTTGTCCCACCCGGGCGGCAGCCTTGGGCGCAAACTGCTGACCCATGTCAGTGATGTCATGCGCAAAGGCGACCGAATCCCCACAGTACCGCCCTCGGCCAGCATTTCCAACGCCATTCTGGAAATTACCAAAAAGGGCTTGGGCATGACTGCGGTTGTGGGTGGCAACAACAAATTGTTGGGCGTTTTTACCGACGGCGATTTGCGTCGCCTGATCGAACAAGGGCTTGATTTGCGGGGCTTGCTGGTCAGCGAGGTCATGAACAGCGCGCCAAAATGCATTTCGCCCGACAAGCTTGCCGTGGAGGCTGTTCGAATGATGGAAGTCAGTCACATTAGTCAAGTGGTGGTCACCGACGAGCAAGGGCATATTGTCGGCGCCCTGAATTTCCATGACCTGTTTGAAGCCAAGGTGGTGTGATGGATCAATTTGCCGAGCGCCAACCCACCGCAGCCCAAGCCGCAGCGCAAATCAAACTGATGGGTTTTGATGTGGATGGAACCCTGACCGATGGTGGCCTGTACTTTGGCAATGAAGGTGAGGTCATGAAACGCTTTAGCGTGTTCGATGGCCAAGGCCTTCGATTGCTGATGGACCACGGCATCAAGGTGATCTGGATTACCGCGCGCTCAAGCACCATTGTTGAAAAACGCGCCAAAGACCTTGGCATTTACCAACTGGTTCAAGGCTGTAAAACCAAGTTGCAGGCCTACGATGAAATTCGCCAATTGCTGGGCCTGGACTGGAGCGAGTGCGGCTTTTTCGGTGACGACTGGCCCGATTATCCCGTGCTTCAACAAGTTGCCCTGGCGGCCACCACCCAACACTCCCCTGCTGCCATGAAGAATGCAGCCAACTGGATCAACACGCGCCCGCCTGGCGATGGCGCCGCCCGCGAATTGTGCGATTTTATTTTGAGCCATCAGGCTGGCTATCAAAACCCGTGGGAAGCATCGTGAAACCGGTGAGTGCTTTTTTCAATCTGATTTCGCAGTTCATTCCGCTGCTGCTCACATTTGTGCTGGCAGCAAGCTCGTATTGGTTCGCAATTCAATCCGAACTCAGCCTGTTCAGTGCGAGCGGAAAAAGCGACCCCACCAGCAGCGACTATTACCTGCGCAATTTCTCGGTACAAAGCCATGATTTGGGCGAGAACAAATATTCCATCATTCGCAGCTCGGCGGCCGAACACATTCCTCAAGGCAATGTCTGGAATATTACCGAGCCCGAACTTGAACAATTTGAAACCGGCAATGGCATGGTGAAAGGCAATGCCCAGAAAGGCGTTTACCTGCTCGACACGGACGAAATTTTCCTGCGCGACAATGTTGTGGTGACCAGTCAAAACGAAGGGCTGTTGACCACCATGAAATCGGAGGAAATTCGAATCGACAACATCACCAACGAAATTTCGACCGACAAGAATGTGCTGGTCACCCGCCCAGGCCAGCGGTTTGAGGCCCAGGGTGCCACGCTGAACAACGACACTGGTGAATTGACGGCCCAAGGGTCTGTCAAGTTTCGCCTAGAGGCAACACGATGAAACGCTCCAACTGGATTTCTATTGCACTGGCTGCGCCCACCCTGGCTTTTGGAATTGGCGTGTACGCGCTTGAGGCGGACAAACGGCAACCCACCACCATTGATGCCAACCAGATGACTTACAACGAGAAGTCCAATGTGAATGTATTCACTGGCAATGTGCTGTTAACGCGCGGAAGCCTCGTAATTCGGGGCGACAAACTGACGCTGACCGAACGCAGCGACGGCACCCAGTTCGCCACGGTGGAAGGAAAACCAGCCCGCTTCAAGCAGCAACGCGATTCCGAGAAACCCAATGAAGTGTTGTTGATCAACGGCACAGGAAACACAATTGAATTCGACGGCAACAAATCGGTTGTGACACTGACCGGCGCCGCGAGCATTCAGAAAAGCACCAATGGCCAACTGACCGAGTCCATTTCGGGCAGCAAAATTACGTACGAACAGAACACGGAATTCCTGAATGTGGTGGGTTCACCCAACAGCAGCGGATCCTCTCGCGTGCAGGCAGTCATCAAACCCAAAGGGGAGAGCAAGTGAGCAACACCCCTGCACACACCTTGACAGGCCAAGGTCGCCTTCAAGCACTAAGCCTGCGCAAAGCCTACCGCAGCAAACGCGTCATTGAAGATGTTTCTTTGCATGTGGACACCGGTGAAGTGGTGGGCCTGCTAGGCCCCAACGGTGCTGGTAAAACCACCTGCTTTTACATGATTGTGGGTTTGGTGAGTGCCGATGAAGGCAATATTTGCCTGGAAGGCAATGACATCACCTTGCAACCCATTCACGAACGCGCCCGGGCGGGACTGTCCTATCTTCCCCAAGAGGCATCGGTGTTTCGCAAGCTGACCGTGGAAGAAAACATTCGCGCCGTGCTTGAAATTAATCCACCCAAAGACAAAACGGTGGACCAAGCAGTCGAAGACCTGCTCAACGACCTGCAAATTTCACACATTCGAACCTCACTGGCTGCATCCCTGTCGGGTGGCGAACGTCGCCGTCTTGAAATTGCCCGCGCACTGGGCAGCCAACCCCGCTTTATTTTGCTAGACGAGCCCTTCGCAGGCGTCGACCCAATCGCAGTGCTGGAAATTCAACGCATTGTGGCCTTTCTGAAATCGAAGGGCATTGGTGTGTTGATCACCGATCACAATGTGCGTGAAACACTGGGCATTTGCGATCGCGCCTACATTATCAGCGCGGGCCGTGTGCTGGCCTCGGGCAGCCCAGACCAAATTGTGAAGAACGACGATGTACGCCGTGTGTACCTCGGCGAACATTTCCGGATGTAAAGCTGAAACCTCATGAAACAATCCCTTCAGCTTAAAGTCTCCCAGAACCTCACGCTCACGCCGCAGCTTCAGCAATCCATTCGATTGCTGCAACTGTCCACGCTCGAGTTGCAGCAGGAAATTCAACAGGCGTTGGCCGAAAACCCGCTACTCGAACTGGCCGATGAAGAGGCCGTGGAAGGCGAACGCACCTTGAGCCTGGACAGCAGCAACGGCGAGCTACACGAGCCACAGGGCGACAGCTTCGAAGCTGAACCGGATCCACGCAAAACCAGTGAACCCGTGAGCGACCAGCAAGCTGAGCAAGACAACCAGAGCGAAGAAATTGTTCAGCGCGAAACCATCGACTCCATTCAGGACAACTGGGAAGGCGACTGGCGTGACAACAGTGGCGCAGGTGCCGATGGCGACGAAGAAAAACCCGGCCTGCAACTGGCCGCGCCCGACAGCAGCCTGCACCAGCACCTGATTGACCAGTTGCGAATGACACAGGCCAGTGAGCGCGACAAAAACCTGGTGCTGTGGCTAATCGACTATCTCAGCGACGATGGCTACCTGACCGTTGAACTTGAAGACCTGTGGGAAACCCTGCAAGACGAACCCGACCTGGAGTTTGAAGAACTGAGTGCAGCGCTACGCCTGCTTCAAAGTTTTGACCCGCCCGGCGTAGGCGCACGCAATGCATCCGAGTGCCTGTTGCTGCAACTGGCCCAACGACGGGACATTACCTGCCAGACAAGCCTGTACAACAACTGCCAACACATTATTCGCGACCATTTGGGTTTGCTCGCCCAGCGAGACTTCACCAAACTGAAAAAAGCGTTGAATGTGGATGAAGACACACTCAAACTTTGCCATCAAATTATTCGATCGCTCGAGCCATTCCCGGGTGCACGTTTTAGACGCATTGACGACGACCATGTCGTGCCCGATGTCATTGTGAAAAAACTCAGTGGCCAGTGGCATGTACAGCTGAACCCCGATGTCATGCCAAAAATTCGCATCAATGAAATGTATGCATCCATTTTGCGGTCACACCGTGGTCAAAGTGCGCAACTCAGTGCCCAGTTGCAAGAGGCTCGCTGGTTGTTAAAAAACGTTCAACAGCGATTTGACACTATTTTACGGGTGAGCCAAGCGATCGTTGAACGCCAAATCGGCTACTTCAATCACGGCGAAATCGCAATGCAGCCCTTGGTTCTGCGTGAAATTGCCGACCTTTTGGGCCTGCATGAATCGACCGTGTCAAGGGTGACCACGCAAAAATATATGTTGACGCCCTATGGGTTGGTTGAGCTAAAGTATTTCTTCGGAAGTCATGTTTCCACCGACTCAGGTGGTCAGGCTTCCAGCACAGCAATACGTGCACTCATCAAGCAACTGATTTCTGCGGAGGACGCCAAGCAGCCGATATCTGACAGCCAAATCGCCGACCTACTCGGTCAACAGGGCATCGTGGTCGCAAGACGCACGGTCGCTAAATACCGGGAATCACTGAAAATACCCCCGGTGAACATGCGCAAGTCGCTTTAAAGTTAAAGCTTCCCCCCGCAGCAACGAAAGGAGATACCTTATGAACTTGAACATCAATGGTCATCATCTGGAAGTTACCCCAGCAATTCGAAACTACGTCATCGAAAAACTGGATCGGGTGAAAAGGCATTTTGATCACGTCATTGATGCATCGGTGACCATCTCGGTGGTCAAGCTGGTTCAAAGGGCAGATGTTACGCTGCACGTTCGCGGCAAAGACATACACGCTGAAGCAACTCATGAAAACCTCTACGCAGCGATTGACGCGCTGGCCGACAAACTGGATCGTCAGGTATTGCGTCACAAAGACAAGCTGACCAACCACAACCACACCCCCATCAAACATCAGGTGGTCGAAGAAGCTGAATAAACCTCTGTAATTTCAGGGAAAATCAAAAGGCGGACTTCAATCCGCCTTTTCTGTTTTTATGGCGTATAATCGGCCCCACGATTAGAAGCGGGTCTCAGGAATCAACAGCGATGAACTTGATCGCAAATCTACTTCCACCATCCAACATCTTGTTGGACACACAGGTCACCAGCAAAAAGCGCGTGTTTGAACAAGCCGGTTTGGTGTTCGAGAATAACCAAGGCATCGCAAGGTCCAAGGTGTTCGACAGCCTGTTTGCGCGTGAACGTTTGGGCTCCACTGGCCTTGGCCAGCAGGTGGCCGTGCCGCATGGCCGCATCAAGGGCCTGCGCGAACCTATTGCCTCGCTGGTGCGGGTGCAAGACCCCATTCCTTTCGATGCCCCTGACGGTCAACCCGTCAAGCTGCTCATGTTTTTGCTGGTGCCGGAAAGCGCAAACCAGCATCATCTGGATATACTGTCAGAACTGGCTCAAATGCTGTCTGACAAAGATTTCCGTGAGAAACTCATGACAGAATCCGATCCTGGCGCCACTCACCAACTGATCGCCAACTGGGAGCCCTACCAACCCGCGAGTTAAGCCTGTGAAGCAACTGAAAGAACTGATCGAAGCCAACCGCAACAAACTCAAGCTTGACTGGCTGGCCGGTTTAAATGGTGGTGACCGCCACCTGGATCTTCAGTGTTTTGCATCTTCCGATCTCGTAGGTCACCTCAACACCATTCACCCAGGCCGTATTCAGGTGTTTGGTCGTCAGGAAATCGAATACTTCGCCCGCATCAGTGACGAACGCAAAAAACACCAAATTGACAAACTGATTGAAGGCGATCCACCTGCAATCATCGTGGCCGAGTCATTTCAGCCGCATGCCCTGTTAAAAGCCGCCTGCGACGAATCCAATATCCCCTTGCTGGCCACGCCGCTTTCTGCCGCCGAAATCATCGACTTTTTGCGCGTGTACATCAACAAATGGCTGGCCCCCACCACCATGATGCACGGCGTATTCATGGACGTACTGGGCATGGGGGTGCTTATTTGCGGCGAATCGGGCTTGGGCAAAAGCGAGCTAGGCTTGGAATTGATTTCGCGTGGGCACGGCCTGGTGGCCGACGACGTGGTTGAATTCTCACGCATGGCCCCCAACCTGATTGAAGGGCGCTGCCCGGAACTGATTCGCAACCTGATGGAAGTGCGCGGCGTGGGCCTGCTCGACATCAAGGCCATTTTTGGTGAAACCGCAGTGCGCCGCAAAATGCGACTGAAACTAATCGTTCACCTAGTGCGCAAAGCCTCGCTTGAATTGCACCAAGAACGCTTGGTGACTGAACAGCAATTCCAGGAAGTGCTGGGCTTGCCCATTCGCAAAGCCATTTTGCCAGTGGCCGCAGGCCGCAACCTGGCCGTGCTTCTGGAAGCCGCGGTGCGCAACACCATTTTGCAAATGCGAGGCATCAACACACTCGACGAGTTCATGGTGCGCCAACAAAAAGCCATGCTCAGTGAACTGGGGGGCATTGACCACCTGCAGGTGGACCCCGACACAGAAGCGGACATGGGTCATGATTAACATGAAAGTGGTTTTGGTCACCGGCCTTTCTGGCTCGGGTAAATCAGTTGCAATTCGCGCGCTCGAGGATTCGCACTTCTACTGTGTCGACAACCTGCCCCCCTCCTTCATACCGCAAGTCATCCAGCGGCTGTCCGCCGAAGGCATCACGCAAATTGCGATTGCGGCCGACGCCCGCACAGGGCGCGACATTGTGGATGTGCCCCAAATTGTTCAAACCCTGAAAGCCAACGGCACCGATGTGCGCATTCTGTTTCTGGATGCCGATGATGAAACCCTGATTACCCGTTACTCGGAAAGCCGCAGACGCCACCCCATGAGCGCACGTCTGGGTGAACAAGCCACCGTGCAAGAATGCGTGGATGCGGAACGTGAAGCACTCGAGCCACTGAGAAACATTGCCAGTTGTATCGACACTTCAGCGCTACAGCCCAATGTGTTGCGAAGGTGGGTGCTTGAAACCGTGGAGGAAGAATCGGCCAAGCTTACTCTGGTGTTCGAAACCTTCGGTTTTAAAAAAGGCCTGCCCAGCGATGCCGACCTGGTGTTCGATGTGCGCTGCCTGAGCAACCCCTACTACGACAAAAACCTTCGCCCGCTGACCGGGAAAGACACGGAAGTTCAGCGCTACATTCAGGCCGACAATCGCAGTGACCCGCTAATCAGCGACATTGAAACCTATCTGAGAAAATGGTTGCCATCGTATCTGAATGAACAACGCAGCTATGTGACCGTGGCCATTGGTTGCACTGGCGGGCAGCACCGCTCGGTGTATGTGGCCGAGACGCTGGCCAAGCGCTTTACCAGCGAACCCTTACCCGAGATCGAGAGTGTTTTGTTGCGGCACCGAACCCTGGGCTAGAACCCGCACCTGATCCAGCAGCTTGTGCACAATTTTGGGCACAGGCTTGTCGCCAACCGCATGGCAGCCCGGCCATACGCCAGGCACCTTCACAAGCAACACCTTGAAATGCATTTTGCGATGGGTTAATTCATGCACCAGCCAGGGCTGGTCAGGCAGCCCAGCCAACTGCTGTTCAATCTCGGTGCTCAGCGCCTGCAAGCCGAATTGCTCAATCCAGGCAGTCGCGATACGGCTTAAATCGGCCAGGTCTGCCTGGCTACTGCAAGCCTTAAAAGGCATGGCCCACAAGCCCTGCCAAACACCTTTCTCGGTTTGAGGCTCCAACAGCAAGGCACCACGCGCATCCTCCAGAAGCAAACTGATGAAGTGCAATTCAGGCCGTGCTTTTTTGGGTTTCGGTGTGGGCCACAAACCCACCGTGCCCTTTCGCAAAGCCACACAAGTGTGCATCACGGGGCAAGCCGAGCATGCCGGGTTGCGTGGCATGCAGCAGGTGGCCCCAAGGTCCATCAAGGCCTGGTTGTAAACACCGGGCTGTTCTTTGGGCACGTTGGCCTCTGCAATGTCCCACAGGCTTTTCTTGATCGCCGTTTGTTCCGGGTAGCCCTCAATACCGTAGTACCTGCAAAACACGCGTTTCACATTGCCATCCAGAATTGGGGCCTGCACACCATAAGCCAGTGACGCAATTGCACCTGCAGTGGACTGGCCTATGCCAGGCAAACTTTCAAGCTCGGCCACGGTGCGCGGAAATTGCCCGCCAAAACGGGCCACCACTTGTTTGGCGCAGGCGTGCAAATTGCGCGCACGGGTGTAGTAGCCCAAGCCAGCCCACAACTGCATTACATCTTGCTCCGGTGCGGCGGCCAAATCGGACACGGTGGGGTAGGCCTGCAAAAAACGGGCGTAATACGCCAGCACGGTTCTCACCTGGGTTTGTTGCAACATCACTTCGCTCAGCCACACTTTGTAGGCATCGCCTGTGTGCTGCCAGGGCAAGGTTTGCCGGCCATGTTGCTTTTGCCAATTCACCAGTACCTGGGCAAAAGTTTCGCCTGTTAAAGGGTTCATTGCTGGCACCCGGCGCAATAAAACGTACTTCGCTGGTTCATCACTCGGCGCTTCACGGTGGCGCCGCAGCGCTTGCAAGGCTGCCCCTCGCGACCGTACACATCACAATGCAACTGAAAATGTCCCAACTCGCCGTCAATGGCCTGAAAATTACGCAGCGTTGAACCACCACGCTCAATCGCCTCGGTCAACACCGCCACAACAGCCGCATGCAACGCCTGCACATTGGCTTTGCTCAAGCGCCCCGCTGCCTTGCCAGGTCGAATTGCACTGCGAAACAGGGCCTCGCAGGCGTAAATATTGCCCACGCCCACCACCGCAAGACCGCTTAACAACAGGGCTTTGATCGGCACCTTCTTGCCGCGTGTTGCTTTAAAAAAAGCCTCGGGCGTGAATGCAGCACTAAATGGCTCGGGCCCCAGTTTTGTAAACCGAACGAAACTGTTTTCCCAGCCTGGCGCTTTTTCAACATACTCCACACTGCCGAAGCGGCGCGGGTCGTTGTAGCGCAGCACCTTGTCGCCAAAATTCCATTCAATGTGATCGTGTTTGTCCCAGGGGGTGCTGGCGTTCACAATTTTCATGGAACCCGACATGCCCAAATGCACCACCAACACCTGCCCACCAAAATCCATCAACATGTATTTCGAGCGGCGCTCAACACCCTGCAATATCTGCTTTACACAACTTTGCACTTCTGCAGGCACGGGCCAGCGCAAACGCGGTTGTCGCACAGTGCAAGCCAGCAGGCGTTGCCCTGTGAAATGAAGGTCTACGCCTCTTTTGGTGATTTCTACCTCGGGTAATTCAGGCATAAGCTAAAGCGCGCACGCGCATCTGTTAATGTGATAAAAATAAAAGTGGATTCACCAGTTTTTCATTGGGTTCAACAGTATGACTTGTTTTAAATGGACCATCACAGGCCCGGTCTTCATTCTGGCTGCCAGCCTGACCACCGGTTGCGCCACCGTGCCCGCCGAACAGGGCGAACCGGCACAACAGCAAATGTCTGCCGAGCAAAAAGCCTACGAAGCCCGCGTGGCCGAGATGGTCAAGCAAGATCCCCTGTTTGCCCTGCTGACCGCTGAAATTGCCAGTCAGCGCGGCGACACGTATTCTGCCACGCTGGCCTACACCGAAGCCGCCAAACAACAGCGCGACCCCGACCTTGCAAAACGTGCCGTAGAAATCAGCCTGGCCGAGGGCCAATTGGACCTGGCCTTGAATGCAGCCCAGGTGTGGTCTGAACTTTCGCCCGATGACAAACAAGCCAGCCGGTCCATCATGCTGCTGCAACTGGGCACCAACCGCGTCGACGAAGCCATGCCCGCACTCAAGGCATTTCTGGCCGACGTAAAAGCCGCTGAGACCGCCAACCCGGGGCTGGGCGCTTCCGGCACCGAGAAAGTGGCGTTGGACATGCTGCAACGCATTCCCGACAAAAACAAGGCCTACCAAACCGGCATTGATCTGTTTGGCAACAATGCAGACGACCTTGAAGCACAAACCCTGTTGGCGCAACTCGCCAACAACTCCGAGCTGTACCCGCAAGCTGTGGGGCACATGGAAAATGTGTTGCGCCAGTCGCCACAAGAACGTTTTTATGTGTTGACCGCCCAGTTCATGGAAAAACGGGATGGCAACGCGGATGCGGCCATGCAACTGGTGAACGAGCAAGCCCAATTGCACCCCAACTGGTTTGGTGCTCGCCTGTACCTGGCCCGCAACCACACCCAGCTTGGTCAATGGCCGCAGGCGCGACAGCGTTTTGCGGAAATGATCGAACTTCAACCCGACAACATTCCTTTGTACTCTAGCCAGGGCTTTGTGCTTACCCAACTGAAGGACTACAAAGCAGCCGAACAGCACTTCAAAATTTACCTGGACAAAACTGCACCAGCCGAGCGCCAGAACGAGTCGTTGATTCACGCCACACTGTCAGACATGGCGCTAGAACGAAAAGACTATGTGGCCGCCCTGAAGTGGCTGGACACCACACCAAATGCGGCAGACAACCTGGATGTTCAGTTGAAAAAATCAGCCTTGTTCGAAAAACAGGGCAATGCCCTTTCGGCCAAGCGGGTACTGAACCAGTTCAAACCCAAAAACGAAGATGAGTCTGTGCGCCTGGCACTGGCGAAATCACAACTGGCTGAATCGCAAAAGGCACCTGCCGAGGCAGCCACCGAACTCGAATTGGCTTTGCTAAGCTTTCCGGACCAACCCGACCTGCTTTACGAGCGCGCCATGGTGGCTGAACGCCAGGACGACCTGCCCCGCGTTGAGCAGTTCCTCAAGCGCCTGATTGCGGTTCGGCCTGACAACCCGCATGGCTACAACGCTCTGGGCTACACTTGGGCCGAGAACAATGTTCGGCTGGAAGAAGCCTATGAGTTGATTAAAAAGGCTGTTGAACTTGCCCCAAACGACCCCTTCATTCTCGATTCACTGGGTTGGGTACATTACCGCCTGGGCAAAATGGACAGTGCAGAAGCAACCCTGAAAAAAGCATACGACTTGCGCCAAGACGAGGAAATTGGCCTGCACTTGCTGGAAGTGTTGCTTAAATCGGGCAAGAAAGAAGAGGCACGTCAACTGGGCAAGCAGCTAACCGTTCGTTATCCTGACAGCAAAACATTGAAACAACTGCTTTTACAGGTTGAGGAAATTTAAGTTCATGGCTTTTCCAACATTGCGCCTGGCTTGCATCGCTTTGATCAGCGCCAGCCTGGGCGCTTGCAGCACCGTGGGCCAAGACCCGTCCACAGAAGTGGATTGCAAGTCCATTCAATCAAGCTGCCATTACGGGCGTTTCGGGCTGATCTGGAAAGTTGAACAGGCCGACGGCAAAGTTGAGGCAGATTCCATTTCAGGCACTTATGAATGGCGCTCCGGCCGCACCGGTCCCAGCCAGGCTCCAAAAATTGCCTATCTGGAAGTGAATTCCACACTTGGCCCTTCACTGGGCAGCGCAAAACGCTTGGGTAATTTTTATGAAGTGCGGGCAGCCGATGGCCGCGTGTATTTGGCCAAAGACTGGCAAAGCCTGTTTGACCTGATGTTTCCAGTTGAACTGCCTGCCGAAGCCTTGGTGCAATGGATGGAAAATCCAAACCCCAATGAATTGCCCACACTGCCGGCCAACTGGGCCTGGGAAAACCAGAACGGCCGTTACCGCGTGGTGTTTGTCGAAAACAGCACTTCGGGCCGCATCGACCTGATCCCGCAAGGCACCTTGGGCAAATAAAGCGTGAACGCCTCTGACGCGGTGAAGCTGTCCGCCTTCTCTCCGGCAAAAATCAACCTGTTCCTGCACATCACCGGCCGCAGGGCCGATGGTTATCATCTGCTTCAAAGTGTGTTCTGCCCAATTACCTTGGGTGACGAACTTTCAATGTCGGTGCAAGCCAATTCAAGCAAGGAGTTGACAGTTCACCGAAGCGGCGACCTTGTTCACATTCCTGAAGATGTCGACCTCACTGTTCGCGCCTGCAAGGCTTTCTATGCCAATGCCGGGGTGGGTATGGCGTATCAAGTGTCTGTCCATGTCAACAAAAAGGTGCCCGAGCAGGCAGGCCTGGGTGGCGGCAGCAGCAATGCCGCCACGGTGCTGCGCCTGCTGCAACATCACCACCAACACCCGCTTAGCGCTGGGCAATTGGCTGCAATTGGCCTTGCACTCGGTGCTGATGTGCCCTTTTTTCTTCAAGACAACAGTGCATTTGTGGAGGGCATTGGCGAGGTCATCACCCCGATTCATGGTATTTCAGGGCATTTAATTGTCTACAAACCGCCACTTTCGTGTCCCACACCCAAAATATTTAGCGATCCGCAATTGACACGCAACTCAAGTGACGTCAAAATAGCGGTCTTCGATTCGGCCCGCCGAATGAATAGTGAGTTGATGGCTTGCCTGCAAGCCAACACACAGAATGCTTTGCAAGCTGTTGTGTCTCGCAACTACCCCGATTGGGAACAGCAGTTTGGTGTTTTTTCAAACTGTGTTGCAAAGTTCAACCCGCAATTGATTCGAATGTCAGGTTCCGGCTCCGCCATGTTTGCTTTGTTTGCCAGCCCAAGCCAGCTTAGCAATGCAGTGGTAGCAGTCGCCGATGCGCCTGAATTACAGCGTGGGCAGTGGTTTGAATGCAAAATCAAATCAAGCTGAATCGATAAAAGTTTTTAGGGGAGTCGCCAAGTTGGTTAAGGCACCGGATTTTGATTCCGGCATGCGAGGGTTCGAGTCCTTCCTCCCCTGCCAAAACCAAAGGGCCAGCCACAGGTTGGCCCTTTTTTTATTTCGCCAACGCACACGTCAAGCCCTGGGGTAAACAATGGCAACCGACAGCAGTCTAATGATCTTCACCGGCAATGCGAACCCTGCATTGGCCGAATCAGTGGCCAAGCAGCTGAATATTCCGCTGGGCAAAGCCACCGTAGGTCGTTTCTCAGACGGTGAAGTCATGGTCGAGATCAACGAAAACGTGCGCGGCAAAGACGTGTTTGTGCTGCAGTCCACTTGCGCACCTACCAACGACAACCTCATGGAAATGATGGTCATGATCGACGCGCTCAAGCGCGCATCAGCAGGCCGCATTACCGCAGCGATCCCCTACTTCGGCTATGCCCGTCAAGACCGCCGAGTGCGTTCCTCTCGAGTGGCCATTACCGCCAAAGTAGTCGCCAATATGCTTCAGGTTGTGGGCGTTGACCGCGTGTTGACCATGGACCTGCACGCCGACCAAATTCAGGGTTTCTTCGACATTCCCGTGGACAACATTTATGCATCGCCCGTGTTGTTGGGCGACGTGTGGAAACAAAACCTGGACAACCTGATGGTTGTTTCACCCGACGTGGGTGGTGTGGTTCGAGCCCGTGCGCTGGCCAAGCGCCTGAATTGCGATTTGGCGATTATCGACAAACGTCGCCCCCGCGCCAACGTAGCGGAAGTGATGAACATCATCGGCGACGTGAAAGACCGCACTTGCGTGATCATGGACGACATGGTCGACACCGCCAACACACTGTGCAAAGCCGCTGCAGCCCTGAAAGCAAACGGTGCGAAGAAAGTGGTGGCGTACTGTACCCACCCCGTGTTGTCGGGCGGTGCCATTCAGCGCGTTGAAGAATCGGATCTGGATGAATTGGTGGTTACCGACACCATCCCTTTGTCTGAAGAAGCACACAACAGCAACACCATTCGTGTACTGAGTGTTGATGAACTGCTGGCTGAAACCATTCGCCGCATTGTTCGTTCCGACTCAGTCAGTTCGCTGTTCATTGACTAAGATTTAGGTAACAAGTTGTTTTGGGCTTTTTTGCGGTCGCCCTTAAGTGCCGCATAACTTGGTTTCACTGGTCGCGGTGAAGTCAAATTTGGAGAATCAACATGAAAGTAGTTGCAACATCCCGCACAGAGCAGGGTTCCGGAGCGAGCCGCCGCCTGCGTCGTGCTGGCCAGGTACCTGGCATTGTTTATGGCGCAAATCAGGAAGCTCAGGCTGTGTCAATTGAACACAACCCCCTGTGGCACGCCCTGCAAAAAGAAAAATTCCACTCCAGCATTCTGGATCTGGAAATTGATGGCAAGTCTGAGCAGGTTTTGCTGCGCGACTTCCAGTCACACCCTTACAAGCCACAGTTGCTGCACATCGATTTTCAGCGCATCGACGGTAACCAGAAAATTCACATGAACGTGCCTTTGCACTACTCTGGTCACCTGGAAAGCCCAGCAGTCAAGTTGTATGCAGGCCAGGTTACCTTTGTTGCAAACCAGATCGAAATCGAGTGTTTGCCCAAAGACCTGCCAGAATTCATCGCCGTAGATTGCAGCGTGCTGGACGTAACCAAGCGCTCAATCCACGTGACTGATCTGCAGTTCCCTGAAGGCGTCAGCATCCCCAACCACGGTCAGCAAGACCTTTCACTGGTTACAGTGAAGATCAAGGCTGGTGCTGCGAAGGGCGGCGACGAGTAAATTCTCGAAGTCCAATTAGTTCTGAAAAAGCCGCTGCGCTCAGGTTCAGCGGCTTTTTTTATGGGCACAATGTGGGCTCATTGACCAATCACGCACCCTGCTCGAAGTGAACAACACCCAAAATTTTGATGAATTGCCCTTGGGCGATCAAATTAAACACGTCATCGCCCAACTGCCTGCAAACACGGTCAGCCTTGGTGAAATTCTTGATTTGGTGGGCCGCGATGGCATGTTGCTGCTGGTGGCATTTCTCACATTGGTGTTCATGGTGCCGGTGTCCATTCCGGGTGTGAGTACCATTTTTGGTGCTGCCATTTTGTTGATTGGAATCAGCCGTGTTTTCGGGCGCACTTTGTGGCTGCCCAAGCGTTTCAAAGAACGCGCCCTGCCCGCTGACAAATTGCGCAATGCACTGGAAAAAGGCCTGGTGTGGATTCCACGTCTGGAGAAAATCAGCAAACCACACCGCATGGCCTGGCTTACCACGGGCCGCGGCATGAACATCATCAACGATGGCGGTTTGATACTGGGCGCCATCTTGCTCATGGCACCGTTTGGCTTTATCCCGTTTTCCAACACCGTGCCCGGAATTGCCTTGCTGTTTCTGGCAGTGGGGTTAATTCAACGCGACGGCGCTGCAGTGCTGCTGGGCCATTTGGCCAATTTGGCCTCGATCGTGTACTTCGGCGTGCTGATCGGTGGTGGCGGAATGATGATTCAAAACATGCTGCAAAACTAAGTGCCGCCAGGTCAATCGACTGGCACCTCGGTTTTGTCGACCACCCTGCGCAACACAAAACTGGTGTGCACACCAGTAACCCCTTTGATGCGGGTAATTTTATTCAGCAGCAAATTCTGGTAGCCGTCCATGTCGGCCACAATCACCTTCAGCTGGTAATCGGCCTGCTGCCCGGTAATCAGCAGGCATTCCAGCACCTCCGGTATTGCACCAATGGCACCCTCAAAACTGGCGAAACGTTCAGGCGTGTGCTGGTCCATTGAAATGTAAATCAGCGCCATCAGGCTGTAGCCCAGCTTTTTGGCATCCACCAAGGCCCGGTAGCCAGTAATCAAGCCCGCTTCTTCAAGCGCTTTTACACGGCGCAAACAGGGTGAAGGCGACAAACCAATCGCATCGGCCAAATCCTGGTTGCTCATTCGCCCATCGGTTTGCAACAGGGTCAAAATTCGCTTGTCATAGCGGTCAAGTTCCTGCATTTCGTATTTCATGCCTATCAATAAATTATTTACGCAATTATCTGCCAATAAATACAAAATTCAAAGCAATAATCGCAATCAAATGCCGCAACAAACCACTTACACTGGTCTTCATCGATAAACGTTCAGGCCAAAGCAGCATGTTGAAGAACCCCGCCACCAAATATCGCCCCGCTTACAAAGTGGACCTGCCCGACAGAACATGGCCCAACAAGGCCATTGAGAATGCGCCAATCTGGTTAAGCACCGATTTGCGCGACGGCAACCAAGCGATTTTCGAACCCATGAGTGTGGCCACCAAACTGGACTTCTTCAAAGAACTTGTGCGCATTGGCTTTAAAGAGATCGAGGTGGGCTTTCCCGCCGCCTCGCAAATCGACTTCGACGTGGTTCGGCATTTGATCGACAACGATCTGATTCCGAACGACGTGACCCCCATGGTCATGACCCAGGCTCGTGATGATCTTATCGAGCGAACAGTGGAATCGGTGATTGGCGCCAAAAGCGCAATCGTCCACATCTACAACTCCACCGCACCCGTGTGGAGAAATACGGTGTTCCGCATGACTGTGCCCGAAGTCATCGACATGGTGAAAAACCGCGTACAGAAAGTGAAAGACCTGACTGATGCGCACCCCGAGACACAGTGGGTTTTGCAGTACTCGCCCGAGTGTTTCAACATGACTGAACTGGATGTGGCTTTGCAGGCCTGCAACACTGCCATTGAAACCTGGGAAGCCGGCCCCAATCGCAAGATCATCATCAACCTGCCCACCACCGTGGAGTGGAGTTCGCCCAATGTATTCGCCGACCAAATTGAATGGATGAACAGGCACTTGGCGCGCCGCGAGCATGTGGTGCTTTCCGTGCACCCACACAATGATCGCGGCACCGGCGTGGCCACCGCTGAATTGGCAATGATGGCGGGCGCACAACGTGTAGAGGGTTGTTTGTTTGGCAACGGCGAACGATGCGGCAATGTGGACATTGTTACGCTCGCCTTGAACATGTACACCCAGGGCGTGCACCCCAATCTTGATTTTTCTGACATCAACGCCGTGGCCCGCGTGGTGGAAAGTTGCACGCAGCTGCCCATTCACCCCCGCCACCCGTATGTGGGCGATTTGGTGTACACCGCGTTTTCAGGTTCGCATCAGGATGCAATCAAAAAAGGTTTCGACATTCAAAAGCCCGATGCCATTTGGGAAGTGCCTTACCTGCCCATCGACCCGGTCGATGTAGGCCGCACCTATGACAGCGTGATCCGCGTGAACAGCCAATCGGGCAAAGGTGGAATCGCTTACATTCTTGAACGCGAGCACGGTGTGGTGATGCCACGCCGCATGCAAGTGGAGTTTTCAGGCGTGGTGCAAAAGGTGAGTGACAACACGGCTGCGGAAATGACATCGCCTGCCCTGTGGGCTTTGTTTGAACAAACCTATTTGCAGAACGACGACAGTCAACCGCGCTACATCAGCCACAAGGTATTTGATGCAGAAGGTGGACAGGGTATTGAAATTACCGTGCAGCAACACGGCGAAATCACAAGGCTTGAAGGCGTGGGCAACGGCCCACTGGATGCCGCAGTACAAGCCCTTGGTGTACCCATGGACATTGTTGGGTTTGAAGAACGCAGTGTAGGCCAAGGTGCCAAATCAAAGGCCATGGCCATTATTGAAGTGAGTGTGCCCAACATGCCCGGCAGCAAATTTGGTGTGGGTTTTCACGACAACATCACCACCGCCAGTTTGATGGCCTTGGTGAGTGCGTGGCGACGGGTGGATAATCAAATTTCAGCTTCCGTCGTGTAAACCATGCTTTATCAAAAAGTGAGGTCGACAAGTCAAACATAGAAAGCATAAACTCGCGGTTTATCTTTTTAAAAATAATAAACGGCGAAACTATGAGACGTGTTTTAAATAAATGGCTTTACAAGAAAGGATATAAGATTCAAAAGATTGGGAAAACACCCTATTTGCTGGAAGACTTAATCAAAAAACGTGGCCCACTGACATTCCTTCAAATTGGCGCAAACGACGGAATAAGTTTCGATAATCTATATCCGATCGTTACAAAACATAGATGCAAGGGAGTGGTAGTGGAACCCTTGCCTGATATGTTTGAACGGCTAAGCCTAAACTTCAAGCATCACGCACAGATTAAACCGGTGAGAGTCGCTGTCCATCCATCTGAAACAACGGCCTTTATCTATCGCGTTTCGAAAAATCGACTTGATCAATATGACGACTGGTGTTCCGGCATAGCGTCCTTCAGCAAGGATCATCTGTTGAAACACAACATCAAGTTAGAGGACATCGAATACGAAGTGGTTCCATGTCAACCCTTAATGACTTTGATACAAGAACAAGGCCTTACAAATATTGACTACCTTCAGATCGATACAGAAGGCTTCGATCACGAGGTTTTAAATATGTTGGATCTAGAACAGGTAAAACCAGCAATAATCAAATTTGAGAAAGTTCATACTCCAGCTAATGAATTTAAGAAAATTCAGAGAAAACTGGAACATCATGGCTATGAGATCATTGACGACACTCGCGATGCAATCGCAGTTTTAGAATCGTGAACACCCCAGTCAAACTGATCGTAGGCTTGGGTAACCCCGGCCCCCAGTATGCAGACACGCGCCACAATGCAGGCGTGTGGTATCTGGAAGCACTGGCCCGCAAGCACAATGTGTTTTTGCAAAGCGATAAGCGTTTCTTTGGCGACATGGCGCGCATTAAATTTGCGGGTGAAGACGTGTGGCTGTTGTTCCCCACCACGTTCATGAACAGGTCCGGGCAAGCGGTGGGCGCACTCGCCAAATTCTTCAAAATCAAGCCCGAAGAAATTCTGGTTGCGCACGATGAACTGGATTTGCTGCCCGGCCAAATCAAAATGAAAAAGGGTGGCGGGCACGCAGGCCACAATGGCTTGAAAGACATTCACGCCCACATGGGCAGCAATGAATTCTGGCGCGCACGCATTGGTATTGGGCACCCGCGTAGTCTGAACTTGCAGCAAGGCGTGGCTGATTTTGTGCTGCATCGCCCCGGCCATGAACACCAGCAAGCGATCGACAAGTCAATCGACGTATTATTGAACAACACCGAGCTGATTTTAAAAGGTCAAATTGGCCAGGCCACCACGCACATTCACACGGAGTGCGCATGAGAAGCAGCATACAAATTATTTTGGGCGATCGCGCCAAAGCGCACATTGCCAACAAGGGCTTAAAGCCTGAAGACATTTGCGCCATCCCTGCGGCGGCAGGTGGCCCAAAAGGTTTGATTCTGCATGGGCTTGACCAGTATTTGTTCAACGACTGGCTGGGCGCTGATCATTTAAAAACACGCGCTGAACTGGGCGTGAAGCCCCTGCAATTGATCGGCGCATCGATTGGTGCATGGCGCATGGCCGCGGCAGCCAGCAGCAACCCATCAGCTACGCTGAAGCGGCTCGCCCAGCAATATGTTGAAGCGCAAGACTACAGCAAAGGTGTCGATCGCCACGAAATAAGCCGAGTGTGTCAATCCATGGTGCAGGCCGTGGTGGCGGAAGAAGCCCAGCACATGGTAAAACCGGCAGGAAAAGAATTGCTGGTGTGGGTGAACAAGGGTCTAACACCGCTGCACCATGCCCAGCAGCAACGAGCACGCAAACGCGGCTTTGCCAGTGCCGTGCTGGCCAACAGCGTGAACCGCAACAAACTTTCCAGCTACTTCGAGCGCTGGGTGTTTCAAAGCCCAGGCGCACACACGGACTGGCTTAAAAAACCCTTTGACCGCATTCCAACCCGAATCGAAGCGCTGGATGCCCTGAACATTCACGATGCCCTGCTGGCCAGCGGCAGCATTCCATTTGTGCTGAACCCTGTGCACAAAATTGCGCAGGCTTTGCGTGAAGATCACCCGGAGGTCAAATACCACGAGGGCCCCTTCTGGGACGGTGGCCTCACCGACTACCACCTTGCCCTGCCCTACCACCGCCTGGACGGCCTGGTGCTTTACCCGCACTTTGCCCCCACAGTCACCCCGGGTTGGCTGGATAAATTTTTAAAGGTTCGCAAAGCCAACCCGGAATGGATGAGCAATGTCATTTTGGTGTGCCCTTCACCAGAATTTGTGAAACGACTACCCGCCAAAAAAATCCCGGACCGAAGCGACTTTAAACGGTACAACTTTGATCACCGTATTCGCATACCGCTTTGGCAGGCAGCAATTCGCGAAAGCGAACGCATGGCAGAGGACTTTTCAACCTGGCTTGCCAACGTGAATCGCTAGGCGCGGTACAATTCACCCCATTCTATTAAGCACTTAGCGAATTCTCATGACCCTCAAATGCGGCATCGTTGGCCTTCCCAACGTCGGTAAATCCACCCTGTTCAACGCGCTGACCAAAGCGGGCATTGCTGCTGAAAACTATCCCTTCTGCACCATCGAGCCCAATGTGGGCGTGGTTGAAGTTCCTGACGAGCGTCTGCAGAAACTGGCCGATATTGTGAAGCCGGAAAGAATTTTGCCAGCCACCGTCGAGTTTGTTGACATTGCGGGCTTGGTAGCCGGCGCATCGAAAGGTGAAGGCTTGGGCAACCAGTTTTTGGCCCACATCCGCGAAACCGATGCCATCGTGAACGTGGTTCGGTGTTTTGAAGACGACAATGTGATCCACGTGAACGGCAAAGTCGATCCACTTTCCGACATTGAAACCATTGAAACCGAGCTGTGCCTGGCCGACATGGGTACGGTTGAAAAAGCGGTGCACCGCTATGCCAAACAAGCCCGTGCGAACGACAAAGAGGCTGCCAAGCTTCTGGCCATTTTGCAGCGTTGCGAAGCGCAGTTGAACGAGGCCAAACCCGTGCGTGCACTGGGTCTGGACGAAGAAGAATTGTTCGCCATCAAAAGCTTCGGATTGATCACCGCAAAACCAGCCATGTATGTGGCCAACGTGGCTGAAGACGGCTTTGAGAACAACCCCTTGGTTGAACGCCTGGAAGCATATGCCGCCAAGCAAAATGCACCTGTGGTGGCAGTGTGCGCTGCCATTGAAGCGGAAGTTGCTGATCTGGACGACGCCGATAAAATGGAGTTTCTGGAAAGCATCGGCATGAAGGAGCCCGGCCTGAACCGTGTCATTCGTGCCGGCTTCAAGCTGTTGGGCCTGCAAACTTACTTCACTGCGGGCCCGAAAGAAGTGCGCGCCTGGACCATTCACATCGGTGACACAGCCCCTCAGGCGGCCGGTGTTATTCACACCGACTTCGAGCGCGGCTTTATTCGCGCTCAAACCATTGCGTTCGAAGACTACGTTCAGTTCAAAGGCGAAAACGGTGCCAAAGAGGCAGGTAAAATGCGTGCCGAGGGCAAGGAATACGTGGTGAAAGACGGCGACGTACTCAACTTCTTGTTCAACGTTTAATTGGGTGGTAGCAGCTGATGCTACAAATACCACTTAGAACGCCACAAAAACCACTCGCCGGTTGTCGCCACTCTCTGGTTCAGCCAAATTCAACAGCTGTGATTCGCCTTTACCGATGGTGTAAAGGCGACTTGCAGGTACCTTCAGTTGTTTAACCAAAGCAAGTTTTACTGCCTCCGCCCTTCTCTTGGACAGCTCTAGATTGTAGCTATCTGTGCCCTTTGCATCGGTATGCCCTTCGATTGTGAACTTTTGTCCCTCAAGCGCCGCAGATTGCATTGCTTTTGATACTTGTATTAAAACCGACCAAGCTTCGGGCTTGATTTGGTCCGAATCAAATTCGAATTCAATCATGTCCAGGCTGGCCTTGGATAAATTAACATCAGCCGGCTTTGCAGGAAGGTCCAATCCACGTTCTTCCAGGCTGTCACTGTACTGTGCAAGCTGCTGACGGTCTTCTTCACTTAGAAGCGACAAATCGAGCGAACGGGTTTTTGTTCGGCCAACAGGCCGAGGGGACAAAGCCTTGATCAATTCGTCAACAGTTGGCTCCTTTCCCGAAAATACGGTGGTGTCACTCTCATTACTGTCCGCGATTGCCGGGCGCAGCACCCCTATTGCACCCAAGCCACACAGCATTAAAAGCAGGTATTTCGCAATCATGATCTCTCCGTTCGATTAAAGACAACGGCCCCGGTGGCCTGGAGTGAAGCAAAAATCACCAATGAGGTTGTTACTCTCCCAAGGTGTTTGGGCACCATCGGTGGCCTTCAATACATCCACACGAATTCGCTTGAACATTTGTTCCACATGCAAACCAGGCGTTTGAATGTGTTTGCTTAAGGCCTGAGCATAGGGGCTGACGGCTTCTTTTCCGTCAAAAGCCAACTCGCCAGGCGCGGTGGAATAGGCGATCAGCGTGCCTTGAGGTGCTGTTTGGGCAGCCAAACCGCCAGGCTTGTCGAACAGTGAACGCTTTTTCGTTCCGCCAATTCGTCCCAATCCGGGGTCTATGTTTTTCGGTATGGGATACGCCCGGCATGCATCCACCATCAAGATATTGACCCCGGTTTTGTAGCTGCCCAGGCGTTGCAAGAGGTCGTCTACCGAAACCGATCTGGGAGATATTTCATGTTCGTAATTGATGACTGCATCCACGGGAATGAGGTAATTTTTTCCGTGATATTGCAGGCCATGGCCTGCGAAGAAAAACACACGTACATCTGCATCGCGACCCATGCGCCAGAAGTCCTCCATACCCACGATCATTTCACGCTGGTTCTTGTTCTCCAGCAACTTGACCTGATAGCCCAGGCTTTGCAGCGAACTGGCAATTAACCGTGCATCTTGCAAGGCATTGCGCAAGGGTGCGGACGCATACTGCGAATTGCCAATCACCAGTGCAACCTTACGCTCGGAGGCCTCTGCATTGCCGTTGACAGCAAACCAAACCAACACGGCCAGGCAACACTTGAATACCACGCCTTTCACGCTGTTCATGGATATCGTCCTGCCTGTTAATGTGGGTACTGAATCGACGAAACCGACTCAATTACATCCAGTGAATTCAACAGGTCTGCGTTGCTTTCCAGCATGCGGCGAGGAACCTTCACGGTGTACTCGCCCATGTGCGTCGGGCCCGCTACAATCGAGATATTGTTTTGTATCAAGACAAGCCGAATTTGCTGCTCGCCAATATTCGGCTTGAAACCGACCTGGAAGTATGCGTAGTCACGGTCTTCGGAAAAAACACCGCAACTTCTAAAATCGGAATACGGTGCAGACATTTCCGGCTGGACCATGTACCCCATCAGAACTGCGGTACCTGCCGCAAAAAGTACCAACGATGTTGCAAATGAGCCAACACGCACGGGTGTGGAAAACCACGCCATGAAACGTGCATAGGTCTCCTTGAAAAATGACAGCGAATCAGACTTGGCCAAGTGCTCTTGAATATCAGCCCACCCAAGGTCTGCGGGTGCCTGCAATTGCGCGTTTTCCTCTTGAAGTACAACTTCCCTCATCAAGGCTTGGTGCCAGCGCAGCTGTTCATGCAACTCGGGGTTCGCACCCAAGGTAAAGTGCATCCAGCGTTGCTGCTCGGTATCCAACGTGCCGCTTACAAAAAAAGGCAATTGCTCGGCAAAGCGCCTTAAATCCAGTTCATTGACGGTCATAGCAAACCTTTCAGTTTATTGACGCAGTTTTTCAGCTTCTGCTTGGCATGAAAAAGGCGTGTTTTGATCGTGCCCTCTGGCACCCCGGTGACTTCCGAAGCTTGCGCCACGGTCAGCTGGTCGAAATAGACCAGTGTCAACGACTCACGGTGCTGAATTCCCAGTTTGTCCATGCACAACCTGACGCCCTCGCCAAGGTCTTGCCGCATGCGCTCCTGCTCGCAGTCATCACAACTACCCAACAATGACTGCCAGTCGCCCAGGTCTTCGAGATAGTCCGCTTGATGGCGACGTTCCTTGTCCAAGCGGTCCAGCAATTTGTTGTGAGCAATACCCAACAACCAAACCTCGGGCTTGGAACGCCCACCAAAGGTACCGGCTGAACGCCACACTGCAAGCATGGTGTCCACCACCACCTCCTTGGCCATTTCATCGCAATGCAAATGGTTTTTCACAAAAGAAAAAATGCGTCGGGAAAACGCGGTGTACAGGCTCTGAAAAGCATCCTGGTCTTGCAAAGCAATTTTCTGAATCAAGTCAGCAATGGATTCGCGGGTGGTCATGGCGCAATCAGCACGAAAAAAATCAGCATGAAAATTTGTGAATCAATTGAATACAACAGGTGAGTCGGCGCGCAGGCATTTCCGGTTCAATAAATTTATTGCCCCAGAATTTGCCAGTTGCGCATTTCAGACGTGGCAATTAGCTGCGGCGTTTGCTGCCCAATGGTTTGGTCGCGCAACTGGGTAACCAAGGGCACCGCTTGATCAAACCAGCTTTGCACGGTCAAGGTGCGCCCACTGGCAGTGGTTTGCTGCAGCCCCTCAAGCAACCCATGTGTAAACAGGCCGCGACCTGCTGGCGCATATTCCTGTGAATCCTCATCTTTGGCGGAAGCCAGCAACATGGGAAACAATGAGGAAACCGAGCGTTTGATCAAGGAGGCCGGGTTCAAACGCCCCTCAATGCCCTGCGCGTGGCAAGTGTCCACAATCAGTATTCGACGCCCCGCCGTGTTGCGCAAGGCTTCGAAAAACACCTCCCAGGAAATCAGGCTTTCTCGTTTGGTGCGTGAATTGGGACTCAGATCGTTCAGGCTTTTCAGGTCGGCCACAGTAACATCGGCGGGCACAAAGTAATAATTTTTGTGCACGTCCTGCACGGCATGGGAAGCTAGAAACATCATCACCGTGTCTTGCGCGCGGGCTTGAGAAAGAAACTTCAAGGCATCTTCAATATTGTTCTTGGTGGGGCCTTGCTCAGCCTGATCGGCCAGCAAACGAATATTCACCTTGCGATAATTGGAACTGCCAAACTGTTGCATGGCCTGCGAAAACTGCACGGCATCACTGGCTGCGAAATCAAGTTGGTGTTCAGCTGACAGGTTTTTAAACCCGCTAACGCCCACAGCAAATACGTACAGGTTACCTAGATCCCGTTGCTGACGTATAGGGCTGGAATTTTTCTCTGGCAAAGGAATTGTGGTCTGCGCAAGCCCAAGGGAATGATCAGTCATGGCCTCAACCCGAAGCTCATTGAAACGGTCGCGCAGCACAAGTTGAATTTCACGCTCAAAACCACTTCTGTCTCGCCAACCCAAACGCCGCTCGGAAGGTGCAGTAACAGGAATCTGATTCACAAATACAATAAAGTCGTTTGGCCTTGGGCCCAGGGTTTCACCCTTGATCCGCAATGTAAGCGCCCATTCCCCCGAGGCGCGTTGAACCAGTTTTTCAGTGCGAATGCTAACCCGTGGTGGCAACACATTTTGTAAAACAAGGTTGTCGGGCGTGGCACTGTTTTCCAACAAAGTTTTTTGAACCCGCTCGGGTTTGTACAAGGTTCTCTCGAACTGGGCTGCCAGAAAAAAGTCGGGAGCTTGGTTCATGCCTCTGTTAATGTGCCAACCTAGAAATTGATCACCCGCCGGAGAAGACATGTACAAACCATTGGGCTGCCAGGCTATCCAGTCACTGCGGTTAGCATGTTGAAAATAAGCGAGGTGCTCACGCCCTGTTGCGGTGGAAAACCAGCGAATGGTGCCATCAGACAATGCGGCCACAGCCCATTTTCCATCTTCACTTAAGTTAACTGCCCATGCTGAGGCAGACAGTCGAGCGATCCAGTGTTGCTTGCCCTGATGATCGAGGTGCCGCAAAGCCCAGCTAGTGCCCAGCAACAAAGCATTGCCATCTGTAGACCAGGCATGGCTTTCAACTCGCTCAAACGCCTCCAGCTGCAAAGCCTGCTGATTCAATGTGGGCTTGTAGCGGTCGGCCAGGTCGAACTGCTGGCCTGGCACAGTTTGCCGAGGGGGTATCAGCTTCACACCACGTTGAGAGACACTTTTCTTTTTGGTATCCAGTTGCCCATGCGCCACGTCGAACAACATGGGCTCAAGCAATTCGCCAGCCCCGTTGTCAGCAGTGAACTGAACACGTTGCGCATCATCAGACAACGCAAGAAGCTTCGATGTACCCTCAAAATTCAACACGGATGAACGGGCTGAATATTCAATTTTCCCGGCCTTGTTCATCACATGCAAAGCGGGCTCGCCAGTCAACAGTACAAGCCAGTCATTCTTCCAGCGCACAATGCCATTGATGCTGGAGTGTGCTACTGAATAACTTTGCGCGTCGCTGATTTGAACAGAATTATTTGCCCCATGCGTAACCTGAAAACAGGCTGTTTTCACCAGCTTTGCTTTCAAGGCCTCGCCGGCAACACACAGCCTGTCTATGGTTTGCTCGGCACGGTGATCGCCCTTCAACCATTCAAGTGAATGAACATTTTTACCCAAGGTCAGGTGGTTTGCCTTGATTTTCAAATCCACCTGTAAGGTGTCAGAGTTCAACAAATGAACGTCAGCATGCTCGAAATAACCCACAGCAAGCTGGCGATTGTTTGGTGAATACCTAACAGTGAGGGGCGTTGCATTTGGATCGGGCTTGACTCGACCCAGCAAGGTGTAATCAGCGCCATACAAACGAACAAATTTATCAAGGCTGGCCACCGCAAGTTCACCCTGCTTGTTCATCACAATGTCTCGAATATCGGCCCCGTATTCAGTGTCCTCCAGCAACACCTGTTGAGTACGTACATCAACAACCCGTAAACCTGCATTGCCCATTAATCCAATGGCCAAGTAATTCGAAGTACCCAAAAAGCGAAGCGCAGAAACACCTTGCGGCAAATTCTTGATGCGCCCCAGAAATGCACCGCTTTGCGCATCAATCAAGAATACCGATGCAGTGCGTTCCTTGTCCCAGCCTGTCCAGCCCGCAGCGGCAATTACTGTGCCATCTACAGACAACGCCAAACCAAACAGCTGCCCTTCATGACCAGCAGAAACAGGCACCCGAAACACTTTGAGTGATTTCAATTCAGGCAACTGCCAAACGCGAATGGTTTTGTCGTCGGCTGCGGTGTACAGTAAATCTCGCGACTGATCCACCTCTGCGCGTCGAATCAAGCTGGTGTGCTGCGCAACCTCAATTCGGGGAAAAGGGTTTGTATCAATTAAACCGGGTTTTGCAAGAGCACTGCCTGCAAAAAACAAGGCAGTCAAAAAAACCCAGGGCAAGGCCAACAATTTCATTTGTCGGAATCACTTTGAAAACTGGAAACAATACGCACCACCCCATCGGGCAACTTGACCAGGCCCACGCCTTCATCTGCCTTCGCAATGGCTTGCGAGGAAGTAGCCATCAATTCCTGATGAAGGTTGGGTGACATGGAAACACCCACCAGAGTATCTGGCTGAACATTCAGTAATTGAAACCCGGCCACCCGTTCAAACTCCTCGGCTGGCAGCGCCCTGAACAACAAACCTTCATTGAGTTGTTGATCAACAAGGTAAAACGCTTTTCCTTGCGCTTGCTGAAGTATCAAGTAAACGGTGGGGTCAGCAAGGGGCTCGGCAGGTGTCTCAATATCGCCTGTATTCAGGGCCAACAGGCTGCTTAAGGAAACTCGCGTTTCAGAATCGATACCGGCATTTGCGGGTGAAGCAATTGAACTGATTGCGCTGGCTGGTTCGGTTTGCTGGGGCAAGGACGGTGCTGAAAATGATTGCACCGAAAGCATGGGCTGCTGCACAGGTGCCGACAAAGAAGTTGCCGAGCTTGATGCTGACACGCGAGCGGCCATGGGGGCAGCAACTACAGGCACCGCAGCAACAGCAGGTGCAGCCACTGGCACCACCTTGCTGGGCGCAATTCGGGCTGCTGGTGCGGGTGTTGAAGCGCGGGAAGTGCGAGCCGGGGCACGGGGTGCCCGTGTCGGCTGTGGGTTTAGCTCCCGGATGAATACTGCCTGAGCGCCAGCGGACGAGGCTGTAGTAGGACCAATTTCATTTCCTTTACCAATATGACTTTCTGCTGCTGCAGCCACGTTATTTCGAACGATCTCACGCAACCGATCCAGTGGTGCAGTTTGAGCATACACGGCACCAACCGCAACAACACATGCAACACCAAAAGCCACCTGTTGATAAATTTTACTCATCTGATTCCCGATTAATTAAGTTTGAAGAGATTTATTTCGACTCAAGCGTGGTGACTACTCGGACCCCGCCATCTGATGAATTTTCAAGTCCTGTTGGCAATTCAATTTGAAACAGTGAGCCAGCAAACGACTGTTTCAACGCAAAATGTAATTCAGGCCGAATCGGCACCTGGGTTAACAAGCCGGGCTCAAGTTCAGGCAACACCATCTTTGTAATTCGCTGAAACTCTTGGACGGGTACCGAGAAAAAAACAAGTCCCTCGCGGCTGCGTTCATCAATCAGGTAAACCGGGCTTCCCTGCGCATATCCAAACTTCAGGAACACCATATTTGCCGCTTCCGTGGCTGCGTTTTCCGCGTTACTTGAATTGCTGGAGCCCAGCAAACTGCTCAGCGAAGGTTGCACCGCGGAACTCGAATTCCCTTTTGCAGCCACCCCGGGCACACCGGCAGGGGGAGGCAAAGCTGTTGGGCTAATTTCCGGAATATCAAAAGACGAAGGATCGGGCACTGCTCCTTCCCTGCCCGTAGACGGAGAGGGAGGGCCACTTCCCGGCCTGGCATCAATCGTTGACGGAGACACCCTGCCACTGTGAGGAGGAACAGTCACCGAACCGTTTTGCGCAACCGCCTGGCCGAGAAAGCCTGCACAGTAAATACCCATGCAAACAAAATGTGTAAACCATTTCATGTTGATTCCGCTTCAATTAATTGTTACCAAGCACGGTCCAGCGCAGTACCTGTACATCGGCCTCATCAGGACCAAATATTGAAAACGCCCGCTGAATCTCTGCCATGCTGTCAACATGTTGCATGGGCAAAAGCGGTTTTGCTTTTAATGCCGGTGGAAAACGACTGGCCAACTGATTAGGTGACGCCGCACACAACAAAGTTTCAACACCTGGTCGGTTCAGGGTGATCAAAAAGTTTTTTTCGAGGGTTTGGTCAGGAATGACAATCGCCTTGTTGCCTGCCACGGGTTGCAGGTTCTGAAACATATTGGGATAAACCTGCGAAATTACACCTGCTGAGTCCTGGTAATAACAGTACACATAGGCACGCCGACTGGTATTGAAAGTCCAGGTTAAATTCTCGCCAGGGTAGTACACCCTGTCGTCCTTGTTCAGCCGAACGGTCAAGGTCGGCTTGGCTGGTGCTGCCGGTTTTGCAGTGGCTGGCCAGCCAATTTGGGTCAAATTGCCGGCCTCATCGAACACCACCAGCTTTCTCATGAATTGGGCGTAGGTTTCGAAATTGATTCGCCCCGTTTCAATCAGGTTTTGGTCTGCCTGGTAAGCCAAAATAGCCTTTTCAAGCGTAGCGCTCGGTTTGCCGTCTAGCTGCCCAGCGAAATAGCCCTGCTTGCTCAAACTGGTTTGAAAAAATCGCACCCGCTGTTCTGTGGTCATTTTCTCCCACCACGCCAGCATTTGGGCCATGTACTCGGGGTGGCTTGAATCAAGCGCCAAGCACTGCCAATAAGGCAATTGTGCCCATTTGCCAATCAACTCGATCATGCCCAGGTCAACCAACGACCTTACAGCGGGGCCAACACCCTGAGACACTTCTGCACCCAAGTTGAATTGCACCCCGGTTTTGTTAATTCGCCCACCAGCATCCGTACCCATACCCGCATTGGCCACTACAATTTCATTGGCGGATGCAATGCCCTGAATCAGCGTGCGGGTTGTAAAATCGCCCAAGTGCAGGTCCATGCCGAACACACTGGAATTTTTATCCCGGCTTGCACCGAAATCGAACAAAGGTGTTGCCAGCCCGGCACCCTGGCGCTCACTGCGAATGTTCTGGTCCATAAAACTGATGGACCCCGATACATAAATTCTGGGCATTTGCAATTGCACATAACCTTTGCTCATGGCCCAATTGGTCATGCCCTGCACAGAATCCTGAGAAAGCTGGTTCAACTCAAAATCGACAAACCGAAAAGCATTGCTGGTTCTGGACATGGCATGTAAAGCAGTTACAACCATGTCTTTGGTGCCCACAAACAGGCGCCCCGAGGCATCGGGAATTGCTTTGCTGGTGACCAAGGTGGGCCCGCGCCCTGAATCAGCAAGAAGCTTGTCCATGCAAGCCAGTGCCTCGTTGAAATTGGACACAGATCGTATGGGCGCAACAACTGGCTTGTTGTAGGTGTATGCTGACTCGTAAAAATCGGCATCATTGCGGGGATTGACTGCACATCCCGAGATCGCAATCAGAAGCATGGCACCCAAGCCACTCCATCGCTGTTGAACTTTGTTCATTTTTTCTCAGTTACACACATTAATTACACTGCCTGTTACCACCACCATTTGAGGCGTTTGGCGCGGGCCGTACTTTGGCGCGTCATTCACTGGCGGGCTGGGTTGCCCAACTTGGGTCACGCAACTTTTTTGCCCAGGTTTGTTGCCACTTTCGGTTCGGGCTATTTGTTGCGCTTGCCCAAATGTGGTCCAGCGTTTGGCCTGAATACTTGTCACCGTAGCTGCATCCTTGGGGCTCATTTCCCGCCGGGGTGTGGGGTCTTCCTGTTTGGCTTGCACAGAAAAACTGCATAAAAAAATCAAGGCACTGCACATCAACTTGTTCATCAAACCGCTCCTGAAAAAACAAATGCCCCGTGGTTAAATACCCAGGGGCCACATGAAAAATCAAAGGCTGCGGTTGGAAGATATGTTTTGCATGGCCTTGGATTTGCTGCCAATTGCAATATTGGTTACCGCCCCCTCAATCTCAGTGACCTGCTTGTTGTCACCACCGATAGAAACGGTACCCACATTCGACGACAGGTTTTGCTCGGCCTCGGTTTCAGAACCAATTGCAATATTGGTAACCGCGCCATCAACACGCGTTTGCTGATCATTCTTACCTTTGATTGTGATTTCAGCAGATGCGGTACCTGCAATTGCAAAAGACATCAACAAAGCAACTGCACAAGAAACAGACTTCAACATAATTTTCTCCAGAATTTAAAAACGTTCGTCTTTGTAAAACCTGAAAGCGGGCCGAACGCATGCCCACTAATTTCCAATTTCAACCGTTGAGCTTTGGCCATATGCAGCAACATTCACCACGCCACCACCCACAAATGCCGACTGCGCATTGCCCCCCACACTGCCGGGCCTGGAAGCCACCAACACAGATGCTTTTGCAGCCAATGCGGCCAGGTTCACAATGCCACCAGCAACCACTGCGCTTTGTGAATTTGCACCATTTACCGAGCCGCCCACTGAAGCCACACGCACATCTGCCAATGCAGCTGCACCTGCCAAATTCACAATGGCACCACGCATTACAACCACTTGCGTATTTGCGCCTTTGACGTTCTTGCCAACCGAAGCCAACTGGGTATCTGCTTTCGCAACCAGTGCTGCACCATTGACAACCGCACCTTTTACATCGGCTATTTGCAGGTTTGATCCTTTTGAATTGCCACCCACACTGGCAATTTGAACCGTCGATTTCGCGGCCAGCGCAGCTGCATTCACCACAGCCCCACTTACATTTGCAATTTGCGTATTGCTTCCACTGACATCGCCTGCCACACTCGCAACTTGCACACTGGCCTTGGCCACCAGTGCCGAGCCATTCACTAGCGCACCCTTAAATGAACTCAATTGAATATTGCTACCGCGCACCTTGTGAGCGGACGAGAGAAAAACCGAAGAATGACTTCCCGGGCCTATGGCACCATTGATTACTACGCCAGTGACATATGAAGACTGTGTAGAGTTGCCTTGCTGTAATCCCGCTCCGCTCGACATGCTGGAAACTGCCTCGCCACCCATGACAGCCACGTTGGACGCAACACCGCGGATGGAAGTGCGCTGCTGCACCTCAGCAGTTGCCAAAGCAGGCAGGCTTGACAGCAAGGCCACCAGTGCCAGCCACTTGCATGTTTCCGGGGTATAAACGGCCATGTTGTTTACCTTCAAAGTCAATCAGTGAGAGGTAAGTCGGCGTCATTCAAAAACCGGTTCAAATTATTTTCAAAATTTTCAATACCGCAGCGGCGTTGTGATACGGTATTGCTTTGCACAAACCACGTTGACTCTTTATGTACCGAGCATTAACGGGTGTTGCAGCAGTTTTGCTGTTACTTTCACTGGTTTTTATCTTGGCCCATGGCGTTGTGGTGCCACGCTTCATTTGGGAACCCAAGCTGAACAGTGTTCGCAACCAGTATCCCGACCAGCGCATTGACGTCAAACGCGTGGTACTTGCCCTTTCCCTGAAGCCGCAACTCATCATTTCTGAAATAGAAATTGACGACCCCACCCGCAAGGAAAACCTGCAATTGGCCTTGATCAGGCTGGGCATGAATGCCTTTGAGTCCATCAAGCAAGGGAGAATTCAGCTTGAGTCGCTGACCTTAAAAGGCTTGGCTGTTCAGGCTGAAAAGGAAGCCGATTGCACGCAAATTAGCCTGGACTGCACACCGGTTCTTCCAGTGGCGCTGGCCGCTCGTGCCTGGCAAAGTACGCAGGTGGCCAATCCCGGTTTTTTCACGCCAAACCTGAACCTGAAAAAACTGGAACTGGAACAGGCGCTATTCACCGTGCGCAACACCGCAGCACAACAAGAAATCAGCGGGAAAATTGAACAACTTAAATTTCAACTGGGCGGCAACAGCACAGAAAACCAATTCAACCTTGGCTGGCGCTTGAGCATAAAAAGCCCACAGGAGAATAACCAGTTGTATTTGGCCATGAACGCGCAAACCGAAGCGGGTGCCATGCGCGAGATCATTCTGAACAAACTGAAAATTGATTTGGATGGTCAGTGGAGCGGATTCCCTTGGACAGGAACGGCGGAGCAGGACTTTCTCGCGCTTCGAATTCTGCAAGCCAACAATGGCGAAGGCGCGCCATTCATCAAACTCAACGGGGACAATCTTCGCACTTACCTTCGCCGCGATGATTTGCCTGAAACACACCAGGCTGCATTTTCTGCGCAGCAGTTCGAAGGTGGCCTACCCGCCCAAGACTGGACACTGAAAAAAGCAGAATGGACCTACACCCATGAAGACGCCCAGGCGTGGACGTTCAACATGAACTTCACCGCATCAAAAAGTGTGCTTGAATTGCAACCCGCAACCATTCAAGGCAGTGAAGGCATTCCCGCCGAAGCACAGCTTCGTGAATTGAATTGTGAAGCCGATAAAACCAAAATTCGGGAAGACAAACCCTACTGGGCCTGGCAGGAAGGCTGGTTCAGGGTGTTGAACCAACACCCGCTGGAGAACTCAAGCCTGGTGCTGTGTCCTGTTCAACAACCCTCAGTAGGGGCTGGTTTGGATGCTGTCGCTGAATCCCCTTCTGCTGGCAAATAAGGTGTTTTGTCGGGGTGCAGTTTGAAAAATTTGCCCAGCAATTGTTGCTGCGTGTCGGGGTGGGCCGGGTCTTTGGGAATGCATTCAACCGGGCACACCACCACGCATTGCGGTTCATCGAAATGCCCCACACACTCGGTGCATTTTCCAGGGTCGATTTCGTAAATTTCTTCACCCATACTAATTGCGCCGTTCGGGCACTCGGGCTCGCACACGTCGCAATTAATACACTCATCGGTGATGATTAAAGCCATACGCTCACTTTACTTGTTGATCACCTGCTGCGGGGTCAGGCCCAGCTTCTGGTTCAACCAATGTTCAACTGAAGGAAATACAAACTTGCTGACATCGCCGCCCAGGGAAGCAATTTCCCGAACAATGGTGCCGGAAATAAACTGGTACTGGTCAGAAGGTGTCAGGAACATGGTTTCCACGTCGGGCAGTAAATAACGGTTCATGCCCGCCATTTGAAATTCATATTCAAAATCGCTCACCGCACGCAGGCCACGAATAATCACATTGGCATTGTTGTCGCGCACAAAGTCTTTCAACAAACCGCGAAACCCTTTCACTTCAACATTCGGGTAGTGGCTTAGCACTTCACGTGCAATTTGCACGCGCTCGTCCATGGAGAAGAAAGGCTTCTTGTTGGGGCTGTCGGCCACACCCACCACCAATTTGTCGAAAATCTTCGCGCCGCGGCGCACCAAATCTTCATGACCACGGGTTAACGGGTCGAATGTTCCGGGATATACAGCAATGCGCATCGCTGATCTCCATATCAAAGGGTTTTGTTCGCGTGATACTGCTCTATCCCCGCTTTGTATCACACAGCAGGCAGGGCGAACAAATGTGCATGCACTTGGCCCGCTTTTAAATGACGCAAAGCATCAATTTCTTGAACATTCAACGCCTTGCACAGTGCAGGCTCGTCGGCCAGCAGGTTTTCATGCCATTCGGCATACACCAGCCCAGCGGGTTTTAGCACCGCCTTGATCAAGGGCAAAGTGGCTTGCATCAACTCGCTTCGAAAGGGTGGGTCGAGTGCGACCAGGTCAAACTGCTTGCCCGCACTGGCCAGGCGTTTCAGGCAGGCCAACACATCACTGGCGTCAACTTGAATGGAGGGCGGGCTGCCCTCTTCTGCTGGCCACTTCGACAACAGGTAGGCCTTGTTCTCCTGCATCTGGGCAGCCACTTGGCGGTTTTGTTCTACCAATACTACGGTGCTGGCCCCGCGCGAGGCCGCCTCGAAACCCAATGCCCCAGTGCCGGCATACAAATCGAGCACTGCCATGCCGGTGCAGTCTTGCCCCAGCCAGTTGAACACGGTTTCACGAACCCGGTCAGGTGTGGGCCGCAAGCCCTCCACCGGGGCAATCGGCAGCATGTGCCTGCGCCAAGCGCCGCCAATAATTCGAAGCTTACTCAACCTTTCCGCCAACCACCACGGTCACCAACTTGTCAGCGTTCACATGTTTGGCAAAAGCTTCGCGGGCACTTTGTACCGTCACCTTGTCAATTTCAGCGGTCCAGTTGTCAAGGTAATCCAGCGGCAAACCATGCAAACCCATCATGGAAATATTGCCCAGCAACTTGCCATTGCTGTCGATCCGCAATGGGAAGCCACCAATCAGATTTTGCTTGGCTGCATTCAGTTCAGCCTGTGTGGGGCCTTTCTCGATAAAGTCCAAAATGGTTTTGCGCATAATTTGCACGGCTTCTGCGGTGGACTCTTTCTTGGTTTGCACACCCGCCTGGAACGGACCGGCATCGCCGGCTGGCATGAAGTAAGAATAGGCACTGTAAGCAAGCCCGCGCTTTTCGCGAATTTCATCCATGAGGCGGGACACAAAACCACCTCCCCCAAGAATGTGATTGGCTACGAGCAAGTCAAAGTAATCCGGTGCGCCACGGCGCATGGCGGGCAAGCCCATCAAAATATGGCTTTGCGCAGCCGGGTGATCAATTTGAATGGTTTGGCCTGTCATGGCCGCCTGCAATTCCTGAAAATCAGTGCCGCCCAAGGGGTTGCCTTGCAGCTCTCCTTTCGGCAAGCCAGCCGTTAATTCATTGGCCAGTTGTTCTGCCTGTGCGCGGGTAATATTGCCCACCAGCGACACCACCGCTTTGTTGCCCAGGTAGCGGGTTTTGTAAAACTGCTCTACATCAGCCAATGTTATTGCCTTCAGGCTGGCTTCGGTTGTGTGCGTGCCATAAGGGTGATTGGGGTACAAGGCACTGGCAAATGCACGGTCGGCCAGGGTGTCGGGTTTGGTCAAAGCCTCTTTCAGGCCAGCCACACTGCGAGCCATTTCACGCGACAATATATCGCCATTGAACACCGGCTTTTGAAGCACGGTTTTCATCAATGCAATTGCTTTGGAAAACTCGGGCTCGGACGTGAGCGTGCGCAATTGTACACCTGCGGAATCGCTGCTGGCACCCCCTGAAAACTGTGCGCCAGTGTCAGCAAAACCATCGGCAATGTCGTTTTCAGACAAGCCCTCAGCCCCGCGACCAATCATGTCGCCTGTGGCACTGGCCAAGCCCTCTTTGCCCTTGGGGTCAGCGCGGCTGCCTGCGGGAAAGTCCACACGTACATCCAGCATGGGCAATGCTTCGGCGCGCATGAACATCACTTTCGCACCACTGGCTGCAGTCCAGCTTTCAATGGGCAATGCGGCGTTGGCGGGCGCGGCAAACACTGCAGCAGCCGTGGCACCTGCGGCAAACAGGCCGCGAATAAATACTTTGTTCTTGCTACTCAACATGGTTGTAAATCCCTGCATAACTTGTTGGTGCTCAATTGCTTAATGAGTCAAACCCTTGGGCGGCGCGTCTTTCTTGTTCGGGTCAATTGGCAAGGGGAACAAGGTGCCCACAGTCAATTGATCCTGGTCGAAAAATGTTTGCGCGGCATACTGCACTTCCTGCGCGGTCACGGTTTTAATCTGCTCAATCATTCGGTCGATGTCACCCACTTCAAAGCCAATGGTCAGGTTCTGGCCAATTTCAACAGCCTGCCCGTACACGGAATCGCGCTTGTACACCTGGCTGGCAATCAGCTGCGCTTTCACGCGGGCCAGTTCAGCCTCGCTAACACCTTCATCAGCCACCTTCTTCACTTGGGCCAGCAAAGCTTTTTCCAGGGCCTCTACGGTTAGGCCCGGGGCCGGTGCACCGTCCAAGTAAAACAGCGAAGGGCCACGGCCTGTCATGTCGTAACTGGCACCCGCTTGCAAAGCCACTTTCTGGTTTTGTACCAGCTCGCGATTCAAACGCGCACCGGAATATCCATCGAGCACAGCGCTCAGCACAGCGAGAGAATAGGCATCGCGGTCTTTCAACACATCCACCAACTTGGGCACCTTGAAACCCATAATCAGGTAGGGGTTTTCTGCCGGGGCTTTCACCTGCACGCGGCGTATGCCTTCCTGCTTGGGCTCCTCCTGCGGCTTGCGCTCTTCCAGCTTCTTGGGTTTCACCTTGCCGTAGGTTTTTTCAGCCATGGCCTTCACTTGGGCGGGCTGCACATCGCCCACCACCACCAAAACCGCATTTTGTGGGGTGTACCAGGTGTCGTACCACTTACGCGCGTCCTTGTAGGTCATGGCTTCAAGGTCGCTCATCCAGCCGATGACCGGGGTGCGCGTGGGGTTGGCCTGAAAAGCCGTGGCCATGAAAGCCTCGTACAGCTTGCCAGTGGCCTGGTCGTCGGTGCGGTAACGGCGCTCCTCCATCACCACTTTGATCTCCTTCTCAAACTCGCTTTCACTGAGAATCAAATTGGCCATGCGGTCGGCTTCGAGGGCCATCACCTTGCCAAGGTCTTTGGCCTGCAACTGCTGAAAATAAGCCGTGTAGTCGCGGCTGGTGAATGCATTGTCGCGCCCACCCAAAGCAGCCACGGTTTCGGAAAACTCGCCAACCTTCAGGTTTTTGGTTTCCTTGAACATCATGTGCTCAAGCACGTGGGCCACACCTGTGGTGCCGTTGTACTCGTCGATCGAGCCGGCCTTGTACCACACCATGTGCGCCACGGTGGGCGAACGGTGGTCTTCCTTCACCACCACACGCAAACCGTTGTTCAGCGTGTATTCAGTCACATCGCCATCGGCGGCCTGGGCCGCGCTGGTCATCAGCAATTGAGAACTTGCAATCAGCAAAGCGCCCGCAGCCGAAGCCGCCCAACGCCAATTCAGTTGAAAACCTGTTTTTATCATTCAAGACACCTTTTACAGCAAACGTCCGTTTTAAGCTCAATGGTAGAATAAGTCATTCAACATCTCGCTGTGTGACAGTCGTTCACACCGCTTAGTTTCCTCAATTGGAGTTTTACATGCAGATTCCTGGGCAGAGACAGGACTGGCTAGGTCGTTTGAAATCGGGCTTGACCAAAACCCGTTCCGGCCTTTCCTCCATGTTCACTGGCGAAAAGGTCGACGAAGCCTTTTTCGAAGAAATGGAAGAACGCCTGTTGCTGGCCGATTGCGGCTTGCCCGCCACTGAACTGCTGATGCAAAAGGTGCGCGACACGGTGTACCAAAAGGGCCTGACCAGCCCTGAGCAAGTTCGCCTGGTGCTGCGCGATGCGGTGTTTGATTTGCTGCGCCCGCTTGAAACCAGCATGGGTGTAGACCGTGCCCGCCCCCTGGTCATGATGGTGGTGGGTGTGAATGGTGCCGGCAAAACCACCAGCATTGGCAAACTGGCCAACCACTATGCTGAAATTGGCTACTCCGTTCTGTTGGCCGCTGGCGACACCTTTCGTGCGGCCGCGCGCGAGCAGCTGGATGTGTGGGCCAACCGCAGCAGCGTGGATGTCATTTCCGCACAGGGTGGCGACCCCGCAGCCGTGGCATTTGATTCAGTACAGTCGGGCATTTCCCGCAACAGTCACATTGTGATCGTAGACACCGCAGGCCGCCTGCCCACGCAAATTCACCTGATGGAAGAGTTGAAAAAAGTGAAGAAAGTGCTGGGCAAAGCCAAGATGGATGCACCGCATGAAATTGTGTTGGTGGTCGATGCCACCAATGGTCAAAACGCCCTGCAACAAATCAAGGCTTTCAACGATGCACTTACACTGACCGCACTGGTGGTCACCAAGCTGGATGGCACCGCCAAAGGTGGCATTCTGGCGGCCATGAGCATGAGCACACGCGTGCCTGTCGCCTTTATTGGCGTGGGTGAAAAAATGGGCGACTTGCGCCCCTTCAGCCCCCGAGAATTTGCCAACGCGTTGGTTGGCATCGACACCGACGGAAATCAAACCGCATGATCCAATTCAAAAACGTCACCTTGAAGTACGGCACACACGCCGCCTTGAAGGGCGTGAATTTCCAACTGCCCAAGGGCTCGTTCACCCTGCTGGAAGGCCACTCGGGTGCTGGCAAAAGCTCCATTCTTCGCCTGCTGGCCACATTCGAACAACCCAGCACAGGCGACATTCTGGTGGGCAAAAGCTCGATTGCGCGACTGAACCGCCGCGAACGCGCACACTACCGTCGCAATGTGGGCTACACCGGCATGGACGTTGAACTGCTGCACAACCGCAGTTGCTTTGACAACGTGGCCCTGCCCCTGCGCGTGGTGGGTCTTTCTGAGGCCGATATTCAAAGCCGCGTGAAGGCCGCCCTGGCCCGCGTGGGCCTAAGCCACACCGACCGCATGTTGCCCAGTGAATTGTCGGGCGGGCAACAATTGCGTTTGCAAATTGCACGTGCGGTTGTTAATCGACCAGCCCTGGTGTTGGCCGACGAACCCACGGCCCAGCTTGATGATGAATCTGCTGCACGCGTGGTGGGCCTGCTGGAAGAATTCAACCGCGCGGGCGTGACAATTATTGTGGCCACCCACGAGGCACACCGCTTTAACCGCGTAACCCATCGTTTAAAACTGGGTGAAGGTGCGGTGCTTCCAGCGCCCGCCGATTTGTCGCACAACGGTGGTCGCGAAGCAGGCGTACAAACTTTTTCCAAAGACTTTCTGAACAAGGCCTACGGGGCTTGATCCACTTTTAAGAGACAACACATGCGTTGGTTACGTTTGCAGTGGTTTTCAATTTCCGCTGGTTTGAAATTGTGGCTTGATGAGCCACTGGGCCACCTGTTCAATGCCCTGGTGCTGGCCATTGCCTTGGCCATGCCCTGGACCATTGCACAGGGCCTCAGCGCCATTGTGCCCAGCATGGACCGTTGGGTGGGCGACCCCGAAATCAGCCTGTACTTCAAGCCTGATGCCACGCTTGATTCCGTGAAAAGCGCAGCCGCGCAATTGAAGCGCGACTTCGACTTGGACAGCGTGAATATTGTGACACCTGAACAAGCCATGGAGCGTTTGCGCACCCAAAGCCAAACACCCGATTTGGCACAGGCCCTGCCAGAAAACCCGTTGCCCTACACCGTGGTGGTGGTGCTGGAAGTGGACGCAACCACCGACACACAAGCCATCGAAAATAAAATTACGCAGTGGCAAAACTTCACGGGCGTGGAGCATGTGCAGTACGACGCGCAATGGGTTCGCAGGCTTCAGTCGGTGCTGAACGGCACACAAATTATTGCCATGGCTTTGGCGGTGTTAATTGCAGGCATGGTGCTGGTGGTGACATTCAACACTGTGCGCCTGCAGTTGATTCGCAACCAGGCTGAAGTGCATGTGTTGAAATCGCTGGGCGCAACCGACACTGAAGTGGGCCGCCCTACCCTGTGGTGGTCGGTCAGCCTGGCGCTGGTGGCTTTTGGTTTGGCCTATGCCGTGGTTAGCGGTGCCATGGGCTTGGCCGACGATGCCGCCGGTACCTTCATTCGCGAATTTGATCGCGATTTCCGCTTCGAGCAACCCAGCGGCATTACCGCGCTGGGGCTGATTCTGGTGTGGGTGGTATTGGTGATGGTGGGTGCCTGGGCCTCGGTAAAAAGCACGGTGTTGCGCATTCACTGAAACAGGTTTTAGCGCCTAGTAATTCAGTACAAAATTGCGCACACCTTTCGTCCACTCCGGTGGGTTGACGCGGAAGGTGTTCATCAACTTCGTGTTGTCCAGCACCGAATACGCCGGGCGCTGTGCAGCGAAATTCATGCTCTCGGTTTTTACACGTTCAATGTTGGGCATGCGCTGAACAATGCCTTGCTTGTGGGCATGTTCAATGGCCAAACAAGCATAGTCGAACCACGTGGTCACGCCCGCCGCACTGGCGTGGAAAATTTCACCGCTGGGAATCTCGGAAGGAAAATCGGGCAGAAAAGTGGGGGCCAGTTTGCCCATGGTTTTGTAGCGGTGCATGGCCACAACACCAGCCACACTCAAGCCCAATTCAGCCAACCAGTTTGCGGGTGTGGGCGCACCGGTTTGATCATCCACCACTTTCAAGTTATCGCGCTCTTGCGCAAGCTTAATCATGGTTCTGCAAAAATTATTGCCACGTTGGCCGTACACCCAGCCCGTGCGAAACACCACCCAGTTGCCACCCACTTCCTTCAGGTATTTCTCGCCTTCCAGTTTCGACTTTCCGTAGGCGCTCAATGGGTTGGTGGCATCGGTTTCTGTGTAGGGCTTGCTGGCTTTTCCGTCGAACACGTAGTCGGTGCTGTAATGCACCAGCGCCACGCCCTGCTTCTTGCATTGCTCGGCCAAAATACCAACAGCCTTTGCGTTAATGGCGTGTGCAAGTTCGGGTTCGGTTTCTGCTTTTTCTACGTTGGTGTAGGCCGCAGCGTTGATGACCACGTCGGGACGAACATCTTTCAGTGCGTTGATCAGGGTGTCGGGTTTGGACAGGTCGGCTTTGTCGCGACCGTAGCTGATGCAGGCGTCCATGGTTTCCATCAAGGCTGGCTTGGCGTGTTGACCGATGGTGTGGCCCAGCTGGCCTTGTGCGCCGAGCACGAGTACGCGAATTCCCAAAGCGAAGTTCTCCTGAAAACTGTTGCGATAGTTTAACCGCAATGATCGCAGGTTTGCGTGGCTCACTCGGCTTGGGTTCCGCTTTCTCGACTGCTCGTTAACTGTCCGATCGGCTTGGGTTCCGATAACGCGCCACTCCTTAACAGCCCGATCGGCTTGGGTTTCAATCTATCGCCTGAAAACCTGGTTTTCCCTTTTTGAGATTCACCCTGACTCACCTCGCTCGGCAAAAGGGCGGGCCGAGTCTCGGTGCCGGCCTTTGGCCGACCGTGACGGATGAATTCAAACGGGCAGGTTTTCTTGAAGGCGAGGCGATCGAAACACCGCCGCCGATTGGGCTGTAAATTCAGCCGCCGGTGACGCTGAGCTGAACTTGCAAGTGGTCGCACGATGACCAGTCAGAAAACTTGCCGGCTTGGCGCGCAGAGACAAACGATCGCGCCCTGGAGCGAAAGCCAAGACCCGACCGTTTCTTTTGGAGGGCTTGGCTTAGTGCAGGCTCAAGCAGACAAGACGATATGCCAAGTTTTCGGGCAGCGGTGACCCTTCAAGTTCAGATCAAGAGTCGCCATTGACATGCGGCACAAGTAACACACGCTGAGTTGGCAGAAGCTACAGCGGTGACCCTTCAAGTTCAGATCAAAAGTCACCCACGCCACGTTGGCAGAAGCTACAACCGTGACCGTTCAAGTTCAGCTCACAAATCACCGTTCTGCGGTCACTTCAGCAACCCAAGCCTGGTTCGCCAAATACCACTGCACGGTTTTCCGAATTCCCGTCTCGAAAGTTTCAACCGGCCTCCAACCCAACTCGCGTTCTATTTTTCGCGCATCAATGGCGTAACGGCGATCATGCCCCGGGCGGTCGGTCACAAACGCAATTTGCGTTGAATAAGAAATGCCATCGGTACGCGGCTTCAGTTCATCCAGCAAAGTACAAATCAGCTTCACCACATCCAGATTGGCTTTTTCGTTCCAGCCACCAATGTTGTAGGTTTCGCCAAGCTTGCCCTGCTCAAGCACGGTGCGTATGCCACGGGTGTGGTCCTCCACAAACAGCCAGTCACGAATTTGTTGGCCGTCGCCATAAACCGGCAGTTGCTTGCCATTCAACGCATTCATGATGCACAAGGGAATCAACTTTTCGGGAAAGTGATAAGGCCCGTAGTTGTTGCTGCAATTGGTGGTCAACACAGGCAAGCCATAGGTGTGGTGCCAGGCGCGCACCAGGTGGTCGCTGGCCGCCTTGCTGGCTGAATAGGGGCTGTTGGGCTCGTAGCGCGTGGTTTCAGAAAACGGCGCATCGTTTGGCGCCAGGGTGCCGTATACCTCATCGGTGCTTACATGCAGAAAGCGAAACCTGGCCTTGGCCTCACCTTCCAAACCATTCCAGTATTCGCGTGCGCATTCCAGCAAGCGGTAGGTGCCCACCACATTGGTTTCAATAAATTCGCCCGGCCCAAGAATGGATCGGTCCACATGGCTTTCAGCAGCAAAGTTCAACACTGCTCGGGGTTTGTGCTGCGAAAAAATTTCACGCACACTATTTACATCCCCAATCGACGCATGCACAAAGCTGTGTTCAGGCCGGCTCAACACCGAACCCAAGGTGCTCAAGTGGCCTGCATACGTTAGGGCATCCAGGCTTACAACAGGCTCACTGCTGTGCTCGAAATGTTGCCGCACATAACACGAGCCAATAAAACCTGCGGATCCTGTAACAAGTAAAGTCATGATTGGTCAGTAAATTGCTTAGAATGGGGGCTGAACAAAAAAATACACAATAAGTCACAATACCAATTGTGCATTTCGAAGCATTTTCAATTATCACAGGCATCAGCCAGCTTTTAGTTTATTAGGGACAGAACATGACGATCAATGTGAATCTATTCGCACGCCTTGGCTTGATTGCCGCGGCCTCTTCTCTTGCAGCAGCTTGCGTGGCAGTCGCGCCGCTGCCCAACAACGACAAACCTGCCGAGAACAGCGGTACCTCCGCCACCATGTGCAATATCGAAGGCAAGCAAGAACAAGACCTTTCCGATGGCACTACCAAAGCCAACGTCACGCAGTCTTGTGAAGAAACCGTGATCTACATTGAAAACCAGCACAAAGAGCACCCCAAGCGTTGCCGCGTGCTGGTGGGTGCACAAATGACCGAGCTGTACATCATGCCCGGCGAAAACCGCACCTTGACGCAAACCGGCCCGGTGGCTCGCAACACGGTGCAAGTGGGTTGCATCAACGACTGGAACCGCACCAAGTAAGCCCGGCGTAAGGCCATGGTTAACTATGGTTAAAAGTTGTCTTTAAAATTTCATGTTGATTTAACATTCCATCTCGATAAGGTGAAATGGAAAATCAACATGAAAACTGTCTTGTTGCTTGATGATGCCCGGTCCATTCGCAGTGTGTATGCGGAAGTGATCCGCCAGGCCGGGTTTGAAGCACAAACCGCATCCAGCGCAGAAGAAGGTTTGCAACACATTGTTGACCATGGCACCCCCGACCTCATTGTCACCGACGTCAACATGCCAGGCATGAGCGGCCTCGAATTCTGCAAGCGCGTTCGGCTGGTATCCAGGCACACGCCCATTATTGTGATGAGCGCGTTGTCAGACAAAGGCCTGGTCGCCGAAGCAAGGCTGGTGGGTGTACAGGCCTGGATGCTCAAACCCGTTGAACCTGAATACTTTCTGAACAAACTGAAATCATGTCTGGGTGAAGCTCAGGCCCTGTCAAGCTGACTGCGGGCCAGCTCTACGCTGCGTTCGGCCCCCAACACATTGAGCAACACGATCACCCTTTGATCGCTTTTCTGTGCGGCAATTTTGCCCATCATTCCTTCAAACGGGCCTTCGGCCACCCGCACCGCTCCACCCACTTCCAAGCTGTCAAGCGTAAGCAAGTCGAGTACAAAATCATCATCGACCTGCGCTTGAATCAGCTCGATCAATTCCGGCGGCACAATGGCCGGCTTGCCACCAAATTTCACCAAATCCATGCATCCCTTGGTTGAACGCAGCTTGGAAAAATCGCTTACCCCAACCTCGAGGTGAACAAACATATAGCGGGGAAACAAGGGCTCAACCACTTGCACCGTACCCAGCCCCGCCTTGCGTTTTTGCACGCGGGCTTGCGGAAAAAACACCTCGTAACTTTGGCGTTGCAGGTTTTCCAGCGCCACACATTCCTGGCGAGGCTTGGTGTACATCACATACCACTGGGCCATGGTGTTGCATTCTTCAAAATAAGGCACAGGCCGCATTCTAAACCCTGCAAAGCGCCTGATAAACAACAGTTTTGTTTTTTGCTATTAGAAATACGAGTCATTATCGTTTAGTATCTCATCTTCATAAAATACAAACTCCAACACAGCAATCCACATGAAACTCAAACCAATCGCATTGGCCCTGCTCAGCCTGGGCCTGCCAGCCGCCGCACTGGCGCAAAACAACACCGAACTTCAAGAAGTGGAAGTCCAAGCCCGCGAACAAGGCAGCTACTCCAGCAATGCAGTACAGGTGGGCACATTCCGCGACACAGCACCCATTGATGTGCCACTGACCGTGAATTCGGTCACCCGTGAAGTGCTGGACGCACAATCGGCCACCACCCTGTTTGGCGCATTGCGCAACACCGCTGGTGTAACCCGTTCCCAGTTGAATGGCTCCACTTACGACAACATTGCCATTCGCGGCATTCTGGTTGAAAACCGTGGCAACTACCGCTTGAATGGCTCGCTGCCCATTATCAACCTGGTCGACGTACCGCTTGAAAACAAGCAACAGGTTGAGGTACTCAAGGGTGCCTCATCGTTGTACTACGGTTTTATTCCACCTTCGGGCGTGGTGAATTTGGTCACCAAACGCGCTGGCAACAAGCCCGTGTTAAGCCTTAGCCAAAGTGTGAATGAGCATGGTGCAGCCATGACGCACATTGACTGGGGCCGCAAGTTCGGCGAGAACAACAACCAGGGCCTGCGCGTTAATTTGGCCAAGGGTTCAGAAGACATCGGCGTGAACAACTACAGCGGCGAACGCGAATTGGCCAGCATCGCGTACGACTGGAAAATCACCGACCGCTTAAGCTTCAAGCTTGACATTGAGCATTACGAAAAATCAGTCAGCGAACAGGCTGCCATCCGTTTGCTGCCCGCAGTCAACGGCCGCGTAAGCCTGCCCCCTGTGCCAGACAACAAAACAAACCTGGCTGGTGAATGGCAACAATATGACGCCAACGCACAAAACTATCTAGCCCGAATCGACTATGTACTCAGCGATTCCTGGGGTGTTTTGTTTGAAGCCGGTTACGCCGAAACCACCCGCGACCGCGCGTTCTCGCGCTTTCAAAACTACGACCTGAACACCGGTGAAGGCCAGCTTCAAATTTTCTACAGCCGCGACCAACAATTCGACAACACCAACTACCGTGGCGAAATTTACGGCGAAGTAGTTACCGGCCCAATCACGCACAACCTGTCATTTGGCTACACCACCAACACCCGCGCCAGCAACACGCCAGGCGTGGTGGGCAGCCAAACACTGTTCAACCAAAACCTGTATAACCCGCGTGAAATTGCGCCGCAAAATGTCACCTTCACAGGCGCCTACTCGGCGGTCACCATTGATGACCAAGGCCTGTATGTGTTCGATCGCATGCAGTTAAATGAACAGTGGCAAGTGCTGGCGGGCCTTCGTCGGGGTGACTACCGCTCCGAAGACCTGAGAGTTGCCGCCGATGGCACGCGCACGGTAGGCCTTTACAACGCACAGGAAACCACACCTTCACTGGCGGTGATGTACAAGCCACGGCAGGATTTGTCGCTGTATGCCAGCTATGTTGAAGGGCTGGAAGAATCGGGCCAGGCACCGGCCAACGCAGCCAATGCATTTCAGTTGATCGACCCTGCCCAATCCGAACAGCGAGAGGTGGGCGCAAAATTCAATATTGGCCAAAACAGCCTGGCGCAAATTGCGTATTTCGACATTGAGCGCGCATCGACATTTTTACAACCTGCCCCGGCTGGGTCGCCGCCCGGAACACCCGGCGTGTTCGGCTTGAACGGCAAAGCCAACTACAGTGGTTTCGAAATGGCCTGGACAGGCGAATTGAACAAGCAACTGTCCGTTGCCGCCTCGGCCTTGCTGATGGACGCTGAACTACAAAACGACGGCAACCCCGCCACAGTTGGCCGGGTACCTGAAAACACCGCCGAGAAAACTGCCAGCCTGTTTGCAGAATACCGCTTGGTCAGCGTACCCGGCTTAAGCTTCAGCGGTGGTTTGTACTACACCGGCGAGCGCGCCGTAAACGATCAAAACCAGGCGTTTATTGGCGGCTACACCGTGGCCTCGCTGGGCGTGCGTTATGCCACTGTAATTGGCAGCACACCCACGCAGTTCCAGTTGGTGGTGGACAACCCCACCGACAAAAACTATTACAGCACTGCAGGCAACGACCTGATTGGCGTGGGCACACCGCGAACCATCAAAGCCATTGTCAGCGTCGATTTGTAATCAACTCAAGCTGGTGAACGCCACACCCTGTTCGTCCTTGGGCGACAGGGTTGGCTTTGCCACCCCGGCCCGCTTCAAGGGCCACTCAATGTTCAACACCGGGTCGTTCCATGCCAGGCAGTATTCATGCTCAGGGCTGTGGTGCTCGGTCACCTGATAACTGGTAATTGCGGTATCGCTCAGCGTTAAAAAACCATGCGCAAAACCGGGAGGAATCCACAACTGCATATGGTTGGTATCGCTTAACTCACAGCCATACCACTGCCCGAATGTTTCCGAGTTTTCACGCAGGTCCACGGCCACATCAAACACTGCACCGTGCACCACCCGCACCAGTTTGCCTTGCGCCTTGGGTGCTGTTTGCCAATGCAGGCCACGCAACACACCGCGTTTGGAAAGCGACTCGTTGGTTTGAACAAACTCGGGTTGAATACCCGCCACCCGCTTGAATGTTTTCGCATTGAAACTTTCGAAAAAATGGCCGCGTGCGTCGCGGTACACCGCAGGGGTTAAAAGCAGCAAACCATTTAAAGGAGTAAGGTTACAATTCATGAATACCACCAATAATTAATTCCAGAATGATCCTAGAACTCAGCTCCTTCGACAATGCCATACTTCGACTCGATGAAGGCATTCAGCGCTATGAGAAAGACATCACTGACATTCAAATTCGGGATGGATTAATTCAACGTTTCGAATTCACCTATGAACTGAGTCACAAAATGCTGAAGCGCTTTCTGGAATCGACCTCTCCCAGCCCCGCCGAGATTGATGAATTGGCGTTTCAAGACCTGATCCGCACCGGCAATGAGCAAGGCTTGCTTTTGAGCGACTGGGCACATTGGAAAAAGTATAGGGAAATGCGCGCAAGAACCAGCCACACCTATGATGAATCGGTGGCTTTGCAAGTGGTGTCCGAAATACCCACATTTTTGAAAGAAGCACAATTTCTTAATGCGCAACTTCACTCGAGAAACAAGTGAAGCTACAAAGCAAAGAACTCGTCTTGGTTCAAAAGATTCTCAGTGAAATAGTGCCGCACTGTGAAGTGTGGGCGTTTGGCTCAAGGGTTCATGGGAATCCAAAGCCGTTCTCAGACCTCGACCTGGCTTTGATTGATCGCCACGCAATATCTTTGGAGACTCGCGCCAACCTGGCTGAAGCCTTTTCTGAATCTGACTTGCCTTGGAAAGTAGATCTGGTTGACTGGCACAGCATTTCGCCCGAATTTCAAAAAATCATTCAAGCAAGTTACGAAGTTATTCAAACTCCCGCCTCCAGCAAGCCCAACAAGTAATCACCATAGCCGCTGTTGCGCAGTGGCTTGGGCTGTACAGCATACTCAATGCGCATGCCTGCCAACACAATGCCTTTGCGATTCATGTTTTCACCTTGAACAACCTTGCATATTTAATATTTTATGTTAAATTTGCACACATGTACAAACGAAAGATTGAACCCAAAGTTCACGCCTTGCTGGCCAGCCATGCAGCAGTTGCACTCACCGGCCCAAGACAAGTGGGCAAAACAACGCTTGCGCTCGAAATTGCCGGGCAACAACCCTCAATTTACCTCGACCTTGAAAGCCCGCGCGACCTGAGCAAACTGGACGACATTGAAGCCTTCTGCGACTTTCACCCAGACAAGTTGATCGTACTCGATGAAGTACAGCGATTGCCAGGTTTGTTTGCCCCACTTCGCAGCATTATTGACAAACGTCGACGTCAGGGACAAAAGTATGGCCAGTTCCTGCTTCTTGGCTCGGCATCCATGTCGTTGCTTCAGCAAAGCAGTGAGAGCCTTGCAGGCAGAATTGCCTACGCAGAGATGGTGCCTTTGGGTGTCGACGAAACCGTTGGCGCTGTCAACATTAACGAGCTTCACTTGCGTGGCGGTTTTCCAGAAAGTATTCTGGCCAAAACCGAATCAACAAGTCTTCACTGGCGCGAGAACTTCATTCGCACTTACCTTGAACGCGACATCGCGTCTCTTGGTCCGCGTATTCCAGCCGAAACACTGCGCCGTTTCTGGACCATGCTTGCGCACACACAAGGCGACACCTTCAATGCATCATCACTGGCCAGGGGGCTCGATGTCAGCGGCGTGACTATTGCACGCTATCTCGACTTGTTGGTCGATTTGTTGTTGGTTCGTCGCTTGCCTGCATGGCACAGCAATATCGGCAAACGGATGATCAAGGCCCCAAAAGTTTACATTCGCGATTCTGGAATTTGCCACGCCTTGCTGGGCATTCAAACCCAGGACGAATTACTGGGCCACCCCGTGATTGGTGGAAGTTGGGAGGGATTCGTTCTCGAGCAAATCTTGAACCAGTTACCCATGCGCGCACAAACCGGTTTTTACAGAAGCAGTGGTGGCGCAGAAATTGACCTGGTCATCGAACTTTCACAAAAGGAACGCTGGGCCATTGAAATTAAATGCAGCAGTAGCCCGGTGGTGTCCAAAGGTTTTCACCTCGCTTGCGAAGATATTTCCCCTACTCGCAAAATTGTTGTTCATGGCGGCAGCACCGCTTTCCCGATGAAACATCAGATTGAAGCCCTGCCTCTGGCAGACTTGCTAACCCAACTACAGCAGTTTTTCTAACCGCGCCAGCGCATCCAGCCCCTTGGCCAACACGCCCAGTTTGTCAGTGGGTGTAGCCAAGCCAGCCACACCCTCGCGCATGGTTTGCACGTGCCCGCTCAATTCGGCCAGCTCGCTTTTTGCGCTGCCGCTTAATTCTTCAAACCTTGCATTCTCTGCATTCACATAAGCCAGGTAAGCAGCGGCCAAGGCATGCTGGTGCTGTTTGCGTTCATCAGTAGTCAAATGGTCAACATCGATCAGGTACAAAGCTGAAAACACGGCATGCACATTGGCTTGCAACAACTTGAAATCACTTGGGGTCATGGGTGTTGGGCTCATGGTTGGTAGCTGCCTGAATATTTGAATTAAGTTGATCAAAAACGCCCTGCAAATGCGCAAAGCTTCCCTCACCCCGCAGCACATTCACCCAGGCCTGCTGCATGTCAATGCTGGCGGCCCGGGCCTGTTCAAGCAGTTCAATGCTGGGCTGTTGCTTAATATCGGCAATCCAGGCTTTCTTCCAGGTCTCGCCCAGCTTTTTATCGCCCACAAAAGGCTTCAATACTTTCTCGCGGTATTCCACCTGGCGCGCCAAGGCCTCGCGCTGCGTAATCCACTGTATTTGTTCCTCCAAAACCAGCTGGTTCATCAACAGCGCTTGCGCCACGGGTTCGGCACTGCGTAGCAATTCCTCGCGCACTTGCGCACTGTGTTTCCAGCTGGCCACATGGCCTGCCAAACCCGCCAATGCTTCCTTGGTGGTTCGGGGTATTCCGCCCAGGTCGGGCGATTTGTTCAGGGCCTCCACCAGTTTCTTCAGTGCACGGGTGGTGCCTGTGCTGGTGTCGCCTTTGGCCAGCGCGCTTAGCTCGGCAAAGTAAAGTGCCTGCATGTCCAAATAATTGGCCGTGCTTTGCAACATGGCAGCCCTTTGGCGCATGGCCTCGGTGTGTTGCATCAGGGTGTTGTTGTCGCGGGGCAAGTTGGGCAATAAATCGGCTGTAAATTCAAGTGTGTGGTCCAGTGCAAAACTGTTCACTTTTTTCAACGTGCTGGTGTACTGCTTGCCCGTGGTGGCCAGGCCCTCGGTTTGAAGGGGTGTTTTGCTGGCGCAGGCTGCTGTCATCAGCAAAGCCATGCACACCGCAATGCGTGGAATCAATTGAAGCAAATAAACCTCCGGTGCAGGCAGTGAAAGTGAAAGTTCTGTTTGGGCAACAACATACGTGGAAACCCCTGCGGGTGAGAAGCCACAATTCGGGTTACAAAAACTGGGGGCCACCCATTTAGACATTGCACGCCGCGCGCTTCACCACTTATGCTTAGTGCAATCTACTTATTGCCTTATTTATGAGATCCGAAGACCCGCACCAACTCACTATTCTGCGTGAGCAAACCAAACTGTTATTTGAACACCTGCCCTTCGTGCTGTATGGCGTGATGGCCTCCTCGGCAGGCCTGGTTGCAGTGCTTTGGCACACTGGCCAGGGCACCGCCTTGCTGTTGTGGTTGCTGGCCGTGTACATGCTGACAGGTTTGCGCTGGTGGGTGCGCAGGCACTTCAACAAACTGGGCACGCATTTCGACCCCAAACACTGGATACAGGTGGCCATTCAGTTCACAGCGGCCTCGGGTATTTTGTGGGGGTTTGCGGGTATTGTATTTTTTTCAACCGACCCCACTGTGCTGGCAACACTCACCATTTTCATTGCCGCCATGGTGGCTGGTGCCGTGTCTTCCCATGCCTGCCACACGCCCGCATACATTGCATTTGCACTGCCTGCATCGCTGCCCTTCATCGCGCGTTGCTTTTGGGAAAACACCCCCTTCTTCTGGGTACTCGGCAGCGTGGCATTTGTGTATGTGCTCATTAATATTCACTACGGGCGCAACCTGCAAAACATGGTGGTCCAGTCCATTCGCCTGCGGTTTCAAAATGCAGAACTGATCAGCGAACTCACCTTGCAAAAACGCGTGGCGGAACAAGCAAGCATCGCCAAAACCCGTTTTCTTGCAGCCGCCAGTCACGACCTTCGGCAACCCGTTCAAGCCATTGAACTGTTGGTGGATGCACTTGGTGAAGACCTGGCCAACCACCCCAGCAAAGGTTTGCTGGATAGAATTCAAGAGGCGGGCCATGGCCTGCGTCACCTGCTGAATGCGCTGCTCGATTCTGCAAAAATAAATGCAGCAGCCATTACCGCCAAGCCACGCCACATTCAATTGGCCCCCTTGCTCAAACGCATTTGCCAGGAACTGTCCGCCCAAGCCCAACACAAAGGGCTGGACATTCGCGTGGCAAAAACAAAAGCCTGCGCCTACACCGACCCCACCCTGCTTGAATTGATCGTGCGCAACTATGTTGAAAATGCAATCAAATACACACCCGAGGGGCGCGTGTTGCTGGGTTGCCGCAAAAAAGGAAAGCACATTCGCATTGAAGTACACGACACTGGCATTGGCATACCCGCCAGTGCGCAAGAAACCGTGTTTCAAGAGTTCTATCAGTTGGGCAACCCCGAGCGCGACAAAGCCAAAGGCCTGGGGCTGGGCCTGTACATTGCGCACAGCCTGGGCAAATTGCTGAACCACGACATCGGCGTAAACTCTACGGTGGGCAAAGGTTCGATGTTTTATGTCACCGTGCCCGAAGGCGATATCAGCCACCTGCTGGACGAACCCAGCCGCATGCAGGCTGGCAACAAAACCCCGTTGACTGGCAAAACCGTGTTGCTGATTGACGACGATGAACTGGTGCGTGCCAGTGTGACCGAAATGCTAAACCGCTGGCACTGCTCCACCATTTCAGCCGAAGACGCTGAAACCGCACTGCGCATTTTAATGGCGCGTGGCCGAATGCCCGATGCCATTGTGGTCGACTACCGCCTGCGCAACAAAAGCAACGGCGTGCAGGCGATCAAAGCATTACAGGCACAACTTGGAAATGTACCCGCTGTAATATTGACTGGCGACACCGCACCCAGTCGAATTCAGGAGGCCCGAAGTTCAGGCTTCCAGATTCTGCACAAACCGCTGAGTGGGGTTCAACTGCGCACTACCTTGAGTGAATTGATGTCAAGTTAAATACCAGGGTTAGAAAATCAGGCTGGATAAAACTTAACACCGCTATCGAGAATTTTTTGTTTTAAGGCTGCATTTTCCAATTGCTCGAAGTGAATACAATCCACCTTGAAAACCAGCGGCAGCGAATCGACCTCGTTCCACAGTGCAGTGAAAGCAGATTCAGTCATGGTAGGCGCAAGAACTGCCAAGTCTATATCGCTTCCGTCCCTGAAGTTTCCTGCCGCACTTCATTGGCCAATTCCTGAAAAAGGAGATCGCCGCGATTTTTCACAAAACCATACACCTGATCAGCCAATTTTTCATCATAAGTATGGCTCGACAGATTCCTCATTCGTTGGGCTTCGCTCCATGTGTTTCCATCATGTATCAACCCGGCCACCAAGGCCTCCTTGAATACATCACGAGGATTCAAAGCCACAATCCCCAACATCTCGAGCCGAAGCTTCAATGTTTTCCACGCAAGCTCCCAACAAAACTCGAAGCGCAGAATAACCGAGTCGCGAATAAATGAATCCAGGGGTTGCGCGCAAGCCTCAGACAACCTTTGACTGGCTTTCAGAAAATCAGCAGACCTTTCATTCAAACGTTCCATACGCGTTCGGTTCCCATGTGTTTCGTTTGATTGTAATTCAAGCCCGCCCATACACGTCATCAAACCGAACAATGTCGTCTTCTTCCAGGTAGTCGCCGCTTTGCACCTCGATCATCACCAGGTTCAACACAACAGGCTTTACTTCAATGCGTTTAATTTTGTAGCCTGTGGAATCTTCCAGCACTGTGTAAGTGCCCCAAGGGCGGTGCACCGTAGGGTGAAAATTCACCAGTTCGCTACCCAAAAGCACGTGAGTATTGTTGCTCTCGATTGAAATCAGCTGGCCCTCGCCTTCCTGCTGCACGGTGTTACCTTGGGTGTCGGCTGTACCTTGCTGAATTTAACCAAAGCCGGTTTCAGGGGTGCCGGGCGTAATGCCAAAGCAAGTTAGCCAACCCTTGCGTGCAGCCTCCACCACACAAAACTACCGAAATTACTCGTTTGCTGTTGTTCATACTGAACCTGTAGTTAAAGTTTTTCCAACGCCTGCGCCCACGCCAATACTTCACCCTGGCTTCGAGTGCTGCTTTCTTCACCACCATAAATTACGGTTGACCGCACCGCCTGTGGATTTAATTTCTCGAACCTAGTTAATTGCTTGAACCAGTCAGGGCTGAATGTAGCGCCCGACTTGATTTCATAGCTTTCAAAAACTCCGTCACGTTGAGCCAACAAATCGACTTCCTGCCCGGCACTGTCGCGCCAAAAGTAAAGTTCCGCCTGCCGTCCTTTGTTCAAGGCAGCTTTGTAGGCTTCCACAACCATCATGGTTTCAAACACCTGCCCACGCAACGGGTGTGTACTTAATACAGCGGCAGAATGAATACCCAACAACCAGCACATCAGGCCTGTGTCCAGAAAATAAAGTTTGGGGGTTTTCACCAAACGCTTGCCAAAGTTTTCAAAATACGGGGGCAGGCGCATTACCAAATAGCTGGCTTCCAACACGCCGATCCACTCCCTTGCTGTTACTGAACTAATACCCGCATCGGCGCCCAAAGCACTTAAATTCAACAATTGCCCTGAACGGGCTGCCGCCAAACGCAAAAAACGCTGAAACAGCTGTAAATCCTTGATTTGCAGCAACTGCCGCACATCACGCTCAACATAAGTGGCCACGTAATTGGCAAACCAGTCTTGCGGCAAAAGCTCCCGGCTGTACAAAGCCGGGTAATGGCCTTTCACCATCAAGTTGTCGAGGCCACTGGGCAACTGCCCAGCCTGGCGCAACTCAAACCCTTGCAATGGCAGCAATTCAACACGCCCAACCCTGCCAGCCAACGACTGTGTAATGTGACGCACCAAATCAAACTGCTGCGAACCCGTCAATATGAAATCGCCCATGCGCTGGCGTTCGTCCACCAAACCCTGAAGCCACGACATCAGGGAGGGCACGCGCTGTACCTCGTCAATTACCGCACCATCCGTGAACTGGGCCAGAAAGCGCTTTGGATCCTCAATTGCGAACTCACGCTGATCTGGGCTTTCAAGCGACACATACGGCTTGTGCGCAAACAATTGCCGGGTCAATGTTGTTTTTCCCGACTGCCTTGGCCCTGTAATGGCGACCACCGGAAAACCCTTTGCAAGGCGTTGAACCGCACTGGCTGCTAGTCTTGGGATAATCATGCTAATTTAAAGTTGAAACTTATATTTTCACATCTTAAATCGCTTGTAAGATTTAGTCTACTTTTGCGCTGGCGCCAGCAACCCCCACAATTGCGGGGGCGTTGAATAATTTGGCCTTTAGTTGGCAAGGATTGTTCAAACTTTAACAAAACTTGTTTAAGCTAAGTGTTAACCCGCGCTTGCTGATCGTTGAACAGCACGGCGGTAGCGTGCCCAAATCACCTTCAATTATGACCAGCCGCCAAGCCAAACTTCAAGAAGACACTTATTACCGCGTCATGCGTTTGCTGGAAGAAAACCCCGACCTTACCCAACGCGAACTGGCTGAAAAGCTGGGCGTAAGCGTGGGCGGGCTGAACTACTGCCTGAAAGCACTGACTGAAAAAGGCCTGGTGAAGATGCAAAACTTCGCCAACAGCAAAAACAAGTTTGGGTATGTGTATGTGCTAACCCCAAGTGGTATTGCCGAAAAAGCCAAGTTGACCAGCAACTTTTTGAAAAGAAAAATGGAAGAGTACGAAGCACTTAAAGCAGAAATTGATGCACTGACGCTTGAAGAGAAAAAAACTAAGACAAGCCAACAACAATCCGGGGAACACTCATGAAAATAGCTGTAGTTGGAACCGGTTATGTTGGCCTCTCTAACAGCGTTCTTCTGGCCCAGCACAATGAAGTTGTTTGCCTAGATATTGTTCCTGAAAGAGTAGAACTACTGAACAAGAAACAATCGCCAATTGACGATGAGGAAATTAAAGAGTTTCTAGCTTACAAAACGCTTAACTTCCGAGCCACGCTCGATAAACTAGATGCATACACCAACTCCGATTTTGTGATAATTGCTACCCCCACAGACTACGACCCCGAGACAAACTACTTCAATACCCAATCAATTGAGGCGGTGATTAAAGACGTAATTGCCATCAACCCAAATGCGGTTATGGTGATAAAGTCGACGGTACCAGTGGGCTACACCTCAAAAATAAAACAGCAATTGGGTGTGACAAACCTGTTGTTTAGCCCCGAATTTCTGCGTGAAGGCAAAGCACTTTACGACAACCTTCACCCAAGTCGTATAGTAGTCGGTGAGAAAACTGACCGAGCAACACAATTTGCAAAGCTGCTGCAGCGGGGCGCACTAAAAAAGGATGTACCAATACTGCTAACGAACAGCACCGAAGCCGAGGCGATCAAACTGTTTGCAAATACCTACTTGGCAATGCGCGTAGCGTATTTCAATGAACTAGATACATACGCCGCTACTCATGGCCTAAATACACGTCAAATTATTGAAGGTGTTTGTCTCGACCCCCGCATCGGCAATCATTACAACAACCCTAGTTTTGGATATGGTGGGTACTGCTTGCCGAAAGACACCAGACAGCTACTCGCCAACTACAGAGAAGTGCCTCAAAACCTGATTCACGCTATTGTTGAGGCCAATACAACTCGAAAAGATTTTATTGCCGATGAAATTATTCGCCGAAAACCCAAGGTAGTTGGAATTTACCGCTTAATCATGAAATCCGGCTCAGATAATTTCAGAGCCTCGAGTATTCAAGGGATCATGAAACGCATCAAAGCAAAAGGTATTGAAGTGATCGTCTATGAGCCCATGATTTCTGGAAAAGAGTTCTATAACTCCCGTGTCGTTAACAATCTGGATGTTTTCAAACAAGAGGCAAATTTGATCGTCGCAAACAGACTAACCAAAGCCCTGGACGACGTGTCGGAGAATGTCTACACCCGCGACCTGTTTGGAGATAGTTGATGAGCCGCAAAGGAATTGTCCTCGCTGGTGGCTCTGGTACACGTTTGTACCCTGTTACGAAAGGCGTTTCCAAGCAGCTGCTACCGGTCTATGACAAGCCGATGATTTACTATCCCTTATCGGTGCTTATGCTCGCTGGCATTCGGGACATTCTCATAATCACCACCCCGGAAGATCAATCCGCCTTTCAAAGACTGCTTGGTTCAGGCGACGATTACGGCATCAACCTGAGCTACGCCATTCAGCAAAAACCGGAGGGGTTAGCCCAAGCCTTCATCATCGGCGAGAACTTCATCGGCAAAGATTCGGTTTGCCTTGTGCTGGGCGACAACATCTTTTATGGCCGCGGCTTCCGTCCGATGCTCACCGAAGCCGCAGACAAAACCAAAGGGGCAACGATCTTTGGTTATGGGGTCAAAGACCCGCAGCGATTCGGTGTTATCGAGCATGATAAAACAGGTAAAGTCATTTCTATCGAAGAGAAACCGACCCAACCCAAAAGCGATTTGGCCATTACAGGCCTTTACTTCTTCGACAACAACGTTATCGAAATCGCAAAACAAGTCAAACCCTCTGATCGAGGCGAACTGGAAATCACCAGCGTCATTGAGAGCTACCTGAAACAAGATGATCTTCAGGTTAAACAACTCGGTCGTGGCTTTGCATGGCTTGACACAGGAACCCATGAAAGCCTCCTCGCGGCCGCTCACTTTGTTGAAACTATTGAAACTCGGCAGGGCTACAAGATCGCCTGCCTTGAAGAAATAGCTTTTAATCAAGGCTGGTTAAGTAAAACACGCCTCGAAGCTATCCAACAAACATTGATCAAAACAGGTTATGGAGAATACCTGTCAAATTTATTGAAGACGCGTGAATGATTCTCCACCTTTGCACAATCAACAAGTTTATCGAACCTTTTTATCAATTCGTCAAAAACAATTTTGCTGACTTTGATTCAAATCACGAGTTCTATATCGAAGGATTAAGCGACAAATACATCAACCCGGTTGGAAATAATATCTTTCTTGCACAAAACGTAAAGTTCATAAACCGGTATTTTTGGCTAACCAAGCAAATGAACCGGGCAGATAAAATAATCCTACATGGCCTATGGGACATGCGGGTACTCATGCTGCTCTGCATACAACCTTGGCTTTTAAAAAAATGTTACTGGGTAATTTGGGGGGGAGACCTCTACACCTACACGCCAGCCAAGAAAAACAGGCGGTGGTGGCGAAACGAAATTTTACGACGTTATGCAATCAAGCGATTCGGTCACATCATTACCCAAGTCCGTGGAGACTATGAGTTGGCGAGGCAATGGTATGCAGCCAAAGGCGTTTGGCACGAATGCTTCATGTACCCAAGCAATTTGTACAGCGAGTCGCCTGCAAAAAATACGCAACACGATGGAATAAATATTCTTTTGGGTAATTCAGCAGATCCCAGCAATAACCACATTGAGGCTTTAGAAAAGTTGAGGTTTAGTACTACTGAAAAAGTTCACATCTATTGCCCCCTTTCGTATGGTGACGCCGAACACGCAAAGAAAGTTGCGCACTACGGGAAAAATATTTTTGGGGAAAATTTTAATCCTTTGCTTGAGTATATGCATTTCGATGACTACCAGAAACTGCTGGCACAAATCGATATCGCGGTGTTCAATCATAGACGACAGCAAGGAATGGGAAATATCACCCAACTACTTGGGCTTGGAAAAAGTATTTACATGCGCAGCGACATCACATCTTGGACTTTTCTTAAGCAAATTGGCGTTAAAGTTTTCGATATTAAAGAACTTGATTTAAATAGGCTAGATCAAGACGAGGCAATACGAAATAAAAAAATAATTTCTAACTATTTTTCAAAGAACTCATTGATCAAACAATTGCAGGAAATATTCAATTGAAAAAGATTCTTTTTCTTGCATCAGGAGGTGGCGGCAACTTCAGGTTTGTTCACCAAGGTATTTTAGGTGGATATTTTAATCCAGCCGAGTTGTACTTAATTGCAGACCGTGGTTGCGGTGCGATAGAGTACGCTAAAAATGTTGGCATCCCCAACTTCTTAATTGAATACAGTCGAAAATCTCCTGAAGAACTCAGATCTCATTTATTAGATATAAAACCAGATCTTATTATTACAAACTGGCATAAGATAATTGATGCAGACACCGTTCGGGCAAATGAAGGTAAATTTATCAATCTGCATTACTCCCTACTCCCTGCTTTTGGCGGATTGATCGGCTTGGAGCCGATCAAGAAAGCCTATGAACAAGGTTGTAAGTTCATTGGCCCAACCTGTCACTTTGTGGATGAAGGGGTGGATACCGGAAGAATAATCACGCAGGCTATTTTTACAACAGACAGACCCTTTGAAGAATCGGTTACGCTGATGTTTAGATCAGGTTGCGTGACTCTTCTCAATGGAATGAATATTGTTTTATTCGGAGAGGGGGCAATGCCGACCCGGGCCTTTTCATGTTCGGAAGTGATCTTCGATCAGCCATCAACGGCAAGCCCACATCATTTTAATGAACAATTTTGGAGCAGAGTAGCAAACACATGAAGAGAGTTGCCATCCTTCAATCGAACTACATTCCTTGGAAGGGTTATTTCGATATGATTGCTGCTGCAGATGAATTTATTATCTATGACGATATGCAGTTCACGAAAAATGATTGGCGAAATCGAAATCTAATTAAAACTGCACAAGGACCTCAATGGATTACTGTACCGGTCAAGTTAAGCGGAAAGTTTGGTCAATTAATTAAAAATACAGAAATTAACGGTGACGCTTGGCAAACCAAGCACTTAAAATCAATTTTCTTCAATTACAAGAAAAGCAAGCACTTCAAAGAACTATACGAAAAAATCGAAGAACTATACTCAGTCGACTACCAATACATCTCCGAGTTAAACAGAACATTTATCAGTTTTATATGCAAATACTTAGAGATAAATACGACAATCAGTAACTCTTGGGATTACTCATTAAGTGATGGAAAAACCGAACGTCTCGTGGATCTTTGCAGGCAGGCTGGTGCAACAGAATACATTTCGGGGCCCGCAGCCAAAGATTACATTGAACCAAATTGTTTCAGTGACGTGGGCATCAAGCTTACCTGGTTTGATTACTATGGCTACCCCGAATACCCCCAGCTATGGGGTGAATTTGTTCATGGGGTAACCATTCTGGATTTGCTGTTTAACTGCGGCAAAGATTCAAAAAAATACATGCGATTCGTAAGATAATGATTTCATTCAACACCCCCCCCCACACCGGCAATGAGGAAGCTCACGTTCTCGCGGCCATGAAGAGCAGCAAAATTTCCGGCGATGCGCGTTACGGCGTAATGTGTCAGGAATGGTTTGAAAATGAACTTGCCTGCCCCAAAGCCTTACTCACCCCCTCCTGCACGCAATCGCTGGAAATGGCAGCCATTCTTATCGACATCCAACCCGGCGATGAAGTGATCATGCCAAGCTACACCTTCGTCAGCACCGCAAATGCCTTCGCATTGCGCGGAGCCAAGATTGTGTTTGTCGATATCCGTCCAGACACCTTGAATCTGGACGAAAAACTAATCGAAGCCGCCATCACGCCACACACCAGGGCAATTGTCCCCGTGCATTACGCAGGGGTGGCGTGCGACATGGCTGCAATCAATGACATCGCTGCGCGGCATGGCTTGTTCGTCATTGAAGATGCTGCGCAAGGAATGATGGCTACGTACCAAGGCAAACCTCTAGGCGCTTTGGGCCACATGGCCGCCTACAGCTTCCATGAAACCAAGAACATAACCAGTGGCGGAGAAGGTGGTTTGCTCATACTGAATGACGAGCGTTTTATTCACCGCGCCGAGATCATCCGCGAGAAGGGCACCAACCGCAGCCAGTTCTTCAGGGGCATGGTAGACAAATACACTTGGGTGGATTTGGGCAGCAGTTACTTGCCCTCTGAAATTCAGGCGGCCTACCTTTGGGGCCAACTTGAAATGGCCGACGTTATTACAGCCAATCGCCTGGCAACATGGAACACCTATCAGGACGCCTTTGCTGATCTTCAGGCCAAGGGCAAGTTGGTCTTGCCAACCATTCCCACGGATTGTCAGCACAATGGCCACATGTTTTACTTGAAGTGCCGCGATCTGGCCGAGCGCACCGCGCTTTTGGCACACCTTAAACAGAATGAAGTCATGGCAGTTTTTCACTATGTACCTCTGCACAGCGCCCCGGCGGGTCAAAAGTATGGCCGGTTTCATGGTGAGGATCGCTACACCACAGCCGAAAGCGAACGCCTGCTTCGGCTGCCGCTGTGGTATGGAATGGAACGGGACATACGAAATCGGGTAATTGATGCCGTGAGGGCTTTTTACAAATGACAATCAGCCATAGCCACCCAAACCGGCAACCTCACAATTGGCTGATTTACGACATTGGCGACGAGTGGCTCAATCGATTCAAGAATTACTACAAGGGCAATCTCTACGATCTTGGATGCGGCGAAATGCCCTACAAAAGCTGGCTGCTCAACTACGCCGACAGCTACACCGGCGTGGACTGGGGCAGTTCCCTTCACGAGCTCAAGGCCGATGTGCTGGCCGATCTTAACGAGATTCTGCCCATTGAAAGCGAAGCGGTAGACACTGTGATCTCGCTCTCTGTCATGGAGCATCTGCGCGAGCCACAGATGTTCTTAAGTGAAGCCCATCGCATTCTAAAACCCGGGGGAGCGATGATCCTTCAAGTACCGTTTATGTGGTGGGTGCATGAAGCACCCTATGACTACTATCGCTACACCCGCTACGGCTTGCAGTACCTCTTTGAAAAAACCGGATTCGTTGACGTGCAGGTTTACCCACAAACCGGGTTCTGGACGATGTGGACATTGAAGTTTAACTACCAGACCAAGCGCCTTATTCGCGGTCCGTGGCCCATTCGCAAGGCGATCGGTTTATTGCTTCGAGGGCTGTGGGCCGTTAACCAACGCATCGCACTGCAGCTGGATAAACATTGGAAGGGCGAAGCCGAGACCGCCGGTTATTTTGTGGTGGCAAAGAAGGCGTGACACCCGCCGGAAAAACCTATTCTGCCGCACGCTGGACAACAGCCTCCACCGTAGCTCGCGCAGGGCTGCAACTGCTGCAAGTTGCAGTTTTAGCGCGCTTTTTGTCGCCAGCCGATTATGGGCTCATGGCCATGGTGCTGGTGATATTGAGCTACGCCGGATTATTTAGCGATATGGGCCTGAGCACCGCCTTTGTGCAGCGCCAGCAGATCAGCCACGAGGAACGCAGCAGCCTTTATTGGCTAAGCGTGGCAGTGGGCGGGGCATTAATGCTTATCGTCATGGCCATCAGCCCCTTGGCAGCCATGTTCTTCAAAGAACCACGAATAATTCCATTGATGATGCTGGTTGCCACCAACTTCCTTGTAATCGCGATCGGCCAGCAGTTGCGGACGGATGCCGAAAAATCGCTCAATTTCCGTCCGGTCGCTCTTATCGAAATAGGCGCGGCCACGGTGGGCCTTGTCGTCGCCTTGCTGGCGGCCTGGTTAAATTGGGGCGTCTACGCCTTGGTGTTTGCTGCAATGGCCAGCGCTTGGCTAACCATGGTAATGTCATGGCTCTTCCTGGCCCAAGGATGGCGCCCAGCATGGCGTTTACATTGGAGCGAAATCCGCTGGTTTGTGCGTTTTGGCGGCGGCATGGTACTTAATAATTTAATCAATCACGTCAATTCGACCATCGACTTGATACTCGGTGGTCGCATGCTGGGAGCAGGTCCGTTGGGTTTGTATAGCGTACCTCGCAATCTAATGTTACAGGTGCAGGGCATGATCAACCCTGTTTTTACCCGCGTTGGCTTTCCGCTGATTGCTTCAATACAACACGACAAAGAACGGGTTAAACAGGTGTACCTAAAAACCATGAACCTAACCGCCTCAGTTAACGCACCCGTGTACGTCGCGATCGCTTTATTTGCGCCGGAAGTTGTCTTGCTGCTGTTTGGTGCCAATTGGACAGAGTCTGCAGCCTTGATGAGAATACTCGCGCTTTGGGGGCTACTACGGTCATTCGGCAACCCTGCGGGGAGTTTGCTGTTTGGCTTGGGGCATGTACGTATTGCCGCCAAGTGGAATGCAGGCTTGCTGCTGATTATCCCACCCGCCATAGGAATCGGCTCAATGTGGGGTGCTACGGGCATGGCCTGGACGATGACGGGTTTGATGGCTGCGTTGTTCATTCCAGGTTGGGCATTTCTAATTAGGCCAACTTGCGGGGCCAGGTTAGGAGAGTATTTCAGGCAAGTTGCGGTACCAACGACATGTTCGATTGTGGCCGGGTTGCTTGGCTTGCTCTCGGTTTCTGCAATAGAACACTCATTGGCGCGCCTGCTAGGTGGATTACTGGCTGCATTATTGATGTACCTCATTCTAAGTCGATTTTTTAATCGAGAATTTTGCGAGACAGTAGCACAGGCTACGAGAGCGGACACTGTTTAATCGAGCAGTTTTTGTGAATTTTTAATAAAGATCCAGCCTTGTGGGTTAAGCGGTGATTGCTACAACTTGGTCGGTTAAATATATCTCGTTAAGGGGTTTTTAAATACAAAACCTGACTGTAAACCTCCTCGAATAGTCAACATATGAAACACAAGAAGTTTTGCATGACGAAGGAAAGCGTTGTGAAAAATCGAAAGGAACGGAACGCCAGATTGTTGCCGACTTGCAATAAGCACGGCACTAACCTATCAACCTATTACCAGTGGCTGTCGGGGCAGGGAATTGGAAATGATAATCTCAAGCGCATTTTTGCTGAACAGGTTCTTCACAACGCAGCACCTGAAAACGCCCTAAAAAAGGCCATGACGCCATCCAAACTCAAAGAAATAGCAAGTTCATAAATTTTAGCCTGAGAGTGAGCAAAGCCTATGAGCTGTTTAGACTTTATGACTCAAAGTATTTTAATCGAGCTGAATCCTAGAAAATTGAATCAGGTTACGCTTTGGTTGACACTTTGAACAGGGCAGCAAGGAAACTTACGGGGCAGGTACTAAAAAAAGGCAACAAATTCAAATATGCAAATATTTAGCAGAACATAAATGAAAGAAACAGAAAATAAAAAGACAACTGACGTTCTATTCATTACGCGAAAATCTGGCGTCGGAACGGAATGGAAGTTAGCAAAAGAAATATATGAAATCAATTCAACTAGAATGAGATTATTCGAATATGACTCGAATTTATTAGAAACAATTAAAGAGATACAAAAAAATAATATTATTCTATTTCACCAACCGGCAATATACTCTACGGCATTAATAATAATTTCCAAAATAATGAGAAAAAAATGTGCATGCCTAATCTGGGATTCATACCCCGTTATCATAAACAAAAAACGTTACGATGAAAGACTTATACGCAAAATAGCAGACGCTGTAGAAAACTCACTTATAGCACTCTTTAATATAAAAATAGTTCCCACCCACGATTTTCTAGCCAGATACCCTGACGCTAAAAAAAAGTATTTTTTTCCAATAATTAAGAAAAAAATTAAAAAACACACGAGAAAAATACAAGACGTAACCCATATCCGCATACTATTTGCAGGACAAATAAATGCAACAAGGGATCTCTTAGGTAGCTATCAAGAGCTTTCACAAAAACTTGAAACTTCATTTGAACTAATTATATGCTCAAAAGACAAACCGAGCGAACAACTACTAATCAGCCCGAACGTCCAATACCTAGGACACCTTAATGATAGTGAACTCCGGAGATTAGCCGACACCTGCCATTTCGGCCTAGTAAGTATGAACCTATCATTTGCAGGCCCCGGACTACCCTCCAAAACATTTGAATACATAAAACAAGGACTACCTATTTTATATTATGGGCCGCACCTACAATCTTACATAGAAGCAATCGAAAAATCTGAAATCGGCATAATAATCACAGAGCATTTAATACTAGAAAATACTTACATAAAAAAATATCAGAATATCACATCAGAAAAAATCTCCATATTTGAATCAACACTAAAGAAAAACGACGAAAAAAGCATCGACTATATATGAAAAATACAACTAAAGCCGCAATTGTAGTCGTAGCATTCAACAGGGAGGAAAGTCTATTCAGAACCCTGAATGAAATACGAACAATTGACCTAGACGATGATTACGTTGATTTAATTATTAGCATTGATTACAGCGAAAAACAAAATACAGTAAAGAATATAGCCACAAACTTTAAGTGGTCAGCTGGAAAAAAGAAAATAATCACTCATCCATTAAATTTGGGATTACGAACTCATGTTATGCTCTGCGGAGAGTTTTCGCTATCATATGATTTTATTATAATGCTTGAGGACGACATTACTCCATCGCAATCCTCATATAAATTTACAAAAAAGGCTATAAAATTTTACGCATCCAGCAAAAACATAGCTGGTATAGCATTGTACAGCCCAAGAATTAACGAATTTGCCCACAAGCCCACCTCATTCACTCCTGCAAAATCAGGAGCCGATGTGTTTCTAATAAAAACCGCACAGTCATGGGGACAAGCATGGTCAAAAGAAATGTGGCAAGACTTTGAAACATGGTACAAAGGTAAGAAAGATTGTATTGAAATGCTAGATTATCAAGCTCCGAAAAAGCTAAAGGGTTGGCCCCAGTCATCATGGAAAAAAATATTTAATATATACTTAATTGAAACAAATAAATACTTTTTATATCCATACGATTCACACTCGTCAAATAACTGCGACCGAGGATTTCACAACAAGGATGAGAGCACATTATTTCAGGTTGAGCTATTCAACGGGACCAAAGACTATATATTCTACGATCAAGAAAAACTGTATAAATACGATCAGTTTCTTGAAAGAGAAAATCTTAATTTCTATATTAATGGCTTAAAGAAGCGGGTCATATTTGACACGTACGGCACTCGAATACAGACAAATCACATCGAAACTGATATTGTAATAACCATAAAAAACTTAAAAACACAGGAAATTGACAGCTACTCATTAAACCTCAAACCCCCAGAGATGAATGTGATTCTTGATCGAAAAGGACGCACCCTCAAAGCTTATCACATTACAGATGAGGTCGTTTTCCCGAATTTGTCATTTAAAAATCTATATATTATCTCGCAGTACTATTCCAACAATCACTTCATTTTGAATTTAACCTCAGGATTCGCAGGACTCTGGATCTATATAACTCGGAAAATTCTTTCTTTTTTTAAATCTTAGGTAAAACATCTTTTGAATATTCAGAATTTCGCACCAACACGACATCCGTATAGAGCAAATCCGCCAAAATGATCAAATTCCTTCGTACATGGGTGTTAGGAATAACTATTTTAGCGCTATTTGCACCTAATACCACAACTCTAATCGAGCGAATAGTTGGAATCGTTTTTATTGTATTTTTATTACTTCCCGTCTTTCTCATCAAAGACAATCCAGCCAAGTTTGACTACTTAGTGGTTGCACACAGATGCAAGAAATGGCATTTTACTCTATTAATTACTTTACAGTTTATATTTGTTAACTACTCCTCCCTATTCTATACAGGAAGCAGCACACTAGATATTCTTTCACTAACCTTAAGTAATGAAAATGTCTACGGCATCTATCAGCAATATTTTTCGGAATCCAACATTGGAAACTTCTCGCTTGACAAAATACCGGCAATCCTATCTACATTTTTCTTCAAATTCATATTTCTTTTTATATGTTTTTCCAAATTGAAGACTGAAAATCGCAAATTTGAGTTATTTTTCGTAATATTATCCGCCCTCATTTATTCGTCATTTGCCCTTTCAAGAGGTACGTTTTTTGAAATCTTCGAAGTCTGTATCGCTTTAATATTTAGATCTGTTCTTTTCTCCAAGAATGAGTTTAAATTTATTTCGCCATCGCGCCTGCTGTTTGTCGGCATATTAATTTTTTTATTTTTTACAAATACCTTGAGAAGGTTTGAGGGTGTAGAAGAATATTTAGCTAACTCATGCATCACCGAATCATTTTGCTTTGATTCAAAATTTTATTCCTTTCCCGGATCCTATTTTATTTATATATTGTCGACTTATTTTTCAATGGGAATTTTCTTTATATCAAAAGTAGTTCTATGGATGATCGAGGAAAACATTTTTATCGCTTTCCCACCTTTCCTACTTAATAGCTTTGCTTTTTCCTCCAATTATGGGCTTGTGGAAGGCATGTGCAACAATCTTTTCGTATGTAAAGGCGTTTGGATTCCGGAAGCATTGGTGATGCTTCAGCTACTGGGTATCCCTCTTCTATTCTTTTTTACCTGGATTGTATTGGCTCGCATCAAAACTATCGAGCGAGCCCTCGGTTCGCAGCTTGGCACCATTGGCCTTATAGCGATGTATTATCTCTACATATTTATTATTTCTTTACCAGTAGGTCGATTTTGGTCGGTTTCATCCGCTAACATCATAGGAACGATAGTTGTAGTTTTAATTTTTTTCCTCTGTCGAGTGTTTTCGTTTCGTTTAAGGACATTGAGATGAGCTCTTTTTTCACCAAAGGTAGACTGTTAGTTACTGGCGGCACCGGCTCATTCGGTAACGCCGTTCTACGTCGCTTTCTTGAATCTGATCTTGCTGAAATTCGTATCTTTAGCCGCGACGAGAAAAAGCAAGACGACATGCGCAAGAAGTACAACAGTCCCAAATTGAAGTTTTATATCGGAGATGTACGGGATTATCAATCTGTACTCAACGCTGCCAGGGGGGTTGATTTTATTTACCACGCAGCAGCGTTAAAGCAGGTACCGTCTTGTGAATTTCATCCGCTTGAAGCTGTTAAAACCAACGTGTTAGGCACTGAAAACGTACTTGAGGCAGCCATTAGTTGCGGCGTAAAACGCGTTGTGGTTTTAAGTACCGACAAAGCCGTGTACCCAATCAATGCCATGGGCATTAGTAAAGCGATGATGGAAAAGGTTGCTGTTGCAAAATCTCGCAGTAGCAACAGCACCGTAATCAACGTAACCCGCTACGGCAACGTAATGTGCTCTCGCGGTTCTGTCATACCACTGTTCACCAACCAGATTCGCGCTGGTCAGCCCATAACAATAACCGACCCCAACATGACCCGGTTCATGATGACTTTGGACGACGCTGTTGATTTGGTGTTATTTGCTTTTGAACACGGCCAGCCAGGTGAAATTTTTGTGCAAAAGGCACCCGCCGCTACAATTGAAGTGCTTGCGCAGGCACTTACCAGTTTATTGGGTGCCCCCAAGCACCCAATCAATGTAATCGGAACGCGCCATGGTGAAAAGCTGTTTGAGGCATTGCTAAGCCGGGAAGAAATGGTGGCTGCTCAAGATCTTGGGCAGTACTACCGCGTCCCCCCCGATCTGCGTGATTTAAACTACGGTAAATACGTTGAACAAGGCGAGATAAGAATTTCTGAGGCCGTAGAGTACAACTCGCACAATACAACTAGACTGGATATTGAAGGCATGAAAACCCTGCTGATGAAATTGCGCTTTATGCAAGCCACGGTGCGCGGCGAACACGCCGAACCCGAGGAGTAAACAAAATGCCCCAAACCACCCGCCGCGTATTAGTAACTGGTGCAAACGGGTTTATTGGCAAAAACCTGCAGGTCCGACTTGGTGAACTACCTGGGCATACTGTTAGCAGCTTTGTGCGTGGCGACAACCCCGACACTTTGCCCAATCTGGTGGCGCAGGCAGATGCGATAGTGCACCTGGCTGGTGAAAATCGCCCGGCAGACGAAAGTGCCTTTGAAACTGTTAATGCTGGGCTTACTGAAACGCTTTGCAAAGCCATTCAAAACGAAACCAATTCCACGGGCCGGCAAATTCCCTTGGTTTTGGCATCGTCCACACAAGCAGAACGTGACAACGCCTACGGGCGCAGCAAGCTTGCCGGTGAACAGGCTGTTTACAATCTGGCCAAAAACACGGGTAACCCCGCAATCATATTTCGCCTACCCGGCGTGTTTGGCAAGTGGTGCAAGCCCAATTACAACTCGGTTATAGCCACCTTTTGCCACAACATTGCGCGGGGCTTGCCAATACAAATCAACGACCCCAACGCCAGTTTGAGATTGGTGTATGTGGATGATGTAGTCGCTGCACTTGTCGACGCAATTCAATGTACGTCCATGGGAGCATCGCAACGCCAGGTTCAACCTGAATACGAATGTACTTTGGGCGATTTGGCGGCTCAAATTAAAGCGTTTGACAACTGCCGCACCAACCTGATTACCGAAGCGGTGGGTACTGGGTTGGTTAGAGCCTTATATGCAACCTATGTAAGTTACCTGCCTGCTGATAAATTTTCCTACTGCATACCGCAACACACTGACCCCAGAGGTACTTTTGTTGAAATGCTGAAAACACCCGATTGTGGGCAGTTCAGCTATTTCACTGCGCACCCGGGAGTGACACGAGGTGGGCATTATCACCACTCCAAAACTGAAAAATTTTTGGTGATCAAGGGTGAAGCCTTGTTCAGGTTTCGCCATCTGTTAAGTAACGAACTGCTTGAAATACGCACCAATGGCAAACAACCCCAAGTGGTAGACACCATTCCCGGCTGGGCACATGACATTACCAACATTGGCAACGATGAAATGATCGTGATGCTTTGGGCCAATGAAAACTTCGATCGCGAGCGGCCCGATACCATCGCAAGCAAGGTTTAAAACAATGACAAGACTTAAAGTGATGTCGGTCGTGGGTACACGCCCGGAAATTATTCGATTGTCCCGTGTATTTGCTGCGCTCGATGTGCACTGCGACCATACTCTGGTGCACACCGGCCAAAACTACGATTACGAATTGAACCAGATTTTTTTTGATGATCTGGGTGTGCGTAAGCCGGATTATTTTTTAAACAGTGCCGAAGGCAGCAGCGGAGCTGCCAACACCATCGGCAACTTGATTACCGCCGTGGACGGTGTGCTGGCTCAGGTACGGCCTGAGGCCATGCTGGTGCTTGGCGACACCAACAGTTGTTTAAGTGTAATTCCAGCGAAGCGCCGGAAAATTCCAATATTCCACATGGAGGCAGGCAACCGTTGCTTTGATCAACGCGTGCCCGAGGAAACAAACCGCCGAATTGTGGACCACACAGCCGACATCAACCTGACTTACAGCACAATTGCCCGGGACTACTTGCTACGCGAAGGTCTGCCACCCGATCAAATCATTAAAACTGGCAGCCCCATGTACGAAGTGCTTCATCATTATTTGCCGCACATCAAAGCATCCAAGGCGCTAAAGACACTGGGCTTGGAAGCGGAGAAATATTTTGTAGTCAGTGCGCACAGGGAAGAGAATATTGAGTCTGAACAAAGCTTCAGCAAACTCGTGAATGTATTGAACACCGTGGCGGAAACACACAACTTGCCCGTGGTTGTTTCAACCCACCCGCGCACACAAAAACGGGTTGATTCCACAGGTGCCACATTTCATCCACTCGTGCGGCTGCTAAAACCCTTGGGGTTTCATGACTACGTAAACCTGCAAATACAGGCAAAGGCGGTGCTTTCGGACAGCGGTACGATCAATGAAGAATCATCCATTCTTAACTTCCCGGCATTAAACCTTCGTGAGGCCCATGAACGCCCCGAAGGCATGGAAGAAGCTGCGGTAATGATGGTAGGCCTGGAAGTGAACCGTGTACTGCAAGGGCTGGCCATTCTGGAAACTCAACCCCGTGGTGACACACGTTTGCTGCGACTGGTTGCCGACTACAGCGCACCGAACGTAAGCGACAAAGTAGTGCGCATTATTCACAGTTACACCGACTATGTTAACCGCGTGGTCTGGAAAAAGTATTGAACCAAAAGCCCATGCAGTTGGTACTTGTTGCGGATACATTTCCGCCTTTGCGCACTTCCGGTGCTGTGCAGCTACGCGATTTGTCACGTGAGTTTGCGCGGCAGGGGCACCAGCTTACTGTTCTGCTACCGGCGCCCGGCCAGCAAACGCCTTGGCAACTGGAGCAGTTTGATGGTGTGCAGGTGTTGCGCCTTAGAGCACCCAAAACCAAAGACATAAGCTACATTCGCCGAACACTGGCTGAACTGCTCATGCCGCTGGCCATGCTGCGCAACCTGAAGCGAAGCCCGCTGGCAAACTGCAAATGGGAGGGTGTGCTGTGGTACGCACCGTCCATTTTCCACGGGCCCCTGGTCAGTGCCATCAAACAATCCAGCAATTGCAAAAGCTACCTGATTATTCGGGACATATTCCCGGAATGGGCTGTGGACATGGGGCTGATGGGTCGCGGGCTGCCCTATCGTTTTTTTAGTGCGGTGGCGCGTTATCAGTATTCAGTGGCCAATGTAATTGGTGTGCAAACACCGGGCAACAAAACCTACTTTGAACAATGGCAACAACAGCCAAACCGCAAACTGGAGGTGTTGCAAAACTGGCTTGATGAACCGAAACAAAAAAAATGCTCAATTCAAGTCGATGAAACAACACTGAAAGGGCGGACAATATTTGTTTACGCCGGGAATATGGGTGTGGCACAAGGCATGGATATTCTGCTGGATTTGGCCGAAAAGCTGCTGGCAAACACTGGCGTTGGATTTCTGTTTGTTGGGCGCGGCAGCGAGGCAGCAAGGTTAAGGTTGGCCGCACAAACACGACAGCTGCACAACATCGTATTTTTTGATGAAATAGACCCAGACGAAATCCCTGGCCTTTACGCGCAATGCAGCGTGGGCATTGTTGCTTTGGATTACAAGCACAAATCGCACAACATACCCGGCAAGTTTTTAACTTACATGCAAAGCGGATTGCCTGTGTTAGCCAATATTAATGCTGGTAACGATCTGGCTCAAATCATTCGGGATGAACGTGTGGGGCAAGTTTGCGAGAGCAACTCTATCGACGAGTTGCTTCAGTTGTGCAGCATTTTGCTCGACTCAATCCAAACGGATAACAAATTGCCAATCCGTTGCAAACAATTATTTGAACGTGAGTTTTCAGTGCGCAGAACCGTGCATCAAATTACGGCAGCGCTGATTTAAATTGCAAAGTCCTCGGGCTTCTCACGCTCGTTTCTTCAAACAGGCTCAAAGCCCTTCTCAACTTCGCACCACCATCTCGCGTTACCTGCACCCAGTTAAAGCTGGCATCGCCCGGTACGGTGCTGCTAAACAGCGCATCAAAAGGCACACGCAGGTAAATGCCTTTGTCAAAACTTCCTTCACCAAAATCTTCAGCCGACACATTGGTTTTACTGGCGTAGGCACCAATTTTCACGCCGTTGTCAAACACACGTGAAAGGTCTACCGTAACGCCTTTGTCCCCAGCCAAATATTGGCCCACTGAAACCGTGGCCAGTATGTCTTCAAAACCAGTGTCCACGTAAGCCGTAATGTGGCCGGTGTTCACCGTGTAATTTCTGAAATCAAAGTCTTGTTCAAATGCACGCTGTTTTACGCGGTTGGCATCTACCCCCAAGGCCCAACGTGAATTCATGGGGCGGTACAGGTATTCGCCGCCCACGCCGCCAAACATGCTTTCCAAATACCCGCCATACAAGCTGTAAAAATGGTTTTGTGATAGCTGGCCCACATGGTTAAGTTGCAAGTTGCTCAGTTTGGTGTCGGAGGCTGTTGAATACTCGCGGAAATTGGTACGCACAGGCGGCAAGTTGCTGGTGCTGCGTTGTGTAAACTTGTCGAATGTGCCGCCCAGTACATGGTCTACACGGCCAGTTATCCAAGTGCTGTTTGTTAATTCAACTTCGCCCCTGGCATAGGCTGTAAACTGAAACAGGTAGCCATTGGCACCACCAAAGGTTTGATCGTAACCCAAGCCAACAGCGCCGTTGTACCAGGGGTCGTAATCGGTGTGCAACGGTTTGTAGGCGTAGTTATTGGGCTCAACGGCCACTACCGAGCCGCCGTTGGCGTGCTGCTCGTTTTGCTGCTCAGTTTTCAATACTGGCAGCTGGGTTTTGTCTTCAGCCCATTTGTTGCGGTCTACTACATGTTCTGCAATTTCCGCGCCTCGGTTTTGGTAAGCAAAGCTAAACCAGTTAATGCCTTCTGCCACGTTTTCATGTAGGGCTGCGGTGGCTTTGTCCACAGCCTTGGCTGGGTAGGTAACGTCGGCATTTTTAACGGTAAGCTGCACTTCACTGCCACGTTGTTGAACGCTTTCAACATTCCAGGTGGTTTGCTCTTCCACCAGCTTTACGGTTTTTTCCCAATTGGTGCTGGCAGGGCGTGGGCCTTGCGTAACCACCACAGGTTTGGGGTCAGTTATTTTGGGCACTGCATACTTGCTTACATTCTCTTTAAACGACAAGGCAAAGCCCATGGTGTTGCCGCGTTGTACGCTAACGCTGAAATCGATGTAATCATTAATGCGGTACACCGCACCATAATTAACATTGGTGGTTTGTACCTGCGGGTTGTTCAGTGGTTCGTTGGTATAGTCGTTGCCATCCAGTTCCACTTTAAAAATCAAATCATGCCAGGGGGTTTGCCACTCAACACCGCCGAACAGTGCGGCTTCGCCACGAAAGTAAGCACTACTGTTGGCCTGTCCACCAACCCCAACATCCAGCTCCGGACGAGTGTCAAATTCATCGCTTATAAAGCCTATTGGGTTGGATATGCCGCCCCCAGTGGCCATGTTGCCAAAGCCCAAGCCAAGGGTGAAGTCGAACTGGCCCGCACGTTTGTTAGCCACAAAGTATTCGCTGGAAAACAAACCAGTGCCGCCAATGTCGCGAAGGCCCATAGCCACCTCAGGCAGGTAGGCAGTCTCATCCAACAAACGTACCTTCAAGTCCACGCTTTTGTCCTGGTATTTGCGATCGCCACTAAAATCGAACCGCCCAAAACGGCGGTTGGTAATAATGGAGTACCGAAAACCCGCTTCCAACCATTCAAAAGGCTGGTAAATAAAGGAATAGCGGGAATAAGGTTCAACCCGGCTGGCAGTAATGCTAATAGTGCCCTCTTCTGCCATTCGGGCGCTGGGCATTTGCAGCAAGCCTACCGTGCCCCAATCGCTGCGGGTGGGGCGCACCGTGTAATCAAAAGGTGTATTGCTGGCCGGTGTAATAGTTTCCGCGGGTGCTGCCACAACTTGTGCGGCCTTATCGGTTTGATACGCACCCTGGGTTTGCAAAAATTCGACCAGTTGCAGGCTTTCTTGCTCGGCCCAGCCACTACCGCGTGTGGGGGCCCACACCCATGCACCTGGTTGTGGCAAGGTTTGTTCAGTTTGGTTCCACAGCCCCACGTTCAGCTTGTGTACTTCTCCAGTGGGTTGCACCAGCCAAGCATGGTCAAAACCTGCGCCAAACTGGTACCAACTGCGTTTTGGAAAGCATTGCTGCAAATAGGCAATTACCGACACCTGCGGCTTAAACTCAGCCACACACTGCCCACCCGTGCCCAGCACGGCAATGTGGTTGGCTGTGGGTTGCAGCACTACCGAATCGTTGGCTTGCAACACCGGGTCCAGGTGCATTTTGGCGGCCATTTCATGACCATCTTGCGTGGGCAGCAGTTGCCGGCCTGTGGCAGGCAAACTTTCCACCAATGGTTTTAAATAAGCAGGCACTTTGCCTGTGGGCTGCATGCCAAGCAGCGTAATCAGTTGCGTTTTTTGAAGTGCTTGCTTGTTGTACAGTTCAGCACGCTTTAACAGCATGCTGCCCAGTTGCAGGGTTTGCCCTTCGCCATTGGTGGCGCTGCCGGGCAATAATTGCTCGCGCATAAGCAGCTCTGAAAGGCGCTCGCCCTGCTTTGGCGCGTATATGCTTTCCGCGTGGGCCCAACCAAACTGGGCAATTAACAAGGCCAGGGCTGCGGTTGTTTTAAGTTTCATGGCTGGGTTGCTGGGTTGGTTCGGTGCAGCCATTCAACGCAAACACTGGGGGTAAGGCATTGGCTGCCGTACACGGGGCTTCCGTTGCTGGCAAATGCATGCAGGCTGTAAGGAATTTCACTGTTGGGCAGCGGTACTTCCTGAAACCACACCAAGGGTTGCCTGCCTTGTTGCGCGGCTTCTAAAAGGCGTTTGCGCAGCACGCTGTTGCCCGTGTTTACAGATGATTCAGGCACCGCCTGAAAACGCAAGGCCACAGTTTTATTAAAAATTTGTTGATCGGGCTGGCTGTAAGTTTTGCTGGTGGGCAATTGCACCGCTTGCTGGTTGGGGGCGGCCCAAGTGTATTCAGTGGTGCTTATGGCGTTATTAACACCGGTAACACTGACCAAAAAACCGTTTTGCAGCCGCAGCAATTCGCGTTGTGAATCGTACCAGGTTTGCACTGGGGGCTGCTGCTTGGGCGTGGCCACGTAGCCCAGCACCATCATGGCTTGCGCACCAACCGTGTGCGCTTCCAGGTACTGCAAATTGGGGTTCATTTCAAACTGCTCAAACCGGTACGGGCTTGGCGAACCCACCGCCTGAATCATGTCGTATGCAGCTTTGAAGTTGCTTGCACATGCACTTAGGCCAAGGCTGGCAACTAGCAATACAAGAAGGCGATTAAATTTGAGCACAGTGGGTTTTTATACAAATGCGAATGGGTTGGGCGAAAAAAAACGCCCCCTGAAAGGAGGCGTTTTTAGATACGGCAGCTTACTGTGACTGAGAAACAGACACGGGGGCATTGTTGTCGTCGTTAGAAACAGCGATAACAGTACCCAAAGCAGCAGCAACACCTACCGCACCGGCAACGCCCAAGCCACCAGCAGCAGCGCCAGCACCAGCCGCGCCGGCACCTGCACTTGCGCCTGAACCAGCACCAGCACCTGCGCTTGCACCACCGGAGCCACCACCAGCACCACCGGCCTGACCACCAGAAGCAGCTTCACCAGTTTCGGATTGCGCAATTGCAACACCGCTGAATACAACCATTGAAATTAATGCCAAAAACTTTTTCATATCCAATCTCCCTAGGGATAAACAATTACCAAAAGCGCGCAAGGTAAAACTTACAACAAAACCCGCGTTAACACCACCCCATATTTAAAGGGCGATAGTTTACTTACAACACCCGGCTCAACACTCAACCACGCAGGCGCCAAGCTTTTTTCAAGGCCTGAAGGCGAGTGGCCGACTCTTCATCACTACCTGCCTTGCGCATGGCACCTTTCATCAAGGCAATTAACACCGCCAAAAAGCCGGCGGCCAGCACACTTAACACCACAATCAGGGCACGTTTAGGCTTGCTTTTACGCTCGGGCACAGTGGCCATGTCCAGTTGCTGCACATTGCCGCCGTCTTTGGCTTCGTCCACTTTGGCCAGCTCAAACTGCTTGGCCATAATTTCAAACACGGCTTCCTGGTATTTCACTTCGCGCAAAGCGCGAACGTATTCAAGCCCTTGCTCGGGCAAATTGCCCGCAGACACCAGCCCCAATTCACCACCCGTGCCGCCTTTGTCCAGCTTCTTGAGTTCAGCACGCAGGCCGTTCAATTCAGCCACCACACGGCGGTAGTCTGAATTCTCGGGCGTGGCAAAGGTGCGCATTGCGCTTAGCTGCACTTCCCGCTGGGCAATTTCGGCACGCAGGCGTGCCACGGCCTCAATGGTGGCCTCGGCCTGGCTTTTCAGTTCAACCAAACCGGTGCGTTCTTGGGTTTCTTTAAGCTTTACTTCCGCCGCAGAAAGTTCCTCTTTCGACTTTGCAAACTGATCTTCAAAAAACTGACGGCGTTGCTGTGCTTCGGTAACTGCCACGCGGGTCATAAGGTCTTTCAACACCGCGTAATAGGCGTTGGCCATTTTGGCAGCCAGCTCGGGGTCTTTGTCGTCGACCTCGATGGTAATCAAGTTCGATTTTTTATCACTGCTCACCCGAACCACTCCATCCAGCGTTTTGTAAACATCTGAGCGCAGTTCGGCCTCGTAATATTCAACCAAGTTAAATTGATTAATAATTTGGTCTTTCGCACTGCGGCTTTGCAGCATGGCAATAACAGTGTCGGCTGTTGTTCCACCCGTGCTAATACCAGCCAAACCAGCCAAACCACCCAAGCTGGCCAAAGCAGCCGCTGCGCCACCGCCGCCACTGTTTTGTGGAGGCAGCAGTGTGGTTTTTGCGGTAAATATGGGCGTTAGAAACAAGCTGACCACAATGACCACAATGCCAACCACAAAGGGCAAGCCGAAGATCAGTTTTTTTTCTTCGCCCAGGGTGGTGGCCAATTCAACCAGGCTGATTTCATCGTCGTCGTAATCGCCAACTGGCTGGGAATCAATATTCGAATTCATGCGTATTTCTCGTTAATCCTGAATGGCGTTAACCGCTGCTGCACCCAAACCAACCTGGTAGAAAATTTGGGAAATGTCGATTAGCGTTTTGGTGAGCGATACACGTTCGAAGTCTTCAGGCACATAAATGGCGTCGCCAGGCAAAGCACGTTTGCCATACAAGCCACTAACGAAAGGCAACCAGCCTTGCTGCGCACTGTCTACCGTGCCATTGGCGCGAATTACAAAAATGGAGCCATCGTCTGCGCCCTTTGCCGCGCCACCGGCCAATCCCAAATAGTCAAACACAGTGTTACCCGATTCGAACGCATACACGCCCTGGCTGTACACCGAGCCCAGCACCGCCACCTGGCCGGGTAGCGAGGGAATGGACACCACATCGCCATCGACCAACAACAAAGGCGGCAATTCAGCAATAGTTTGCGCATTCGGTTTAATGTCGAGAACCACGCGGCCTTCGGGTTTCATTTTCCGCAAACGCTCGAGGTACGCCCCTTGAATTTGGGCTTGCTTTTGGGCGTTGGCGGCATCGCCAGCGGAAATTGCTGAGGCCGCATTGCTGGCTTGGGCTGACACCAACATGCGTTCAGCCTGCTCCAGTGCTTTTTGCTTTTGCTGTTCTTGCTCAACTGCGATGGCCCGGCGAGTTACCTTGGTGCCAAACAGGTAGGCGTCTTCAGCCAAACCACCCGCTTTTACAATCACATCGCGCAGCGATTCGCCCGGGGCAATTTGATAGTAACCGGGGGCTTTCACTTCGCCAGTTACCTTGATTAAGGCAGTTTGGCGCGAGCGGGGAATTTGGGCATCGTTAGCACCGAACACTGTGACCACATCGCCCGCCTGCAATTGCATGTTTTGAACGGGGTCGCCAGCCATGGCTTTGCGCAGGTTGAAAGGAATGAGGCGTGTTTGCAGTTCTTGCCTGTCTAGCCGCTCGATAACTGCATAATCCCAGTTAATTTGTGAAAGCATGTTCGAAATGGTGTCTTCAACCACTTCAATTTTTTGCTCACCTTCTTCGCCTTGGTCGGTTTTATTGAACAGTTTGGAGTCGTCTGTGTTCAACTGGCTTTGCAGCTTTGGATCCCGAACTGATCGCTCTGCGTCGTCTTTGCTGAATTGAACCAAGGCCCCCTTCTTTTTGAAGTAGCTGTCTTGAATCAAGGCATCGGTATTGGGAATAAGGTCGGCAATTCGCATACCCTCAAAAAACGGGTAGCGCGCAGGTGTGGCCACATTGCCTTTCAAGGTCACTGCGTTGGTAAATTCGCGGCGGGTTTGGAACAGGGTTACAATGTCGCCGTCTTTCAGGGCCGCCTGGTTTAAAGCGCGGCTGTAGCTAAGCTGCTCTACCGCACGGGGCGCCTTCGGGTTGTCGGTGTTGAAACCCTCGATAAGAACAGAGTCTTGGCGCAGCAAGGTACGGTCGACACCGGAAATTTCGAGAATATCGTTCAGCCCTTCGCCGGGCTTTAGTTCAAATATTGCGGCGGCGGGGCCAGCCACGTTCAGTGCCACACGTGCACCAGCCTGACCGATAAAGATTACGTCGCCCGCTCTAAGTTTACGGTCATTGTTCAACTCGCCTTTGCGAAGCAAATCGTACAGATCGAAGGTGGCCACAGTAACACCACCACGTTTTAGCTGCACATTGCGAAAGCTGCCGTTGACACCGGGCTGTGCCACAGAAAACACCACCGAGGCCAAAGTGCTAGTGCTGCTTACTGTGTGCATGCCGGGAGCCAATGCCTGACCTGCCACATAAATGCTGACACCACTTAACTTGCCCAGGGTGGCGCTTAGGTTAAAGTTTTTGTAGTACTTGCTGATTTCAGCAGTGAGGAATTGATCCAGATTGCGAGCCCGCACACCGGCCACGGGGAAGGTGCCCACTGAAGGAATGGTGAGCTGACCGTCGCGATCGACCACGGCGGTGTGGTTCACATCGATAGCGCCCCACACCCGCACCAAAATTTGATCACCCGCGCTAATTTCATAGTCTGCGGAAACGGGGGTGTTTTCAGCTTGCGTTTGTTTTAAGTCGACCTTGAGCGCAGATGTGCCAAATGGATAAAGCAACTTGCCGGTGTTTTCAAACACAAAGCGCTGAAACAGGCTAAGTGGTCGATTGGGCAAAGGCTGCGCCTGGAGCGGTGCTTCAACTGCACCCTGCGCCACATCTCCTGAGCTTGATTCCGAATTGACTTTGCCAACAAGCCCCTCACCCACATTCGAAGGCAGGTTATTGGGCTGCGCATTCAAACGATCAGTATTTGAACGGTTAAGTTGTTGATCATTTACAAAACCTGCCAAACCAAGCGGCACTTGGGCAAATGCGCTGCCGCTGGACACCAGTGCAACACAAACCAATGCAAATCGGATCTTTTGGCCGAAAGCTGATAGAAACATCGTTTAACTCTATTAATTGAAATTACCGGTCAAGGCCACAATTGGCCAGTTGGATTTAAGGTTAGCAGAAAGCCGCTTTAGCTCGCCATTTCCTTGCGATTTCTGAAGTAAATGCTTAAGCGCAGCATGCGGCGGTACATACGTTGGTAAACCACAAAGCTGATCACTAGCCAGGCCACCACCATCCCCAAACTTTCCGGCCAAAAAATTGCACCCAACATGGGAATAAATGAGTACACCCACAAAAAAGGCGAAGTATAGGCGTTGCGCTTCCAGGCTGGGGCATAAGGCAACAACTTGCGGCTAACTACACGGCGGTAAATAAGGCTGTGCAAATGCGAGGCATCGGGGCAACCGGGGTTGTGCTTGCGCTTGCGGCTGGCACGGCGATAAATGCTGAACAGGGTTTCAATGAACGGGTAACCACACACCAGCAACATGGCCCACGGACTGACGTCTGCCGGGTTGCGCATGGCCAGGGCCACGGCCAGCACAGCCACGTAATAGCCCAGGCTGTATGCGCCCGCATCGCCCAGGAAAATGAAGCCCTTGGGGTAGTTAACCAACATGAAGCCAGCAACCACTGCGGCACCCAATATGGCCATGTTAAGCACGGCGGTGTCATCTACCCGAAAGGCGATAACACCAATGGTAAGCAACATGAGAATAACAACACCGCTGGCCAAGCCGTTGAAGCCGTCGATAATATTCACGCTGTTTGCAATGCCTGCAATTGCAAAAGCAGTAAACAGAATGCCGATCGGGGCAAAGGCCAGCAGCGAATCAATACCTGGTACGTGAACGCTATTCACCCAGTAACCGGTAATGAGCGCGGCCAACAAGCCACTGGCTGCGGTGGCAAGCAAGCGGGCCTTAACCGACACTGTTTTGGTGAAATCTTCAAGCAAACCGGCAGCAAAAGCTGGAATGCCACCGATGAGAACCAAGCCCAATAGGGTTGCTGTGCCCTGAGAAAAACCATGAGGAAGCACAAACCACGTGCCCAGAAAACCGGCCGCCAGTGCAATACCGCCAATACGCGGCGTGGGCATGGTGTGAAATTTTTGCACGCCATTGGTGCCATCCATACTGAAAGCACCATGCCAACGCTTGGTGGCCACAATAACCAGGCTTACCAATAAGGAGCAAATAATTCCTGTTAACGCTGCTGGCCAGAAGACTTTGATAGCCTCGATGGTTTGCATGATGCTCCCGATGTTTGTGTGTTGCCGACCCGAAATAAGCCCGATCGACTGGTTTTAATATTCAGATAATGCCAAACGGCAGCGGTGCACTTCCGTTGACAATGTATTTTTATAACTGCTTAGCAAGCTGCGTTCCCGCTGCAACGCCCCGCAATTGTGCACACGCAACATGGCAGTTTTGTGACTGTCATAGACTATCGAGTATATCACCTAGAGTTAACCCTAGCTCAACTTTCAAAGATGTGCGCCACTCTCTATTACTCAGCATTCATGCGGGTGGATGCATTTGCTTGTTGACCAAAATGAGGGGGGCGTAACTTTGCTGACAGAACTATTCCAAACGCTCGATAGTAGTTACAAATCTGTTTTGAAAAACACTTGAAGAAACTCGACTCGACGGTTGTCATCGCTAAGGCTGTCAAACCCTAGGCGCACGCCACCGTATTTGAAATTGACCGCCAGGTCGATCGCTTCAAAATGCGCCTCGTACCCCACACCTACGCTTTCAAGCCAGGCAAACGGCTTTACCCAAGCAGCACTAACACGCGGCAACACCAAGCCTTGAATGTGCCGAACATCGAACCCAAGCTGGTCAACCAAGCTTGAATTAGCGGCATACAACACACCCAAATGCGTTTTAACGGGCAAGCTGAAGTCGTAGGTTTCCCGGCTGTTGCGCCCTTGAATTGCTGGGTTGTAGTTCAAGAAACCATCGGCATCGAATTGGTTCACATTGCTGTTGATGGTTTGAACCGTGGTTGGCGCATTTTTGATGCTGTTGAAATTAAGAAGGTCGCTGACCTTGGCAAAAGCCTGCAAGGCTGGGTTGACTTGCCAGTTTGCACCCACGTCAAATGCGTACCCCATGCCACTTGGGGAGTTGCCCAAGGGAAAGGTGAAATCGGCCTGAGTGTCGCGTTCGACGGTGTTGATAGCAATGTCATAGCTGCCATCGGCCCGCGCGGCCGCAAACCCGCCTGCCTGAATTTCCCGGTATCGATTGATGTTGTACACCCGTGCAGCGGGAGTAATGGTGAGGGATGTGTCGGCTTTGTTGAGAGGCAAGGCAAATGTTTTCGAAATGCCAATGCCCGTTTGCTCAATGCCGTAACCGTCAAAATCAATAGCGTATGGGCGATTGTTGTTTGGCGGTACTCGGGCGTTAATATCGGCATACAACTGCCCTGTTTCACGCCCGGCGTTGATAAAAATTTCCTGCTTTTTGTAGGCCTGCAAGGTGTAGCCCGCACGGCTGGCCTGAATGTAGGCCAGGTTTTCACCCAAGGCGTACAGTTGGCTGTGCTGAGGGCTGTAACCCGTGAAGTCTGCATCAAACTGATCGACCGACACCGCATTGTTGGCCTGGTAAGTTTGGGCACCCAGTTCGATGGTGTAGTTGTTCCCAGCTGCATGTGTGGTGGTTACAAAACCAGCCAAAACAGAAGCAAAGACAAAAGCGCCGCGAAAATGATGAGAAATGGTCATGTAGATGAATAATGAAAAGGGCCGCTGAAATATGCAGCGGCCCAGGTTGACACGATTTAACTATAGATTAGAACTGCTCAAATGAACCATCGGTGTAGTTGATTCTCGCATTCTGCACTTGGTATTCACCTGCCTTGCGACCATCACGCAACACATCGACCACCATGGCAGTGTCAGGGTTGAATGGCCCCACAGTGACCATGCTGGTGGGAGAGGAAAAGGTAACCATTTCCGCACCAGTGTTGTCAACAGAGCCACTAAAAATAACGGTGGTACCGTTTTGCTGATAGGTAAACAGCAAGCTTTCTGCATCGTCAGAACCATCTGTACCGAAGGTTTCAGACAACTGCAAGTTAAGCAACAAGTTGGGGCGCTGCGGCAAGGTAACTGTGCCCGAGAAGGTCGCAGTGTCTACACTGGGTGTGGTTTGGTTACCGAGCATTTCGGTAAGCACCAGGTTGCCGGTGAACAACTGCGTGCGCTGGCTGCTTGAACCCACCGCCAAGGACCCAGAGAAATTAATGGTGCCCATATTGGCGGTAGTGTTGTTTGCAGTGAACGTGCCCGTGAGCAAGCCGAAGTTGGATTCAACCGTGCCGGTCACCTGCACGTTGCCCATTACATTGCCTTGCTCGTCTTCAGTGCCCGATACATCGATGTCAGTGAAGCTGGCAGTCAGCGTAGTACCGTCCAGGGTTGAGGTAATTGAACCATCACCGCGGAAGAAACCATTTTCAGCAGAATCGTTGGCTGTGAAATCGATAGAGACTAAAACCGAGTCGGCCAGTAGCACCGCTGTAGGGCCGGTTTCCGTAATTGCGAACGCAAGCGGCGGTGCAACTTCGCCTTCAAAGAACACACTGATGTCGCCATTGACAGCCTCGCTGAGACGAGCGGTTGTACCCGTTCCGCCAACACCACCAAAAATTTGGCCATTTTGCAAGCAAGTGTCGGCATCAGTGGCTGGGTTGTAGCCCTGAGGGAAGGTGCACAGGCGTGAATCGGAGTTCACAACGAGAGTACCGGTTGTGCCTTGGGCAACAGTATGCAAGGTGTAATGACGAATTTGAGAAAACCCACCGCCCGCCACAGGCACTGCTGGGCCGAAGATTGTACAGCCCACCGACTGGCCATTGCGTTGACCGGTTGAACTGGCCTGCGGGGGCACTGAGCGCACCACGCCATTTTCATCGGTTGCGGGCACACCCGCAAATACTTGGCACGCTGTGGTGCCCACAATACCGGGGCCGCCAACCAGGCTGGTAGTTGGTCGTGGTTCTGGTGAAGTTGCATAAGCAATAAACAGTTCACCTGCTTGTGCAGCACCATCGAGAATTTCCAGTGTGCCGAAGTCGAGACCAAATGTTTGTGTGTTGATGCTGTCTGCGAAGTCAGCCAACTGGGTTTCAATTGGGCCATTCAGTTCAGCGTTGTCCAACGCCGCTGCATTTGAACGCAGGTTATTGAACAAAGCCCTTACCGCGGCAATGTCATCGGCATTAAATCCTTCTTCGGGCACGGCCACCATCTGCATTTGGGGTGTATCGGGATTGTCTTCAGCCATGGCCAAAGTGCTGGTGGAGGGGTCTGTGGCCGGGTCGATTGTTGTGCGGGTTCTATTGACTACGGGGTCAGCGGAAACAATGCTTACAGCCTGTGAGAAGCCCGCAAGGGTTGAACCATCTACTGCAATCGATGCGTTACCACCCATGATTGTTGAGCCTTGGTAGGCCATGGCATATTGCTGTGCGGCGCAAGCCAATTCATCGGCGCGGGCTTCCAAAGCGACACAAGTGGGGTTTTCAGTACCGAATTGAGCCAAAGCAGCAAGCAACAGGGCTTGTTTGCGCGCTTCTGGTGAAGCTGCGGCAGTGGCATCGGCATCACGCGGATTAACTGGCGCAGTGGCCACTGGGTTGAAGCCCAAGGTTGTGGCAATTGCGGCTTGTGCCTGTTGTACAAGCAAAGCGGAGACTGGGGTGCCGTTGCCAGCCGAGTTCTTGGCCAGCTGAGCCACGATGGTGGTGAAGGGCGAGACGTTGGCCGTTGCAGGTTGACCCGCAGTGGCAGTTGTAACCGACTCGAGAATAACGCCCATGACATTGCTGGCACTGACGTTGTTACCGGTAATTTCGTCTTGAATGGTGGTGTTGGCGCCCGCCGTAATTTCAACAAAAACGGGACCTGTGTAGTCGCCTACATCGGCTGTGAAACTTCCATTCATACCAGTGAGAACTTGTGCTGGTGTGGTGTCCAATACATTGCCCTCTCCGTCTTTCAGGGTAACAATGCCGTTGATTACAATGCCTTTGGCCGAGGTGCCACTAACAGAAGTGCTGCTGCCGCCGCCGGGCGCAGCTGCGCCGCCACCATCACCACCGCCGCCGCCGCAGGCGGACACCACAAACACGGCCGCCACAATTGCAGCGCCAGTTGTTAGCTTTTTAAATGAATTCATGCCCACTCCTTTTATTTGCACACTAATAGTCACACTGATAATTACACGTGGCGGCAGCGGGGGTTAATTGGAAAAGTATGAAGAAATGGTCAGTTTTATGCCGACCCCCGCATTAAGGGGGGTTCAAACAAATATTCACCAAGTTGGCAAGGTGCCCAGAATAGTAAAGCGGCAATACGGTGTGCTGCTGCTTTACAGGCGACGAACCTTGGGTTGCAGTTAACTTGAAAGTTTTGAGCGGCTGGCATTTGGTGATGTAAGACTGCAGCGACTTGGCACGTGTGCGCTCGCCGCTTTTTACTTCGACTGGAATGATGTTGCCTTCAGAATCAGAAAGAATGAATTCAATTTCGGCGCGTGCATCCAACCATGAATAACTTGGTTCAAGGCCCTGTGCTGCAAGTTCTTGCTGAACAAAGTGTTCAGCAAGATAACCTTTGTACTCAAACCCCTGCTGCTTGATTTCTTTGAGAGAAATACCAAGCATGTTGTTGAGCAAACCGATATCAAACAAAAATAGCTTGAAGTAGTTTTCTTTTTGGTATGCGGCCAAGGGGCTGCGGGGCATGCCGCCGGTGAAGTAGTAATCGGTTAACTTTTCAAACAATTTGGTGTGCGATGCCGATGAGTTAGCACGGCTTTCCATAGGCGTTGACCAGTGCAGTTTCGTTGGTGGCCAACAAGAACTCGTGAAAAGAAAGTGGGCGTAAATTGTGCTGCTCAACCTTACCGACAGGAAAAGCCGTGAGCAAACCAATATTCGATCCACTTGCCAATTTCATCGAGTATTAACAGATCAGTTGCGGGATTGAATACTTGCCCGGTGACAAGCTCCAGGCTGGAAATCATACCTTCTGGTTTTAACGAACTGGCAAAAGCCTCTGCCATGGAGGGAGATTCCAGAAAATCGATGCGAAGAACATGCGGGAAAGTGCTACCCAACAAGTTTTGAAGCAGCTATGTTTTACCTGTTTGCCGCGCACCATCGATTAACAACGGTTTGCGCTGGGGCTTTTGCTTCCAGACCAATAATTGTTGAAGAAGTACGCGCTGCATGGGCTTGGGACCGACTATACACTTTTTGATTTTCACATTTTTACGCGCATTTAGATATAACTAATTACACTTTTATGCGCATATTAGTGAACGTTAATTTTGGAAAGTAATGTCGTAAATTACGGAAAATAAATCACCGCCCCACCAGTTGAATGGCCTGCTTGGCCATGGTGTTGACCGACTGGTGCAGCAGCCCGAACACCCAGCGGATGGTGGCTACCGAAGCGTCGACCACAGTGTGAGTTGCGCGCCCAAGATAAGCCATGATGGCGTTAAGCATGCCCGCCACTTCTTTGGCCTGTTTGTGGCTGGCCTGCGCGTAGCGGGCGAGAATTTCAGCCATTTGATCAAGCACCGTAAAGGCCCCCGTGCCGTAGTGCCCCACGCTGAGCAGGCTTTGCGCCCCAAGGCGGGAAAGCATGTCGTGTATGGCTTTGTTGATGAGCTTGAGCAAGCGCCCACTGAACATGGCACCGGGCATTTTGGCCAGTTGCTCGAATCGCCCTGCTTCAGCGTTGTTGGCGGGGTACATGGAGTTTTCTAGTTGCTGTTGCTTACCCCGGGTGTGGCTTTGCATTTGCTTCCAGGTGCTGTTGACCATGCTGCTGTAGCCAGTGGCAAGCTTGTGCTGGAATGCGCTGACTGTTGCCCAGCCTCCGTCCAGTAGCACCGTTCCGTGGCAATACGGTGCGTGCACAAACGGATAAACAGGAAGCATGGTGACGGCATCGGCCTCGTTGGCTACGCGGTATACATGTTCTGCATTCATTTTTTTGCTGAGGTGTTCGGCATACGGCAACATGCCCACACGCGGCGCGGCCACGGTGTACAGGTATGAATTCAATCCGAGTTCAGCGCAAGCTGCGGCATTGAGATTGGCCAACGCACCACCCAGGCTGTGGCCCATGCAGTGCACTGCGGTGGGCTTGAAGCCCAGGTTTTGTTGCTTGATGAATTCGTTAAGCTGCTGCACGTAGCTTTTGAATGTGGTGTTGAAACCTTTGTGAATGGCGTGGCCGGTGGGGCCTGGGGTTGGAATGGCGTTGATGTCTGTGCCGTAGTCTGCAAATGAATTCGTAGTGCCACGCGTTGCGATGACAATTTCGCGAGAACGACCACCATTGAGCTGAGCCATGAAACCAAAGCCGCTGGCGACCGGGGTGATGAGGCCTGAGGTGGCGGTGATGATTCGCAAACTATCAATATTTACGTAAGGCAACTCGATATCCAACTCTCTCCTAATTAAGACAGAATCCCCTTTCTTCGTCGTATAGGCATTCTTAGAAAGTTGAAAGATTTGACCGGGATTAAGCTCATTCATATTTTTGTACTCCGTTGTGTTCGCACCGAACGATCCGCCCGTAAGAGTTCTGCTCAAACTTAGACAGATCACATTCAATCTTCAAAATCCCTCCCTTTGCCTCCGTCCCTAAATTAAAGTTTTGCTTTTGAAATGCCCAGAATGTGTGGGGCTGAGCATCAAAATAAACCTCAAGAACTTGAGAAACATGGGGGTTAGCTGACAACAAATCAGGTCTTAAGAACCGACGCTCAGCGACGGTTTGAAATTGGAATCGTCCCTGTGAATCAGTCTGTACTTGATCCGTATATTCACCATTTTCAAATCCACCACTTCGTAACAATCGAGTTACCTTTAAATTGGCCAGCGGCTTTCCCTGCCAATGAATAAGCCCCTCTATGGGCGAGCAATACACAATTTTTCTGAACACAAAAGCCTCCGTGGGCTGGGGTGCAAGGGGCAGCAGCAATACCAAGGCGAGCAAGATGCGGTGCATGGTTTAAGCCTGTCCGTTTGGAATAAACGAACACGCTAGCACCGAGTTGAAGGGGAAGCAAAAAAGGGGTTATTGGTGTACCCCGAGGGGGTTATCAGACAAATAAAATGTCGAATATATTTGACATTATTTGAGCACTCTGATTCAATCTTTCCCATGAACCTTATAAATCTTGGCTCACTTGTCCACGAACGTCGACGAGAAATTGGATTATCTCAAGACCGGCTCGCAAAGCTGAGCGGGCTGTCACGCGCCACCATCAATCAATTGGAGACGGGAACCATTCACGAACTAGGTGTCACCAAATTGATTGGTTTACTTGATTTACTGGGTATAACTGTTGAAGCAAAACACGCTCGACACCACCGAAATGCGTTGCAATTGGTCAGTCAAACTGCCAGCGTTAGTTACAAAAATGCCCTCGATTCTGCCGAGCTTGCCAGTGCCTTGGTTAAAGGCGAACTGCCTGCACACTTGTTGCCCCACGTTGCTACCTTGCTAGACGAAGCGCCTTTGCCCCTCATCGTTGGTGCAGTACAAGAAATTGCTACCGCGTACAATCAGTCGCCCAAATCGATTTGGAGAAACGTCGCCAAATGGGCAGAACAAGTTCAATCCGATCGAGCAGCCTGGGCATGACAATGGCCCATTATTCGCCACACAATTTGCCAAACGGACCGTGGCAAGTTTTACTACAGCACGCATTGACATTGATCGATGAAGCAGCAAGATATGGCGGTGTAACCAGCCCTGTTTGGACTTTTGGTGGAGGAACGGTGTTAATGCTGCGTTACAGACACCGGCTTAGCAAAGACATTGATATTTTTGTACCTGACCCACAATACTTGGGTTTTGTAAGTCCACGACTTAGCGATCATGCAGAGTCGATTAGTACTGATTATGTTGAGGGCCCGGGTTACGTCAAACTTTTCCGCCCAGAGGGGGAAATTGACTTCGTTGCTTCCACCAACCTTACCGAAAGCCCCTATGAAGAATGGAACCTGTTTGGCCACAAGGTAAATGTTGAGACAGCAGCGGAAATCGTGGCAAAAAAACTGTTTCACCGCGGACACCGGGCCACTGCGCGGGACTTGTTTGACTTGGCTATGGTGATTGAAAAAGAACGAGAGCAATTAACAAGTGCTGCACCGTATTTAACCAAATACAGAAAAGAATTTTTGCAGCAAATTGATCAGCGTAAATTTGTACTGGAAGCCCAGTTTGATGCTATTGACCGCCTGGAATATCAAGCCACCTACCAACAGGCCGTGACACTTGCCACTGACTTTTTAACATCGCTGGACTGACCCTATTTGCATTACCGCCCCACCAGTTGAATGGCCTGTTTGGCCATGGTGTTGACCGACTGGTGCAGCAGCCCGAACACCCAGCGGATGGTGGCTACCGAAGCGTCGGCCACAGTGTGAGTTGCGCGCCCAAGATAAGCCATGATGGCGTTAAGCATGCCCGCCACTTCTTTGGCCTGTTTGTGGCTGGCCTGCGCGTAGCGGGCGAGAATTTCAGCCATTTGATCAAGCACGGTAAACGAACCAGTGCCGTAGTGCCCCACGCTGAGCAGGCTTTGTGCACCCAGGCGGGTAAGCATGTCGTGAATGGCTTTGTTGATCATTTTCAACAGCCTGCCGCTGAACATGGCACCGGGCATTTTGGCCAGTTGCTCGAATCGCCCTGCTTCAGCGTTGTTGGCGGGGTACATGGAGTTTTCAAGTTGCTGTTGCTTACCCCGGGTGTGGCTTTGCATTTGCTTCCAGGTGCTGTTGACCATGCTGCTGTAGCCAGTGGCAAGCTTGTGCTGGAATGCGCTGACTGTTGCCCAGCCTCCGTCCAGTAGCACCGTTCCGTGGCAATACGGTGCGTGCACAAACGGATAAACAGGAAGCATGGTGACGGCATCGGCCTCGTTGGCCACGCGGTACACATGCTCGGCGTTCATTTTTTTGCTGAGGTGTTCGGCATACGGCACCATGCCCACACGCGGTGCGGCCACGGTGTAAAGGTATGAATTCAAGCCGAGTTCCGCGCAAGCTGCGGCATTGAGGTTGGCCAACGCACCACCCAGGCTGTGGCCCATGCAGTGCACTGCGGTGGGCTTGAAGCCCAGGTTTTGTTGCTTGATGAATTCGTTAAGCTGCTGCACGTAGCTTTTGAATGTGGTGTTGAAACCTTTGTGAATGGCGTGGCCGGTGGGGCCGAGGGTGGGGATAGCGTTGATGTCAGTGCCAACATCGGCATGACTGACAGTGCCCCGCGTGGCGATGACAATTTCGCGAGAACGACCGCCGTTGAGCTGGGCCATGAAACCAAAGCCGCTGGCCACAGGGGTGATGAGGCCAGAGGTGGCGGTGATAGGTTTGAGGGTTTCAACATCTACAAAAGGCAGTGCATTCGCCAAGTCCCGTTTCACAACTTGAGTGAAGCCGTTTTTGAGTTCATACGCCTTGTCCGATAAAACAAATATCTGAGTTGGGTTTAATTCATTCATAGAGGTTGATTCCCGTTGTGTTGGCAGCGCACGATGCGCCCAAAAGAAAACTCTTCAAACTTTGCTAAATCGCATTCGATTCGAATAACCCCATCTTTTGATTCAGTCCCCAAATTAAAGTCGTGCTTGCTGTAGGACCAAATTGTGTACGGGTTGCCCTCATAGAAAACTTCCAATGTCTGAGAGACTCGAGGATTCGCAGACAGCAAGTCAGGCCTTAAGAACCGACGCTCAGCCACTGTTTGAAATTGAAATCGCCCCTGTGAATCAGTCTGTACGTGATCCGCATATTCATCATTTTCAAATCCGCCACTGCGCAAAAGCCGAGTCACTTTTAAATTGGCCAGCGGCTTCCCTTGCCAATGAATGAGCCCTTCAATGGGTGAGCAGTACACAATTTTTTGGAACACAAAAGCCTCCGTGGGCTGGGGTGCAAGGGGCAGCAGCAATACCAAGGCGAGCAAGATGCGGTGCATGGTTTAAGCCTGTCCGTTTCGGATAAACAAACACGCTAGCACTGGATAGGGCGGGAGGCAAAAACCAGATTGGGTGTGTAATCAGGATGGGGCTGGTTGGCCAGATAGCCTGCGGCTCGAAAGCGTAGCTAAAATGTGATGCGCGCGCGCCCCTCTTGTACAATACGTGAACCAGACCACACGGTATCTTCAACCCAACTCAGAGAGCAATTTAATTGGCACATTATTTGGTTACTGGCGGAGCGGGATTCATTGGCTCTCACTTGGTAGAAGCATTGAGCCTCACCGGACACTCAGTGACCGTGCTGGACAACTTGAGTAGTGGACACAAAAAAAACGTTGAAACTTTTGTCAGCAACCGAGTGAAGTTTGTAGAAGGCGATATTCGAGACACAGCGCTACTTGATCAACTGGTCAAAAACTGTGACGGTATATTTCACTTGGCAGCGCTGGTTTCCGTACCCCAATCCATTGAACAACCAAAAGACTCTTTCGAGATCAACCTGCAGGGCACGCTCAATGTGCTGGAATGTTGCCGCAAACAGCCGCATGTTCGGCTTGTTTTCGCCAGTTCTGCAGCAGTTTACGGTGACACCAAAATATGCCCGGTCAAAGAGACCATTGTGGGAATACCATTGTCACCTTATGGTCTACACAAATGGATGTGCGAAGAACAGGCTGGCCTGTATGCTGCGCTTTACAGTGTCAATTCCGTTGGACTGCGTTTTTTCAATGTGTTTGGTCCGAGACAAGACCCTTCTTCGCCCTACTCTGGCGTAATTTCCATTTTCATTGATCGATTGCGACGTGGACAGGCCCCAACAATTTTTGGCGATGGAAGCCAAACCCGCGACTTTGTATATGTGGGCGATGTTGTGCAAGCGCTGATCAAAGCGATGAACAGCAAGAAACAAGGATTCGCAGCCTACAACGTTGGCCGGGGCGAGAGCGTTACAATCAACATGCTTTGGAAAATTTTGTGCAACGTTGTGGGTGCCGATTTACCAGCGAAATTTGGACCAGCCCGAGAAGGCGAGATACATACGTCCTTGGCGAATATTTCCAAAATTGAAATGGAACTGGGCTACGCAGCAGAGACAAACCTGAAAGAAGGTTTGAAAAAAACTTACGAATGGGCAACCCAATGAATAACAGAAAAGGCATTTTGCTGGCCGGTGGGTCGGGCACTCGCCTGTACCCGGTTACCACCGCAATTTCAAAACAATTGATGCCGGTGTATGACAAGCCAATGGTGTACTACCCCTTGAGCACCTTGATGTTGGCGGGCATTCGCGAAGTGATGTTGATTTCAACCCCACAAGACATCCCTTTGTTCAAAACCTTGCTTGGCGATGGCTCCCAATGGGGAATGAAAATTGAGTACGGGATTCAACAGAACCCGGATGGTTTGGCACAGGCCTTTTTGATTGCAGAAAACTTCATTGATGGAAGCCCAAGCTGTTTGATTCTTGGTGACAATATTTTCTATGGTCACGCCCTTGCCGAGCAATTGCACACGGTAAGCCAACACGATGCTGGGGCCACCGTATTTGCCTACCATGTACACGACCCGGAACGCTATGGCGTGGTTAGTTTTGACGATCAACACCGCGCGATCGACATCGAAGAAAAGCCCAAGAAACCAAAGAGCAATTACGCGGTGACAGGTTTGTATTTCTACGACCAACAGGTGTGTGAAATTGCACACACGATCAAGCCCTCAGTCAGGGGTGAACTAGAAATTACCGATGTGAACAAGCGTTACCTGGAGATGGGCAAATTACAAGTTGAAATTATGCGGCGGGGTTACACCTGGCTGGACACCGGCACCCACGATAGTTTGTTGGATGCGGCCTCGTTTATTCACACCATTCAAAGGCGGCAAGGTTTGATGGTAAGTTGCCCAGAGGAAATTGCATTCATGCAAGGCTGGATCGATGAAGAGCAGGTACGCAAACTGGCGAAGCCTTTGGTGAAAAACGAGTATGGAAAGTATTTGATGGGCTTATTGGGTAAGTGACCATTCGTAAAAATCGTGACAAATGGTACGCCCACCGAACATTTCCTTTTGCAAGCAAAGTCCTTCGTTGAGATAGGTTCCTTGTTGCTCAGTGGAAATACCAAAACTGAAATATTCCAGGTTTGCGAACTCGTGTTGTATTAAGTAGGCCAACAGCAGATCGAGAGCACCGCATTGTAAGCCTTGGTCCGAATTGAACATGTATTGCGTGTGCGAAGTTTTTCGATCAACAAAAACCAATACAGCAGCTACCAGAACGCCGTTTAACGCTGCATTGAACAAACGGATATTTTTCGGAAAACGGCTGTTGAGCAAACTCATTTCATCGGCTGAATGAACCGGCTTGACCCCGTGCCGCGATTGCAATACCTCCCGCCCCAACTGAAAAAAGTCACTGAAATTCGTGCCTTCAAAAATTTCTACGCCAGCCCGTATGCCTTTCTTGACTCCCTCTTTTTTGCCTTTTGAAAACCTGAGTTGACTTGGCAGGTGAATCACAGTGGACGCATCCCGACGTACCAGCCTGGCCTCCATTTGGTGAAGACAGTAGAGGTCTTCTGCTGCGGGCATACTGTGGTAGATAGAAGGCACTGCTTTGTATAAAACAGAACTAAAACCAGCCATTCGCAAATAGCTGGCAATCAACGAAAACCAGCTGCGAACTTGGCTTAGCTTGGCATCGCTGGTTAAGACCAAGCCGCCATAAGTTAAACCACCATGAGATATCAGTTGTTGGCCGTGAACACTTCCAGCAAGCACCGCTTGAATATTTCCTTTGTCATCGATCACGAGGACTGAGTGGTCTTCAAATCGATCTGCATGGTATTCCATGTAATCACGATTGAAGAGAAAGGTACCGTTCTTGGATCTGTCAACGAACTGATTCCAGCGCACTTTAAAGTCAGAGGAATATCGAACGACTTGCATTATTCAGCTGACTCCAGTTCAGCCCAACCAAATCCCTCTGACCCCATATTGTTACCGTTGTAAAACATGAGGGTTTTTCCGTTTACCTGCAGCAGTGCTGGATAACAAAGGTGCTGACTGTCCCAGCCCTCGGGAGCCAAAGAAATGCCCAATTGATCATCAATTCGAGTCCAGTTCAAACCGTCATCGGACTTGGCGAGTCCCGGAAAATAGTCACCCCGCGGCGTACCCCAAGTGAAATGCATATATCGCTGGCCTGCAATGAAAAAAACTCTGGGGCGCCCGATGCGATATTCATCACCTGAGAGTGCTATACAAGGCTGTGTGTCAGGATCAAAATGTACACCGTCTACTGAGGACGCATGACGAATTTGGTAGCGAGGGTACGGCTTGCCGTCGATTAATTCCCACCCATCATCACACGCGTACCATGCGCGAAAAAGGCCGCTCTCCTGATGAACACTGTGAATTGCGCGTATGTAGATTCCTTCATCTGCACGATCAAGCACTGGTGATCTAGAGACACGGGTAAAACTATCCCCACCGTCAGTACTGATGGCAAGTCCACTGAAAGCCAGAAATTTCGCTTTTGCAACCAACTGGAAACCCACGTAATACATATACAGTGAATTGCCCACTTGAATTACATCACCTAGGATTACACCATTGTCATCAAACGCGCCAGGTTGGCCTACGTCCAACGCAGGGGTTTCTGAAACCTGCAAAACCTTATTTGGATTGCTCGAATCAAGATCGACAAACCCGATTCTGCTGACTCCTTGAGAATCCCTAAAGCCAGCATAAACCCGGATAATGTCTGGATTCAACAATATAGGGGTTGGCGTAAGGGCACTGTTTTGCGCCCAGACCTGCTTGCCCTTGGGGCCGTATATATGGCCCTTTTTATGCCACTTCATTCGCCATCCTTAATGCGAAACAGTCTGCGAGCACCTACCTTGGAGGGTTCGGTGCTGGGTGCCTGAACAAGCTGACCGGCCTCAGTGTTTTTTTGAATTAATGCACCGGCACCAATGAAGCAGTCCTCACCCAAGGTGATGTTGTTGATCAAGGTTGAATTAACACCGAGGAAACAGTTTTCCCCGATCTCGCAATAGCCGGACACAACAACCTGCGAGGCCAGAAAACAGTGATCGCGAATAACCGTGTTGTGACCAATGTGATTTCCACTCCATAACACAATGTTGTTACCCAACTTCACAAAGGGTTGAAGTGTATTGTCTTCAAATACAAAACAGTTCTCGCCAATTTCGACATTACGCCATACAAAAGCACGTGGACTGACGTAACTGGCCAACCGATATCCTTTGGCTTTGGTTTCAAGGTAGAGGCGTTTGCGAATTCTGTTCAGTTTGGTTGAACTGATTGCCACAAATGCATCTACATCATCTGGAGAATACTTGCTTTGCAGTTCTTCAAAGGATACAACTGGCAAACCGCACTGTACTTTCTCTTTGAGATAGGCCGACTCTACAGAGAAGGCCACTACTTCGTAGTCGGTATCCACTGTGAAGTACTCGTAAGCAATTAGTGCGGTTTCCCCCGCACCAACAATCACCAATTTTTTGTTTTTGCTCATGTTCATCCCCTAAATTGTAAAACTCGCAAACCCAAATGAAACAGTCGGTTTAGCTTGGCAAAAAGCCAAGACAATTGAGGCGAATTTTTCTGTTGTAAACGATAGGGCAACGTTCGAAACCAGAGGTAGTTTCTAAGCCAAGGTATCGCCGTATTTGCATAAATATCTGACTCTGTTCTTGCACAATCTGAGCGAATCAACATTTGATCTACTCCGGGTGTGTATTGATTCTCTCCGCGCCCGCGAAAACGATAAAGATGCACCACGTTGTGCATGTACCCAAAGCGTTTCGTTTCAGCAATTTTAAGGGCTGACCAGCGATCTTCAAGCGAATACTCGCTGGGGTACGGACCAAAACTTCGAAATACCTTTGTTTTTCCAAACAACCGACACCACGGTAAACCCCAAACGTAGATTAAATCGAGCATCAAAAAGAACTGGATTTTGAACAGAATATTTTGAAACCCATTAATAACACGCGCCTTGATGGTACTGCCTTGCAAATCGATAATTGCACAATTACCCCATACAAAATCTTTGTCAGAATTGCGCAGCATGTAGTTGCGTTGCAAATCAATGGCCTCGGGTGCCAATAAATCGTCTGACGCGAAATGTGTTAGGTATTCACCGTTGGCCAAAGCAACCAACTTATTGAGGTTGCCATTGATTCCAAGATTCACTTCGTTCTCGATTAGCTGCCAAGACTCAAAATGACGCCCATGCTGCTCAAGCCATGTTCGACAAACCTGAATGGAATTGTCTTTGGATTTGTCGTCACAAACAATCAACTCAACCTTTGACACGTCGGATTGCAACAGACTTTCCAGTGCAGGAACTACAGTGGCTTCATGGTTGTACATAGCAACCATGACCGTCACAATTCCCTTTTTTTCGTGTGAACTCATTTTTTTACATAACCATTTTCGAGGGTAGGTCTTTAACAATTACCAGCCAGCAATAAAGCCAGAATAAAGCGGAGTTAAACGCCTGAGCAAGTAAAACCCCTTCGATTCCATGATCGGCACCAAGCCAGAACCCAAGTATCAGGAAACTGAGCCCAAACAGAAGCTCGGCTAGGACATACCATTTCACCATGGCTTTACCAAGCATGACAAAACCGAGTACCCAGCTTCCAATCTTGAGGAAATCTCCCAGCAATTGAAGCGGATAATACACTTCCATACCGGCGAAACTCGAATCAAAAAGAATCGGCGTAATTTGAAAACGCAGAAGGTAAATTGCCATTGCCATTAAAAAAGCAGCGGGCAAGGCGAGTTGGTAAACCTTGATGATTTCTCGCTTGAGGGCAGACCAGCTTTGCGTTTCCGACACTCTGGGCAACAGGTATACGCTGAGTGTCGTGGTGATAAACATGAGGTACACATCGCTAATGCGGGTCACTGCATGCCATTGCCCTACCGGGCTGGCACCCTGAGTTTCAATCAGAAAATTTCGAATCGTAATTTGAACCGCAGGCGCGACCAGTGCACCCACCAAGGCCATCAAACCGAAGCCAAGCAGTTTGCGTAACTCGGAAAAATCAAAGCTGACAAATTGAAACTTAAGTTGAAACCAAGGCTTTTTGATTAACACCGCAATAGTCAATAACCCCACCACAGCCTGACTGATTGCAAGCGCCACCAACGCACCATACAAACCTTTCCACATCGCCAAAAGCGATGCGATGGCTGCGCCGAGGATTGAAAGTGCAATGTTCAAGCTGACGTAGTTAACAACTTCTTTGCGACCATTTAAAACGGCCAAACCAAGGGAGTTGATAGCAAGTAAGGGCAGCGCTGCGGCCAGCCAGAAAAAAACCGATTGATATTCATCACTGCCTAGCAACTGAGTGGAAAGTTGCCGGGAAAAAAGGACGATCGACACACCACACAGAAGTGCCACGCCAAGGCCGAACACGAAAGCAGTAGACCACAAACGATTTTGTGCAGACTGGTCGGCGCCATACTCCGCGGTGTACTTGGTTACGCCATTTTGAATGGCCTGCCCCGCCAAGGCCGACACAATGACCAATGCCTGCTGGAACTGACCTATCAGTGCATAACCAGATGGGCCCACATAAATAGCCAACACTTTGTTCAAGCCAAGTGCGGTCAGAATTTTAACAATGACCGCGATGGCGTTGAGCAAACTGGTTTTGATAAGCCCCACGATTGGCCTTTGTCTTAGCGGAAAAAACTACACACAGACTGAATGACGTGTTCAATTTGTGACTGTGTCATGGTGGGGTCGACCGGCAGGCTTAGCACTTCCTCTTGCAATACTTCAGCCAAGGGAAAGCTACCTTTACCCAGGTGCAAGTGCTGATAGGCTTTTTGCAAGTGCGGCGCAACGGGATAGTGAATGACGGTGCCCACACCACACGCATTGAGATGATCTACCAACGCTGTACGTTGCGATGAGCGAACCACATACAAATGCCATACTGGTTCTTGCGCCGAATCAAACTGGGGCAGAGAGAGAGGCAAACCTTTGAGGCCTTCGGAGTATTGTTTGGCAATACTTTGTCGAATTTGATTTTGACGATCCAGATCGCGAAGCTTGATTCTCAGAAATGCGGCTTGCAATTCGTCGAGACGGCTGTTGTAACCAATTTCGTCGTTGAAATACTTGGTGGCGGAACCATAGTTGCGAAGTGTTCGTATTCTTTCAAACAAAGCGGGATCATTGGTTGTGACTGCACCCCCATCGCCCAAAGCACCCAGATTTTTGCCAGGATAAAAACTGAAACCCGCAGCATGGCCTAAACCACCAGTTCGCTGTCCCGATAAACGCGCGCCATGTGCTTGCGCGGCATCTTCAACGACTTTCAATCCGTGCTTCTCTGCAAGAGTCATGATTGGGTCCATGTCCGCAGCCTGTCCGTATAGATGTACTGCAATAATTGCTTTGGTACGCGGTGTAATCGCTTGCTCGATTTGCGAGGGGTCAAGATTGTAAGTATGCGCGTTTGGCTCAACGCCGACCGGGGTTGCACCAACATGGCTGGCGGCCAACCAAGTCGCGATGTAAGTGTTGGTAGGTACAATGACCTCGTCGCCTGGGCCAATATCCATGGCTTTCAAGATCAGAATGAGCGCATCAAGTCCGTTGGCTACACCCACCGCATGAGGAACTTCGCAATAAGCGGCGAACTCTTTTTCAAATGCCTCAAGTTGAGGGCCCATGATGAACCAGCCAGAATCCAGAACCGCTTGCTGAGCTGAGGCGAATTCAGTTTGGTATTGGCGATTGATTGCGCCCAGATTTAGGAAAGGTACCTTCATGATTGACTGACTTTAAGAAAATCGTCGTAGTTGCGGAAGTAATCGGACTCATCATATTTCTCAGATGCAAGCACCATACAAACAGAACCAGAGGAGAAGTTATACAAGTCTCGCCAGATCATCGGCGGAATGTACAGCCCATAGTAGGACCGATTCAGGTGAAATTCTTTCTTCTGTTTCCCGTCATCCAGCAACACTGAAAAACTGCCAGACATTGCAATCATGAGCTGGTGCAAGGCTTTGTGACCATGCGCAGCACGGCTTTCACCGCCGGGCACGTCATAGAGGTAGTACACACGCTTGATATCAAACGGAATGTGATTTTGACCTTCGACAAAGGTGAGGTTACCCCGAGGATCTGAAATTTTGGGCAGTTCAATAATTCGACATTCACTGACTGACATTGCCTGCCTCCTGAAGATAAATATTTGTTTGATCATTCGCCAAATCAAGTAATAGCTTTTTAGCATCGCTTTCTTGATTAGCATTTAATTGTTCAAACAATTTTGAGAACACTCGTACCCATTGATCTGCGCTCAGCCCCACCTCGTGCGCACGCATAATTTTCGGATGTGCTGTTTTCTCAGCCCCCGCGCTGTCTATCAACAATTCTTCATACAACTTCTCGCCCGGGCGTAATCCTGTGAATTGAATTTCAATATCACCTTTTCCATCGGCTGTTTTTTCTGTAAGCCCAGCCAAGCTGATCATCTTTTTGGCGAGGTCCACAATTTTGACGCTTTCACCCATGTCGAGCAAAAACACTTCACCTCCCTTTGCCATGCTGCCCGCTTGAATCACCAACTCAACCGCTTCATGAATACTCATGAAAAAACGATTGATCTCGGGATGAGTGACAGTGATTGGGCCGCCCTTCTGAATTTGTTCTTTGAACAATGGAATTACACTGCCGGATGAACCCAATACATTGCCAAATCGCACGGCACAGAAAATCGTTCTGTTGTTCTGTGTACTTGCGACTTGCTGAATAGCCAATTCGGCCCAGCGTTTGGTGGAACCCATTACATTGGTTGGCCGAACGGCCTTGTCAGTGGAAATGAGTACGAAGGTTTCTGTACCGAATTCTGCTGCCGCTTTGGCCATGTTTTGGGTGCCCAGGATATTGTTTTTAACGCCTTCGGATATATTACTTTCGACCAAGGGCACATGCTTGTGTGCTGCCGCGTGATAAACAGTTTGAACGTGGTAGGTTTTAAATACGTGCTGGATCAAATCCGCGTCAGCCACCGACCCCAAACAGGGCACCACTGGGCAGGCATTCAAATCTTCCACTTTTCGGTGAACCTGGTATAGCGCTGGCTCACTGTGATCGAGCAAAACTAACTGCTTGGGCGAAAGTGCCGCAATTTGGTGGCTAAGCTCGGAACCAATACTGCCGCCAGCCCCGGTCACCAACACAACCTTGCCAGTGATGCATTTGTGAAGCAATGCGGGGTCTGCGGCGATGGGATCCCGCCCCAACAAATCGCCCACATCCACCTCGCGAACCAGACTAACCAGGTTACGACCACTCACGATGTCGCTTAATCCGGGGAGAATACGCACCTTCAGCCGGTGTTGCTCGAGCAGTTCAACCACTTCACGGCGCTTGTCGCTACTGACATCGGGCAGGCATACAATGACGCTGGACACTTCGTAGTGTTCAATCAACCAAGGCAATTGAGTCACACTGTGTACGCGAAGACCACCAAGGTCTTTACCAACCAGGTTGGGGTTGTCGTCTACAAATGCAGCGGGAAACAGTTTGTCGCCTTGCAACAGGCTTGTGGCCAGTTGATGCCCGGCCTGCCCTGCACCATAAATCAGAATTTGTTCATTGCTGTAACGCTTGCGAAGCGGCAACCACAACAGCCACCGCGCACCAAAACGCGAAGCCGCCACAAAACCGGTCGCCAGCATGAAATAAAGCAGGGGAACCGAACGAGGCACGCCCTCAAGCCCGCGCATTTCAGTCATAAAGGCAACACCTGTCCACAGCAAGGTTGCGATACCCATTGACTTAACGATGGCCAATAAGGCCTGCTCACCCACATAGCGGATAACAGAGCGATACAAACCGTTGATCACAAAAATGGGCGCAGCAATAACCGGCGCGAGCAGAAACAAGGCGAACTGTTCAGCGGAAGGTTCGTACCAGTACCCCAAACGCAAACAGTAAGCCCCCCACACAGCAAAAAACAGGCATATAAAGTCGACCACGATAGTGATGATTTGCTTGGTACTGCGTGGCAATGCAGTCGCGACACGCGACATGCGCACCGCTGCGTTGTTGGGTTTATTCATGGTTTGACCGCCTGCGCCATGACACGCTGAAGTACGCTAAAGGTTTGATCAATGTGCTCGGCCGCCAAAGTGGGATGAACTAAAAACATGAGGCTGGTTTCACCCAAGCGCTGCGCGTTGGGCAATCTTTTTTCTGGTCTGAAGGGCGTTGAGTCAAATGCTTTTTCGAGATAGACCTCGCTACACGAACCCGAATAACAAGGTACACCCAGTGCATTGATTTCAGCGAGAATGCGATCGCGACTCCAATCGGTTTTCAGTGCTGACGGTTCGACGAACACATACGCTTTGTATGCAGCATGTTCGACGTTAGTGGGTATTTGTGGCACGCGCAAACCGGGGATATGGGAGGCGTGCTGCCAAATGCGCATGGCATGTTGCAAGCGTGTGGCATGCCACTGGGGCATGCGGCGCAATTGAATTCGACCAATCACGGCCTGAGTTTCAAGCATGCGCCAGTTGGTACCAAAGCTTTCATGCAACCAGCGGAAACCTGGAGGATGCTGACGGTTATACACCGCGTCGTAACTTTTGCCATGGTCTTTCATGGACCAAACCCGATTCCAAAGCTCCGGGTTGTTGGTGGTCACCATGCCGCCCTCACCGCCAGTGGTCATGATTTTGTCCTGACAAAACGACCAGGCCGCAATGTCTCCAAACGAGCCCACCGCCTGGCTATCGCGCAAGGCGCCGTGCGCTTGCGCACAGTCTTCGATCAGGTATAGGTTTTCTGATTTCGCAATTTCGGCCAGGCCTTTCATGTCACAAGGCCAACCAGCAAGGTGAACACACAAAATTGCTTTGGTTTTTTTGGTGAGTACCGGCCTTACTGTACAGGGGCAAATATTTTGCGAATTAGGACAAACATCAGCAAAAATCGGTGTTGCGCCAGCTTGCACAATGCTACTGACCGATGCGAGAAATGTACGTGAGGTAACAACTACTTCATCACCCGGACCAATGTTCAGCGCTTTCAATGCGGCATCCAGTGCCAAAGTGCCATTGGCCAAGGCCACCGCGTACCGGGTTTGAGAGAACGCTGCAAACTCCGATTCAAAATGGCGGCATTCTTGCCCGGTCCAGTAGTTGACTCGATTGCTCAGTAACGTATCTCGAATGGCGTCTGCTTCTTCGGGGGTAAAACTGGGCCAAGAGGGAAATGAGGTGTCGAGCATGTTTACACCTTGGGCCTTGCGGGATTGCCCACAACCACAGCACCAGCAGGAACACTTTTTGTAACTACGGCCCCCATGCCCACCACTGCGCCCCGACCGATTACAAGAGGCTTGCCCGGCAGTCCCTGTTTAATGAGCGCTCCGGTGCCAATGTAAGCGTAGTCTTCAATCACGACGTTGCCATTGCAATGAACACTGGGCGCGAATGTGACGAAGTCGCCAATAATGCAATCGTGTTCTACATAGCTGTAAAGGTTGGCGTGAAAATGTTTGCCAATTCTGATGTTGCTTGTGAAGGTCACGAAGGGGCTCAGTATCGCACCCTCTGCAATTTCCACTTCGTCCATTTCAACCACATTGTGTGCACGAGCCTGCACAAAACCAATACCGTCGGCAGTACAACGAAGGGCCAGCTTTTCACGGATGGTGCAATTGGCAATGGCCAAACACACCTTTTTGCTAAGTGCAGGATGCTTTAAAAACTCAGCATAAGTAAGACATGCGTGACCGTTGAGTACTTCAGCGGGTGGCTTGTCATCGACAAAAACCAATTCAGCGCTTTGCGCATGCTGTGCACGAAGCAAAGGCATGACACCCCTGCCGCAACCGCTCGCTCCGTATACACCAATCAAATTTGCCATATCAATTTTTTCCTGACCCGGTGAATTTGCTGACCGTGGCCTGACCTTCTTGCTGAATACCCTCACGCTTTAGCACCTTGGCTGCAGTGAGGACAATAATTTTCATGTCGAACCAGAACGATTGATGGTCGACGTAATACACATCGAGCTGAAAACGGGTTTCCCAATCAATCGCATTGCGACCGTTAATTTGCGCCCAACCAGTAACCCCGGGCCGAACCTCGTGCCGCCGGTATTGCTCGGGGGTGTACAAAGGCAAATATTCCATCAACAAGGGCCGGGGCCCGACCAAACTCATGTCACCTTTGAGAACGTTCCACAACTCGGGCAGCTCGTCCAGGCTGGTAGAGCGCAACAGTGCGCCAAATGAGGTCAAACGATCGGCATCAGGCAGATAATTGCCCAATTCATCCTTTTGTTCGGTCAAGGTTCGAAACTTGACCATTTTAAAAGGTTTGCCATGCAAGCCGGGACGAATTTGAGTGAAAAAGATGGGACTTCCCAGCTTTGCACGTACCAATAACGCCACAAGCAGCAAAATTGGGCTAAAAGCCAACAGTACAGAAAAGGAAACGATTACGTCGAATATCCGCTTCATGACTGCGCCACCAGAAAATTAACCAGAAATGTGGAGACTGCGTGCTGAGAAAATTGAAGCAAGGCACGCTGCCGCGCAGCTTCACCCATCAATTGTCGCTTGTCAGGATTTGTGGACAGGAACAACATTGCATCCGCAAGTTTGTTTGCATTGCGCACCGGAACCAGCAATCCGGTTTCCCCATCCACCACAGCATCGGACAATCCATAAATGTTGGTGGCCACCGTAGGTGTGCCGCAGGCCGCAGCCTCAATGACCACGGTTCCGAACCCTTCGCGATAGCTTGGTAGCACAAACACATCCGCGGCGGCCATGTAAGCTTCTGGTTGACTGGTTTTACCGGCAAAGCAAATCTTTGGATGGGGTATGGCCGATTGCTCAATATGCTCTTCATCGGGCCCAACCACCAGCAAGGAACTTTCTGGAAATTGTTTGTTGACGTAATCGAAAGCCTGGAGCAATTCGCTGATGCCTTTGTCGCGGGTTAAACGCCCGACGAATACAAAAAGAATATCGCCTTCAGGTACACCATGTTTCTGCCGCACGGGCAGTAGATTGACAGCCTCGGGTGAAAAGCGTTGGGAGTCAACGCCAGAAATGGAGCCCTCGTGAATGCAGTGAATACGCCCCTCAGGTGCGATTCTTTCACTTTCCAGAAAATCAATTTGACTTTGACTGTCAGCCAGGGGGGCTGTGCTAAGGGTAGCAATGAGACGGTCAAGTGCCTTCAAGGCAAGCCGCACCATGCCTTTGCGTGTAGCCCACACTTGACCGGTAAAAATATGAACCCGAACGGGAATACGATTGAACCACGCCGACAAAGCGCCCAACAAACCTGCCTTGGGCGTGACGGTGAGCATGATTTGAGGTGACAACTTGCGAACCAGACGGATCATCGCCAGCAGACAAGCGAGATCACTGAAAAGTGAGGGCTTTCTGCGAATGGGCAAATTGATAAATCCCAACGCCGACAGGGCCGGGTGTTTCTCAATAAACACCTGCCATTCATTGTTCAAATTCGGAAACATGACTGTGGTGTCAAAATGCTCCGAAAGGTATTTAAGGTGTGTGATTAAGAATGCATCAATGGTGAGAGGCGACGCCACTGCCAGTAATAGTTTAGGCTTCATAAGAGGCCTTTTTAATGTTACCAAGAATCTCGTTCAGATCTTTTTGCAACTGATGAGAGACTGGCGAATTTCCGCGAAGCATCAACATTAAGCGATTCAATTTAAGCAAATGCAAAACATATGCAATTGCAAGCTTGGATAACTGCACGATTCCAAAACGCAAACGCAACCAAACTGGGATATTCAGTTGACGGTTCAATGTAATGAACCTGAACTTACTGAGATAGACCTGCTTGAGTTTGCTGAAATGTACATTGCCCTCTTCCCGATAAACATATAGGTACTCGTTCAGAGCCTTGACACGAAGATCACCTCGGCTGGCAGCTGTTACGAACAACTCATAATCTTCAATTCTTTTTGAAGCCGGGTTGTAGCGATTTCTCAAATACCAGGATTTTCTGACCAAGATCGATGCATGAACTATCTGGCAACGACCATGAACCACATCCCCCAGTGTAAGAGGATACGGAATGATTGAATTTCTGGCGCCTTTAAGCTCAAGTTGATTACTCACTGAGTAGAGACCGGTACAAACTAAGTCGATTGACTCGTTTTCTTGCAAAACTTTAAGTTGTTTTTCCAAACGCTGCGGGTGCATTAAATCATCGGCATCCATCCGCATAATGAGGTCAAATTTTGCTTCGTCAACAATTTGATTAAGCCTCGCGGGCAACCCCTTGTTAACTCCGTCAGATAGCACTCTAACCCTTGGATCCTGAATCGATTTCGCGATCGACAACGACCCATCCCGGCTACCATCATCAATCAAGATGAGTTCCCAATCGCTTACTGTCTGGGCTACAACAGATTGCACTGTTTCCAGAAGAGTTGCTTCCGCATTGAATATCGGTATGCCGATAGTGACCATTTATCTATCGCTCGCTTGACTGTACGCTGCTGCCAAAAACCCGGAAACCAAAATCATATAAAGCGTGCGCTCGGCGCTGTCGAGCAGGAATGAATTGAATAAATTGCCAAAAGCAAACGTGGCAAACAATGCTGTGCTGGCTAGCCTAGCGGGTTCAGTCAAGCTGTAAATGGACAAATAGTGTGCTGTTAACATGGCCAGAAACAACAATGGCCCGATCAGCCCGATTTGAGTCAACAGCAAGAAAAACTGGTTGTGTGGGTTGTTGTGCGGTGGCACGCCCATGGGCTCGGCATGTTTTAAAAACTCGGATGGGTAAGCACCCACGCCGGCGCCCGCAACAGGATGTTCCTGAAAAATTTGCAGGCTGATGTGCCACCAGCTTAACCGGGCACCCATGTCTGTGTTTTCGTATTTGTCAGGATTCCAGTTAACCACTTCGTTGTAGGTTTTGTCCACACGGCTACTGACTGTTTCCGAACCGAAGTAAGCCACATTCGCAACAATTGCCACCACGGCGATTGCGATCAGCCCTCCCTTCCAGCTGAATTTCATAAACAGATAAACAAGCAGGGGTAGCACTAAAGATACATAGCCGATGCGGGCGTGCGTCATGTTCAAAAGATTAAACACTGCGAGTACGGTGAACACCACCGCCAAGGCATACAACTTCTTTTGGCTGGCGGGATTCTTCTCGCCCAAGGCAAGGGCCCAGGAAAAATACAGACCCAAACACAGCACGATGGATTGCGTGGTGTGCAATTTGAAGACCGTGGGGTACAAAGGATCTACCGAGGGAAAAGCCTTGAGCAACACGGCCACTTCAAGCCAAATCCCATACGACAGCAACAAGGTAAGCCAGGCTGACAAAACAAATGCGAACAGCACCTTCCGGAGTGCACCTGGATAGGCGAGAAACAGACCAAATACAAACGGTGCCATAAGCAAAGTTGAGTATTTGCCGAGGTAATGCATAGAATCATCGAAACTGCCTTTGGTCCATACAAGGCTAAACCATAGCAAAAGTGCCAGCACCACCCCAAGCAAAAGGAGCGGCTGCTGCAAGGCTGCTTTCAGCCGAGGTTTTAAACCCGGGATAACCACTGAAGCGATGAGTGCAAGCAGCAAAAAAACATTGCTTGGGCCAGGAGCGATCGGCAAAAAAAACGCCGCCCCCGCTAAAAACCAGGCCGGGTTGACCCGTTGAATAAAACTCAAACCCACCCCCACCGTTGCCAGTGCATTTTAAGGAATGCATAGGTGACTGGCGCGGTAATCAGCCCGGGCAAGCCGAAGGCCACTTCGCCGAGAATAATGGCGATGAGCATTTCAGGCACGCTGGCGCGCACGTTGCGGCCAATGATGTAGCCGTTCACAAAGTATTCAAGTTTGTGAATGATGAACAGGTACATGACTGAACCCATGGCCACGAAAACGCCGTAGCGAATGGTGAGCACCAGAATAAGGGTGTTGGCCATGATGTTGCCTGCGGCCGGAATGAGGCTGGCCACGGCCGTGAACATCAGCAGCAGTTCGCGGAAAGGCAGCACCACATCGAATGCGGGCAAAATGCCGTACACAAACACGGCGGTGCAGAAGGTGTTCCAGATGCTGACATACACCTGCGCGCCCATGAGCAGGGTGAAACAGCGCACATAGCGTTCAAGCGTTTCAAGCCAGGCCTGCGCCAGGGGTTTGTAAGGGCCGCGCTGCCCCGGTGAAGCGGGTGCCATTAAAGCGGCAGACACACCCAGAATAAGTGCAAACACAAACTGCAGGAAGATGAAGAAGCTGGCACCGCCGAAGCTGCGCACATAGCCCACGAAATCGCTGTCGTCTTTGCTGATCATGCGGAACAGTTCACTGGGCTTGCCGGGAATGTGTTCTTTGATTGCCTGGGGCAAGCTGGCGGTCACCGAGTTCAAGTTGCGCAGGGCTTCTTCGACCAATTGCGGGCCTTGCTGGGCCATGGTGGCCAGCACAAACCGGACACCGCTGTTTAGCCCAATGCCCAGTAGCACCACGGCTGCGGCCACCACTGCGGTGGTGAGAAAAGTAGGCAGCCAGCCAAACAGCCCGCGCATGAAGGGGCCGTTGAATTTGTTGATGTGGGGTTGCAACAAGTGCACGAAGCCCCGGCGGGTGAAGCGGGTCAGCGCAAAAATGGCCAGGCCCGCAATAAGGCCCACGCCTATTTTTAGCGACAACATGCTGGCCCAAATGGCCAGAATGCCAACAACGGAGGCGTATTCCCACCGAATGGCGTGATTGTCTTGGTGCTGTAAGGGGTTGGACATGGAATCTCTTGGCTGCTTATGGGGTTAGGTATGACCAAGGTTTTCCAGATTCTATCCCAACTTGGTCAGTTCACCCCGTACAAGCGGCGCCAAAGCGCGAGGAAGATGCCTAGCCCCAACAGTCCGGCCAACCCCACGCTTCCACCGCCGCCACCACCGCCAGCGCTTACCGAAGTGGGCGCCGGAGTGACAGACCCACCAGAGCCAGCCTCACCCGTGCCGGTGCCCCCGCCTACAGGGCTGCCGCTGGGCGTGAAAGTACGCTCATTCTCGCTAGCATTGGCCAGGCGAACCACGCTGGTGTTGCTGCGGTTGGTGGCTGTGTCGGTTACGGTGAGTGCAAATTCAGCAATATTGCCTGCCATGCCCGACTGCACTTGCAAGCTGCTGCTTGTGGTGCCAGCCAGCACCACCGGGTTGCCGAACACCTGTTGCCAGCGGTAGCTAAGGTTGGCGCTGCCACCTGCACTGTTGGTGGACAAATCGGCATTCAGGATAAATGGCCCATTGCTGGCTACCACTGCCGATTGCGGCACATTGGCGACGGGCAAGGGGTTGCTTAGGCCTCGGGCGGCATTGATTGCGGCCAAGGGGTTAAGCAAACCTGCCCCACAGGCGGTGGGGGTGCAGTCGAGACGACCGAACAAACCAACCGAATTGCTGGCATTGGCTGGATAAGGCAAGGCATTGTTGCGCAACAGTGTGTCGATTTGGCTGGGCGTTAAACTGGGGCGCGCCGCCTTGAGCAGGGAAATGGCGCCCGCCACCATGGGTGCCGAAAAACTGGTGCCTGCAAACAAAAATGTGGTGCTGCCATTCGGGTTGGGGGTAGAAGTACCGGTGTTGCTGGCGCCCACATACAGGCCGTTGGCATTGCCCGGTGCATGCAGGGTCAAGAAGCTGCTGCTGCCGCCTTTGGCCGAATAATTGGCCAGTTGTCCGTCTTGCTCTGCCGCGCCGGCGGCAATGGTGCCCGCGCAGTTGGCAGGGTACTGCACTGCGCCACCCGAATTGTTGCCTGCTGACACCACCACCGACACATTGCGTGCCCGTGCGTCGGCAATGGCTTGGGCCACCATGTCATTGGTGGCGCAACCGCCACCGAACAAGGGTGTATCGGTGGCAAAACTTAAGTTGATGACATTGGCAGGGTTGGGGTTCACGCCGATGGTGGGGTCAACCCGGCCAGAACCGGTGGCCCAGTAAAAGGCATCGACAATATCCGAACTGGTGGCAATACCACACCGGCCAGAAACCCGCACTGGAAGCACCTTGGCATTCCAATCCATACCAGCCAGAAATTGCCCGTTGTTCGACTGCGCGGCCGCCACAGAGGCCACGGTGGTGCCATGCCAGGAACTGGTGGTTGACCCATCGGGGCAATTAAAGCCGGGGGGTGGCGCATCGCCGGGATCAGACGGATCGGGATCGCGGCCATCGCCATCATTGGAACCTGAATCGAATACGGTACCGCTTTCGCGTGCCCCCGTGGGCGGGGTTACGCGGCTGACAAAGTCGTAACCGGGAAGCAGCCGGCCTTTCAGCTCGGGGTTGTCAAACAACACGCCTGAATCGAGCACTGCAATCACCACGTTGCTGCTGCCACGGGTTTGTTCCCACACGTCTTGCATGCGCAGCGAGGCGTACGCGCCAGTGTTCATGTAACTGGCTTGATTTGTGGCGTAGGCGCCGTCGTTCGGGGCGGGCACCGCTGTGCGCTGCAATTGAATATCAGGACTTGCAAAACGCACCCCCGGCAGGGCTTGAAGCGCTGCGCGAATGGCTTGTGGCGTTTGCAGGCTGCCCAGCACGGGCAGGCTTTGCATTTCAACCAGGTAGCTGTTGGGTTGCAGCAAGGGGCGAACCATTTTTACGGGCACGCCAAGCGTGGATTGAAGTTGCTGCACCATGCCGCTGGGCACAAGGCCTGAAGAATCGCTGCCCACATTGATCACCCAACGCATGGGGGTTGGCGTGGCTGTGGTGGTAACCGCACTGACTTGTGCCGCAGCAAGAGAGGGAAGCGCGCAAATTGCCGCCACGATGACCTGTTTGATTGGTGCTGCCACTGAAACTACTCCGAAAAAGCCGGTTTGATCTAATTGTACCCACCCGCACTCCGCATGGATTCAAATTAGGTTTTGTCGCGTCATGTCATCGACAGACATGCGACTAAACGCCTTACTTTCCCCGTTATTTTTGAAATTTTTATGACATTGCCCTGCTCGGCCGGTTTGTCACATTTCTGCATACAAAACGCGATTAGATACGCGTGCTTTTTCAATCAAATAACTTTAGAGAGTTGAGAGATGTCATACAAACTTGAACCGGAAGACATTGGTGTAAACACCGCCAAGGAATTGAGCCTGACCGAGATCGTAGAACGTGCGATCAAGGTGAACCAGGGCCGTCGCAATGTGTTGAAAAGTGGTGCTGGTCTTGCAGCGTTGTCAATTTTTGGTTTGAACGCCTGTGGGTCTGACGGTTCGGTTGCTGCAACGGCACCTGCCAACACCGAAGTGGCTTTTGCTGCAGCTGCTGCATCGTCTGGCGACACTGTGGTGGTGCCCGATGGCTATGTGGCTGAAATTCTCTATCGCTGGGGCGATCCCTGCGTGGCCGGCTCACCGGAATTTGCAGGCGACCTGAGCGAAACATCTGCCGTGGCAGAACAGCAAAGCGGCGACAACCATGATGCTATCAACTTTTTCCCGTTCCGCAATTCGGATGGTAGCGAACGCAACGATGTAGGCCTGCTGTGTATCAACCACGAGTATATCAATGCCGAGTACTACTACGACAAGCTGGTAAGTGACTCTTCAGTGGCCTTCACTTTTGAAGATGCGCGCAAGGGTCAGGCCGCACACGGTGTATCGATCATCGAGGTGATGCGCAACAGCAACGGCACCTGGACAGTAAACCGCAACTCCACATTCAACCGCCGTATTCATGGCAACACGCCCATTGACATTACCGGCCCAGCCCGCGGCAATGTTTTGCTGCAAACCGCAGCCGACCCAACAGGCACCCGTGTATTGGGCACCTTGAACAACTGTGGCGCAGGTCAAACCCCTTGGGGCACTTACATTACTTGTGAAGAAAACTTCAACGGCTACTTTGGCGCGAATGGTGCATTCACGCCCAACGCGCTGGAGGCACGTTATGGTTTGAATTCCAACGGATTTGGCTACCGTTGGCACGAAAGCGACCCTCGCTTTGACATGAATGCCAACCGCAACGAACCCAATCGTCACGGCTGGGTTGTAGAGATCGACCCATTCCGCCCCGCCAGCACTCCCAAAAAGCGCACTGCACTGGGTCGCTTCAAACACGAAAACGCAGAACTGGTGATTGACCCAACCACGAAGAAAGTGGTGGTTTACATGGGCTGCGACGAGCGTTTTGAGTACGTATACAAGTTTGTTTCCGATGCTGCGTTCGACGAGGACAACATGGCCGCCAACGCCGACATTCTGGACGCAGGTACTTTGTACGTGGCCCAGTTTAACGACGACGGCACCGCTGGCGACGGCGTGGGTGTGGGCACATGGATTCCATTGGTATTCGGCAACCCAGGCCTGACCGCAGCAGACGGCTTTTTGAACCAAGGCGATTTGTTGGTGCGCACGCGCCAAGCCGCGACAGCGGTGGGCGCAACCCGCATGGACCGCCCGGAATGGGTAGCCGCCAACCCCAAGAAGCCTGGTGAAGTATTTGTCACCATGACCAACAACAGTGCCCGTACGGCTGGCCAGGTGGACGAGGCCAATCCACGCGCCAACAACATTTATGGCCACATCATTCGCATCAATGAAACGAATGAAGATGCCACTGGCACAACATTTGACTGGAACATCTTCCTGCTGGCTGGCGATGCTGGTCAGGAGCTGTTCAACAGCCCAGACGGCTTGCAGTTTGACCGTTTGGGTCGCCTGTGGGTGCAAACCGATGGCAACTTCAGCAACGTGAATGCATTTGCGGGGCATGGCAACAACCAAATGCTGGTGGCCGATCTGGACGAGGGCACTGTACAGCGCTTCTTGGTGGGCCCGTCTGGCTGCGAGGTTACCGGCGTAACCTGGACACCCGACATGCGTACCATGTTTGTTGACATTCAACACCCCGGCGAAGTGGGCAGCCACCCCAACGCCATTAACCCGGCAACCGGCGCCCGCTACACAGAGGCAGAGTTGATTGCTGACCCCACTGCTTTTTCAACATGGCCTGACGGCGCGACAGCAAGCCGCCCACGCTCGGGCACAATTGTTGTACGCCGCACAGACGGCGGGATTATTGGCACCTAAGCCTCTGTTTTAAAAAGGCTTAACTGCAAAAGGGCAGGCCTGCTTTAGAGCCTGCCCTTTGTATTTTCTGGCTTGCGAAGATTCGCATTTCCATGCAAACTAAAAATTCCTAAATTTGCTCAGGTAGTTCGCAAATGCCAAGTGACAGTTCTTCTCGCCCCCCCTCAAATAGCAACAAGAAATTGCAGTTCGACAAAGAAAACAGCTTTCGACAACGAATATGGAAAATCTGGCTGATAATTTTCGCAAGTGTTTTAACCGCTGCCTTTACAACCAGCCTGACCCACGCCAGTGAAGCAGACGACAAGAAAGAAACCCGCGCAGTAATCGAAGCCCAACTTGAAGCCTTTAAACAAGGCGATGGCCCCAAGGCCTTTTCTTACGCAACCCCCAATATTCAAACCATGTTTGGCGATGCCGATACCTTTATGCAAATGGTGCGCGACGGCTATGATGTGGTGTATCGCCCTGCCTCGGTTCGCTTTGTGAAGTTTGAGACCGATGGAATGAATGCACTACACGCGGTGCAGATGATTGACCGCCAGAAAACGCTTTGGAACGTATACTACGTATTGCAGAAGCGCCCGGACGGCAGTTGGAGAATTTCCAGTTGCGAGACCGAGAAAGCGGAAACCGACCTGATTTGACATGACTATTGAAGCAGCAACCCCCACTTGTAACATTGCCTTGACCGACGCAGCCCAGGAACGAATTCTGGATTTGCGCGACAACATGCACAAACCGGCGATGATTCGCCTGTACGTGCAAGGGGGCGGTTGTTCTGGCTTTGAGTACAAGATCGACCTTGCGAAGGAAACGGACGAGGACGACATTCTGGTGGAAATCAACCCTTACATTCACATTTATGTAGACCAGGTAAGCGCGCCCTACCTGGAAGGCACCACCATTGACTACGAAGCCCACACCCTGGCCTCACGCTTTGTGTTTAACAACCCGCAGGCCAAAAGCACCTGTGGTTGTGGATCAAGCTTTTCAGTGGAATAAACCACAATTTGTTTCTGGTTCTATACAAAATTTGATTTTTGTATAGAATGGGAAACACAATGCCAGCCAAATTTGATTTAAAAACCTCAGCGCCCCGCGAGCAATTGCTAGCCTTGGGGCAACAATTGAAGCAACACCGCAAGGCCAATAAGCTAAGTGCCGATGCGGTGGCTACTGCTGCCGGCCTTTCCCGCACGACCTTGCACCGAATTGAACTGGGCGAAGCCTCTGTGGCTGCCGGGGCCTATTGGGCAGTGGTTGCTGCCTTGGGCTTGACGTGCGGAATTATTGCAAAGGGTACCGCTGCGGCCAATACGGTTTCCGACAACATCGATTTAAAAAAATATCCACAACTGAAACTGCTGGCCTGGCATGTGCAGGGCACGGATTGGCTTACACCGCGACAGGCTTGGGACATTTATGTACGCAACTGGCGGCATGTTGATGAAACAGCAGTTTCTGCGAAAGAAAGAAAGTTGATTGATCAACTGCGTGCGACGTTTGAACCTGACTCAAAGGACGACATTTGAATGTTTAAACGCACACACCACCAAGCCATTGAGCAAGTGCTTCGTTTGATGAATGCAGAGTTGTTGAAAGCCCACTGTTGCTATTTCGGCGGCGGCACTGCGATCGCGCTGCAATATGGAGAGTACCGGGAATCAGTGGATATTGATTTCATGGTTTCTGATGTGCCGAGTTACAGAACAATGCGTACATTGGTGCGAGAGTCTGGAAATGTGCTGGTACTCTTTAAAGACAACACCACCCTAGTGTCCCAGTTGCGTGAAGTGCGAGCAGATCAATACGGTATTCGAACTGCGATTGGCTTGGGGCAGCACATGATTAAATTTGAAATTGTGCTGGAAGGTCGAATTGAGTTTGATACGCCAAGCGACGATGACACGGTGTGTGGCGTTACAGCCTTAAGCAGTGTTGACCTGGTTGCAAGCAAATTGCTGGCGAACTCAGACCGTTGGGCAGATGAAGGCGTATTCAATCGTGATCTGATTGACTTGGCCATGATGAAGCCAGCGCACGACGCATTTGCAAAAGCATGCACCAAGGCTGAAACTGCCTACGGTGCGAGCATTCGACAAGACCTTGAAAAGGCAATTGGTAAACTGCTGGACAAGCCTGACTGGCTGGAAAAGTGCATGCGCGCCATGAACATGAATGACACCGCACCCGCTGTTGTAGCGACCGCTGTCCTGTCACTTCGCAACATATTGAAAAAAATCAACGGCACTTGATTTCTTCTTTGAACTCGTCGTACTTCGCCTCGCGTTTAACCCTGCATTCACCGTCTTGATATTCCTCTTTCCAGGGCGCATCGGCCACAGGTGAAAAACCATCTTCGCACTTCACTTCTTTCTTGTACTCGTAAGGTTTTGATTCAATTTTGACGCGACAAGGACCATCCCAATATTCTTGTTTGCTGCGCTCCCAATAGCCATAGTCACCACCACTCCAGGCGAATGCAGCGCTGGTGAATGCGAATGTGCCTAGTGCTGCGCTTAAGATTTTAAAGAACTTCATGGGTACTACCTCGGAACGTTGGCGATTGAGGTAATAACGGGTGGGTGAATGGGAGAGTTGACGGGATTATTGGTGGTACTTACATTGCGACATTGCCGTGCATGTCCAATGATGTTTTTATGAAGAAATCAAAAGTACTCAAGAGAAGCGGCACCCAAGCGGTGCGTCTGCCCAAAGCATTGGCTTTTCCTGCAGATCTTAAATTTGTCGACGTTACTGGAATGGGCCGGACTCGTATCATTTCACCGGCAGGTGAATCATGGGACAGTTGGTTCAACGGTCCGGGGGTGACCAATGACTTCATGCCGGATCGAGATCAGCCTGAACCACAAGAAAGAGAATCATTTTGATGTTGAAGTACATGCTCGACACCAACACCTGATTTACGCGATAAAAAACCAACCTGCTGAAGTTAAACGCGCATTCGCGCATCATTACGGCCAGTTCTGCATTAGTGCTATTACTGCAATGGAACTGGTCTTCGGCGCAGAAAAGTCGAGTAACGTGGAACGAAACCTGAACGTTATCGAAGGCTTCATGGCGCGCCTTGATGTGCTGGAATATGACAAGGTGGCTGCAATACAAACCGCGCAAATAAAAGCCGAACTCGCGAGATGTGGAACCCCTATAGGCTCGTACGATGTGATGATTGCAGGGCACGCACGCAGCCAGGGACTGATCATGGTCACAAACAATTTGCGTGAGTTTTCCAGGGTGTCGGGATTGCGTTCTGAGAGTTGGGTGGCCAAGCCAATGAGTGTCTAGTTAACTCGGGGCGATTCACAGTGATTAATTTCTGTTGTGCAAGAAATTAATTTACTTAAACCCCCTCTCAGATTCCAAAACAAAAAGTTTGAGAAGGTTTAAGGCTTGGGACTCGCTGTCCGCAAAACCTAAGACATTCTGCGCACCTCTCTCGACATATACGATTCTCCAATGGTCCTTATCTCTAAGAATTGAAAAAGCATCCTCCTTTGTCGAATAGAAAGCGTAAGAGGCTGGGCTTACTCCGTTTTTATTGAAAAACTTTTCCAGTAAATCAGTTGTCCACATTCTCAACGACTCCCAAGAATATCTTGATCTAAATAGTTTTGTACTGAGCTTGGAAGCTTGTATTGCGTCCCTAATCCAGGCTGATCAAACCAAGGCGCAATCTTGGCTGCCTCCACATCCTTAATAGGAGAGAGCACATCATACACATTTGGATCTACAGTAGGCGCACTAGCTAGAGCTCGAGACCCCAACGGCACCCCCCCTGGTGACACGAACGTTCCAGAAGTACGACCATATCTGTCAATGACCACACCGCGGTCCAGAGTAATAGTCTGTTGAGTCCCGGGAATTGCACCATCATATGGAGGCCACCAGGTGCTTCCATCAGGCTTTTTCCAATTTGCAGCTTTGGCAATCTCTCGTTCTTTAGCCAATAATGCGCGCTCATTAATCGAATGATTAAGATTTCTGAAATCTGGATCACGAGAGTTTTCAGCCATGCGAACAAAAGCTGAACGCTCCGAGGTAACTTGACTACTTTCCTTACAACTCAACCCCCACGGATCCACCCACGTCAGCGGGTTCGGTGCGTACTGGTAGGCATTCATTCCACCCAGCAAACCAATCGGGTCTTGCGTGGTGAACTGGCCGCATTCGGGGTCGTAGTACCTGTGTCTGTTGTAGTGTAGCCCTGTTTCTTCGTCGTGGTATTGCCCCTGAAACCGCAAGGGGTTGTTCACTTCGGTCACGGCTGCAAGGGCCAGTGCGCCGTAGGTTTTAAACCGGGCAGACCACACCACTTCGGCTTTGCTGTTTGTGATTTCTCGCGGCGTGCCAATGTGGTCGGTGTGGTAGTGAAACACTTCACCGTTTTGAACCAGTGCAAGCGGTTTGAAGCTGAATGGTTCGAACAGATAAGCGCGGGAACCGTTGCTGCCCACCTCACCCAAAAGCACATCGCCATTCCAGAAAAAGGTGGTGGTGCCACCCTCGCTGGTTTTTGAAATACGCCTGCCCAGGGCGTCATAGGCATAGCGGGTTACAGCCCCCGCCACATTCACTTCAACAAGCTGGTTTTGGGCGTTGTAGCGGTAGCGTGTTACCTGCCCCTGGCGTGCGCCACGCTCAATAATTTCTTCAATGCGGTTGCCGCGCGCATCATAATTAAAGCGCCTGTTGCCCTGGCGCTTTAAGCGATTGCCCGGCGTTTGTTGTGGCCTTCGGGCATTGGGGCTTGTGGGCTCGGGCAGGGCTTTGCTGGCCTGTGCATCGGTAGCTTCTTGCCCATCGAGTGCTTCCAGCAGGTTGCTGGCGGGATCGAACAAAAACGCTTCGGGGTTGGGGCCTTCCACCACGCGCAAGCGATCCAGCAAGTCGTAGTGGTACAGGCTGGTGCCGTGGCCTTGGTCGTCAATGCGCACCAGTTGGTTGCGCTGGTTGTAGCAGTAACGCCTGCGGGAAACAGTGGGTGAAAGGTCGCCCGCTTTTTCACGCCGGTTAACCTGCCCCACCAACCTGCCCTGTGGGTCGTACAGGCTTTGGGTGTGAACTTGATTGCCCAGCTTGCGCACCACTTCACGGCCGAGGGTGTCGCGCTCAAACTGCGCCAGTAATTCGCCATTGAAACTGATTTCACCCAACAAGCCGAGGGCATTGTATTGGTATGCCAAATTGGCCGCGGCAATTGCGCCGCCTGCCATGGCACCCCAACTGCTTTGCTTTAACCAGCCCGCCGGGTTGTATTGGTGTTCAATGCGATGTTGGCCTTGCAGCTCGGCCAGCACACGGCCTTCAGCATCTACTTCCCATGAAAGTGTTCGGTGTGCGTTGTTGGCCTCTATCAGCTGACCCTGAAGGTTGTAGGCAAAAGCAGCTTCTTCGCCATCGCTGTGCACTGCCTTGCTTAAACGCCCCAATGCATCGCGCGTGTAACGCGTGTAGGCCAGCGGTTGAGCCGGAATTTCATCCAGGTAAACACCGCCTGCGCTGCCATTGAGCACACCCCAGTCTTGCTTTTCAAGCAAATAACCCACCGCGTTGTATTGGTAGGTTTGCACGCGGCCATCGAAGCCGCTTTCTTTCACCAGGCGCTCGGCCAGGTCGTATTCAAAATGGCAGCTTTGCCCATTTTCGTTTTGAAGTTCGACCAAGTTGCGTTCGCTGTCGTAGCGGTAGCGCAATGTAAAGCCCTGTGCATCAATTCGTGCGGTGGGCTGGCTTAAGCGGTCGGCGTATTCATACACCGTGCTTCGGCCTGTGGGGTCGGTGATGCATTCCAGTTGCCCCAGTGCGGTGTAGCTGTACTGCGTAGTCAACCCTTCATGGTTGCTGGCCCTAGTGCAGCGACCCATTAAATCGTAGGCGTAATCGGCGGTGCGCCCCAGCGGGTTGCAAACGCTGGCCAACCTGCCCCATGCATCAAACTGGTAAGTGGTGCTGTTGCCCAAGGCATCGGTTTGCGCCTGCAACTGCCCTTGGGCGTTGTACAACAGCCGGCTGCTGTGGCCCAAGGGGTTGATCACCTCGCACAACAAACCCAGGGCGTTGTAGCGGTAACGTGTGGTGGCACCTGTGGCATTGGTGTGGCTGGCCAGCAAACCCTCTGGGGTGTAGGTGTTCAAGCGAACATGGCCTGCTGCATCGGTGTGTTTTAGCACTTGCCCTTGCGGGTTAAGTTCGAAGCGGTGTACCTGCCCAAGCTTGTTGGTGTAAGCCACCAAGTAACCGTGGCTGTTGTATTGAAATTGCTCCCGGTGACCCAGTGCATCAACGCGCTCCAACACCTGCCCATTGTTGTTGTAGCGCGTGCGCGTAGTGCCGCCTTCGGGGTCTTTTTCAAATACGGGAAGGCCCTGTGCATTGAACTGGAATTCATGCCGACCGCCGCGACTGTCGATGGCAGTGTTGTATGCCCTCCATTCAAACTGGTAGCGATAGGTGGGCTGCCCTTGCACCGGGTCGCCCCACTGCCGCACGCAACGCGAAATCGAGTCTGCCTTTTCCCACTCGAAGTAAATGTTGTAACCACTTTTCAAGGTGCGCTGCGTGAGCACATTGCCGCTGTTGTAGGCGTAACGTTCCTCAAAACCAGCGGCATCCACCGCACCCACCAGTTGGCCTTGCGGGTTGTAACGGTATTGCACCAGCGTTAGCTGGTTGTTGCCACCCTGGGCTACTTGCACAAGGTGCTCAATAAAACCTTGTGCGTTGTAGCCCAGCACCCAGGTACTTTGGCTGCTTTGAATTCGTGTGGCTTTTCCGTCGGCGTACTCAATGTGCAAGAAGTTGCCAAAGGCATCGGCAATGCGCACGAGTACACCGTGTTCAAAATACCTTCGCAGGCCCAAGCCGTTGCTCGCTTGTAACTGAAACGACTGTTCACCCGTGCGCACCAGCGTTAAAAATTCACTGGTGTTGGTGCAGCGTTGGCCCACAGTTAGGGGTTTGAAGTAGACGGTGCGGCCCTCGTCGTCGATGTAATTCAGACCAGCCGATCCAGTCTCTATGCGTTGCGCAAGCGGGTGTGCCCACCCGGCGCCCAGCCCTGCATTAAAGCCTTGCTCGGCCAGGCTGCTGCGGTAAGTGCGTTGCCAGTTCAAACCCACCAAACCGGGCATTGAGCAATCCAGCAATTGCAACAGTTCTTCACCGTTGATCATGCTGATGGGCTCGCCCGCTGTTTTGGTGTCGGCCACTTTGGGTGTGCTTGCGCCTTGCGAAGTTTGGGTGGGTGTTTTGTTGCTTTCGGTATTTTTTTCAGTTGCGGGTGCTGTGCTTTTTCTTGAAGTTGGGCTGCTTGTGGGTGTACCCGCTTCTGCGCGTAATTTGGGGGCCCGTGCCTTTTCAAGCGCCTTGGCGAAATTGGCCAAGTGGCGAATTGCCGCCATGGTGAAGGGGCCGACATGGCTTGCTGCACGCGCCACACCGGCACCTGCACGCGCTGCACCCACGGCAAGGCTTCCGCCAAAAGTGGCCAGGGCCAGCAATACTTCAATGCCAATGGCCACCACCACAGTGGCCGAATTGCGCAAGCGCCGCAGGTGGGGCACGCTTTCAGAATAGCCATCAAGAAACTCAAACAAACCCGTGCGCAGCAGGTGGTCCGAGCCAATCAGGTTGAACAGGCGCATGCCCTCTTTCAAGGTGGCGATCATTTCTTGCGCGGTGTTGTAGGCTGCCAGGCCTGCACCAATCAGCATCTGCTGAATTTGTGCAAAGTTGGAATTGATCATTGTCTCGAACCCCGCGCAGGTGGCCTTTGCAGCATTCACAGTGAATTCCACGCTGATCTTGATCAGATCCCACAACCCCTGAATAAAGCCCATGGCCGCAGCGCCCGCGCCTTGCCCAAGCGCCTTGCCTTCTTCCCACAGTTCATGAATTCGGTGTTTCACCTTGAACTCGAGGTTTTGTGAATCGTGCTCGCGCCAGCGCGCCAGCAAAATGGTGGCCATTTCAACCAGGGCTTTTCCGCGCTCGTGCTCGGCACTGCCCACTGGGTGGGCTTGCAGTTTGGCCTCGTTGGTCCAGTAAATGCTGTTGGGGTTGAGCAGGTCTTTTTGTGGATCCGCCGAAAGCGGAAATTTGACCACCTGCAAATCGCCGGTGAATGCGGCGGTGCGTTGCCTTTCGCTGCGGCCAACGAAAAACCCGTCAGCATACAAATCGCCCTGCACCAATCCAAAATGACTTAGCACTTTGCAATCCACGGTGTCGCCGGTGCGTGTGCGCGGAAAGCCGTGCAGCATCAGTTCATCGAGTTCAGTGTCATTGATCGACTCTCGATGCAAAGCCAACCAAGGTGACAGTTCGGTGCGTTTCTCGAAAAATGCCCAGTAGTTGCCGCGAAAACGCAGCCCCAAACCTGGCTTGACCGATTGACCAAAAACGGGAATTTGAACGAAATCCATGAAAGTAGCGGGGACAAATAACCTTGCGAAGTTACTTGCCCGCCTGGATTTCAGCGAATTGAATCAGTTTGAGTGATGTTTGCCGGGTGATGGGGTGAGCACCCGGCCTTCAAGGGGGGCTTTAGACGATTTTCGCGTTGCGGAACAGCTGGTCGACAGTAAGCCGGGCCAGGCTGCTTTCATCACGAGGATCGGTGGAGGAATACATGCTGACCTGCAAGGCGTCGAGCACGGCGAACAAGCGGTTCACGCTGATCGACCCCGGGTTTTTCTCCAGAGACGACACGGTGCGCTGGTCAATGCCAAGCTTCTCGCCCAACTGTTTTTGGGTAAGGCCCAATTCGCGCCTGCGCGTGCGGATCAGCACGGTGACATCACTCAGATTTACTTTTTTTAGTGCCATAGTGTTTTGAATTTACTTTGTAATTACAACTTGATGACCGCCATCTTTTCCTGTGTCATGTCGTGCATGGTGTGGCCAATTCCACCAACCCCATACCCCGACTGCCGACGACCGGCAAATGGCATCCAATCAACACGAAACGCGGTGTGATCGTTGACCATGACCGCTGTGGCGTCAATTTCACGCACGCAACGCATGGCCACTTTTATTTTTTGGGTAAACACCGCAGCCTGAAATGCCACCGGCAAGCTGTTGGCTTGCGCAATTGCATCGGTCAGTGACTCTGTGCCGTAAACACACACCACGGGGCCAAACACTTCCTGGGTACTGACTTTGGCATTGCGGGGTGGGTTGAGCAGCACGGTGGGCGCATAACTTGTTTCGCCCAAACTGCGGCCACCGCACAGCACCTGTGCACCGCCTGTTACCGCTTCATTTACCCACTGCTCAACGCGCTTGACTTCATTCGGGTTGACCAGCGGACCGCATTCTGTGTCGGCCAGAATGGCATTGCCCACCTTCAGTTGGGAAGCCTTGTCGGCAATGGCTTGTGCCAAAGCAGTGGCCATGTCTTCAGGCACATAAACCCGCTGAACACTGACACACACCTGGCCAGAGTGATAAAAACCGCCCTTGACCAAGGCGGGAACCATGGCATCGAGATCGGCGCAATCGTCCACAATCACCGGGGCGACACCACCATGTTCAAGCGCGCAACGTGTGCCGGGCGCCAGTTTGCTTTTCAGCCGCCAACCCACCGCACCGGAACCAATGAAGCTGAAAAATGCCACGCGCTGGTCGGTCACCATTTGCTCGGCAACATCGCTTTTGCAGGGTGCAAAACGGCACCATTCTTCGGGCAAGCCAGCCTCGTACAGCATGTGCACGAAGGCCTGGCAACTTAGGGGGGTGGCGCTGGCGGGTTTGACCAGCACAGGGCAACCGGTGGCAATGGCCGGGCCTACTTGGTGAACAATCAAATTAAGTGGGTGGTTGAATGCGGACACCGCCACCACGGGGCCAATGGGTTCGCGGGTGGTAAAGGCCATGCGGCCAGAACCTGCGGCGGTCAGGTCCATGGGAATTTCAGTGCCGGTTAAATGCCCCAGTTCTTTGATGCAAAGCTCAACGCCGTCAATGGCGCGGGTTACTTCCACCTTGGCGTCTATCAAGGGTTTGCCGCCTTCGTTGGCGATTTGAAAAGCCAGTTCATCGAACCGGCCTTGCATAAGCTGTTCAGTTTTTTTCAGAATGGCGATGCGCTTGTGCATGGGCAGCCAGTTGGCCCGTTGTTTGTGCAATTGACTGGCGGTGTTTAACCAGGCATCAATGGTTGGCCAGTCCACCAGCTTCACTTCGCCAATCGGCTTCAAATCATAGGGGTTGACCACTTCCAAAGTAGAGTTGCTCATATCAAACACACCTTTGCGGCCAATTCATCGATCAGCACGCGTTTGTTTTCAGAATAGTCCACAGGCACATCCACAATGTGCACGCCCCCGGCTTTGAAGGCTCGGTCGAAGGTGGGCACCAAGTCGGCTGCACTGCCCACGCGGTGGCCGGTTGCACCATAGGCCTCGGCATACTTCACAAAGTCGGGGTTGCCAAACTCAAGCCCCCAATCGGCAAAGCCGGCGTGCTCTTGTTTCCAGCGGATCATGCCGTAAGAACTGTCGTTCAAAATGGTAACGACCAGGTTCATCTTCAGGCGTACAGCCGTTTCAATTTCCTGCGAGTTCATCATGAAGCCGCCATCGCCACAAATGGCCATCACCCGCCTGTCGGGATAAAGCATGGCCGCCATCATGGCAGACGGCAGGCCTGCACCCATGGTGGCCAGCGCATTGTCCAGCAACACGGTGTTGGGCTCGTACGCTTTGTAATTGCGGGCGTACCACAGTTTGTAAATGCCGTTGTCCAGGGCGATGATGTCTTTGGCGCCCATGGCCCGGCGGGTTTCAGCCACCAGCCTTTGGGGAATAATGGGGAAGCGGTCGTCGTCGGCACCTTCTTTGATGTGCAGTTCAACTTCATCGCGAATGCGGTTGAAGTAAGCCAAATCGCACACCACCTTGCCGCCAATTTTCTGGGTCAGTTTTTGCACGGAGCGAGCCACATCGCCCACCACTTCGCACTGCGGAAAATACACCTGGTCCACCTTGGCCGCGCGGTAATTCACATGGATTACCTTTTTACCGCCCACGGCCATGAAGAACGGTGGCTTCTCGACCACGTCGTGCCCCACATTGATGATGAGGTCGGCCCGCTCAATGGCGCAGTGCAAATAATCACCATCCGACAGTGCAGCGGTGCCCAAGAAATGGGGTGAGCCCTCGTCGACCACACCCTTGCCCATTTGCGTGCTGAAAAAAGGAATGCCGGTGGTTTCAATGAATTCCTGCAAGGCCAGGCGCGCCTGCTTGCGGTTTGCACCGGCGCCCAGCAACACCAAAGGCATGCGGGCGGAACGGATCATTGAAACAGCCTCATTGAGCACCACATCGTCGGCCACGGCATAGTGCCTTTCGCTGCGGGGAATAATCGGTGCGCTGGTGGGCTCTGCTGCAATGTCTTCAGGCAATTCCAGCAATACAGCACCGGGGCGCTCTTCTTCGGCAATGCGGAATGCCTCGCGAACCAAAGCGGGAATGGTGTTGCCATGAACAATTTGCTTGCTCATTTTGCAGATCGGGTCGAACAGGTTGACCACATCAATGATTTGAAACTGACCCTGCTTGGATTTCTTGATGGGCTTTTGCCCGGTAATCATGATGAGCGGAAACGCGCCCAAGTGTGCATAAGCAGCAGGGGTGGTGAAGTTGGTTGCACCTGGCCCCAATGTGGCCATGCACACACCGGCACGGCCTGTTAAACGCCCATAGGTGGCGGCCATAAAACCCGCCCCTTGCTCGTGGCGGGTCAGCACCAGCTTGATACTGCTGTTGCGCAGGCTTTCAACCATGTCCAGGTTTTCTTCGCCGGGCACCGCGAAGATGTGTTTGACACCTTCGGCCTCGAGGGCTTGAACAAATAGGTCAGATGCTTTGGTGCCTTGGGTCGACATGGGCGTTCTCCTTTTTTGGGGGAACGACCAGTGTCTGCCTGTTAGATTTCAATATCAATACCTTTATCCATTCTGCATAGATTTTCAGGGTACTTTACTGTTTTACTAAAGTAGGACTTTATGTTCTACTTCAGTAAAACTTTCATGAACAGGAACTTCCATGCGACAAACTTTACGTAAAGCAGGCGGATCGCTGGTGATGACGATTCCAAAATCTTTTGTTGAACAGAACAAGCTATCGGAAGGATCTCAAGTGGAATTGGTTCTGAGTGGAAAAAAACTGCTGATTGAAGTGGCTCAAAAACCCAAATACCGGCTGGCCGACTTGCTGGCTGAAATGCCCGAGGAACTTCCAAAAGTCGAAGGCTGGGACACCTTGCCCGATGTGGGCGAGGAAAAAAACTAATGGCCTACACCCCAAACCGCGGTGACATTGTTCACCTGCAATTCGACCCGGCCAGCGGGCATGAAATGAAAGGCCCACATTTTGGTTTGGTCATCAGCAGTAAAACGTTCAATCAACTTGGTTTGGCCATGATCTGCCCGATTTCGCAAGGGCAAGCCGCTGCGGCCAGGTCTTTCGGTACAGTGGTCACCTTGATGGGTTGCGGAACTGACACTCAAGGTGCAGTGTATTGCCATCAACTGAAATCACTTGACTGGCGCGCGCGCAAAGCGTCCAAAAAAGAAAGCGTGCCGCAGTACATCATTGACGATGTACTGGCACGCCTTGAGGCCATTCTTTTCGAATAGCCAAGCTTGTTTTTAAGGCCTTTATGCGGCCTTGATCGCCATCAAGCCAGTGCTGATGTGGTCTGCCACCTTGGGCTTCACGGTTTTGCCATTGCTGGCGGTCAACACATACTCAGCCGGATTAAAACGCGCAACGCGCATGCGGTACTCTGCATTCAAGCCGGGGTACAAGGTGTTGTTTCGGCCATTGGGGCTGAGGTACCAGCTGGCACAACCGCTTTTCCACACCGTGTGGTCGCTGCGGAAGTCCATGGTATTTACAAACTTTTGCTCAACCTCGGGTTTCACGGAAATGGCTTTCAACTTGCGTTTTTGGCGCAGCTTGATGGCTTGAATGACATAGCCAATTTGGGCCTCTGCATACGCGATAACCGATGTGTGACCAGGACCAGTAAACGGACCCACCAAGAAGTACAGGTTGGGGAAACCAGCGGTTGATATGCCTTGGTAAGCTTCTGAACCTTCTTTCCACTTCTCGTGCAGGCTGGCGCCGCCAATGCCCTTGGCATCGATGGGTGAACCGGTGTGGCGTACTTCATAGCCGGTGGCGTAAATGATCACATCGAGTTCGTGCTCCACACCATCGGCTGTGCGAATGCCTTTCTCGGTGATGCAATCAATGGCATTGGTTTCCAGGTGCACATGCTCTTTCTGCATGGTGGGGTACCAGTCGGAACTGACCAACACGCGCTTGCAACCGAACTTGAAAGTTGGGGTCAGCTTCTTGCGCAGTTCAGGGTCTTTTACTTTGCGGGCCAAATAGCTGCTGGCCATTTTCTCGGGCTGGGCCTTGAACATGTCGTACTTCAAAATCAAAAACGGCGCAGTCAGTTCATTGAACCAGTAAACACCCAAGCGGTTCATTTTCATGTTCAGCGGGGTTTTGCGGTTCAGTGCTTTTTCAGCTTCTTCAATGTTGCGGTCGGGGCGCGGCATAATCCAGTTCGCTGTGCGCTGAAAAACCACCAGGTTTTTCACCTTGTCTGCGATGGCTGGGCCAACCTGAACAGCAGTAGCACCGGTGCCGATCAGGCCAACACGCTTGCCTTCCAGTTCCACGGAATGATCCCACGCCGCGGTGTGCACGGTTTTGCCTTTGAATTTTTCGGCACCCTTGAATTCAGCCACCTTCGGTGCACTGAATGGGCCAACCGCAGTAACCACATTGCGGGCCTGAATGGTTTTGCCATCGGCTGTGGTGATGTTCCACACACCGGCCTGCTCGTCGAACACTGAACCGGTGATGCTGGTGTTGAATTGAATATAGGGGTACACGCCGTACTTGGTGGCGCAGTGGCGCAGGTATTTGTAAATTTCACCTTGCTTGGCGTAGCTGTTGCTCCACTCAGCCCAGGGCTCGAAGGAGTAGCTGTACAGGCTGCTTTTGACATCGCAACCGCAACCGGGATACGTGTTGTCGCGCCAGGTGCCGCCCACATCATGGCCTTTGTCGAAAATTTTGAAGTTGGTTTCGCCTGCTTTCAGCAGTTGAATGCCCATGCCCAGGCCTGATACGCCTGCGCCAACAATTGCAACTTCAAGAATGTTTTGTGCTTCTTTTTTTGAGCTGGCCATGTGTGCTGTCTCGTAGTGTGGTGGTTTTCGATGTGTTGCAGTGTAGGGGGTTGCGGGCAACCGGCGTGAGTGTGAAAAGTGACGACTTTGGAGTCAATTTGGGCCACAGCCTTCGATTGCTGTAGCACAATCAAGGTTCGCAGTAACTTTGTAGCAGGTGACACATGGAATGGTTTCAAGCACTCACAACCTTGGCCTTGGGTGGTTTGTTCGGCGGTATTTTGGCGTTCTCAGCTTTGTTTGCCCCTTTGGTATTCACCAAACTACCCATGGAACACGCGGGGCCATTCATTCGCGCCGTGTTCCCTTGGTATTACCTGTACGTGATTGTGTTTGGCTTTCTCAGTGCAATTTTTGCAGGGCTTTCGGGCGGCGGCTTTTGGGTGTTGTTCCCCTCGGCTTTGGTGGGTTTGGCCAGTGTGTACACACGCCAAATTCTGATGCTTCAAATCAACGAACTTCGTGATCGGGAACTGGCCGGTGACGCCACAGCTGGCGCTGAATTCAACAGCAAACACAGGTTAAGCGTGATCATCAACAGTGTGCAATTGCTGGTGGCTGGTGCCACCCTGGTTTACTGGGCATGGAACTGAAAGACCTTCCGCAGCTTCGGCTGCTGGAACAAACCACGGTGGCGCAAGCCTACCCACTGTTTTTCGTGAACTATGCGGTGCAACGCGGGTTTGCCGCAGAACAAATTCTGGAACACAGCGGGCTGACCCTTGCCCAGTTACAAGTGCCCAATAGCCGAATTGCCGCGGCACAGCACGGCATTATTGTGATGAATTTGTTGGCGCTGTTTCAAAGCGAGCACATTGCCATCGACATGGGTTTGCAAAGCAGCCTGACCAAAGCAGGCATGATCGGTTTTGGTTTGATGAGCTGTGCAACCTTGCGTGAAGCCATCGAGTTGGGCATTCGCTTTTTGCCCACCAAAGTGCCCTTCTACACCATCGACACCAGCGAAGACGAACGTACCTTGATATGCCATGTTCGCGAGGCCATGCCACTAGAGCCTGTTCGCAAATTCGCGATTGAAAATTTTGTGATTGAAGTGTGGCGCTTGTTTGAAAGTTTGTTCAACCCCATGGGCGGCAAGCGCGAGGCCAGCGGAATTGAGTTGTGGTTTGACTGGCCTGAACCGCCCTATTACGGAAGCTACGCCAGCAGCCTGCCCAAGTGCCGTTTCAATGCGGCTGGCAATCAAATTCGAATTCCCGCCAAATGGCTAGACCTGCCCTTGCCCACCGCCAACGCCACCACTGCACAAATGGTGATCCAGCAATGCGAGCAGGAATTGATTGCGCTGGGCCTGGGCGACAATTTAAGTGGGCGGGTGAAAAACCTGTTGATGTGCCGGGACGGCCGCTACCCGCAGCTTGAAGACATGGCCGAGACCTTGCACATGTCAGTACGTACCTTGAAGCGTAAATTACAAAACGAAGGGCGAAACTTCAGCGATTTGCTGGGTGAAGTCATTCAACGCGATGCCTGCCTGTTGCTTGAAACCACAAAGCTAAACGTGGACGAAATCGCGCAGCGTGTGGGATACCAAGACCGGGCCAACTTCACGCGGGCATTTAAAAAACTGACTGGCAAAACACCCAGTGAATACAGGGAGTGGGTAACTACGCCGTCAAGAAATGACTGACCAAACCCTGTGCATCGGTGTCGTGCGGCAGGCTGACATGGTCGGTTCCTTTCACTGTCGCCACCAGGGGTTTCACTGCAAAGTGCTGCATAAGTCGCAACGAGGAATCGTGCGGCACCACTTGATCATTTTCAGCCAGCAACACAAAGGTCGGGTTGCGCACGTTCACCGCGCATTCATTTGATTTGAACTTGCTGCGCAACAGCAGCGACACAGGCGCCAAGGGCACCTTCTTTTTTGCAATGCTGATCAAGCTGTCATAAGGCGTGAACAACACCAGTTTGTGCACGGGTGTGCTGGCTGCCAGTTGCATGGCCACGCCTGTACCCAGGCTGCGGCCAATCACTGAAATTTGATTGCGGTCGCACCAAGGTTGTTCAGCCACCCATTTGTAAATGGCACGTGCATCGGCCACCAAATGTTTTTCCATCGGCGTGCCATTGGAATTGCCATAACCCCTGTAATTGAAAAACACCAAGGGCAAATTTTTGAAGCCTTGTGCTTCGTTGAGTAGCCAACGCACATCTTCACTGCGGCCACCAAAATATATGGCACAAGGTGCTTTGCTGCCTGCACCGCCCATGCCAGTGGGCATGCGCACCCAGCCTTCCAATTCTATACCGGGTGCCACCTGCAAGCGCAGCTCGGTGAATTCATGCGCATGGTGAGTCAGCACTTCATGGTGCTTCAATGCCGGGCTGAAAATATGTTTGGTTTGGCTGAAGTAAAGGTAGGTCCAATATGCCGCAAAACCCATGGAGGCTGACAAGGCCACACGGGGCATTAACCGCGACTCAAGCGCGGTATTTTGTTTTTCTTGAACATACTTCATGGCGGCACTTCTTTACAAAAGGGTTACTGGTCACACTACACAGTGTATTGAAACCAAACTGTCACAAAGGTTCAAAATGCTTGCAGAATCTGCGCTAAATCGATGTTTGGAAGGAATTGCCCACATGACCTGTCACAATGACATTTCATATTTCAGGAAATCTTCCCGGGACAAAACAGGGAAACTTCCTTAGCGTCAAAGCATTTAGCAGGGAGAGAACAACAAATGAAATTCAAAACAAGTGCGATTGCACTGGGCCTGGCAGTGGCCTTGGCCGCGTGTTCAAAAAAAGAAGAAGCAGTGGCCCCCGAGGCAGCGGCACCGGTTGAGCAAACCGCACCACAGGCCGTAGCCTACGTGACTCACCAAGATGGGCCAGTGACCATTTACTCACTCGCGGATTACTCAAAAATTGGTGAGATCAATGTTGGAGAAGGCGGCCGTGGTGTCGGCTTGACCGAAGATGGAAAACTGCTGGTGGTCGCGGTTAAGGAAACCAAAGACCTGGCCATTGTAGACACCGCCACTAACCAAGTGGTACGCCGCGTGCCCGTGGGCATTAACCCGGAATTTGTACGTGTGTTGGGCAACCTTGCATTTGTGGCTTACGAGCCCGCCTCCAAGGGCGGCCCGCCGCCCAAGCCTGGCTCAGCAGAAGCCAAGGCCATTGAAAAAGAACGCGAGGAAGGCGATGAGCTGCCCGCACAAGTGGCCATCATCGACTTGGTGAAGGGCGAGAAAATCAAAGAAATTACAGCCGGGTTTGAGACCGAAGGCATTGAGTTTTCTGCCGATGGCAAACACATCATCGTGACCAATGAAGCCGATGAAAATGTATCGGTTCACGACATTGAAACTGGCGAGAAAATCAAACAGATCGACACCGAAAGCTACGGTATTCGACCACGTGGCGTGAAGCGCTCTCCCGACGGGGAGCAATTCGTGGTCACGCTGGAATACGGCAACAAAATGCTGATTCTCGACAAAAACTACAATGTGATCAACGAAGCCGCCACTGGCGAGGTGCCCTATGGTGTCACCTACACCCGCGATGGTTCGGAAATTGTAGTGGCGCTGGCGCGCGGCAAAGCTATTCAGGTGTTTGATGCAAAAACGCTTGAGCTGAAACGAGAAATGCCGGTGGGCGAGCGTTGCTGGCACTTCAGCTTTACACCCGATGACACCCAGTTGATTGTGGCCTGTGGGCGCAGCGACAATATTCTTGTGCTGGATTACGCCACCGGCAATGTGGTCAAAGACATTCCGGAGGGCAATATGCCTTGGGGTGTGATGGTGTCGCCCAAGTCGGTGGGATCGCTGGACATGCCATGAAGCCACGCCTGCTTTTAATCGGTTTCTCGGTAGTTTCTTCCCTGCTGTTTCAGCCAGCGTGGGCAGCAGGCGACCTGACCAAGCAGGAACCAAAGCGGTTCCATGTTGAATTGAGTAATGCTGCCGGAGAAAAGCGTTTTACGCCCGACACTTTACAATTTGAAACAGGTACCCTGACAATCCTGACGATTTCCAACAACAGTCAGAAATCGTACTACTTTGGATCCAATGGACTTGCAGATTCGGTTTACACCCGCAAAATTGTGGTGCTGGACAAAGGTGGAAAAGAACCGTTGGCTGAAATTTATGGTCCCATTCGCAAGGTAGAGGTATATCCAGGGCAAGTCTTGGAATGGTGGTTTGTTCCCGTGCGCACCGGCCAGTTTGATGACCTGATGTCAAGAAAATCAGAAGCTGCGGCGGGCATGAAAGGTACAATCGAAATCAGGTAAACCGTTCAATACGGCTTTACTCAATAAAAAGGGAGCCTCACAAGGGCTCCCTTTTTTGTTTCAACATTTTTGATTGATTTGTATTCCTAAACGAAAAAGACGCGTTAATCAATGAAACGGTTGCCCCAGCGCAACACTTCTGAATACTTAGAACGACGCTTAGGAGTTACGTATGAGACACATATTCAGTGTGATCGAAACGAATACCCCCACCGCCAAACAACCCGCGGCACACACGGCCACAGCCCCGGATACCGCTATTGAGTCTGTACAAATGCTTTGGGCAGACGCACTGCGATGTGAGTTTGCGCGCGCCCGAGAGACGCTGCTTTGCAAGCTGTCAGAAACTGTTCAAGAACTCGCGATCAACTTTCCCAACGATCCAAAAGTACTGTTGTGGAACGGCATTGTGTTGACTGGTTATGCGAAGTGCCTGGGCGGCCTTGCCGGCATCCACTTTTTAACGCAGGCCAAGCTCTCGCTTGAACGGGCCATGACTTTGGCACCGCAAGACGGCGCCGCATATCTTTACCTGGGTTTGCTGTACGACAGTGCGCCAGAGGCACCTTACGGTTTTGGGGATGAATCGATGGCCAAAATGCTTCTGGAACAAGGCCTGGCGCTGACCTTGAATTCAACCGAACAGTTACGCCACGCATAAAAAAAGGAAAGCCAACTCTGCCTGGCCTTCCTTTTTCTTGCGACAACAACCGAAAAAATTAACGGTTGGCGATGTACATGGTGATTTCGAAACCGAAACGCATGTCTACAAATTGTGGGGTGGTCCAGCTCATGTCTTCTTCTCCAAAGTTGTTGTGATAAACAGCACACTGTGCTGCCATGAAAAAAGTGTACTGAATCCAGCTCAGGAATTTTGCCCGACATCACTGAGTAATCGATGCAGTGGTCAATCCCCACCCAATGGCCAACTTGGTCAGCTCAATGTCATTACTCACCTGTAATTTCTTTTTGATTTGGTAATGAATGTTGTGAATGGTTTTTGAACTCAAGAACAGCAATTCTCCGATTTGTTCAGCCGACTGCCCTGCCACCAACAGGCACAACACTTCAAACTCGCGGCTGCTAAGCTCGTCCAGCCCGCCCCGGTTGTCGCGCAAACGCGATAGCGCCATTAAACGCGACAGGTCTGCACTCATGAACGTGCGGCCCGCCAACACTTCACCAATGGCCCGCAACAGTACTTCTGGGCGGCTGCTTTTTGTGACATAACCTTTTGCGCCAGCGTCCATGCAGGCGCGCGCCAATTCAATTGAATTGTGCATGGTGAACATCAGGAATTTCACCTCAGGCCAACGCCCCAGCACCCGCTGAATCAAACTCAAGCCAACAGGTTCGGGCATGCTGATGTCGCAGATCACCAATGCGGGCAGCGCCTTCTGGCATGCGGCATAGGCTTCTTGCGCACTTTCCGCTTCTCGAACCTGACTATAACCGCCCTGCGTTTCCAGCAAGTGCCGGTAACCAGCCCGCACCACGGCATGGTCGTCTACCAATAAAATAGGAAAGTCGGCGTTGTTCATGCAGCACCTTTTTGTTGAAAGCTGGCCGACACCACAAACTGGTGATTCTCAACTTGCGCCTTGAACACACCGCCATGCACCCGCACTCGTTCAGCCAGCAAATTCAGACCCATTCCACCCGAGGGCAGCTGCGTTTCAGCAGGCTGGGGCAGTTGGTTATCAACACGTAATTCGAGCATTCCCTGCTGCAGCACCAAACCAACATTCACCGGCGAACCTGGCGATGCATGCCGCCGCACATTGGCCAGGCACTCCTCTACCGTGCGGTAAACGCACAGTGCGCGGTCTTTGTCCAAACCATTCAGCGCGGCCTCTTCAAGATTCAGCTTCACGATCCAGCCGCTGCCCGAATTAATTTCCCAGCGGGTGCACAGGTCTTGAATGGCCATGCCCAAATCCGCCCCCTCAAGAACCGGTGGACACTTGTTGACCAGCACCGCCCGCATGCGCTCGAAAGCCCCTTCAATCTGTAAATCGATTTCTTCCAGCTTGTCCTGCACTTCAGTGTCGCCGCCCTTTAGCTGCGCGCGCAACTGGGCACAGTTCACTGCAATCAAACTAAGAGACTGCCCCAAGTCTGCGTGCACCAAGTGGGCCAACTCCCGTCGCTCTTCTTCTTGCACATTCAGTAACTTCATCAACAGGTTTCGCCGGGTTTGGGTAAGGCGCCACAATCGCTCGTTCAAACGGTTCACACCCTGTGCAATCCGACCGAACTCGCGCGGTTGCACATCGGGCAATTGCGCCGGTGGCGGGCTGTCCTCTGAAATGGCGATCGAGTCGATTTTCTCGACCAAAGTGGCGGCCGGCTGCAAGGCACGACCAATCACCACATAAGTCAGGGCGGCAAGACTGGTCACAATCAGGGTGCTCAGCAACAGCAGGTCGCGCAGTGTGTTCCAGAATTTGGCCAACACCAGTTGCGGGTCGGCAGTAATGAACAACTCGCCGAACGGTTGGCCCCACAAACCCACTGCCCTGGGCTCGGATTCAATTTGAACGCCCAGCAAGCGCATTAACTGCGCCTCTACAGGATGGCGCACCAGGTTGTCACAGCCCTCCTGCCGCACCTGCCCATTCCAGCCTTCATAGCGAATGCAGTAAGGAGCCAGCAACAAACCATACTGGCTTCCCACCAACACCGGCGAGCCCTCGATTTCCGGGTTGATTTGCCGCTTGTACATGGAATATTCCACCATCTCGTGCAGGCGGGTGGCGTCGCTGACCAAGGCCTGGTCTACTTCACTGGCCGTGCGCAGCACCACATAGGCAGAAATGAGCACCCAGCACAACAGGCCCAGGGTGATCATTCGCACCAGCAAATAGCGTTTCAGGTTCATTCAAACAGTTCAATCGGCGTTGGGCTGCAAGTGCGCCAGCGCAGCCTCCCCATGCAGGCGGGCCGCCAGCTTTCGTGCAACCGAATAATTGCTCACTGCCTCGCCACGGTTTTGAACACCCAGTCGCCCAAAGGCCTCTTTGATGTGGGCATTCACCGTGTCAGGGCTCATGCCCAGTATCCTTGCAATTTCCTTGCCTGTCCTACCCAGGGACACCTGTTCCATCACTTGGGCCTGCTTGATGGTTAAGGGCTTGGGGCTACCGGGCATTTGAATCAGGCTTTGAAATTCGTTTCGCTGGGCAATCGAATTCACGTTGACTGAATCACGCTTCAAAAAAGACTGAACCTGAACCATGAGTTCTTTGTAATGCTGACTTTTGGAGAGCAGCAAGGCACCCGAGCTGGTCACCTGTCGCTCAATTTTTGGATCGCCCAAGGCAGTAAAGAAGATACGAAATGAATTGGAAAACCGCTGTGACACCAGGTCAACCACCTCGGCCGGCTTGCTGTTGGGCAGCACCAGGTCAGACACGACCAAATCAACATCGGCTGGCTCAATTTGCTGCAGTTGATCGACTGAATCAACTACACGGGTATTCAACCCTGGAATAACGGCAGCAATAATTTCTTCAACGACCATGGCCGAAGTCGGATGGTCTTCCAGTATCAATAAGTTCTTCAAACCCTTGTCCCCAAGTGTGCGGTTGTAGCGTGGCGAGTGTATTAATTGTTATGTGAATTATTGCTGCGATTATTAATTGAATGTTTAGTTATGTAAAGAATGCAAAGCCCGCAAAATGAATGTCAGCGAATTTTCGAAGAACTGCGTTTCAATACTATGATTGCCACGCTCGAGGCGGTCCAATTTGACAGGGGAAGCAATATGTCACATTCCGACGACGAGAAACTCAAAGCACGGCGGGCCGCGCTGGCCAAGGTGGGCCTGGCTGTGGGCGCCCTGTATGCTGCGCCTGCCATGGTTGGTTTGGCCACCGCACAGGCGGGCAGTCGCTCAAAACCCAGCCGCAGATCACGCCCTTCCCGCCCCGACTATCACCGTACCCGCTACGGTCGGGGTTATCGTTCCTCCCGGCCATCACGCCCTAGCCGGTATTCGCGGTACTCCCGCTACTCGCGTTATTCAAGGATCAGCCGACCCTGGTTCTACATTCGCTTTTAAGTACGCGTGGACACCGTAGTACCGGCCGCTTGCCTGGCACTGAGGTTTGCGGGTGTAGGCAAACACCTGTGCATTCCCGACGACCCCGAGTTGCTGGGTGGTATTGACCAAGTCATTCCGAGTTGGCAATACACCCGGCAGCCTGGGCAGCAACCCTGCAATCTTGGCGATGAATGCGTGGTCAGGGTTCGCCACAACCTGCAACAAGCAGGAACCTTCGACATCGAATCCGCGTACCTGGATGAACCATTGCGAGGCCTACCCATGGCCAGTGCCGTGTGCGCCGTGGTCGCCGATTTGCTGGAGGCTTTTTCAGAACAGGCCACCACCCCAATTGTTTTTCACGCCGGTGCATTTGCAATTGACAATCGCCTGATCGCGATTACAGGCCCAGGCCGTGCAGGCAAAAGCACCCTGATCAGCCGCCTGTGTGCCGAGCCCAAGCTGCAAGTGTTCTGCGACGACGTGCTGCCTGTAGGCCCGCAAGGTGAAGGAATTGCACTGGGCGTATCGCCCCGCCTGCGCTTGCCGTTGCCCGCTGACTCAAGTGAAGCTTTCAGGCAAATGGTTGCCAGGCACCTTGGCCCCCACGATTCCCGTTACGGGTATGTGTGCCCAGCCACGTTGGCCCCGCACGGCACACACCTGCCGTTGAGCGCACTGGTGGTGTTGGACCGACAGGCCGACACCCCCGCCCGTTTGCACCACATTCAGCAAGACGACGGCCTGTTTTATGCCCTGCAACAAAATATGGGGCACTTTGAATCGCCGGGCGAAGCCCTGGCGGCAACTCAAGCACTGTTGGGCGGAATCACTTGCGTTCGACTGGTGTACAGCAACCTGGAGGAAGCCGTACAACTGCTGCAACAGGCGTTCTCCAGCCCGACGGGAATAGCCCCCGATGTTCAAGTGCATGACGCAGGCCACTGGAACCCGCTCAAGGCCGCCGCCCCAAAACCGGTGAATTCAAAGCAAATATTTTCAAGAACAGCGGGCGCCACCCTGCGCAGGGTTGGCGAAACCGCCTTTTTGTGGAGAAACGGCGAACATTGTGTTTGGCGGCTAAATGCTGTGGCCCAGGCCGTGTGGGGAATACTTGAAATTCCCGGCACCGCAATTGAGGTTACCGAGGTACTGGCTGAAATATTTGTTCAGGTTCCCCGAAAGAAACTTGAGGCCGACGTGCGCAGCATGATGGGCATGATGCGAGAGGAAGGATTTCTGGTGGAATCACCGCAGGAACTTTTCGGGTGATTAGCACTCTGTGACAAGGAGTGCTAAAATTAACTGGAAATTGGTTCATTAATTCGGAGAACACCGCAATCATGACCACTGCATTAACTCTTGCTAACACCCGCGCCGCTGGCAGCAGCCTTGCCGTGCGCGACCCATGGGCGCTGGTGGCCCGTGGTCCGCTTGGCAATCTGGATGCTTACATTTCCGCCACCCACCAAATTCCAATGCTCTCGCAAGAAGAAGAAGTGGAGCTGGGCGAACGCCTGCAACGCGACAACGACCTGGAAGCTGCCCGCCGCTTGGTACTTAGCCACCTGCGCTTGGTGGTTGCCGTGGCGCGCCAGTACCTGGGCTATGGTTTGCCCCACGCCGACCTGATTCAGGAAGGCAATATTGGCCTGATGAAAGCCGTGAAGCGATTTGACCCAACGCGCGGCGTGCGCTTGGTCAGCTTTGCGCTGCACTGGATCAAGGCTGAAATTCACGAATACATTATCCGCAATTGGCGCATGGTGAAAATGATCACCACCAAGGCGCACCGCAAGCTGTTTTTCAACCTGAACAGCTTCAAGAAATACGGCCAAACCCTGTCACCTGACCAAATTAGTGAGGTGGCCAGCGAGTTGAACGTACGCCCGGAAGACGTCTACGACATGGAACGCCGGATGGCAGGCCATGAATTCAGCCTGGACCCTGTGGTGGATGCGGACAGCGAGGAAAACAGCTACAACCCTGTGCGTTATTTGGCTGCCGAGGGTGCCGAGCCCACCGAAGTGCTGGAAGGCGCCAACATGGAGCGCCTGCACAGCGAGGGGCTTGACCAGGCTTTGGCCAGCCTGGATGAACGCAGCCAGCGTATTATTGCCAGCCGCTGGTTGGCTGGTGACAATGCAAAAACCCTGCACGACCTTGCCGCCGAGTTGGGTGTATCGGCCGAGCGGGTGCGTCAAATTGAAACCCAGGCCATGAAAAAAATGAAAACCGCTTTGTTGAAATACGAACACGGCGAGGTTTAAAACAAAGCCGTAATCATTTCGGGTGAAAACTGACCTACACTAAGGGCTTGGCAACAAGCCCTTTTTTATGACCATGATCGAAGTACACCACCTGGAACACTCACGCTCGCAACGAATTATCTGGTTGCTTGAAGAACTTGGCCTTCCCTACAAAGTAACCCGCTACGCGCGTGACGCCAAAACTTACCTGGCCCCGCCCGAATTGCTGAAAATTCACCCCTTGGGGAAATCGCCTGTGATTACCGATGGCGACATTACCGTGGCCGAAAGCGGTGCCATTGTGGAATACCTGATCGACAAGGCGGGTGGCAAGTTTCGCCCGGCAGCAGGCACCCAGGCCCACCGCGACTACACCTACTGGATGCACTTTGCTGAGGGCACCGCCATGCCACCTTTGGTGATGACGCTGGTGTTCAACAAAATTGAAAACGCACCTGTGCCTGCCCTGCTCAAACCCATCGTACTGCCGATCGCGCGCGGTATTTCCAAGCAGGTGAAAAGCGGCTTCATCAACCCCAACCTTGAAAAGCAGTTCGCTTACATTGAAAGCGTGCTGAACAAGAATGAATGGTTTTGCGGCAGCGAGATCACCGGTGCTGACTTCATGATGAGCTTCCCCTTGGAGGCAGCCATGAGCCGCGCAGACAGCATTAATAAAATGCCGAAAATTGCAGCGTATGTAAAACGTATTCACGCCATGCCCAGCTTTAAAAAAGCACTTGAAGTAGGTGGCCCCTACAATTACGCTTAGCACTTATGAACGCAGCAAGCACCCAAGTTGAACAGCAAGCAAAAATTAGCCAGGTCAGCGGCAATGTGCAGTTGATACGGGATGGCTTTTTTCTGCCTGCCCAGGCTGGCCTGGTTTTGTTGCCGGGCGACCGCGTGGTGAGCGACCCGGCAGGCAAAGCCGTGATCGAGTTCACCGGTGTGAAAGATGCGTTGATTATTGAAAACGGTGCAGCAGCCACCTTCAATTTAGAAGTGGTTGAGATGGACCAGGCACCACAGTGGATCGCCACCGACCTGTACGGCCAAGGCGTGTATTTCGAAAGCCAGCAAGCTGACACCACAGCAGACAGCGACGACACACCCGACCTTTTCGGCCTGTTTGGCACGGGTGCCGAGGGCGGTGACTCAACAGGCTACCCAGTACTGGAAAGCCTGGTGTTTTTGGGTGCAACCGCGGCAATTTACAGCGACAACGAAGACAACAACTCAAGCACCACAGACACCACCAGCACCAATGAATCGGGCAATGGCAACAACCCTGGCACCAGCAACCCACCGCCCACCACAAACCCGGAGCCAGGCCCCGAGCCTGAGCCTGCAGCTGGTCCACTCGATGCCGTATTAAGCCCGGTCACCGATGCGCTGGATGGCTTGCTTTCTACCTTGGGAGCCCCCTCCCCACTCGGAAGCCTGGCCGCCCCAACCCAAGCCAACCTTGCAAATACGCCACCTGCTGAATAAGACACAAGCTCTGTTCTGCACAACGGAATAAGCTTTGTGCATAGAACTATGCACAGCGAGAATATGTTTATTCACTGAATAAGATAGGAGATCATTCAGGCAGCACAGGACGTGTTTTTATGAGTAACGGCAGAAGCTTTGAAATTGACTTTGCAGAGGCGAAATCAATTGTCGATGCAAACACACCACGCGAATTCAGCCCAACTTCCAGTTTCCAGCTTTCTTCCTTTTATGGCTTTACATCACCAGCAGGTGTTGAAAGGGCAAGCGGACCATGTGCGCTTGGTGCCATTCTTCATCATCATCAAATTGGCTGGAACCATGTTCCCAAGGACCGACACGGCCATCCACTGAACGACCCCTTCATTCAGGAAATCATGCGCTGGGCCGAATGCCCGAATTTGCTGAGTGGCAGCATGGGCAGCTCGCCCACTCGACTGCTGAAGGCTTTAAGAAAGGCAGGACTGAATGCAAACTGGTATGCAGGCAATGGCGCATCAGCCACAATCAATTTAATACGGGAAGAGTTATTCGAGGGCAGACCAGTGATCGCCTTGGTCAACCATGGACCCGAAGGCGAACCACTGTTGCTGGAATGGGAAGTGGTGTTCAGCATGGAAGGCAACACCGTGACCACAAAACAGGCTGAAGGGCCACACCCCGACAAACAACGCTCGGTAAGCGAGTTCAAAAAGCAACTGACCATGAACCTGCCACAACTGAGCTGCAGCGTGATCACGGCCAGAAAGGATTAATTATTTGCCGTCGAGTATTTGCGCAACGTCGCTTACCACGGGGGCAGAATCGGCATTGTGGCGCACCAGCAAACGAGCACGGCCTTGCTGGTCAAACACATAACTGGCCGAGGTGTGGTCCATCAAGTAGTTCTCAGGCGTACTGCCCTCGACTTTGCCGGCAAACACCCGCAGGCCAGCCAGCAAAGGCTTCAACTCCTCGGAGGATTCCGCAGTGAGCGCATCGAAAGAAGGGTCAAACTGGGGAACATATTTCTTCAGCAATTCAGGGGTGTCGCGCTCGGGGTCAACTGACACAAACAGCACCTGCAAGTTGTCGCCCTTCTCGCCTAACTTGGCTTTCACCTCGCTCCATTGCTGCATGGTAATTGGGCACACATCGGGGCAATGGGTGTAGCCGAAGAACATGGCCACCACCTTGCCCTTGTAGCTTTCCATGGTTCGCTCGGTGCCCGACAAGTCTTTCAACTTGAAGTTGGCCACCAGGGACGAACCCGTGATGTCTGTGTTGGTAAAACTGGCGGGACCCATGTTGCAAGCGGTCAAAAGCGCCACCGCGCCGACAACCCACCACGTTTTCAACTGCTGGAACTGCTTGAATACACTGCGCATACTGCTTACACCGTTACATAGTGATCGACCAACAAGGCCGCGAACAAAAACGCCAGGTAGGCGATGGAATACGTGAACGCCTTTTTCGCCAAGGCGTCGCTGTAGTTTTTCCAGATTCTGTAACCGTAGCCAATGAAAATTGCATTCAGCACGATGGCACTGATCAGGTAGATCAAACCGCTCATTTTCATGGCGAAGGGAATCAGCGTGGTGGCTGCCAACATGATGGTGTACAGAAACACATGGAACTGCGTGAAGGCGGCGCCATGGGTTACAGGCAACATGGGCAGGCCGGCCCGGGCGTATTCTTGCGTGCGGTACAGTGCCAGTGCCCAGAAATGCGGCGGAGTCCACACAAAAATAATCAGGAACAACACTAGCGCTTCAGCCGATACGCTGTTGGTGACCGCAGCCCAACCCAGCACCGGCGGCATGGCACCGGAAGCGCCACCAATCACGATGTTTTGGGGGGTATTGGGTTTCAGCAGCAAGGTGTAAATAATGGCGTAGCCCACGAAGGTGGCCAAGGTCAGCCACATGGTCAGCGGGTTCACGAACACATACAAAATCCACACACCCACACCACCAACCATGCTGGAGAAGACCAGCGTTTGGACGGAATTCAATTCACCACGCGGCAAGGGCCTGGCCCGCGTGCGGGCCATTTTTGCATCAATTTGTTGTTCAACCAGGCAATTAAAAGCCGCTGCTGCACCGGCCACCAACCAGATACCCAAAGTACCGGCAATCAACACCTGCGCATTGGGCAAACTGGGCGTTGCCAAAAACATGCCAATGACGGCACAAAACACGATCAAGGCCACCACGCGTGGCTTGGTCAATGTCCAGTACTGTTTGGCCACGTGAGAAAAACCACTCATGGTTTTGGCTTTGTCTGCTTTGGGTGGAGCTGATGGCATTGTTGGGCCTTATGAAATTCGATGGCGATTGCCCGCAACCCGATAGTTTACCAAGATCAGGGTGACCAGCAATAGCGCCGCGCCCCCATTGTGCGCCACGGCCAACCACAAAGGCAATTGAAACACCACGTTACCAATGCCCATGGCAATTTGCAAAGCCAGCACCGCCACCAGTTTAATGGCCAACGGTTTGGTGCCAGGGTTACGCCACAGCGCAAAGGCGAGGAAGCCCAAAATGCCAGTGACTACCAAGGCGCCAATGCGGTGAATAAAGTGAATCGCGGTGAGCGAGGCCACGTTCAGAATTTCGCCCTCGGGTGTTTCACCCAAATGGCGAACGATGTGAAATGCATCCTTGAATTCCATGTGTGGCCAGAAGCTGCCTTGGCAGGTCGGGAAGTCCGTACACACCACAGCAGCGTAGTTGGTGCTTACCCAGCCACCCAGAATAATTTGCGCGGCTACAGCCACGAAACCCACGCGCGCCAGCAAGCGCAAGCCGCCCATGTCGCGTGGCGGGGCCACGGTGCGCGCCGGGCTGGTTTGGCGCAACCACAACCAGGTCAGCATGCCCAGAATGGTCATGCCACCGATCAAATGCCCGGTCACAATAGCGGGCTTGAGCAACATGGTCACGGTCCAAGCACCAAAGGCACCTTGCAAACACACTGCAAAAAACAGCCAGGTGGCCAAAGCCGGGGACTGCTTCAGTTCAGCCCGTTTTTTCCAGGCCATCACCATGATGCCGATAATCAACAAGCCCAGAAATGTTGCCACGTAGCGGTGCGCCATTTCTTTCCAGGCTTTGGGCATGGAAACCGGGCCGTGCGTACCCCCTTGAATTTCCACTGCCTGCGCGATTTCCTCGGCGGCGTGCGTGGGGGTTAACTTGCCGTAGCAGCCGGGCCAGTCGGGGCAACCCAAACCTGCATCGGTCAAGCGCACAAAAGCGCCCAACATGATCAACAGGAAGGTAAGTACGGTGGTGAATGCGACCAAACGCTTGTAACTGCTCATGATGCTGCTCTCGAATTAACCAATATTGGATGCCCACAACAGGCGGCTTACGTCTTTGCGAAACTTGTCAAACTGCAAGGTGTTGTTGGGCGGAAAACGCATCATCACATGGCCCAAAGGGTCAGCAACGAACACGTGGTCGCGAACCGTGCCAATGTCGGCACTGCCTTTGCTGCCCACAATGCCCTGCTCCAGTGGCAACCAGCTTTTCAATTGATCTTCACTGGCGCGCACAAAATGCACGTCTGGAAACTGGCGCAACAACAAGGTTTCAAGGGGACCGTCATCGGTGACAAACACCACACGCTCGATGCGCCCCTGTTCCTTGCCCTTGGATGCGCGGGCCTGACGCTGGAAGTACATCGTGTTCTGGCACACTTCATCACAACTGCTGTTGATGACCTGGATTAGCACCCACTTGTCGGCCACCTGCTTCATGGTGAAATCGTCGCCATTGATGTTCTTGAATACATCGGTTGACACATCCACCTGCGGATCCAGAATGGTGCCGTAGTTGTTGGTGCCCTCGGGCTTGTCGAAAAAGTACAAATAGAAAGCCGCCGCAATGGGCAAAGCACAGGTCAGGAACACCAAAATGATGGTGATTCGGCCTTTGTTCATTGTTTGTTTCCCTTGTAAAACTCGCGATACACAAAAAATAGGGTCAGCAAAACCAACACCGCCGACATGCTAAACCATTGAAAAGCGTAACCCTTGTGCTTGGCCACTTGTTCCTGCAAAGGCACAGGCAGGTGATAAAAACCGCCGACCTTGCTGGCTTGTGACTGCTGCCCGGCAGTTTGTGCTACAGGCTGTTGGGTTACAACAAAATTACTCACCGCTTCACCGGCGTGTTTCTCAAATTCATTCGCACTAAAATTTGACCACACTTCAAAACCATTGCTTTGGGTCATCACAATGTCCTCTGTGCCGCCCAGGGCAATACCCCGTAACTCAGCAGACTGGGCAAAACGCGGCAAAATAGTCCCTTGCAATTCAAACAGTCCGCCAGCCTGGGCAGCCTCCGAAGGCATCTCGGGCGCAAGGCGTGGTTCAGCCGGGTTGCGAAGCAACAAGCCACGATCCACAGGAATCAGAAAACTTTCTCCCTCGGGCCTGAACCCCTGCACCACTTGTACTGCGGGCCTACCGTTAACCTGACGATTGTCTATATATATCAGGGCTTTGGCCTCGAACCTACCCTTCAATTCAATTTTCCGGTAGGACAAATTGTCCAAGTCCAATTGCGCACTGGCTGGAGACACAGGCTCGGCCGCCAATGCGCGCGCCTGCGCATCAAACAGGGTTTGTTTTTCCTGCGCTCGCCCTGTTTGCCATTGTCCCAAACTGAAGGTCAGCCACACCAAAGTAGCCCCGATCAACAGGGTGAAGGTAAGCTTGACTTTGCCGGGTGTTCTCACTGCTTTAACCATGACATACTTCCACTTGTGTGCTGTACACGGTTAGTTTTAAAAAGGTTTTCACCATGAAGTTGATCATTGGCCTGGCGTTCCTGGGCATATTGGCAAGCTTGGGTTCGGCGTTTTTCTTTCTCATGAAAGACAAAAGCAAATCCAGCCGCACTGTAAACGCCTTAACCATGCGCATCGGTTTGTCCATCGCGCTGTTTCTATTGATTCTGTTTGCCTGGTACATGGGCTGGATAGAGTCAACAGGCATTCGATAAGTTCAAAATCCAAAAAAAAGCCACCGGAGTTTTCCAGTGGCTTTTTTCATTGCGTGTTTTACAGCCTGCCGGGAAAGCTCCCGGTGTTACAGCCAGTAAACCACCACGTACAAGCCCAACCAAACCACATCCACGAAGTGCCAATACCAGGCTGCCGCTTCAAAAGCGAAATGGTTCTGCGGCGTGAAGTGGCCCTTGATGCAACGAATCATGATGAAGAACAGCATGATGGCACCGATGGTCACGTGGAAGCCGTGGAAGCCGGTCAACATAAAGAAGGTTGAACCGAAAATACCGGAAGTCAGCTTCAGGTTCAGGTCGCGATAAGCGTGAATGTATTCATACGCCTGGAAGCCCATGAAGATAGCGCCCAACAACACGGTCAGCGCCAAGCCCCAAATCAACTGTGAACGCTTGTTGGCGATCAGCGCGTGGTGCGCCCAGGTCAGGGTCAGGCCTGAGGTGAGCAGCAAAGCGGTGTTGATGGTTGGAATTGGCCAGGGGCCCATAGTTTGAAATGCATCCACTGTGCCGGCGGGGCCAGTGTTGGGCCAATTGGCGGTGAAGTCGGGCCACAGGAAGGCCTTGTTGTCGATGTCGCCAAGCCAAGGCAGCGCAATTTGACGGGCATAAAACAAAGCGCCGAAAAATGCGGCAAAGAACATGACTTCAGAGAAAATGAACCAGCCCATGGACCAGCGGAAGGAGACGTCAACGCGGGCGCTGTACTGACCACTTTCGGATTCACCAACCACGTGCTTGAACCAGCCGGTGAGCACATAGATGAGAATTGCCATGCTGAGTGCAAACAGGTAAGGGCCAGATGCGGCGCCGTTTACCCACTGGGACATGCCCAGTACAAAAAAGAACATGGCCACTGCGCCAAGCACAGGCCACTGGGACAAGCCGGGCACAAAGTAATATGGTGCATTCGCACGCATGGTGGTTTCTCCTATTTCTCTAATTTAGATGCTTCAATATTGCCTCAGCGGGTTCCGTACGGCTTAAGCGGAACTCACCACAAAATTCACCAGTAGCAGCAGTCCGATCACAAAACCGGCTGCGGCCAGCAGGCCCACAATGATCACGTGGACCGGATTCAACTTCTGCATGTCTTCGGAGTGGCTTTTGCCCCTGCGAACACCAAAAAACGACCACAACACCGCCGACAGCGTTTGCAGAAAAGTGGCCTTGCTCGCTTTACGCGATGCGGCCTCTTTGATGTCTTCCGACATTACTCTGCTGCCATGGCTGTAGCACCGGCCACTTCAAAAAACGTATAGCTCAATGTGATGGTGTGTACGTCTTGCGGCAACTTGGGGTTGATCACAAACACCACCGGAAATTCTTTGGTTTCACCCGACTTGAAAGGCTGCTGTTTGAAGCAGAAACATTCCAGCTTGGTGAAGTGCTCAGCAGCCTTGCTGGGCAAATAACTGGGTATTGCCTGACCTGCCGTGTCGTTGGGCAGGTTGTTATAAACCACATAATTCATGGTGACCAATTCACCGGGGTGGACCATCATTCGATTGGTCTCGGGCTTGAACTGAAACTTGCCCCGCTCGTTGGCATCAAAAATCACTTCAATGCTTCGGCTTTTGTCCACCTGGGTGTTCTTGACAATTTCTTCCGCATTCTTGGTTTGAGGCGTCAATACGTTGATCCCGGTAATTTCGCAAATTGCCTTGTAAATGGGCACCAATGCGTAACCAAAGGCAAACATGGCCACAACAATCACCACAAGACGCACAACCATTTGTTTGTGCAAACCGCTTGTTTTTTGACTATTTCCTTGTGCCATGCTGCATTACCTCTACTGCTGATTCAACAAAACTAATTCACCAAACTCAAAATGCTGGGCTCCATCACCTTTCGGACCAGGATGCCGATGAAAAACACGGCGGCCACCGAGAGCAGAATTAAACCGGTACGCTTGTTCTGCTTGGCTTTCTCTTTCTCTTCAGGTGTCACTTTTACTTCCTTACTGAACCAATTCGTTGTGTGAAAAAGCCTCCGTGCGGAAGCCTTTTTACACAACGCAGGGTTGGAAAAAACCAACCCCCCGTTGTTAACCGCGCAGCGAATTACTTCACTGTGGGTGGATCTTCAAAAGTGTGGAACGGTGCTGGTGATGGAACAGTCCACTCCAGGCCTTCCGCGCCTTCCCATGGCTTTGCAGGCGCTGGCTCACCTTTCTGGAACAGCCAGGCTTGCAACACGCACCACAGGAAAATCAGCTGAGACAAACCAAACCAGAACGCACCAACAGTGGCAAGGGCATGGAAGTCAGTGAACTGAGTGGCGTAATCGGCGTAGCGACGTGGCATACCGGCCAGGCCCAGGAAGTGCATTGGGAAGAAGGTGACGTTGAAACTGATCAGCGATGACCAGAAGTGCCACTTGCCCAATGTTTCGCTGTACATGCGGCCAGACCACTTGGGCAACCAGTAGTAGGTACCCGCAAACAAGGCAAACAATGAACCCGCGACCAACACATAGTGGAAGTGGGCGACCACGTAATAGGTGTCTTGCAGCTGAATATCAACCGGGGCTACGGCCAGAATAAGACCGGTGAAACCACCCATGGTGAACACGAAAATGAAGCCCACAGCAAACAGCATTGGGGTTTCGAAGGTCATTGAGCCGCGCCACATGGTGGCCAGCCAGTTAAACACCTTCACGCCAGTGGGCACTGCGATCAGCATGGTTGCATACATGAAGAACAACTGGCCTGTGACTGGCATGCCGGTTGTGAACATGTGGTGCGCCCACACGATGAAGGACAGAATCGCGATGGACGCTGTGGCGTACACCATGGAGCTGTAACCAAACAGTGTTTTACGCGCGAAGGTAGGCACGATGTGGCTGATGATGCCGAAAGCCGGCAAGATCATGATGTACACCTCAGGGTGACCAAAGAACCAGAAAATGTGCTGGTACATCACGGGGTCGCCGCCGCCGGCCGCGTTGAAGAATGACGTGCCGAAGTGGCGGTCAGTCAACACCATGGTGATGGCACCGGCCAACACGGGCATTACAGCAATTAGCAGGTAAGCAGTGATCAGCCAGGTCCAGGCAAACATTGGCATCTTCATCAAGGTCATGCCGGGAGCGCGCATGTTCAGGATGGTGGTGATAATGTTGATGGAACCCATGATTGATGAGGCACCCAGAATGTGCATCGCGAAAATGGCGGCATCCATGCCAGGGCCCATTTGTACGGACAACGGTGCGTACAGGGTCCAGCCAGCAGCGGTGGCGCCACCGGGCATGAAGAATGAAGCGGTCAGAATGATCGCAGCGGGCACCATCAGCCAGAAGCTGAAGTTGTTCATGCGGGCAAAAGCCATGTCAGAACAGCCGATTTGCAGCGGAATCATCCAGTTGGCAAAACCCACGAAAGCAGGCATGACCGCACCAAACACCATAATCAGACCGTGCATGGTGGTGAGCTGGTTAAAGAACTCGGGCTGAACCAGTTGCAAGCCGGGTGCAAACAGTTCTGCACGCAGCATCAGGGCCAACACGCCGCCTTCAAGCAGCATGATGAACGAGAAAATCAGGTACATGGTACCGATGTCTTTGTGGTTGGTTGCGTACAACCAACGACGCCAGCCATGCGGATGGTCGTGCGCGTGGTCATGGTCGTGACCATGGCCGTGGGTTAAATCTGCCGCGGTAGTGCTCATTTAATAAATCTCCTAAGCAATATTAACGTGCAGCCGTAACAGCACTTGGCTGAACAACCGGGTCGGTACCTGTGCCAGCATTGGCCCAAGCGTTTCGTGTGTATGTGATTACTGAAGCAATTTCAACATCGCTCAACTGCTTCCACGCTGGCATGCCAGCGCCCTTGCCGTTCAGCAGAATGTCGATTTGACCTGCTTGTGGGCCAACCACGGAAGGTGCAGCGACCAGCGAAGGGAATGCGCCAGGAATGCCTTCACCGGAGGCTTGGTGACAAGCTGCACAGTTGGCGTTGTAGACCTGCTCGCCACGGGCAACCATGTCTTCTTTGGTCCATTCCTTGGTGGGGTCATCCTGCTTGGCTTTCATTTCTTCCAGCTTGGCTTGAACCCACTTGGAGTAGTTTTCCTCGGACATCACTTCAACAACGATGGGCATGTAGGCGTGGTCTTTGCCGCACAGTTCTGCGCACTGGCCGCGGTAAATGCCTTCTTGCTCGGCCTTGAACCAGGTGTCACGCACGAAACCAGGAATTGCATCTTGCTTCACGCCGAAGGCGGGAATCATCCAGGCGTGAATGACGTCGTTGGCTGTAGTTACCACGCGAACCTTCTTGTTCACCGGCACCACAACATGGTTGTCCACTTCCATCAAATAATTTTCGCCACGGGCAACGGCCTGACCTTGATGGTCGTCGATTTGATCGCGCGGGGTAGACAGGGTGGACAGGAATGAAATGCCTTCGCCCTCACCTGCCAGGTATTCATAGCCCCATTTCCACTGATAGCCAGTGGCCTTGATGGTGAGGTCGGCATTCGAGGTGTCTTTCATGGCCACCACGGTTTTGGTGGCTGGCAGCGCCATGCCGATCACGATCAGGAAAGGCACGATGGTCCATGCAATTTCAACTTTCACGCTTTCGTGGAAAGAAGCAGGCTTTGCGCCTTTTGACTTGCGGTGGGCATAGATTGAGTAAAACATCACGCCAAACACGGCAACGAAAATGACCAGACAGATCACCAGCATCAACGTGTGCAAATCATAGATTTGACGCGCAATTTCGGTAACCGGTTCGGCGAGGTTGTACTGCACGGGTTGCCCAGAAACATTCTCGGCAAACGCTGCACCTCCGAAGGATGTCATCGCAATTGCTGCAGCCGATGCCACTGCTTTGCGAATACCCAAGGACGACTTCAACATGGCGATCCTCAATCTCAAAAAAAATATCAAACTGGTGGAAGCCACATGCCTATACCGCACATGCAGCCCTGGCCAACGCTGCTTTTAATTCCCGGTGCAACGCCGACTTGTCTTTCTCGGCAATAAACTTGCCTATTTTTACTTGTTGGCCCCTGTGGCTGAACAACAGCGGCGCTTTGTATTTTCCGTTATAGCTCAATTTGGCCCATTGGGGAGACCATTCAAGCTGGGTCAATTTGGTGCCATCGGCCATGACCAGGGTTAGCTGGTTTGGCTGAAGTTCGATCATTTCGTAATCGGCCGCATGCCTCGCATAGATTACAAATGCCGTGCCCACCAACAACAGTTCAAGTCCGGCAAAAGGCAAAACGATCCAGAAACCTGCCAGCAAAAAACCAGTGGCAATCACCAGGGTGATTACACACAAGCTTAAATACCACTGCAAAAGCTGCCTGGGACTGAGCGAACAATTGCGCCGGAATACCCACTTACTACTTTGCGGCTCCGCCTGTGGCGCGCCGTGTGGTGTGTTAGCTGAACTTGAATTTTCTGGAATCATGCCCATTTACCTCTCAGAGAGCAGTCATTCAGACCCAATGCACACCCAAAAGAGTGCATTAAAACCTTCGAATTATAGGCTCAAGGCTCTAAAGCAAGCAATAAGACAGGTGCAATCCAAGCCTGATTTCCCAGAAATAAGTTAAAAACAATGCGCTACATTTGAAAATGCTGCGCAGCAACATGCTATTTCAAACCTTTGCGCCCTTTGATGTCTGAAATTTTGACGGTCGCAATGTCGGTTTTGGTTTTTCTTTCGACCTTCCAGGCGTGTCCGTAAACCAGCTCGAGTGTGAGCGGAATACGCCCCGTTTCAGGATTGCGCAATGCTTCAAGTTGACAGGTGGCCACAGCCAGCTGTCGCGGTGTTTTCAAACCTTTTTGACGTGATTCCAGGTGGTTGCCGCACAGCGCGCGCCAGTCTTCAAGCAATTTGGCGGGCGAGCTGTAGGTCAGCGTCAACTTTTCCATTTCCATGACTGGGTCTGAGAAGCCTTGCTTGCTCATCAGGTCGCCAAGGTCGTGCATGTCTGCAAAATCAGGAAAGGGCTCGCCCAGCGTTTGGGCAAGCCCTTGCAATTCGCGGGCGGTGTCGGGCCCGAAACAACTGAAAAACACACCACCCTCGGGCTTTAACACCCGCAGCCATTCAGCCATGTATTGGCCGGGGTCGGCAACTGCGTGCAACCACAATGGCGACCAGACCATGGCCTGGCTTTCAGTGCTTACAGGCAGGGGCGCATTGATTGGCAGTGCAATGGCCGAAGAGGGCTTGGGTGCCCCCCTGCCGGGCCACAGCTTGGCCAGAAAGGAGGCTGCCGCCTGATCAATCTGCGCCACGGGCAAAGTAACCGCCTTGGGTGCAAACACAGCCAGTTCACGCCCGGCAAACAGGGTTTTTACATTCGGCAAGGCCCCGGGGTGTAACCAGCCTTGATGCACTACACCTCCCTCGACCGGGCGCATGATTTGCGCACGGTTCACCATGCGCTGGTTGACCTCTTCAAGGATGAACGGCAACGGTTTTGCAATGCGCCGCGACCATTGGTGCGCCAAAGCGGTGTTTGATCGAGAAATTTTCCAGAACTGCGAGGACATTGTGCGGCTAGCCATTTCAGCAAAAAGGTGGTGCTTTCTATTCTATAGAACTTGCCAGAGTATGGGCGCCGCCATGGTGCCGGGGCGCTGCATGGCCTGCCAAACGCCTTTGCACAAGCAAACCCATGGTTTTGGAAGTTTTGTGTGCACGAATTGCCAAGCAATGATTGACCACCTTGAGACCGTGCGCTGCAAACGGTGTGCACTGACCCTTGGGCCAAGATTGCAGGCATTTGGATGGACGCATTGCAGACACTGCAAACCGGCGGTTGAGAATTCCACACCAGCGCCTTTGGAGTGCGTGGTGTGCAGCGATTACGTGGCGCCGTTTGATCAATGGATTGCCCTGCTGAAGTACGGCAACAACCACGGCATGGCGAGGTTTCTGGGCTACTGGCTGGGCAGCAGAGTGATGGAATCGGGCATGGCGTTGCCGGATGTGCTGGTGCCTGTGCCGGTGAGCCCGGACAAATTAAAGCAGCGCGGCTATAATCAAGCCGCTTTGATTGCCCGGCATTTGGGCAGGCATATTGATCGACCCGTGCGCAATGACTGGCTGATTAAAACCCAGGAACTGGGAGCACAGGCGGCTTTGGGCCGGGAAGAGCGACTGCAAAATTTGCAAGGCGCCTTCAGGGCAACGCGTTGCATTCCCAAGAACATTCGGATTGGCCTGGTGGATGATGTAATTACCACGGGGGCCACCATTCAAAGCTGCGAGGCGGCCCTTCGCAAGGCAGGCGCTGAAACAATTCTAACCATGGCAGTGTGCAGGACCCCAGAATGATTAATGTGGTATTGGTTGAACCGGAGATTCCGCCCAACACGGGCAATGTCATTCGCTTGTGTGCGAATACAGGCGTGCAATTGCACTTGGTTGAACCTTTGGGCTTTCCGTTGGAAGACGCGCGCATGCGCCGCGCCGGGCTGGACTATCACGAGTTTGCCGACATGCTGGTACACCCAAGCTGGCAGGCATTTCTTGATCGCTGCCAACCCGACCCGCAACGCTGTTTTGCAATGACCACCAAGGGCAAAAGCTCACCCTTCGATGTGAAGTTTCAAACCGGTGATTACTTGATGTTTGGCAGTGAAACCCGCGGCCTTTCGGAGGATGTGCGCAACTGGTTTGCACGTGAAAACTGGCTGCGTTTACCGATGCGCCCGGAAAGCCGGTCGTTGAACCTGTCCAATTCAGTGGCGGTGATGGTGTATGAAGCGTGGCGGCAGCTGGGGTTTGAAGGCGGAAGCTAAGCGTTTTTGCTCGCTGCGGGTTAGATGCCCGATCGGCTTGGGTTCCGCTTTCTCGACCGTTCGTTAACTGCCCGATCGGCTTGTGTTCCACTTTCTCGACCGCTCGTTAACAGCCCGATCGGCTTGTGTTCCGATCTCTCGCCTGAAAACCTGTACTTCCCTTTTTGAGATTCACCCTGACTCACCTCGCTCGGCAAAAGGGCGGGCCGAGTCTCGGTGCCGGCCTTTGGCCGACCGTGGCGGGTGAATTCAAACGGGCAGGTTTTCTTGAAGGCGAGGCGATCGAAACACCGCCGCCGATTGGGCTACAGACCCAGCCGACGGTGACGCTGAGCTGAACTTGCAAGTGGTCGCGCACGGCAGGTTTAAGCCAACTCGGCAGTGGGATTGCTTGGGACGCACTTCAAGAAAACCGCCCCGTTTGAGTTTATTTGAAGCGTTCGGCGCGAAGCCGACACCGAGACTCGGCCCGCCCTTTTGCCGAGCGAGGTGAGCAAGAATAAAGTCAAAAAGGGATCAAGCGGTTTTCAGTGCGGCACGAGTAACCCACGCCGAGTAGGCGAGAAACCAGCAGCGAACAAGCAACAAGTCAGCAAAAAACCGCAGTGGTCACCCTTCAAGTTCAGCGCGCAATCACGCTGAATCTTCAGACCTGGCCTCGCGCGACAGCAAACGCATCACGCCCTCACCCGGACTTAAGCCCTCAAACAAAACAGCATTGACCGCCGCAGTAATTGGCATGTCAACACCCAAGCTGGCAGCAAGTTGCTTGACCACAGGCGCACATTTCACACCCTCGGCCACTTGCCCCAATTCTTTGAGAATGGTGTCCAAACACTTGCCTTGAGCCAACAACAAACCGACGCGCCGGTTGCGGGACAGATCGCCAGTGCAGGTAAGAATGAGGTCGCCAAAACCGGATAGACCATTCAAGGTTTCAGCCTGCGCGCCCAAAGCCACCCCCAGGCGCTTGATTTCAGCCATACCCCGAGTAATGAGCGCAGCCCGGGCATTCAGCCCCAGTTGCATGCCATCGCAAATGCCGGTAGCCACCGCCATGATGTTTTTTACAGCACCGCCCACTTCAGCGCCGACCAGATCGTCAAGCTCGTATACCCGCAAGGCGGCATGGTGTGCAGCACGCACCATAGCTTGGCGGGTGGGCTCGTCAGCACTGGCGGCAGTGAGTGCGCAGGGCAGGCCACGTGCCACTTCGGCAGCAAAGGAAGGGCCTGTGAGCGCACCGCCATAGGGCTTGCCCAACACTTCCTCAATGACTTGGTGCGGCATCAGGCCAGTACCTACCTCAAAACCCTTGCACAGCCACACCAAAGGCGGCCATTGCTCAAAGGGCGCTATTTCAAGCAATTGCAACAGTGTTTGGCGCAGTGCGCCCATGGGCGTACCTAACACCCAAAGTGCATCAGCTTGCCCAAGCGCATGCCGGGCAGCCACCGAAAAATCGGGTTGCACTTTCAGTGTGGGAGAAAGTTTGATTCCCGCCAGGTAACGCGGATTTTCACGCTGGCTGGCAATGGATTGCAGCACAGCGGTATCGCGCCCCCACAACACCACATCATGCGCAAACGACGTGTGGGCAGCCACTGCGGTGCCCCATGCCCCCGCACCGAACACGGTGATGTTCATGCGCGCCACCGATTAGGCTGTGGTGATGATGCCGGAACCGTTTTGCTTGGCAGCCTGTTCTTGGGCTGCGGCCAAACGTTGCTGGTAAAACTGCTCGAAATTAATGTCGGACAAATGCACGGGTGGGAAGCCTGTGCGGGTAATGAGGTCGGCCACGTTGGCACGCAGGTAGGGGTAGATCATGTTGGGACACAAAATGCCCAACAGGGGATCAAACTGTTCTTCAGGCACATTCGAAATTTCGAAAATACCAGCCTGTTTGCACTCGACCAGGAAAGCCACTTTGTCGTCGATTTTGGCGGTCACAGTGACGGTCACTTCAGACTCGAAAATGTTTTCGGCCAAGCGTTGCGCACCTACGTCCACAGCCACTTCAATTTTGGGCGGGTTTTTCTCGAGGAAAATTTGGGGCGCATTGGGTAGCTCCAAGGACGCGTCCTTGATGTACACGCGCTGCATTTGAAACACTGCTTCTGAATTCTGTTCGGCCATTTGCTGGCTCCTATGGATTGAATGAATAGGGTATGAAATGAAATTAGCCGGGTTGCCCCAGCAGTGGCAAGAGCTTACCAGCGCGATCCAGGTCGAACAGGTCGTCACAGCCGCCCACATGTGTGCTGCCAATGTAAATTTGCGGCACGGTTCGGCGGCCGGTTTCAGCCATCATTTTTTCTTTCTGGGATGGATCAAGATCGACCCGGATTTTCTCGATGTTCTGAACACCACGCTCGTTTAGCAGGCGTTCGGCACGCACACAAAATGGGCACACTGCGCTGGTGTACATACGAACCGGGGCTTGACTATTGCTCATGTGTATTCCTTGACTACTGTGATTCTACAACTTGGCTTGCTTTTACTTGGCAACCTGCTTGGTGGCCTTGGGTGTTTTGGCTTTGGGCGCGGCATCTGCTGCGGCTTCTTGTCCCTTTTTAACCGGCAAGCCAGCTTCTTTCCAGGCATTGATGCCGCCGTCAAGCACAAACACATCGGTGTAACCAGCTGCTTTCAACACGGTGGCTGCTGCACCTGAACGCGCGCCGGTTTGACACAACACGATCAAGGGGGTTTCCTTGGTTTTGGCCAAGGTACCGGCCTTTTCTTTCAGGTCTTTGATGGCCATGCGCTTTGAGTTGGGTACCGAGCCCGAGTTTTTGACGAAATCATCGTCGCGAATGTCAACCAGCACTGCCTTTTTTTGGTTAATCAGCAAGGTGGCTTGGGGCACGGTGACGCGAGTGCCGCCACCTTTGGTCAACACTGGCCAAATCAACATGAGGCCAGAACCAACGGCCAAGGCGATGAGCCAACTGTTTTGAATCAGAAATTCCTGCGACATAAATCCTGCAATGAGTGGGTCTTGATGGATTGGTCATTATATCCCCTTGAATCGAGGCTAAAATGGAGGTTTGCCTAATTAGACAGCAACTTAAAGGCCACAAACATGTACAAACTCGTATTGATGCGCCATGGCGAAAGCCAATGGAACCTGGAAAACCGCTTTACCGGCTGGGCCGATGTCGACCTGACCGAGAAAGGCCGCGACGAAGCCCGCAAGGCAGGCGACCTGCTGAAAGCCGAGGGCTACAGCTTCGATGTGGCTTACACCTCTGTGTTGAAGCGCGCCATTCGTACCCTGTGGATTGCCCTGGATCAAATGGACCAAATGTGGCTGCCCGTGGTGCATGCATGGCGCCTGAACGAGCGCCATTACGGCGACCTGCAAGGCTTGAACAAATCAGAAACCGCAGCGAAGTTTGGCGAGGAGCAAGTGCTGATTTGGCGACGTGCGTACGCGATTGCGCCCAACCCATTGAAAGTGGACGACCCTCGTTTTGCGGGCAAAGACCCCCGCTACGCCAAACTCAAGCCCGAAGAAATTCCGCTGACCGAGTGCCTGAAAGACACTGTGGACCGAGTAATTCCCCTGTGGAAAGAAGGCATTGCGCCCGCCATCAAGGCTGGCAAGAAAGTGCTGATTGCAGCCCACGGCAATTCATTGCGCGCCCTGATCAAGTACCTGGACAACCTGAGCGAAGAAGACATTTTGCAGGTGAACATTCCGACCGCACGCCCATTGGTATACGAACTGGATGAGAACCTGAAGCCGATTCGCAGCTACTACCTGGGCGACCAGGCCGAAATTGAAGCGGCCATGGCTGCCGTGAAAAACCAGGGAAAGGCCAAGTAAACACAGGTGCGTAACTATTCCAAGTTGATTCGTTGTACACAGGGTGGGCTTTGCGCTGTATTGGCCGTGCTCACCCTGAGCGCCACTGAACCTGCCCGGGCGCAAAGCAATGTGCGCGACCCGGCCGGCGTAAAACAAGAGCGCGACGAAGTGCGCCGAAAACTGGATGCATTGAAAAAACAAATCAATGAAACCAGTGGCGAGAAAAAACAGGCTGCGAAAGCACTTGGCTTGCTTGAGCAACGGCTGGAGAAAACCCAGAACCGCCTGAAGGCACTGGACCAAGACAGGGATGCCCTGGAAACGGACATCAAGAAACTGAGCCAGGAAGAGGCCCAACTTCAGAAAGACCTGGAGAGCACCCAGGCGCGTTTGGCGGAGGTAATGCGCAACCAGTACCGCCGGGTCGAAGTGAACCCGACACAGGCATGGCTGGCGGGTAAGTCGGCCAGCGAAGCTGCGCGCGAAAGCTATTGGTATGAACGAATTTCAGCGGCCGAGCGTGATTTGGCTGCGCAACAGGCTGCGCAAGCCCGTGAATTAGAATCCATTCGGCTGGGCCTGGAGAAAAAGCAGGAACGGCTTGACAACACCATTGCCGACCAGAACAAAAGCCAGCGGGAATTGGTGGCGCAGCGCGAAGAGCGCAACCAGCTGATCGCCGACTTGAACTCGAAACTGAAAAACCAGGAACTTGAACGAAAGCGCCTGCAAAGGGATGAGGCACGGCTAAGCAATGTGATTACCGAGCTGGCCCGCGCCATTGAGGAGGCCAAGCGCAAACAGGCCCTGGCTGCGCAACAGCAAAGCCAAGGCGGCAAAACGCCCGGCAAGGCGCCCAGCAAACCGGAATATTCCTCCCCGCCCCCCATGCCCAGTACGGGTGAGTTTGCGAAACTGAAGGGGCGCCTGGTGCTGCCTGTGCAAGGCACGGTGTCAGGGCAATTCGGGCAAACACGGTCAAAAGACGGGCAAGGTCCTTCCTGGAAGGGTATTTTTATCGCCACTGAGGCCGGACAAGGGGTTCGAGCGGTTGCAGCCGGGCGGGTGGTGTTCTCGGAATGGCTGCGCGGATTCGGCGAAATCGTGATCATTGACCATGGCGACCAATTTTTGAGCGTTTATGGCAACAATGGTAAATTAATGAAAAGATCAGGGGATTCCGTGAAAGCGGGTGACACCATTGCTGAAACTGGCAACAGCAGTGGTAATCTTGATACAGGTTTATATTTTGAACTAAGGCATCAGGGACAACCCTTCGATCCTGTTTCGTGGACCAAAGGTCGGTAGGCATTATGCGTCAAAAATTGCGTCAAATCAGTTTGGTATCCGTCGGTGTAGTGGCCGGCGTGTTGGTCAGCGTAGGAATCAGTGCAGTGGCCCAACGGCAACAGCCTGAGGCCTTGCCCTTGAGTGAGCTGCGCCAGTTCACTGAGGTATTTGGCGCAATCAAGAGTTTTTACGTGGAACCCGTGGGCGACGACAAGCTGTTCAATGGTGCCATCAGTGGCATGGTGGCCAATCTGGACCCCCATTCCAGTTACCTGGATGCTGAAGCATTCAAAGAACTGCGCGTGGGCACGCAAGGCGAATTTGGTGGCCTGGGTATTGAAGTGGGCACCGAAGATGGCTTCGTTAAGGTTATTTCACCGATTGAGGACACCCCTGCCGCCAAAGCCGGCGTGAAAGCGGGCGACCTGATTGTGAAAATCGATGACAAACCCACCAAAGGCATGAGTTTGTCGGATGCTGTCAACCTGATGCGCGGCAAACCAAAAACTGAAATTCGCCTGACCTTGCTGCGCAAGGACGTGGAAAAACCCATTGAAGTGAAGATTATTCGCGATGTCATTCGTGTGCAAAGCGTGAAATCCAAGATGCTGGACGATGCCATTGGTTACGTTCGCATTACCCAGTTTCAGGAACACACGGGCGAGTACCTGGTGAAAGCCATCAACACCCTGCAAGCCAAAACACCCATGAAGGGCTTGGTGCTTGACCTGCGCAATGACCCAGGTGGCTTGCTGAACGCAGCCGTTGGCGTGAGCGCCGCATTTTTGCCGCAAAACACCTTGGTGGTGTCCACGGATGGTCGCACTGAAGACAGCCAGCGCAAATTGGTGGCCGGGCCTGAAGATTACCTGCGCGGTCGCGAAAAAGACTACTTGAAAGAGTTGAGCCCAATCGCCAAAACCGTACCCATGATTGTGGTGGTGAACGGTGGCTCGGCATCTGCCTCGGAAATTGTGGCAGGTGCCCTGCAAGACCACGGCCGTGCCAAAGTACTGGGCACACAAACATTTGGCAAGGGCTCGGTTCAAACCATTTTGCCGCTGAACAACAACACAGCGATCAAATTGACAACGGCCCGCTACTACACACCAAAAGGCAGAAGCATTCAGGCCAAAGGCATTGAGCCGGATTACATCGTGACTGAAACGCCTGAGGGTGACATTGTTGAACGTGTTCGTGAGGCTGACTTGACTCGCCACCTGAGCAATGAAAAAGGCGAAGAAACGCCCAGCGAAAAGAAGGCTGACAACAACAAGAACGCGGACATGAAGCCGATTGTGTTTGGCGAGAAAGACGACTACCAATTGCAACAGGCCTTGAATTACCTGAAAGGCAAGCCTGTGGTGCAAAACCGCAAGCCTGCACAAACAGCCAAATCAAGCAAGTAAGCGGCCCCGCAAACAGCTTGAGCATGGAACTGCGAGACTTGAATGACGAGGAGTTGCTGCGCTACTCCCGTCATATTCTTCTGGATGAAATTGGCATTGAAGGCCAGTCGCGCATTGCCAGTGCCAAGGTGCTGGTGGTGGGCGCGGGCGGTTTGGGCTGCCCCAGTGCCTTGTACCTGGCCAGCGCGGGTGTGGGCACCATTTACATTGCCGACGACGACGAAGTAGACCTGACCAACCTGCAACGGCAGGTGCTGCACACCACAGCCCGTGTCGGCATGGCCAAGGTTGAATCTGCAAAAACCCAGCTGAATCAACTGAACCCCTGCAGCACCATTGTGCCGATTGCTCACCGCCTGGAAGGCGAGGAACTGGAACAGTTGGTTGCAGAAGTCGATTTGGTGCTGGACTGCTGCGACAACTTCAAGACCCGCCATGCGGTGAACCGCGCCTGTGTGAAGTTTGGCAAGCCCTTGGTATCGGGTGCGGCCATTCGGCTGGACGGTCAGCTTGCCGTGTTTGAACTGAATAACCCGGACGCACCTTGCTACCACTGCCTGTTCCCGGAAGGGGACGATGTTGCTGAAGTGCGCTGCGCCACCATGGGTGTGTTTGCACCCCTTACAGGAGTAATTGGCACCTTGCAAGCCAGTGAGGCACTAAAAATTTTGGCGGGCTTTGGTCAACCCATGTACAGCACGCTGCAAATTTACGATTCGCGCAGTTGTGAATTCACGAAAATGAAAATTCGCAAAGACCCCAAGTGCAGTGTGTGTAACACCTAAAATTTTGCGGTGCGTATGGCTTCGAACTGCCTTATGCGGTGTTTCACTTTGCCCGTGAGTTGCCTTGGCTTGAAACCCAGGCGGGGAAATGTGATCCAGCTGGTGTGAATGCCGTGCCGGGCCGCTTGCTCTAGGTGCCCAAAGGTGTCGTCTACCAGCAAAGCCCGCTTTCCCTTTAATTTGCTTTTCAAGTTTGGCCACAAAATATTGGTAGGCTTTGGCCGCCAGGTTTGATGCACTACCATGTCTTCAATTGCGATGACCGCGTGCAGGTGCCGGTACAAGCCCATTTCCTTGCACAAGGCCACGGCGTAAGCGCGAGGTGCATTGGTGAGCATAATGCGCAGGCCGGGTAGTTTGCCCAAGCGGTGCGGCACACTGCCGTGGCGAGAGCTGAGTTTTTTCAAGCCCTCGAAACGGTGGGTGCTGGCCAGAAAGTGATGCGGGTTGGTTTGGTGATGGCGCATCATGCCCAAGAGGGTTGCGCCATAACGAAGCCAGTATTGGGTGCGCAACTCGCTGGCCTGTTGATGGTCCAATTCAAGGTGCTCAGCCAGGTAGTGTGTCATTTGCCGGTTGATCTCGGGCAGAATGTGGGTGGATGCATGGTGCAGGGTGTTGTCTAGATCGAGCAAATACACTTTGCCAGACAAACCCGCATGGGGACGACGAATATAACGAATGCGCAAAACGAATGAACCTGAAGTTGAGTTTTCATCCTGAATTTTGTCAGGACACCTTGTGCCATTCTGACACCGCCCTGCGGTGCGGTCTAGACAACAGCTGCCCGCCAGAATTGCTGGACAACCTGAGCAGGCTGTCGGCCTTGCTGGGCGATATTCAAAGGTCCCTGAATATTCGCCCTGGTGCGTTAAAGATTAACAGTGGTTTCAGGGCAGAGGCCCTGAATGAAAAGGTGGGTGGCGTGCCCAACTCACAGCACTGTGCGGGGCTGGCAGCAGATGTGGTGTGCCCTGAATTTGGCAGCCCCGGTGAATTGGCTGCGGCGATTGCACAATTGCCATGTGAATTTGATCAACTGATTCTGGAGTTTGGCAAATGGGTGCATGTGTCTGCCGCCCCCATGGGCCAGGCTCCCCGGCGAGAATGCCTGAGCATTTTCAGCAAAGACGAAGGTTATCTGGAAGGTATTGTGAAGCGATGAATAAAACCAAAAAAACAATGTTCAAAATCGGTGCTGCTGCCCTGCTTTGCTTGGGCACCTCGGGAGCGGCTATGGCAGCCGATGCCACATGCAAGGGCATGGGCAAGCAAGTGATTGATTCAGACCTGCGGTTTTCACTGACGCACAGTCAAATTCCTGGCGAATTGGCGATCAGCACCCACAAAATTCGGGTGGCGGGCACACAGTACAAACTGGAGTCGACCTCACAGGCCAAAGGCTTCCTGGCGTTGCTGTATTCAGGGCAGCTGACCCAGAAAAGCGAGGGGCTTGTGGACCCGCAATTGGGCTTGACACCCCTTTATTATGCCGAGCAGCGCGGTAAAAAACCGGTGGCTGAAAGCATGCTGAATGCAGAAACCCAGCAAGTGATGTTCAAGCGCAATGGCGAATCTGCGCCTTATGAAAAAGGCCTGCAAGACCGTATCAGCATGATTTATCAGATTGCAGCCCGATTGCGCTGCAACGCTGACTTGAAAGCTGGCGACACTTTGCCCATGCGCGTGATGAGCACCGGGCGCGTGGCCAACGAGGTGTTTGTTTTAAAGAAAACAGAAGAATTGACCCTGGATTTGGGCAACGGCGAACGCAGGGTAAGCACGCTGCAATTTGAGACCAAGCCCGAAGAAGCTGGCGATGAGATTGTGCGCATTTGGTATGCCAAAGACTTGAACTGGCAACCCGCAAAAATTGAAATTCAGGATGCTGACGGCAAGGCCTTGACCCAAACCCTGATTGGCGCAGGTGCTTAGCCGTTGGCAGGCACGCGACGCAGTAAATTGGGGTCTGCTTCAAGAATGGGCAAATTGACCTGATGCCGCTGCCCACTGCGACGCATGACTGCGAAGGTTGGGCCTACTTCTTCCAGTGTCCAGCCGTTGGCCACTTCATCACCCACACGCCTCGACTGCGCTGGCTGCCCTTCAATTGACATCACCGCGGCCCCCTTGCCGTCGCTGTTGGCAAAAACACCCAACAAATTCACCGATGGCGGAGTAAGGCCACCGGCAGTTTCAACACCCATGAGCCGAGCTTCAGGCGACTGGTCAATTTGATAATTGGCCGAAGCCTGCGCAGGCATGGCCGGGGCCACCACAGGTGCGGGCGCAAACAATTTGATGAGCACCCACACAGCCAGGCCCACTGCACTTAGCCAAAGCGCCATGCGCAAGGCCTGGACCAGCCTTGGCGACAAGCTGAACTGGGCAACAGGGTTTTTCAGTGCAAGTTTCATGGGGCGTAGTGAAGTGACACGTTGGAAAGCATCATAACCCGCGAGAAGGGCCAGATTCAAAAAAAAACCGGACAACCCGCAAGGGTGACCGGTTTTTAAGCCATGCTTCAAGGGTTGTCGGCAACCTTGGTTGCCCACATCAGCAGTATGCGCATGCAAGAACACCTAAGAAAGACCCTATTTACGTGACAAGGGTAAAGGTTTTACCGATTACCCGAAAGCGGGGGGATTTTGTGCTGCGTGCAAGGGTGGTGCGAGCTGCTGTCAAATATTCATAAAATGGGTGTAACCTTCAGCAAGGATAATTCTGGATCTTTTCTACGGTTGTTTATGAAAAAACTAAATTCGCTTCAAGGCAAAAAACAAAACAAGGGTTTTACCCTGATTGAAATTATGGTGGTTGTAGTCATTCTTGGCATTCTTGCCACCCTGGTGGTGCCAAAGATTATGGGTCGCCCGGATGAAGCCCGCGTGGTTGCTGCCAAGCAGGACATTGCCTCGGTGATGCAGGCCCTTAACCTGTACCGCTTGGACAACAGCCGCTACCCAACCACTGAGCAGGGTTTGCAAGCGTTGGTGACTCTCCCGACAACAGAACCCGTGCCACGCAATTACAAGCAGGGCGGTTATTTGTCTCGCCTGCCAGTTGACCCTTGGGGCAGCAACTACCAGTTTTTGAGCCCGGGCATCAATGGCGAAGTTGATGTGATGAGCTTTGGCGCAGACGGCAAAGCCGGTGGTGAGGGCGTGAATGCCGACATTGGTTCCTGGAGTCTCTAAGCAGGGTTTCACCCTGCTTGAACTGCTGGTGGTGATCGTCGTTTTGTCGATCGCCGCTGGCCTTATTGTGGTGCGCGGCACACCCGGCGACTCCAATTACTTGGAGTCTGACGCCAAAAAGCTGTCGCAACTGCTGCGCATTGCCCAGCAAGAATCCCTTCTGAAATCCAAAGACATTCGCTTTGTGGCCGGCGATGAAGGCTATACCTTTGAGGAATTCACCGGCAGCCGTTGGGTGCCAGTAAGCACGGAACCCCTGCTACGCCCTCGCCTTTGGGACAACGGTCCCTTCAAGGTAACCCTGATTAATGAGGGCCTGGAGAACAAATTCCTGACCCTGGAAAGCCAGGCTGGCCTGAAACGCCAGGCCATTGTGCTTCAACGCAACCAGGTTCAAGTGGTGCTGGAAAGCCAGGCCAGTGGGGTGTTCAAGGTGGGCAAACCCAACACGGTGCTGAACAGGGGCAGTCAGCGCCTATGAAACAGCAGCGCGGTTTTACCCTGATTGAAGCATTGGTTGCAATGACCATTATTGCTGTGGCCTTGATCGCTTGCCTGAAGGCCGCGGGTAATTTGAATATTCAGCAGGACGAGATGATCAAGCGGCAGTATGCGCAGTGGAGCGCAAAGAATGCGGCCAACTTCATTCGGGTGTCCGGTGTTTTCCCAAGCGCACAAACAGCACAACAAGCCTGCCCACAGGGCAATTTCCGTTTCGTGTGCCGGGTTGAAATTTCAAATACCCCAAACCCGAATTTCAGACGGGTGGAAATTCAGGTGCTGGACGCCTTTGAGGGTGCCCAAGGCAATCAACTTGCACGCTTGGTGATTTTCTTGAGTAGTGCGCCATGAGTAAAAACGCACAAGGTTTCACACTGTTGGAAGTGCTGATCGCCTTGGGCATTGTGTCGGTGATCTCGATTTTGTCCTGGCAGGGTTTGCAAGAGGTGCTGCGCTCGGCCAACCGGGTGACCGAAGTGGATGAGCAAATTCAAACTGTATCGGCGGTGTTGTCGCAATTTGAGAAAGACCTGGGTGCGCTTGAGCTGACGCTGGAGGCGCCCACCCCGGAAAGCGATTTGATTGAAGTAACCGGCAATGGCCTGCTGATTCAGTTTACCCAGCGCAACACCAGCGAACCCGCCTACCGGGAGCGTGTGGAATGGGTGCTGGACGGCACCAACTTGCTGCGAATTGCCCGGCGCGAGCTGAACCCTGAGCAACCCTCGATCAGCGACCCGATTGCCACCCGTGGCATGCAGGTGCGCCTTCTGCGGGAACCGGGCGGCTGGAGTAGCCCCGTGATATTTGGCAACCACATTGTTCAAGAACGCACCGATCTTGAATTGCAAGGGCCCGCTTTGCAGTTGAACAGCGGCAGCCCGGCACAGCGCCCCCCCGAGAGCGGAGAGGGCGAAACACCGGGAACACCTGAAGGGCAGGCCGTGCAAAGCCTGGTACGGGCGGTTGAAATCAGCTTGACCCAACCCAACAACCAGGCTGTAACGCGGGTGTTTTTAACAGGCGGGGTGTACTGATGCAATTGACTCGAGCCCCAAGGCAACAAGGCGCAGCCGTGGTCATGGCGCTGTTTATTGTAGTGCTGTGCACACTGGCAGTAAGCCCTTTGATCTGGAATCTGTTTGCAACCGCCAAAACCATTTCAGTGGCTGCTGCACGCGACCAGGCGGATGCTGTTAGCCGCAGCGGTGTAGATTGGGCCCGTGTTATTTTGCGCGAAGACGCGAGGGTGTCTACCACTGACACTTTGACTGAGCCTTGGGCTGTGCCCTTGGCAGAAAGCCGCATCAACGAGGGTTTGATGCGCAAGGAAGAAAACGCCACTGACGTGGATGACCGCGAGGTGGTGTTGACCGGGCGAATTGAGGATGCACAAGGGCGCTTTAACCTGCGCAACCTGGGTGCTGACAACCCACGCCAGCAAATTTGGCTGGCTGGCTTTACCAAACTGTGCGACCTGCTGAGCGTGCCTGCGGACCAGCGCAACTTGCTGGTGCAAACCTTGAGCAGCATGTTCATGCCAAAACTGGCCAACCCCGAAGAGCAAGGAATTGACCCCAACGCCCCACCCATTGAACCGGCTTTGCGTTGGGAAGAGTTTCGCGGCAAGTACGGAATCTCTGAGGAAACCTGGAACCAGTTGCGCCCTTATGTCGCCATTTTGCCCAAAGCGAGTGCGGTAAATGCCAACACTGCATCTGCCGAGGTGCTTTACGCAGTAGTAGAAGAAATGAGTTTTAGCGATGCCCAGCGACTGCTGGCCCAACGTGAAAGAGTCACTTTCAGAAATGTGGCCGATATTCGGGCTGCCCTGAATGCAAATGTGACCATAAACAATGATTTAATAACCGTGAGAAGCAATTACTTCCTGGTAGAAGGCACTGCACAGGTAGAGGAAGCGTTGATTCGGACCCGGGCTTTGCTTGAGCGAAGAGACCAGCGCGTGTATGTGATGTGGAGACAATAATTGAATAACAACCAACCCTTGTTGGTGATTTGGTGGCCAAAAGCCCTGGACCAAACCCGTGCGGAAGAAGAAGGCCGCATGATTCGCCTGCGTTACGAAGTGCTGGCCCGAAGTGGCGACAAATTGCATGGTGGCGAAGAAGCCCTGAACAAGCTACCGAAGGACATGCCTTGCCTGGTCTTGGTGAACCCCACCGAAGTGGGCCTGTTTGCCGTGGTGCCGCCAAAATTGACTGGTAACAAACTGAAAGAGGCGCTGCCCTTTCTGGTTGAACCTTATTTGCTCAATGAACCTGAAGAAAACCACGTAAGCCTTTGGCCCAACCTGCCCAACCATCTGGGCGGCGCGAAGCTGGCCGCCGTGCTGGGCAAAACACGCGCACGCAGCATTGTCAGCAGCTGTGCACAACAAGGGCTGAAGTTGGCAGGCTTGAGCTGCGAAACACTGCGTGAACGCACCGGAAGCGAGGGCGCGGCATGGCTGAGCGGACAAGATTTTATTTTGGTCGATGGCATTGACACTCCCCTGCTGACCCCCGCCACCCAACCCGCCGTGTTGAAAGTGATGCTGCAACGCCGATTGCAACAAACCGGCGCCCCCGTAATTGAGTTGAGTAACACTGACCACGCGTGGCTGAACACCCAGGTGGACGGTGCCATGGGTGAAAATAAAATTCGGGCCAGTGCCAAAGCACCGGTCGAGCCCCTGCCAAAGCTGTTGAACAAAAGCCTGTTGAACGCGGACGAACTTCGAAAAATGGGCATGCGCCCCATGGCCAACCAGGCTGGCTTGCGCAAATTGCTTGCCCCTGCCGCGGTGTTGTTGGCTGTTGCGGTGCTGGGCTTGAATGCATTGGCCTTCAAAATTGAAAACGCCAACGCCGCCATTGAAGCGCAGATTGCGGAAAGCTATGCACAGGCCTTGCCCAACACGCCCATGGTGGCCGACCCCCTGCTGTTGATTGAACGAGAAAAACGCAACCTGAACGCCGGGCTGGACACCAGCAATGCCCAGGGTGCAAGCGCCCTGCTGCACGAGGTGGGGCTGGCCATGGAGCAAGCGCCTTTTAACAGCATGGTCGATTTTGCCTGGGCTGAGAACACACTCAGTGTTCGGTTCAACGCCAATGTTTCTGAAGACCAGCAAGGTGCCGCTTTGCAAAAACTCAAGGCCAGAAGGCTGGAGGCCAAGTGGCTGATTGGTGCGCAATCCAACTTGCCAGTGCTGCAAGTAAAGAAGGGAGTTGCGCGATGAAACCCACTGACTTCCTGAACAAGGCGCAAGCCCAACTGGACCAACTGAACAGCAGGGAACGAAAACTGGTGACTTACGGTGGCGCGTTGGCGGCCATTCTGATTGCCTGGTTTGTTCTGATCGAACCAGCCTTACTGACCATACAACAAGGACCAGCCAACCAGGCTGCGCTGGTGGACAAAGCTGGCCAGGTGATGCGCGCTGCGCAAGACCTTGAAGCCCTGCGCGGCGCACGCTCGAGAGTTGTCGTACCCGAGAGCGATTTGCAGGCCCGCCTGCAACAACTGCTCGACGAACAAGGCATTGCAGAGCAGGCCGCATTGGTGCGCACCGAAGAGGGCGACATTCGTGTGGAGTTCAACAATGTGTCGGCCAGTGGCTTTTTGGCCTGGATGGCGCGCGCAGAGGCCATTTCCAGCATTAATTTGAATTTGGCCGAAGTCGAGAAAGTGGAAGCCGGGGTGTTGAAAGGTTATGTAACCTTGTTGCCAGCCAACCAGGGCAATGCAGGCGCGCCCCAATGAAACGATTGCGAGGCTTGTGGCCGTTTGCCTTGATTGCCCTGGCGGTGCTGGTGTGGAATTACCCGGTGTATGCCGTGTCCGGCAGCATTGAATCAGCAAGCGACGGTAAGGTGCGGGTGCTTGGCAGCAACGGTTCGGTGTGGGCCGGGCAAATGCAGTTGGGTTTGTCGGATGGGGCACGGGTGTATGCCATTCCGGAGGCACTGGCCTGGCGGCTGAAGTTGGGCAGCGACGCTGGTTGGCTGGCCATTGAAGTAACACATCCAAAATTCGTACAGCCTTTGCATCTGGGATTCAATGGCGCAGGTATTACTGTCAGTGGTGGAGAACTTCGAATGCCCGCAGCCTGGCTGGGGGCAACAGGCGCACCATTCAATACCATTCGACCCGAGGGGCTGTTGCAGTTAAGCTGGCTTGAATGGGAAAGCGGCAAGAACATGAATGCCACACTGAAATGGCTGGATGCGCAATCGGCGCTGGCCAGCATTCGACCCTTGGGTGAATATGTCATCACCGTGACAGGAAATCCTGATACAAGAATAGACATGACACTGGCGACCAACAAAGGCCCCTTGATGCTGGAGGGAAATGGTCAGTGGACAAACGGACAACGATTTGTATTCAATGGGTATGCCAGTGCACAGGAACGCAGCAAGGATGCGTTGACAGGCTTGCTCAGCCAGATGGGACGACTTGAAGGCGATCGCTATCGCTTGGGTGTATTTTGATGAAAGAAGCAAAAATAAAAGGAACAGTGAGCTTGAACACTGCACGCATGGGACAAATGAAACGCTCGCTTTTGAGCATTGCGCTGGCCTCTATGGGCTTGGGATTGGGTGTTGCAGGCCATGCACAAAACCTGAACCTTCAAAGCACGGCACGGGTACAAAACAGCCAGGAAGACAAGTTTGCACTGAACTTTGTGAACGCCGACATTGATGCGGTGGTGCGTGCAATTGGCTCGTTTACCAATCAAACCTTTGTGGTTGACCCGCGCGTGCGCGGCACCATTTCACTGGTGTCGCCTGAACCCTTGAGCGCAGCCGATGCGAAAAATGCGCTGCTGGCGGCGCTGCGCCTGCAAGGCTTCACCATTGTGGAAAGTGGTGGAATTGCCCGTGTGTTGCCCGAAAACGATGCCAAGGTGCAAGCCGACAGTGTCGACCCCCGCCGCGCGATGAACCAAAGCGGCAATGCAATCGTGACCCAGGTGTTTCAGTTGAACTATGAATCGGCCACTGCACTGGTTCCGGTGCTGCGCCCCTTGATTGCACCGAACAACACCATTGCCGCCTATCCCAACAACAACACCCTGGTGATTACCGATTACGCAGACAACCTGCAACGAATTGCCCGAATTATTGCCAGCATTGATGGCCCTTACTCCGGAGACCTGGAAGTAGTTCCGCTGGAACATGCACTGGCTGTGGATTTGGCTGCCATATTGGGCCGCATGCTGGATGAAGGCAACCGGGGAACCGGCGCTGCCGTGGATGCAGGGCAGCGTTTGTCCGTGATGGCAGACCCCCGCACCAATTCACTATTACTGCGCACGCCCAGCAAGGCGCGATTGAACCTCGCGAAGGCCTTGATTGCCAAGCTGGACCAGCCCACCAAACAGCCTGGCAATGTGTGGGTGGTGTACCTGAAAAACGCCGAAGCGGCCAAGCTGGCGAAAACACTGCAAGCGGTGCTCAGCAGCAGTCCGATTTCTGACAACAGTTCATCGGGATTGAGCTCGCTTTCTGGCGGCGGCTTGGCAGGTGGATTGGGCGACACATCGAATACCAACAACAGCACGCGCAACGTTACCAATGGCAGCCCTGGCTTGGGCGGTGGCAGCAGCTTGGGCTCCTCATTGGGTGGTGGTACTTCCAGCGGGCAATTGAGCGCGGCTTCCGGCAATGTGGATTTGAACAACGGCGGCATTGTGCAGGCCGACCCTTCCACCAATTCGCTGATTATCACCGCGCCCGAACCGATTTACCGCAACCTGCGCTCCATCATCGAAAAGCTGGATGTGCGCCGCGCACAAGTGTTTGTAGAGTCCCTCATTGTTGAAGTGTCCACTGACAAAGCAGCCGAGTTTGGCATTCAGTTTCAGGGCTTGTCGGGCGTGGGTGCGGACGGTGTGCGCGTAATCGGCGGCACCAACTTCAATGACCCAGGTTCAGGCAGCAATATTCTGGGCGCAGCCACCAACCTGGGTTCGGTGGGCCGCGGTTTGAACATCGGCGTGATTGACGGACAGGTGAATATTCCAGGCATTGGCACCATTTCCAACCTGGGCTTTTTGGCGCGGGCACTGGAAAGCAAGGCCAATGCGAACATTCTTTCCACACCGAATATTCTGACGCTGGACAACGAGGAGGCCAAAATTGTAATTGGCCAGAACGTGCCTTTCATCACCGGCCAATTCACCAACAGCGGTGGCAACGGCGCAACTGTAAACCCCTTCCAGACCATTGAGCGACAGGACGTGGGCTTGACCTTGCGCGTGAAGCCGCAGGTGTCTGAAGGCGGCATCGTGAAGCTGGGGATTTTCCAGGAAGTGAGTTCGGTGGTGGACAGTACCAATGTGTCGGGCATCATCACCAACAAACGCTCCATTGAAAGCAATGTGCTGGTCGAAACCGGGAACATCATTGTGCTGGGTGGTTTGGTGGAAGACCGGGTAACAGGCAATGAGGAAAAGGTGCCGGGCTTGGGCGATGTGCCAGTGCTGGGGCAGTTTTTCCGCTACGACAACCGACGCCGCCAGAAAACCAACTTGATGGTGTTTTTGCGGCCCGTGGTGGTGCGCAACGAGGACCAGGCCCAAAGCATTGTGACGAACCGCTACGACTACATGCGCCAGTTGCAACAGGAAAACCAGCCCGAAAAACGCTTTGGCTTGCCCAATATGGAAGCCCCAGTGTTGCCAAGCCGCCGACCTGCCGATATAGCGCGCCCCAACGCGGTGGCCCCGGCTCAAAACAATGCTGATTCAATCAACCTGACGCCAAGCAATCGCATTTTGGTGATTCCACGCGCAGGGGAAAGCAGCAGCAATTCCGATGTAGGCCCCAATGGCGGGCGCATTGTACGCGGCAGCGGCAATGAAACCAGCTCGAACCTGGGCACAGCGCCCACTGGAGGTAACAAGCCTTGAGCGAGCTGCGCTTCAACCCACAAACTGTTGCCCGTTTGCACTACGGTTTTGCGCGACAAAACCAGGTGCTGTGCCTGGACGCACATGCCGATCAATGGCGCCTGGCTTTCAGCCCACGCACGCCCAGCCATGCACTGATTGAAGCGCAGCGTGTGGCACCCTGCCCGATCGACTGGGTGTTTTGTGAAGATGCTGTGGTGCTGGAAAAAACGATCAATCAAGCGTATTCGAACCAGGAAACCAGTGCAGCGGCCGTGGCCGACGAGGTGGCGGGCGACCTGGACCTGGACCAGTTGATGCAAGACATTCCAGCAGTTGAAGACCTGCTGGAAACCGAGGATGACGCGCCGATTATCCGGATGATCAACGCCTTGTTGACCCAGGCCAGCCGAGATGGCGCATCGGATATTCACATCGAAGCGTTCGAAACCCATTCAGCAGTTCGCTTCCGCGTCGACGGCACCCTGCGGGATGTGTTGCAACCTCGCCGAGAACTGCACTCCGCCCTTATTTCACGTATCAAGATTATGGCCAGCCTGGACATTGCTGAAAAGCGATTGCCACAAGATGGCCGAATCACCCTGCGCATTGGCGGCAAGCCGATGGACGTGCGGGTTTCAACCTTGCCCACAGGCCACGGTGAACGCGCCGTGCTGCGTTTGCTCGACAAAGAAGCGGGCCGGCTTGAACTGAGCCGACTGGGCATGCCAGAGCACACCCTGAAGGAAATGGATCGTCTGTGCAATATGCCGCACGGCATTATCTTGGTCACAGGCCCAACAGGTTCGGGTAAAACCACCACGCTGTATGCCGCGCTGTCGCGAATTGATTCATCCACCACGAATGTGATGACGGTGGAAGACCCGGTCGAATACGACTTGCCCGGCATCAGCCAAACCCCTGTGAATGCCAAAATCGACATGACCTTTGCCAAGGCCTTGCGCGCCATTTTGCGCCAGGACCCCGACGTGATCATGATCGGTGAAATCCGCGACCTTGAAACTGCGCAAATTGCGGTGCAGGCTTCGCTGACGGGTCACCTGGTGTTGGCCACTTTGCACACCAACGACTCGGTGAGCGCAGTAACGCGTTTGGTCGACATGGGTGTTGAACCATTTTTGCTGTCCTCCAGCCTGTTGGGCGTGTTGGCCCAGCGCTTGGTGCGCCGCCTGTGCCCCCACTGCAAAACAAGCACCGTGGACGAGCAAGGCGCGACCCACTGGCATGCCAATGGCTGCGACCAATGCGGCCACACAGGCTACATTGGCCGAACCGGCGTGTACGAATTGTTCACCATCGACGATGAATTGCGCACCATGGTGCACAACGAAAACTCGGAAGCAGAAATGCGCCAACGCGCGCAGGCCAAGGGCATGAAGAACATGAGGGAAGACGGCCAACGCTGGGTTGACACAGGCACCACCACACTGGAAGAACTGCTTCGAGTGACGAGAGATTAACCACACATGGCCGTTTTTCGATACGAGGCATTAAACGCCCAAGGCAAAACAGTCAAAGGCTCGATGGAAGCCGATTCGCCCCGCGCCGCGCGCAACCAAATGCGCATGCAGGGCATGACCCCAATTGAAGTCGTTGAGGTGGGCAGCGCCAAGATGACCGGCAAGAAAGCCGGGCGTTTTGACCGGGAACTGAGCAACCGTGAAGTGGTGCTGTTGACCCGCCAGCTGGCCAGCCTGCTGCAAGCCCGTTTGGCATTGGCACAAGCTTTGGCGGCATTGGTTGAACAGGCTGAGAAACCCTTGATACGGGAACGCATCAACAGCATTCGTTCTGAAGTGGTTTCTGGCACACCCTTAAGCCAGGCACTGGCGCAGTACCCAAAAGCCTTCCCTGAAATGTATGTGGCCACTGTGGCTGCGGGTGAAAATACCGGTGATTTGGGTGGCGTGCTGTCCAAACTGGCCGACGCACTGGAAGCCCGCCAGGCCTTGCAACAAAAAGTGAGTGCCGCCTTTATTTACCCAGCCATTGTGACGGTGGTCGCCTTGATGGTGGTGATTGGTCTGCTGACCTATGTGGTGCCACAGGTGGTGTCGGTGTTCGAAAGCAACAACCAGGCTTTGCCAACCTTGACCGTGGTGATGATCGCCTTGTCCGACTTGTTGCGCGATTGGGGATGGCTGATGGCCCTTGCGCTTGCAATTGCCATTTACCTGTTTCGCAACGCGCTGAAGAACAAAGCCTTCAAGCTGAAGTTTGATGAAGCCGTGCTGACCATCCCGGTGGTTGGCCCTTTTGTGCGGGCAGTGAACACTGCGCGTTTGGCTTCCACGCTGTCGATACTGGTGGGCAGCGGTGTTCCCATTTTGAAGGCGCTGGCTGCGGCCAACCGCACCTTGGGCAACAGCGCATTGCAGCTGGCCATGATCGATGTTCAGGAGCGCGTGAAAGAAGGCAGTGGCTTGAGCAAAGCCATGGGCAAAAGCGGCCTGTTTCCGCCAGTGCTCACCCACCTTGTGGCCAGCGGCGAGGCCACGGGGCAGCTGGCTGCCATGCTGGAGCGTGCCTCGGAAAGCCAACGCACCGAAGTGGAACGCAAAGCCATGTGGCTGACCAGCTTAATGGAGCCCATACTTATTTTGGTGATGGGCCTGATTGTGTTATTGATTGTACTGGCTGTGATGATGCCGATTATTGAAGTCAACCAACTGATCCAATGAACATACAAAGCAGAACAGAAATTGGACAAGACACCATCCGCGTGATGCTGGTGGACGACGACGAGCGCATACAACAAGCGCTGCGCCTGGGCATTGAAACCCACCCTGAGCTGAACCTGGTCGGACAGGCCTACACCCTGAAAGAAGCCATGATCGTGGTTGAACAACTGCAACCCGATGTAGTACTGGTTGACCTGGGCTTACCCGATGGCAGCGGGCTGGAATTGATCGCGCACATTCACCAGCACCTGCCTGGTTGCGAAAGCATGGTATTGACCGTGTTTGGTGATGAATCACATGTGATTTCAAGTATTGAGGCGGGGGCCACAGGCTACCTGACCAAAGACACACGCACCGCAGACATTCTGGACCGATTGAAACAACTGCGCGCAGGCGGTTCACCCATCAGCCCGGTGATTGCGCGGCGGCTGCTGAACCGTTTTCGCGGTGTCGCCACACCCGATCAACTACCCACCAGCAAATCAACTGCCACGCATGAATTCACCCCCCTGTCCGAGCGGGAACAACAGGTGCTTGAGATGGTGGCCAAGGGTTTCATGCAAGCTGAAATCGCAGACATTCTGGGTGTTTCCATCAACACAATCAGCACCTACATTAAACGTATTTACAAAAAACTGGCGGTAAACTCCCGCACCAGCGCTGTTCATCGCGCCAATGCCTTGGGATTGATCAATCTGAAAGACTGCTGAAACAATGCCAAGCGCACAATTAACGCCCGCATCCAATTGGGTAAAGCGACTCGGCTTTTTCTATGCATTGGCCGTGCTGATTGCACTCAGTGGTGCGGCCGTGTTGTATTACCAAATTGCCAAAGCCATACCCAGCGACCCCGCCGCCATTGAATTAACCATGGCACGCTTTGCAGCGCACACCGACTACCAAACCAGCCCACCTGCGCACCTGGCCAACGCTCCCGTGGTGCTGCTGCCCCACAGAATTGACGACATGCTGCGCGGCCCTGGCGGGTTTTACTGGTATGAACTGGATTTCAACGTGGCCAGCGACAGCCGGATTGAGGCAATTTACATACCCCGCTTTGCCATGAATGCAGAGGTGTATCTCAATGGCGATCGCGTCGCATTCTATGGCCCGTTAACTGGTGCATATGCCGAGCGCAACTGGAACCGCCCGCAGATCGTGAACCTGGGGGCCAAGGCACTTCAGCCGGGCAAAAACACGCTGGCCATTCAAGTGCGCGCGTTTCCAGACTACCTGGCAGGCTTGTCATCGATCTGGCTGGGTTCAGACGAAAATTTGCGCGAAGCCTACCGTTCGCGTTATGAAGTCCAGGTGACTTCGGTTTACCTCAGCACGGCCTTTGTATTGGGTGCGGGTATTGTGTTGACCATACTGATCGGAATGGGCAAAACGCGCAGTGGACTGCTCACGTTACTTGCCGCCACCTGCTTTTTGTGGGGCATTCGGAACCTGGCATTTTTGACCACGGTGCCGCCCTTTGAACATGGTTTGTGGATCCAGATTACCCAAGGCGGCTTGCTGGTGTTTGCCAGTGCAATCGTATTGCTGATACTTCTTTATTGCAGGGTGCCCAAACCAAGGCTGGAGTGGAAAATATGGTGGGCCTACACCCTCAGTTTTCCGGTTTTGCTGTTCATCAATGAGAACTGGGCACTGCGACTGGTGGGCTATTACGGCATTCTTGGCCTGTGCATGTACAGCTGGAATGTAGTGCTGCTGATTAGGCATGGAAACAACAAACAATCACTGGCACCGCACGCTTTCGGCTTTGGCTTGCTGTGCTACATGGCTTTGAGTTTGTCCGACCTGCTATTCCTCGCGGGTATTTTGCCGTTCGATGGTTACTTCTTGAATCAGTACATGGGCATTGCCATGTTTCTGGCCATGAGTTACTTCCTGATTGACCGCTACAGCGGTCTGCTGGCTGAATCGGACCGTTTTAACGAGACACTTCAAAGCCGCCTGATGGAGCGGGAAGTTGAATTGGCAACGCAATACCAGCGTATGCAAAAAACCGATGAAGAAAAAGTGAAAATGGCTGAGCGCCAACGCTTGATGGCGGACATGCACGACGGCTTGGGCGCCCACCTTGTGGCTGCCATTCACCACCTGCAATCTTCCAACTTCAACAGAAAAAGTACCTTGAACCTGCTTGAATCGGGCCTGCGGGATTTGCAATTGACAATTGATTCACTGGAGCCGATTGAGCAAGACCTGACCACCCTTCTGGGCGCCTTTCGCTACCGAATCGCAGACAATATGCGAAGTGCCGGCATTCGACTGCATTGGGTGGTCGATGAAGACATACCACCCGTGCCTTACCTGGACGCCCGGAACTGCCTGCATGTTTTGCGCATGGTTCAGGAAATTTTCACCAATATTTTGAAACATGCGAACGCCAGCGAGGTAAGCCTTCATGTTTCAAGGGGACCAAAATATGTGGGTGTTCAGATTCGGGACAACGGCGTAGGATTTGTGCTGGAGAGGAGCCGACACGGCAGGGGCTTGAAGAACCTCAAACAACGTGCGGCTTCACTGGGAGGCAACATTGAAATGTCCACTGAAGTGGGACATGGCACCTGTTTTCTGCTCAAATTACCCTTGAATACCGAAACCGGCCAACCATGAACGCGCGAGACCTTGATCAGTTTGAATCCAAGCCTATTGGTGTGATCCTGATCGAGGACGAACCAGCCACGCAAGACCACCTGACCCGCGTTATCGATTCCTCACCGCAAATGAAATTGCTGGGGGTGGCAAGCACTGTTCAAGACGCCTATTCCCTGCTGTTCATGACCAACCCCACAGTCGCCCTGATCGACTTGGGTTTGCCCGATTCCTCCGGAATTGAGGTGATTGAATGGCTTAGCAAACACAAGCCTGAAACAGAATGCCTGGTGATTACGGCTTTCGGTGATGAAGACCATGTGGTGAGAAGCCTTGAGGCAGGCGCAAGCGGCTATCTGCTCAAAGATTATTCCAACGAGGAACTGATTGAGCACATTCTGGAAGTGGCCAATGGTGGTTCGCCCATCAGCCCCTTGATTGCCCGCCAGTTGTTGTCAAAAATGCAGGCAGCACGGCCTGCCGACAGCGACTTTTTACAAGCGAAAACCGGGCAGGATGAGTCACAAAAAGCCTGCAGCATCACCGACCGGGAATTGAAAGTCATTCAACAAGTGGCACGCGGGTTCACAGCGCAGGAAATTGCAGCTCAAATGGGAATTTCTACCCACACCGTAGCCACGCATGTGAAGCGAATTTACAAAAAACTGCATGTTCACAGCAGGTCAGAAGCAGTCTACGAAGCCACTCTTCTGGGCTTGCTCGACCTTTGAACCCGGAACCCGTTGATCGCCTGTTTGCCTGGCGTTTTTCCCTGTTGTTCGCAATCACCCTGCTGGTGGCCTTGTGGGGCACGTTCAACGCCCCCCTGCCCGGCCTGGGTGATGACAATGCCAAAGCGCAAGCCTATCTGTTTGATCACGCCAAAGTGCTGTTCTCCAGCAATTCCGCACTGAGCGCAGCCGACGTGATGTCGCTGAATGCCAAGAAAACCGTGATGCTGCCCGATTCCTGGGACACCACCCAACCCGGCTTTGAAGGCCAAGGTTGGTACCAGATCGACTTTCGATTGGATCCGGCCAAACCCACCCCCAACACCGTGTTCTTGCCCAGGGCGATCATGAACGCGCACGCTTACCTGAACGGACACTGGATTGGCGGACTGGGCACCCTGGAGGGCGAGGTTACGCGGCATTGGAACTACCCTTACCTGTTTCAGTTTTCACCCGACCTTCTTTCCACTGGCCAAAACACCTTGCTGATTCAGGTGGCCGGCTACAAAAACTATCGCAGTGGCCTTGGTCGACTGTGGCTGGGCCCCAATGACACGCTCGAGCCAATGTATGAATCGTCTTACAGGTGGCAGGTCACCGGGTCGATGCTGGCCACACTGGTGGCCTTTGTCAGCGGCCTTTTGCTGCTGGCTTTCTCCAGGGTTTTTCGGGAACAGGAAGGGTTCTTTTTTTTCAGCCTTGCCGTGATCGTGTTTGCCATTCGCAACACCGGATATTTCATGGACTGGACGCCCCTGCCCCATGCGCAATGGGGTCAACTGGTGCACAGCCTGCATGCGTGGTTTGCCTGCCTGTACGGGCTTTTCCTGATCCGCTACATGAAACTTGGCTGGAACTGGATACCGAAGGGTTTGCTAACCTATGCGGTGACGGTTTCTCTGCTCACCTTTGCTGCAGGCAGCGAGCAAATCCTGAATTTCACATTCTGGTTGCTGTTGCCAATCATCCCGCTGGTGTTTGTGTTGAATTTGATTTTGCTAAGCCATTCCTGGCGCGCACGCAATTTCGAAGGCGCCATTCTGGGCTGTAGCTCCCTGCTGTTTGTGTTGCTCAGCATTCGGGATTTGGCCACCATGCTGAACCTGCTGCCCATCGAATCCATACTGCTGTCGCAGTACACCGGTATTTTGCTGTTTGTATGCGCTTGCTGGATTATTTTCAGGCGCTATCGCGGCTTGCTGCAAGAATTGAAATCATCCAATGACTCGCTGAATTCCGAACTGGCAGTTCGCGAACAACAACTGTTTCGACAATTCAATTTGTTGCGCAAAATTGAGCAACAACGGGCCCAGGACGATGAGCGCCGACGCATTATGCAAGACATTCACGATGGGGTGGGTTCCAGTTTGGTGTCGGCCCTGAACCTGAGCGAAACCAAGCCTTTGAGCCAGGATGAAATGCGCGATGTGTTGCAGGAATGCCTGGACGACTTGCGCATGGCGATTGATTCGCTTGATCCACAAAGTGATGACCTGCTGGCCTTGTTGGGCAACTTCCGCTGGCGCTACGAGCGTCGTTTGAAGGCAAGTGGTGTTTCATTGCTGTGGAGTGTGGCTGACGTTCCAAAATTGGAGGGCTACAGCTCTCGCGACCTGTTCGATCTGCTGCGAATTGTGCAGGAAATTTTTGCCAACAGCCTGAAACACGCCAAAGCCAGCAAGATTGAATTGAGTGTGCGCTGGGATGAGGCCAATGACAAAGTGCTGTTGAATATCAGCGACAACGGCGTGGGCATGCCCCACAACACCTTGGGGCGCGGGCGTGGTTTGGCACACATGAAAATTCGGGCCAAAGCCATTCGCATCGAACTTTACACTGGTCGCAACAGCCAAGGCCAAGGCGTGGCCGTGTTCATGGCCATTCCAAAAATGCGCAGAAAGTAAAACAAGCCGGGCAGTAAGTTGGGTGTGAACTCAGCTGCTGGCTTCTGAGTTCAATTTATTCCACACCGCGCGGCCTGCGCGGCTGATGTAAGGCTTGCCAATGCTGCCTGAAATCCACGCCCCGGTTTGCACCAACTTGTTCAGGTTCAAACCGGTTTGAATACCCATGCCATGCAGCAGATACACCACGTCCTCGGTGGCCACATTGCCAGTTGCACCTTTGGCATAGGGGCAACCACCCAAACCCGCGATCGAGCTGTGAAACGTGGCTACTCCTAGCTGCAAGGCAGCCAGAATATTCGCCAGGGCTTGCCCGTAAGTGTCATGGAAATGCCCTGCCACGTTGTTCAAGCCCACGCTGTAACCCACCGCCTCAAACACCTGGCTAACTCGCAAAGCGGTGCCCACGCCAATGGTGTCGGCCACATCAAATTCTTGCACCCCAATATCGCGAAGCCGCAGGGCCACTTCGGCTGCGCTTTGCACAGGCACTTCACCCTGATACGGGCAGCCCAGAGCACATGAAATAGAGCCGCGCAAATGAATGTTGTGTGCGCGGGCCAACTCGGCGACAGGTTTGAAACGCTCGATACTTTCAGCAATCGTGCAGTTGATGTTTTTTTGAGTGAATGCTTCCGATGCGGCGGTGAACACCACCGCTTCCTGCACACCGGCCTCAATGGCTGCCTCCATGCCTTTAAGGTTGGGCACCAGGGCTGAATAAGACACCGTGCGGTCTTGCAGTTCAGGCAGGTTTTGAAGGCCTGCCAACACATCGGCACCATCGGCCATTTGCGGCACCCATTTCGGCGACACAAAGGCTGCGGCTTCCAACCTGTGAATACCTGCCTCAATCAGTTGCTTGCACAGGTCAATTTTGATGGCTGTGGAAATTGGCATTTTCTCGTTTTGAAGGCCATCGCGTGGGCCAACTTCAACCAAGGTGACTTGGGCAGGAAGTTTAGTCATGCTCATTTTGAATTCATGTCTTCAGAAAAATGAATCAGCTCGGTGCCCTCGGTCACCTGATCACCAACAGGATGTGGAATGGCTTGCACTACACCATCGCAGGGCGAATTCAGGGTGTGTTCCATTTTCATGGCCTCCAGGCCAATCAAGGGCTGCCCTTTTTTAACAGCATCGCCCACTTTCACAAACACTGCAAACACCTTGCCCGGCATGGGTGCTGCAACACCGTGTGCGTCGTGCCCCTGATCGGCGCGAATGTGCGCCGGGTTTTGCCAGTGCAGGTTAACTTGTTCCGCACCCACATGAATGCTGAGATTGTCGCCATGCCAAATCAAATCAAAGGGGCTGCCTGCGTGTGGGCCTGTGTTGATACTGCCTTGGATTCGAGCCAAGCCACTTTGATTGCCCTGACCTGCCAGCGTTGCAATCAAAGAAGTGCCCGAGCATTGAATAGTCGCCTGCTGCCCATTGACCAAGACATGCGTGTGCGTGGCCAGGGCAGTATCGCGATTTAACCAGCGATCCTCCCGCAAGGGTGGTGCACTGGAATAGAAACCGTCGAGCTGGGCCATTGGGTCGGCAGTTCTTTGGCCTTGGGTGTGTTGATGCAAAGCCCAGCGCGCAAGACCGGCCATGGCATGCACAGTGTCAGGATTAATCGGGTTTGGTGTGTCAGTAGCAGTACTCATTCTGTCTATCAGCCCAGTGTCGTATCCACCTGCCGCGAACTCGGGATTCAAACACAAGCTGCGCAACCAAGCCAGGTTGTTTTTCACGCCCACACAACGCAACTGCGCCAAGGCATCGGCAAGTTTTTTCAATGCGGCTTCACGGGTGGGCGCCCAGGTAATCAGCTTGCCCACCATGGGGTCATAATACGGCGACACTGCGAGGCCAGAGCGCATGGAAGAATCGAGGCGAATGCCGGCAGTGCGGCCCGCATGGGTGCCCGTGCGAAACTCGATCGCATCCGGTGCTTCCCACAATTCAACGCTGCCAATGGCTGGCAAAAAACCTTGATCGGGGTTTTCGGCATACAGGCGCGCTTCAAAAGCATGGCCGTCGATGTGGATGGTTTCCTGCGTGGCGGGCAGGGGCAAGCCGGCTGCAATTTCGATTTGCCACTGCACCAAGTCAAAACCGGTGATCATTTCGCTGACAGGGTGTTCCACTTGCAAGCGCGTGTTCATTTCCATGAAATAGAATTCGCCACGTGCATCCAGCAAAAACTCGACTGTGCCCGCACCCACGTAATTCACGGCCTTGGCTACTTGCACTGCAGTGTGCCCAAAGGCTTCACGCTGTTGTTCAGTAAGACCAAATGCCGGTGCTTCTTCAATCACTTTTTGGTGGCGACGCTGTGCTGAACAATCGCGTTCAAACAAATGCACCACATTGCCGTGCGTGTCTGCAAACACCTGCACTTCAACGTGGCGTGGCTTGATGATCTGTTTTTCAAGCATCACGGTGGCGTCGCCGAATGCATTTTTGGCCTCGCGCTGGCAACTTTCCAAGGCGGTCTGCAATTCGCCTGAATTGTTCACAATTCGAATGCCTTTGCCACCACCGCCAGCCACGGCCTTGATCATCAGCGGAAAACCGATGCGTTCAGCTTCAGTTTGCAAAGTAGCCAACGATTGGTCGGCACCAAAGTAACCGGGAATCAGCGGCACGCCCGCGGGTTGCACGCAGGCCTTGGCTTCGCTTTTGCTGCCCATGATGCGAATGGCTTCAACACCAGGGCCGATGAAAGTGAGGTGTGCGTTGGCACAGGCCTGGGCGAATGCCGCATTTTCAGACAGAAATCCATAACCTGGGTGTATGGCCTGCGCACCGGTTTTCTTTGCAGCGGCAATCACTTTGTCGATATTCAGGTAACTTTGCGCGGCCTCGGGCTCGCCAAGGCACACGGCTTCATTGCATTCCTGCACATGCAAGGCCTGCGCATCGGCAGTGGAATACACCGCCACGGTGTGTATACCCATGGCCTGCGCTGTGCGGTTAATTCGGCGGGCAATTTCGCCCCGGTTGGCAATCAGTATTTTGGTGAACATTGTGTGAATAACCTTTTTAGCCAACCCACTTCGGTTTGCGTTTTTCCATGAAAGCCATCATGCCCTCGGCGGCCTCGGCGCTGCCGCGCACAGCCGCCAGGCGTGCAGCCACGTCGGCATGGGTTTCGTCGGCGGTGACGTCCATGCGTGACACATCGCGAACGAGTTTTTTACATGCGGCCATGGCGTCGGGCGCGCAACTGTCCAGTTCTGCCAGAATGGATTCAAGTTTGGCATCCAGCGTATCGGGCGTGGTCAGTTCATGCACCATGCCCAATTCGTATGCTTTCTCGGCAGTGAATGTTTCGCCTGTGATGAAGTAACGGCGTGCGGCCTGCACACCCATGGCTTGAACCACATAAGGGCTGATGGTGGCGGGAATCAATCCGCGCTTTACCTCAGGCAAGCTGAACTTCACGTTGTTGCTGGCCACAATAATGTCGCTGGCGCTGACCAACCCTGTTGCGCCGGCCAGGCACAGGCCATGCACCCGGGCCACCACTGGTTTCGGGCATTCAGCAATGCCACGGAACAGGCTAGTCAGGGTAATGCCGCTTTGCTGGTTGCTGGCAGCCTGCTGGGCCATTTGCATCATGTAACCGAGGTCGGCGCCAGAACAAAATGCGTCGCCGTTTGCAGCCAGCACAATTGCGCGTGTTTCCGCATCATTGCCCAAACGTTGAAAGGCCTCCACGAGCATGGCGATCATTTCACCGTTCATGGCGTTTTTGATGTGCGGGCGGTTCAGCGTTAACCACACAGATTTTCCATTGCGGGTTTCAATCACAGGTTTTTCGTTGGTCTGCTCTGTCATCGCAGGGTCTCCATTTTTATTGTTCTACGCATTTGCATACGCGCCTTTACATTCTGTACACGCCAAATTTCGTTTCTGGAATGTCAGCATTCAGGCTGGCTGAAATGGCCATGCCCAAAATACGCCGCGTGTCAGCCGGATCGATCAAGCCGTCGTCCCACAGCCTTGCAGTGGCGTAATACGGTTGGCTTTGTTCATCGAACTGTTTCAGCGTGGGGGCTTTGAATTCGGCTTCTTCTTCCTTGCTCCAGCTGCCACCTTTGGCTTCAATCTGGTTGCGCTTCACAGTGGCCAACACACCGGCCGCTTGTTCGCCACCCATCACGCTGATGCGCGCATTGGGCCACATCCACATGAAGCGCGGGCTGTAGGCGCGCCCGCACATGCCATAGTTACCGGCACCAAAAGAACCACCAATGACCACGGTGAATTTGGGCACTTTGGCACAAGCCACTGCCATGACCATTTTTGCGCCATGGCGGGCAATGCCTTCGTTTTCCACTTTTTTGCCCACCATGAAGCCAGTGATGTTTTGCAAAAACACGAGCGGAATTTTGCGCTGGCAACACAACTCGATAAAATGCGCACCCTTCTGGGCCGACTCGGAAAACAGAATGCCATTGTTCGCCACAATACCCACGGGCATGCCGTACAAGCGCGCAAAGCCACACACCAGCGTGCTGCCAAAACGGGCTTTGAATTCATCGAACTCGCTGCCATCAACCATGCGGGCAATGATGTCGCGCACGTCGAATGGCTTTTTCGCATCGCTTGGCACAATGCCGTAAATTTCTTCGGCGCTGTACAGGGGCTCTTTCGATTCGCTCAAGGCCCATGGGTAGCGCTTTTCGGGGCGACCCAGATTCGCCACGATGCGGCGTGCAATTTCCAAAGCGTGTTGATCGTTCTCGGCCAAGTGGTCGGCCACACCGGAAAGGCGCGTGTGCACATCGGCACCACCCAGTTCTTCAGCACTGACAATTTCGCCCGTGGCGGCTTGCACCAAGGGTGGGCCACCCAAGAAAATCGTGGCCTGATTTTTTACGATAATGGCTTCGTCGCTCATGGCGGGTACATAGGCACCACCGGCAGTGCAGCTGCCCATGACCACTGCAATTTGCGCAATACCTTGCGCACTCATATTGGCCTGGTTAAAAAATATGCGGCCGAAGTGATCTCGATCGGGAAACACTTCGTCTTGATTGGGCAAGTTGGCCCCACCAGAGTCCACCAGATAAATACAGGGCAAGTTGTTTTCTGCGGCCACTTCCTGCGCACGCAGGTGCTTTTTCACGCTGAGTGGATAGTAAGTGCCGCCCTTCACCGTGGCGTCGTTGCACACAATCATGCAGTCCACACCGCTCACCCGGCCAATGCCGGCAATGGCACCCGCGCCCGGCGCAGCACCACCGTACATGCCCCAAGCCGCCAATGGCGCCAACTCAAGAAATGGTGAGCCGGGATCGAGCAAACCGGCCACGCGCTCGCGCGGCAGCAACTTTCCGCGCGCGGTGTGCCGCTCATTGGCCACCTTGCCACCACCCTGCGCGACCACCGCCAAATTGGCTTTCAGTTCGTCAACCAGCTTTTTCAGTGCAGCCTGATTGGCCGCAAAATCAGGGCGGTTTTTAACGTTGTTGGAATCGAGAACCGCCATGTTTAGAACGGTCCCTGTGCTACCCAGCGGCGCAATTGCTCCATGCGGTCTTGGCCCCAGAAGGCTTCCCCATCCACCACAAAGTAGGGTGCACCAAACATGCCTGCATCAATGGATTCTTGCACGGCGTTTTTCATTTGCTCTTTCACTGCGTCGGTTTGGCTGCCTTCAACCAGCGCTGAACCATCCAGACCAATCGAGCTGGCCACTTGGGCAACCACAGCGTCTTCAGTGATGTCCAGGCCATCCACAAAATACGCCTTGTACAGGGCGCGAGTTAGTTCACCTGCTTTGTCAGCCTGTGTGTTGAGCACCTGCAAAATAGCGCGTGAAGCCGTGGTGGCGTTGATTGGAAACTTCTTGGGCCAATTGATTTTCAAGCCATGAAAGCGCGCGGTGCGGGCAAAGTCTTTTGCCGAATACTTGCCCTTGGCCGGGTTCATCATGGGCGCGGTGTTGCCTGTGCTTTTGAACACGAAGCCCAGCAAGGTGGGCTTGTAGTTCACCGTGCGGTTGCCAGCGGCAGCAATTTCTTCGATTTGCTCGGCGGCCACATAGCTGTAGGGGCTGGTCAGGTCGAAATAGAAATCAATCGTTTGTTTGGTAGTCATGGTGCTTTTTGGCTCCAGATTGAGGTGTTCTTGTGATTCTATCGAAGTTAGGGCTGACTTCGCAGGCCTGCCTGCGCCTTGTCAGGAAAAAAGCCAACCCAGCCACTGGCTGGCCCAGGGTTGCTTTGAAACCCACGCAAACACAGCATAACCGCCCCACCACAACAGCAGCACCAACAGGGCCGCTAGCGCGGTGAACACATAGCCAGCCAGCACCAACCTGCCATCGCGCACCCTTAAACCAAAGGTGATGCACACCATGGCCGCTGCGGGCAGCACATTGTCGAATGAAGCAAAGGGCACTGGTGCAGCCATGCACAAACCCGCAAAAGCCAGCACCAAACCGTTGATTGGCCGCATGCGCGGGTGGCTCATGATGAAAAGCCTTGGCCTACTGTGGGGCGCCACCCTGCGAATAAAAATTCCCAGAAACTTTTTGAGCACACCGGCCGCCTTGGGTGGAAGTCGCTTTTCACCGATCTTCTTGGGAATGGGCACACCAAAACCCAGCGCATAGCCCACACCGAGCAAAAAGGTAAGGTACCCCAAACTGGTGGCAATTCCGGGAATTCCAAAAGGCAACAACAGCGGCAAGGCAGCCAGGCCAATCCAGGTCAATTGCTGCTTCGGGCTACGCCCAATCGCATCGGCCACAGTGGCCTGCGCCATATTGTCGGCGAACAACACCACACGCCGCCAAGCGTAGGGCAGTTCTTTCAACGATTCATCTTGATCGGCAGGCTTGTTCAATTGACTGGCTGTGAATAAAAGCACCCCATCTTAGGCGAATTTGAGTGCAGGCATGATGCGGCATACCACTTTCGAGCGAAGGGTAAGCCCGATAGACAACATACCCAATGAAGCATCACCCTAGATGATGACGCTTTTGCCACATTCAGCCGCAAACAGGAGTGACCATGCTAAAACGAGCTTGTCTTTCAATTGCTTTGACCGCGGGCGCATTGATGGCTTCACCTGCGTTCGCAGAGCGCTTTCCGGACGTGCCGCGCCCCATCGATTATTTTGTGAATGGCGAAGAAATTCTGGCCGTACACACGCTACGCGACAATATTCGGGCACAAGGTAACTTCCCCTTGGCCAAGGCTTTGCTGACAATTGGCCGTGAAGACCTTCTGGGTCTGAACCGCAGCCTGGACAGTTTTGAAACCGGCACCTTGGAAACACCCTTGGGCGGGCACTTCGAGGTGGACAAAGAGGAGGTTGTACAATTCCGGAGCGAACGCGCGGTGCGGGGCACACGGGGGTTGAATCGCCTGGGTTACAGAAGTGGATTCAATTAAAATTAAAAAAGGGCTGCATTCACGCAGCCCTTCTCAATTAACACTTTGATTACTTACGCAGCCTGCTTGGCCTGCGCTTTCCGGCTTGATGTTTTCTTGCCAGCTGCTGAACCTGCTTTCGCAAATTCCAGCACGCCGTCTTCAAGCTTGCCTTTCTTCAACACAGGGCGATCGGCCAGGTAGTTGTTCACCACTGTCCACGGTGCTGCCGGGCCCTGTTTGGGCAGACGGTCGGCTGCGCGCTTCATGTAGCCAGCTTCCAGGTCAAACATCGGCGTATCGTCGGCTTCAACACCTTCAGCATTGGGCACCACGCGGTTGTAGCCATGTTTGTCCATGTGATTGATCACGCGGCACACAAATTCAGCGGCCAAATCCGCTTTCAATGTCCACGATGCATTGGTGTAACCAAACACCATGGCAAAGTTGGGAATGCTGCTCATCATCACGCCTTTGTAGCTCATCACCTCGCCGACATTCACGGGCTTGCCATCCACGTGCGCAGTCAAACCGCCCAGAATTTGAAGATCGAGACCAGTAGCAGTGATGATGATGTCCGCTTCCAAAACCTGTCCGCTTTTCAACTTGATGCCATTGCTCACGAAGGTGTCGATGTGATCGGTCACAATATCGGCCTTGCCTTTTTTCAACACTTTGAACAAGTCGCCATCGGGCACCACACACAGACGCTGGTCCCATGGGTTGTAGCTGGGGGTGAAGTGCTTCATGTCGAAACTCTTGCCCATGCGAGCACGGGTAGCACCCAACAACAGGCGTTTAATGGCCTGTGGGCGCTCTTTGCTCAACTTGAAAATCAAACGCTGCAACCCAATGTTGCGGGCACGGCCAATGTTGTAAACCCAAGTGTCGGGCATGAATTTCTTCAACACCACTGAAACTGGGTCGACTGAAGGAATGGATGCGATGTAAGTGGGCGAGCGCTGCAGCATGGTGACGTGGGCTGCGTCGTCGGCCATGGCGGGCACCAGGGTAATGGCTGTTGCGCCACTGCCAATCACCACCACACGCTTGCCAGAGTAATCAAGGTTTTCAGGCCACTGCTGTGGGTGCACCACGGTGCCTTTGAAATTCTTGATGCCAGGAAATTCCGGGCTGTAACCCTTGTCGTAGTTGTAGTAACCCGTGCAGCCCAGCAAGAAGTTGCTGGTAAACACCTGCTTTTCACCAGTTTCTTCAATAATGCCTTCCACGGTCCACTGGTTCGCCTCAGAATCCCAGTTGGCAGCCGTTACTTTCAAACCGAATTGGATGTCTTTGGTGACGTTGTTTTCTTTGGCTGCTTCGGTCACGTATTCACGAATTTCCTGGCCATTGGCCAATACTTTCTCGCCTTTCCAGGGTTTGAAGCTGTAACCCAGTGTGAACATGTCGGAATCTGAGCGAATACCGGGATACCGGAAAAGATCCCAAGTACCACCAATGGCTTTGCGACGTTCCAGAATTTTGATGCTCTTGCCCTTGCAGTTCTGCTTGATGTGGCATGCTGCACCAATGCCAGACAGACCGGCGCCAATAATCAGTACGTCTACGTGTGGATTGTTCATTATTTTGTCCCCGTGGTTTGACCGTTCATGTGACTTTTCGTATTGTCAGTTGAGAGGATAGTGGCGAGCCGGCTCTGTTGGCTAGTAAGAAACACTCTAAACTGGGCTAACTATTACACAGAGCAAGGAAAAATGGAATTTCTTGAAACACTGAAACAGCGACACAGCGTACGTGCTTTTGACCCCAAGGCTGTACCAGAAGAAGTACTTCAACGCCTACTTTCACAGGCTGCACTGTCACCAAGTTGGTCGAATACCCACCCCTATCGCATCGCACTGGCCACCGGAGATGTGCTGGAAAGTTTGCGCAGCGAACTGTATTCACGCTTTCAAGAAACCATTAAATTGCAGCGCGGCGGCAAGTTGGCGCAAATCAAAGGGCTGCTGACACGCAGCAAAGGCATTCCCGATGGCGATGTAAAACCTGTGGTGAACTACCCAGGGGATTTGCAAGCCCGGCGGGTAGAGTGTGGCAAAGGTCTGTACGGCGTACTGGGTGTAGCCCGCAACGATTTGAAGGCCCGCGACCAGGCCATGGCCGAGAACTTTCGCATGTTTGGTGCCCCGGCTGCTGCATTCGTGTTTGTGCATGAGGGTGTGGGCATTTACAGCGCACTGGACGCCGGTATTTTTTTGCAAAGCCTGATGCTGGCGGCCACCAACGAGGGCTTGGGCACCTGCGCGCAAGGCGCACTGGGGCTGTTCCGTTCACCCTTGGATAAACACTTTGACATCCCGAAGCAGTACAACTTGCTGTGCGGCGTGGCCATTGGCTACGAACTGGATGTGCCTGTGAACAAGTTTCAGCCTGAGAAGATTGCGGCGAGTGAATTGATGTTGCCCAAGCGAGGGGCCTGAATGCAGGCTGTTTAACAGCTCAATCGGCTTGGGTTCCGATCTCTCGCCAGAAAACCTGTTGATCCCTTGCTGAGCCTTGCGATGCCTGAGAACGACCCTCCTAAACTGCGGGTCGGGTCCGTTCTCTGTCGCCCATGCTGGGCGACACCGGCCCTGCTCGGCACGCAAGGGCAGGTTTTCTTGAAGGCGAGGCGATCGAAACACCGCCGCCGATTGGGCTGTTGAACCAGTCGTGACTAGGAGCTGAACTTGCAATGGGTCGCACGATGACCAGTCAGAAAACTTGCCGGCTTGGCGCGCCGAGACTAACGATCGCGCCCTGGCGCGAAAGCCAAGACCCGACCGTTACTTTTGGAGGGCTTGGCTTAGTGCAGACTCAAGCTGACAAGACGATATGCCAAGTTTTCGGGCAGCGGTGACCCTTCAAGTTCAGATCAAAAGTCACCAATGACATGCGACAAAAGCAACCTCAATGGCTGTTCACTGCTTCTTGATAAACCGGTTGGTAAACCGCACCGCTTCGGAGTACGGGAAAATATCCTCAATATGCCCTTGAGTAATGCGGTCTTTGCGTTCTTGCCAGAATTCATATTCCAGCAAGTCCCGGTGTTTGCCTAAAAATGCCTTACGCACTCTGCGGTCGCCGAGCAGAAAATGCCCGAACTCCTCGGGAAACACGTCTTTGGGGCCTACGGTGTACCAGGGCTCAGACGACATCTCGGCTTCTGGATTGGGTGCCTCGGGAATGCGACGGAAATTGCAATCCGTCATGTACTCAATTTCGTCATAATCATAAAACACCACACGGCCCAGGCGCGTCACACCAAAGTTCTTGAACAACATGTCGCCCGGGAAAATATTGGCAGCGGCCAGCTGCTTGATCGCATTGCCATACTCGGTAATGCCATGTTCCACTTCAGCGTCGGTGCCCTGCTGCAGGTAAATGTTCAACGGGGTCATGCGGCGTTCAATGTACACATGCTTGATCACCACTGTGTCGTCTTCGAAGGTCAGAGAACTTTCACAAGTGTCTTTCAGGTGGTCGATCAACTCCTCAGAAAACCGGTTCAACGGCAAGCCCACATGGCTGTATTCCCAGGTGTCGGCCATGCGGCCCACACGGTCATGTTCTTTCACCAACTGGTATTTGCGCATTACACCTGCGCGGTCAATTTCCTTGCTGGGTGCAATTTTGTCTTTGATCAGCTTGAACACATAAGGGTAAGACGGCAGCGTGAACACCGCCATCACCAAGCCTTTGATACCGGGCGCCACGATAAACTCATCGTGCGAATGTTTCAGATGATGCAAGAAGTCGCGGTAAAACAAGGTTTTTCCCTGCTTGTGCAAGCCCAGCATGGTGTACATCTCGGCCTTGGGCTTGTTGGGCAACAGGGTGCGCAAAAATTGCACATAAGCGCCAGGTGTTTCCATGTCCACCAAAAAATAAGCGCGCGTAAAACTGAACAGCGTGGCAATTTGCTGCACATTGAACAGCACTGTGTCGATGTACAACTTGCCTGAGGAATCGCGCAAAATTGGAATGGCAAACGGTTGCGGCATATTGGCGTTGATAAATTTGCCAATGATGTATGCGCCCTTGTTGCGGAAAAACAGGCTTGAAAGCACCTGGATTTGGCAATCCGGATCCACCTTGATAGGCCGTGGCATCACCTGCCTAGCCGCATGCACCACATAGCGCAAGTCACGCTCCAAATCGACGAAGTCGGCATTCAGTGAAAAGTCGCGCACCAGTCTTCTTAAAGTTTTGCGCAAGCCACCGCTTTTTGGGTTAGCCGGGTAATAGCTGCGGTAAGAAGGCGGATCACTTTCCACGTAATCGGTGCTCACCGCTGGGCGTACGAACAAAAAACGGTTGTGGTAATAATCGCGGTGCAAAATTTTGGTGAGCGCCGAGTTGAAAAAGGTCTCAGCCAGCTCCGGCTGTTTGTGGTCGACCAGGTAGGTTACAAAACGGGTTTTGATCTTGGCCCACACCGATTCACTCATCAACAGCGAGCCATAGTTTCGGCGAAGCAAATCAACCGCCTCTTTCACGCGTTCATCGTAAAAATCAATACGGTCGCGTGCCAACTGCTGAATCAGATGCCAATCGCCTTCCTCAAACAGTTTTTTGGTTTGTTGGGCGCAGTAACGAAACAGCCGATAGTGCTTGTCAAAACCAGCAAGAATGTCGGAAGCCACTTTCTTGGACAGTTCGCGCTCCTCTTCCTCACTCAAGTGGCTGGTTTCGCTGAGTTCACCAAAATCCTCTTCCAGGGTTTTCAGGTCCAAAGGCACGCTGCTCATAACTGGCTTCACTCCATATGATGAACCACCGATTCTACGAGATACCTTACGCATTTGCCCGAGAAAATCCAAAACCTGCGCCAACTTAGTATGATTAGGATGTTGAACTGGGAAGTTGTCATGCGAAGTCATTTGAAATTGGTGTGTTTGGTGTTGTTGCCTCTACTGGCCTGGGCCTGCACTGGCGAGGACAGTACCAATGAAGGCTCAACACGCAACGCCATTCAATCCTCCGAGGCCTTTGGCTGGCCGGCTTCGGTTCAAGGTGAAGATCCGCCAGAAAGCCCGGCATCCAATGACGACGTTCTAACCCAGTTGGGCATGGTCAGCGACATGCTGCCACGCCAGCAACTGGCCGGTGTGGTCGACCCCATTGCCTTGGGCTACACGCTGAGCGACATCACCGACCCGGCATTGCTTGAATTTCAAATTCGCGCCATGGCTGCGCAGCTGAGCGATGGCTCCCGAATTGACCAGGTATTTCACTGGTACGGCCACCCCGAGAACAACCAATCGGTTGCATTGGTGCCGGTTGAATTTCAGAACCGCTATGGCACCCGCCTGCACGGCGAAATTGTGCTGCCCAAGCGCGGGCAAACCGAAGCAACTGCCCAAAAATACCCAGTCATTCTGGCGCTGGAAGGCCTGAACACCAACACCGCCATGTACCGCTGGTGGCATCAGCTTTTTGCCGACGCCGGCTATTTGGTGTTTGCCTTCGATTTTTCCGGCCAGGGCCGCTCAGATGATGAAGTGCAAGGCGACCCCGGCAACAATATTGAAGAAGCGCAAGACGCGCTCACCTACCTGCTCAACAACAGCCCGGTACGCGGGTTTATCGACCCCGCCCGCATCGGTGTAATCGGCCACAGCATGGGTGCCATTGCCACCATGGGTTTGCAGGCTGTGGAGCCGCGTTTGAAAGCCGCAGTGGCCGCCGCACCCATCAGTGAAATTCAATCGGTGTTCGACAAAAACCCGATTCCGGTGATGATACAAACCGGTGACCACGACGGCCCCATCGCCCCAATCGTGGCCATAAACCCTGCCGTGGTTCGGCCTGTGTATGACAAGTTGACCAGCGACCGCGCCTTTATTGTGGCCGACGCCGCCAGCCACGCCCAACACACCAACTACCCGCTGTTGCCCACCTCCACCTGGGGGCGAGAAATTGCCGCGCAGTACTCACTGGCCTGGATGAATTACCACCTGCTGGGCAACACCGAGGCGCTGAAAGTGCTGCAAACCGCGCACCCGCGCCTAAGCTATTTGTGGGAAAGTGAAGTGGTGATTGGGCAGGACAAGCGGGTTTTCAGATCCGCCGGGCCTGCCCTGCCGCAGTAATTGCTTACATTGTTTCCGCAAACAATTCGCGGCCAATCAACATACGGCGAATTTCGCTGGTGCCTGCGCCAATTTCATACAGCTTGGCATCGCGCCACAAACGGCCACAGGGGTACTCGTTGATGTAGCCATTGCCGCCCAGAATTTGAATGGACTCACCTGCCATCCAAGTGGCCTTCTCGGCCGAGAACAGAATGGCGCCAGCGCAATCCTTGCGCAGCTTGCGCACGGTTTCAGGCGTGGCCTTGTCGCAAGCCTTGCCCACCTGGTACACATAAGCGCGCGTGGCCATCATGACTGAATACATGTCGGCCAGCTTGCCCTGAATCAACTGGAATTCACCGATACTTTGGCCAAACTGCTTGCGGTCGTGCACATAAGGCACCACCACATCCATGGCCGCCGCCATAATGCCCAAGGGGCCACCAGAAAGTACAGCGCGCTCAAAATCAAGTCCGCTCATCAGCACATTCACACCACGGCCCACCTTGCCCAGCACGTGGGTCTCTGGCACTTCGCAATCTTCAAAGACCAGCTCGCCGGTGTGGCTGCCGCGCATGCCCAACTTGTCCAGCTTTTGCGCAATCGAAAAGCCCTTGAAGCCTTTCTCAATCAAAAAAGCGGTAATACCGTGGGGGCCAGCCGCCAAATCGGTTTTGGCATACACCACCAGTACATCCGCATCGGGGCCATTGGTGATCCACATTTTGTTGCCATTCAGCACGTACTTGTCGCCCTTTTTGTCGGCCCGCAACTGCATGCTGACCACGTCCGAACCCGCACCGGGTTCGCTCATGGCCAAAGCACCAATGTGCTCACCGGAAATCAGCTTGGGCAAAAAGGTTTTGCGCTGCCAGTCGTTGCCGTTGCGGCGAATCTGGTTCACACACAGGTTGGAGTGCGCACCGTAACTCAGCGCCACCGAGGCGCTGGCGCGCGAAATTTCTTCCATCGCCACCATGTGGGCCAGGTAGCCCATGCCACTGCCGCCCAGTTCTTCCTCAACTGTGAGCCCCAACAAACCCATATCGCCCATTTTTCGCCACAAATGCATGGGAAATTGGTCGGTTTTGTCCATTTCTGCCGCCAACGGGGCAATTTCCGCTTGGGCAAAAGTTTGTACTGCATCGCGCAAGGCGTCGATGTCCTCTCCAAGATCAAACTGAAGTCCTGGCAAATTCAACATGTCAAAGTCTCCGCAGAAGTTATGCTTTTTCGAAATGATGCCCTACAATCAGCCCCTTCACCCACACAAATGACTGAAAAGTCACCAGAAAACACATGGGAATTGAACGTTTGTTTGAACCGCCCGTTTTGGGCCAGCCCACCCCGGTTGCACCCGGCGTACTCTGGCTGCGTTTGCCACTGCCGTTTGCGCTCGACCACATCAATGTGTGGCTGATTGAAGAAGAAAGCCAGTACACCTTGGTGGACTGCGGGGCAGGCCTGCCCGACGTGGCCGCCATGTGGGAAGACATCGAACAAACCCTGTTTGTGCGCAAACCCTTGGGCAGAATTATTTGCACCCACGCCCACCCCGACCACATTGGCATGGCAGGCCCATTGGCGCGTCGCCACGGGGTGCATGTGCACATGTCCACGGGCGAATACTTCATGGCCCGCGGGCTGTGCGCCAACCTGCCAGGTTTTGACGGCAATACCCTGGGCACCTTCATGGCCAGCCATGGGCTGGTGAACGAGAAAAAGGCCGATGAAACCCTGGAAGCACGCGGCGGCATGTTTTCAAGGCTGGTGCCTGAACCACCCCTGAACTACCAACGTATTCAGCACGGCGATGAAATCGAGATTGGCAGCCACCTGTGGCGCTGCCATGCCGGCTTTGGCCATAGCCCGGAACACATCAGCCTGGTGTGCGACAGCCTGAATTTGATGATCAGTGGCGACATGCTGTTGCCCACCATTTCAACCAATGTCAGCGTGTACGGCATTGAGCCGGAAGGCAACCCATTGCTGCTGTTCTTGAAATCGGTGCAAAGCATGGCCCAATTGTCAGACAAACTCACAGTACTGCCGTCCCATGGCGTGCCATTCAAAGGTGTACACGACCGCTGTGCGCAATTGCTGCGCCACCACGAACACCGTTTGAATGAATTGCTGGACGCGATCAAGGAAAAACCCCTGACCGCTCGCCAGGCCATCTCCGTGTTATTCCGGCGCGAGATGGACGGCCACCAAATGAGCTTTGCCATGGGCGAGGCCATCGCCCACCTGCACTACCTGTGGTACAAAGGTTTGGTCAAACGTTCGGCCATTCAGGGCGTTTGGACATTTCAAGCCCTTTAAATTTGAACAAGTATCCCCATTTTCATCGTTGATCCAATTTTTGCAGCACACAGCACCATGAACAAAGCAGCCCACAACATGATCCCAGTCACCATTCTCACCGGCTTTCTGGGCAGTGGCAAAACCACCCTTCTCAACCGCATTCTCAAAGAGAACCACGGCATGAAGATCGCCGTGATTGAAAATGAGTTCGGCGAAGAAGGAGTCGACAACGACCTGCTGATGCAAAACGAGCAGGAAAACATTGTCGAGATGAACAACGGCTGCCTGTGCTGCACAGTGCGCGGCGACCTGGTGCGCATTCTGGGCGAAATGGCCGCCAAGCGTTTGGCTGGCGAGCTGAAATTCGATCGAGTGGTCATTGAAACCACCGGCATGGCTGATCCCGGCCCGGTGGCACAAACCTTCTTTGTCGATGATTTGGTGGCCGAAAGTTTTATTCTGGACGCAGTCATTACCGTGGTGGATGCCAAGCACGCCATGCAACAACTCGACGAGCACCGCGAGATTCAACAACAAGTGGGCTTTGCCGATCGTATTTTGCTGTCCAAAACCGACCTGTGCACGGAAGACGATGTCACTGCGTTGAAACGCCGCCTGGTTAAGATGAATGCCCGCGCAGAAATGATGATTTCAGAGTTTGGCGTGGCGCCCATCGACAAACTGCTGGACGTGCGCGGCTTCAACCTGAATTCGATTCTTGACATTGCCCCCGACTTTCTGGATGAAGACAAACACATTCACAACGACGAAATTCAAAGCTTTGTGTTCAAAAGCACCAAGCCGTTCGACGGGCAAAAATTTGAAGAATTCATGGGCTCGGTTACCCAGGTTTATGGGCCTGACATGCTGCGCTACAAAGGCATTTTGAACATCAAGGCCAGCGACCGCCGCGCCTTGTTTCAGGGCGTTCACATGCTGATGGGACTGGACTGGGGCAGAAAATGGGACAGTGCCGAGAAGAAAGAAAGCAAAATTGTGTTTATTGGGCGTAAACTCCCCAAGGAATTTATCACCCAAGGGTTAGAGCTCTGCCTAGCCCGATAGCGGATATACTGGTATATAGTCAATAAAAAACCAAAGGACTAGAGGCTGTGCTATGACCACTGAAAAGACGCCCGTCATCACTGAGAAGCAATTGCTCGCGATGAAAGAAGACGATTACATGAACGAGGTGCAGCTTGCCTTTTTCCGCCAGCGTTTGCAGGAAATGGAAAAGGAATTGCTGGCCAATGCTGGTGAAACCACCGAGCATTTGCGGGAAACCGTGGTGGTGCCCGACCCTGCTGACCGCGCCACGATCGAAGAAGAGCATGCGCTTGAACTTCGTACACGTGATCGTGAACGCAAATTGCTGAAGAAAATCCAGCAATCCATTCAAAAAATTGATGCCGGTGAATATGGCTGGTGTGAAGAAACAGGTGACCCCATCGGTGTGGCCCGTTTGCTGGCACGCCCCACTGCCACCTTGTCGCTTGAAGCACAGCAACGCAGGGAATTGAAGCAGCGCATGTACGGGGATTAATTTCTCGATTTGCTGTTGTTGTGCAAGAAGGCACGCTGACTGTCGGTTGGCGTGCTTTTTTTACGTTCCCTGCCGGTTCACAGCCCGATCGGCTTGGGTTCCGCTTTCTCGAACATTCGTTAATAGCCCACTCGGCTTGGATTTCAATCTCTCGCCTGAAAACCTGGTTTTCCCTTTTTGAGATTCACCCTGACTCACCTCGCTCGGCAAAAGGGCGGGCCGAGTCTCGGTGCCGGCCTTTGGCCGACCGTGGCGGGCGAATTCAAACGGGCAGGTTTTCTTGAAGGCGAGGCGATCGAAACACCGCCGCCGATTGGGCGTTGAACAGCGGTGAGCTGCGCGGTGTTGGAGAGACGCTGGCGCCGGCGACTCGGGAGCTGAACTTGCAATGGGTCGCACGATGACCAGTCAGAAAACTTGCCGGCTTGGCGCGCCGAGACAAACGATCGCGCCTTCGCGCGAAAGCCAAGACCCGACCGTTACTTTTGGAGGGCTTGGCTTAATGCAGGCTCAAGCAGACAGGCCGAAATGCCAAGTTTTCGGGCAGCGGTGCCCGTCAAGTACGCCCCCAAAGTCACCATTCAGGTGACGTAAACCCTCCAGCATCACAGTTTTGTCATCACTTTTCCGCCACAAATATTTCACCAAACTAATTTTTCATTAAAAATCATCGACTTAGGGGCAACAAATCCCATCAAAGTGAGTTTTTTACCCATCTTTTGTAAGTAATGTGCGAATTGCGACGCCCAATCATTCTCTGTTGTTATTACGTAGGCAACGCAGATTGCCTACAGAAAACTAATAACTATTTTTAATCATTTCAAATGACGGAGAAAGCATGGCCCTAGACGAATTGAAGAGCGGCATCAGTGCCGTACCAGTAGCTGGCGAAATTCTGGCTGGCGCATTGGACACCTTTGCTGGCGCACTACCAGCCGCCCCCGAACTGCCTGGCTTGGACGCCATCCCCGGCTTGGATGCATTGCCTATTCCCACCGACAGCCTGCCTGGCCTGGACTCACTGACAGGTTTGTTGGGCGGCGGTTTGCCCACACCTCCTGCCGGTGTTCCTGGCTTGGACTCAATTCCCGGCTTGGACATGCTGCCAACCAGCCCCGACGCGATCACTGACCTGCTGACAGGCGGCCTTCCAGATGCGCCTGCAATTCCTGGTCTTGATGCGATTCCCGGTCTGGACGCACTGCCGCTGCCAAGCGACGGCGCACCCAGCCTGGACACACTGACAAACCTGCTCGGTGGTGGCTTGCCAGAAGCCCCTGCGCTGCCCGGCCTCGACGCTATTCCAGGTTTGGATGCACTGCCAATTCCAACAGACGGCCTGCCCAGCCTGAGCACGCTGACTGACCTGCTCAGCGGCGGTTTGCCCGATGCCCCAGCCCTGCCAGGTTTGGATGCACTTCCTGGCCTGGACGCTATTCCCGGTCTGGATGCACTGCCAATCCCGACAGACGGCCTGCCCGGCCTTGATTCGCTGACTGGCTTGCTCGGTGGCGGTTTGCCAAGCCTGCCCGGTGGTGGTGACACAGGTGGTGGTCTGCCTGCCAGCCCCATCAGCTTCGAAGACGGCACATTGACCCTGGCCCTGCCCGAAGGTTTGCCAATTTCGGCATCCGTCAGCATCAGCGGTTTGGAAGTTCCTGAAGCAGGCTTGCCCCTGCCTGCCTAAATTTTAGGCAAAAGCGGTTCTTGACATGACACAGTGGTTTAGCCAGCCCTCGGGCTGGCTTTTTTATTCCTGATCGTTTTTTAATGCCAAGGCCCTGTTGTACACCGTGTTTTTGGCCATGCCAGTGGCTTTTACCACAACAGCCACGGCGGTTTTCAAAGGCAACTCAGCCAGCAGCAAAGCAAGCCAGGTGTCCAGGTCTGCATTGGCCTGCGCGCTTTCTGCGTCACTGTTCAAAACCGCGTTACCCCCGATGACCCAAGCCCACTCACCACGCTCAGCGTTCTTGTCTTGCCGCACCTGTTCAAAAACCCGCTCACCACTGCCCCGGTAAAAGGTTTCAAACTGCTTGGTCAACTCGCGCCCGGCGCACATGTCACGCCCGCCCATACCCAGGCTTTCCAGGTCATCCACCAATTGAATCACGCGGTGGGGCGCTTCAAACAGCACTTGGGGCTCAGGGCAGGCCAGCCAGTTCTTCAAATCCTCCAAACGGTTTTTTCCTTTGGCGGGCAAAAAACCACGAAAGGTAAAAGCGCCGTCCACCAGGCCACTGGCAGCCAACACCGCCAATACGCTGCTGGCGCCGGGCACCGGCACCACCGTAAAACCAGCTTCGGCCACGCAGCGAACCACCACCGCGCCGGGATCCGACACAGCCGGGGTACCGGCATCGCTGACCAATGCCACCGATTCACCACGCTGCAAGCACGCCAACACACCTTGTGCGCTTTCACGTTCATTGTGGGCATGGTGGGCCATCAAGGGCTTTTTAATGCCCAAGGCGTCCAGCATTCGGGCGGTGTTGCGGGTGTCTTCCGCAGCAATGCGGTCTACCTGCTCCAGCACCGCGCGGGCGCGCAAGCTTAAGTCACCCATATTGCCGATGGGGGTTGCCACCACATAGAGGGAAGGTTCTCGCCTTGCTTCAACCCTCGCGTCAGAATTCACAACATCCTTCACTCCATTCCCCTCACCGGCGTTCTGCATGGCGCTTAAATCCAAATTCAAAGTTCCTGAATTGTCCGGCATTCCGTGGGGCGCACGCAAATCACGTTCACCAAAAGCCAAAATTCCATGGGCAGCGCCTAAAGAAAAACACAGCACAGAGCGCAAATCAGCACCCGAACACAAACTGGCCTTGCTGGCAGAGGGGCAACTGGCCGAGACGCAGGCGCTACAGCTGTTGGAACGCCATGGATTGAAACTGCTGGCCAGAAACCACCGCTGCCGCTGCGGCGAAATTGATTTGATCATGGCGCAGGGCAACACAGCAGTGATTGTGGAGGTTCGCCTGCGCAACAACAGCCGCCATGGCAGCGCACTTGAGAGCATATCCGCCCACAAACAGGCACGCGTGTCGCGCTGTGCAAAGCTGTGGTGGGTGCAGCAGGGTCAACGCAAGTTCACGCATTTGCGTTTTGATGTGGTCGCACTGGAAAACGGCACCGAACCGCAGTGGGTGCAAAATGCGTGGCAAATCAGCAACTAATACCGAATCAAACCGGTATGCCAAGCAAATCGCCTGCAACGCGGTCACCTATAATAGAAGGCTCGAGATAACTGCCAGAAGGCCTGTCGCCATGGACTTGATCACACGCATTACCCAACAATTTGATGAAAGCATTGCCGCCAAACAGGCCGCCACCGAAGAGCTGGCCGGGCCAATTTCCGAGGCAATCGAGCTGATGGTGAATGCACTCACCAACGGCGGCAAGGTACTGGCCTGTGGCAACGGCGGCTCGGCAGGCGACTGCCAGCACTTTGCAGCTGAACTGGTGGGCCGGTTCGAACGTGAGCGCCCAGGCTTGGCAGCCATCGCGCTGACCACCGATTCGTCGGCGCTGACTGCGATTGGCAACGATTACAGCTTCAACGAAATTTTTTCAAAGCAGGTGGCGGCCATTGGCCAGCCTGGGGATGTGCTGCTGGCCATTTCAACCAGCGGCAATTCGAAAAACGTACAACTGGCCATTGAAGCCGCCCACGCCCGCGACATGACCATTGTTGCACTCACCGGCAAAGGTGGCGGTCAAATGGTGCACCAGCTGAAGGAAGGCGATGTTCATGTGTGCGTGCCACACAACCGCACCGCCCGCATTCAGGAAATTCATTTGTTGGCGATCCATTGCATTTGCGATGGCATCGACCTGAGCTTACTTGGAGAAGAAGAAAATGAGTCGTAACCCCCGGTTTTTTACCCGCACACGTTCTTCGGCAATTAGCGCCGTGCTTGTGGCCTCACTGGCAGCCCCCTTGTTGGGTGGCTGTTTTGCAGGTGCTGTTGCAGGCATTACTGCAGGCTCACTGGCTGCTGCTGACCGCCGCACCGTGGGCACACAGGTTGAAGACCGCACCCTTCAGGTAAAAGCGGAAAGTGCCATTCGCGAAAGCTTTGGTGAAAATGTGCACGTGAATGCCACCGTATACAACCGCCAGGTGTTGCTGACCGGCGAGGCTCCCGATGAAGCCACCGTGCGCAACGTGGAAGCCCGCGTGGCCACACTGCCCAACATTCGCCTGATCGTCAACGACATTCAGGTGGGCTTCAAAAGCTCATTGTCAGCACGCTCCAACGATGCCTTCATCACCGGCAAAGTCAAAGCCTCCCTGCTGGATGCGCAAGACATTTTTGCCAACTCATTCAAAGTGACCACCGAAGCCGGTGTGGTTTACCTCATGGGCCTGGTGACCGAGCGTGAGGCCAACCGTGCTGCCTCCATTGCGGCAGGCGTTCCCGGCGTGGTGAAAGTGGTCAAGGTGCTTGAATTGATTTCTGAAGCTGAACTTTCCCGCCTGTCAGCCACTCCAAACAACGGAACTGAACCAGCACCGGGCCCCCGTTAATACCATGATCAAGAAGTTTCTTTCACTGTTTTCAACCCTTGCAGTAGTCAGCCTGCTGGCTGCCTGCGGGGGCGACAAAGCGCCACAGGTCGATTTTGTCACCATCAAAGGCGAAACCATCAAACCTGCCGATTACCAGGGGCAGGTCATGTTGGTGAACTTTTGGGCGACCAGCTGTGTGACCTGCGTGAAGGAAATGCCGGACATTGTGGACACCTACAACAAGTACAAAGACCAAGGCTTCAAAACGATTGCTGTGGCCATGAGCTACGATCGCCCCGACTACGTGGTGAATTTTGCGGAAACGCGGAAGTTGCCATTTGATGTGGCACTCGATGTGTCTGGCGAGATTGCCAAGGCTTACAAAGATGTGCAAATTACGCCGACCACGTACGTCATCAACCGCAAGGGCGAGATTATCAAAACCTATGTGGGCGAACCCGATTTTTCGGCCTTGCATGCGCTGATTGAAAAATCGCTGGCTGAAAAAGTTTAAACCCGTCAGCATTTACAGAACCGGGCTTATTCCTCCCCCCATTTGAAATCATCCATCACGCGGCGATCCCGCTTGGTGGGTCGCGCCTTGATTTCCAGGGCTGGGTCTTTCATCAACTTGCGGTTGGCCGCCCGCTCGGCACGCTTTTTCGCGCTGTCCATGGTTTCTTCGTAAAGGCCTTGCGCAATGGTGGCACTGCCCCGCTTGTCGCCCAAGCCTTTGACCACCAGCACCATGTCATCCCAACCCACCGGTACGGTGAGCACATCGCCCACCTGCACGCCATAGGCAGGCTTCACGCGTTCATCGTTGCACTTCACCTTGCCGCCTTCCACCACTTCGGTGGCCAGCGAACGGGTTTTGAAAAAACGCGCAGCCCACAACCATTTGTCGATTCGCACCTTGGCACCCGGCGCCGAAAAATCAACTTTGCCGTTGGCGGTTTTGGCGGGTTCGGGATTTCTGTTTTTACTGCGGCTCAAGACAACTCCATCGGGGATTCCCACACTGGCTGGCCTACCTTGGTTCAGGTAGCCTTTGGGACTTCCATGAATTCAGACAAGGACAAGCTGTGAAACACTCCATCGCAATTATTCCTGGCGACGGCATCGGTCAGGAAATTATGCCAGAAGCACTGAAGGTACTGGCTTGGGCAGAAAAAACCCATGGCATTGCGCTGGAGTTGCACCACAAAGACTGGGCACACTGCAATTATTACCTTGAACACGGCACCATGATGCCCGATGACTGGAAGCCCCAGCTAGAGGCCTGCGAAGCCATTTTGTTCGGCGCGGTGGGCATGCCCCACCTGGTGCCCGACCACATTTCCCTGTGGGGCTCGCTGCTGCGCTACCGCCGCGAATTTGACCAGTACGTGAACTTGCGCCCCGTGAAACTGCTGCCCGGCGCGCCCTGCCCCTTGGCCAACAAACAACCGGGCGACATCGACTTTGTGGTGGTGCGGGAAAACACCGAAGGCGAATACTCGGCCGTGGGTGGCCGCATGTTTGAAGGCACCGACCGTGAAATTGTGCTGCAGGAAAGTGTTTTCACCCGTCATGGCGTTGATCGTGTGTTGAAGTTTGCTTTCGAGATGGCACAAAATCGTCCCCGCAAAAAACTTACTGCCGCCACCAAAAGCAATGGCATTGCCATCAGCATGCCCTACTGGGACGAGCGGGTGGACAACATGGCCCAAGGCTATCCTGAGGTGACTTACGACAAACAACACGTGGATATTCTCGCCGCGCGGTTCGTGATGCAACCCGAGCGTTTTGATGTGGTGGTGGCCAGCAACCTGTTTGGCGACATTCTCAGCGACCTGGGGCCAGCCTGCACTGGCACCATTGGCCTGGCACCCTCGGCCAACTTGAACCCTGACCGAACATTCCCTTCGCTGTTTGAGCCCGTGCACGGATCGGCACCCGACATTGCAGGCAAAGGCATTGCCAATCCGATCGCCATGATTTGGTCTGCCGCCTTGATGATCCAGTTTTTGGGCAACAGCCCGGCCGTGATGGCAGCGGGTCGCCAAGCCAGTTACCAACAGGCCCACGACCAAATTCTGACCGCCATTGAAACCGTGCTGGAGAGTGGTGACCCTGCTGTATTGACAGGTGACCTGAAAGGAAAAGGCACCACCAAAACCTTGGGCGATGCCATTGTAAAAGCACTGGGTTAAATACCCCGCGATGAACGCTTAATTCGCCCCGTTCTTGGCCAAATACCAGCCAGTGTGCGTGGGGCGAAGTGCCATCTCAATGACAAAACTGGGCTGCAAGGTACCCGCCACTGCGGTACCGGTGCTCAAGGTGAACACCGAGGGGTCAAACGACTCCACCTTCAGATTTTTGAAGTGGTTCAGCATGTGCGCATCTTTCAAGCTGGCCTCGAAGCGGGCCGACACGGCGTCTTCCTGACCAAAAGGCTTGTTTCGAATGTAATCAACAGTTTTTTCAACCCACAAGCGACCAAAACACAGGGCCTCATTGTCGCCTTGTGGCCCTTGTCGGAAGTGAATGCCTTCCAGTTTTTTCAGGCCGCTTGAGGGCATGATCACCCAGCGGCCATCGCGGGTTTGAAAAATATCCAGCAAACCCGACAAATCCCAAGCCTTGACCTCGCGGGCCACCGCACTGTTGGCCGGCACCTGGTCGCGCGCATACTGCTCAATCGCTTCCGGACTGGGCAAACGGGCGCACAGGGCACCGTGGCTCAAAATAAAGGTTTCAGCCCTTGCACCTTTGAGCAAATTGTCTTCATTCAGGTTGGTGCGGGGGTTACAAGCCACCAGCAAGCCCGTCAGCAGGGCTAGGGCAATCCAGTTAAAAACAGGGCGGATCATTTTTCAGCTTCCTTTTTCACTTGCTAACATTGTGAACCTTTGTGTCAGCAAGCGAAGCGTCAAAGAAAGGCGGAAAGGCCTGCCTATTTGCGCGCATGGCCCAGGGCGCGGGGCGGTGAATAACCCAGTTGCCTTGCCAGTGCCTCGGCTTGGGCAGCCAGAAGGGGTTGCGCTGCCTCGCGGTAGTAAAGTGCCAATTCATAGCTTGCAATGCCGTTGCCCAATCCACCGGCGTACTGCAACCAGCCCACATAACGCAATTGGCCTTGTTCAGTGTCGGCTTGCTTGTGCAAACGCGCAATCCGGGCGGCTGCATCCTTGTCGCCACGCGCGGCCCGGATCAGGTCAGCATCGGCGTCCACCTGTTCTCGGGCTGGCAATGATTCCGGCAAGACAAAACTGGTTTTGAACAACTTCACCTCTGTGTTGCGCAACACCTTGAGTGCCTGTTGGGCACCGGTTTGATACACCTTCACCGACCTGGCGTGGATGCTGTTCGGGAAAGACTTTAAAAAAGACTGACACAAGCGAAGCAGGTCGACGGGCCACTGCGTGGACTGAATGACCTGCCAGGCTGCGGATTCCTCGGGCAACATGGCCTGTAACGCGGGCTCCCCGGGCAACGCAGAAGCCACAGCCAGCGGAACCTGCACGCGGGCGTTGTCAGCAATAAACGGGTTTTGGGCCAAGCGCCGGATTGCGGCAAGCGGGTGATTCAGCATGGTGCTTTCCACATCGTCCTTCACCATCCGAAACAGGTCATTGAACGTAATATGCCCAGGCGATTCGCGAAGCTGTTTCACCAAAGCACCGGTGTAAAAGGTATTTTGATCGGCACTGGCTGGTGACACCGCAGGTTTGCCGGCACCCGTTGAAAAACAGACCAGGCTGCCCACCGGCGCTTCAACCTGATTCAAACCCTCGCCATCGCCCAGCGCATTGCGCAAATCGGTTCGGCATGCATCAATCACTGTGATGTTCAGTGCCTGCGGCCTGGGTGGCAAGGCAGCCAGTAATTTTTGCTGCAACACCAGGGAACGTGCCAACAAATCACGACGGGGCGCAGTGGGGTTGGCCCCCGAAGCCAACAACAAATTATTGGAATCAAGCTGCAAGCCGTGCCCTGCGTAATAAAACAGGGTTACTGCGTCCGCAGGTGCTTGTGCCACACGTTTCACAAACTCATTCACCGTGGTTTGCAGGCTGTTTTCGTCCAGGTTCATGGCCTGGGTTACATCAAAACCCCGAAAGGCCAAAGCCTCGCCAAGGTCCATCACATTTTTGTGAATCGGTGGCAAATCATGCGGAACCGGGTAATCGCCATTGCCAATCAACAACGCCAGCCGGTGTGTGTAGGGTACGGCCTGCTCACCGGCTTGCACGGGGTTGGGCCTAAAAACAATCGGTGCTGCGGCAAGTACACCCGCCATCCCCAGCAGGGTTTGCAGTGCGCCTCGCCGCCCTGGTGAGTGCATTGAATTATTCGTAGTGATAAGTGAATTCCTGACCATCGGTACCGATTCTCAATGTAGTCACCGGCCTGCCCTGCAAGGTGGCCTGCAACAATTGTCGGCTCACTGTGGGCAACAAGGTGTTGCTCAAAATAGTGCCCACCATTCGCCCGCCCGAGTCAGCCTCGTTGCAGCGCGCCACAATGCGGTCGATCACCGAGGCATCCATGTGAACGGCCATGCGGTGTGTGCTGGCAATGCGTTGCTGAATACGATCCAATTGCAGGCGAACGATGTTGGCCAGCATGTCGCTGGAAAGCGGGAAGTAAGGCACCACTTCCAGTCGCCCCAGCAAGGCGGGTGGAAACACTTGAAGCATAGGTGCACGCAATGCCTGAACAAGTTCCTCGGGTTGAGGCATTTCGCCAGTGGCCAAACCCGCTTTGCAAAGGGCCATCAATTCCCGGGTTCCCACATTTGTGGTCAGCAAAATCAGCGTGTTCCGAAAATCGATTCTGCGGCCTTCGCCGTCTTCCATCCAGCCTTTGTCAAACACCTGAAAAAACAGTTCGTGTACATCGGGGTGGGCTTTCTCGACTTCATCCAGCAACACCACACTGTATGGTTTGCGGCGCACAGCCTCAGTCAATACACCGCCTTCGCCATACCCCACATAACCGGGTGGCGCACCTTTCAGTGAAGACACGGTGTGCGCTTCTTGATACTCGCTCATGTTGATGGTGATCACATTGTGTTCACCGCCATACAAGTTTTCGGCCAGGGCCAAGGCAGTTTCGGTTTTACCCACACCCGATGTGCCAGCCAACAGGAACACGCCCACCGGTTTGTTGGGGTCGTCCAGGCCAGCACGGTTGGTTTGTATTCGGCGTGCAATGGTGTCCAACGCATGGGGCTGACCCACAATTCGCGCACCCAGTGCACTGCTCAGGTTCAGCACATTCTCAATTTCATTGCGCACCATGCGCCCCACGGGAATGCCGGTCCAGTCGGCCACCACCGCAGCCACACATTGCGCATCCACCTGCGGGTGAATCATGGGTGTTTCACCCTGAAGTGCTTTGATCTCGCTGTCCAACATCTGAAGTTCTGCAAGATTGGAAAGTGTCGCCCCGCTGCCCGGCTCAAGGGCGTCGGCTTCATCCATTGTTTTACGCAAAGCCAGCAAGGCGTCCAGAATCCGCTTTTCCTGCAACCACTGCGATTGCAGCCTGTCCAGTTCCGCAGTCAGTGCGGCTGATTCATGGTCGATGTCAGCCAGGCGTGCCGTGTGTTCGCGCCCAAGAGTCGACTCTTTGTCGATGGCGTCACGCTCAAGTTTAAGGGCTTGCAGTTTGTTTTGAATCAACTCGATGGGCGCTGGCACTGCATGCTGGGAAACCGCCACACGTGCACAGGCTGTGTCGAGCAGGCTGATTGCCTTGTCGGGCAACTGGCGTGCGGGAATGTAGCGATGAGAAAGTTTGACTGCGGCTTGCACCGCTTCATCCAACAATAAAACACCGTGGTGGGCTTGCATGGCTTGCGCCAACCCACGAAGCATTTCAATGCCCTGGGCCTCGCAGGGCTCCTCCACCTGCACCACCTGAAAACGACGAGTAAGTGCCGGGTCTTTTTCAATGTACTTTTTGTACTCGGCCCAGGTTGTGGCACCAATGGTTCGAAGTGTGCCACGCGCCAAAGCGGGCTTGAGCAAATTGGCTGCATCGCCGGTTCCCTGGTTGCCACCAGCACCCACCAGAGTATGCACTTCATCAATGAACAAAATGGTGCTTTGCTCACTGGCCTGAATTTCATCGATCACCTGGCGAAGCCGCTGTTCGAACTCGCCTTTCATGGAAGCACCTGCCTGCAACAAACCGAGGTCGAGGGTTAAAATGCGCACCCCTCGCAGCGCAGGTGGCACCTCACCGGCAACCACTTGCAAGGCAAACCCCTCGACCACTGCGGTTTTACCCACCCCGGCCTCCCCGGTAATCAAGGGATTGTTCTGCCGCCGGCGAAGCAGAATATCAATGATTTGGCGCACCTCCAGTTCGCGCCCACACACCGGGTCGATGTCGCCGCGTTTTGCTTTTTCGGTGAGGTCGACGGTGTAGCGCGCCAAAGCCTCTTCGCCGCCCAGCTGCGCAGCGTGCATTGCGCCACTGGCCTCGCCAGGCAGTGCACCTTGCGGCAATTCAGCGGTCAACAAAGCCTGTTCCGCAGAACTCGCAACCAGACTCTCGAAATTTTCACTTAAGACTGCTTCAGGAATCTGTTTGAAGTGAGGCGAAATTCTCAGCAATTCCTGCAACAGAAAATCGGTTTTCAGCAAAGCCACCAAAACATGACCCGTGCGCACCTTCTGGGCGCCAAACATTAGCGAGGCGTAAACCCACGCCCTTTCTACGGCATTGGTGATGGACTCTGACAAATCGGAGATGCCTTGTGCGCCACTGGGCTGACGCTCAAGGGCACGCTGTACATCGGCAAGCACTGCGCCCTCATCCAGCTCAAAATGCCGAAGAATGTGGTGCCAGTCGCTGTCATCCTGATGAAGAATTTGGGCCACCCAGTGCACCAGTTGCACATACGGATTTCCCCGAAGTTTGCACAGCACAGTGGCACCTTCAACCGACTTGAAAGCAATGGGGTTTAGTTTGGCAAACAGCGACACACGGCTGATGTTGCTCATGTAGAACTCCGGAACAAGGAAGAATGAGAGGGAACTGCCGGGCACTTCAGGCGAACTGTTGCGGGCTTCTGTGTTCGTGCATGCACCTGCATTTGACCCAGCCAAGCGGTGCGACCCAGTTGAACCTCGCCGTTCAGGCGAGCGCGCGGAATTTGATCGGTTCTGACCTGAAGTTCGAACTCACAATCAAATTCCAGCCCCAAATAGGCGTGAATGGCCTGAACAAGACGCATGCGGCCCTCCGTGGCGGGCAGCAATTGCAGATAGGCCGCGAATGTCATGGGACCCAGTTCAATTTTGATCTTGCTTTGGGCGCACCATACCCTGCTACCCAGCATGGCCCCGTGCCCAAGCGCCTGCTCAGCCGAACACAAGCCCGCTTGCACCGGCAATTGCAACCACTGCGCCTGAAACGGCACAATGCGCACGGGTGTGCCTGTCAAGGCATACAGGCTGCTGGCCAACCCTTCCTGGGTTTTGGTGCGACGGGTAAAATGCCCCGCCAAGCCTGCGCGAAAGTGGGTGGGCAAGGCCTCACGGCCCCAGCAACTTGATACGCCATGCCCAAATAAACTATTGAGGTGCTGGGTAAATGGATTGAAGTTGCTTCGATGATAAGCAATGTGCGGCTGTGATTCCGCCCATGCCCTGTAGAAAAGCAGGTAAGCCCTGTGGTGAAAAATATCCAGAAACTCGGAGAATGTGGGGTCATTCCACTGATGAACGCGTGTGTACGCATGCTCGGTGTAATGCAAGGGCAACGCGCCATTGGGGCCCAGTAAACCAAAATTCTGAACAAACAGTTTGCGAACAGCCCCCAGGCGACCGGCCTGAATGGTTTCTTCCCGCTTGAAGTCTTGCGTGGCAAAGTCAAGGTAAGGGCGCTGCCCCAAACGCACTGGGTCGTCGCGCAGGCGCAATGATTTACCCAGCAAGGGCTTGCCTGAATTGGCATGCTCAATTTGTCGCAGCAAGGCAAAAAAATTGGGGGCCGGTGGTGTGGGCATGGTCATGCGCGTGAATCTGCCTACAGCAAGGGGCGGTTGCCCGACCTTGCCGGAAAATCAAAGACTGCCCCCGTGCTTTGTAAACGCACCCGGGTTTGCACAAATGAATTCACTGACACATGCGCGGCCAGGTAGCTGGCAAGTACGCTACCCAACACCAAGGCACCTGTGCCCTGCAAAGCCAGCTCATCAAGTGTCAAGGTGACCTGCAAGCCACGCACCACCGCAGGCCTGCCCTGACGAACAATGCGAGACACCAGTGGCTGCGACTCAACCGCCAATATGGCGCGGGCCATGTGTTGTTGCGCTTGCTGCGCAGGGTCGGCGTGCAAGGCCAGCAGTTGGCTTAAGGCGAGTGCATCCTGATCAATCAGACCAAGATAGTTCAACGACAAGTGCTCAATTAACTGCCAGCAGCTTTGCCCACCGTACCTGGCAGCTTTCGGGCGACTGGGGCCACGCAAGAAGCGAATGGCAAGCACTGGCAAATTACCGGGCCACGCCAAATCGCTTGGCCCTTGCCCCACAGGTATCAGCAAGGGCAAATCGCGGTTGGTGCACAAGGCCTGAACCGCGAGCTGCTCGAGGCCATGGGTGTGAACAAGCTCCCCGGCGGGCAAGGTAAGGCCGAGGTAAACATCGCTGCCAGTGTAGGAGGAACGTCCACCCTCACGCGTCTGCTTTTCTGACACCAGGGTAGGTACGCGCCGATGCACAAACCGGGGTACTTCACCCAAGGCGCTGGCCGACATGCCATACAAAGGAGGCAATTCCTGCACGGTATTGCGACCATGCCCCTGCACGCTGAGCACCGAGTGCACTTCAAAGTCTTGTGGCTTGGTTCGATTGGGCTGCACTTGCGCCTCATGCAAGCGCTCATCCAGCAACACCCGGTCGCAGCTGTGCTCAAACAAATTGACCACTGGGGTGCAATTCAAGGCCAGGGAATCGGCATCGACCACCCGATCAAGTTCGGTATTGGGCTCGGTGAAACAGAATGCAAGTTCAAAAGCGGTGTGCTGGCAACTGACCAGAAAGCGCTTTAAACCCTGAACCCGTAAAAACAGAAAACGGGCTGGGAATGCAAAAAACTCTTGCAGCAAACGCATGCCACTGAGCTGGTTTGAATGCACCGGCAGCAGCGCCTGAGAATCATCAAAACCCAAGGCCATCACACTGGTGTTGGGCAACCAATGCCAATCGCCCTGTTCGCTTGCGCGCACGCCAACCAACACCGATTGATAACACAGCCTTTCAAAGAGTGTGTGGGCGTACTCATCACCACAACTGACGTGAAAATCAAGTTCATCCAATGGCAGCTGGGACAGCGCAGTGTGTGCTGAGTTTTCGATGCTGACCGTCAACGCCGAACGCACTTGTTGGCCACTGACTGCTCTCGGTACCACCCCTTTAAAAGGGCCGTGTTCAATCGAACTGATTTTCAGGGGCCACAAAGTTACGGTGTGAGCAACCCTGAATTTGCAAGGTGTGTGAATGCCCTTGGCCACCTGGCTTTGCAGCACTGTGCCCGCTTTAAGTTGTATGCCTTTTTTCAAAGCAGTGTCACTGTGGTTGGGCATGAGTTGAACCACACCCATGGCCGGCACCGGTGCCAGAAAATTCGGACTAATGCAGTTCAACAATTGTTCGGTGAAACGCGGAAATTCTTCGTTCAAACGAAGCTGTACCCGCGCGGTCAGAAATGCGAAGCCCTCGAGCAGTCTTTCTACATAGGGGTCTTGAACTTCAGTCGAATCCATCGCAAGTCGCGATGCAATTTTCGGAAAGCGCGCTGCGAACTCAGCCCCTGTGTCACGAACATGGGCAAGTTCCTGGGTATAAAACTGAAGTAAGCGCGGATCCATGCGGTGTTGATACCTGTTGCCTAGAAACCGGAAAGCGGCAACAACAAAACCTTGCCGGTTTCAAGATCCACTTCAGTGCGCAACATCAACTCGATTGGATAGGGCTGAGCCCACAGCAGGCCAGAAATGCGCAAGCCGATGACATTGTGCAAATGCATCAAACCTTGCTGGGTTTCTGCCGTTACTTTCAGCGAATGGCCATCAATGCGGGGCTCGAACCGGCGAATCAGATTGGCCACAGTTCGCTCGAAATCTTTCACATCGATCATGGAGGCAATTTTTCCAGCCACCGGGGGCATGCCGTAAGCCAGCACCGATTCATTCAATCCTGAATGCTGTTCAAGACTGTCGCTGTCAAGTACACGAGTGGCGTTTAACAACTGTTCCAGATCGCGCAGCACCAACTGACGCAAGGCCTCTTTGGTGATGAAACGACTGTGGGCCGATTCAGTTCGGCTTGCAGGCTCATCGTCCTGAAGGCGATCCAGCAAGGCGGGTTGCAAGGCGTCCCGGGACTTACTCATAGACGTCAATGTAAGTGCAGGCACCTGCCTTTAAATTGGCTGCTGACTTGGGGGTATACAGCACTTCAATTTCTTTGAAGGCAATAGAAAATGACTCTTCAACCTGACGACCGTCGCTTGCACTGCCCGAAATTTCATAATCGCAAATGCGCGCCTTACGCAAGGTAATACGCAAGTAATCAATGGTTGCAAGGCCACCGGGGTCGCGACATGTGAGCACTACTTTGCCGAGCAATTCAGCAGATTTCAAGGCGCTCATGATCGCTGTGGTCGAACTGTCGATCGACTTTTTCACGTTCAATGTGCGTACCGAGGCTTTGGACGCAAGTTGCGAGGACGAATGGACTTGCTGGGACATGCCCCAAGACCAACCGGCGATTTCTATTTCACCCACATGACCACTGACCTGGCTTTCCCCCTGAATGGCCCCTTGGCGGGAACCATCCAGGGCCAGGAACATATCGACTTTCGACATTGTGTTTCCTGGCTGTCCGATTACTTCTCGGAGTTGGTTGCAATGTTGAATGTGGCTTCAACCTTGCCATCGGGGCCGCCGTCTTTCTTCTGGGGCACGTACACGTAGCTGAACTCGGCGAAGTTCAATGTCACGGTTTCTGTCAAGCGGTCTTCACCACCAGAACCACCTTGGCTCACGTTGGAGATGATGACGTCTTTCATGGTCAGCACGACATACTCCAGCGGCTTTTCACCCGCCTTGCGCACGGTCAGAATGGCTTCATCGAAATGTTTGCCGTTGCAACATGCCTTGATCAGGTTTGGTGTGGACTTGTCAATGTACTTGGTGAAACTGATGTCTTGCACACTCACTTTGCCAGCACCGCCGCCACGGCCAACATGGGTTGTGCCCGACTGGGACATGCCCCAGCTCCAGGCGGCAATATCAATTTCCTTGGCGTGTACGCTGTCCACGGATTCGCCATCTACACCCTTGATTTTCAAAAACATGTCTACGGACATTTGATTCCCTCTGTAATTGGTTGATTAATAATTCAAGTTTTAAGACGCTTTGGCGGATGGCAACTTGCTGACCAAACGCAAAGACACGGTGAGGCCCTCTAGCTGGTAGTGCGGGCGCAAATAGAATCGGGAGGCGTACATGCCAGGGTTGCCCTCAATTTCTTCAACAACCACTTCAGCGGCAGCCAATGGGCGTGAGGCTTTGACTGCCTCAGAGGAATTGGCAGGATCACCATCCACGTATTGCATGATCCAGTCTTGCAACCAACGCTGCATGTCGGCACGCTCTTTGAATGAACCCACCTTGTCGCGCACAATGCACTTGAGGTAATGCGCAAAGCGACATGTGGCAAACAGATAGGGCAAGCGTGCAGCCAGCTTGGCATTGGCTGTGGCGTCCGGGTCTTCGTACTCGGCCGGCTTGTGCAAAGACTGTGCGCCGATGAATGCAGCCAGATCGCTGTTCTTTTTGTGAATCAGCGGCAAGAAACCGCTTTTGCTGAGCTCGGCTTCCCGGCGATCGGAAATGGCAATTTCAGTTGGGCACTTCATGTCTACGCCGCCATCGTCAGTGGGGAATGTGTGCGTGGGCAAATTGGGCACTGCGCCGCCTGATTCGATGCCACGAATGCGCGAGCACCAGCCATATTCCTTGAATGATCGGTTGATGTTCACTGCCATGGCATACGCCGAGTTGGCCCAGGTGTAGCGGCTGTGATCGGCCAGGCCAGTGTCTTCTTCGAAGGCAAATTCTTCTACAGGATTGGTTTTCGCGCCGTAAGGTTGACGCGCCAGGAACCGAGGCATGGTCAGGCCCAGGTATTTGGAGTCGTCGGAATCGCGCAGGCTGCGCCATGCAGCATAGTCGGGTGTTGAAAAAATCTTGGTGAGGTCGCGCGGATTGGCCAGTTCTTGCCAGGAATCCATTTGCAATGTGGCAGGTGATACCGCAGACAAGAAGGGGGCGTGTGCAGATGCACTGATTTTCGACAGTTCACCCAACATTTCTACGTCGGGAGGTGAATGGTCGAAGTAGTAATCACCGATCAGGCAGCCATAGGGCTCACCACCAAACTGACCGTATTCATGCTCGTAAATTTTCTTGAACACCGGGCTTTGATCCCAAGCCACGCCCTTGTAGCGCTTCAAGGTTTTGGCCAACTCGGTTTTGGACACATTCATGAAACGGATTTTCAGGAATTCGTCGGTTTCAGTGTTGTTGACCAGATAGTTCAGGCCACGCCATGCACTTTCCATTTGCTGGAAATCGGCATGATGAATAATTTCATTGATTTGCACAGAAAGTTTTTGGTCAATCGCAGCGATCATTCGCTCGATGGAATCAACCACATCGTTACCGACCAAATCAACGCCTTCGAGTGCTTGCTGGGCCAGGGTGAGCACAGCCGATTCCACTTCCGATTTGGCTTCGTCGGTTTTTGGTTTGAATTCTTTCTGAAGAAGAAATGAGAGTTCATTGCCCTCGAGTTCGATCACATCGAGTGCACGGTTTTGCAATTGTTCAGACATGATTACTCACCTTGAGTTGGAGTTGACAGGCTTTTCAGCAAGGCGGGGTCGGCAAGCAGTTTGGCCAGCAGTTCTTCTGCGCCGTTCTTGCCGTCCATGTAGGTGAGCAGATTGGACAGTTGCTGGCGCGCCTCCAGCAGTTTGCGCAAAGGCTCTACTTTTCGGGCAATGGCAGCGGGGCTGAAATCATCCATGGACTCGAATGTGATATCGACTGCCAGATTGCCTTCACCGGTGAGGTGATTGGCCGCGTGAAAGGCCACACGAGGCTTGATGCTTTTCATGCGGGCATCGAAGTTGTCCACGTCCACCTCAAGAAAGTCGCGCTCGGCCACAGGTGCCAATGGCACCTCGGATTTGCCGGAGAGATCGGACATGACCCCCATGACAAAGGGCAACTGGACTTTTTTCTGGGAACCGTACACCTCAACGTCATATTCAATTTGCACGCGGGGTGCACGATTGCGCCCTACAAATTTTTGTCCGCTCATTGATTAATCTCGCAAGTAAGAAGAATGGGTAAATGCAGGGCGACTTTAAGCATCTTCCTGCTCGAGAGAATCGGGATTGACTCCCATGATTTTTGCGACCTCGGCCAGGGCCTCCGGTGCGAGGTCTTTCATCAACTGCATGAAGTTTTTGTCGATCAAGCGGCGTGCCCTTTTCAAGAGAAGCTGTGCGGGATTGGTGGGCTCGGCCTGCTCGAGATAAACACACACCTGATCGATGGCAGCCAAAGCCTGTGCACGGGACTGAATACCCGCCTGCGCCACCAAGTTCACCGCCTTGCTTGATTCGCACAAAGCACTAAGTGGTGCAAACGGGGAGGTTTGTTCCATTTCAGGCTCAGGGGATGGCAGGCAGGACAACACATGAGCCAGCAGCAGCTTGAACTCCTGAAGTTGCGGCAGTCGATCCGCCTCGATGTGCAAAGCCAAGGCTTCCAGAATTCGCTTCAATGCAGCCTGACTGTTCAACAGCACCGAACGCAGGGTTATTGCATCGCTTTCAGCCGACTGAAAGAACAATTCAATTTGTTCGCGTGTGACGGGTGCTTCCAAACCCGGTGAATTGCCGGTTATCGCTTCGAAGTCTTTCAGACGAATGTCGCCAATTCGTGGATTCCGAACCACCACGCTGTTGCGCAGCGATTGGAAAAATGAGCCACCAAAACCCAGGCTTTCAATGACATTGATTCGGGCGTATGGGTCGCCATCATCAAGCGGCGGGTTCACGACAGGCCATGCCACTTCAAGCAGGCAGGCCAGCGCACCCAAACCTTCCGGCAAAGTTTGCAGGCCACCCAGATTCAAACGGGACTCGGCCCACAACACCACCAGGCGAAGATCTCGACTACGTTCGAGCAACTGCAGTGCGCCTGTTTCTACAAAGTTCCAGTCGGGGGGAGTTGCGGGTTCAAACTGGGTTTCAGGCTTGCCGCATGCGGCTTGCTGCAACTCGAGAAATGCATTGTCGTATTCAAGATTGGGACCACAGTCGCCCTGCGCAAATGGTGCTGTCCAGGAAGGTGCGGCAAGTAGTGATAAGGAGTGAGAAGCAGACACGTTGCGCAGAGGCCCTAATGGTAAAACCATGCGGGACTCTAGCAACGGAAACTGAAGTTGGCGATTGGTCTAACCTGACAGCAATCACCACATAGAGTTAGAGAGGGATAAGAACTAGCCCACCTTGCGACTCAATTCACGCAACAACACCCACTCCTCGGCGGAACTGGGATGAACTGCAATGGTTTTGTCGAAATCAGCCTTGGTGGCACCCAGGGTGTAGAGCACTCCCAGCAGTTGGATCATCTCGGGCGAATCGTCGCCCAACATGTGAATGCCCACCACGCGGTCAGTTTCATCGTCGACCAGCAGCTTCATGTAGGTTTTTTGTTCGCCGCCCGAGAACTTGGTTTTCATGGGCGTGAACTCTGTTTCATACACACGGGTGGGGGCTCGCTTGGCGGCCTGTTCTTCGGTTAAACCCACGCTGCCAATTGGCGGTGAGGTGAAGGTGGCTGTGGGCACGCTGCTGTGATCCACAGTGAGATTTTTTCCATTGAACTCGTTTTCTGCCAATGCACGCCCCTCCGCAATGGCAACAGGTGTCAGGTTCACGCGGTTAGTCACATCACCCACGGCATACACACCTTTGATGCCCGTGTGGCTGTATTTGTTCACTTCAATTTCACCGGCAGGGCCTGTGCGCAAACCAATGTTTTCAAGCCCCAAACCTTGCGTGTTGGGGCTGCGACCCGTGGCGTTCAAAACGAAATCAAAAGTGTGGGCTCCTGCTGCTGTTTGTAATTCAAACGCAGCACCTTGTTGGCTGAGCGATTTGAAATCAGTGTCGGGATAAAGTTGAATGCCTTGCAGCGCCATGGCCGTAACCAAGCGGTTGCGAATGCCCATGTCGAAGCCACGCAAAGGCAAGTCGCCGCGATAAAACACCGACACTTCAGAACCAAGACCACGCAAAATGCAAGCGAATTCAAGCGCAATATAACCTGCACCAATGACACCGACGCGTTTGGGCAGCGTGGAGAGATCGAGCAATTCATTGGAGGTTGCCGCCAGTTCAAGGCCTGGGAAAGCGCTGCGATTGGGTGCTGCGCCACTGGCAATCAAAATACGCTGTGTGTTTAAAGTTCGATCGCCCACCTGCACTTCGGTGGTGGACTTGATGACACCATGGCCGCGAATGGTTTCAACCCCGCTGTTCTCGAGCATGCGGGCGTAGATACCTTCGAGCCGGTCAATTTCCTTGCCTTTGGCTTCTTGCCACTGCGCCATGGAAAATTCTGCTTGTGCTACTTGCCAACCCGGCTGCAAACCTTCACGCAGGGTTTGTCCAAACTGCGCAGCGTACATCATGAGTTTTTTGGGCACACAACCCCGGATGACGCACGTACCCCCCAGGCGGCTGGATTCAATGAGCGCGACTTTGGCACCATAGCTGGCTGCGCGGCGGGCGCTGGCGACTCCGCCTGAACCACCGCCGATGACAACGAGATCGTAGGGTGTGTTGGGTGTGCTCATTGAATTCTCCTTGGGTGCTGCATTGGAGGTTTATTGTACCGCGTGGGGATTAGGACGATCTTCGCGGATGACTGTTGAGCAGAACTTGAAGGGTCACCGCTGCCCGAAAACTTGGCATTTCGGCTTGTCTGCTTGAGTCTGCACTAAGCCAAGCCCTCCAAAAGTAACGGTCGGGTCTTGGCTTTCGCGCGAAGGCGCGATCGTTTGTCTCGGCGCGCCAAGCCGGCAAGTTTTCTGACTGGTCATCGTGCGACCACTTGCAAGTTCAGCTCCGCGTCACCTGCGCCAGCGTCTCTCCACCACCACGCATCTCACCGCTGAGTTCAACGCCCAATCGGCGGCGGTGTTTCGATCGCTTCGCCTTCAAGAAAACCTGCCCTTGCGTGCCGAGCAGGGCCGGTGTCGCCCGGCATGGGCGACAGAGAACGAGCCCGACCCGCTGTTTAGGAGGGTCGTTCTCAGGCATCGTGAGGTTCAGCAAGGGATAGACAGGTTTTCAGGCGAGAGATTGAAACCCAAGCTGGTTGGGCTAAAAAACCAGCCGTTTAGCCCAACCGCCACGCATGGTACTTGCCCAGCCACACCAGCACTTTCTCCGGTGCATGCGCACGCTTCCACTCACCCGCAGCGTACTTGTTGGCCTCCGCCAATGTGGGGTAGGTGTGTATGGTGCCCAGAATTTTGTTCAAGCCCAAACCATGTTTCATGGCCAACACAAACTCGGCGAGCAAATCGCCTGCATGCACGCCTGCAATGGTCACACCCAGAATTTTGTCTTTGCCGGGCACGGTCAGCACCTTCACCACACCATGCGCCTCGCTGTCGGCAATGGCGCGATCAAGGTCGTCAATGCCATAACGCGTCACCTCGTAGGCAATGCCCTGCTCTTTGGCATCCTGCTCGTTCAAGCCCACGCGGGCTACTTCAGGATCGGTGAAAGTGGTCCATGGAATCACTGAATAATCGGCCTTGAATTTTTTAAGGTGACCGAACAAGGCATTCACTGATGCGTACCACGCCTGGTGTGCTGCCACATGCGTGAACTGGTAAGGGCCGGCCACATCGCCTGCCGCAAAAATATTCGGGTACAGAGTTTCAAGGTATTCATTGGTGACCACGGTTCGGTTGGTTTCAATGCCCAGTTTTTCCAAACCATAACCGGTCAAGCGGGCTTTGCGGCCCACGGCACAAATTACATCGTCAAATTCAATTTCAACGGTGTTGCCTTGGTGTTCGGTGACCAATACTTTTTGATCGCCTCTGCGCTCAAACCGAACGGCTTTGTGTTGGGTCAGAATGTTTACACCGTCGGCGCGCATGCTGTCTGCGGCCATTTCAGAAATTTCCGGGTCTTCGCGCACCATGATTCGATCAGCCAGTTCAACCTGGGTAACCTGCGAACCCAAGCGGGCAAAAGCCTGGGCCAGTTCACTGCCGATTGGGCCACCGCCCAGCACCACCAAACGCTTGGGCAACTCGTCGCGTTTGGCGAATTCGTCCCACAAAGTGTCGCTGGTCAGGTAACCGCTGGTTTCAATGCCGGGCAAAGGTGGCACCACCGGTTGGGCGCCTGCGGCGATCACAATACTGCGCGTGGTCAAGCGGCTGGTTTCGCCACTGTTGTGTTTGATCTCTACGGTCCACGGATCAACAATGGTTGCATAACCCTGCACCACATCCACGCCCAGGCCGGTGTAACGTTCTACGCTGTCGTGCGGCTCAATGGCTTTGATGATGTCGTGCACGCGTGCCATGACCGCCTTGAAACTAAAGCTGGGCGTGGCTGCATGCAAGCCGTATTTGTCGGCGTTGCGCATTTGGTGGGCCAGTTTGGCGCTTTTGATAATCGCTTTGGAAGGCACGCAACCAAAGTTCAGGCAATCGCCGCCCATTTTGTGGGCCTCCACCAGGGTCACTTTGGCTTTCACTGCCGCGGCAATATACGAACTCACCAAACCTGCCGCACCCGCACCAATCACCACCATATTGCGGTCAAATTTCACGGGCTTGGTCCACTGGGCGTACACCTTGCGGGCCTTGATCTTGTCGGTGATCTTTTTCGCAATCAGCGGGAATATGCCCAACAACACGAATGAAAGGATGAGGCCTGGCGACAGGATGCCTGCGAGGCTGTCAATTTTTGCAAGCTCAGTGCCTGCATTTACGTAGACCACGGTACCAGCCAACATGCCCAGCTGACTGACCCAGAAGAAGGTGAAGGCCTTCATGCTGGTTAGCCCCATGAGCAAATTGATCAGGAAGAACGGGAACACAGGCACCAGGCGCAAGGTGAACAGGTAGAAAGCGCCTTCTCGCTCAACCCCCTCATTGATCGCTTTCAGGCGGTTACCAAATTTGGCCTGTACCGAATCGCGCAGCAGGTAACGCGCACCAATAAAGGCAAGCGTGGCACCAATGGTGGATGCAAATGACACCAAAATGAGACCTTGCAGCAGACCGAACAAGGCACCTGCGGCCAGGGTCATGACTGCGGCGCCGGGAATTGAAAAAGCAGTGACCAGCACATAGGCTGCGAAAAACACACCTGCAACCAGCCAGGGCGATTCGGTTTGAAATTCGCGGAACTGTTCCAGGCGGCCTTTCAGGCTATCGAGGGTCAAGAGGCTGTGCAAGTCGAAAGCAAACACCGCCACGACAGCTGCAACGATAAGCAGCAGAACAATTTTTTTCATTTCAATTCCTTGGTTTTTCTACGCAGTGTGTTGCCAATCATGCATGGTCTGGGCAACTTGTACAGATAGTTTCGGCGAGTCGTACAAAAAAGTTACCTCGATCTTGAAAGATAGTCGCGTTAATCTAGGTCAACACGATGACAGATGCAATTTGACCATGAGCCACACTATTCATTCAATTTTTATCAGCCATGGTGCGCCCAACTACGCATTGGAGCCCGGACTGCCCGGGCATGCACTTGAAGCCTTGGGCCAGCAACTGATTACACAGGGCACGCGCACGCTGATTGTGCTGAGCCCCCATTGGCGCAGCGCCAAACTGGCGGTAACCAGCCACGACGCACCGGTGATTGTTCACGACTTTTATGGTTTTCCAAAACAGTTGTACGAACTGAAGCCAGAAATTTGTGGTGCGCCCGAATTGGCTTTACAACTGGCCAATTGCCTGGGCTCGCAGAATTTCTCAACTGAACTTCGCCCGCAACAAGGTTTTGATCACGGCGCCTGGGTACCTTACATGCACCTGTTTCCCAATGGTGGTCCGCCCATGATTCAACTGAGCATGCCAGTGGATTGGACCGGCGAAACTGCTTTGAATGTGGGTGCGGTGGTGGGCAAGTTTGCGCGCGAACACAATGCCGTTGTGGTGGGCAGTGGCAGCCTGACCCACAACTTTGACGACATGGACATCCATGCCGCCAAAGTGGGTGGTGATGCGCAGGCGCAAGGCCTGATTTATGTGGGCGAGTTCAATGCCTGGATTCAGGAACGCCTTCAAGCAGGCGACAGCAAGGCCATTGCGCAAGCCGAACTTGAAGCACCACACTTTGCACGCGCCCACCCGGACGATGACCACTACCTGCCCCTGCCCTTTGCGGTGGGTGCCGCATCAAACACCTTCAAAGTGAATGTGCTGCCTGAGGATGTGCGATACAAAGCGCTGTCGATGCAAAGCTTTGCATTCACTGCCTAGTTATTTGACTGGGTGTCAGGACAGCTGCGTGACGCTGCAATTGATGGTTTCAGGCAGCACACCGTCTTGCAGCGCTTTTTTCAGTGACTCCACACCGCGATCCCACAAAGGCACCTGTGCAGGCTGGCCTTGTACGGTCGGCACGGTGAGGGCTTCTTGCGCGCCTTCATGGTGCTGGTTGATTGCACGCACCAAATCGAGATGGCGAACCCAGACCCACTGACTGCGTTCAATGTCGACGCACTGGCGGGCTTGGGCAATTTCATCAACCGATTTGAACGGCACTTGCGCGGTGTACAAGTGAAACGGCACACCCGGCGAAATTGAAGGGCCCTTGAACTGGCTGATGTCAATTTCAGCATCGTTGTAGGCGCAATTGGATTCTTCGTTGAATTCTCGCATGGCAGTTTGTGATGGCGACTCGCCCTTTTGGGCACTTCCCCCCAAGGTGGCCCAACTGCGGCGGGCGGGGTGCGGATCGAAAGCCATCAAATGCAAGGCCTCGCCAGCAACACAGCTATAAGCGATCAGCCCGGCGGGTGGCGCATTGCTGGAGGAACAGGCGGCCAATGTGAACAATGCAGGCACTAGAAAAAACAAACGCATGGCAGAGGCATTCTTGAATTCAGAACGCCCATTATCACCTGCTTACATGACACCTTGCGCGGTCAGGCACCCATCCAGCCCAAGGCAATCGCAGTGAGCACGGTAGACACACCAGCCGTGTAAATTGTTTTGAGTTTTCCAGTCATTTTGATGCTCTCCGGAATCATTTCATTGCAAACCACAAAAGCCATTGCGCCGGCTGCAAAAGCCATGGACGCGGGCGTGCCCATGGCCCATGAATCGGCGGTGATCACACCCAAGCCGGCGCCAATCGGCTCAACCAAACCAGTGACCAGGGCAGCAAGGGCAGCAAGCACTTTGTGCACACCAATGCTCCACAGGGCCGTGGCCACAATCAAACCCTCGGGAATATTCTGCAAACCGATTGAGAATGCCGTGCCTGAGGCGCCATTCAAGTTGCCTGCGCTGGCACCCACGGCAAAACCTTCAGGCACGTTGTGCAAGGCAATGGCAATGGTCATCAACAAGGCCATGCGCAGGCGTTGATTGCCTGCCATTTCAGGCCCCGCCACAGGGTGTTCATGCGGCAGGGTTTGGTCAAGCACCGTCATGACCCCATAGCCTGCGGCAGTGGCCACCAGCGCCACCATCAAGGCACCCTCGGTTTGAATGGCGGGAACGAACAGCGACATGACCGCGGCTGCGGCCATCATGCCGCCAGCGATTGCAATGAACAATCCCAGGCCTTTGTCATCAATTTTTTTCATGACCAGCAAGGCCATGCCACCCAGGCCGGTGGCCGCACCGGCAATGGCAGACAATTCAACAGCCTGCAACTTGGCGGGGCTTGCCACAATGTATTGGATGGCAGCCCAAACGGCGGGTACACCTTGGGTGAATGTGAGGTACAAGCCCAAGGCAGCAATCAGAATGCCCACCACACCTCGCAGTGCGCGGAAGGCACGGGTGGCGTCCAACCCTTGCTGGTCGGCGACGTTCAGACCCACAATTTTGGTCATTTCCTGAAAACTCATGGCGGGCTCCTGTGCTTCAAAGGCTTGAATACACCTTAATTTTGCCCGACAGGGTTTTATTCGTCTAACGGATAATTTCTTTGAAGTTAATCGGATTTACCGATTAACTGCGCAGGTGCGGAAACCGGACAGCACGTCTTGGCGATCGGGTTGAAAGTAGTTGCGGTATTTGGGGTGAACCATTTCGGCCGATGTGGCCCAACTGGCACCCTTCAACACTTTGCGATCGTGGAACCAGGGCTGGGAGTAGTCTACATAAGGGTGCATTTTGAACCCGTCGAACGGCAGGAAAGTATTCGCGGTCCATTCCCACACCTGCCCCCACTGCATGTTGGGCTGGGTGTGTGCGGCGTACTCCCATTCAGCCTCGGTGGGCAATCTGCGGCCAGCCCAGTGGCAATAGGCCTGGGCATCCAGCCAACTGATGTTCTCAGCCGGCGCATTCAGGTTTAACGGCGTTTGCCGACCATAGCCAAGGTCGACCCAGCCACCATTTTCAAAGACAACAAAAGCGGGCAAGGGGTGTTTTGTGGCTTGAACAAATGCCAGGTATTGCGCCCAGCTGACCGGGCGGGAATCCATGGTGAAAGCATCCAGCTTCACCGTGCAAGCGGGCACTTCATTGTCGAATGCGAACCCCTCCCCTTGCCAGCCAAGGGTCCACTGGCTGGCTGGCAGGTGCAGTTGACGCATTTCGCCACATTCCTGAACGCCGGGCCGGCACGCGTTGTGGGGGCGCAGTTGGATGTTCAACAACTTGGCCATAAAAACCGCGGCTTCATTGTGCATTTGTTCATGCAACACACAAAGCCGAAAAAAGTAAAGGTACTGGTCGGCTTTGCCAGGGTTGCCCGCGCACAAGGCATCGGCTTGTTCAAGCAAGGTTAAGGTGTCGCTCAAGGAGGCTGCGAGGTAGTCGCGTGTGCCTTGCAAATCGGGCAAGCCGATTTCCCAGCGGGTGTCGTGCGCAATGGTGCTTGAGTTCAGGCGCGCATCGGCGTTGAACAGGCGCGAATCAAGCTTGGGTGTATCGGGATTGCACCCCACCCCCAAAGCCCAGTCGGGGTTGCGGGCCAGCCACCAGTCTTGAAACCAGGCCACATGGCACAACTCCCAAAGCGGTGGGTTCAATTCAGGGCGACGGGGTACTTTGCAATCAGAACCCAGCGCTGCCACATAATCTTCCAGCAAACCCAGGGTGCGTTCGCGGGTGCGCAACAACGCGTCGCGAAGAAAGGCGGCATTCGCTGTTCGGGCCAACTGGGCTGGGTTGATGCGGCTGTTCACAAAGGCACTGCGGTGATGTCGATACGATAAGTGTACGACAAATGGATACAATGAAAGCAATCGGAAATGTCGATCAAGAAGGAATGAGCACACTGAATACGCAAGCCACCGCCCTGTCTTTGAAGCAACTTGGCTATTTGCTGGCTGTTGCCGAAACCCTGAACTTTACCCGGGCAGCCGAGTTGTGTTTTGTGACGCAATCTACTTTGTCGGGAGGCATCGCCGAGCTGGAACGCACACTGGGTGTGCAATTGGTGGAACGAGACCGCCAACGGGTGGCGCTTACTCCAGTGGGTGTGGAGGTGGCACAGCGTGCGCAAAGCATTTTGTCCGCAAGCCGTGACCTGGTGGCTCGCGCGCAATTGGCTGCAGACCCGGCCAGTGGGGTATTCCGTTTGGGTGTGATACCCACCATCGCCCCTTTTCTGCTTGGTGCAATTTTAAGCAAGTCGAAAACCAGTTTTCCGCAGTTGGTGCTTCGCGTGCGCGAAAGCCAAACCGCTGCGCTGCTACAAGAACTGGAGCACGGGCAACTGGATGCCGCATTGATTGCCCTGCCCATCGACCTGGGCAAATTGAAGGCTTTTCCCCTGTTTGAAGAACAATTGCAACTGGTGGCCCACCGAAATGACCCACTTTGCAAAACCGCAGGCATACCACTGCGCGAGGTGGACACTCGCCGCTTGCTGTTGCTTGAAAAAGGCCATTGCCTGCGCGACCACACCGTGTCGGCTTGCAGCGCCAAGCAAAGGGATGCAAGCAACAGTGACGGCAACCTGATCGAGGCCAGCAGCTTGGGCACCATGGTTCAACTGGTGAATTCGGGACTTGGCTGCGCTTTGTTGCCCAATATGGCCATACAAGCTGGCTTGCTGAACAACACCGAGCTTCAGCAAATTGAACTGGCCGCCCCATTGCCCAGCCGACAAATTGCACTGATTACCCGCAACAGCCACCCCAAGCTGCACTTCATAGAGACAGCACTTTGCCCGCTATTGAAGGCCTGCCAGCCTGTTTGAAGATTGTTTGATTTTAGTTTGATGTTCTTTTTGTGATACTGGTATGATCAGTTGACCAGTTAGAATGTAACAACTGCTTTATTCAGGCAAGCCATGGAAAATATTCAGAAAATCTCGATATCCGAACAGGTCTACACCCAACTTCGCGATCGAATTCTTAAAAAGGTATTACCAGTTGGCGCAGAGCTTCCTTCAGAGCGCGAGCTGTCTGAAACCTTGGGTGTGAACCGGGGTGCAGTGCGCGAGGCCATTAAACGCTTGCAGCAGGCCAGGCTGGTGCGGGTGCGCCACGGTGGTGCCACCCAGGTTGAAAACTTTGAGGTGGAAGGCGGCCTCGAATTACTGCCCAGCCTGATGGTGAACGCACATGGGCAAGTGAACCTGGAGGTGGCCCGCGGCATTGTGGCATTGCGCAAAGCCTTGGCACCTGTGGTGGCCGGGCAGGCTGCCCTGCACGGCGGGCAAACACTGGCTGAACAACTGAAACCCCTGATTGTCGAGATGCAAAGCACCGAGGAACTGGCAAGACTTCAGCAACTGGCCTTTGATTTTTGGGCGCGGGTGGTGCAAGGCAGCGGCAATGTGGTGTTCAAGCTGGCCTTTAATTCAATGAACCAAACCTACCTGGCGGCCTGGAACACGCTGACGCTGGTGATGCAAGACGAATTTCGCGACATCAACACCCTGGCCCAGCTTGCACAGGCCATTGAAGCCGGGGAAAGCCGGCGCTGCGAAGTGCTGGCAAGGCAACACGTGGAACTGGGTAGCCGGGCATTGAACGCTGCCCTGGGCAACGCGTAGCACCTATTTAAAAACGGAGACAAACATGCTGGGAATTCCTTTGGGCCTGCTGACAGCCAATGCCGTGGAGTGGGGCATGCACAAATATGTGCTGCATGGCATGGGCAAGAAACGCGACACATTCTGGGCCTTTCATTTCCATGAACACCACAAGGAAGTGCGTGAACATGGCTACTACGACCCCAACTACGAACGCTTTCCGCTGGGCATGCATGCACAGGGCAAGGAGGCCTGGGCCTTGATTGCCAGTGCGGTGGCTGTGGCCCCCCTGTTTCCCGTGGCACCGTTTTTTGTGGGCACACTTTGGTACAGCAGCCTGAATTACTACCGGGTTCACAAAAAAAGCCACATGAGCCCGGCTTGGGGTGAACAACGCGTGCCTTGGCATTACGACCACCACATGGGCAACAACCCCAGTGCCAACTGGTGCGTCACCCGCCCATGGTTTGATTACATCATGGGCACCCGTGTGTTCACCGAGGGCGGCATGCGCGAGAACAATGTATTGGGACTGAAACACGTTCCTGCCTGGCTAGAACGCCTTCTGCCCAAACCCGAATCACTGGGCACTTTCGCACCCAAACCGGCAGCACGGCGCGCAGCGTGAGCCTGTGACATAATCGGTTCACTACAACAAGGAGAACTGAATGGGCTTGCTGATGATGGTCGCTGGACTGGCGCTTTTTTTGGGTATGCACGCGACGCGAATTCCAGACGACCAACGCCGGTCGGGGATGATCGCGAGGCTTGGCAAAGGCAAGTATCGGGGCATTTACACAGCGGTTTCAATTGTGGGTTTGGTGCTGATTGTGTACGGCTACGGCCAGGCCAGGCTTGACCCGGTTTTTGTGTGGAATCCACCTGCGGCGATGCGCCACATTGCAGCGCTTCTCATGCTGGTTTCTTTCATCATGTTGGCGGCCTGTTATGTGCCCACCAACCACATCAAGGCCAAGTTACAACACCCGATGACTTTGTCGGTGAAAGTATGGGCGCTGGCACATTTGATCGCCAACGGCACATTGGCCGACATCATTTTGTTCGGATCGTTTTTGGTGTGGGCTGTGCTGCTGTTTAAAACAGCACGCCGTCGGGCCATTCCGATGGGCTTTGCAGGCGATGGCCCCACCAAGGTGGGGACACTGATGACTGTGGTAGTGGGCGCGCTGGCCTGGCTGGTTGTCGCAGCCTGGCTGCACGTTCACTTGATCGGAATCAGCCCGTTTAGCCGGTAACTTTTTACAGATACCAGAAACACAGTGCGGCCACCGCCGTGGGCCCCAAAGCCCCGGCGAGCAAACCACCTGCTGACACTGCTTCGCCGGGAAACTGGCGCTTGAGCAGCGACAAGCCGGCGGGGTTGGGTGCATTGGCAATCACGGTGAGACCACCGCCCGCCACCGCACCAGCCACCAAGGCGTAGCGGAAACTTTCTGAAGTGCCTTCAATCAGCGAACCCAGATAAGTGAGCGCAGCGTTGTCAGTAATGGCGGTCAACGCCATGGCAGCCACGAACAATACACCGTCATCGAGATCACTTACTGCCGGTTGCAACCACCACTGCTGCATGCCACCGAGTACCACCAGGCCAGCCAGGAAGAACGCCACCAGAAGACCTTCTTTCAACAATAGGCGAGACTGGAAGGTGTTGTAAGCCGCAGTAAAACCCAGGAAAAACAGGAAAATGCCCAAGAACACTGCGGGATGATGTGCAAACAACACCACAGCACCCAGAAAGGCCAGGTGAATTACCATGGCCCACCAGGGCACTGGTGCCAAAGGCTGGCCGTCTTCACCCAAAGCCTCGGGTGTTTTAACTTCAGCGCCCAAATGCTTGGCTGCAAAGAAAATAAACACGGTTGCATTGATGAAGACACCAATTGCCGCTTTCCAGCCAAAGTTGACCATCATGAAGGGGGTGTCCCAACCCCAGGTGCCAGCCACCATCAGCACGGGTGGTGCCGCAAACGAGGTGAGCACGCCGCCGATGGAAATATTCACGAACAACACGCCCAAGCCCCAATAGCGGATCAAATTGGGCACAGCTTTGGAAAACAGCACATCACGTAGAAGAAGCGCAGCCAAGGTCATGGCAGCAGGCTCGGTAATAAAGCTGCCAAGCAGGGGCACCATGAACAGGCCCAGCCAGGTGAAAGCCACACCTTTGTTCACCGGCATGAGTTTCGCCAAGCCTTCCACCAGCAGCCGGGAAGCATCCAGCACAGGGCGGCTGGCCGCAACCACCATGATCACAAACACGAACAAGGGTTCGGTGTAATGCCGTGTGTCGACATATTCAACCGCTGAATCCAGATTGACTGAAAAGGCCATGGCGATGACCAAAAACAGAGCCCAAATGCCAAACACGGCTTCGACTTCACCCAGCAGGTGAAACAAACCGCTGTGGTGTTTGCTGTGGTGAGCCAGGCGTTCAAAGTAGCTGGCTGAAAAAGTGTGAATAAGCGCGCCGGCAAAGAGAAAGGCGGCAATCCATTGAATGGTTGTTGCTGTCATGTCGGTGGTCTTTTTGTAAGTTGGAAAGGATACTGCCCCGGCTTGTTTTGCATTCGGGATCAGTTGGCTTAATAGCAAGAGCCTATCACACCCTTAAAGTTCCCCGAATTACGAATATTTCGGGAAAAGTTCCCTAGGCGCAGCGCGCCCTGCTTCCTACACTTTCCGTACAACATCAAAACAATGGCAAGAGGAAGGACATGAAAGCATTTCAATTAAGCACAGTGGCCTGTGCAGTGTTAATGGCCTTGGGGCACAGTGCCCAGGCTTACGCGCAGCAAGGCAATGCCTTACCTGGCGTCGAAGTGTCGGGCAACAGTATTTTGCCTTCCAACATTGAGAATTTGCCCGGTTCGTCGAATGTGCTGACTCAGGAGGACCTGGACAGGCGCGAGCCCTTCTCCATTCTGGAGTTGGTTCGCGAGGTACCCGGTTTGCATGTGGTGTCTGAAGATGCGGCAGGCACCCACCTGAATATTGGCTTGCGTGGCCTGAACCCGCGGCGCAGCTCGCGAACACTGCTGCTGGAAGACGGTGCACCCACCGTATTTTTTGCACCTTATGGCGATCCCTCTGCACACTACTCCACACCCCTTGAACGGCTTGAAAGGGTGGAGGTATTGAAAGGATCTGGGCAAATTTTGTATGGCCCGCAAACGCTGGGCGGGATGATCAATTTCGTGACCAAACCCGTACCACGAGACGGATTTGCAGGATCGGCAAAATTGTCGGTGGGCAACGAAGGTTATCGCGGCGCGCATTTGAACCTAGGCACAGGTTCGGAACAGGGCGGCATCATGATTGATTTGCTCAAACGCAAAGGCGACGGCATTCGCGCGCAACATGAGTTTGATGTGCAGGATGTGACCATCAAAGGCCAGTTGAACATCAACAGCGCACACACCCTGACCGCGAAGTACACCCGTTTTGAAGAAGATTCCCTGTTCAGTGAAACCGGGCTTACGGCGCAGGAATATTTGCGCGACCCCTACTCGGTGCCTGGCACCGAGGGCGAACGCTATGTGATGGACCGTGACACCATTCAATTGATTCATGGCTGGCAACTGGGTGAACGCGCCCGCCTGACCACGCAGGTTTACCACACCAAAACAGACAGAACTTCCTTGCGCTCGCGCGAATTTGAGTCGGCCTTTGACCCGATGGACCCAAGCACGATTGGCTTGGGTGAACTGGAAACCGAATTTGCAACACGACCCCGACAATACGATGTATTTGGCATTGAACCGAAGCTTGAATTCACCCATTCTGCGTTTGGTGTGCCCAGCGAAACCATCATCGGCATGCGCTACCACACGGAGGACATTGACCGAAAGAAATTTGAATTCGACAACTTCGCAGACACCACGCCTGAGGCTGACGAGCGTCTGCTGGCCGATGTGGAGGCGACTGCGTTTTTTGCGCAAAACACCTTCTTGATCGGGGACTGGACACTGACACCCGGCATTCGGGTTGAGCAGATTGATCAAACCAAAACACTGTTCTCCGGTGTGGCGGGTACCGCCAACTTCCAGCAAGAGGACATGCTGAACACCAAAGAAACCGAGACTTTGCCTGGTATTGGTTTTACCTGGAACGGATTGGACAACACCACGGTGTTTGGTGGTGTACACCGCGGCTTTGCCCCACCACGCCCCGACCGGGATATTGAAAACGACATGCTTCAGCGGGTAACACCGGAGCTGGCCACCGTGACGGAATTGGGTATTCGAGGCAATGTGCGTGCAGGCTCCTATGAAGCAACATTCTTCAATTTGGACATTGAAGACATTGTGGTGAATTCAGGCGGCTTTTTCCGAAACGAAGGCGAGGCACAACACACAGGCTTTGAGTTGGCCGGGCGTTTCAACTTGGGTGAATTGTTCAGTGAAAAAGCCAACCCATTCTTTGTCAGCATGGCCTACACCAACCTGTTCACGGCTGAATTTAAAAACTCGGGCGTGGTGGGCGGTGAAGGCGAAGATGGATACGGCACTTACCAGGCCGGCAACCGTTTGCCCTATGCCCCCAAGCACACGCTGGCTTTGAACTTGTCGTATGAAACCGAGCAATGGAATGCCAGAGTGGGTGCAACACATGTGAGCAAGCAGTTTGCCAACACAGAAAACTTTGGTGGCACTGAGCCGCTGGGCTTTTGTCCAAATGGGGAAGACCCAGCAAATGACCTGTTCTGTGGCCTGTTCGGAGAAATCGAAGCGGTGACCTTGCTGAATGCATCAATCAGCTTTGCACCGGCTGGCAGCAACATCAGCTACTTCCTGAATGCAGAGAATCTGACCGACAAGCAGTACATTGCTGCGCGCACCAACGGGATTCACCCAGGCCGGCAGCGGCAGGTGGTGGCGGGGATTAATGTGAAGTTTTGATACTGCAACATTTTTGCTCAACACACTCAGGTCGCAATGCCCTCGCAGCGCCGATCAAGAAAACCTGCCCTTGGTGTTGAATTTACCGTCCGTTCGGCAAGGCCGAAAGCGCAGCCCGCCCGCTGTTTAGCGGGTGCGCTTAGGGCGGTTAATCAATAACAAGGGGGCATTCAGGTTTTCTGGCGCGAGAGGGTATGCACCTGAGCGTGTTGAGCGAGCAAGTTAGTGATTGCAGCAGCACCAGTGTTATCGCCCCACTGGCCGCTTCGCCAGCTTGCGCTGCAAAGTGCGCCTGTGCATGTTCAACGCTCTTGCGGTGGCCGACACATTGCCATCGTGTTCATTCAGCACGCGTTGAATGTGCTCCCATTCAAGGCGAGAAACCGACATCGGTTGAAAATCAGAGACATCTTCTTCAGCCGAAGCAATGCCGGTCGCATCATCATCCAGGGTACGCAACACCGCAGCGCTGTCTGCTGGCTTGGCCAAATAGTTGTCGGCCCCCAGCTTGATAGCCTGCACGGTGGTGGCAATGCTGGCATAGCCAGTCAGTATCAGAATAGTCGCATTGGGCTGCAAAGCCCGAAGCTGCGTAATCAGCTGCAAGCCCGATTGTTCACCCAGATTCAAATCAAGCGTGATGTCGGTGAATTGCTGTTGCCCGGCAATAAGCAGGGCCTGCTCTTTGTTCAAGGCCACACTGGCTTGAAAGCCTTTGCGTTCAAACGACAAAGCAAGGGTACTGGCAAACACTTCGTCGTCATCAACAATCAGGATTGAACGCATCATTGCGGCAGCACCGGCAAACTTAAACTGGCGCAAACACCGGGGTGCAGGTTGCGAAGGCTGAGTTTTCCACCCTCACGCTCAAGCAGGTTGGACAGCAGAAAAAGGCCCATGCCTTGACCGTTGGCCTGAAACAGTTGCTGCCCAATTTTGGGCAATAACTCGACATCGATGCCGTCGCCTGCATCATTCACAAACAAGGTCAGGCTTTCATGATCGCATTGCATGCCCACCTGAAGCGGCTGATTCACCGAGGCACGCTGCTGGCTTTGTGCAGCATTGTCCAACAGGGTAATCAAACCCAACTCAAGCAATTCTTTGCGCACTTTGAACTCGCCTGCAATTGAGGCAATACTGGGCATCAGCCGCACTTCATGCTGAGGGTTTCGGGTTCGCCAAAGGCCAAGCGTGTTGTGCAGCCATTCGCTTGGTTTGATCATTTGTGCATCGGCATTGTGGCGCGGGTTGACTTCAATTTGAGCACGCAGTTGGCCCAGCGTGTCTGTGATGGATTGAACCTGGGCACTCAAAATACTCATTTCCCGTGCCTGCGCCTGCATGGCGGGGTCGTTTTTCCAGTCTGAAACAATGGTGGCAATGGTGGACACTGGCGTGCCCAGCTGGTGCGCAATTGAAGCGGCCTGATTGCCCAGCGCCGCCAAACGGGACTCACTCGCCAACCGTTGTTGTGCGCGCCCCAGCGCTTGGTCGCGGTTGCGGATCGATGAACTCAAACGCGCCACAAAACCCACCAGAATCAACACGCTGACCAGAAAATTCAGCCACATGCCCACGAGGTGAAAGTGAACACCATCATCGGGATTGGCCAACACCAGGGGTATGTAATTGCCCATCAACACCGTGTAGGCCACCACACTGAACAAGGCGAGAACTGCAACTTGTGCCCAAGGCAACAAAGCTGCAGCCAGTCCAAGAAGGGGCAGGTACAAAGACACAAAAGGATTGGTGACGCCACCTGTGAAATAAAGTACGAAGCTGAAAGCAGCGAGGTCAGCAAACAACTGGGCGGCCACTTCAAAACTGCCCACAGTGTTGCCCTGCCGCAGGCGAACAAAAGTGATGGCATTGAGTAAAACCAGTGCGCCCAGAATAACAGCCAATACAGACCAGGGAAGGCTGACCTTCAGCAACAAACCCACCACCGCCAACAACAAGACCTGAGCGGCCAGCGCAAGCGTGCGCATCCACATCACAGTCACCATTTGCTGGCGGCGTACAGACAGATCACTTTGGTCCATCAGCCCTTCGGTCCAAAGGTGCATGAAGGGGCGGTGTTCAGGAAGGGGGCTTGTTCTCATCCCCACATTCTAAGTGGCTTCGGGATTGCTTGCCTTGAAATTGTTGTGGCCGCATTGTGGCTGCGACAATATGCCGCATTTTCGCAAGTTTGGGCATGGCGTATAAACCGGGTTGAACTACCTTGTCCGGAAATACCCAATGCACACCAACCCTCCCTTCAAGCTGCGAGCCCTTTCATCGGGCGTGCTGCTGACCCTTGGCTTTCTTACCCAGTCGGCATTTGCAAACCCGGCCTTGGATACCGTTGAAATTCAGGCCCAGCGCGAGGCACTGAGCGCAGCCAGTGTTCGGGTGGCCGAAGAAAAATTAAGTCAAACGCCAGGCGGCACTGCAGTGGTGAACGCAGAAAGTTTTGAAGCAGGCAAGGCAGTCACCATCAAAGACATGCTGGACTTTACGCCCGGCGTGTTTGCGCAAAGCCGCGTAAATGAAGAAGCACGGCTCAGCATTCGAGGCTCGGGCTTGTCGCGCACTTTCCACATGCGCGGCATTCGCCTGCTGCAAGACGGCATACCGATCAATCTGGCAGATGGGGGCTCTGATTTTCAGGACATCGACCCCCTGGCCTTGCAACACGTTGAAGTGTACAAAGGGGCCAATGCCTTGCAATACGGCGCAGCCAGCCTGGGCGGTGCGATCAATTTCGTCACACCCACGGGCTACACCACGCCCAACAGTGTGTTGCGTCTGGATGCTGGCAGCCACGAGTTCGCACGGGCGCAATTCAAAACCGGCGATGTCGTCGGCAATTGGGATTATTTTGCCTCGCTGTCGCAATTGCGCTCCGATGGATTTCGGCAATTCAGTGGGCAGAAAAACACCCGCCTGAATGCCAATGCTGGATTAAAAATTTCGCCACAACTTGAAACCCGGTTCTATGTCATACACGGTGACATGAACCAAGAGTTGCCCGGGAACCTGAGCAAATCGCAACTTCAAACCGACCCCACGCAGGCCAATGCTGCATCTGCTGGCACCAACTCACAACGTGATTTCCTGATTACACGGGTGGCGAACAAAACCACCTGGATTTCGCCAGCGGGGGTGGAATACAACGCGGGTGTGTATGCGGTGGACAAAAACCTGTACCACCCACTGAGCTTTGGTTTGATTGACCAGCAAACACGTGATGTGGGCACCTTTGGAAACCGCAATGCCCAGGGCGAAATGTGGGGCCTGCGGCATGACACCACGCTGGGTTATAACCTGGTGCATGGCGTGACTGAAGCACGCATATTCAACCATGTGCGTGGTGATCGAATCAGCCTGAGAAGCCATGAAGATCAGAAAGCGCACAACATGGAACTGTATGGCGAAAGTCGCTTGCATGTCACCGACCGCTTGCAGTGGATCAATGGCTTGCAATGGACCCACGCCAAACGCACCGCGGACGATCAGTTTCTCAGCGATGGCGATGCAAGCTACCAGCGCCGCTACGCACAGTTCAGCCCTAAAACTGGTTTGCTTTGGCAGGCCAGCGAGGCGGTGCAGGTGTACGGCAATTTAAGCCGTGCGTTTGAGCCGCCCACATTCTCTGAGACCAGCCCAACGCGTGCACTTGAGGCCCAGGAATCGACCACCTTTGAACTGGGCACTCGGGGTGTTGCCGGAGAAATTCGCTGGGACATCAGCGCTTATTACAGCCAGTTGAACCATGAGTTTGTCAGCTACCAACTCAACCCGCTGGTGCCTGGCTTGAGCGCCATTCTGAATGCCGACGACACAACACACCAAGGCGTTGAAATTGGCATCGCCGGGCCTTTTGCGCGTGATTTGCTCAAGGCTGGCGACACCTTGAACTGGCAACTGGCATACACCTTTGGCCGATTCCGTTTTGACAATGACCGCGCGTATGGCAACGCCGCGATTCCCGGCATTCCCGAACACTATGTGCGGGCCAAACTGGACTACGCCAACACCTTGGGCTGGACCCTGTCGCCCAATATTGAATACGTACCGCAAGGCTACTTTGTGGATTTGGCGAACACGCTTTCCACTGACCCTTACCTGTTGCTGGGCTTAAATGCCAGTTACAGGTTCAGCGACACACTGCGTGTGTTTGTGGATGCCCGCAATTTGACCGACAAGGTGTATGCCGCCACCACGGGGGTGATAGTGAATGCGAATGGGGCAGACTCGGCTCAGTTTGCGCCAGGCGAAGGCAGAAGCGTTTATGCGGGTGTTGAGGTGAAGTGGTGAGGTTGGGATTCAATGTGTGCAAAGTGACCGACAGCTTGCGTCGCTGACTCAGGTGCATACCCTCTCGCGCCAGAAAACCTGAATGCCCCCTTGTTATTGATTAACCGCCCTAAGCGCACCCGCTAAACAGCGGGCGGGCTGCGCTTTCGGCCTTGCCGAACGGACGGTGAATTCAACACCAAGGGCAGGTTTTCTTGATCGGCGCTGCGAGGGCATTGCAACCTGAATCCGCGGAGCAATTGAGTCAGTGACCTGCCCTACGCCGGCTTCTCAGCCCAAACCCGGCCATCATCACCACCGCCAACACAACGACCACGCACATCACAATATTCTGAACGTTGCGGCCCAACCCACCCAAGAAGCTCCACTTGTGAAGCATGCTGAAACTCCAGATCTCGGGTTTCGCCGAATTCACGGTGATGTCGGCCAACACGCCAGTGGCTGTGTCTACAAACACGCTGGCATTCAGCGGTTGGCCATAGTCAAATTTCCACACCGGCAAGCGCTTGTTGCGAAAGTCATAATCGCCGCCAAAACGCGTCACCAAACTGACATGTTGAATGGCCTCGCGCGGAAGACCCGTGTGCAGTTGTGCAAGTTGATGGGCCATTTCACGGTCGCCATCCCGCCACAACAACCCTGTGTTCGCATTCAGATAGATGGCGGGTCCGGTTGGCTGAACGCCATCAAATCGCGCTGTGCGAATGGCTTGGGCATTTTCGGGCAAGCCGTGTTTTGGAAGCGGCAAAGCAAGGCGATACAACAACTCGCCATTCTGGTTCGCAACCAGAGACAAACCACTTACTTGCAAATCGCGGGTAATCTCGGGCCAATTTGAATGAATCGGAAAGTCCAGATTCTGTACATCAATGGCCGGGCGCATGGTCAGTTGCGATTGCTCATCAGGCCAACCATGCTGCACCACGTGGTACACACCGCTGAAAGAAAACATCAACACCGGCACCACCAATACATACCCTGCCATGCGGTGCCAGCCCTTGGCCCCAGCTGCGCGCACCTTGCGGCGAATGAGTACCAGCATGGCCAAACCACTGCTGGCCATCAACAGCAGCACACCCACCAGCATGGCAATCAACAACACACGTGGTGTTTCAGCCGCTTTGGGCATCCAGCTCCAGGTGTGAAGCCATTGAAACGCCGTTTGGACACGGTGCTTGGTGTTGTCCGACACAGCCGCCAAAGCAGCCGTTTCGGTGTACACATAGGCGTTCAGGCCATCGGGCTGGTCAAACTGCACCCGATACACCGGTAACAGGCGGTTTACGGCCGGGTAGTCATTTGAGAATTTTTCAATGCGCTCCACCTTCGCAATTTCAGCGTAGGGCACGTTCAAGTAATGACGAGCCAGGAAAGCGGCGTACACCGGATCGTGATTGGGCATTTCCTGCCCTGTATTCAGATCGAAGTAACGCCTGGGCGTAAGTTGCGATTCCGTGACCTGTAACAGGTTGGCCGACTCCCCAACCACCACGCGAATGGATTGTGCCTGCAAAATACCGGCGTGGCCCAACACCTGTTGAACTGGCAAGGCCTGGTTTAAATTCAATGCGCGCTGTGGCGGCGCAAATACTGCCTGTTGCACGCCAAAGGTTGTAAGCCAGGGGTGCAACAGGCCCGACAAGCCCCACAGCAACAATGCGGCAAAACCGAACAAAGCCAATGCGCGGTGCAGTTTTAACAACTTGATTTTCATGGTGGAATTCATGCCTGCCCAAACAAGCCTGAATTATCAGGCAGTGGCCAACAAGCAGGCTGCGACATATCGTCGCAGGCATAAAACATGCGTAGAATCTCTGTCTTCAGTCAAGGTATCTGCATCACATGTTCAACTTCCCCCGTCTCGCCACCGCCACTTTGCTTGCACTCACCGTGTCAGGCTGTGCCATCGTGAGCGTGGGTTCTGTCAGCTCGGAAGATTACCTGTCTGCCCGTCGGGGCGATGTACTCACAACAGGCAAACTCAGCGCGTCTGCCCGCACAGCGCTGCAAGTGGTGGGCACCGACCAAGGCCGCTGCAACAGCAATATTTCCGAATGCAGAAAAACCCTGATCGCCTCCATCGGGCTCAGTGATGAACAACGCTTGTCTACACTGTCTGAACTCTGGCTTCAAGAAGCGTTAAAAAGCGAAGAAGCGCAGAAACTGGAACCTGCCAACGATGCCTTGAAGGCCGCCACTTTGTCGGCCTACCTTGAAAGCGCCAAGCATGCTTATGCGTATTTGTTTTTCACCGGCAGAACGCCCGACCTGCGGGCTCTCGAAGACCGGCAGGCACAGGTTCGCGATTACTACAATTTTTCAACGCAACAGGCTGTGGTCGGTTTGTTCAACCGCTACCGCGACCAACTTGAGCAATCTGTTTCGCAGGAAAGAACCTACCTGCTCGACTTCGCCCCTTGGCAAGTCAGCGGCAGCACGGCAGGTATCAGCCTTAGCCACAAAGGACAACTGCCCAATGAATTGCTTGCCGCATCGTCGCTGACATTCAAGGGCCTTCGCAACCAGTATCGTCGCGATGGGTTGGGCGCAGAGCTGGTTGCCGTGTTTGCCGACAGTGTGGTGAAACAGGAAGACGAGAACAAACCCTGGAGTGAAACACCGTTTCCGTCCATTACCGTGATGCTGCGCTTTCCGGGCAACAGCATTGATTCTGTGCTGGCCGGCAACCGGGTTGAACTTCAAGGCTTCGACCCCCACCGCCATGTCAGTGTAGACGTTCGTGGCATTCGTGTTCCGCTGGCAGCCAACTTTACCTCGGGCTACGGGCTGTGGCTGGCCCGCTCGGGTTTTGCGCAAGAAAGTTTGTTGTCGCTGATTGGCCGCAGCGAAACCTTGGACAAACCGCGTATTTATTTGATGCAGCCTTTCGACCCCAACCGCCGGGTTATTCTCATGCTGCATGGCTTGGCCAGCAGCCCGGAGGCCTGGGTGAATGTGGCCAATGAAGTGCTGGGTGATGAAGAGCTTCGCCAGAACTTTCAGATTTGGCAAGTGTATTACCCCACCAATTTGCCACTGCCGTTCAACAACCTGGAAATTCGCGAAGCAGTCAATGCCACCCTCAAGAACTTTGACCCCCAAGGCAGCCGCAGGGCATCGAAGGACATGGTCTTGATCGGGCACAGCATGGGTGGCGTGTTGGCCCGTTTGATGGTGTCAAATTCAGGCAACCAGCTGTGGGAATCGGTGCTGGACAGGTACAACATTTCCGAGCAACGCGAAGCGCGCTTGCGCCAAAAAATTGAGCCCTATGTAATATTCGATGCCATGCCGCAGCCCACGCGTGCCATTTTCATTGCGGCACCGCACCGCGGCACACCTTATGCAGAAAATCGCTTTGCCCGTTTTGTGTCGGGGCTGATACGCCTGCCCGCCACGGTGCTGGGCCGCGTGACTGAAATTGGCCAGCTGTTGGTGAACCCGGATGAAGCCTCGGACGAGCCTTTGGTAGACTCGATCAACAGCATCAAAAACCTGAGTGATCAAGACCCTTTTGTACGGGAATCGTCGAAACTTCCAATTTCAAGCGACGTGACTTACCACTCCATCATGGGCAACGACACACCCGACGTCATTCTTGAAGCCAGCAGCGACGGCGTGGTGCCCTATGCCAGCGCAAAGCTGGAAGGCGCGGCTTCGGAGTTGGTCGTGAACTCTTGGCACAGCGTGCAGGAAAAGCCCGAAGCCATCGTTGAAATTCGCCGAATTTTGCATGAACACCTGAACGCGCTGCGGTGAAGTGTTCTTCAGTGAGTGGCGAGCTTCACGGGTAGCCAGCGCCCGTCTTGCAGCACCACTTCATAGCGGGCCCAGCGCTTGAAAGCTTCCACATTGCTCAAACCTGTTTCATACAAATCAGCACCCGCCACATTCTTGTAGATGACCTGCTGCCCTGACTCACCCTTGTATGGCGTGGTCAAGGACATGTCCAGCAACTCGCGCACACACCAGCGATAACCCACTTGGCCGTTGCTGTAAAACGCCCCCACAGTCAGGGTTTGGGGATGGGTGCTTTGTTCGTCTGCATGCTTGGTGGCGTATTCGAACAGCTCAGCCAATACGTCGGCGCTGACATCCACATAGGAATCCATGCGGGCAATGGCTGCGGCGAAGTCTTCGTGGGTCAGGCTGGCACCTGTTTCCGACAACGATTCCACCGGCTTTTTCTGCTTGCGTGCAAAGTGGTTGGGGTACCGCCGCCAGGAAAACAGCGCATTGAAACTGACCGCCACAAACAAAATAGCCAAGGTGTTCAACAGCACCGGGTTGATCATGTACCAGTAACCCAGGTTTGAAATGGACTCGCCACCCAGCACGGCGCTAAGCGCAGTTGCACCGCCTGGCGGGTGAATACAGTTGGCCCAGTACATCACGCCCACCGCCAAACCCACAGCCAAAGCGGCAGCCAAATAAGTGTGGGGAATGTAACGTGCACACGTGACGCCAATGAGTGCCGACACAAAATGCCCACCCATCAAAGCCCAAGGCTGCGACAAGGTTCCGTGGGGCACGGCGAACAGCAACACCGCTGTGGCACCCATTGAGGCCACCACGAGAATGGCATCGGTTCCCTGCACCACAAAACCGGACACCCAACACACCATCAGAATGCCCAAGAAGGCGCCCAGCCCGGAAATCGCTTTCTCGCGAGGGCTGGTGGAATTGGACTCGAAGCCAAGAATTGACCTCGACACCGACAAGGCGCGCAAAGCCCGGATGGATAGTTTCATGCTTGGAATCAACGGGTTTGTGTAACACAAGCACATGATGATACGCCTGCCAGTTGGGGCCGAGCACCAAGTTGGTGCAATTCAGGATGATCCTTTTTAGGTTCACAGTCGATATACTTCGCACTTGCCAATTTCCGCTGTCTGCTCCGTGCGCAACTCCACCATTGATCTGCTGAAAGCATTCGCATCACAAATTATCGTGATGCATCACCTGTTGCTGTACACACCCATGTCGCCCGTGTTGCAGGCCAAGTGGCCCGAGTTACTCGGATTCATCGCCGACGAGGGTCGCTATGTGGTGCAAATTTTTCTGGTGATTGGCGGTTTTTTAGCCGCACAGTCGATGTTTGGTTTGCTGAGCAAGGCAGGCGATGTCGCTGTGTGGCCGCTGTTTAAAAAGCGCTTTCTACGCCTGGCCAAACCATTCTGGGTGGCCATTGCGGTAGCGGTATTGCTAGGCTGGTTGGGCGGTCAAATTGCAATGCACGAGGAAGTGTCTGCCTTGCCCAGTTTCACCCAACTGCTAGCCCATGTGTTTTTGTTGCACGACATTGTTGAAGTAGAAGCCTTGTCGGCTGGGGTTTGGTACGTGGCGATTGATTTGCAACTGTATTTGCTCCTGGCGCTGTTTGCATGGTTCAGCCAAAAAACCGAAGGCTTCAAGTTGCTTCAACCAACAAGGGCCCTCTTGCTGCTGGCCGTTGCGGCAACGATTGCTTCGCTGTTGGTGTGGAACAGAGAATCCGAGCACGACGAATGGGCCTGGTATTTTTTCGGCGCTTACGGCTTGGGGGTTTTGGCCTACTGGGCGCAGCGTGAAGGCAAGGTAATTGCAGGCAGCATGGTGATTGTGTGCCTGCTAGGCGTTGCGCTTTGGATTGAATGGCGCGAACGTTTGTTACTGACAGGTGTAACTGCCTTGCTGTTGATGAACAGTGTTCGTATTGAGCGCTTTGTGGCTGCGCTTGTTCAAGGTCCTGTGCGCTGGCTTGGCGACATTTCCTATTCGGTATTTTTGATTCACTACGGCATTGCCGTGTTTGCAAGTTCGGTGGTGATTGCCCTGGGCTTGACCAGCTTTGCGGAAATGCTCGCTGCGTTTGTGGTGACTTGGGTGGTGAGTATTGCGGCTGGGTGGGTGTTGTATTGGGGGACTGAGCAAAGTCTTTAGGAATTTGCCCCCTACAAATCAACCTCGGTGTTGTACTTTTAACATGGCCTGCTGCGCCCGCCCAGCCATTTCCGTGCTGAATTGACCCAGAATCCAATGCAGGGTTTGAATCGTTAGCGCTGTACCGCTGATCGGTGCGCGCCCCAGAAAATCAAGCATGGAATTCACGATGGTGAACACATCGTCAGCCAGCAGCTTGCTGGCATTGGCGGCCTTCACCAATACCTCTGAGAGCAGATCGGCCGCTGTAACCGCAAGGCTTAATCCACCTTGCACGGTGACCAGGTAGGCATAGCCCATTGAACGCAACACCTGTTCAGTCAGTTTGCCCACAAGGTCGAGTAGCTTGGCATTGAACATGCCACCACCACCCAATTTTGCGAATTCTCTCGATAAATCTGCATACTGCGACAAGCCACTTGGCATGGGAGAAAAATCGCCCCAACTGCTGCTGTAGGCCATTTTTGAATAGCCGCTGTGCAGCAGGTGTGCGTCAATACCCACCTTCTCGCCATGGCGTATTAGAAGTTCAGAAGAGCCACGCGACGCATGCATGTAGGGAAACAAAGGCACCATGGGCACCGGGTCGCAAGGGTTCGCAATTCGACGAATTTGATTGGGTGTAATTTGCCTGGCCATGTCTTGCGCGTAGCTGACAATACCCACGCGCGGCGCACCAATGGTGTACAGGCACACATTGAAACCGGCATCGCGCAACATGCACGCATTGAGGTTGGCCAAAGCGCCGCCCAGGCTGTGGCCCATGCAGTGAATGGTACTTGGTCGCTTTGCACCACTTTGCGATACAAAGTTCACCAACTGGCTTTGATAACTTTTGAAGGTTTTCAAAAAACCACGGTGAAACACATTGCCCCGGGGGCCAATGCCATAGCCAATATTTGCATTGGTCGCCAAATCGAATTTGTTGTGCGCGAAGTTGGTGCCGCGTGTAACAAGCACCAATTCGTTGGCGCGGCTGCCAGTGCCGTGGGCGACGAAACCGAAACCGCTGAGGAGGTCGATGTTGAAGAGGCCTGATCGGCCAGACAGCATAGTAACTTGTTCGCCGTAAACCTGATCGACATCCAGAAGTTCTTTCCCCAAGCTGGCAGCCGCCAAGTTTCTGACGCCTGCCAACGGCATATTCGGGGTTCTTTTCCTTACTTCTCGAAATAGCATATCCGACCTGTAAGCGATATCTGACAGGTTATGAACTAGACTGGGTGGCAACAGAAGTTGAGAATGCTGATTCATTTATCTAGATGCCCCACTCTTGATTTTTCTAATGTTGCAGTCCAGACTTGGTAAGACTCCGTTGATAAGTTTTCGCGACGAGAGGTCGCAACTGAATTGAATTTCATCGAAACCAGTTTCAAATCTTGGCTCATATGAACTGCGGGTCTTTGAATACAATATTAATTCTTCAGTAGGCTGTAGCAGAAATATTTCCTGGGACACAACTGGCACATGAAATAGCCGTGCCAAGAACCCAAAATCTGCAGCACCCCGTACCTCAGGAAACTGAAACTTGCCATCCGCTTTGGTGGTTGTCATCTCTGTTCTGGCCTCCTGCTCCATATTCCAATGAAGAATTCTTTTTACTCTCGCGCCCGCTATAGGCTTGCCTTGATTAAACAGTTGACCCTCGACTGCTGAGGACAAAATTAAATTGTCTTGCCACACGGCTTGCGCCCCTTGGGAAAGGAAAAGAATAAAAAGAAAGCTTAAGAAGGAAATTGACCGGCGAAGAACTGATTGCATGCGGCTACGGTGCTTTATGTAAGTGCAAAACTCTTACCCTAACAGAGCAATGCACAGAGTCAAAAATCGACCGAATCGAATAACCCCAAATGATTAGTTTGCTCGACTTTACAGTCAATAATCGGCAATCGTTCCTCGAACATTTGTCGGTCCTTTAAATCGCAGCTCAAATTAGTTTTCTCATAACCGTGTTCAACTGCTTGGTTATATGAATTTCTTCCAGTGGCAAACAACGAGGTCGAAGACTGCCCCTCTATCAATTCAACATCAATCGAAATAACAGGAACATGAAACAGTTTGGCTAATAATCCAAATTCGGCAGCACTCCTTACTTCGGGAAATAAAAATACTCCGTTCCCGTCTGTGAAAGTTATTTCTTTACGCGGCTCGGCGTCCATATTCCAATAAAGCACTCGAACTACTTTCGCACCCACTAAAGGCACTCCATGGTTTGATAATTGCCCACTGATTACTGAGGACAACATCAAATTATCCTGTCGAACACTGCGAAAAAGGCTCAAGTCCCAGGTTGTTAAAATTAAGTAGGGAACACTGAGAAATCCGAGAAGCGCAAGAGTACGCACGCGCATTGAAAGGCTGCCTTCAAGGGGAAAGGCAACACAGTAGCAGAGGAGATTAGCGGCTCAAAAAAGCCGCTTTTTTGAGTCACTCGAAAAGGGTAGAACCAATGAATCAGGGGCAACAGGCGGCAGTAAGCGAAGTTTCTCGGAATAGACCACATTATTCCTGAAGCAGAAAATCCTTGATCAACGCGACGGCCTCATGCACATGTAAAAGTCCAGAATGTGTCGCGCGTAGCTTCGGAAACTGATCTTGCAAATACACATTGGTCACACCTGGCTCATCCAGAAACTGGCTTTCAACTGGTGTCACAACCAGATCATCTTTCGTGGCCAGGACAAGCGCCCGCAAACCGCCCGGGTTGAACCTGCCATTCTGCAGATTTTTCATGAACTCAGACTCACTGCCTAGCTGAGTGCAGGCAGGGCAATGCGCCGAGGATACCTTGGGGGGAACTCGGTCTGTGCCTCTCAAACTGGGTGCGACGGCAACGATCCGGTCTACCCTGTTAGCAAGCTCTGGCGTATTCGAAGCAAGGAAGGCCAACAGACCGCCTTGTGAATGACCAATCACACTGACCTTTTCGGCACCTGTTTCTTGCAGAACAGTACCGATAAACTTCGTGACTTCCGAAAGGGAGGATTGAATATCAGCAATCCCGTTGACGCCATAGATACCTTGCTTGCCGTAATTCAGCGCGTATAGACAAAAGCCATTTTCCTTAAGCACGGGCGCCACAGTGGAATATGCACGACGGGTGTTTGCAAACGTTCCATGCACCAACACCACAGGTGAATAGTCAGAGTTTGTGCAGCTAACGTTGACAAGTCCCGGCAAGCCCAGCGAATCGTCTGCAACTGCACCGCCTGACTGCACGAGGAAAAACAAACCCACACTCAACGTAAAATTCGACCACCGCAAGGCGTTCTCCTGTATTCAATCATCCATCAACAGCTTTTTACACGAACTTGATCGCTGGCAGTAGAGGGGTATTCAAAATTGAACCACCCACCCCACAAACGTCACTCACTCATCGCAGCGCATTGATTAATTTTGCGTGTTGCGCAATATGCAACATTAACCTATGATCTTGTCTTTTAAACACAAAGGACTTCGAAAGTTCTTTGAAACTGGAAGCATTGCTGGCATTCAGGCAAACCATGCCAAACGGCTTCGCTTGCAACTAGCCGCCCTTGATACAGCGGAAACCATTGACGATATGGATATTCCAGGCTTTTCGCTTCATCCACTCAAAGGCGAAATGCGTGGCCGCTGGGCGATATCGGTTAATGGCAACTGGCGCTTGACATTTGAGTTTCGTGAGGGCAATGCCAACGTGTTGGATTATGAGGATTATCACTAATGAGCATGCACAATCCACCCCACCCCGGTGAATTCATCACTGGTGTTTATCTTGAGCCACACGGAATAAGTGGTCGAGAACTTGCAGAAAAGCTGGACGTGGCCCCCTCTACCCTCAGCCGCATTCTCAATGGCAGCAGTCGGATCACGCCTGAAATGGCACTGCGGCTTTCCAAGGCAATTGGGCGCTCGCCTGAAAGTTGGCTTGCCATGCAAGACGCTCACGATTTGTGGGTGGCCCGCAAAAATGTGGATCTACGCCGAGTTGGGAAGCTTCGCCTGGCAAACGCCTGAAGCCCCTACCGCATCGCTACTTCTCCACAAACGCCCGTTCAATCACATAGTCCCCTCGCTCGCCCTGCCTTGGGCTGATTTTCAAACCCTTGGCATCGAGTAGTTTGCAGGTGTCTTCCAGCATGCTGGGGCTGCCGCAAATCATGGCGCGGTCTTGCGTTGCATCAAGCGCGGGCAATCCCAAATCCTCAAACAGTTTTCCGCTGTGCATCAGGTCGGTCAAACGGCCACGGTTGCGGTATGGTTCGCGGGTTACAGTGGGGTAGTACAGCAAGCGGCCTTGCACCAGTTCGCCAATGTATTCCTGCTTGGGTAGTTCTTCGCGAATGTAATCGGAATAAGCCAGTTCACTGACAGTGCGCACACCATGCACCAACACCACTTTGTCGAATCGCTCGTAGGTGTCGGGGTCGCGAATAATACTCATGAAGGGTGCCAAGCCGGTGCCCGTGGCCAGCAGGTAGAGGTTGCGGCCATCATTCAGGTCGTCGATCACCAAGGTGCCCACAGGCTTTTGGCCCACAATCAACTGGTCGCCAGGCTTTAAATGCTGCAAGCGGGAAGTGAGCGGACCATCGGGCACTTTGATGCTCAAAAATTCAAGGTGCTCTTCGTAATTGGCACTGGCAATGCTGTAAGCGCGCAGCAGTGGTTTGCCTTCGGCCTGCAGACCAATCATCACAAAGTGGCCGTTGTGAAAACGCAGGCTTTGGCTGCGGGTGGTTTTGAAACTGAACAGCGATTCATTCCAGTGGTGCACTTCCAGCACGGTTTCAAATGCCAAATTGCTCATCATTCAACTCCAAGTTCGCGCAGGTAGGCCCAGGGGAAAATTCCGCGTTCGTGGCCGTCTGCAAATTTAAAGTTCAGGGCGTGCTCACCCACCATTTCAATGCCGGTAATGGCGCTGCCCTGCACCACCGGCTTGCCCGCACGCTGCGCGGCCACGCATTCTGCACACTTGCAATGTGTACGCAGCAGGCTGTGCGGCAGTTCGCTCACCACCCCGTCGGCCCATTCAATGCGCAGCAGTTGTGAAGCGCGTTGATCAGTAACCGCCACGGGCTGAGTGGCCATGTTACTCATCGCAAGGTCTCCATGCCCTCTTCGCCCAAGTGCCAGCTTTGGCCCATGGTGGCGGGGTCAATTTCACCGCCCATGGCGGCCAGGCTTTCCTCGCGAATCAGGCTTTTCAGTTGCCGGTGCAAGGCGGTGAATACTGGCGAAGCTGTCATTGCAGCGTTTCGCGGGCGTGGCAGGTCGATGGGAATTTCCGCCTTTATTTTTCCGGGGCGGGCTGTCATCACATACACACGATCGGACAGAAAAATGGCTTCCTCAATGTCGTGCGTAATAAACAGCACCGAGATTTTCCACTGCTGCCACATGTGGGTCAGAATTTCCTGCATCACCACGCGGGTTTGGGAGTCGAGTGCGCCAAAGGGTTCGTCCATCAGCAACACGCGCGGGCCATGCCCTGTAGCTTCAAACCGAACTCCACGTTTTCGCGCACTTTCAGCCACGGAAACAGGGAGTACTGTTGAAACACCACACCGCGTTCGGCGCTGGGGCCATGAATGGCCTGGCCGTCCATGGCAACCACACCGTCGCTGGGTTTCAGAAACCCGGCCACAATGTTCAACAGGGTGCTTTTGCCGCAGCCCGATGGACCAACCACCGAGACAAACTCACCGGGTTGCACGTTCAGGGAAACGTCTTGCACAGCCGCAAAGCGCGCGCCGTTTTGAATGAAGTTCACCTGCACATTGCTTAGTTCAATACAGCCCTCAGGCTTTTTCACGGTGCTGTTCATTTTCCACCTCCGGGCCCGGCAATGTGTTGCCAAGGCATGAGCAAACGGGCCAGCAGCAAGATGCCGCCACTGCACAACAAGCCCAATACACCAATCACGATCATGCCCAGCACAATGTTGGGGTACTCAATCAGTGAATACGCTTCCCAGGTGAAGTAACCCACACCAAACTGGCCTGAAATCATTTCCGCTGCAATCAGCGACACCCAAGCCACACCCATGCCCACCGCCAAACCGGTGAACACATTGGGTAAGGCGGCGGGCAGTATCACTTTGGTCAGCATGGTGAACTCGTTGGCACCCAAACTTTTTGCGGCACGTAACAGCACGGGGTCAACGCCTTTCACGCCGGCCATTGTGTTGATCAGGATTGGAAAGAATGCGCCAATGAAGGTGATGAAAATAATGCTGCTTTCTGTGGTGGGCCACAGCATGATTGATATAGGCACCCAGGCAATGGCAGGAATTGGACGCAACACTTCAAGTGCGGGAAACATCAAGCCGCGTATGACCGCAAAACGGCCGCACAACAAGCCAAGCGTGACACCCAAAAAAGTGGCCATGGCAAACCCCTGCATAATGCGCACCACGCTTTTCCAAATGTTCGTTTGGAAACGCTGGTTTTGCATCAGCTCGACCATATTGGTGAACACCTCTCCAGGTGTGGGAATGTTGTTGAAGCGAATGTAAAAGTCGAGCTTGTACAAAGTGGCCACATACCAAAAGGCAACCAGTGCGCCGATCGATAAAAACGTCATCAATGCGGCCAAGCTGTGCTTCTTCGCGCTGATCAAGAACAGTTCGCGGGCCGGCAACTTCTCGGTCACCTCGGGTTTCGGCCGCACCGCAAGGCGGGCGGTGTTCGCGGTCGCCTCCACGGCTTGCAAAGCGGGTTCTTTCGCCCCGGGGGCGAGGGTGCTGGCCTTCACCCCCGGGGCATACGGCTTCGCAGCCGCAGGCATTTGAATTTCAAGAGGTCGTGACATGGCTTATTTCCCCACTACAGCAAGCGCAAGTGCGTCGGTGTACATGCCCACCTTGCCGCCATTTTTCGCAGCATGGGCCTCAGCGTCTTTTTTCAGTAAAAAGGGCACAATTTCCGGGGTTTTTGCGCCAGCCTTCAGCGAGTAAAATGCTTTGTCGGCAAACACCTTGATCTTCATGCTTTGGTCGTACACGTACGCCACGCCAATTTTCTTGCCTTCGCCTTGGGCTTTCTTGATGGCAGCCAGTGTGCAGTTGGCTGACTTGTAGGCAGTGATTGCGCCGCCTTCGATCCACACTTCGCCGGCTTGCCGGGGCTCGATGATTTTTCCACCACACAGTGGGTCGGTGCCGGAAATTTCATAGTTGCTGGTGCTTGCCTTTTGCTTGGCATAGTCCAGTCCCAATTCCTTGAAGGCTTGCTTCACATAGGTTTCGTCGACCCAGGCATCGGCGTCAAAGTCTTTCACGCGGCCCATGCGTTTGAGCACACCATGGTCGTACTTCACGGTTTCAACCCACTTGGGCTTGATGGTGGGGTCTAGTGTATGCACACCGCCTGGGCCAAGGAATATGTAAGCCACTTCTTTTTCAATGCGGGTCCACTCTTCAATTTTGGCTGCCGCTTGCACCGGGTTTTTGCGTACCCATTCGTTGGCTTCCATCAGTGCTTTGATGTAGGCCACCACAAACTCGGGGTACTTTTTGGCGAAGTCTTCGCGCACCACCACGCCGTGGAATGTAGGCACTTTGGTTTCAGCGCCATCGAAAATTTTTCGGGCAAAGCCACGGTAAGGCAACAGTTCAGCAAACGGTACAAAGTCAGCATGACCATCAATGCGTTTTTCCTGAAGACTGGAGGTACCTACTTCCGGGCTTTGGCTTGAAAGTTCGAAGTCTTCGGCAGTCCAGCCACGGTCTTCAAGGGCCTTGAGCAACATACCATGTGCTGCCGACCCGAAAGGCACGGAGAGTTTTTTGCCTTTCAGGTCAGCCAGCTCATAGTAAGGGGAGTCTTTGTGGACCACCACGCCATTGCCCGCGCCTTCAGAGTTGTAGGCAATCAGTGCGATCAAGCGGCTTTTGGTTTCATTGCCGTTTTGAAATGTGGCGCCATTCACCAGCAAGGGGTAGTCGCCCATCATGCCGATTTGCAAAGTGTTGGCCACCATGCCGTTGGTGACGGGTGGGCCCGAAGTGAAGTTTTGCCATTCCAGTTTGAACTGAATGTCTTTGAAGCGAGGCACCGTGGCCAAATGCTTTTCAATCAAACCCAGTTCTTTCAAGACCACACCCCCAGTAACAGTGTTGGTGGTGGTGTTTTGGGTGCCGATTCCGACTGTGACTACTTCGGCCAATGCTGGAAATGAAAGTGTGCAGGCCACCAGCGCGCTGGCTGCGCGAATGCCGATGAACCTGCCTGCTACCTTGCCCTGTGCTGCGATTCCTTTGAAGATTCCCGTGTTCATGTCAACAATCCTTTTCAATAGACTCGTTTCAAAATGGGTGCCAGGTGGTTGGCTATATTTGACAGTCGGAATATTTGAATGCTTTCGGGTTCAGGCCTTGTCCGTGCAGGCTTCGTCCAGGTACTGCTTTTTGTTCGCTACATCAACCCAGGCGTCGGCGTCTTCCAGTGGCTCTTTGGCGCTGTCAATCACCGGCCACTGTTGGGCCAATCGTGCGTTAATCTCAATGAAGTCCCGCTGGTCAGCGGGTACATTGCCTTCTTCGTAGATTGCGCTGGCGGGGCATTCGGGAATGCACACACCACAATCGATACAACCTTCAGGATTAATCACGAGAAAGTTCGGCCCCTCGTGAAAGCAATCCACCGGGCACACCGACACGCAGTCGGTGTATTTGCATTTGATACAGGCTTGCGTCACCACGAATGTCATGGCAATTCCCCTTAACTGTGTTTCAGCGTGATGTTGGTCAATGCCAGGCGGGCCAGCTTGCGCACATCGGGATCGTTGTCTTCCAGCGCTTTTTCAAGCGCAGGAATGGCCCGTTTGTCGCCAATTTCACCCAAGGCAATGGCCGCCTCTTTTCTCAAATTGCTCACGGTGTCGTTCATGGCTTCCACCAAGGCAGGCAGCGCGGGCAAAGCTTTCATGACACCCAGGGCACGCGCAGCTTTGACACGCACTTGCCAGTAATCGTCTTGCATGGCATTCACCAGTTCATCGGTGGCCTGTGCCATGCCCAGCTTGCCAATGGTGGCTGCGGCTTCCTCACGTACCATCCACACGCTGTCGTTCAGGGCCCGCATCAGCGAAGGCAGCACGCTGACTTCATTGGTGTAACCCAATGCACCCACAGCAATGCGGCGCACTTCACCATCGGGGTCGTGGGCAGCCACTTCAGCCAGCTCGCCAACGGCTTCAGCACGCTTTAAGTAACCCAGTACACCCACTGCTTCCCTGCGAACCGCCGGGCTTGAATCTTTTAACTGCTTCAAAGCAGGCTCATAAGCCTCGGGCACTCTCAGCGCACGCACTGCTTTCAAGGCCAGCGAACGCACTGTGGCATCGACATGGGTTAGCAGCGGGATCAATGGCGGGGCTGATTCCGACTCCTTCAGTTCTGCAAGCACCAAACCGGCCGCTTCTTGAACCACTGGTGATGTGTCTAGCAGCATTTGTGCCAAAGCGGTTACGGTGGTTTGATCCTCAAAGCCCTCCAGTGCACGCACTGCTTCCAGGCGTACATTGGCATCGGCATCTTGCAGGCAGGGCAACAGCAACAACTCAATGTCGTCTTCATCGCTGTATGGCAAGTCGATTACTGCCAGGCGGCGCACTTCGGCGTCGGGGCTGTTCAAGCGTTCTGGCAAAGTAGGAATTACAATGCTCATGGTGTGCCTCCTTTCAGCGCAGCAAGAATGGGATGTCCACGTGCACTGCGCCCGTGGGGCAGTCCTTTTCACAGGGCAGGCAGTACCAGCATTCATCAAATTTCATGAATGCCTTGCCGGTCACATGGTCAATGGCCAGCACGTCAAGCGGGCATACATCCACGCACACAGTGCAACCTTTCTCGGCAATGCATTTCTCGGAATCCACCTTCACGGGGACTTGGGTAATTGTTGCGGCCATGGTCATAGTCAGTACCTCTCGAGTTGAGTGTTGTGGCAAATCAAGCGGCTTCACCCACCACGCGCAGGCGCTGGTAAGCATCCATTTCCTTTTCGTCAATGGGCACAATGTAGGGCTCGATTTCCTTTTTCTTCATGGCCATCTGGCCTTGGGCGTTCTTGTACAGCAGGGTGTGGCAGAACCAGTTGGCATCGTCACGCTGTGGGTGGTCTACGCTGTAGTGATAAAGGCCCCAACGGCTTTCAGTGCGGAACAGGCTGGCGCGCGCAGCCATTTCTGCGCAGTCGATAATGGAATGTGTTTCCATGGCGCGCATCAATTCGTGTGCATTGGTGGCCACCATGTTGGCTGCATCGGCGCGTACTTCATCCATGCGGCGCAAACCAATTTGGTATTTGCGGGTTACTTTGGGTGGCTGCAAGTAGTCGTTTACCAAGCGACGTGTTTTGTATTCCACCTGGAAAGGTGTAGGCCCTTCGGTGCGCAACAACGGTGCTTCAATGCGGTCGTGTTCGGCTTGCACCTGGGCTTCGTCCAGCGCGTTCAAACTGTTTTCTGCACAATAGGCGGCAGCATTCACACCGCAAATTTTGCCGTACACAAATGCACCCAGCATGTAGTTGTGCGGCACGCTGGCACAGTCACCTGCGGAATACAAACCGGGTACCGATGTTTCACCTTGCGCATTGATCCAGATTCCCGATGCACTGTGACCACTGCAAAAGCCAATTTCGGAAATGTGCATTTCGATCATTTCCTTGCGGTAGTTGTTGCCACGTTGCTCGTGGAAACGGCCACGGCTTGGACGCTCGTTGGTGTGCAAAATAACCTCGATTTCGCTGATGGTTTCTTCAGCCAAGTGATCCAGCTTCAGGAACACGGGGCCATTACCGCTTTGCAATTCGCGGTAAAACTCCATCATCATTTGGCCGCTCCAGTAATCACACTCAATGAATCGCTCACCGGCTGCGTTGGCCGTGTAACCTCCGAATGGGCCGGTTACATAAGCACAGGCTGGGCCGTTGTAGTCTTTGATCAGCGGGTTGATCTGGTAACACTCCAGGTTGGCCAGTGCAGCACCTGCGTGGTAAGCCATGGCATGGCCATCACCACAATTGGTGGGGTTCTCGTAAGTACCCATCAAGTAACCCGATGAAGGCAAGCCCATGCGGCCTGCGGCGCCAGTGGCAATAATGGCTGCCTTGCAGCGAATGACGTAAAAATCTGCTGTGCGGCAATCAAAACCCATCACGCCAGTAATCTCGCCGTTTGCACCGGTCAGCAAGCGCGTGCACACCACACGATTGGTTACCTCGACCCGTGTGCGCTTGAGCTGGCGATACAACACGCGCTTCATGTTGTGGCCTTCGGGCATGGGCAACACATAGCTGCCCAGGTGGTGAACCTTGCGCACCGAATAGTCGCCGGTTTCATCCTTCTCGAATTTAACGCCCCATTTGTCCAGTTCCTGAATCATGTCAAAGCTGTTCGCGGCATACGCCATGACAGCCTCTTGATCCACAATGCCATCGTTGGCAATCGTGATCTCTTTCACATACTGTTCAGCTGTGGCATGGCCGGGAATGACTGCGTTGTTCAAGCCGTCCATGCCCATGGAAATTGCGCCGCTGCGTTTCACGTTGGCCTTGTCTACCAACAACACGCGCAGCTTGGGGTTTTGTTCTTTCGCTTTCACTGCGGCCATGGGGCCACCCGTGCCGCCACCAATCACCACCAGGTCGTATTCCAAGTCGATGCGTTTCATGTTCACACTCCTCAAGTTCGGTTGATGCGCAAGCGATACTGGAATGCATCGCCCCGGTAATACAGGTATTCAAAGTCAACAGGCTTATCGCCCGCGTAGGTCATTCGCTCCATGCGCAACAGGGGGCAACCCTCATCCACACGAAGTTGTTCGGCCAGCGACTCGTCGGCTGAAATGGCCTCGATTTGCAGATCGGCATGGGTCAGGTTATAGCCGTGGTCGTTTTCCAGAATTGCGAAAATATCGCGCACGGCCAAATCTTCCTGCACCAACTTTTCGCCGATTTCAATCGGGAAGTAACTGACATCCACCGAGATTGGCTCACGGTTCAAGAATCGCAGGCGCTGAATTTCAAACACTGGCTGGCCGGCTTTTACATGCAGGCGACTCGCCACCTGCGCGGTGGCATCGACGGGCTTGGCGCTGAGCACATTCGAATAAGTTTCGTAACCCGAAGAGGACATGGCTTCACCAAAACCCTGCAAGCGCGACAAGCTTTGGAAGGCTTTGGGTTTCGATACAAAACTGCCCTTGCCCATTACCTTGAAAATTAATCCTTCTTTTTGAAGGTCACCAAGCGCCTGTCGAATGGTGATTCGGCTTACACCAAACATGCGGATCATTTGGCTTTCAGATGGCATTTGCGTGTGTGGTGCATACGTGCCATTCAGAATGCTTTTTCGCAAGGTTTCCCGCACTTGTGTGTACAGGGGCAAGGCTGAAACATTGTTGTCAAACGCCTGCTCGCTTACGATCTGAATATTTGTGTTACCGGTCAACTTTCCGTTCATGTTTACAGCCTGTTTTAAACTTGTTATGACAGGTCATGATATGCATAGACCGTGCCAGCTTTTGTTGCACCGTAGCAGTGCCGTTTTCAGTGTTTTATCCCTTTGTTACAGCAATTTGAATGCAATACACTTAAACATGGCGCCCAAATTAATGCACCGCAGCACCGCCATGAATCACATGCACCAATACAAACCCTGAGGCCCACAAATGCATGCACAGCGCACCACCCAATACCCACACCCTTAGGCCTGCAGCGCGCAAATCAACCCAGCGGGTACCCACCCCCAAGGCGGCCAAACCGGCAGCCATGAACAGTTGTGAAAGATCAACCAGCGCGGTTTCGACCTGAATGTTCAATGCGCCAGTGGATTTCAAAACCACGGCCAACAAGAAACCCCACAAAAACAAAGGGGGTTGCATGGATACGCGGGAAAGATTGCTACCTGCCTCTTGGCGCTGCACACGCAACATGCTCCAGGTCAGCCAAACCATGGCCGGAGCCAACAAGGCCACACGCAACATTTTCTCGATCAAGGCAAAGGTTGGCGCTTCGCCACCCACCAGTGCTGCACCCGCCACCACATGCCCCAGTTCATGCACACTCAAGCCCAACCACAAACCTGTAAAATCAGGCTGCAAATCAAACAGCCATTGAAAGCCTGGAATGGCAAACATGCTGAGGGTGCCAAACACCACGGCTGTGCCAAGTGCAGCCGATGTGGCGGCGGGTGGCGCACGCAATACTGAATCAGCCGCTGCAATGGCGGCACCACCACAAATTGCACTGCCTGCGCCGATCAACAAAAAGCTGCTGGCCTGCAAACCCATTCGCTTGCCCAGCCAGGCCGCCAAGCCCAAAGTGCTGGCCACTACAAACACTGCAGCCAACACACCAGCCCAACCCACAGCCAACAAATCGGCAAACCCCAACTGAAAACCAAACAGGGCAATGCCGGTTCGCATGACATGGCGGCGAGCAAAACCAAACCCGGCCAGCCCGTGGTGCGCCACTGCGGGTGCCAGGTTGCCCAAAGCCATACCGAGGAACATGGCCAGTGGCAACAACCCCAGACCCCAGCTTGCAAGGCCACCCGGAACAGCGCCCAGCCAAGCCAGTGCAGCCAGCAGCAAGCTGAGTAGCAAACCAAAAGGCAAGGTGGTGTTGGGGGTTTGAAGAACGCGCATGGTTATGAAACTAAAAAAGACACCTTATGGTGATGCTTTTTTTCATATATCCATAGACAATGAAATTCCTGTATTGATAACCATGGGTTATGCATGAACCTGCACCTGCTTCGAATATTTGTATGCGCCGTGGAAGTAAACAGCTTCACCAAGGCGGCAGAACAACTTGGGATTAGCCAACCCGCTGTGTCCAAGGCAGTGCGTGAACTGGAATCACAACTGGACACGCTGTTGCTTGAGCGCCAGGGCAAGTATTTCAAACCCAACGAGGCAGGGCAGGTATTGTTCGACTATGGCAAAAGCCTGTTTGCCATGGAGCGAGAGGCCAGTGAGGTGCTGCGTGCCTTTAAAAACCTGGAACGTGGCCGGCTTATTGTGGGTGCCAGTACCACCGTGGCCAGCTATTGGCTCGCGCCTTACCTGAAGAAGTTTTCAGACAAGTACCCCGGGGTGGATGTGCAAGTGGTTGGGGCGAACACTGAGAGCGTCGCTCAACTTTTGTTGGACTGCGCAGTGGATGTGGCACTGGTTGAGGGCGCTGTGAATGATGAGCGAATTGAAACCCGCTTGTGGCGCACCGAAGAAATGGTGGCCATTGCGCCCAGCTTTGAGAACAGCGCACGCAAGCGTGACCTTGAGCAACAGGTTTGGATTTTGCGCGAGCAAGGTTCGGGCAGCCGCAATGTGGCTGAACAACTGTTGATGAACAAGGGCATACAAACGCTTCGCACACTGGAAATGAACAGCAACGAGGCGATTATTCAAGCGGTGGCTGCGGGGTGCGGCGTGGGCATCGTGCCCAAAATTACCGCACGCGATCAACTTGCCTTGCGGCGAGTGAAACGCTTTGCACTGGGATCTGGAAAAATGGAACGGCCGTTGTTCAGGCTGCGCTTGCCACACAGACCGCTGAGCAATGCGGCGCTTGCATTTGAAGCCTTGTTGGGGGCAACAGTGGCGACATAGCCCCCAAGGGGCTTTCTATCAGTTCGTCTTCCAGAACCGATACTCCGCGCTGTACTTCACCTCGGCTTTGTCACCTTCATTCTCGGCTGAACATTTTTTTGATGGTGCAACACCGCCCTTGGTGTTCACACGCTGAACGTAGCTGATTGCAGTCAATGCGCCCAAGCCGCCAGACACATCGGCCTTCACCAGTTGCAAAGGAATGTTTTTATTGCCATTGGGTGACACGGCCACTTGCGAACCTGTGACGAAGGAACCATCCTCATGCGCCCAACGCGCTGGCGGGCCTGTATAGTCGCCAACTTTGTCACCTTCCTTGTCCATTAGCTCGGCCTTGGGGCCAGCCATTGTCCATTTGTAAGTGGTCAGGGGGGCTTTTTCTTTGCTGCATTGGTATTCAATTGTGCCGCTGGCTTTGGTTTCCAGCACCAGGCTGTTGCCAGTGGCCACCTGGATTAGCGCTGGCAAATCCTTCTGGGCGGCATCCGTTTGTGCAAGTGCCGTGTTCTGCGTCAACAACACGCCGGGTACGCAGGCCACGACGATGTTCAACCATTTCTTGGGGATCATGTAATTCACTCCATTTTTTTGTGCCTGACCAAGAGGGACTATCCCGAACCATGAAAGTTCTAACGATTACACCACCCCGGTGGCTGACAAGCGCTTCAGAACACGCCGCGCATCATGTTCCCCGCAATGGCGAACACCACCACGGCAAACACCTTTCGCAGCAGTGGTGCAGGCAATATGTGGGCTGCCTTGGCGCCCGAGGGTGCCAACAACACACTGGCCACCACAGTGAACAACAAGGCAGGCAGGTACACAAACCCCAGGCTGCCCGTGGGCAGGCCGGGTGCGGTCCAGCCATTGAATACAAATCCAAGGGTACCGCCCAAAGCAATTGGAAAGCCCATGGCCGATGCAGTACCAATCGCATTTTTGATCGATACATTGCACCACACGAGAAACGGCACTGTGAGTGCACCACCGCCCACTGCCACCAGCGAAGAAGCAGTACCAATGAAGGTGGCCACACCCATTTGCCCGTTGCGCCCCGGCAAAACCCGGCCGGGTTTGGGTTTGTATTCAAAAAACATTTGAAAGGAGGCAAGCCCCATGAACAGGGCAAAAAATACAATCAGAAAGGTGGTGGAAACATGCCGCGCCAGGAAGGTACCAAACAGGGTGCCCAACAAAATGCCGGGAATGAAATTCTTCACAACGTCCCAACGCACCGCACCGTGCAGGTGGTGCGAACGCACGCTGGACACAGAAGTAAAAAGAATGGTGGCCATGGAAGTGCCCAACGCCAAACGAAAAGTCCATTGCCCTGGCAGGTCTGCCAGCTTGAAGGCCCACACCAGTGCCGGCACCAGCACGCTGCCCCCACCTACGCCCAAAAGACCCGCCAGAAAACCGGCAACCACGCCAATTGCAATGTAGGCAGCAACAGCCTGTACCGTGAAAATTTCAGCAAACAGTTCAGCGCCCAATTCGGCCTCGTGAGTTTAGGTAGTCTGTGAGCGCAACCAGCTCAACGCGCCATCAAAACTTTGGAATTCGGAGAATGAACGTGCCTGAACATTGGGGAACCGCTCACGCACCATGCGGGTGAGGGTGTTGCCAGGCCCCAATTCAAAGTACACCGTGGCCCCCATTTCTGCTGCCAGATCAAGCGTGCGTGCCCATTGCAAAGGCTCGGAAATTTGGCGGGCGAGACAATCAATTGCGCCTGCGCTCGACTCGACCGGGCTGCCATCCAGCGCACTGAGCACCGGACAATCGAAAGGCGCCCAACTTGCAGATTCCAGTGTGCGGCGATAGGCCACCGTGGCATCGATCAACCAAGGTGTGTGCGAGGGCACTTGCACGTTCAGGTGCACCACATGCGCGCCCAGTTCGCGTTCCATGCCTTTGCAAATCGACTTCATCACGGCCGTGGGGCCAGCCAATACCGCGTGCTGCTCATCATTCACAATCGCAACCGCCAAGCCATGTTCTTGTGCAAGGCCATGCAGTTTTTCAAGCCGAATGCCTTTCACCGCCATCATGCCGTGGGCAGGTGGTGCAGCCTGGTCCATGCATTGCGCGCGCTCTAAAGCCAGCGCAATTCCTTCCAAAGGCCGTACGCTCCCAGCCACCACATGGGCAGTCAGTTCGCCAATGCTGTAGCCTGCGCTCAAGTCAATGTGAATTCCCTGTGCTTTCAAGGCCTGCGCCACTGCGGTGCCAGCGGCCACAATCAGGGGTTGTGCGTGGGCATTGGCAAAACATTCATTCGGATTTTGCGACACGGCCATTGCATCGAAAGGCATGGCATGAAGCAAGGGTTCAAGATGCGGCTTGATCAGGGGCTCAGCCAACAAACGCGGCAGCATGTCCAGTGTTTGGCTGCCCTGCCCGGGGCACAAAATACAAAGGCTCATTGGCGGGCCACCATGAAGTTGGGCAACTCAGAATTGACCTGCACCAGTGCCTGTACAAACAGCGCAGCTGACAACAAATCGGCACTTCCGCCCGGGCTTAACCACTGTGATTCAAACTGCGCACACAAGTGTTGTGCCCTGCTTTTCCAACCGGGTGCGAACACACCGCCTTCTGACAGAAATTGATCAACCCGGCCTTGGGCCCACTGCAAACCTTTCAAGCCACCACGATGCGCAAGGTTGGTGTCGGGCAACTTGCCAATGGTGCACACCAAAGCGTGCAACTGGGCCTGCTCTTGCGAAATACCCTCCGACAAGGCCCAGCGCAATTGCGGCACAGTGGTCCAAAACAGAACCGGAAAGCCTTCCGCCGCCTGTTCGCGGGCACCCGGCAGGCCGAAAGCGTCCCTGACCCGCCGCCCATGCGTGGGGGTGTCTGCATGCTGAACCTGATCCTGAACACCTGCCAGCAAAATATTCACACCCCATTTGGCTGCAACCAATCGGCCCAAGCTGATCGGCTCAAAGCAACCATGCTCACGAAACTGCGCACCCGCCGCACCGGCCAACAAACCCATCAGGAAAATGGCGCCTTTGTGGGTGTTCACCCCACCAGTGGCCTTGAACATGGCCCGCTCTGCGGACAAACCCAGGCCTTGCAAGGCTCGAAATTCCGCGCCTTGAATGCCCGCGGCAAAGCATTCGCCAAAGTAACCCCGCAAAGCCTGAATGCTGCTGTAAAAGGTGGCTGCATTCATGTCAGCGTGGCTGCCATTGCGGCTTGGGCACACCAAGCCAGGCTTGTATTCCAGTTCCACTTCCTGTCGAAGGGCTTCGCAAGCGGCATCATCAATTCGCGCGATCAGTTCTTTCATGCTGCACTCCCAACCGGGCAGGCAAATCCAGACCGATAATCCGCAAGCGACATCAGATTGACTTCAAGATTGGTCTTGCTCAGTAGCTGTGCATGCGGTTCAAACAAAGCCCGACTCAGTTCACGCCATTGCACGGCGTTGCCGCTCGGGTTGAGCACCTCGCCATCCACTTTGAATTCGGGGTATTTGTTTTGAAGTGCATGGAGAAAACGACACAACTTTTCCGCAGTGGGCCAATTCAATGGCTTGAACAACATGTCCAAATCAGAGTGTTCAGTAACGCAGGGCAAACCGCTCAGTGCCTGCACCGCGCTGGAACCATACACATGGGCGTCAATATCCTGTTCAAGCAAGAAACCGCGCAAGGCGGTAGCACCTGCCTGCCAGTGCTGCGGCAATTGCGCCAACACACCACCCAGGTTGGGGCCCTGCTGGTGCTGTTGAATGTCGCACCTGTTGACCAAAAATGACAAGCGCCGCTTGCCCCAGGAGGCTGGTTCAGCAAGCCCTACTCGCAAGCCGTTGGATTCAACATCGTTCTGACGCGCAACAATCAACGGGTAGCCCCCAAGCACCCAGCGGTGCAACAGCGACAAGGCGCTGATGGGTTCGATGGGTGCAGGCCCGGCATACTCAGCCTGCTTCACTGCATCCAGTTTCAACCACACGAAATCATGGCGATTGAACAGGTTCATGGCCTGCTCCTCATTGCGGGCCAAGCACGCGCTCGATGACCAGTCCTGCAGCCTGTCGGCCACCACGTTCAACGCCACGCGCAATGCGAGAGTCTTTCGCAATCTCCTCCCGCGACTTGCCCTGCAAATGCGCAATTGCCTGAACCAGGTTTGCGGCATAATCGCTTTGCCACACGGCATCCAGGTGACCCATGCGCAAATAATTTTCCACCCCGGGTGAGAACACAGGCGACTGCTTGGCCAGCTCTTGCAAATGGTCCAATGGAATTTTCGTGATACGCGACATGGCAGGCAGGTTCATCACTTTGATTTCTGCGTCGGCCAGGGCGTAGCAGGCATCGGCCATCATGCCGGTGCTGATGTAACCACCACTGACTGCCTCGCCATACACCACACTCAAAATCACATGACCGCGCTGGCGTGCCAGCTCAACTGCCTTGGCCAGGTGCGCCATATAGCCGTTCAGGCCCATTAACTCATCCCGGCGACGAAGGCGCTGGCCTTGCGTGTCGAGCAAAAATACAATGGGCTCTCCGGGGCGTTGCTTGATGGTTTCAATCACCACACGCGCCATGGTCAAGGCCATGTCGGCACCCACCTCGGCTTTTTCGGATGTACCAATGACAGTCACTTGCTGATTGCCCGCCGTTGCGCGGCCATAGAAATGATCTGCCTCTACATGGCTTGCTTTCCAGCTTTGACCAAACAGGGCGTTCAATACCTGATCCCGATTCATGCTGCCCCCCTGGCCACATTGCGCGCATTGGCTGTGGCATTCACAAATTCATCTGCGGGCATCAAGGCCAATTCCTCTGCTGTGGGCAAACCCAAGCGTTGCCAAATTTCCTTGGCATCGCGGCAGTCACCAAACTGCTCAAGCCGCTGGGTCAACATGGCATGCTCGGCTTCCAGGTTTTCAAGATCGAAATTCACTTTGCCTGAATCAAGCGCTTTTAAAGCGGCATTGCGAAATGCATCAACCTCATCGGCCACCAAGGCTTGAATGTCGCCCATCACATAGCGATGCTTGCCGCCGCTGACGCGCCACACCAAGGCACGGTCGCGTGAATCAAATTCTTCCACGCCGTACACGGTTTCAATCACCTCGGGACCTGACATCGCCAAGCGCCCCTCTTCCGACATGATCAGCACATCGCAGCAGCGTGCTATCAAACCAGTGCCGCCAAAGCAGCCTGCCTTTCCGCCAATCAAACCGATGAATTGAATGCCTTGCGCACGCGCTGCACACACCGCACGCATAATTTCAGACACGGCAATCAAGCCCGCATTGGCCTCGTGCAAACGCACGCCGCCACTTTCAAAAATCAGCAGCACTGCACGGGGTTTTTCTTGCACGGCTTTGGCAATGAGTGCAGTGATTTTTGCGCCATGCACTTCGCCAATGGCACCGCCCAGAAACTCACCTTCCTGGGCGGCCACCAGCACAGGTGCACCACCCAAGGTGGCTCGCCCAATGACCACACCATCATCAAATGCAACCGGTTGTTCAAGCAACGCCATGTGTGGGCTGCTGATGCGATCAGACGGTTTCAGGATTTCCTGAAAGCTGCCTTCATCGCACACGGCCTGCACACGCTCTCGTGCGCTGGCTTCCAGAAAACTATTGGCCATGCTGGTTCTCCCATGCCTCAATGGCTTGGTCCAGGCGCAGGCTGACCACAGCCGGTGTAGCGCCCACATCGTGAATTTCAATTTTCAAACCACCCGCGTTTTTGCGTTCAGCAAAATCGGTCAACACAGCTTGCCAAATTTGCCCGAAACCACGCGCCGAGGTTTGAATATCCACGGCGCAATGCGCGCCATCGCTGCCTTTCTCCAGCAACACTTCGCAATTGCCACTGGCGGTAACACCCACCAGCACTGCATCACGCTGTGCCTGCTGGGCCTTGCTGGGCAAGTTGTATTTCAGTTGTTCCATGCTCATGATGAAAACCCCTTACCAGTTGCGGAAACGGCTGGGCGGGTTATACAAACCACCCGAAGCACGCACCAAATCTTTCACGGTTTTCGCGGCCAGCAAATCGCGGCTGGCATCGCGCCGGGCAATGCCCAAATCTTCTGCCCGTTTGATCACGCCGCGTGCCCGCAATTCCTCTACCTTTTTCTTGTCGCGGGCCATGCCCACTTCGGTGTAACCGGCCACGCCGCGAATGGCTTGCTCACGTTCTTCCTCGCTGCGGCACAAGAGCAAGTTCGCAATGCCTTCTTCGGTCACAATGTGCGTGACATCATCACCAAAAATCATCACAGGCGGGTTGTTCAAACCCATGCTGTCGGCGAGGTCCCAGGCGTCCAGGCGTTCTACAAATGCTGGTGCCATGTGCTCGCGAAATGTTTCAACCATTTGCACCACCAGCTTTCGGCCACGCGGCATGTGCTTGGGGTTGGCCTGTGCTTCACGCCCAGCCTTGACCCAGGCTTCGCTTTCATGCCTGCGCCCGCGTGCATCCGCGCCCATATTGGGTGCACCGCCAAAGCCAGCGATGCGGCCTTTGGTGGCTGTACTGCTGTTGCCATAGGTGTCAATTTGCAGCGTAGAACCGATGAACAGGTCGCAGGCGTAATGCCCTGCTGCCTGGCAAAATGCGCGGTTGCTGCGCATGCTGCCATCATTGCCGGTGAAGAACACATCGGGCCTTGCTGCAATGTATTTTTCCATGCCCAGTTCACTGCCAAAACTGTGCACGCTTTGAACAAAGCCAGCTTCAATGGCGGGTATCAACGCTGGGTGGGGGTTCAGTGCCCAGTTGGTGCAAATTTTTCCTTTCAGGCCCAATTGTTCGCCGTAAGTGGGCAACAGCAATTCAATGGCTGCCGTGTCGAAGCCAATACCGTGGTTCAAACGCTTCACGCCGTACTCGGCATAAATGCCCTTGATCACCATCATGGCCATCAACACCTGAATTTCAGAAATTTGCGCGGGGTCGCGTGTAAACAGCGGTTCAATGTAATTCGGACGGGGCGCGTGTATTACAAAATCGACCCAGTCCGCAGGCACATCCACACGCGGCAGTGTGTCGCGTATTTCGTTGACCTGCACAATCACAATGCCGTTTTTGAAAGCAGCAGCTTCAACAATGGCAGGTGTGTCTTCCGTGTTGGGGCCTGTGTACAAATTGCCCTGGGCATCTGCAGCCTCGGCTGCAATCAAGGCCACATTGGGCGTTAAATCGACAAAGTAACGGCCAAACAATTCAAGGTAAGTGTGAATTGCATTGATCTTGATTTTACCGGCCGCCACCAGGTTGGCCAGCCTCGCACCTTGAGGCCCTGAGAAAGAAAAATCAATTTCCTTGGCAATGCCTTTGTCGAACAAGGCCGTGTGTTCAGGCAAGGCCACCACCGATTGCAACAAGTGCAAATCATGCACCTGTTGCGGGTTCACCTTGGCCAAACATTGCGCCAAAAAATCGGCCTGCTTCTGGTTGTTACCTTCCAGGCAAACACGGTCACCGGGTTCAATCACACTTTCCAGCAAAGCCACGGTTTGCTCTGCTTTTACCACCTTGCCGGAATTACCCCCGGCAAGGTGGGCAGCGCGACCCAACCGGGCCGCCTTGGATTGTTGCCCTTGGCGCCACGTTGTGTTGGTCATACTCATTCTTGATTTCCTGCTTAGTAGTCGTACAACATTTCTGGCAAGAAAAGCACCACGTCCGGGAATGCTGACAAGAAGGCAATGTAGCCCGCAATGATCAGAATGAACGGAACAATGCCACGGAAAATTTCACCGAACTTGATGTCAGGCGCAATGCCGTTAATCACGAACAGGTTCAAGCCCACGGGCGGTGTAATCAGCCCCAGTTCCATGTTGATGGTCAAAATAATGCCGAACCAGATTGGATCGAAACCTGCAGCCAGAATGGGCGGCAAAATCACCGGCGTGATCATCAAGATAATCGCCACTGGCGGCAGGAAGAAACCCAGCACCAGCAACAGCATGTTCACCCAGAACAGCAAAGCCCACTTGGACATTTCCAAGGCAACCAGCCATTCCGCCATGCTTTGGCTAATGCGCAGGTAGCTCATCACATAGGTGAACAGGAAAGACATGGCGATGATCATCATGACCATGCAACTTTCTTTCGCAGTGCCAGTGAAAATGGCGCGAAGGTCGGTCCACTGGTAGCACTTGTACAGTGCAATCACCAAAATAAGCGCAGCCACTGCACCCACACCCGCCACTTCAGAAGGCGTACCAAAGCCGCCGTACATGGCGCCCATGATCAAGCCAATCAGGAACAGGAAAGGCAGCAGACGCGGCAGCGACTCCATCTTTTCCTTCCAGGTGAAGTGTTCTTTCTTGCTGACCTCGGCAATTTCTGCAGGGCTGGCAGTCTTCATCCATTCATGACGATCACGAATGTACTTGATCACCACCCACACAGAAAACAGCACCGCCAACAGGAAGCCCGGAACAATACCGGCCACAAACAGCTTGCCGATGGATTGCTCGGCCATCACGCCATAAATAATCAGCGTAATGCTGGGCGGAATCAAAATGCCCAAAGTACCACCCGCAGCAATCAGGCCAGAAGCCAAGGCACCGGTGTAACCACGTTTGCGCATTTCCGGAATACCCATGCCGCCAATGGCTGCACAGGTTGCAGGGCTTGAACCACACAAGGCTGCGAAAATGGTACAGCCCATGACGTTGGCCACACCCAGGCTACCGGGCATGCGGTACAACCAGCGGTAAGCCGATTCATACAAATCAACTGCCGCTCGGGTTTTGCCAATGGCAGCCCCCATGAGAATAAAGAGCGGAATGGTCAACAAGGTGAAGTTTTCAAGTTCACCGAAAATGGTTTCTGCAATCAAATGAATGTTGGTTGCAGGCATGAAAAAATACATGATGATGACTGCTGAGCTTCCCAGTGCAAACGCAATGGGCATGCCCGAGAACAGCAACACCAAGGTAAGGGCCGTGTAAATCAGGCCAATTTCGACGACGCCCATATCAGCCCCCTTGTCCGCTGGTTGTAGTAGCGTGCCCATGCTTTGGCAGTTCGGGCGCTTTGCCCATCAAGCCTTCAACAATTTGCACAATGAATTGCAGCGTCAGCAACAGCATGCCGAATGCCATGAAGAAATACGGAATCCACAACTTGGGCCCCCAGGTTGAGCTGGTGGTCCAGCCCTGGTCCCAGGCCTCGTGGCAATACACTGCCGACAGGTAGGCCACCAAACCACAAAACAGCATCGACAGAATATCGCCGAACAACAGGCGAATTCGGGATGCTTTCTTGGACATGATCTCGTCCAGGATTTCAATGCCCACGTGGCCGCGCTCGCGCTGCGTGTGCGCGGCGGCCAGAAAAGTGGCTGCAATCAACATGAAAATACTGAGCTCGATGACCCAGTCATTTGAAATATTCAGGATGTATCGTGTTACAACTTCGTACACCAGTACGAGCGAACAAATCAGAATCAAGAGTGCGGACAAATAGGCCATGGCTTGATTGAAGCCGCGTACCGTGCCGCTGAACAGTCGCCACAATGGGTTGTTCATAATAGTCTCCGAGTGGAACTTGAACACCAAGCCCGCCCTACGTTGGACAGGGCTTGGTGCGCCTTACAGAACTGCCTTGACTGGTATCACTTCACGGCAGTGGCCATGTCCAACCACTTCTGGCCGTCTTTCACTTCTTCAGCGAAATCTTTCCACGCAGACTTCTCTGCAACAGCACGCCACTTGGCAAATGTTGCATCGTCCATGGCATAGGCTTTCTTGCCTGCTTTCTTCCACACTTCGGCGGCCATCTGGTCGTCTTTCTTGGACTCTTCAATCGAGAACTTTTCCAGACTTGCACCCACTTCCATTACAGCCTTTTGCTGGGCTGGTGTCAGGCGGTCAAATGTTGACTTGGCCATCAAGAGGGGCTCAAACATGAACCAGAAAGAATTCTGGCTGGCGTCGGTCAAGTGGTCGCCCACTTCTTCCAAGCGGAAAGAAATGATGGACGTGCTGGATGTGACAGCGGCGTCCAACACGCCAGTTTGCATGGCGCTGTAAACTTCGTTGGATGGCACGTTGGTGATTGAGCCACCTGCACCTTTCAACATCAAATCCATGTGCTTGGAGGCACCGCGAATTTTCACGCCCTTCACATCATCGGGAGCCAATACTTTTTTCTTGGATGCGATACCGCCTGCCTGCCAAATCCAGGTAACTACTTTCACGCCTTTGCTTTCCAGCAGCTTTTCCAGCTCGTTACCAATGGGCTGGCCTTTCCAGCGGTGGCCTTGTTCGTAGCTGGTGATCATGCCGGGCATCAGCGTGATGTTCACTTGTGGAATCTTGCCGCCTTCGTAAGCCAATGGGTACAAAGTCATGTCGACTGAACCGTTTTGCAGGGCGCCAAACTGCGCGAAAGTTTTGACCAGCGAGCTGCCTGGATAAATTTCAAACTTCAGGCTGCCATTGGTTTTCTCGGCCACTTCGCGTGCAAATTTGCGCACCAGGCGATCACGGAAATCGCCCTTTTCTTCGGTGCCACCTGGGAACTGGTGCGACACCTTGATGGTCGTGGTTTGTGCCGACGCTGTGTTGGCGAAACCAAATGTGATTGCTGCTGCGGCCATACCGGCCACCAGGGGTTTGATCATGAACTTCATGAGTAAGTCTCCTCTCTTGCTTCTAATTGAACGCTGTTGAATCAGGTGAGTGATTCGCAAACGCTTTCCACATCCGAACGAAATTTCTGGGTTCGTTCAATAGTTCCCGGACAACAGCGAGCCGAAGCCCGGGGCATAGGTCTTAAGACCCAATTTCTTTAACATCATGTAAGTCGTTGCGACCGATGAAGACAATACGGGCATACCCGCGCGGTCTTCAATCGGCTGAATGGAACCCAGCGACGGCATTTGTACGCAGGCGGATGCCACAATTGCGTCCACATTGGCTGTGTTCAGTTTTTTGGTATGTTCAATTGGGGCAAGCGGATTCAACAGACCCACTTCCAGGTTGTTCGACACTTCCAGCGAAATGCTGTCGAGCACTTCAATGCCTTCGTTCTCGATGTAATCAATCACCAGGCAAGTCAGTGGTTTCATGTAGGGGGTGAGAATGGCCACCTTTTTTGCACCAATGGCTTTCAGGCCATCCACCAGGGCACCTGCACTGGTCACCACGGGCGCCGGGCCACCGGCTTCCACGGTGCGGCCATGCAAACGTTCTTCCGATTTTTTGTGATAGCCCAAACCCATGCTCATGATGGCCACCAGGCAGGCATAACCCAGCACATCCACGCGGGCATCGGCCAGTTCAAGCGCACAGCGATCGGAATCGGCGTCCATCTTGGCCAGTTCCTCTTTGGTCACATGCTGCATGCGCATGCGGCTGGAATGAAAGGTAAAACGCTCGGCTTCCACGGCTTCACGCGCGCGCAAAATTGCGGGGATTTCCGTTTCCATGGTGGTGTTTGAACTTGGCACAATTTGGCCAATCCGGTAAATCTTGCTCATTGAATACTCCGTGTACGTAAACCTAGTTCGCCAACTGGCGGGCCAGGTCCACAAAATCCTGGGCTACAAAATCGAACTCGCCCGCTTCCACTTTGGGAAGTGGCACATGTTCACCAAACTCAAAAGGGCGCATCACATAGGCAGTGCGCATGCCTTGCGCTTTGGCCGCGCGCAAATCGCTTGGGTGTGAAGCACACAACATGACCTGCTCAATGGGCAAGTTCAGCAAACCGGCTACGCCGTGATAGGTTTCGGGGTCGGGTTTGTAATGCTTGAACAGTTCAGCCGACACAATGCAGTCCCAAGGCAAACCGGCGTTTTTGGCCATGGCGGTGAGCAGGGAAAAGTTGCCGTTAGACAGGGTAGTAATGGTGAATTGTTTTTTCAGGGCATGCAGACCAGCAACCGTGTCAGGCCAAGGGGTGAGGCGGTGCCATACCTTGTTGAGGTTCTCGCGCTGCTGATCGGTCAGACCAGCCAAACCAAATTGCCCAACGATGGAGTCGAGAATCATGCGGTGCAGGCTGTCAATGTGCATCCAGGGCAATTCGCCTTTGCGCACCTTGTCCATGGCAGGCGCATAACCGGCACGCCAAGCGTCGGCGAAGGCCAAGGCATCTACTTGAATGTTCAGGTGTTTGGCAATCATCGCGACCTCGCGGGCAACACTGCCACGCCAGTCTACGACCGTGCCAAAAACATCAAATGCAAGTGCTTTAACAGCACTGGCTGCATGACTCATCCTTGTCTCCTCGTTGCTGCCCCCGAAACTGATTGTGTTTGGGGCTGTGCTCTCTTATGATTGTATGTAGAGCATCGCATTTTGCATGCGTTATTGAATTTCTTGTATACAAGACTAATTGCGCTCGTATACATTGTCAATAACGTTGATTCATTTTTTTTATCGCCGCATGAAGAAAAAACTGTCAGAAGACGTACGGGACCAAATCGAAGAGTTGATCGCTTTCGGGAAATTGCCGCCCGGCGAGCACTTGGATGAAACCGAGCTGGCAGAGCGATTTGGCGTGTCTAGAACCCCCATTCGTGAAGCGTTGAACCAATTGGCCACCGCTGGTTTGGTGGAGCTTCGCGCACGTCGTGGTGCCGTGGTGGCGCAGTTCAGTGCCCAACAATTGGTGGAAATGTTCGAGGTGATGGGCGAATTCGAAGGTATGTGCGGCCGCCTGGCCGCCCGTCGCCTGACCGATGAGGAACAAAAGGAATTGGTGGCCACGCATGAAGAATGCAAAGCCGCCATGGAAAAAGGCGGCGACCCGGATGAGTACTATCAACTCAACGACAAATTCCACGGTGTAATTTACCGCGGCAGCCACAACGAGTTTTTGATGGAACAGGCCTGGGGTTTGCGCAGAAGGTTGCGGCCTTATCGCCGTTTGCAATTGCGGGTTCGTGGTCGCATTCCCACTTCACTGGATGAACACGATGCAATCGTGAAAGCAATTTTGAGCGGTGACGGCGACACCGCCAACGAATTGCTGCGCAGCCATGTCATGGTGCAAGGCCAGCGCTTTGCCGATTTGGTGGCTTCACTGCCTTTGTTGAAAGTCAAGGCAGTGGCCTAGTCGCACAAGTTAAAGCTTCGGTCTTGCCAATTCAAAATTGCTGCGGGTGGTGCAATACCCATCGCCCGCCAGTTTGCCAACTGCGTCCAGCAATTCATTGGCGATCTTTCCCTCTCGCATCGCGGCCTCGTTCACCTCAACACCCAGCACATCCAGCAGCATCATTGAGCCCCCCATGGGTCCCTCGCCAATCAGTTTCACTTCGCGCAAATTGCACTCGAAACGCACCAGTGCTTCTTCTACACCCGGTGCTGCCACCGCTTTGCTCAATGATTTTTTCAAGCCAGCTTTCTCAAACTCATCCACCTCGGGTGGGTAGTCGCCACAACTGGTGTTCATTTCATCCACCAGTACATGGCTCACAATATTCACCACGCATTCGCGTGTGCTTTGCAAATTGCTCAGCGTGTCCTTTTCGGCGCGGTCGCGCGGATTCACCTGCACCACGCACAACACAGGTGGCTTGCAACTGGCCACAGTAAAAAATGAATAGGGTGCCAAATTCGCAATGCCGTTTTCACTCAGTGTACTAACCCACGCAATGGGGCGCGGCACCACAGCACCCGTCAACAGTTGGTAGTTTTCTCGGGGGCTGATTTCAGAGGCGTTGAAGTACATGGGGCGGGTCCAAAGTTCGAAGTTTTTTGACTGCTGTTATAGTTTAGCCTGAACAAGCAAGTGGAGTGGGCACATGAACCTGACAGTGAAAGTGATCGTGGGCATGGCGCTGGGCATTGTAGTTGGCCTGGCCATCAACTTTTCTGGCCTTAATTCAGAGGGCAGTTTCGTACAGGAATTCATTACAGCAGGGCTGTTTCACGTGGTGGGCAAAATGTTCATCAATGCCTTGAACATGATGGTGGTTCCACTTGTGCTGTTCTCTCTTATTTGCGGTGTGTGCGGCATTGGTGATGTGAAACTGCTTGGAAAAATTGGCAGCAAATCGTTTGGTTTTTATATTCTTACCACCGCCGTGGCCATTGCCAGTGCAATTTTGATCGCAGGCGGAATCGGCATTGGCGAAGGCATGAACGCCAGCAGCGAAGCCAACTTCTCAGGTCGAGAGGCCCCGCCCCTGAGCGATGTGCTCATTAACATCATTCCCACCAACCCCATCAATGCCATGGCACAAGGGGAAATGCTGTCGATTATTTTCTTTGCAATTTTATTTGGCATCAGCTTGCTTCTGGTGGGCCGAAAAGCCACCAAGCTGATTGAGCTGATCGAAATTCTGAACGAAGCGATGATGAAAATGGTGACCATCATCATGGCGCTGGCCCCTTACGCGGTGTTCTGTTTACTGGCCAAAGCCATGGCCGAACTGGGCGTTGAATTGTTCGCCCAGTTGATCGGTTATGTTGTTGTGCTGGCCGGTGTGCTGCTGTTCCATTTGTTTGTAACCCTGCTGTTCTTCCTCAAGGTTTTTTCAGGCCTTAGCCCAACAATTTTCTTGAAGAAAATTCGCAATGTGCAAGTGTTTGCGTTCAGCACGTCCAGCTCCAATGCCACCATTCCGGTCACGTTGCGAACAGTCACCGAGCGCATGGGCGTGAACAATTCAGTGGCTTCGTTCACGGTGCCCTTCGGTGCCACCATCAATATGGACGGCACCGCCATTATGCAAGGCGTGGCCACGGTGTTCATTGCCAATATGTATGGGGTAGAACTGGGTATTGCCGGCTACCTGACCGTGATCATGATGTCGGTGTTGGCATCGATTGGTACGGCCGGCGTGCCAGGTGTGGGACTGATCATGCTGTCCATGGTGTTCGCCCAGGTCGGCTTGCCATTGGAAGGCATTGGCTTGATTCTGGGTGTAGACCGTTTGCTGGACATGCTGCGCACCGCAGTGAATGTCAGCGGTGACGCCGTGGTGTCGCTGGTGGTTGCAAAAAGCGAAGGCAAGCTGGATGAAGAGGTGTTCAACAATGAAAACCTGGAGGACAGCGACACAGGCGACATTCATGTCAGCAGCGAAATAGGCCGCGATTTTGCACAGGCCATTTCAACGGCTTACAAAGGCAAATAATCAAGGCTTTAAGGTGACCGGCTGCACCGCAGCCTCGCCCAAATACACCATGCCTTCCTGAATGGTGCAGGCCAGGCTCATATTGCGCTGGGCCAGGCCTGCCAATGTTACGCCGTCTTCGACACTCAGTTGCAGCACCTGTACTTTGTCCAATTTGTTCAACCAGTCCTGGTTTTGCCTCCACCACACCTCGGCTGATCGTGTGTAGCAGTAAATTACCACGCGGTCTGAACGGCCGCAGGCTTTGCGAATTCGGCTTTCGTCGGGCTGGCCCACATCAATCCACACCTTGATTTGCCCCGTGGGGTCGACTTCCCACACCGCAGCCTCTTCTTCTGCGGAAAGGCCTTTGCCGAATTGAACGTCTTGCCCGGCGTGCATGGCAAAAGCCAATAGCCGAACCATCATGCGCTCTTCAGTTTCAGAGGGGTGCAAGGCAAGCGTGAGGGGGTATTGGGCAAAGTGGTTGCGGTCCAGGTCGGACACATCCAGTTGAACTTTGTAGACAGTGGCTCGAAGGGCCATGGGGCGACTCGCGGTTTGAAACATTCAAACCGCGATTATCGCTGATTACTGCGTCATTAACGACCCATGCGGCGCAAGGCTGCTGTGGAGAAGTCCGCAGGCGAGTACTTCTTGCCAAACTCGGCAAACTTTTCTTCGTTGGTCAAACCACCCACCAGGTAACGGCGTGACTGCAGGTCATACAACACTTCGCCGGTGCCCGCAAACGCAGGAACATGGTAGGCCTGTACGCCGTAAACTTCACGGACGCGCCACAATGTGTTGCGGCTGTCATATTGGTCGGCATGCAACACTGCCCAAGAGTCTTCATCAATATAGAACACACGCTTGGCGTAAATGTGGCGTTTGCCGGGTTTCAGTGTGGCCTCCACCACCCAAACACGATGAAGCTCATAGCGAATGTACTCAGGGTTCACATGATTCTTCTGAATAATTTGCTTGTACTTCAGGTTGCGATCAGCGATTTGATAGTTGTTGTAAGGCACGTACATTTCTTTCTTGCCCACCAGCTTCCACTCGTAACGGTCGGGAGAGCCATTGAAACCGTTCAAGTCGTCGTTGGTGCGCAGGCCGTCTGCGCCAATACCCGGTGAGTCGTAGGCCAATTCAGGCGCACGAATCACGCGGCGCTGCCCGGGGTTGTACTGCCAGGCCAATCGGGGTTCTGCAACCTGGTTAATCGGCTCGTGCACCAAAGCCACTTCACCTGCAGAATTCGCTGGCGCTGTGATCTGGTTCATGAAGTACAAGATGCGATTGTCTTCCGGATTGTCCATGTACGAAGCCAGCGCCACGGTTTCAATACGCTTGCCCACCGTGAACGAACCATCGGACTGAACGGGGAAGTCTGCCGAGTAACGTGTCACCGAGCCGCCCAAATCGCGGAAGTTGTGATTCCAGATCACTTCAACACCACTCTTGGGCACGGGGAATGGGATGTTGGATTTCTTGATGCCTTCCACACCGTTGCCGCCGTCCACCAGTTTTACCTTGGGCGCTTCAGCCTTGGCCGCATCGTAAACACTTTGACGGTAAGCCGCAGTGCGGTGTGTTTTGTACACATTCATTTTGTAAGTGGGGTAACGCTTCATCATTTCCATCTGACCAGGGGTCAAGTTGGCCGCGTACTGCGCCATATTGGCCGAGGAAATAGTGAACAAGGGCTTCTCGCCAGCGAAGGGATCGACGTAACCGGTTTCAGGATCAAAACCCTTGGGCACGGTGTTCAAACCCCCAGTCCAGTCAGGAATGGTGCCCGCGGCGTTGCCTTTTTTCTCGGCGCCCACGGGGGTCAGGCTTTTGCCCAATTCAGACAGGTCATTGGCCAGTGCTGCGCCACTCCCCAAAACGATTGCTGCGGCCAGCAACCCGTGTTTCAACTTTTGCACTGCCATTTCATAGTCTCCTCAAAAACGAGTGGTTATTGATTGGTGTTTTGATCTTGTTCACACAGGGCGAACACCTCGCCACTGCGCATGCTTTGTGTAAAAACGTTTGGGTCGCAATAAATGCCGACAGGCGCGAAATCTTTCATCACATCTGCCAGTGCATCGCCCTTCTCTACGTTTTGAATGGCCTCTGCAAACTCCGGGTTGTGAAGCATGTGCCGGTACAACAGCAGTTGATCAGGATATGGCCCCCATGGCAACCACAAGAATCCGTTCTCGGCAGTGGCATTGGCAGGCCGGTCAGCAGGGTCAGAAATGACCACCGTGAAAAATCCTTGATCATCCAGCGGCACTTGAAAGTCAGCTGCGCAATCGGTGAAACGTTGGGTTGCAAACTCATTGCCGCACAACGACCAATAACGCAATTGCTCTTGCCCAAACTCAACACCGGGCTGGCCACGGTAAGTGGGGGCTTTGGCACGCACCATGGCGATGCTGCCGTAGCGGCGCGCAAAACCGGTGCTGGTGTAGGCATTGTGTACATTGCTTAGAAAGCCGCCAGAGCCTGAATCAACCCGGCCACCCAGCATGCTGGTATCTTGCCCAGTGATGTTGCCCAAAATTCGAAATGCCGTGTCGCCGAGACTGAAAAACTTCAAGGTGTTGGGTGGGTTGGTGGCAGTTGGAAAAGGCAAGGCCAACTGGTTGGGGTAATCAAGGCTCAGCAGCAGTTCATTCAACCCAAGGGGCGGTAGTGTCCCACCTGCATTGGGCAGCAGCGGCTCGGCACAGTTCGGCAGCGTGCCCAATTCACGGCCTCCATCAGCAGTTTCAAGCGTCAATGTGGGCAGGCCAACCCCACCATCAAAAAACTCGCCTGTATTCGACACATACACCCGGTATATGAACACCGCCAAGGCATTCGGAATATTCAAAGGCCCCAAGCCAATTTCGCCGGTGTAAAACGTATTGGGTTTGCGTGGCACATCGGGGTTTTGAACCGGGGAAGGACCATATTCCAGATAAGCCGTGTAAGCACCGCCAGGCTTTGCGCCCTTACGGGCAAACGGATTGCCCTCGCGGCCGTTGTCAGTGGGTGCCAATTCGAAGTCGGCTACTGCATCGGTTGGGCGAAGAGCAGCATCGTAAGCGTTGTAGGAAAAATAACGTGCATCGGGGTAACGGCCATCAATTCGCAAACGGGTTTGTGGTGACACCGGCGCGGCAGCCACCCAGTACTTGGCTTCGCTGTCGGGAAACGCAATATTGGCTTTGTCGGGGTCGCTGGCCGCAATCCAGCCACAACCCAAACCCAAGGGTGTTTCGCCACCCATGGCTTGAGCCAGCGACTCACTGCTCAGCACATTGCCACTGGCGGCGGGTGTGGCGGCGGGGCTGGCTGTGGTGCGCGCGTCTTCAGACGAGCAGGCACCCAGCAGGGCGAACGCCGAGCCAGCAATTGCGGCCGTGAATACTTTTGAAAGTTTCACGCATGTCTCCCGAATTTGTCGTTATAGTGTATTTAATCACTCTAGATTAATACCAAGGTATTAATTCAGGCAAGCGGGAAATTACTCACAAAAACAAGTACATGAACAACACAGCCCCCTCAGCCCACATCATTGATACTCGCGAACAGCTGTTACGGATTGCATTGAATGAATTTGCGCAGCACGGCATTGAAGGCGTGACACTGAGCAAAATTCGGCAGTTGTCAGGTCAGGGCAATCGCTCGGCGGTTCACTATCACTTCAAAACCAAAGACCGCCTGGTGGAAGAAGTGGTGGATTTTGTGACAGGCCAACTCGATGTGCACTGCAAGCAGGCGCATGCCGAATTCGCGCGCAGCCTGTCCGAACACAGGGAATGGTCCAATCTTTGCGAACTGATTTTTGATCCTTTTGTGCAACTGTTTTCAAGCGGTGAAACTGGTGCAGTGTGCATTCAGTTTTTATCACGCCTGACCTGGCAAACCGGTGAGCAGGGACAGCGGTTTTTGACCCGCTACTTCAACCCCTACATGGACGTGTTTGCGCCCGCTTTACAACAGTTTTTCCCGCAATATTCCGAAGCACAACTGCGCTTTAAAGTGCACTTGGCAGTGAACACGGCCATTCACGGCCTGGCTGACTTTTCAATGGTGATGCATGACGAAAGGCTGCTGCCTTTGGTGAACCAAAGCGGTGGCTTGAAAGAAATGCGCAGGCTGTTTCACGACTACATCAGTGCCGGGCTTCGCGGCAATGTGCATTCATAACAAGCGGTTCTGGCGCATGGCATGCAAGCGTGCTTTGCCTTGCTTCAGAGATTCCGTGTTGTCGACTATGGGTGCAGGATAATCGGCTGTGCCAAATTCTGGCAACCAACGTTTTACAAACTCCCCCTTGGGGTCTTGCTCGGCCTGCTGTTTTAGGGGGTCGTACACCAGCATTTGTGAAAAGTGACTGGTGCCCGATGCAATGCGCACTTGCCCGTAGTGAATGGCAGGCTCGAAATCCAGAAACTGCTGGGCCAAATACAAGGCCACGGGCTGCCAAGGCAGACCCAACTGCACACAAGCAAACGACACCAGCGTGGCCCGCGCCCGCATATTCAGCCAGCCGGTTTGCTGTAAGTAGCGCTGGCAGGCATCCACATAAGCAAAGCCGGTGCGGCCTTGCTGCCACGCCGCAAGAAACTCATGCTTGGTTTCTGAAGGTTCATTGCTGTAAAACGCATCAGTTTCCAGCACCACGTGGTTCTCGAATTGCTGCAAATAACCCTGCCGCCAAATCAGCCTGTCCACATAAAACCGGGCGGCGTCTTCCACTTTTGCAATCAGCCCCGCATCGCCCTGCCCGTGCACAGTATTCACCAGCGCGTTCAGTTTCTGTAGCACTTCGCGATCACTGACCACGCCATACGCCAAATAAGGCGACAGGCGTGAACAACCATTCCATGCTTTCAAGGGGCTGGAAATTGAGAAGGGGTAACTTTTCAGTTTTGCCGGAGTGAAAAATTGTGTTGCCACCGCGCGGGCCTGCACGCGACCACCTTTCATGCGCAAGGGTTTATCAACGCCAGCGGCATGCGGTACGGTGGCTCGGTTCAATTCAACCGGGGGCTTGGGTGCGAAAAATACGTTCAAATTTCGCCCGGTCGGGTTTTTGATTTCTTCTTGCGCCGCTCGGTCCAGGTAGGTTTGAAAGTTCAGTTTCTCTCCGCCTGCACGCTGTACATTGTTCTGTGGCAACTCTGTAAACACAACGCCCATGCTTTTGCACCAAGCAGCCACGGCTTGGTCGCGTTGGTATTGTGTAAGTTGTGTGGTTTCCTGGTGGGCCCACAGGTGGGTGAATTTGAATTGCGCATGCAGTGCGGCCAACACCTCCACCGCCTCGCCCAGTTCCTCGTGCAGGTAACCGCCCACATCGACAAGCTGTTGCTGCAAATCATCCAGGCATTCATGCACAAACAACTGGTGCTGGCGTGCCGTGTGCGCATCTGCAATTTGGCTGGGTTCATGAATGTACAGGGGCAACACCAGGCCATGGTGTTTGGCGTTGCGCATGGCCTCGAACAGCGGCAGGTGGTCGCTTAAACGCAAATCCCGTTTGAACCACAACACCTGCATGCCACTTCCTTGAACAACTTTAAAGGGGTTGCAACACCCCGGCGGCCAACAGTGCCAACACCACAATGCCCAGCACCACACGGTACACCACGAACAGGCCGTAGCCACGCGTGCTGACAATTTTCAGGAACCACACAATGACCGCATAGCCCACAAAAAAGGCAATGAAAGTGGCCAGCGCGGTATTGGCTGGGCTGACCGGGCCAGCCACACCCCAGCTTTTGTACAACTGGTAAAAGCCGGAAGCAAACACTGCGGGCACAGCGAGCAGGAAGGAATAGCGGGCGGCGGCCTCGCGGGTGTAGCCCATCAGCAAACCTGCGGTAATGGTGCCGCCTGAACGGCTGACACCGGGAATCAGAGCCAAGGCCTGCGCAAAACCAAACACAATGCCGTCGCGCCAGGTCATTTCCCTCAGCTCGGTTTGGCGTTTGCCCACCTTGTCGGCAAAACCCAGAATGAGACCAAACACAATCAACATGATGGCAGTGAGGTACAGGTTGCGCAGGTAGGTTTCAATCATGTCTTGAAACAACAGGCCCAAACCAGCGATGGGCAAGGTACCCACAATCACCAGCCAGCCCAGGCGGGCATCGGGGTTCATGGGCACACCACTGGCGGCATTGCGTTTGAACGACCCGCACCACGCCATGAATATTCGGGCAATGTCGTGGCGGAAATAAACCAGCACCGCGAGTTCAGTGCCCAGCTGGGTAATGGCGGTGAAGGCCGCGCCGGGATCCAGCCCCGAAGGCAACATGGGGCCGATAATTCGCAAGTGCGCACTGGATGAAATAGGCAAAAATTCGGTCAAGCCCTGTATCAGCCCCAAAATTACGGCCTCAAGCCAACCCACACCGTTGCCGGCAACAAACATGGTGAATTCCCGGTAAATAGATCAATAAAGGCCGTTTTCAGGCCAAATTCAATGCGAACTATAGCAAGCCTGAATGGGGGAAAACATTTTTCTGAAGGGGAAAGAGGCCTGATATTTAACAAATGATTGTGCGACACGGCCGGGATAATGAGGAAAATCAAATAGAAAGGCTTGGGTATGGACCATCGGAAAATTTATGTGACGCAGCCAGCGCTGCCGCCGCTTGCGGAGTTCATACCCTATCTGGAACAGATTTGGGACAGCAAAACCCTGACCAACAATGGCCCTTACCACCAGCAACTTGAAAAAGCGCTGTGTGAGCACTTGGGTGTTCCATTCATTTCCCTGTTTTGCAACGGCACCATTGCCCTGATGACCGCGCTGAAAGCCTTGCGCATTCAAGGCGAGGTGATCACGACTCCCTATTCATTTGTGTGCACCAGTCACTCCTTGTTGTGGAACGATTTGCAACCTGTGTTTGTGGATGTAGACCCGGTGACATTGAACCTGGACCCACGCCGCATTGAAGAAGCCATTACCCCGCAAACCAGCGCAATATTGCCGGTGCACTGCTACGGCTTGCCTGCCAACACCGATGAAATTCAGCGCATTGCCGATGTATACGGCCTGAAGGTGATTTACGACGCAGCCCACGCATTTGGGGTGAAACAAAACGGCGAGAGTATTTTGAATGCGGGTGATTTGTCGGTGCTTAGCCTGCACGCCACCAAAGTGTTCAACACCTTTGAAGGTGGTGCAATTATTTGCAAAGACGCCAAAACCAAGCAGCGCATTGATTACCTGAAAAACTTCGGCTTCGCCGATGAGGTCACCGTGATGGCCCCCGGCATCAACGGCAAGATGAGCGAGCTGAATGCCGCCATGGGCATGCTTCAATTGAAGTACGTAGACCAGGCCATTGAAAAGCGCCACCGCATTCAAGCCCTGTACCGTGAGCTGTTGGCCAATGTACCCGGCATTGAACACATGGCTGTGCCCGAGAATGTGGAATGGAACGGTGCTTACTTTCCGATCTTCGTGAACGCCCACTACCCCATTACACGCGATGCACTGTACGCCCGCCTGCAAGAACACGGCGTGAACGGGCGTCGATATTTTTTCCCATTGATCAGCAGCATGCCCATGTACCGAGGCCTGCCCTCCGCCGCACCACGCAATTTGCCCAACGCCCACAAAGCCGCAGAACAGGTGCTGTGCCTGCCCATTTATCCCGACCTGCCACTGGAAGACGTGGCCCGCATTTGCGTAATTATCGACGAGGCCAGCCGTGGCTAAGGTGCTGTTGGTTGACACCAATTTTTCCTCAGGGCCTATCCTGAACACCCTGCGCAATGCCGGGCATTCGGTGATGTTTGCGGGTGGCAAGCCCAACGATTTTTTGGCCAAAGCCACACCGGGTTACCAGCCACTGGATTACTCCGACCCCGCAGCGCTGGCCGATTTGTGCACCCGCATGGGTATTGAATATTTGGTGCCCGGCTGCAACGACCGCTCGTATTATTCCTGCGCAGAAGTGTCGGAAACCTTGCACTTTCCCGGCATTGATCGCCTGGAGGCAACCGAGACCATCAACCACAAACAGAAATTCCGAAGCTATGCGCAGCGCGAGGGATTGTCGGTACCGCGTGTATTTGGCAACGATGAAACACCTGCTTGCGCCGTGATCGTGAAACCAGTAGACGCCTACAGTGGCCGAGGCATCACCGTGGTGCAGGCTGGCGAAACCACACAGCTACACAAGGCCATCAATACTGCCAAAGCGGAATCGAAAAGTGGCGATTGTTTGGTTGAAGAATACGTGGAAGGCCAGCTGTACAGCCACTCTGCCTTTGTGGTGAACGGCCGTGTAGTGCAAGACTTTGTGGTGATTGAGCATGGCTCTGCCAACCGCTTTGTAGTCGACACCAGCCACATTGCAATCGACTTCCCTCCCGAAATACACACCCGCATTCGCCGTGAAATTGAGCACCTCGCCCAAAGCCTGCGTTTGTGTGATGGCCTGGTACACACCCAGTTTTTGCTCAAGGGCGATGAATTCTGGTTGGTTGAAATTACCCGCCGCTGCCCCGGCGATTTGTACAGCCAGTTGATTGAACTTTCAACTGGCTATCCTTATGTGGCCAGCTACACCAAAGGATTTTTGGGCCAACGTGCAGCACCTGGCCCCTTGAAGCAACATTTTATTTTGCGCCACACACTCACCCTGCCACACGAAGGTTTGTTACAACACCTGCACTTTAACCACCCGGTGCACATGGAACGTTGGGTGCCCATTGCCGCCACTGGCGACCACATTGCGCCCAGCCCGGTGGGCCGCATCGCCCTGCTGTTTGCACGCTGCACCAGTGCAGCCGAACTTCAAACGCTGGCCAGCCATGCCACACAGCGCAGGCTTTACACCTTCAATGGTTAAAGCCACACGCACAGGAGATTGAACATGAACAAACCCATCAAGGTAGCCATGATTGGCGGCGGCGTGAATTCAGCCGTGGGCCGTGTGCATGAAATTGCCATGAAAATGGACAATGAATTCGACCTGGTGGCTGGCTGCTTTAGCCGCAATCCGGAATTCAATGCCGAGTCGGGCCGCCAATACAATGTGCCCGCGGGCAAGCTTTACCCCAGCGCAGAAGCCTTGATCGATGCTGTGGCCAATGAGGTGGACGCGGTAGTGATTGCCACACCCATCAAGTCGCATGCGCAGTACATTCATTTGGCACTGGACCACAACTTGCGGGTTATTTCCGACAAACCCTTGCTGGCCAATGTGCAGGAATGCAAAGAACTGCTCACCCGTGTGAAACCCGACAACACCCAGGTGTTTTCAATATTCAATTACACCGGCTACCCGGCCGTGCGCGAAATGAAACGCCGCGTAGAAAGCGGTGCCATTGGCAGCGTGTTCAAGGTGATGGTGGAAATGCCGCAAGATTCGTACATGCGGCTGAGCAACCAGAACAAAACCCATGCCATTCAGGCCTGGCGGCTTGAAGACGGCGACATCAGCTGTGTGTCGCTCGACCTGTTCGTACACCTGCACAGCCTGGTGAATTTTGTGTGCGGCAACACCCCTCAAGCTGTTACAGCTTGGCAACGTGCCATTACCAACGTAGCGCCCGGGCTAATTGATGAAGTGGATGCTGTTATTCAGTACAGCAACAATCTGATGGTGAACGCCTGGTACGGCAAGGCTGTGTTGGGTTACCGCAATGGCTTGCGCATTCGTGTGTTTGGCACCAAAGGCAGTTTGCAATGGCACCAGGAAAGCCCGGAACTGATTGAGGCTGCCGACGAAGTTGGCAACCGCATGCTGCTGGATCGAATTTCAACAGGCAGCGAAGTAACCGCACAGCCCCGCTACAACCGCTTTAAAGCTGGACACCCGTCCGGCTTTATCGAGGCTTTTGCCAACTACTACGCCGACATTGCACAAGCCATGCGCGATGAACAACTGAATGCCTACACCTTGTCGACCGGCGTTGCTGCTGAAGGCTTGGCCCTGAGCCAGGCCATTGCGCAAGCCTCGGCCACAGGCCGCACCGTTCAACTTTAAGTTAGAGACTTATTCAACATGACCACAGCAAGCCTGGAAGAACAACTACAACCGCTGTTTGAAGAAATTGATGCCAAGCTGCAAGCCATTGAAAACGGTGTGTACTTGCAGCGTCAAGATGCTGAAAAAACAATCAATCAACTGGCTGTGTTGGTGAACGAATGCCAGAACAAACCCTATGCCAGTTTGATGCAGTTGAGCATTGTGGGCACCACAGAACTGTGTACCCGCTTTGCTGCGCTGTACGTGAATGTGCTCACCGATCTGAAACACACCTTGAGCCTGAACAGCCTGCTGGTACTGACCAAGCAAAAGCGCTTCATGAGCCATGTGTTCGAAGTATCGGGCTACGGCAACAACCGCGCCGTACTCAAACTGTTGTTGAACAAAGCCCACGAACGCAAAGCCAAGCAACTGACGGACAACCCGGCACTGGTGCGCGCACTGCTGCTGGCCAGCGTGGGTGACCTGGACCCTGCCGACCTGGTAGAACTGACACTGGAAAGCACGGAAACTTCGGCCTTGCTGGCCATTGGTTTGCTCCTCGATCGCCTGCCCTTGACACTGACGGGCGACGCTGGCCGCACCTTCCTGCTGGAAGAATACAACCCCTACAGTGCGCTTCGCCCGCTGGATCAATACCGTGCCTTGATTTCCAATATCTGGATGCTTTGCAGCTACAGCACCAGCCCGCGCAAACATGAAATCAAAAAGCATCTGAACCAGTGGTTCAAGCGGGTGCTCAAAGCCAAAGGCATTCAGGCCAAGCCTGCGGGCAGCGTGCGGCATGCGGGCAACATCGACAACAAACCCGTAATGGCTGTGATCGCAGAAACATTCAAATCAGTGCATGCCATGTACCGTTGGTATGCGCCCATGATCAAGCGCCTGAAACGCGACTACTACATGGTGATGGTGTCGATGAAAGCCGATGTGGATGAACAGTCCATGGGCCTGTTTGATGAATTCATTGAGGTGCCCGACGAAGAAATGAACCTGCAACCCGTGCTGAACCAGTGCACCCCGGACATTGCCTGGTTCATGAGCGTGGGCATGCGCTCTTGGGGAATTTCACTGGCCAACTTGCGCTGGGCACCACTGCAAACCATGAGCTTTGGGCACCCGGCCAGCAGCTTTAGCACTGAAATGGATTTGGCATTTGTCACCAGCCGCGTGTTCGGCGGCCCAGGTGTGGTGAATGAAAACATGCTGATTCTGGAAAGTGAAATTGGCAATGTGGCCGAGGCCCACAAAGACCTGAAACTGCCACCACCCCCGGTACTGGATGACTCCGTGGTGTCGATTGCAGTGCCTTGCAACACCATGAAAATCAATTTGGGATTCATTACCGCATTGAAGGAAATTGAACGCCTGTCGGCCAAGCCGGTGCGCTTCACTTTCTTCCCCAACGAGTATGGCGTGGGGCATTTGTCGACCGAAAAACGTCTGTGCAGTTTCTTCCCCACTGCGGTGGTGGCCCGCCGCACCGGCTACGAAGCGTATTTGAACCTGTTGAACCAACACCACCTGGCACTCAGCCCGTTTCCGTTTGGCAACGCAACCAGCACCATCGATTGCATGGTGTTGGGCCTGCCTGTCATCAGCTTGATTGGTGCTGAGCCGCATTCACGCAGTGACTACGACATTCTGGCCTCACTCGGCCTGGCTGAATACTGCGTCGCCGACTCGGTAGAAAACTATGTGCACGGCGTGGTGCGCTACATCAATGAACCAGGTTTGCTGGAAGAGCTGCGCGCCATGGTGGCCTCCAAACAATTCATGGACTTGCACCAGCAAAACGAGAATGAGTTTTCCGATGAAATGTGCAAGGCATTGAACTGGGCCTATGCGAACCAAGAAGAAGTGCGTGGGCCAAAGGGATTGGTGCTTGAAGGAAAAGGCAAGTGGTTACCGTGAAGGTCAGGTTCTTACTGTTAAACTGGAATCACAAGCAAACTGGGTTTTAAAATTTTAATTCATTTAAAACAATAAGTTATAAAATTCAAAACACATTTCATTTTTGATTTACAATATTGAGTAAATTTACTCAATATTGTAAAAATGTACAGTCGCCATCAAATTTCCACGCTTCGGCAAAGGCTTCAGGAAACACCCAAGTTCATGATTGCCGTCACTGGCCCACGGCAGGTGGGAAAAACCACCATGGTCAATCAGGTTCTTGACGAACAGCCAGCCGCGCACAGGTTTTTTGTATCAACAGAACAACGGGAAACCTTTTCCACCAACCTCACCACGTTCGACTTCGATTCAAATGAGGAGTCAGATTACACCCCCCCCCCAAGGTCAGAAGAATGGCTTGTTCACACATGGAACAAAGCGAGAGCCCAAGCTCTGCGGATCACCAACGGCACCCATTACATTTTGGCGATTGATGAAATACAGAAAATTCCGAACTGGTCAGAAGTAGTAAAAGGCCTGTGGGATAAAGATCGAATTGAACGACTGCCCATGCATGTGGTGTTACTTGGATCGTCGCCCTGGCTGATGCAAAAAGGCCTGACAGAAAGCCTTGCAGGTCGCTTTGAGCGCATTCATTTAAGCCACTGGTCTTTTCGTGAAATGCAAGAAGCATTCGACTTCACGCTGGATCAGTATATTTATTTTGGTGGATACCCGGGCTCAGCCAGCCTAATAGGTGACGAACAACGCTGGCGAGCTTATGTACAGCATTCATTGATTGACCCCATCATCAACAAAGACATTCTTGAACATAACCGCATTCACAAACCGGCACTGCTCAAACAACTTTTTGAACTGGGTTGCGGTGCCTATTCAGGTCAAATTCTGGCACTCAGTAAAATTGTTGATGGGGGGCTTCTGCAAGAAGCCGGTAACACAACAACATTGAGCGATTATATTAGCCTGCTATCCGCTGCAGAACTGCTCAGCGGGCTTCAAAAATACGCCAATAAAGAACATCGCAAGCGAGCCTCTGCTCCCAAATTCAATGCGCACAATACCGCGCTGATGTCTGCACTAGCGGGGTATACCTTTGCTGAAGCTAAGGCCGATCGAAGCCACTGGGGACGACTTGTGGAAACTTGTGTGGGGGCGCATCTGATGAATACTGCACAAGGCGAATGCGACATTCACTACTGGCGCGAGGGTGGCGACGAAGTGGACTTTGTGTTGAGCAAAAATTCCAAACTCTTGGGTATTGAAGTAAAAAGCGGAAAAACAGGAATCGCGCATAAAGGACTGCAAGCATTTAGTCAAACCCACACAGGATCAAAAACACTGCTGGTTGGGGATGCTGGAATTCCTGTTTACGATTTCTTAAGTGCGCCCGCAAGTCACTGGCTGGGGTAAGAAACCACATGCTCATTCCTCGCAAAGTCACCGAGTATCAGTTAACCGACTACTCTCCGCATTTACAAGGCAAGGCCATACCGCTTGCCGAACTTCGAGAGGTGAAGTCGTGGGTTCTTCTGGGCGAGCCGGGCTCTGGCAAAAGCACGGTATTCGAAGAAGAGTGCAAAAGAACAGGCGGTAAAGTAATACGAGTCAGTGAGTTTCTCGATGAAGAGCTTGCCGATTTAACTGAAGAACCTGTCATTTATCTGGACGCCTTGGACGAAGCGCGCAACACAACAAGCAATGCTGGAAAGCTACTGTGGCAAGTTGCAAAAAAACTGAGGCAATTGGGCCACCCACCATTCAGAATTTCATGCCGGGCTGCGGACTGGTATGGTGATCTGGATCATAATGATTTAAAACGAGTTGATCCGGCTCTTCGGATTTTCAAGCTTGATGAACTCTCAATCGATGACAGGTTTGTGCAGCAATACATCAAGGAGCAGTTGAATGCCAGGCCGGGCAATATGCCTGCCGCGGAATTTTTGAACCGGGTAGAACAACAAAACCTGAAGGCCTTGCTAGCTAATCCCTTATTGATCAGGCTGCTGATCGACTCAATTCACAACCATCAGTTTCCCGAGTCGCGGCGTGAGGTATTTGAATTTGCTACTCAAAAGCTGGCTAAAGAACACGACAAGCACTATCAAAAGTACGCCCCGGATGAAAAATATTCGATTGACGACATCGTGGATCGAGCGGGCTACTTGTGCAGCATCATGTTGTTCAGCAACCGCTTGGGCTTCGCTTTAAGCGATGGGAATGCACACAGCAATACTCATTTACAATCCGATGAATTGGGCGGGCTAAACTCCCTAAGCCTGCGCGCACTGCGAAGTACACTTTTCCGACCATCCCATTTACCAGACACTGCCGAGCCTTTTCACCGAACAGTTGCAGAATTTTTGGCTGCAAAATGGATCGCAAAACAGATTGAACAACACACTTTGCCAATCGGTCGAGTACTGCGCCTGTTCGAAGGTTTTGACAAAAAAACAGTGGCTAGTTTAAGGGGACTATTCGCCTGGGTAGCCACCCTTAGCCTTGGTGCTTTTCAGCGTATGGTTGAAATTGATCCGCTTGGCATTGCAATTTATGGCGATGCCGCCTACCTAAGCACGACACAAAAAAAACAAGTGATTCTTGCGCTTCAAAGGGAAGCCAAAACTTATTTCGGTTTTAGCTGGCAAGTTCCCTTCAAAAGCCCGCTTCACGCACTTTGGGACCCAGCGTTTGAATCGTTTTTTATCGAAAATTTCACCAACGTATCCAGAGAAAAACCTCACCAAGCTTTCATGCGTGAACTGCTGTGCATATTGCAAGGTAACAAGGCAAGTGATCAATTAGCATTTGCTTTAGAAAAAATTGTTGCAGACCACAGTTTCTGGGACAGTGTTCGAAGCGCCGCGCTTGATGTACTTCTGGTTGCGCCCGAACAGCAAAGTCATATTTTGTCATTGCTTGATCAAATTAAGAACGATGAAATCGAAGACCCAGAAGACCAATTGTTGGGCGCATTGCTAAGCACACTCTACCCCTTGGCAATATCCACAACATCGATTCTTCGCTACCTTCATCGCGCCAAGAATCCAAATTTAATCGGCGACTATCTTTATTTTTGGGAACATGAATTACCAAAACGTGTGCCGAAAGGTGATCTTCCAGTTTTGCTGGATCAACTGGCCAAAAGACTTGATTTGCCATGGCCGAGAACGGAAAGTCTTAATTTGCAAAGAATGATCGGCAAGTTGGTTCTACGCGGCCTGAATGAGCTGGGCGATGAAGCACATGATGAGCAGTTGTTCACATGGCTTGGTATTGGCCAAGATGAATATGGCCATGTCGACCGAACTGCAGAACATCAACAACAAATTGGCACGTGGTTTGGTGAACGGGAAGGTCGATACCTTTCATTCCTTGAAAAAGCCGTTGAGAAATCACTTTCAAAAAAAAATCCATACTATGCCTACCACACAACGAAGGAATGGATTTTTGTCAATAAATTGCCGGTCCAACTGGGCTTGTGGCATTTGAAAAAAGCGGATTCAGCAACTACCCACACTGCCGTGGAAATTCATGTGGGTGAAGCCATACGCTATCTTTCATTTCAACAGGGAAATGAAGGACTTTCGCTGGAGATGATCGACGAATTTTCATTAAAACACCCGGAGCACAGCGACTACATTCAAGCGCACTTTTTTCATGAACTCTCTAACGATGAACTTGAACTAGCCAAACACCGAAACAATTCAATACAGATAGCCAATCAAAGAAAAACTGAAACCACGAAAACGCTTTCAAACAATTTAGACGCGATTAAAGCTGGCACAGCCAGTTTGGGAATATTTTATAAGCTCGCAATTGTTTGGCTGGACCTTGCCACCGACATAAGTGGAAGTAATCCACAACAACGATTCGACAGCCTTTGTTTCAACGGCACAGAAGTTTATCAGGCAGCCAGAGCGGGATTTGCAAAATTCATTCTGTTGTCTGCTTTTGCAAACCACACCGAAATTATCGAATCCTATACAAACAGCAAAAGACCCTGGAATCACTTCCCTGCAATTATTGGCCTGGAGGTTCTTTTCGAAGAAAACCCGAATGCTTTTACATCAATCGATGAAAACCGGTTGAAAAGTTTTGTTGCCACGCAACTGGCTTATGGCCTGGAAGAAAAGCCGAAGTGGCTTGAGTATGTCGCCCAAATTAAGCCACTGCCGGTTTCAGAAGTTTGGGTTCGGTTTGTGCTGGCCACCTTCAAGAAGGTTCAGCTTCATGGAGCAAACATTTCCGGGATTTGCGATTGGCCTGAGTATCTTGAAGTTGCATTGATTGGCGTGCCCCGAGTGCTTGAAAAATATCCAGTTCGCAGCCGCTCGGATCAACTGGGTAATTTACGGCGCTTGCTTTACTTTGCCATACAAAATCTGCCTGAAAAGTTGCAGCCCATGGTCAAGAAAAAGTTGAACAATAAAAGTATGGACGCTGCCCAGCGTGTGTACTGGATCACGACTGGCTTGGCGATTGATTCGTCTGCTTATGAAAGCCAGTTGATTACCGAGTTGGTAAATTCAGAAACCAAAGCGAATTATTTTTTCCAGTTTATTGAACACAGTGCACGTGAAAACAATTATATATCCAGCACATCAGCCCTGTTTTTATCTCGATTGATTGAGGTGATTGCACCGAATGCAAACCCTGGCATTGAAAATATGGAGAATGCAGTTAGTCGTTCTGGTGAATTGTGGCGGAGCCTGCGCCGCTTGATCACCCAGCTCGGTGAAAGCGAAGACCCTGACGCACTGACAGAACTTCGACGACTTCAGCAATTGCCCGAACTGGAAAAAATCAATTTTCTACTTGAACACACTGCTTATGATGTGCAAATTCGCGTTCGGGAAAAGTCGTTTGCATTCCTGAAACCAGAAGGTCTAATCAAGGTTCTAAACAATCGCGAGCCTGTTGATGTAAAAGACCTGCAGCAATTGATTGTTGAACATCTTGACGACTACGCTGAGATGATTCACAAGAACAAGGCAAATATCTATGCCTTCTTTTGGGATAAAAACAAAACACGTCGCCCCGCAGATGAAAATTATTGTCGGAATATTATTCTCCACGAGTTGGAAAACAAACTTTCACGACACGGCATTGGATTTGAACCTGAGGCCCAGCATGTCAACAACAAACGGGCAGACATTAAGGCATTATTCAGCAACAAGTTTTCTGTTTCTATGGAATTCAAATGCGACTGGAACAAGGATCTTTGGAAAGGCCTGCCTGAACAGTTGATCAACCAGTATTCCATTGAGCCTAATGCGAATAGGCATGGAATTTATGTCGTGCTGTGGTTTGGAAAACATGACCGTGGGCCTATTCCTGAAACGCTGGACGGCTCACCCAAACCCCAAACACCCAAGCAACTTGAAGAGTATCTTTTGAGTTTACTGAACCCGGAAGAAAAACAACGAATACTTGTTCGGGTTATCAACCTTGAATGGACTGGTGCCTGATCATCCAGAAATTTCAACACCGTACAACCCACCCGGCTCTAACACCGTGGCAGGCCAGTTTGCAGCCTGTTGAACTGGCACCAGGCCGCGTTCAACAATCCACTGCACTGCGCGAATAACGCCTGCGTGGGTAATCCACAGTTCCTCACCTTGCATGCCCTGCAAAGCCTGCCCCACGCGCTGCAACACCGTTTGCGTGCTTTCAATTCCACCAAAACAATGGTGATCAAAGTCGGCCAGCCAGGCATCGAATGCGGGTTTTGGCACAGCATCCCATGGCTGCATCTCCCAGCAACCGAAATTCATTTCATTCAGGCGCGTGTCTACTGTGGCAGCAGGAAGATCGGGCCGCAACACCGCCAAATGATTTGCAAGTTGCTGCGCACGTATTAAACCGGAAACCCGCAGCACCAAACCCTGTGGCAATTGTTCAGCGGCCAACTTGGCAGCCAACAGGCTTGCAGCATCATCGGCGGGCACATCGCTTGCGCCATAGCAAATGCCGGAAGGCAGTAACACCGGCGCATGGCGAATCAGCCAAAGCTTCATCAGGCGTGTGCCAATGGCAAGGCCACAACAAAACCAAGATAAAACGCGACTTCACACAATTGCTGTGTGGCGCCCAAACCGTCGCCCGTAAAACCAGCCAACCTGCGTTTGAGCAAACGGAACATGTAGCCCAGTGCTATCACTGCACCTAACAGGCCAGCCCACCACGGCATGCCGGGCGCAAGCATATGCAGCGGGCCCAATGCCAAACCTGTCCACAGCGCAGCCGCCCACAAACTGCTGTTGCCAATTTGATCCGCCAAGGGCTTGGATTTTGATTGCTGTGTGTCGCCCACATGCGGCAAGCTGCGAATAATGAACAGCGGCAAAAAGCGGGAAAACACATGCGCGGCAAACACCGCCACAGCGACCACCAGCGTTGTGGCAAGTTGCAGCAAGGTTGCCAACAAGCCCACTTTAAGCAAGATGATCAGCACCAGCGCCAGTGCGCCGTAAGTACCAACCCGTGAATCTTTCATGATGTCGAGTGCGCGTTCGCGATCCAGGCTGCCACCCAAGCCATCGGCCGTGTCGGCCAAACCATCTTCATGAAATGCACCGGTCAACATGACACCAAACACTGTGCACAACACCGCAGCCACCCAGCTTGCGGCGGGCACTTCGGGCAAAGCCCACAACAGCCCCCACAATACCCCTGCACTGCTGGTACCAAGCAGCCAGCCCACACCGGGGAAGTGTGCCGCACTGGCACGCAACATGGCCGGCGAGAAACCCACCCATTCAGCCAGCTTGCCGGTTACAGGAATGCGTGTAAAAAACTGCACGGCCAGCAGGTAGTGGCGAATGAATTGCAAGAGGTGATGGATCATTCCGACGGTGCTTGTGTTGATGTTGTGGAAGCGGAATTGTCCGCACGCGACACACTGGCTGAATCAAAACTGGCCATGTCGCGCAGCAAAGCGCAGGCCGACACCAGCAGTGGCCAGGCCATGGCAGCGCCAGAACCTTCGCCCAAACGCATCCCCAGATCAAGCAGGGGCTGCGCGTTCAAGTATTTCAGCATGTTGCGGTGGCCCTGCTCGCCCGATTGGTGCGCGAAAACACAATACGCCAACACATTGGGGCACATTGCGTGGGCAAGCAACACCGCCGCCGTGGCAATAAAACCATCCACCACCACCACACGGCGTTCGCTGGCCGCTTGCAACACAGCACCCACCATGGTGGCAATTTCGAACCCGCCCAGGGCAGCCAGAATTTCCATGGGCGATTCAACATTTGTATGGCGATGCAGCACCTCTCGCAAAATATTCGCCTTGCGCTGAACAGCCTCGGCATTCAAGCCGGTGCCTGCGCCTGTGCATTCGGCAATGTCGTGCCCGGTAAAACGGGCCATGAGCAGAGAAGCTGCCGAGGTATTGCCAATGCCCATTTCTCCCAGCAACAGCACATTGCCGGGCAGGCTGCGAAGCAATTCAATGCCGTTGTTCATGGCCTGTTCGCATTGCTCAATGGACATGGCGGGCCCTTCAAAACTGTTGGCTGTGCCATGGGCAATTTTGCGGATGTACAGGCCGTTGCGTGCGGTGAAGTCGTGCTGAACACCGCAATCCACCACACTCAAATTCAAACTGTGTTGGTGCGCCAATACGCTGACAGCCGCACCACCCGCCAGAAAATTTTCCACCATTTGCCAGGTCACATCGCTGGGGTAAGCCGACACCCCACCCTGCCGCGTCAAACCATGGTCGCCCGCAAACACGATCAGCTGCGGTTCTTCAAGCACAGGGCTTTCAGTGCCCAGCAACATGCCAATTTGAATGGCCAGTGTTTCAATTCGGCCCAGAGAACCGACGGGTTTTGTTTTGTTGTCGATCTTTGTTTGAAGCCGTGCTTGCAGCAATGGGTTGTGCAGGCTTTCAATGGCAGGCAAATTCAAAAACATAATCAGTGGTACCCGCGAATAAATTTCAATCAAGTTTCAATCAGCGCATTCAACACGCCTGGCTCTACATGGCGCTCCAGAAAATCGGCCAATCCGTTGAACACGCTTTCCAGCGTGGGGGCATGCGCACCAAACAATGCAGCCAGTACAGCAGGGTCTTCAAACAGGCCATGCACATACACACCCAATACATTGCCAGTGGCATTTTGCCAGCCCAAGCCGGGCAACACCTCGTGGGCCAATTGCCCAGCCTCGGCCAGTGCGGGGTGTTGCATTGTGCGGCCATGGTGAATTTCATAACCGTTCACCGGCTGTTGCGCCAACGCAGCCCAAGGCCCTTGCACGCCCCCAAAACGCAGGTGGGCGCGGCGCACGGTTTTGTCGGGCTCAAAACAGGTGACCAAGGGCAAAAGCCCCAGCCCCGGTGCATTGCCGTCAATGCCATGTGAATCGACCAAGGCTTCGCCCAGCATTTGCAGGCCGCCACAAATGCCCAAAACTGGCTTGCCTTGACCTGCGTGGCTTGCCACAGTTTGATCAAGCCCCTGTTCACGAAGCCATGCCAAATCGGCTGTAGTGTGTTTGGAACCCGGCAAGACAATCCAGTCTGCACCTGCGCAATCGGCCGGGGTGCGGGCCCACACCAAACGCACGCCGGGCATGTTTTTCAAGGGCTGGAATTCATCCAGATTGCTGATGCGGGGAAGCGCCACCACTGCAATCGTGGTGTGCACCGCGCCCGTGGCCTTGCTTCGGTCATCGAACACGCCGTCTTCTTCGGGCAAACCATGCTGAAACCACATGGGCAAGGTCGCCACCGTGGGCACGCCAGTCAACTGGTGTAACTGTTCCGGCGCAGGGGCCAACAAGGCGGCATCACCCCGAAATTTATTCAACACAAACCCACGGATCAATGCACGTTCCTCAGCGGGCAACAAAGCCCAGGTGCCGTACAGGTGCGCAAAGGCACCGCCACGATCAATGTCGCTAACCAGCAGGCAACGTGCCTGTGCATGCACAGCCACCCGCATGTTCACAATGTCGCTGGCATGCAGGTTGATTTCAGCAGGCGAACCTGCACCCTCGATAACCACCACATCGTTTTCAACGCGCAAGGTGTCGAGCGCTGCCGCAATGTGTGGCCACACCTGTGCGCTGCGTTCACGCCAAGGTGTTTTGCTCAGTGCCGGGTCTACTTGCCCCAGCACCACCACCTGGCTTTTGGTGTCGGCTTCGGGTTTCAACAACACCGGGTTCATGTTCACACTGGGTTCGCAACAGGCGGCCAGCGCCTGAAAATACTGGGCCGAACCAATCTCACCTTCACGTCCATTCAGGCCAGCCACCACACGGGCATTGTTGCTCATGTTTTGTGCCTTGAATGGGGCTACTTTCAAACCCATGCGTGCGTAATGGCGGCACAGTGCGGTGGTTACCCAACTTTTGCCTGCGCCACTGCTGGTGCCCAACACCATGACACACACTGCGGTCATGGCTGCAAAGCCTTTGAAAGTGCAGCCATGGCTTGCGGCCCTTGCGCGCACAAACGCCACCAACCGGGCAAGCCAAAGGAAGTGGCATCACGCAGCTTGATGCCATGTACACGCAGGTGTACTTCACCAATTTCACGGGGTGCCCTGGCACACACAAACGAAGCAATGCTGGGCTGAATTTCCCAACCGTTCTCGTGAAGGCAATCCAGCAAATCCAGCTTCCACTGCGCCAGCACACCGCGACTTTCCGCCAGCCAACTTTGTGTTTCGGGCAGGGTCCAAGCCTGCAGCATGGCTTGGGCATGCGTGCCAATTGGCCAGGAAGGAGCAAGGCTGTTCAAGGCGCACACCGCTCGGCTTTCGCCCAAGGGTGCGATCGCGTAGGCGCCACGAATACCTGTCATGCCCAAGGCCTTGTTGGGTGACCACAATTGCCACAAGTGATCTCGCTGTTGCAGGCTTGCGCGTGCCTGTTCATCCAGGCACAAAGGTTCATAAGCACAATCGAGTACGGCAACCACATCGGGATGATTCGCCACAAGCTTCAATATCTCAGGCGATTCAGCTTGCCCCAAGGGGCTGGAAGGGTTGCACAACCAAACCAATCCTGCCCGGTTTGCGTCATCAACGCGTTCCATGTCCCACACCTGCGCGGCGTGGGCATAATCGCCGTAGGCATGTTGCGGTACCCAGTATGAACTGCAGCCTTTGCGCCACTGGCAAGTGGTCAGGCGTTGAATGAATTCGCTGGCACTGCCCGCAACCACAATTCTGGACTCGTCCACTTGGTGAAAGCGGGCCAATGCAGCGCGCAAAGTTGTGTAATTCGGGTCGGGGTAGCGCAGTGCGTCGGCCTGTTGAACCGCATTCAACACCGCAGGGCAAGGCCCCACCGCATTGGCATTGCTGGAAAAATCGAAGGGCACAGGCCCATGCTCATCGGTACCGCCATGTATGCGTGTGTTCATGCCAAGCCCCACAAAACAGCTGCCATGCAAAAAACTGCAATGAATACCACCACTTGTGCACAAGCATGCAAGGCGACTTCGGTGTGCGCACTGCGCGGGTCATCCCCTTGTGCATTCAAACAATACACCCCTTCCTTTTCAAGACGAATATTCATCCCCAAAGCCAATGCCCCCATGGGCCAGCCTCCGTTCGGTGATGGGGTTTGTTGTGCCACAGCGGGCAACTGCGGCAACCGTCGCCCTTTGAACCACAGGGCAATCAGCAAGGCAGTGATGCGGGCGGGTACCCAGGACAACACATCGTCTGCGCGCGCAGCCCACTTGCCGGCCCAGGTCCAGTCGCGCCCGGCACGTTCGCCCCGGTAGCCCCACATGGCATCGGCGGTGTTGGCAAAGCGGTAAACCGCAGCACCGGGCAAACCAAACAGCACAAACCAGAACAGCGGGGCCACCACCGAATCATTCAAATTTTCTGCAAGCGTGGAAATGGCCGCTTGCCGAACCTGCGCTTCATTCAGGGTATTCACATCGCGGCTCACCAAGCGCGCCACCTGTTGCTGGCCTTCGGGCAGCGAGCGTTGCAAGGCGTGTTCAACATCGCGCACTTCATCGCGCAGCACCCGCCAGGCCAGCATGGGTTTAAGCAGCAAGCCCACAAGCGCCACCTGAACCAGCCAATGCATTGTGGCCACCCACATTGAAATGGCCACAGCCAGCATGCACACAACAGCAACGCCCACCCACCAGGCCAGCGCACCGGCGGTAAATTCACGCAGCGGGTTTCGAGACAGCTTTTCAATCTCAGGTGCAAACAATCGCCCCGCCCACGCAAGGTAGTTGCCCATCCACACCACTGGGTGCCAGCGTGCGGGGGGTTCGCCAAAGCAATAGTCCAACAGCAAGGCGACCAGCATGGCAGCGGCCAGAATGTTGATTGGGGTGCTGTCAAACCACATGGCTAGTGGTCCTCGTTGGCAGGCGGCGAACCGGCTTGGCTCGCAAATACGGCACTGGCTTTGCCCCAGGTGTCGTCAAACACCAAACCCGACAAGGCCTCGCATTGGGCCCAGTGCTGTTGCGCCAGCATGGGTTCTGCGTAATAGCCCTCGACCGGTCCCAGGCACAGCACGGCAATCGGGCTTGCGCCTTCGGGCAGGCCCAACACTACAGCCAGTTCAGCAGGTTCAAACAGCGACACCCAACCCATGCCCAGCCCTTCAACCCTTGCGGCCAGCCACAGGTTTTGAATGGCACAGGCGGCCGATGCCAAATCCATTTCAGGCATGGTGCGCCTGCCAAAAACATGGCGCTCACGGCCATCGGCCAGCGCAACCACCAGCACCTCGGCTGCATCCAGAATGCCCTGTACTTTCAGCTGCATGAATTCGCTTTCGCGTTGTCCAAGTGCACGTGCAGTTTCAATACGTTCAGCCTCGACCAGCGCATGCAAGCGCACACGGGTGTCGTGGTTCTGAATGCGCAAAAAACGCCAGGGCTGCATGTAGCCCACACTGGGTGCCTGGTGGGCCGCCTGCAACAATCGCTGCAACACATCGCTAGGCACCTGCCCGCCACAAAAGTGGCGCATGTCGCGCCGCTCGCGAATGGCGCGGTACACTGCCGCCGATTCACGTGGGGAAAAAGGCGTGGCTTTTTTCATCACGGCCGGTTTAATCCTCAATGCCGCGTTGGGCTGGAATTCCAGCCTTGAATGCATGTTTGATCATGGCCATTTCGGTCACAGTGTCGGCCAGGTCGATCACCTCTTGCGGGCAGCGCCGCCCGGTGATCACCACATGCACATCCTTTGGCCTGTTGCGCAAGGTTTGTAACACGTCATCCAACGGTATCCAGCCGTAAATCAAACCGTAGGTCAATTCATCCAGCACCACCATGAAATGTTCGCCGCCCAGAATGGTGTCGCGAGCTTTGGCCCAGCCATCGCGGGCCAGTTTCGCCGAATGTTCAATGTCTTTACTTTTCCAGCTAAAGCCATCGCCCAGCCCTTCAATGGACAAGCCCAGTTGCTCAAGCGCACGGTGCTCACCAAAACGCGCACTGGGTACCTTCATGAATTGGTAAATTTTTACCAGCTTGCCGTGCACATGGGTGCGGCCAAAGGCACGCATGGCCAAACCAAATGCGGCGGTGCTTTTGCCTTTGCCATCGCCGGTGTTCACAATGATCAAACCACGCCGTTCGCCTTCGGGGCGGTCGTAGCGTTTTTCAGTGGGGGGCGTTTCAATTTGCATGGGTTTTCTCTCGCGGTCAGGTTGGCAACACAAGCCAACGGTTGTTCACCTGGTGAATGGAAAGCCGGTGGTCGAATACAGTTTGCAAGGCGTGGTGTGCGGCCGCATCATGGCTGGGGCCTGCGTATTGCAACTGGCCTGCTTGCATCACCAGCAGGTCGTCGGCCAGCAAGGCCAGGGAAATTTCATGCAACACAGTGACCACGGTTCGGCCCTCTGCCACCAGTCCACGCACCAGCGCTATCCAGTCAGCCTGGTGCGGCGGGTCCAGGTTGGCCAAAGGTTCGTCCATCAACACCATGTCGGCTTGAACAGCCAGTAACCTTGCCAGCAATACGCGCTGGCGTTCGCCACCGGAAAGGCTGCCCAGAAGACGGTCTCGCCATTCCCACACCCGGGTTTGTTCCATGGCCCGTTGCACGGCGGCGTGGTCGGCCGGGCCGGGCGGGCTTAGCCAGGGCAAGTGGGGAAAGCGGCCCAGCATCACAATGTCGTAGGTGCTTAAATCATCGGCGGCCTGGTCGGCCCCGCCTTGCGCAAGCCACGCCACTGTTTTGGCGCGTTCGCGGTGTGCATAGGCTTGCAAGTCTTGTCCATTCACTTTGACATGGCCTTGCCGGGCAGGCACAAGCCCCGCAAGCGCGCGCAACAATGTGGATTTGCCCGCACCGTTGGGGCCCACCACACAGGTCCAACGGCCCCGCGTAATGGTGGCATTCAAGTGGTGCAGCACAGGGCGTACCTGGCGTGCAGCGCCCAGCGACACGCACAAATCATTCACTTCAAATGCAGCAGCTTTGTTCACGTTCACCTTACCCCGCCCTTCGGTGCATCAGCCACAGCAAATAGCCACCGCCCAGTGTGGCGGTCAGCACACCCACCGGAATTTCCTGGGGTGCAATCAAACCGCGGGCCAGAATGTCGGCGGCCAACAGCAGCACGCCACCCATCAGGCTGGCCAACACCACCAACTGCGCATAAGTTGTTCGCACAGCGGCGCGCACCAAATGTGGCGCTGCCAAACCCACAAAGGCAATCAGGCCGGTGTGGGCCACTGCTGTGCCAGTGGCCAAAGCCACCACGGCAATCAGCGCCATGCGGGCCGGGCGCAGCGGCATGCCCAGGCTTTGGGCCGTGTGCTCGCCCAGGGTGAGCGCATCAAGCGTTCGGGAAAAGGCCCAAGCCACACCCAGGCACAACACGCCGACAAGCAGCATGATGCCCAGCGACTGCCAACCCACAAAACCGGTAGAACCGAGAATGAAGGCTTGCATGGCCTGCAAGGTTTGCGGAACCGCAATGGTGATCAGCGATGTCAGCGCACCCAACACCATGCCCACCACCACACCGGCCAACAGCAAACGCAATGTGTGTTGCACACCTTTGGCCAAGGTGAGGGTTAACAGCACTGCACCCACTGCGCCCAGAAACGCAGCACCGGTCAAGCCCAACCGCACCACCCAGGCCTCGGCAAACGGCGAAACACCCAGCGTGGCCAGCGACACCGCCACCGCCAGCGAGGCTCCCGACGCACTGCCCAGCAAAAACGGATCGGCCAAAGGGTTTCGAAACAAGCCCTGCGCCACGGCACCAGCCAGCCCAAGCAGCGCACCTACAGCCCATGCACCCAGTGTGCGGGGTGCGCGAATGTCCAACACAATTTGACTGGCCACCGGATCGGCCCACATGTGCCACACCGATTCAAGGCCAGTGCTGCCCACGCCCAAACCAAGGGCGCTTAGCAACAGGCTTAAGACCAGCAAAAAAATTCCCCATGCAAGGCTTGCCCGTGTATTCATGGCGCACCTGCACTGTGTTTCAGAATGCACTGCGCCAGCAAGCGGGCACCTTCGGCCATGCGGGGGCCGGGGCGCACAATGGCGTCTTCATCGTCGCTGTTGAAAATGCAAATGCGTTGTTCACGCACAGCCCGCAGGCGCTGCCAACCGGGGCGCTCAGTCATGCCTTGCACATTGCGTTGCCCCACCATGATCAAATCGGGGTTGGCACGCACCACAAATTCCGGGTTCAGTTTTGGAAATGGGCCCAGTTCAGCAGGCACCACATTGCCCACACCCAGGCGCTTAAGCGTTTGGCCGATAAAAGAAGATTCACCGGCAGCATAAGGTGCACGGTTCACTTCAAAGTACACACGAATGCCGCGCGCATGTTGCGGCAAGGAACTGGCAGCTGCTGACACACCGGCGTCCACCTTGCGCCATACCTGCTCGGCTTTTGCTGGCGCAAGGCCCAAGGCCTGCGCAACCTTTGCAATGACCACCTGCACCTGTTCGTGGGTTTTGGGTTCAAGCATCAGTACTTTCAGGCCCAGTGCCTGCAAACGTTCTGCTGCACGTGACGATTCTGCCATTAACACCAAGTCTGGTTTCAAGGCCACAATGGCTTCAATATTGGGATCAATACCACCGCCCACGCGTGGCAGCTGTTGCACAGAAGCAGGCCAGTTGGAATAACGGTCCACACCCACCAAACGGCTGCACTCGCCAAGCGCGCACACACTTTCAGTGAGCGAGGGCAACAGGCTAACGATGCGTTGTGGGGCAGCATGCGCAGCCCAAGTGCAACACGCCAACAACATGGCCAACACATTGCGCAGGCAAAGCAGCTTCATTGTGAAGTTCCTTTGACAGGCACCGCCTGCCCGGCCACCATCAAGGTAACCCGTTCACAAACGTTGGCGATGGCTTGGTTCAAACGCCCCAGTTCGTCCACATAATCGCGAACCTCTTTGCCCATGGGCACCACACCCAAACCAATTTCATTGCTGACCAACACCACAGGGCCGGGCAAATTCGCCAATGTGTCCAGCAAGCCGCTGACTGAATCTTGAAAATTTCCAGTGGGTACAGGCAAGCCGGGCGGCGGCATCAGCCAATTCACCAGCCACAAGGTTAAACAATCAACAAGCATCAAAGTGTTGGGTGCGCTGTGTTGCTTCAGCACTGAAGTCAAATTCAAGGTTTCTTCAACTGCCACCAAACCGGGTACACGCAAGGCGCGGTCAAGCTGATGTTGCACAATGCGTTGCCTCATTTCGGAATCGCCCGCATAGGCTGTGGCCACCAGCACAGCGTGCCGCTGCGGGCCGGCTGCCAGCCATTGCATGGCCAGGTTCTCAGCGCGGCGCGATTTGCCACTGCGCTGACCACCCAATATCAATTCAGAACGGGCAAGCATGTGCTTCAATCAGGTTTCACCCTTAAAAAGACCAATTGGCCGACACAAACAGGTTTCTGCCCGGTGTGGTAAAGCCATTGGCCAGTGAATAGGTTTTGTCGGTGAGGTTATTCAAGCGGGCCGACACGGACAAGTCCTGATTCACCTTGTGGCTTATACCCGCGTTCAGCAAACCATAACCGCCCAGCTCAATATTGGGATCACTGGAGCGAATTGCTCTGTCTTCCCGGTCGCTGGCCAGCTTTAGCTCCCCATAGTACTGCCAGGGACCGGTTTCACGGCTCAAGTTTAAATTGAATACATGGCGTGCAATGCGAACAATGCGTTTGTTGTCGGGTTCGGTTTTTGGGTCGGTGTAATCGTAAGACGCTTTCACTAATATTGTTTCAAACTGGCGATCCACTGCAAAGGTGGCACCCTGCAAGGTGGCACGCGCCGACTGCACTGCCGTAGACGGTGTGATGAAACCCTGCACCCTGTTGTGATACACCACGGCACTGGCTGCAATGGCCGGGGCTGCGTATTTCACACCCAGTTCTTTGGAACGACTGCGCTGGGGTTGCAAATTCGGATTACCAAACCCCGGGAAATACAGCTGGTTGAATGTGGGGGCCTGAAAACTGCTGCCTGTGCTGCCCACCAGGCGCCATTGCGAATTCAGCTTGTAACCCGCAGACACTGCATAGTTGTTGAAACGCCCAAACTGCGAATTGTCGTCGCTTCGCAGCACACCCAGCGCGTCCCACTGCGTGCGATTCAAGGCATACGCGGCCATAAAACTGTCGATGCTTCGGGCCTTCACCGCATAATCGGTTTCGCTGTCCACTTCTTCGTTGCGCTGTTCTGCAAGCAAGGTCAGTACATCTTTGTCAAAGCTGATGTCGTTTTGCCAGCTGTATTGATCGCGCTTGGTGTTGAACCGTGCACGGCCAGCGTCTGCACCATCCGACAAACGGCGATATTCACTCAACGATTTGTCATCGGCCTGCGCCAGCAGCACAGTCGACTTCCAGCGCGGTGCGAATTTGGCCACCCATTGCAGGCTGGACTGATTCAGTTCCGGTTTTGCAATCGCTTCGCTGGTTTGTGAATTCAGGGCCAACGGGTTTGGAAAGGGGTTGCCGTCGAAACCGTACTCGCCTTCGCTGTACAAGGTTTGAAATTTCAATTGGTGATTGGTGTGCACATCGGCCACCAAACTGAAATTCAGGCTGCTGCTTTCAAACGGATCTTCGTCCGGGTTCAAACCCGACGCGGCAGGTGTTTTGGCATCAATGCCTGTGCCCCGCTCATGGGAAAAACCCAGGCTGTAGCCAAACATGCCTGTTTTGCCACTGAAGTGCGCTGCGCCCAACCGTTGACCATCGCTGCCCACACCCACGCTAACGGACCGCCGGGGTGTACCCGCTTGCCGCGTGATGATTTGAATGACCCCGCCCACCGCATCAGGACCATACAGGGCCGAAGCGGCGCCACGCAAAATCTCGATGCGCTCGATTGATTCAAGCGGAATGGTTTCCAGAGAAAAACCGCCACTGGTGGCCGAACCCACCCGCACGCCATCGACCAGCAAAATGGTTTGTGTGGCCGATGCACCACGCAGAAACAAAGTGGTGTTGGACCGGTAACTGCCGTTGGACGAAATTTGTACGCCCGGCTGTTGGGCCAGCACTTCGCGCAGCGAGGTTTGCCCGGCACGGCTCAGGGTTTCACGGTCGATTACCGTGACATCGGCCAACACTTCTGTGATGGCTTGCTCGGTGCGGGTGGCAGTAACCACCACAGAATCGAACAGGGGATTTGTTTGTGCAAATACAGAACCGGTCGCCGGGAAGGCAACGGACATGGCAAGACAAAGCTTGCCCAAACGAATTGAGTGCATGATAAGTTGATTGGATAAGTACCCTCACCGCCTTCCCCGACAGTGCATGGGACACAGTGCGCCATTGGCGCACCCCGTTGTTGGCCGGTATCCGGGCTGGCAGACTTACCCTCACCACCTTCTCAGGCGTTTGAAAACACCCAATGGTTTTTGATGAGAGCCAAGCTAGACGCTTGTCTGCGTACCGTTGCGGGGGCAGCGCTAAAGAGCTTCCCGTTTAACTTCAGAACAGGGACTGTTCCGAGAGCACCAACAAACCAGATTGTACAGCAGCACAGCGCAATTTTTGGGGATTCAAACGGCGCATGGTTTAATTGACTTGTGGTGAGAGCTCAAGCTTGTTCAAGTCGAAGCCCTTGGCGTTCAGCCGTTGCAGCAGCGCCTCATATTTGGCTGGGTTCACCTGTTGGGTGCGCGACAACACCCACAAAAATTCTCGCTTGGGCTCGCTAACCGCAACCAACTGGTACTCGGGGTCAATGTCAATCACCCAGTAATCACCCCACACCATTGGCAGCCAACTTAACCAGGCAGGCGCAAAGCGTACCTCAAGCTTGGGCGATTTCAAACCGCCAATTTGACGGGCCTGCCCCTCAACTTCCTCCATCTCGCTGTTGGCCAACTGGCAGCGATTCAGCACTTTCACTGTGCCGTCCTTTCGCAAAGAATAGGCTGCGCTGGTGTTGGCCACACATTGCTTCTGGAAGCGGTTGGGGTACTTGGCGATTTCAAACCAGGTGCCCATGTAACGGGGTAAATCCAGGGACTGAATGGTTTGAAGCGGTTGAGGGGGTTCGGCTGCAAAAATTGGAAAAGCCGCATGGATAAAAAACAAGAAAGAAAGCAGCAACTTCATTGCAAGCCCCTGAATCAAATGAGAAAGGAGTTTGGCACAGTTCTGATTAAAATGGGGCGCGGGTATTTTCAGTGACACACACTTTAAATCCAGCGCTTCACAGCCTCGGCTGTGTCGCCTGGGTTGGTGTTGAAGCAGATTTTCGCGCCCGGTGCATGCGTGTGAATAGTATTGATGATTGTCTCGAACAATAGAAAATGGGTGGGCACAGTACGCACCCCGGCACCGACAAGCACACAATCAAACTGTTTCTGACTCAGTGCATTCCGAAGCACCATGTCAGCCGTCGCACCAAAGTCGGTCAAGCAAATTTGTGCGTCATAACCCTGCGCTTGTAAGCTGGCTGCGCCTGCGTTCAAACCTTGGAGTATCTTCTCAGCAGTCAGTCCGGGAAATGCCGCGTATTCCGGACTGGAAAAATCTATCAGCTCAGGCTGAAGGCCCACAATCAAAACCTGCTTGCGTGTTTCCATGCTTTTCTCCCACTGAATACTTGCCTTTGACTGTCAGAAGTTGTCCTTCATCAGTCGAATATCAATCTCGCGCTCCACATACTTCCATTCTTCCGAGGTCCGCAGTTTGACAAGCAACGCATCAAACGCATCTGTGTGCTCAGGCGCAAATTCAAACCAGGTTAAAAAATCAAACGGCTCGCCCAGGTCGCGAGAGTGGTGAAGCTGCCGGGCAATTTCAGGCAAGTAGGCCAAGCCAATTTCAGTGTGATGCGACTGCGCCTCGAAAATGGCCCGACGCTCGTCTTGTGACAAAGCCCACCACTGCGCATTTTTCTTGATTGGAATCAGTGCAGCACAGGTGGAGGCAGTTCGATTCAATCCCTCTTGCCTTGCACGCAGCTGGGTAATTTCATGCCGTTCGGCATAGCGCACATTGCTGGTAAAACCTTGAAGTACCCAAGTGCTAACCTGGCTTAGCTGGCTTGCCGGGGTATTCACTACATTCAGCCTTGGCACGGTTTCAATAGGTTCACCAACAATGGCCTCGCAGCGGGTAACACGCCATTGGCCCTCGGGGCCGCCGATGAATGAGTAGTGGTTGTTCATGTGGGGAGCGGGGTATCGGTTTGAGTCACCAATATCCCAGCTTGCCCGACGCCGGTCAAGCGTCTTGACAACAACTTTGGTCAACCATGGTCTGGAATATCAGGCTCCACCAACTTGGCCAATTGCTCAAGCGATTCCTGCCAACCTAAATAACACATTTCAACAGGTATGACCGAAGGGATTCCTTCCTGAACAATCCGCAATGCCGTCCCGCAGACCACCGTTTCAAGATCCACAGTCACGACCATTTCACCAGGTAAGTTGGGGTCATCAAATTGATCTGTGCTACGAATACGCTGGTTGGTTACAAGCTCCAGATACTTCACTTCGAACGTGTGGCTGCTGCCGGTGCTGAAGTTGGTAAATGACATGCGATAGCCACCGCCCTCCCGCACATCCATTTCATGGATGGTACCTGTGAAGCCGTAAGGTGGGCTCCAATACTCCAACGCACTTTTATCAGTAAACGCCTTGTATACCCGCTCTGCTGGGGCGCGCAGTACCCTGTGCAACTTCACTGTTCCTGTGCTGTTCGACATCGTAGTCTCCTTGAAAGTTGTGCCTACCTAGGTAGTCGAATGGGGTATGGTGAAATCGACAGTTGTACGGAAAACTTATTTATCGGGTATCGATTGCCCAATATGCCTGGCCTTCAAGGGAAGCCAGTACCAGAAACAAAGCTACGTTCAAGAAAACTGTTACCCAGAAAACAAACCGAAACGGAGCCTTGCTTGATTTGTGCCTAAGCATGTGTTGAGCAATCAAGGCTCCCGGCCAACCACCCAGCAAAGACAAGCAGTGCAGGGTGCTCTCAGAAGTTCGCCAGCGCCCTTTCCTGGCAGCTGATTTGTCCATGGCATAAGTGACATAAGTCAAAGTGCTGGCAAGCACATAGATCAAAGCCAACAACAATGGTGGCCTCCAGAGCAAGCTAACCACACCAAACAAAAACACAAAAGCGGGAATCGCTAAAAATGATCCGGTCTGCCACTGCGCGGGGTTATCTGTGCGTTCACGGTTGTTTCCAGAAACGGGGCGCGAGAAATGGACATTCTTGGCTCTTGGTTTTCCCTCAGGGCTTAGTTCGAGGTCGAAATAAACACGTTGGTTTACATGGGGACGAATGTGCCGAGAATTGAATGCGGTGGCATGAACAAACACCTCGATTTGACCTTCATTGGACCGAATAAAACCAAACCCACGGTCATCATTCCAGGTTTTTATGGTGCCTTCGATATACATAAAATTTAACGAGTTGATGATTGGTCAAAATGCCCCGCAACCCATTCTCGCGCAAGCGTCCAAAGAACGGGGGCTCCACGTTGAATCGCAGGACCATACCGCTCCAATACCTGTTGATACTGAACTTTGCCCTCAACCCATGTACCACCACCGGTGAACACATTAATCAACAGCGGTTGAAACCGATCCAGGGCCTTTGCAAATTGGGCATCATCGCTTTGCCCTTCTTCAAACTCATGCCACAGGGCGCTAAGCGCATCGCCTTGCGTATCCGGCAACAGGCCGAACAGGCGTTTGGCCGCTTGTTGTTCCCGTTCAAACTGCTTGCCGTCTTGTTGACCATGCAAGGGGGTGTCGCCCGCATCAATTTCCACAATGTCATGAATCAAAAGCATCTTGATTACCCTGGCCACATTGACATGGACAGCAGCATGCTCGGAAAGAATAAACGCGTACATGGCCAAGTGCCATGAATGCTCCGCTGAATTTTCTTTGCGGCTTTGATCCAGCAAAGGAGACTGTCTAAGCACTCCCTTGAGCTTGTCTATTTCCCGCAGGAAGTGAATTTGCTGTTGAAGCTCGCTGGAAATCACGGTTGCACCTTCAGTTAATAGGTAATTTTACCTTGCCAACTCCAATTTACACACAAAATCCAAGCCTTCGCCTTCACCCGAATCTCCAACGCTCGCAAGTTGAAAATGCAAACTCGAGGGGGTCTTTGGCAAGGTACCTTGCACGCTGCATCATCTTTCAGATTCAAGAAGTGTTTTTAAGGAGTGAAGATCTGCTGCAACTGCTTGCGCGTCTTCCTCGAATTGCTGTTGCGGCATACCCGGTTGCTGGAACAAGGTGAAAGTGAATTCACTGCCGGTGCCATTGGGCACCACACGCATGGGGTTGTGCACCACCACGCCCGATTCAAGCTGCACATCGTGATCGAGAACACCCAGCGTGTTCGCAGGTGCGAACCCGATCCTCACCTTGCCAAAGGGCGCTTCGGCCACCCAGGCATCTCCTTGTTTGCTGACTTGAGATTGGGCCAGGCCAGCAGCCCATGCGGGGAGGTTTTGGGGGTTTGAGGCGAAGGCATACACATCGGCCGAAGTGCGGTTGATAAAGATGGTGATGTGTTTAACAGCATTCACTTAATTTGCCCTCAGCAATTTATTGACAAACCACGTCAAGTTAACAAGAAGCCTTTTACTGCTGAAGAATGGCGGCAAGGTATGCAATGTACAGCGCCAGCAAAAAGACACCCCGCTTTCGTTGAATGAAGCCGTTGCGCGGAGGATAAGTGAACACCACCGCCACAACGCCGAACACCAGGGCAATGGCTACTTCATGCCAAGGAACGATGATGGGATGAATCATGGCTGCAACAGCGACGATGAAAATGCCGTTGAAAATATTGCTGCCCAGAATTGTGCCCAAGCCAACTTCATCATGACCTCGAATTTTGGCCATAAAAGTTGTTGCAAGCTCGGGCACCGATGTGCCAATGGCCACAATGGTTGCGCCAATGATGAACTCATCGACACCAAAGGCAACCGCGATGCCTCTTGCCCCGGTGACAATCAAGTTTCCGGCCGCCACCAGAAATGCGAAACCGGCAATGCAGGAGAGAATCACCAGCCACCTTCGCTGTTCGGCAAGCACCTCCTCTGCTGCGCTTCGCTGCTTTCTTGCTTCGACTATGGCCGCCACGATCCAGGCAATGAACATGCTGATCATCAAGAATCCATCGACCTGGGAAAGCTCGCCATCGAGAAACAAAACAGCTGTAAAAACAGGGATCAGCAAGGCCACGGGGAAGTCCCGCTTGACGCTGTCGCGAGGACTTTGTATTCCGGAAATAACCAATGCCAGCCCAAGAATGAGGGCTACGTTCACCACATTACTGCCCAACGCATCGCCCAAAGCGATTTGCGGCTTTCCGGCCAAGGCTGAGCTGATAGAGACCGACAATTCCGGGCTTGATGTGGCAAATGCAGCAACCGTTGCACCAATGATGCCCGGAGACACCCTCGCCCAGTGGGCAAGGCCGACTGCACCGCGAACGAACAGCTCACCACCAAGGCCTGCGCAAATAACACCAAGAAGTAAAGCTGTGTAGTCGTTCATGACAGTGTCGGAATTTAAATCATCAACAATTCAACGATCAGCCATTCGATCAAATTGACGTATAGCTTGCTTAATCGACAAAACCCGAAAACCACGATCAATCTTATTTTGAGCAACAAGCGACGAAACACCACCCTGCATTTGAGGGGGCCGGTGATCCACGGCATTTTCGAATGAATGACAAAACTTCTCGCGAGCAATTATCTATTCCGCCAATTCCCCAGCTTGTAATAATCACAAAGTATGTTATTACAGTAACTCATCATCCAGTCACTTCAGGTTTGCGCTTATGAACTCCCCTTTACGTAACATGCACACCCAGGGTGAACATTTCCTGCGCACGCCTTTTCTGGCGGGCAACGACATCGAATCCAAACGAGGTGAATTGCTGCAGTACTTTCACGCCAGCTTTGACCGATATGAATCGCTGTTCGAATTGCTGACCTGCGACGAGGCCTATTACAAAAAGCCGATCAACCTGCGCCACCCGCTTATTTTTTACCTGGGCCACACGGCCACGTTCTTCATCAACAAGTTTTTGCTGGTGGGCCTGATCGACAAGCGAATCGATCCACGGCTGGAATCCATGTTCGCTGTGGGCGTGGATGAAATGAGCTGGGACGACCTGGACGACGCCCGCTACGATTGGCCCACAATCGAGGAAGTATGGGCCTATCGCAAAAAAGCACGTGAAGTAATCGATGACGTAATTCGCCATACGCCATTCACGCTTCCAATTGGCTGGAACGACCCCTTCTGGGCCGTGATCATGGGCATTGAACACGAGCACATTCACCTTGAAACATCATCGGTGTTGATGCGTCAACATGCCCTGCACTTTGTGAAACAACACCCAGCCTGGCAACCTTGCCGCACCACAGGTGCCGCGCCTGCCAACAGCCTGGTGAACATTCCTGCGGGCAAAGTGGTGTTAGGCCGATCAATTACCGAACCCATTTACGGTTGGGACAATGAATACGGCCACCATCAGGCCGATGTGCCCGAATTTCAAACTGCACGGCATTTGGTCAGCAACGGTGAGTTCCTCGAATTTGTTAACGCAGGTGCTTACACGAATCCGACCTATTGGGATGAAGAAGGCTGCAGTTGGCAACAATTCTCCCAAGCAACGCACCCCACCTTTTGGGTGCGTGCGCCCCACGAGAAAGATGGCTGGGCGCTTCGCCTGTTGGCCGAAGAAGTGGCCATGCCCTGGGATTGGCCAGTGGAAACCAATTACCACGAAGCACGTGCCTTTTGCCGCTGGAAAGCGGAGCAAACAAGCCAGCCCGTGCGCTTGCCCACAGAAGACGAGTGGAATCGCATTTACGACCATGCACAACTGGCTGATGTGCCCAACAATTCAAAGGCCAAAGCCAACCTGCACCTGGATCACTGGGCCTCTAGTTGCCCGGTGAATCAGTTTGCACACGGCGAATTATTCGATGTGGTGGGCAATGTGTGGCAGTGGTGTGAAACCCCCACCTACCCCTTCGATGGTTTCGATGTACACCCGATCTACGACGACTTCACCAGCCCGACATTCGACAACCACCACAACATCATCAAAGGCGGCAGCTGGATTTCATGCGGCAATGAAAGTCGCCATGCTTCTCGCTATGCATTCCGAAAGCACTTCTTTCAGCATGCTGGCTTCCGCTATGTGGTCACCGACACGCCAGCGGTTAATCCTTTGTCAACCTATGAAAACGACGCATTGGTATCGCAATACGCCGAATTTCACTTCGGTGAAACTGCCTTCGGTGTACCCAATTTTGCAAAAGCCATGGCCGACATGGCCATGGATGCACACCAACGCTTGGGCAATGGCAAGCAAGGCCGCGCACTTGATTTGGGCTGTGCCACCGGGCGCTCAACCTTCGAGTTGGCGAGAATGTTCAACAAAGTGGTCGGGATTGATTTCTCAACGCTGTTGATTCAAGTTGGTGCGCGCCTGAAAGAAACCGGTACCGTTCGCTACACCTTGCCCGATGAAGGTGAGTTGTTGAACTACTACGAACGCCGGCTCGACACCCTGGCCCTTGCAGACACGGCCGAGCGCGTCGAGTTCTGGCAAGGCGATGCTTGTAATTTGAAGAATATTCACACTGGATTCGACCTGGTGCTGGCCGCCAATTTGATCGACCGTCTTTACGCCCCGCGCCGATTCCTTGCTGACATCGCAAATCGAATCAATTCAGGCGGACTTTTGGTGTTGGCCTCGCCCTATACCTGGATGGAGGAATACACCAAACGCGAAGAATGGATCGGCGGGTTCAAGAAAGACGGTGAATCGTACGGCACACTTGATGGCCTGAAAGACATACTGGGCGAACACTTCACGTTGGTGCAAGGGCCACAGGCTGTGCCTTTCGTGATTCGGGAAACACGGCGCAAACACCAATACACGCTGAGTGAAATGACGGTGTGGAAGCGCAAATAAGGGATGGCGCGGCTGGCGGGGATCGAACCTTCGGAGGCCAAGGGGAAAAGATGTATCTCATACAACTTACATTCACTCTAAACGACGTTAATTCGCGCTTTTCAAGACGATGTGCATTTCTATACTTTGTTGCTTTCACACACAAACTGTGAGATAACACCATTTAACGTCTCGGTACTATTTCGCTATTTTTGTGGTTTTTGGAGTCTCGGCCCACTTTGCGGCACATCCGTAGGCGACTGAATTTTGTTCGTCACAGACTTTTCAAAGTCACTGCGAGACCACAATGAGCAGCAAAACCGACCAAACCACACCCAGCTTATTCAGTGACTACATCGTCTATGTCGACGAAAGTGGTGACCATGGCATGCAAAATTTGGATCCAAACTATCCAATTTTCGTCCTTGCCTTTTGCATATTTCACAAAAGGCATTACGCCAATCGCGTTGTTTCCGCACTGCACCAATTCAAGTTCCAGCACTTCGGTCATGACTTGGTTGTACTACATGAACACGACATCAGAAAAGAAAAAGGCGCATTCACCTTCAAAAGCAAGCTGCAAAAAACCAAATTCCTGGACGAACTGAGTCAACTAATCAAAACCCACAACTTTATTCTGGCTAGTTGTGTCATCGACAAATCAAAACTCAAAGGCTCGCCTGACCAAAACGAGAACCCCTATCATTTAGCACTAGGCTTTTGTTTGGAAACACTCTATGAGTTCCTGCAGGAGAAGAGTCAGCACAAGCAACTCACCCACGTAGTCTTTGAATGTCGAGGTAAAAAAGAAGACGACGAGTTAGAGCTTGAGTTTCGTCGGATGACCGATGGAGCAAATCGCGTTGGAATCAACTTCCCTTTTGAGATTATTTTTGCGGATAAAAAGGTGGATTCCCCTGGCCTGCAACTGGCTGACCTCGTCGCTAGGCCGATTGGCCTTAACATTCTGCGCCCCGATCAACCAAACAGTGCTTTTGAAATCTTGAAGGAGAAGTTTTATTGCTCTGGAGGTCGAAAAAACGTCGGGCAAGGATATGAAAATTGGGGCTTAAAAGTTTATCCGCCCCAAAAAAGCGAAAAGCCCCGATGAAACCCACCGAGGCTATAGCGCCGACCGGGAGCCCCCAATCCACTTGCTCGAAGTGTAAGCGATATAGCTTGTTCAAATCAAGTCTTCTCGGTGCAATCGTAACGATATTTGCAACGATGTTGTCAAGCTGGGACACCGCCATATGAAAAATATCCCCAACTGGAATCCAAATCTAATCCAAGACTGTGGCCAGTTTGAGGATGCGCTTGCAGCGGTAACCGACAAAATAGACCTTCCCGCTCACTTTGTAACCAATTTAAGACGAAGCTGGGCAATCGGGGAAGATCTACGTCTTCATAACGGGCTACGTAATCATAAGGTTGAGTCGGAAATTACTATCCCTTTTGCGGGAGGGGGCTTTCTCCATTACTGCCTTGGCTGGCTATGCACTACGCACTACAGGGAAACTTTACAAGCATGGTCGCACCAAGATGATTTCTACAGAAACCTCCACCATCTGATCCATATAATCCGAAGCTACGATGCTTACGGAGCATGTGATCAGCAATTACAAACTATCAATACAAAACGACCGATTTTCAGAGCTCAGCAAATTTCACGCGGTGAATACCCAATTGTTGAGCTGCTTTTTCAAAGTTGGCAGCAGCATCCCAATTTCGGCTATACACAAACCGCTTTGCTAATATTAAAGCAGTTGTTTGAATGCTATTGTTTCACCCATGGAAGCGTGATATTTCGCATGCCCCATCTTAAATTTCTCAATGAGATACGCCAAACTTTTGCGCCAGTAAACGAAAACCAAAACCGTGATTTTCTGATCCATCTGTTTCAACGCTTCGACAAGCCATCGAAAAGTGAAAAAGTATTCAAGGAAAAGTTAGAAACTGAACTTCGTCTATCGAGATCAACGACTGTTCTTCCAAACGATAACGAAACGAAATATCAGAGGAATATTCAGAAGAGTTTCTTGAATTTCTTTTCTCCGTCTGAAAAACCTGTTCTTTACTTTGGTCCAGACTCTCTTTCAGGGATCCAGTCTTTGAAATTGAACAGGTACAAAATAAACGATGATGATGGCAAGGAAGTCCGGAGGTTAAAAGCGCTTTTTAAACAGAACTTCAGTAATGCGCAACCAGACGACCACACTGGTTCAAACATTGACGGTCATACCAAGGGACAACAAAACAACAATCAGGACGCCCCTGAGCTAGAGGCAAAAGCCATTGGGCAAGTACTGCTTGATTTCAACCTTTCGACCTATTTCCCGACCAACCCACACTTGCCGCTTCAGGCTGAACATATCAGTGCCTACGCAACTTTGGAGGCGGGCAACACCAGCGAAATCACCAATGACACTTTAGCAGACGTGTTAATTTGGATCGGATATCAAATCGGTGCCAACCTTGAAGGTGCGCTAGCACTCAGAGTCCATCATCTGCCAGAACCGGAGTTTGGATTCATGGAGGATTTTTCCGCGATATGGAGACTTCGTCCATCACTTCAACATATCGGCAAAACGACTTTTCTTCATTCAGCTCTTTTGCCGTCCGAAAGGATAGAGCGGAGATCTCTACCCACCAAACTCCAAAACTTTCTAAAGGACCAATGGAATATTCAAACCCATGAGAGCCTCTACGACCTGGCGATTGATAGAAAGTTCGATCCTGAGAAAATTGATCAGGTAAAAGTACATTTCGGGTTTGAATCGAATGCCTGGCTGCAAAGCAGCCGACGACTGATGCTCCTTGCACAAGGGCATCCAGAATCGGCAGCAATGTTGATACAAAAAAACGCTCGATCAGAGCTTCCTTCGAAATGCGCCTACTATTCCGTAATCCACAAAGAGAAAAACGTCGCGGGCTCCCCTTACGCTTTTGATCTTGAGAAATTTAGAGCCGATGTAGCTATCATGGTTAGCCAATTAAAGCATGCCATAAACAGCAAATCACTTTGCATGTCTTGGAATGCTTGGGTTACCTACTTGATCTTCCGGATCTATCTAACAACGGGCGGGCGACCCGTTAAAGATGCATATTGCGATCTTGATTTATTCACAGACACTTTTGATCTCACGATTGTTGATGACAAAGATGTTTTACTAAGGGAGCCAAGACGTGTGGTACCACTTTGTAAATCGCTCGCTGATGAAATTGGCATCTCCTATCGAAATGCTCTTAAACGCCTCGCCAATCTACTTCGAACCAACACGCCTAAGCTTTCGAAACAAATCGAATCGCTTCTCGTCACGCCAAGCCTTTCAAACACTCAAGGTATCCCATTTTTCTTTTTCCTGACAGAAAACGGTATTGAAGGTATTTCTGCGGATATAACACTCCTTGAAAATTTCGATACCTTACAGGCCAATTTCTTGCGTCACTTTGTCAGTAACCACTGCGAGATCACCGATAGAGACATTGTGGATGGACTATTAGGCCATGAAAACGACAAGATTCCAGTTTACGGCGCATCAAGCCTAAGAACAATGAATAAGGATCACCAACGAGTTCGTGACTTTGCAGATAGGATCTTAAAGTTCCTAAATATTAGTGAATCCATTGATTTTGAATTCAGTAGCAAAGACGTTGATGTGTGGGGGCAGTCGATACCCAAACGCTTTGGCTTGCAATTGCGAAGGACTGAACATAAAGCATTACACAAGTCAGTTTCAGCGAGGGCCTACCAAGATGCGGAATCAATTATTGAAGGCTTGCGACCTGAACAGAAAGCACAAGATCGAATTGACAAAGCACTCAAACAAGCCCAATTGGAGCTAAGCAACCGGATTCATTTTGATATCTATTTTTACAAGTTCACTCGGTTTCTTCGAAAGTTAGCACCAGGCCTTGACATGAAATTCTTCTCGCGTGTTGGCCGTACCGTCAACGAGAGAGTGCCAATCGACTTTTGTCGAAAATATTCGGAATACCGGGCGTCTCACCCAGGCATCATGGAGATCCTCCAATCCAACACCCAGGCGAAACAAAAGGTCAATCTTGAATTTCTGTTCGCACTCTCTTTAATCAAGCTAAATGGCATTACCTGTAAAATAGCAATTCAGCAGGTTCTAAAAGGAAATTACCTGCTTGGAACAGTATCCGATAAAACATTTATTGACATTCATTTTGTCGATACGCAGCCCCATCCGCTCACTCCGGTCAGACGGCACGAGCTTCATCGCCTGTCAATTCACTATTATGAACGGCTGGTCAATCAACTAAGCTTTCGCCAGAGCAGCAATAATTTGGAAAAACTAGGGCGTGACCTGCAGGCTAAAATAAATCGCCTCGGAGTCAGTGGATCATCGCTTAACACCAAAAAAGACCTACTTTATTATTTCGCTGAAATTGAGCAATCCTACCAACTATACGAATTACCCGGTTGTTTGTCCGCGATTGCCTCAGGCGACACCAAGCATCGCAGCTCAAATTATCTAAGCTTTCAACAACTCACTGATCCTGACACAGATCACGTGGCAAGTAACGCTCGACTAGCGCCCGCAACTAAGTATCTCTCGCATGAAGTTATAGCGACCGATGCGATTGCATATCCCGATCCCGGTAACAAAGACCCTAATCCATCCCAAGCGACCGCTACAAGCTCATTTGTTAGCGCTACAGGACTCGAAATTAAGGATAACTTTTCTGGGGGCACCCATGACCAAGCCATCGAGGAGAGCTCCACCTCGGACACTTTAACTGACTTCCATGAACAAGGGCTATTGTGTAAATCTGTCGCAAGCCATATTGAAGCAATCATGGATGACGCCCTTGGCGCGATGCTAAGACTAAGTACAGAAATTGCAGCGAGACCCTCTCTGTGTAAATCGGCACTTTTAAGCTATGCCAAAGATATAGAGAGTAGAAGACCCTCTGGACGAAAAAGTTTGGCTAAAAGCACCAAGCTCAATTACTACGGAAGAATTGGGAATCTTTTTAAAGAGACCAACCTCGAGCAGGAAATCGATGATGAACAACTCGATGAGGCAATTGAAACCATTAACGGCTACCTACTGGACAGACAACAGATCCTGCAATCTGCTAAAGACGATCTGCGTCAAATTAGGGACCTATTCTCCAAACTAGCAGAACTGAATCCTTTGATGTCCGTGAAGTTCGACAGTATTGGTGCGGTTTATAACCCAGCCACACATCTCTTTTCTCAGAAAGAACTAAATCTGATCTTTAAAAAAATTCAAGAAACCCAGCCCGAAGCGGTTCAAGCAATTTTTGTTCTTCTTCGTCGTTTTGGTCTGAGGAAAACTGAGTCTCTCTTTCTAAAGCCCGTCAATCTGCAGCTTCTAGATACTACCCCGCTGCTCAGGGTGGTGGGCGATTCTGTTTTTAGACCCAAATTTCCTGCTTCCAATCGCTATGTGTTATCTCAAACTAAAATTACAAGTGAGGAGAAAGGGATCCTTCAAAGAATAAAGCACCGAGCAATCACAGCGAAAGCAAGTTACCTTGGCGATTTGATTCAGTCCTCTGCGCGCGAGATTAGTTTGCGTCTAAACCAAATCATTCGAAATGTTACTTTCAGAGGGAGTATTCACACCCTGCGACATACCTTTGCTGACGAGCTGACATATGGACTTTTTGAGAGTGCAATTTGCTGCAATCCTGACAATCCGTTAACCGGCGAAAGATTGATTCATACAACACCCGAAAACGTGAATCGCAAAACACTATTTGTCGCGAGCAGAATTCTCGGGCATGCAGGAACAACCACGCTACTAGAAACCTATTCACATCGCGGGTTTGAGGTTATCGACTCCTTGTACAACAGTCAATTTTGTGAAGGCGCGCTCGGGAACACTGATACTCAAAGCGAAAGTTTCGCCTTCTCATTGGCTTCAAGATACGGCCTTAAAGGTTCAGCTCATCAACTCGATGAGTCAATAAATCTGCGTACTTTTAACGTCAAAGACTACATTCTCGGATCACTTGATTACCTCAACCAATCTAGCAATACGATAAATCCTTGTTCCACTGCCAACCCGAAAATCGCAAGCCGGCTCTATCATCTTGAAAATATATTTAGATCATTTCCGCCTAACCTACGCCCTGCCCGCTTCGCTCACACGAAAACGAACGGCATTTTCCTGAGCCGAGCCTTCTACGAACGCCTTGAAAAACAATTACCTGATAATGCAGATACTGCTGACTTGATTCACCGAGTGCAGGCAACACCTGCAAAAACATCAGAAATATTGGCTCTTAAACGAATTCCATTTGAACTCAACTCTAACTTTGATCCACTCGGTAACTTCACTGAGGATGCTCATTATGTGATCCGCGAATCGATGAAAGAAAAGGATCTTGTGAATCTCATCCACATTTTAGACCTGCTTCAGTTCCTCGGATTCGACTCCAAAGATTTGTTCTTTTGGTCAAATTCTTACAGTCAAAAATGCGATATTCGGAATGTCTTGACAGATCTTGGACTGAGCACTCGATTCAGCTTATCAGTTGGTCCTGTGCGTCAAACAGTCAAGTTCAATATTGATCTAGAGACAGTGTGGGTCATTGGTGTCAAACGTCAAAAGAAAGACGTGCCTTTTTCGAATACCGAATTTTTCTGGATTGGATTGATTGTACATCTGTTAGCAGGAGGCTACTAAATGACTTTCTATGTAGTTCATAAACTTAAGGTGAAAAATCCGCAATCACTAACAGAGGGCCAGGTATCTGAAAGTGCTAGATTATTCAAAACTACAAAAGCAAATCTTTTCCACAGAATTGCAGCCACTTACAGAGATCAAATTGATAGGTCAATTGAAGTCGGCGACTTGGTTAGTGACTCAGAAAGTGAACTCCGTTATTGGCAACTCGTCTTTGACATTTCATCGACAAAAGAAAATGAGGAAGCAATTTTCGAACGGCTGGATTGGATTGATAATCACATCGTCGATATCGTATCAAGCCTGCAAGGTGTCGTGTTCGAACCGAAGCTCAATAGCATTCACCGTGTAGGTAAGGACGACAACTCTAAACTTGATCATTTAGCCAAGGAACTAATCACACAGCAGGTTCACGAATTTGTTGTCGAACGTCTTGTCGAACACAACCAAATCAAGCTGACTAAGTTTTCTGGCTTGGGCCCAAACTCCGACGTTACAATACACCTCGCAGAACAAGTTAGCGGACTCCAGGACACGACTCGCATTTATAAATTTAAAGGTCGAATCACAAGTTATGATATGAGTCAAAAAACAATCAAGGCATTGCGTAGTGAATCTTCAGATTATCAATCCAAAGAACAGGAACAGCCACTAGATATCAAATTTAACAAAGATGTTGGCCCTGACGATTTATCAGATGAGCGAATGGAAACAACTCGTTCTGGAACTAATCTACAGGCAATGCGAAAACCGCGCGAAGAGACTTTTTACATTAATCCAAGTGACTTCGTGAATGTCGATCATCAGGCCAAATACATGCCGTGGGAAAGAAGATTTAATATGGAAATCGAGTTCCACTATCAGATGCTGGAAAGTCGCAAACAGATATGCCTCAGAATGGACGATGCCTATATGGGCCTGTAAATAAATTTGTGTAAGTGCATTCGGCCAATTAACCTCTTTCGAGGAAATGGACGAATTCACCAGAATACGCACTTGTGGTGATGTCTAAAATCGCCAATTGTATTTATGGCTGCGCATAAGACTAGCCATACCCGCTGGCATGTGTACGAACATATTGGTTTTATCGCTAGGCCCTGCCTCGAATACCAATACCGTGAACTTGCCATTTTCGCTCAACCTATTGGCCAAAACACTTCCGGAGGAGCCAGCTCCCACGCCTATAAAATCATATTGGGCTTGACTGTCCACTAATTTGCTCCTCACAACTGCAATTTGATCAATCTCTGAATTAGTTCCGCCTGCATTCTGGCAACATGATTTTAAGCATCGCATCACGAACTAGCTCAGTTTGTTCCATAGGCAAAAAATGCGTAGTTCCAGCCAGAACCCTCACTTCGGCTGAGGGCAATATCTTTCCAAGACGTCTTTGCGCTAATGATGAGAAAGTTGAAGCGCGCTCCGCAGCTATTGCAACAACAGGACACTTCAACTGACGAATGCCAGGCCACGGGTTATGCTCGGTTTGAGCGAATGTGGAGCTCTCCCACAACGGCGAGCATGCAAGACGAAGACGATCTCCATCCTGTATAAAGGCATGTTGGACATAAGCCTCTAACCAAGACTCGGGCCAAGTCTTGAAGCCACCTCGACCACGATAGTTTTCCAGAGCTGAGACATAAGAATCGAACACATTCCGTCGGCGTGCGGCTCCAGCGGCCAACGACAACCGGTGTGATCGACGCAACAGCTTGGACAACCACAACATTCGGCTTTGCCATGAATCCATTATCACCGGCTCTAAAAGTATCAATCCCAACACTTTGTCTGGCTGGCGAGCAGCCGCCATAATGCTTGATGTAGCACCGATTGAATGACCTCCAAGCCAAACTGGTTCATCCAACTTTGCCAACAACGCGGTTAGATCTTGATAGTAGGTCTCCCAACCGCGAAATGTAGAAGCAACGGCTGCATCAGAACTTGCTCCATGTCCACGCATATCCCAAGCTATGATGTTGCACTCAACGGACAGTTCATCAAGAAGTGGCTTATAAAGACGACCATGGAAACCAGTCGCGTGTGCCCAGTGAAGCATGGGGCGTCCGTCAGACTGAGGCCACCGCCACAAGGTAATCTCTCGACCATCAGCGGCGAGAAATCCGTCTCGTTCGACAGAACATGATTTATTTGTTACCAATACCATCTTGATTCTTCCCGGAAGTAGAGAACAGCAACTGAACAACTCCGTTTGCGATCGGTGCAGTCCTTTCACTCTGCCAACAGCTCACCCTCACCAAACTGGTACGCCGACCTTGACGCACAATCTCCGCGTTCGCGAAAGTAATTTGCGCCGTGGCTGAGCGAAGGTAGTGGATGTTGCTTCCCAGAATACGGGGGCTGCGTAGTTGCGTATCTTCTCTTTGGGCAGCGATACGCGCTGTAATCTCAATCAAGGCTCCGATTACACCGCCGTGTAGTGCTGGCAACATGAAATTACCAATAAAAGCGTCACGGTAAGGCAGTTGAACAAATATCGCCTCATTGTGTTGTTGAACCTCGAGTCCTAAATGCCGTGAGTATGGAATACTATCAAGTAAGGTCTGCCAAGCGTCATACTCGCTCTTTCCATCAAATGGGGTGGGACGAGGATGAGCAGGATCGACAGTACGACTCATGCTCTTCCCCTTGAAGCCTCAGCCACTTGGAAGCGTTGGCCTTGGGTATTTCTTATAAATGTGGCACTACCTGTTGCTAGCGGCACATCATCACCTTCACAGAAGATTTCACAATAGATGAAGGCTACGTCGTCCATAAGATGGCGACAAGTGGCCACCGCCAACAATGAATGACTATCAACAGCGGGTCTTAGGTAATCCATATGCAAACTCAACGTAGCTATAGGAGTTAGCTCCTGTGCCTCAGCGAATACCGCAAGACCGCTGGCCGAGTCAGCTAGTGAATACAAAATACTCGTGCTTACTTCCCTTTTTTCGGAATCGGCGAACATCCATGCCTGTGGGGTTAGACGCATACACACCTTACTGCCATTCACAAAGACTACCTGCATACCTAGATCGCTGTTGTGAGGGACCTGCTCGGTAAAACGCCGCGCAGTCTCTACGGCACCACATTGGTGAACTTTGTTTGGCTCAGTCATCAGATTTGATCGCTCATTAACATTTGGGATTGGCATAAAAAAGACCAAAAGCAATTATTGCCATTGATAGTAATCGCCTAAAAGTTTACACACATCTTAATTTTGGTTGGTGAACCAACTAAAGTCAAGAATATGTTCAAGCGGAAGGGCAACGACTTACACAATGGAATATTATTTGTGTGTAGATTCGGTCCATTTTGACAATGATGAGAAATACAATGTCCCCACTTAGGAGATGTACAAACTATGGTTCAAAAACCGCCCATACCCGATAGTAAACTGGATGATCAGGGCAATGTTTTGTCAAATGCAGCACGACTTTTTCGCGAAAAGGGATTTGAGAAAACCTCACTTAAGGAAATCGCTGAAGCTTGCAATATGCTGCCAGGCAGCCTTTATTATCGATACAACACCAAGGAGGCACTTCTTGTTGAACTGATGCGCCGTGGAATTTACCTGGTAACAGAAGAGGTAGAATTGGCCTATGCCAGTTCGAATGACCCAGTCGAGAAGTTGCGTCTTTGCATCAATGCACATCTTCGAGCTCTGCTGGGTGATTCCGACATGGTCTATGTGCTGCTGTTTGAATGGCGAGCCTTGAGTCCAGAGGCACGGAAGGAAATCATAAAACTGCGTGACCAGTACGAGTCTCTTTGGATAGATATTCTCGAAACAATGATCAGCCAGAGAGTTATTCAGAAAGACGTGGATAGTCGTCTTCTTCGACTGATTGGCCTTGGTGCCCTCAACTGGGTTGCAACATGGTTTGATCCAAATGGCTCCCATACACCGAACGACATTGGCAATTTCGTCTGGCAAGCTATTATCAAAGGTTTGATCAATCAAAATGCTCAGGGCGAACACTTGCACCGGTTAAAGCAGCTCAATCAACCGTTGATTTAGATCATAAATCAACTAAATTGCATAGCCTGAGGTTTGGTATTTAGCCTGAACGTCTCTGGCGGTTGGTCAAACCAGCGCTTAAAAGCACGCCTGAAGTTGGCACTATCATGATAGTTCATCAACACAGCGATGTTCTCAATGGATAACCTGCTGTCGCACAGGTAGCTTGCAGCCTGTTGAGACATAATCTCATCTCGGATTTGCCGGAATCCGGTGTTTTCCTCTTTGAGTTTACGTGCCATGGTGCGCTTGCTCATGAATAGAGAAGCTGCCGCTTCATCTTCATTAAGGGTTCCGGGCGGACGGGACAACATCATCTTTTTAATTCTCGTCTGATAGCTAGGTTTGTGAGTCTGAAGTTGCGCGAGCATGGATTCACACTGCTGCAGAGCAAAGCGATAGCTTTCATGATTGGCAGAGGCGTTCGGCTCCAGACACAACGCCATCGGCAACCTGAGTTTTAAATGATCGCAATTAAAGAGAATCTGCCCCGACAAATAGTCGGAGTACAGCGCATGGTACTCGGGTGCCTGATGGGGGAAAAATATTTCAGCCTCATTTAGAGGTCGACCAATAATGAATTCACCAAACTCCAGAAGAACTTTAATTATCGTATCTGCCATGCAACGCTGTATGTCAGCATCAAGCGACATCCGAAAATGCAGTGTGCATTCGAGGTGAGTTTCAACTTGCTGCAAATTTAATTCAATGACGCTTACCCGCGTTGGCAGAAATATATGTATAGCCTGTAGCGCACTGAGTAAATTTGGGCTGCTTGAAGCGGCAAACCCCATAGCACCATGCGTCGCCGGCGTGAGGCGCTTGCCCAACATTAAACCAAATTCGGGCTGGCCAGACAACACCAACGCATTTCGCAAAATCAGAACTTGTTGAGTTGCCGAGAGCAAGCCATCCTCCCTCAGAAACTGTCTAACTCCGAGTCCCGTTCCACGTAACAGAACTGGTAGCTGTCTAGCCGTCAGATCCAGCTCACGGGCAATAAGTCGTGAGTAATTTGATGGGATATCGGCTGTAAGGTTTTGGGAAATATTCGCTTGCCGCGTCATCAGCGCCACCTATCAAGGATGAGAATAACTGCATTGTCTTGAAATGACCCGGTGCCGTCAAGAAATGACCTCGCCGTTGTGTTGACGGCAATTTACTATCACTAGCGATGATAGTTACTAGTAGGAGAAACGCAGTGGGCAAAATCATTTTTATTGAGCATAACAATACAACTCACGTTATCGAATTCAAGGCTGGATCATCATTGATGCAAATCGCAGTCGATAACGCCATTCCAGGAATCGATGGGGACTGTGGCGGGGAATGCGCCTGTGGCACTTGTCACATCATAGTCGCAGATGAATGGTTCGAAAAGATCGGTTCATTCGGTGATGGGGAAGAGCAGATGCTATCGATGACGCCAGAGCGGGCAAAAACCTCACGTTTGGGCTGCCAAGTTAAAACCACTGAAGCGATGGACGGCATGACCGTTCGACTCCCAGAATTTCAGATGTAAATATCGGAGAGCCCCATGTCAACACAATCCAAAACATTTGACCAAATTCAGACCAGAGTGATTAATGCCACCGCCAAGGTGATACCAATGCATTTGCAAATTCAGGGTCTGAAATTTTTGATGCGTGCCAAAAAGAAAACAATTGGCGCGCGCAGGCCCACGCCAAGCTTTGTTGAATACCCGCTGCCAGACGTAGGTACACTACGAATTGATGACATTGACGTGAGCAATCCGTTTTTGTACAGGCAAGGGCAATGGCGGGCCTATTTCAAGAGACTGCGTGATGAAGCCCCGGTGCACTTCCAGAAAAACAGTCCATTCGGTCCGTTCTGGTCGGTGACTCGCTATGAGGACATCCTGTTCGTCGATAAACACCATGACCTGTTTTCCGCCGAGCCGGTCATCATCCTTGGCGATCCCCCTGAAGGCCTCTCGGTGGAAATGTTCATCGCCATGGATCCACCAAAACACGATGCACAGCGGAGCTCCGTGCAAGGCGTAGTGGCTCCTCAGAACCTGAAAGAAATGGAGAGCCTAATCCGGTCTCGCACAGGGGATGTGCTCGACAGTCTTCCCGTGGGCCAACCCTTTGACTGGGTACCAACGGTATCAAAGGAGCTAACCGGACGCATGCTGGCCACGCTTTTGGATTTCCCTTACGACGAACGTGACAAACTAATTTACTGGTCAGACCTTTTAGCTGGTGCCGCATCAGCCACCGGTGGCGAGTTCACCGACGAGGAGGCCATGTTCGACGCTGCCGCCGACATGGCCCGCGATTTTTCACGACTTTGGCGAGATAAGCAGGCACGCCGCGCCGCAGGTGAGGCGCCAGGCTTTGATTTGATCAGCTTGTTGCAAAGCAGTGAGGATACTCGTGACTTGATTAACCGTCCGATGGAGTTTATTGGCAATCTGGCACTACTCATCGTCGGTGGTAATGACACTACCCGCAACTCCATGAGTGGAGGCTTACTAGCCATGAACCAGTTTCCGAAAGAGTTCAAGAAGCTCAAAGCAAACCCTGCGCTAATTCCAAACATGGTGTCGGAAATCATCCGCTGGCAAACACCTTTGGCCTATATGCGCCGAATCGCCAAGCAAGACGTTGAGCTTGGGGGACGGACTATCAAAAAAGGTGATCGAGTAGTGATGTGGTATGCATCGGGAAATCGGGACGAGCGCAAGTTTACGGATCCGGATCAATTCCTCATCGACCGTTCTGGCGCACGTAACCACCTGTCGTTCGGCTATGGCGTTCACCGATGCATGGGCAACCGTCTGGCCGAACTACAACTGCGTATCCTGTGGGAGGAATTACTCAAGCGCTTTGAAAACATAGAAGTTGTTGGTGAGCCCGAACGAGTGCAGTCGAACTTCGTGCGTGGCTATTCGGAGATGATGGTTAAATTGACCCCACTGCGATAATCTCTTTGACGCAGAATACAAGTTAATTCCTTTACAAGCAAACAGAGACGCCCGACCGCTGTTAGGGGGGCGCAATCATAATATTGTCCAGCTGGATAATCCGGTCTCAATAACGTGTTGGAGAGGGCGCTCATGACAACGAAAGAAAAAGAGACGACAGTTGTCGTTGGAGGTGGGCATGCAGCAGGCGCGCTACTGACCACATTAATCCAGAAAAAATACCCGCATAATATAGTACTGGTAGGAGATGAGCCCTACCCCCCATACCAGCGCCCACCTCTGTCGAAGAATTACCTGGCGGGTAGTGTTGACCGAGAGTCGCTGTACTTGAAACCATCGTCGGTATACGAGAACGCGGGCCACCAGCTTAAACTTGGCGTGCGCGTTGAGCAGATAAATCGGAGCAATAAAACCATTCTCTTGTCTGATCAGAGCACTCTGACATACGATCGACTCGTCCTGGCCACTGGGTCACGGGTGCGACGTCTGAAAGTACCCGGCGCGGACTTGAAGGGAATTCATTATCTGCACGATATCGCCGACACCGATGTCCTGCGTGATCAACTAAATCCGGGTAAACGGCTGGTGATCGTTGGTGGCGGCTACATCGGCCTAGAAGTGGCAGCAATCGCCATCAAGGCAGGCCTAGTCGTCACTGTGCTCGAATCCTCAGAACGCCTATTGCAACGTGTCACAGGACCAGAGATCTCAGAGTTCTTTTATTCAAAGCACCGCAGCGCGGGAGTGGATGTGCGGTTGACCACCACGGCTACCGAATTCGCAACTGACGGTCTCGGTCATGTGACTGGCGTAGTAGTGGCGAACGGGAATACCTTGCCAGCCGATATTGTGCTCGTCTCTGTAGGAGTAGTACCAGAAACCAAACTGGCAGAGTCCGCTGGACTGGCTTGTGATGACGGTATTTTAGTGGATGAACATACCCGCAGCAATGATCCCTCCATCCTGGCTATCGGCGACTGTACCCGCCACCGAAATCTTTTTTTCAAACAAATGCAACGGGTCGAATCGGTCGCCAACGCTGTCGAACAAGCCCGTACAGCGGCGGCTACCCTGATGGGAGAGGACAAACCGTACCACCACGTCCCATGGTTCTGGTCGAATCAATATGACCTTCGCCTGCAAATGGTGGGATTGTCACAGAACCATGATGAACGCGTCGTTCGCCGCGACATCGAGGGTGATGCATTTGCGGTTTTCTATATCAGGGAAGGTCGTCTAATTGCTGTTGACGCAGTCAACATGCCATTGGCTTTTATGGTCGGTAAGCGGCTCGTTTACGAGGGTAAGGACGTCAGTGCCGAGAAGTTGAGAGATCTGAACATCGCGTTAACTTCTTTAATCTGAAGTATGTAAGAGTTAGCTTCCTTCAAAGGTAAATCAAACGACTACTGCATAAGATTGGCGGAAAAAGACCCCTTTTTGTCCGACGCACCTCTTTGCAGAAAATGACCCCCTCCGCATAATAATTCTCATTTGGTCTATCGCCATTTCTCACATTATAAAAATCACTTGGAGGCGGACATGCTTCAATTTCTAAACAAAGGCTCAACCCACAAAGCCAATATAAACGGCAAACTCATTCATGTTGAAGCCGACGAAACGCTACTTCTAGCTGCTTTGCGTCAAAACGTCGAAATTCCCAATATTTGCAGAGTTGGAGGATGTGGTTCCTGCAAGTGTAAGCTCAAGGACGGCAGGGTTCAGGAGTTGACTGAGAGCGCGTACCTGCTCTCTGAGGAAGAGATTGCTGAAGGCTACATTTTGGCTTGTCAAAGTCGCTTGAAGTCGGACATTGAAGTGGAAATGGACGAGAGCGCCGCGATTACTTCTTCGCCAGTAGCGGGACGCATTGTGAAGCGCGAGTTCTTGACACACGACATAGCGAGAATTGACGTGCAACTTGATCAGCCAATCAATTACAAGGCCGGCCAATTCGCCGAGTTGACGCTGGATTCTGTCAAAAACGCACCTCGTAGTTATTCATTTTCAAATGCACCAGACAACCAAGGTCTGGCCAGCTTCACCATTCGCAGAGTGCCTAGTGGTCGGTTTTCAACTTATGTATTCGATAAGCTGGTCGAAGGGGAAATACTAACCGTACGAGGTCCCGGTGGAGACTTTTGGCTACGTGAGGGTGGAGAAAAGGTTGTATTTATCGCCGGTGGTAGTGGCCTGGCTCCAATACTTGGGATGCTTGAGGAGATGGAGCGCAAGGGTGATCGGCGCCCCGTTACGCTGTTGTTCGGTGCACGCACCGAACAAGATCTATACGAATTACATCGCCTTGACGCTTACACAAAGAATTGGCCTGGATTTCGGTTTGTTCCCATTCTTAGTGAAGATAATTCCAATCACAACTGGAATGGCTTGCGTGGCTTGGTAACGGACCATATTCGTAGGGAAGCTGCGGGTGCCACCCAAGCCTACTTATGTGGTCCGCCTCAAATGATTGATGCTGCAATTAAGGAATTAAAGGAGAACAAGCTTGCAGCACAAGGTATTTATGCAGATCGCTTCGTAGTTCGAGAGGTTATGAACACTGGCTTTTATGGAGCGGTTGGTTTGCCCTTGATTGAGAGAACTCCGGCGACCATTGGTGATTATCTGAAGTTCATGATGTTTCATTTGATGGGAGTAATCGCAGTCGTTGCATATTTGGCGGGTGGCGCTTGGATCACTGCGGGTTTTGCGAGTTTGTTGGGCTTTTATGTTCTAGGAGACATGTTGACGGGCGACGACACAGTGACACCCGAGTACCGCAAGCCCTGGATTTTGACCGTTCAATTGTGGTTAGCTTTGCCACTCCTTTTGTTGATTGGTTTTTGCTTTATGTGGACGATGTCGACAGGAGATCCACTTGGTCTAGGTGAATTTGTCATGGGTCTTACCAGTTACGACGTCTTTGCGGCGCGGGAGGCAACCTCGTCTGTACATCGCTATTTTTCAGGGATTATTTACTATGGCTATTTGATTGGAATCATGGGCACTGTGGTTGCTCATGAATTAACGCATCGGACATGGGATCCCGTTTCGTTGTGGGTTGGGCGTTGGCTTCTGGCGTTTAGTTACGATGCGGGCTTTGCCATTGAGCATGTGTACGGTCATCATCGTTATGTGTCAACTGAGCATGATCCAGCGACAGCACCACGTGGACGCAATGTATATCTTCACATAGTGCTCTCAACTATCAAGGGAAATATCAGTGCTGCAAAAATTGAAGCTGAACGCCTGAATAAAAAGGGACTCCCAGTAATGTCTTATCACAATGCGTACATTCGAGGCCTGCTCATGAGCGTGGTGTTGAATGTAGCTGCATTTTCGGTTGCGGGCTGGACAGGCGCACTATGTTTTAGCTTGGCCGCTTTATTTGGCAAATCCTTACTTGAAATCGTGAACTACATGGAGCATTACGGCATGGTGCGCTTACCTGAACAGCCTGTTCAGCCACGTCACTCCTGGAATACGAACCGTCGAATGACATCATGGGGCATGTTCAACCTGAGTCGTCATTCGCATCATCATGCACAAGGCGAAGTGCCCTACCAGAACTTGATGCCACTGCCTGATGCGCCTGTGATGATCGGCGGATACCTAACCACAATTTTTTTGACGCTTTGCCCGCCCCTTTGGCACAAGCTCATGACATCAAAACTAGTTGAGTGGGACCGACACTTTGCTTCCCCGGAGGAACAAATCTTGGCTCTTCGTGCCAATCAGCGAAGTGGAATTAAAGAGTTGGTCGACTATGACCCCCGCCAATGGTCTCTTGATTCGATCAAGTATTCGACTTGAGAGAAGCAACTAATTCTTAGTTTGGAGATTATTATGGAATTCGATTTTGTAATCGTGGGTGGAGGCTCATCCGGAGCAACTCTGGCAGCGCGCTTGAGCGAAGATTCGTCAGTAACAGTGTGCCTTCTTGAAGCTGGTGGTCGTGGAGACAATTCCTTGATTCGAACACCTGCTGCAATGGTTGCGATGGTTCCCGGGCACGGAAAACTGAACAACTGGGCTTTTAATACAGTGCCTCAGCCCGGTTTAAACGGGCGTATTGGCTATCAGCCTCGCGGCAAGGCGCTGGGGGGTTCTTCAGCGATTAATGCCATGTTATACATCCGAGGACAAAGACAGGATTACGATGGCTGGGCAAACCTGGGTTGTGATGGTTGGGACTGGGACAGTGTATTGCCTTACTTTAAAGATGCCGAAAACAACGAGCGAGGTGCTGATCCATTTCACGGGGCCAGCGGACCACTTCATGTGTCGGATCAGAACAGCCCACGACCGGTGACTCGCGCGTTTGTTGAAGCAGCAAAAGCCTGGGGACTACCAGAGCAGCAAGACTTCAATACCGGTGACAATGAGGGTACCGGGCTATACCAGGTAACACAATTTCATGACCCGAATAAGCACGGTGAACGTTGCTCAGCGGCCGCCGCTTACCTTCATCCCATAATGACCGAGCGTTCAAACCTAACGGTGCTTACAAACGCTCATGCCTGTCGCATTCTTTTGGAGAATCAGCGTGCAAAGGGTGTTTTTTATCGCCACAGCGGCAAGGAGTTTCTAGTTAAAGCCCGTCGCGAGGTGATCGTCTCTGCTGGTGCTTTTGGCTCCCCTCAACTCTTACAGTTATCCGGTGTTGGTAGACCACAAGACATCACCCCCTATGGCATTAGCATGGTGCACGAGTTAGCAGGTGTCGGGCAGAACATGCAGGATCATCTGGATTTCACACTGGCATTCAAATCCCTTGATACTGACAACTTTGGATTGGGTTTGGCAGGCGCGCTGGGATTATTCAAGCACCTTACTTCGTGGCGTCGAAATGGCACCGGTATGCTGTCCTCGCCTTTTGCGGAAGGAGCTGCATTTCTGAAATCATCGAAGTCAATTGATCGTGCAGATTTACAATTGCACTTTGTAATTTCTATAGTGGAGGACCACGCGCGCAAACTACATTCAGGCTACGGCTTTTCTTGCCATGTGTGCGCGCTTCGTCCCTATTCTCGAGGAGAAGTTTTCTTGCAATCTGCGGATCCTTTGGATGATCCAGGGATCGATCCAAAGTTCCTATCGGATCACAGGGATCTGGAAACTTTGATCAAGGGAGCAAAAATCACCCGTGAAATTTTGATGCAAAAACCATTAGAGAACTACCGACATAAAGAACTTTTCGACGTGCATGAAGGCATGAGCGATTCTCAGTGGGAATCAAAAATACGCGCTAGAGCCGACACCATCTATCACCCTGTAGGAACTTGCAAAATGGGAACCGACACAATGTCGGTTGTGGATGCGCAACTACGTGTGCATGGGCTGCAGGGACTAAGAGTGGTAGACGCGAGCGTGATGCCCACCTTGGTTTCTGGCAATACAAATGCACCCTCAATCATGATTGCCGAAAAAGCGGCTGATATGATCCTCGGTAAGAATCGAATCACCAAAACAAGTACAAGCCCTCAGATTAATGAGAAGGAGATGAGTCATGTCTGAGTCGTTAGGTAATTTATCGATAGAGCAGATGTCCGTTCAAAACCTTATACCTGGAGAGAAAACTGCTTCCGAAGAGACTCAACGCTGTGACGACGCTTTGTTGGTTCTCGATGGGAACAAACATGAATGGGCCCGTACCGACTGTACCGTTCGCATTTTCATTCTTCAAGAAATCAAGACTGCGCTTCTTCAACAATCTGAGGGCTGGGCTGAAATTGCAGCACGTCGCAAGCGTTTACCTGCAAGCTCTACATTGAAAGGGGAAGAATGGTTAGCAGGTCCGTTGCCAGTAATGGCCACTTGCAATGGCCTTATTGAAACACTCTCCAAAATGGAAAACAAGGCCTTTCTAGCGCAACTACCCTATCGCCGAGTCGCGAAAGGTCAACTTGCTTTGAAAGTATTCCCGCATACCCTTTGGGACAAACTTCTTTTATCAGGTGTGAAGGCAGAGGTTTGGATGCAGCGCGGCGTAAATGAAGTTTCGATTGAAGCTGCCTCAGCCTATGATCTACCAGCCGGTGAAAGATCTGGAAAACTGGCCTTGGTGTTAGGAGCAGGCAATGTGGCAGCGATCAGTCCATTGGACGCACTCCACAAACTCTTTGTTGAAAACGAGGTCGTGTTGCTTAAACTCAACCCGATCAATGATTATCTTTTTGATTATTTGCACGCTGCGTTCAAACCATTAATTGACCGCAATGCTCTTCGGATTGTGCGCGGCGGAAACCAACTGGGGGCGTATTTGGTAGAACATCCCTTAGTGGAGAGCATTCACATTACGGGCGCTGCCGCCACGCATGACCTGATCGTATGGGGTGAGGGGAAGGAGGCAGACAACAACAGGAAAAACGACAAACCGCGTAATACCCGGCGCATTACTTCCGAGCTAGGTGCAGTTTGCCCGACCATTGTGGTGCCTGGTTCATGGACAAAAGCGGACATTCGCTTTCAGGCTGAGCAGATTGCGACACAAAAAATGCAAAATTCCGGTTACAACTGCGTGGCCATGCAAACGCTCATAGTGCCAGAGGGGTGGGAAGGAACAGAGGTACTACTTCGTGAGTTAAAGTCCATCATGACATCCCACGGTGGACGTGAGCAATATTATCCTGGCAGTCAACAGCGCTGCGCTGATTTTCGAGCGCATGGTGGCATAGAGTCTTTTGATCAATTTGGAAGGCTGACCTTTTTGGTGGCCGACTTTGATCAGGGCGAATCTGAATGGCTGGCCAACAATGAAGTGTTTGCTCCTGCCTTCACAATCAAATTTTTGTCAGGTGAATGCCCCAAAAACTACCTGGCCTCAGCCATTGATTTCGCGAATGAAAAATTACACGGTACTTTAGGGGCGAACATCGTGATCCACCCTGCAACCATTAAAAAAATTGGACGTGAAAAATTTGAATCGCTTCTAGGCCAACTTCGTTATGGCACCATCGCGATTAATACATGGACTGGATTAGCCTTTCTTCTCAACGCCTGCCCTTGGGGTGCCTTTCCCGGTGCCAGTTTGAAAAAACCAGGATCGGGCATAGGTACGGTGCACAACACCTGGATGCTAGAGCGTACTGAAAAAACAGTTGTTCAAGCGCCTTGGCGTCCTTTTCCGAGGAATTTATTGTCTTTGAATTTTAGCCTATTACCTCGACCACCATGGTTTATAACAAACGGTAAACAACACATCCTTGGACGGTTATTAACCTATTTTTATTACCTTCCTTCGGTTTGGAAATTACCGGGAATTTTCATCAATGCGCTCAAAGGATAACCCCTACCCTATCCCGACTAATTTGGGAAACACGGTAATTCATTACATTCCACAGATCGCCGAACAACTGAACACCAAAGGACTTGACGTGTTTGGTTGGCTTGCGGGTGTTGGGCTTGATGTAACCTGTTTGACTAAACCCGGTTATGAAGTACCTGTTGCAGCCTATAGTGCATTGCTGGAACAGGCCATTGAGTTGACAGGCGACAGTGGGCTTGGCTTGAGATTGGGGTGTAACCTCGTACCGAGCGCGCATGGAAATGTTGGATTGGCCGCGTTGTCAGCAAATACCATACAGGAGTCAATGCAAATCGTGGAAAGGTACGTACCGTTGCGGACGTCATTACTGGCTATTCGATCTGAAACAGTCAACGATGAATTTCGAGTGGTGTTTGAACCGATACCAGGACTTGGAGAAATTGGCAATGTCGTTGCTGAAATTGCGTTGGGGACAGTCAAGAACATAATAGATGCAACAGTGGCTAGCAATAGTCCATGCCAAAGTATTCTATTTTCGATGTCTGAACCTTCGCATGCAGCCCTTTCCCGGGAATTGTTGGGTTGCGAAGTGCTTTACGGGCAATCGTGGACAGGCATCTCCCTCAATTATTCGGAAGTATTAAACCCGCTGAGTCATCGCGATGCGCTGGTTATGTCCGAAGCGCTATCAATTTGTCAGCGAGACCTGGAGCGCCTTGAATCGAACCATTCAATTGCAGCCCGTCTTGAACGGTTGTTATTGAAAAGTAAACAAGGAGAATTTCCAAATCAACATGTATGCGCTCAGACGCTGAATATGACTCCTCGTACATTTCACCGAAGGCTTCGGGAGAATGGAACCTCGTATCGAGATGTGTTAAACAAGGTACGTTGCCGCCTTGCTCATGAGTACCTGAAGATGATGCATTTGGGTGTAAAGGAAACAGCCTATCTATTGGGTTATGGCGATATCGCAAATTTTAGGAGGGCGTTTACCCGCTGGTATGGTTTTCCACCGTCCAAATTGTAGGAAGTCTGTCAACTTATCTGAACTCTTTTTGATTTGTAAAGCTAACATTTTAAGCAACAAGTTGCGGAGACTTCATTTTTGTTACTCAAGCAGGTCTCCCAAATCAATATCTTGGGCGGCAGAATTTGATTCGTCCCAGTAAGTTCCAATTGACGCTATCGGTGTACGTGTACCGATATTTGCTGACCAGTAGCGATCTGAAAGATTAATCATCGTGAGTGTGGATATGTCCTCGACCAAGCGATACTGCTTGCTCGGCTTAAAATTCTGCGCCGCTGCCCAACGTTTAGTAGCATCCCTGAAACGCTTTTCGTCCCCAGCCGCCTGCGCCGATATTGCGTACATCACGTGTGCCAATCGCACACCGCTTCGCTCGCCAATCAACATTGAGCGATTGAAACTGCCCCAGACGTCTTTGCCTTCTGCCCCGCCAGGCAGGATGTTCCAAACGACAGATCTTGCTGCGAGAGGGACCCCCCACCATTTGGTGTTGGAAACGCATTTCAAGGCCCGTTCAGACAATGGTGCTATATCAGTTGGAACGCCGACCATTTGCTGAGATGCGATGTCGTTGATCACTGCCTGCAGGCCTGCGACTGTCCCTAATATGAAGGTAAGTTCATCGTAATCACGCTCAAAATTTGGGCATGTTTTGCCGTATTCAAAATCATACTTCTCCTCCAAATGACTGCGCATAACCTTGAATGCCGAGAACTGTCGTCTTGCGGTGATCTCAAGAAGGCGCTTTTGTGCAATTCGGGCATCTTGTGCATCTGAAATTTGATTCGCGCGTGTGGCTCGCAGATAACGAAGTTCCTCATCAACAGAGCGCTTCTCAGAACACACTGCGGATGTGGTGTACAACAATGATTCCAATAACGCTGGGTCGCCATAGAACGCTCGCGTGGCACCTGATATTAGAGGAAAGCCGCTGGTGGCAAACTGGCAACCCATGTCTACATCGTTCAGTTCAAGAATAGGTGGCACAATTCGGTCTTCCACGATGCCAATAGCAAAGTTTGTGATGCCGCCCTGAATGCTGGAACAACCAGTCAATATTGCTGCAGTTCCAAAGACCAAGAGTTTTTTTGTCAGTTTTTGTATCACTATCATGTCGATGCCTGCCCTTTAGAATCGCTCGGTGATGCTTACACCAAAAAAGTCGATGTCAAGTTTGGTTGTACCCTGAAAATCGCCCCCCCTTACTTCAGCAGGGCTGACTTGCCCGTTGGCACCGGTTGCGCCTGGCTCCAGGTCAAATTTCATATATGAGAAATTCAGTGTGGTATCCCGTCGCAACTCAAGTTGTGCTCCTAAGCCAAAGTATTGTCTGTCTGAGTCGGGTAACAGTGTAATTCGTGTGTCATCATCAATTACGCTGTTCTCTACTGCGTAGCCAGCTTTTAAAACGAGGCGTTTGAATGCTTTATAATTAAGACCAACGCGATAGCTGTTGGCTGCTACATAATTTTGTTGAATCTCTTGAAGTACCCGCCCATTCGATTCCCGAACAAATTTAAGATTTGTCACCGAAAAGTCCTGACGCGTGTAGCTGGCCATTAGATCAAGTTTGGGGCTAGCATGATGAAAAATACTCAAGCGAAGCTCATCCGGCAACGTGATGTCTTGCTTGATTCGTTGCTCCGGAAGCAAGTCGCCAGCAGCCTGCGGTCCGTTCACACCGAGTAAAGGACCTGATACCCCGATCAGTCCTCCATTAAGGAACTCCCTGAACTCAGCACCCTCCGCTGTTTCCTGTATTTTCAGTTTGCCACGCATACCGGTGAATTCCGTTTTCGGTCGATAGGAAATACCAATTCGTGTATTGATCGTGGGTTCCCAAAGCGCGCCGGCTTGTGCATTGAATGCCCAACCGAACATTCGCAAACTTAAATCAGCTTCTTCAGGAATAGGCGGTGCCAGCCCAGCGGCATTCAACCCATCAAGAAGTGTTGACCCATTGTTCAACAGCCCATCAACGGCATCCCGATAGTTCAGTTTCAGCTTAAGGGATTGAAAGTATCGCTCATAAGATCCATTGGCGCCAATCGACAAAGTCGGAGTAAGTTTGTAGCCAAACCCAAGGTTTGCCCGGCTGACCTTAAAGTCAATATCGCGGCCTTGGTTGCGTCCCGGAAAATTTTCATCGTAGCGAACAATCAGTGCATGGGAGGCGGCCCCTCCGAAACCAACAACGAGTTTTTTAGTAATTGGAATTGCTACGAACAGGTTGGGCGCAAGGGCAGTTGAATCGTATCCACTTTTTCGATTGAATTCCTGCCCAGCGCTGCCTGTAGTGCCGCTGTTCGTTGGAGATCCATCCGGTGTTTGACCGGAGGTGTAAGAGGTGTTGATACCAACAAATGCAGCGCCAAGTACAACTTCCGCTCTTTTGAGTCTGGTCAATGCAGCAGGGTTCGCAAATAGAACAGATGCGTCACCTGCTTCGGCAGCCATCCCCGCATTGGCACTTCCCATAGAACTGATTGAGGTTGCATCAAATGCGGTTCCTCCCGCATATGCTTTGCTCGACAAAAAAGACAGAATTGGGGTTGCTGTCAATGCGCCTACAATTAGCATCTTGAAGTTTGGGCAGTACTGTATTTTTTTGTTCATGTTATATCCGTCGGGAAATGAGGTCGTATTGCATTTCACTGAGTGCAAGACATAAACCAGCTTTTCTATATCGCCAACAAGCGGCAGTCTCAAGATGCTTACAGAGACTGATTTGAGTGGCTTGGGTGGTTGAGACCAGGAGATAAAAAGGCCGATATGATCCTTTCTCGTCACATATCGGACTGGTCAACTATCAGAACGTTTTGCTGTCAGGTGTGCATTCTGAGTCCGCCCGATTCACACTGCACCGGATTTTCTTCATGATGCTCAAACCCTGCTTGTCGTATATGCCTTGCTCGACAATCGACCCCCTGCTTTCCCTCAACATGATGGTGTACTTAATCATGTTTTCAGGGGTCAGGTCACTCCATGTTTTCTCTGGAATTGTTTGCTCTGCTCGAAGAATCAATTTCAAAGCACGATCATACTGACCGCTCCAATACTTTCTTGACTCAAGTCCAAAGCCGACCGGAAACTTGCTGGTGTTGATCACCATCTGATAGCTCAAGATCACAATCGGAAAACGATTGATAGCACCTTTGGTGCCAATGCCTCGATAGAGTTCTAGCGGTTTATATGCGGCGGCTGGTGCTGCAATCATGTCAACAATGCCATTGTTGAACTTGCTGGCGAAGTTGGTGATATCTGCAGAAACTGGTTGAGCACCAATTTTCTGGATCATCACGGCCTGTGCCTTGTCATAGTCAAAAGCTGCAATTTTCTTGCCAGCAAGATCTTCAACGGTCTGGATTTTTCGATCGTTCAGCACTGGGTAAGCCGTCCCAAAAGGGATAATACCGGCGATCTCAAATTTTCCATTGATTGCGGTTTTTGTGGAGTTTGGTGAGGAAAATACCTGAATTGCGCGACGTACTACTTCGTAACTGGCGTTCATGTCCACCTTGCCGTCTTTGACGATTGAGGATGCGCCCAGTGAGTCAATAGATGTAGTGATGGCGTTGAATTGACGGGTACGGAAACCAGTCGCAAACACTGCATCACATTCACCCGCGATAAAGTCTTGAGTGGCAATTCGCTCATCCGTGTAAGCATGAATTTTGACGTTGCCGCCCCAAGCTTTAGAGGCAACTTCATAGTCTTTAGCCATGGCAAAAATATCACCCGCAGCACCTAAAAGATCATATACACATAATTTTTGATTACCCTGCTGTGCTTGGGCGGATAAGCTGAATGAGCTTGCGAGCAGAAATGCCCAAAGTTTTTTGCGGCCAACGCGGGTAGTAAATTTCATCGTTATTGTCTCCATATGGTTTTAATATTTCATTTGATTATTACATTGGTAAAAACATATACTCTTGACCATTGAAGACTATTTTTTGACCTTTGGAGACAAATGAGTCTTTTACTTAGATCGACGGTCATGTTGGGATTTCTTGAGGTATTGAGCAGTAGTGGTAGTGATGCTCGCGAAATTGCTTCGCGGTTTGGTCTGGACCTAGACCTTGCGAATCAAGACAACGAGTTCGTCCCGATAGATGACTTTGTCAAGATGCTCGAATACGCCGCCAGAGCGAAGAATCTTCCCTGTCTCGGTTTAAGCATGTCTCCGTATCACGACATCAGCATCCTAGGCCCGCTTTCGCTGGTAATCAGCAATTTGCCCACAGTGCGCGAGGCAGTTGAATACGCAGCCAAACATATTGACATCATGAGCCCAGCAATTGAGATTGACAGTTTTCCGGAACCGTCACTGCCTCAAAGGTCCTCGTTCAATAGCTGGGTAAGTATTTCAATTAATTTGGGAAAGCCGATAGTCCACACACAAACCTTGGATATTTGCTTGGGCAATCTTCACCGTTTTATAAAGATTCTGGCAGGCGATAATTATCAATTGACTAAAGTAATCTTGCCTCATGGTTCGAAAAATCACCATGAAGTTTATGATCGATTCTTTGGTGCTCCTGTTGAGTTTGATCGTGACAAAGCAGCACTACTCTTGAGTAATTCGACTCTGGCAACTCGGCTCGATAAGCCCAATATTGAGCTTAGTCACATCGTAGATCTACACATTCAAACCAATTTCCGAAGCCTCCGTGGTACTTATTCAGCGAGGACTGCCCAAGTAATCAAAAAAATACTTGGAAGAACAGTGTGCGACAAATCTGCAGTTGCTAACCTGTTGGCGATTCACCCAAGAACTTTGCAACGGCATTTGTCTGATGAAGGCACTTCTTTTGATCAAATAAAGACACAAATCATTTGTCAAGAAGCGATTCGATATCTCACCGAGACGGAAGTTTCTATGTCTCACCTATCCTCTATCCTAGGGTTTTCCGAACAGGCCACTTTAGTCAGATTCTGCAGGCGTCACTTTGGGCGCTCTCCCCTTGCTATTCGAAAAAACACTGAACTTGCCTCCTGAATAACAGTGCCAACGGCATTCTGTTGATTTACACCCAGATTTGAATTGGGATTTGAATTGGGGTTTGCATTGAATTTTGCCCCCCCTTGGGGTCAGAATTATGTCTCGATTTTCAGTTTTTAGATCTGTTTTTCCTCCTTCCTGTTTTGCGTTGAACTGTGTTTGAAGCGGTAACTTTCGTTGCCTGTTTTACTTGTACTCGCGCCACAGCAAATCGAGTATGACGTGTTTGCGTTTCAATTCGCTGTGAATGAAAGCCGAGTTCGGTTGTGGGCGCTTCACGCTTGATGGCAAAGCAGGAGGAAACAAGCGCTGCTCATCTATTTTAACGCCAATTGAATAATCGATAGCGGCCATCTCGGCCCGTCACAGATAGTCTCACGCGGTGATGGGGCCGGCTTTGATGACCTCAGCAATTTGCTGATTGGTGAACCCAAGCCGTTCGCGCAGCCGCAGTGTTTCTAAAATCTTCCTCATGGACAACCTCCGGTTAGGCATTGGTGTGGCCGCTGTTGTTTGGTTAAAAAACCAAGCAAGGCGCCACGGTTATCAGCGAGCGATTTTAGGTTTCCAGTTTATGCTGGAATCAGTGTCCAGTTTCGACCAAAATACGCAAAACAACCCTTGCCCGATGTTTTGCCTTGAACTACTCGAAATCTTTCCACTGCCTGACCCGGTCATAGACCCGGTAAAGCCCAAGGCCACCAAATCCCGGACATGCTGCGCAGGTTCCTGTGCAGCTTCTTCGGCTTCTTGTGCTCGGTGGATACCAACTTTGAATTCTTTAACTTCACATGACCCTTGGCGTTTTTGCCTCCCACTCTCTCAAGAACAACGCGAAAGGCATCAAATCAAGATCATTTCCTAGCTCGAGCTCCGTCGCCCTCCAGCCCAAGATGGTTATTAACATCTGCTGACTGAAGCCTTGATCCTGAAATTTGCAACGATAAATCGACCCTGAAAACCCGTGAAAGTCCACGAAGCCATCCTGAATTTCGAAGCTAAGAATGCCGGAGTTCAGACTCCAGACAGCATCTTCACCATCATGAGGCGCCGAAACCAATCGATAAACCACTCCTTCTTTGTCGATATATTTAATGACCCCCCACTGGTACGCCTGTTTAATTTGCGTAGACGACTTTTGGTTTTCCTGTGCAAACCTTTCATTGCTAGCTTTATCAGATGAGCCGGTTTTTTTGTTCACCGTAATCTTCCTTACTGAACTGAGTCCTCCCCCATGCACTTCCGTTTTTCAGAGCATCAGGGGAGGACAGTTTTTTTGATATATCGAACGCGGATCATCGCTGAGATCACTCGGCCTTCACACCTCAATGTGATCAAAGAACCTGACCTTGGCCCCCATCTGTTCCAAAGCGATCCTCACCGTGAGCTCCTGAATTAACTGTTTTCCACGAAGCGTTGCACCTCGCCCCAACCCCATCTGAGCAAGAGTTAAATCAACATGGCAGGCAACCACACGATCCAAAATCGACTGAAGCAAACGAAGATCACCTTCTTGTCTTGCCAGAAAATTCAAAGCCTGCGGTGCGAAATCGACATTGCGATAGGCCTTCGCCAGCATGCTGCGAATAATGATCAATCTCTGGCTGCGATCAGGGTAAGAAATATCAAATACGTCAAACCGAGATCTAAGAGGGGCCGAAACCGAACTTAAATTATTCGAAGTCGCGACATAGATCACCCTTGAAGCGTCGAACTCAATGGACCCATATTCATCTCGCAATTCGCGGGCGGTTTGTGGCTCCAGTGCTGCAAGCAACGGCCCCTCAACAGGGTGCTGCTGAAATGAGGACATCTTGTCGATTTCATCGAGAAGAATAAGGGGCGAGGCTGTTTCACTTCTTGCCAATTCAGAGAAAATTAAACCCGTCTGACCGTTTCCCCATTTGTTGGATGTACCTGTCAGCACCCCACCCATTGATGTGGCCGAGATGTTTATATACGCGTAGCGGGTGTTCAGAGCCTCGGCCAATTCGCGAGCAAATGCGCTTTTACCTGTCCCCTTTGGTCCATCCAGCAAAATTGGCTTGAGCCTTCGCTCATGAGAGCTTTTTAAAGACCAGATTCGCATCTGCCTAAGCACGTGATCCACGACATGTGCAAAATTTGGAAAGTTAGATCGCAGGTTTTGCAGCCGCTTTTCAATCGGCGTGCTGGGCTTGATAATTCTTCTAAAGCCGTTGTTTTGAGACATTGAAACAAACAGCCGCCAGGAGCGACCAATACGTTCACGGTCCTCACCAATTTGTTCGACAAATTCTGATGTGGCTCTGGCTGTAAAGATCCGAGCCATACCCTTATATGCCCTTAGGTATGCTTTGCTATCACTCATGCACTCCTTCAAGTGCTTAAGAAACAAGCTCGTAGAGTCTGGAACTTTGAGATTCTCTGCTTTTTTCAACGCCTTTTGAGAGTGATTTTTCTTCTCCCCACCATCTTGAAATACCCAACTGGGGTGCTCGTTCGGATTGTCAGACCACTTCTTCTTTAATTCTTCGAATCGCTGAGAGTCAAAAAAATCATGAAGTTCTTCATGAAAATCTAGACTGTTAAGTTGCCTGATAAATTTATCCTTGGAAAGCAATTGCATTCTGCTTTGCAGCTCTTCTTGTCGATTTCTAGGAATGAGAATTTCACACAAGTCGCTGTAGTAGTACTCACTGCAAACTACACTTTCCTGTTGGGGAATCCCTCTCCGTAGGAAAGCGGTCTCACCAAATGGATATTTGCTGCCCTGCCCCTGGTTATTCATGCAGATTCTCCACGTACAAAATGATGGGCCAGCAAGACACTTTTCTCACCTTTATCGAATGCACGCGCGCTTGCGCAATCAGCTTCGTGCAACACAAAGCTCTCGGGAGTTTTACGCTTTCGAGCACCCGACTGATCATGCTGTCGCTTCACGGCGCAGATGGCATGTTCAAGCTGTAGTTCACGCTTAAGTGGATAATTCCCTGAATTAGAGCAAGCCGCTGCGATCCACTTGAGCATGGTTTGCTCATGGCCAAGTAGTTTGCAATTTAGATTTGTAGAATAGACGTCTGGCGCAAGACGGTAGTAATCGTCCACCTTGGCGGCATCATGTAAGAGTGCTGCAAGAAGTGTCAGACTTAAGTCAAAAGCGGGTTTACCTATGCTGCGTTGCCACGGCGACGCCGCTAAAAAGCCAAGCAAAACATTGGCCACAGTTTCTGCTGTGTGCAACACAAGTCCGTGATCGCCATTGTGATGACTGCGTGTTGAAGCCGCGTACTTTAGGAACCTGGAGAAGCGGTTGCTCTGCAACATGATTCCCAAATAAAGGGAACGATCCTCGGGGGTTAGCAATCGAAACGCCTCACTCAAGAACTCGCACAGACTTGAAGCGCAGATTGCCGTGCTTGCAGCTTGATTCAACGTGGAAGGCAATTGAGCTATTGCGTAGTCGAAAGGATTGTATTCAGGCTCACCCTCAGCTGGGCTCAATCCCGACACCCAGCAGTTCTTACCATCATCAACAGCACGGGCCCACAACGAGGGAACAACCTTCACGACCGAGTGATCTCCCAGGCCATCTGCGCCACTACAGGCTAGGTTTACAAACAGCATTCCTTGGTAGATTTGATCAGCCGCAGCGTAAACCGGTATACCAAGCTTCACGTAAGTTACGCCCTCACGCTGCTGTCTTTGCGAAACATAGCCATGTTTGGCCACGCAAATGCCAGTACCAAGTTTTGCGAACTGCGGCATATTCAGACCAGAGAAAGCACCAGTGAAAAGCTGATTAGCATCTGGATTGATGCGAACCATTTTCTGAACACAAACTTTGTTGGCGTGAATACCTTGGCTTGAACGGACTGTTTTTTTATCGGCTTGAGCGCTAAGAGAGATATTACCGGTTTGAAGTTTTGGATTGATCATGATTATTCTCCCTGAGTGTTCTTGTTTTGGTAGCTTTCAAACATTTGCAGCCATGGGCTTTGAATGGCAGGTTTGGAAGCTTGATTCACGCCGGTAACAGGTGCGGCGGATGTGGGTGCCGGTTTGGCTACTCGTGGTGGCTGGGCTTGCTCTAGGGCCTCCGAAACAGAGGACTTTTCCGCCACCGCCACAGAACTCGGAGCAATCGGCGGTGATACACCGGGACCCAAGTTGGCAGCCAACATGCGCTCAAACGCTGAGCCATCACGACGAGTCAAATTGGGTACATAGCGTGAGTACACCTTGAACAGCATTTCCGTGGAGGAATGCCCCATCTGAAATGCTATCCATTCTGGAGACTCACCTGCGGCCAGCATCAGCGTGGCAAAGGTGTGCCGGGTTTGGTACGGCGTACGGAGTTTTAACCCCAGTGAGCGCAGCATGGGGTACCACACCCGGTTACTCATGTTGCGGTTGGTCAGCGGCCCGCCATTGCCATTGGCAAACACAAATGGCGATTTCTTGCCCGTAACTTCCCACTGGGTTTTAAGGGCCTCATACACCTGCGGTGCCATTTGAATATCTCTGTTGGAATCGGCTGTTTTGGGCGTTTCCTCGTAGTCATCCACAATGGTTTCGCGAATGGTGACCAGGCGCTTTTCGAAATCGATGTATTTCCACTTCAGCCCATGAATTTCTCCAGGGCGCATGCCCGTGAAAAACTTCACCGTGAAGTAATTTCGAAAGTCTTCGCGGCAGTACTTGATGATCATCTCCACCTCTTCAATCGTGAAGGGCGTGACATCTGTCTTTTTGATCCGCATCCGTTTGATATTCTGGTACGGAGTGGTAAAGTTGAATCGATCAGCGGCTTCATCTAAGACCTGTTTCACAGACGTCATCACATGATTGATCCGTGAAGCTGACATTGTTGTTTCTGGTTTTTTGCCCGGGGCTTTGGCGAGAACTGAGCGAAATTCCAGAAGGTCCTGTTTGGTGATACTGCTGATCACCCTGTTTCCGAACTGCGGGATCAACCACTTTTCCAAGATGTCCCGCTTGGTGCGAATGTTCGAGCGCTTCCACAGCGACTCGTTTTCTTCAATGAATTTCTGAGCGAATTCAGTGAAGGTGGGATGACCTGCGGTGGAAATTTTTTCCACTGATTGCCGCACCGACTGGTTGGTCATTGGAATGGAAACCATTGGCGAGGCGGGTTGATATTGCTGAGTTTCAAGGGCTTCGATTTTCTCGAGCAGACTACTACCTGGAAAGTAATTTCTGTAGCGAAACTGCCCTGCTTTGATCTCAGACTCAATCTGGTTCATCAGATGTTCGAGCTTGTATCGATTCTGTTTCGAATCTGGCAAAACGGATCGTTCTCTACAGCGCTCCCCAAGATATCTAAAATCAAGGAAAAGCTGACCATTGTCTTTTCTTGCGCGTACGCTTCCCATGATGTCCCCTTAGATGCCAGAGGCCATCAATTTGGTGGATGCTGCTTTCTGCATATCGGCTTCAATCGCTTCCCAGATATACAAAATCTTGCGGCCACCAAAAGGACGAAAATAATGGCGACCTTCCAGCAACACTGAATCTTTCAAACGATCGCGGATGGTGCGCACGTCATATTTGATTCGTGTCGATAGCTCTTCAGTGGTTAAAAAAGTTTGTGACATATAGCCTCCATTACGTTAAACTTTCTGCACTCCAGATGATTTTTATTCATCCTGGATGACATATTGCCACGCTAAAATGCATATGTCAACTATTTTTGTCATCCTGAATGACATTTGGATTTTTAGAATGATTAAATGCCATTTATCAAGGCTCATGGGCGAGCAAAAATTGAAGGTTATAGACGTGGCGAGAGCCACTGGACTGAATAGAAATACGATTACTTTGCTTTACAACGAGACCGCCACTAGGGTTGATTTGGCAGCAATTGAGGCGCTGTGCAAGCTGTTCGACTGCCAGGTGGGCGACTTGTTTGAATTGGTAGACGAGCAGGACTAGCGATATGTGCGGTCGGTATGTTCTCGAAGGACCAGTTTCCCGGTTAACAGCATATTTCGATGCACGTTATACGGAAGAAGAGAGCCGCTTCAAGAACAGCTACAACATTGCACCCACTACATGGGTACCTGTGGTGCGAATAAATCGAGAAGGCAAACGGGTAATTCTCAACCATGTTTGGGGGCTGATTCCCCATTGGGCAAAAGACAAATCTGGAAGTGCGAAATTGAATAATGCTCGCGGAGAAACTGTCCATGAGAAGCCATCTTTTCGAACAGCTTTCAAAAAGTTTCGCTGTTTAATTCCCGCAAGCGGCTACTACGAATGGCAAGCCCCGTCAGAGGGCAGTGAAAACCGCAAGCAACCTTTTTATATTTACCCCAATGAAACACCCTACTTCGCAATGGCTGGCGTTTGTGATCACTGGATCGATAAAACAAGTGGTGAGCTTGTCATGAGCACTGCCATCATTACCACCGAACCTAGCGAGAAGCTGAAGCAAGTTCACGACCGCATGCCAGTGATGATCTCGAAAGAGGATTGGGCTGTGTGGTTGGATCCAAAGAATCAAGATGTGAAGGCACTAAGGCAACTTATTTCTAGTAGCGACGACTTGAATTTTCATGCTGTAGGATTTGGCGTTAGTGGGGTTGGGAAGAATAGGATTGATTCCCAGGGCCTGATTGACCCGTACCAACCTGAATAACGCCCGCGAAAGAACGACCTTTAAAGTAATAAATGAGTTTAATGCATTGATTACTGCTTCCGCTTGTCGGCCAGAGCGGACCTGTGACTTTTGACTTAGAACGTCTCCAGAGAAATCTTAAACGGACTTTGTGTAACACCTGAGTTCGGCGGCATTTGAGGCGATGCCTGTTTTTGCGGAAGCAAAAATGGGTGACGGGTCAAATGTCCACTGTATCGATTTGTTAGATGCCGCTTTCTCGAAACTCATCAATCCTCGCCAAGTACTCAAAAAACAGCTCCTCAGCCGTTTCTATTTCAAGCTGTGCACAATCTACGCCCTTCTCAAGAAGGTATTTTTGGAGGGCAATACTTGCAAGATAGTAAATGTAGAACTTCGACTCCTCCTCCTCCAAATTGAGCGAACTGATACCGTTTCGGATGCGGTCATGTAGGTGAGGGTGCTTTACCTGCCACAGACCCGAAATCTTCTCAGGGATAAAGACACAAGAGACGAGCAGCAAAACGATTGAAACCCCTACAAATCGGCGCTCACTTTCGTTTGTACCCGCCTCAATGAAAAATGTGGTTGCATAATTATCCGCATCTTTTTCTTGGTCAAGAGTCCAGTCTTTGTCTTCATTTACGACATGTCCCAACACTAGGTGCCCGTACTCGTGAAATAGTAAAAAATTCACGGCCTGCAAAAAAAGGCTATTCACCTTTGGTACGTAAAACTGCTCAGCTTCGCTCTCCACTTTGGCTGGATTTGGGAGTTCATCTATGCTCCAGTCGGAATAACAACGGACAAACTTGATAGCCCAGCTCTGTAGCGCTGCCGCACGTTGAAGCAACGAATTGTTGAACTCTAAACTTCCGCTGAAAGTGCCGGCGAGCATTGGCTTCTGTATGCCTTCTTCGTAAAGTACGAAGCTCGAGTAAACAAATGCCCACAAATATGCAAGATGTGATTCATAGATTGTGATCTCTCTTGTTTTCACGTTTGCATGTGGCACTTTCGGAGGGACCTTGTCGAGAATCAACTCTAGGGTCGGGACCACTTTTCTACTCGCCACAGCCAATTCGAGATCGTGTGCATTAGATTGTGCACGTCGTTCAAATTCATAAACAACGTTGTGTTCCAGGATTGAGATTGGGAGCCTAGACTTACTCATAAAGCCACCTAACACTAACTTAACGGGTTGGTTTGAAGCGCCAGCGGAAAACTAATCCCGTTGACGTAATTGTCAAGCATTGAAGTACGTCTCCAGGTCATTCTGTGACCAGCTACCTCGACCTGGTTTGCCGGGAGCTCCTGCTAATCCGGGTCGCCCCGGCTTACCGCCAAAACCAAGCGCACCCGGTGTACCACCGATCCCGGGCCGACTTGGCAGGTAACCAGTCGAATTTCGAAGAAATCCCAAAGCTTGATTGCGGTTATCGTAAAGAACACCGCCTTCGAACCAACCAATATGCTGACCTCTGAGCGAATAGACGTTTTCTCCGTTTATCCACGCTACAACTTGGCCTCGATTATTGCGGAAACAATCATTATCGAAAATGACGGTGGCTTGACCATTTCGCCCGAACATCCAATCCGACACATTCCTCTCCTTGACGCTTAACGTAGAAATGACCAGCGAACATTAGGCACGCGAACGCATACCGATAGGCCGTCCGTGTCTATTGCTATGTTATACCTCTTCGCCCCGTTCTCGATCTGCGACTTCTTTCGGAATGATCCACCATCCGCCTCTCTTCGCCGGGACCAGCCGTTCGATTGCGATGTTTTCGAGATTATCTTGAGGTAGCCGAGCGACATCTGGCGCCGTCGGAGCCTTCGTGAACGATTTGAGGTGTTCGACAAGTTTTCGCTCCACCTCCGGAGACAAGGGGATGGGAGCCTCACGAGAGGATTGAGCATTCGGGGCATGCTTTCTCCACAGCGAGGCGACGACGCCACCGGGGTCACCCGGCGGCTGGGGAGCCAACTTGTGCAAGCCGATCTGACGCTCCTCCTCTGGGATAGAGGAGAGTTCCTGATTGATTCGCGTGATATCGGCCTTCAGGTCCGGACCCCAGACGAAGTCTTGCCGTTTACTCAGAAATGCTGGTGCGCAGCGACGGTGGAGTTTGTCCCCCGACACGAAGATGTGGCAGAAAGGCAAGTAGAAAAGATAGGCAATGTCAGCACGATTCGAGGGCCGATCGGAAGAGATCAGATTGGCCGCGAGCGCAATTTGGAAGAAGATCTCGACTTTCAGCACGTGCGCCGCATAGCTTGCGAACTCCGCCAGCGACGGAAAGCCTGCGTCCGACCAACGCTGAATAATGGGACCCCACAGATGCTGCGGGATATGAACGAAGGAGAAGAGCAGACCGAGTTGCTGCTCCGGCGCAAATCTCGTATTCACAAGCGAGGCGGCGATGCCATACGCTTGCTCAATCGTCTTGCAGCTTTGAGGCGTTATGCCAAGTGCGCGCATCCTCGACGCAACTTCAGGCAGATTGAGATCCGACAGCATTGCACGCCAAGCAGAAGCCGACTCCCGTTCAATGTCTTGAAATTGCCCGCGCTGCCATCGGGAGAAGGCTTCGGCTTCGGGAGAATTCTTGAACACGACGCCCGCCTTGCCGTCTACGCCTCTGACCGGTCGGCCCCCTGCAAGGGGAACTTGACCAAAGTGCGGCGCCTCATGACCCATCAGGTTCGCTATGCAGATCTGTGAGTGATGTACGCAAGGCGCTCCCGACATGACAGGCGTTTTGTCCGCAATGATGCGGACAAGGTCTTCAGGAGTTCGTGTACCTACACGGGTTCGCTTGCTCAGATCGGCGAGGGTTTCAACAAAAAACAAGGGGCAGATGACAGGCAGAAAGAAATGATCAAACCACACCGACTCATCGAGCGTGAGAGACTGCAAGAAGGATTTGTCGAAGAGCGCTATTGGACCCACGGCGTCACCAACGAGGTCTAACGCCCAGCATCAGCGGCGGCGCGAAGCGCCGTCCGCTGCATGCTGTTGTTAGGCGACCAAGGGGAGACTGTCACAGCACCTCACCGATTTTGGAGAACAGGCGCTCGAAGCGTGCCAGTTCATCGGGCTTAAGTGTCGCAGCCGTCAGCGCCGGCAGTACCGCCTGCGCGACGCGGTAGTGGTTGAAGCCGCCATCCTTCAGCAGCGTGATGTTCTTTGCCTTGAGCCAGTGGTTGATGCGCTCGATCATGCGCGGCTGCGCGCCAAGATCGGCCGCGGTCAGCGTCACGCCGTTCAACTCCTTGCCGTAGGCTTGGTTGAACGCTTCGATATAGGCGTCGGTGGGCAACAGGTCTTCGATGTCGGCTTCGGCCGGAGCCGGGTCGATGAACATGGAGAAGTCGAGGACGCGCTTGCGCTCGATCAGTTTCTGCCGCACCAGGTCTTCCAGCTTCTGGTTAGGGCTGGCGGCGCGGTCATGCAACACCACGAGCTTCAGCTTGTTCGACCCGAGCAGCGCGACGAAGGTAGCCAACTTGTCCAGACCGCCGACCGGCACCAGAATCGCGTCCCCCACCCCCTGCTTGTCGCTGGCTTCCAGCAACGCGCCCATATGCTGCAGCAGAATCAGGTCCGCCGGCCCTTCGATCAGGACGTTTTTCTTGGCGATGAAGAGGTTCTGCGCGATGGAGTAGCCGAGCGCGGCCTGCAGCGGGAACACGCTTTCGTCCGATGAGCCGGCCAAGTCACCGGTGATCTTGGTGCCTTCCTTGACGCGGTCTTCGACGACTCGCACTTCGTCCAGGCACGCGCTGTCCACCATGAAAGGCGAGTGTGTCGTGTAGATGATCTGATGCTGCGTCGACAGCTCGCGAATGTAGGCCAGGAAGTCGGCCTGCGCCAGCGCGTGCAGGTTCAGGCCCGGCTCGTCGAGCAGAAGAACGAGCGCGTCCTGCGTCGCGGCGCGCGACTGCACGGCGTCGAACCAGACCAAGAAGCTGAAGAACCAGATGAAGCCCTTGCTGCGCTGGTCAAACGGCACCGTGACGCCGTGGCGGCGGTTCTTAATGCGGATATAGAGGTTGACACCGCTGTTGTAGGGCGCAACGTCCTTGCTATCGGTCTTGAGATCGAACTCTACGTCCAAGTCCTGGTTCTGCTTCCAGAACTCGAAGACCTTCTGGGTGATGTTCAGGCCGATGGCTTCTAGCTTCGCTTTCGCGGTTTCGTAGCCCTCGTCGCTCATCAACTCCTGCAGAGTCGTTCCGGCGAGCTGCAGAAGCCCCTGCGCGGTTTCGTCGGCGTCAGTCAATTGCTTCGCGGCTTCGCGCTGCTGCAGCGCAGGCAGATTGATCTTGCCTTCGAGCAGCTTGTAGTCGTCGAAGTAGAGGAACTTTGGCAGTGCCGGCAACAGGTAGGTCTGCCAGATATGGCCGTCAACCAGTCCCCAGCCGTTCGCCTTGATCGCCCGTGCACGCCACTGTGCAGCGAACTTCGCCAGGCGGTTGTCCGTTGGCAGGTTCAGGCCTTCGATTTTGGCAAGCACGTCGGCGAGCGACGTGGCCCCGGCAAAGACTTCGTCCTGGTGCTCCAGATCGCTTAGCGGCTTCTGCTGCGCGACCAAGGCCGCTTTCTGGTCGATATGGAAGCCGATGGTATTCGTGTTGGCGATGGTCGTATCGCGTATGAAGGTACTGCCGGCGGCGACGATCTGCGCACCCCCGAAGACTTCCTTGTTGATCGTGTCGGCCAGCTCCTTCTCGATGCGAAAAGTCAACTGCACGACCTTCTGATAGTTTTTCGCCTCGTGCTGAGGTCGGTAGCGCACCAGGTCCTTGCGCGGGTAATCGGCGACGTAGTCGTATCCGGCGGCGCCGAGCGGCAGCGCTTTATACAGCGCTTCGAGGAAGGCCGTCTTGCCGGACTCGTTCTTGCCAACCAGCACCGTCACGTCATCGGCAAGCGCCACGGGCGTTGAATCCTCAATGGACTTGTATTTCCAGACCTGCGCCTTGACGAGTGTTAGCACTATGCCCTCCGATTTCTCATGATTCCATCAACTGCGAGCGGGCTAGGATTGGTCGCCTAACTTGATTTATCGAATAACAAAGGCGATATCCATTTATCCGCACATAGCAAAAGATTTCTTTAAATTAACTATTTCAAATATTTACAAAGCATCGCATGAACAGGATGAAAAATAAACCTAGGTTATTCGCCGCAAAATGTTGAACCTGGAACTCGATTTCGAAGGTCAGATCTATCATCGACAACTGCTAAGGTTCCGAAGTCTGCTTTTGCAAATAACTCAGACGTCCCAGCCATCAGTCCTAATGGCTTCTTCGGCCGAATTGCGGTTACTCAATCAAAACAAGCGAATAATTTGGGCACAAGTGTGCCCTATTTCAAACCGATACTCTTGTGCCCATCGTGCCCAAAATTTTTGGGCACAGAATGGGCACAAACATGCTGAGAAAAACAAGCAGATTTTGGATAGAGAAGACTAGTTTTTGACGGAAACACCCAAACGGCGGGCTTTCGGAGGAAAACGAAAATGGCGCGGCTGGCGGGGATCGAACCCACGACCCTTGGCTTCGGAGGCCAATACTCTATCCACTGAGCTACAGCCGCGCGAGAAGGCGTTAGTGTACACCAGCGCCGGTATCTAGGATACTGAGGGCAACTATCCACCGTATTGCACTTATAAAATGAAATTTGCCCCCATTCTTCGCTCCAAATCGGTGCTGATTCCGCTCTTTGTCATTGTTTTCTTCTACCTGTTTGCTTGGGCTGGCCTGCCACGCCTGGTGCACTGGCAAGCTGAAAAACAGGTGCTTGAGCGTTCGGGCCATGTGTTGAACATGGATCTGCCCGAGATCAACCCCTTCAAGCTGACTGTGCGCATCCCGAAGCTGAACCTGGCCACGCCAGAGGGCGAGCAACTGGTGTCGTTCGAGCATTTGTTTGTCGATGTATCGGGCACCGACCTGTTCACCGGGCTGATTGCGATGGATCAAATCGACCTGAAAAACCTGAACCTGAATGTGGCCCTGCTGCCTGAGGGCAAGAACAACTTCACCGCCCTGCTGGATGCCTTTAAAACCGACGAGCCCGAAGAGGAAGAGAACACCGAGCCACCTGCCTTTTTGCTTAGCCACCTGCTGATTTCCGATGCCGCGGTAAATTTTGAGGACCGCCGCAAACCCGACGGTTTGAAAACCACATTTGCCCCGCTGAACCTGGAGTTACGCGACCTGGCCACCCGTTCAGAAAACGATGGCGACTTTGTTCTGAATGCAGTCACCGGTCTGGATGCGGAGTTGAAACTGCGCGCGCAAATTCAGTTGGCTGACCCTTCAGCGGTGGGCGAGTTTTCACTCACCGGCTTGAACATTGCGAAGCTGGAACCGTTGCTGGCCCCCTTGCTGCCCACAGCTCCACCGGCTGGCAGCGCCGACCTGGCTTTGGATTTTGATGTAAACCTGAAAGACGCCAGCGAGGAAATTCCGCCTAAGGTGTTCATCAACAACATCAATGCTGAAGTGCGCGAATTCAATATTGCAGCCAAACCGCAAGGTGCCAGTGCTGCGGCTCAATTCAACAAGTTGAACATCAACAACGCAAGCTTTAATTTGCAAACCAACAAGGCCGAGTTGGCAGGCATTGTGCTGGCGGGCTTGCAACTGAACCACAGCAACAAGGCCAAAGCAATTGGGCTCGACGCCATTGAGGTGGGGCCAATCGCGGTCGACCTGACCGAGCAACATGCCGAGGTGAACGCAGCAACGCTGAAAGGCGGGCAAGTGAATGTAAAGCGCAATGCCAAGGGCGAACTTGATTTGATGGCCGCGATTAACGACTGGATTCCCCCAGCCAAACCAGCGGAAAAACAAGCTGAGGCCGAAGGCGCGACTGCCGAGGAATCCAAGCCTTGGACGTATGCCGTCAACACCATCGACCTTTCTGGCATTCAAGCGAACATTCAAGACCAAACTGTGAGCCCTGCGCTGAACATTGGTCTGAACAATATTGCAGTATCAACAAGCGGTGTCACTCAAGACCTTTCAAAAAACCTGCCCTTGAAGGCCAGCCTGAATGTGGCCAGTGGCGGCAGCATTGCAGTGAATGGCACCATCAACCCCAGCACCACCGCCACACAAATGAATGTGGAAGTGAATGCACTGGCGCTGAAGCCCGCACAGCCTTTCATCGCCCAGTTTGCCAAATTGAACCTGGTGAGCGGCGCCATTTACACCAAGGGCAAAGCCACCTACAACGCCAAAGAACAAGGCTATGCGGGCAGCTTGACGATTGGCAGCCTGCGGCTGAATGAAGCGGGCACCAACAACTCGTTTTTCGAATTCAAAAAGCTGTTCACGCCTGGCCTGCGTGTGAATGCTCAAGGCCTGAACATTCAACGCTTAACGCTTGAAGGCCTGGATACGGCACTGTTAATTGCGAAAGACAAATCGACCAACATCAGCCGCATTTTGGTGAACAAGGAAGAACCGAAAACCGCGACCGCACAAACACCTGAACCAGCGAAAGGCGCCGACAACTCGCCCCCCGCATTCGCAGTCAACATTGACCGCTTCAACATCGTCAACAGTGAAATGGACTTTGCAGATGAATCGCTGTTCATTCCGTTTGGCACACGCATTCACAGCCTGGAAGGTGTGGTGAATGGTTTGTCCAACAAGCCGGGCACGCGCGGCGAGCTGGCCCTGAAAGGCGCGGTTGACGAATTCGGCGAGGCCGATGCGCAAGGCACCATCAACCTGCTCGACCCCACCAATTACATGGACGTTGCCGTGAAATTCAGCAATGTGGAAATGCGCAATTTAACGCCCTATTCAGGCACGTTTGCCAACCGCAAAATTGAGTCGGGCAAGTTGTCGCTGAACCTGGTGTACAACATTGAAAACCAACAGTTGAACAGCAGCAACCAGGTGATCGTCGACAAACTGAAACTGGGTGAGCGTGTGCAGAGCCCACAGGGCCGAGACCTGCCGCTTGAACTGGCCATTGCCATTCTGGAAGACAGCAACGGTCGCATCGATTTGGGCCTGCCCATTACTGGCGACTTGAACGACCCACAGTTTAGCTATGGTGCCATTGTGTGGAAGGCCATTGGCAATGTGCTGACCAAAATAGTAACTGCCCCTTTCCGCGCACTGGGTGCCTTGTTTGGTGGTGGCGATGCCGATGAGCTGGGCAAGATTGAGTTCACTGCTGGCGCCAACACGCTAAGCCCTTCACAACGCGAAGGCCTGAAGAAGTTGGGTGAAGCATTAACCACCCGCCCAAACCTTGCGCTGACCGTACAAGGCACATGGGCACCCGCCGACAAAACTGCCATTCAAAACTTGCAAATGCGCCGTGCCGTGGCGGTTCAAGCTGGCGAGAAACTGGAAGCCAACGAGAACCCTGGCCCCTTGGCCTTGAACAACGACGCCACTCAAAAAGCACTGGAAGCGTTGTTCGAAAAACGCTTCAGTGGCGGTGAATTGGCCTCGCTAAAAACAGGCTTCAGAAAGGCCAACCCGGGCCAACTGGAACAGGGCGTGGCAGGCAAGGCGCTGGGCCAAATTACCAACCTGTTTAAAGACACACGCGAGTTGAGCGATTCAGAAGTGAATGCCCTGAAAGGCAAAAACTTTTATGCCGTGCTGGCGCAAAAGCTGCAAAATTCTGAAGAAGTCAGCGCTGCGCAATTGCAAGCCTTGGCCACACAGCGCCAGCAAGTGGTCAGCACGGGGCTGACCACAGCGGGTGTTCCCGCCGAGCGCGTAAAAACCGACGCCCCCAAAGAAACCGAGGCGAGTGATGAAAAAACCGTGCCGATGGAATTGGGTGTGGCTGTTAACAAGTAAACCATCAATGGCTAAACAATAAACCCTGCCTTGCTGGCCAACACCTCGCGGGTTACCCGAATGAATTCGCGGGTTTTGGCGGGCATGGGGTTGGCATAGGGGCACACGGCGAAAATGTCGGCCGGTGCACCCGCCCAGTCGGGCAACACACGCACCAGCGCACCGGTTTTTAGTTCTTGCTGAATATCCCATTCAGAGCGCAGCAACACGCCCTTGCCCTGCAAGGCCCATTGCACGGACACATCACCGTCGTTCGAGCTGACCGGCCCGTGCACCTTCACGCTGGTTTCCTGTTTGCCATTGCGCAGTTGCCAGTTGTTGAAGGTGTGGTTCTCTTGCCGAATTACCAGGCAATCATGGCGGGTTAAATCGGCGGGTGTATTCAACTGCCCTGCCAGGGCCAGATACGAAGGCGCGGCACACAACACACGGCGGTTGCTGGCCAGTTTTTGGGCAATCAACCGTTGGTCTGGTGGCTCGCCAAATCGCACCGACAAATCAAAACCGCCCTCAATCAAATCAATCGGGTGGTCGGTCAGTTCCAGTATCACTTCCACGGCCGGAAACTCGGCATGGTAAGCCGACACCACATTGGCCACATGTTTGCGACCAAAACCCAAACTGGCATTCACCCGCAGCAGGCCACGCGGGGTATCTTGCCCGGCACGCAAGGTGGCTTCCAACACATCAATTTGGCGAAGAATATTGGCACCCTCGGCCAGGTAACGCTCGCCCTCTGCACTTAAACCTATGCGCCGGGTGCTGCGGTGAAGCAAACGCACACCCAGCCTTTTTTCCAGTGCAGCCAAGCGGCGGCTAACGGCAGGCGGTGTTACATCAAACGCCATGGCGGCGCTGGCCAAGCTTTCATGGCGCACCAGTTCAGTGAAAAAGGCAAGGTCGGACAGTTGCTTCAAGAAAACCTCACATTGATTCGTGCGTATTTGTTAATAATATTTTAAATATTGAATCATTGTAGATATTTTTATAACGAATAAACTGAGCGCTTCCACATTTACGGCACACCACCCCATGTCTTGGCTCGCTCTTCCTGATTTGCTCCTTGTTTTGTCGTTGGGCGCGGCTTTGGGTTTCTTCGGTGGGCTGTTTGGTATTGGGGGCGGCATTATCGCCGTCCCGCTTTTTATTATCGGGTTTGGCATGGACCAGGCCTTGGCCCAAGGCACTGCACTGGTGTTGATGGTGCCCAATTTGCTGATTGGCTGGTGGCGCTACAACCAACACCACAAGCTGCCCTGGCTGGCCGTGGCGGCGATTGGTATCACTGCCACCGTGACCACCTGGCTAACTGCCAAGCTGGCCGTGCAACTTGATCAAGATGTACTGCACTGGATATTCAACCTGTTCATTCTGGCCGTGGGCCTGCGCATGCTGTTGCTGCGCAAGAACCCCAGTGCCACTGCAAACAACAGCGATCAACCCCGCACGGCCACCATGCCCTTGGTTGGCGTACTGGGTGGCACCAGCATGGGTTTGCTGGGCATGGGCGGCGGCCTGGTGGCCACACCCATGTTAACCACGGTGTTCAAGCACACCCAAACCACGGCCCAGGCTTTGTCGCTGGCGCTGGTGGCCCCAAGTTCAGTCATGGCATTGACCACGTATGCCAACGCGCATCGCGTGAACTGGGAATTGGGTTTACCCCTCGCTTTCGGCGGCTTGTTTACCGTGTCTGCCGGGGTGGCCATTGCCCACTACCTGCCTGAAAAAGCCCTGCGCCGAAGCTTTGCGGCGGTCATGATCATTGCTGCTTTCTGGCTGATTTTGCAATCACTACACACGCACTAAGCTTTTCCGGTAAGAATAGGGGCTTGTCCACACTTGCCCTTGTTGCTTGATGAAGCTGGCGACCCTGTTTCGATTCGTGTTGTTTGCCACTTTGCTTGGCTTGGCCTCCAATGTGTGGATGGGCGAGCGTGCCGACCAGTTGCAAACCTCGCAAACAGCACTACTCACTGCCCGCCTGAATGCCATCAATGAATTGCGCCTGCTGCAATCGGAATTCGATGCACTGCAAACTTTGGTGGCCGCCTTTGTGGTCAGTAAAAACAGCCAGCACCTGGTGAACTACTACGAACTGCTGGATGCACACGCCGGTGCGCGCAAGTACGCCCAACCTGTCGACAATGTATACTGGAGCAAGCTGATTGCCGGTAACACTCAAGCTGTTCCGCTGATGCCGGCTGAGGGCGAAACCCTGGAAAGCCGCCTGCTTGCCCCACAAAACGTAGCCCCCAACTTGAGCGGAGAGCTTAAGGCCTCAGTGGACAATATTCTGGCCTTAAGCCGCAAGCTGCGCGAACGTGAGCAAATTGTGTTTGCCCTCACCCAAGGCCTGTACAACCCGGAGGCCGGCAAGTATGTCTCAGAGGCGCCGGTGCGCGACGACCTGGCCATTCAAATGTTGTTCTCGGAAGAATACCTGGGCATGAGCAATGCCATTCGCGCTGAAATTCAGGGCCGAATTCGTGCAGTCGAGCTTGGCTTTCAAACCGTAATCGCCGAGCAGGCAGACAACATCAAAGCCACTGCCAATTTCGACCTGTACCTGGGCTTGCTGGTAACGCTGATGGCCCTGCTTGGCCTGGCGGTGCTTCAACGATTTGTGGTGGCCCCCTTGCGCGACCTGAACAAGGTGAGCAAACAAATTGCGCAAGGCAATTACAACGTCACCTTGCCTGAACCACGCTTTGTGACCGAGATGAGCAACCTGGTCAAGGGCTTTGCCCTGATGATTGGCTCATTCAAACGCGAACTGGAACAAGGGGAAGCGGCGCGGTCTGCCGAGTTGATTGCGCTGGAGGCAAAAATGGGGCGAGAACGCGCCGAAGCGCAAGTGGAAGCGCGCGGCATGTTGTTGGCCAATATGAGCCATGAGATCAGAACGCCCATGAATGCCATTTTGGGCATGACCGCGCTCACCTTGAAATCCGATTTGCCCGAGCAAGAGCGCAACTACCTGTTGAAAGTGCAAGACGCGGCGAGATCGCTGCTGGGTTTGCTCAACGACATTCTGGATTACTCCAAGGCCGAAGCGGGCATGGTGGAATTCGAGCACATTCCGTTTACGCTGGATGAAGTACTGGCCAATTCATTTCTTGCCGTGCAAAGCCAGGCTGCCAGCCGCAAACTGATGTTGCTGAACGAGATTTCACCCGGTTATTCCAATCAGCTGGGCCAGCGCCTGGTGGGCGACCCTTCCCGCTTGCGGCAGGTGCTCAGCAACCTGCTGAGCAATGCTGTGAAGTTCACGGAAAGTGGTTCAGTGCGGGTGTATTCGAAACTGCAAACCCGCTCGGACAGCGGGCTTGATTTGCGCATCGAAGTGCACGACACAGGCCAGGGCTTGAGCAAATCGCAGGTAGACCGTATTTTCGAGAAATTTGCACAAGGTGATTCAAGCGTAAGCCGTGTGTATGGCGGCACGGGCTTGGGCTTGAGTATTGCCCGCGAGTTGGTGATTCGCATGGGTGGCGAAATTTCAGTGGAAAGCACGCCGGGTGTGGGCAGTTGTTTCTGGTTCTCGGTGCCGGTGGTGTATGACAGCGATATATTGATTGAACCCTTGCCACTGGGCTACCAAAGCGGTGTGCTGTTGCACCAGCCTGGGCCTGTGGCCGATTGCGTCATGTCGGTGCTGCATGCCACTGGCATGGAAGCCACCCTGGTAAGCACCCTGGGTCAGTGCATGCGGCATTTGGATGAGAACAGCTGCGACTGGGTGTTGCTGCAATCCGATTTGCTGGACCCTGGCGAGCCGCTGCCCGCCGAACTCCTAGAGCACCTGAGCAACCCGGCTTTGCGCGTGGTGGCCATAGACCGAGACCTGCTGTCAGCCGACAGCACTCTGCTTCAACTGCTTCCCATTGAACTGAGCAAACAATTACTGCACCTGGCCCACCCGGTGTTGATGCAAGACATTTGCGCGGCACCTCGGCCGGAGTTTCAGCCAGTCGAACAGTCAAACAAAGTGCGCGAGTACCCGGACACCTTGCAAGGCAAGCGGGCTTTGGTGCTTGAAGACCACCCAGTGAACCAGGAACTGGTGTGCTCCTACCTAACGGCAGCAGGCATGCAAGTGACCATGTGCGCGCACGGCCAGGAGGCAGTTGAATTGCTGGACCCAGACGATGCGCCCGACTTTGACGTGATCATCACCGATCTTGAAATGCCGGTGATGGATGGCTATGAGTTTACAGAATGGCTGCGCGACCAAACCCGCTGGATGGACACCCCTCTCGTAGGGCTGACCGGGCATGCCTTCTCGGAAATACGCAACCGCTGTCTGGATTTGGGCATGGACGACTTCATTGCCAAGCCTGTGGAGGCACGCGAACTGTATGCCACCTTGGCCGAGCTGCTGCGCACCGAAGTGGCATTGCCCAGGCACGCTGCACAGCAGGCAACACCCAGACCACCTGCCTTGCCCAATTTGTTCATGGAGCACTGTGCCGACCTGCCCGCCAAGTTGCGTGGGCACTTAGACCAGCTGGACGAAGCCGCCTTCGTGCGTGAAATACATTCCATGGTGAGCCTTCTGGCCCTGCTGGGCGAAAAAGCCTTGCACCAAATATTCCGCGAATTTGAACAAGGCTTGAACAATCAAACCGTCGAAGCCAGAGAAGTGCTGGATCAAATTCGCACCGTGTGGCCTGCCTTGGTGAAGAAATATTCGGAGTTGGCTGAGAAAGCCACCCCCGCCTAGGGGAAACCTATCCCCACAAATGGTGAACCTCCCCGTAAACGGTGAACCCTCACCTATGCGATGCCACACCAGTAATTTGCCGACGACAATACATAAACGATGAACGGCAAGGCACTGGATTCAGCATGACCATTCGAGCACCCTACCAAGTGCTGCACAGCAGCCCTTACAAAAAGTACTCCTTCGAGCGCGAGGTGTTTTTTGAAACGCTGGGTGCCTGCTGGGCATTGAGTTCCCGCAACGTCAGCGGCCTGTTCGCCATGCAGTTGCAAATTGACTTAAGCCGTGTGCAGTTGTTGTACGGCGTACCCAGTTCGCATTTGCCCGAACCACTGCTGTTTCAATTCTTGAATGTGTTTCAAACCCGGCCACGCAATGGCGCGCATGCACAACACATGCATGCTGAGCACAATGCGCTGGAATTGATTGAAGACATGAATGAAGCGGACTTCCTGAACTTCACCACTGGCTTTCAAGACGCGGTGAATCAAATTCTTGAACCGCTGGATTGCTGGACCAAAGAATGTCAGCAAGCCCACCTCGCCCTGAAATACTATGGCCTGAACCTGGTGGAGACGGGCATGCGTGAATCGAAATTCAAGCGCACCTACGCTGACCTGTTGGTGAACTACCTGCTGACCACACAGCGCGTGTTCTTGCAGGAAAGCAAAACCTCCACTTACAACCTTTAATCGCGCCGCCAGGTTTCACCCTAAGCGCGGGCGCAGGTGCTGGCGCAACACCATTTTCAATTCAAGAAAGACATCGGGATCGTTCAGCAAAGTCATGTGGTGCTTTTGCGCAAAGGTGACCCGTTGTGCTTTGCCACTGTCGTCGGCCAATGCAGAATCGGGAGTCACCAAACCATCGCCCACGGTGGTGTTCAACCACGATGAGGTGTGGTCGCCAATCGTAGAGCCGATGAGGTGAAACATCACTTCTTGCCCGTCGCGGGTTTGCAGGGCACCAAGGCCATGATCCAGATCACGAATGCCGCGTGAACGCACGCCCAACACCCGCCCAATGGGTTTGGACAATTCAAATTTGCCAAACAATTGCTCGCCTGCCGCAGCCAAACGGGCCAGCGGTGCGCCAGCATGTGGAGAACCCAAACACACCACATCGCGAATGGCGCGCTTCAAAATAATGTCGTCATCAGTCAGCGCTTCAACCACCGCACGACTGACCAAACCTCCCATGCTGTGGCCCACCAGGGTAATGCCTTCAACAGCCACGGGCCAGTTGCGCACCAGCTTGTTCAACATGCGCTTGAACTGACGGGCATTGGAATCAATGTTGCGGCCGGTGTTGTAACGCAGGTAAAGCGAAGTGACCGGGAAATCGTCTTGCAGCTTCTCGCCATAAGGGCGTGTGGCGGGCTCGCTGGGGTTGTAATACATCTGCCAGCTGTCTTCGTTGCAGCACAGGCCATGCACAAAAATAACGAGATGGTTTTGTGCATCGGGAAACTGCGCCATCAGTGCGGCCTGGTCTGCTTCCAAAGCCTGACCGTTGGCATACAGATTCATGTGCACTTGCATGGGGTTGCGTGTGGCCACCAAATGGTCACCAAACACACCATTGATTGCACTTGAAATGGCAGAGATCCGTTTGTCGGTTTTTGCATTCGGTACGCTGGGCACGGGTAGGTGGTCCACATCGTCCATCAACTCGCCACCCATGGCCTGGTCGATAATTTGTGGCGAGGCCAAACTTTGGTTGGCTTGCCGCACTACCCAGGCCGCACCGGAAAACACGCCTTTACCGGCCTCGCGCACAGCGCCATACACCAGGTCGGTAATTTCATTGTGAACCGATTCAACAGGTTTGCTGGCATTGAGCGTGGCTGTACCCACAGCCTTGAATGGCATGTCGCTGATGGCCCTGTGAAATTCATGCACGCGGGTGGTGGCTTGCGCAATGGTGTCACCCACAAACATCAAGGTGCCTTCCAGTTTTTCGCCAGTGCTGGGTGTTTCTTTTTTGCTCATGCGTTGTCTCCGGACTATTAGTGAACAAATGTACACTGAATGCATTTTTCGCGCTAGAAATTCAACTCTAACGGTGACAGCCCTGTGTTCTATTTGACCGTTTTCGACAAGCCAAAGCAATAGGCCCAGTACACCAGCCCAATGAACAAATACCCTTCCAGGTAAAAACTGCGCCACTGTACATCGCCAGCCAATGCAAGGCTGAGCGAACCAGTCAATTCAAACAAAGCCACGATGGTGACCAGTGAACATTCCTTGAACAAGGTGACAAAACTGTTGGTCAGGCTGGGCAGGCATGCACGTATGGCCTGCGGCAACACCACATGTACATTGCGCTGAACCACATTCAAACCCAGCGCCTTGGCGGCTTGGCCTTGGCCCTGCGGCACCGCTTGCAATCCACCACGCAACACTTCTGCCAAATAAGCGGCGCTAAACAGGGCAATGGTCAGCAGCACGCGTGTAAACAAATCTAGCCCCTCGCCGGGCAGCCACAAGGGCAATACAAATGCAGCGAGAAACAGCACGGTGACCAGCGGCAAAGCGCGCAGCAACTCGATGTAGGCAATGCAAAACCGCCGCAAGGGTGCAAATGGCGATTGCCGCCCCAAGGCCAGCAACAGCGCCAGCGGAAATGCCAAGCCAAACCCCACAGTGCTTAAGATCAAGGTAAGTGGCAAGCCACCCCACAGGTTGGTGGGCACCGTGGGCATGGTGGCAAAACCACCATGAAGCAATGCGGCGCTTAAGGGCACTGCGATTGCCCACAAGGTGAACGCTGTGTTGGGCTTGAAAATTCGGGCGGCGGTTGCGAACAACAAGGCCGACCACACCACCAGCACCGTGGCTGCGCGCCATTGTTCTTCTACCGGGTAACGGCCAAACAAAATAAGGCGCCATTTTTCAGCCACCACGCCCCAGCAGGCACCCTGCCCCGCAGCTTGTTGGCAGGCTTGCAAATCAGGGCGAAACACCGCACTAAGCAGTGCCCAATCCAATAGCGCCCAGGCCAATGGGGCCAACAACACGGGCAAGGCCACCCACAGAAAACGATTAAGCAACACGGCGGGGTTCACAAGGCCCCCCGATTCACACGTGCGTTGAGCACATTCATCAAACCAGCAGCCACAGCGCTCAACAGGGCGTAAGTGATCAAGATAATCAGCACGCACTCCACAGCTTTGCCACTTTGATTAATTGCCGTGTTGGCCACGGACACCAATTCCGGATAGCCCACCGCCACACCCAGCGATGCATTTTTAAGCAAATTCAAATACTGGTTGGACAATGAAGGCACCACCACGCGCAAGGCCAAAGGCAACACCACGTAGCGGGTAGTTTGGGCGGTGTTCAGGCCCAAAGCCAAAGCACCTTGCCGCATGCCAGGCTTCACGGCTTGTACCCCCGCACGCACAACTTCAGCAACAAAGGCAGCGGTGTACACCACCAGTGCAAGCAGCACGGCCAGGTATTCCGGGCTGAGTACCCAGCCGCCTTCGATCGAAAAACGCCCGCGCACAGGTGCCTCGGAAAATGTGGGAAAAGCCAAACCGCTTTTGCTTAAGAACACCGAGTCGCCCCAAGACCAGGCCTGGCTGGCAATGGGCAAAAACTGGGTGATGGCAAAGTAAATGGCCAGCAGTTGAAGCAACAAGGGCACATTTCGAAACAGGTTGATATAGCCCCTGCACAAACCTTTCAATAGCGGGTGGTGGGCCAACTGCCCCAAGCCAATGAACAGGCCCAACAGGGTGCTTAGCACCAAGGCAGGCAAGCCCACCTTCAGTGTGTTGAGCAAACCCGCCAACAGTATTTGCCAGTAGGGCGAGCTGAAGGCCACTTGCAGCCAGCCTTCACTGAGGCCAAAACCGGCGGGGTCGGTCAGGAATTCAAAGTTCACCGGTGCACACCTTCAACGCAAAGGTGGGGCATACATCAGCCCGCCCTGAGTCCACAAGGCGTTCAAACCACGCTCCAGTTTCAAAGGCGATTGCCTGCCCAAATTGGCCTCGAACACCTCGCCGTAATTGCCCACTTGTTGAAGAATTTTTACCACCCAGTCGCGCGGCAAGCCCAGTGGCTTGCCCAGGTTTTCTGCACCGCCCAGCAAGCGCTGCACGGCCGGGTTTTTGCTGTTCAGCGCTTCGTCGATGTTGGCTTTTCCCACACCCAGTTCTTCGGCTTCGATCATCGCAAACACCACCCACTTCACGATGGCGAAAAACTCGTCATCCCCACGCTGCACGGCAGGGCCCAGTGGTTCTTTGGAAAACACTTCAGGCAGCACCACGTAATCATCGGGCTTGCCGCTCTGGCTGCTTTTCAAACCAATCAGTGCCGACACATCGGTTGAAAAAGCCTGGCAACGCCCACTGAAAAAAGCTTTGTAAGCCGCCTCGAAGTTGTCGTAAACAATGGCCTTGGCTGTGATGCCTTGCGTGCCCAGGTAAGTACTCAGGTTTTTCTCGTTGGTGGTGCCTGACTGCACACATATTTCAGCGCCCTTCAATTCTTTGGCGCTTTTCACGCCAAAGCGTTTGTGCATCAAAATGCCTTGCCCATCGTAATAGGTGATCGCGGCAAAGTGTGCATTCAAACCAGCATCACGGCTTAATGTCCAGGTGGTGTTGCGTGAAAGGATATCGATTTGCCCAGCCTGCAGCGCGGCAAAACGCTGTTGCGAACTAAGCGGCGTAAACTGCACTTTCTGAGCGTCGCCCAGCACGGCTGCGGCCACGGCACGGCACACAGCCACATCCAGCCCGCGCCACTGCCCGTCGCTGCCCAAGGCAGAAAAACCGGCCACACCACTGCTGACGCCGCAGCGCACGGCATCGCGCTTTTTGATTGATTCAAGCACCGGGCCTGCATGCGCTGCGTTTGCAAAACACAAAGCAATCAACACACCACAATACAATTTGAACACCTTCACTGGCTGCCCCCCGATTCATAGGCACCACTCACTTTCAACTGCAAACGGCCCAGGTGCTCTTTAATCGCAATGGTGCTTTCGTCCAGGGCCTGAGGTTTGGGTAGCCATTCCCAAAATGCGCGGTCTTCGTTCAACACACGGATGTCGGTGCGCACCGGGTACACGGTAAAGCCCGCTTTTTCAAACCACAACACCGAACGGCCCATGTGGAAGGCCGAGGTGACCAGCGCAATGCTGCGCTCGCCTTCACCCAATAATTCTCGGGTGCGAAGTGCATTCTCGAAAGTGGTGCGCGATTGGTCTTCGATCAACATGGCCTGGTCTGGCACGCCCATGTCGAGCATGAACATTTTCATGCCGGGGGCTTCGGCTTCCTTGCGCGGGTCGGCTGAAAATTGCCCGCCGCTGAGCACCAGGCGCGGGGCAATACCCTGCTTGTACAACCTTGCGCCTTGCCAAACCCGGTCGCCTGCGTCGTTCACATCTGGCAGTGCGCGCACACCAGCGTATGTGCCCTCCAGCCCACCACCCAACACCACAATGGCGTCCACTTGTTCAGCCAAAGGTCGGCTGGCCTCCATGACCAAGGCCTCGTCTTCCAAAGGACCCAGCAGGGCTTCACCCACCCAGGGCAGGCTGAACGCCAACAACTGCAACTGGGCCAAAACAACTACCCGCGCGCGCCAGGGGCTTGGCAGCACCATGCCGAACATGGACAAGGCAATCCACAACCCCAAAGGGCTTAGCAACCAGATGGCGTATTTGGTTAGCTCTGCAGCCAAGGCATTCTCCGCAAATAAACTCAAGGCCCATTGTAGACGTGTCACTACGCCTGCAAGCACGCTACACTGCGTTCTTCAACCACTCATGCGTGCCCGTTACCATGCCCTTTCCCAACCACCAGCTCAGCATGACGGTGCTGATGACTCCCGACATGGCCAACTTCAGCGGCAAAGTGCATGGGGGGCATATTCTGAAATTGCTCGATCAAGTGGCCTACGCCTGTGCAAGCCGCTATGCGGGCATGTATGTGGTCACCTTGTCGGTCGACCGGGTGCTGTTTCGCCAGCCCATTCGCGTGGGCGAATTGGTGACGTTTTTGGCCAGCGTGAATTACACCGGCAACACCTCAATGGAAGTGGGGATCAAGGTGGTTTCAGAAGACATTCACAAAGGCATTGCCACGCACACCAACAGCTGCTTTTTCACCATGGTGGCCATGAATGCCGATGGCTCACCTGGCAAAGTGCCGCCCCTGGAGCCCCGCACCGACGAGGAAAAGAAGCGGCATGCGAATGCAGCGTTGCGGAAAATTCTGCGCAAGGAACATGAAGAGCGAATGAACAATCTGAAGTAAACTAATTCGTAACTTTACCTATCACGACCTACCAATGAATTTGAGCAGTTTGTCGCCGGAAATCGATTTGGAAACCACGCTGGATCGCCTTTGTGGAGATTCTGCCTTGCTGATCGAAATTCTTGATTTGTTTCTCGACGAGTTTTCTGCCGAGCAGCCACATCTACTTAAGCGAATTCGCGAAGAGGACTTCGCCGAGCTTGCGAGCAAAGCGCATTATTTTAAAGGCATTGCACAGAACCTGGGTTTGATCAGATTTCTGCCCGAAGTCATGTTACTTGAGCAAGCCGCAAAACAGAGTGACGCTGCTTGCTGCACCCAGGCGGTCAATTCCTTAAACCAGATTACCCAACACCTGTTGTCGCTGCGCAAAAGCATGCCGGGCCACTGAAGCAATTTCACACCTCGGGCAGGTATTTGGCCAACACTTCGATCAGCTTGCTGCGATCCAGTGGTTTGGTCAGGTAGTCATTCATGCCAGCATCCAGGCATTTTTTGTCTTCACCTACCATGGCATGCGCAGTAAGCGCCACCACGGGTATGTTTTGGTTGACCCCAGGCACCGCGCCACTTCGAATGGATTTGGTGGCCTCATATCCGTCCATCACTGGCATTTGTCCATCCATCAACACCAGGTCGAATGATTCCTTGGCAAGCAAGTCAAGCGCCTCTTGTCCGTTGTTGGCAATTCTGGATTCAAGGCCAAGTCGTTCCAGTACTTTGCACACCACCATCTGGTTCATGGCTGCGTCTTCAACCACCAGAATTTTTCCTCGAAATTGCCCAGTCACTGGTGCAACGACAGCCAATTCGGCAAGGCGTTTTCCAGCATCCGTCTCAATTGGGGTTTGAACCACCAACTTCAAAGTAAACACAAGCTCGGTTCCCTGATTCAGCGCACTTTTCAACTGCACCTGCCCACCCATAAGCTCCACCAGTTCCTTCACAATGGCCAAGCCAAGGCCGCTGCCTTGCGCACGCCGGGTGCTGGAATTGTCGACCTGCGTGAAACGTTTAAACAGGTTTTTTTGATGCTCTGGCGCGATGCCCACCCCGGTGTCTTTCACCGTGAATTCAAGCACCGCCTGTTGCCCGATTCGGGACACTTCCCGGCAACTGACTTTAACAAAACCCACATCAGTGAACTTGATGGCATTGCCCACCAGGTTCAATAGAATTTGCCGCAGCCGCACCGAATCGCCCAGGTAAGTGGTGCTGGGCAATGCCCCTGCCGAGCACTGCAATTCAATCTTTTTGCTTTGTGCATCAAAACTCAGGGCGGCCTCTACATCAGCAAGTACTTCAGAAATTTCAAGCGGATTGTGGCGCAGGGTCATTTGCCCGCTTTCCACTTTTGAAATATCGAGAATGTCGTTGAGCAGGCTGAGCAAGGAGGCTGCACTGCGCTTGGAGGCCGCAGCAAGCTGAAGCTGCTCGGGTTTCAATTCTGTGTCGAGCAGCAGGTCGAGCGTACCCAACACGCCATTCATGGGCGTACGAATTTCATGGCTCATATTGGCCAGAAAAGCGGCTTGTGTTTTCTGAGCCTGCAGGGCAAGTTCCTGAGACTTCCTTAGCGACGCCTCACTTTGACGTCGGGACACGATTTCCTGAGCCAGTGCCGAATTAATTTGAGTCAACTTGCCAAGGTCGGGTAAGGCCATAATGTGTTTTAGTTTGGGCAACAGGTAAATTGCAGTGGCCACTGACACAAGGGCGGTGATTATTTTTGTAATGCCCTGCGTGTAATACAACGGAACCCACAGGGTCAGAATACCCATCACGTGTGTAACACCACAGGCCAGAATGAATGCGGCGAACAGGTAATAAATGGGCTGCAATTCTGCGTCAGGTCGCCGCTTGGCGACATACACAATACCAATCGGGATCGAGAAATAAGCGATTGCAATTAATAGGTCTGAGATAACATGCATGGCCAGCAGTTGCGGATTCCATGCAATACAAAAGCCATGTGGCAGGTACTCGATCACGTTGTTCATTTGCAAATTACCCGGATAAAAATCGTTCAGCGATACACAAAATCCACACGGTCCGATTTGTGTTCTCTCAGGAAGCTTGCGTCAATATAATTCAAGTACTCCGGTTCTCTCGCCACACCGCTGCGAACATGGCCCTCGCGTTTGGCCCATCGGGCCTGACCCTGAAGGGTACTCACCAGCGACTGCTGCAAGGCAATCCGAAAGTTGTACGCTTGCCAGTTGCTGTCAATGTATTCCTGATTGGCCAGTTTGTATCTAAGCAGCGTGGACTGCGCCCGCGAGGGGTAATCGCGAATGTAATTCACGGCATCGTCCAGGGCCTTCATTACGCCATGCACCTCTCTCGGTTGCATGTGCTTGAATTGATTGCGCACACTTAGATTGAATGTTTGGGTGTACAAAAAGGGGGCTGGCACCAGTGCAATGTCATGGCCCCCTTGCTGCATTATTTTTACTGCCCACGGCTCCCAAACAGCGATGGCGTCCACACTGCCTTTCAACATGGCCTTTGGCAGCTCGGACACCGCCATGGGTACCTTGATAACCTGCTTGGGATCGATGCCCTTGAACAACAGGAAAATATCCATGTAGTAATGCGACGCCGATTTGGGCACATAGCCAATTCGCTTGCCAACAAGGTTTAACTTGCCATCGTTAAGCAAAGTACGAGACACGAGAAATTTGAGATTGTCTTTGTTGTTGGCGAAAGAGGCCAACACTGAAATTGGCTTGTCCTCGAAGGCCGCGAACATGACAGGCAATTCAGACGAACCTGCCAAATCTGCCGCTCCACGGCCAAGGGCCTGCAGGCAATCCCGACCACTTTTACATTCGACCAGCACCGGTTTAACCTGATACTTCTCGAAGAACTTTCGTTCTGCAGCCACATAAAATGGCAAAGACATCGGCGTTTGGGGCACTGCAAAACGCACGGATTGCGCCGCCTCCGCACTTTGGGCGGCAAGAAGAAAAGCGAGCAGCAAGGAAAAGACCCAAGTGCTGAACCCAAACTGTTTCATTGCGACAGCCCTCTCGATTTAACAACTCCATGTTGCATCGATGAGAACCGTTCGCATGGCTGAATAAGGGGGGATTCGACCCTTCAGTTTGTTACTTTACATAATTTCACAAATTAACATTTAGTGTAGTTGGGCCTTGAGTTTCAGATGTGTACCCCAGCGCTTCACTGCGTCTAGTACCTTGTCGATTTGCAAAGGCTTGACCAGCACCTCATCCATACCGGCAGCCAGCGCCATTTGGTGATCCGCTTGCATCACGCCTGCGGTCAGGGCAAGAATGGGCAACTGACGCAAACCCAATTGGTCACGCAAGTACTGGCAGGTTTGCATCCCATCCATTTCAGGCATTTGTACATCCATTAAACAGACATCAACGCCCACGTGATTGGATTCTCCTAGAACCTGAATGGCGGCTTTTCCAGATTCAGCAAGAATGACTTTGGCGCCATGTGTTTCAAGAATTTTTTTCAGGATCATCAAATTCAGTTTGTGGTCATCCACAGCCAACACTGTTAGGCCAGCGAGAAACATCAGCTCATTTTGATTTTGCAGACGTTGGACAGCGTTGGTTTTGCTTGAACCAGTGCCAGTAAGCTCTTGCAACACATTGCTCAAAGCAAGAAAGGAAACAGGTTTAAGCAAAACGGAATCGAGTTGGCCATTGGACAAGGCCACTTGCAGTTGCTCTACTTCTTTGGGCCACGCCATCAGTGCCACTTTGACCAAACCCGGCTTGTTGGCGGCTTTCAACTTGCTGGCAAATTCAAGCCCACTCATTCCACTCAAATTGCTGTTGACCACAAACAAGCGGGTGCGCAGGCCAGGTGCCATACTCAAGGCCTGTTGCGAGTTAACGAAACTTTGAGCCGAAACACCACACCATAGAAGCATCTCATTCACGCTCTCCAGTTGCGGTTTAAAGCTGTCCACCACCACCACATCACAATCCAGTTCGAATTTGCTTTGTTGAGTGGCTGCAGTGTCGCCCAAGGTCAACATCAATGAAAAAGCAAACAGGCTGCCCTGCCCCGGTGCACTCACAGCAGAAATGGTACCGCCCATCAACTCCACCAGCTTCTGACTTAAAGCCAAACCAATACCAGTGCCCCCGAACCGACGCGAAATGGACGAATCGGCTTGAGAAAAGGACTGGAACAGACGTTTCATGGCGCCTGCATCCATGCCCAGGCCCGTGTCTTGAATGATGAAGCGCAACACGCAATGGTGAGTATCCAGCTGATCCAGCGTAACCCCCACTTTGACATAACCATTTTCGGTAAACTTGACCGCATTGCCCGCCAAATTCACGAGCACCTGCCTCAGTTTGGTTTCGTCACCCACCAGTGAATCGGGCACATTGGGCGCCACAGACACCACCAGTTCAAGCGACCTGTCGGCCACGGCACCTGTCATCAAATCGGCCAGGGAATCCACCAAATGGCGAACAGAAAACGGCCGCCTCTCAAGCTCCATGGCGCCTGCTTCAATCTTGGACACATCCAGCACGCCGCTGACCAAATCGATCAAACCACGACCAGCATTCTCAAGCTTTTCAACAAAATCAAGTTGGGAAGAATCTAGCTTGCTTTGTTTCAGGATGTACGCGAGCCCCACCACCGCATTCAATGAAGTGCGAATTTCATGGCTGATATTGGACAAGAATTCGCCTTTGGCTTTGCTGGCCGATTCTGCCAACAATTGGGCGTGGCGAATTTCCTCTTCAACCCGTCGGCGCTCGGTGATGTTTTGAAAGGCGCCGCGAATCATCCACGGCTTGGCGTGGCTGCCCTCGCCTTGAAAAGTAATTTCGCCAAACACATGCACCCAAATCAAATTGCCTTTGTAGGTTCTGAATTGCAGTTCAATGTTCAGATCCTTGCCGGTTCGCACCGCATCGGCCATGGCATTGGACAGCTTCTCCGCTGAATCGCTCGGATACAGGCTCATTGCCTCCTCAAGCGTAGGCTGATGAGTAAAGTCTGCCTCCACAATGTCGTAAATCTGCCTGGACCAGCGAAGCTCGTTGGTGTTGACATTCAATGTCCAGGCGCCCACGCCGCACATGCGACCAGCCACCTCCAACAAGTGGGTTGTGGCTGTCAAGTCATCAAGACGTGCGCTCAATTCAATGGCAAGCTTGTCCAGCGCTGCAGCCACATCGCCCAACTCATCACCTTCGGGCAATTCGCAACGCACCTGCAAATTGCCGTTGCGCATCTGCTGGGCTGCATGCTCAATTTTCTGAAGGGGTGCCACCACGCGAAAACGAATTAACAAAAGCAGCAGAAGCGAGTTCAAAGCGAACAAAACCACAAATATTGACAACACATTCCTGCGCTTCTGCGTCAGCGCTTCCTGCTGGGCAAACGCCGCATCCGACACCTTGTAGCTGATCTCGGCCAACTGCTCTGCTTCAGAAATCAACCGGTCCACAAGCACACTGCTGCGCCGCTCTTCCAGCGCGGTTTCATTCAAACTGGTCAAGTGAGAATAACCACTGAACAGCACGGCCAAGTCAGCCAAACGCTCCTCGAGTCGCTTGGCCAGATCACTGGCTTCCTCGGAAAAATGCAGCTGCTCCAGTTCATCGGTCATTGACTGGTGGACAACCCACCATTGGCGCAAATTGGTGTCTGTCACGTAAGTAGAGACCGTATGCGTCAACACCAGCATGCGCGTGCTCAATCGGGATATCTTGCGTGCCGCCTTGTTCTGCTCGTGCATTTCCATGCGTTGCGCATCAATCGACCAAACCACCACGCTGGCCAGTGCAACCATTCCGAACAACAACAAAAGGGCGATGCTCACCCCATGGTTTAAACGCAGAATCGGTTTCATGGGTACACGAAATCCACCGCAGCAGGTTTTATTTTCCTCAGCAGGCTTGAGTCAATGAAGTTCAAGAATTCTGGCTCAGCCAATGAATTGTCCACATGTCCTTCGCGGCGAGCCCAACGGGCTTCACCCTGAACTGTGGTCAACAGTGACTGCTGCAAACTCAACTCAAATTGGTAAGTGGGCCAGGTCGCCTTGATTACATCAAGATCTACCCCCGCGTTGCGCACCAAAATTTGCTTGGCTTCATTGGGGTTTTTCTTGATGAACTGGATTGCCTCATCCAGTGCAGTCAATACGGCCTGTGTTCGTTTTGCCTGGGTTAAGCGATACTGATTGGTCGCCATCAAATTAAAAGTCTGGCTGTACAACTTGGGCACGCTCATCACGGCCACCTCTGGCCCACCCATGCGCAAAGCCACCTGCCCCCAAGGTTCCCACACGGAAATGGCGTCGACATCGCCCTTGATCAGCGCATCAGCCAAAGCCTCCGCCCCCATTGGCACGGGCACTACCGTTCTCGGGTCTATTCCCTGGTAGAGCAAAAACAAATCCATGTAGTAATGCGAAGAGGCCTTTTCCACGTAGCCAATTCGCTTGCCTGCCAAGGCTTGAACTCCCCCTTTCACTACCGATTTTCGGACAATGAATTTCATGTCTTCTTTGTTGGTCACAAAAGTGGTGATCAGGCTGATGGGTTTGCCTTGATAAGCAGCAAACATGAAAGGCAAATCCGATGCTGTGGCCATGTCGGCACGCCCCTCGTTAAGCTCTTTCATGCAACGATTACCGCCCAAACACTCGATCAGCTGTGGCTCCACCTTGTGTTTTGCAAACAGGTTTTTTTCTTTGGCGACAAAAAACGGAAGCGACAAGGGGGTTTTCGAAACTGCGATGCGGGGCTCTCCCGCCCACGCACTGGTGGAAAGGGCAATAAATACACAAAAAATGGCTGTGAGAAATCGCGCGCTACGTATCCAAAAGATCGACATGTCATGTTCAAACCGAAGTGCTGGTTGAATCACGATGCGCGCTTTAAATGTGAACAATCCAATAAAAAGGGGGCTTTTGCCCCCTTATATTCTTACTTTACAATATTTATCAATTTAACATTTTTAACACGCTCAGTTTGACGCCCTTGGCACCTGAAGCACCTTGGTTTCACCCACTTTGGCAGCTTGAATTTGAGCATTGGTGTACGGCAAACGCGCCCAGTTTTTCTCTGAATAGGCCTTGGTGTAGTCATCAAAGTGAGGGTTGGCAGGGTCGGTCGACAGCGAATAAGTCAACATGGCATCAGCCTGTGGCTTGCCGTTGTCATCCCAGGTTACAGCCTGAATGTAACTGTTGCCGTAAGTCACTTTGTAGCCTTCCGAATTCAGTCGGTCAGGCTCAGTGCTCACAATCGTGAAAGCTCCTTCCGGGCTTGTGCCGCCAAAAATTGGCGTGGCACTGGCTTGCACGCCCGATTTCTGGATATTGCCCAAAGGCTCGTCCAGCGCAAAGCCAGCTGCCTGCACCGCCAAAATTGCATCAGCCAAAGCTGCAGCGGTGAAGGGGTTTACAAGGTTCAGTGTGTTGGGTGTGTTCACAGGGTCAGCCACATTGAAGCCATTGGCCCACAAATTGGTGGGCAATGACAAAGGCACCGGCACATCAAACGGCAAATGCAGTTGCGGCACGCCCACGGGCAAACCACCCGGGTTGGCAATGGCTCGGCTCCAGAACTCACGCCACAGGTGCGCACCTTTGCTGTCCAGGTTGGCCTTGCCATCCCAGGCCCCCAAGGCAGCGCAGGCGTCTGCGGTTTGAACTGGCATCAAGCCGGTGCTCAACAACACGGGCACCTGGCACAATGCATCCACCACAGACTGCTTGGCCAAGGTGGCTGAATAAATCTCGCTGTTCAGCGCAATTTCTTTGAGGTTGTCTTGCGTGAACCGGTTGCCGGGTAGGCCATCTCCGCCGCCCAATCGGCGTTCCGCTTGAAGGGTGCACAAGCGGGTGCGCAGTGTGCGCTCGGCATTCTCATCGCCAATAATGCGGTTGAAACCGGTCAGCGGCTGGCGTGGGTTGCTTAACCAATGGCTGTCGTTGCAATTGGTCACGTAGTCGTCACGCTGAAGCGTAGGCAGATTGCCCGGGCCAAAAATGCCGGGCGCCGGCGCATCAGGATCACTGCCCCATTCACAGGCCTCGCGAGAACCATTCAGCACAGGCAAGCCTGGTGAAAGCTGACCCACCACGGTGTTGAATGGCTCGGCGGCGCAATCCGCAATTTTTTCATCAGTCACATGCGGCACCACAGTCACATCACCATAATAGGCAGGCTTGCCGGGACCGCTGGCCACGGTATTCACCCAAGGTACCCCCAATTCACTGGCATGCAGGTCAACAAACTCCTCCAGCGATTTGGCCAGGTTCCACTTGGCAAACTGGTTGATCAGTCGATCATTTTCCAGGTTCGCATCTCGCAGGGTAAATGCCATCAACTGGTTCCAACCCAACACTGGTACACCGCTGGCTTCCAGCACCAACATAGGCCCATAGTGGCTGCGGTACATGGTGCGCTGCATTTTGGTGATGCTGCCATCGGCCTGCTTCACTTCAATTTCAGTGGGCAGCGCGATCATGTCGCGCATCTCACCCTCATACATGTACTGGGTGGGGTTGGCCGGGTTAATTTGCAACTGGTAAAGCGTAAAGCGGAAAGCCGTTGAAACCGTGTGGCTCCAGGCCACGTGCTCATTAAAGCCAATCAGCACCGCGGGCACGCCGTAAAGGCCCACGCCCATGATGTCCATGGCCTTTTCGCCATTCAGTTCCAGAATGTTGTGGCTCAAGTACAAGCGCTCCGTGCCCTTCCACGGAAAGTGGGGGTTGCCGTACACCAGCGATTGACCATTGGCGGTTGCATCCTTGCCGAAGGCGTACATATTGCTGCCAAAGTGGTCCTTGTTCTGCATGGCAGTGAAGGGGTTCGGGTTGGCCTTCAACAATGCCACTTGCTCGGCAACACCGGGCGTTTTGGCTTTTTTACCGGCACTGGCCACCGGTAGCGAAGGGGCACCACCGCCGCCAGGCAAACCTGGCAGCACACCTGGGGGTTGGGCATTGCCAATTTCAGTCACAAACACCGAGCTGCTGGCCAACACCGCCAAGCGCACAAAGCGGCGGTACATGTCGTCCGTGGTAATCGGGGCTAGCCATTCAGCATCGGCACAAGCGGCATGCGCAGGTACCTTGCTGCCGTCGGCTTGCTCGTACTCATGCTCTCCGGCTTTCAGCTCGGTAATGTAACGGTTCACTCCGTCGGCATAACCAGCCACCACATTTTGAAAGTCAGGAATGGTTTTGTCACGGGTGCGCTGCCAAGCGTTACGGGTTATACCATCAGCACCCTCTTCTTCAAAAGCAAACAGGCTTTTCCAGAAAAAATCGCTGGCCACATTGTTGGCGGTCGAACCATTGGGTTCAATGGTGTAGGTGCCATCGGGGCCAAAAAAACGGGAGCGCTCGCCGCGAATGGTCAACAGGTCTTCAAGAAACACACACAGGTTGTCTTGCGCAAAGGCATAACCCTGCCCATAGCCCAAACTGCCATAGTCTTTGGCCCGAATGTGCGGCACACCGTAAGTGGTTCGGGTAATGCTCACATCGTATTTCAGGTTGGGGTTGTTTTCGTTCGGGTTGGTGCGGCCATCGGTGCCGGCAATGTCGTTGTTGCTGCTGCCAAGGCAACCCGCCAACACCAACAGTACAACGCTGGCGGCGCCCGCCCGCAGCCCACGCCGCAACGCGGCCTCATTCATCAAGCCTGTAATCACTGCTGTCTCCTCTGCTTTCATTCTGGGCATGCATCGAGGCATGCCTTGTGTAATTAGTACCTCCCTAGATGGGAATTGGATTAAAGATCAGGGCTTTACCGACAGCCTTCGGTAAATTGCCCATGTCTTGCCAATGCACCGAAAATTTTTGAAAGCTTGGTGTTAGCACCGATTCAACCCGCACCCGGCTTGCGCGACAATGTCCGTCTTCCGAAGCAAACAAGCAGGCCCAGACACATGCAACCCTACAAGAACGATCAAACTGTCGCCCACTTCATCAACGGCAACACTGTGAGCATTGCTGGCAGCAAAACAGCCAATGTGTTCAACCCGTCGCTGGGCGCTGTGGCCCGCCAGGTTGAGCTGGCCGATATCGCCACCGTGAACAATGCCGTGGAAGCCGCCAAAGCCGCGCTGCCTGCCTGGGCCAACAAGCCGCCATTGCAGCGCGTGCGTATCATGAACAAGTTCTTGGCCTTGATGAACCAGCACCGCGACGAACTGGCGGCCATCATCACCGCCGAGCACGGCAAAGTATTCACAGACGCGCAAGGCGAAGTCAGCCGCGGCATTGACATCATTGAATTTGCCTGCGGCATTCCGCAGTTGCTGAAAGGCGATTACACCGAACAGGTGTCCACCAACATCGACAACTGGACGCTGCGCCAGCCTGTGGGCGTAGTAGCTGGCATTACCCCTTTCAACTTCCCCTGCATGGTGCCGTGCTGGATGTTCCCCGTGGCCATTGCCTGCGGCAACACCTTCATTCTCAAGCCCAGCGAACGTGACCCCAGCGCAGCCAACTTCATGGCCAATTTGCTGAAAGAAGCAGGCCTGCCCGATGGCGTATTCAACGTGGTACATGGCGACAAACTGGCCGTGGAAACCCTGCTAAACCACCCTGACGTGGCCGCACTTAGCTTTGTGGGCTCCACCCCCATTGCGAAGTTCATTTATGAAACAGGCGCTCGCAATGGCAAGCGCGTGCAAGCCCTGGGTGGCGCGAAAAACCACTTGCTGGTGATGCCAGATGCCGACCTGGACCAAGTGACCGACGCGCTGATCGGTGCCGCCTACGGCAGCGCAGGCGAGCGATGCATGGCCATTTCCGTGGCTGTGATGGTGGGTGATGTGGGCGACAAGCTGATCCCCAAACTGGCCGCCCGCCTGAAAACACTCAAAGTAACGGACGGCATGGACCTGTCCGCCGAAATGGGGCCGATTGTGACCGCAGAAGCCTTGAAGCGCATTGAAGACTATGTGCAGATTGGCGTGGACGAAGGCGCCACGCTGGTGGTCGATGGTCGCGGCCAAAAACCCGCAGGCTTCGAAAACGGTTTTTACACCGGTGGCACCTTGTTCGACAACGTGAAGCCGAACATGCGCATTTACCTGGAAGAAATTTTTGGCCCGGTTCTTAGCTGCGTGCGTGTGGCCAACTTCGCCGAAGGCCTGGATTTGATCAACAGCCACCAATATGGCAACGGCGTTAGCTGTTACACCCGCGACGGCAATGTGGCCCGAGAATTCGGCCGTCAGGTGCAAGTGGGCATGGTGGGCATCAACGTACCCATTCCTGTGCCCATGGCCTGGCACGGTTTCGGCGGCTGGAAGGCCAGCCTTTTTGGTGACATGCACGCCTATGGCGAAGAAGGCGTTCGCTTCTACACCCGCCAGAAATCCATCATGCAGCGCTGGCCAGACAGCATCGAGAAAGGTGCCGAATTCGTCATGCCCACCTCGAAATAATCCAATTCGCGTAGACTAAGTTTCAACTCAACTTCGGCTGCGCGAATTCTTCCTTGAACACCGAATTCAAAGCGGGCGCACTGGTCGCATTCGGTGGATACGCTCAAGCAATTGTGTACGGCATGCTGGCCTTTGCCCCACTGGGGCAGGCCGGTTTGGCCTATGGCATATATGCCGGCTTGGCCAGCGCGCTGCTGGGCGGTTTTATGGGTGCACTGCTTGGAAAAGCGCCCGTTCAGTTTGGCGGACCGCGTTCTTCAACCGCGCTGATTATTGCCGGTTCGCTGCTCGGTTTTCTGCAAATTACCAGCAGCCACACGGAGCTCATGCTGTTGCTGGCCCTTGAAATTGTGCTGGCTGGCCTGTTGATTGCGCTGGCGCAACAACAAGGCGTGGGCAGGCTGATGCAGTTTTTGCCCGCCCCGGTACTCATTGGCATGAACACCACACTGGGCCTTTTCTCAGCCTACAAATTGCTGCCCGCCATGCTGGGTTTTGCGGTGTACACCACTGTCATTGAAGCCACCAACAACCCGGCACTTTTCTCACCCATGGCGCTCAGTGTGTCGGCCATCACAGTTGCGGTGCTGCTGTACTTCCGCGCCATACGCCCCAACCCCCTGGGCCTGGTGTACGGCCTGGCCTGTGGCTTTGCCCTGCATGCATTGCTGCTGTGGGTGTGGCCCGCAAACCTGCCCGTGCAGACCGTGGCTGCCATGCCCAGCCACCCCTTGTTGCAAGCACCCAGCCTGGCGGGTAGCCTTCAACAGGTGTTTGCATTGTTGCTGGGCACACCCGGCCTGCTACTTCAGGTGTTGGTGGGTGCGGCGGTGCTGGCCTTGCTGGTGGTGCTGGAAAGCATGCAATCGCTGTTGCAGGTGGACCAAACCCTGGGGACCCGCCACAACACCCGGCAGGAACTGAATACCCTTGCATTGACCAATGTGCTGTGCGGCCTGGCCTTGGCCCTGCCCAGTTCCAACTATTTTTCCAGAAGCAATGCAGGCTTGGGCGTGGGTGCCCAAAGCCGTCAAAGCGAAGCGTGGTACGTCGGTGTGCTTACCCTACTGTTGCTATTGACCTGGCCAATTCTCGCGCAATTGCCACTGCACATTCTCGCCACCGCCGTGGCAGTCAGTTCACTGTTTCTGATTCAAGGCAACACCCTGCATTTGATAAAACGCTTTGCAACATCAGGTACACGCCGCCAAATGGCCCCCACCGAGCGTTTCACTGTGTGGGTGGTACTCAGCATGGTGTTTGTTACCGGCATCAGCAATTTGTTGGTTGGCACCTTGGTCGGCGTGCTGTTTGTGGCGGCCTATTTTCTTCAACAACAATCGGGCAGCGGCTTGCGCAGCATTGAATTCAAACCGGCCGCACGTTCGCGCAGCATGCGCCCGCGCGCCCACCGCCAGCAGCTGGATACCGCCTTTGAGCATTTGGCCTGGGTACGCTTCGAAGGCAGCCTGTTTTTTGGCAACGCCCCCGCCATTGCGATACGCCTGCACGATGAACTGGCACCTGCGAAATCGGCCCTGCTTGATTTCACCCACCTGCGCTACATCGACGACACCGCCTGCGACTGCATTGAACGGCTGGTGAAGCAAGGTTTGCCCAACACCCACACCGTGGCTGTGTTACCCACCCAGGAACTGGCCATGGGCGGAGAATCCCTGCTGCGCAGTTGCCTTGAACGCCTGGGCATTGCCACACAAGGCCACATCGATGATGCCTTCTGGCACATTGAGAATAATTTGCTGGGCCAGGCCGTCTCTGAAAACACCGCTTGCACCGCCGACACCGCACTGAGAGACAGCCACCTGTGCGACCACATGAACCCGGCACAAATTACTGTGTTCACAAGGCACTGGAAAGCCAAGTCTCTGCCCGCCGGCCAGGCTTTGTTCAATGAAGGTGCCGAGCCCTGCGGCCTGTATGTCTTGCTGCAAGGGCAGTTAAGCGCGTGGCACCACACCGGCCACAGCAATGAAAGACTCATGCGCTTTTGCCCGGGCAGCATGGTGGGCGAAATGGCACTGATTGACCGCAAACCACGTTCAGCCACTGTGCGCGCAGACAGCACCTGCACCCTGCTTTTTTTGCCCACTGCGCAATTCGACCAATTACTGGAACACCAGCCCGAATTGAGCCAAATTTTGCAAAACAACCTTGCCCGCGAACTGGCCCTGCGCATCCGCTTGGCCAATCAAAGCCTCTCCCTTCTGCAGTGAAAGGCCAGGCACTAGAGGAATTCCTCTTTGTGCCCAGCCCCGCCTTGCCGTATTTTCTCGGGTGTGCGCAACCTTGTAACACCCCATGAACAAAGCAGAATTCCAGAAACGTTACGGCAATTCCATTGGCAAACCCAAACTCAGCTTGCTGCTGGGTGAAGCCAAAACCCCGTTTGAAGCCGCCAAACTGGCCGTGGGCTGGCGTTTCCTCGCCCGCAAAAATGTGGGTCAAGGCCAAACTGTGTTGTTGCTACCCGGCTTTGGAGCCAGCTCGAGCAGCATGACCTTCATCAAGCGCTATCTGGACTCTCTGGGCTACAAAGCCGTGCATTGGTCAGCCGGTTTCAACCACGGCGAAGTAGGCAAATTGCTTCCTCAGGTGATCGCCGACATCAAGGAACATTCCGAGCAGGCCCAGGCCCCCATCAAACTGCTGGGCTGGAGCCTGGGTGGCTACCTGGCCCGCGAGGCCGCTCGCGAAGTGCAGCAAAACGTAAGCCGCATTGTCACCATCGGCAGCCCGGTGATTGGCGGGCCCAAGTACACTGCCGTGAAAACGCTGTACGACATTCGTGGACTCGATGTGGAGTCCATCGAGAACAGCACCCTGAAACGCTTTGAGCACCCGATTGTGTGCCCCATCGTGGCGCTGTATTGCAAGAAAGACTCCATCGTGAGTTGGCAAGCCTGTATCGACCGCTTCAGCCCCAATGTCGAGCACATTGAGATTGACACCCCCCACTTGGCCATGGGTGTCAGCAAGGAAGTGATGAACCTGCTGCCTTATGCCCTGGGCACACCGCTGAAATAGACGGGTATTCACCTGTGTCCTCCGGGCTTTTACTGACTTGAAACTTTCCGCCAGCGGCGTAGACTAAATTCTTAGTGGACGGTGCTTGCACTGCCACGACACAAGGCAACAAACCCTTGTGCCTGTACCCCCTTTTTGCATGCAGTCCGTCCTGCAAATTCACCCGTCGGCCCCAAGAAGCCAGCGGATGCAACACCACTGTGTGTCAAAAAGGGTTTCAACATGATCAGACAACACTACCAAGCACTCGAACACATCAGCGCTGGCGCCACTGACACCATTACAGTCAGCGACCCCAGCCGCCCTTTGAAGCTGACAGCCGATTCGCCAGCCTTCGACGCCATGACAGACCTTCGGCGTGTCCACCCCGTCAGCATTTCCGGCTCGGAGACACTGGAACAGGCCCGCACCACCATGATTGTCTGTGGCGTCAAACTGCTGTTCGTTCGCAACAGCCACGGCCATTTGCAAGGTTTGCTCACCGCCAATGACCTGGCTGGGGAGCGTGCAATCAAGGAAGCATCGTCAAGCAACCGCAACGTGCCCGAACTCACCGTGCATGACGTCATGGTCAAACTGCCCGATCTTGAGTTCCTGGAATTTGGCGCAGTGTCGCGTGCCGAGGTGGGGCACATCATCGCCACGCTGCGTGAACACAATCGCCAACACGCACTGGTGGTCGACAACCGCACCGGTCAAATGCGCGTGGTGGGCTTGTTCTCCTCCACACAAATTGCGCGCCAAATGGGAATTCCCGTGATGGACCCCGTCAAGGCCAGCACTTTTGCCGAAATCGAGGCCGCAGTGGCAGCAGCTTAAGCATCCAGCCTGTTCAACAACTCGACCACCAAAGGGTGGTCGATTCCTCTCACGTTCCACACGCCATGAATTTCCTCATGCAGGTCGTCGCATTGCCCCAACAATCGCAGACCGCTTAGGGTACCCGTGTCGTAAACACCCAGGCGGCTTACCGGAAACACGCCAAAGCCCCTGGCGGCAAACACCGACATCAAAGCACTGTCTTCGAACTCTCCCACCACGTGCGGCACAATGCCCCGCTGCTCAAACCAGTGGTTCAAATCCACCCGCAAACGGGAATGCCCGGTGGGCAACAGCACCGGCAATTTGGCCAGGCATTGCGGGAAATGGCTCACATTGTGTTTGCTGGCCCACTTCGACGCGCCGTACCAGTCCACGGTGGCAGTGTTCAGCACCCTGCTTTGCATACGCAGGTTGGGGTTGGCTGGCGGGGGCTGCCCGGCAAACACAAAATCAAGGTGGTGTAGCGCCAATTCAGCCAGCAATTGTTCGGGCTCCCCTTCGTGGCAAGTCAGGTGCAAATCCTCGGTATTCAACACCGGTTTCAACAAGGAATGCACAGCCAGTTTCGAAATGCCATCGCACAGGCCCACCCTGAATCGCCGCACTGGTTTACTGGCCACAGCCCGCACCATGTCAGGCAGGCTTTGGCCAATCTGGAAAATTTCCTCGGCCTTGGCGAAAGCCATCTGCCCTGCCTCGGTCAGTGCCACGCCACGCCCTTCCGGTTTTAACAACTGATGGCCCAAATCCTTCTCCAGCTCGCGCACCTGGGCGCTGATGGTTTGAATCGCCATGTCCATGCGCTCGGCCGCGCGTGCAAAACCACCCTCTTTGGCCACCATCCAGAAATAGTGCAAGTGTCGATAGTTCAGGGCCATACAGCATCTCCAACAATGACTTCGTAAAAACCGCAGCAACAGTTCATTAAATACCGGTTTTTCCGAAACAACAACTGTTACATCATGGCGCCGTGTTTAATTCAACCTTCATGGAGTATCAAAGTGGAAGCATTAATGGAATTCATGCATGCCGATTTTTTAGGCACGGCCACATGGATTTGGCTGTTGTTCATCGGCATCGTCGTCGCACTGCTCGCCTTCGACCTCGGCGTGCTGCACAAAGACGAAAAAGAAATTGAGGTCAAGGAAAGCCTCTTGCTGTCCGCAGGCTACATCACCGCTGCGTGTTTGTTCGGTGCCTGGGTTTGGTACTACCTTGGCGCTGAAAGCGGCATGAACTACTTCACCGGTTTCGCCATTGAGAAATCACTGTCGATGGACAACGTGTTTGTCATCGCCATGATCTTCTCCTTCTTCGCAATTCCCCGAAAGTATCAGCACCGCGTGCTGTTCTGGGGCATCTTGGGCGTGATCGTGCTGCGCGCCATCATGATTGGCCTGGGTGCAGCCTTGGTGAAAGAATTCAGCTGGGTGCTCTACCTGTTCGGTGCATTCCTGATCATTACCGGTATCAAGATGTGGTTCATGGCCGACAGCGAACCCGACATTGAAAACAATCCGATCCTGAAGTTTTTGCGCAAACACATGCGCGTCACCGAAGGCCTGCGTGGCAACGCCTTTGTGGTGAACGAACCCGACCCAAAAACCGGCAAGGTGGTGCGTTTTGCAACCCCCCTGTTGCTGGCCCTGGTGTTGATCGAGTTCGTAGACCTGATCTTTGCGGTTGATTCCGTGCCCGCGATTTTCGCGATCACCACCGACCCCTTCATTGTCTACACCAGCAACATTTTCGCCATTCTGGGTTTGCGTGCACTGTACTTTGCCCTGGCCGCGATGATCCATCGCTTCCATTACCTGAAGTACGCTTTGGCCATGGTGTTGGTGTTCATCGGCAGCAAGATTTTCCTGGTGAACTTCATCGGCAAATTCCCGCCTGCCTTCTCACTCAGCGTGACCCTGGGCTTGATTGCCGGTGGTGTGGTGTTCTCGCTGTGGAAAACACGCGGTGACAACAAAGCCGAGAAACTGGAACACGCTGCAGACCACAAATAAAAACTGCGGCAAATAAAAAGGCCGGTGATGCAAAATCACCGGCCTTTCTCATTTCGAACGCCTGAAATTACTTGGGCTGCTTCACGGCTTCAATGGTGATCAACACTTTCACCTCCGGGAAAAACCCGCGATCCACGGCATAACCCAAGTCAAAATCCGTGCGCTTGAATTCGGCCACTGCATCAGCGCCGCACACTTCGGCTTTTTTCATCGGGTGCATGATGCACTTGAAGGTGTTGATCTTCAAAGGCACCGGCTTGGTAATGCCTTTCAAGGTGAGGTCACCCAGCACCTCAACAGGTTTGTCGCCCTCAAAGCGCATTTTGCTGGCTTTGTAGGTAATCGTGGGGTGCGCTTCCACGTCAAACATCTCCACGTCTTTGGCATGCTCATTCATCTTGCCATGGCCAAAATCAAGGCTGGCCGCATCAATTTCAATGTCCACGGTGCCGGTTTTGTTGGCACGGTCCAGGGTCACCATGCCCTTGGTTTTCTCGAACTGACCACGCCACAATGAAAGCCCGCCCATGTGGTCCGCTTCAAATGAAGGGAAGGTATGGCTTGGGTCAATCACATACGTGTCCACTGCGGCATTTGCTGCGCCCAACAGTCCCAGCGCAAACGCACCACCCAACACTGTTTTTGATACTTGTTTGAACATCCCTAAAACTCCTTTTTATTTGGCTGGCAACACCAGCTTGAAATCAATCAATACTTCATCGGCCACCAAGGTGGTGTCCCCCCATTCGCCATCCGCACCCACTTTGTAGTCCAGGCGCTTGATCTCTGTTTTGCCTGTGAAGGTGTGCTTGCCGCCCGAGGTTTGAATTTTTACCGGAAACTTCAAAGGCTTTTTGATGCCCCGAATGGTTAGATCGCCAGTGGCCTGCAAATTGTTGCCACTGCCGGTAACGCCCGTAATGACAAAGGTCGCCTTGGGGTGGTTTTTTGAATCAAACCAGTCTTTGCCGGCAACTTCTTTGTTGTACTCCGGATCGCCCAAATCATAGCTGGCAGTGTCCACACTCAAGGTTGCTTGGGTACTCGCGGGCTTGGACGGGTCGAACTGCACGTCGCCCGCAAATTTCTTGAAATTGCCGCCAACCGGCACATTGAACTGCTTGAACGTTGCCTTGACCTCGCTTTGTGCCACATCAATCGGGGCAGCCCACGCGGCCTGGTTTAAGGCCGACAACGCCAGGCCAGCAAGCACTGCGCTAAATCGTTGAATCATGTTGTTTCCTGCAGGTACTGAATCGGCTTGTGCGGTTTAATCCGCGCGCATTCCAGGGATCATGCGACCCAAAACACCATCCCGATCCAGAATGTGATGTTTCAGGGCCATCAACACATGGCCCGCCACCAACAAGACCAAACCTTTGCCTGAAAGTTCATGCAAGGTTTTAAACAGCGCCTTGAGTTCCGCGTTTTTCTCAATCAAAACCGGCAACTCAATTACACCCAACCACACCACCGGGTAGCCCGAGGCCAGGCTGTACAGGTAGCCAAAAACCGGCACGCCCAACATGAACACATACAGCGCAAAATGCCCCAACTTGGCCAGCAGCACTGTGTTGCGCCCCCAATGTGCAGGGTACTTGGGGGTTTTCGACAACATTCGAACCACCATGCGCAACAGCACCAAGGCAAACAAGGTCACGCCCAACCACTTGTGCCAGTTAAATAGTTTCAGCTTGAATGGCGTAATGCCCGGGATGTCCACCATGTACAAACCCATGCCAAATGCCGTCAAAATGCCCACCGCCATTAACCAGTGGACCACCACCATGGGCAAACCATACCGATGGTTCTCGCTCAATGCACTCTTCAAAATCTCATCCCTCTGTAGTACAGGCTTGCATTTTCAGCAATAAATAGTTGGGTTTAAAGCCTTTTTCAAGATACAATTTACAGTTGTTTTGAAGCTGCGTACATGCCGTGGGGCGAAACCTTGGCCAGCCCGTATTGTGCAGCCCGAATAATTACGTTTCAACCAGCGCTTTCAATCAGGACGTCGTATGAGCGATTCAAACGAACACGAACTTCTAATCAAGACACCCAAGCAACTCATCTATGCAGTGGTTGCCGCGTTTGTCATCCCGATTTTTGTCATTATTTTGCTGGCTTATTATGTCAGCAGTAGCGAAAAACCTGCTGCTGGCAGCAACGCATTTTCCGAAGAATCCATCGCTGCACGTCTGGCACCTGTGGGCACCGTCGACTTTGTAGACGCAAACGCGCCCAAGGTTCTGAAAACCGGCCAAGAGGTGTATGCCGCAGCTTGTGCAGCATGTCACACCGCTGGCGCAGCCGGCGCACCCAAAACCGGTGATCAGGGTCAATGGTCTGCCCGACTGAGCAAAGGCTTCGACACCCTCTGGCAAAACGCGGTGAACGGTATCGGCGCCATGCCAGCCAAGGGTGGCAATTCTGACCTGGACGACATTGAAGTGGCCCGTGCCGTGGCCTACATGGGCAAAGAAGTAGGCGCTGATTTCAAAGCGCCTGAACCTGAGGCGCCAGCTGCGGAAGCACCGGCTGCCGACGCGCCTGCTGCTGAGGCCGCGAAGTAATTTCGGGCGAATCTCACCAGCAATAAAAAAACCCGCTCGATGGCGGGTTTTTTTTCGCGTACAGCCTTGAACAATTAGTCGGTCAACATCAAACCAATGCCTTTGAAAATCAGCATGGCATTTTCAACCACATCTTCCACGGGCTTCTTGCAACCGTCCATGCTCCAGCGGGCCGCCATGTAAAGCACCGAACCCACCAAGCCAGAAGCCAGCAATGTGGAATCAAGCCCCTTCACGGCGCCATCCTTGCGCTGCTCAATCAAGGGTTTCGCCAATGTTTCCAGCATTTCAACAAAGCTGTACAGGGTCTTCAGTGAAAGCTCTTCCAAATGGCGATTCACGGTCAACACCTCGACCAGCAAAATTCGGGCGGCCTGGGGGCTTTCCTTGAACTGCGTAAAAAACACTGTCAACCCGGTGCGGGTTGCCAACTCAAGGTTGTCCGCTTCCATGTTCAACAGCACGTTCTGAAGCCGCTCCCGAAGCGTGTCGGTGATGTGCAGGTAACAGGCTGTAAACAGGGCCTCGGCATTGCTGAAACTTTCGTAAAAGTAACGCTCAGTCAAACCCGCTTCCTGGCACAAACCCTTCACGGTGGCCGAGTGGTAGCCCGTGGAGCCAAATACCTTGATGCCGGCTTCAATCAATTTCAGCCGGCGTTCGGCCTTGCGGGTTTCATTGGACACCCCACGGTAACGGCGCCCTGCGGCTTTGGCAATTTGGTCCGGTGCTTTCGCATTCATAATTCGAAGAGATACTCAAAAAATAGGCATTGACAGTATGCAGCCCCAACATTAAATTGACAACCACGATTGTCAAATTACAGCTACAACACAGCACATTGGAGACCGACACATGAAATCATTCAACGGCAAAGTGGCCGCAATCACCGGCGCAGCTTCTGGCATGGGCCGCACGCTGGCACTTCAACTGGCCAAGGACGGCTGCCATGTGTCCATCTCTGATGTCGACACCAAAGGCCTGGCAGAAACTGTCAAACTGGTGAAGGCTGCCAACCCCAATATCAAAGTAAGCAGCCAGCAACTGGACGTGTCCAACCGCGAAGCCATGTACGCCTGGGCCGACCAAACCGCGAAAGATCACGGCAAGGTTAACCTGATTTTCAACAACGCGGGCGTGGCCTACGCAACCCCGGTTGAACACATCGACTACGACAAGTTCGAGTGGATCATGGGCATCAACTTCTGGGGCGTGGTGTATGGTACCAAAGCATTTTTGCCGCACCTGAAGGCATCTGGCGAAGGCCACATTATCAACACCAGCAGCTTGTTTGGCCTGTGTGCACAACCCACACAAAGCACTTACAACTCCACCAAATTCGCCGTGCGCGGCTTCACGGAAAGCCTGCGTCAGGAACTGGACATGATGAACTGCGGCGTATCGGCCACCAGCGTTCACCCAGGCGGCATTAAAACAGCCATTGCCCGCAAAAGCGTGGCATCGCCTGAAATTGAAGAATTCACAGGTGCTGATTCCGAACAAGGCAAAGAATTCTTCGAAAAATTCTTCATCACCAGCGCTGAAAAAGCTGCAGACATCATTCTGAAGGCAGTGAAAGGCAACAAGCGCCGCGTGCTGGTTGGTCCCGACGCCGTGGCCATGGACGCCATGGTGCGCACATTGCCTGAAACTTACCAGGCCATTATCGTGGGTCAAATGAAGAAAATGCGCGACAAGCAAATTGCCCGCAAGAAGCGCAAAGCCGCAGAAAAAGAAACCCAAAGCGCATAAACAACGCCTTTGGACTTTGACGGTGAAACGCGGTTAGTCTAAAGACTGCCGCGTTTTTTATTGGGGACCTGATTTGAGTTCAACGAATATTCAGAAAACTGTGCTGCTGCTGGGCGCCACTGGCGTGGTGGGTCACAGCGTGTTAGCGCAGGCACTTGCCCATCCCAATGTGGGCAAGGTGGTTGCACTAACCCGCAAACCGATTACGCCGCACCCCAAGTTGCTCAACCAGGTGATCGACTTCAACGCCATTCCTGAAGAAGCCCCCTGGTGGCAAGCCGATGCAGTCATTTGCACCTTGGGCACCACCATCAAAGTGGCCAAAACTGCCGAGCAATTCCGTTTCGTGGACTATACGCTGGTGGCTCAATTTGCAGCGCTGGCCGCCCAGCATGCCGTGCCCTGTTTCGTGTTGAATTCGGCCATGATGGCCAATCCCAAAGCCAAAGGCCTTTACCTGCGCACCAAGGGCGAAGCTGAACAAGCGGTGAAGAATGCGGGCATTCCGAGCGTGGTCATTGCACGCCCTGGGCTGCTTGATGGTCAGCGTGAAGAGTTTCGCCTTGGCGAAGAAATTGGCTTGGTGGCCAGCCGCTTGTTCAACCCGCTTTTGCCCAAGCGCTTGCGCAGTGTGAAAGTCGACATGCTTGCACGCACAATGCTGATAGAAGCGCTAAACGCCGAACCGGGCGCAAAAGTACTGGAGTCCGAGGTTTTTCAATCTGGCACGGTATGATGGTAAAAATAAATCACCATCAAGCCAAATCACACCATGCCCAATATTCTTCTAATTGACGATGCCAATACCATTCGAAAAGTCTGCGCACATATTTTGGCCCAAGCGGGTCATGTTGTGCGCACTGCGGCATCGGCTCAGGAAGGCATACGAGAGATCGTAGAAAACGGCGCACCCGACCTGATCATCACTGACATCGACATGCCCGGCATGGACGGTCTTGAGTTGTGCAACCGAATTCGAAAAACCGGAGCCATGGTACCCATTGTGGTGATTACGTCGTATTCCGACAAAGAAATGATTAAACAGGCCAAAGCCCTCAACCTTGCGGGGTGGTTGCTGAAACCCGTTACCCCCGAGGCGCTGATCCAGAAAGCAAATTCTGCGCTGGGTGCAAACTAGGCACCGACCTTTGTCAGCAACCCTTTCAACGCACTCAAGCGGTGTTTCGGGGTCATCTTGGGTGTGTCATCGGGCAGGTCTTTGTCGGTTTCCAGTTGCAGTTCCTTGATAAACCGCGACGGAAAACAACTCACCAATTCACGCGCCTTCTTGCGTTTTCTGCACCAGGTAATGTTCAGGCTACGCTGCGCACGGGTTACGCCCACGTACATCAGGCGGCGTTCTTCTTCCAGCCTGTCGTCCGTCAATTCACGCCCTTCACCATCACCAAAACTGGGCAAAATACTTTCTTCGCAACCAATCAAAAACACATGCGGAAACTCCAGCCCCTTGGCCGCATGCAGGGTACTTAGCTGCACGGCATCGGGGCGCGTGCCATCGTCTTGCCGGTCCAGCATGGTCATCAAGGCCACTTTCTGGGTCAGGTCCAGCAAGGTTGATCCTTCTTCTTCGCCCTTGTCGCCCATCCATTTCACAAAGTCGAGCACGTTTTGCCACTTGGCTTGCGCACCGCGCTCGTCTTGCTGTTCGTAAAGCCACTCTTCGTACTTGATGGTGCTCAACAACTCGTTAAGCAAATCGCGCGCAGGCTCGCGCTGTGCACGGTATTCCAGCTTGTTGATGAAAGTGCCGAAGGTGCGCAGCGCATCCACCATGCCAGCATTCAAATGGCTTTCCGCACCGGTTTCGAACAGCGCTTCAAACAATGAAACCCCGCGTGTGCCTGCATAGGTGCCCAAGGCCTCCAGCGTTTTCTGGCCGATGCCGCGCTTGGGTGTGGTCACCGCGCGAATAAATGCGGGGTCATCATCCTGATTCACCAGCAAACGCAAATAAGCGATCACGTCTTTAATTTCAGCGCGCTCAAAAAAACTTTGCCCACCACTCAAAATGTACGGAATCTTCTGGCGTCGCAAAGCCTGTTCCAGAATACGTGCCTGAAAATTACTTCGGTACAGAATGGCATAGTCGCCATACTTAGCACGGCGCTCGAAGCGGTGCCCACTCAGCATCATGGCCACCTGTTCGGCCTCGTGTTCATCATCGGCCATTGGGCTGATCACAATCGGTTCGCCTGGGCCATGGTCGCTCCACAGCGTTTTCGGAAACAGCTTGGGGTTGTTCTCAATCAGCCTGTTGGCGGCTTGCAGAATGCGCAAGGTAGACCGGTAATTTTGTTCAAGCTTGATCACTTTCAACTGCGGGTAGTCTTCTGTCAGTTGCCGCAGGTTTTCAATCGTTGCGCCCCGCCAAGCGTAAATGGCCTGGTCGTCATCACCCACCGCTGTGAACATGGCGCGTGGCCCGGCAATCAAACGCAGCAAATCATACTGGCAGGCATTGGTGTCTTGCACCTCATCCACCAGCAAGTAGCGCAAACGGTTTTGCCAACGGTTGCGCACTTCATCGTTGCTGGCGAGCAGGCGCGTGGGCTTCAAAATCAAATCATCAAAATCCACAGCTTGATAAGCCGCCAGCGTGGCCTCATAACTTTTGTACAAGCGGGCAATTTGCCCTTCGTCTTCCGTGGTGGCTTGGGCCAGCGCCGCATCGGGATCGACAAGGCCGTTTTTCCACAGGGAAATCACGCTTTGCGCTTTTCGAATCAATTGCTTGTCGGTGGTGCCATACAACTGTTGCACCAGGCCATAAGTATCGGTGGCATCCAGAATTGAAAATCGCGCTTTCAGCCCGGCGTGCTTGTGTTCCTCCCGCAAAATTCGAATGCCCAGGCTGTGGAAGGTGCACACCAACAGGCCCTTGCCCTCGCTGCCGTGCAACAACTTGGCAGCGCGTTCTTCCATTTCCTTGGCCGCTTTGTTGGTAAACGTAACCGCTGCAATGTTCTTGGCGTTCACACCCTTGTTTTGGATCAGGTGCGCAATTTTCTGGGTGATTACGCGCGTTTTACCCGAACCCGCACCCGCCAACACCAGGCAGGGACCATCCACATAACTCACGGCTTCGCTTTGGGCTTTGTTCAGGCCAACAGACATACAGGGGGGAACTCCAAGGGAAGGCATTACTGTACCAGAGGCAACTTACAGATCGACCGGGTCCACTTCCAAAAACCAGCGCACACTGCCGGGTAGCTCGTGCAATTGCGCCAACCATTGGGTCAAAAATCGATGCAAGGCAGGCCGGGATTCGCTTTCAATCAGCATTTGCGCGCGTTCAATGCCACCCACCCGAACCACGGTCAAGGGCACAGGGTCGCACATGAAAACCGGATTGTCAGCATCTACCAAGGGTTCACCCAGCTCCCTCGCTGTGCTCAAAAACTGCAAGCAATTGGCCAGCTTTTTGTGGTCAGCCCGAATGGTGGCCTGGTGAGAAAACGGCGGCATGCGTGCGTCTTTGCGGGCCTGCATTTCATGGCTGGCAAAGCTTTCGTAATCATGTGCCTTCAAGGCATCAAACAAGGGGTGCTGGGGGTAACGGGTTTGCACCACCATGCGTGCGTCGCCTGCCCTGCGCCCCGCCCGGCCTGCCACCTGCATCAATTGAGCAAAAAGGCGTTCAGGCGCCCGGTAAGCGTGCGAATACAGCGAGGCATCCACATTCAAGGCCAACACCAAAGTCACATTGGCAAAGTCGTGGCCCTTGGCAATCATTTGGGTGCCCACCAGCACATCGGCCTCCCCGCTGTGCGCCTGTTGCAACAAGGCTTCCATTTGCCCCTTGTTGCGCGTGCTGTCGGCATCAATTCGCAGAATGTTCGCAGTCGGCAAAAGGCCGGCAAGGGTTTCTTCAATGCGCTGCGTGCCACGGCCAAAACCAGTCAAATCCTGATTGCCGCAGGTGGGGCAGTGCGTGGGCACACGCTGGCCTGCGCCACAATGGTGGCATCGCAGCATGCGCTCATTCTTGTGCCACACCATGTGCGCCGTGCAATGGTCGCAGTTGGCCACCCAGCCACAGGCATTGCACACCATTTGGGGCGCATAGCCACGGCGATTCAAGAACACGATGCTTTGCTTGCCTGCTTCAAAATTTTGTACCAGCGCCTGCATGGCAGGTTCGCTTAAACCGTCCTTGGCTGGAAAGTTGGCAGTGTTGATCAACTCCACCTTCGGCAAGCTGGCACCCAGCACTGCCCTGTTCTTCAAACTCAGGCGTTTATAGGCACCCGTGTCGGCCTTCAACCAGCTTTCCAGTGCAGGGGTGGCCGAACCTAACACAATCGGCACCTCGCGCTGTTTGGCCAACATCAGGGCCAAATCGCGGGCATGGTATCTCATGCCGTCTTGCTGTTTGTATGAAGGGTCATGTTCCTCATCCACCACAATCATCCCAAGCCGTGGCAGTGGGGTCAGCACGCCCAAACGAGTCGCAATAATCACATCGGCTGCGCCTGTGGCAGCCTCAAACCAGGCTTTGGTTCGGGTCAACTCGGCCAGGTTGCTGTGCATCACCACAACCCGGTGTGGCGCCAAGCGTTCTTTGTACAAGGCTTGCGCTGCCGGGGTCAGGTTGATTTCAGGCAACAGCACCAACACCTGTTCGCCGCGCTTCAAACGCTCTTCGACGGTGTGCAAATACACCTCGGTCTTGCCGCTGCCTGTAACCCCATACAGCAGGAAGGGCTGAAAGCCTTGCGCGCTCGACAACTGCGCCACCGCGTCCAATTGCTCGGCGTTCAACACGGGTTTTTCAAGTTTGGGGGGTTTGGTTTTGTTTGCCTTGGCATTGGCTTCCGGCTCATTGCGCTCGACCAGTAACTTCTGCGCATGCTCTCGTGATTTCGCCACCATCACCGGTTCTTCACCACGGGCATTCAATACGCGCAAGGCTTTGGGCAGCGCCTCCAGGGCAATCATGCCCAATGGGTGGTGATAGTACTTGGCAGCAAATTCAATCAAGGCTTGCCATTCAACGCTCAAATATTGACCCGCATCAAGCACCGTGTGCACAGGTTTGATGTTCTCGGCCATTTGCTGATCCGGGGCAACGCCCCGAACCAGGCCAATTCGGTGCTGGCGTCCCCACGGCACAATCACTCGCATCCCGAATCGGGGCGTTTGTTCACTGTGCCATTGATACGTGAAAGATTTGGGAAGCGGTGCAGCAACCAACACATTCACCAGCAAAGTGTGTCCCTTGATCGGGTTAGATGAAGTGTTTCGGTTTGGGTCTGTCTTCACAGCTTACTTTAAGTTCATGGACTAGCTAGCTTGAATTAAACGGAATACAAAATAATTAACAGTCAATGTGGATAACTTTGTGGACATCCGTGGAAATAATCCACGGGTGTGCTACAGGATGTGATAATTCATGTAAAGTACAAATTTTGTAAAATGCATTTTTATCTTTTTAAAACAATTACTTAACTAACAGCACTGCTTTTCCATTCGTCGTGCAATGCAAAAAAATGTTTCTTCCGCCTTGCGCCAAAAATGTGCATAAGTCCAAGTTTTTACTGCCTTTGTTTGCGGCTATAGGCATGTACCGCGTTCACCATCACCTCAACACTGTCCGGGTTGGTGAACTGGGAAATACCATGCCCCAAGTTAAAGACATGGCCTGCACCGGCCTGTGGCACACCAAAACTTTCCAGCGCCTTGGCCACTTCAGCTTCGATTTGAGCTGGCTCGGCAAACAACACATTGGGATCCAGATTGCCCTGAATGGCGCAATGGTCGCCAATGCGTGCGCGGGCCTGGCCCAGGTTCACAGTCCAGTCCACACCCACAGCGCTGGCACCGCTGGATGCAATGTCTTCCAGCCACAGGCCACCACCCTTGGTGAATACGATGGATGGAATGTCTTCAGTAAAGCTGCCGCGGTTGGCCTGTAGTGGCAAACTGGCAACGATTCTCTTGATGTAGTTCAAACTGAATTTCTGAAATGCACCATCGGCCAGGGCACCGCCCCAACTGTCGAAAATCATCACGGCCTGTGCGCCAGCCTCAATTTGAGCGCGCAGGTATTGGCTCACTGCCTCGGTGGTCACTTCCAGTATGCGGTGCATCAGGTCCGGGCGCTTGTACAACATGGTTTTTACCTTGCGGAAATCGCTGCTGCCGCCACCTTCCACCATGTAACAGGCCAAGGTCCAGGGGCTGCCCGAAAAACCGATCAGCGGCACACGTCCACCCAAGGCACCTCGAATGGTACTGACCGCGTCGGTGACGTATCGCAGGCTGGTACCAATGTCAGGCACCGCCAGTTTGGCCACATCGGCTTCAGTCACCAAGGGGCGCTCAAATTTGGGGCCCTCGCCCTCTGCAAAATACAAACCCAGGCCCATGGCATCGGGCACGGTCAAAATGTCGGAAAACAGAATGGCCGCATCCAGTTTGTAGCGTTCCAGCGGCTGCAAAGTGACCTCGCAAGCGGCTTCCGGGTTTGTGCACAAACCCATGAAGTTACCGGCTTTCGCGCGTGTTGCGCGGTACTCTGGCAAATAGCGGCCAGCTTGGCGCATCAACCAAACTGGGGTGTACTCGGTGGCTTCGCGGCGCAAGGCGCGCAGGAAGGTGTCATTTTTAACGGGCTGAAAACTGCTCATGTTCGTACATACTTATTTTATGAATTCAAACTAAAAACAGACGCTGATGTTCGGTTTTCAAACAACGGTCCATCACAAAGGGCAAACCCGCTGCGCGGGCCTTGGCTTCCACCAGGTCATTGCGAATGCCCTGCTGCAACCACACGGCGCCGGCGCCCACATTCATGGCCTGGGCCAAAACATCGGGGGTGTGTTCGGCACGGCGAAATACATCCACCAAATCAATCTTCAAACCGGTTTCCGCGATCGCTGTTTTCAAATCTGGGTAACAGGTTTCGCCCATCAAGCCACTGGGGCGGCCCTGCAAAGCCGGGTTGATCGGCAAAATTCGATAGCCCTGCGATTGCAGGTACTTGGCCACAAAAAAACTCGGCTTGTGGGCCTGTGAGGAAAAACCCACCACAGCGATTGTTTTGGTATTGTCGAGCAGTTGCTTCAGTTCAGCGTCTTGCATGCGCACTTGTCCAGCGGTTGCCCGCCCAAACTCAAGTTTCGAAGGACTCCATTGTGCCTGAAAAACCGACGCTCCGGATCCAGCCCAAGCCATCGCGGGTGCCCGCCTTGGGTCGATACTCGCAACCCATGTGGCCGTTGTAGCCCAATGTTTTCAACAAGGCACTCACCTGAGCGTATTCCTCGGCCCCCGGCTCATCTCGACCGGGCACACCCGCAAGCTGCATGTGCTTCACACGACCAGTGGGCAAGTATTGGCTCAGCGCGTTCAACACTTCGCCCTCCGTGCGCAGGCAATGATACAAGTCCATTTGCACGCCCAGGTTGGCGCGGTTCAAGCGAATCAACAGTTCATGCGCATCGGCCTGCTGGTTTAACAAGTAACCCGGCACATCAAACCGGTTAATGGGTTCAATCAACCAGTCAATTGGCTCACCCTGCATGCTGCTGGCCAACCACAGCAGGTTTTCCTCGTAGCAGTCCCAAGCCGCACGCAGGGCTTTTTCATCATTCAAATTCACCACACCTGCCAGCACATGCACTTTGCGCACGCCCAAGGTTGTCGCATAGCGTGCGGCTAGCTCAATAGAACGTTTGAATTCATCGCGCCGTGCCAGTTCAACCGCCAAGCCTCGATCTCCATCGGCCCAACTGCCAGCAGGTGCGTTGATCAACACCCATTGCACCCGCGCCTCAAGAGCCTTGTCGCGCAGTAGTTCAGCCGAATACTCATAGGGAAACATGCACTCGGCATGTCGAAATCCGTCTTCCGCACAGGCCTGGAGTCGATCCAAAAAGTCGAACTCGGTGTAAAGCCAACTCAGGTTGGCAGCCAGTTTCATACCTCAAACACCAGGTTCGGGTTAAAAAACGGATTCTCGAAAGCCTGTGGCGTCACCTGCACCTGCCCGCGTTCCATTTTTCGTGCTTTGCCCTTTTTACGCACATAGCCGCGAGGATTCACCAACACACGGGTTTCGCCGCCGTTGTTGTGTACGGTGTAATCAAAGGAATCGTGCATATGCCCATGCACCCACACATCGGCCTTGCCCATCAAACGGCTCAGGTCAGAGACAAAAGCAGCGTTGATGGGGCTCAAGTTAAACCGGGGATGAATACTTTGCGGGTGCGGCGCATGGTGAGTAATCACCACTGTTTTCCCATCAAACGGTGCGGCCAGTGCAGACTCCAGCCAGTCAATATTCTGGTAATGCAAATCAATGCCCATGCTGGGCGAAAACTGCTTGCCGCGCATGCGAATCAATTTGTAATCGGGCAAGAACGCCTTGGCCACCAACTCGGCACCGAATCGCCAACCCGGTTGAATATTGAAATCGGTCCACAAGGTACAACCCAGAAAACGCACGCCTTGAATAACCACGCTGGTGCGCTGCAAGTAGTTCAATTGCTTCTTGGCGGCCAGCTCGAACAAATGGTCGTCAAGGATATCAATGTCGTGGTTGTAGTACTCGTGGTTGCCAGCCACGTATATGTGCTGTTTCTCGCCCAGTTCAGCCAAAGCTTGCAAGCCCTGAGTGCCCTGATGAATGTCTCCGGCAAGAATCATCAAATCCACATCCTCGGCGGGTTGTGGAACAGCCGCCAAGGCCGGGAATTTGCGCATCGTTTCAAGATGCAGATCAGAATACAGGGCAATTTTCATGCCCTTATTCTAACCCGGTGGGCATTCAAAACGGCTTACACACCCTCGGTAGCCAACGCGCTTCCCATTTGTTCAATACACCGCAAAATGTGATCTTCCAGAATTTTGCAAGTAATGTGG
>NZ_SWKN01000006.1:522013-908354 GCF_005871185.1 Limnobacter alexandrii
AATACAGGGCAATTTTCATGCCCTTATTCTAACCCGGTGGGCATTCAAAACGGCTTACACACCCTCGGTAGCCAACGCGCTTCCCATTTGTTCAATACACCGCAAAATGTGATCTTCCAGAATTTTGCAAGTAATGTGGCGCCAGTCCAGTCTGTTAATGAAAATCAGGTTTTCCGTTTTTTCATTCATGGCAAACCAGGAAGGGATCGGGGTAGAGGCACCCATTTCCTGATTGGCCTGCAACACCTTTTTGGCAGCACTCAAATTGTCCAGCCGAAAGCGCTTCAATTCAATGTGGATATCGACCCAGTTGATTCCCTCCATTTCCCCATTCTGAAGCAGCACCGGCTGGTCATTGAAAAAAAACACCCGCCCTTGGGGTGTCATGTTGCTGGGGCGATTTTGCTGAAGGTCGTTCAACAAATCATTAAATCGTTGGTACATAAATGGCTCCTTGGTTGCCATTTATGTTGCGAATACATTCCGTGTAGTTCCACTCACATTCACAGTACGTCCGCTCAAGAAAAAAGCCACGGTTCTCACCGTGGCTTTTTCTGCTTGAAACCGTTTTAAGGTTCTTCAGCGCCTATTACTTAGCGTACTTTCCTCAAGCGCTTGATGGCTTGCAACTGGGCAATCGCGGAAGCCAATTCAGCTTGTGCTTGAGCATAGTCAATATCCGCACTGCGATTGGCCAGTGCTTCTTCGGCCAAACGCTTGGCTTCTGTTGCTTTGGCTTCATCCAGGTCACTGCCGCGAAGGGCGGTGTCTGCCAGAACCGTAACCGAGTTGGGTTGTACTTCCAACACGCCACCATTCACAAACACCACTTCTTCCTCAGCCTGACCTGCAATCTTGATGCGAACTGTACCGGGCTTGATGCGTGTAATCAACGGGGTGTGACGTGGGTAAATACCCAGCTCACCCTGCTCTCCGGGCAAAGCAACAAACTCTGCTTCACCTTCGAAGATTGATTCTTCTGCACTCACCACATCCACGTGGATTGTCGACATACTCATTTCCTTTGTGATGGGCACCGGCTTGGATTTTCACCTTCGCCGGTGCACGACACACCAGTCGGATTACTGAATTTTCTTGGCTTTTTCGAAGGCTTCGTCGATGGTACCTACCATGTAGAAAGCCTGCTCGGGCAAGTGGTCACACTCACCGTTCACAATCATCTTGAAGCCGCGAATTGTTTCCTTCAGTGACACGTACTTACCAGGTGAACCGGTAAATACTTCAGCCACTGTGAAAGGCTGTGACAGGAAACGCTGGATTTTACGCGCGCGGGCCACGGCCAACTTGTCTTCTGGAGACAATTCGTCCATACCCAAAATCGCGATAATATCGCGCAGTTCCTTGTAACGCTGCAGTGTTTGCTGCACGCCACGGGCCACGTTGTAGTGCTCTTCACCGATGATGTTGGGGTCAACCTGTCGTGATGTGGAATCCAGTGGATCCACCGCAGGGTAAATACCCAATGAAGCGATGTCACGAGACAACACAACTGTGGCGTCCAAGTGAGCAAACGTGGTTGCTGGTGACGGGTCGGTCAAGTCATCCGCTGGAACGTAAACAGCTTGCACGGAAGTAATGGAACCCTTCTTGGTCGAAGTAATGCGCTCTTGCAAGCGGCCCATTTCTTCGGCCAGTGTTGGCTGATAACCCACCGCAGAAGGCATACGACCCAACAACGCAGACACTTCGGTACCGGCCAATGTAAAGCGGTAAATGTTGTCCACGAACAGCAGAACGTCACGGCCTTCGTCACGGAAGTATTCAGCCATTGTCAAGCCAGTCAGCGCAACGCGCAGACGGTTGCCGGGAGGCTCGTTCATCTGGCCATACACCAGTGCCACTTTGTCCAACACGTTGGAATCTTTCATCTCGTGGTAGAAGTCGTTACCCTCACGAGTACGCTCACCCACACCGGCAAACACGGAGTAACCACCGTGTTGCTTGGCGATGTTGTTGATCAATTCCATCATGTTCACGGTCTTGCCCACACCCGCACCACCGAACAAGCCTACCTTACCGCCTTTGGCGAACGGGCAGATCAAGTCGATCACCTTGATGCCTGTTTCGAGCAATTCTGTCGAAGGTGACAGCTCGTCGAAAGCAGGTGCATTCTGGTGAATGGCACGTGTAGCGTCGGTGTTCACAGGACCAGCTTCATCGATTGGGCGACCCAATACATCCATGATGCGGCCCAGTGTGCCTTGGCCCACGGGTACAGAAATCGGCTTGCCTGTGTTGGTCACAGCCATGCCACGGCGCAGGCCGTCTGATGCACCCAAACAGATGGTACGAACCACACCGTCACCCAGCTGCTGCTGAACTTCCAGTGTCAGTTCGGAACCTTCCATGGTTAGCGCGTCGTACACTTTCGGCATGTTGTTGCGTGAAAACTCAACGTCAATCACCGCGCCGATACACTGTACGATTTTTCCTTCGTTTGTCGCAGTACTCATCGTTATTTCCTTAATTCAAAATCGTTCCGAACTTCCGCTTACACAGCCGCCGCGCCGCCGACGATCTCTGCCAATTCTTTCGTAATGGCAGCCTGACGGGCTTTGTTGTAGGTAAGTTGCAGTTCACTGATCACATTCTTGGCGTTGTCTGACGCTGCCTTCATCGCAACCATACGTGCTGATTGTTCTGAAGCCATGTTTTCTGCCACAGCCTGATACACCAATGCTTCGATGTAACGCAGCAGCAAATCGTCAATCACGGCCTTCGCATCCGGCTCATAGATGTAGTCCCACGACGTGGAACCCTCATCGGCTTGCAGCCTTTCGCCACCCAAGGGCAGCAGTTGCTCGAACACGGCTTCTTGCTTCATGGTGTTTACAAAGCGGGTGTAGGCCAAATAAACGGCATCCACTTCGCCTGCAACGTATGCATCAAGTTGAACCTTGATTGCACCGATCAGCGCTTCCAGGTGGGGCTTGTCGCCAAGACCCGTCACTTTGGAAGTCACTTCAACACCAATCCGGTTAAAGAAGCCAGCGCCCTTTGTACCGATTGCGGTTGCTCGTACCTTTGCGCCTTTGCCGGTCAACTCCTGAAACTTGCTGGTCACCAGACGCAGAATGTTGGTGTTCAAGCCACCACACAAACCTTTGTCAGTTGTCACAACAATTGCAGCCACGTTTTTGATTTCGTCGCGCTCCACCATGTATTCATGGCGGTATTCAGGGTTTGCCTTGGCCAGGTTGGCGCAAATATTCCGAACTTTGTCCGCATAGGGACGAGCCGAACGCATACGGTCCTGGGCTTTGCGCATTTTGGACGCAGCCACCATTTCCATCGCCTTCGTGATCTTTCGCGTGTTTTGCACGCTCTTGATCTTGGTCCGGATTTCCTTCATTCCTGACATCGTATTTCCTCCAATGACTGGGAAGGTACGAGACCTTCCGAGTTATGCGGTGGGTACAATCAGATCGCTCTGATTAATACGCGCCAGTTTTCTTGAATGATTTCACGGCCTCGTGCAGCTTTGGCTCGTCGTCTTTCGACAACTCGTAAGTCTGCTCGATACGATCGATCAGGTCCTTGTGGCTTGTCTGCATGAATTGACGCAGAGAAACCTCGAAAGGAAGAACGTTCGATACCTCGACATCATCCAGATAACCATTGTTGATTGCGAACAGGGCCAGTGCCATTTCCCATGTTTTCAATGGAGCGTACTGGGGCTGCTTCAACAACTCAACCACACGGCGACCACGTTCCAGCTGGCGGCGGGTTGCTTCGTCAAGATCAGAAGCAAACTGCGCAAACGCAGCCAATTCACGGTACTGGGCCAAGTCGGTACGAATACCGCCTGACAGCTTTTTGACCACTTTGGTCTGCGCTGCACCACCCACGCGAGACACGGAAATACCCGCGTTAATCGCTGGACGGATACCGGCGTTGAACAAGTCGGTTTCCAGGAAGATTTGACCGTCAGTAATCGAAATTACGTTGGTTGGAACGAACGCTGTTACGTCACCAGCCTGGGTTTCAATGATTGGCAGGGCGGTCAAAGAACCGGTTTTGCCTTTCACTTCACCTTTGGTGAATTTTTCAACGTATTCGGCGTTCACGCGTGATGCGCGCTCGAGCAAACGGCTGTGTAGATAGAACACGTCACCTGGGTAAGCTTCGCGGCCGGGTGGACGACGCAGCAACAGGGAAATTTGACGGTAAGCCACAGCTTGCTTGGACAAGTCGTCGTACACGATCAGGGCGTCTTCACCGCGGTCGCGGAAATATTCGCCCATGGTGCAACCAGAGTAAGGAGCCAGGTATTGCATGGCTGCTGATTCTGATGCGGAAGCCACCACAACAATGGTGTACTCCATGGCGCCAAATTCTTCCAGCTTGCGCAACACGTTCACGATGGAGGAGGCTTTTTGACCCACAGCCACGTACACGCAAGTTACGCCGGTGCCTTTCTGATTAATGATCGCGTCGATCGCAACAGCTGTTTTACCTGTTTGACGGTCGCCAATGATCAGTTCACGCTGGCCGCGGCCAACTGGAACCATGGCGTCAATCGCTTTCACACCAGTTTGCAGTGGCTGGTCAACTGACTTACGATCAATCACGCCAGGCGCCACTTTTTCGATCACGTCAGTCATCTTGGCGTTCACTGGGCCCTTGCCGTCGATTGGCACACCCAATGCATTCACCACGCGACCACGCAGTTCAGGGCCTACGGGCACTTCCAGAATACGGCCGGTACACTTGACCAGGTCGCCTTCAGAAATGTGCTCGTAAGAACCCAAAATAACGACACCCACGGAATCACGTTCCAGGTTGAGCGCCAAACCAAAGGTGTTGCCTGGGAATTCCAGCATTTCACCTTGCATCACATCTGACAAACCATGAACGCGGCAAATACCGTCGCTCACGGACACTACAGTACCTTGTGTCCGGATGTCGGCCGATGATCCGAGGCCTTCGATCCGGCTCTTGATCAGTTCACTGATCTCAGAGGGATTAATCTGCATATTGATTGCTCCAATTACGTTTGAGGGCCAAGTTAGGCTGTTAAAGCCGCCTTCATCGCGTTGAGTTTGCCGCGCACCGAACTATCCAAAATTTGATCGCCCACAGTGACGCAAACGCCACCAATCAACGATTCGTCCACTTGAACTGTGACGTTCAACTTGGAACCAAATTTCTTTTCCAATGCACCACGTACGTTTTGAACTTCAGCATCAGACATGGGGAAGGCAGAGGCGATGATTGCGTCTGCCGAGCCTTCATGGCTGTTCTTCAATTCTTCGAACTGTCGAGCGATTTCTGGCAAGGCCAGCAAACGGCCATTTTCCACAAGCGCACCCAAGAAATTCGTTGCTTGCGCTTCCGCCGGTGTCTTGGTCAGTTCAACAAACACCTTCAACACCTGCTCATCAGTCAACTTAGGGTTGCTGACCAGCAATTTGATGTCTGGGTTACTTGCGACTGCCGACCACGACTGTAGCCAATCACTCCACTGATTCAAGTTCGATGTTTTGGCAACATCAAACGCTGCTTCAGCGTAAGGACGGGCGATGGTGGATAGTTCGACCATGTTGTGTTTCCTTAGCTCGTTAGGCTTACAGTTCCGCTTTCAGTTGATTCAGCAAATCTGCGTGGGCCTGGGCGTTCACTTCCTTCTTCAGGATTTGCTCTGCGCCTTTCACCACGAGTGTTGCCAACTGATCGCGCAGCTGGTCACGGGCACGTTGTGCTTCGTTTGCAGCTTCCGCTTCAGCCTGCGCAAGAATTCGCTTGCGCTCAACTTCGGCTTGTTGTTTTGCCTCTTCAATAATCTGCTGGGCACGCTTTTCAGCTTCGGCCAGGCGTTGCTGGTTCTCGGAACGGCTAGCAGCCAGTTCCTGTTCAGCTTTACGACCGGCTTCAGCCAAAGCCTGCTTACCACGTTCTGCAGCGGCCAGGCCGTCTGCGATTTTCTTTGCACGCTCATCGATGCTCTTGATCAGCGGGGGCCATACGAATTTCATCGTAAAGACCGCCAAGATGAAGAAAACGACGAGCTGAGCAAACAGCGTTGCGTTTAAGTTCACGGCATGTTTCCTCTAAAACGCACGAATTGGACTTAAAACATTCGTGCGGTGTTGTTCGAAGGAAGTGGCTGTAAATTAACCAACAAATGGGTTAGCAAACGCGAACATCATCGCGATACCAACACCGATCAGGAACGCGGCGTCGATCAGACCGGCCAAAACGAACATTTTTGTTTGCAGTTCGTTCATCAGTTCTGGCTGGCGAGCAGAAGCTTCCAGGTACTTACCACCCATGATCGCGATACCGATACAAGCGCCGATCGCGCCCAAACCAATGATAATGCCGCAAGCAAGAGCTACGAAAGCAACGTTAGTCATGACAACTCCTTAAATTGAAAAAATGAAAAATTAAAAAAACCAAAAAAACTAAAAATCGATCAGTGGCCCTGATGCGCCTGGCCAATGTAGATCAAGGTCAACATCATGAAAATGAAGCCCTGAAGCAACACGATCAGAATGTGGAAAATCGCCCATACCGTACCGGCCAACACATGGCCCAAGAAGGCGAATGCTCCACCCAAGGACAACGCAGCAGCGCCACCCAGCAAAGCGATCAGCATGAACACCAATTCGCCTGCATACATGTTGCCGAACAGTCGCATGCCCAGGGACACGGTCTTCGCGGCAAATTCAATGAGGTTCAATACAAAGTTAGGGATCCACAGCAGTGGGTTTGCACCGAAGGGGGCGCAAAACAGTTCGTGCACGAAACCACCAGCGCCCTTGATTTTTACCGAGTAGTAAAGCATCAGGACCAGCACGCCCAAGGACATGCCCAAAGCACCGTTCAAGTCGGCCGTGGCCACCACACGCATGTAGGGATCACCAGGACTGGCGGCAAAGCCAAGCGCATACAGCAGTTCACCCCAAGCCATCGGGATCAGGTCAACAGGCACCAAGTCGAAGGCGTTCATGACCACGATCCAGAGGAACACGGTCAATGCGAGAGGAGCAATGAAACTGCGATCGCCATGCACAATGGCTTTGGATTGGTTTTCAACCATTTCCACCAACATTTCGACGAAACCCTGAAAACGACCGGGCACGCCAGAGGTGGCTTTGGATGCTGCTTTGCGCAACATGAAGATCACGATTAGACCAGACAGGATGGAGAAAAACATCGTGTCCAGATTGATCACTGAGAAATCGACGATAAATTTTTGCTTATCGGTAGCGAAATGCTGCAAGTGATGGACGATGTACTCTGAGGGGGTTAGCCCATTCGGTGAAGATGCCATACTTATCTCAAGAAAAATGCCAAAAAATAGCTTTTGAGGGTGACGACCGCTGTGAGGATCAAGGACCACCAAACAATGTTCGGATCAACTTGACTCGCTACAAACATGATCGCGATTGTTGCGCCAACCTTCAGGAATTCTCCGGCCAAAAACACAAAGGTTCCGCCCATGGGGGTTTTACTACCCAAGGCCAACCGTGCGGCGAACAATGTGCTCGGCAACGCCACGGCGACAAAACCCCAAGCGGCAGACTGCGCGTGAATTGGGGACACCAACAACATGAGGAGGCACACTGCCACCCCGACGACCCATTGGAGCCCGACTATTTTCCACATATTTGCTGCGCTGCCACATTTAACCTTTTTCGGATACGTATTTTCCGCAAGGCTCACGTGTTTTTGACAAACCGCCAGATTATAGGGGTTTGTACGCCCCCACGTCAAACGAAAACGGCTTATTTTTCACACCGATTTGGTGCAAAAGTCAAAGCTCTTCTTTGGGAAAGCCGATGCGCTGAAGCACACCATCCAGCTCATCCAAATTATTGAATTTAATAGTAACACTGCCCTTGCCGTTTGCATTGGCTTTTAACTGAACGGCACTGGCCAACCAGTCGGCCAAGCCCTCTTCCAGGCGACGCACATCAGCTGTTTGCTTGGGCTTGGTGGCTTGTCGATCGCCATCGCTGGCCCAGTCATTGACCAGCTTTTCAGTTTCGCGCACGGACAAGCGCTTGTTGACCACTTCATTGGCGCAGGCAATCTGTTCTGCGGCAGTTAACGCCAGCAAAGCACGGGCATGCCCCATTTCAATGTCGCCAGCCAGCAACATGGTTTGAACAGGCTCGGCCAAGTTGAGCAGACGCAACATATTGCTTGTTGCACTGCGGGATCGCCCGATAGCACGGGCTGCGTCTTCATGCGTCAAGTTGAATTCGCGAATGAGTCGCTGAACGCCCAAGGCTTCCTCAAGTGGATTTAAATCCTCTCGCTGAATGTTCTCGATCAGGGCCATGGCCAGGGCAGACTCATCCGGAACCGCACGGACCAACACAGGCACTTCCTCCAAGCCCGCCAATCTGGAGGCACGGAAGCGGCGCTCACCTGCAATAATTTCGTACTTTCCTGAGCCAATGGGGCGAACCAGAATTGGCTGCATGATGCCCTGGCTTTTAATGGATTCGGCCAATTCCATGAGCGATGACTCATCCATGCGGGAGCGCGGCTGGTACTTACCGGCCTGCAGCTTGCCCAAAGGCAAGGTCATCACCTGCTCGCCCATGTCTTTGTTGGCGTCGTCGCCGGAAGGGCCCAATAGCGCTTCCAGACCCCTTCCCAGGCCTTTGCTGCGTTTAATTGCGTTCATATGTCTTCTGCTGAATGGAGTTAGGCTGCATGTAGTTTAGGCAGCGATCGGCAAGCCCAGACGCTCTACCATTTCGTTTGCGAAATCCAGATAGGCTTTTGCACCTTTGCTGGACTTGTCGAACAAAACACCAGGCACACCATAGCTGGGCGCTTCCGCCAAGCGTACATTGCGGGGAATGATGGTTTTGAATACCTTGTTGCCGAAATGCTTCTCAAGCTGGGCAGACACCTGTTGAGCCAATGTCATGCGCGGGTCGTACATCACCCGCAGCAATCCAATGATGGTCAAATTGGGATTCAGGTTTTTACACACTTGCTTGATAGTGTTGACCAGGTCGCTCAAACCCTCCAGGGCGTAGTATTCGCACTGCATGGGAATGACGACACCGTTGGCACAACACAAGGCATTCAAGGTGAGTAGTGACAATGCGGGTGGGCAATCAATCAGAATGAAATCATATTGACTATCCACTTGGGCAATGGCTTCGCGCAATTTGATTTCACGGTCTTCGAATTCGACCATTTCAACCTCTGCACCCGCCAACTCCCGGTTGGCAGCCAACACATCGAACTCGCCTTCTGCGCGAACGGTGGCCTCAGCCACACCCACCATGCCCACCAGCACCTGGTAAACCGTGTGTTTAACGCTTCGCTTGTCGATACCGCAACCCATGGTGGCATTGCCTTGGGGATCAAGATCAACCAGCAACACGCGCTGTTTGGCCATGGCCAAACCGGCCGCCAGATTCACTGCGGTGGTGGTTTTTCCCACGCCACCCTTCTGGTTGGCAATGCAGAAAACTTTCGCCATCTTCTTGTCCTGTGAATGAATGCTTTGATTTTAGCGTTTAATCATGAACAAGTGCCTTGCCTCGTCCAAGAATGGCACTTCAATTGGATGAAGTGCCTCAATTCGCCAACCCTCGGGCACTTCGCTGTCGACTTCCACTCGGCCCTTCAAGGCTGCAAACTGCCCGCCATCAATCAACAGGTGCTGACTCAGCCCGATAAAGTTGTCGATGCTGGAAAATGCGCGGGAGCAGATCAAATCAAACTGCGCTGGAGGTTGGTGCGCCTCGACCCGACCATGCACAGCCTGAGCATTCTTCAAACCCAGGCTGGCAATGGCCTGTCATGAAGGCTGCTTTTTTCTGAACGGTGTCAATCAGGGTGACGTGCCATTGGGGCTGGGCAATCGCCAGCACCAGACCGGGCAGGCCAGCACCTGCGCCCACGTCCAGAATTTTCGGTTGCAACGTGGATTGCAGCGCAAATGATATCTCGGGCAGAACCGCCAGTGAATCAAGCAAATGGTGCGTAATCAATTCGCGGCTATTGCGGATGGCAGTGAGGTTATACACCCGGTTCCATTTCTGGATTAGCTGCCCATATTTGAACAGCTGAGTGTGTTGCTCGGCATTCAAACCCAGGCGCAGTTGGGCGATTCCGTCATCCAGCAGTGCCTGGTCTGAAGCCCCCAAGGTTTCAGACTTTGGTTTTCGGTGCAGTGAATTCAAGCCACCTGCTCCGTGGTTCCGTCAGAAGACTTGATGGGGTTGGCACTTCGGCTCAACAAATCGCGTTTCTTCAAATGCACCAGCAACAGTGAAATTGCGGCAGGCGTGATGCCTTGAATGCGCCCAGCTTGGCCAATCGTCTCTGGTTTGTGCGTATTCAGCTTTTGCTGCACCTCTTTGCTCAAACCATTCACACCGGAATAATCAAAATCCGCTGGCAAGCGAATTGATTCATTGCCTGCACCCCGTTCAACTTCGGCCTGCTGGCGAAGCACATAGCCAGCATACTTCACTTCAATTTCGAGCTGCGAAACCAGATCGCTTTGCTGCAATGGTTTGCTCAAGGCAAGCTCGCCATTTTCTTTGCTTAGCGTACTGAGATCCTGATAACTGACATCCGGGCGCTTGAGCAAATCGTACAGGTTGTACTCGCGGTCAATGCCTTTGTGCAGCACTCGCTCTGCTTCCGCTTGGGCTACGATTTTTGGATTGATCCACGTGGAACGTAAACGCTGTTTCTCTTGCTCCACTGCCTCGCGCTTTTCCGAGAATGCCTTCCAGCGAATGTCGTCGACCAAACCCAGCTTTCGGCCAATTGGTGTGAGGCGTTGATCGGCATTGTCTTCACGCAGGCTTAAACGGTACTCGGCACGGCTGGTGAACATGCGGTAAGGCTCTGCCACACCCTTGCTGGTTAAATCGTCTACAAGCACGCCCAGGTAGGCCTCATCACGGCGGGGTGTCCACTGGTCTTTGCCCTGCACCATCAATGCCGCATTCACACCTGCCAACAAACCCTGGGCGGCCGCCTCTTCGTAACCCGTGGTGCCATTGATTTGACCTGCGAAAAACAAACCCTCAATGGCTTTGGTCTCAAGTGTGGTTTTCAGCGCGCGCGGATCGAAATAATCGTACTCAATCGCATACCCGGGCCGCATGATGTATGCGTTCTCCAATCCCTTGATCGAGTGCAACAGGCTCAACTGCACATCGAATGGCAAAGAGGTAGACACACCATTTGGATAATACTCATTGGTGGTTAAGCCCTCGGGCTCCAGGAAAATTTGGTGCGATTCCTTGTCTGCAAAACGGTGAATTTTGTCTTCAATCGATGGGCAATAGCGTGGCCCCACTCCCTCAATCACACCAGTGTACATCGGGCTTCGGTCGAGACCACCCCGAATAATGTCGTGCGTTTTCTGGTTGGTGTGCGTAATCCAACAGGGCAACTGCCGTGGATGCATGGCTGTGTTACCGAGGTAGGAAAACACGGGGACAGGATCCAAGTCACCGGGTTGCTCCTGCATCACTGAAAAATCAATGCTGCGACCATCAATGCGTGGTGGGGTACCCGTTTTCAGACGGCCTTGCGGCAACTTCATTTCCTGTAAGCGCATGCCCAAACCGATCGCGGGAGGATCCCCTGCCCGACCGGCTGAATAATTCTGCAAACCCACATGAATTTTGCCGTTCAAAAAGGTGCCTGCGGTAAGTACAACTGCCTTGGCTTTGAACTTCAATCCAACCTGAGTTACCGCACCGCACACGCGATCGCCATCCAACAACAGGTCCTCAACAGACTGCTGGAATATACTCAAACTGGCCTGATTTTCCAGACGTGTACGAATGGCTTGGCGATACAACACTCGATCGGCTTGGGCACGGGTTGCCCGCACCGCGGGGCCTTTTGAACTGTTGAGAATACGGAATTGAATGCCTGCTTCATCAGTGGCAATCGCCATGGCACCACCCAAAGCATCTACCTCTTTCACCAAGTGGCCCTTGCCAATGCCACCAATAGAAGGGTTGCATGACATTTGCCCAAGGGTTTCGATGTTGTGTGTCAATAGCAGGGTTTTGCTTCCCGCACGGGCGGCAGCAAGTGCGGCCTCAGTACCGGCATGGCCGCCACCCACAACAATGACATCAAACTCTTCGGGATAAAACATTCTTCACTCCTGGCATTGGATGCCGGAATCCAACATGGGATTCAAAATTCAAATGCCGAATCCGGACTGATCCGATTCGACGACAATGGCGCAATTATATGCCTCGGTGCGGTTTTGCCCAAGCGAACATGTTTCACGTGGAACAGAAAACAGACAACTGAGACGCCCGATGCAGCGCAACAGCCAACCACTTTGTTAAAGCGCTCAGCTTGCTCAGTCGCATGCCCTCTCGCGCCAGAAAACCTGTATTTCCCTTTTTGAGATTCACCCTGACTCACCTCGCTCGGCAAAAAAGCGGGCCGAGTCTCGATGCCGGCCTATGGCCGACCGTGGCGGGTGAATTCAAACGGGCAGGTTTTCTTGACCGACGCCGCGAGGGCATTGCAGCCTGAGCGCACTGGCGACACGTAGCCGTTGTGTGTGCGCGGAGTGAGGCTTTTGGATGCTGAGGTGAGGCTTGGGTGCTGCACCGACTGGCCGGCTTTGCAAGGCTTCCCGGCGGCTTCGCAGCGAGGGGCGACCTGCAAGGTCGATGCGAAGACGCTTAAGCGTTTCGCATGCCACACGCCAGAAGCATCAAGCCGGAATCAGAAGGCTTGCTTAGGCCAACCGGTGCAGCACCCAAGCCTCAGATCATCCATGTAGCAAATCCTGCATATCACTCCAAAACCGACTCGCCCACATGTTCCACGTGAAACAATCAGCTCAGCCACGCCTTCACATACGGCCAGTAGCTGTCGTAGCTGGTTCGCAAAATCAAAAGAAACACCACCGTCAGCAATGCCTTGCGCACAAACCCGGCACCCTTCCGAATTGCCAAACTTGCCCCTACCCTGGCCCCTGCCAAATTGAACACCGCCATCAACAAACCCAAGGCAACAATGACATGCCCGGCCGGTGCGAACCATGCCAAGGATGCAATGTTGCAAGCGATGTTCACCATCTTTGCGCCTGCAGTTGCCGCCAAAAAATCAAAGCCAAAAAAAACAACGAAGGCAACCATCAAAAACGACCCGGTGCCCGGGCCGAAAAATCCATCATAAAACCCAATGGCCAAACCCACACAGGCACCAAAAAATCGCTCTCGATTCTTGTCCAGCTTGGGCGCATGCACGCTGCCCAGGTCTTTGCGCAAAAAGGTGTAGATCGCTACCGCAATCAACAACAACGGCAGCATCAAGCGCAACACCTCCGTTGAAATTTGGGTCACGATATAAGCACCACAATACGCCCCGATCAAAGCCATGGCCGTGGCTGGCAATACTGCATTCCAGGGCACTTGAATGGCCTTGGCATACTTGTAAGCAGCAAAGGTGGTTCCAACCACACTGGAAATTTTATTGGTGCCCAACAATGTGGCATGTCCTTGGCCAGGCATTAAACCGAACAGGGCCGGAATTTGAATCAAGCCACCCCCACCCACCATGGCATCAATCAACCCAGCACCGAATGCCGCTGCGCACAAAGCAATCAACACCCACAGCTCAATGTTCTCAAACATGAAGAAATTCCGCAGAAAAGAAAACGGGCGCCTTGTGGGCGCCCGCCATAGGACTAATTCTGGAGTATCAGAAAAAAGTCAAAACGTTCAAGCCAAATCAGGCTGCCAAACGGCTGGCGATTTGCGCTTTGGTTTCTTCCAGCTGTGCTGGCAAGTTGTGCTTCAGTTTTTCAAACAACTCGGCATGCAGGTCAAGCTCTTCGAGCCAAGCCGCCTTATCGATCGCGGTAATGGACTCGTATTGCTCTTTGCTGAATTCCAGACCTTCCCAAGAGATGTCGTCGTAGCTAGGTGATGTACCAAACACGTGGTCAACACCCTTGCCCTTGCCTTCAACACGCTCCAAAGCCCACTTCAACACGCGCATGTTCTCGCCAAAACCGGGCCAAATGAACTTGCCTTCAGCATCGGTACGGAACCAGTTCACGCAGAAAATACTGGGCAACTTGGCGCCAGACGATTCAAGCTTCTTGCCCAAATCAAGCCAATGCTGGAAGTAATCAGACATGTTGTAGCCACAGAATGGCAACATGGCAAACGGGTCACGACGAACAACACCCTGCTGTCCAAATGCGGCTGCGGTGGTTTCCGAACCCATGGTTGCGGCCATGTAAACACCCTCAACCCAGTTGCGCGCTTCGGTGACCAAAGGCACGGTAGTTGAACGACGGCCGCCAAAAATGAAGGCATCAATTTCAACACCAGCCGGGTTGTCCCAGTTGTTGTCGATTACCGGGTTTTGCTCCGCGGCCACGGTGAATCGGGCGTTGGGGTGTGAGGCCTTGCGACCGCAGTCTGGGGTCCAGTCCTGACCAGTCCAGTCGACCAAGTGCGCAGGCGCCTCTTTGGACAGGCCTTCCCACCACACATCGCCGTCGTCTGTCAGGGCCACGTTGGTGAAAATTACATTGGCGTTCAGTGAAGCCATGCAGTTCGAGTTGGTCTTGGTGTTGGTACCAGGTGCCACGCCGAAGTAACCGGCTTCAGGATTGATCGCGCGCAGTTTGCCATTGGCATCGGGCTTGATCCAGGCAATGTCGTCACCGATCGTGGTCACGGTCCAGCCCTTCATGGATGCGGGTGGAATCAACATGGCGAAGTTTGTTTTGCCGCAGGCCGACGGGAAAGCCGCTGCCACATGGTACTTCTTGCCCTCAGGGTTTGTAACACCCAAGATCAGCATGTGTTCAGCCAACCAGCCCTGGTCGCGACCCATGGTAGAGGCAATGCGCAAAGCCAAGCACTTTTTGCCCAGCAAAGCGTTGCCGCCATAGCCGGAACCGTAAGACCAGATTTCACGGGTTTCTGGATAGTGAACAATGTACTTCGTGGTTGGATTGCAAGGCCACGCAACATCTTGCTGACCAGCTTCCAAAGGAGCGCCCACGGTGTGTACACAAGGCACAAACTCACCGTTCTCGCCCAACACGTCATACACGGCCTTGCCCATGCGCGTCATCATGCGCATGTTCACAACCACATAAGCAGAATCAGACAACTCAACACCAATGTGCGCAATCGGGCTACCCAAGGGGCCCATTGAAAAAGGCACTACATACAGGGTACGGCCGCGCATGGAGCCTTTGAACAAACCGTTCAATGTGGCGCGCATTTTGGCGGGGTCTTCCCAGTTGTTGGTTGGGCCTGCATCTTCTTTCTTTTCAGAACAGATGTAGGTGCGATCTTCCACGCGGGCGACGTCTGAGGGATCAGACCAGGCCAGGTAAGAATTGGGGCGCTTTTCGGGGTTGAGTTTGCGGAGTGTTCCCGCTTCAACCATTTCAGCGCAAAGACGGTCGTACTCTTCTTGCGAACCATCGCACCACACAATATTCTTGGGCTCGGTCAAGGCTGCAATTTCTTGCACCCAGGCCACAAGCTTTTTGTGCTTGACGTAAGACGGCACGGTCTGGCTGACCATAGACAGCACTGCACTCATGCTAAAACCTCCAGATAGACAAATGTAATTCTTTTGTGCGGGGGCTTTGGCGTTGCTCTACAGTGTGACCGGAACATGACACCAAGCACACGGGCGATCGATATGTCGCTTATCCGCAAACTTAGCCCTCGAGTTTAACATGTTGTAAGCAAACGGAAATAAGTTTTTCCTATAGGCATAATCACCTAATCGCATACCGTGTTTGCTTTCCGACACAGGCGAGGTAAAGTGGCGAAACCAAACTACTACGGACGTGTCATGAAGTTGATTGCAATATGCACAGGACTGGTTGCCCCACTCGTTTATCGCACCGCCTCGGGCGACATCAAAACCGAAGCCAGCGGGATCAAAAAGCAGGCTGTGAGCACCGTAGAAAACCCCACATCAATTGAACTGAAAAAGCTGGGCCTGGAAGGTGATGAACAATGTAATTTGTCAGTGCACGGCGGCCTGGACAAAGCGGTGTACATGATGCCGGCTGCACATTATGAATTCTGGAAAGCAAGGCGTCAGGAAAAGAATCTGGACACTGATTTGCCTTGGGGATTTTTGGGTGAAAACCTGGTGGTGGAAGGTCTGGATGAAAGCCAAGTGCGCATTGGGGACGAGTTCGAGTTGGGCGAGGTGCGACTTCGGGTTACTGATCCACGCGAGCCCTGTCACAAATTTGCGATCCGTATGGGCTATGGCGCTGCGCCCAAACAAATGATTCAACAGGGCAACTGCGGCTGGTATTTGCGGGTTGTACAGGCAGGGCATTTGCAAGCTGGGCTGCCACTCAAACATTTTGCCAATCCGCAGGGCAAAACCGTACTGGAATCATTTCGGACCAAAACCCAAAAAGGGCAAATGGACTTGTTGTGATGCCATTCAAGCAAGCAACTGTTTTTTCCAGGCTTTGATTTGTGCTTTGGCTGAAGGCAACACAAGGCGCCCCACGCGATCGATCCAGACGGGGTTTGGATCGTAGCCAAAATGGGTCACTGCAAGCGCCAGGGCCTCTTCATCCCACCCGTCGTCCGCGTACAAATCAAACAAGGCTTCAGCCAGCACAGGGCTTCTGGGCAAGGCACGCAGCCACTGCTCGGCCTGCACAATGGCATCACGTGAACGGCCTGCGTCGCGCAACATGCGCACAGCCACCACTGCCTCAAAATCATCCACTGCCGATTTCCGAAGCAACTCAGCCAACAGGCGCTTGTCACCCAAGTATTCAAGCAGTGCTCGCACACGCAACCTTCGCCAGCGTTTGTCAAAGGAGCGCCAGCTTACATTGCTGCTGGGCTGCATTTCGTTCATGTCATTGATTTCCAGCTCAAGCAAGCCAAGCACGGTGGACCTGTCACACAGCGCAATTTGTTTCCACCACCAGGAAGGGTCCACCAAGCCTGCCTGATCCAGCATGGCCACGGGATACACCAAATGTGCACGCTCTATGGAATTCTCAATACGACTGGACACGATGCCCAACCAGTCACGCGTGAATTCACGGACTGCCTTGAGCAAAAAAACGTGCTTGTCATCCGCACCCTCACAAATGGCCAACAACTTTTGAAGTCCATGCGCACCCAACTCAACCAATAAATTAGGGTCTTGCTGGCGCTGCAACTCCGATTGCAACCAACCATCAAGAATTTGGGTACGCACTGCGATGCGCTCGCAAGACTGCGCCGACGGACAACGCGCCTGCCCCACAAAGCGATTAATCAGTTGTTTGAGTTTTCGTGGCCTGGACTTCACGTCTGCTTCGTCAGTTGAATCGAGAAGCTCACAGCAACTTTCCAGAAACTGGAATGCCCGGTGTAGATCGGGCATATGCTGGGAGGCACGACCAAACCACAACATCCATTCTTGACCACTGCGTGCTGCCAATGGGGAGTTGTGCTGTTCCTTTAGCATTCAAGACCTCCGGATTCAACCGGGTTATTTGACGACTTGATTAACGGTTTTTGTAATGTGCTGGCGCGTAGGCTTTGGTGCGAACAAAGCCGCGCAATTTCAAGTGCTTGGTTTTGCGACCAGCGACACGTTCCCGCCACATTCTGAAGCTGCTGGCTTTCATGTGGGTTCGCATCAACTCGATGGTTTGCGATTCATCCAAACCGAATTGAAGCTTGATGGCCTCAAAAGGCGTTCGGTCTTCCCAGGCCATTTCTACAACGCGGGAAACCTCTTCTTCAGACAATTTAAACTGCAAAGACTTGGACATCTGATCTCACTGACCGCTAAACTGGAGAAAATTCAACAATCAGTATATGACAGAAGGGGCTTATACGTGAAAAGAGCATTGCTGGGCTTGATCGTGTTGATCACTGTGGTGATCATTGTTTTTTTTGGCCTTGGCCTGTACTCAGAGACCGGAAGCCCGCCTGGATTAAGCAACGGACAACTGGCACCCTGCCCCGACAAACCCAATTGCGTAAGCAGCGAAAGCTCGCCGTCCGACGATCACTCCATTGCTGCGTTTCCCGTCACGCCCGGCATGGGGGAAGAACCCCTGTTGAAGGTCAAGGAAGTCATCGAGTTGCTCGGTGGCGATGTAAATTTTTCAAACGAGCAATACCTGGCCAGCACCTTTACCAGCGATCTTTTTGGTTTTGTGGACGACGTTGAATTTCGTGTGGACCAGGGCAGCGGATTGCTGCATGTTCGTTCAGCTTCGCGCGTTGGATACAGCGACATGGATGCAAACAGGAAACGTGTAGAGCAAATACGGACACTTCTCATCAATAACTAGGGTAATTACCCACGCAACTTTCCTATTTTTTAATGGGTAGTTCAAAAGTGTAGTCCCTCATACGAGTGACAAAGTGTAAAGTGAGTGTCGAGAGGAAAGAGGGACGGAGATACTTCCACAATGAGCAGTCCAAATGAGATCAACGAGGCGGTCAGGCTCACTGAGCTTTACCAACTTGATATTCTGGACACGGAAAAAGAAGAGTATTTTGAAGCGCTTGTAGACTTGGGTTTGTCAGCGTTCAATTGCGCATTTTGCTTCATTGCATTTGTTGACTCCGATCGTCTCTGGTTCAAGGCCAAGCGGGGATTTGAAGTCAAGGAAGTACCGCGAGACCTGTCCATCTGCTCCTACACCATTCAGCACGAACAACCACATGTCATCAACGACTGTCTTGAGCACCCTGTGTTCAAAACCAATCCCTTGGTGCTCGGCAGCCCCTGGATACGCGCGTATTTGGGCATTCCTGTTCGCTCGGTGAGCGGCAACAACATTGGCACCTTCTGTTTGCTCGACAGCAACCCACGCACATGGAGCAAAACCGAAGTAACCATCGCGGTTGCTTTGGCCAAACTGGTTGAACACAGTCTCGTTGAACGCGCATTAAAAGCCAAAGAATCAAACGAATTGAATTCAAAACAACAACACAACAATATTCAAGGTTTAGGTAGCTGGAAGAACGCTGGGCACGGGGAATGGATTGAATTGTCGCCTTCGATGGAACAGTGGTTGAGCCTTTCGCAAACCCGTGTGGTACAAGCCAGTTGGTTCCACAATCTGCCGATTGTGGAAGACCGGGAAATGGTCGAGAAAGCACGACTTAAACGCGACGGAACTGCGTTTGTGTATCGGGTCCGGTTGCCTAGTGGTGACATCATTCGCTTTGAAGAACAGGTCTATGACAGTGGCAATTCTGGCGACACCCGCTTGTTCGGTTTGGTGAAAAAACTTCACGAACCCGACTTGGAGACACTTCATATTGATGCCTCAACCGAGACGGCAAACTTGCCCCGGATGGAACCCAACCAGGACCTGAAGAAATTTCCAAAATCATTCTTGAGAGAAACCGTGAAAGGCCGGGTCGCGCTCGATCATCAGGGTTTGATTACCGGATTGGCCAGCGCGGGTGACGATGAGTTCACCAAGGTAAAACACAAGGAAAGTTTTATTGATCTGCTTCACGGCGAGGATCAAGAAACATTTTCGAATGTTTTGGAACGCTGCCTGAAAACCAATACAAGCTCTGAGGCATGGGTCCGCCTTAACTTTCAGGATGAAAACAGCACCTGGCTTCGCATGGAGCTTTGTCCCAAAAAAGGATTTACGGCATTCAAGAAACCATCGGTGATTGTGCGTTTTACAGCGATGATCAACAAATCCTCGTCGGTTCAAAAATCAATCTTCGATGAAAGCCTGTTGAATTTGACGGGCACCTTGGCCAAAGTCGGGGGCTGGTACTATCACCTCGAAAGTGGATCTCTTAAAACCACAGAAACCTTGCGAGAAGTATTGAGCGCGAGCAAAGATTCACTGAACACGATATTTCACCTCAGCTCGATTCTATCCAGATTGTCAGGACGAAATATTGCAGTCCTGTTCATAGAATGTATCAACAACCGCAAACCAGCCAGCCTCGAATTCGAGTCGCAAGAAGCACAGGACAGAAAAAAATGGTTCCGGATGATGATCCGTCCCTCCATCAGTGACGACGGAGTGCCGATGGGTCTGTACGGCTCCATTCTTGACATTTCTGAAACCCGGCGTGTTGAACAGTCGTTGGAGAAAAATCTGCTGACGTACAATTTGATTGTCGACAACCTCACGGATGGCTTGGTTGAAATCGACTCAAATTTGAATGTCAGCTTTGTGAATCGCAACGCAAAAACCCTGCTTCAAAAAGACAAGGAACTCTTCGTTCACGCCCTGCCTTTGAATGAACTGATTCCGGATCTCGACAAGCAACAGTTTTCGACTTTGCTCGAAACGGTCAACCAGGTAGGCTTTTCAAAATCTGTCGAACAATTTGTAGGGTTCATTAAACGATGGATTTCGCTGCGTGTTTTCAAGTCGGGTACGGGATACACCATCCTGATCAAAGACATTACAAAACGCAAAAACCAAAGCAGCGACTTGTACATGCTGAACTCCGCGATTGAACAAATTCGTGAAGTCATCATGGTGACCAATGACATTCGCAAAACCAAAGACCCCTTTGGTTTGCTATACGTCAACTCGGCTTTTGAAACTTTTGTGGGCCAAAGCCGCGACAAATGGCTGGGAAGAAATCCCTATCATCTGATTCATGGTCGCATACCGACCCGACACTACCGCCAGTTGCTGGTTGGCTTTTTGAGCCGTCAAAAAATTCTTGTGAAAACGGAATATGAAATCAATCCCGAACACAAGGTGCCTTGCGACATCCTGATTTCACCGTTTCTGGACACCGCGCGCAATGCGCCTTGCTTTCTGATTGTGTTTCGGGTTTTTGAAAACTGAGATCAGGCCAGTGTGGCACCGAGGCTTGAATGATGTGTGCGTGGCGCAAACACCATGGCATGAATGGTTTTGACCAGATTGGTCATTGTTTCGGCGGTGTCTTTGCGCAAGAAACGCGCTTGCTGAAGGGCATCCGAACGATGTTCGGCCAAACTTTCTGCAAGCTCCAGGCTTTCCAGATTGCAAGACATGTAAGACACGGGTACCGCATGAACATACCTGCTGTAAAACACCAGAATGTCCTGCAGGTCATCATGCGCATTGTCGGGAAAATGAAGATCTGACAACACGGCAGATGGCAAAGGTCGCAGGCCTCGCTCAGCCTGATCAAAAGCGGCACGGATGTCCCCGAAGCGCTCAAACACCGTCAGGGAAATGGACAGGTAAGTCACTTTGGCAATTTCCTCGATCGCTTCTTCCACCACCAGGCGATAGAAAGGTGAATCTTCAGCGACCCAGACTTCCAGAGGTTTTGATTCCGACTCACTCACAACATTCACCTGGCCAAACGGCAATTACACTCGATAGCGTTAGGTTACTGTAAGGACCGTAAGCTAACGTCAACACAAAGAGACCCCCCCCTATTTGAGGGACAAATAATTCCGGGCCTGCACGCTTCAAATGAAGCCATCCTCCAAATGAAGGGGCATCGCTTCGAGGGTTCACACGTACCATAAATTGAATATATCGGTAATACCGGTTTTTATTTCTGGCAAACAAATTGGGAGGTTGCCGAATGAACCCCAACGCTGTACTTTTAATTGAAGATCATCCACTGGTGTCCATGATGCTGGCCGACATGCTGACCGAACATGCGCCAGACCTGAGTGTGCTCAAAGTGCCAACCATTCAGGCCAGCGAGCAATACATCCATGAGAATCCTCGCCTGGTGATTTTCGATTTGAACCTGCCGGACTGCGAAGGTGTAAATTCGGCCCAGCGTGTGCGCGATCTGTTTCCGTTCTCACAACTGCTGGCATTCACTGGCACCACTCACGACGATATTCTGCAAGAACTGGCGCAGATGGAAATACCCTGTGTGCGCAAATCTGCCGACTACCATGAATTGTTGGATGCGGTCATGAAAGGCCTGATGGCCACTGGTGTGAGCTGCCAGGAAGGCATGAATGCGGACAAAATGAAATCCAAAAATGAATTTCAGTCCAACATCATTGCCCCCGGGTCGAAGAAACCACTGACCTGGCGCCAGGTGGAAATCATGCGCCGCATTGCTGTGGGCATGACCGCGAAGGAAGCGGCTCGAGACATGAATTTGAGTCCCGAGACGGTTCGTGCCCACATGCGCGAAGTCCTTGTTAGACTAGGCGCTCAGAATCGAGCCCATGCCGTGTCAATTTTCACCAAGGCAGAGCGACAATCGCGGTTACTAGAAGAAGCGCAAAGTCATTAAGCCAGGGCCGAACAATTCCAATAACAAGGCTGGCCCATGAAACTCACCCTTCTGATTCGAATATTTGGCTTACTCATTCTGGTGTTCTCGATTTTCGGCATCGGCGTGAAAAGCATTTCGATTCACCAGCAAACCGTTCAGGAAGACTACTACCAGGCGTGGGCCTCAGATGAAGCCATTCTTGCGCGCACGCTTGCCGAGTTCGAGGCCATGCGCAAGCTGGTGCTGCTTTATGCCGCAAGCCGCAACCCGGAATACATCAACCACTACCTCGACATCGTAGGGCTGCACAACGGCAGTCGAATTTACACCAGCGAAGTGGGCGCAGACTACTGGGTCGATGTAATTACCGGTCAAAACAAAGAACCTGCGGTTTCGTGGGGCATTGGTCAAAACCTTAGCGAAAGGCTTTACTCACTTCGATTCATTGCGGAAAACGAACCTGCCATTGAACGCATTCTCGACCTTCGCCACCAACTCGAGAAAAATGAACTCAGCGCGTTTGCAAGTGGCATCACCCGCTTTGTCGACAAGCAGGAGGGGCAGTACCTCTCCGCACCCGAGGTGAAAGAAACATTTGGCGTTCTGTTCGATCGCGAACACATCGAGTTGACGAATGCACTTTCCGCAGAATTGTCCAGTTTCATTGCGCGCGAGAAAAGCCGATATCTGGGTTTGATTGATGCATCACGCAAAGAGCTGACCTACAGCGTTTACCTGGATGTGGTGTTCACCCTGCTGTTCTTGTTGGGCCTGTTCATCGGCTTGGTGTCAATCAAGAAAAAAGTGATCGACCCCATCAATTCGCTCTACAACGCCAGCGAAGAAATCATGAAGGGCGACTACACAGTGCGAGTGAACAATCGCACTGGCTCTCATGAAATCAACCTGCTGATTCGCGCATTCAACCGAATGATCCGCTCATTCCAACGCGACCTTGAAAAAAGCGAACGCGTGAAACAGGCGCTTGAGGAAGTCAGCCTGGCCAACGTTGAAAAAGAACGGGCCAAAAATGAGTCACGTATCAAAAGTTCTTTCCTGGCCAACATGAGCCACGAAATTCGCACCCCGATGAATGCCATTCTGGGCATGACCGCACTGACGCTGAAAACCGATCTGAACGAGAAACAGAAAGACTACCTGACCAAGATTCAACTGTCGGGCGACAACCTGCTTCACTTGCTCAACAGCATTCTGGATTTGTCAAAAATTGAATCGGACATGTTCAAGCTGGAGCAACGCCCTTTCCGGCTCGACGATGTGCTGGAAGAAGTGTTTGGCACCTTGGGCAATTCTGCCCTGGATAAAAACATACGACTGCTGTACACACTGCAAGGCAAAGGCCTGCAATCCACCTTGAACCGCCTGGTGGGCGATTCTTTGCGCGTTGGTCAAATTCTGAAAAACCTGATTGGCAATGCCATCAAGTTCACCAGCGAAGGACATGTCAACCTCACGGTCAAAGTGCTGAAACAACTGGATGAGCAAGTGACCTTGCAGTTCAGCGTCAGCGACACCGGCATTGGCATGAGCAAAGACCAGTTGCAACGCGTGTTCGACAAATTCACACAGGCCGATTCGAGCACCACACGCATGTTCGGTGGCAGTGGCTTGGGGCTCAGCATTGCCAAAGAACTGGTCCACCTCATGGAGGGCGACATTCACGCCCACTCCACACCGGGGCGTGGTTCGGTTTTTTACTTCACATTGAACCTGAAAACCCAGGAAACAGAGGCACCTGCACGCAATCCGAACCTGCTGCACGGCCCGGACATCAAACGCGCTTACATCTGCTCGCTGGACCAAAAACTGCATCGCTCCATTTCCAGCATTCTGGATCAGTTTTATGTGCCACTGGCAGCGCTTTCGGCCGAGGAACTTGTTACCGACCAACGTCCATTTGAAGCCAAGGACATTGTGTTCATCGACAGCGACATTGCAGCAACTTCTCCCGAATTGTTGTCTTTGCTCAAAGCGCATCACCAACACCACAACAACAACCTGGTGTGGTTGTCCAACCGCAATGCCGCTGAACTTCAACGCATTCATGGTGCAGACCCCAACAACCGCGTATTGACCACACCCATTTTGCCCGTCCACTTGATGAAACTGGCGGAACGCCATGTCAAACAGGCAACGCCCAAAACTACATCGAAAACCGCTGCGCCCCATAAAACAACAAAAACCATCGAGGCGGAGAACAGCAATCTAATCGAAGCTCGCACCGCAAAACTGCTTATCGTCGAGGATCATCCGCTGAATATGGAATTGCTGCTGGATTTCCTGAGCCCGAAAAACTACCAGATACGATGTGCAAAAGACGGAAGGGAAGCAATCCAGATTCTGAAAAACACACCCGAGCCTTTTGACCTGATGATTTCCGACCTGGAAATGCCTTTTGTCGACGGTTACCAGCTGGCCACTTGGGTTCGAGAGAATGCCGTGCATTGTGTAACGCCGATCATGGCGCTCACGGCACACGCATTCGAGCAAACCCGAGTTCGCTGCGAAGAACACGGTATTAATGATGTGCTGACCAAACCATTCCATGAGAAAAATTTGTTCGAAGCCATCAAGCGCTGCCTCCGGAACACCGAAGGTGTATTGACCGGATTCGAAACCAGGTCTGAAACCAGCCGACTCCCGTTGTCAGAGCACGCTGCAACAGCACCAGAACCAACAAATACCCCCCGTCATTCTGCAATTTTCAAGGTAGACAGCTTTGAGCCAGAAAGAATGGCGAAATACTTGGGCAAGTTTTTACAAACCAGTGAAAACCTGATTGAACGCCTGGAGGATTGTGCAAAAACCAATGACACCCAGACTCTCAAACGGGAAATTCACTCGCTGGCTGGCGTGCTGGGCATGTTGGGCACGGAAAGTGTCAAACAACAGTTTTCGAGAATGGACAAAGCACTGGAAGACCCGGCCGCACAAACCATGGTGATGGCTGAAATCAAGGACGTGTGGCCGACCATTGTGGATGAAGCCGAGAAAATTCTGGTGTTGATCAACCGGTTTGGAAAACATTGATTAAAGCCGTGCACAAGTAATTGTGTTCATACTCGGCATGTCTTACACTGAGTTCACAAGATTTAACAAAATAAAAAGTTCCTAGTAGTCGTGGTGTCAAGAACTTACCCAAAGTAGTCAAAGTATTTTCAAGGGTTTGACGTGAAACATTTTTTGCATTCAGTGATTACCAGCCTCGCGTTGTTGACGATGGTCGGTGCCCCCGGCGTGGCTCACGCCGAAGTGGTACTGGTGGGTTCCAGCAGCATTCACTTCAATGAAATTTCCAAAACAAAGCTGCGTGATTTGTACACCGGCCAAAGCCAGGCTGTTGGCGATTCCGCTGTGCTTGTGATTGATCGGCACGATGAGTTCGGGGAAAGAAGCCGGTTTATTTCAGGCACGCTTGGCTTCACCACCGAAGAGTTCCTCACTGTCCAGCGACTTCTGGAATGCATTGGGATCAGCAAAGCGCCCACAGTTGCGCGCGACAGCCAACACATGATCGACTTGCTGGCCAACAACACCAACGCACTGGGCTACCTTACCCGAAAGGAGTTGCAAGGCAATCCAACGAGGTCTAAATTAAAGCTCATCAAGGTACTGGCCGAATAGCTGGCCGAACAAGCGAAACATGGACAAGCTCAACGCGATGTTTGAATGCAGAAAACGGCTACCCTACCTTGGCTTGCTGTTCATCGTGCTGCTATTTGCAGGCACCCGCGCCCATGCATTTTGCGCAGGTACCTTGATCAAGGAAATCAAGGCCATCGCCAGCAACCCCGAGGTCATTGAGGCCGTCAAAGCATCCAATGCACGCCAGCTCACCAAAGCCCAAGTCATGGAGCTGGATGAGAAATGGATCAAACTAAACGGACGTCTACCCGAAGCAGAGCAGATCAAAAAGTCCAACGTGTCCACGCTGCTCAATACGGAGATGAACAAACAGAGTTATTTCAAAGAAGCCATCCTGACGGGCAACCAGGGCGAGACGGTGGCAATGAACATAGTGACCAGCGACTACTGGCAAGGCGACGAGGAAAAATTCACCGCTGTTTTCGACACCAACTTGCCCTCGAGAAAACCCGATGCGCACATCTCCAGAGCCCGCTGGGACGACAGCACCAAAGCCATGATCGCGCAGGTTAGCGTGCCTGTATACGATGGGGACATCATGGTAGGTACATTGACAGTGGGTGTGGACTTGAAACGCGTACCCCACACCAACCATTGACGCTGAATTAATCGTTCTGCTTCATCTTCACACTGCGTTCTGCTTTCAGAAACACATTCACCGCCTGCGCCTTGTTCGACACTTCCAGGCGTTTGAAAATTTCCCGAATGTGACCCCGCACGGTTTCCGGACTCAGCCCGATTCGTTGCGCCACCATTTTTGCAGACAAGCCTTCTGCGGTCATTCGCATGATTTCCACCTGTCGCCAGGTCAACGGCTTCGCGCCTGGATAGGCCACGATGTTCGATTGATGCTCGTTGGCAGGGGCGCTGTCTGACGAAGTGCGATTCAATATGCCGGACTTGAAAAGTACGGACTCAATTTCATGGGCCAAGGCCGACTGGCTGCAGGTTTTTTCGATCACCGAATAACCCGACTGAGCAGCCCTGGCTTGTATGGATTCATTGACAAAACCCGTGTAGATCAAGCCACACACATTGGGAAACATGGAATCTAGCCAATCAATAGTTTCCTGCCCCTTGGAATCAACCAAGGTCAGATCAAAAATAATCAGGTCAGGTTTTTCAAACAAGTGCTCGCGGGCTTGAACCAGGCTGGTTGCAACATGAATTTGAGTGTGTGGCGCCATGTCTTTGCACACATCCTCGATCACCATGGAGATCAGTGGGTGATCTTCAAGCACCAATATTTTTTGATTTTTCATTGTTCGCAGGCTAAGTGATGCACACAGGACCTTGAGGTCTCTTCTTCCACCTGAAGAGTACATGAATTCAGGGTAACAATTAAGCCCGCATTTTGCCTTTTTTTACAAAGGGTTCCGCATTTCGGGGGGGCATCACAAACAAGCATCCTCATTTCACGGAATGGGCAGGAATTTTTAACTCCGTAAGATGAATTCATAGCGAATCTTTTGCGGAGCAAGACATCATGACAATTGCACTGGTCCAACACCACCAACACGACCATGAACCACTTTATTTCCGCCAATCGGAAGCAAGGGTCACCATGGAACTGGACAATGTGGCGCACGGCTTGAAACATTTTGCCCAACAACTGCGCAAAACCGGTTCCGTCCAGGCACGCTTTGCCTTGGTGGTTCAGCTAAAAACCTGGGCACTGAACAAGCCTACCCTGCAAACCCTGATGACCCAATACCTTGACGAAGTAGAACGCACACAGCAAGTGGTTCACCTCGACCCGGAAAGCCATCAGGAATCGATTGAATCGCTGTGCGAACAACTGGTGTTTTTAAGTGCGGTGTTTGAACAGGAATCGGAGTTGATCGACCAGATGGCTTTTGCCGACCCGCAATTGATATTGTGCGACTAAAGAAACTTACTTGCCGATACAAAACCGGCTGAAAATCAAACCCAGCAGATCATCGGGCAACATACGCCCGGTGATCTCTCCCAGAGCATCATGCGCAAGGCGCAGCTCCTCGGCAAACAAATCCAGAATTCGATCATCCTGTTGCGCAAACTCATGCGCAACGGCCAAATGTTGACCACACACCATCAAGGCATCCACATGGCGCTGGCGTGCCATGAAACCATGATCTGGCGTGTGGGCAATGCCCACCTTGGCCAAGATGGCATCTTTCAACAATTCCAGCCCCTGACCATTCTTGGCAGAAACCGGCAACACATCTGGTGGCAACTGCGGTAACTCAGGCAGCAAATCAACCTTGTTCAACACCGTGATGGTGGGCAAATGAACGGGGAATTCAAGATGTGTATCCAGCGCATTCAGAGGCCACTGTGTGGAGTCCTGAAGGATCAACAACAAATCGGCTTCTTCCACCGATTTTCGAGTTCGCTCAATACCAATTCTTTCGACTTCGTCCACGGTATCGCGCAAGCCCGCAGTGTCGACCAGCACCAATGGAATGCCGCGAATGTTTAATTCCTGTTTGATCCTGTCACGCGTAGTGCCCGCAATGGCAGACACAATCGCCACTTCCTCGCCAGCCAAAGCATTGAGCAAACTCGATTTGCCAACATTGGGCTCGCCCACCAGCACAATTTGCAGGCCATCGCGAAACTTCACGCCTTCTTGTGCCGCGCCCAGCAACTGATTGTGCGCATTCAAAATGCCAGCCAATTGCCCCTTGGCGTCGGCTTTTTCAAGAAACTCGATTTCCTCTTCCGGAAAATCGAGCGTGGCCTCGAGCAACAAACGCAAATGCACAATGCGATCGGCCAGTTCATTCACCTGTTTCGAGAAGACACCACTGAGCGATGCCGCCGCCGCTTTGGCTGTGGCCATGGAACCAGCGTCAATCAAATCAGCCACCGCTTCAGCCTGGGCCAAGTCCAGTTTGTCGTTTAAAAACGCGCGCTGTGTGAATTCACCGGGCATGGCATGCCGCAAAGGAATTTCCAGCTGCCGGGCAACCGCCAAAGCGTGCGCAACGACACCTTGCAACACAGCCTGACCACCATGGCCTTGAAACTCCAGCACATGCTCGCCTGTGAACGACGCTGGCGCATTGAATAACAAAGCGATGCCTTCGTCGATGGCATGTTGTTCAAAGTCTCGAAGCGTAAGAAGTGTGGCCAGGCGCGGCTTGGGCAATTTGCCACAAAACGCCGTGCAAAAGTTGTGAAAATCGGATTGGGATGGAAAAGAAAACCGCACCACCCCCACCCCGCCCTTACCGGGCGCGGTGGCGATGGCCACGATGGGATCACCGTGCGGTGGCTGGTGCAGACTCAATTTGACGTGTAATCACCCATTGCTGGGCAATGGACAAGATGTTGTTGACAACCCAGTACAAGACCAAACCAGCCGGGAAGAAAATGAACATGACCGAGAACACCAAAGGCATGATCATCATGATTTTCGCCTGCACAGGATCGGGCGGTGTTGGGTTCAACTTGGTTTGAATGAACATGGTGACCGCCATGATCACCGGCAATATGTAGAAGGGATCGGGTGCGGCCAGGTCAGTAACCCAACCCAACCAGGGTGCATTGCGCATTTCCACGCTGGCCAGCAACACCCAATACAAAGCAATAAACACGGGGATCTGAATCAGGATGGGCATGCAACCGCCCAGTGGGTTGATCTTTTCGCGCTTGTACATTTCCATCATGGCGCGCTGAAAGCCCATTTTGTCATCGCCATATTGCTCTTTCAGCTTTTGCATGCGCGGGCCCACCTTGCGCATTTTGGCCATCGACTTGTAACTGGCCGCCGACAAGGGGAAAAACACAAGTTTGATCAAGATGGTAAGCACCACGATCGCCCAGCCCCAGTTTCCAACAAAACCATGAATTTTTTCCAGCAGCCAGTAAATCGGCTGGGCAATTACTGTTAACCAGCCATAATCCACCACCAGATCCAGACCAGGAGACAAGGCCTCCAGCACGCGCTGGTCTTGAGGGCCTGTGTACAACTTGGCCGTGTACGTTGCGGTTTGCTCAGGTGCCAAGGTACCCAGGCTGCTGACCAAACCGATTGAATACAGATTGGAATCAACCTGGCGCGTGTAATTCTCGCGGGGACCGTCTTGACCAACAATTGCCGACACAAAATAATGCTGAATCATGGCCAACCAGCCAGAGTCGGCTGTTTTTACATAGTCGGCACTGCGATCGGCGATGTCTTCAAAATCAATTTTCTGATACTTCTTTTCAGGGGTGTAAACCGCAGGACCCGTGAATGTGGCGTACAAGGCAGAATCACTTTCCAGCGGGTTGCCATCGCGGGTAATTTGAACATAGGCGCTGGGTGAAACTGGCTCAGCATTCAAGTTGCGTGCATTGATCACCATATCAATGTCGTAGCGATTTTTGAAAATGGTGTAAGTAGTCGTGTTCTCCAGACCACCGCTGGTGGCTTTAAACACCAATTTCAATTGATCCTGACCGGGTGCAAATTCGGTAGAACCCGATACCAACTCGAACAAGGTTCGATGATTAGGCGCATCTGGCACTCCCACCAAGCCTGCCTGACCCAAATAGGTTCGATTCGTGGTTTGCTCAAACAACTGAACCGGCAATTCAGGATTTTCGGCGGCAGGGTGGTTTAACAACTTTGACGTGATCAGTTGCGCGCCCTGGCTTGAGAACTGCAATTCAAGCACATCGGTTTTCACGGTAATTGTTTGAGCAGCAGGTGCGGCCTCCGTGGGGTTTGCCACAATCGCATTTGGATCGGCGGGAACGTTTCCACCAGTCGGAGCCACGGCCTGAGGCAAGTCATTGGCTGCAGTGGATCCTGTTGATGAATTGCCTGCCTTGGCTTGATCGCCTTTCTCGCTGGTTTGAGCGCCAGTGCTGAGGCCAAACAGGGTAGGTTTGCCAATAGAAGCCTGATAATTGTCCCACAGCATGATGAGAGACAAACTGAATATCATCAAGAGGACTAGCCTGCGCGTTTCCATTTAAATCCTTAAATACTAAACTTAGTGACTAAGAGTCGTGACTGGTGCGGCGTGCCTCGGGAACAGGGTCCAGACCGCCAGCATTCCAGGGATTGCATCGACAAATGCGGCCAAAAGACAAAGCCGCGCCTTTCCATGCGCCATGAATTTTAACTGCTTCAAGGGCATATTCCGAGCAACTGGGGTAAAAACGGCAAGAAGGCGGGAAAAGGGGGCTAACAGCGAGCTGATAACCACGGATCAGTGCTGTGATGGCACGCGCCGTGAGAGATCGTTGAAAAGTTGTTGGAGTTCTGTCCACCACGCCGCTCGATCTGAATGACCTACTGCACTCACTGGTTTGCTCAAGCGAACCAGAAATTTGCCTTGGTAGTTACCCAGTGCTTCCTGGCAGGCGTGGCGAATCAGGCGTTTCAGCGTGTTTCGATCCACGGCCCGTTTGGCCAAGCGTTTGGGAATCAGTATTCCGAACTGCGGTGGGGTGTCTTCGAACAATGCGTGCAGCATCAAACGATCTGTTTTGGCCACTGGCCTGGTTTTTAACAGGCCACCGAATGTTTCAGATCGAGTAATTTTTGTCGCATGCGACCCGGAACCCACCCTGTGCAATTCAGAATGTTCAAAGTACCGGGCTTAAACGGACAGACGTGCACGGCCTTTGGAGCGACGTGCGCGCAGCACGGCACGACCACCACGGGTGCGTGAACGTACCAAAAAGCCGTGTGTTCTTTGACGGCGAACTTTAGAAGGTTGATAAGTGCGTTTCATGGCAAGCCTCTGGCCCACATGGGCTTAAAATTTGGCGAAAAATAAGTTAAAACTGGTTTGGCCCTTGGTTCGGCAAATTAAGCCTGGCTGACAAAGATCAAAGCGCACACCAAGGGAACCCGAAATTATAGAGGCAAACTCAGGAAAAACCTAGAAAAATCTGCAAGTTCGCGTGAAGGCGGTCAATCACTCACTCAATCCGTGGGGGTTTGGATACAATGGAGCGCTGAGTTTTAATTCCTGCAAAGCAGTTCATCCGAATAATAAGGCTGTTCATAACGTGATTGATCAATTCTGGAACCACTGTGTTGAAGCGCTTCGGAAGGAAATTCCAGCCCAACAAATCAAGCTGTGGATCGAACCACTCACCGTGGTTGAATTTGATGAAGACACCGCCAGCCTGAGCATGGCTGCTCCCAACCGCTTCAAACTGGACTGGGTTCTGAATAACTACGGGGGCCGCTTCAATGAATTGGCGACCGAGTTTTTTGGCTGCGACATGGCCATCCAATGGCAAGTGGCCGCCAAGCAGGCCAGCCCACTGGTTGCCCCACCCCCGGCTTCTGCCAAAAACAACAACGAGGCTGTTACCCAAGGCGCGCCCAAGGTTGCGGCCGTGAAGCGTGACGAGATTGCTGCCACGGTTTACGAACGTAGCCGCTTGAATCGTGACCTTTGTTTTTCCAATTTTGTGTCGGGCCGTGCCAACCAGCTGGCCAGGGCTGCCGCTGAACAAGTGGCCTCCAACCCGGGCGTAAGCTACAACCCCCTGTTTTTATACGGCGGCGTGGGCTTGGGTAAAACCCACCTGATTCATTCCATCGGTAACCGCTTGCTTGAACAAAACCCAAACACTCAAATTCGGTACATTCATGCTGAACAATATGTAAGCGATGTCGTGAAGGCCTATCAAAAGAAGGCTTTTGAGGAATTCAAGCGCTCGTATTACTCGCTCGACCTGCTGCTGATCGACGATATTCAGTTTTTTGGTGGCAAAAGCCGCACGCAAGAAGAGTTTTTCTACGCCTTTGAGCAACTGATTGCCGCCAAAAAACAAATTATCATCACCAGCGACACCTACCCAAAAGACATTCAGGGCATGGATGACCGCCTGATTTCGCGGTTCAACAGCGGCTTGACCGTGGCCATTGAGCCTCCGGAACTTGAAATGCGGGTGGCCATTCTGCTGAAAAAAGCCGAACAGCAAAAAATACTGTTTTCGGAAGATGTGGCGTTTTTTGTGGCCAAGCACATGCGAAGCAACATTCGTGAGCTGGAGGGTGCCTTGCGCCGAATCATGGCGTTTGCCAGCTTTCACAACAAGCCTGTGACCATGGATTTGGTGCGGGAAGCCTTGCGCGACATGATTTCTGTGCATCATGGGCAAGTGTCGGTGGAGAGTATTCAGAAAACCGTGGCCGATTACTACAAAATCAAGGTCGCGGACATGTTTTCCAAGCGCAGGCAGGCTCAAATTGTGCTTCCACGCCAGGTGGCGATGTACTTGGCCAAAGAGTTGACCGAGAAAAGCTATGTCGAAATTGGCGAGTTGTTTGGCGGGCGTGACCACACCACAGTGCTTCATGCGGTGAACAAGATATCGGAATTGCGAAATCAGTCTTCAGAGTTGAACCATGCGCTGCATGTGCTGGACCAAACGCTGAAGGGTTGATTTAGAATTGTGGATAACTGTGTAACAACCGTGCACAACAATGCGAGTTATCCACAGAAAAAAAAGAACCCCGGAGAATCGAAAAAAGTTATCCACAGTATGCAGATCGAGTCCCGGAAGTTCTACACCAGTTTTAAAAGAACCTAAGAAGCTCAATTCAAAGGGGAAAATAGAGTTGTCCACAGAATTGAATCAACTCTATTAACTAATCCTATAAGGAAATATTAAATGGAATTAATTCATAGCTCACGCGATGCATTGGTTCGAAAACTGCAAATCGTCAGCAACATCGTCGAACGTCGAAACACCTTGCCGGTGTTGGCCAACATTCTGTTGAAAAAACAGGGCGGCCTGCTGACACTGCTGTCTTCAGACATTGAAATGCAGATTCAAACCAGTGCTGAAGTGGGTGCGGGTGGCGAAGACACCGCAACCACTGTGGCTGCGAGAAAATTCCTGGATATTTTGAGATCACTGCCAGAAGACTCGGATGTGATGGTGAAACTGGACGGCAAGAAAATGTCGGTGCAGGCCAAGAAAAGCCGTTTTGCACTGCAAACCTTGCCCGCAGAAGACTTTCCTCTGGTGCAAGAGCCCAAGGAATGGGTCACGCAAATCAGCTTGCCGCAAAAAATGTTGAAGAACCTGTTGGGCATGGTTCATTTTTCCATGGCTCAACAAGACCTGCGCTATTACCTGAACGGTGTTTTGTTGGTCATTGAAAGCGCCTGTGTGCGCGCTGTGGCCACCGATGGACACCGTTTGGCCTATGCCGATGCACCTGGACAGGGCGGTACTGCCAAGCATGAAGTGATTGTTCCCCGTAAAACGGTACTCGAGCTCTCGCGCTTGTTAAATGACACCGATGACACCGTAACCATTGATTTGGCCAGCAACCAGGCCAAGTTCACTTTTTCAGACATCACCTTGATCACCAAGCTGGTTGAGGGCAAGTTTCCCGACTATCAGCGGGTTATTCCGAAAACCCATCAACACCATGTGGTGATTGCCCGTGACGCACTTTTGCATTCCTTGCAGCGCGCTTCCATTCTGACCAGTGACAAGTTTCGCGGCATTCGCTGGGTATTGGGCGCCAATGGTTTAACCATTGTGGCCAACAACTCGGATCAGGAAGAAGCCCGGGATGAAATGGAAGTGGAGTATCAAGGTCCCGAGATTGATGTGGGTTTTAACGTAAACTACCTGTTGGATGTGTTGAACAACCTCAAATCGGAAACCGTGCAGTTCACGTTGCAAGACGGAAACAGCAGTGCATTGGTGACTACCCCTGGCAAAGACGATTTCAAATATGTCGTTATGCCCATGCGTATTTAAAACGACAATAAAGCGAAAACAACAACACCCTTATGACTTCAGAAACACAGAACAACGGTGACTTGCCGGTACTCGGCAACAACGCAGACTACGGCGAAGGTTCAATCCAGATTCTCGAAGGTCTGGAGGCGGTCAGAAAACGACCCGGCATGTACATCGGTGACACATCGGATGGTACGGGCCTGCACCACCTGGTGTTTGAAGTCGTTGACAACTCGATTGATGAAGCGTTGGCTGGTCACTGTGATGACATCGTAGTGACCATTCATGCCGACAATTCAATCAGTGTGACTGACAACGGCCGGGGTATCCCGACCGGCGTGAAAATGGATGACAAGCATGAGCCCAAGCGCTCTGCTTCCGAAATTGCACTGACTGAATTGCACGCGGGTGGCAAGTTCAACCAGAACAGCTACAAGGTTTCCGGCGGTTTGCACGGTGTGGGTGTGAGTTGTGTGAATGCGCTTTCCAGTTGGTTGCGTTTGACTGTTCGCCGTGAAGGCAAGGTTCATCAGCTTGAGTTTGCGCGGGGTTTTGTTCAAAACCGCATTATTGAGCAGCTTGATGGTGTTGATGTGTCGCCCATGAAAATTGTGGGCACCACCGACAAACGCGGTACCGAAGTTCACTTTCTACCCGATACACAAATTTTTCAGCAGAACTACGATTTTCACTATGAAATTCTGGCCAAGCGCCTGCGTGAACTCAGTTTTCTGAACAATGGTGTGCGCATTCGCCTGAAAGACGAACGCACGGGCAAGGAAGACGACTTCGCCGGCAGCGGCGGTGTGATGGGTTTTGTTGAATTCATCAATGCCAACAAGAAAATTTTGCACCCGAATACGTTTTACGCCGCTGGCGAGCGCCCCGCGGAAACATACGGTGGTATTCCAGGCACCAGCATTGGTGTCGAAGTGTCGATGCAATGGAACGACGGTTTTAATGAATCGGTGCTGTGTTTCACCAACAACATTCCGCAGCGCGATGGTGGTACTCACCTGACGGGTCTGCGTGCGGCCATGACCCGCGTAATTGGCAAATACATTGAAGTCAATGAAATTGCCAAGAAGCAGAAAGTGGAAGTGACAGGCGATGACATGCGCGAAGGTTTGTGCTGCGTGCTTTCCGTCAAGGTGCCTGAGCCCAAGTTTTCAAGCCAGACCAAAGACAAACTGGTTTCCAGCGAAGTGCGTGCGCCTGTGGAAGACATTGTCGCCAAGGTGCTGAGCGAGTTCCTTGAGGAACGCCCGAACGACGCCAAGCTGATTTGCAGCAAAATTGTAGAAGCGGCCCGCGCCCGCGAAGCGGCTCGCAAGGCCCGTGACATGACACGCCGCAAAGGTGTGCTCGATGGCGTTGGCCTTCCGGGCAAATTGGCTGATTGCCAGGAACGTGACCCCGCCAAATGTGAAATTTACATTGTTGAGGGTGATTCTGCGGGCGGTTCAGCCAAACAGGGTCGTGACCGCAAGTTTCAAGCAATTTTGCCGCTGCGCGGTAAAGTGTTGAACGTTGAAAAGGCGCGCTTTGACAAGCTGTTGACTTCAGAACAGATCACGACCTTGATTACAGCCTTGGGCACCAGCATTGGGAAAGATGATTTCAATCTGGCCAAGCTGCGTTATCACCGCATCATCATCATGACCGACGCGGACGTCGACGGTGCCCACATTCGCACTTTGCTGCTCACCTTGCTGTATCGCCAAATGCCTGAATTGGTCGAACACGGGCATGTGTACATTGCACAGCCGCCGCTGTACAAAGTAAAGCACGGTAAGGAAGAACGTTACCTGAAAGATGATCAGGAAGAGGCCCAGTACATGCTTGGCATTGCGATGGACAAGGCTGCCCTGATTCCCGGTGAGGGCAAGGACGCCATCAAGGGAGAGGCACTTGAAGAACTGGCACGCCAGTTTGTTACAGTTGAAGCCGTGGTGCGCCGTTTAAGCCGAATGATCGATCCCGATGTGTTGAATGCAATTGTTGAAGGTGTAGAACTGGACCTGGACAATGAGGAAGCATCGAAAGCAAGTGCGGCCCGTTTACAGGCGGTGCTCGATCCAACCATCATGACCGTGTTCTCTCAGTTTGATGAGCAAAGTGACAAACACCGTGTGTTGATTCACCGACGCCACCACGGCAATGTGCGGGTTACAACCATTGATCCTGATTTTGTTCACGGGGCTGACTATCCCTTGCTGTCGCATGCTGCAAAAACCTTCAAAGGCTTGATCTCTGAAGGTGCGGAAATTCAGCGCGGCGAGGGTGAAAAACAAAAAGTGCAAGCGGTACAAAGCTTCCGCGAAGCCATGCACTGGTTGCGTGAGCAGGCTGAAAAATCAATTTCAAAACAGCGTTACAAGGGCTTGGGTGAAATGAACCCGCAACAACTTTGGGAAACCACGATGGATCCCAATGTTCGCCGTTTGCTGCGCGTTCAAATTGAGGATGCGATTGCCGCAGATCAAATTTTCACGACCCTGATGGGCGATGAAGTTGAACCAAGGCGAGCATTCATCGAAAGCAACGCCCTGAAAGCTGGAAATATTGACGTTTAATTGCAGTGCTGCTGGCCATTACAGGACCTCAAAAGCTTGTAACACCAGCACACAACCCACAGACACAATTCGTTTACTTTTTCTTTAGATTCCAGGTTACCCGCATGCGGGCCACCAGTTGCCCACTGGCATCGCTTACTTCCACTTCAACCGGAAAGTTGATTTTTCCTGCAGTGCGAAGAGTTTGCTTCAAAGGTGCAATGGCTTGCGCAACTTGGGCTTGGGCTTGTACAGGGCCGACTGCTGGCTGAAGTACTTCAAATTCAACCTGTGCGGCCACAGGCCGAACACCCAAAATAACCGAAGCAAAGCCGCCTGCCATGGCAGCGCCAGAACAGGTTTCGGCCAGTGTAAACAGTGCGCCGTCAGCAAGTGTTCCGGTGGTGCCCAGCAATTCGGGTTGTTGTGGCATTTCACAACGGGCAGTGCCGTTGCCCATGCTGCTTAAACGCACACCACAGGCTTTGGCAAAAGGCACTTTGCCGTCCATTTGCATTTTCACCAAGGGTCGCATAATCAGCGTGAGTAGTGCGTCCAGCATTATCGTTCTCCTTGGGCCAAGGTGAACTGAATGCGAAGTTCAGCCAAAGGCTCGTTGGCCTCGTTGTTCAATGTGCTCAATGTGTGAGCCACGCCTTTATCCCAATCGATTTCAGGTGCTTGGGTGTTGACCCAAACAGCTCCTTTGGCGGGTCGCTTATAGGCAATTTGGCTGGTGTAGCCAGTGATTCGCAATTCCTTGTTCTCTTGTTCAAGTGCAAGCTCCAGGCTTGCCTGTGCATCGGCTTGTGCGGCAGTAAACAAGGCACCAGCATGCAGGGTTCCAATGTGGTTTTTCAAAAAGGAATCAAAACCCAATTGCAAGTGTTCTTGCCCGTTTTTGTTCACGGTGCTCAGCTTGGCGAATTGCAGGAAAGGGTTGCTGGCCAGTGTTTGGGCCAAGCGCATGGCATTCATTCAGTGTCTCCTTTGGGGTGCGAGAAGCGGGTATGTACAGTGTTCAAAAATTTCAGCACAGTGGTGATTTCATCGGCGCTAAAACCTTCAACAAGTTGTTTGTTCAGTTTGGCCAACAGGGGTTTGGCCGCATTCATTTTCTCCCGGCCTTTGTTGGTCATTTGCAGGTGCGCTACACGGGCATCTTCTGCGGAGACAACACGTTCAATCAGTTTTGCGGTTTTCATGCGTTGTACCAAACCGGTCATCGCAGAACTGTTTAAACCAAGCACTTCGCCAAGCTCTTGCATGGAAGCCTGTGGAAATTTATCAAGTGCAAACAGCAAACTGACTTGTGCGGCCGGCACGCCAATCGCCTGTTCTACACCACTGTCGGCATATCGATAGAGCACTGCGCGAGCGCGGTTCAGCATGAAGAAAAGTCGGCGGTCCATGGGGATTCCAATTATTACGCATACGTAATATATGGAAATAACAAGTCTAGGTCAATTGTTACGTGTGTGTATTAAACTGCGAGGATTAATGCCTTGGACGTGTGCTTCGATACACAGGCGAACGTTCGCGATGACTAAAGACCAATTGCCACAACATGCCTTTGCGGGCACGAAAATAGGCAGCGCAGGTTAGCAGATAGTACGTCCACATGCGGCGAAAACGTTCATCATAATTTGCTTTCAGCTTGGGCCAGGCCTTTTCAAAATTGGCGTGCCAAGCCATCAGTGTTTTGTCGTAATCGGTGCCAAAGTTGTGCCAGTCCTCAAGCACCAGTTTGCTGTCGATGTGTTCTGTAATCTCGCTGGGCGAGGGAATTTTTCCGTTTGGAAAAATATACTTGTCAATCCATGGGTCGGTGGCGTCTGTTTTGTTAAAACCACCAATGGTGTGAAGTAAAAAAAGTCCGTCAGGTGTTAGCAGGCGGCTTACCGAATCAAAATAGGCTGGGTAGTTTTTTACACCAACATGTTCAAACATGCCAACGGAAACAATCTTGTCGAATTGACCTTGCAGGTCACGGTAATCAATCAACTCGATCTCAACAGGCAATCCTGAACAACGCGCACGAGCATACTGTTGTTGCTGGGCAGACACGGTAATACCCAACACCTGCACACCAAAGTGCGTCGCTGCGTACCAAGCCAGGCCACCCCAGCCGCATCCAATATCCAGCAATTTTTCACCTGCTTGTAACTGAAGTTTCTCGCAGATCATGTGGAGTTTGTGCTGCTGTGCTTCTTCCAGATTCCGGGCGTATTCCCAATAGCCGCAGGAGTAAATCATGAGTGGATCGAGCATGGCTTCGAACAAATCATTGCCGGTGTCGTAGTGGTGTTCACCCACTTGAAATGCACGGGTGGGTGCTTGCAAATTGATGACCTTCTCGCGCAAAGCCAGCATGAGCCACTGCATTTTGGTCCACGCTTTGGTGTGTTCGTCGGCGTTGTTGCGCATTAAGCGAAACATCATCTGATCAAGCTGCGGCACAGTCCACCAACCGTTCATGTAGGCTTCGCCCAAGCCCAGTGAACCATGGCTTAACACCGCATTGAAAAGTCGTACATCATGAATCTGAATGTCGTGCGCAGCAGTGCCGTTGATCTCTATGCCTGCGCGGTACAACATGTCAGCGATGGGTTTGGGTGCGCGGTTGGCGTCCACCAGTTCATAAGCGCTTGTTTTCATAGACCTTGTGAGTTGCTATGACGACAATTTGATTATTGCAGACTTATCTGACGCTTGCCAGCCTCGGGATCAGCGAGAAAATTTAAAGTGGTCCGCACCGGGTGGCAGGCTTTTGGCAATATTGCCTTCCCAACCTTCCACGCGTGCTGCAAGGTGAGCAAGGCCCTGAACCATCAAGGTGGGTGCGGACAACAGGAACATGAGAATACCGATGTTGGTCATGGTGAAATCAACCGGCAATTTGCCGTTTGTGCTTACGGTGGCCGGACTGCCCGTTGCATCTGCAGCCGCTGGGATGAAGGTTCCGAAAATGATGGCCAGCACGGCACCACCAAAGAAGCGACCTAAACTGTTGCACATGGAGCGTGAGGCCGGGCTGGTGCCAAAGGTATTGTGAATTAGCAGTGCAGCGTTGTTGAATATCCTCGAAAGATTGGCGTTGGAAGCCAATATGATGTTCATGTTGATCAGACGCATACCCTCTGCAATTTTAATCAAAGCGCGCGTAACAGGTCGATATTGGTGAATGTTCTTGGCCATGTATTCACCTTTGAAGCAGTTTTTTGAAGCCCTCTGTGCTTTGCCGATATCGGCCATCTTTTGTTTCCGGTAATTTTCGCTGGCCCACTTTCTCAAGGTCGGTGCTATTGTCGTGTTGGCAAGTCGATCGATCAGGGTGGCGGGGGCAGCCAAGGTTTTCAGAATGAGGTCATGTAAGCGCACAGCCGTTTTTTCTTCAGTATACCGTCTGGCATCTTGAAGCTCGTCCGCTCGTAGGTTCTCTACCTCCATGTGATCTACAACACTGATCAGGGCCACATAATGGCGCTCTTTGTTTGTAACCGCCTTTGCGTACTTGTAACGGGACCACAAGGTGGCGCCCTCCTTGGGTGGTTTTTCCACTTGCAGGTATTCGCCCAGGGCATTTTTCATAGCCTTCAGATTCGTGACATCGTCGCTGTCAAGATTGATGGCATTGAGCACGTTATTCAGAATAACGGGTACTCCATTGGGGTCTAGACTGTCTTTTCCGCGAATTTTCGGGATGAGGTGATATTTGCCTTGCATGGCTTTTGCCATGATGTGGATTAATTCCGGATTCCCCTTGATTGATTTGAGTTGAGACAGCAATTTCTGAAGGTTCTTACTGAGCCCCCCGACGATGTACTTTTGCTGCTCTTCGCCGACTTTTTCTTTCTGGACCAACGTTTGACTGACCACACCAGAAGCAAATCCCAGGAGACCAAGGGTGGAGGAAACCGCCGGAAATGCAACCAACAAGCCAACGACACTTTGCCCTAGCAAAGAGGCAAAGTCAGCGGTTGCTCCTCGAATAACATTCAGTAATTCGGTGGTGCCGACCCCGATGAAACCGAGGAAACCAAACATCATGATTTTGTTTTGCGTGCCTTTTTCGTCTGGCTTACCGGCAAGCGTGTTACGCATCACGTTGTAGGTCATGCCGGTGGGTGCTGCGAACATTTCTGTCACTCCGTGCAAGAGATGAGACAAATTGGAGAAACGTTTGGCCCAGACATTTCGCCCGCTGTTTTTTTTATCATCAATGTAGAAATTTTCGCCATACCGAATACGATCCTCACGCATCAGCCTGTTTTGAACCCCGTTGGAGTTCCAGACTTTGTCCTCATGGCCTGTGCTGGTTAAGTCGAGTCCACTTTGTTCTGCTTGATGGTCTTTCCTCAGCAGTGCTGCTTCCACGTATTGTTTGGATTCAAAGTGTGCCTTGCCAACTACATTCAGCGCGCGTGAGGAGGAGATGAAGTCGCAGAATCTCTTCCAATGCGTACGCCTTTTGTAGAGGTCGCCGTGTACCTGTTTGTAACCGGACTTGCGCGCCATGTTGTCCTTCATCTTTCGATCAAGAACTGGGGTAATCAGGTTCGGTGTTGCGGAAATTTCTAGGGCCACCACGAGTCTCCGGTCCGCACAATTCGGGTGCGTTATTCGTGTTGTTGAACAGTCAACATGTCACAAATGGTGAATTTGTCCAAAACTGGGCAATAAGGTATCACCCGTTATGTGTCACTTTATTCAATAAAGTTTGACAAAACTCGGGTTTTCCCTATTTTTTGTGCACCGCAATAGCGCAGTACTTGAATTCGGGAATTTTGCCGTCAGGGTCGAGTGCGGCGTTGGTGAGTTTGTTAATTGCGGCCTCGGCATAACAAAAGGGCACGAACACATGCCCAACAGGAGTGGCGCTGTCTGCCCGTGCAAACAATTGCACCTCACCTCGGCGGGACTCAAGCCGTATGGTGCTGCCCGCTTGAATGTCTAAAGCTTTTAAATCGTCGGGGTGAAGCAAAGCTGTGGCTTCGGGTTCAATGGCGTCCAATACGCTGGCGCGGCGGGTCATGCTGCCAGTGTGCCAGTGCTCCAGCTGCCGCCCGGTGATCAATACAAAGGGAAATTCGGTGTCGGGCGTTTCAGCGGCCTCCCGATACTGTGCGGGCACCAAGCGGGCCTTTCCGTTTGGCGTCGGGAAGTGTTCTGTGAACACCACGGGCTCGCCAGGGTCGCCCTCATGGGCACAGGGATACACCACGGCATGCTCGCGTTGAAGGCGCTGCCAGGTAATTCCTTCAATGCTGTGCATGGCGTGGCGCATTTCATCGAACACTTCTTCCACGCTGTTGTAGTGCCAGTCCAGCCCCAGCCCCTGTGCAATGCCTTGAATGATCCACAGGTCTTGCCTGGCCAGCCCGGGTGGGTCGATGGCCTGTTGTCCAAGCTGAACCAGGCGATCAGTGTTGGTGAAGGTGCCGGTTTTTTCCGGAAAGGCGCTGGCAGGCAAAACCACATCAGCCAGACTGGCTGTTTCAGTCAGGAAGATGTCTTGCACCACCAGAAAATCGAGCGAGGCGAGTGCTTTGCGGGCATGGTTCAAATCGGGGTCGGACATGGCCGGGTTCTCGCCAAGTATGTACATGCCTTTCACTGTGCCAGCGAGGATGGCCTGCATGGTTTCGACGACGGTTAGCCCGGGTGTGTTGGAAAGCGGTGTGTTCCACAGGGCTTCAAACCGTTGTTGTGCCTCGGCGTTGCACACCCGTTGGTAGTCGGGGTACATCATGGGGATCAGCCCCGCATCGGATGCACCTTGCACATTGTTTTGCCCGCGCAGGGGGTGCAGGCCAGTACCAGGCCGGCCAATTTGCCCGGTGATGAGTGCCAGTGAAATAAGGCAGCGCGCATTGTCGGTGCCATGGGTGTGCTGTGAAATGCCCATGCCCCATAGAATGATGGAGGCTTTTGATTGGGCATAAAGGCGAGCCACTACGCGCAATTCTTCGGGCGATATGCCGCAAATTGGGGCCATGGCCTCGGGTGTAGAAGTGGCCACATTGGCTTTCAGTTCCTCAAAGCCCTCGGTACGTTGCCCAATGAATTCCCGGTCAATCAGGTTTTCGTCAATGATGACGTGCAGCAGTGCGTTGAGCAGTGCCACATCGCTGTCAGCCTTGAATTGCAGGAAATGGGTGGCATGGCGGGCCAGGTCGGAGCGGCGAGGGTCGGCCACAATCAATTTGGCCCCGTTCTTGACCGCGTTTTTTATCCAGGTGGCACCCACGGGGTGGTTCACCGTGGGGTTGGCGCCAATTACAAAAATGACTTCGGCTTGGTTGACATCCATCACCGGGTTGGACACGGCACCCGAGCCTATGCCTTCCAGCAAGGCAGCCACCGATGAAGCATGGCACAGGCGTGTGCAATGGTCGACATTGTGGGTGCCAAAGCCCGTGCGCACGAGTTTCTGAAACAAATACGCCTCTTCATTGCTGCATTTGGCAGAACCAAAACCAGCCAGTGCATGACCGCCTTGTGTGGCTTTGATGTGTTTGAACTGGCTGGTGACGAGGGCCAGTGCCTCGTCCCAGGTGGCTTGGCGAAACGCACTGTGCACTTGTTCCGGATCCAGCAGATTGACCGGATTTTTGGCCACACCTTCGCGGCGAATCAGTGGCTGGGTAAGTCGTTGTTCATGGTGAACATAATCGAAACCATAGCGGCCTTTCACGCACAGACGGCCTTCATTGGCGGGCCCATTGCGCCCTTCGACTCGCAGAATGGTGTTGTTTTTTACGTGGTAAGTGAGTTGACAACCCACACCGCAATAGGGGCACACCGAGTCAACGGTTTTGTCGGCGAGCTGATGTGCGGCGGCTTTGGCCGGGCTTAACGCACCGGTGGGGCAGGCTTGCACGCATTCACCGCAGGCCACACAAGTGGATTGGGCAAGTGCATCGCCTTGATCAAACACAATCGCGGCGTGTTCACCGCGAAAGGCCAAGCCGATCACATCGTTGACCTGTACATCCCGACAGGCGCGCACGCAACGTGTGCATTGAATGCAATGGTCCATGTTCACCGCAATGGCTGGGTGCGACAGGTCGGCGGGCACGGCTGGCCGGGCCTCAAACCGGCTGCCTTTGATGCCCATTTGTTGGCACCAGCGGCTTAATTCATTGTCAGCTTTCAGCTGGCTCGACGGGTTTTGCGCTGGCATGTCGGCCAGTAACAATTCAAGCACCATTTTTTGCGCAGCAGTGGCCTTGTTTGAACCGGTGTGCACCACCATGCCCGCTGCAGCTTGCTTGCAACATGATGCAGCCAGGGTGCGTTCGCCCTCCACTTCAACCACACAGGCGCGGCAGTTGCCGGCTTCTTCAAGGCCCGCTTTGTAACAAAGATGAGGCACATCGATGCCTTCGCGCTGGGCCACTTGCAGCAGTGTTTCACCGGGCAGCGCTTCAACGGTTTGGCCATTCAGTTGCAAGCGGATCATTTGTGAGGCGTTCATGACGTGCTTCCTCTTGCCTTGGCCTCAAGTTCATGCGGGAAGTAGCGAATGACGCAATCAACGGGGTTGGGGGCGGCTTGGCCCAGGCCGCAAATGGAGGCATTGCGCATCACAGTGGACAGCTCTTTGAGCAAAGGCACATCCCATTGGGGCTGATTGATCAAGGCCAGTGCTTTGGCGGTGCCTGCCCGGCAGGGTGTGCATTGCCCGCAGCTTTCATGCACAAAAAAACGCATCAGATTGCGGGCCATGTGCACGGCACTGTCTGCTTGGGAGAACACCACAATGGCCGCTGAACCGATGAAGCAGCCGTGGGGCTGCAAGGTGTCGAAGTCAAGCGGTACGTCGGCCAGTGTTGCTGGCAAGATGCCACCCGATGCCCCGCCCGGCAAATAGCCATACAGGATATGCCCAGCCTGCATGCCGCCGCAGTACTCTGCAATCAGTTCATTCAGGGTGATGCCCGCAGGTGCCACGTGAACACCGGGTTTGTTGACCCGGCCCGACACTGAAAAAGAGCGCAAACCACTGCGCCCGTGGCGGCCTTGTTCGGAAAACCAGCTTGCGCCTTGCTCAAGAATGGCAGGCACCCAGTACAGGGTTTCAAAGTTGTGAACCAGGGTGGGTGTGTTGAACAAACCCACTTGCGCCACATAAGGCGGGCGTAGCCTTGGCAAGCCCCGTTTGCCTTCGATTGATTCAAGCATGGCGGATTCTTCGCCGCAAATGTAGGCCCCTGCCCCACGACGAAGTTCGATGGTGGGCATGTCGGGCATGGGCGGGTTGGCTTTGAGAAGGGCCAGTTCGGCCTGCAACATGGCCCGGCAAGCGTGGTACTCGTCGCGCAGGTAAATGTAGATGGCGCAGGCCTCAACGGCCCACCCCGCAATCAGCATGCCTTCCAGAAACTGGTGTGGGTTGCGCTCAAGGTAGCTGCGGTCTTTGAAGGTGCCGGGTTCGCCCTCGTCGATGTTCACGGCCATTAAACGGGGGGAAGTTTGCTCACGCACAATGGCCCACTTTTTCCCGGCCGGAAAACCAGCGCCACCCAAACCGCGCAGGCCTGAATTTGAGAGGGTTTCAATGACTGAGGCTACACTGCGCGAACCACTGACACACGCGTGTAAAAGTTGATAACCCCCTGTGGCTTCGTATTGGGCCCGCCCCGTGTGGGGCGGTGGCAAGGCCTTGGTGTGCTGGCCAAACGCCGCTTCCATGATTGCATGGTGATTGGCCCAGCCCATTTCATGCTGGCCCACAGCCGCAGCCGGGGCTTGCTCGCAACGCCCAATGCAGGGCACGGCTTGAACCCGCACGGTACTTCCCAGCAACGCCGGTAACTTCTCGATCAGCGCTTCTGCACCGGCCATGCAGCAGGAAGGGCCATTGCACACGCGCACGGTCAGGGCATGGTTCAAGGTGTTTGGCGCATTCACAACATCAAAGTGGTGGTAAAAGGTGGCCACTTCGAACACTTCGGTTTGTGACAGGTTCAGGCATTCAGCCAAGGCGGCCAGGTGTGCTTTGGGCAGGCAGCCCAGGTGGTCTTGAAGTTGATGCAGGTATTCAATCAGCAGGTCGAGGCGCAGTTTCTCATGGCCCAGAATGGCAAGCACTTCTGACACGCGATCTGGGTCGGCCTGCCGGCCTTTGGGCTTTTTGCGGTGTTGTTGCGCAAAGTCAACAGCAGTTGCAATCGGTATGATTGCCTGGTTCATCTTGTCTCCACCTTCTGTTGTTCGCCTTATTAGGCCGTGATTGAACTTACACGGCCCTTTCTAGGACCAAGGGGTTGTGGTGAAGTTCATCGTAAACCTGCAAGTCCATTTGCCGTTAGTGGATTCTGTCAACCCAAGTTTGCTGCGCTGCGGTAGCATCCTGTTCTTGAATCTGTTTTTGAAAAATGTGTATGAAAAACAAGCCTTTTGGCATTTTAATGGCGTCCTTGTTGGCCTTGGTGCTGTCGGCCTGTGCCACGGTTGCACCGCCCGAGGTACCTTTGCCCGAGCCCGTTCCGGCTGCCCAGGCACAAGACCCGGCTGCACCAAAAACCCGCGAGCCTGTGATTGCATTGGTTCTGGGCGGTGGTGGCGTAAAAGGTTTCGCCCATGTGGGCGTGATCAAGGTATTGGAAAGCCACGGTATCAAGCCCAGCATTGTGGTGGGCACCAGCGCGGGCAGCTTTGTGGGCGCCTTGTATGCCAGTGGCATGAATGCCTATACCTTGCAAAGCGTTGCTTTGGGCATGCAAGAGGCCGATATACGAGACCTTACTTTGAGCAGTCAGGGGTTTTTGATTGGCGACAAATTACAGCAGTATGTGAACACGCAGGTGAAGAACAAGGCCATTCATCAATTTCCTATTCGATTTGCCGCCGTGGCCACGGATCTTGAAAGCGGCGAGAAAGTGGCGTTTAACTATGGAAACGCTGGGCAAGCCGTGCGTGCCTCCTGCAGCATCCCAAATGTTTTTTTGCCCACCCGCATTGGCAAGCGCCAGTTTGTGGATGGCGGTTTGGTAAGCCCGGTGCCAGTGCTCACGGCCCGTGAAATGGGCGCCGATGTGGTGATTGCTGTGGATATTTCAGCCAAACCACGCACCGGGGCTGCTGCCTTGGGCTGGTGGGGATTGCTGGACCAAAGCATCAATATTTTGAGCCAGCAAGCCATTCGTGCGGAGTTGGCCCGAGCCGATGTGGTGATACAGCCCAGCGTGCAACATGCGGACGCATTGAACCTGGATCAGCGCCATGAGTTTTTGCTGGAAGGCGAAAAAGTGGCCCAACAACTGGTGCCGAAAATACAGGCCGCAATACAAGGCAGCCGTGAACGGCTGATGGCCCAGGCAAACCCACAGGCACGGCTGTAAATTTTCGCAGTACAATGCCTTGATGACACAAGAAAAAACAGGGCATGCAGACATGGGTTCGCAGACGGACAAACCCACAATTTTGATCGCTGAAGACCACCCGATGATCTCAATCATGTTGGCTGACATGATTGATCAGCTGGTTACCCACAGTGAGATTATTGTGGTGGAAAGCATGGAAAAGGCGCGGGCCGTACAGGCGATACCGAACCTCGTAATTGCGGACCTGGATCTTCCTGATTCCAAAGGTGTGAACACCATCAACACTTTTGCTGTGTTGTTTCCCCAATGCCCAAAACTGATTTGCTCTGGCGTGCTGGACAAGAACTTGGCGCGCGAAGCAGAGCGCGCTGGCTACTTTTATGTGAACAAGGCCAGCACTTACCCCGAACTGCTTCGTGCCCTTCAAAACCTGTTGATACAGGCGGGGGTGCTTGATGATGTGCCCAGAGGCACCGAGAAGGCAGCCAACGAATACCATTCCAACATTTATGCCCCGGGGTCGGACAAGCCCCTGACCTGGAAACAGGTGGAAATCATGCGCAAAACGGCAGAAGGTTTGTCGGCCAAGGAAGTGGCACGCGAGATGGACATCAGCCCGGACACCGTGCGTGGCCATATCAAGGAAATTTTCTTGCGACTGGGTGCCAAAAACAAAGGCCAGGCAGTTGATATTTTCATTCGGGCCGAACGCAAAGCGCGTTTGCTCGATTCTTGAACCCCCCTGGCTGGGAGGCCAACATGACTTATTTGATGCGTTCCTTGCTGACCTTGCTGGCCCTGGTTTTCACGGGTGTTGTGGCTGCTGCTGATTTAAGCGGCATCACCAGCAAAGAGGCAGTCACTGCCCTGCGTACCACCTTAAGCAAAGGGGCCGATGCGGCTGTGGGCAGCCTGGGCAAGACCGATGGTTTTTTGGGCAACCCGGCTGTGCGAATCAAGTTGCCGGAGTACCTGGAGAACAGCAAGGGACTGCTGAAAATGATGGGCATGGGTTCGCAGCTTGACCAGATGGAAGTCAGCATGAACCGCGCTGCGGAAGCTGCTGTGCCACAAGCCAAGGCGGTTTTGAAGAAGACGATTCAAAACATGACTGTTGAGGACGCCAAACAGGTACTGAGTGGCGGCGATACAGCCGTGACTGATTTTTTCAGAAGCAAAACCCAGGCCGATTTGTACACCCAGTTGCTACCGATTGTGAAAGGCAAAACTGCACAGGTGGGTTTGGCGCAGCAGTACAACGCACTGGCTGAGAATGGCAGCCGCCTTGGTTTGGTAAAGCCGGAAGATGCGAATTTGGAAGGTTATGTCACCAACAAAGCGCTTGATGCGTTGTTTTTGATGGTGGCCGAGGAAGAAAAAGCGATTCGGGCCAATCCAGTGGCTGCGGGTAGCGCGGTGCTTAAAAAAGTTTTCGGGAGTTTGAAGTGAAGAAAATGATTCAACTGACCGCAGTGTCTGCGGTGTTTGTATTGGCAGCCTGTTCGGAACACCATGACCATGGTGCGGAATCTGGCCATTCTCACGATGCCCCCGTGGCAGCGGAGCAAGCGACAACTCCCGCACAAGTACAAGACGGTATTTCGGTTGAAAACGCGTGGGTGCGCCCAACGGTGGGCGAGCAAGACGCCACCGGTGCCTACCTGACCATTACCAGCCAAGAGCCCATGGCTTTGGTGGGGGTGGCCACACCTGCGGCTGAAATTGCTGAGGTGCATGAAATGAAAATGGATGGCGACATCATGCGCATGCGCATGGCTGAGCGCATTGAAATGACAGCAGGCGAACCGCTGGAACTAAAACCGGGTGGCTACCATGTCATGTTGATGGCCCTGACTGCACCTGTGGAAGCCGGGCAGGAAATTGAATTGAGCCTGCAATTTGAGAAAGCCGATGGCAGCAAAATTGAAATGCCCGTGAAAGCTGTGGCAGGCCAGAACGCAGCGGGTGATCACCACAGCGGTGGCGGTGGTGATCACAAGCACTAAGGTCATCAAGCAGATTTAGAAAGCCAGTTTTACACCCACCAGCGCGGAACGCCCACCCAGCGGCGTGTAACCGCGCACGGTGTTCAGCGTGGTGGCTGAGAATGCCAGCTCATCTGTCAGGTTTTGCAAGTTGGCGAATACCTCGCCACCGGTCCGCCCCCAAGTGAATGCTTTGCCAATGCGCAAATTCAGCAATTCATAGCCGTCTACTTCCACATCACCTGCACCTGCTTTGCTGTCGCTGACCCAAATCAGCTCGGGCGCAATTGTCCAGCCAGCTTGTGTGTAGGCGGCAGTGGCCACCACACGTTGCGGGCTGATGCGAGGCAGGTTGCCACCTCCGTCCGTGCGTTTGCCACGGACAAGATCGTACTGAATGCTGGGCTGCAACTTGCCGGCCCCCATGGCGTAAGCAGTTTGATAAGCCAGTTCGATCCCTTGAAACTCGGCAGGCACCGCAGTGAAATCGAACACTTGAATGGGTGGCTCACCGGGTGCTTCAATGAACTCGGCATTGGCCCCTGTTCGGCCAATCAAGGCAATGTAATTGCTGTATCGGCTTGCAAAGGCAGTGGCATTGAATTTGGATTCCCCTTGAGCCCAGGTGCTGGTCAACTCCAGGTGGCGGCCGCTTTCTTCTTGCAAATTCGGGTTGCCTTTTTCGTAAGCGTCGGTCGCCACGTGCACGCCGTCGGCGTACAACTCGAAGCTGGAAGGTGCGCGCTCAACGCGAGACACGGAGCCGCCAAGCGACCAGCCATTGCCAATCGGCGCTGTGTAACCCAGGGAAACGGAACTGGGGCTGAAACTGCGATTAATCGCAGGGCCTGCATCCACACCCGCACCTGCAACAGGACCATTCAAGGGTGAAAGGCCACTGCTGGCCGCGTTCACGTCAACCTGGTCGCCCCGCAGGCCAAATTCAAACACGCCACTGTTTTCTTGCCCACGGCTGGCGCGGAAAATGGTGAAGATGCCTGTTTGATCAGTGCTGGTGCTGGGCACAAATGCCTCATCGCCGATTGCTGAAAAGTCGGTTCGCTCAAATTGCAGGCCTGTGCTGGTGCTGATATTCAGCCCGGCAATCGAGAACGGTTGCAAGGCCACTTCCACCCGACCATCCACACCATCGTTTACAAACAGGGTGGCTGGTGCGCCGTCCTCAAATTCCTGGTGCTGATAATCGGTTTTGGCCAGGCGGTATTTCACTTGCTTGAAGGCGGCATTGTTGAAGTTTTGCTCGCCTTCCAGTGCGTAGCGTTCGCTTTCCATACCAATGCGCACATCGAGCGATTTCGGCACGCCGTATTCATTGTTGTAACGCTCGGCAGACACGCCAATGTAGCCGTTGCCTGTTTGGAACGATGCACCAATGGAAGCACCATCAGATTTCGAGGACGAGTTTTGAACCCGGTTACCGGTCACCCCATCGGGGTCGGTGAAGGAGGGAGTTTCAAGATCGCGCGTGGTGCGCTTGAACCCATCCAGGTGAATGCTGACGCCCTGCCCCAAACCGGCATCCAGTTTGAAGCCACCTGCAGTTTGGTCGGCGGCACCCCCCCCCAGCAAATTCACCTCGCCTTGAAGGCCTTGAACCGGTTTGCGTGCAATGCGTTGATCCACAAGGTTGACCACACCGCCGACTGCATTGCCACCGTACGCCAACGCGGCAGGACCGCGAAGAATTTCAACCTGCTGCAGTGAAAACGGGTCTATTGGCAAGGCGTGGTCGAAGCTGAGCGCAGACACATCCACCGTGGCGGCAGAGTTGCGCAGAATCTTGATGCGGTCGGAATCCTGGCCGCGCACAATGGGGCGGCTTGAATTGGGGCCAAAACCGGTGGCGGATACCCCGGGTTCATAACGCAAGGCCTCGCCAAGGGTGCTGGCACCGCTGGCATTCAGTTCATCGGCCTTGATGATGGAAAACGGTTTTGTGATGGATTCGGGCTGCTCGGCTGTGCCGGTGACCACGACGGATTCAAGCAAGGCTTCTTGAGCCAAGGCCTGGGTTTGAGCAATAAAAAGCAAGCTGGCCAGCGCCACGGCGCGGCGCTGAAATTGGGATTTGTTCATGTTCATTTCCTGAAATACAGCAAGCCGCCACCCAGCCTGTGTTGATCACAACAGGGCAAGCATGGCGACACAAAAAAATAATCGGGATTGTTTGCTTCAGGAAAAACTAGGTGGGTCGCGAACCCGAACGCGTTGCGCGAACAGGGCATTGCGCGGGGGTTCAACTGCGATGTGTTGGGTGCCCAATTGGGCCAGCACGGGCAATGCAAGGCCGGTAGGCGGATTCGAAACTGCGGCCTGTGCGGTGGTTAAGCCGTCGAACAACAGGCAAGAGTGAAGTAAATCGCTGACGGCAGCATGCTCAGGGTCATGATTGTGAGCATGGCCGTGCACCGATTCAGCCTGTATCGAGTCCCGGTGCTCAATGCTGTGGGCAAGCCCTGCCCATTGCGTGGCCAGTACGGCCAGCGCGATCAGCATGTGTTGGAACCAGCGGGTGCGCATTGGGGAGATCACTTCGAAGGACTGCGATTGAAGTAGTTTAACAAAGCTGTCAAGTCGGTGCGGTGCTTAGTGGCCGGCTTTGCGTCTCATCTCTGCCAGACGTTGGTCTTTCAAGGTCCAGATGTCACCAATCCAGGTTTTGAAGCGGCCCTTGAAGTCCAGGTCATTGCGAAAATCACCTGCGATCATGTCGACAGGTATAGGCAGAATTTCAACATGCACCTGCATATTGGGTTGCTTGCCGCACAGCCAGCTCCAGGTGATATTGCCTTGGCTTGGTCCATAGGCAATGGTGACATTGACCATGCCTTCAAACTGCTCGCCCATGGCGTTCAGCGAGGCAGACAAGCCACCGTATTTGGGACCCAGCAGGTGGGTGTAGGGCGATTTGGTTTTGGCTTTTTTGGCTGGGGTAAACCGAGTCCCTTCCAGAAAGTTGATCACGGTGACCGGGCTTTCCTTGTATACCTCGCAGGCCTTGCGGGTGGTTTCCAGGTCTTGGCTGGCCAGCACCGGGTTGCGTGCAATTGCGGCGCGGCTGTGGCGTTTCATGAAGGGAAAGTCCATGGCCCAGCACACCACACCCACAATGGGCACCCAAATCAGTTCTTTCTTCAGGAAGAACCGGCCAAAGGGCGCATGGCCATGCAGCACATCGAACAACACCACAATGTCGGCCCAAGCTGTGTGGTTACTGATCACCAAATAACTGCTGTGCGGTTTGAACTCGCCATGAATTTCAACTTGCCCCTGTTGACCGTGCAGCAATTTGTAAAGCAGTTTGTCAGAACCCACCCACCAGGTGGCAATTTGCACGCAGCAGTTGGAGGCCACACGTTGCACCCGATACACCGGCACGAGGCGCAACAAAATAAAGGGGAACATGACGATGAACCAGAAGGTAATGCACAGGCTCATCAGGGCAACGGTGAGTATGCCAATGACTGGGGCTGGGAGGACTTTTGACAGGGGCACTTGGGGATCCGGACTCGGTTGATGGACAACGAAACAGCCCGGATCTTACCCTAGAAACCTTTAAACACCCAACAGACCTGTAACGACATCCACTGGGTAGATGCCCTGTGGGGTAATGCGGTTGGCACCGTCGGCCACCTCAAATGTGGCGGACAGGCTTTCCGAACCACCGCGTTCCAGGATGGTGCTGACTGCCCAATACTCGCAGGTGGTTTTGTCCTCAGCCACGCGCAGCACGCTGTAACCGCGTTCGGTCACGTTCACATGTTTAATGTGCGGGCTGGTCAGGCGAATGGCCTGAATAATTTGGTTGGGCAGGTCCAGACCGGGCGATGTGACGGAGGTCACCACAAATTCAGTGGCCACACTGCCTTGCCCGGTAATTGGGTTGTAGCCGCCAACCACATCGATCGGCTGGTTGGGGTTGTCAGTGATGTCTGCCACCCAACTGGTGTGTACGTCGCCTGTCAGAATCACCACATTGTTAATGGCCTCGCCGCCGTCGTCACCCCGCAGTGCGTTGATAATACGTTGGCGCTCGGCACTGTAGCCGTCCCAGGCATCGCCATTCAGGCCCGAGGGTGCCAGCAATTCGCCAAGCTGAGCAGGTGCGGGGTTGTTCAGGCCGGGCTTGATGATCCACTGGTGAAACACCACTTGGTTTCCAATCAGCTTCCACTGTGCTTGCGACTCTCGCATACCATTGATCAAAAAGTTGTATTGCTCTTCACCAATCATGGTGCGGTCGGGCTGACTGGCCACGCCATCGGTGGGGTTTACCGGTGTGGCGGCTTCAATGTCACGATCGAACAGGCGGGTGTCGAGCAAAAACAGATCGACCATGTCGCCAAACTGCACGCGGCGGAAAATTTTTGCGCGGTTGCCAGGCTCTGGCAGGCGAATCGGCATCCATTCATCATAAGCGCGTTGTGCAAAGCCTTTGCGCTCTTCCCACACACCTTCAGCGCCCTCGGTGTGGTTCTCTGCACCGTCGCGATAGGAGTTGTTGGTGGATTCGTGGTCGTCCCAAATCGTAATGAAGGGAAAGCGCTCGTGCAGCTTTTGAAGGTCTTCGTCCCGCTTGTATTGGGCATGGCGAGTGCGGTAGTCGCTCAAGGAAATGATTTCGGTGGCGGGCTCGTATTCACGTACGTTGCCGTATTGCCCGGTACCGTACTCGTAAATGTAGTCGCCCAAATGAATGATCGCGTCGATGTCGTCACGCTCGGCCAGTTTGGCATAGGCATTGAAAAAGCCATGGGCCAAGCTTGAGCAGCTGACCACACCAAAATTCAGCGGCCGCTTGTTGCCCGCAGCCGGCGTGGTGCGAGTGCGGCCCACCGGGCTTGTTTTTCCGTTGCTGCGGAATTGGTAAAAATAAACCGTATCCTGTTCCAGCCCATCGCAAATCAACTTCACGGTGAAGTCTTGCGCAGCAGTGGTTTGAAAGTCCATCGACTTCACAAACATCGTCAAGGCTTCATCCTTGAATACATCGAGTCGTCCCGCCACGGTGCGATCGGTGTTTTCCGGGGTAATTCGGGTCCACAGCACCACGCTGTCGAAAGCCGGGTCTCCACTGGCCACGCTGTGCAAAAACTGTACATTCTGCGTGGGTGTTTCCTCATTGGGACTGGTGCGGCCATCGGTCAGGCCGCTGTCGTTGTCGCTGCCGCAACCCTGCAACAGGCTTAGACCGGTAACTCCGGCTGTGCCAATGCCCAGACCTTTGAGGAATGAGCGGCGCGTGATGCCCGGGCGTTTTTGAATTCGACTGCGTTTGCGGCGTGGACCTGACATGGTGGGTATTCCTGAAAGTTTTGTGTGTATGTTGCTTATGCGTTGGGCAGTGTGTCGGGAATCATCAGTTCATAGAGCATGCCCAATCCAAGGCCAAAGCCACCTTGCAGGTTCGGGCCACCACGGTCGCTGGTGAAGTACATGCGTTTGCCATCCGGGCTAAACGCAATGCCCGCGATTTCCGACTGATCCTGGCCAACAATTTGCAGCAAGGGCACCAACACACCATCGGGGTACACCACCACCACTTGCATGTCACCGCCGTCTTCGGCCACCAACACTTCGCCAAACGGCGTCATGGTGATGTTGTCCACGCCCGACAAAATGTTGTTGGGTGCCTTGGCCGTACTCAGGTCGTAGGCCACCTCAATGGTCTGGTTGGTGGTGTTCAGCATCCACAGGCGTTCATCGCCTTTGGTGGTGAAAAACACTCGGTCGTTTTGATACCAAACCCCTTCTCCGCCGTCAAATACAGCGGTCTCAGGCAAACGGTTTTCCATTTGGGGCGCATTGGGATTGGCTGCATTTACCCAGCTGTAGCGCACAGGGCCGTTCAATGCATCGGCCAAGTCGCCTTCCACTTTCAAAATTTGCAGCAAGCCCTGGTTCATGTTGGCGCGCTCGGCGTCCTCTGGCCAGTCGCCCGCAGTGGGCACCCAGCGGTAGAAGCGACCATCGGGCATGTCCTCGGTCATGTAAAACACCCGGCGTTCGCTGTCGATGGCCACTGCTTCATGGCTGAACACGCCCAGTGCGGGCAAAGGCCGTGCAGCCTGAATACCAAACGGGTCGCATTCCCACACCAAACCGGTGGGGATTTCCTCGCAGCTGAGCCAGGTTTTCCACGGGGTGACCACACCGGCGCAGTTAAAGGTGGTGTTGCGCAATATGCGGTAACTGTCTTCGATGGTGCCGTCTGGCCCAAACACCAATGCACTTGCGCCACCCAAGCCAGGCACCAAGGCCTCAAGCGGGTTGGTCAGTGGCGCCAGTTGTGGCACCTGAAAACCAATGGTGCCAACACCGGGCACTTCGCTGTTGGAGCAGTAAATCCAGCCACCGTCTTCGCGAGGCACCACGCCGCCGCCGTCGTTGAAAATGTGCCAAGGCGTAGCCCCCGGTGCTGGAGGCAAACTGTTGATGGCCACCACGCGGGTTGAAAAGCCTGCGGCGGTGCGAACGCCGTTGGCATCCGGCTCACCCAGCGGGCCAATGTTGCGAAAGCGGAACTGGTTGTTGCTTAAGGCACTACCGCCAAACCGGTTGGTTTCGGATGCGCCCACGCGACCACCAGCAGAAGTGGTGGCGTCGTCAGAGCTTCCACAGCCAGCCAACCAGGGCAGACTGCTTGCGCTCGCGCCATAGAGGAAGGTTTTGAGCAGGTTGCGTCGGCGAACGCTGGGGAGCAAAGCAGGTGAAAACGACATGGCGGACATCCAGATTGAACAACATCAATCCTTGATACCCGCCAAACTGAATTTTGGTTTCCGAAGCGCTCTTCAGTGTGACCATTCACCTATTTGTCACACAGCTGTGTAGTCACACTGAAGTACTGCCTGTCAGGTTTTGAAGTAAGACACGGCACGCTGAAGGTCTTCTGACATGCTTTCCACCTGTCTGGACTGACCCTCAAGCTGCATGCTGGCCATTTTCAGTTGTTCGGACAAGGCAGAAATATCGCTCACCCGTTCCGAAATGTCCATGCTTGCGGCCTCCTGCTCTTTCGTAGAGTTGGCCACGGCTTGCGCATATCCAACGGACTGTTCGAAGTGCTGAACAATTTCCTGAAGACCACCCATGAGCTTGTCGGCGTATTGCATGTTCTCGCTCATGTGCTCGCCCACCTGCTCTACCGATTTGTTGGAACGTTCGGAGTAGGTGCAGATTTCGCCAATCAGGGTGCGAATTTCATCGGTGGCTGTGGCGGTGTTTTGTGCCAAAGTGCGCACTTCATCGGCCACCACGGCAAAGCCGCGCCCTTGTTCACCAGCACGCGCTGCTTCAATGGCCGCATTCAATGCCAGCAAGTTGGTTTGCTGGGCAATGCCTTGAATCACCGACACGATCCCGTTGATTCGGTCCGAGCGTTCCACCAGTCCAGCGATTTCCCGGGTAGTGGTTTGCATTTGACCGGCCATGTCATTCATCTTGCCTTGAAGCGACTGCATCAACGTCATGCCGTTTTTCGCGGTGTCGGCAGACAGTTTTGCCTGAACTTCGGTTTTGTGGGCATAGTCTGAAATCGACTTGGCGCTGGCGCTCATTTGTTCAACGCTCACTGCTGTTGCGTTGGAACTGTCGGCCTGTTTTTCAGCTGAACCCGACAAACCCGAGGCCACATTCACCAATTCACTGGAGGCGGTCTTGAAAGTACCGCAGGCCTGTGACACCTGGTTGATGATTTCACGCAAGCGCACTTGCAACTGTTGCATACCGTCCATCAGCGAACCGTTTTCGCATTTTGGAACTGATTGGGTCAAATTGCCTTGTGCCATGGTCGCCACGACATCCAGTGCCTTGGCAGGTTCACCACCAATTTGTTTGCGCAGTGATGCGGCCACAAACCCCACGGTGATTCCGCACAACAACACAATGGCAACGCACACAATGCCGATGGTGATCAAAGCACTCCGAAAGACCGAGTCGCCTTGGGCCACAGCCGCTTCCATGGTGCTTTTCACGCTGGAGTTCAATGCGTTCATGGTGTTGTCAATTTGTTGCTCCAGGGGGTCCCCTTCGCTCAACAACACCAGGGTTGCGGCCTGTATTTCACCCAACTCGGATTGTTCGACCACCCTTTGATACACCGCGTGCAGGGTTGTGTTGTCCGTGTTGATTGTTTCGATCAATCCGCGCGTTTCGCCGGCCGGCGCGCTGGCCAGCATGCTTTGACCCAGCAGGTCAATTTCGGCATCCAGTGCCAGCATACGGGACTTGGCCAAATCAAATCGTTCCTGTTCATCGGCCAAAATGACATTGCGGGCCTCGCGAGCCAGCAAGGCCGATTTGCTACCCAGGTTGGAGACCTGGGTTAACAGGGACACTTGCCTTTCCGTGTTCTCCTGATTGAACTGGTTCAGCGCATGGATTTGGTAAACAGCAAACACACTCAATGCAAGCAAGGCCGCAATGGGTATGCCCATGACAATACCGAGCCGAACATTCAGGCTGGTATTGATGATCTTGTTCATAAAAGTGGAGGACATAATTGTGTGCTCATGGAAGGGCTTGAATATTCACGCCGATGGTCAAAGTACCAATCGCTTTGCCGCCATCCATCACTGGAACGGACACCTGCGAAACCACAGCGCCAGAGCTTTCGTCCTTTTTCGCACGGGCAATGTAATCATCTCCTTTTCCAGCGGCCCATGCCTTCACAAACTTGGGTTCATCGCCTTGCCAGTAGTCCGATGTCATGGAACTGATTGCCACATTGGCCCCTTGGTTGTCAGTCAAGATGGTTTCTGTGAAATAGGGTTTTGCCTGTTCGGCGGCCAACAGCGCCTTGGAAACCGGGCTTTCCATCATGGCTTTGCCCTCAGCCAAGCCACCCGATGCAGCAATCCATTTGCTGTCCATGGCTTTGATCGCGTCCAGGGTCAGTCCTTGTGCGTTTTGTGCTTTCACTGCGGCGATCACCTCTGGCTTGGCTGCAATCGCTTTGATTTCCGGAAGCACGTCATTTGCGGTGCCTGCAAACACGGCGCTGCCTGTGGTCAAAATAAGAGTGGCCAAACTGGCCTTTGCGAAAGACTGGAATCGGTTCATTTGCTGTGCTCCATGCGACTGAGCTTGGGGTCTCAATCGGTTGTTTGTTGAATTTTTTCCACCACACGGGGGATGTATCTAGGTTAAGGAGTTGATTCGCAATGCAATTTGTCGATAAGCAGCGTGAATAGGCCTTACTAAAATTCGTTGGTTCAAATGGAGGGGGGGCTACTAGGGTAAACCCTTGCATCTGATTGAGGCTCGACTCAACAGTTGCGCAGATCAAGCGTTGGCGCTATGTTTGAGCTGGTAACAATTGTTGCGCAAACAAAAAAGGGGAAAAAATGAAGAAAATGATGCTCGCTGCTTCGGCAGTTGTGGTTCTGGCAGGTTGTGCCGCTGGCGGTATGTTTGGCCCAGCCCCTAAAGATGGTGAGTTGGCCCAGCCCACCGATTACAAATCATGGCCTGTTTTCCTGGCCGGAATCGAGAAGCCCACAGGGCACATTCGTGACATTTACATCAACCCCACTGGCGCAGCAGCCAAGAAAGGTGAGGCATTTGCCAATGGCACGGTCAGCGTGATGGAAATTTACAAGGCCACCAAAACTGGCGACAAAATGACCAAAGCCGGACTGGAAAAAGTGTTCGTGATGTACAAGGGCAATAACTGGGGCAGCACTGCACCAGAAGGCATGAAGACAGGCGATTGGGTGTACGCTGCATTTGAGCCAAATGGCCAGCCAGCCAAAGTGGATTACGCCACCTGCCGTGGCTGCCACCTGCCTTTGGCCGACAAAGACTACATTTTCCACTATGACAAGTACTTTGACACCCGCAAAAGCGCCCAAATTCTGGACGGTCATGCTGGCAAGGTAGCCATGTCTGTTGAAGAGGCCCACCTGGCAGCCCTGGTGAGCAAATAAGTCACCAGGTAAACCACTGACTCTTTTCGTACAATAAAAGCCACCCAAGTCGGGTGGCTTTTTTGTTGGGGTATTCCATGCGCGTTTTGCGAGTTGCTTTGTACACTTTGTGTGTGCTTGCCCTGTTGGGTCTGGGCGCATTGGTTTTCCTGTTGAAGACCCACCCCACAGTTCGGTTTCCGGAATCATTGGAAACAAAGACCTCCGAGAGCGTGCGAACTTTGTTTCTGGGTACATCGTCCATGGCATGGACCGATGGGCAGAGTACCTGGCTAGTGGACGGTTTTTTCTCGCGGCAACCGCTGGGTAACGTTGTTTTTACCCGCCTGACTGTTGATGAAATGCAGATCAACGCAGTGACAGCGGAAATGTTCAAACGCCTGAACATGCCCAGTGCCTTGAGTGGCATTGTGGTGGCGCACTCGCATTACGACCATTCCATGGATGCTCCATTTCTGGCCAAGCAATTTGGTGCAAAGGTGGTGGGTTCTGAATCCACCTGGCAAATTGCCAAAGGGCAAGATTTGCCCGCAACGCAAATGGAGCTTGTGCCGGGCAGAGGTCGCGTGAAGCTGGGCGAATTTGAGATTGAATTGATTCAGTCTGCGCACGCCCCCACTGGCTTCACCGGCGGGTTCAATTCAAAACCTGTGTTTCTGCCCGCCCACGCCCTGCAGTTCAAAGAGGGCATCAGCTATTCATTCGTGGTGTCCCACCCTGGCTTGGGGCCTGGGCCGTTCGCCCTGATTCAGCCCAGTGCAGGTTACGTTGAAGGCCAGAACAAGGGCATTGCAGTGAAGCATGTGTTCTTGGGCATGGGTGGTTTGGGCAAATTAAGCGAGGCCTATATCGAGAAATACTGGCAGGAAATGGTGATGAATACCGGTGCCAGCAATGTGTACTTGATTCACTGGGACGACTTCACCCAGCCCTTGATGAAACAAGGGCAATCGCAGGCCCTGAAACCCATGCCCAAGCTGCTGGATGACCTTGAAAAATCGCTTGAATTGTTAAAAATGTTTTCAAAACGCGATGGCGTGAACTTGCAGGTGTTGGATGCATGGCAAATGGTTTATTTTTAATCACACCAAAATTTAATTGCGCGCATACTAAAGCAGCATGCAGCGTGGCATGCGTCACCAGCGCCAGTCGCTGAAATGTAAGCAACTATGTCAAACCCAAGCAGTCGGCACATTGAATTAAACAAGAAAACCTTCGCCGATCTGTTTCACCACGAAGTCACGGCCTGGTTGGTGTTGGTGCTTTCCATCGTCATCACTGCACTTGGCTGGTGGTTGTCCAGTCAGGCCATTGAAAAACGCGCCAATGACCGGTTCTCATTCGAGGTTCGCGACGCCCAGGAGCGCATTCAGAACCGCATCGATCAATATCAACAAATATTGCGCGGCGGTGTGGCATTCATTGATTCTCACGCCACGGTCAATCGAGGGCATTGGCAGGTGTATGTGTCGTCGCTGGACCTGACACACAAGTTGCCCGGTGTGCAAGGTTTTGCGTTTGCGCAGCGCGTGAATTCCGGTGGCTTGCAACAACACGAAAACCAGATTCGCGCGGAAGGCTATCCAGCCTATTCAGTGAATCCTCCGGGCGATCGCGAGGTGTACTTTCCGATTATTCTGATTGAGCCTTTTGATGAGCGCAACCAACGCGCCTTCGGCTACGACATGTTTTCTGAACCTGTTCGCCGCGAGGCCATGCTTCGCGCAATGGATACCGGCCAGGCCACTGTGTCGGGCCTGGTGCAGTTAAAGCAGGGCGATGAGCGCAACCCGGCAGCTGGCTTTCTCATTTACCTGCCCGTGTACTTCAAAGGCGCTGATCTGAGTTCGACCGACGCACGTCGACAGGCCATTCGCGGATTCGTGTACAGCCCCTTCATTGCGGCTGATTTGATGCAAAACGTGTTGGGCAATGAAAAAATTCCCCTGCACTTCCAGTTGTATGACACGGAAAAAATGGACCTGGGTTCGCTCATTTATGATTCCGCAATCGGGGTTCAAGCGCGTACAAAATCCGAGATGTTTTCGCATGTTCATGCAGTGACAGTGCCGCTTGAACTTTCTGGAAGAACATGGACAGCACGCTTTGAGAGCACGCCCGAGTTTGACCGCGATGTTCACAATTCACTGCCTGATCTGATCCTGTTTGCGGGAGGTGCCATTGATTTGCTGTTGTTTCTCACCATTTATGCCCTGATCCAGCAGCGCAAACGTCAAAGTGCTAGCAAGGCAAAAAGCCAGTTTTTGGCCAATATGAGCCATGAAATTCGAACCCCGTTGAATGCCATACTTGGATTCAATACCTTGCTGGGCGAGCAGGTCAAAGATCCGCAAACGAAAGAGTATGTCAAGCAGGTTCAGGAGGCCTCGGAACAATTGCTGGCCATGGTCGAGGATGTTTTAAGCTTTTCACAGATTGAGGCGGGTTCGATCAAAATCGAAAATATCGAATTTGATTTGCATGAAAGAATTCGCAAAACTTTGCGCCTGTTCACCGCCAAAGCGCAGCACAAAGGCTTGCAGCTGGAAGTCGACATTGATCCGATGACACCGTTGCTTGTGAAAGGCGACCCGGCCCGCTACGCGCAGGTGTTGTCCAATTTGTTGAACAACGCAATCAAGTTTTCTGACCGCGGACAGATTCGGGTGAAAGTGCAGGTCGATCAGCTGGATGCACAAAAGGCGGTGATTCGCACGGAGGTGCATGATGAAGGCATTGGTTTTGATGTCAGTGAATTCGAGCGCCTGATTCGACCCTTTGAGCAGGCAGACAACACCGCCACTCGTCGGTTTGGCGGCAGTGGCTTGGGCCTGGCCATTTGCAAACGCTTGACCGAGTTAATGGGTGGGGAGCTGTTTGTGACCTCTGTGCCTGAGAAAGGCAGCGTGTTTGGTTTTACGCTTCGTGCGCAGCTTGTTTATCCCGACCTTGGCGTTGCAGACACGGCATCACCTGAAAACGCTGTTTCCCTTCAAGGGAAAAAAATATTGGTGGTCGAGGACAACAAGCTGAATCAACACGTGATCAAAGCCTTGCTTTTGAAAATGCAGGCCGACGTGGTGGTGGTAGACAACGGCCAAATGGCCGTTGATGCGGTGCTTGTGGACTCCGCAATCGACCTGGTGTTGATGGACATTCACATGCCGGTAATGAACGGCATTGATGCGGCCATTGTCATTCGCCAGCTACCGGGCCCTGCCAGCCAATTGCCGATTGTGGCATTGACGGCTGGCGCGTTGCCCGAGGACGAGCAGGCTTGTATGGATGCAGGCATGAATGCCTTTTTGACCAAACCGGTGGACGTTCCAAAATTGCGTCGGGTGTTGGCCAGTGAGCTATTGACCACGCACTGAAAAAGCAAACATACCCACCAGCATGGCCGCAATAAAAATCAAGCCATCGCTTGCCAGGCTGGCTGCCGCAACCACAGCTGGGCCTGGGCAAAAACCGCCAATTCCCCAGCCAGCACCAAACAACATCGCCCCCAGCAGCAGTTTTTTGTCGATTTGCGTGTTGGTGGGCAAGTTCATGGGCAGGCCCATCAGGCTGCTTTTCAGTCGCCTGGCCAACAAAAACCCGGGCAAGCCCAATGCGATTGCACCGCCCATCACAAACATCAGCGAGGGGTCCCAGGGCATGGAAAGGTCAAGAAAACCGATAACCTTCGCCGGGTTGGCCATGCCCGAGACAATCAAGCCCCACCCAAAGACCAAACCCGCCAGGCCGCTTGCCAAGGCGAAAGCCGTGTTGTTGTTTTTCATGATTCGGCGTCCCTTAAATTGAATGCATGACCACAGAGGCCACCACGAAACCGGCGGCCATGAAAACACACGTGGCCACCAAAGAGCGCAGTGACAGGCGTGAGAGCCCGCATACGCCATGCCCACTGGTGCAACCAGAGCCCAACCTTGTGCCGTAACCCACCAAAAGCCCTGCTACAACCAGCGCGGCGGTGCCGCGCGGGCTTTCAAATTCAAAACTGCCCACTGCGGCTTGGTAAAGCCAGGGGGCTGCGACCATGCCCAGCACAAAGGTAAGCCGCCACAGCGTTTCACCACGTTGTGGTTTCAGCAAACCACCCACGATACCGCTGATGCCAGCCACGCGGCCCGTCAGCAAAATCAGCATGACTGCAGACAGGCCAATCAACAGGCCGCCGAACAGGGCCGGGTAGGGCGTAAAAGCGTCCCAATTAACAGTAAGCATGGTGAACCCAATTAAATATGATTACTCGCTCATATTATCATGTGCATCAAATAATCACCAGACAGGCAGTGGGTTACAATGCGGCGTCTGTCTTGCTGCCATCGCCCCATGTCCTCTTTGGAAAAAGATTCCCACGCCTTGCTGAATATTGCCCAACCTTCATCGACGGTTGCAGTGATTGGTGCGGGCATTGCCGGCAGCAGCGTGGCACTGGCGCTTTGCAAACTGGGTGTGCAAGTGCATCTTTATGATTCAGCCAGCGGGCCAGCGGCGGGGGCTTCAGGCAACTGGGTGGGTGCATTTCACCCGCACATTACCCGTGGCGACTCACCGTTGTCGCAATTGACGCGTTTGGGGTTTGATTACACCCTGCGGGCGCTCGAAGATTTGACTGACAAAGGTTTGCTGGAAACAGGTGTCGATTGGGACACCCCAGGCCACTTGCAAACCGTGCCAGCTGAAGAAGCCGACCGAATGCGCGAAACCCTTGAGTTGTTGAATTTTCCGCACACCCTGGTGCGTTGGGCGCAGCCCAATGAATTGTTACCGACAGCTTTGGGTGGCCTGTATTTTCCGCAGGGCGGCTGGGTAAAACCAGCCCGGTGGGTAGAGGCCAATTTGCAGGCCTGTGGCGAATTGCTTCACACGCATTACAACAGCAAAGTGACCGACATCACGCCGTTGCAAGCGCAGTACTCAGCGGTGGTGGTGTGCGTGGCTGAAAATGCACTTGAACTGGCACCAATTCCCGGCGCCAGAGCGAACACGGTAAAAGGGCAAATCAGCAAACTGCGGTGCCCTGTAAAGCCGGGCGTGGTGTTGTCGGGTGAAAGTTATGCCATTGCCCCGGCAGCTGACGATTGGTTGGTGCTGGGGGCCACCTACGAGCGGCCTGTGCTGCACATGAACCCTACTGCCGAAGCTGATGCGTTGAATATGGGCAGGTTCAAAGCAGCATTTCCTGAATTGCCACTTGGCGAGTTTCTGGACCACCGCTGCGCCGTGCGTTCGGTGTGGCATGATCGCCTGCCTGCCATTGGCCCTGTGCCAAACAGGCCAGGGTTGTTCATGAGCACAGGATTCGGATCACGGGGTTTGTTGTGGGCGGCTTTGGGTGGGGCGATTGTGGCTGGCCACTGCATGGGCCAGCCGCTTGAGTCGAAACTGCTGGGAAAAATTACGCCCCGCGCTGCGAAGGCGTAATTCCAGGCAAACTCAAGACGCCTCTTTGGTGGCCTTTGGCTTGGCCTTGCTTGCTGGTTTGGCCGCTGTTTTGCCTTTGGTGGCACCGGGTTTTTTCTCGGCTTTCGCTTCGAACTCAAAACCAATGGCTCCGTCGGGTTTCTTCACCAAAAACGCTTTGAAAGCACGGCGGGTTTTCGACGACACAAACCGTGTCAGCAAATCAGTTTTTCCATCGAGCAGCAGTTTTTCCATTTGTTCACGGTCAATGGGTTGCTGCAGAATCACTTTGCCTGAACGGAAGTCGCAACTCTTGTTCGGCCCTACCGATTTCTCGCACACATAGCTGGTGGCTTGTTCATACACATTGGATGCACACTTGGGACATGGCCCCAGGCGGGTTTCACCGGAAAAATCAACCGGCTCGCCATTGTCATCGTCTTTGGCTTGGCCAAAGTCGAACTCAAGTTTGTGTTCGTCATTCAGCTTCAGTACGGCGGCAAATGGGCGGCCCATTTTGCTGCGGAAACCGTCGAGCATGGGCAGTTCCCGGTCTTGAAGCAGTTTCTCCACCTCGTCCACTTCAAACTGGCGACCACCCGGCACTTTGGAAATCGAGAATTCGCATTTTGTGCAGGCAAAGCGGCGGTAGTTCTCTTTCACCACGCTGCCGCAACTCGGGCACGGTGTCACCAGTGTGGCGTAGTCGCCGGGAATGGTTTCTTCCGTGTAGTTTTTTGCACGATCAACAATGTTCTGCGTAATCTTGGCGATTTCCTGCATGAACTGCTCGCGCGACAACTCGCCCTTTTCCATCAGTGAAAGTTTGTACTCCCACTCGCCTGTCAGTTCAGGCATGGTCAGTTCTTCAACGTCCAGGCCGCGCAGCAGCGTCAGCAGCTGGAATGCCTTGGCGGTGGGCACCAGCGCGCGTTCTTCACGCACCAGGTACTTCTCGTTGATCAGGCCTTCAATGGTGGCTGCACGGGTGGCTGGCGTGCCCAAACCCTTGGTGCCCATGGCATCGCGCAGTTCTTCTTCCTCAACCAATTTACCTGCGCCTTCCATCGCTGAAAGCAAAGTGGCTTCACTGTAGCGTGCAGGTGGTTTGGTGCTCAGGGTGTGCACATCAATTTCGTCGGTGCTTACTTTCTCGCCGGCATCCACGGCCACCAGGCTGTCATCGCCCGCAGCTGCTGCAGCGCGGCCATAAATAGCCAACCAGCCCGGCTTCACCAGTACCTTGCCTTCGGTTTTGAAGGGGTGACCTTCTACAGTGGTAATGCGTGTGGTCACATTGAATTCCGCTGGCGGGAAAAACACCGCCAGGAAACGCTTCACCACCAGGTCGTACAACTTGGCTTCGGGTTCGCTCAGGTTTTTCGGTACCTGCAGGGTAGGAATAATCGCAAAGTGATCTGAAATCTTGCTGTTGTCGAACACCCGCTTGTTGGGCTTGACCCAGCTGTTTTTCAGAATTTGCTCACAGAAGGGGCCATAAGCGCCAGCAATGTGGCCGTGGTCCAAACCCACAAAGCTTTTCAAGGTTTGGTTCACTGTGCCCATGTAATCCTCGGGCAGTGCTTTTGAATCGGTACGTGGGTAAGTCAGCACCTTGTGCTTTTCGTACAGCGCCTGGGCCAGGCCCAATGTGTTCTTGGCTGAAAAACCGAAACGGCTGTTCGCTTCACGTTGCAGGCTGGTTAAATCGAACAGTTGCGGTGCAATTTGGGTGGTGGGTTTGCTTTCTTCTTCCACCGTGCCGGGTTTGCCATCACAGGCCGCCACAATGGCTTTGGCCTTGGCTTCGTCCCACAAGCGATCTGCGCGCTGTTCGGGGTCTTCTGCTTTTTTGAAGTCGCGGTCAAACCACTTGCCTTCGTAGGCACCGGCTTGCGCACCAAAACTGGCGCGAATCTCGAAATAAGTGCGTGGCACAAACTTGCGAATTTTCTCTTCACGTTCTACAACAATGGCCAGGGTGGGGGTTTGCACCCGGCCCACGGTGGTCAGGTAAAAACCACCTTCCTTGCTGTTGAATGCAGTCATGGCCCGTGTGCCATTAATGCCCACCAGCCAGTCCGCTTCTGAACGACAGCGCGCAGCGTCGGCCAGCGGCATCATGTCAGCGTCGCTGCGCAGGCTGGAGAATGCCTGGCGAATTGCGGCAGGTGTCATGGATTGCAGCCAAAGGCGTTCAACAGGCTTGCTGCTTTTGGCGTATTGGGCGATCAAACGGAAGATCAGTTCACCCTCGCGGCCCGCGTCACATGCGTTGATCAAACCAACAACGTCTTTTCGCTTGATCAGCTTGTTCAACACCTTCAGGCGCGATTCTGTCTTCGCAATCGGGTTCAGGTCGAAATGTGTTGGCAACACGGGCAGGTTGGCAAAACTCCATTTGCCGCGTTTCACCTCAAACTCGTCGGGCGCCTTGATTTCCACCAAATGGCCCACAGCCGAAGAAAGCACGTATTCGTCGCTTTCGAAATAATCGTCGTGTTTGGTAAACCCACCCAGGGAGCGCGCAATGTCGGCGGCCACAGAGGGTTTTTCCGCGATGATCAGTTTTTTGGGGTTTTCGCTACTCAATTGGTCCAACTCGTCGGTGTGTGTAATTTCAAGGCCTTGTGCGCCGAAGTGTAAGTGTCAGTCCTTCAACAAATCAAGGCTTTCTCTAGAATCTTCAATTCTGGTGTTGCAACAGCCTTTTTTAAAATACACCATTTGAACGCACCCAACGGTTGCCGCTCTCCCCCAAGACAAGACCCAATAGCTCCAGCTCGGTCAATGCGGCCAACGTTGTTTCGGTGTCCAAACCCAATTGTCGGGCCAGTGTGTCTGAATGCACTGCGTCGTGGCCAAGGCACTGAAACACGCGGCTCAGTTCTTCATCCAGTTCAACGTCAGTGTCCATGCTGTAGTTCATTGCAATGTGGCAATCGCTGTCATCTTCTTGCAACACCACAGCTGTTTTGAACGCGGGCAGGCTGGCTTGCACTTCATCCAGCAACTCCTGGGCGGTTTCTATCAGCATGGCGCCTTTTTTGATCATGTCATGGCAGCCTTTGCTTTGGCTGCTGTGAATGGATCCCGGGATTGCGCCCACGGTGCGGCCCAGTTCACTGGCCACTCGGGCTGTGATTAACGAACCGGAACGCATGGCCGCCTCGACCACCAACAATCCATCAGCAAGGCCAGCAATGATCCTGTTTCGGCGCGGGAAAAAACCTGCCTGTGGCGCTGTGCCGGGCGGGTACTCCGACAGCACCAAGCCGCCCTGCTGAATAATTCGCTGCTTTAAACCAGCATGGTGCGCAGGGTAAACCTCGTCAGGTCCGCAACCCTGCACGGCAATTGTGGCGCCTTGCGCTTCCAGGGCGCCAGCGTGCGCCGCGCCATCGATGCCTTCAGCCAGGCCGCTGATCACCACCCAGCCCGATTGGGCGAAAGCCTTGCCAAAGCCTTGTGCATTTCCAAGGCCGGTGCGTGTGGCATTTCTGCTGCCCACCATGGCGATGCCCCGGGCGTTGAGCAACTCCGGCCGACCTTCGCCAAACAAAATCAGGGGTGGGTCTTTCAGTGTCAGCAGGCCTTGAGGATAAGCAGGGCTGTGAATGCTCACCCAAAACCGTTTGTTGCTTTGCAGCAACCAAGTGCAGGCCAGTGCATGCCAAAGCCGAACGGCCTCGCACGGGGCGGGTAAACTGTGGTCAGGGCCTTGTTGGGCCAGTTCGTAGCGGGCACGAGCCTTGATTGTGGTGTTGTACGCCAGGTTCATGGCGTTGAGCAGCTCACTCATGCACGGCGCCAAGCAACAAGTGATGGAATTTGCGAACTATTTTTGCCACAGAAGGTATATCCTTTTAGTGTTGACTGTGAAGGTTTTTTGAAAGCATGGCTTTACTCCCAATTTTGCGTTATCCGGATCCGCGCTTGAAAACGGTTGCCACCCCCGTCACCCAGTTTGATGACGCGCTTGTCAAGCTGACCCAAGACATGGCAGAAACCATGTACGACGCCCCGGGCGTTGGCTTGGCCGCGACGCAGGTGAATGTGCACAAACGAATCATCGTGATCGATGTCACCGATGACAAATCGGGTCTCACCATATTTATCAACCCTGAAATCATCGACGCCAGCAAAGAATGCAAGGTGTACGAAGAAGGTTGTTTGTCGGTGCCCGGCATTTACGAGAAGGTTGAGCGCCCGGACACTGTCAAAGTGCGCGCCCAAAACGTGAAAGGTGAGTGGTTTGAAATTGATTGCGACGAATTGCTTGCCGTGTGCATTCAGCATGAAATTGATCACCTCAATGGCAAGGTGTTTGTTGAATACCTCTCGCAGCTGAAACAAACCCGCATCAAAACCAAGATGAAGAAGCAAGACAAGCTTCAAACCGCTTGATTGCTAACTCCCCTATGAATCGAACCCTGAATGTGGGTTTCGCTGGCACGCCCGAGTTTGCCCGGGTTGCGCTGGCGAAGCTGATTGCCGCTGGCTACCCGGTGCACCTGGTGCTGACCCAGCCCGATCGGCCTGCTGGCCGCGGCATGAAACTACAGGCCTCGCCTGTGAAACAACTGGCACTGGAACACGGCATCCCCGTGTTGCAACCCCTCAGCCTGAAAAAAGGCGAGGAAGCCGAACACGCGCTTCAGGCCTTGAAAACTGCAGTGCATGGCCAGCCATTGGATGTGTTGGTTGTGGCCGCTTATGGGCTGATTTTGCCGCAGATTGTTCTCGACGCGCCCCGCCTGGGTTGCCTGAACATTCATGGCAGTTTGCTGCCGCGCTGGCGCGGTGCCGCACCCATTCAGCGCTGCATTGAAGCGGGCGACACAGAGACCGGCGTGTGCATCATGCAAATGGAAGCCGGGCTGGATACAGGCCCTGTGCGCCTGTGGCGGGCCTTGCCGATAGAACACACCGACACCACCAGTACCCTGCACGACAAATTGGCCGAGTTGGGCGGTGATTTGCTGGTCGAGGCGCTGGATTCACTTCAGGCAGAAACATTGCCCCTGGTTCCACAACCAGAAGTGGGGGTAACTTATGCCGAGAAAATTACAAAAGCCGAGGGCCTGATCAACTGGGCCCGCAGTGCCGTTGAACTTCAGCGTACACTGCGTGCCTTCGACCCATTTCCCGGCGCAAACACAGTGTGGGGCGGTGAACCCCTGAAATGTTTTGATCCTGAAACTGTTGCACTGGCCGGCCTGATGGGTAAACCGGGCGAAGTGTTGTCCGTTGATTCCAATGGCCTAGAGGTGCAATGCGGGCAAGGCGTGCTGCGCGTTCGCACGCTGCAGAAAGCAGGCGGCAAGCGTCAGCCGGCGCAGCAGGTGGCGCAGGCTTTGGGTTTGCAGGCCGGAAACCAATTGGGCGAATCAGTCTCCAACTAAGGCAAGGTTGGCCGCGCAAATCTTGAAATTGCGCGAAAAAGCCTTATTTTCAAGTTGTCGAATCAACAGGCCGCTGATCGGCCAGGATGAGCAAGATCATGTTTAACTGGATGAAAACCTTCATGTTGATGGCGGCCATTACCGCCCTTTTCGTGGTGCTGGGTGGCATGGTGGGTGGCCGTGGCGGCATGCTGCTGGCTTTGGGCTTTGCCCTGGTGATGAACTTTGGTGCGTACTGGTTTTCCGACAAAATGGTTTTGCGCATGTACAAAGCCAAAGAAGTGGATGCCAGCAATGCCCCCGAGTTTTACAACATGGTGGCTGAACTAGCGCAGCGCGCTGACATGCCCATGCCGCGTGTTTACTTGATCAATGACAGCGCCCCCAACGCATTTGCAACCGGGCGCAACCCGGAAAACGCCGCAGTGGCCGCAACCACGGGTATTTTGCAGGTGCTTTCTGCGCGAGAGTTACGGGGCGTGATGGCCCATGAGCTGGCCCATGTGAAGCACCGCGACATTCTGATCTCCACCATTTCCGCCACCATGGCAGGTGCTATTTCAGCCTTGGCCAACTTCGCCCTGTTTTTCGGTGGACGCAACGAAAACGGCCAAGCGATGAATCCGATAGCCAGTATTGCTTTGGCTATTTTGGCACCCTTGGCAGCGTCGCTCATTCAAATGTCAATTTCCCGCGCTCGCGAATACGAGGCCGACCGTGGTGGCGCTGAAATTTGCGGTGACCCGGCCGCCCTGGCCAGCGCCCTGGACAAAATTCAACGCTATGCCAAAGGCATTCCGTTCCGTACCACCGAAGCGCACCCGGAAACCGCTCAAATGATGATCATGAATCCCCTGTCAGGCCGAGGCGTTGCCAGCCTGTTTTCAACCCACCCACCCACTGAAGAACGCATTGCCCGCTTGATGGACATGGCCCGCACTGGCGGTCCGCGTTGAAGCCGGTTCACAGCACACCGCCCAAGCTGACGGAAGCCAGCTTGGCATTTGCCCTGCTGAAAGCGGCAGCAGTCATGACCCGGGTACTGCGGGAGGGCCGCTCGCTTGACGAAGCGCTTGCGGCTGAAACCAAGGGTGTCAAAACCCCGCAGGCCTTGGGTGCCATTCAAGATCTGGCTTACTTCGGTATGCGCAATCTGGGCCGCGGGCAAGTGCTAAGCCGCCTCATCAGCGGCAAAGCGCTTTTGAACCCTGAGCCCTTGAATGAATTGATGGCTTTGGGTTTTGGTTTGCTGTGGGAGGACAAAAACCCCAAGTACCCCGCACACACCGTGGTCGATCAAATGGTGTACGCCTGCACGGGCAGCGAGCAGTTTGCACGTGCCAAAGGGCTGGCCAATGCCTGTTTGCGCAATTTTCTGCGCGACTCAAACACCTGGCGAAGCAAGGCCCTTGAAGATCCTCTGGCGCAGCACAACCTGCCCGCCTGGTGGGTTGAAAAGCTGAAGACCAGCCATCCACAACAGTGGCAAACCATGTTGGCCCAGTCGCAAAGCCACCCACCCTTGGTGGTGCGTGTCAACACACGAAGCAGTTCGGCGAATGCCTATGCCGATCAATTGAATGCTGCTGGCATGGAAGCCCGTGTGATCGGCGAGCAGGCCGTGTTGCTGGCCAAGCCGGTGCCGGTGTCTGCCCTGCCCGGTTTTGACTTGGGCCAGGTGTCGGTACAAGACAGCGCAGCGCAGCTGGCCTCGCAATTGTTGAATCCTCAAAACGGCCAGCGCATTCTGGACGCCTGCGCAGCACCAGGCGGAAAAACCGGACACTTGCTTGAGTTGGCCGACATTGAACTGGTGGCGCTTGATTCCAGCCCGCAGCGCTTGGGTCGCGTCGAAGACAATATTCGCCGCATTGCACCCACCCTGAACGGTCAATGGGATTTGCGCCTGAAGGTGGCGCAGGCCGAGTTGCTCGATACTTGGTGGGACGGCGTACCTTTTGACGGTATTTTGGCCGATGTGCCATGCACGGGTTCTGGCGTGGTTCGTCGCCACCCCGACATTCCGTGGTTGCGCAGACCGGACGATATTGCCAAGTTGTCGCAGATACAACACAAAATACTGAATGCCTTGTGGTCTACCCTAAAGCCGGGCGGTACACTTTTGCTGGTGACCTGTTCCATCTTTCCTGAAGAGGGGCCCCTGTTGGCAAAAGCATTTCTAGACAATCATTCCGATGCCCTGGCGCAAACTGCGCCCGGCTGGGTGTTGCCAGTTGCACCGGCCAACCCCGACCAAGGCTTTGATGCATCTCCTGACGGGTTCTTTTACGCCAAATTTGAAAAATCCCTAACCGCTTGAGGATGTGCCTTGAAATTTAGCCAGGCCCGTTCCTCGTCATGGACTTACGTTTTGCATGGGCTGTTGGGCCTGGTGCTGCTGTGCGTCCTGACCATGGGGTGGGCTCAGCTTGATTCTTCAACACGGGTTACTGCTGTCAAGTTAGAACCCAGCAAGGCGCCGGCGGCAGCAGCATGGAATCTGGCTGCAGAGTTTGAAATTGAGTTGGGCCACAAGCTGCGTGAGGCCGTTGACCGTGGTTTGCCCTTGCAATTCACGGTCGACTTTCAGTTGATGCGTTCTCGCTGGTACTGGGTTGACGAAGAAGTGGTCAGCACCACTTACCCGCTGAACCTGTCATACAACGCCCTCACCCGCACTTACCGTGTGGTCACTCCCAACAACACCTACAACACCCCCACACTTGAAGACGCCATGCAGCACATGACCAAGGTGCGAGACTGGGCGGTGATTCCCCGGGATCGAATCGAGATTGGGCAGCCTTATACCGCGCAGGTGCGCTTTCGCCTGCTGCTGACTGAACTGCCGAAGCCATTTCAAATCAGCGCCCTGGTCAACAGCGAATGGGATTTGTCGTCCGAGTGGCTCACCTTTGAGTTCACGCCCAAGCGCGAGGCCTGGAAATGAATCCCTGGCTGGAAAATACCCGATGGCTGCGTTACACGCTGCTGATTCTGGGTAGCCTGGGTGGGGTCTTGCTGTTTCTGCTGGCCTCGGCTTCGTCGAACACTGATTTTTTCGAAAACAATTACCCCCTGCTGATTACTTTGAACGGCATCATTGCCGCAGGCTTGTTCAGCATTTTGGCTTTGCTGATCGTGCGCATGGTTCGCAGGTACCGCGCGGGTGTTTTTGGCTCGCGGCTTATGTTGCGCATGTCGCTGTCGTTCGCACTCATGGGTTTGATCCCCGGCTTTGTGCTGTATCTGGTTTCAGTCCAGTTTCTGGCCAAAAGTATCGACAGCTGGTTCGATGTGCGGGTGGATGGCGCATTGGAATCGGGTTTGAATTTGGGTCAAACCGCGCTGGACAGTTTGATCAATGAGTTGGCCTTGAAAGGGCAGTCCATTTCAATTGAGCTCTCGCGCGCCACGCCCAGCGAGCAATTGCTTGAACTGCCCCGGCTACGTGACGCTGCCAATGTGCAAGAGCTCACCTTGCTGTCTGAGACCGGACAAATTTTAGGCAGTTCAGGTGGTCAACTTGATAGCCTGTTGCCCAGCTTGCCCACGCAGGTGATGTTGCGCCAGGCATTGATGACACGCCCTTTCCAGCAAATTGAACCAGACCCCGACGATCCCGATGGAAGGCTGTACATGCGTGTGGTGGTGCCCATTGCGCCACCCTTGACCAGTTTTGATCTGGGTCAGCGTTATGTGCAAATTATGCACCCGGTGCCCACCACCCTTTCGCAGCGGGCCAATGCGGTGCAAAGCGTGTATCGCGATTATCAAGAATTGCAGTTGTCGCGTTCGGGTTTGCGAAAAATTTACGGCATTACGCTCACGCTTGCTTTGTTGCTCACCGTGTTTGTTTCGGTGGCTGCTGCGTTCTGGTTGTCTTCGCGTTTGTCGTCGCCCCTGCTTTGGTTGGCCGAAGGAACGAAGGCACTGGCCAGTGGTAACTTCAAAACCATGCAGCCCGTGAATGCCGACGATGAACTGCGCGAGTTGGTGGATTCATTCAACACCATGACCCGGCAGTTGTCGGAAGCGCAGCGCCGTTTGCAGGCCAATCAAAATCAACTGGCGGCCAACAATGATTTTTTGCAAAGCCTCTTGACCAGTTTGTCTGCTGGCGTGCTGGTGTTGGACCACAAGCTGCGCTTGAAAATGTACAACGACGGCGCGCTTCGAATTTTTGATCGATCCCTGGCTGAAAACCAGGGCCACCCGCTGGATGACATGCCCGGCCTGGAAGGTTTTGCCATGGCGGTTCGCGCCAGCGTGGCCGACAACCAGGGCAATGAGGGTGAGGAAAGTGGTATTTGGCAAAAGCAGCTTGAAATTCCGCGCGCGTTCGATTCGCAAAGCTCGAAATCGATTCTGGTTCGGGGCTCTCGATTGCCCGGCGAAAAGGCGGGTTATGTGCTGGTGTGCGACGACATTACCGCACTGATTTCAGCGCAACGCACAGCAGCCTGGGGCGAAGTGGCGCGTCGCCTTGCGCATGAAATTAAAAACCCGCTTACCCCGATCCAGTTGTCAGCCGAGCGTTTGCAAATGAAGTTGGCCAGCAAACTGCAAGAACCGGAGTCCGGAATTTTGCAACGTGCCACCCGCACCATCGTGAACCAGGTTGAATCGCTGAAACGGTTGGTGAATGACTTCCGCGATTACGCGCGTTTGCCCCCGGCTGATTTGAAGCCACTGGATTTGAACGACTTGGTGGTCGATGTGTTGGCGCTGTACGATGTGCATGTGGGCATTGAAGAGCAGGCAGAAAACCGCTTCGTTCCAAAATTGACTGAAAAATTGCCGCTGGTGGCAGGAGATTCGTCGCAGTTGCGCCAAGTGATTCATAATTTGTTGCAAAATGCATTAGACGCGTGTGTCGATTGTGATCAACCCAAAGTTGAAGTTCGCACCGAGGGTTTGAAAGCCCCCGAAGGTGAACATGAACATTTGGTCGGTGTGAAGTTGGTGGTGGCTGACAACGGCCCGGGTTTTAACCCTGACTTGTTGGCCAAGGCCTTCGAGCCTTACATCACCACGAAAACCAAAGGTACCGGTTTGGGTTTGGCAATTGTTCGAAAAATTGCAGACGAGCACAAAGCGCGAATTGCCATTAGAAACAGGGTAGATGCACAAGGGCGGGTTGTTGGTGCGGCGGTGGAATTAACCTTCCCCGTATTGCAGGACACTTTGAACAATGCCGAACATAGTCAGGCCGCATAAAGAAGGAACTTTCTAACCATGGCGACCATTCTCGTTGTTGATGACGAAATTGGAATTCGAGAACTCTTGTCCGAGATTCTCGGTGACGAAGGACATGCTGTGCTGCTTGCCGAAAACGCAGGTCAGGCGCGTGCGTTGCGTGACCAAGAGCAGCCCGACCTTGTGTTGCTCGACATCTGGATGCCGGACACCGACGGCGTCACCTTGTTGAAAGAATGGTCGGTCAAGGGCCTGCTCACCATGCCGGTAATCATGATGAGTGGTCACGCCACCATCGACACAGCCGTTGAGGCGACACGCATTGGCGCACTCGATTTTCTGGAAAAACCCATTTCACTGCAAAAGTTGTTGGGCGCCGTTGAAAAAGGTTTGGCTCGCGGAAAAATGGTGCAGTCAGCCCGTGCGTTGATGCAGTCACAGCCCAAATCCAATGGTGCCAGTGGCCTTTCAAGCAATGCAGGTGGAGCACCCGCTGCTGCACCGGGCGCCATGGCGGCAACACCCGATTCAAGCCCCTTGGGGCAGGCCTTGGCTGAATTGTCCACGCTTGATCTGGATGCGCAGTTGCGCGATGCCCGTGATTCATTTGAGCGCATTTATTTTGAGTATCACCTGCGCCTTGAAAACGGCAGCATGACGCGCCTGGCCGAACGTACCGGCATTGAGCGCACGCACCTGTATCGCAAACTCAAGCAGCTGGGCGTGGAAGTGGGCCGCACTGCGCGCAAAAATATCGCATGAAAATCATCATCGTCGGCGCCGGGCGTGTGGGGGCCAGCCTCGCTGAAAGCCTGGTGTCCGAACACAATGACATCACCCTGATCGATCCAGACCCCAAGGTGCTGGCTGATCTTCAAGACCGCTACGATTTGCGCACCATTGCCGGCAACGGCGCTTTGCCGCGCGTGCTGAAACAAGCCGGTGCGGAAGACGCTGACATGCTGGTGGCTGTCACCCGCAGCGACGAAACCAATTTGGTGGCCTGCCGAATGGCTGCACTCATGTTCAATGTGCCTCGCCGAATTGCCCGTGTGCGTTCGCCAGAGATGATGGAACAAGCGAGCCTGCATGGTGATGAAGGTTTCAATGTAGACCATGTCATTTGCCCCGAGCAAAGCGTGACCAATCACATTGAGCGCCTCATTGAATTTCCCGATGCATTGCAGGTGCTCGACTTTGCCGATGGCAAAGTGACTCTGGTGTCGGTGCGTGCGTATGCGGGCGGGCCTTTGGTGTCACACCCGATTGAAGACATTCGCAAACACCTGCCCAAAGTGGACGTTCGCATTGTGGCTTTGTTCCGCGAAAACCAGCCCGTGGCCGTTGAGGGCTACACGATGATTCAACCGGGCGACGAGGTGTTTTGCCTCTCGGCCACGGAACATGTGCGCACGGTGATGTCCGAATTGCGGCGCATGTCCAAACCGGTCACCAAGGTGATGATTGCCGGTGGTGGCAACATTGGTTTGCGCCTGGCCCGCAGCCTTGAAGAAAATTACCAGGTCAAGGTGATTGACGCTGACCGCAAGCGTTGCGAAGACCTGGCCAATCAACTGGGTTCGCGCACCTTGGTGTTGTATGGCGATGCCACTGATGAAGACTTGCTGGCCGAAGAAAATGTGCAAGACGTGGACACCTTCATTGCATTGACCAACGACGACGAGAACAACATTATGTCGTCGCTGTTGGCCAAGCGCATGGGTGCACGCCGGGTAATCGCCCTGATTCAGCGCAAGGTGTATGCCGAGCTGGTGCAAGGCGGGCAAATTGACATCGCACTGGCCCCTTCAAACGCCACACTCAGTGAATTGCTCAAGCACATACGCCGGGGCGATGTGGTGGCCGTTCATCGACTGCGTCGCGGTGTGGCAGAAGCCATTGAATCGATTGCGCATGGTGATTCGAAATCCTCGAAGGTAGTTGGCCGCACCATTGAAAAAATCGACATGCCCAAAGGGGCTGTGATTGGTGCCATTGTGCGCGGTGACAAAGTGATCATGGCGCACCACGACACGATGATTGAGGCCGAGGATCACATCATTACCTTCGTAGAAAACCGCAAGCTGGTGCCGCAGGTGGAAAAACTGTTCCAGGTCGGCGTGGGGTTCATCTAAAGTGGCGCGTGCAGCATGAGGAACTCGCTTTTTCCAGTGCTCGGTGTATTGGGCTTTGCGGTGGCCTTGTTCTCGGTGGCGTTTTTGGTGCCACTCACCTACGCTTTTCTGACCGGGGAGCCCACGGTACACGCGTTTGCCACGGGTTTTTTAGTCACTTTTGGCATTGGCATTACCGCGCATGTATTAACCCGTCGCTTTCGCCGCGAACTTCAACCCCGCGATGGTTTTCTGTTGGTGTCTACAGTGTGGTCGGGCTTGCCCGCGTTTGCCACCATTCCCATGGTGTTGTTCTTCGATGACCTCAGCGTTACAGATGCCTATTTTGAAATGGTGTCTGCGCTAACCACCACAGGCGCGACTGTGCTGAGTGGTCTGGACGACATGCCAGCCAGCATCAATATCTGGCGGCACTTGTTGTCGTGGATGGGTGGCATGGGTATTCTGGTTTTGGCGGTGGCCATTTTGCCATTGCTGGGTGTGGGCGGTTCGCAGGTGTTCAAGGCCGAAACACCCGGGCCGATGAAAGACAGCAAGTTGACCCCCCGAATTACAGAAACCGCCAAGTCGCTGTACATGGTGTACTTCGCTTTGTCGGTGGCTTGTGCCATCAGTTACAAGCTGGCTGGCATGACCTGGCTGGATGCATTTTTGCACACCGGTACCACGGTGTCCCTGTCCGGGTTTTCATCGCATGATGCAAGTTACGCCTATTTCGATTCCGCAGCCATTGAGATGGTGGCCGTGGTGTTCATGATGATTGCGGCGGTGAACTTTTCGATTCATTTTCTGGCCTGGCGTGGTAAATCATTTCGACCGTACGCCAATTGCCCGGAAGCCAAATGGTTTTTGATGCTGATGGTTGGCGCGGTGTCCTTGATCACCATGTACCTGTTGGCGCATCAGGAATACACCACCTTCAGTGAAGCCTTCCGGTATGCACTTTTCAACACCGTGTCGGTTGCCACAACCACCGGATATGCCAACACCGACTATGGGCAGTGGCCGCTGTTTGCACCCTTGTTGATGATGTTTCTCAGCATGTTCGCCACGGCAGCCGGTTCCACCGGGGGTGGCATCAAAATGTTGCGCGCGGTTATTCTGTTCAAGCATGCCATTGGTGAACTTTCACGCATTCTGCACCCGCGCGCCATTAACCCGGTGCGAATTCGCGGTTCAGCTGTGAGTTCTCAGGTTATTTTTGGTGTGCTGGCCTTCATGCTGATGTATGGCATGAGCGTGATCACCATCACCATGCTGTTGATATTTACGGGCATTGATCCTGTGTCGGCACTGACCACAGGTATTTCCATGATCAATAATCTGGGCCCGGCCTTGGGTGAATTTGGACCTGTCGACAATTATGCTGCGCTGGGCAATTTCCAGACCTGGGTGTGCTCTTTTGCCATGCTGCTGGGGCGCCTGGAAATGTTCACCATTCTGGTGCTGTTCACACCAGCCTTCTGGCGCAAATGAAAACGCATGTATTTCTGGTTTCGGGTCGCAATCCGCAAGTGCGAGCCAAGCGAATTGAGGCATTGCTTTCCGAGCAGGCGAGTGCTGGCAAAATCACCTTGATGGCCAGCACGGAAATTTTTTCAGTGGCATCGGTTGAAGCACAGGCTGAATTGTTCGGGCTGGACGCCGAGCGCAAGGCGCGGGGCATTCATGTGCTGCGCTTAAGCCCCGGTTGTTTGTGTTGTTCCTCCAAATTGGTGCTTACAACTCACCTTGCTCGCACTTTAAGATTGAACCAACCCGATGTACTGTTAGTCGAACTGGAAAGCCAAAGTCACCCGGAACAAGTGTTAGAGTTGTTGAACGAGCCTCAATGGAACGACTGGTTTGCCGATATCACATTAGTGGAGGAAGTTGCGTAAGGGGTTAGACGCCCAAGGCGTGGCCTTGAAATTGCTAGATAGATCACCATATTCAACCTGAAAGTATTATTTGGAGGTTTGCGATGTTAATGATGATTGATAGCCCCTTTTACTGCGTGGTGGATTTGGTCATGAGCGAGGGGCAACCCAGCCTTGGCATTGAAATCGTGGACAAGAACAATCAGCGCGAACTGTTTTTGCAGGGCGATGCGGCTGAAAAATTCCGCGAAGAGGTGAAATACCTCGCCGCCCAAGAACCCGATATCGACGACATCGAAGCTTTCATCGAAAGCTACAAGCCCTGGATGCAGCATCCAGTGACTTTGCACTAATTTATCCCGCACAAAGCCTCTGTCAGTTTGGCAGGGGCTTTGAATCAAATTGCTTCATGCAAAACGCGGTTTGGCGTAAGTTTCTTTACTCAACATCAAGCTTAGAATCGATGTGCCCACCCACGCAGCAAGAACCAGCATACACACTGTCATGCCAGCTTTTGAATAGGCACCGGTGATGTTTTCTGCGGCCGCATAGTGATCAAGAATTGCACCCAGTACCGGTTGCTGCACCAGCGGGCCGACCATCACACCCAGGTTCACAATACCCACCGCGGTAGCGCCCAAATGATGGGGCACCGATTCTTTCACGTAACCAAAACTAAGCACCATGGAGCCGCCACCAAAGGCTGTAGCCCACAGCAAAACCGAGACCACTGCAATGGGTAGATCAGGCTTGAATCCCAGAATGATGAAGCCGCTGATTGAGAAAATTGCACCCAGGAAATAGGGTAGTTTGCGCTGTTTCAGTTTGTCGGACAGTGCCCCAAAAAACAGGCTGCCCGCAGCAAATGCGATCAGCATGCCGGTGACAATTAGCGACGCTTCTTTGACGCTGAGCCCATGCCAGGTGGTGATGTAAGGAACACCCCACAGGCCCGTGAACGTTAAAATGGCGCCGCACACGCCGCTGGGTATCCAGAAAATCAACCACACCGCAGGGAACCGAAGGGTGTGGCCCAATGCAGTGAGCAGGGGCAGCGTCACTTCATTCTCGGGCCGCTTGGCGACATGATTTTTGTAGCCGCGGTACGAAGGCATGTCGCGCACATAGATCCAGATGAGCAAGCCCAGTATCAACGCGATAATTCCGCTTGCGCCCATCACCATGCGCCATCCGAAAAGGTCGCTTAAAGCACGCAGCGGCACGCCGGCCAACACTGCACCCATGGTGCCAACAGCCAGGCTGACGCCCGACATGCTGGCGAAACGCGCTGGCGAAAACCACTGGGCCACCAGCATCAGCATGGAAACCCAGGCCACTGCAACCGAGCCACCCACAAGGCCACGCCCCACTGCCGCCCAAGCCAGTGTGGGAGCAAAGCCGAACATCAGTGCGCCAATACCGCCGAGTATGCAGCCAGCGGTCAGAATTTTTCTTGGACCAATTCGATCGACCAACAGGCCCACCGGTATTTGCATGGCGGCATAGAAATAGAAGTAAAACGCAGAGAGGTTACCCAGCGCTGCGCGGCTGAGGTCGAACGTGGCGCTGAGTTCTTCGGTGAGCACGCCCGGTGTAACACGTTGGAAAAAACCGAACAGGTAAAACGCGGCGGCCAAGCCCCAGATGATGAACGACATCAACAAGGGGGGCGGGGAAAGATGATTGGGTGACATGGTGTTGTTCTTGTGAATACTGCGGGCAGTGTCGCATGGGGGTGAGTTTGTGCCACTTGGGTGTAACCCGAGGGGGCTGAAGCTGAACTTGAAGGGGCGCCTCGGTGGTTTCTTGTCAACTCAGCGTGTGTTACTTGTGCCGCATGTCACTGGTGACTTTGGATCTGAACTTGAAGGGTCGCCGCTGCCCGAAAACTTGGCATATCGTCTTGTCAGCTTGAGTCTGCACTAAGCCAAGCCCTCCAAAAGTAACGGTCGGGTCTTGGCTTTCGCGCCAGGGCGCGATCGTTAGTCTCGGCGCGCCAAGCCGGCAAGTTTTCTGACTGGTCATCGTGCGACCCATTGCAAGTTCAGCTCCGCGTCACCGTCGGCTGGGTCTGTAGCCCAATCGGCGGCGGTGTTTCGATCGCCTCGCCTTCAAGAAAACCTGCCCTTGCGTGCCGAGCAGGGCCGGTGTTGCCCAGTATGGGCGACAGAGAACGGACCCGACCCGCTGTTTAGGAGGGTCGTTCTCAGGCATCGTGAGGCTCAGCAAGGGGAGTACAGGTTTTCAGGCGAGAGATTGAAATTCGCGCCGAGTGGGCTATTAACGAGCGGTCGATAAGCGGAATCCAAGCCGATCGGGCAGTTAACCGGCAGGCGAGAGATCGGAACACAAGCCGATCGGGCCAAAAAGTTGGGCGATTTAAACCAGCACGGTGTTGTTCCACGCCGCCATTGCCAGCGCTGCACGCTGCTCAACCACCTTGGCCACATTGCCAACACCATCAAGCCCTGCTGTCAGCCAGGTGCCGCCCACGGCTTGCACTGCCTTGATTTCGCGCCACTGTGGCATGTTCTCCAGCGTCACACCGCCTGTGGGCACAATGCGTGCTGCGGCCAGTGGGGCAGTAATGCCTGCCAGTGCCTTGGGTCCGCCTGCTGCCATGGCGGGGAAAAACTTGAGTAATTCAAACCCCAACTCCAGCCCTCGCATTATTTCAGAAGCGGTGGCCGCACCGGGCACCCAGGCGTAGCCCTTCTTCAGTGCATGGTCAGCCAGCGTCTCGGTCAGGCCCGGTGAAATGAAGAGCGTTGCGCCCAGGTCGGCGCTTTGGTCAAATTGCGCAGGCGTTAATACCGTGCCCGCAGACAGGTTCATTTCCGGAAAGCGCTTGGCAATTTCGCCCAAGGCTTGCAGTGCCACCGGGGTGCGCAGTGTAATTTCAATCTGCGTAATACCGCCCGCACACAGGCCTTCGGCTATTTCAAGGCCCTGCTTTAAATCATCTATAACCACAACAGGCAACACGCCTTGGCGCAGCCAGTTTTTTGTTCGTTCCAAGCGAGTGTCCGGGGTGTTCATGGGTGTTCCTTGATTCATTGGGGAAACAGGTTGCTTGCGCCTTCTTCGGCGCTGCTCACGGTGTTGCGCCACACCTGAAAATATCCTCGGCCGTGGCTGACAGCCTGTGCGGGTTCGGCCATGGGTTCACGGCTGCTGAGGTCGGCTGTGGTGTTCAACACGCCTTCATTAGCATCCACCCGCACCACATCGCCATCGCGAAGCCGCGCAATGGGCCCATCGGCTTTGGCTTCGGGGCACACATGAATGGCGGACAGTACTTTGCCCGATGCACCACTCATGCGGCCATCGGTGACCAGCGCCACTGGCAAGCCTTGATCTTGCAGAATGCCAAGAATGGGTGTGAGTTTGTGCAGTTCAGGCATGCCATTGGCACGCGGGCCTTGGTGGGCCAGCACCACCACAACGGGTTCGGTAAACTCACCCTTGTTGAAAGCGTCAATCACTTGATGTTGGTCAGTGAATACACGGCAGGGCGCTTCTACAAATCGATGTTCTTTTTTGACGGCCGATACTTTGCAAACTCCGCGGCCCAGGTTGCCTTTCATCAGGCGAATGCCGCCATCGGGCTGAAAGGGGTTGCTGTGGGGGCGCAGCACTTCGGTATTGCGCGATGCACCCGGTTTGCGCGTTGAAAATACTTCCGTGGTAGGTAACACTTCGGCCACGGTGTCGGCCATGGGGGTGCCCCACACAGTGGGCGCTTCACCGTCGACATAGTCGCCGTCAATCAGCGTAGCCAGCAAACCTGCGGTACCGCCTGCGGCCTGAAATGCGTTTACATCTTCAGTGCCGTTGGGGTACACGCGGGTTAACAGCGGCGTGACGCTGGAAATGGTTTCCAGGTCGGTCCAGTCAATCAAATAGCCAGCCGCACGGGCCACGCTAATCCAGTGAATGGTGTGATTGGTGGAACCTCCCGAGGCCATCAGGCCCACCAGTGCGTTCATCAGGCAGCGGGAATCTACCAGTGTGCCCAGTTTCAATGCCGGGTTGCGTGTGGCGCTTTCAATGGCGCGTACGCTTTCACCGATCAGTGCCTGGCGCTGTGGGCTGCTGGGCGGCTCGAACGCACCACCGGGAAACTGCAAACCCATGAAATCCAGCATCAGCTGATTGGAATTGGCCGTGCCATAAAAGGTGCAGGTGCCAGGGCTGTGATAAGCCTTTTCTTCAGACTGCAACAGGGTTTCGCGCGAGGCTTTGCCTTGTGCGGCCAGTTGGCGGGTTTTGGCTTTTTCTGAATTGGACAAGCCTGTTTCCATGGGGCCTGCCGGGATAAATACAAACGGCAGGTGGCCAAAGCCAAGCGCACCGATGAGCAAACCCGGTGCAATTTTGTCGCACACGCCCAGCAAAATGGCGCCGTCAAATACATCGTGTGACAAGCCCACACAGGCAGACAGTGCGATTACATCGCGTGAAAAAAGCGACAGTTCCATGCCCTCGCGGCCTTGGGTGACACCGTCGCACATGGCCGGTGTGCCGCCCGCCACTTGAGTGGTTGCGCCCATTGCGCGTGCGTGTTGGGCAATCACTTCAGGGTAAACCGCAAATGGCTGATGGGCCGACAACATGTCATTGTATGCAGTCACAATGCCCAGGTGCGGTGACTTGTGTAAGGAAATAACTCGCTTGGTGCTGCTGGGGAAAATTGCTGTGGTGTGGGCCAGGTTGGCACAGCCAACAGCAGTGCGGTTTTGTGGGCCTTGTGGCAGGTTGTTCAAATAGGCTGTGCGCGTGGCTTTGGAACGTTGTTCAATGCGTTCGCGAAGCGCAAGCAGTGTGGGATGTAGTGTGGTTGCCATTGCACAGACCTTGATGAGATTGCTTGTAGACTCCAGGCGTTTGTAACATAATTACAAAAAATTATCAATTAATGTAATCGACTTGATCGAGATGAACGGATCCAAAAATGACTGACAATTCTCCCTTGCCCGTTGGCGCTTTCACCTTTGTGCTGCATGGTGCAGGCGGCGATCTGGCCAAGCGCAAAATTATTCCGGCACTGGCGCATTTGGCCAAGTCGGGTTATTTCTCTGCCGAGTCCAGAATCATCTTCGCACAACGCGAGGTATTAACGCCAAACGAGGCTTTGGCGCAGGTGGATACTTTTCTGAAAGCGGCAGGCGACGAGGCGGCCCGCGAATCTATTCCTGCCTTGCTGCCTTACTTGCACACCTTGCAGGTGGTGTTGGGCACGCCTGAATCGTGCCGCGCCATGGCCAATGCCGTGGCGGGCAGCCCGGAACCTGTGGTGCACTATGCCGCCCTGCCTTCTTCCCGTTTTATTGATTTGATCAATTGCATTCCAACGGTGCGTGATCCTGAAAAGCTTCGCCTGGTGCTTGAAAAGCCTTTGGGTTTTAACGCGAAAGAATCTGCCTTGATTGAAGAAGCGGTGGCCGCCAAGCTGGATGAATCGCAGGTGTACCGCATCGACCATTACCTGGGCAAACAGGCAGTGCAAAACATGTTGGCCTTGCGATTGGGCAACCGTATTTTTGAGCCACTGTTAACCCGCGAACATGTGGCCTATGTACAAATTACAGTGGCTGAAGATTTGGGCGTTGAAGACCGTGCCGGTTTTTATGAACATGCTGGTGCGCTGCGCGACATGGTTCAAAGCCATATTTTGCAGTTGCTGGCCATTGTGGCCATGGAGCCCCCGGTTAGCCTGGAGGCCAATTCCCTGCGCGATGAAAAACTGAAGGTGCTGCGTTCATTGAAAGTGCCCCAAATTACGGGCATTCCGGAGATTGTGGTGGGTCAGTATGGCGAAGGTTATGTGAAGGGGCATCCCGTACCCAAGTACCGCAATGAGAAGGGCGTGGCAGCCAATTCCACCACAGAAACCTATGTGTCGTTTCGCACCGAAGTGCAAACCTGGCGCTGGGCGGGTGTGCCTTTTTTGGTGCGCACGGGCAAACGCATGCCGCGCCGTTTTGCAGAAATCGTGATTCAGTTTCGCGATGTGCCCAAACCTTTGTTTGAACCGGTCGGTGGGCAGTGGGTGGGCAACCAGTTGGTGATTCACTTGCAGCCCGAAGACAAACTTGAATTGAAGTTGCTTGCAAAAACACCGGGCGAGCGGGAACGTTTAAAACCTGTCTCGCTGGATCTGGACTTTTTCAATACCTGGCGCATTCCCGTGCGTGATGCTTACGAGCGTTTGATCACTGACATTCTTCGTGGTCGCCTGGGCCTGTTTTTACGACGGGATGAGGTGCAAACCCAGTGGCAATTCGTGGACCGTATTTTGAATGATTTGAAAAGCCACGGCATGGAACCTGTGCCTTACACCAGCGGCACGTACGGGCCTTCATCGGCCACCGCCATGGCTTTGCGGGCTGGCGCGTTGTGGTCGGAGGACGGCTTGTGATCGAGGACAAAGATTCCCCGTTGCGGGAGGACATTCGCCTGCTGGGCGCGCTGCTGGGTGAAATTATTGCTGAGCAACAAGGTTTGACCGTGTTTGCAGCCATTGAAGAAGTGCGGCAACTGTCGGTGCAGTACCGTCGGTTTGACGACAATGCGGCACGTGCCAAGCTCGAGGCACGGCTTGAGGCCTTGTCGCAAGACGAAACCATTTCTTTGATACGCTCGTTTTCGATTTTTTCAATGTTGAGCAACATTGCCGAAGACTGCCACTTGATTCGCCGCAACCGCGAGCATGAACTTGCAGGCATGCCAGCACGCGAGGCCAGCCTGGATTACACCATTCCCGAGCTGGACCGGGTTGGTGTCAACCGCGATGCGGTGCTTGCTCGTTTGAAGCAAACCGAATCGGTGCCTGTGTTGACTGCACACCCCACCGAAGTGCAGCGCAAAAGTGTGCTGGATGCGCAGCAAAGCATTATTGCGTTGATTCGCCACCGCGATGAAATTCGTTTAACGCTGGAGGAAAGCAAGGCCTGGCGGGATGAACTGAAAGCCGCAGTGCAGCGCCTGTTTCAAACACGCCTGCTTCGCCGGAACAAGCTTAGCGTAATCGATGAAGTGAACAACGCGCTGGCTTACTTTGATTCCACCTTTTTTGCGCAGGTGCCGCAAGTGTACAGGCGCTTGCAAAGCCTGTTGAATTTGCCAAGCACCGACAATTTTTTACCGGTGAATGAAGACCCCTTGGGCAAGGTGCTCACCGTGGGTTCATGGATTGGCGGGGATCGCGATGGCAACCCATTTGTAACCGCGCAGGTGCTAGACACCACCTTGAAAATTCAAAGCCGCAAAGTGCTTGAGCATTATTTGGCCGAGGTGAATTGCCTGATCCGCGAATTCAGTGTGACCGATTACTTCTTGAAACCCAATCCGCCACTGACCGCTTTGGCGAACACCTCAGGCGAAGACTCTGCACACCGCCAGGATGAAACCTTGCGCCGCGCTTGTGTGGCAATTCGAAACCGCGTTCAGGCCACGCTGGTTCAGTCGCAACAAGGCGAAAGCGTGGCGCTGGCCTACCTGAATGCAGCGGATTTGCTTGCAGACTTGAATGTGATGTACCAGGCCTTGAGTGACAACGGCATGCAACGTATTGCCGAGGGGCGTTTGGCCTTGTTGGCGCGCAAAGTGAAAGTATTTGGCTTCTCGCTGATGGCACTTGACCTTCGCCAAAACAGCGATGTGTTTGAAGAAGTGGTGGACGATTTGTTCAGGCAATCAAGCTTGGGGCAAATTAATTACCTCGCCTGCAGCGAAGACAAACGAATTGATTTGCTGTGCGCCGAACTGCGCACGCCGCGTTTGCTGTTCAGCAATTCTTTGCAGTACAGCGAACGCACCCATTCGGAAATGGCAATTTTTAGAAAAGCCAAATTGGCGCATCAAATACTCGGTGCTTCGGCCATTCAGAATTGCATTATTTCCAAAACCGCGTCGGTTAGCGACCTGCTGGAGTTGGCGGTGCTTCTGAAAGAGGCGCATTTGCTGAATGTGGCCCAAGGTGAATTGGCGGTCAACATAGTGCCGCTGTTTGAAACCATTGGCGATTTGCAAGCGGCCCCTGCAATTATGGCGCAGCTGTTTGATATTGCAGAGTACCGCGCCTTGGTGGCTTCACGCGGGCATGTGCAGGAAGTGATGCTGGGTTACTCTGACAGCAACAAGGACGGTGGTTTTGTGACATCGGGCTGGAGCCTGTACCAAGCCGAAATTGGTTTGGTGGATGTGTTTGCAAAACACGGCATTAAAATTCGCCTGTTCCATGGCCGTGGGGGTTCGGTGGGCCGTGGCGGTGGTTCCAGTTACCATGCCATTCTGGGTCAACCGCCGGGTGCGGTGGATGGGCGAATTCGCCTGACTGAACAGGGCGAAGTGATTGCTGCCAAATACGGCATTGAATCGCTGGGCAGGCGAAACCTTGAGGTACTTGTTTCTGCAAACCTGATGGTGTCTGAGCACACTGAACTGACGCGCGAAGTGCCTGCCAAGTACCTGGAATTGATGGCGCAGTTGTCGGAACACGCATTCAATGCCTATCGTGATTTGGTCTACAACACCGAAGGATTTTTGGCGTACTTCAAACAGTCCACAGTCATTTCTGAAATTGCCAGTTTGAACATTGGCAGCCGCCCTGCTTCACGCAAGGCCGATTGGACCATCGAAGACTTGCGCGCTATTCCGTGGGTGTTCAGTTGGGCGCAAAGCCGCGTGATGTTGCCAGGCTGGTATGGTTTTGGTACGGCTGTGGCTGCCTTGCGCAACAGCTTGGGCGATGCCGACTTGCAACAACTTCAAGCCATGGCCAAACAATGGCCTTTCTTTAACACGATGCTGTCAACCTTGAACATGGTGTTGGCCAAAGCCGACATGGCGATTGCATCGCGCTACGCAGCCATGGTGGAAGACCCGGCGCTGCGAGAAAAAATATTCGGCAGCATTGCTGCCGAGCATGCGCGCGCTGTGGAAGGGCTGTTGTGGTTGACTGGACAAGATGAATTACTGGCCGACAACCCATTGCTTAAACGCTCCATCGAGGCACGTTTTCCTTATGTGGATCCATTGAACCATGTGCAGGTGGAGTTGCTGCGCAGGCACCGGCAAGGCGAGGCCGACGAACGGGTGGCGCGGGGTGTACATTTGTCAATCAACGGCATTGCCACTGGTTTGAGGAACAGTGGTTAGCAGGGAGTGAATTGTGGAAACCATACACATTGCCGACTGGAACGAGTTTGTTGCCTTGACTTCAGAATGCGATGGCTGGGCATTTCGGGGTTTGCAAGACGCGGACTGGCCCCTGCTCAGTTCCTTGTCGCGATACCTTCAGAATTATGTGCCCGACAAAGCATCCTGGCGGTCGCGTGAAGAACGCGCCTTTCGAATTTTCCGCCGCAAAGCACACAACTATTTACCCGATGCCAGTGTGCTCGACGACGACATTCGCTGTCTTGCATTGATGCAGCACCACGGCGCACCCACGCGCATGCTCGACTTCACCAAGTCGCCTTTTGTGGCCGCATTTTTTGCATTGGAACGAGCAGTAAAAAATTCGGCGGTGTTTGCGCTGGACACACCACGCCTTTGGATGGCCACGCCCATCAACAATGCCACCCTGCACCGCGACATGATCGACCCGCGTATTCCCGGTAACTTTGATCGTTATTTTGCGACGAACGCCAACGACATCATGTGGGTGGGCGAGCCCGACCAAATGGACAGGCGGCTGGTGGCGCAATCGGGTACTTTTGTGGTGCCGGGTGTGCTGGACAAACCGATTGATGAAATTATCCAGCAGTACGAAACCGGCCCGGCGATGTTGCGCAAATTTATTTTGCCAGCCGGCATTCGCAAAGAGGCCATGCTGGCCCTGTACCGAATGAACATTACCCACGCCACCTTGTTTCCAGACCTGGATGGTTTGTCGCGCTCAATTTCCTATGAGCTTGAAATTACCTGGCCGGGGCATGTGATGGCCGCAAAAAACAACGGCTAATTTCACTGGCGGTTTTCCTGCCTGTATTCCTCAAGCTTGTTGCCACGATACACCTGCTTGAAAAACACAGGGGTGAGGAAGGTGGTCACAATGCCCATTAGCACCAGTGTTGAAAACATGGTGGGGCCGATAAAACCGTTTTGGTAAGCAATGCCGGCCACCACCAATTCCATCACGCCACGGCCATTGAGCACGGCACCCAGGCCCAGTGCCTCACGGTGGTCCATGCCCACCATCAAGCCGCCCAACCAGCCCGCGAATAGCTTGGTGACAATCGACACCACGATGACAATCAGGGGGAATTCCCACTCGGTCAGACTGACCAATTGCAATTCAAGCCCGAGGTAGGCGAAAAATATGGGCGCGAGAAAGCCGTTGGTGATGGACCCTAAGGTGCTTTGCAGATCCTTGTAGCGCGAGGCGATGAAGTGTTTCTTGTCGAGAAATAGTGCACCAAAAAATGCACCGATCACGAAATGAAATCCCAAGGCTTCACTGATGGTGCCAAACACCAACACAAACACAATCACGATACCAAACAAGGCTTCGGGACCAAACACTTTGATCATCGACTCTGGCAAGGCTTGCACATTCACATTGCGTTTTTCAAGCCAGCTTAGTAACTGATTCAGCCCCACAACCACCAGACCCATGGCCATCAGTTTCAATGTGGCAATGCCCACGGCGACGCTGGCGTCACCCAGGGTGAGTGTTTCAGGCAGGTTCAACACAATGCCCAAAATAAACAATGCAGCCACGTCGTTCACCACAGCAGTGGCCAGCGAGAACTTCGCGATGGGTGTGTGCAAAATGCCAAGGCTGTCCATCAGTTTTACGGCCACAGGCAATGCGGTGATTGAAATGCACAGGCCCAGAAAGATCATGCGCATGATGTCTTGCCCGAATGCGGCAGCCACCAATACGCCACCCCCGAAAGGAATGAGAAAGCTGATGGCAGCCAACATCAGGCCACGGCCTTTCATCGCGCCCACAATGTCAGAGAACTGCATTTCAAGGCCAGCATTCAGAATAATCAGGAACACGGCCAGTTCAGTAACACCTGCCAAGGCTTGGTTGGGTTCAATCAAACCCAGAATGGCCGGGCCTAATAACACACCAGCCAGAATTTCGCCGATCAGCTCTGGTTGGTTGTAGCGCGCAAACAGGCGGCCAAACAAACGGGCAACCACGATGAGCAATAAAAGGCTTGATAGCAGCGACATGGCGAGGCAAATAAAACGATGGCGATCGAGTTTACCATCGGCAAGCCTAGGGTTAACTCTGGGGTGTGAATGTGATCAAATGTGGCGTCTGATCCATTCAAAGTCGTGAACATGCCCAACTCAGAAAAACACCTTGAGGAAACCTGCATCACCAGTACACGGGTGTTTGACGGTCATTTGATGAAAGTGAACCAGGACCGGGTTCGCCTACCCAACGGCGAGGAATCAGTGCGCGAATACACTGTACACCCCGGTGCTGTGGCCATTATTCCCATACTGGACGACGGTCGTTTTGTGATGGAAAGGCAGTTTCGCTACCCCCTGCATCGTGTGTTTCTGGAATTTCCGGCTGGCAAAATTGATCCCGGTGAAGACCCCGTTGCCACTGCTCACCGGGAATTGCTGGAAGAAACCGGATATGTGGCGCAAACGCTGGAATACATCACCACCATTCACCCGGTGATTTCCTATTCAACTGAAAAAATTGAGTTGTATGTGGCGCGGGGCCTGACCTTGAAGGAAAGGCAACTGGACCACAATGAGTTTCTGGATGTGGTGCTGGTTGAGCCTGCCGAGTTAATGCGACAAATCAAGGCGGGTGAAGTGAGTGATGTCAAAACGATTATTGGGGCGTTTTGGGTGGCACAAACCTGAAGTCGCACAAGGGGTGTTCTTGCGCAATGGTTTGCTTGCGTTGCAGCTGCAAACCCCATTGGGCTGCCATTTGGTAATCAAGGCTGCATGCGGCATGGCGGGTTAGTTCCGGAACGCCCTGCTGTTTGAAGTAATTGGCCAGCGGGCAAACTGTGACATCGAAAGCAACGGTGCTGTTGTCGGCGTGAACAGTGCGCGCAAATGGCTTGGTGAACATCACCGCGAACATAAGATCAGTCAGCAAGCGTGCACGTTTCAGCGAGTTCGCGGTTCGCAAGCGCGACAACTTGAACCCCAATTCAATTGGTGGGCCAAACAACTGCCAGTTGATGGTTTCAATCAGTTGGCCAGCCTCTGCTGGTTTCATTCCATTCTCCAGCGCGGCGCGGTACAGCGCCAAGTCCCATTCCATGTATCGAACAATCAGGCCCAAGCCAAGCGTGTGTGGCGGGCGAGAGTTTTTCAGTTCAAGTTGAATGCGTTGCGCAGTCTGCCACACTGGCGCAGGCACTGCCGGTTTGGCGCGTTGGCCAAAGGCATGGTTTGGAAAATAAAACCGCAGTGCGGCCAGCAGGTTCATGGCCTGGATTTAGAACTGAAGGTCGCGCACATACGGATTGCTTCGGCGTTCCTGGCCAAAGCTGCCCTCTGGCCCGTGGCCGGGAATAAACACCGTGTCGTTGCCCATGGGCCACAGGCGGTTGCGAATACTGTCGATCAGGGTTTCATGGTCGCCACCGGGGAAGTCGGTGCGGCCCATGCTGCCCACGAACAAAACATCGCCCACAAAGGCACGTTTGGCTTGTTCTGAATGAAACACCACATGGCCTGGTGTGTGCCCGGGGCAGTGGCGAACATTCAGGGTGCAATTGCCAATTTGAACGGTGTCGCCATCGGCCAGCCAGCGGTTGGGTTTGAAAGGCTTGCTCAAGGGGAAGTTGAACATGCGGCTTTGATCAGCCAAGCGGTCAATCCAGAACTGGTCACCTTCGTGTGGGCCGATGATGGGCAGGTTCAGTTGTGCGGCCAGTTCTGCCACCCCACCCGCATGGTCAATGTGCGCATGGGTCAGCCAAATGGCTTGTAGTTCAAGATTGCGGTCTGCAATTGCCTTGGTCAGTTTATCAAGATCACCACCCGGGTCGATGATCGCCGCCTTGTTGGTTTCGCTGCACCACACGATGGAACAGTTTTGTGCAAACGGCGTGACAGGGATGGTGAGGTACTGAAGCATGTTGCAAGGCTTTGGGTTGGCGTGGAGATATAGTAGTGAAATTGTGCAGGTGATTCAAACAAACAACATTCAATTCAACTGAGAGAGGGGCTTGGATTTTATGGGGACACAGGCGTATCGCGGTTTGCTGCTTGTATTGGCAGTGGCATTTGCTGTGGCATTTGCCTTGGTGTGCATTCCACCGTTTATTGAAAACCCCGACATTATTGGCGCGTTCGCGGGTGGTTTTGTGAATCCGTATGCATCGGGTTATGCAATCGATATTTTCTTCACCTGGGCCGTGTTGGCCGTGTGGGTGATGTACGAAGCCAAGGTGAAGGGCATTCGCCACGGCTGGGTTGCCTTGCTGCTGGGCGTGGTGCCCGGTGTTGCCACCGGGTTTGCGGTGTACCTGCTGATTCGCTTGAAGCAGGAAAAAGCAGGCGCTTGAAGTTAAACCAGTAGTGGGTGATCGGCCATGTCGTGGTTTACATCGGCATGGCCTTGTTCATCTTTGCGCACAGCGATAACAACATCGCGTAGCTTGGCGTCGGCGGGCAATTTGTAATAATCAATCGCAATTTTCGGTGCATCGATATTCTCGATTCGCCCGGCGTCAATTTCAGCCAGGTAGTCGGTGTAGCTGATTACTGCCTGGTTTTCGAAGTAGCCCACCATGCGGTGCGCGGTTTTTGGAAAAAATACATACAGCACGAAATAGAAGTGCCAAAACACCAGTTGGGCAAAAAGTACCAACAGCCGTTCGCCCATGCTGGGTTTTGCAATCTCGATGAAAATCATCAAATGCATGCGTTCGTTTTCGGCTTCTTCAAGCAGGGTGCGAATGGTGGGGCCATAGCCGGTTTTCATTTTCCGCAAGCTTTTCAGGTGAATCCACATGCCGGCCACCATGCCCGGTACGCCGGCCACGGTTTCCAGAATTACCGCGCGGTGCCCATAGCGCTTGGCAAAGAAGGTGTCCGCAAACCAGCGAAAAAACATGGTGAGTGATTTGGCGAAACGGTCTGAGAAATCTTTGGGTGTGGGCTCTTGAGGCAATGCTTCCATGTGCTCTACTCCTGAGGTGTGACGACAGCGCTTTGATTTACTTTTTGAATCAGTCTACGCCTGTTGACGTGGGTGGGCTAGCCCCGGGTAATGACAGGCGGGACCTCATTTTTGCCTTTGACAGGGGAATTTGGATACTGCTAACTTGGCCAAATAAATTCTGGCTTAACGTAAGTAGAGCCGAAAGGTTGGGATAAAAATGAAGAACGATTTAATTCAGAATTTGACGGAAAGCTTTGAAGGGCACGCTCAGGCAACTGAGAAAGAGTTGTCTGACATTATTTATGAACAAACTGGCGGCAGTGAAAATTTCGCGTTGATACGAAGCAAAGGAGATACCGCATTGTTTGGTAAAAATACCAAAGCAATGAAAGCCCAATGGAAAGTACCTGATAATCGCCCTTTGGCTGATTTCGCACCTACTATCATTTTGAAGGCCAAAGACTTTGCCACCGAAATTACCATTCATAATGCCCGTGAGCAGACGATGAGCCAAGAGCAAGAGATATCTCGTGAGCATGTCACCAACAACGAGGCTGTTCGGCAAACATTGCTCAGTCGAGGGATTCGGCCAGAGAGTCTTCCGCCAGCCGAAGATGTAAAGAAAGTAGAACGTCGACTTACCTCAGCGGAAAGGAACGCAATCATCAATCCTGATGCGTTAGAGGAATGACGGTTTGATCCATTGCGGTTACAAATCTTGGGGTAATCAGATCACTGGTCATTGGCAAGCCCTTCCAACACCTCCCGTGCCGCTCTTTCCCCGGCCTGTAATGCGCCTTCAATGTAACCCGCCCATTCGGTGGCGGTTTCGGTGCCGGCCCAGTGAATGGTGTGGTGCGGTGTGCGAATCCACTCCCCGTAATGAGTCATGACCCCCGGGGGCGCGAACGCCCCGTAACAGCCCTTGGACCATTCTTCTTGGGTCCAATCCTCATCCACGTAATCCACCGGATTTAATGCCTGTTCACCGAAATGCTCTGCCAGCATATCGACAACGTGCTCGCGGCGCTGTTCCTTGCTTGAATCGCCAATATGCACTGCATGGTCTGCCTCGAAAAAACCGGCAATCAAACCGAGTGGGCTGTCGGGCGGCGACACATCAAAGCAGGGTGATGCGGGCTTGTCGTCTCGAACAATGCTGCCGTTAAACCCCTGCTGTCGCCAAAAAGGTGTGGGGTAGGCCACCCAGAACTTGATCACGCTGCCCATGTTGACCCGGTTGTGTAATGCAGCTTGTGCACTGGGTAGTGGCGGCGTGATGTTGATTCTATTCATCAAGGTTGGCGGCACGGCAACAATGACGCGCTTGGCGCGGTATTGGGCCAGGCCGGTAGCTACCACTGCCTCGGTTGAACTGACATCAATCGAGTGCACCGCTTCATTCAGGTGCAAATGGTCACCCAGTTCTTGAGCCATGTTTCGCGCGATTTGGTGCACGCCACCATGAAACAGCAAATTTTGCCCACCACCTTCGTCAGCGGAAATCATGGCCTCAAGCCCGCCACCGCCTTTGAGATACACCAGAAAAAACAGCATGGAAACCTGTGGGGCTTCCGCGCAAAACACCGATGCGCAGATGACACGAATCAAGGCACGCAAGCGTTCTGACCCGGTGGCTTTGCAAAGCCATGCTTCCACGGACAATGAATCCAGTTCACTGGAGTTGACGCTATTCCATGGATCGGCGTCATTCACCGTGGACAGCAGGTGGTTCAATTTGCGCAACAACAAATACGCCTGAATTTTCTCGCGCAAGCTCAGTAGTTGTGTGAAATCTTCTCCGTTGACCACGCCCTGTTTGCCCGCCATGGAGAGCACCGATTTGCCTTTCAAAAAAGTTGGGTAACGTCCAATACCCATGGTGTCTGCTAGGGCAAACAATCGAGTTTGGCTGGGGGCCAACCACATGCCACCCAGGTCAATGTCCAGCCCGGCGATTTGGCCGTGCTTGGTGCGCCCACCTACTCTGTCTCGGGCTTCAAGCACCAGCGCGTTTTTGCCGTGGCTTCGAAGTGTGCGTGCAGCATTCAGGCCGCTGAACCCAGCCCCAATCACAATCGCATCCCACAGGGAATTCACGCCCGCTCCTTCAGCGCTTTGCAATGGCTCAGCAGCAGGCTGACACCCAGATTCAGTGTTTTCTTGCAGACAGACTGATTGCGAGTGCTGAGGTATTGAACAATGACACCGTCCATCAAGGCCAGGCCCATGCGGGCAATTTGTGTGATCTCTGTTTTCGAAATGCGGCCGCAATCCAGTTTGGACACGGCATCTGCCAGTTGCTTGATGTAGCCCTCATATTGCATTTTGGCAATCTCGCGCGATTCAGCACGCGCAAGTGCCGACAAGGTGAGTTCCATGTGGGCGCGTTGGCGATCGGGGTCGCGCACCGTGTGTTCAAAATAGGCTTTCGCCATGCTGGTAATGGCGTCTTCAATTGTGGCGCAACCTTGAACCGCGCGTTCGACCACTGCGTACACATCAGCTTGTAAAGCCAAATGCAAGGTCATCATGAGTTCGTCTTTGCCCGAGAAGGCATAGCTGACTGCGGCTGGGTTGATGTTGGCTTCAGCGGCAATGTTGCGAACCGTGGCTTGTTCTATCCCATCGCGGGCGATAACACGCAACAGGGCTTGTTGAAGGCTTTCCCGTTTGTCTTGAAGAGAGACTCGTTGCATGTTTTGCACGCTTGCTGTTATGATTGGCCGAAGCTTAAGTTAAACGATCGTTTAAGTCAAATGTTTAAGAGGGGTGTAAATATGAAACTGACCACCATTGAGCAGGTACAGAAACGCGTGGGCATATCGCCTGCACCCCGAGACTTGAAAGTGATTGATTATGTGGATGAACACGCCTTGCGGTGGTTGTCGCATTGCAGCTTCGCCTTCATCGCTTTGGGTGAAGGCGCAAACATTCGAGTTTCTGCTGCGGGTGGGGCGAAAGGTTTTGTTTCTGCTGAAGGTTCAAAGGCCTTGTCTATTTCACTGGATGCACTGGATAACAGCAGCCTTGTTCAATCAGGCATTTCTTTTGGCGCGCTGTTCATGGTGAGCGGCATGGAAGAAACCCTGCGCGTGAATGGCAAGGTTTCAAGCGTGGCAAACGGCAAAGCCTGCTTCGAAGTTCAAGAGTGCTACTTGCATTGCGCCAAATCGTTCAAGCGTTCCGATTTCTGGATGCCACCATCGATTGGGCAATCGGAAGCAGATGTGGCAGACTTTCTTCAGCAGGCTCAATTTTTGGTGTTAGCCAGCATCAATGCAAGTGGTGAAGCTGATGTTAGCCCAAAGGGCGACCCCGCAGGTTTCATGATCCAAGAGCACGATGGTTATATCTGCTTTGCAGACCGACCCGGCAATCGACGAATCGACAGCTTTCACAATATTCTTGAGCAACCTTCTGTGTGCCTGTTGGTGATGGTGCCCGGCGTTGCGCAGGTGCTTGAGGTGGTTGGTACAGCCGATCTGTGTGTTGATGAAGCCTTGTTGGATCAGTTCGAGGTGCAGGGCAAAAAGCCCAACCTGATTACTCGCATCAAACCCACATCTATGACAATGCTTTCAAGCGAAGCAATTTCCAACTCGGTGTTGTGGCCTGCCAAGGAAAGGCCTGTCGATTTGGTTCCGGCAGACATATTCAAGGCGCACATTCAGCGAAGCAAAGAAAGTTCGATACAGGCAAAGATTGCGCGGGCGGCGGTGTCTTTGCCTGGTGCCATGGAGAAAGGGCTGCAGTTCGATTACAAGAAGAACATGTATTGACTGCTTGAATTTAAGCCTGCGCCACCCACTTTCTATACTGCCTGGTTCTGAAGAAGGTGCCGAATTGTTGTTGCAGCAATGCAAAGGCCGGGCTTACATTTGCGTTTGGGTCCCGACCAAGGCTGACCCTGTTTAACTGGTGCTTCACCATGGCCATGTAAGCCAGCGACGCCAGCACTTTGTTGTTCCAGGTAATCGGGCGCAGTTCGGGCACGCTGGCCTGGCCTTGTTTCCACTCTTCAGGCAAATTGGGGTTGAGTGCCAATGCGGTGGCAATGCCCACCAGGCTGATGCCCTCGGTGGTCAGCACTTGCTCGGCCACGGCTTGGCGGCGAATACCGCCCGTCACCATAATGGGCACGGTGGCCACTGTGGCAATGTCTTTGGCAAACTCAAGAAAATAAGCCTCGCGGGCCAGGGTGCGGCCATCGCGCGCGCTGCCTTGCATGGCAGGTGCTTCATAGCTGCCACCTGAAAGTTCAATCATGTCCAGCCCCAGCGGGTTGAGCATTTGCACCACCGCTTTGGCGTCGTCTTCACTAAAGCCACCGCGCTGAAAGTCGGCCGAGTTAATTTTGACAGCCACTGCAAATTGGCGACCCACCGCAGCGCGAATGCCCTTCACCACATCGACCAACAAGCGTGCGCGGTTTTCGATCGAGCCACCCCATTGGTCCTTGCGCTTGTTCGTAATGGGCGACAAAAACTGGCTGAGCAAATAGCCATGCGCAGCATGAATTTGAACGCCATTGAAACCAAATTGTTCAGCAAGCACAGCGGCTTTAATAAACCGGTTTTTGATGTCGTCGATTTCCCCTGCGGTCAGCTCACGCGGCGGCGTGAACTGTTTGGAAAAGTTGCCCAAGTCCATGGCCACTTCAGAAGGAGCGACAGTGGCTTGCCCCAAGTTGGCTGGCATTTGGCGGCCAGGGTGGTTGATCTGCATCCACACCTGCGCGCCATGCGATTTCGCCGCTTTGGCCCAGCGTTCAAACTGCGCAGCCTGCGAATCGTTTTCCAGCACCACACCGCCCGGGCCTGTCATGGCTTGTCGGTGCACCATCACATTGCCGGTAATCATCAGGCCCACGCCACCGGCAGCCCAAGCACCGTACAGGCGTATCAATTGTTCGGAAGGGGCTTGGTCGGCATTGGCCAGGTTTTCTTCCATGGCGGCTTTGGCCAAACGGTTGGGAAGCTGGGTGCCGTTGGGCAGCGTGAAGGTGTTGAAGAGGCTCATGTGGTTCTCCAGGGTTGCAATGGAGCAAACAATAAGCTTAAAGTGAACTTGAGGGTCAATACCCAAGAGTAAAAAAACTACATGCGGTTGGCGGATATTGACCTTCAAGTCCACTTGAATCTTAAACTGCGAAAGCAAATACCTTTGACAGGACATTACTCCCATGAAAATTGGCGAATTGGCCAAGCGCAGCGGTTTGTCTGCGGCCACCATCCGGTTTTACGAATCCAAGGGTTTGATAACCGCAGTTAGCCGCAAAGCGAATGGTTACCGCGAATATCCGCTGGAGGCTGTTGCAGTGTTGAACATTATCGCCAACGCACAGCAAACCGGTTTTACGCTGGATGAAATTCGACAGGTGATGCCCGGTAATTTGAGCAACTGGAAGCACGAGGAACTGGTGGGCATGTTGAAGAAAAAAGTGGCCGACATTGAAGCCATGGAATTGAAGTTGGCTCAAGGCAAGTCGCAGTTGCAAAACATGATCAAGCTAATCGAAGGCAAGCCCGAGGACATGGATTGCGACGACAATGCCAACCGTATTTTGCGGGACATGGGAATTTTGAAGGCGGGTTAGCCGCGAGCGTTTGGTCTGCGGCTTTATTAATGCAAACCCAGCTTGGCTATTGCTGCCAATATTCCAATCGCAATGCACACCGAGAATAAATAGCCCAGTACCACATAAACAAACAAACGGCTTGCAACATTGAACCACAGTGGGACTTGCTTGTGCATATCACCGAAGCCACGCACTCTTCTAAAAATGGGTATCGAGATCGCCAGCGAAAAGAGCAGTGTACGTATCCAGCTTGAAGGGAAATATCGATAGGCAGCTGACTCAAACTCGCTGAAATGAGGCGGGCGCACATATTGATCGATCACCGATTGGGGGGTCAACCAAGTCAGTAACGTTAAACTCAATGGCAACATAACCGGGATAATCACGATGCTGAACCCAATGACCCACATGGTAATTTCGATCATCTGCATAGCTGACCTACGCCGGTCGCACTGACCAAATCCATTTTGTTTCCAAATTGATCATATAGAAACTGACCACTGGTTTTGCCTGCCTCTTGTGCAAAGTAGCCACCCGCAGCAGATGCAATCAAGGCAACGCCCCAACCCACCGGGCCGCTAACAACCAGTGCTCCGACTGCAATACCTGCCAGAATTCCGCCTGCGGAGCCAACAATTAAGCCCATTCCGTCTACCCAAAGTAGTTCATTTTTCCTCTGATTGTCTCTGGCGGAAGCAATCTTCCCGCACGCCCCTGCCACTCCAAATCCGGTAAGCAACACGCCGCCAGTTTTCGCAAACTTGCTCAGTTTTGCCATCCGCTCGGCATGCTTGACGAACACTGGCGATGGGTTTACACCCACCGCGCGGTTTTGATACAGCACGTTGAATGAATTCTGCCCACCGTGCATGTGGCGCCCCATCCACCCTAATTTCTTCAGGTAATTGTTCAATATGTCCTGCTGGCGCAACTGGTATTGGCGAGCACTCAACTTACCCGCCAAGCGTTCACTGTTCAATTGCTGCAACTGTCCAATTACACTTCGGTTTTGCGGTCCACTCAAATAACCCAGAACCCCCAAGCCCAAACCTGCAAAGTCGGTGACATGCTGGGTGTCGTTGCTTATCCTGGCCAGAAATTCATACATTCCACGCTCCGCTGGGTCTGCGGGTACAAAGTTGCGAGCGGTATCTATCAGCGCAAACTCACCCCCGCCATTCACCACTTGGCGAATGCGTGCTTTTACAACATTGGGGTTCATGCAAAAAATGGTTTCGGGGTCGTGTGAAATAAAATCAAGCGTGCGCGGGGCGTGGCTGCCCAAGGCCATTCGTGGGTTTTTCACGTTGGGGTTTAGTGCAATCAAGTATTCCAGCAAGGTTGAGAAAATCGGCTCTTGCCCCGGCAAAATTCCATAGCTGTGAGTGATCACGTCGTACAAGGAATGTTGAGGCTGTGGAATATAAAACGCGGGCTTGGTGAGTGACAGTTTTCCGAAGCTGGAATTGAACATCATTAAAGAGGAGAGTTGCCGAATTGGGCATTCAAGCTTTTATGGGAAACACTGTCAAAAAATGCAGATTTGAGTCGCTAAAAGTAGGTAGGCATGAAAGGTTGATTAATTTGGCAAAAGCCACCGCTCCCCAGAATGACATCGCCAGCATCTGGATTACTGGCAATCCACTTGATGAATTCAGTATATTGACGCTTCTTACGCGCCGATCTCTCGCAGCACTTCAGGATGACTAACCGCAACTTTTAGCAGGGTTTTTGCCGCACCAGTTGGGCTGCGGCGGCCCTGTTCCCAATCCTGCAAAGTGCGCGCAGAGACACCTAACAAAGAGGCAAATGCTTGCTGAGACAATCCCATTTTGGCACGCGCTTCTGCCGCTGGAGATAACTCGACTTGGCTTGTACGTGCGGCCTTGCCTTGGCGCATTTGTTTCACAGACTCAAGTAAGTCATCTTGAAATTTTTTCATTTCAGAGTCCATCTTCTACTCCCTTTTTCAATTCAGTTAAAAAGGCGGTCGGAAGCTTATCGAACTTGGCCTTTTTGTACACGATGAGCAGCCAAATTGCCGCTTCAGTCGCATTGAAATAAATTATCCTAGCGCCATCTCGCTTACCTTGGCCAGCAGATGACCAACGAACTTTCCTACACCCACCGCTTCCAGGAATTACGTCGCCCGCATCTGGGTTATTGGCAATCCAGTTGATGAATTCAATACGCTCGATATCTGACCACACATCACTGGCGTATTTTTGAAATATTGGGGTTTCGGCTACGGTCCTCACACACGAGAATATACGGCAATGCCGTATATTTGACAATACCTTGGTAGAGTTAGGGGCTGATATTCGGCCGGAGCGGACATTCAAACCTTACCGTTAACTGTCGGCAATCGGCTAAAAGCGTACAGTTACAGAAGTCAAAAATGGTGGAACAGCCAGAAGTGTGCTATCAACTTAAAATTACATTGTTTACCAGCAAAAATAGTAGCTTTTAGGCCGGATTAATGTATTCGATGGCTATATCAAAGCCGATGTAGGTAGAGTGTTGCAGGAGACGCCGCCGCGATTCGGCACTGCTTCTCTCGGAGCAACGCCGGCGCACTCATTTGGTCTATGTAAGTTGTGCCGATTTACAGACAGCGCCGCACCCATCACAGAAAACATGGGATGAAGATGTTGGCGATAGACTAGACGATGCTTTGGGAGACATGGTGGCCGATTCTTCAAATACTAAAAACTTGCAGCAAGAAGATCTCTTCTATGAAGACAGATTTCTTGAGAGCTGGGCTGGCTCTATCATTACCAATCCGAGCACCGCGATTGTTGAACTTGTCGCCAACTGCTGGGATGCATACGCCACTGAAGTCAGCATAACTTGGCCCGACCCGAAAAATCACCAGCAATTTTCCATCTCTGATAATGGAAAGGGAATGACACATGCAGAATTTGATTATATCTGGCGAGCTCTATCCTATAACCGCATAGCCAAGGGTGGCGATACATCGGCACCGCCTCCTGGTGTAGAAGGTATTCCGCGGGTCGTGTTCGGCAAGAATGGAAAAGGGCGGTTTGCCAGTTTTTGCCTCACAAAAAGCTACCAAATTACGTCAATCAAAGATGGTCAGAAGTTCGTCTGTAAAGTGAGCAGGACACCCAGCAGGCCACTTGTTACCAAACTTGTGGAGTTCATCGATAAAGGTGTGAGCGGACATGGAACGACAATCACAGGTGAAGGTGATATCCGACAAATCAACCTGTCCGTAGAGCAAGTACGTGAACTTCTGGGGGGGCGGTTTCTTGCAAATCCTTCGTTCAAAGTTATTCTAAATGGCACTCCCATTTCATTTGCCGACATCAGCGGGTCGTCTCTTTCTGTTTTAGACGTTGAGGTTCCAGGTTACGGTACGGTCAAGATCTACCACATCGACACGCGAAAAGCCGACAAGACTACGAAGCAACATGGCATCGCGTGGTGGGTCATGAACCGTGCTGTAGGTGAATGTCGTTGGCGTGGTGCTGACGTTGAACGCATTCTCGACGGAAGGACGGAGAAGGCCAAGCGCTTCACCTTTATCGTTCAGGCTGATTTCCTCAATAAGGCGAACGCCGTTAAGGAGGACTGGTCAGGCTTCGTTGAAGAAAATCCAGCGTGGGAGGCAACTAGGCCAATTGTCCAAGACAAAATTCGAGAGATCATTGGCAACACCAGTGCGGCTGAACGCGAGGATAAGCGTATGGCGGTCCTTGACCGAGTGGGGCAGTCGGTCAACACCCTCCCTCTTTTGAGCAAGGATCGCGTCACTGCATTCGTTAACGAGGTTGTGAATATCTGCCCAAACTTCGGAGAGCAGGAGATCGTGCAGCTAGCTAGTATTTTGGCCAAACTAGAGAAGAGCAAGTCACAATATGGTTTGCTAGAAATATTGCATAATCAGGACCCGCACAATCTAGATGCCCTTCACGAAGTTCTAAGCCAGTGGACCATTGGCATGGCAAAGATCGTCCTTGACGAAATTCAAGGTCGCCTTAAAGTAATTAACGAACTACGTATAAAGATTCAAGTTGCGGGTATCGATGAGGTTAAGGAACTCCAGCCACTTTTTGCCAAAGGCTTGTGGATGTTCGGAGATAAATTTGAATCTATACATTTCACGTCCAACAAAGGCATGACAACGGTCATTCGCGAGCTTTTTGACGGGAAGGCTGACAAGGCTTCATTAAACAGACCAGACTTCGTAATCCGTGGTGATAGCAGTACTGGTTTTTACTCCCTTCCATCCTATAACGACGATCATCAAGAGGTGGGTGTGGGTCACCTCGTAATTGTTGATCTCAAGACTACCAAGCTTCCACTCGGGTCCAAGGAAAAGGAGCAAATTTGGAAGTATGTGAAAGAGTTGAAAAAAAAGGGGTATATCCAGCCTGACACACGGGTTGATGGCTTTATTCTTGGGGATCAGATTGAGAGTGGTGAGGGCGGCACCCGCACCGAAGACAACGAGAAAGTGAAGATTCAGCCATTGTTGTACAGCGTCATATTGAGTCGGGCTGAACAACGCCTTCTGAAGCTCTATGAGAAGGTCAAAGAAGCTCCATTCCTTTTGTCGCAGCAAGAAGAGTTGGATAAGTTTATTGAGCCCATAGATGTGCAACAGCTAGGCCTGCTGGAGAGGTAATCCGGGGAGACTCAAACGCCCTTCGCCCACTTGGCTAAAGCCTTTTCAAAAGGTCTTTGCAAAACCTGCCGGTTCAAAAAGAACTTACGCTCATCCTTTGCTAAGCCAGTTACAGCAAAGAGCATAGCCCGCCTTTGCCATGGGTCCATTGAACTAAAGTCCTCCTTTAGCTCACGGACCCAGTCATGAGCATTATTCATACGCGCTGCCAAAATCACCTCGCGCCGAATAAATGCATCGGCGGATTGAAACATAGCTCGCAATTTGTCGAAATGATTAATGTGCTCGTTGCGTGTAAAAGAGCTAATTATCAATAGCCTGAAATACTCGCTTGTTTTGACCTCTGGTTTCTTTAGTAGTTGGAGAAGCTTCGTTCCAATTTGCTTCCAATCCTTCGCGGGAATTGACTGGACTGAGCTGAGGTAGAAGCAGATATTGGCAAAACAAGGACCCAAAGAATCCAGGTTCTCCAATGATACTTTTATAGCTCCGGGGTGGCCGATCTGAGCGAGCCGGCGATAGAACCAGCGCAAGCGAATGTAGTCCACAGGCTCTGCGGAAATGTAGTCTTCGATGACCGTTCTGATAGATTCTTCAGAGATGGAAGCCCAGTCATCGGGCGATACCTGCGCGAACGAGATCGTTTTGTAGGGATCCCCTCCCGAGTATTTTCGAATGATTTTGAGCAATGATCTTTCGTCCGCATTGATCGGGCGATCCTCGATCATCTCTGCGCAAATACGGCGGAACTCACTGGGCTCATAGAATTTGGTCTTGTGTCGTTGCAATGTGAGTCGTTGTTGCTTATCCAAAACGGTTGCGATGGTAGAGAGGGCGGCCCTTGCCTCTCTCTCGTTCTTGCAGAAGACCACCATGTCATCCGCATACCGAATATGACGGATGCCCGCCGACGCCAGGCTGTTATCAACGGGAATCAAGGTGGCCTCTGCTATCAGATGAATCGGATGAGGTCCCACCGGCACACCTCTGGAAACCCCCGCAGTCGTTGACTCAAGTAAGCCGACGATCCACTTTATTGCTTGATTCGGTAGTTCAGCCGCTATCAGTTGATTCTCGACTGTGTGGTGGTACACCTGATTGTAGAAATCAGCGACATCACAGTAAAGGATGTGGCTGTACTTGGCTGCACCACGATCTGCTGCCGTCCAAAAGTTATTCCAAGCGTTTTTGTTACTGTACAGCCCCTCGTCTGGCGTTGGATTGAATCTGTAGCTGAATACACGACGAGCATCCAGTCTTAGATTTTCGATTTGCTGCCCGAATTGATAAACTAGTGCTGAGAGGATGATCGAGTCTTGCGGGTCTAATTGAGTGGCTTGTCTGTAAGAAACTTCATCTTTAGGTACCAAAAATCGGCGACAGCTACCGGCGGGTAAAGAACTGAGGTCAGCTTCTACGATTTGCTGGACAAAATGAGACTTCTCAGCGACCACGGCTTCGATTTCCAGTACTCTGGGAAAAAGGTCTCCGTCCGAGTGCATATGCACGAAGTCAAGAGCCCAAGCAACTGAGGCGGCATCGAGTACCATAACTTTGACCTGTAAGACTTAATTTGTTTTTTCGAAGAATAACAGTGATGTCCGCTTACGCCAATAATACCAATCGATCGTAGGCATGGCGTCAGAGCGCAACCCATACCCCAATGAAAGTAATAAGGCCGCCTACGAATAAAAGAGCCGAGGAGCCGCCTAATAGCCACCAGACTGCTTTTAACTTCTTCTCACGCTCATCATGATGAGGCTTATTTAACAAAGAAAAGTGAAAGAAGAAAGTAATAGCAGGCAGAAACGCAGAGACTAAGAAGCAAGCTAAAGCACCAACAGCGAAACGTTCAAAACCAAGGTAGGCAGGCTTGTCTAATAAGGTCTGAACAAAAGCCAACAAGGCAACTGTAGCCCCACCGCCTAGAATAGACAATCCTTTGGCTCCTTGAGATATCAATCCATGAAGGCGTTCAAGTGCCCGCATGTTTCTATCGTGTGCGAGCTAACGCTCTAATATTCCCCTTTGATCACTGATTTCTTTACTCATTAACAGCCCTTGATTACTAATGATAAGCCCTACTGCATTGAACTCTGGTTGATCTGACTGCACATTGATCCTCGGCCTTGTGCCATCAAAGATAATGCTTGGGCGGCCGCCGCTTCATATAGCTCCAGCGTTTGTTTGTTGACCTTATCGCCAGCATCGAGAATGTTATGCATGCGCCTAAGGCGCGCGTTGATTCTGCGAGCAAGGCGGTCCTCAGTTGTGATGCCGGTCTTTTTTATTTGTCTAAAGACAACCTCAAGATTGAAGAACGGATTTTGTGTGACTAGATCTGATAAAAGATCGGCATTGTCGCTCCGGCGATCCCAGTCTACAAGTCCGTAGACAATCCCCAGATACTTAACGACAACTTGAAGAATGGTGAGCGTATCTCTGTATCCGAGGCAGAACGGGTGCCGCCAAAGTTGATCGAAGCTCTCTTGAGCGAAAAGGCGACTTGCCGTCTGAAGTATTAGCTTGGCTTCCCTTGCTTCAATCTTTGAGTGGTCAGCCCAGAATTCGCTCGTCCCGGCGTCAGCTATCTTCGTGCCGGAAATATTTGTTGCGACTAATAGATTACCGAGATGTGGATCCCCGTGAATGCCGCCTAAGTCATGTATGTAGCGTAATGCATCAGCGTAAAGGCTCCACACCGTGAGGCGGGCCTCAGTAGACTGATTGTGCTTTATCCATTCCTTACCAGAAACTCCAACGATCATCTCCATAACGCAAAATGGATGATTTTCTATCCTGCCAAAGGTGTATGTAGATACGATAAGCGGGTGATTCAGGCCCGCAATCTTTGACGCCTCAGACTGAGCCCGAGTGATACCTTGTCCATTCCAGACCTTGATAGCTACCTTCCGACTGAGTGCTTCGTCGAGTGCTTCGAATACAACTGCATTGGCACCGTGTCCGACTACTCGAAGCAATTGGTAGCCAGGAATTTGCATCGTGCGCCCGTCTATTCGAATTGATGCACCTACAAGTTCGGGTTGGCTAAGTTTCATATTTTCGCTGTCGGCTACACGTTTGGGCATAGTCTTTTTACTAAATAAAGTTTTAATTCACTTACCTGCGCGGCTTTTCGTGCAGGTCTGGTGGAATCAGAGGATAGAACTCAGCTGGGGACTACAATTTGCCATCTCGTTTTGAAATAGCCTCGATTGCACCTTGCGGTAGTTGCGCGTAGAGCTGCTGAATTTCTTTGGGTCTCGTTATTCGATCTTCAACTATGAAGTTGATCATCCGGAAAAGTTGATTCGCAATTTCAGGTGTGTCGTTGATATCTAACTCGCCTGGATGGACTGCGTTGTTGCCGACCACTCGACAAACGTCGAGAGCTTGCTGTACCAGCGAAGGAAGACCCTTTGTTACCAAGGATTTAATATCTTCGTTTATGTTCTTTCCCGCTTCCCCAAGGTGTGGCATCAGCTTCTGAAGGCAAAGGCGGAGTAGTGCTGCAGCACCTCTAGGGGTACGGCTGACAATATCTCTTGCCTCTGAATAATCAGCAAGACATGCTTCCGGCAAATCATGGTGAGGTGGCTCAACTGGGCTTTCGGTTGGAACTATCATTCGGCCGTCGAACCAGAAGCTTCTGTGGCCGCAATGAGCGCACTTAGATGCCGTGAATTCAGTCTTTACCCAATGAGCGTTGGGAACCATTACTGCAAGTTCATGCCATTGCTGCGACGCGTACACACCGCACAGTGGGCAATGGAAATGATCTTTGTCAAATTCAGGTGGATAGTAGGTGGATTTCATCTTCTGAGTTCTAATAATACTTGCGACACAATAACAGCTATGCCCATTTATCTGAGCATCCCTGGCTAATAATTTAATCGGATAATTTCAGACACCATCCAAGCATCGCATGAACTGGGTGAAAAATATATTTAGGTTATTCATGCATGATTGATAAGGATAAAGTTCGTCCTCCAAGAGACAGGAGTAGGGGCATTGTTCGTTTAGTTTCAAAAGTCTGCTTTCGCCTTTAACTCAGATATTTCAGCCATTGTTCCCAATGTCCGCTGCGGCCGAAAACCAGTCAACCTACCTAACTCATTCCTTTCCCGATAGCCTCTTACCAAATTGACCAAAACTCATTTTCATTGGGCTTTCCTGAAAAGCCCAATGAATACGAGATAGGTCGCTGAACCCAAGCCAATAAAAAGTACCGGCAACAGCAAACGTAGCAAAGCAATCGGTAACCAGTCCGACAATGACGCAGGAATGTCGGAATAAAAGAGTTCTATCCGAAAGGTAAAGATCAAGTAGTCGACCCCTAACTTACCGAATGTGACAATAAGCAGAAACAAGGCGGTCTGCTTTACGTGTTGGGCCAATGCACCTGAAAGAAGGGGTGCAACAACAACCAAGGCTTCCAACACGATCAAATTGCCCGATCCGCTGTGGCGAATCTGCAAGTAGTCCAGGCAATACAGCAGTGCCAACAACAAAAAGGCGAGTCCGAAAGCCAACTGTCCACGCTGAGTAGGTGAGTACTTAACGGACATACAAAACACTCTCGGCTTCTTCAAGAATGATTGCTTTGATCGCTTCGGTGGATGGGCTCCCCATGATTCCCCTGCCAATTTTCGCACCCCAACCCCCAAAGCCTACTTTCAGCCCGCCACGCGATCAAACAGATGCTTGGGTCTGCACACTTTCGGATTACCACACGACACAGCGCCAATCTAAGAAGCCCAATAACTAATTATTTGTATAACAGCTAATTGTAATTTAGCTGAAAATCAGATAAATTAAATTTACTCGTAATTCAGGTATTTTGCCATGCAAAATCAAAAGCACATTCTCAACACCAGTGGCCAGCTTGGGCAAATTTTGCAGGCCTCCCGCAAAGCAAACAAATGGTCGCAAGCCGGGCTGGCAAAAAAGCTGGGGCTAAGCCAATCGCGCGTGTCTCATCTTGAATTACACCCTGAGGAACTTAGCTTGGCCCAGTTGATGAATTGGTGCGCGGTACTGGGGCTTGAGTTGTCAATTGGAATGCGTGAAGTTCGGTCATGTCAATCATCAAAAACGGATTGGTAACATGGGTCGCAAATCGCACAGCCAGAGTTTATCCATTTGGTCCAATGGCCAGCGTGTGGGCCTTTGGACCATACCTGCACGCGGCGACATGCAGCTTCAGTATGACCCAGCTTGGCTGGCTTCTGATCTTGGGCGCCCTCTGTCTTTGTCCTTGCCGTTCAACCTCCAGAACCAGCCGATCAAAGGCGACAAGGTTTTAAATTACTTTGATAATTTATTGCCTGACAGCGAAGCAATTCGAAAACGGGTTGCTGAACGATTCAAAACCGGATCAACGGATACTTTTGATTTGCTAAAGGCCATTGGTCGCGATTGCGTGGGGGCTGTTCAACTGCTGGGCGAGCATGAGGAGCCCGAGAACATTGAGACTGTGCAAGGCAAGCCGGTGACGAAAAAAGACATTGAACGTCTTTTGATTGACACGGTATCGCCTGGCGGCTTTGGTAATAACAGCAATGCGCATGCAGACTTGCGCATTTCGATTGCGGGTGCCCAAGAGAAAACTGCCTTGTTGCGCTGGAAGGGCAAGTGGTGTGTGCCGCAAGGATCAACCCCCACCACGCACATACTTAAATTGCCATTGGGCTTGGTGGGGGGGCGGCGTGCTGATTTCACTACCTCGGTTGACAATGAATGGCTTTGCATGACTGTGTTGAAGGCCTATGGTTTGCCTGTTGCAAATGTGGCGATAGAGACATTCGGTGCCCAGCGTGTTTTATCCGTGGAGCGCTTTGATCGAAAAGTTGCACCGAATGGGGAATGGATCATGCGCCTGCCCCAGGAGGACTTTTGTCAGGTGACAGGTGTGCCTCCAATGCTTAAGTACGAGAGCGATGGCGGCCCTGGATTGAAAGTATTGTTCGACACCCTTCGGCGATCCGAGAACTCGGCAGCCGATCTTCGCACCTTGATAGCCAGCCAGGTGTTGTTCTGGATGCTGTGCGCACCCGATGGGCACGCAAAGAATTTCAGTATTCAATTGTTGCCAGGTGGGCGATTCCGCTTGGCCCCGCTTTACGATGTCATGTCTGCTTACCCGGTGTTGGGCAAAGGTCCAAATCAGTGGTCGCCGCAGCAGGTCAGGTTGTCCATGGCATTGCTTGGAAAAAACCGCCGTTACACCATGCATTCAATTGCCCGGCGGCACTTTAATAGCACAGCGCAACAATTGGGCTTTGAGGAGAACATAGAGCCTTTGATTGAAGATTTGCTGGAACGCACACCCTCTGTAATCGAGCGGGTTAAACAGCAGTTGCCCGATGGCTTTTCCGGCCATGTCGCTGAAACTGTATTGGGTGGATTAGAGAAAGCAGCCAACAAACTAAGCGGCAAATCCAGTTTATGAAAACCCTGCTCATCATTTACCACTCCATCACAGGCGGCTCCAAAGCCATGGCCCATGCTGTGGCTGAAGGCGCTGCCACTGAAACAGCAACGCGCACCCTTCTGCTTCACGCCAGTGAAACCACGGCAGATCACGTTTTACAAGCCGATGGCTATGTGTTCATTACCCCCGAAACCTTGGGCAGCATGGCAGGCTTGATGAAAGACTTTTTCGACTGCACTTACTACGCGGTGCTGGACCAAATCAACGGTCGACCTTACACTGCGCTGGTGTGCGCGGGCAGCGATGGCCAAGGTGCGGTGAAGCAAATACAGCGCATTGCCACCGGGTGGCGTTTAAGTGAAATGGCAACACCGGAAATTGTGTGCACGCAAGCACAAACACCGGAAGCCATTCTTGCACCCAAAACCATCAATCCTGAAAATTTACAACGCTGCCGCGATTTGGGCGCGGCCTTTGCAAGTGGCTTGGCCATGGGGCTGTTCTAAGCCTGGTTTCTCTACTCAGTTTCTCCACGCCGGAATTCGCACATCTTTCCACACGGCAAATGCGCGCAGGCCCACGGTAAGCACCACACAGCCAAGCAGGTTGACGTAAGCAGGGTTGCCCAGTTCGCGCAGGCCAATGTAGGCCCAGCCGCCGAAGAAGGCGCAAATGGCATAGGGGCGGTGGTCTGTGAAGGCTTGCGGAATTTCATTGCACACAATGTCGCGTAGCACACCGCCGAACACGCCGGTGATTACGCCCATGAACACGGCCACCAAGCTGGGCATGCCTGCCTGAATGGATGCAAAAACCCCGGCTGCGGTAAACAGGCCCAGCCCCAGGGTGTCGGGCCAGAGAATGGCTTTCTCCGTGAATTTGAAGTGACGTTGCCGCATAAACAACATGGCCACGATGCACAGCACAAACACCGCCCACAGCAATTCAATGTACTTCACCCAGAAAAAGGGCCGTACATCCAGCAGCAAATCGCGCAGAGTGCCACCACCAAAGGCGGCCAGAAATGCCACCACACACACGCCCACGGCATCGAGCCGCTTGCGCGCGCCCGCCAAAATGCCACTGAGTGCGAAGGCCAGTGTGGCCACCACCTCAATTCCCAATTGAATGTTCTGGCTGAATTCGCCGGGGTTGAGTGCATCCATCTTATTGGCCCACCGCTTGCACCGCCGCACGATCGACGATCACGTAATGTTTGCGCACAGGCTCCAGCACTTCGAATACGCCTGTGAACTCCGCAGGAATAACACCCGCATCGCCCGGGCCGAATTGTTCAGCCACACCTTGCGTATTGGTAATCTGGATTCGCCCTTCAATCACATGAAAAAACTCATCCTTGCCCGGTGCAAAAGCAATGCGCCATGCGCCCGTTTCACACGCCCACACACCGGCACAGACACCATTCTGCTCGTAGTGGTTCCAGGTACTGCGTAAAGGGTTGCCCTTTTCCAGCCGGTCTGGCCGGGGGCGGTCGTGTTCAAGTGGTGTGTTGCACTTGGCAAATACAGTCAGGTTGCGGGTCATGAATTGAACTTTGTCTTAAACCGTTGTCTATTGTAATCGCAGCCTGCTCGGCTGCTGGTTTTTTTAACCGAGGGCTTATGTCATGAAGAAGTTCTGGGAAGCCATTGGGCAGTGGTCCGCAGCCTTGTTGTGTAGCGTCATGCTTTACGAAGTCTTTGCCGCATAAAACCCAAGAATCGATTGCGCCTGCAAGGTGTAGAATCTAGGCACGTTCAGCCCGAGGTTTTATTGTGTCTACAGCTTTCCGCGTGTTGTCGTTCATCCCGCCGATGACGCAGCTCAACACGCCCTATCCATCCACCGCCTACATTACCGGCTTCTTGCGCAAGCAGGGCATTGATGCTGTGCAGGCCGATATTGCGCTGGGCCTGGTGCTCAGGCTGTTTTCGCCAGAAGGGCTGGACCGAATTGCCGAGGAAATTGAGCAGTACGAGGAAGTGACCGAGCGTGTGGCGCTGTTTATGGAACAGTTCAGCCGTTACCGCGCCACCATTGCCCCCACCATTCGCTTTTTGCAGGGTAGCGATTCCACCCTAGCCCACCGCATCAACAGCCGCGCCTTTTTGCCAGAAGGCCCACGGTTTGAGGCACTGGATGCGTATGTGGATGACGAGGGCGGCGACCCACTGGCCTGGGCGTTTGGGGCGCTTGGCGCGCAAGACAAAGCTCGCCACCTGGCCACGCTGTACCTGAACGACCTGGCCGATGTGATTGCCGACGCTGTAGACGAACGCTTTGAGTTTGTGCGCTATGCGGAATCGCTGGCGGGCAGCCAAGCCAGTTTCAACCCACTGGCCAATGCTTTGGAGCAGCCCTTCACCCTGATTGATGAAATTGTGGTGGAACTGACCTTGGCTGAATTCAAGCGCCAGCAGCCCCAGCTGGTGTTGCTTTCCGTGCCCTTTCCGGGTGCCGTGTATGCCGCCTTGCGCATGGCGCAGGCCATAAAAGCAGAAAACCCCGAGGTAAAAATTGCCTTGGGTGGCGGCTATGTGAACACCGAGCTGCGTGAACTGGCCGAGCCACGTTTGTTTGATTTCGTAGACTTCGTGACACTTGATTCAGGCGAGCGCCCCCTGCTGTGTTTGATCGAGCATCTGCAAGGCAAGCGTGGCCCGCAGCGTTTGGTGCGCACTTTCACTCGTAACGCTGAAGGTAAGGTGCAATACACGAATTGGGCTGAACCCGATGTGCCGTTTGGCGAGGTGGGCACCCCCACTTGGGACGGCCTGCCATTGCACAGCTACCTTAGCCTGCTGGACATGCTCAACCCCATGCACCGGCTGTGGAGCGATGGGCGCTGGAACAAGCTGACTGTGGCCCATGGCTGTTACTGGAAAAAATGCAGCTTCTGCGATGTGTCGCTCGACTATATTTCCCGCTATGAAAACGCCACAGCCACCGAGCTGGTGAACCGCATTGAACAAATTGTGGCGGAGACCGGGCAAACCGGTTTTCATTTTGTGGACGAGGCCGCACCGCCCAAAGCCTTGAAGGCCTTGGCGCAAGAATTGATTGCGCGCAATGTGTCCATTTCCTGGTGGGGCAATATACGGTTCGAGAAATCCTTCACGCCCGAGCTGTGCCAGTTGCTGGCCTACAGTGGCTGCATTGCGGTCAGCGGCGGGCTGGAGGTAGCCTCTGACCGTTTGTTGAACCTGATGAAGAAGGGCGTTTCAGTGGAGCAGGTGGCCCGCGTAACCAAGGGCTTTACCGATGCCGGCGTGTTGGTGCATGCCTACTTGATGTACGGCTTCCCCACCCAAACCGTGCAAGACACGGTGGATGCGCTGGAGTATGTGCGCCAGTTGTTTGCAGAAGGCTGTATTCAATCGGGCTACTTTCACCGCTTTGCCTGCACGGTGCATTCACCGGTGGGCAAAAACCCGGAAGAATATGGCATTCAGTTAAAGCCGCTGCCCCAAGGTACATTTGCCAAAAACGACATTGGTTTCATCGACCCCACTGGGGTTGACCATGCCGCCTTGGGCGAGGGTTTGAACCGCGCGCTGTACAACTACATGCACGGCATTGGGCTGGACCAGAACGTGCGCAGCTGGTTTGATCAAAAAGTGCCCCGCCCCACGGTGCAAAAAAACTTCATTGAGCAGGCGTTGTACGGAAAAACAGCCAAAACAGCTTAATATTGACAGTATGTAAAATTCAAAGGCGGCACCATGAGTTTAAAAACCCTGTTGATGCCCATGATCACCCAGCACCGCTTTGCACGCAGCACCCTGCTGGCCCAACGCGCCAAAGCCGAAAAAGCCCGGCTGGCGTCTGGTCGCCCTCACGAGGTTTATTACTTTCACCAGGTGGATGACCCCTACAGCCATTTGTTGGCCCAAGCTTTGCCCCGTTTTTTGGCTCGTTACCAGGTAGAACTAAAGCCGCATGTGGTCAGCCCCCCGCCCGATTCCGCAGCGCCTGAGCGGGACAAGCTGGTGGCCTACAGCCGTGTTGATGCTGCCTTGCTGGCGCAGCGCCATGGTTTGAATTTCACCGACCCGGGCAAACAACCCGAGGCTGATCGGGTTCAGCAGGCAACGCACACGCTGGTGGGGGCCATCGGAATGGGGCAATTTGCTGAATATGCCGCCTTGGTGGGACAATCGCTGTGGGCTTGGGATGAAACTCAAATTCCACCAGAACAGATCAATGCATTGAAACCAGTGTCCAGCCAGGATGTGCAAAACCACATTGCGCAATCTGATGACTTGCGAGAAAAACTGGGCCATTACCTGGGCGGTATGTTGTATTACGAGGGCGAATGGTACTGGGGCATTGATCGCCTGTATCACCTGGAGCAACGCCTGCAAGAACTGGGTGCGCAACGCAGCGGCGTGTTTGGCCTGCTGTTTCCTGCAGACGACAGCCTTGCAAATGCCAAGCCGCTGAACAACCCGCCCGATATTGATTTTTTCTTTTCATTCCGTAGCCCCTATTCCGCCATTGTGGCGCCGCGCATTTTTGAGCTGGGGCGGCTGACTGGCGCAAAAGTGAACTTGCGCTTTGTGTTGCCCATGGTAATGCGGGGGCTTCCCGTGCCCAAAGTGAAACGGGAATACATTGTGTACGACACCGCGCGAGAGGCGCATGTGCGCGGTATTCCCTTTGGTCGCTTGAATGACCCCGTGGGCAAACCCACCGAGCGTGGTTTGGCCTTGATTCCGTTTGCCGAACAGCACAGCAAAGGGCAAGAATTTGTGCTTTCCTACATGCAGGGTGTGTGGGCTGAGGGCATTGATGCAGGCAGCGACAAGGGCTTGAAAAAAATTGTCGAGCGTGCCGGTTTGCGTTGGGAAGGTGCACAAGTGGCTTTGCAACACGAGGCCTGGCGCGAGCGCGCCGCTGCCAATCGGGAGGAATTGTTTGCCGCTGGCCTGTGGGGTGTGCCCTCGTTCAAAATGGGAAGCCGGGTGGTGTGGGGGCAAGACCGCCTTTGGGCCTTGACCTTGCCATAGTGTCAGGGTTTCTAATAGAGTTATTACATATTCTGATTCAGGACACGCCATGCCCGGTTGCAACCACTGCCCATCTGATGAAGCGGCCAAGTCCGCAGCAAACAACCCCGGCTTTCGCAAGGTGTTGTGGATTGCGCTGATTGCCAACGCCGCCATGTTTTTCATTGAAGTGGGTGCCAGCTGGTCAGCAGGCTCGGTTTCTTTGCTGGCCGATTCGCTCGATTTTGGGGGCGATGCTGCCAATTACGCCTTGTCACTGTTTGTATTGGGCATGGCCTTGCAAACCCGCGCCAAAGCGGCTTTGCTCAAGGGTATCTCCATGGGCCTGTATGGTTTGGGTGTGTTGGGTTTTGCCGGGTATGCCGCACTTCATGGCGAGGTTCCTTCCTACGCAACCATGGGCATTGTGGGTGTCATGGCTTTGAGTGTGAATGTGGGCGTTGCTGCCATTCAGTACCGCTACCGCAATGGCGATTCCAACATGCGTTCAGTGTGGCTGTGCAGCCGCAACGATGCAATTGGCAACCTGGCGGTTTTGGGTGCCGCGTTGTTGGTGGGTGTAACACAAACCGCCTGGCCCGATCTGGCCGTGGCAGCACTGATGGCCACGCTTGGTTTAACCGCGTCTGTCAGTGTTATCAAACAGGCCCGGGCAGAAATACGTGGCGAAGTGCTCGAACACGCCTCGCATTCCCATTCACATTGATTCCATTTCAACCCATTACCTGGCGTATTTTTGCCGGTATTGAAATGGCGACAAACCGGTCACGGTTTTGAACTGCCTGCGCAGGTTGGACTCATTGCTGTAACCCAGACTTTCGCTGATGCTGCTGACGGGTGCGGCGGACCATATTAATTGTTCGCTCACCTGCTGAAGCTTTAACAGGCGCACATAACTGGCCACAGAATGTTGGGTGAGGTTTTGTACTTTTCTGGCCAGTGTGCGTTCACTCATGTTCAGGTAGCTTGCAAGTTGCCCCACGGTAATTTCTTCTGCGGGCAGGCGGGTCACCAGTGCAGCAAGTTTTCTGAGCAGTGGGTCAGCCTGTTCCATCAAGGCAAATGATCGAAACGCCGGGTGATGCTGCACTGGTCGGGGTAGCACCATCAACTTCATGAATTCCTGAAAGGCTGCTTTGCTCAGCGACTTTTCAATCAGTTGCTGCGCAAGCAGCAGGTAACCATGCACCCCGGCTGCAGTGGCCACCTTGCTGGTGAACATACAGTCGCTGTCAATTTGCCAATGCACTTTTGGGTAATGTTTTTGCATGAATTCGACCAGCCACCAGGTGACAGTCGCCTTCTGGTTTTTCAGGCGACCACTGGCAGCCAGCAGGCACACGCCAGTGCAATAACTCCACACTTGTGTGCTGGCTGGCAAGTGCTGAAGGGTGTCAATCAACCCGGCATGCTGGGCCAAACGGGCAGGAATGTCAGTGGGCGATTCGGTCCACATGCCTGGCACCAGCAGCACATCGAGCTGCGTTTCTTCAAGCAATGAATTGGCAGTCAACACCATGTGATTGGCGCATTGCACAGGTTTCAGGCTGGTGCCAACCAGGCAGGTTTCAAACAGTTTTTTACCCGACAGCCTGTTGCTGGCTTGCAGCAGGTCATTGAATGCCAGCAACCCCGCAGGCATGCACCCGTTGTAAAGCAAAAGCCCAATTTTCATTCACACCCCGTTTGGCAAGAAATGACTGAATATTGTCATTCTATGCCATAACGGTTGGGTGTGTTTTATTGGGATGATCAGCCATCCAGTCAGGGAGCTGAATCATGAAAATTCAACAAATACGCAATGCAACCATTGTTGTGGAGTTCGGACCATACCGTGTGCTGGTCGACCCCATGTTGTCGCCGAAAAACGCCTTGCCACCGCTGAAGTTCACCCAAGGCATGCAAAGAAACCCCACTGTCAATTTGCCCCGTGAAGCGGATTTGGCTTTGCTGGGCGTTACCCATTGTTTGATCACGCACTGCCAGAAGGGACATTTTGATCACCTGGACCGTTTTGGAAAGGCCTGGCTTCGAGAACATCAAATTCCCGTGATTTGTACGGCGCATGATGCACCGCACCTTGCAAGCAAAGGCTTGAATGTTGAGGCCTTGCCAGCCGATGTGGGTAGCAAGAAGGCCCATTTTCTGGGCGGCCTGATCAGCACGGTGCCTTGCGTACATGGCCGTGGTTTCGTGGGTTCCTTGATGGAACACGGTGTGGGTTACTTCATTCAAATTCCGGGTGAGCCTTCGCTTTACCTAACCGGTGACACTATTTTCACACCGCGTATTCAAGAGTTTTTGTGGACGCGCAAACCCGAAGTGAGTGTGGTGCCCGCAGGTGGCGCGCGTTTTGATGTGGGTGGGGAAATTATCATGGGCGTGAAAGATGTGCTGCAGTTCACCCAGGCCTCCACAGGCTTGGTGATCGCCAATCACCTGGAGGCAATCAGCCATTGCCCGGTGACTCGAACAGAACTTTTGAATGCGGCGAGAAGTGCTGGCCTTGAGCACAGAATGCGCGTGCCGCATGATGGCGAAAAACTGGTGTTTACAACTGAGCAGCCTTTGCCACATTCACCCGCGCTTTCAGGCGGGTGACCAGCAAAAACAGGCCCCCTAACTTGCGGTGTATGAACAGGCAGTCAATGGGCGGGGCATGCCAGAATTTTCGGTCCTCGCCCAACTCGAAACCTTTGTCGCGAATTCGTGCGGCCAGGTCGGTGTTGCCAAAATCGAATTCACCTTGGGTACAAAAAGGCTCGCAAGCCAGTTCCATTAAATCGAGCACCAGTTCACGGTGATGTGGGGCGGTGGTGTTGTCGAAATATCCAATCCGGGTGGCGGCTTTCAGCATCATCTCACGGCTGCCAGCCTTGGCTGCATTCATCACATCCACATAGCCGTCCACCAATTCTTTCTGAAAGCTGCGGGTGGCACCGAAATCCAGCAACACCACTTTGCCGGTTTTGGGGTTGTAGCGGTAGTTGGCAAAATTGGGATCGGTTTGCATCAGCCGCATGCCCAGCAATTCTTTAAACAGCAATTCGAACATGGTGGTGGCAATTTTGTCGCGAATTGGCTGTGTGGCATGGGCCATTTGTTCAATGGGCACGCCTTCCACATAACGCATCGCCAAAATTCCGTGCGTGGTCAAGCCGGCGTTGACGGTGGGAATTTCAAACCGATCGTCGTTGCCCAGCGCCTCGGTGTATTTCACGATGCATTCGGCTTCGCGCAGGTAATCGGCTTCTTCGTGCAATTGTTTTTTGGCTTCAGCCAGCAGTGCGGCCAGGTCGAATGTTTTGGGCACCAGGCCGGTGAAGCGCAAAATGGTGACTACGTTGTCAATGTCGCTGTCAATGCTGTCGCGCACACCGGGGTATTGAATTTTGATGGCGAGTTTCTCACCGTCCAGCGAAATGGCCTCGTGCACCTGGCCAATCGATGCAGCCGCGATTGGCGTTAAATTGAATTCACGAACCTGTTCCCGCCAGTTTTCTCCCCACTCCTTTTCAAGCACTGAAAGCAATTGTTTGCGCGGCATGTGTTTCGCGTCTTGCCGAAGCTTGGCCATAATTTCAGCCAGTTGGGGTGGCAACATGTCGCCTGCATCCATGGACACCAACTGCCCCAGCTTCATGGCGGCACCACGCAATTGAGCCAGTTGGTCTGCAACCCGCAGGGCGTTTTTTGGTGTGAGCAACAATTTGCTCAATTGGGGCCGTTTGCCCTGGGCGAGTTGTTTGGTGCCGTTCTTAACCACAGACCCTGCCACTGTTGTGGCCAGCGCACCAAAACGGCTTAAGCGCGCAAAACGCCCGGAAGGCACTGCCGATTCATTGCTGCTTTTGTTGGCTGGGGGTTTCTGGCTAGACGACATGAGGACTGCTTGGGTGCAAAGTTGAACCTCATCTTAAAACAAAAGGCGCCTGTGCGGGGAATCACAGGCGCCCTTAGAAAACCGGTCAATCGTCCGGTTTTTAACACTTAGCTGGCATCGCCTTTGGTCAGATCAACACCATTGATCTTGCTCAACACTTCAGCACGTGTGGCTGTTGACTTGCTGGTTTCGAAGGTCTGGCTGGCATCACCAGCCACTGGGCTGAATTCGCCAGTTTGTACTGCTTTTTGATATTCGTTCAGCACGGCATTGCGTGTGGCTTGGTCACGCTGGCTGTCAGCCGCATACACGTGGCGGGTAGCGTCGCCTTGCTGGGTTGCTGAGTTGGCCATGACCACGGCTGGTACAGATGCTGAAATGGCCAATACGGAAGTAGCGATCAATTGACGTGCGTTCATGGTAAATCTCCTTTTAGGGTACTTCATCAAGTTTTGCCGTTGCATTGTTGCGTTGGCATGAGTCGTACTTTACGCAGGGTCGAATTACCAAGGCCCCACACGCACATTACAAATTTGTAATTTTAAAAAGCACGCGTGCCTTCTATACTTCAAGGCATGTTTGTTCACGCACAGCGAAGTTGCGCCCATGAAAATTTTGGTGATTGAAGACGAGAAGAAGTTGGCCAGTTACCTTCAAAAGGGGCTGAACTCCGAAGGCTTTGTGGTGGATGTGGCCCACAACGGGATTGATGGCCTGCATTTGGCCACTGAAGGCCATTACGAGCTCATTATTCTGGACGGCATGTTGCCCGATCTGGATGGTTTGGGTGTGTTGGCCGCCTTGCGCCAAACCATGAATATTCCTGTGCTCATGCTCACAGCCCGTTCCATGGTCGAAGATCGTGTGAAGGGTTTGCAGGCTGGGGCCGACGATTACCTCACCAAGCCTTTCGCATTCTCCGAACTGGTGGCCCGTGTGCATGCCTTGGCACGCCGTGCCCAAGGCCAGCAAAGTGCCACAGCTGACAGCAGCCACCTAAGCTTGGCAGACCTTGAACTGGATGCAGTGAAGAGGCAGGCCAAACGTGCCGGGCAGGACCTGCGTTTGACCGCAAAAGAGTTTAGCTTGCTGTGGTTGCTGTTGCGCAGAAAGGGCGAGGTGTTGTCGCGCACTGAATTGGCCGAGCTGGTGTGGGACATGCACTTTGACAGCGAAACCAATGTGGTCGATGTGGCGGTGCGCCGTTTGCGCAGCAAAATGGACGAGCCATTTGACCAACCCCTGTTACACACGGTGCGTGGCATGGGCTATGTGCTGGAGCAACGCGCAGCGGAGCACACCGTGGGAGACTTCGAATCGTGAGGCGTTCAATTGCAAGGCGATCGTCATTGCAAATGTCGATACTCAGTATTCTGGGTGTGGGCATTATCGCCATCATCAGTTACCAGGCCATTTGCATGTGGCAAGACATGCGGCACCAGGACACGCTAAGCCGCGCGGCTTCCAGCGTTGAACAGGTGTTGGCGCGCAACAGCGAACTTCTGCCCACCGAGATGTGGGGTCGGGTGGACGAATTGCTGCTAAGCCTCGGCAATGTGCGGGCCAAAGTACACGGCGAGAACGGGCAAGTGTTGTATGGCCCACAAGTGTTGCTGAGCCAGGTGAAGCACAAGGTGACGTACATGCACCCCTTGAATGGCTTGGGTGGCAGCATGCCGATGAACGATCTTGAACTGGCCATGGATGTGTCGGAAGACAAGCGGTTTTTAAAGTTTATTGCCCTGCTATTCACTGCTGTAACCCTGGTGTGGGGCTTTTTCATCATGTTGCTCAGCGGCACCCTGGCCCGTTTTGAATTGAAGCCCCTGAACAAGTTTGGCCGGAAAATTGCCGACTTTGATCCTTCAAATGTAAACGCCAGAATTCAAAGCGACAAGGAACCCGAAGAGCTTTACCCGGTGGTTGAGCAGTTCAACAAACTGATGGGCAAGGTGGGCCAGTATCAAGAGCAATTGCGTTCATTCAATTCCAATGTGGCGCATGAGTTGAACACGCCATTGTCCAGCCTGACCGTGAGCCATGAATTGCTGCTGCGTGAGAAAACCCCGGACCCTGAACACTTGAAAGAGGCCTTGCACAGCCATTTGGAAGAGCTGCAACGCATGAACCGAATTATTCAAAGCATGCTGTTTTTGTCGCACGCCAGCCAAGGGCAGTACAACGATTTTCGCTGGGTAGACAAGTTGAGTGAACCGGTGATGACGGTGATGGACTACATGGAAGCCATGCTGGAAGAAAAACATCTGCATTTTGAATTGCATGGCGATGCGGCAGCCCGGGTTGATTCGGAATTGATTAAGCGGGCTTTGTCCAATCTTGTGTCCAATGCCATTCGTTATGCGGAGGAAAGCAGCACCATTCAAGTTCACATTGAACCAGAACTCGGCAGTGGTCGGGTTAGCGTGACTGTGAGCAACAAGGGTGTGTGTATTCCTGAGCGCAGCGTGCCGCATTTGTTTGAACCCTTTTATCGGGTTGATCAATCCCGCAATGAAAGTGGTCACAACCACGGCTTGGGTCTGGCCATTGTGGCGGCCATTGCGCGTTTGCATGGGGGCGAACCCTTTGCCCAGTGCGACGGCGACTGGGTGCGCATCGGGTTTTCACTGAAGCAGGGTGCCCAGCCTGCGCTTGCCGAGGCTTAAATGGGCTGTGCTAAACTTGATTTACCGCAGTTTGTAGATTTCACCCAATGATTCGTCGGATCGGTGTTCATGTGTTGTTGCTGTGTGCGCTCATGTTTCAAAGCATGGCCCACGCAATGCCGTGTTGCGCCGACATGCAAACCGAACAGCACACCATGCATTCGGCAGTTGATCTTGACCATGGCTGTTTCGAGGGTTCTCCCCTGTGTTGCGCTGTGCCTTCCCTGCCGTACGCAGCGGCAGTCATCATTCCCCAAAGCCCCTCTCCGGTGTATGCCACTGTAGAACAGGTGCTTCAAATTTCTTTCCAGCAAAGTTCTCCTGAACGCCCGCCCCGGGCCTGATCACGCCTGAATTGCATTGAGGGTTGGGTTGGCTGCATGGCCACCCCGACTGCGTGATTGTTTCTCACGGCTTGATTGCCGTGTGGGAGAACCCCATGCCGGGTAAACATGTTTTATTGAAAATTGTGCTGGCTGTGCTGGCATTGTTTGTATTGCTGAATTTTGGTGGGGTGCTGGCCGCCCAGCAATACACGTTGGAGCAGGCATTGGCCGCCCCTGAAAGCCCGCAGTCTTCCGGGCCACTCAGCCTGAGCCGCGCACTTGAATTGGCCGAGCAGCGTTCCGAATCAGTACGCGCCCAAAAGGCCGCTGCACAGGCGGCACAAAGCGAAGCAGTGGCCGCCGGTGAGTTGCCCGACCCCATGTTGAATCTGGAGGTGAGCAACATTCCAGCCAACGGGCCTGACCAGTTCAGCCTGGCTGCAGACTTCATGACCATGCGGGGGGTTGGTATTTCCCAAACTTTCACACGGCAAGACAAACGCAAAGCCCAGGCCAATGTGTTTTCAAAAAATGCTGAAGTTGCCCAAGCCAGCGAACTGTTGGCCCTGAGCCAATTGCGCACTGGCACCGCACAAGCGTATCTGGACCGGGTGTACCTGCAACAAATGCTTGAATTGCTGCAAAGCCAGCGCACTGAATTGCAATTGCAAATTGATGCAGCCGATGCCTTGTTTCGCGCTGGCAAAGCACCACAAACCGATGTATTCACCGCGCGCACTGAACTTGGCCTGTTGAGTTTGCGAATTCAGGACACCCAGGCCATGTTGGACAACGCGCAGGCCGATTTGAACCGTTGGGTTGGCGATGCAGCAGACAGTGAGTTGAATGACAGTGTTGATTTGACGCGCTCCAGCCTGGGCGAAGTGGATTTGGCTGAAAGCCTGAACAAACATCCGGAAATCCTTGCCCTGCAAAAAGCAGAAGATGCAGCACTGGCCAATGCCGAAGTCAAACTGCAGGAAAAATCGGCCGATTGGACCTTGTCGGTGATGTACGCAGGCCGTGGCCCCGAGTTTTCTGAAATGCTCACGCTGGGTGCCTCCCGGCCCCTGTTTGTTGATCAAACCTCCAGGCAAGACCAGGCAGTGGCCGCTGCCAATTCCATGGCGACCAAAGCGCGTTCAGAGCGAGTCGAGTTGTACCGCAGCCACTTGGCACAGACCAAGCGCTGGCAGCAAACCTGGCAAAGCAATTTGAAGCGGTTGAGCGACTTTGATCAAAGCCTGATCCCCTTGACCCAACAACGCACGCAAGCCGCGCTGGATGCCTATCGCGGCAACACCGGCACCCTGAGCGAGGTGTTGGCGGCGCGCCGCATGGAGCTGGACATGCGCATTGAAAAACTTCGTATTCAAATGGACACAGCCCGGCTTTGGGCCCAACTGGAATACCTGATTCCCGAAGAGGTACAACAATGAAAAAGACGCACATCGCAATCAGCGTGGTGGCATTGGCAGCCATGGCAGGTGGGGGTTATGGCTTGTGGGCATTGGGCATGAGCCAGGGCATGGAGATGATGTCGGCACCGATTGGTTCTGCAACTGAGGGCAGCGCTGACGGAGAAGCGGGTTCGGGCAATTCAAGCGGTGTTGGGCAAGACCCTTCAACCTGGAACATCCCCCAGGGTGAGGCGGCCACCCGCAGACACATGGAAAGCGGAATCAAGGCCGGTGATGTCGATCCGGAAACCGGCTTGACTGTGCAGTATTACCACGACCCCATGGTGCCGGGCCGCAAATTTGATTCGCCGGGCAAAAGCCCGTTCATGGACATGATGCTGGTGCCCGCCTATTCCGGTGCCGATTCTGCCGACACCAGCAGCGTGAAGGTGAGCCCCCGAATTCAGCAGAACCTGGGCATCCGCACGGCCAGGGTTGATATGGGCATGCTGGCGCCAGAAATTACGGCCAGTGGCGCGGTGCAGTGGAATGAACGCGACCGGGTGGTGGTGCAATCCCGTGCCATGGGTTATGTGGAAAAACTCAATGTGACGGCCACGCTGGACCCGGTCAAGCAGGGGCAAACTTTGCTGACCGTGTACGTGCCCGACTGGATTGCGGCACAAGAGGAATTTTTGTCGTTGCGAAAAATGAAGGGCGATAACTTGCAGCCACTGGTGGATGCAGCCCGGCAACGCATGTTGCAGGTGGGTATGAGCACAGCGCAAATACGGCAGGTGGAACAAAGCGGGCAAGTTCAGCCGCGCGTCGCCATTGTGGCACCCCGCAGCGGCGTGGTCACGGAGTTGATGGTGCGCGAGGGCATGACCGTGCAACCTGGAACCACCTTGATGGAAATCAATGGGCTTTCCACGGTGTGGGTGCAGGCCGAAGTGCCTGAAAGCCAGGCTGCGTATGTGCAGCCTGGGGTCACTGTGAATGCAGTTGCGCAAGCCATGCCTGGGCAGGTGTTTGAAGGCCAGGTACAAACAGTGTTGCCACAAGTGAATGCCAATTCCCGTACGGTACTGGCTCGCCTGGTGTTGAAGAATCCGGGCAACAAGTTGCTGCCCGGCATGTTTGTACAAACCCGGTTTATGGACACCAGCAGGCCGCAATCCCTGATTGTGCCCTCCGAGGCTGTCATTCAGACCGGTCGCCGTGCAGTGGTGATGCTGGCTGGTGAGGATGGTCGCTTCTCGCCGGTTGAAATCAAAACAGGCATTGAATTTGGTGGACAAACAGAAGTACTCGCAGGCCTGGAGGCGGGGCAGGAAGTGGTGCTGTCTGGCCAGTTCCTGATTGATTCCGAAGCCAGCTTGCGTGGGCTTGAAGCGCGCCTGAATGATGGGGAACAACGATGATTGCAATGCTGATTCGCTGGTCGATCGCCAATCGACTGCTGGTGCTAATCGCCACTGTAATGATCAGTGCTTGGGGCGTGGTGTCGGTGTACAAAACACCGCTGGATGCCCTGCCCGATTTGTCCGATGTTCAGGTCATTGTGCGCACCAGTTTTCCGGGGCAGGCGCCGCAAATTGTTGAAAACCAGGTGACCTACCCGCTCACCACCACCATGTTGTCCGTGCCGGGTGCAAAGGACGTGCGAGGTTTTTCCTTTTTCGGTGACAGCTTTGTCTACATTATTTTTGAAGATGGCGTGGACTTGTACTGGGCCCGCTCACGGGTGCTGGAGTACCTGAACCAAGCGCAAAGCCAGTTGCCGGCGTCGGCAAAAAGCGTGTTGGGTCCCGATGCCACAGGCGTGGGCTGGATTTACCAATATGCCCTGCGCGACACCACGGGCAATATGGATGTGTCGCAACTGCGGGCCTTGCAAGACTGGTTTTTGCGTTATGAACTGAAAACAGTCGAGGACGTGGCCGAGGTGGCCTCGGTGGGCGGCTTTGTGAAGCAGTACCAGGTTGAGCTGGATCCGCAAAAGCTGGCGGGCTATGGCATCACGCTGGATCAGGTGATTCAGGCGATCAATGATGCCAATCAGGAAGCGGGTGGGTCGGTCATTGAACTGGGCGAGGCCGAGTACATGGTGCGCGCCACCGGTTATCTGGAGAATCTGGAGGATTTCCGGTCTGTCCCGTTAAAGGCCAGCCTCACGGGCATCCCGGTGCAGCTGGGCGATGTGGCCCGCATACAGATTGGTCCCGAAATACGCCGTGGCATTGGTGAACTGAATGGCAATGGCGAATCGGTGGGCGGCATTGTTGTGATGCGGTCAGGAAAAAATGCCCTGCAAACCATTGATGCCGTGAAAGCAAAGCTTGAAAGCCTGAAAGCAGGCTTGCCGCAAGGTGTTGAAGTGGTAGAGGTGTATGACCGCTCCACGCTGATTAACAATGCCATCGACAACCTCAGCTTCAAATTGCTTGAGGAATTCATTGTGGTGGCACTGGTGTGCTTTGTGTTTTTGCTGCATTTTCGCTCGGCATTTGTGGCAATTGTTTCCCTGCCCTTGGGCGTGTTGATTTCGTTCATCGTGATGCAGCAGCAGGGCGTAAATGCGAATGTGATGTCGCTGGGTGGAATTGCCATTGCCATTGGTGCCATGGTGGATGCTGCACTGGTGATGATTGAAAATGCGCACAAGCATTTGGAACAGTGGGCACACGACAATCCAGATCAGGAGCTAAAAGGCGCCGAGCGCTGGCGCGTGATTGGTGATGCTGCCGTGGAGGTAGGGCCAGCCCTGTTTTCTTCCCTGTTGGTCATCACGCTCAGCTTTATTCCGGTGTTCACGCTGGAAGCACAAGAGGGGCGTTTGTTCTCGCCACTGGCCTACACCAAAACCTATGCCATGGCGGCCTCTGCCGGTTTGGCGGTTACGCTGATCCCTGTTTTGATGGGGTATCTGATTCGCGGAAAAATCCCATCTGAAAATTCAAACCCGATTAATCGAGGCTTGATTGCGGCATATCGACCTGCGCTGGATGTGGTGCTGAAGTTTCCCAAGGCTACCGTGCTTGTGGCGGTGGTGTTGCTGGGTATCAGCTTTTATCCGCTGACCAAGCTGGGCACTGAATTCATGCCCCCGCTGGACGAAGGCGATTTGCTGTACATGCCCACGGCCTTGCCCGGCTTGTCCGTGGGCAAGGCGGCTGAATTGCTGCAGCAAACCGACCGCTTGATTAAAACTTTGCCGGAAGTTGAAAGTGTGTATGGCAAGGCGGGGCGGGCAGAAACCGCCACAGACCCCGCGCCTTTGGAAATGTTTGAAACCACGATCCAATTCAAGCCCAAAGACGAATGGCGCGACGGCATGACTGCCGACAAACTGATCGAGGAGCTGGACCAAATTGTTCGGGTACCGGGCTTAACGAATATTTGGGTGCCACCCATTCGCAACCGTATCGACATGTTGGCCACTGGTATTAAAAGCCCGGTGGGTGTGAAAGTAACCGGCCCCGACTTAAACACCATCAATGAAATTTCCGTGAAGGTTGAGAAAGCGGTGAAAAACATTGAAGGCGTGAGCAGTGCCTTTGCGGAACGGCTTACCGGTGGGCGCTACATTGATGTCGATATCAATCGCGACAAAGCGGCGCGCTACGGCATGAATATTTCCGCTATTCAGTCGATTATTTCAAGCGCAGTGGGCGGCATGAACATTGGCGAAACCGTCGAGGGGCTGGAGCGTTTTCCGATCAATGTGCGCTACCCGCGTGAACTGCGCGATTCGCTCACTCGCCTGCGTGCCTTGCCCGTGTACACCGACACGGGTCAGCGCATTGTGTTATCCGATGTAGCAAGCATTCAGATCACCGATGGCCCACCCATGTTGCGCAGTGAAAACTCGCGGCTGGCCGGGTATGTGTACATCGACATACGGGGTCGTGATTTACGCTCTGCGGTATTGGACATGCAACAGGTGGTGGCCGAGCAGGTCAATTTGCCCGCAGGCTATTCCATTTCATGGTCGGGTCAGTTTGAGTACCTTGAACGCGCAACCGAGAAATTAAAACTGGTGGTGCCTTTCACGGTACTGATCATTTTTGTGTTGCTGTACATGACTTTCAAGCAAGTGGACGAAGCCTTGTTGATCATGGCAACCCTGCCCTTTGCACTCATTGGTGGTGCATGGCTGCTGTGGCTGCTTGACTTTAATTTGTCGGTGGCTGGTGCTGTGGGCTTCATTGCCTTGGCCGGTGTGGCGGCTGAATTCGGCGTCATCATGCTGCTGTACCTGAATCAAAGTTGGGCCAACCGGGTCAAGCGTGGCGCAACCGAAGAAGATGATTTGCTGGATGCAATTCGCGAGGGTGCTGTGTTGCGCGTTCGGCCCAAGGCCATGACCGTATTGACCATTCTTGCGGGCCTGATACCCATTATGTGGGGTACGGGTACAGGAAGTGAGGTCATGCAACGCATTGCCGCACCCATGGTAGGTGGTATGGTCAGCGCACCCCTGTTGTCCATGTTCGTGATTCCTGCCGTGTTTCTGCTGATTCGGCGTGGTCAAGCCCGAAAACCTGACTGATTTGCTTGCTGCTGTGTAAACCCAGACCGAACTGTGACGTTGAGAAAGATGCAGCTTCAATGCAAATATCCCAACCTCACTCACAGAAGGTCACCAGCCATGTTTAACCAACGCAGCAGGTCGCGTTCCCTGTCGTTCGATTCCAGTCGAAGGCAGGGTTCGTTTCTGGGCAAAGCCAGTAAATTTCTCTTTGTGTTGTTCAGCCTCATGGTCGCCACTGCACTCACCTTGTTCGGTGTGTCCTCCTGCCAGGAAAAAGCAGCAGCGCAGCAGGTGTTGTCGTATGCCTCGAAAAACAATTGCGAGTTTCGCTTTGAAGGCGTGGGCCACACCCTGATCGAAAACCATTGTGGCAACAACGCAGGTGTGTATTTCATGACACCGCAAGGTTTGCACACTGCACCCTTGATTGATCCTGAGATGAGTGAACTGGTGAACCAACACGGTTGCGAAGCACCCAACCAGTGTGTATTCAATCTGGAAATGAAGCCCCGCGCAATCAGCGGTCAGTTTGACTACACCATCAACGGCAAGCAGGGTTTTTACAGTTTTGAGTGGCCACGGGACGAACAACCCCGCCTGGTTGAAAGCAGCAGTACGCCCAATAAATCCTGATTCACAATAATTTCAAACAACGCCAAGAGGTCCTTTCCAAGGGCCTCTTGGGATAGTTTCACGCCCCGCCCCCGGCTTGTTACAGCCAGCGTCATAAAAGCTTAACGACCCATTCGTACACTTTGTGCATTGTCTACATGTCTAGATCACTGCCATGACCCTGTACGCCCTTGCCCGAGACACCGGTGAAGCCCTTTACTTCCAGATTGCCCGTCAACTGGAGCAGGAAGTGCTGCGCAACTACCAACCAGGTGATGGATTGCCTGCCGAGGGTGAGCTTGCCAAAAACTATGGCGTGAACAGGCACACCCTTCGCCGCGCAATTGACGAGCTGGTTGATTCTGGCTTGCTGGAGCGCCGCCACGGCAAGGGCGTGTTTGTGTTGGACACGTATCTGGATTACCAGATCGGCCAAGGCACTCGTTTCACTGAAAACCTGGCAGCGCATGGCATGCAGGCCGAAGACATTGTTCACAAGCGACAAATCATTCCGGCGATTCACCGAGTGGCCGAGCGCTTGAACATTGCTGTGGCCGACCCCGTGGTGTGGATTGAGTCTGTGCGCACCGGCGAGGGTCGCCCCCTGTGTGTGATCTCCCATTTCCTGCCTGCCGCCAAATTCCCGAATCTCGAAAACTTGTATGAAGGCGGATCGTTGCATGCCTTGCTGAAAAAAGAGTATGGCTGCACGCCCCGCCGCACGGAAAGCCTGGTGACCTCCGTGTTGCCACAAGGTGATGACGCGCGGCTGTTGAGCATGCCGCAAAACCGCCCCGTGCTGCGTGTGAAAAGTTTGAACCTTTGCAGTAAAACCGGCGAGCCGGTGGAATACGCAATTACGCGATTCCGCGCAGATCGCATTCAGTTACGAATCAATCCTTGACCCATTCGGAGAACACCATGATTTCCAAACGCAACACCCTGAAAACCTTGACTGCGCTGGCTGTTGCAGCGGCATTTGCACCCAACATTGTCATGGCGCAGGTTCAAAACGATGGCACCGCCAACAAGCCCTTGCGCGTTGTGCTGATTCCCGCCGATGGCGGCACCGAAGACGGCACCAAAAAAGACTTCCAACCCGTGTTCAGCGCGATTACCCAAGCCACCGGCATTAACTTTGACATCAAGGTAGGCCAAAGCTACTCGGCTGCAGTAGAAGCCATGTGCAGTGGTGCTGCAGACATCGCGTTTTATGGCCCAGCCACGTATTTGCAAGCCAAGGCCCGTGATTGTGCCGAACTGTTGGCGCTTGCTGTGCGTGGCGGTGGCTCTGTGTATTACAGCGGTATTTTTGCCCGCAAAGATGCCAATGTGAACAGCATTGCCGACATCAAAGGCAAGCGCATTGCGCTGGGTGATGTCAACAGTACCTCAAGCTTCAATGTGCCTGTGGCCATGATGATGCAGGGCGATGTGAAGCCCTGGGCCGATGCGAAGAGTGTGAACATGGCAGGTAGCCATGCCAATGTATTGAACGCATTGAATGAGGGCTTGGCCGATGTGGGCGGTGCCTCATTCGATTCGTTTGAAAAGGCTGTCAATGCCAAGGCGATTGACCCCAACAAATTCAAGGTGGTTGCGAAGAGCACGCCCATTCCTTACCCACCACTGGCGATTCATCCCAAGGTGAATGCCGATGTGAAAGCCAAATTGCGTGCTGCCTTCGACACCGTGCATACCATGCCTGGCATTACCAAAGACCAAATCCGTGGATACGGCGGCACCAAGGTGGATGCCTATACATCCAAAGTGAGCGAGGAAGACATGGCCAATGCGGGCAAGTTGTTTGACCTGGTGACAGAGAACGTCAAGCAAGACCTGATGGCCAAAGCCAGCAAGCGATAAAGGAGCACACCATGATTGAGTTCAACACCATTTCCAAGCAATGGGCCGATGGCACGCATGCTTTGAGCAATGTTTCCCTGCAAGTACCCAAAGGCCAGTTTTGCATTATTTTGGGCCCCTCTGGTGCAGGCAAATCGACCTTGCTGCGTGCAGTCAACGGCTTGGTGAAACCCACACAGGGTTTCGTCAAAATTGATGGCGAGGTGTTGAACTCGAACACCGAGAAAATGCTGCGTCAACGTGTTGCGATGATTCATCAGCATTTTAATTTGTCGCCACGGTTAAGCGTGGCATCCAATGTGTTGGCAGGCATGTTGCCCAAAGTCAGCATGGCGCGTGCGCTGTCAGGCTGGTTTGAACCGGAGCAGCGCGACAAGGCTTGTGCGCTGGTTGAGCAAGTAGGCTTGAAGCCTGAGCACCTGACGCGCCGCGCTGGTGATTTGTCCGGTGGGCAGCAGCAGCGTGTGGGTATTGCCCGTGCCTTTATGCTCGACCCAGAAGTGGTGCTCGCTGATGAGCCTGTGGCCAGTCTGGATCCTAAAATTTCAGCCGATATTCTGACCTTGATTCGGGACGCCGCACGCGAACGTGGCGCCACAGTGCTGTGCAGTTTGCACCAGGTGGACCTGGCCCGCGAGTTTGGCGACCGGATTGTGGGCATGCGAAACGGCAAGGTGGTATTTGATGGCACACCCGCTGAATTCACTGACAGCAAAGTGAGCGACCTGTACCACGGTGCCCGTTGGGAAGACAGCCCGACCGAGGACGAAGAGTTTGAAATGGCCGTGCCGGGCCTGCGTTTGGCAACCGCCTGATCAATACAATCAACAGGACAACATCATGAGCAGCAAACCCATTCCCATGCCGCCACCTGGCACGGAGCTTCGCTGGAAACTGGAAGCCCCCTACAGTTCAAAACATCTATTGATTTTGATCTGTGTGTTTGCCTTGTTGTTGGTCACAGGCCATCGCACAGAAATGGACAAAATGGTCAATATGACCAGCCAAGCCTTTGGCAATTTAATGGGCTTGAATGACGACTCTCAAGTGGTTCGCGGTTTTTCCCGGGTGGGCGATGTGATGTGGCCGCCCATTGTGGCCACCCAGGAAGAAACCAATCGCATGCCCGATCTGGACCGAAATAATCTGCCTGCATTTGCCTATATCGAGACGCAGGAAATCACTACACAGCGCATGAACACTGACACGCTGGAAATGGAAAGCGTGACGGAAACCCGCGAAGTACTGGTTCGACCACTGGGTTATGTGTGGGATGTGTTTGTGAAGATGATTCAAACATTAGAAATCGCATTCTGGGGCACGATTATCTCGGTGGTGCTTTCAATTCCCTTGGCCTATTTTGCAGCAGTGAATTACAGCCCCAACAAATTCACCTACACAGCAACGCGGGGTGTGATCAGTTTGTTGCGTTCCATGCCCGAGCTGATTGTGGCGTTGTTTCTTGTGCTCGCTTACGGATTTGGGCCCATTGCCGGTGTGCTGGCTTTGGGTTTTCATGCGGCTGGTTTTTTGGGGAAGTTTTACGCGGAAGACATTGAAAATGCCGACCGAAAACCACAAGAAGCGCTAGAGGCGATTGGTTCGGGCAAGTTGAAAACACTTTGGTATGGCGTTATTCCACAGGTGTTTCCGCAGTACATCGCTTACACCGCGTACATTCTGGACCGCAACTTGCGCATGGCCACAGTGATCGGTTTGGTGGGCGCGGGTGGCATTGGTCAGGAATTGAAAGGCCGCTTTGATTTGTTTCAGTATGGCCATGTCATGACCATTCTGATTGCAATTTTCATCTTCGTGTTTTTGCTCGACCAGTTGTCGGCGCGTATTCGCGCCAAGCTGATCTGAAGGGAGTTTCAAATGAACAACTTTCCCCGCAGTCAGTGGTTGCGCTTGTGGCAGGCTTGCGAACCTGCACACATCAAGGCTTTGGCCAAACAGGTCAGCGCCGGCTGCAACATCAGCGATCTTCACATTCCAAAAGCCGGTTTGGGTTTGCTTCAGCTTCGGGACAGTGCGCTGGGCGATGCCTACTTTCTGGGTGAAATTCCAGTCACCAAATCGCATGTGCGTATTCACCATCCAGAAGGAAAAGTCGCAGAGGGTGCGGCTGTGTGCATGGACGACCGTGTGGGTTTGACTCGCGCCATGGCCATTCTGGATGGCGTGTTGTCCGCCAAGCTTCCGGGCTGGGAGTTGGTTGAACGCAGCCTGCACACCGGGGCAAGCCAAGTGCAGGCTGACACCGCACTTCGCCGTGCCAACCTGAGTGCAACCAAAGTTGATTTTTCGCTGCTTGGTGCACTGGAGGAAGACGACCATGTTTGATGCTTACACACCCCAGCTTCAACAACTGAACTTCAACACCCTGATGAATGCATTTGCGTACCCGGGGCGCATTCAACAACTTCAAGGCCAAAGCCCTGCCATTGAACAGGTACTAGCCACATTGATTGACGGTGAGGTCAGCCTGGCCGATCCCGATTCAATCTTGAATGGCGATGTGCGCATGCGGCTAGAGGCAAGAATGGTCGAACCAGAGCTTGCAAATTTCATTGTTTGTGTGGGCAGCAAGGTACCTGAATTTCAACCTTTGTTGGGCACGCTGGAAGAACCCGAGCATGGTGCCACCCTGATTGTTCAAGTACAGGGTTTTGATGATCACGCCCAAGGGTTAACACTTCAATTGACTGGCCCCGGCATTGAAACAACAAACAATTTGAAAGTGCTCGAACTGAACACTGCCTGGCTGCATCGTCGGGCTTTCTGGAATGCGGCCTTCCCAACCGGTGTCGATTTTATTTTGCTCAGTGACAAGCAACTCGTGGCCTTGCCCCGCACCACTCAAATTCAAGGAGACTTCTAATGGGTTATGTGGCCATTAAGGGTGGTGCAAAAGCCATTGAAGGTGCCGAACTGGCTTTTGAAGCCTTGCGCACCGCAGAAGGTCAAGAGGGCACTCCGATCAGCTTGACTGCCATTGAAAACCAGTTGCGCCTGTTGACCAGCCGAATTGTGTCGGAAGGTGGTTTGTATCACCCACGGCTTGCTGCGCTGGCAATCAAACAGATGCACGGCGACACGCTGGAGGCTGCATTTGCGTTGCGTGCCTATCGCTCAACAAAACCTCGTGTGCTTGAAACCCCGGTGCAAAGCACCGGCAACATGCGGCTGATTCGCCGAATCTCCAGCGCATTCAAAGACATTCCGGGCGGACAAATGCTGGGCCCAACCACCGACTATGCGCTGCGTCTCATGCGCCTTGAACTGGTGGACGAACAAGCCGAGGTGTTTCAAGCCATGGCGCGTCGTTTTTTGAGAGAGCATGCCGCCAGCGCAAGCCTGCCTGACACCTTTCCCAAGGTGCTCGATTCGCTGCGTGTTGAGGGCCTGATCCCGTCGGTGAAAAACAACCCTGCACAAGCCTTCGACATCACACGCGAGCCTTTGGTTTTTCCCGTCAATCGTTCCGCTGCACTGGCCACCATGGCACGTGCTGAAACTGGTTCCTTGCTGGCCATGGCGTATTCGAACATGCGCGGTTATGGCGACATTCACCCCACGATTGCCGAACTGCGGGTGGGATATTTGCCGGTGATGTTGCCACACCCAGTCACTGGCGAACCCACAGAGGCGGGTGAAGTTTTAATCACCGAGTGTGAAGTGGTGGCCATGTATGAAGGTGCAGAGCCTGGCGAGTTGCCCACCTTCACCCTGGGTTACGGCGCTTGTTTGGGGCACAACGAAACCAAGGCGATTTCAATGGCCATTCTGGACCGTGCCTTGCAAAAAGGCATGCGGGACGGCCCTTCCAACCCGTCCGAGGACCCGGAGTTCGTGCTGCTCCATATTGATGGCGTGGATTCCATGGGATTTGCCAACCACTACAAAATGCCGCACTACGTCACATTCCAAAGCGACATGGACCGACTGCGCGCCACCCAGATGAAAACAAGAGGAGACCTGCACGATGCGCCACTATGAACTGCCCGCGATTCAAGAGAAAGAGGCAGACAGCGACATGATTGCCGGTGCTGCCTACAACTTTGGTTTCCTGGATGAATACGCCAAGCGTGAAGTGCGCCGCACCATCCTGAAAGCGATTTCAATTCCGGGTTACCAGACTCCTTATGCCAGCCGTGAAATGCCCATGGGCCGTGGCTTTGGCACAGGCGGATTGCAGTTGACCCTGTCCTTGATTGGGCAACACGACACACTGAAAGTGATTGACCAGGGCGCCGACGATTCTGTGAACGCCGTAAACCTGCGCCACTTTGTGGAACTGACTTGCCCCGGTGTGTCGACCACTGAGCGCACGGTGGAAGCTTCGATTATTCAATCGCGCCACCGCATCCCCGAAGTGATGTTGCGCGAGGATCAAGTATTGGTGTTGCAAGTGCCTTACCCCGACCCCTTGGTGGTGGTCGAGCCTTCAGAAGAAAAGCGCAAAACCATGCATGGCGAAGGCGATTATTCCCGACTACTCACCAAGCTTTATGAAGACATTGTGCAATTCAACGAGATCACGATTTCGCACAGATACCCCACGAAAATCAACGGGCACTATGTGATCGACCCCAGCCCCATTCCCCGCTATGACGTGCCGCGTTTGCACCATGCGCCCAACCTCACCTTGTTGGGTGCCGGCCGCGAGAAAAAAATATACGCAGTACCGCCCTACACCGGGGCTGTACCACTGGCTTTTGAAGATGTTCCCTTCCGCACGGAGAACTTTGTAGATGCACAAGGCAATCGGCATGCCTGCATGCGTTGCGGCTGCACCCACAGTTTTCTGGACGAAGTCATCAGCGAACAGGGCGACAGACAATTTCAGTGTTCCGACAGCGACTACTGCAATGAGCAACTCGCACTTCAGGTACAACACCCCGAGGGAGCCAGCGCATGAAACCCATACTCAGTGTTCAGGGCTTGAGCAAAATTCATGGCCGTGGGTGTTCCAAATGCATCGAGACCACAGGCCCCGAGCAGGAGACCAACATTTGCAGCTGGTGTGGGTCGGTGGTGGCAGCGCACGATGTGAGCTTCGATCTTCACCCCGGTGAAATATTGGGCATCATGGGTGAATCGGGCAGTGGAAAATCCACTGTGGTCAAAACCCTGTTTTTTGATGAAGAACCCACCCGGGGCTCTGCCCAATTTGTTGAGCACGACCATGCCTGGAACCTGTTCGATTTGAACGCAGCACAACGACGCTGGCTGCGCAACCACCGCTTTGGCATGGTGTATCAAAATCCCCACCTGGGTTTGAATTTCAATGTGTCAGCCGGTGGCAACATTGCCGAGCGCTTGCTGATGAGCGACCTTGTGAATTACAAGGCCATTCGGGAACGTGCGCTCGATTTGCTGGCCCGCACCGAGGTGTTGGCTGATCGCATCGACGATTCGCCCAGAAAATTCTCGGGTGGCATGCAGCAGCGCGTGCAAATTGCAAAGGCCTTGGCCACGCAACCCCCCTTGCTGTTTCTCGATGAAGTTACAACCGGGCTCGATCTGTCAGTGCAAGCCCGAATTCTGGACCTGATTCTTGAAATTCAACAGGAACTGAAAACCGCCATGGTGGTGGTTACCCACGACCTCGGTGTGATTCGCCTGTTGACCAGCCGGGCCATGGTGATGAAATACGGCCGAGTGATTGAAACCGGCCTGACCGATCAAATACTTGAAGACCCCCAGCATGCTTACACGCAGCGCCTGGTGGCTTCCGCCCTGTGAAGGTTGCTACGCACATGAATCCAATTCTAGACATTCAAAACCTGAGCAAGCACTTCACCCTGCATGAACAGGGCACACAAATACCTTCGTGCAGCGATGTGAACCTGACTGCCACACCGGGGCAATTGACCGCGCTGGTAGGCCCCACAGGTGCAGGAAAGTCCTCCGTGCTCAAGTGCGTCTACCGCACTTACCTGCCCAGCAGCGGCGGTATGTTTTTTACGCAAGAAGATGGCAGCACCATCGATTTAAGCGGTGCCAGCGAAAGTGAAATGCTGCGTCTTCGTGAACGCGACATTGGCTTTGTCACCCAGTTTTTGCACTGCTTGCCGCGCAAGGCTGCGCTCGACATTGTGGCGGCGCCTTTGATCAGGCAAGGCGAGAGTGCTTCGCGTGCCCAATCCGAGGCCTGCGAACTGCTCCGTGTTCTGAACGTGCCAGAGCGGCTGTGGAATGTACCCCCTGCTACATTCTCAGGTGGTGAAAAGCAGCGTGTGAATTTGGCCCGTGGCTTGATTGCCAAGCCGCGTCTGCTTTTGCTCGACGAGCCAACTGCGAGTCTTGACCCCGACACCACCGATCGCGTGGTTGATTTACTTAACAGCATCAAACAACAAGGTGTGGCCATGTTGGCCATTTTCCATCACCCGGCGCTCGTTGATCGTTTGGCCGATCGGGTGGTTGAACTGACCATGGCGCACAACACAACGGAGTTACCCGCATGAACAAGCAACTTTTGACCAATGCACGTGTGGTGTTGCCACAGGGGGTGTTCAATCACCTGGCTGTGCTGATCGACAATGGCGTAATCACTGCCCTGGATCCGGATTCATCAGCGGGCGCACAAATTATCGACCTGAAAGGCGCCATGCTGATGCCTGGCTTGGTTGATTTGCATTGCGACGCACTGGAAAAGGAAGTTGAGCCCCGCCCGGGTGTGCACTTCCCAGTGAACTTTGCCTGTGCGCAGGCCGACAAGCGCAATGCAGCTGCAGGGGTCACCACCATTTATCATTCACTGTCATTTGCCAACCACGAGCTGGGTGTGCGCAACAACCAGTTTGCCGCCGAACTGGCGCGTGCGGTCCACGCATGGCAGCAACACGCTTTGGTCGATAATCGTGTACACGCCCGATATGAAGTCACCGATGAAACTGGCGTGTCGGTGCTGACTGATTTGCTGACTCAGGGTGATGCCCATCTGATTTCCTTCATGGACCACACACCGGGACAGGGTCAATTCAAAAGCGTCGAAGCCTATCGAAATTACCTGGGCAAAACCTACAAAAAAAGCAACGAAGAGTTCGATGCAATTTTGCAAAACAAATTGGCAGCTGCCCAAGGTGCGACTGCCCGCATGGAAACACTGGCTGCGATCGCCAAAGCGCATGGTGTGTCGATTGCCAGTCATGATGACGACACACCCGAGAAAGTAGACATCGTGCACAGCCTGGGTGCGGTCATCTCTGAATTTCCCATCAATCTTGAAACAGCACAGGCTGCCAAGGCCAAAGGATTGGCCACCTTGTTTGGTGCACCCAATATTTTGCGTGGCAAATCACAATCGGGATCCATGCGTGCGCTTGATGCAGTCATTCACAATGTGGCTGATTGCCTGTGCGGCGATTATTCTCCGGCGGCTTTGCTACCCGCTGCGTTGGCTCTGCCTGCATTGGCAGGCATCTCGGTCAGTGAAGCCGTGGCTTTGGTCACCTTGAACCCGGCGCGTGCAGCAGGCCTGCACGATCGCGGCCAAATTGCAGTTGGAAAACGGGCCGACTTGATTGCTGTTGCCCACCCGGACAACCTGCCGCAAGTTGAACGCGTGTGGGTGGCTGGAAAGGCCGTGTACAGCGCGCAGTTTTCCAACGTGCAACACACATTCACCGATGCGCAGCAAAGTGCGGAGCATTCGCTTGTCTAACCGGCTTCTTTATGTCGTCGGGCCCAGTGGCAGCGGGAAAGATTCCATCATTGCCTATGTGCGTGCGCAGTTGGCGGGCCAGGCTTTGGTGCAGTTTGCCCACCGATACATTACTCGGCCGGCAGACTCGGGTGGTGAAAATCACATTGCCTTGTCTCAGGCGGAATTCAATGCCCGCGTTCAGGCAGGCTTGTTTGCCATGCACTGGCACAGTCATGGCAACAGCTACGGCATTGGTGTCGAAATCAATCAATGGCTTAGCAAAGGAATTACAGTGGTGGTCAATGGTTCGCGAGAGTATCTGCCGAAAGCGATGCAGAACTACCCCGAACTGTTGCCTGTCACCATTGAGGTGTCGCATGATGTATTGAAAGCGCGCCTGTTGAATCGGGGTCGTGAGACTGAGACCGAAATTGATGCTCGCTTAAGCCGCAACCGCATTTTGCAGTTGAGTCACCCGGCCTGCCTTACTGTATCCAACAACCAGAGTCTTGAGCAGGCTGGTGAGCAACTGATGAGTTTGATTGAACAATACAGCAAGGTGACCGTGTGCGAATAACTTATTTGGGAACAGGGGCTGCAGGCGGTGTGCCCCGTTATGGCTGCAATTGCCCAGCCTGTGAACGTGCACAGAATAATCGGGTGTTTGTTCGCCGTCCCTGTTCGGCGCTGATCGAACATGGCGATACCCGGGTTGTGCTGGATGCAGGCCTCATGAACCTGCATGACCGCTTTCCCTTGGGCAGTTTCAATGCGATTGTGCTGACCCATTTTCATCCAGACCATGTGCAGGGCCTGTTTCATCTGCGCTGGGGTGTTTCAGGCAGCGTGCCGGTGTATTGTCCTCCCGATTCCGAGGGATGTGCAGACCTGTTCAAGCACCCGGGCATTCTTGAATTCAAACCCCAAAGCAAGTTTGACACCTTTCAAGTCGGCTCATTGACGTTCACGCCCTTGCCCCTGATTCATTCCAAAGTCACTTTTGGCTATTTGATAGAAAGCAATGAGGGGGCACGGTTTGCCTATCTCACTGACACGGTTGGCTTGCCTCCCAAAACAATCGAACATCTGCAACAATGCCTTTTGCACGGCATGGCCATTGATGCCACAGATCCCCCGCCAGTCAATGCCGAGGCCCCGGCAGGCAATCACAACCACTGGGACCAGGCGCTAGCCCTGATCGATCAAATCAAACCTGTGCGGGCGTGGCTTACCCACTTAAATCATCGCAGCGATACCTGGCAAATGCTGAATAACCCCACATTGCCTCAAGGTGTTCATGTGGCTTGCGACAACGCGATCATTGAACTTCAAGCATGAGTCAAGCGGCAGTGTTCATTGGTCTTTCTGTGTGCATGCATGTGGTGTGGAATCTCATGGCACGCCAGCAACCCAAAGCACGTTATGTGTTGTGGTGGGTTTTAATCGCTCACCTGGTGCTGCTTGCGCCGTGGGGCTTGTACACACTCTTTCAGCACACCGTGTTCACGCCAGAGTTTCTCGCTTTGGCGGCCACGTCTGCAACAGCGAATGCCTTGTATTTTCTGGGATTGAAAAAAGCCTATGACCATGCACCAGTGGCTTTGGTGTATCCACTGGTGCGCGCCTCGCCCTTGCTGATTGCGCTGTGGGGACTGATTTTGTTTGATCAACAGCTTGGCCTGGCTGCGTGGGTTGGAATTGGCATCAGCGTACTTGGCCTTGCTTTACTGGCCGATACCGGGCGCGGCAGTGCCAACAAGGCCGCCTTGCCTTGGGCTTTTCTTGCCATGGTGTGTACCAGCGTCTACTCGCTCAGCGACAAGGCAGCCACGGCCCACATCGAGAGTTTCTCGGGCCTGCTTGGCTTTGTGTCTCTGGGTTATTTCGCAGCCTGGTTGGTGCTTACCCTGGAATTAAAACGCAGCACGGGTCGATGGACTCCTGCCGAGCGCCCGCCGCTGTGGATAGTTGCTGTGGGTGGTCTGTGTGTTGGCCTGGCCTATGTGCTGGTGATCGCTGCCATGCGAAGCATGCCTGCTGCAGTGGTAGTCGCCTTCACCAACGCGGGGATTGTGCTGGCCACATTGGCATCTATCTTCCTGTTCAGGGAAAACGCACACTGGAAAATGCGATTGGCGGCGGCAGCCACCATTGTCAGTGGTTTGGTGGTGTTGCGCTTCTAGTCATTTTTTTAAGCTTCAATTCAGGTGAATCAGGTACATTACTTTCATCATGAAAGCCCGTGCACTCGCCTTTATCGCCCTTCTGTCCTGTTCTGCTTTTGCCTTGCCTCTGGCTGCGCATGCTGACGACGACAAACGCATTCGCCAACTGCAGCGCAGTGGCGAAATTCTCTCACTGGAAAAAATATTTGCAGCGGCACGTGCGGTCAAGCCAGGGCGGATTGTGGATGTCGATCTCGACAAAGAAGACGGCCGCTATGTCTATGAAATAGAATTGCTGGATGCGAGCGGCCGTGTCTGGGAAATGGAATTTGACGCCCGCACCGGCGAGTTGCTTCAACTTGAACAGGACGACTAAGAACCATGCGACTCTTGTTGGTGGAAGATGATCCGGTGTTGGGTGCCCAGTTGCACAAATTGCTGGGCAAGTCAGGCTATGCGGCAGACTGGGTTCAAGACGGCGCCGAAGCTGAAATTCAAGGTCGCCTGGAGCCCTATGATCTGGTGGTTCTTGATTTGGGTTTGCCCGGCAAGCCGGGCCTGGATGTGCTCAAAAGCTGGCGAGCACAAGGCCTGAAGTTGCCGGTCATTGTATTGACCGCCAGGGGCACTTGGCAGGAAAAGGTCGAAGGCTTTAATGCCGGTGCCGATGATTATGTGCCCAAGCCTTTCCAGCCCGAAGAACTTCTCGCTCGAATCGGCGCGGTACTCAAGCGTGCCGCAGGCAACGCGCCTGATGCATTGAATGCCAGAGGACTGGTTCTCGACGAAACCTTGCAAACTGTGCAAGTGAACGACGAGTCGCCCCAACAGCTCACCGCCACCGAATTCCGTTTGCTGCGCTATTTCATGCTGCACCCTGGCCAACCCTTGAGCAAAACTCGCCTCACTGACCATGTGTATGAATACGACGCCGACAAAGACAGCAATGTGATGGAGGTGTATGTGAACAGGTTGCGCAAGAAAATCGGCCCCCAATGGATACAAACCCGCAAGGGTCAGGGCTATGTGTTTGGCGAGCCCACCGAATGAATTCACTTCGCAACCGGTTGTCGTTTGGCTTGATCCTCAGTTTGCTGGTGTTGCTGTTGGCGCAATGGTGGCTTTCTTCTCGGGCCATCGAGAATTTGCTGGAGAAACAACTGCTCGATCAACTGCAGCAAGACAGCGAGGCCCTGCTTGCCGGTGTGGAGTTTGATGCGGCTGGCGTACTTGCGCTAAGTGCCACCGGTTTGGCACCCACTTATCAGCAACCTTATTCCGGTGCTTATTTTGCCTTGCAACACCAGGCTGAAGTTCGCTATTCACGTTCGCTTTGGGATGCTGATTTTAATTTGCCGAACCCCGGCGGGGCGCAGGCCTTGATCACACGGCAGACTGGGCCTGACGGTCAGTTTCTGTTGGTGCACTCGCGGCAGTACCAGAAAGACGGTCAATCGTTCTTCATTGCGATTGCGCGCGATATCACGCCGTTGCGAAAAAACCTGTTGCAGTACCAAATGGCCAACGCTGGTTTCTCCGCGCTGTTTCTGCTGGCCCTGGTGTTGATTCAGCGCTGGATCGTTGTTAATACTTTAAAGCCGCTTAGTACGGTGCAAGCGGCCTTGGCCCGTTTGCAGCAAGGCGAAATTGCGCAACTGGAATTCAAGGGCCCCGATGAAATCAAACCGCTGGTGGATGAGCTTAACCGACTGTTGATTGCCATCGATCAGCGTTTGAAACGTTCGCGTGAAGGCATGGGCAATTTGGCACACGCCTTGAAAACCCGGCTTGCCCGGCTTTCCCAGCTCAGCGGCGAGACTGACCAAAGCGGTTTTTCCGCTGAAGTACAGGCGCTGACCCAAGAGGTTGCGCGTTTGATCGATCGCGAAACTGCACGTGTGCGGGTGGTTGGCGATTTACGCCCCGGCCAACGCGTGAATCTCCATGAAATCCTGAGCGCGCTTGTCAACAGTTGCAAGGCCTTGTACCGCGACAAGGCCATTCAATTTACATTGCAGGTACCTGACAACACCCGCCTTCTGGGTGATCGGGAAGACTTCTTCGAGTTGTTTGGCAATCTGATCGACAACGCATCGAAATGGGCGAACTCGCAGGTCAACATTTCACTTCAGGGCAACACCCTGATTGTTGCCGATGATGGTCCTGGTTGCCCTTCCGAGAATCTGGATGCATTGACACGTCGCGGTTTTCGCGCCGATGAAAACACGCCGGGCAGTGGCTTGGGGTTGGCGATTGCACAAGACATTGCAAGCACCTACCGTGCAACACTTGAATTCAAAAACGGCAATACCGGGCTGCAAGTGTGGGTCACTTTCAAGCCCGGTGCCCTGGTTTAAAACCAGTCTTTGTCCACCTTCAGTACTTTGCCGGTTTTAGCGTCAATGTCGACTTCCACTTCACGGCCATCCGCGTTGGCCACTTCAACTTCCCATTTCCAGCCTTTGGCATAATCACGGTCGTCCAGCTCAAGTTCTGTGACAACGCCGGGCGCTTCTTTCAATGCAATTTCACGGGCCTTTTCGGCACTGATCAATCCGAAGGCTTGCACAATTTCGCTGTCTCGGCCACGGTCATCATCGGCATGTGAAATCTTCGGCAAGGCCATCGCAGTGGCGGCGAGCAAAATCAGAGCAAGGGCTGACAGTGTTGGGGTAGGGCGACGAATCATTTTGTTTCTCCTGTGTGGGTTCAATGTGTTCCCAGTGTAGAAAAGCAAGATGAATTGAAGCTGAAAAAATAGGGTTCCCAAAAACTCAATGAAGTTGCTTGTGCAACAAAGCCTGTATGTCAGAAATTTTCGGCGGCTTGGCCAACACGGCGTCAATGTTTTCCATGGGTGCCGTCAGGGTGTCCAATTGATTGCCCCAACCCGTCAACAGGTTCACAGGGCATCGATCATTCAGGCGTTTGATCGCCTCGGCCACTTGTTTGCCGTCCATGCCGGGCATTCCGAGATCTGTGATCACGGCGTCGAACGGTGCGCCCTCGTTCATTGCTTTGGAGAAAAGCTCAATGCCGGCAGATCCCGAACTTGCAGTTTGAACGCGGTGTCCGCAGGCGCTCAGTCCGTCCCGAAGCGCATTCAATACTTTGCTGTCGTCGTCGATCAGCAGAATATGAAAGTTGTTTGAAGAGGTGTTCGCAGGCAGTGCTTCAGTAGCCGCACGTTTTTGCCGACAGGCCGATGGCAACAATATCCGCACGGTGGTTCCGTGTTGTTCCTCGCTGTCAATTTCAATTGAACCGCGCATGCGCTTCACAATGCCATACACCATGGCCAGGCCCAAGCCAGTGCCACGCTCGCCTTTGGTGGTGTAGAAGGGCTCCAGGCATCGCCGTCGGGTTTCTTCATTCATACCCACACCAGAATCCCGAATTTCAATCACCACCTGGTCGTGATTTCCCCTTCGCTCCAGTCGCGTGGCCAAGGCAATGGTCCCACCGTTTGGCATGGCATCCACTGCATTAAAAATCAGGTTGGTCAGTGCTTCCCGCAATTCCGATTCGGCCGCATCGATTTCTGGCACATTGTCGTCATGCTCCACAGTAAACTCAATCGATATGCCATTGCGAAGCGGAATATCGTGCCATCTCGCCCTGGTCAATTCCATGGATTGTTCGCACACAGTCCTCAAATTGACTCGGGTCAATTCAGTGCCTTCCTCCTGTCGCCTGGAAAATTGACCCATCCTGTCCACGGTTCTTGCCACATCATCAATCGCCAGTTGAATTGTTTTCAACTGTTTGATGCCGCGCTCGCTCAAATTGGTCTCGGAACCCAGCAGGGCGTCGGTGTACAGCGCCACGGGTGAAATTGCATTGTTGATGTCGTGCGCAATACCACCGGCCATTTCTGCCAGTGCCCTTAAACGCTCCTGCTGCAGCACCAGCTGTTGGGTGCGTTGCAAATTCTCGTAAGCCTCTTGAAGTTCTTGAAGCAACTCGGTTTGCGCCAGCGCCAGCGCCACGTGCTCTGCAAGCTGCCTCAAGAAGTCCAGTTCATCATCTGAAAACGAATTCAAACCCTTGCGCGCTGTGGTGATGATACCCAGCACTTTTTTGTCTTTCATCAAGGGCGCAATCACCATGCTGTCCAGCCCGGCCAGTTCATGCATGCCTTCGCCCGTCAGGCACAAGCTGCCGCCCAAATCGGGTTGGTAAACGAATTCGCCCCGCAAGGCGCGGTCCAGGTGCACTCCTTTGGCAGGAATGCTCGCGTGCAGGAAAAATCCGATCTTGTTGGCGGCCTCCTCTGTGGCATTGCCGAACGATCTGAATGAAATGGTTTTGTCCGGCTCTGAATAAGATGCGGTCAAACAGAAGTCTGCAGGCAACTCGATTTCAATGCTGTTGGTGACTACTTGGTAAATGCTGTCCAGGTCATGACGGTTGCCAATTGCACGCGTAATTTCGTTAAGCAGGTTCATGCGCGCCAATTGCGCGGTGCTTCGGCGTTCAGATTCCCGGATGTAGGTCATTTCGGTCATGCCACCGATCATCCGAATGCCTTTCCCAAACTCGTCACGAATAATATAGCCGCGGTCCAGAACATCCAGCCAGTGGCCGTCTACATGCGCGAAGCGATATTCCTCCTGCCAGTTCTCAACATCTGAATTGATGGCTGCAAATATGCTTTTGACTGCGCGGTCACGATCCTCTGGGTGTATCCGGTTGATCCAGGAGTCGTTGTTGGGTTCAATCTTGCTGCGATCAAATCCAAACAGTTTCTCGAATCCCTCATTCCACCAAATTTCGTCCGAGATGATGTTCCAGTCCCAGATGCAATCCCGGGCAGCGCTGGCAAGCAAACGGAATCGTTCCGAGCCTTCCTTCAAAGCCGCTTCAGCCTGCTTTCGTTCGGTGATATCCCGTTCAATGGCCACCCAGTGGGTGTACCACCCGTTCTCATCAGCCACCGGAACAATCTCCAGTTCAAGCCAAAACATTTCACCACTCTTGGTGTAGTTGATGAGTTCTTCACGAACTGGTTTCCAGTCCTTTAAAGCTTGACGAATGCGGCCCAATGCATCCCGCTGCGTTCGTTCACCTTGCAAGATCCGGGGCGTTTTTCCGATGGCTTCCTCGCGTGTGTAGCCTGTTCGGCGCACGAATGCGTCATTGACATAGAGTATTTTCGGACCATCGCCATCAATTGGTTCGGCCTCGGTGATCAGCACAATGTCGTTGAGCCGCTCCACGCAGGTTTCAAGCAGCTTCAGGCGTTCTGAGTTGCGTGCACGCTCTTCCGCAAACAGCAGATTCTCAAATGCAAAAGACAAACTTTTGGACACTGTTTTCAGAAGTTGCCGAACTTCATTGGTGAAAAAATGTATGCCCGCTCCGAATAGCACCAAGCTTGCCCGCAGTTTGCCCTGCGCATGAATCGGCAATATCGCAAACGATTCAAGCCCCTCTTCAATGGCTTGTTTGTGCCACATTCTGGCCTGGGGTTCTTCAGCCACATTCTGGCAAATGTGCATTCTTCCCGCCCGCAAACGCTCTACCAGTTCATGGTCGCGAGGCAGGGTGGTGGTCTTCATGATCTGGCTTACAAACTCTTGCTGGGAACCGTCCGACGCCGTGACCTTGAGGTCGCTTAAGTCTTTGCCAAATTCACAAACCCAGGCCAGCGGAAGACCACCCAGTGAACAGAACACACTGCACACTTGTTGCAGCAGTTTCTCGGGTTTGTCCAGGCTGCTTGTAATTTCATTCACACGGTGCTGGGCTTCCAGCAGGCGGTTCATGTGCATCAGGGTCAGTACGGCCAGTTTGGTGTCGGTGATGTCCTGAAACGCACCTTGAACCCGCACAATCTCGTTTTTTTCATTGCGTACCGCTTCACCCACCACGCGTGCCCAAATGCGTTTTCCGCTCTCGGATCGCATTTCCGGCTCCAGTTCAAAAGGCAGACCCTCGGTTGAACAGCGGTGAAGGGCAGCCTCCACTATTTTTTTCCATTTGCCGTGGTAATGGCGCAGGGCATCGTCATAACTGCTGGGCAGCCTGCCTTTGGCAATATCAAGGATGCCAAAGATTTCTTCTGACCAATAAAGCTTGGGCACCGGTCCCAGATCAATCGCCCACGCGCCAAGTTTTGCCAGGCGACCGCCAATTCGCTGAAGGGCCTCATTGCGTTTCAGTCGGTCTTCGGATTTGCGTCTTTCGGTGACATCGCGCTGTATGGATGCAAAATAGGGCACCTCACCTTGTGCGCTCAGCACTGGCACAATGTCCATTTCAAGCCAATGTGGTTTCCCGCTTTTGCCGTAATTAATCAGTTCAACATGTACAGGTTGACCGGTGGACAAGGCCTGTCGAACTTTTTCCAACTCAGCCTTGTCGGTTTCGGGTCCCTGCAACAGGCGTGGGCTTTTGCCAATCACCTCATCGCGGGTGTAGCCAGTCACCTTCTCGAAAGCGGCGTTCACATACACAATCCGGGGACCTGGGGCGTCTATCGGCGTAGCCTCGGTAATCATGACAATGTCATTCAGGCGTTCAACACAGGCACCCAGTAAATCCATGCGTTGCGGGTCAAGCCTGGTTTCATTTTGGTCAAGTAATTCCGTGTGTATATGCCTCTCGGGCAGCACCGTTGTTGCAGGCTTGGTGTTTTGGCCTTGGCGTGTCGGCAGAATCAAGGTGAACACAGCGCCCTTGTCAGGCGCAGACTCCGCTGAAATGTGGCCTCCATGTCTTTCGATGATGCGTTTTACATTGGCCAAGCCCATGCCGTGGCCTTCAAAATCGTGGGCGTTGTGTAGCCGGTGGAAAGGTTTGAACAGTCCATCAGCCCTGTCAGGGTCAAAGCCGGCACCGTTGTCGGTTACCTTGATTTCCACCAGGTCCCGCGCGACATTGGCTTGTACAGAAATGCTGGGTTGTTCCCTAATCTGACTGAATTTCAACGCGTTCGACAAGAGATTGACGAACACCTGTTCCAGCAAAGACTCATCACCCTCGATGTCTGGCAATTTGGCAATGCTCCAGTCCGCTTGTCGAAGTCCCTCAGCCGACTCGACCTGTGCCCTGGCTTTTTCAACCACCTCGTTCAACACCACCTGATTGAACTTCAAATCGCCCGAGCCCAATCGTGCAAAGGCCAACAGGTCGGACACAAGTTGACCCCCACGCGCACTGGCCTCATTGATGCGCAGCAGGTAACGCTGTTCCTGTTCATCCAGTTTGCTGTTGGCCCGGCGCGTCAGGCTGCCTGCAAAGCCCTGGATGATGTGGCAAAGCGAGTTCAGATCGTGCGCAACGCGCCCGGCGAAATGGTCCAGTTCATGATTCATTTCCAGCAAGCGGGCGTTGCTGGTTGAAAGTTCGTGAATCAAACCGGTGTTCTGACGCTTCAATTTGCGTATCTCAATGGCCCGGTTGACCACTGGCATCAGCTCACTCACCTTGAATGGTTTCAGGATGTAATCCAGCACCCCAAGCTTCATCGCATCCACTGCGGTTTTGATGCTGCCGTGCCCGGTCATCAGCACCGCGCTCAGGTCTGGGTCCAATTGGCGCGCACGCTGCACCAGCTCAATGCCATCCATGTCGGGAAGTCGCAGATCGGTGAGCAACACATCAAAGCTTTGACTTTTCAAGTGCTCAAGGGCTGGGTCTGGTTCGGAAAACCCTTTGACATCGAATCCCGCTTCCTGCAGCAGTGAGCACAACGCCTCAAGTTGGGGTTTTTCATCATCCACGACGATTATTCGGAACTGCTCGAGCATCTAAAACTCCGGTCGCCGGCTTGGTTGAGCGTATTCGCTGATTACAATGTCTCACAATTACTGGATTTCCTTGAATGAATCAATCCCCCCTTTTGAGAAACGCTTCATTGGCGTTTCCATTCGTACTGATCTGGACCAGCGCGTTTCCTGCCGCGAAAATTGGTTTGATCGACAGCCCACCCCTGTTGTTTTTGACCTTGCGGTTTTTAGTGGCCGGCGCTTTGATGCTGGCCTGGGCCCGCTGGCGGGGCACCTTGCGCAAGTTGACCTTGCAAGAGTTGGGCGTGTTGAGCGCCCTGGGTTTGCTAAACCATGCGCTCTATTTGGGCTTGAGCTGGACCGGCATGGGTAGCCTGTCTTCGGGTTTGTCTACCATCCTTATTAGTGCAAACCCTATCGTGGTTGCTGTGCTGTCATCGTTCTTGTTGCGTGAACCCCTCACGCGCCAAAAGGTGTTGGGTTTGGCCCTGGGCTTTTTGGGTGTGGCTTTCATTGTTCGCAACAGAATCGGGTCCAGCACAGACACGCTCGAAGGTTTCTTGCTGGTGTTGGCGGCTTTGCTGACCTTGGCCTTTGGTACTATGCTGTACAAAAAATGGCCTGTGCGCACCGACATCGTGACTGGAACCGGCTTTCAGATCATTCTCAGCGGCCTCCTGTTGTTGCCTGTGGCGCTGTTCATGGAGGACTGGTCCGCAATTGTCTGGACCCCATCATTTGCCGGGGCATTTGTATGGTTGGTGCTGGTGGTGTCCATTACCGGCTATCAGCTTTGGTTTAACCTGCTCGAGCGTGGCAGCGCGAGCGCAGCCAGCGTCTGGTTCTTCCTGACGCCGCCGCTTGGGCTTCTGGCTGGCGCATGGTTGCTGGATGAACCACTGAACTGGATCGATTTCATCGGCATTGTGCCCGTGGTCTTGGGCATTGTGTTGGTGACCCGGGCCCGTTAGCAACACCACAAAAAAAGGCGAACCACGCAGGCTCGCCAAAACAGCAATTTAAGGGTGGAGATGAGGACGGGCTTGCTGAGGGCCCGTCAGGAAATCAAATTCAGGAGTTGGGCAACAATACGCTGTCGACCACGTGGATCACACCATTGGATTGCGTCACATTGGCAATCGTTACCTCGGCAGTGCCGCCCTTCTCATCAACCAAGACCACTTTGTCGCCTTGCAATTTGGCACCCAGCGATGCACCCGACGCTGTTTTCAAGGTGGCCATGCCGCCAGCCTGAATAATCTTGTTGCTCAAATCGGCAGCCGTAATTTTGCCGGGCACCACGTGGTAGGTCAGTACGCCTTGCAAAGCTGACTTGTTTTCTGGCTGCAGCAATGTATCCACAGTGCCGCTTGGCAGTGCGGCAAAGGCATCATTGGTCGGCGCAAATACGGTGAAGGGGCCTTTGCCTTTCAGGGTGTCCACCAAACCTGCGGCCTGTACGGCAGTCACCAGGGTGGTGTGGTCTTTTGAATTGACAGCGTTATCAACAATGTCTTTGCTTGGCAGCATGGGGGCACCGCCCACCATGATTTCGGCGTGGGCAGGCAGACTAAAAGCGGCCGCTGAAACTGCAATAGAACCAATCAGGCCTGCTGTCGTAAATTTGGATTTCAACATGTTAACTACCTCCAGTTGGAATTTCGAGCTACAAGATTTTCCAAACGTCCCGGCTGTTGAACCGAAATCGTTAACTGTTCGAGGCAGTTGCACCTGTGAAGTTCATCGTTTACAGGTTAAGTTTTGTTAAGGCATTTGAATCCGACCGACTACGTTTACTTCGCCCTGGGGTGTGAACCGGAACAACACAACCTCTCCCGAATTCGGATAAACGCCGGTCAAGGCGGTTGTATTGACCTGATGAGTAACATAGAGCACTTTGTCGCTTGGCTTGAGCATGGCCAAGTGGTTTTTCAATGCCTCAGTTTGCGCTGTGCTGCTACCTCGTCCCTGAAAAAATGAATTCAAGGCAGGCAAAGCTTGCACCTTGCCCAGCCTCAATTCTTGTGCGGTGTCTAAACACCGGCACCATTGGCTGGAGTACACAGCAGTCAGTTCAATCCCTCGGCTTCGTATGGCTGCTCCCAATGCGCTTGCTTCCTGCCGACCCGTTTCGTTCAAGTTACGTTGTGTGTTGCATTGCCCAAGCCGGAAATTTTCAGGGTCGCCAAAGCCTGGCGCGGTGGCGTGCCGCATGATTGCGTGAACGCCGGGCTGCTTCCAGACATTCCAGACATCGGGTTCGGTGTGCCCCAAAGTTGGAAATACAATCAAAGGAAGAAGAAAAAGAAGTTGAGTAATTCGATACCACATGAATTCACCCTGCAGGGCCCGTTTGCTGGCCCTTAAAACAAAAAAGCCAGTTTACACTGGCTTTTTTGCAAATCACTACCTGGCTTTGTCAAGCAGCACTGGCTTTGGACCGTGCAATTTCCTCAAGCCGTTGACGCTTGGCCTTGGAACGCAGGTTCAGCAATTCAACCAGCAGAGAGAAGCCCATGGCGCTGTACAGGTAAGCCTTCGGCACATGCTGGCCAAAGCTTTCTGCAACCAGCAGCATACCCACCATCATCAGGAAGGCCAGTGCCAATACCTTTACCGAGGTGTGTGCTTCAACAAACTCGCCAATCGACTTGGCAAACAGCATCATGACACCCACAGCCACCATCACCGCAGCAATCATCACTTCAATGTCGTCGGCCATACCCACGGCGGTAATCACGGAGTCCAAACTGAACACGATGTCCAGAATACCGATCTGGATGATGGAGTACCAAAACAGCTTGGCACCGGTTTTCTGGATTGCAGCGCCAGCTTCCAGCTCTTCTTCAACCTGGTGCGGCGCTTCCACTTCCAGGTAAATTTCCTTGGAGGCCTTCCACAGCAGAAACAGCCCCCCGAAGAAGAGTACCAAGTCTCGCCCGGTGATCGATTTGCCCGCGATGTCGAACAGGGGTTCGGTCAATCCGATAATCCAGGACAGCGAGAACAACAGGCCTACACGTGTGGCCATGGCAAACATCAAACCGAATTGGCGCACGCGGTCACGAATGTCGGCTGGCAGCTTCGAGACCAGCACGGTAATGAACACAATGTTGTCAATACCCAGCACAATTTCCAACGCCGTCAAGATCGCAAAAGCGATCCAAACGTTTGGATCCATTAATAATTCCATAAAACACCCCGTTTTTTAGTCAATTTTCAACAGCCCGCTATTTTGCACCACATTTCGTATCGTGGGTGATCATTTCGTATTCTGACTGCTTATTGCCAAGCGATTTAACAACAAATTGAATTGAATCGGTTTGGCAAAATGGTAGTTAAAGCCCGCTTCCACAGCCCTCTCGATGTCGCTGTCAAACGCATATCCCGTCAAGGCAGCGATTTCACAGTGCTGATTCGGGCCGCTTGAACTCCGGATCTTCTCCACAACCTCATAACCCGACATTTTCGGCATATCAATATCAAGCAATACAAAATCATAGGGCTCGGTCATCGCTTTGTTCAAGGCTTCCCTGCCGTCTCTGGCCACTTCCACCATGTGAGCGTCTTTTTGCAGGAAGGTCTGAATCAGCTTGATGTTCAGCGGTGTGTCATCCGCCACCAAAACCCGCAGGGGACGAATTGGCAAGATGCGTTCCTGGCTCTGATTGTCCAGCTGGTGCTCGCGTTTCAGGGTGACCGAGAACATCACCTGTGTGCCCTGCCCGGGCTCGGATTCCAGTTGAATTTCTCCGCCCATGGCCTGAACCAGGCTTTTGACAATCGACAAGCCCAGGCCCGTACCACCGAAGCGGTTCTCCCGGTCGGTGTGCACCTGAGAGAATGGCCTGAAAAGAAGGGCTTGTTTGTCTTTGGGGATTCCAAGGCCGGTATCACTGACTTCGAATGTGAGCAGGTCTTCGTCAGGATTCAAGGGTGTATTGCTGACCGATAAGCTCACTTTGCCGTGAGAAGTGAACTTGATCGCGTTAGATAGCAAATTCTGGAGTATTTGGCGCAAGCGGCCCATGTCGCCAGAATATATCTGGTGTTCGCCCAGTTTGTTGTGCAACTCAAACTTCACGCCCTTGGATTCGCAGGTCAGGCGTGGCAACTCGGTGCTGCCTTTGAGCAATTGCTCCATCAAAAATGGAGAATCTACCAACTTCACCATGCCCGACTCAAGTTTTGAGAAGTCAAGAATGTCGTTCAGAATGGCTGACAAGGTCTCCGAAGATTGCACCAAATAACCCGCTTGCTCCTTCAGTTCGCCGGACGGCAGGTCCATTTCGAGAAGGCGGGCAAAACCCATAATGCCGTTCAGGGGCGTGCGAATCTCATGGCTCATGGTGGCCAGGAAACGGCTTTTTTCAGCATTGGCATCCTTTTCTGCCTTGGCCGCAATCGCTGTTTCGCGCAGCCTGCTTTCCAGTTCCAGTTGCACAGTTCTGTCCAGGTGCGTACCCACCACGCGTGTGGGCAAGCCAGCTTCGTCCCGCACTATCAATGCCTTGGCTAGAATATGCACCCAGTGGCCGTTTTTGTGGGCCATGCAGAATTCCGCCTCATACGAGTCTTTCTCCGGGTTTTCCAGTGCATCGGTCAGTGTTTTTCTGGCAACTTCCAGATCATCTGGTGCGGTGAGTCGCTCCCAGGTGCTGAAATGGTTTTCAAGTTCATGGTCTTCATAGCCCAGCAAACGCTTCCAGCTTGGCGAGAAATACACTTTGTTGGTCGCCACTTCCCAATCCCACAGGCCATCGTGCGAGCCTTCCATGGCCAACTTGAAACGTTCTTCACTCTCAGCAAGGCTGTTTCGTATCAATCGCTCTTCGGTGACGTCTTTGCACATCAAGATGATGCCACCGCGGTGCCCGTCGGGTTTCAGCCAGGGTTCAATTGCCCAGTCCAGCCACACCGTATGTCCGTTGGGGTCTGTCCAGGGGTCTGAGGTGGCCGACAGGCTTTCTCCAGCCAGGCCGGCCTTGTGCGCCTGCCGCCAGCGCTCATGCAGGTTGGGTACTACCTCATAATGATTTTTACCCACCAGGCTGCCTTTGTGGCCATGTGCAAAGGTTTGTATCCAGCGCGAGGACGCCGCCACATAGTTCATGTCGGTGTCGAACATTGCAATCGGCAGGGGTGCCTGAACAATCAGGGCCTCCACCACCCAGTAGCTTTCTTTGGCCGATTTCAAGGCTTTCTCAAGCGAATGGCTCTTCTCGGACAATCCCCGCGTTAAATCCAGAATGTCCCTTGAAATGGGCTGCAACTCCGTGGGCAATGCCTGCATGGACTGCTCAAGTTCTTTGCCTTGCGGATCGTTTTTGCGAACAAGGTCAAGGTAAGCGCTCGCTTTGGCAGACAGGCTGCGTCCCAGGGCCAAGACCAGCAACAGCGTTGCCACGGTACCGATAATCAAGGCCACAATTGCGCCAATCAAGGCTTTCGAAATGGGAGAAGAAACTGCGTCCACGGGTGTCACGGTGGCCGAAATCCAGCCCAGGTCGCGTGTTTGTTCACTGTTGTTGGGCGCAAAGGCAACCAGGTAGTCGTTGCCGTCACTCAGGGTTTCGATTGACCAGTTGCGCTCGCCTGCCACGGCTTTCTGAAAACCAGCCATGGCTGTCCAGGCGGTGCTGTCTTGAAAGTCGGCCAAATCAAGTCGGTTGCCCATTCTCAAAGAGCCGTCTTTGGCCAGAATCACTGTGGGTGCAGACGGGTTGATGGTGTTGAATACATCCTGTTCGATTTCAGAAATGAAATACTTCCAGTCCAGGTGAATACCAATGACACCAATGATTTCATCGTCGCGATCGCGCAAGGGAGTCGTGAAATCAATGAACTGGTATTTTTCTTCTGCACGGGCGGGTAGCAAAGCGGCCAGCAAAGCGGCCTCATGCACGTCCATAATCGCGGGCTCAACAAGGCCGCGTTTGAACCAAGGGCGTGCAGCCACGCTTTTCCCCACCAACAAATTGTCCAGTGCAGCAAGCACGGTCCCGTCCGGGGCGGCCACACCAATCCACAAATAGCCCGGTGTGTGGGTACGCATGATACTGAGAAGCTTTGTTTGTTCCTCGGCGGAGAAATTGCCCAACGATTGCTCAATTCGACTGGTGTAGACCAGGTCCCGCAAGTGCTCGTTAAGGTGGCGATCTACCGATTGCGCAATTTGCTCGGTTTGCGCCATGGCGTTCAGGCCCGCCTGATTAATTGTGTTGTTTCTTAGCACCCAGTGCGCAGTAAACGCCACTGGTATGGACAGCAAAAACAGAGCAATCAAACTACCAACGATCAGGCGGCTGGTAAAACTCGCCCGAATATTGAAATTAAGCATGGGAATGAAGGTGCGGGAATTGTGGATGAATCACTGTAACTCACTGAGTGGTAACGCTCAATCTGAAAACCGGGCATAAATGTTTCTTATTTACAGCATGTACTTAGCAAGGTTCATATTTCGCAGTTAGCATTGGGCTGCCCTTTGGCCCTTCTTCACCGGATCCTGTCAACCTTGGACACCTCAAACCTGTTAATACGCGCCGTGGGTGCACTGGCCTTTGCCCTCAGCATCGCCGGGTTTTGTGTCATCTCCGAGCGTTTAACCAAGCTGCTGTTTGCCGTGTCGTCGCTGGCCTGGGGTGCGCAGTACTACTTGCTGGGTGTAAACACCGGCTTTTTCATCATGTTGCTGACCGGGGTGCGGCAAGCAGTCACTATTTATGCCGACGTCATGGGGCGAGGCCTTCGCCTGTGCCTTGTTGCGGGGTTTTCAGCAATCGCCCTGCTGATTGCCTACTTCACGTGGCAGGGTTGGCTGGCCAGTTCATTGCCCCTTCTTGCCACTTTGCTCGGTACTTGGGCACTTTTCATGATGGGCAATGTGGGCATGCGAAAGGCCACCTTGGTCACGAATATGCTTTGGGCTGTACATGGCTACCTGTTTGACTCTTGGGAGCTGTGCCTGACCATGATCGTGATCACGGTGGCCAATCTGTATGGCTTGTATCGTTTGCGCGGAGCTACGGTGGTGCCGTGAAATGGAGAAAAGCGGGTGACTCAAGGACACAGGGGGAGCAAGTGTGCTGTGCTGTTTTGCCGGCTTTGCAAGGCTTCCCGGCGGATTCGCAGCGCGGGGCGGTTCCGCAAGGAACCGATGCGAAGACGCCAAAGCGTTTCGCATGCCCCAAGCCAGAAGCATCAAGCCGGAATAAGAAGCATTGCTTAGGCAAGATTGCACGGCACACTTGCTTCACCGTACGTCCAGAGTGCAACGCTACTCAGCATTTCCCTGCTAAAATGCAGCCTGTTTTCAAACCTTTGCATCATATAGAGGCCCCGCGATGAACACGCGCCCCGCTTCTTCGCCTGCCGAGCACAACACGCTTGTTGTCAACGGCGCCGCAGTCGAAGCCCAACTCCGTGAACTTCTTTCCAAACGCATCCTGATTCTGGACGGTGCAACCGGCACCATGATTCAGCAGTACAAGCTCACGGAAGCCCAATACCGGGGCGAGCGTTTCGCTGATTTTCACCGCGACATCAAGGGCAACAACGAGTTGTTGGTGCTTACCCAGCCCGCCATCATGACCGAGATTCATGAGCAGTACCTGGCCGCTGGCGCTGACATTCTGGAAACCAACACCTTTGGTGCCACCACCGTGGCCCAGGCCGACTACGAGATGGAACACCTCGTAGACGAAATGAACCGCGAAGCGGCTCGCCTGTGCAAAGCTGCCTGTGTGAAATATTCCACCCCCGACAAACCGCGCTTTGCAGCCGGTGCCTTGGGCCCAACACCCAAAACCGCCTCCATCAGTCCCGATGTGAACGACCCCGGTGCGCGCAACATCACCTTCGATGAACTGGTGGCCACCTATTACCAGCAAACCAAAGGTTTGGTGGAAGGCGGCGTCGACCTGCTGCTGGTCGAAACCATTTTCGACACGCTGAACGCCAAAGCCGCACTGTTCGCCATCGACCAGTATTTCGAAGATTCCGGCAACAAATTGCCCATCATGATTTCGGGAACGGTCACTGACGCCTCTGGCCGCGTGTTGTCAGGCCAAACCGTGGAAGCCTTCTGGAATTCCGTGCGCCATGCCAAGCCCATCACCATCGGCTTGAACTGTGCGCTGGGTGCCTCGCTGATGCGCCCCTATGTGGCTGAACTGTCCAAAATTTGCGACGTGCCAATTTGCGTGTACCCCAACGCCGGTTTGCCCAACCCCATGAGCGACACTGGTTTCGATGAAACACCGGAAATCACCTCCAGCTTGGTGAAGGAGTTTGCTGCATCTGGCTTTTTGAACGTGGCCGGTGGTTGCTGTGGCACCACGCCCGATCACATTGCCGCCATTGCCAAGGCACTGGAAAACCAAAAGCCGCGCGTTATTCCCACCGTGGAGCCCAAGTGCCGTTTGTCTGGCCTGGAGCCCTTGAACATTGACGACAGCAGCCTGTTCATCAACGTGGGCGAGCGAACCAACGTCACGGGTTCCAAAGCATTTGCCCGCATGATCCTGAACGAGCAGTACGACGAGGCGCTCAGCGTGGCGCGTCAGCAGGTTGAAAACGGCGCGCAAATTGTGGATGTGAACATGGACGAAGCCATGCTCGACTCCAAAGCCGCCATGGTGAAGTTCCTGAACCTCATGGCATCCGAGCCTGACATTTCACGCGTGCCTGTCATGATCGACTCCTCCAAATGGGAAGTGATTGAGGCCGGCTTGAAGTGCGTTCAGGGCAAGGCGGTGGTCAACTCCATTTCCATGAAAGAGGGCGTTGATGAATTCAAACGCCAAGCCAAACTTTGCAAGCGCTATGGTGCAGCCGTCATCGTCATGGCCTTTGATGAAAAAGGTCAGGCCGACACCTACGCCCGCAAAATTGAAATTTGCGAACGTGCCTACAACATTCTTGTGAATGAAGTCGGCTTCCCTGCTGAAGACATTATTTTCGACCCGAACATTTTCGCAATCGCCACTGGCATTGAGGAACACGACAACTACGGCAACGACTTTATCGAGGCCACAGGCTGGATCAAGAAAAATTTGCCGCACGCCAAAATTTCCGGCGGTGTATCCAATGTGTCATTCAGTTTCCGCGGTAACGAACCCGCGCGTGAAGCCATTCACACGGTGTTCCTTTACCACGCCATTAAAAACGGCATGACCATGGGCATTGTGAACGCTGGCATGATGGGCGTTTACGATGAACTGGAACCCGAGCTGAAAGCCCGTGTGGAAGACATTGTGCTGAATCGCCAGCCCAATCTTCCAGCCAACGACCCCGACTTCGGCAAAACTGCGACCGAGAGAATGATTGAATTCGCAGGCACCCTGAAAGCGGGCGGCAAAAAGCTGGAAGAAAACCTGGAGTGGCGCAACCAGCCTGTGCAAAAGCGCCTGGCCCACGCACTGGTGCACGGCATTACCAACTTCATTGTTGAAGACACCGAAGAATGCCGCGCCGAAATTGCGGCCAAAGGTGGCCGCCCAATCAATGTGATTGAAGGCCCGCTGATGGACGGCATGAACGTGGTCGGCGATCTGTTCGGCGCTGGCAAAATGTTCCTGCCGCAAGTGGTAAAAAGTGCCCGCGTGATGAAGCAAGCGGTGGCGCATCTTATTCCCTACATCGAGGAAGAGAAAAAGCAACTGGTTGCAGCCGGTGGCGACGCCAAAGCCAAAGGCAAAATTTTGATCGCCACCGTGAAAGGTGATGTTCACGACATTGGCAAAAACATTGTCACGGTTGTTCTTCAGTGCAACAACTTTGAAGTTGAAAACATGGGCGTGATGGTGCCCGCCGAGCAAATTCTCGCCAAGGCCAAAGAAATCAATGCCGACATCATTGGTTTGTCAGGCCTTATTACACCTTCACTCGAAGAAATGGCGTATGTGGCCAGCGAAATGCAACGCGACCCCTATTTCCGCGACCGTGGCATTCCATTGTTGATTGGTGGTGCCACCACCAGCCGTGTGCACACTGCTGTGAAAATAGCTCCACACTACGATGGCCCCACGGTGTATGTGTCAGACGCCAGTCGCTCGGTCGGCGTGGCCTCGAATTTGTTGTCTGATGAATCGGCCGACACTTTCAAGGCCGAGTTGAAAACCGAATACGAACGTGTGCGTGAACAGCATGCCAACAAAAAGGCGCAACCGCTCATCAGCATCGAAGCCGCTCGCGCCAACAAACAGAAAATCGATTGGGCCAACTACACACCGCCCAAGCCGAAATTCATTGGCAAACGTTACTTCAAAAATTACGATTTGGCCGATATTGCGCAGTACATTGACTGGACTCCGTTCTTTCAAACCTGGGACCTACACGGTGGTTACCCCCGCGTGCTTGAAGACGAGCTTGTGGGTGAAGCCGCCCGCAAAGTGTTTGAAGACGGCCAGGCCATGCTGAAAAAGTGCATTGAAGGGCGCTGGCTGCAAGCCAATGCGGCGGTGGCGTTTTACCCAGCCAATACGGTGGGCGATGATCACATCGAAGTGTATGCCGATGACACCCGCAGCAAGGTTCTGTTTACCTACAGCCCCCTGCGTCAACAGGGTGAAAAACGCGAGGGTATTCCGAACAAATCACTGGCCGACTTCATTGCGCCCAAAGGTGAGGGTGCCGACTACATTGGCATGTTCGCAGTAACCGCTGGTTTGGGTGTGGAGAAAAAGGAAAAAGAATTTCAGGCTGCACACGACGACTACAGCAGCATCATGTTCAAGGCAATTGCCGACCGCATGGCCGAAGCCTTTGCAGAATGTTTGCACCAACGTGTTCGCAAAGACTTGTGGGGCTATGTGGCTGATGAAGCACTGAGCAATGAAGAACTGATTGCCGAGAAGTATCAGGGTATTCGCCCCGCACCGGGTTACCCCGCCTGTCCTGAGCACACCATCAAGCGAAGCATGTTTGAGGTGATGCAGTGCGAAGAAATTGGCATGACCCTGACTGAAAGCCTGGCCATGAACCCGGCGGCCAGTGTCAGCGGATTTTATTTCGCCAATCCTGAAAGCGACTATTTCAATGTGGGGCAAATTGGACCAGATCAGTTCAAGGCTTTGCAAGACTATTCCGGTAGGGATGAGGTTGATTTGAGAAGGGCATTGGCCGCCACCTTGAGTAGTTGATACGCAGGGGAAGTCATTGGGAATCGCGGCACGTATGGAACTGAACCGCGTCGTGATTCCACTTAATTGCACTAGGAATTAAACGGTGTCCTTCCCAGCATGTCAACCATTCACAGAATTCCATCTTTATCACCTGCTCACAGCCTCAACGAAGCAGCAGCAGATGCGCAAGCCGTGCGAACTCAGGCAGGCTTGGCTGTAAATCCAACGCATGGTCGACTGAAGACTGATAGTAAATCACGCAGTCATCTGAATTCGAGCAGCCCTCACGAACTTGATCGTACCCATGCGTTGCAGGCACACATGTGGAGGCACTTCAATATCGATCGCCTGCGTAGCCTTTATCGAAGCATGCGGGATGTCAGCGATCGTTCACTCGAAGATCAGACGGACCTTTTGTTCCAGAAATTTGTTCAAATGCGGTCGTCAGACCGCGGCTCTTGCGATGCGTTCGAGTCTCTGATTTTCTCGATCGAAGAGGATCCTTCCAAGCAATATGTGATCGCGGTGAGTGCACTGGACAGTCTTTACAAAGACCCAGATGCCACGCGTCCTAATTCCCTGAAAAGTTTTTATCTCAAGCAACTCAAGTCTTTGGCCCTGTCTCTGTATGAAAAAAAGGGTCTCAGCGTAAAGGCAGGGTTGAACAGCGCCAAAGCAATTGAGTCAGCACTGGAAATTTCGGGCGTACAGGTTACCAAGCGTGATATGAGAAATTTGTATCGTGAGTCGCTTATTGATCAAACAAAGCCTTCCGGATTGGTCGAAAAGCTGCTTGAAAAATATAAACCCGAAGAATTCCGCGTGATAGTGAAAGCCCTAGTAAATGCTGTCAGTGAAGACTTATCAAGTGCCGCTTGCAGTGACACATTGAGGGTAGCGAGCGCGCTCCAAAGCATGAAAATCGCCTCACATATTTTTGGTGTTCTGCGAGCTTTTGAAAAGGGAATAGCACAGGTAAATCATCGAGCGAAACAACTTGTGTCTTCGCCTGTGTCGTTCCCCAGTAAAGGCAGCGCTACCAACAGTGATGCCTTTGCTAACATGATATTGAACATGGCAGTGCCTCCCTACGCTTTCAAAAAGTCTTGGCAAAACCTGGCAACTGACCTGCTGAGACTTACAGGAGTTCCCCCCTCTAGAGAGTTAATTAAAGGGGTGCTTGTTCAAAAACATCTTCTTGAGCAGTATCAGGATGTCAGTCCTGGTTCAGTTGGTATGGCCTATATGTCCTTAGTCAAAAAGACAGTGTCCGAGCTACCAGCTGATGTATTCAATGGCACTTCCAAGCCTGCAGTGGTTACTGCGGAAATCAAACCAGAGCAGATCGCTGCTGTGAATCGATATTACTGGATAGACTACATTCAGGATATGTATCAGGGGCGGGATTTGAAACCAGATTGGGTTCCATGCTGAGGACTATTTAAATGGCCATTCAATCGAAAGGCACCGATAGGATTGGCCTAGCGCACAGTCCAAATACTGTTACCTTCGAGCTATCCAGAACAGGCGGGCCCACGTGGGCAGCGAAATCGGAAAGGTATAGTCCAACCGAAATTACTGCAGCCAATCAGAGTGGGCTTTATAGTCAAACAAATGCCTTTGATTATCAGATCAGTCTGAAGTTTTCCGGTCTCTTGAAGACGTCTGAAGCAAGTCAGCATCGTCTACGAACGGAGTGTATTGCCGCAATTTTGCATTGGGTTGATGAAAGCCATTTGAATTCAGGCTCTACGGATTTTTCTTTCGAACAGCTTGCTCAAGTCCGACAAATACTAGACGCTGAACTTGTGCAATCTCAGTTGTGGTTATCCAAATTAAGAGGCACAGATGAGCAATAACTTGTCGGCAGCCGATACTTTGCCATCTTGGGCTATTGATTTGTTGAAGGGCCTTGTGATCAAGAAAATGATGCTTCGCCAAGATTCCGACGCATTGCTGTTGTGTGGTTTTCTGCTTGCTTTGGGTCAAAAAGACGATCAGCTTGATATTCTCTTTTCAGTCGCCAGACTCAACAAGGGTGAGCCACTGAGTGCAGAATCCAAACAGCGGTTCGCTGTACAAATGCCCAAAGATGTATCCGAGATGATGCAGGCCCGATGCTTGCATCTCAGTTCGAGGTCCTCATGAAAAGCTCTGTGGATGTGGCTAATTTAACCCTTGGCCGTTTTGCCCAACGAGGTGAGTTGGTCACTGCAGTCATGCTGCTGGCCATTGTGCTGGTCATGATTTTGCCAATACCTACGCTGGTTCTCGACGTGTTGATCGGTTTCAGCATTTCTGTATCTGCCCTGCTGCTGATCATCGCGATCTACTTGCCATCACCTCTGGCCTTCTCTTCCTTCCCATCGGTACTGCTGTTTACCACACTGCTTCGTTTGGCCATTTCAGTTTCCACCACACGACAAATTTTGCTCGAAGCAGACGGTGGTCACGTCATTGATGTTTTTGGTGGATTTGTTGCAGGCGGTAACCTGGTTGTCGGGATGGTCATTTTTTTCATCATCACTGTGGTGAACTTTTTAGTAGTGACCAAAGGCAGTGAGCGTGTTGCTGAGGTGGCAGCCCGCTTTACGCTTGACGGAATGCCCGGAAAACAAATGTCTATTGACAGCGATCTCAGGGCTGGCTTGATTGATCAACGCGAAGCCAAGCGTCGCCGAACGGTTCTTGAAAAAGAAAGTCAGCTGTTCGGCGCTATGGACGGCGCTATGAAGTTCGTTAAAGGCGACGCAATAGCCGGTATTGTCATTATTTTTGTGAATTTGCTGGGTGGGCTCACTGTCGGCGTACTTCAACACGATATGAGCTTCTCCGAGGCGGGTAGGGTATTTTCCATTCTGTCTATTGGTGATGGTTTGGTCGCCCAGATTCCATCCTTGCTGGTCTCTGTTGCGGCAGGCATGACAATCACCCGTGTTTCCCAGTCAGATGATACGGTGTCTAGTCTGGGTCGTGACTTGGTAACGCAGTTGGCTGGTCAGCCAAAAGCAACAATTACGGCAGGACTTTTAATTGCCGTGCTTGGTTTGATTCCCGGCATGCCCTTTGGTGTATTTGGGTTGATCGCAGCGGTGTTGGTCGGATTTTCATGGTTACAGCTCCGACAGAGTAACCGTCCTGAAGAGGACAACGATGCGCCGCGCCTCCAGGATCAGGCTGATCTTGGACCAATGACTGCAAATCAAGATATTCATGACCTCGATGGTTTTACCCAGTTCAAGGCGATACATATTGACCTGGTGGGTTTTGATTCAGATGATTTGATTGCTGTTTATTCAAAGGCAGCAAGGCAAGCCAGGAATAATCTCATCTCTTCTTTGGGGGTTGCACTGCCCTATTTTTCAACCCGAGTGGTGAATTCTACAGAGCCTTGTCGGATTGATTTATATCTTTATAACGTACCAACCTTTAGTCATTTGGTAAGCCCACAGCTTTTATGTGTACGCGAGGCTTCTTCTCGTCTTACAGCGCTGCAACTTGATTTCGAGCGCGAAAAAGATCCGATTACAGGCTTTGAGCGATGCTGGGTTGATCGATCCGATTCCAGGTCCTTGCTTGATTTGGGTCTAACTGTGTGGGATGACAGTACAGTATTCGTTCAGCGGGTTGAAGACACATTGAGAAAGAATATTCATATGCTTTTTGGTTTGCAGGAGGTGTCGCAGATCATGACGGCCTTGCAGTCTGATCAGCCCGAGTTACTTAAAGAGCTTGAGCGGATGATTCCTGTCAGTCGAGTGGCAGAAGTAATGCAGCGCATCGTTTCTGAAAACATTTCCATCCGAAATATGAGAAGTATTTTGCAAACTTTGATCGAGTGGGCACCAAAAGAACGCGAGGTGATCATGCTCGTTGAGCAGGTAAGGGTGGGTCTGCGGCATCAAATTTGTCATCAACTTGCACGCAACGGTGTCTTGTACGCAATTTTACTGGATGAGAGTTACGAAGAATCAATCCGAATGGCAGTGCGTCAAACCTCTTCCGGGAATTTCCTGTCGCTCGATCCGGTGACCAGTGAGGACTTTCTTCAAAAGGTAGGCAAGGCAGTCGAGAATACTCAGGATGTTGCAGCGCCAGTGTTAGTTGTGCCACTTGATATTCGCCGTTATATCCGGAAGTTGGTTGAAAAAGACCACTTCAATTTGTCGGTCATGTCATTTAATGAGGTGTTGCCTGAACTTTCAGTCCAGACTGTGTCACTAATAGAGGAGTAGAAAGGAATTCTGGAGCTATAAAATGGTCTTTGTCAGAGTACACACAGGTATTCATCAGGGGGCTGAAGTAGAAATGACTGACAGCTTCACCATAGAAGCCGCAAGTGACTCTTCTTCTGATCTACCTAGCAAAGCCATGCTGAGCATCATTGACGCTGGCGGTCCGTTGCATTTAAGTTTTACGCGTAACGATCAAGATTGGTACTGCAATTCACACGCCGATACCAAGGTACTTATTTGCGACGAAGGTGGTCAGCCGCTCGAAAATCGGCCATTGATATTCCCATGTTTTATATCTGTTCGAAATAATCTCTTTTCTCTGGTTACATGTACTGCTACACCATTCAACGTTCCGTCAGGTGTCAGTCAATTTTTGGCGTGTGCAGCCTCCTTGCTGGAGGCAATGCCCGGTGAATCTCTCGGCGCCCCAACAGGCTCTGCTAGATCAGTTTCGGCTGCAGCCGGAATTCTGACTCCAGTCAATGCTCTGGCATTCTTAGGTTTGGCTTTGGCGCTTGGAATTGGTGCCCTCGGCGCGCTTTTCATGCCACAGCCAGGTATGACCAATGAAATAAAAGATCCCAAACCAAACCCAGTTCGGGTCGTTCGGGCAAACGTCAGTGCTCTAGAAAATACTCATACGTCTTTGATGGATTCAGCTCAAAAAGAAGATGTGGCGAAGAACTGGATTCTTGCAAGTCTCGAACAATTTGAGCTGGCTGAGGCGATCAGTGTAAAAGCACTGCCAGGGCAGTTGCATTTGAGCGGCGAACTCAACACCCGTCAAATTAAAACTTTTGAAAAGGTACTTTTAGATTTCGAAAAACTGAGCCATGACATTTTATTCACGGCATCCATTCGTGAGCGAAAACCCGCTCTGCCTTTCAAAATTAAAGAGATGTCGACCGGAAGCAATGGCTGGATCGTGACTGACTCGGGTGTACAAGTGTTTGTTGGAGGTGAGCACAAAGGATATCGGCTTGTTTCACTTAGTCAAAAGCGTATTCAGTTCACGGGCCCAGACTCAATCGACCTGTCGCTTTAAGCAACAATATGACCCCATCCGACCTCACATTTGCGCATGAAGCTCAGGTACGACAGGCCCTCGATGCCTTGATATTGTTTCAGACGCAGTCCAGCGTCAGCCGTGTCACCGGTTTGATTATCGAAACAGAAATGCCTGAATGCCAGTTGGGTCAACTTTGTCGGCTTGAAACACCTGGGCGTTCTCATGAAATTCTTGCTGAAGTTGTCGGGTTTACCGAGGGTGCTGTCCAACTGGCTGCGTTGGAAGACTGTACCGGTTTGTCTACCAAGACACGGATCACCCCTTATCGCCAGCAGCACACACTGATTGTTGGTGATTGCTTACTCGGGTGTGTGCTGGATGGTTATGGTCGAGACTATCAGAGTCGCCGATTCATTATTCCGCCAGATGAGTCTGGGACGTCTCAAGTCAATGTACTGAGCAATCAGCAAAGCGCGCTGGATCGTCCTCCAATCAAGGAAGTGGTTCCAACAGGGGTTAGGGCAATTGATTCAGCACTGACAATTGGCAAGGGCCAGCGGTTGGGGATATTCGCGCCTGCGGGTTGTGGCAAAACCACCTTGCTTGCAAGTCTTGCTCGTCAGATGCAGGCAGATGTCATCGTGCTGGCTTTGATCGGAGAACGCGGTCGGGAGTTGAACGAGTTTCTTGAACGCGAGCTATCAGCAAGTTATAGAAGCAAGTGCGTGGTGGTGTGCGCCACATCCGACAAAACCAGCATGGAGCGAGCGCGGGCGGCCCATACCGCAAGCGCCATTGCCCAAGCTTTTTGTGATGCCGGTAAAGACGTTGTTCTCATGGTTGATTCTCTTACTCGATTTGCACGTGCATTTCGGGAGCTCGGTCTCGCAAAAGGAGAGTCACCTGCACGTAGCGGCTTCCCTCCCTCGGTATTTGCAGAGCTTCCAAAGCTGATTGAGAGAGCCGGGATGAGCAAGTCAGGAAGCATCACAGCCCTATATACGGTTTTGATGGAAGATGGTGATGGTCAATCCGATGTGATTGCGGAAGAAGCTCGCTCTCTTCTGGATGGTCATATTGTATTGAGTCGTACATTGTCTGAACGAGGGCACTTTCCGGCAATTGATGTTGTTCAAAGTCTCTCGCGAGTAATGACTCATGTCGTCGATCCGTCGCATGCAAAACAAGCCGCCAATATCCGGAAATGGCTGGCCTTGTTAAATGAAGTGGAGCTACTGGTTCGTCTAAATGAATACGAAAAAGGCAGTGATGTCGAAGTCGACCTTGCCCTAAGCAAAAAGCAAGAAATTATTGATTTTCTCGTACAAGACTCAAAAACACCTTCTGATTGGACTGCGACGCAAGCCGCGCTAGAAAAAATTTCCATGGGGGTGTAATGAAATACAAAGAACTGTTTCTACTCAAGCAAATCAAGGCGAGACGTCTTGAGCGCCAAAAAAAAGAGCTCGTACGCCAGTCTGATATTGTTCACTCTCTTGTCGAAGAGTTGGAGCAGGCACATTTTGAAGAGGAGAAAACCCAGGCCGCTTGGCGTGATGTCAGGGCAGTAAGGCTGAAAAGTCTGCTTTCCACCAAAAAGCTTTTACCTGAAATCGAAAGTGAATATCGTGTCGAGCTTAAATGGAAAAAATCATGGCTTGATCAGATTCAGCACACAAAGCAAACGCATGAATTGCTACAAGCAGCAGAAAGCAAGCGAGCTGCAGATTTTCAGCGAGTCAATCTTCTTCTCAAGGAGAGTGAAAAATTCGAGTCTCTGTGCAGCACAGTCATGAAATCAGAACTGCGTCGAGAACTTAAAAGATCTGAGGGTTAACTTAATCCTTCAGGGGGAATTTCAAGTCGTTTACCAATGTCATAGTGAAGCCATGAATCAGTCCAACAAAACCCCACCTGTTCTTTACTCCGCCGCTGAAATGCGTCATCGTGATCATCTGCGTGAACGCAGTCAGCAGCGGTCAATTGATAACAAACAACTCCGGAAAAGCTTCTCTGACATTCGGGATGTAGATGATTTTCGCAAAGCCTTGGTTTGTGAGATTGAAGATGAATTCCAGCCTGTGGGTAAGCTTCCAATCCAGAGCGACAAGGCTGCACAACTGTCATGGATGAGTGGTAATCAAAATGAAGGAAATCCCGAGGAGGAACACCAAAGCAGAGGGCGCTGGATAACCGAATCTGAAGCTGAGCGACAGACAGGGCACATCATGGTCGCAACGACGGAGCGGAGTGAGTCTCTTCAATACCTATCTCAGGAAATTGGCTCGATGAATTCCGATTGGCAACAATTTGAGCTTGAAACCAAAACGGTGGGCAAGTTGAACTTTGCTTTCAAGCGAGATGAGCGCGGGCTCTGTTTGAAACTTTCTGCACAAGAAAAGACAGTTAACGAGATTCTGAAAATGAACTGGGAAGCGATCAGTAAAGACCTCTCAAAGGCGATGGGACTTAACGTTAGGCTGTTAGGCAGCGCCGAGAATGATTGAGCCATTTCAACTAAGGCGCGTTGACACTGAAGGCAGATTAAAACGCCATCAAGAGATTTTCTTTGATCTAAAATCTCCTCACCATGAGCAGCTACTTGAAGTTCGCTTGTTTCCATCTCAGCAGGCTGCAAGCTTCTCAGAAAGCCGTCATCTTTCGGAAGACACTGTAAAGATATTCGGTGCGGATTGGTCAATTCAATTCAGTCATTTTGAGTCGATCGCTGAGGCTTGGTTTGGCGTTTCGCTAAGCGAGTATGAAGGCGTGTTGAAGGAATGGATTTTCGATCTTATTCCTATTTGTCTGCAGCAGGACTTTGAACTTCATGCAATCTCAATTGGTCGACTTGAGCAGAATGTTCAGTCTGAGTACCTCAGTCATCGATATCTCCTTCAATGCTTGGTGGGTCAGTCTCTTATCGGACAGTCCTTAATCGAGGTGAATATAGACAATGCCACCACTGCAGCAGCGCTTGCTGCTGCCCTCGATTTTGTTTCATTTCCGAATCAGCCGAAAATCAAAGCCGCGGGGCAATCACTGATACCTACAAGTATTCCTCCCATGATTCTTCACATCGATGTGGGTTCATTCAACCCTTTTAATTCGAATCAGTCTCTGCTCATGTCCAGTTTGACTGAGGGATCCGTCTGGATTCTTGATCATGTGAATTTTAATGCCCAAGGTCTATTTGAGCGGTGCTTGGGTTCAGCTCGAGTTTCAATTGACCTTAATCTTGAAAGTACCCAATTTGGAGTGATTTCGATGTTGTTTGATGAAGAAAATTCCCAAGATTTATCCTTGATAAAAGATTGCCTTTCGATAGAACAGCACGTCGTAGTTCGCGCTGGCTCTCTGACGCTGACACTGGAGCAGATCAGTCGACTTCGTCGTGGAGAACTGATTGTATTGCCACACTGTGATTTCCCGATGGTTCGCTTGATGAATGGCGATATAGAAATCGGTCGAGGCGAAATGGTGGAATGTGACGGCAAGCCAGCAATTCAGATTGTGGACATTTATCAAAGAGGCTCGCCTTTATGAATCAGTTTGATCCTGTTTCACTGGCGCTTTTTCTGGCTTTAATGTCTGTGGTGCCGCTATTGATTGTTTCTTGCACCGCATTCCTGAAGATTTCCACTGTTTTACTCTTGGTTCGCAATGTATTGGGTGTGCAGCAGATTCCTCCCAACTTGGCTATATACGGTATTGCATTGGTTATCTCGGTTTTCGTCATGATGCCCACTCTTAGAGATTCATTTTCGAGAGTCGAAATGGACATGGAAAATCTGCCTAGTTCCAGCCAAGTGTTAGAACAGTCTGCTGACTTCCTCGAGCCATTTCGTGTATTCATGAATCGTTTTGCGCGTGAGGAGCAGAAGGAAGCTTTTTATCAGGCGGCTTTAGCTGGCAGCGCTTCAGCCGAGAACAAGCAGGAGGTTGTACCCAATATTACTCGTAATGATTACCTGGTTGTGGTACCCGCCTTTATCACCTCTGAGTTGACCGCTGCTTTTGAAATAGGCTTTATGCTGGCTTTGCCGTTCGTCATCATTGATCTTGTAGTTTCAAATATTTTATTGGCTCTGGGAATGATGATGGTCTCGCCCAACTCAATTGCGCTTCCATTGAAATTATTACTTTTCATTTCGGTGGATGGCTGGAGTCGCCTATTGCATGGCATCGTTTTGGGGTACCAATGATAGAAGGTTTTATCACCCTGTTTCAGAAAGCACTTATCCTCACAGCCCTGATTTCCATGCCCTCCATTCTGGCAGCCACCTTGGTGGGTACTTTGATTGCGTTTGTACAGGCGGTATTGCAATTGCAAGAGCAAACACTGCCCTTCGCATTGAAGTTGATCGTCATTTCTGTCGTACTGGTTGTTAGCGCAGGTTGGATCGGTTCGGAAATGTTTGTATTCACCGAGTACATTTTTGATCAGATAGCAGTGGATCGCTCCAAATGAACGCGATTGTTGACGCAAAGCAGTGGGGAATTTTTTTTCAGGAGTTCACCCGAATACTTCTTTTGTATGCACCTCGCGCCTTCTTGGCATTTGCTTTCGTTCCACTACTGTCTACCAAAATTGTTTCTACTTACGTAAGAAATGCGCTGGTGGTTTCCATGGTGATCATTCCTGTTTCCCTGCAATATGATCAGGTGGTGTCAATTGAGTACTCGGTCGCCAACTATATAACCTTGATCATCAAGGAATGTATTCTCGGGGTCTTCATTGGGCTCCTGATGGCTCTCCCATTCTGGGTCATGGACATGATGGGAACCATGATTGACAACGTACGGGGAGCCACATTTGCGTCAATTTTCAATCCCGGTACGCAAAGTGAAGATTTGGTATTCAGCCAGTTTCTGATTCTCGCCGGTGGGGTGTTTATTCTTCAGGCGGGTTATTTTGCCTTCATGTCCAAATGGCTTATTTCCACCTATTTCGTATTTCCAGTTTGGTCTATGTCTCCCGAATCGACTCTTTACAGTGTGGGTGAGTTAATTCGTGCTTTCTCCCATGTGTTGCTGATTGCAGTCTTGGTAGTCAGCCCGGTAGTTTTTGCTGTGCTGATTGTTGATTTCATTTTCGCACTGCTAAGTGCCTATGTGCCCAATTTACAGGTTTACAACTTGATTTTTGGATTGAAATCTGTGGTTGCGATTCTAATTGTGGCTTTGTATGCCTACTTTCTTTTTCATTATTCCGATGAGTATTTTCGTGTACACACTGACTTTATGGCTCGCTTGATTCCGAGTCGCTGACGGTGGAGTCTGATCAATGAGTGACAACAAAACCGAAGAGCCAACGCAAAAAAAACTTGATGACGCGCGCAAGAAAGGTCAGGTTGCGTCTTCAAAAGACGTTGTTCACGTATGGGTTCTTTTCTTCGGACTCTCGGTTGTTCTAAGTGATCTTTTCAATACTGCGGAGCGAATTCTTGCTGTGTTCGACAGGGCTTTTGATTTGATGAATGCGAAAGGTCCCCGTTTTCTTGGTGCCATGGCAACTGAGACCTTGAAAGATATTACTTTGATTAGCTTGCCTTATCTGGTCATCGCCATCCTTTCAATCTTGCTAGGCACGTTTTTTCAAACCCGTTTCCTGGTTAGCTTTGAATCAATCAAACCCTCATTCAAGAAGTTTGATGTGGTTAGTAATGTAAAGAATATGTTTAATGCAAAATCCCTTGTACAAATTATTTTGGGGATTTTCAAAATCGTTGTTGTAGGTACTGTGAGTATTCTTGTATTCAAGTCTTACGCTAACGACTTTATGCACATGCCCGCGTTGACAGTTGATCAGCTCTGGCCTTTCATCGCTCAGGTTTTGCGGATTGTCTTTTACAGTAGTTTTGTGATGTTTGTTGTTCTTGCTCTCATGGATTATGTCATTGTGCTTTGGAATCATATGAAGCAAATGCGAATGTCCAAACAGGAGGTGAAGCAAGAATACAAAGATCAAGAAGGTGATCCGTACATTAAATCACAGCGCAAACAGGAAGGTCGCCGTTTGATCGACTCAAATCCTGCCCACCTGGTAAGGCGTAGCGCAGCGGTGGTGACAAACCCAACACATATCGCAATATGTTTGGCTTACGATCCGCAAGAACACAGCGTACCTTTCGTTTTGGCTATACGAGATGGAATTGAGGCTCAAGACATGATGAAACTTGCTCGTGAAATGGGCGTTCCGGTCATTCGCCACATACCATTTGCAAGAGGTATTTATCGAAATGGGCTAGAAATGAGTTACGTACCAAGTGAGTACATCAAGCTGTCTGCGCTGATCATCCGATCAGTAATGAAATGGACGAAACTCAGCGAGACAGAAAAGAACTCCCGTTCAGATTGGGTAATTGAATAGAACTTAATTCGGCAACGCTGTTTATTTTTATCTGGATGATGCGTCCAGCTCTCGGCTCATTTTCAGTGATTGTGAGTCGGGTGAAGTTATAGAAAAGCTGACTGGCGAATTTTTTGGGGTGTGCTTGATAGGTGCAGCGGGTACTCTGAGAGATGGTGCGAAAAGAAGCTTGTCACTAGATTGACTATGTGCATTCTCAACAATTCGGGGCGTAATCATGAACAGACGCTTGCGTTGAATATTGTTTTTGAATTCACTGGTGAATGCTTTGCCTATCAACGGAATGCTAGACAGAAACGGAACCCTTGAAGATGTTTGATTGCTGCTTTCAACGTTATAGCCACCAATCAATAGCGATTGCCCTTCCCGTATTACAGCTTGTGTGCTGATATTTGTTTTTCGAACCAAGGGCAAATCGTTGGTTGAATTAATCGTATCTAAGGTACCGTCTTCAATATCCAGAATCAACTGAATCCGCTTGTTTCCGTTTTCTTCAATGACTCTGGGGGTTACCCTCAGCGTGGTCCCCGCTGTTACTGGAACGAGATTGGCTACCCGCTCCCCGCTGACCCTGCTGAAGAAGGTTTCTGTCAGGTCGAGAAAAGCGCCAAGATTGTTCACTGTAAGAATACGAGGGCTGGCCAGTACCTTGGCTTCACCATCCTGTTCCAATGCTCGAATCCGGGCATTGAATCCCTGGATATTGTTGACGACAGCAGAACCGTTTTTACCTAGTCCCACATCTGTACCGTTGCCCGGCTGTGTGCTGGCGTTAAAAGAGAAATATTCACTTCCGTATGCCAGGGCGCTACTGAACTCATCAAGTCGATTGAGCTCCACTTCCATGATAGATGCTTCAATTTCAATCAGCGCACTCGGAGTATCCAGCTCTGCCAATAGTTTTTCATAGTAAGTGAACCTGCTTGGATGATCACGAATAATTATTGCATTCAGTCTTGGATCGGATTCAACAAGGGCTGTACCGGAAATTCGGGATCCAGAATTTTTTCCTTTATCGTTACTCATGTCAGCTGAGATGACTCCGTCTTGTGAGTCAGCCATACTTAATGCGCCCGGCACCGGGCTGGCCATGAGGGGAACCGCTTTCTCATTTTCGTGTGTTGTTTTACCCGATCCGATGGTACGTTGCAAAATACTGGCTACGCCGGGGGTGATAATTTCCCTGTCTCTGTATCTAACAACCCGATCTTCAACTGCTGCGTGTTTTAATCGATAGATGAAGGTCTGGGTTTGCAAGCCACTACCCAATTGCTGGAGCTGTTTGCCGATCGATTCTACATAGGCACTTGGGCCAGAGACGATGACTGTATTGTTGTTGTCGATGCTGCCCCAACCAAATTTTGGATCCAGCAGTTTTACTTCCGTGAGTGCTTTTTTCAGCGATTCAGCTGCGCCGTCGGGTACTGAGAATGCGCGCACCACAAAATCGGCTGAGTCCGCAATATGCAGAGCACTGCCTTGTACAAACCATGAAAACCCGTGACTGGATGCCAGTTCATCTAGAAAACGTACCGCGGTGTCGCCTTCAATACGTCCATGAACAGGCTTTCGAAGTGGTGTATGCATATTCACTTGAAGTCCAAACCGCTTCGCGAAAGTCTGGATGATCTGCTGGACGCTTTCCCCTTCGCCCATATATTTATAAGGTCTTTGCAACGGCGCATTACTTTTTTCAATACCTTCTGCGAATGACGTTATCGCAATCAAGGAGAGAATTAGTGTTGCCAGGGCTTTACGGTTGGTTTTCACGCGACTGCCCTAATTCAGGCTGACTTCTGAAGAATGCCCTTCAAGGCATCGCTAAGCTCTTTCACGATACTGCTTTGCACCTGAACACTGAGTGACCATTTGTTCAAATTCATCTGCATCTCCAGTAGGTTCTCTGTGTTTGTTGATCCCTTGCTCAAAGTGTTTTGAAGCCGGCTTTCATTGGTTCGAATAACCTGGCCTACCTTGGCTTCAATACCATCCAGACCGAATGCGGAATTAATCATGTCTCACTCCTATTAAAATTGCGGTTGATCAAATAAAGTTTCTGGGTTGTCTGATTTTTGCTGAAGTATGTGGGCAATACTTTCCACTGCAAAGGAATAGTCAATCATCGTGCCCCCACCCCTCTTGGCCTTTAGGCGAACACGCCCCGATTCCAAGGAGTTACTGGTTTCAATTGCAATATGATCTAAGTGCAGATGAGAAGTCTTCAGGTTCCGAATATAGTCCTCGACATATTGAAGATCTGCTGTGTTGCATTCTATTGCGTAATAAACACCTTCAATAAGGCTGCTTTTAACTTGATTTAAAAGGCTCTCGATTTGAGATTTCAGGGGCAATGAAACAGTTAATTTTTTCCATGCAATCTCTATAATTGCCGCACAGTGTTCAATAATTCTTTGCTCATACATCTGTTGTTGGACTGTCAATTTTTCAAGGTTGAAACTAAGTTCTTCAAGGCAATCAGCCTGTGTTTTTACCACCGTCTGCCTGCAGATCATTTCAATTTCCTGCTGGGCGTCCTCTAGCATTTGGACACAAGTTCCACGAGTGGACTCAAGCTGATTTACCGCTGTTTGAAGTAACTCGAGTTCGACTGCGGAGTAAGCTGACTTCTTTATCAGTTGTGGTGGCAGTTCAATGATCCGTAATCCGATAGGATTCAATTTAGAAGTGCTCATTTTCTATTTCTCTGATGGTCCCGAGTAGCCGAATTGGGTCCACTTCTTTGATGTCTGGCGGTAAATCGAGAATGAGGTTGGCAAGTCTGGAAGAATAGGTTTTAAGCGCCCTGGCTAACAGTTCTCTTCCTAGCAGAGTTGGATTGTTACCAAAACATGCAGGCGAACAAAGCCAGTCGGCCTGTAGGGGTTTTGTCCGGATTAAAGCAAGGGCACTGTATAAATAATCCTGCTCTTTTAGATACCGTGACTGCCACATTGTGTGGACGCTGATAGCAGGGAGTGCATTCCCCAATCGCATAAGTCCTAAGATGAAAATAGTACGAGTGTTGTTGGGTTGCGCCTCGTTGTAAGAGTCTAGTGCGTAGTTCTCCCAAATTTGTCTGCACGCTCTGATTGAGAGGTCGCTGCAATTTGGAGACCATTCATTCTGTTGCGCACTACGCACGTGAAAATGGAAATAAGGCCATTTCCGGTTACCTGGGTGGACAGGAAGCTCCAGTTTCCGCGGTACAAGTGCGTGCAAAACTGATGATGCAGTTCCGTTCAACGCGTCCATCCTTTGACCTTCCTCGTCAAAAATGCGAGACGGTTAATCCATGATCTTGGAAATGGCACTGAGGCGCCTTTGATTGATTCGGGTGTTTCCACATCGGGGTTGCCTTTTAGCAGTGCCCAGTATTGAAATATCAGATAGGAAAACGAAACTATCAGGATGATTACTAATGAAATCAGCGTAAAAAGTAGCCAACCTAGTTTTGTTGCTGAGTTTTTTTCGACTATAAAACCACCGAGACGCTCAAATTCAACAGACCTTGCGTCGCTTTCCTGAGACGGGATCATGACCACACTGATGTTCTCCAAAGAGCTTGAGTCAAGTCCAGGAATGCTATTTTTGACCATCTGTTTAATGCGGGTAATGATCGATGTGAGATCGACCCTAGGCGAATGCTTGATGAATACAGCCGCACTGGAAGGCTTGATGGGTTCTCCCGGCGCGGTACGTTCTGGTAGAACCACATGTACTCTCGCATTGATTACGCCATCAATAAAAGAGAGCGTGTTTTCAAGTTCCTGAGAAAGCGCGAATATATAGCGTGCCCTTTCTTCCATGGGTGAGGAGATAAGTCCGTCTTTCTTGAAGACATCACCTAGCCGGTCATGCTGCCGTCGCGGCAACCCCTCATTGTTCAGATGATTCAGAGATATGGATATTTGATCTTGAGGAACAAGAATCTGCAGACCTGTTTTTGTCGTGATTTTGGTGGCGTCAATGCCCTTGTCCAGAAGTGTTGACAGTACCTTATTGGCTTCGCGTTCTTCCAGGCCGTTTAAGAGTTCTACCCTGCTGGTGCAGCCAAGCAACATTGCTGTCAAAAGTCCCACCCAAATAAGCTGCATAAAGGATCTCAACATTACTCTGCCTGTTATTGAAGATGGGTTAACTGATCCAGGTTCTTGGTAGATTTACTGACCATCTCCCCCATCATCTGTGTTTCTATGCTGAGTTGAGTCAATTGCAGTTGCATCTGCAAAAGGTCGGCCGTGTTGTTTGTGTTCGCGTGATTCTTAGCCAATTCCCCCATCGCATCTACCCTGTTTTTCAAGTGATCAGATGCATTGTCGAGCGATGCGGACAGATTGGTAAATACGCCAAACTGGTTGCCTGTAATCGCATCAGTACTCAATTTTTCCGGTTCAGCAAATAGTGTGGCCTGAAAGTCATGAATATCTACCTGAGAAGGTGGGACCACGGTGGCCTGAAGACCCCAGTCGGCAGGGCCCAATACAGGGGGTGGAGTCGCTATAAGAGTCACTTTTGCCTCGCTTTTCTAGTATTTGTTTACTCTTTATCTAAGTGTCCCCACCTGCTTGACAGTTCCTCGCTCATATTGCGAATTTTTTTTTCGAACAAGTGAACTTCCGGGTGCTTGTTGTTTACCTAAAAAATACGAGGAGCAATAAAGGTTGAACTGAAGTTCGCTTCTTGTCTTTCACCTAATCAAAGGGGGATTTATGGCAGTTCAAGAGTTAAGTACCAGTTCACACCTGGTTGAATCGCAGGCATATGCCTTTGAGTTCAATCAGGCAAGTCAATCGCTGCGTATCACGGAAAAGGGGAATTCGAATCTTTCTTTTTTGGTATGGGGCGACCCTCATCAGACTGTGCAGGTTAAAAATCAGCAGGGTGCATGGGAAAACCATGGAAGCCTACGTCATGACGATTTTTATACAAATCGCTCTTATGTTCTTGAGGACGGCACAAAGGTTGAAATGAAAACTGTGCCTGGACAGGGGGCATTTGCAGACGGTAAGGCGACTTTCACCAACGAGGTAATCATCACAAGTCCAGATGGAAAATTTGCCGTTCATGTGACTGGACTTTATCGAGATCATGAATTGGCGCAGGGACGCTCTGGCGAAATGAGAGTGAGGATTCTTCTGGACGAAACCCAGCAGGCGAGAAAACTTGATGCTGATCACTCAGACGGATGGACTTTTTTACTGAATGACGGCGCTCTCGATTTGTTCATTCCTGAAAAATACGCGAGTGTTTCGGAACACCTCAAAGCAATTGGGGGGGGCTCCCTTATGCCTGGAATAGACCTGGTTGATTTGCAAGTTGGTATGCAGGATCAATACGCAAATACAGAGCAAAACAACCAAAAGAACAAGGAGGCAAACAACCGTTGAAGCAGGGCAGTTGCAAGTGAGTTTAATAACGTTTCACTTAATTGATGAACCAATTTTAAAGGATGGAATTGAACATGGCCAATATTGATACAAACTTCAAAACTGGAAGTTACCAGCATGAACTGGCAAGCCTGACCCTATCAACTACCTCGGGATTTCGATCTGGAGACATTTTTGATCAATTCGCAATTTTCTTTGCGCAGCGATATGGCGAGGTGAAGAATGAAGCGGGCGCTTTGATGGAAAAAGCAGAAGCTCACCGTCGATTGAATCAGGCCAAGAAGGATGCGTTGAATTCACTGACAGCCACCGGTGAGAAAGGAAGGTTTGAGACAAGTAAGGAGGCAGCTGCACCGGCATTGACTGTACTGGATACTATTATCAGCGACAAAAGCGGTCGTTTCTCTAAAGAACAAATCGACATGGCGACGAGTCTAAAAAGTTCCATCACTGATGACAGCATTTTGGGGGCCTCGGAAAAAGCGAATTTCGATACCCTGGTGAATAGATACTACAGCGTTGATGGTAACGGCGAAGCCGTGATGGATGATGCAATTCTCAACATGATGATCCAATCCATCATGGGCGATATCTCCAACCTTTCCAATGCGATGAGTGGCACCGTGAAGAAGAAGGACGACACTGAAGGCGCTGTGATCAGAAATTTCTAAAAACGCATGATGATGAGCCCGGCTTCGTGCCGGGTTTCTTTTTGGAGTTGCTATGGTTGATTCAATACCAAGTCAAATTGTTCCTGCTGGAACGTCAGTTGTACAGCCTCCCACTTTGGTTTCTGCTGGTGAAAGTCCACTGGATTTCTTGGCGGAATATCTGTTTGGCGCACCCCGCGGTGAAGCTGCTCCTTCGCATTTGGCGGCTCTACCTGCAGATGAAAAGTCGCAGCAAGCGATGGCGGCTGCACGTGAATTTCTTGACACGATTTTGGAAGATGATGAGTTCGCACATCTCGTGTTATCCGCGATTCTGGGTCGCTCTGCCGCTGACAAGGCACTTGAGGCAGCCAATACAACAAGCGGCGTAAAAAAATCAGTTGAATTGAATCAACTTCGGGAAATCGTAAAACGAGCAAAAGCCGAGGCAAAGGCACAGGCTGGTGGAATTCTAGCGAAAATTTTCAAGTGGATTGCGATTATTATTGCTGCAATTGGCGCTGCATTTGCCGTGATTGCAAGTGGGGGCGCTGCCACACCGGTAGTAGCCTGCCTTGTTGCAGGACTCGTATTGGCTCTTTGGGATATGGGGGCTGAAATTGCAAGTGAAATTACTGGAGACCCAGCCAAGGGCTTCGCTTGGGCAATGGGCGAAATGATGGCCGGTGTGGTTAAGGCATTTGGCGGCTCTGAAGAGGAAGTTGAAAAGGCTCGGGATTTGGGTGGAATGATCCTGGCGATTGTCATCCAAACCACTATTGGCCTGGTAGGTGTGACTGCCTTAATGAAAGGCTTAAGTAAGGGTGCAGAAAATGCCGCCCGTGCAGGGGTTGCTGCAAATGCGGTAGATGATGCAACAAAAGCTGGCGCCAATGCGGGTGCTAATGGTGCAAGTGCAGGGGCCAATACAACTGATGAGTCTATCCAGAAAATAACCGAACTCGTTAGGCGGATTATGGTTACTACGGAGGTGGCAGAATCGGTATCCATGATGGGCAACGGAGCAAGCACTATTCATTTGGCTGTGTTGCAAGAGAAAGTTGCGCAAGCGCAGGCAGATGAGTTGGAGGCCAATGCACTCTTGAAAATGATCCTAGATTTCTTTGAAACAAAGAAGGAGGAGTTGGAGGAGGAGATCAAGAAACTTCAAGAAGGTATTACAGGTGCTGGGAAGGTGAAGGAATCCAAGGATTCTGCTGTTGCAGAAATCATTGAAAACTGGTCACGGCCTGCATTCATCGCTGCATGATAAGGGGGACGAAATGAGTAACAGTGTTGTAACTGGAAACAGTGAGTTCTTTGCATGGCAGAAGGCCGATGTTGAGCGTCAATTGAATGGCTTGTTGCATGGTGACTTCTGGAGTGAATTGCGTTTGTTGTTTGCTAAATCTGCAGCCACTGAAAGTATACACGGGACGCAGTCCAGGCTAAAGGGCGGAGAAATGGCAGCCGACAGGTTCAATCTCGGAATGAAGCAGGCCGACGAGATTCGAAGCGCTGCCGCAAAGAGGTTAGCAGGCGCGATTGTAAGCGCGGTGATTGAAGCTGGAGCTGGTGTCGGGGGTATCATGCATGCGCGATCAATCGTGAAAGATGCCAAGGATTTTTCAGCTTCACTGGTAGGCAAGAAACCAGACGAAATTGCAAGGCTTACACAAGAGCGTGGTGTGAAAGACCAGGCCAAATTGATGATGCTTAACTTCGCATGGCAGAACCTTGCTCCCGCTCTTGGTAAGCTGGCTCAGGCCCCCGCTGAATATTCTGCATCGATCGATGATGCACAAGGAAAAGAGTTACAGGCGGCAGAGCAGTTCCTCGATTCTGTGTTGGACGAATTGAGCAAAATGGAAAGCCATGCACAAGACACAGCTCGTTCAAGTAGTTCGGCACTGGGAGAGGTTCGCTTGCCTCAAATTCAAATTTAAAAGAAAAAACCGGTGAGTGAAAAAGGCACCCCGAAGGGTGCCTTTTCACTTTGCCGGGGGGTCGGAGCCCCAGGCAATACTACAAAGCTTAGATGGGCAGACTGTCCGTGGGCAGCGCGCTGGTCAGTGCATCCAGTGGGCTTGCACCAGAGGAGATCGGCAGGCTGGAAGGATCCAGCAGGCTGGTCAGGGAGTCCAGAGGCGTTCCTGTGGAGGGGAAGCTTGGCAAGCCACCACCAGCGCCGCCACCTGCTGCCAGATCGGTCAGGATGCTGGGGTCGAGCAGCTCGGTCACCATGTCCAGGGGGGTACCTGTGGAAGGAATACCGGGCAGTCCACCTGCACCGCCACCAGCCAAGGCATCAGTCAGGATGCTGGGGTCGAGCAGTTCGGTAACCATGTCCAGGGGGGTGCCTGTGGAAGGAATGCCGGGCAGTCCGCCTGCACCGCCACCCGCCAAGGCATCAGTCAGGATGCTGGGGTCGAGCAGGGCTGTAACCTGATCCAAGGGTGTGCCGGTTTCAGGGAAGCTTGGCAAACCGCCGCCGCCACCGCCGGCCAACGCGTCAGTGACTGGGCCGAGTACTGCGTCCAAAGGTGTACCTGTGGGGCCACCTGCGCCACCACCGTCACCGCCTGGCAGGGGCAGGCCACCTGACAAAGCTGCGATCAGAGGATCGGTTACCGGGGTCAGTGCGTCGAAAGCCTGATTCAGGCCATCAGCCACAGGCTGTGACACCATGGGCAATGCGTCGGTGGCTGTGGCCAAGCCGTCAAATAAGGGAGCTGCTGCATCAAATCCTTGAGTCAAGCCGTCGTTCAAGGGGGCAAGCGCGGGGTCAAGCTGACCAACCACTTGTGCCAGGCCGTCGGCCAGTTGTGGTGTCACCATGCTCAGCCCACCACCCAGTTGCTCTGCAACTACGCGCAGGTTTACTGGCAAGGTGTCGGCAGCGGCTGTTACCAAGCCATCTTCGTTGCCAGCCAATACGTCAACCACCGGGGAAAGCGCTTCTTCAACCGCTTCGGTAATTGGTGTTACGTTTTCATCCAGAGAGTCTGTCACTGGTGCAAGGCCGGTCAGTGCATCGCTCAAGGTGTCGTTCACGGGCGTAAGTGCGGGCTCGAGTGCATCGGTAATTGGTGCTGTTTCTTCCAGCACTGGGTCGAGAGCCTCAGTCACAGGTGCCAAGGCACCGACGGGGGCATCCACAACTGTTGTTACAGGTGAAAGTGCGTCCAGGGTTTCTTCAAGTGCTGGTGAAGCTGGGCCTGCTGCATCGGTCACTGGCTCGAGTGCGCCTGCGGCTGCTTCGCCAGATCCGCCACCTGAAGCACCACCACCTGCGCCGCCGTCGTTGTCATCGCTGCCTAGCACGAATGCTGCACCAGCAGCAGCGGCCAGTGGGCCAGCCAAACCGCCTGCAGCCAAACCTGCGCCGAACAGGCCGAACATGCCGCCTGCGCCGGTTACTGCAACAGTTTCGCCTTCGGTCAATAATTCGAATTCGCCTTCGGCTACTTCAAATTCCGCACCGTTTTCGCCTTCTTTCAATGTGGCCACGGCGTTGGATTGCAAAATTCCTTCGGTGGCTGTTTGACCGTCTGCTCCGGGGAACTCGATGTAGGCAGAGCCTTCGGCACTGGTGGTGACAGTGTCACCAGCAGAAATGATGTCGCCTTCTTTAAGAAGGACCTGTTCTCCGTCGGGACGGGTTACAGAAACCTCGCCCAACACGCTTTTGATGATTCCAGTGATATTAGCCACAGTGCATTCTCCGACAATGGTGTGTTCATTTAAAAGTTCGGCAAAAGTTTCGCCTTGTGAGAGTTTTACTGGCCGTAATCAGGAAATGGATGTGAATATTTCCTAATAATTAACAATGTTTAACAAAATTTGTAGGTTTTATACTGACAAATCCTGATTGGCCGCATGTAAAGCACTCTTGGGGAAAGCCGATTGAACTTTATTCGTTGTAGTTCAGCCAGTTAGTGTAACTCTTTCGGGGGGTAATTTGCATCACCATGCCAACTGCCGTATGGCCAGTTCTTTCATGATTTCCTCAGCACCACCGCCAATGCACATCACTTTCACCTCCCGGTAAATCCGTTCAGTTGAGCTTCCCCGCATAAAACCCATGCCACCCAGTATTTGTACAGCGTCATTTGCGCAATGTTGCAGGGTTTGAGTGGACTGGTTTTTCAGCAGGCAAATGTCGGCGACCAGTGCTTCGTTGATGTCACCTTGATCAATGCGTGCAATGGTTTCATCGAACCAGGCCTCAGTGGCGCGAATTTTCATGCGCATGTCGGCCAGTTTGTGGGCGATCACTTGGTGTTCGATCAGGCGCTTGCCAAAGGTTTGACGGTTTTGTGCCCAGTCCAGTGCTTCGTTCAGGCACACCTTGGAGAAACCGATACAAGCACCAGCCAACATGAGGCGTTCGGTGTTGAAGTTTTCCATGATGATGCGGAAACCTTTGCCTTCTTTGCCCACCAAATAGCTTGCAGGAACTTCCACATTGTCGAAGTAGATGCTGGCGGTGTCGCTCATCCACCAGCCGGTTTTCTTCAGGGGGCTGCGCGTAAGGCCGTTGGCCTGGCCGGGCACCATGAGAACAGAAATACCGCGTGCACCGGGCTCGCCAGTGCGAACTGCCACGGTAAGCCAATCTGCACGTACGCCGCTGGTGATAAATACCTTTTCACCGTTGATTCGATAGTGGGGTACGCCGTCTTTTTGAAACAGCTCGGCTTTGGTTTTCAGGTTGGCCACATCCGATCCACCCGAGGGTTCGGTAATGGCCAAGGCACTGATGGCCTCACCTTTTAATACATCGGGCGCGATCATTTGCACCAGTTCTTCACGGCCGTGGTTCAACAGTGGAGGCAAACCGATATTGTGACTGAACAGGCCAGCCAGCAAGCCGCCACTGCCGGCAGAGCACACCAGATTGGACAGCTTCAAGCGATCCGCCAGGGTGCATTCAAATCCGCCGACTTCTTCTGGATAGCCCAAACCGAGCAGGCCCAGTTCGCCAGCTTGTTGGTAAAGTTCTCGAGGGAACTCTCCGGCTTCATCCCACTCGTTGATGTGGGGTTTGATTTGTTCATTTACGAATCGCTCAACGGAGCGGAAGAAATCGTCCATGGCGTGTGTCCTTATTGGGCAGGCTTCAACTGAACCATGAGTTGTTTCAATTTCATTTGATCGCCTACATTCACATGTACTGCCTCGACCACGGCAGCTGATTTCACTGTAATGCGATGCTCCATTTTCATGGCCTCCAGGCACACCAACACCGCGCCGGCTTCAAGCTGTTGACCAGGCTGAACCAGTACTTGTGTGATTTTGCCGTTCATGGGGCTGGTGATGTTGGGCTGGAATACACCTTCACCCAGTGCGGAGGCGCTGAGCAGGGTTTCATCCTCGACCAATACGGCTTGCGGGTTCAGCCAGCTTTTGACCCAAACGCCTTGATTGCTGGCAAGTAAGGTGCAGCGTTGAATTTGCGATTGCGCAATGTGGATTGTTTCGTCGCCGAGTCCATTGATGGTGTAGGCGTTGCTGCCCTGGGTCACTTGAAGCAACAGCGTTTTACCCTTGACCTTGAGCTTCAAGGGACGCACCAGCGCGCGTGTGCTGGAGAAGTTGTTCAACGGCCCGGGCCAGGTACGCGAGTTGCTGTTTTGCTCGAACGCAATATATGCAGCAGCCACTGCAATTTCATGCTGAAACACTTGGGGTGCAAGCAAGGCATCGGCGTGCGTGGCCAGAAAACCTGTGCCAAACTCGCCACCCTGAAACACTGGGTGGCTGGCAATGCGTTGCAGGTAAAGTGCATTGTGTTCAAAGCCGACAAGTACGGTTCTGTTGAGTGAGTCGGCCAGCTTTTCGCAGGCAGCCAAGCGATTGTCGGCATGCACAATGACTTTGGCCAACAGGCTGTCGTACCAGGGGCTGACTTCACCGCCCACTTGCAGAGCGTGGTCGCAGCGGCTGTTGGGGTCGGGCTGCCAGGCCAGGACTGGTCCGGTTTGCGGCATGAAGTCGCGTGCTGGGTCTTCTGCGCACAAGCGACCTTGAATGGCATGGCCTGTGAACGTGATTTGCTCTTGTTGCAGGCTAAGTTGTTCGCCCGATGCAATGCGCAATTGCCACTGCACCAAATCAATTCCCGTGATTGCTTCGGTGACGCCGTGCTCAACCTGCAAACGGGTGTTCATTTCAATGAAGTAAAAGTTGCCTTGGGTGTCGAGCAAAAATTCAACCGTGCCTGCGCCCACATAGCCGGTGGCATGCACCAGTTTCAGTGCCGCTTCACCCATGCGTGCGCGAAGTTCAGGGCTCACTGCGGGGCTGGGTGCTTCTTCGACAATTTTTTGGTGGCGGCGCTGCACTGAGCAATCGCGCTCGCCCAAATGCACGGCGTGACCATGAGTATCAGCCAACACCTGAATTTCAATGTGGCGCGGGTTGATGATGGCTTTTTCAAGCATGACCCGGTCGTCGTTGAACGCGTTCTTTGCTTCGAGTTGGGCAGAGTGCAGTTGCGATGCAAACTCGGATTCATTCAGTACCAGGCGCATGCCACGCCCACCACCACCTGCCAGGGCTTTGATCATGACCGGGTAGCCGATGCGCAGCGCCGCGGCCATCAGGTCGCTTACGTTTGCGTTGGGTTCGCTAAAACCCGGTATGCAGGGCAAGCCTGCCTGCTGTGCAATTTCTTTGGCTCGGGCTTTGTCGGCCATGTAGGCAATGGCCTGGGGGGTGGGGCCAACCAGGGTAATTCCCGCGTCCGCGCAGGCTTGTGCAAAGGCGGGGCTTTCCGATACAAAACCGTAACCAGGGTGTATGGCATCTGCACCGGCTTGCAGGGCCGCTTCAATCAGCTTGTCGATTCGCAAATAAGATTCAAGCGAGGGTGCGGGGCCAATGCAGTAAGCTTCGTCGGCTTCTTGCACATGCATGGCTTTTTCATCGGCCTCGGAATACACGGCGACCGTTGCAATACCCATGGGCTTGGCCGCGCGCAATATTCTGCGCGCAATTTCATTGCGGTTGGCAACCAGCAGTTTCTTGATTCTAGGCATTCTTTTTCTTGCCCGGCAAAATACCCATGAACTTGCAGATGATGCCCAGCATCACCTCGTCTGCACCACCACCAATGGAAATGAGGCGACCATCGCGGTACAACTGCGAGGCCGGGTTTTCCCAAGTGAAGCCCATACCACCCCAGAATTGCAGGCATTTGTCGGCCACTTCACGCACCAGTCGGCCGCTTTTGAGTTTGCACATGCTGGCCAGTTCAGTGACTTCGCCACCGGCCACATATTCTTCAGTGGCCTGCCACACCAAGGCACGCAAAGCTTCAATTTCGGTTTTCAATTCAGCCAGGGTGAAGTGCACTACTTGTTGGTCCAGCACGGTGCTGCCGAATAACTGGCGCTGGCGTGTGTAATTGATGGTTTCATTCACCACATGCATCATGCCTTCGATGCTGTTGGCCGCGCCCCAAAGGCGCTCTTCCTGAAACTGGATCATTTGGTACATGAAGCCCGCACCTTCCATGCCGATCAGGTTGCGTTGGGGTACGCGCACATTGTCGAAGTGGATCAGGCCGGTGTCGGAAGCCCACATGCCGATTTTGTGAATCTTCTTCTCGATCGTAATGCCCGGGGTTTTCATCGGCACAATAATCAGCGATTTGTTCTGGTGCGGTTTGCCTTCGCTGGTGTTGGCCAGCAGGCAGATCCAGTCGGCTTGCAAGCTGTTGGTGATCCACATTTTGCTGCCATTGATGATGTAGTCGCTGCCGTCTTTTTTGGCGGTGGTTTTTACACCGGCTACATCAGAACCCGCACCGGGTTCGGACACGCCAATACACGCCACCATGTCACCCGCAACTGCAGGAGCCAGAAATTCACGGCGCAGTTCGTCGCTGCCGAACCGCGCCAAAGCGGGCGTGGCCATGTCGGTTTGAACGCCGATGGCCATGGGTATGCCGCCACAATGAATTTTTCCCAAAGCTTGCGCCGCCACCACGGAATAGCTGTAGTCCAAACCCATGCCGCCAAACTCTTCCGGTTTGGTTAGGCCAAGCAAGCCAAGATTACCCATCTTTTTGAACAGTTCGTGGGCGGGAAACATTTGTTCTTGTTCCCAGGTGGCCACGTGTGGATTGATCTCGTTTTCCACAAATCGTTCGATGGTGCGTTGTAGTTCTTTGTGTTCCTGGCTTAGTCTCACTGCACTTCCTCCTCGTTATTGGGTACTACTGATACGCATTAGGGGCGGGCCACGCCAAATTGCATGGGCTGCACACTGCGCTCTTGTTGCAGGCAGGTGATTAGCGCAAGCGCCAATACCTGCCGGGTGTCTCTGGGATCGATCACGCCGTCATCCAGCAGCAGACCGCTGGTGTGAAATGCGCTGGTTTGCGACTCAAACGTGTCGATGATTTGTTTTTTCATGTTTTCAAGCATGAATTCGGGTACTTCAATGCCTTTGCGGGCTGCGCTGGCCTGCATGACGGTGGCCATGGTGCCCGCTGCCTGCTCGGCACCCATCACCGCTGTTTTGCTGTTGGGCCAGGCAAACACAAAGCGTGGTCCAAATGCGCGACCACACATGCCATAGTTGCCAGCACCAAAACTGGCACCACACAACACCGTGATTTGCGGCACGGTGGCGTTGCTCACGGCTTGAATCATTTTTGAGCCGTGCTTGATGATGCCGCCCTGCTCGGCTTCCTTGCCCACCATGTAACCCGTGGTGTTTTGCAGATAGATGATTGGCGTTTTGGTTTGGCAGCAACTTTGAATGAAGTGTGTGGCTTTGGTGGCACCTGCGGTGTCGATTGGGCCCAGGTTGCTGATGATGCCGATTGAAACACCCATCAGTTTGGCGTATCCGCACAGGGTGGCTGAACCGTAGTTGGCTTTGAATTCCAGAAAATCGGAGTCGTCCACGATGCGTGCAATGACCTCACGCATGTCGACCGGGGTTTTGATGTCGGCAGGCATGACACCCAATAATTCTTCGGCCGGATAGCGGGGTGCGGGCGCGTTGGCATCCAAAGCAGGAAGAACATTGCGGTTGCTGTTGTTCCAGTCGATTTTTGCCATCACTTCGCGGGCCAGCGCAATGGCATGGCGGTCGTCGTCGGCGATGTAGTCGCCAAGGCCTGAGATGGAACAGTGCATATCTGCACCGCCCAATTCTTCATCAGTGGCGATTTCACCGGTGGCGGCCTTCAACAAAGGGGGGCCAGCGAGAAAGGCGCGCGCACGTTCACGCACCATGATGACCACGTCGCTTAAACCGGGAATGTACGCGCCACCCGCCGTGGATGAACCGTGCAGCACATTGACCACAGGCAAGCCCGCAGCGCTCAATTTGGCCAAACGGTAGAAGTTGCCGCCGCCCAGAATGAAATGCTCGACCTTGTACTTCAGCAGGTTGGCCCCGGCGGATTCGCCCAAATTAATAAAAGGCAGTTTGTTTTCCAGCGCAATGTCTTGGGCCCTTTGCATTTTCTCAATGCCCATGGCTTGCAAAGCGCCTGCCTCAATGCCGGAATCGCTGGCCACGACCATGCACAAGGTATTGGCCACATAGCCCAAGCCAGCAATGATGCCGCCGCCTGGAATGCTTTTCTCGGCTTTTTGGCCGTCTTGCATGTACCCGGCCAATGTGCTGAGTTCCAGAAAAGGGGAGCCTGAATCGAGCAGCAATGCCACTCGGTCACGCGGCAGCAGTTGCCCCCGTTTTGCAAACGAGGGAGCCGCTTTGGCCGATGCGTCGCGGGTGCGTTGTTCCAATGCCCGAAGTTCATTCAGGGCCGTTTCCATGTTGGCTTTGTTGAGTTCAAACTCGGCCGAGTTTGTGGCAACGGCGGTTTCTAAAATTGGCATTGAATTCTGTGCTCTTGGTGTAATAAAAAAATCAAACGTTTGTTTGATTTTGAGGGTGAGGCTTGGGTGTGTCAAGCCTTATGCATGAACTGCGGCTTATTTCTTTTGTTGGGCTGCGCGTGCCGCATCGCGACGTTGGATCACCTCGGGCACGCCACCCAGATGAAAGCTGTTGAATGCCGGGTTGGGTTTGCCAGTGCCCACTTGCCAGATACGGCGGGCGTTGGGCGCTGCGCCGTCAATTCGAATGCAAGAACCGGAAATGAAAGAGGCTGCCGGGCTGCACAAGAAAACCAGTGCGCCAGACACCTCGGCTTCCAGACCCAAGCGCTGCAGCGGAATTGTTTTGTCCAGTTGCATGATGGTTTGCTTCATGGGTTCGGGGTAAGTGTCCATGCCGCTGGAGGCAATGAAGCCCGGCGCAACCGCATTCACTCGCACGGGTGCCCACTCATTGGATGCTGTTTCCGAGAAGTTCAACATGCCCGCACGTGCCGCACCAGAGTGCCCCATGCCGGGCATGCCGTTCCACATGTCGGCAATGATGTTGGTGATGGACATGTCTGCTTCGCCGAGGTGCAACATCATGTACTGGTTGAACACTTCGCGGGCCATGAGAAAACCGCCTGTGAGGTTGTTGCGCACCACGGTTTCGAACCCTTTGCCGCTGATCATGTTCAAGGGCGATGGAAATTGCCCGCCAGCGTTGTTGATCAGGTGGTTGATTTTGCCGTGGGTTGCCAACACATCCGCCACGGTTTCCTTCACGCGTTCTTCTTCACGAATGTCGCAACTGTGCAGGGAAATTTTCACGGAACAGGTTTGCTCGATTTCCGCTTTCACGGTTTCCAGCTTTTCCATTTTTCGGCCAACCAAGGCGAGGTTGGCACCCAGGCTGGCAAGTTCATGCGCGGTACAGCGCCCAATGCCTGAACCACCGCCGGTGACCAGCACGGTTTGTCCAGCGAAAAGGTTGGGGCGAAACACGGATTGGAAGCTGTTCAAGAGGGTCACCTGTGAATTGTGCGTGTTAATTATTCAAACGATCGTTTGAATTTAACCACGCTTTTCGAGATTGTGCTTTCACACAATCCAATTCACAGGTCTTTTTTTTGAACCCATTTACTTATTGGTTGCCGGCATCTGCCAAACGGATGGTGTCTGTTTTGCTGAACATTTGATCTGCGAATGCAATGGTGTGGGTGTTCAGTGCGCGCGAGCTGTCATGTTCGGGGTCGCGGCTTGAGAAATCGGTTCGAATTGACTTTACGCGCCTGTACACCACGTCGAAGTGCTCAGGCATTACTTTCTGTACATAGGCCAAGCCGACCAGGTCGGCCAAGGTTTCTTCGAAGTGCACATTGTTTTTGAATTGAACGCCCAAGTGTTCTTGCAGTGCTTGCTTTGCGGCCACACGTTTTCCCTTTTCCGACATCAGGCAATGCGTCAATTCATGGGCTGAGGTGAACGCCAGGAATGCAGGTTCGGCACCTTCATGACCAGAATCAAGAAAGTGTGACCACACCCGCTTGGCATCGGCGTGTTGGTTCACATGCAGCACACACGCTTTGATACCGCTGTTGGTGAGAAACGGCGATGGGTTGTTCATGGTGCTCTCGCGGACATGAATGCGATTGGTGTCAATGGCGTAAACCTGCGCAAACTGCTCGATTTCCACCTTCATGGCGGCTGTGTCGGGCAGGGTTGCCTGTGGCGTGAACAAGCTCACCAAGCCAAAGAATAATCCGTTCCACATGACATGCTCCAAGAATTTGCGGCGATGTCTTGTGAACGGCAGGTTTTCAGGGATTCAGCATTGCACCAATGCGTTGCCCTTAAAGGGGGTATTCAAAGGGGGTGGGGGCGTGAAAGTGCTTTGCTCGTGTCAAAATGAAGGCAGTTAATTATTCAAATTTGGAGTCGATTTTCATGAGCAACAGCAATCCAGTGGCGATTATTACGGGTGCAGCAGGCAATTTGGGACAGGCTGTTGCCACGCATTTGGGCAGCTTGGGCTACCGTCTTTTGCTGATTGATTTGAACCAGCCCGAGTGGGAAGGTGAAAGCGACGCGGTGTCGATTGGCAATGTGGACCTGACCTTGCCCGAGCATGCTCAAGAGGTGGTGAATCAGGCCTGGGAGTATTTTGGCCAGATTGACGCGGTGGTGAATATTGCAGGTGGATTTGTGTGGGAAAAGCAGGCGGACAGCAGCCTGGACACCTGGAATACGCAGTACGCCATGAATGTGCAAACTGCGGTCAATATGTGCCAAGCTATTTTGCCGCAGTTTCAAGACCAGCAAAGCGGTGTGATTGTGAACATTGGCGCGGCGGCTGCTGGCAAAGCTGCCGAAGGCATGGGCGCTTATGCAGCAGCCAAATCGGCCGTGCTGCGTTTGACCGAGGCCCTTGCCGTAGAGAACAAACATTTGGGTATTCGCGCCAATGCGGTGTTACCCAGTGTTCTGGACACGCCGGCCAATCGCCAGGCCATGCCCGATTCAGACCCGGCAGACTGGGTAGCGCCCGATTCTCTGGCCGGGGTCATTGCATTTTTGTTGTCAGATGCCGCCCGAGACATCAATGGGGCAGGTATTCCGGTGACAGGTCGCGTTTAATTACTGTCTGTTGGCCAGGCCGTTCAGGTAATTGTCGATGGTAAATTCGGCCTGTTCCATCAAATCAAACAAATTCGGGCTGAGTACAAAATTGGCAAATAGGCCATCAATCAGGGCGTGTAAACCAATCGCTGCCTGGCGGGCATTGGTGGTTGCGGGCAATTCGCCTTTGTCGATGGCCGCCTGAAAGTCTGTTTCAATGGTTTGAATACAACCTTGGATGGCTTCCAGATGCCTGTCTCGAATGGGCAACATGTCGTCAACCATTTCTGCTTTGTGCATCACGATGTCAAAGACCCGTTGGGTGCGGGTGTCTTCGGCCAAAGTGCGCACCACATGCATGGAACGCGTACGCAGGTAGGCCAACGGCTGCTGTTCAGGGTGCAGGTCGGGCGTGGCGATGAATTCATCCATTGGTAATATGACGCGTTGTAACATGGCGTCAAACAGATCGGCCTTGTTTTTGAAGTGCCAATAAATGGCTCCCCGCGTCAGCTCGGCGGCTTTGGCAATGTCGTTCAGCGTGGTCCTCGACACCCCTTTTTCTGAGAACACCGCTTCTGCTGTGTCCAGAATCAGGTTCCGGGTTTCCTGCGCTTCTTCCTTTGTTTTTCTCACCACAATTGTCTACACCCAATTGAAAAAATCATTTACATACACTCATGTATGTATGTATTATCTGACTTCTCGGTCATTAAATCAACCCCGAAAAATTCCCACAAGGATAGTACAGGGCACACATCATGCACAGCAACTCATTGAATTCAAAGCAAACTCAAGCTTCCCCCTACAGCCGCGCTTTTGCAGGAGCCACCCTTCTGCCTGCGTTGCTGGTGACCGTTTTGTCCAGCGCTTTGTTGCTGGGCTGTGGCCAGGGCGCTGACGCCCAGGCCCCCGGTGGCCCCGGTGCGGGCCAGGCGGCACCTGTACCGGTGGTTGAGGTAAAAACCGAACCGCTGGAATTAACGTATGAATACCCGGCTCAAATTGCTGGCCTGCGCGAGGTTGAAATTCGGGCCCGTGTGGCGGGTATTATCGAACGTCGCCTGTTCGAAGAGGGCGGCCGAGTGAAGAAAGGCCAATCTTTGTACAGTCTGGACAACGCACCCTATCAAACCGCATTGGCCCGCGCTTTGGCTGATGAAAATGCCGCCAAGGTTCGTGCAGCTCAGGCCGAGCGCGATTACAAACGTGTTTTGCCTTTGGCAGACAGCAAGGCTGTTTCCCAATCGGAACTGGACAATGCGCAATCCGCATTTGAAGTGGCCAAGGCCGATTTGCTGGTGGCCAGTGCTGCCGTGCGCACTGCGCGTTTGAATCTGGAATATGCGCGTGTTGAATCACCGGTGAACGGTTTTGCAAGCCGCTCGCTGTATTCCGAAGGCAGTTTTGTATCAGGCCCTTCCGAGCTGTTGACCACGGTTACCCAGATCGACCAGGTGTATGTGAACTTCGGCATCCCCGAAAAAGACCATGAGCAGTTGCGCAAGGGCATTGCTAGTGGCGCGGTGGCCTTGAGCAATGGCGACCTGGTGGTGGAGGTGTTGGGTGCCGATGGCAAACCCATGGGCATGAAGGCCAAACTTGGGTTTCAGGACGTGCGTGTAAACCCCGCCACAGGCACCGTGGATGCGCGTGCCGTGCTGATCAACGAGAAAGAAGTGTTGAACCCTGGGCAGTTTGTCCGTGTGCGTGTCAGCGGCGCAGTGCAGAAAGATGCGGTGTTGTTGCCTCAGCGCGCGGTACTTGAGAATCCGGAGGGTGGGAAAGTCGTGATGACTGTCAACCCTGAAAACACCGTGGAGCCACGCCCTGTGCAGGTTGCACAGTGGAAGGGTGATCAATGGGTGGTCACCGATGGCCTGGTTGCAGGCGACAAAGTAATGACCGACGGCTTTATGAAAGCGCCCCCTGGAACACCCGTACAACCCGTGATTGCAGGTGCTGATGCGCAGCCAGCAGCCACTGAGCAGAAGCAATAAGGGGTAAAAAACATGTTTTCGAAATTCTTTATCGACCGGCCTGTGTTTGCGGCCGTGTTGTCGATTTTCATCATGCTGGCAGGTTTGGCTGCCATGCGTGGTTTGCCGATTGCGCAGTACCCTGAAATTGCTCCGCCCGTGGTGCAGGTTCGTGCGGTGTACCCAGGTGCGTCTGCTGAAGTGATCGCCAGCACAGTGGCTGCACCCATTGAAAACGCCATCAATGGCGTTGAAGATATGATGTACATGAGCTCGACCTCGGCCAGCAGTGGCGTGGTTGAAATCATGGTGACGTTTGAAATTGGCACCGATCCTGATCAAGCCGCATTGAACGTGAACAACCGCGTGAAGCAGGTGGAAAACATTTTGCCGCAGGAAGTGCGCAGGCAGGGTGTGACCGTGAACAAGGGTTCATCCTCGTTCTTGCAGGTGTTGGCGTTTTATTCTGAAGATGGCCGGTTCGACGACTTCTACACCTCGAATTATGTGACTTTGAACGTGCTGGACCGCATCAAGCGAATTCCAGGTACCACCAACGTGCAAATTTTTGGTGCGAAAGACTATGCAATGCGCATTTGGATCAAACCCGATCGCATGGCGCAATTGAAGTTGACCTCTGGCGATATTGCCGCAGCATTGAACGAGCAAAACGCACAGTTTGCAGCCGGTAAAGTGGGCCAGGCGCCCAACAACAATGGTCAGGAACTGGTTTACACCATTACTGCACAGGGCCGTTTGCAAGATGTTGAAGAATTCGAGAACGTATTGATTCGCGTGAATCCCGATGGTTCTTCATTGCGCTTGAAAGATGTGGCGCGAGTTGAATTGGGCTCGAAAGACTACGACTTTACTGGTCGCATCAATGGCAAGCCAGCAACACTGGTGGGTGTGTTTTTGCAGCCCGGCGCCAATGCGCTTGAAGTGGCACAAACCGTGAAAGGCACGGTGGATGAAATTGCGGCCGATTTCCCGGAAGGGTTGGATTACGCCGTGCCCTATGACACCACACGTTTCGTGGAAGTGTCGATTCGCGAAGTGGTAAAAACACTGATTGAAGCGATGATTCTGGTGTTCATCGTGGTGTATGTGTTTTTGCAAAACTGGCGCGCAACGCTCATTCCAATTCTGGCAGTACCCGTGTCATTGCTGGGTGCGTTTGCTGGTTTGTACCTGCTGGGTTACTCAATCAATACCTTGACCCTGTTCGGCATGGTGTTGGCCATTGGTATTGTGGTGGATGATGCCATTGTGGTGCTGGAAAACGTCGAGCGAATTATGCACGAGGAAGGTTTGGGTGCCCGCAAAGCGGCCATCAAAGCCATGCAGGAAGTGACTGGCCCTGTGATTGCGATTGTGCTGGTGTTGTCGGCCGTGTTCATTCCGATTGGCTTCCTGGGCGGTTTGACTGGCGAGTTGTATCGCCAGTTTGCGATCACCATTGCAATTGCGGTGATTGTGTCCGGTATTGTGGCGCTGACTTTGACACCTGCATTGTGCGTGTTGTTGCTCAAGCATGAGCACAAAAAACCCGGCAAGTTTTTCACTTGGTTCAACGACTGGTTTGGCCGTGTTACCACCAAATACGTGGGTGGCGTGAAGTTCATCAGCATGCGCCCAGCCATTGGCATTGGCCTGTTCCTGGTGATGCTGGTGGTGACCGCAGGTTTGTTCAAGGCAACCCCTGGTTCACTGGTGCCGGATGAAGACCAAGGCTATTTCATTGCTGCGGTGTTCCTGCCCGATGGCGCTACCTTGCAGCGTACCGACAAGGTTGTGGCCGAAGTGGTGGATGCGGTGGCCGCCAACCCGGCCAATGAGTATTCCGTGGCATTCACTGGTTTCGACTTCTTGGGTGGCAGCTTTAAAAACAACGCGGCCACCATGTTCGTTACCCAGCGCCATTGGGATGAACGTGAGGCGGTGACCGGCGACCTAGTGGGCGAATTGTTTGGCCGAACCGCTGGTATTCAGGAAGGTTTGGTGCTGGCCTTTGCACCACCACCCATTTTCGGTTTGGGCAATGCAGGTGGCTTTGAGTTTTACATTCAGAACCGTGGTGAGGGCGGCCCGGCCGAATTGGCCAAGGTGATGAATGCCTTTATTGCCAAGGCCAACGCTGACCCACGCCTTGCAGGTGTGCAAACTTTGTGGCGTCCTGGTACTCCGCAGTTGTATGTGGACGTGGACCGCGAGCGTGCGCGCGCCATGGGCGTGAACATTAATGAGGTGTTCGACACCTTGTCTGCAAGCTTGGGTACGTACTATGTGAATGACTTCAACAAGTTTGGTCGCACCTGGCAGGTGCTGATGTCCGCTGATGCGCAATACCGCAAAAGCCCGACCGACATCGGCAATATGTATGTGCGTTCCAACAAGGGCGAGATGATTCCAATTTCGGCCTTTGCAAAAGTGGAGTTTTCACAAGGCCCTGAAACTTTGGAGCGTTTCAACAATCTACCTGCTGTAAAACTACTTGGTAGTGGCGCACCGGGGGTAAGTTCTGGCGAGGCCATCAAGGCCATTGAAGACATTGCAGCCGAAGTGTTGCCCGATGACTTCAGCTACGATTTTTCGGGTGCCTCGTTCCAGGAAAAACGTTCTGCAGGCTCCTCCAGCTTTGCCCTTATTTTGGGTGCATTGATGGTGTTCCTGATTCTGGCTGCGCAGTATGAAAAATGGACCTTGCCGTTCTCGGTGCTGCTGGCCATGCCGTTTGGTTTGTTTGGCGCATTGTTGGCAGTGTGGATGCGCGACATGACCAACGATGTGTATTTCCAGATCGGCTTGGTGACCTTGCTGGGCCTGGCTGCGAAGAATGCGATTTTGATCGTTGAATTTGCGGTACTGAAACGTGAAGAGGGCATGAGCGCCCTTGAGGCTTCGTTGGAAGCGGCCCGTTTGCGGTTCCGCCCCATCTTGATGACCTCGTTTGCGTTTATTCTAGGGGTCGTTCCGCTGGCGTTTTCCAGTGGTGCTGGTGCTGGCGCGAGAACGGCGGTGGGCACCGGTGTAATGGGTGGCATGACTGCCGCCACATTACTGGCCATTTTCTTTGTGCCCCTGTTTTACCGTCTGATTGACAGAAGTGAGAAAGGTGGGCGACACCATGGTGATGAAGAGGAAGCAAATGATTCATCCAATCAACAATCAACAAACAAAGGGGGCGAGCATGTTTAAGTCCCTTCCCAAAACCGCAATCGGATTGGGTTTGACCCTGGCGTTAACAGGTTGTGCATCCAGCATTCCGCTGTTGGACAAATTCACTGCCAAACCCGAGCAGCCCGTTGAGGTCGCCTTGCCTGAGAACGTCAAAGGCGTTGGCATGAAGGACGTTCAAAACGAGGCCTGGTGGTCGCTGCTGGGTGATGCCAGCTTGGTGGCTGTGGTTGAGCAGGCCCTGAAAAACAACACGGATGTGCGCCTGGCCAATGAGCGCTTGAATGAAGCAGGCGCTGTACTGGGCATTGCGAAATCGCAGCAATGGCCTTCCATTTTTGGTCAGTTCACCAGTGGCCGCAACCGCCCCTCACAAGCGGGCAATGTGCCAGTGTTTGGTGGTCAGAATGTCTATGAAAGCAATCAGATTGGCGTCGGTGCCAGTTGGGAGCTGGACCTGTGGGGTCGAATTGGCGCACTTGAAGATGCCGCACGTGCAAGTTTTATGCAGCAAGGCTATAACGTGCGTGGTGCCCGTTTGAGTGTGGCTGCAACAGCTGCTTCTCTGCACACGCAGGTGCGTGTACTGCGCCTTCAGGTGCAAGTGCTGGAACAAACATTGGAAAGCCGTGATGCAGCTTACAAATTGGCCAAACAGCGTTACGACGTGGGTTTGAGCAATGAGTTGCAGTTGCGCCAAACAGAGGCTGAACTATTGGCTGTGCGTGCGCAACTGCCTGACACGCGTGAGCAATTGTCCAGGGCTGAAAACGCGCTGGCAGTGATTGTGGGTGGCAACACCCCGGCATTGCCGCCTTTGGGCGTGGACAACCTGAACCTGACCAGCATATTCATTTTGCCGGAAAACACGCCTTCCGAATTGCTGCTGCGTCGCCCCGATTTGGCGGCTGCTGAGCAGCAATTGCTGGCTGGTGAAGCTGATCTTGAAGCGGCGCGCAAGGCCTTTTTTCCAACCATTGGCCTGAGCGCTTTTGGGGGGCGGGAAAGTGCTGATTTAAGTGATTTGTTCACTGGTCCAGCCAAAATCTGGAGCTTTCAGTCTCAAATTACTCAGCCTATTTTTCAGGCAGGCCGTTTGACAAATGAGCGGGATGCCGCCATTGCCCGCCGCAATCAAGCGGTGTTGCAATACGAGGCAAGCGTTCGAACTGCATTCCAGGAAATTTACGATGCCATTGTGGCTCAGCGTGAAGCCCGCGAGCGTTTGCAGGCCCGACAGGAGCAGGTTCAAACCCTGACCCAAGTGGTGCGTTTGGCGCAATTGCGTGTGGACAACGGCGTGGCCAACCAGCTTGAATTGCTGGATGCCCAGCGCAATTTGCTGAACGCCCAGCTAAGCTGGGCCTCAGCCTGGCAAAGCCAGCAGGGAGCAACCCTGGCCATGATTCGTGCTTTGGGCGGCGGTTTCAATGCCGAACAGGTGGCTTTCAAGGAATAAATGGGCAATTGAAGTGCCAAGGAACGGCGACTGGGCAACCAGCCGCCGTTTTTGTTTCTGGTGGTGAAGTTTCACAACCCTGTGATATAACCGAAATGGGTTAGCCCAAAGCATTCACCAATAATTCATGCAAAGGAGTTGGAGATGGCAGGTTATTTCGAGTTAAGCAAGAGCAGCGATGGTCAGTTTAAATTTGCCTTGAAAGCAGGCAACCATGAAATTATTCTGACCAGCGAGCTTTACAAAACCAAAGCAGCAGCTGAAAACGGCATTGAGTCGGTTCAGAAAAACTGCGGTGATGCTGCCCGGTATGAGAAAAAAGTGGCTGCCAATGGCAAGCACCATTTCAACCTGAAAGCTGCCAATCATCAAATTATTGGTTCCAGCCAGATGTATGCCACTGAATCCGGTTGCGACAACGGTATTGAGTCTGTGAAAACCAATGGCAAGTCGACCACCGTGAAAGACTCCACTGTTTGAATCATTTTAAGCCCACACAATTGGTTTGGCGTGTTGTGTGGGCGCCCGTTTTAATGGATACGACTGGTTTTTGAGAGTTCAACCAGACGGCTGACAAATGCTTTGGCCGCGCCTTTGGCGATTACGAGATCGTCACGCAACTCAAAGGCAAGCGCTCCAAGTTTCAGATCGGCGATTGATCCAGAATCAAAATTAATCTGAAATGCGTCCGTTGAGGCTTTCTGCAATGTCTTAATCGCATTTTCCGCCTCTTTTCTCGAGTCGAAAACTTGACTGATTAAAATTATTTCATGTGCACCGCTGTGTAATCTGAATTGATATTGCTTGTCGGCTGTTTTGGTCAGCGTAAAGTACCCGGCATATTCAGATTTACCTGCAGAAGGTGGAACGTATAGTTTGGATCTCTCGTGCAAAACCTCTTGGGAAGACCCTCCCGTGGAAGTAAGTTCGCCACGTGCCTTGTTCAGCAAAACCAGTCCCTCTTCAATCGGTAATTGTCTACCGCGCATGGCTCTGACTTGAAATCGGGTTTCTGCGTCAAATTCAGCCAGCATTTGAGTGGTCATTTCATCAATTAGCGCATTGAGCGGAATGCCACGTGCCTTGGCCAGTGCTTTCAGGCGTGCATGTTTTTCGTCCGATAGGCGCACAGTTAAAGCTGCCATTCAAACCTCCTTCAAAATCTGGTTTGGGGTCAGAATCCTCAAACCATCGAAGAACAATTCTGTTCCTCTGAAGTCCTTTACATTCTGGGTCACGATCGCCTGTGCATTGCCCGCAATCGCCAGTTCGATTAAATGATTGTCTGCTTCATCTCGAAGATTAGGTCGCCAGTTGAAGTACACCTTTTGGAGGTTGCATTTCGAAAAAAACAAATCCAGAAGCTTGTTTCTTTCATCGTCGTTCAAGCGGCTTGTTTTGAACAAGCTTGGTCTTGACAAAACGGCTTCATATTCATTGACCAAAGCTGTTCCAATCAAGGGGTGAATCTTTTCGAGAAGCACCGCCTCGATGACTCGAGTGCTGTCGCCGTTGCCGAGGCAGGCTGAGACAAATACGTTGGTGTCAATTACAACAACCATGATAAATGGTAGCATTTTTGCCACCAAGATATGTCTTTTATTCTCCTAGAGCAAATCCACTATCGGTTCTGCCACTTCCCGGTTATGATCAAACCATGACATCAAAGAATGTCATCCTAAACATAGCTGTTGGAGACCCACCATGACCGCCACCACTGCTGCGCGAAAAAAAGCCGTGCGCCCTGCGTCGAACACCGACGTGCCCTTGAAGCAACGCAATGTGAAGTTTGATTGGTCGGAAACGCCCATCGACTGGATCCCCAACGAGCCCTACGCAAGTTACTTCATCAACGAGATCAATCTGATTTTGCCTGCTGGCGAATTCTGGTTTTGCCGCCTGTACAACAAGGCCCTGCCCTTGGTCACTGATGAGAAGTTGAAAGAGGACGTGCGCGGTTTCATCAAGCAAGAGGCCATGCATGCGCGCGGGCACAGTTCCGCCACTGAAGAATATCTGGCTGCGCGTGGCATCAAGACCGAGCGCAACCAGCGATTGATGAAATGGTTGTTCGATGTGGTGCTGGACGACACCCCCTTTGGGAAAAAAGTACCCGCATGGCTGGAGCGCCGCTGGCTGTTGGCCCGCTTGGGCTTGGTGGCGACTATTGAGCACATGACCTGCGTGCTGGGCATGTATGTGCTGGAGAATAAAAAATGGGATGAACTGAATTCGGACCAGGTGCTGCTGGACCTGATTCGCTGGCACGGCGCCGAAGAAGTTGAACACCGCAGCGTGGCTTTTGATTTGTACAAACACCTCGGTGGCGATTACTTGTCCCGCTATTACCTGGCCGCAATTGTGGTGCCCATGATCATCGGTTTGTGGGTAGACGGCGCAGCCAATATTGCAGGGCAAGATCCCCGTTTCGCCAAGAAAAAGCCGGCGGTGTACAAACCCTGGATGTGGATTGAATGGTTCAAGGCCTCGCGCAAGCAGTTGTTGCCTAACCCGCTTTGGCTGGTGATGCAGCAATTGCCTTATTTCAGCCCGTGGTACGATCCTTCCAAAGAAGGTTCAACAGAATTGGCGCAAGCCTATTTGAATCAGTCTCCGGCCGCCATGGCCGCTGGCGCAATTGCCGCGAACATGAAGGTGCCTGCTTAACTTTTGCGAGAATTCATGCCGACACACTGCACAACACAACCCCTGATTCTGGACAATGTTGAGCAGTGTGTGGATGAAATTCTTCAACGCCTGGGCAAGGACATTCGGGTTGGCTTGCCTTTGGGTTTGGGCAAACCTCCCGAGCTGATCAACGCCTTGTACCAGCGCGCCAAGGCGGATTCATCCATTCATTTGACAATACTCACTGCTCTGTCTCTGGAAAAGCCAGTGGCAAGCTCGGAAATCGAGGCCGCGTTTTTGCAGCCTTTTGTAGACCGAGTGTGGGGTGATTGCCCTGATTTGCTTTATGCAGTCGACGCCACCCAAGGCAAGTTGCCTGCCAATGTAAAGCTGCATGAGTTCTTCTTCAAGCCAGGCAGCCGCATGGGCAATGCCAATGCACAGCAAAATTATGTCAGCACCAACTACACCACGGCGGCCCGCGATATTTACGAGCAAGGTTGTAACCTGGCGATGCAGGCAGTGTGCAAACCTGGCGACGGTGAGGCTTCCGAGTATTCCCTGAGTTGTAACCCCGACACCTCGATTGAACTGGTGCGTTTGTTGCGAGACAGCGAGAGGTCGCACCTGTTGGTGGGTGTGGTGAACCAGAACTTGCCCTATATGGCGCACAGCGCCGTGGTACCAAGCGATGAATTTGATTTGGTGGTGGACCACCCGCGCTACACCACAACGCTGTTTTCAACGCCCAAGCTGCCGGTGGGTCTTGCCGATTACGCTTTGGGCTTTTATGCCAGCGCATTGATTAAAGATGGCGGCACTTTGCAGGTGGGCATCGGCGCATTGGGTGATGCAGTGGTGCATGCGCTTGGCCTGCGGCACACCAACAACGCGAATTATCGTCGGGTAATCGAGGCGATGAATTGGTCAGCGGCAAACACTTCGCTTGCTGAACAAATTGGTGGCCAACAACCCTTTCAAACCGGTTTGTATGGCGCCACTGAAATGTTTGTGGATGGCTTTTTGCATTTGATGCAGGCCGGGGTGCTCAAGCGCAAGGTTTACGATCACTGGGCTTTGCAGCGACTGATTCACCAAGGCAAGTGCAACCCCGAGCAATTGACTGCCTCAGTTCTGGACGATTTGGCCAGTTTGGGTGTGCGGGAAATAAGGCCAGAAGATTTTGCAGTGTTGAAACGGCACGGCCTGTTGGCTGCAGGTGTTGTGCTGGATGGGGTGCACTTGGTGTTGCCAAATGGCCAGCGTGTGTTGGCCAATTTGGCCGAGACATACACGCGAAGTGCATTGGCTGAGCATGGTTTGGGCACTGAATTGGTGAATGGCACCGTGCTGCATGCAGGCTTTTTTCTAGGGCCGAACACCATGTACGCGGCCTTGAAAAACATGCCTGTTGCCAAGCGTAATTTGATTCACATGCTGGGTGTGGAGCATGTCAATCAGCTTGATTTGAACCACGCCCTGTACAGTGCCCAACGTGAACATGCCCGGTTTGTAAACACCGGGATCATGGCCACGCTGAGTGGCGCCGTGGTGTCGGATGGTTTGGCCGATGGGCGAGTCATTTCCGGTGTGGGTGGGCAATACAATTTTGTGTCCATGGCGCACAAATTGCCGACTGGACGCAGCATTTTAATGGTGCGGGCCGTGCGGGAGAATGAAGCTGGTGGCCAAGCCAGCAGCAATATTGTATTTAGCTATGGCCATTGCACGATACCCCGGCACCTTCGAGACATTGTGGTGACCGAGTACGGCATTGCCGATTTGCGGGCGAAGTCCGATTCTGAGGTGGCCAAGGCCTTGATTCATGTAGCCGACTCACGGTTTCAGGGTGAATTGCTCACGCAGGCCAAGGCAGCTGGAAAAATCGAACCAGGCTATGAAATTCCAGAGCAATTCCGTCACAACACGCCAGAGAACCTGATTCGCAGATTGAATACATTCTTGGAGAAACAGGTTTTGCCTCCTTTCCCCCTGGGTTGCGACTTTACCGAACAGGAATGGGTATTGGCCCAGGCTTTAAAAGGTGTGAAGGCGCAAGCAGCCACGACACCCAAATGGAAGCTGCTGTTGAAGACCGTGTTTACTGGCAAATTGCCTGAACCTGCATTGCCTTATCTTGAAAGAATGAAGCTGACCAAGCCCCGAACTCTGCAAGACAAGGTTGTGCGCATGTTGTTGCTTGAACAATTGAAATTGCTCAAAGCCCTGGGATAAATGCACCCCTGTTTGCAACTTTCCCCAGCTTGCCCTGTCTGAATTGCAATGGTATGTTGCCGGTTATGACAAAAATGGTTCGGACCTTCCTCATGTGGCTGATGTTGCTTGCGTTGCCTGTTCAGGGCATGGCGCAGGCCAGCATGTACGCATGCCATTTGAATGGAAATCCGACCAAATCCAGTCAGATGACCGACCACGGTGACATGAATCACAGTGCCATGACCCAGGATGGCATGGACCACAGCATGCACGCCATGGACGTGCAGGCCGACCCGGACTCTTCCAAAAAATTGATGAAGTCACTTCACGGATGCTGCAACTGTGCACCCACCTGCGCCGTAGTGTTGCTGCCGGTGACCCAGGCCAGCTTCAATGCCATTCAACCGGATGCCATGCACCCAGTTGAGTCGCCGCAACTGCCTCACTCTGCCGACACACGGCGGATAGACCGACCGCCCAAAATACTCGCCATTTGATTCGTGGGCTTGCCCGGGGAAAAACCCTGCAAGCCTTGTGTATTGAATGATTGCGAGGATCTATGAAGTTCCATTCCCCATTCGCACTGCTGTTGCTTGCATCGGCTTTGCCTGCCCATGCTGAACAAGCTGTGCAAGAACTTGAATACCGATCGGTGTTTGAAGGCTACCAAGCCTATTCCGATCCGGAAATACAAAACTGGCCCAAGGCAAACCAACTGGTTGATGAAATAGGCGGTTGGCGCGTGTATGCCCGCGAGCCTTATGAAGACAAGGCCAAGGAGCAGTCGGCAAGCGGCAAGGAAGCTGCCAAGCCCGAGGCTCACAATCACGGAGGTGCCCAATGAACACCCCCCGTATTCTGAAAAAGACAACTATTGCTTTGGCGGTTCTGGTTCTGGCGGGTTGTGCCACGGTGAACATTGATGAATCGGTGGATCAAACCAATCAGGAATTGAGCAGCTTCACCAACGGCAAACTGAGCCTTGTTCAAACCGATGAACAACGCCAAGCCATGGCGAGCAAGGCCAGTGAGATTCTAAAGGAACCACTTAGCCAGCCAGCTGCTGTCGAGTTGATGTTGACCCACAGCCCGCAGTTTCAAACCGTGTTGGCCGAGAACTGGGCACAAGCCGCACAGGCCGCTCAAGGTGGCCGCATTCACAACCCGGTGTTTGCGTTCGAACGTGTGCGCATTAAAGACGAATTGGAATTGGGTCGCTTGCTGAGTTTTGGTTTGCTTGATTTGTTGAGCCTCCCTGCCCGCCAGGGCATTGCCCGCACGCAAATCGACCGTGCTCAATTGCAGCTGACCAGCAGTGTGGTGGACCAGGTAACCCAGGTGCGGCAAGCCTGGGTGGATGCAGTGGCTGCTCGACAGGCACACAGCTACGCCCAACAGGTGTTTGAAAGCGCGCAAACAAGCGCTGAACTGGCCCGCCGCATGCAGGAGGTGGGCAACTTCACCCGCTTGCAGCGCGCGCGCCAACAAAGCTTTTATGCCGATGCAGCCCTGAACCTGGCTGCCACACGGCACAAAGCCACGGCCACTCGCGAAGCGCTGATACGCATGCTCGGCTTGAACGCTGAACAGGCTACGCAATTGAAGTTACCCGATCGGCTACCCGACTTGCCTGACGCGCCAAAGGCCCCAACTGAGGTGGCCAAGCGTGCCGAAGACCGTTTGGATGTGCGAATGGCCCAACAAGGCTTTGAGGCCAATGCCAAAGCGCAGGGCTTGGGCAATGTGGCCAGTTTTCTGGACATAGAGGCTGGCATTCGTTATGACACAATTTTTGAAAACGACACTGGTGAGCGCAACAACAAAAAGGGGTATGAGCTTGAATTGGCTCTGCCGATTTTTGATTGGGGCGGCATGAAGCGTGATGCCTTCAATGCCAATACTCTGGCTGCAGCCAACCGGCTTGAGGCCACCTTGCGGGGGGCGCAATCGACCCTGCGTGAAAGCTATTCTGCCTACCGCACCACCTACGACATCGCCCGCCATTACCGCGATGAAATTTTGCCTTTGAAGCAAACCATCGCCGATGAAAACGTGTTGCGTTACAACGGCATGTTCATCGGGGTATTCGAACTGTTGGCTGACAGCCGTGACCAGGTAAACACAGTGGTTCAAGCCATCAATGCCCAGGCCGATTTCTGGCGGGCCGATGCCGCTTTGCAAGCCACGGTAGTGGGCAAGCCAATGATGGTGTCAGTTAGCGGCGCGGCAGCAAGTGCTGGCGGCGACGCTGGCGGTGGCCACTAAATGAAAGGATCTTCAAAATGACTTCGAGACGAGAATTTTTCAAGGCCGCTGCACTCACCGGCGGCGCAGTGGCTGCGGCCAGTGTCAGCAAAGTGGCGATGAGCGCTTTGCCTGAACCCATTTTACAAACATCGCCTGACACCATGCCCCCCTTGGTGCCCAATACTGGCCGCCCTTACAACCCTGTGGTCACCTTAAACGGGTGGACCTTGCCTTGGCGCATGAACCAGGGTGTGAAGGAATTCCACTTGGTGGCCGAGCCCGTGTTGCGTGAAATGGCCCCCGGCATGACAGCACACTTGTGGGGCTACAACGGCCAAAGCCCCGGCCCAACCATTGAGGTGGTGGAGGGTGACCGGGTGCGAATTTTTGTGACCAACAAGCTGCCCGAGCACACCAGCATTCACTGGCACGGCCAGCGTTTGCCCAACGGCATGGACGGTGTTACCGGGCTTAATCAGCCAGGTATTCCATCAGGCAAAACCTTTGTGTATGAATTCGAAGCACGCAGGCCCGGCACCTTCATGTATCACCCGCATGCCGATGAAATGGTGCAAATGGCCATGGGCATGATGGGCTTTTGGGTAACCCACCCCAAAAACAAAAACCCGCTGATCAGCGATGTGGACCGTGATTACTGCTTCTTGCTCAATGCCTATGACATTGATCCAGGCGCGTACACACCGAAAATCATGACCATGCTCGACTTCAATTTGTGGACATGGAACAGCCGTTTGTTTCCCGGCATTTCACCTTTGGTGGCGCGCAAGAATGACCGCGTGCGAATTCGCGTGGGTAACCTGACGATGACTAATCATCCCATTCACATTCATGGCCATGAGTTTGAGGTGACTGGCACTGATGGCGGTCCAACACCGAAAAATTCTCGCTGGCCTGAAGTGACCGTGGACATTGCAGTAGGGCAAATGCGGCAAATGGAATTCATCGCCAATGAGGAAGGCGACTGGGCATTTCACTGCCACAAAAGCCACCACACCATGAATGCCATGGGCCACGATGTGCCCACCATGATTGGTGTAGACCACCGGGGCATGACCAAGAAGATCACCAACCTGATTCCGGACTACATGGTCATGGGTGAGCGTGGCATGGCCGACATGGCCGAAATGCAAATGCCCCTGCCAGACAACACCATCCCCATGATGACGGGCGAAGGGCCTTTTGGATCGGTGGAAATGGGTGGCATGTTCAGCATGCTGAAAGTGCGCAAGGATCAAAAGCCTGGTGATTATTCCGACCCCGGTTGGTACAAGCACCCCGAGGGCACTGTGGCGTATGAGTTCACAGGTGAGTTGGCCAAGCCCAAACGAAGTAGCAGCGCCGGGCAGCCCAGCATGAAGCTTGCGCAAAAAAACCAGCCGCACATTGAGTTACAGGTGCGTAAACCGACAGGCCATTCAGGTCACTGATTGGCATTTGAGTAAAGGAAAGTAAATGTTGAACTTCTCAAGTGTTTTATTGGTCTTCGTTGCGTTAATGGGAGGCGTGAGTAATGTTGCGCTGGCGCATGGCGAGAAAAAAAGCAGCACTGCGCCGGTGCTGAAAGAGCAAACCGACTGGGGCATTGCAGGCGACGTGAAATCGGCAAACAGAACCGTGGAAGTCAGCATGGGCGACGACATGCGTTTCAGCCCGGGCAGATTGAGCGTGAAGCAGGGTGAAACCATTCGCTTTGTGGTGCGCAACAGTGGGGCGTTGCTGCATGAGTTTGTGATCGGAACCCCCGCTGAAAACGCAAAGCATGCGGAGTTGATGTTGAAGTTTCCCGGTATGGAACACGACGAGCCCTACATGGCACACGTGAACCCTGGACAAACCGGGGAGATTGTTTGGACTTTTAACCGGGCTGGCATGTTTGAATTTGCCTGCCTGATTGCAGGCCATTTTCAGGCGGGTATGGTGGGCACAATCACTGTGGCTGCCAATTAATTTTTAAAGGAGTAAAACCATGAAAAATACCTTGAAACTGAGTGCAATCGCTTTGGCTTTGTTGGGCACAAGTGCAGCTTATGCCAACGACCACACGGTGCATGTTGGCGGGCACGAGCACAATCACGGTGCGAAGGAAGCGAAAGCGAGTGCAGCTTCGGCTGAAATGGCAGACGGCGAAATTCGCAAAATCAACAAGAACACCGGCAAGATCACCGTGAAGCACGGTGAAATTAAAAGTGTTGAAATGCCACCCATGACCATGGTGTTTGGTGTTTCTGACAAAGCCATGCTGGAAGGCCTGAAAGAGGGCGACAAAGTGAAGTTCAATGTGAAGCAGGAAGGCTCGAACTACACAGTCACCGAGATCAAGAAGGCCAACTAAGATCAGCGATACGAGATCAAGCCATTGGGTTTGGTGGCGAACGCTTCCAGCCCATTGGCCTGGTCTGCCAACACACCGGCAATTTCACCTTCAAAGTGGGCTTGCTCGTTGAAGCTGGCCAGGCTGATTCCGCGTTGTCCAAACAACAGCTTGCTGACACTGCAATTGGTGATCATCCAGTTCAAGTTGAATGCATTTGTATCGGGCAATTGCAACAGGTTTTGAGCCACAGCCGTAATTGGCCCGCCGGAAGTGAACACCACCACATTGGCTGAACCTGTGCCCTGTTTCAATTGCATGGCTTGCGCGGTCACCGAGCCCAAACCCGTCATGACACGGGTTTTGAATGTGCGCCAACTTTCGGGGTAGTCGGAGTCGTGTTCTCCACTCACCCAACGCGCAATCGCTTTCTCGAAAATCTGCTGGAAGGCCTTGCGGGGGTCTGCGTTTTGCATCACCTGTTTTTCGAATGCATCGGGGTCGTCGTATTGTCCAATCAACGCTTGCAAAATCGCCTCATGGTCATACTCATTCAAACCGGCATGTTGCACAGGGTCTTGAAATACGCCATAGGTACTTGCAAAAGCCTGCGCTGTTTGCAAATGCCGGTTCATGCTGCCGCTAAAAAAGCCATGCAGACGAATTTTTCGGGCCTTGAACCAGGCGCCCAACTGTGCAGCTTGCAGTTGCCCAAGATCCGACAGATTGTCGTAATCAGCGCTGTCGAAACTGGCTTGCCCGTGACGAACCAAATAGATTGTTCCCATGCGTGTTTAACCTGATTTTTTGATCAGCGACTTACAACGCCAATCAAAATAATTCACCATAATCCAGAAGTTTTTGAATGCCGGGTTGCGGGTTTGCTTGTGGTAATAGCGGTAATAAATTTGCTGTGCAATCACGGCGATTCTGAACAAGCCAAACACTTCGTAGAAAGTCCAGTTGTTGGTGTGTATCCCGGTTTTTTGCATGTAGTAATCCACCATTTCCTGGCGGGTCATCATGCCAGGCAGGTTCGATGGCTGGCGTTGAAGCATCTTCATCAAGAAGTTGTCATCGCCCTGCACCCAGTATGTGATCACACTGCCCAGGTCCATCAGCGGGTCTCCCACCGTGGCCAGTTCCCAATCCAGGGCGCCAATAATTTCGGTGGGGTTGGCAGGGTTCAGCACCACATTGTCCAGACGCCAGTCATTGTGAATCATGCACAGCTTCACATCCTCCGGGCAATTCAAATCAAGCCAGCGCCGCACCTTGTTGAATGAGCTCACATTCCAGGTGCGTGCCTTGTCGTAGCGTTGGTTCCAGCCGTCCAGCTGGCGCCGCGTGTAACCTGCACCTTTGCTGAGGGTATTCAGTCCGTTGGTGTGAATGTCGATTTGGTGTAGCTCGATTAGCCGATCAAGAAAGTTGATGCTGAGTTGCCGGGCCTGCTCGCGATCCAGCTGCACACCGCGCGGCATGTGCTTGCGCGGAATAATGCCCTCAATGCGATGCATCACGTAAAACTCACTGCCAATCAGCGATTCATCCGCACAGTGCCCCACCATATTCGGCACATAGGGGTACACCGGTTTTAACAGGCTTTGAATGCGAAACTCGCGCCCCATGTCGTGCGCACCTTTGGCTTTGGTGCCTTTCGGGGGGCGACGCAGTATCAAGTCGGCTTCCGGATACTTCAGCCGGTAGGTCCAGTTGGAAGCGCCACCGGAGTATTGTGTCAACTCCGGTTTGTCACTCAGGGCAAGGCCTTGTGTGCGAAGCCAGCCAGTGACCACATCGGTATTTAATTCTTCGCCTTGTCGAACTGCAGTGCCTACGTCCAAAACCGATTTTGCTGAATCAGTCATTATTTGAAACCCCGCTTCATCAACTCGATGCGGGCAATCACACCCTTGTGCACTTCGTCCGGACCATCGGCCAAACGCAGGCTACGCGCTTGAATGTAGAAACCGGAAAGCGGAGTGTCCCGGCTTACGCCTGCCCCACCATGCATTTGAATGGCCATGTCCACCACTTGCTCCAGCACGTTGGGCGCTACCACTTTGATTGCAGCGATCTCGGTCATGGCGCCCAGTGCACCAAGCTGGTCGAGTTTCCAGGCTGCATACAAGGTCAGCAGGCGTGCCTGATCAATTGCCAGGCGTGCTTCAGCCACGCGTTCACGGTTGCCTCCCAGGTTGATTAGAGGCTTACCAAATGCCACGCGTGAAATACCGCGTTTGATCATCAGGTCCAGCGACTCTTCAGCTGCACCAATGCAGCGCATGCAGTGGTGAATGCGCCCTGGGCCCAAGCGACCCTGCGCAATCTCGAAGCCTTTGCCCAAGCCCGCAATCACATTGCCCAGGGGCACGCTCACATTGTTGAACTCCACCTCACCATGGCCATGTGGTTCGTCGTAAGTGCCGAACACGGGCAGCATGCGCTTGATGGTTACGCCCGGGGTATTCAAAGGCACCAGCACCATGGTGTGCTGGTGGTGTCGGTCTAAATCGGGGTTTTCGGTGCGCGCCATGACAATGGCAATTTTTGCACGCGGGTCGCCAATACCACTGCTCCACCACTTGGTGCCGTTGATCACCACTTCATCGCCCTCCAGCGTGGCGGTGGCTTGCATATTGGTGGCGTCGCTGCTGGCCACGTCGGGCTCGGTCATGCAAAATACAGACCGAATTTCACCTGCAAGAAGAGGCTCTAGCCATTCTTTTTTCTGCTCGGCATTGCCATATTTCCACAGCACTTCCATATTGCCGGTGTCGGGCGCATTGCAGTTGAACACTTCGGGCGCCATCAGGCTGCGGCCGGTTTCCTCGGCAATCAGTGCGTATTCCATGGTGCTCAGGCCCGCACCCAGTTTGTCGTCGGGCAAAAACATATTCCACAAGCCTGCTTCGCGTGCCTTGCTTTTCAGGGCTTCCATTTCAGGCGGAATGCGCCAGTTGACCCATTCTCGCCCATTGCACTGGGCCTCAATTTTGTCCCAGTAAGCCGCCTCTAGCGGGGCAATTTCGGTTTGCATGAAGGCGCGTACGCGCTGTACAAAGTCTTGCGCCTTGGCGCTGGGTTCGAAATTCACAACGTGTCTCCTGATTATTTTGGCGGTTCGGCTTGTTTCCTCCGATATCATCCATGCTAACGGAAATTACAAGGTGTCAACAATATGCGTGCTTTGGGCAAAGTTTTGATTGCAGTGGTTTTGCTGCCAGTGGCTGTAATTGGTGGAGTGGTGGTGTTTGGTTCTACGCCTGTGGAACCCGTGGCCTGGAAGCCAGCACCCATGCCCAGCCTTACTTCCGGACCCTACGCAAGCAACAGTCTGCTTGAGAAAGCTGAAGTATTTGGTACTTACAATTTGTTACAGCCCGAGTCGATCGCCCCGGGGCCCGATGGTTTGCTGTACACCGGCATGAACACCGGCGAGATTGTTCGCTTTGATCCCGCAAAATTACAGGTTGAGCAAAGCCCCCAAACAACACCCTTCGATTTGATTGCCAACACGAAGGGCCGCCCTTTGGGCTTGGTGTTTCACCCGGATGGATTTTTGGTGGTGGCCGATGCAATCAAGGGTTTGTTGAAAGTGACACTGCAGGGAGAAATCACTGTGTTGTCCACTGAATCGCAGGGCTTGCCCTTCAAGTTTGTGGATGATGTGGCAGTGAGTGCCGATGGGCGATACGCCTATTTTTCAGATGCATCGAGCAAGTTTGACTTGAACAATTATGTACTCGATGTGCTTGAACACGGATTGAACGGACGTTTGCTTCAATACGATTTTCAAACCGGTGAAACGAAAACATTACTCAGCGACTTGCAATTTGCCAACGGTGTCACAACGTCGAAAAATGGCGATTATGTGTTGGTGAATGAGACCGGAGAATACCGGATTGTGCGGTATTGGTTACAAGGTGAGAAGGCAGGAACCAGCGATATATTCGTCGAAGGGTTGCCTGGATTTCCCGACAACATTCGCACCGACACAGACGGCAATTACTGGGTGGCCATACCCAGTTTACGTGACCCCTTGCTGGATTCACTGGCCGACAAACCCGCTGTACGAAAAGCAATGGCAAAATTGCTCAACTATGTGGAGTTTCCGATCAAGCCCAAGGCCATGGCGTTGGCCATCAATCCCGAGGGTACCGTGATCGCCAACCTTCAAGCCGTGAAGGCCAGTGATTATTACTACTACATCACGCAGGTCACCCCCTTTGATGGCAAACTGTACTTCGGGTCGGTGCACATCAACGGGGTGGCAACTATTTCCAATCCCTTGGGTCTATGAAATATTCATTGTTAAGCAAAGGAGCTTCCTGATGGCAAAAGCAGCCGCAAAAAAACCTGACATGCCTTCGATCAACATCGGTATTCCCGATGCCAAGCGTGCCGCGATTGCTCAGGTCCTTAGCCGCTTGTTGGCCGAAACGTACACCCTGTACCTGACCACGCACAACTTTCACTGGAATGTGACTGGCAAAATGTTCAACACCTTGCACACCATGTTTATGGGGCAGTACACCGAGATGTGGAATGCGGTGGACCCCATTGCCGAGCGTATTCGTGCATTGGGTTTTCACGCGCCGGGTTCTTATGCCGAATTTGCGAAGCTGAGTACTTTGAAAGACGCCCCTGCCAAGCCGCCCAAGGCCATGGAAATGGTGGAAATTCTTGCCAAGGGCCACGAGGCGATTGCACGCACTGCCCGTGAAATTTTCCCGATCATCGAAGACGGCGATGATCAACCCTCTGCGGACATTCTGACGCAGCGCATGGATATTCACGAGAAAACCGCCTGGATGCTGCGTGCCATGCTTGAGGACTGATTCAGTTTTTACTGATAACCCAAGCGGGTGGGCAAACCTGTTTTGCCCTTTTCTTTGCATCTGTTTGACCTTGCAGCGAGTAGTGTTAACGTGACCGAAAAATATTCTCCTGACCCCAGCGACTTTGACTACGAGGCGGCGCTTCTGGCCTGCGCGCGCGGTGAGAAGTTTGCATTGCAGGCCATTTACGCACGTGACAGCCGTTGGCTGTTTGCAGTGGCCTATCGAATTGTGAAGCGGCGTGAATTGGCTGAAGAAGTTTTACATGACGCCATGGTCAAGGTTTGGAACCGTTCTCGGTTATACTCACCCGCCCTGGGATCGGCTCGCGGTTGGGTGTACACGGTGGTGCGTAACCAAGCGTTGAATGCTGTACGCAAGCGGCTGATGGAAGTGTCTACTGAAGAGCATGACGTGCCGGAATTGTCGACCAATGACAATCAGGAATTGGCCCAGGAAGCAGAAAAGCTCAGTGTGTGTTTGGGGAAGCTGGATGAAACCAAGCGCAACGCCATCGTGCTGGCCTTTGTGGATGGTTATACCCATGAGCAAATTGCAGAACGATTGAATTCGCCCCTCGGCAGCGTGAAAAGCTGGATACGCCGGGGATTGTTGAAACTGAAGGAGTGTTTGTCATGACAGAGACGACGCAGACAGAAGCCAAGATTGTAGAGGCTGGCGAGTACGTGCTCGGCGTAATGACAGACGCTGAGCGACAGGATTTCGAGCGGCGCTTGAACCAGGACCCCGAGCTGGCCAAAGAAGTGAGCAGCTGGACTGAACATTTCGCCGCCATGTCCAGAAAGTTTGAGCAAGAGCCCGTCAGCGCGAAAGTGTGGGCAAAAGTAGACCGTTCAATTGCTTTGAACGGTGAAAAAACTGCCGTAGCGGGCTCTTCGCCTTTCTCCTGGTTGTGGAAAGGTTGGGCTGTTGCAGCAAGCACTGCTGCGGTGGTGTTGGGTGTGCAGTTGCTGGGAGCAGGCCAAGCGCCCAATGATGGCCCACGTTATGTTGCAGTGATGAAAAGCCCTGACAAAACCACTGAATGGTTGGTTGAAGCCATGCCGGATGACACCATTCGCGTGTATCAAATCGGTAATCTTCCAATTGAAGGCAACCCCGCGAACATGGGCAAAACCCTGCAATTGTGGACCAAAGCACCCTCGGATCCCGGGCCTACCTCATTGGGGCTGATGGAATGGGGCAAACCCATGGTGGTGCGCGCGGACAAGCTGCCTGAACTGGTCGAAAAACAGTTGTTTGAAGTGACGCTGGAACCGGCAGGTGGGTCGCCCTTGGGCAATCGCCCATCCGGTGAAATCATGTTCATCGGGACAGCGGTGGCGTTGAAGTAAATTCGATAGCGTGAATAAAAAAACCCCGGTCTTTTGAACCGGGGTTTTTTTATGTCTCAACAAGCACATTATTGCTGGTTGTAAATGATTGCAAGATCACGAAGGTCCGATGGTCCAGTGCTACCACCAATCTGGTTCGTGGCACCTGCGCCAATCAGCGCGCTGGCTGCACTTGCAGCACCACTGCTCAAGTTGATGTCAAACAGGCTGTATGGTCCGGTTGTACCGACACGTCCTGCAATCACACGGGCACCATCGTCACCACCCACCACATCAAAGCCGGCAAAGTTGTCCAAGGTGCTACCGATCGCACCAATTTGCCTGAGCAAACCGGTGTTTGGCGGTAGCTGTTGCAGCAATGTTGAATTGGTCGCATCAATGTCAAACATTTTTGTAGGTGGGGTCGGGCGGATGGTCGAGGAGAAGTTTCGGGTGTACGCAATTTGCGTCACGCTGAAATCCGCTGCTGCTGGTGTTGGCGCACCAGCGTCTGGTCGAAGGTCTCCGCCAGCGGGGTCTCCACCCGGTGCAGCCGTCTGGTCTCGTTCTATGATGGTTGCACCCGTGTCTACATTGATACGATAGTTTTCACCATCACCAATACCAGAGCTGACCAGACGCAAGCGATCCGCTGCAGGATTGAAATCGATGCTGTAATTTTTACTGGCATCAAATACCAGTGCGGGGCCCATTGCGATTGCATTGGTCAATTCGGATGCCAGTGTGGCCTCGCCCGATTCGGGATCGATGGTGTACAACTTGCCATCCGTGCCGTTGCGCACAAAACCATACAGCTCGCCAGTGGCTGGGCGTACATCGATGCCCAGCAACTGGTCGCCGGTGGCCAAACCAGTCACCGCAACCGGAGTGGTAATTGTGTTTGGTGTGCGCAAGGTGAAGCTGAACAGGGTTGGTGCAGTCAAAGTTCCGTTCAATCCAACCACAGTCGGGTTTTCGTTCAGTTCAACAGCCAGCCCGATCACATTGCCAGTAATGTTCACATTGCCAACAAGCGCGGCCGCGTTGGTCGCGATGGGCAATGTCTCTGCGGGGTCAGGAATACGCACGGTGTACAAACCCTTGCTGCCGCCCACGGTCAGCAGTGCGTAGCCCACATTCGTTTCCGGATCAATATCGAATCCATTGACAGCAGTTGCAGTCACACCCAGCGGTGCAATGTCGGTCAATGTTCCGGGGTTGGCATTTTGTTGAACCAGTCGGCCATTGACTGTGTCGATGTCAAACAGGCGAGTGCTGCTGGTGCCGTCGAATGAGTTGGTGTACGCCGCACCTGTGGTTTCGGCATTGGCTGGGCCACCGTTAATTTCCAGGTCGGTGATGGTTTGCCCGGCTGTTTTTGTGGGCCTGCGATCCTCGTCCAGGAAAATGCGCAAGTTCTGTCCAGCGTCACTCACGACGCGCAATGCATCAGCGGCTGGGTTGAAGTCCACACCAAAATTGTCGCCCAACAAAGTGGTGTACGCGGCATTTCCAGGGGAGTCATCAGCAGGGTCAGCTACCAAGGTGGCAATGAAAGTCAATGCGCCGCTTGTTGTGTTGGCGGTGTAAACACGCCCTACATCGCTCGCATCTTTGGTCACGACATACAGGTTGCCGTTGAAAGGGCGGAAGTCCATGCCAATGGCTACTTCGCCGCTGGTCATGAAACCACTAAGCTGGGTGCTGGTTCTAAGTTGCGTCGGGTTGTCCCTGTTTAATGATGCCAACTGGTTTGCGTCTGTCAGCAAGAACACATCCCCGGCACTCAAGGAAAGGTTGTCATCATCCGAAAAACAACCACCTAACACCAAACTGGACAAAGCCAGCGCCACAAATTTTTTCTTGAATTTCATTTGAATCCCTCTGTCGTTAATGCCTGAAACAGGTGTCAAACTACAAGTCGACACAGAGGGAACACCGGGTGGAGGGTTTTGGATGCAGCTAGTTGATCTGGCCCTTTTGTTTCAAACCCTCAAGATTCAGAATTTCAATATTTCCCCGTCCCAATTGCAGCAAACCTTCATGCTCAAGTTCTTTCAGCATTTGGTTCACTGTTTGTCGTGAAATGGACAGCATGGCCGAGAGTTTTTCTTGCGACACGTGAAGGGTTCTCGCACTCACCGTGCTGCTGTCCGATCGTATGCCATAGCCTTCTGCCATTTGCAGCAAACGGCGCGCCAGGCGCATCGGAGTGGGCAGCAGTGCCGCGTCTTCAATGGCCCCAAAAATAAGGCGTACTTTCTGGGTCAAGAGCAGGCCAAATTCGCGCCAGTAATTGGGGTTCTCTGAAATCAGTTGGTCCAGCAGGGCCTGCCGCACATGAAATACGGTGGCAGGTCCATCGGCCAGGGCATCGTGGGTTCTGGGTTGACGGTCAAACAGGCAAATTTCGCCAAACCAGTCGGGCGGGTCAATCAGTGTCAGGATCACGTGCTTGTCTTCCGCACCATGTTTACTCGCGCCCACAATTTGAACCGACCCGCTGAGCACGGCATACAAACCATCAGCACAATCGCCCCTCGAGAACAGGCGTTGGCCGTTCTGGAATTGGCGAAGTGCCCCGTGTTTTAGCAAAGCCTGTTGAAGATTGCCGGGCAAACTGGCAAACCACTTTCCGCGGTTCAATATTTGTTGAATGTTGTGTGTTTGCATTGTTGTTTTGTCATGTCTCCACCTTTGTTACTAAATTAGCATCAAATGTCAGGCAATTGACAGACCTTTCAGGCTTGATTTGTAACCATAAGCGCTCAAAATCAAATATTTAGAACAATTGCCGCTTCAAGGAGAGTACGCCATGAGAACGTTGGTCGACCAATTGGCAACCTATGCCACATACCACCGTGACCCACGCAACATTGCCACGCACTTTGTCGGCGTGCCCATTATTGTGCTGTCGGTGCTTATTTTGCTGTCGCGCGTATCAGTCGATGTGGCCGGTATAGCGGTAACGCCAGCCTTGGTGGTTTTTCTGCTGTCAAGCCTGTTTTATCTCAAGCTCAGCCTCACCTACGGTTTGGCCATGTTTGTCATTCATGGGGCTTTGTTGTTGATTGCGGGGCACTTTGCAACGCTGAGTACCATGGCTTGGTTGGGCGCGGGCGTGGGAATTTTTGTGGTGGGCTGGATTATCCAGTTCGTCGGCCATTACTACGAGGGCCGCAAACCCGCTTTTGTCGATGACGTGATCGGCCTGGCCATTGGCCCATTGTTTGTGGTGGCCGAACTGGGGTTTTTGGTCGGTTTGGGCAAGAAAACCCAAGCGCAGGTTGAAGCCATTGCAGGGCCTGTGCGCCGCCGCGAAGCAGCGAGCGCTTAAAACACTTTGAGGGGGTTCATCAGAACCCCCAATGCACATCCACTTCTTTTTTTGCTGCTTCTTCCAGCATTTTCAGCAAAGGGTAAGCCCTTTGTTCAAGGCCCACATGGTTTTTCAGGGCAATTTTTTCCTCAGCGCTTAGTTCATCTTCGTCAATCGGGTTCTCTGCACGGGCCATGCGTTCGGCATTCACGGCGGCAACCAATTGCGCATGCGCATGGGCCAGGTCGCGCGGCTCAATCACGCCCCGCTCGCTGGGTTCAATGCCCATGATTCGAAACAGTTGATCGGCATTGGACTTGAACATCACAATGTCGCCGGCTGCTTTTGATTTGAATTTCACAATACCCATTCTGTTCACACTCTGGTTATCACTGCTATTGATCTGCATCAAGTACCCCTACAATGGAGCACCTGCCTAATTTTCGCCTCAAAGCGCCTCATGAAAACAGCCTTTGCTCAAAGCCGTGCACTTTTTGTCTCCCTGCTTGCATTATGCGCCCTGGTGGCCTGTTCTCCCCAGTTCAACTGGCGCGTGGTGCCCAATACCGACATCGGCTACATGGCCACTTTCCCCGACAAACCCGCGCAGGCCACCCGGACCATGGACTTGATTGGTTTGCAGGTGCCTTTGACCTTGCATGCGGCACAAATTGAAGGCCTGTATTTTGCGGTGGGCACCGTGCCTTTGCAGGGCGAATTGGCCGGGCAAGGTACAGCCTTGCGCGATGCTTTGGCCCAGGCAGTGGCCAACAACATTGCAGCGGGCAAAGCAGAAGTAAAACCCATTCAATGGCTGGGTAAAACCGTTCATGAAATGTCGATGACAGGGAAGTTGCCAACAGGCGAAGCCGCTTTTGCACAAGCCCGTTTTTTTGAGCATCAGGGAACTTTGTACGAGGTCATGATGATGGGGCCGGGTGAAGCCGCCAACCCTGATTTTTCCACCTCCTGGTTTGGTGGCTTTTCCCTCTTGGGGCAGTAATGCAGTACAACCCCGACAATGTATCGCGTGAAATTGGGCCCGATGGCGTTGAGCACATGTATGTCAGCGGCAGCCTGGCCATGCGCATGTTCATCATTTTTGCAGCTGCGTATGTGATGTCCTATGCGTTTCGGGCCATCAATGCGGTGATCGCTCAGCCACTGGTGCAAGAGTTGGGTTTGAGCGCAGGGCAGTTGGGGTTTCTGGCTTCAGCCTATTTCCTCTCGTTTGCCATCATGCAGTTGCCGGTCGGCGTGATGCTGGATCGCTATGGCCCGCGCCGCGTTGAAGCCGTGTTGATTGGTTTTGCCGCCTTGGGTGCGCTGCTGTTTGCAGTAGCTGACTCCTACCTGGTGTTGTGGCTGGGTCGTGCCTTGATTGGTGTCGGTGTATCGGCCTGCTTGATGGCAGCCGTCAAAGCCTACTCCCTGTATTTCAGGCCACACATGCAGGCCAGCTTGTCGTCATGGATGCTGGTGGCCGGGTCGCTGGGCGCACTCACGGTCACCACGCCTGTAGAGGCCGCTTTGCCCGCTTTGGGTTGGCGCGGTGTGTTCGGTGTGGCCGCAGTGTTGTGCGTGTTGGCTGGGTTGGCGTTGTGGTTTGCATTGCCAGCCTTGTTCAAGCCCCAAAAAACCCAATCGGTTGCCGACATGGCCCAGGGTTACAAGGCCATTTACGCACACCCTCACTTTTGGCGTGTCGCGCCTTTGGCCATGATTACGCAGGGTGGTTTCATGGCGTTTCATGGTTTGTGGGTGGGCCCGTGGTTTACCAATGCAATCGGCTTGAGCAACGCGCAGGCTGCGCAAAACATGTTCTGGATTTCTGCCGTGCTCATGCTGGGGTATTTGGCGCTTGGTTTTTTAACGCGCAGGGTGTCCAAGGCTGGTGGTGATGAAGACCAAATCATGTTGATTGGCATGGGCCTTTCCCTGGTGGTGTTTGCCGTTCAAATTGTGCAGGGCGCGCAGTCCAGCCTCTGGGGGTGGTTGATTCACGCTTTCCTGATTTCCTCGGGCATCATGACCTATGCCACCTGCAACAAGCCTTTTCCCAAAAAGCTCACGGGGCGCTCCAGCACAGCGCTGAACTTGCTTATTTTTATTGGCGCTTTCAGTATTCAATGGGGCATCGGCATCGGCATTGATGTTTTCGTTGCCATGGGGCTCAACAACACCGATGCCATGCGTCTTTCTCTGGCCATTTTGTGGGTGGCGCAATTGTGCAGCTGGATTTGGTATGCTCGACCAGGGCGTAAGGTCAGTCATCTGATCCCGTTTGGAGCGGAACAACAACATCGGGGGTGAGCATGGCTCAAACTCTAGTGCATGGCGGTGTGCAAGAGGTTTCGGGAAACGGTGCCAATTGGACAAGCCCGGACTATCTCGATGAACAGCAATGCCTGTCCAGCATGGAGCGTGTGTTCAATGTGTGCGCCACCTGCCGACGCTGCCTGACATTTTGCGCAACTTTTCCAAACCTGTTCGACCTGATTGATGAGTCGGAAGGGGCTGATGTCAGCAGCGTACCCAAATCAAAATACCTCGACCTCTCTGACCAATGCCATTTGTGTGACCAATGCCATGTAGGCCATTGTCCCTACAGCGCGCCGCACACCGAGCAAATCAACTTTCCCGGCATCATGCAGCGTGCCAAGGCCGTGAAGTTTGCCCAAGGGTTGGTGAATACAAGCAGTGTGATTAAGCCGCACAGCCCTATTACACACTTGGCTGGTATTCCGGTGATCACTGCATGGGTGAACACAGTGGTGGCCAGCCCTGTGGGGCGCAAAGTAATAGAGCGCTACACAGGAATTGATTCGCAAGCCCGTTTGCCCCACTTGGCCAAGCGCACATTTCGTCAAGAACAAAGCAGTTTGATCGCGCGTGGCTCTGCTTCTGCCAGCCTTGTTCAAGATCATGGGCAAGTGCCCCGGCAGGTGGCAATTTTTACAAGTTGTTACGTGAACTTTCACGAACCCGAAGTGGGTCGAGACCTGGTCGACATTCTTCAGCACCATGGGATTGAGTGTGTGTTGCCCGAAGTGGATGTGTGCTGTGGCCGAACCAGACTGAACGCGGGTGATTTGGCTGGCTTTGCCGAAGCCGCAAAAATGAGTGTTGCCAACCTTGCGGCACATGCTAGGCAGGGTTATGCCATTGTCTCCCCCAGCCCCTTGTGCGCAAGAATATTTACACACCAATTGCCCAGCCTGTTTCCAGCCGATGAGAATATTCAAATGGTCAAGCAGGCCTTCTGGTCCCCCTCTGAATACCTGATGGCCTTGCATGGCGAGGGTGCTCTGGACACCGAGTTCAATCGATCACTTGGGGTTGTGAACTATCACGAACCTTTTTTCGGCGGTTCGCATTTGGACATCGCACGGCACACCGAGGCCTTGTTGGGTTTGGTGCCAGACACGCAAGTGAATGTCATCAAGGGAAGCCCGGGTTTTGGTGGCGACTGGGGAATTCGCCGCGAGAACTTTCCCATGGCCATGAAAATAGGTCAAACCGTGTTCAAGCGAATGGCCGACAATTCGCCCGATTATCTTTCGGCCGATTGCCAACTGAGCGGGCGGCAAATTGCGTCAGCCATTGATACTTTGAGGCTGTTCCAAACCCCCGACAAGAAACCAGAACTGGCGCACCCGCTCACCTTGCTACGCATGGCTTACGGTTTGTGAGCAACGGGCGACTGGCTGCCCGCCTCGCCTGCCAACGCCCTACGATACTGAATGGCGGTGGCAATGTGTTTTTTGTCAATTTGGCTTAATTGATCGAGATCGGCCAGTGTGCGCGCCACGCGGCAAATTCGGTGCAAAGCCCTTGCGGACAGGTGGTTTTTCTGTGCGTAAGCCAGCAACAGTTTTTCCGCACTGTTTGCCGGTTTGCAATGCTTGCTGATTTGTCCTGCACTCATTTCACCATTCAGGCAGCCTTGGCGCTGAAGTTGAATTGAGCGGGCATGTTCCACCTGGGCGCGTAGCTTGGCACTGCCGGCCTCGGTATTTTGTTCGGCTGCCCCATGCAGCAGCGTGCCGTGGTCAATGGCCTGCACTTCCACCGAAATGTCCAGCCGGTCAGCCAGGGGGCCAGAAAGCTTGTTTTGATATTTCCGCACCTGATCGGGCGTGCAGCGGCATTCTTTGGCGGGGTGCCCCAGCCAACCGCAGGGGCAAGGGTTGTGGGCACACACCCACAAGAACCTCGCCGGAAAACTGGCCTGATGGCCCGATCTTGAAATATTCACGCGTCCGGTTTCAAGCGGCTCGCGCAGGGACTCCAGGCAACGTCGATCAAATTCAAGCACCTCGTCCGTGAATAAAACGCCTTGATGGGCCAGCGTAATTTCTCCGGGTGAGGGCGGGTTTCCCCCGCCAATCAGTGCCGCCATGGAACTGCTTGGGTGGGGGTTGCGGAACGGGCGCTGTGGGCTGAGCAAATCGCTTTCACCTTTCAAACTGCGAATCGCCGAAATTTCAAGCGAGTCCTCAAATGGCAAAGGCGGCATCAAGCTGCCCACGCGCTGCGCCAGCATGGATTTCCCGCTTCCGGGTGGACCCACCAATCGAATGTGGTGTTGACCGGCGGTGGCAGCGAGCAACGCGTGTTTTGCGGTTTGATGCCCGATGACCTCTGCCATGTCGAGCGGATCGGGCTGACCTTGCTTGCTGGGTACATTGCTGCTTTGTTGTTCAATCGGATCGCCGTGCCCCACCAGGTGGGCAGCTGCTTCAAACAAGGTTTTTGCACCAAACACAGCAATGTCAGGCACCGTGGCTGCAAGGCTGGCCTGTGCCTTGGGCATCATTAGTTTCAGGGCGCGTTTGCGGGATTGTGCTTCTTTGCGGGCAGCAACTGCCAAGGCGAAAGGGCTGCGAACGCCGGTCAGAGCACCTGAAAGCGACAATTCTCCAGCGAACAGCCAGTCGGCAAGATCCGCCTTGGCCAATTGGCCAGAGGCGCTGGCAATGCCCAAAGCCACGGCCAGGTCGAAGGCCGCGCTGCCTTTGGGTAGGTCGGCGGGTGCAAGGTTAACGGTGATTCGTTGGGAGGGAAACTCGAAGCCGCTGTTCAGCAGTGCGGACCGAACCCGTTCTTTGGATTCTCGAATTTCTGTGTCGGGCAGACCCACCAGTGCAAATGAAGGCAAGCCCGCTGACAGGTGCACCTCAATTTGAACGGCAACCGGGCGTACGCCCACAAAGGTAAGACTGTGAAGGGTGGCTAAAGGCATGAAAGGGGGCGCAGTCAAACCCCGATGATCATCTCCACCTCATTTGTTTGGCAAACGGGTGCTCAGATTGATGTCACCCTTTGGAGTCAGGCCTGTTTTTCAAGTTCGGCCACGCGCATTTCGAGTGCACGTACCTTTTCACGCAAGCGGTTCAATACTTCTTTCTGGATTTCGAAGTCTTCGAGACTGACAAATTCCATGTCCTGCAAACCTTGCCGAATCAGCTGAGTGACAGGATTCTCAAGGTTTTGAAGTCCTTTTGCATTGAGCAGTTCGCCGACCTTGCCTGCAATTGAATCAAACGGATTGTTGGCCAAAGTTTCCCCCGAAAGAGTGAAATTGCATTGCACCAAAAGAGTGCACTAATTTGGTGCGAATGCCGAAAATTCAAAAAACCGAATCGATATTGTGCCCGAAAAAGGGGGATTTATCGCGAAATTACCGACGGGTTAAGCGCTGGCACACTTCTCGCTAATAGACCCTTGCCAAAAAAACTTTACGGCATTCATCTATTTTTAGGAGAGTGAGATGAAAAAATTAGTACTGGTCGCTGCAATTGCTGCATCAACCTTCGGGGCTGTTTCAACTGTATCAGCTCAAGAGTCCGAGCACACACTTACAGGCAATGTCAGCATGGTCACCGACTACCGCTTCCGCGGTGTATCCCAGACAGATGGTGAGTTGGCCTTGCAAGGTGGTTTTGACTATGGTCACTCGAGCGGTTTTTACGCCGGTGTCTGGAACTCCAGCATTGACTTTCAACCATTTTTCGGCCTTGATGCCGGTGGTCTTGAGACCGACGTTTACTTGGGCTACGGCGGCGAAGTGTCTGGAATTACTTACGATGTAGGTTTGCTTCAGTACCTGTACACAGGCGCTGACAAAACAGACAATCTGGACACACTTGAACTGTACGGCAGCGTCGGCGCCTATGGCTTCACCCTGGGTGCAGCTTATTCTCTGTCAAAAGACTATTTCGGCTTCACGGACGCTGATGGTTCAACATACGCGTACCTGAACTACGATTACTCGATCACTGACGATCTTGGCTTGGCTTTGCACTACGGCACAACAAGCGTGGAAGGCCCTGGTAACGGCGGCGCTGATTATGACGATTACAGCATCGGTTTGACCTATGCCTACGCGGGTTTCGACTTGGGTTTGACCTACGTTGACACAGACATCAAGCCAAAAGCAAAGAACAACACCGACGGCGTGGTTGTTCTATCGGTTGGTAAGACGTTCTAAATCGAATCCAGACAGCGCTCTGAAGAGGGGCGCTGTTTTTACCCTCTTCAAACTTAATTCAGGAGTGCGTAATGAAGCTAATTTCAGCAGTCATTAAGCCTTTCAAACTCGATGAAGTCCGTGAAGCGCTGTCTGCCATCGGCGTGCAAGGCATTACGGTTACCGAAGTGAAAGGTTTTGGTCGCCAGAAAGGTCACACCGAGCTGTATCGTGGTGCCGAGTATGTGGTCGACTTTTTGCCCAAAGTGAAAATTGAAGCTGCAGTGGACGACAGCCTGGTAGACCAGGCCTGCGAAGCCATTGAAGCAGCTGCCAAAACCGGCAAGATCGGTGACGGCAAGATTTTCGTGTTTGATTTGTTGAGTGTTACCCGTATTCGCACAGGCGAAACCGGTAAAGACGCCCTTTAACCAGAGAGAAGTGAGGAAATCATGAAAAAACTTCTGACTGTCTGGCTGGCGGCCGCTGCACTGAGCTTCAGTGTTGCTAGTCCCGGTGTGTTTGCGCAAGAAACTCCTGCGGCACCTGCCACCGAAGCCACTGAAACAATGCCTGTCGCATCTGATGCAACAGCCCCTGCTGCCGAAGCCCCCATGGCCGCCGAAGCCGCTCCTGCAGAGGAAGCTGCTGCGGAAGTGGTTGAAACTGTCAACAAGGGCGACATTACTTGGATGATGGTTGCTACTGCACTCGTTATTTTCATGACAGTGCCGGGCCTGGCATTGTTCTACGGCGGCTTGGTTCGCTCCAAGAACATGCTGTCAGTCCTGATGCAGGTATTTACCGTGTTCTGTCTGATCGTCGTGTTGTGGTCCATCTACGGCTACAGCCTGGCCTTCGGTGGTGGTGACAACCCGTTCGTCGGTAATTTCAGCAAACTCTTCCTGAGTGGTGTAACGCCTGACTCTTTGTCGGCCACCTTCACGGAAGGCGTGATGATTCCTGAATTTATCTTCATCGCGTTCCAGTCCACATTCGCCGCAATCACTTGCTGCCTGATCGTTGGTGCCTTCGCTGAGCGCATCAAGTTCTCTGCAGTGTTGTTGTTCTGTGCAATCTGGTTCACATTCAGCTACATTCCAATCGCTCACATGGTGTGGGATGCTGCTGGTTTCATCTTCGCTGACGGCGCAATCGACTTTGCTGGCGGTACCGTGGTTCACATCAACGCTGCTGTAGCAGGCTTGGTGGGTGCATACATGGTTGGCAAGCGTGTTGGTTACGGCAAGGAAGCAATGCCCCCGCACAACCTGGCGCTGACCATGGTGGGTGCATCCATGCTGTGGGTGGGCTGGTTTGGTTTCAACGCAGGTTCGAACCTGGAAGCCAACGGCGGCACAACACTGGCCTTCATCAACACAATTTTGGCGACTGCTGCAGCAACATTGAGCTGGGCCGCTGCTGAAGCGCTGTTGAAAGGCAAGGCCTCCATGTTGGGCGGTGCTTCTGGTGCGGTAGCTGGTCTGGTTGCGATTACACCAGCTTGCGGTACTGTTGGCCCAATGGGCGCACTGATCCTCGGTTTGTTGGCTGGTCCAATCTGTCTGTGGGGCGTAAGTGGCCTGAAGAAGATGCTGGGCGCAGACGACTCACTGGACGTGTTTGGTTTGCACGGCGTGGCCGGTATCCTGGGTGCCTTGATGGTAGGTGTGTTGTCTGCACCAAGCCTGGGCGGCACCATGGGTGACGACTTCGTGATTGCTTCCCAGCTGGCTGTTCAAGCCAAGGGCGTGGTAATCACCATCGTCTGGTCTGGTATCGTTGCAGCAATTGCCTTCAAGCTGGTGGATCTGATCGTTGGTCTGCGTGTTTCTGAAGACGCAGAGCGCGAAGGTCTGGACATTACCTCGCACGGTGAGACAGCCTACAGCAAGTAAGTACACTCTCCACTCAGGTGGATTCCTTCAGCCCGGGGTAAAGGGCTGATTCAAAGGCACCTTCGGGTGCCTTTTTTGCTTCACCCCCGATTTCCCTTCCCCAATGTGGCAGTGCAGCGTTTTGGATTACACTTGGCAAAGTGTCTTACCCAGGGAATGTTGATGGTTCCACATCTTGTAACTGCTTTAACCGGTCCGCTGCTGGACCTCGAAAAACGAATGCTCGACAAAACCACCGAAATCGAACGGTGGTTCAGAATGGCCTGGAATGAAAATACCCCGCCTTTCTACAGCTCCGTGGATGTTCGCAATGCCGGTTTCAAGTTGGCGCCTGTCGATACTAATCTGTTTCCCGGCGGGTTTAACAACTTGTCCCCGGACATGATGCCGCTGGCCATTCAAGCGGCCATGAGTGCGATCGAAAAAATTTGCCCTGAAGCGCGCAGCATGGTGCTGGTACCCGAGAACCACACACGCAATACCTTCTATCTCACGAATGTGGCCCGCCTGGCTGCCATTCTGAAACAAACTGGTTTGGACATTCGTTTGGGTTCCGTGTCGCCTGAAATTACCGAACCCACACGCTTTGATTTGCCCGATGGTCAGCACATTGTGATGGAGCCCTTGAAGCGCTTCGGCAACCGTGTTGGCGTGGAAGGTCTTGAGCCTTGCGCTGTGTTGCTCAACAACGATTTGTCGGCTGGCGTGCCGCCTATCCTCCAGGGCATCAAGGATCAAATTCTGCTGCCGCCATTGCATGCAGGTTGGGCCACGCGACGTAAAAGTGCGCACTTCAAAGCCTACGATTCTGTAGTGGAAGCATTCTCTGAAATGCTGGAAATCGATCCCTGGTTGATCAATCCGTATTTCACGCACCGCAACCAGCTCAATTTCCAGGAACGCGTGGGTGAAGAAGCCCTGGCACAGGCCGTGGATGAAGTGTTGGCGAAAACGCGAATCAAATATGCCGAGTACGGTATCGACGAGCAGCCATACGTGGTGGTGAAAGCCGATGCCGGAACCTACGGCATGGGCATCATGACCGTGAAAGACGCCTCGGAAGTGGTGGGCCTGAACCGCAAGCAGCGCAATAAAATGTCGGTAATCAAAGAGGGCATGCATGTGTCTGACGTGATTATTCAGGAAGGTGTGCACACCTTTGAAAGCATTGAAGACGCAGTGGCTGAACCCGTGGTGTACATGATTGACCGTTATGTGGTGGGTGGCTTTTATCGCGTGCACACCGGCCGTGGCCGTGATGAAAACCTGAACGCACCGGGCATGCACTTCGTGCCCTTGGCGTTCGAGACACCTTGTAATACACCGGATTGCAGCGACCGCCCGGATGCGGCCATGAATCGTTTTTACGCCTATGGTGTCATTGGCCGGTTGGCCGCCTTGGCTGCTTCCCAAGAACTGGAGGCCACCGCCAGTGTGGAGTTGGCTGCATGAGTGGCCGCAGTTTCGTCTGTGTGATCGATCCGCTCACCAGCCTGAATCCCAAAAAAGATTCTTCGATTGCCATGATGGAATCGGCGCAATCGCGTGGCTGGAAAGTGGGTGTGATCGAAGACGGTGGCATGCATTGGGCCACAGGCACAGGCGTGCGCGCGCAGGTGGTGTGGATTAATGTCGACCGGGCCAACAAACCCTGGTATTCAGAGCTTGGTCGCGAAGAGGTGGCCCTGAAAGACCTTGATGCCATCATCATGCGCAAAGACCCACCCTTTGATGCAGAATTTGTGACAGCCACCTGGTTGCTGGAACAAGGCGAACGCGAGGGCGCACGTGTGTTCAACAGCCCGCGTGCCATTCGTGATCACAACGAAAAGTTCACCATTGCCCAGTTTGAGCAGTTCGTGGTGCCTACCCTGGTGTCGCGAAATGCTGCGCAGCTTCGCGGTTTTCTGGAGCATCACCCGGATGCCATTGCCAAGCCCCTGGATGGCATGGGCGGCACGTCCATTTTCCGCCTGAAAAAAGGCGATCAAAACGTGGGCGTCATACTTGAAACCTTGACTGATTACGGCAAAAAAACCGCCATGATTCAGCGCTACATTCCCGAAATTGTCGATGGCGACAAGCGCGTATTGCTCATCAACGGCGAGCCAGTGCCGTATTGCCTGGCGCGTTTGCCCAAAGAGGGCGAACACCGCGGTAACCTGGCGGCAGGCGGCACTGGGCGTGCCCAGCCATTGTCTGAGTCTGACTGGCACATTGCCCGCACTCTGGCCCCGGAGCTGAAAAAGCGCGGGCTGTTGCTGGTGGGTCTGGATATTATTGGCCAGAACCTGACTGAGGTGAATGTGACCAGCCCAACATGCTTTCGCGAGATCATGGATCAAACCGGCTTTCCGGTGGCTGATACCTTTGTGCAGGCGGTTGAAACTGCCCTGCAGGAGGGCAAATGATGCTGGGGCTGGTACTGGTTACTCACGCCCCTTTGGGTGACGCCATTGCCCAATGCGTGAAACACGTCATGGGTTCTTTGCCAGATGGCTTGACCGTGGTGGACATACCGGGCGATGAAGACATTGAACACTCGGTGCAGCGCATTCAGGCCGCAGCACGCCAAGTGCACGCTGGCGACGGCGTTGTTTTTTTAACCGACCTGTTTGGCGCAACGCCTTCCAATGCGGCCGTGCGCGCAGGCGTGGAATCACTGAACCTGCCCACTGTGCTGGTTTCAGGGTGTAATTTGCCCATGGTGTTGCGTGCACTCGGTTTTCGGGATTTGCCCATCAACGAGGTGGCTGAGCGTTTGGTCATGGGTGGCCGAAACGGTATCGTAAGCACTGGCGCCACAGCGCCACAACGTCAAACCTTTAACCCGGCGAAAAACGATGATTCAGCAAGAAATCACCATCAGCAATAAATTGGGTTTGCATGCCCGAGCGTCTGTCAAGCTCACCCAAACCGCGAGCCGCTTTCAGTCTGAAGTGTGGATTGGAAAGGCAGGCCGCCGCGTGAATGCGAAAAGCATCATGGGTGTCATGATGCTGGCCGCAGGCAAAGGGCACAACGTGTTGCTGGAAGCTGAAGGCAGTGACGAAACCGAGGCCATTGCCGCACTGGTGGCTTTGATTGATGACAAATTTGGCGAAGGCGAGTAAACCATGACCCTGGCCTTGCATGGCATCGCAGTTTCACGCGGCATCGCAGTCAGCCGAGCCCTGGTGTGGGACACGGCCATGCGGGACATTCCCCGCAATCGTATTGAGAAGAAATCGGTTCGTTTCGAGAAAAAAAGATTCGACAACGCCATCAAGCGTGTGGCTGAAGAACTGGTAGAAATTCGCAGCCAAATTACCGCAGATTCACCCGCAGAGTTCGATGCTTTCCTGAACCTGCACAGTCTGATTCTTGCCGACCCTATTTTGTCGGAAGAGCCTAAAAACCTGATTCAAACCAAACTGATCAATGCGGAATGGGCCTTGATCGAGCAAATGGAAGTGCTGCTGGAGCAGTTCTCTGCCATTGAAGATGACTACTTCCGTGAGCGCAACAGCGATGTTCGCCAAGTGGTTGAGCGGGTGTTGAAATCACTGCGTGGCCATGCCACGGCCTTGCCCTTGCCGCCAGAAGGTGAGAACGAAGATCCTTGGTTGATTGTTGCGCACGACATTTCGCCAGCCGATATGGTGCAGTTGAAAGGCCGCCGGGTGGGTGCCTTTGTGACAGAAATGGGCGGTGCCACCTCCCACACGGCCATTGTGGCGCGCAGCTTGGGCATTCCCGCAGTGGTAGGTGTGCCGCGTGCGTTGGAGTTTGTGCACAACGGCGATTTGGTGGTGGTCGACGGCAAAGTGGGCGCCGTATTTCTGGACCCTGCCGCCATGGTGGTGGAGGAATACCAGCGCAAGCAAGCCATTCTTGCCCTGTCGCGTCAGCGTTTAAAGCGCCTGATCACCACCGAATCACGCACCCAGTGCGGTCGACGAATAGAGCTGCTGGCCAATATTGAATTGCCGGAAGACGTGAAAGGCGTGGTCGATGCCGGGGCGGATGGTGTGGGTTTGTTCCGCTCTGAATTCCTGTTCATGAACCGCAAGGAATGGCCCTCCGAGGATGAGCAGTACGAAGCGTACCGCAAAGTAATCAAAGCCATGAAAGGCAAACCAGTCACGGTTCGCACCCTTGATTTGGGTGCGGATAAAACCCTGCAGTTTGATGGGGCCAACAGCAGTGCACCACCCGTGTCCACCACCTCAGCTTTGGGTTTGCGCTCCATTCGTTTCAGTTTGTCCGAGCCCGCAATATTTTTGACTCAAATACGCGCCTTGTTGCGTGCAGCCAAGCATGGGCCTGTAAAAATCTTGCTACCCATGCTGACCAATATTCGGGAAACAAAGCAAGCTCTGGCTTACATTGACATGGCGCGCGAGCAACTGCTGGAGCGCCGCTTTCAGGCCAATCAGGCTGTACCCATCGGTGGCATGATTGAAGTGCCCGCAGCCGCGCTCAGCTTGCCGCATTTCCTGAATTACCTGGATTATGTGTCCATTGGCACGAACGATTTGATTCAATACACCTTGGCTGTGGATCGGGTTGATCACCAGGTTGCCCACTTGTACGACCCACTACACCCCGCCGTGTTGCGCTTGGTCTATGAGGTGATATCCAGTGCAGAAAAAGCAGGCGTGCCGGTGAGTGTGTGCGGAGAAATGGCGGGCGATATTCGCCTCACCCGCTTGTTGTTGGGCATGGGGCTCACCCAATATTCCATGCACCCTTCGCAGTTGCTCGATGTCAAAGAGTTGCTGCTGAAAACCGATTTTGAGGCCACGCAGAAAGTGGTGAAAAAAGTGACCCGCACATTTGATATCGATAAAATTGATGCCCTGATGCGCCAGTTGCACGACGATTAAGCGCAAGCGGGTGCCTGCTGCGCGCCCAAGCCAGTTTGCGATTTATACTCAAAGGCTTGCGAGAACCAACAATCCAACCTAAGAAACGCCGTATTGTGTCTGCCAACCAGTCCGTGGGCTTCGTAAAGCCCGAGCTTATTGAATTCACTGCACCGCTTTTATTGGAGTGCGGAAAGTCCCTGCCCAGCTACTCGCTGATGGTTGAAACCTATGGCACGCTCAATTCCGAGAAAAGCAATGCCGTGCTGGTGTGCCATGCCCTGAATGCCTCCCATCATGTGGCGGGCCTTTATGAAGGCCAGGAAAAAAGCGAAGGCTGGTGGGACAATATGGTCGGCCCAGGCAAGCCCCTGGACACCAACCGCTTTTTCGTAATCGGTGTGAACAATTTGGGCTCGTGTTTTGGTTCCACTGGCCCTAGCAGCATCAACCCCCAAACAGGCAAGCCCTACGGCGCCGATTTCCCGTTTGTCACCGTGCAAGACTGGGTGAATGCGCAAGTGCGGCTGGCTGATCATTTCGGGATTCAGAAGTTTGCAGCGGTCATGGGCGGCAGCTTGGGTGGCATGCAGGCCCTGCAATGGAGCCTCAGTTACCCAGACCGTGTGGGCCACTGCATGGTGGTTGCCTCCACCCCCAAGCTGAGTGCACAGAACATTGCTTTCAATGAGGTGGCGCGTCAGGCCATTGTGACCGACCCCGATTTTCATGGTGGCAACTATTACGAGCACGGCGTGGTGCCCAAACGCGGTTTGCGTTTGGCCCGCATGATCGGCCACATCACCTACTTGAGTGGCGACGACATGGCCGAGAAGTTTGGCCGCACCCTGCGCAACGGCGACTACAACTACGGGTTGGAAGTCGACTTTCAAGTGGAAAGCTATTTGCGCTACCAAGGCGACAAGTTTGCAGATTATTTCGATGCCAACACTTACTTGTTGATTACCAAGGCGCTGGATTATTTCGACCCCGCCCGCCACACTGGGGGCGATTTGGCCAAGGCGCTTGAGGCGGCCAAAGCCAAATTTCTGTTGGTCAGTTTCACCACCGACTGGCGCTTTGCGCCTGAACGTACTCGCGAGATCGTAGAGGCCCTGATGGCCAACCAGCGCGATGTAACCTATGCTGAGATTGACGCACCACACGGGCACGACGCGTTTTTGTTGACCGACGAGCGTTACCACAATGTGGTGCGCGGTTACTTCGAGCGCATTGCCAAGGAGCTTGCATGAAAACCCTGCACGCTGTTCGCCAAGATGTACAACCCTTGCCCATTGTGGTGCCAAGGGCCGATCTCGATTTGATCGAAAGCTGGGTGCCCATGGGCGCACGCGTTCTCGATTTGGGCTGCGGCGACGGTTCTTTCCTGGCCCGCTTGATGAAAACCCGAAAAGCCACGGGCTACGGTGTTGAAATTGATGACACCAATGTGCAACGCAGCGTGGCCAACGGCATCAACGTGATTCAGCAAGACCTTGAAAAAGGCCTGGCCATGTTCGAGGACCACGCTTTTGACGTGGTGATACTCTCGCAGACCCTGCAAGCCATGCACAACACCGAGCGCATCCTGAAAGAGATCGCCCGTGTGGGCAAAGAAGGCATTGTCAGCTTCCCCAATTTTGGTCATTGGTACCATGTGTGGTCGATCGCCTTGGGCCGCATGCCAGTGTCCAAGCAAATGCCCTATCAGTGGTACAACACCCCGAACATTCACCTGTGCACCCCCAAAGACTTTGAGGCGCTGGTTGCTCAAATCGGACATAAAGTGCTGGGCAAACAACTTTTTTTACATGGCGAACCTGTTGAATTGCTGGGCAATTTGCGCAGCACTTTGGCGGTTTATCGCTTTAAACCCCAGTTTGCGGTTTAGGCGATTGGCATGAACAAGCCGCACCCCACCCCAGCTGAAAACGAGTATTGGCGGCAGGTTAAGCGAATTACCTGGCGCTTGTTGGGGGTGTGGATCGCTTTGATTCTCAGTGTTGTCTTGTTCATTCCCCAGCTTGGAATCACGGTTTACGGGGTGCCTTTGACCTATTGGGTTATTTCCAGCGTTCTACTTTTGAGTTTTTTGGGTTTGGTTGCCTGCTACGCGTGGCGCATGGATAGGTTAGAATTGAAATTCAAACGAGCGGTGGAAAACAACCGCAAACATCCAGGAGACACGAATGAAAAGCAGCACCGGCGAGGTGGGAAAACCCCTCACTGACACCAAAGGCACGCCACTGCGTTTTGTAACCGGCTCGTCGCTGTTCGACGGACACGACGCCGCGATCAACATGATTCGCCGCTTGTTGCAAAGCCAAGGTGCTGAAGTCATTCATTTGGGTCACAACCGTTCTGTTCAAGAACTGGTCGATGCTGCCATTCAGGAAGACGCCGACGGCTTGGCCGTGAGTTCTTATCAAGGCGGTCACAACGAATTCTTTAAGTACATGGTTGACGAGCTGAAGGCCAACAACGCTGGACACATTCAGGTGTTTGGTGGCGGTGGTGGCGTAATTTTGCCCTCCGAAATCGAAGCCCTTCAAACCTATGGCGTGAACCGGATTTACAGCCCGCAAGACGGCCAGAAAATGGGCCTTGAGGGCATGATTGGCGACATGATTGCCCGCGCTGCGCAAGTGCGCGACGCACGCAAGAAAGCTGACGTAGCGTGTACCCCCGATGGGATCAAGTCCTTGGCCAATAACTGGCCCTTGCTCACCCAACTGATTACCCGCCTGGAGCGCGACGAAGTGCCTGCCACCGACCTGCAAGCCATTCGTGAACAGGCCAAGGCCAGCAAAACCCCAGTGCTGGGCATTACCGGCACGGGCGGTGCTGGTAAATCGAGCCTGACGGATGAACTGATTCGCCGCCTGCGCATGGACCATGGCGACGACCTCACCATTGGTGTGGTGTGCGTGGACCCTTCCCGCCGCAAAACCGGTGGTGCCTTGCTGGGCGACCGAATTCGAATGAATGCGATTGGCCCCTGGGCTGGCAACGGCCCCAGGGTGTTTATGCGTTCGCTGGCCACGCGCGATTCCGCGCAGGAAGTGCCTGCCACCTTGCCCGACATCATCGCCTTGTGCCGCGTCACTGGTTTTGATGTGGTGCTGATTGAAACACCGGGCATTGGCCAGGGCGATGCTGCTATTGTGCCGCATGTGGATTTCAGCCTGTATGTGATGACGCCTGAGTACGGCGCCGCCAGCCAGCTCGAGAAAATCGACATGCTCGACTTCGCCGATTTTGTGGCAGTTAACAAGTTTGATCGCAAAGGCGCACTCGACGCCCTACGCGATGTGTGCAAACAAGTGCAGCGCAACCGAATGGCGTTTACCAGCATGCCCGACACCATGCCTGTGTATGGCACCTTGGCCAGCCGCTTTAACGACGATGGTGTCAGTGCCCTGTACAAGGCCTTGCGTGCAGCCTTGCCCATTGCCAAGCCTTCCAAAGGCCTGTTCAATGCGATTGACACCAAGCACTCCACCACCATGAAGGCGGTGGTGCCTTCCGAGCGCGTGCGTTACCTCGCTGAAATTGCACAAGCCGTACGCAGCTACAAAGCGCAGGTTCAGAAAGACGTTGCAACTGTGTACGACCAGGAATGCATGCAGCGTGCACAGGCTTTGCTGCTTGAACACAAGCCCGACAAAACCAAGGCTGTTGAAGCGCTGGAGGATATTCTTGAGCTGACCAACACCCGCATCAGCATGGCCGCCCAAAAAGCCATGAAAGATTATTCCAAGTTGGCAGAAGGCTACCAAGGCGACACGCTCACTTATGAAGTACGCGGCAAGGCGCTGCAAGCACCGCTCACCGTGACCTCGCTGAGCGGTTTGAAAATTAACCGTGTTAGCCTGCCCAAATTCACCAGCCGTGCAGATTTGCTGAAATTCGTGATGCTGGAAAATTTGCCCGGTTACTTCCCCTTCACTGCCGGTGTATTCCCAGTGAAGCGTGAGGGCGAAGACCCTACCCGCATGTTTGCCGGTGAAGGCGACCCTGCGCGCACCAACCGCCGCTTCAAAATGTTGAGCGGCGCAAGCGATGCCAAGCGATTGTCGACCGCGTTTGACTCGGTCACCTTGTATGGTTTTGACCCCGATTTACGCCCCGACATTTACGGCAAGGTAGGCACCAGCGGCGTAAGCGTGGCCACGCTCGACGACATGAAAGTGTTGTACAGCGGCTTCGATTTGTGCGCACCCAGCACCAGTGTGTCAATGACCATCAATGGCCCTGCGCCCAGTATTTTGGCGATGTTCCTGAACACGGCGATTGATCAGCAAGTGGACAAGTTCACTGCTGAGAACAAGCGCGCGCCAAATGCGGATGAATATGCCAACATCAAGGCCGCTACACTGAAAGCTGTGCGCGGCACTGTACAGGCTGACATTCTGAAAGAAGACCAAGGCCAAAACACCTGCATCTTCTCGACCGAATTCAGTTTGCGTGTGATGGGCGACATTCAGCAATACTTCATCGATCATGAAGTGCGCAATTTCTACAGCGTGTCGATCAGTGGTTATCACATTGCTGAAGCTGGGGCCAACCCGATTTCACAACTGGCATTTACGCTGAGCAATGGCTTTACATTTGTGGAAGCGTATTTGGCGCGCGGCATGAAGATCGACGACTTTGCGCCAAACCTAAGCTTCTTCTTCAGCAATGGCATGGACCCGGAGTACACCGTGTTGGGTCGTGTGGCCCGCCGCATTTGGGCCATTGCCATGCGCGACCGTTACAACGCTGCCGACCGCAGCCAGAAATTGAAATATCACATTCAAACCAGCGGCCGCAGTTTGCACGCCCAGGAAATTGCATTCAACGACATCCGCACCACCTTGCAGGCCTTGATTGCGGTGTACGACAACTGCAATAGCTTGCATACCAATGCTTATGATGAAGCGGTGACCACACCCACTGAAGAAAGCGTGCGCCGCGCCATGGCCATTCAGTTGATCATCAACAAGGAATGGGGTTTGGCGAAAAATGAAAACTCAAGCCAGGGTGCGTTCATTATTGAAGAGCTGACGGAATTGGTTGAAGAAGCCGTGTTGGCTGAACTGGACCGAATCAGTGAACGCGGTGGTGTGTTGGGTGCCATGGAAACCGGCTACCAGCGCAGCAAGATTCAGGAAGAGTCGATGCATTATGAAATTCAGAAGCACGACGGAACCCTGCCGATTGTGGGTGTGAACACCTTCACCAACCCCAATGACAATGCCGATTCCTTGAACTCGCTTGAACTTGCGCGTGCCACGGAAGAAGAAAAGCAAAGTCAGCTTAAACGCCTTGCAGAGTTTCAGGAGCGGCATGCAGCGGAAAGTGGCGCCATGCTGGAACGCTTGAAGCAAACTGCGATGGATGGTGGCAATGTATTCGAGGTGCTGGTGGATGCGGTGCGCGTTTGCTCGCTGGGGCAAATTACGCAGGCGCTGTTTGAAGTGGGTGGGAAGTATCGCAGGTCGATGTGAGGCGTGACTTTTTCGCTGAATGTGAAGGGGCACTGTTGCGGTTTCTTGCCAACTCGGTGTGGGTTACTTGTGCCACACTGAAAACCGCTTGATCCCTTTTTGAAGCAAGGCATTCAATTCACCCAAGCCCTCCAAAAAAGATGGTCGGGTCTTGGGTGCCGCCTGAAGGCGAGCATTGAAGCCTTGGTTCAAACGGGGCGGTTTTCTTGAAGTGCGTCCCAAGCAATCCCACTGCCGAGTTGGCTTAAACCTACTGTGCGCGACCACTTGCAAGTTCAGCTCAGCGTCACCGTCGGCTGGGTCTGTAGCCCAATCGGCGGCGGTGTTTCGATCGCCTCGCCTTCAAGAAAACCTGCCCGTTTGAATTCACCCGCCACGGTCGGCCAAAGGCCGGCACCGAGACTCGGCCCGCTTTTTTGCCGAGCGAGGTGAGTCAGGGTGAATCTCAAAAAGGGAAAACCAGGTTTTCAGGCGAGAGATTGAAACCCAAGCCGATCGGGCAATTAACGAACAGTCGAGAAAGCGGAACCCAAGCCGGTCGAGCCAAAAAACCAGCGGTCGTACTTTGCGGTAAACTGAACCCCTCGCAGTAAGTACTCACCAAGCAGCACCATGAAACTCAACGCCGATCTTACCCAACGCGCAGTCGTCAACAGCAACGAAGTAGAGTGGGTTCAGTCCCCAGCCCCTGGCGTGTGGCGCAAACCATTGGAACGGGATGGCGATGAAGTGGCCCGTTTAACCTCGATTGTTCGATACGACGCAGGGTGCTCGTTTCCCGAACATGAGCATGGCGGCGGTGAGGAATTCTTCGTGCTGGAAGGCACGTTTGAAGATGAGTTTGGCGCTTATCCGGCAGGTACTTTTGTAAAAAATCCCGTGGGTACGAAGCATTCGCCCAAATCCACGGAAGGCTGCACAATTCTTGTGAAGCTTCGCCACATGCGGCCTGAAGATCAAACACCGGTCGTCGTCAACACGAACCACGCAGAATGGCGGCAAGGTCTTGTGCCTGGCTTAAAGGTGATGCCGTTGGACAGCTTCGAGACTCGCCACACTGCCTTGGTGAAATGGGCGCCCGGCACCTATTTCAACATGCACCGCCACATGGGTGGAGAAGAAATTTTCGTGCTTGAAGGTGTGTTCTCGGATGAACACGGCGACTACCCCGCGGGTACCTGGATACGTAGCCCGCACGCTAGTGCGCACACTCCTTTTAGCAAGCCGGGTTGTACCATTCTTGTCCGCACGGGTCATTTGATTGACACTTAACAAAAGCCCGTTCCATTCCATTCCAGCGGTGCTGCATTGATTGTGTCATTTTGGTGACTTGTCGCTTAGGGTGAATCCACAAATCCCTTTCCGCATGTATTCGGTATTAAAGCTATCTACTCCGGGTGCACTTCATGCGTTATTCCAGTTTTGCCTACACCATTCTTTTCACTGCTTTGCTGACTGCTTGTAATGGCAACGGTGGCGAAGCCAGCGGGGGTGGAGGCCGAGTGGAAGGTCAAGAAAATTCTCCAGCTTTGAGCGCCGGGCAAGACCAGCAAGCCGCCGAGCGCAGCACCATCGAACTGCGCGCCGCTGTGCAAAATACGGATCAGAATGCCGTGGTGGCCTACGCCTGGTTTCCAGCCAGTGAAGAAACAGTATTCTTTGGTGATACTGGTCGGTCTGATGAATCTGTTTTGAATTTGGAACTGCCGCAGGTTGTAGCAGATACGCCTGTTGAATTCGTAGTACAGGCTCTGTTGTCCAACAACACCGTGCTTGAAGATCGGATTCAAGTCACCATTCAAAATACTTTTGACAATGCCCTACCTGTTGTAAACACAACAGTGGCCCCGATTGGGCCTGATAACCGCTTGGCAGCAAGTGCCTGCGAGTCCACTGATTCCGACGGAACCATTCAAACTTACCGTTGGCTCAACGAAACGCTGAACATTGAATACGACGAGACAAGCTGCAATTTGAATGTACAGCTTCCCAGTTCGCCTGAATCACAAACTTACACCTTGCGGGCTGTTGCAATCGACAATCAAGACGGTTTGGGTTTCAAGTTATTCGATGTGACCACCCCCAATCGCCCAGCCAACACTGCACCAGTCATACAAGATGCAAGCGCATTGCCCGAACCTGTGCGCCCAGGTGAAACTTTGAGCTTGCAAGTGAACGCCAGTGATGCCGATGGCGACGCCTTGTTTTATCGCTGGACGCAAACAGCAGGTGCCATGCTGACAGTCAGCAATGCCGACAAAGCCAGGGCCCAGGTACAAATACCACCTGACCTGGCGAATCAAACCCTCACCTTCCGAGTCGAGGTGTCGGATAGAGCCAACTTCCAAACTTCGGTGAGCCAACGCAGCGTCGATGCCAGCGTGCGCAGCAACACCAGCAGCAATGCCGGGCTTCTGGAATGTTTACAGGATCCAACACGGGCCGGTTGCCCTTTGGCAGGCTTGCTGTCCGCCCCGCCAATCGGTGCCCAGCAGCCGAACAGTGCGCAGTTCTCGGCTGGCCAATGCACACCGTTTTATGGTGGTGGTTTGAATGGGCAAGGCTACTCCCACCTGTTGGGCGCTATGCACGAGCACACCGCTTATTCAGACGGGCAGGCCAATACCGATCCGCTTCAGGTGTACCAGCAAACGCGCGAGCGCGGTATGGATTTCGTCATGTCGTCTGATCATTCGGACAACCTGGCCATTCCGCTGGCTTTGCCTGACCCCGACAATTGCACCGACAACCCTTTGTCTTGCCTGATCTCCGATCCCGACAACCTGCCCAACAGCTTGACCAAGTGGCGCAGTACCTTGAATCAAGCCAATCAGGTCACTGGTGAATCGCCTGGTCTGTTCACCGCCATGCGCGGGTTTGAGTGGACATCCGACCGCTTCGGGCATGCCAATGTGTACTTAAGCAAAAACAACATCAATGCCAAACTGGGCCCGGGTTATGTGGTGTCCATGGATTTGTTCTGGCAGTGGTTCGTGTTGTCTCCACAATTGGGTGGCGGTGGCGATGGCCTCATGGTGTTTAACCACCCCGGCCGCGAGGACGCCATTCACAGTGTGCTGCTTCAGATTGGTGAAGGTGTGGGCCAAGCCACCCGCATGGCCGGTGCCTTGAATGCCCTGAACGTATTTCAACAAGGCGACCCAGCCTATGCGTTTAACGACTTCAAATACGTGGCACCTGCAGACTACCGTGTGGTGGGCATTGAGGTGTTTGGCAAAGGCGATGAATACGACACCGATGGCAAGTTCGGTTCTTGGTACGGCCATGCTCTCGACAAAGGGTGGTACCTGGGCCCAGCGGGTTCCGAGGATCATCACGAAACCAATTGGGGCGGTGCCAATTTGCCAAAAACCGTGGCCATTGCTCGTGCAAATAATCAGGCCGACATTCGGGAAGCATTTCTGGCGCGCCGTTTTTACACCGTGGCACAAAATGAAAATGCCTTGCGCATGAACTTTGAAGCTGTTCATGCTTCAACGCAAGGTCAGCAGCGCCTGCCGATGGGTTCACGCATTGGCACTCAGGCCAACTCGGTTCAATTCGAGGTCAGTGTCAGCAGCACAATGCCCATGGATGCCTTGCAGGACATGTCGTTTGAACTGTTCAGTTCGCAATCAGGCCCAAGCAGCAACGAGGAGCAACGTTACCTGCCCCTGCAAACTCAAGCCGGTAAAAACGGACGTTTCACCGTAACCCCAGCCGATGGGAAGAACTGGTACTTCGTGCGCGTCAAGCGTGGTGATCGAATTGTGGCCGTGAGCGCGCCAATTTGGGTGTTCAAAGGCAGCGACCCCTTGCCGGAGTGCGCGCCACTTTGATTCTATTTCCCTGATACTGAAAACAAGAGGTAACAATACCCGACTACTCTCGAATGCTTGAGCAGCAAAAAGTAGAGGTAGTCGTGTACAAAGCAACATTAAAAAGTCTGGTGTATTTGGGTGCAGTCGGCACACTGGCCGCCTGTCTGGGCGGTGGTAACGGCAGTGTTGCCGTCAATCCATCCGAAGTTCTTCCAGCAACAGCATTTGAACTTCAAGTGCTTCACATCGCCGACATGGACAGTGGCGGCAACCTGGTTGAAAACTCCCAGAATATTTCCGCAATACTCGCCAAGTTCCGTGCAGAGAAACCAGACAACACCGTGTTTCTAAGTTCCGGTGACAACTACATTCCCGGTTCTTTTTTCAATGCATCTGCCGACCCCTCTTTAACGGAAGAGCTTGGTGTGCCCAGCGCGGGCCGTGGTGATATTGAAATTCTGAATCAACTGGGTCTTGATGCCTCTGCATTTGGCAACCATGACTTCGATCAGGGTACCGCCAAGGTACTGAACTTGATTGCTCCGCAAACCGTGGGCGCAGATACCTGGCGCGGTGCGCAGTTCCCCTACCTGTCCGCGAACATCGATTTCTCGGGCGATGCCAATTTGGCAAGCCTGGCTGACCCCGCCAACGATGGCCAGGAGGCAAGTAGCCTTGCAGGCAAAATTGCAAAGTTCGCTGTCATTACAGTGGACGGCGAAGAAATCGGCGTGGTGTCTGCGGCCACCCCAACCCTACCAACCATCACCACGCTGAATGGCGCCACAGTGAGCCCGGCGTTGGATGGTAACGGCAGCTTTTCAATTGACGACCTGGCTGCTGAAATTCAGCCCTCGGTGAATGAATTGTTGAACCGTGGCATCGATAAAATCATTTTGCTCGGTCACATGCAGCAGATCTCGGTCGAGGAGCAGTTGGCCTCGCGTTTGACCGGTGTTGATTTGATCATCGCAGGCGGTTCAAACACCCGTCTGTTTGATTCAAACGATTTGATCCGCGCAGGTGACACAAGCCAAGGCGAGTACCCCAAGCAATTTACCTCAGCCAGTGGCGAACCCGTATTGCTGGTGAATGTGGATGCAGATTACAAATACTTGGGCCGCATTGTGTTGCCATTCGATGAAGATGGTGAAGTAATTGTAGGCAAGCTAGACCCTGCCGTGAATGGTGCTTACTCGACCGATGCAGCCGGCCTGGCCGCTCTTGATCTGGATGCAGCAGATCGGCAGGCAGAAGTTTCCGCGATTGCTCAAGACATTCTTGCAGTCAACCAGGCACTCGAAGGTGTAATTCTCGGCTCTACCAGCGTGTACCTCGAGGGCGATCGCGCCTTTGTGCGCAAGCAGGAAAGTAACCTGGGTAACCTGACAGCCGATGCCAACCTGGCCGCTGGCCAAGCCACGGACGAACTCACAGCAGTTTCGTTGAAAAACGGTGGTGGTATTCGTGGTTCCATCGGAACCATACTGGTGCCACCCGGTGGTACAGGTGCGGCGCAAAAGCTGCCACCACAAGCCGATGAGTCCGTGGGTAAGCAAGAAGGCGATATTTCTCGTGGCGACATTGAGCGTGCACTTTCATTCAACAATGCCCTGAGTTTGCTTGACGTGACTGCCCAGCAACTGAAAGATTTGTTGGAGCACGGTGTATCCAGCTACGATTTGGCGGCAGCACAAGGTGTAGGGGCGTTCCCTCAAATTGGCGGCATGCGTTTCAGCTTCGACCCCACGGCAGCAGCCGGTTCGCGGGTGCGTACCATTGTGGTTAACGACCCCGATGGCTTGGGTCCGCTGACTGGTCCGCAAACCGTGTTCTCGGGCGGTCAGTTCCGTGTGCCGGTGAATCAGGTTTATCGCATGGCCACGCTCAGCTTCCTGGCCGATGGCGGCGATGGTTATCCCTTCCCCACCATGAACATTAATCGAGTCGAATTGGACACCACAGGCGATGCAGGTTTCCTGGTTGAAGGCCGCGAACAACAGGCTTTGGCAGATTTCCTGGAAGCCACCACCACGCGCGACATGCCATTTTCACAGGCCGATTCGGGTGCTGATTTCTCAGTGGACGAACGAATCGTGATTCTGACCAACGGCCGTACAGACCCACTGCCGCAGTAAAGACCAAGAGTGGTCAACAAAAAGCCGGGCCAGGTTAACTGGGCCCGGCTTTTTTTCATGAATGGTTTGCAGGAATTAAAATTCTTCAGCCCATTTCTTGAATTGCCCCAGTGAGTTTTTGAACAAATGGTCAATATCGGCCAAATGTTCATCCACAAATTCACGCACCATTGAACTGGTGCTGGCGGGTTCCACCCGCAAGTGCGCCTCGCATTGGCCATCAGCGGTACTTACGCGCATGTTCAATTTGTGGGCTATGCGCAGCATGGCCTCATTGTCCATCAGGGTATAAATAAACAGCATTTCTATGCCCTCGTTGCGTGCCCTGCGCAGTGCCCTTTGAAACAGCAGCGTACCCAGGCCATGCCCACGCATATTGGCGTCCAGCGACAAGCCCAATTCCGCTCCCTTGGGGGCATTGCTGTCTTCGGGCTGGTTCAGTTCAGCCAAATGCACCACGCCCAGCAGCACATCGTCACGCCCGAAAATGCCAAATACCGAGTCGCGTTCAAAATCGATGCTGGCGGTGTATTTCGCAATTGCCGCGTCGCCCAATGCATAACTAAAGCGCAAACGGCGGTCGGTCTCATCCAGGGCCAGCAAGTGTGCAAGAATTAAAGGGCGGTGTGAGTCATCCAGTTCCACAATTGGAACTTTGGACAGGCCCAGAATGGACGCGGCCCTGCGCCCCAAGACGCTGGGAATATCAAACCATTCAATGGGCTCTGACGACATGATGAACTCGACTGCAAAATTGTGAAAAATCGGAAATATGCTTACATGATCCACCAACAAGAAAGCAAGCCGCAACCCAACACCCCGCAAGTTGGAGTACCACTTCAAATTCGGGAACTGGGCCTGGTGGACTATTTGCCCACCTGGGAAGCCATGCGCAATTTCACAGATGCCCGCTCAGAACAGCTTAGCGACGAGATCTGGATTTGTGAACACCCCCCGGTCTTCACTTTAGGCCTTGCGGGTGACCCTGCGCACATGTTGCAACGCAACAACATACCCTTGGTGAACACGGATCGCGGTGGCCAAATAACCTATCACGGCCCCGGGCAAATTGTGGTTTATCCACTTTTGGACCTTCGCCACTTTGGTTTGAAGGTGCGTGAGTATGTGCAGTTGCTGGAACAAAGCATTATCGATGCGCTGGTACACGTGGGTGTGGCGGATGCCCAACGCAAGCCCAGCGCCCCAGGCGTGTACACCATGCACCATGGCAGCCTGGCCAAAATTGCCGCCTTGGGCATCAAGATCCGCAAGGGCTGTAGTTATCACGGCTTGTCATTGAATGTGAACATGGATTTGACCCCGTTTCAGCAAATAAACCCTTGCGGCTACGCGGGTTTGGAAACAGTGGACTTGGCCACAATTGGTGTTAAAATTTCACCTTCTGAGATGCAAATGCATCTGATGAAATACCTGATTCAACACCTTGAAGCCGCGCGATCCGCGGTGGCAAAGTAAATAAAAGGCCAACCCACCCAATGGCCAGGGAGCAAAAACGTGTCCGAGATCAATGAAAAGTCCGCTGTGGCCAAAGAACTGAGCGCAGTCAGCGATCCGACCGTCAAGCAAAAAGCAGCCGCAAAAACCGCCCGAATTCCCATCAAGATTGTGCCGGTTGAGCAGCTGAAAAAGCCCAGCTGGATCCGCGTGAAAGCGGGCTCACCTTCCACCCGTTTTTACGAAATCAAGGAAATTCTGCGCGAGCACAAGTTGCACACCGTGTGCGAAGAGGCTTCCTGCCCCAACATCGGTGAATGCTTTGGCAAGGGCACTGCCACCTTCATGATCATGGGCGACAAGTGCACACGCCGCTGTCCCTTCTGCGACGTGGGCCATGGCCGCCCCGATCCGCTCGACGAAAATGAACCCCTGAATTTGGCGAAAACCATTGCCGCCCTGCGCTTGAACTACGTGGTGATTACCAGCGTAGACCGCGACGACCTGCGCGATGGTGGCGCGGGCCATTTTGTGGCCTGTATTGAAAAAACCCGTGAGTTGTCGCCCAACACCAAAATTGAAATTCTGGTGCCCGACTTCCGTGGTCGCCTGGACCGAGCGCTGGGTATTTTGAATGCCGCCCCGCCCGACGTGATGAACCACAACCTGGAAACCACAGAGCGCCTGTACAAGGAAGCCCGCCCGGGTTCGGACTACAAACATTCCTTAAAGCTGTTGCAAGACTTCAAGAAAGCCCACCCCGACACGCCCACCAAAAGCGGCATCATGGTAGGGCTTGGCGAAACCGACGACGAAATTTTGCAAGTGATGCGCGACATGCGCGAACACCAAGTGGACATGATCACGATTGGCCAATACCTGGCCCCATCAGGTCACCACTTGCCAGTGCGCCGCTATGTGCACCCCGATGTGTTCAAAATGTTTGAAGAGAAAGCCTATGAAATGGGCTTCACGCACGCAGCCGTTGGGGCAATGGTTCGCAGTTCATATCATGCCGATGAACAGGCGCATGGTTTGGTCTAACCCAACGCTCACCGTGCCTGCGTTTTAAAATTCGCTTTAATTCAATTCGGTGAATGTCGGCCTGAACCCGTTTCAGGTGCCGAATAAATGCGTAGCGGGCCAAAGTGCCCAGGGCAAAAGCCCCACCCACTGCGTACACCGTAAATATCGTCAGGTAGAGAAAAATTTCCGTGCCTTCGATGGCATGCAGCACCGTGCTCAAAATGTAAATTGAGTCCAGGAAAATAATCGTCATCAAACCCAAGGTGATCGAGAGGCTAATTTGCTTGGCCTGACGCTGAGCCAGTAACCGAGCCTCCAGCTTGTCAATGTCAGTCTCATTCACCGTTCACCTCCACTGCATTCGATGCGGTTTTACCGCGCCTCGTTGCGCGGACACGCATTGTGTTGCTTGCCGAGATTTCAGTCCATAGGGGGTTTGCTGCAATTCGTGAGTAAAAGCACCATGAACGTGATTATCTGAGCATATTTGTCACGCAAACGGTGTAGCCATTCCTCAACTTTGCTTGCAACTTAATTGCGAAATTGCCCTGCAGTGATGAATTCACCGAAGCGTTCGCACCAAATAACAGCCGCGCGGTAATTTTGCAAATCAGCATTGGCCGGCAAATCAAGAATAAAGCCACCAAAAGTTTTTACAGGCCCAACCTGCAGTGCCTGGCTTTTAATGTTCAAAAAGCTGGCTTCGTCTTCTACAAATTGCGGCACCAGGTACAAGTAATAATCTGGCCCCGGCGCAAGCTCGCCTTCGAATACCGCCTGGTTTGCAGACAGGGTTAGGCGACCCTCTCCCCAATGCAGAAAATCGCTGCCTTTCAGATCGCGTTTGAAATCAGTGGAGAACAGCGCCCCGCTTTGCGATGCCGCAATGGCCTCGGCGCCCGGGCTTTCGGGTTCTACAAGAATGGGAAGCAGGTAAATACCCAGCGCGATACCTACAAGTAGCGCGCCGGCATGGGTAATCAGCAGAAGAAGTTTTTTCATGGTGTTTCGAGCCATCAGGGTTTGAACAAGTCAATTCGCTCCCCGGGCTCAAAACGTTTCACATGTCGATGAATAATTTACAACTCGCGCTTGTCTGCGCACTCGCCAAGGCTGCCATCCAGCCGGCAACGAATTCGTTTTAGAATTTTCATCATCTCGGGATCGTAAAAGCCTTCTGCCGTCATTTGAATTCGCGATTCACGCATCAGCACATCGTACTTTTCACGGTCACCGGCGGGAATATCCAGCCACGCAGCGGCAGGCACTGCTTTCTCAGACGTATCGACCAAGGCAATGGCGCGGTCAAATTGTTGCTGAATCCAAACCCGCGACTTTTGCCCATACCCTGTCGGAAACTTGTCTTTGCGAATCAAAATATTGGCGGTTAGCTGCACCAAGGGGAAGCGGTAAATACCGCCCTTGGTGCCAATGCCTTTGTAAAGTTCAAGTGGCTGATAGGCAATGGCTGGTGCGGCAATAATATCCACCTGCCCATTGTTGAACTTGGTACCGAAGTTGATCACCTCGCTGGCCACTGGCTGCGCGCCCAATTGCTGCACCATTTTTGCTTGCGACTTGTCGTAGTCCAGCACGGCAATTTTTTTACCTGCTGCTTTTTCTACCGAATTAATGGCCCTGTCATTCACCATCACATACGCGGCACCAATGGGTAAAATGCCGGCCACCTCGAACAGGCCGGCTGTCATTTTGTCATTTAGCTTTGGGCTGCTCATTAAATCGACTACGGTGCGCAGGTGCTTGTAAGTGGGCACTGCACCAATCGAGTCAATACTACCTACAAACTTGTTGAACTGGCGGCCACGCAAAGTGGAAATGGCTGCTGCGTCGCATTTGCCAGTTTTGAAGTCTTCCGCGGCAAGGCGTTCATCAACATAAGCCTCCAGTTCAATGTTGACCCCCCAGCCTTTGGCAGCCACTGCGTAATCTTTCGCTTGTGCAAACGCCGGCCCACTGCGCCCGGCAATGTCGAAAATGCACATTTTGATGTTTGCTGCGTTGGCTTGGAGGGGTGCGGCCAGGCTTGCGCCCAGCAATAGGAGTGCTGCAGCTTTGATCGTGTTCATGTCGTCTCCGGTAATTTTGGGCTTTTTTTGTAATGTTTAAGCCCTTGGGAGATTTCATTCTACAGAAGAATTAATCCACTTCATCTACCGTAAACCAAGCCGCCGCCATTCGATCTTCGCACGTCGATGTGATGCAGCTTGTCACGCCCTCCAGTTCTGCATTTGTGTGCTGAATCAATCCAAATCCATAGTGATCCGACATCTTCAGCGGCGTGTAGTCACGTGGTTCTTCCGTCACGATGACCAAAAACTGATTATTGCCAGCCGGTCCGCTTGCCTGTATTGGCTCGCTGCTTGGGGGAAGCCATGTTTTTTCATTCGCATTGATGGCGAGTTGCGGCACACGAACATTGGGTAGCAATTGAATGAGTGATTGATCAGAAGAAAGAACGTAAACGGTCACATAACCCTGGAATGGCGATTCCACCTGAAAGCGCAACAAGTCCTCGCCAATTTTCAAGACAGGGTTCTCCATGTGAATACTTAAAGTGCTGTCTGCTTTGGACAACACTGCCTGAAATGCCGGTGCGATCGCAATGTCTGGTTCTTCGGATATCTCAGGTTCGGCTTCCTGTGTAATTTCAACTGTGCTCAGTGCTGTACTCTCGGGAGTATTGGTGTCCGTCATGTTCATCAATACCGTCGCTACAACAGATACTGTCGCCACAACAGCAAGCAAGAAGGTAACTGCTACAGCACGTGGCTTCGTTGAGCGTTTTTCAGGTTTTGGCTCTGGTAAAACTTCCGGTAAATCGCTTCTTGTCGTCGGCCTTGCTTGCAGAGCACTGCGAAAATCGGCCATGCTGGCGGTTCTCTCATGCACTTGCACACGCAAGGCGTGATCAATGGCCTGTTTGATCTCAATGTGGAATTGCAAGTCAGTCCGCGATTCCAGCAGCACATAATTGTCGTTGACCAATCGGCTGACCGAAGAGGGTGGAGTTTTTCCGGTCATCAGGTAATGTGCAACAGCAGCCAATGCATACACGTCGGTCCAGGGGCCTTGCGTCATTGAAGGTACTTCTGCGTACTGCTCAATGGGCGCGTAACTGGCTTTCAGTATCACGGTGAAAGGTTGCGAGACACTGCCAATGGCCCTGCGCGCAGCACCAAAATCCAGAAGAATTGGCAGCCCCGTACTTTCCTGAATAATGATGTTCTCAGGTGAAATATCGCGGTGATAACACTGTTGGGCATGCATGCACTCCAAAGCCTCGGTCAGCGCCACAAGCCAGTTCAACAGCAATTCATCGGGAAGTGGCCCGGCATGTTGCTGCATGTACTGTTTCAAAGTGACACCCTGATACAAGGGCATCACCATGTATGCAGTCCCCTGCATTTCCCAGAACCGGTAAACCTTGACCAGTGCTGCATGGTCAAATTGAGCCAGCAAACGAGCTTCATTTACAAAGCTGCTCAAGCCCGATTCGTAAGTGCCGCGGTGTCGCTCCTCCCTGACCTTCACAGTACCGCTTGGCATTCGAACAGCAAGTGCACTGGGAAAATACTCCTTCAGTGCAACCAGGCGTTCAAGCATTGGGTCCCAGGCTTTGTAAACGATGCCAAATCCACCAATTCCAATCACATCGCGAATTTCGAGTCCTTCGATCTGTGCACCGGGGGCCAGTGTGTCTGGATTGCCTGGTGTGTCTTGATGGCCCAGACCAACAGGCACTGGCTGAATCACGGTGATGTCGGGCGTCATGGCGCTGCGCCCAAACCAAACAGGGTTTCAAAGGCCCGGATGTCGGGCAGTCCTCGGTATCGAGTCAACCATTGAACAGCGCCTGAGAATTCAATCCGATACCAATGGGTGTCGTCGCCCTCAGTAGCAGAAGGGTGTTCAAGTTGAAGTTCAGGCAACAGACCTAGCGCTTGACTGAACTGCACTAAGGTCCACTCCTCGTCCAGTGCGCTGGCGCACAAGGTGTGCGCCTGCAAAAACCAGCGTGTCAATGCATCCTTGCTCGGCAGCGCAGTTTCGGATTGGTCCAAATGCTCCATCAGTATGAATGGAAAGGCGCGGCCCGCTTTGTCAACTGACGGCATCATCACGCCGACAGCACTTTGACCACCCAGGGCTGGCAGCGTTTTGTTCCCAAACAGAAAGCCGTGCATGGGCGCCTGATAGTAAGCGTTTGTCCAGGCTGCGCCATGCTTTTCTTCGCCGCTTTGCATGGTGACGCTCAGCCAAGAATCCAGAGCGTCGATCAGGGGCTCGGACATGTTGCCACTGCAGAAGTCGCCCACGCAGGGCAGTTTGCCAAACCAGCATACGGTACGCCTGTGTTGTCTCATAAATTTCCTGGGCATCTGAATTGCCGAAGTTCATTCAGGCGAAGTGGATTGAACGCAGAATTGGCCAGCACTTCAAACTCAAATTGTTTGCCATCAAGAACAAACCGCGCCTTGAACTTCTCCGGACGCTCGGTATTTTCAATTTGTGCGGCATCAAACATTCGAAACAAGGCCCAGGGGCCGTTGTAGGTTTTGTGTGTTCCCTCGGACGCGCGGATACGCAATGTGTTCGAAGGCGCCTGCCCACCCCATTGAATCCGATGGCTGGGCTGAAACTGTTTGGAGAACATTTTCAAGTCGCCATTGGTTTCAAGATAAAAAACATCGCTGGGGTGGCTCGATTGCACCAGGCGCATTTCCACATCAAATTTGGCCACTGTGGAATTGCCGGAGAAGAATACATCCCGAATTCTGGCTGCTCGCTGAAACTGAATGAGCGATGGGTTGTTCGGTGCCTGCGATCCATCGCCAAGAGGTTTCAATTTCCAGTTGGGGCCACCGGTGTCCACCACTTGGCTAAGGCGGCTGGAAAAAAACTGGTCCATCAGTCCGTTGGGTGCAAAAAAACGGGCAAAGTCATCGCTGAGAACATCCAGGCCCGACCCGGGATGAATTGGATAACGGTTGGAGACGGTTCGCCGACAAATTTCCTGAAGAGGTCGCAGGTCAGCGCTCAGATTGGCTCGCTCTGCCGCACGGCCCTGGGCACTGCCCTGTCCCGCCAATTGCCCAACAATCGCGCGGACTGGCTCTGGCAACACACCAGCACCCACCTGCAATGTGTCCATGGCAGCAGCAGGCGGTGGCGCAGACTTGCTTTTCTTTGCGCTGGCAATCGCAGCCAGCTGCGCGTAAAGCTCATTCAATAGGCCGGCCACCTGGTTGTATGCGGGTGGGTTGCCTTCGAAAAGGCTGTTGACATCACTGAAGTAATCGTCGACTTGTTGCTCCAGTGGTGCCTCAAAATTGGCAGCTTTGAAATTGGAACCAGCCAAAAGTGCAGCGCTCGGAGACAAGGCTTGCTGAACTTTCTGATTCGCCACTGCTTCAGCCTTTTCCCCCACTTTGAGCAGTTCGCCCGCCAGTCGGGTGTTTTTGGCAACTTCTTCAAGAAACTTTTTCAGGAGCGATTGGGGTGAGGCCAGAACTCGAGCAAGGTCAACTGCCTGCTCGAACTGGGCGGGTTTCTGAATCTGCACATCTTTTAGATAACTGTCCCAAATGCGGATGTAATCGCGAATGTACAAATTGCGAACTTGTCTTAGAAGTTCGGGTAGTGCCTCGGTTTGGCTTGAACCATTGCTTGCCATGTCTCCCATCACCCACTCCGCTTCCTGTTTCAGTCGGCTGGCCTGCTCAGGCAACTGCACCAGGAAGTATTGTGTATAGGCTTCGCGTGTATACAGCGCATCGATTCCCTGGCTCAACGGTTGGCCACTGGGTCTTGTGAATATTGCAGCCGAGCTTGCACCCACTGCGTCGATCAAGTTAAAGCCACCGTTGGGCGCTGGTTTGTAAAATCGAACCATGCGCTGGTACAGTCTGTTGTCCAGGGCCTGAGCGCCAATGATTTGTCGTGCAGTCTCAATCAGCTCGGTGTCTTTCTCGGGCAAACTGCCAGGTGCTCCCAAGGCAATCGCTTCTTGCAAATGGTGTAGGGCAGCATCTTGAAGTTCCGGTGTGTAACTGGCTAGAACATTCTGTTGCCAATCAAACACCACCCAACTGGCCAAGGCCTGCGCATCATAATGGGTGGGCGAATGAATCATCACATAGGCTTTCAGCGATTCGTAGGCCAACTGCATGTCTTGGTTCAGGGCTGCACGCAATCTGTCTTCAAGCCGCTTCGCAATTCTTGGCATCAACGCCGTTTCAAGCGCCTTGTGATAAGCCAGTTGCTCGGCTTGCTGTAGCTTGTCGTCCTGGTTCAATCCAAGGTGGTGCATGAAACCTTCAGGGCTGGGCTCAGCGATTTCCCGCAGCCTGCTTAGCGCTGCAAACAGTGGCGGCAAGGGCGCCTGCGACTCTGTTTGCAGGGAAGACGCCTGCTCAGACACCGCACGGCTCAGCACAAGGGTTTCGTCGAGAACTTTGCTGTTGTTGCTGTAGCTGATCCACCAGCCGATTAACAGCAAGGTTAGAACTGTGGCCGAAACGCCCAAAATACCCATATAAATTGTGCGTTCAAAAAATGCGGTTTTTTTAACATGTCCGGCAAGATGCTTTTCTTGAAAAACAACTTTGGCCAGCATGTCCCGAATGAAAAAACTTTTCCCCTGGCCGGTGGCGGGTGCTTCCAGTGCCTTGTGCTGAGCAAGGCCCACTGCGATACGATCAAAAACATTGCCGTCCTGTGTGCCGCTGCTCAGGTAAACGCCACGCAACACCACAGGCCGTTCAAACGGACTGTCCGATTGCAGTGCCTGTTGCAGAAGGTTCTCTATGGCTGGTTTTAGTTGGGCAAATGCCAGCGGAAATTCAAACAGTTTGATTCGTTTGCTTTCTTGCTCCTCCTCTTGCAGGCGTTTGTTCACCTGTTCTCCCAAATGCTCAACCATTTGGCTCAAGGCCTTGGGCAGTGTTTGTTTCAGTGTTGTATCCAGGGCATTGGGGTGCTCAAAGTTGACTCCCCATGCCTTGGCACGATCCAGCTCAGACAATCGCCCAAAGGTTTCACGGAAACCCGTGAGCAAGTCGAGTTTCGTGATCAACACATAAACCGGGGGGCACATGCCCAGTGCGCGAATCATTTCCTGAAGACGCAGGGCAATCTTGTTCGCAGTCTCTTTTTGTTTCGATTCGTTGTCTAGCAGCTCCTGAACACTGAGCGTGAGAAGCACGCCGTTGACAGGTTGCTTTGGCCGATGTTTTTTCAAAAGACTGAGAAAGGAATTCCATCCCGCCGAGTCGGTGTTTTGGTCCGAGTCTTGTGTGGTGAACCGGCCTGCCGTATCGATCAGTACAGCTTGATCCGTAAACCACCAGTCACAGTTGCGGGTGCCGCCCACACCTTTGATCGAGTCTTTGCCCAAAGGGTCTTGCAAGGGGAAACGCAAACCTGCATTTTTCAATGCTGTTGTTTTGCCGCTGCCGGGTGGGCCAATCATGATGTACCAGGGAAGCTCGTACAAACCGGGTTTGCTTTGGTACCAGGCCTTGCGTGACTGATGCTGCCTGAGCAGGTGCACTGCCTGGGTGAAAATATCCTGTAGCTTTGCAGTCTGTGCAAGGGCCTGTTCATCCTGTCGGGTCAGGCTTACTTTCAAAGCATGCTCTGCGGTGCGAATTTTCCACCAACGCCACGCCAGTGGAACAAAAACAAGCAGCCCGACCATCACGATCAACACAATCCGGGTCCACGCTTGTTCAAGCGGTTTGGTGTCGCCCACAGCCAAAATGGGACCCACCAGCCAGATCAATGCCGCGAATCCGGAAAATGCCAAAAGGCTTAAAACAAATCTCAAAAACATAGTGAACTCGAAGGTGTTTTATTGGGCATGAAGCAGGGTGATCTCGACACGGCGATTCAATGCCCGACCTTTTGGCGTGTCATTCGGCGCAATCGGGTTGGCCGCACCTGCTCCCTCGGTGGCAATGCCCACATTGGGCAGATGAATGGCGATCCGTTGACCCACATGGTCTGCGCGTGCTGCGGACAGTTGCCAGTTTGAAGGGAAGCGGATTGAGCGAATCGGCTGATTGTCGGTGTACCCAGTCACTGTGATTTGACCGGGGTGCAGTGCAAGTTCCCGGGCCACTTTGTCGACCAGTGGCAAGGCATCAGCCGACAGTTCGGCGCTGCCTGAGCCAAAGAGACCGTCACCCACCAGAACGACCGTGGACTTGTTGCCGGATTGTTTCAGGGTGAGTTGACCGGCCATGATTTCCTGTTGCAGCTGGCGTGGAAGTTCGAGTCCGACAGCCGGTGCCAATTGCTGCACCTGTGATTTTGGAAACTCTGGTGCAGGAAAAGTAATCGAGGCAACTTCATTGAAAGCGATGTCGGACTGCGTATTCATGTTGAAGTAAAGACCCAGAAAGTAGGTGGCGCCTATCAGACCCATCGCACTCACGGGCAGCCAAAGTGGAATCTGTAACAGGCGGTGGTGTGGTCTGGGTGCTTTGGATTGCCAAAGATCAGGGTGCAAGTTGCTTGCGGTGGTGTTCGAGTTCATGGACACAAGCTGAAAAAGCCTCGCTCGCAGTTGTTGCAAAGCAGACTCACCGCCTGGCTGTACTTTGTACTTTCCTTGAAGACCAAGGCTGAGAACAATCGCCATCAAACCCAGCAAGTCGCGGTTCTCCGTTGGGTTTTGCATCATTTTTTGAATCAATGCAAATACCTTTTCACCGCCCCAGGTCTCACTGAAAAACTGATGTAACAAACTGTGGCTTGCCCATTGCCCGGCACCACCCCAGGGGGTATTCGCGGCGCGTTCATCCATGTAGGTGCAAAGCAGGTAGCGCACAGAAATCCGCTCGGCGTGTGGCCGTTGAAGTTGTTCTAGGCTGCGGTCAAGTTCGATCAACTCTGCCGCCAGCGTTTCAGAAAGCAGGCTGGGTGAAGGAAGTTCGGCCATCTCGCCGACAAGGCACATCAGTCGAAGCAAAGGGGATACCTGAACCAGCAATGTGTTGTTGCTCGCTGAAGGACAGTTCTTCAACTGATCAAGTAACTGACGCAGTTGGACCTGTTTGGCCTGCTGTGAGTCTTGCCCTGATGAGGCAGCTGGATGTGCCGGCCCCAGAATGTTGTCAAGCGAGTCGATGGGCTGGACATGGGGTTTGCCGGTTTTACCCAGCCGTGGTTTGATAATGGTGCGCTCACCACCGAGTGCAGAGAAGGGATCGTTCGGATTCACAACAAGTGCTCCTGTTCGCGCCGAACAGCCCACAGTTCCATTCTCAATTCTGGCAAATCTCCTGCGTAGTGAATGGCCAGCTGTCCGGTCTGTTCCAGCATTTTCCAAAGTACTTCAGTGCGTGTTTCAAGCTGAAAGTAAAGATGATCCGCGTAGTAGGGCAAGGCAGGCGGATTGTGCTGGGTTGGCTTCAAGCGAACTCCTGGCAAGTTCAGGTTGACCAGATCACGAAGTTTTTCGACAGGACCAATTTTCACGGTGCTGGGGAATTGCCGTTGTACCAGTTCCTCTGGCGCAAGCGCGTGTACGGTCAAGTAAAAATGGGCATCAGTGAGCAGGGTGCGGTCATTAATTTGCGCCAGGTGTACGCCACTTTGTTTTTGAGTGAGAGGAATTTGAATGGCATGTTGATCATGCAGCCCCGCCAGTGCATTTCGGATGGCTGCCAGCAATGGAGAAAAAGTTGCGCGAAGGTTGTCATGGTCATAATTCGGAATGAAGTCCGCAGCGGTGTCGTTGCCATACAAGGTCACCGAGCCCAAACACTCAAGCAGCCGAATGTAGGCAGTCTCTGGGTGAAGCTTCGGAAGCGCAAGCGAGTGCAAAATCAACAAGCGGTGTTCAATGCAACTTTTCAATAGAAGAAAATCGCCGATCTCCGAACTGTTGTGACTACCCTTGCGCACACGACGTTGCCGCAGCTGATCGATTTTGCTTTGGAGCAAACCAAGCACCGCTTCGAGCATGCGTCGAATGTTGTTGTTCTGAATGCTGCACAGGCAGGGCTCGATAAATGTTTCATCGATTTGAGCCAACCCTTGCCTTGATTCGCGCAGTTCGCAAATTTGCAGGCAAACCACGCCGTCACGGGTTTGGTGGCCTGTACTTATAAACGTGTTCAGTTGCCCCAGTTCAATGGATTGTGCCTCCAGCCCCTGGTCGTAAATACTGGGTATTTCAGTGCGTTGGCCGCGGTATCGCATGCCTTGTGGAATAGTGCCTTCCTCATTCTCGGCTCCCCATCCCAAATGTTGCGCCTGCCAGTGTGGCCGTGCAAGGGCCAGGAAAATCTTGCTGTCCTTGCCTTCACTTGACAGGTCCAGACAAGGCGGGGCGGGGTCCTGGTCTGGAATCGAAAAATAGCTTCCATCCGGAAAGTAACCCGAGGCTTTCAGGATGGAAATTTTCCCGGCCAACAGCAAGTCCTGATCCAGTTTTAGCTCATGAAAGCCATGGCAGTACGAATTGAAGTGAGAGGTTCTGATGTGAACTTCATGCTCGAAATGTCGTTCTTGTTGCTGGAAATGTTGGGGCTGAAGAAACAGGCCTTCGCTCCAAATGACACGGTTGTTTTTAGTCATAACGGGGGATGAGTTTCACTCTCTGCTGATGGGGATGTATCACTCTTTGAGCGATTTTTTTCAAAACGAATAGACTCGATGCCCAAGTCGCGAAAAATCCTAACACGAGATTTTTTAAGGTGATTTTTTTACCAATCTCCTACCTATTTCGGAGTAGCTATGCTTGATAAATGCATCCTGAAGTTTTCTGTGGCAGTGCCATTTTTCTTCGGCGTACTTTCACCTGGTTATGCAGAATCATTGGTGGTTGATCTGGCAGGTACAGTTCCCGCAGCCGAGCAAGTCAAAGAGGGCTTGTTTCCCGAAGAAGCCTGCGAGGAATTGCGCAAGAATGGTTTCAAATGCATGGGTTTCAAGCCCGCTGTACGTTTCTCGATTCCGAATGCCCACTTCCAGTTGGGTTCTGCCGAGTTGCCTGCCGAACTGAAAAAGCAGCTTGATGTATTTGCGCAGGTGTTGAGCAATCGCCCCGCTGATTCGGTTCCGGTTTTGGTCACCGGCCACGCTGATGCAAGTGGCAATGAACTTTTGAATCAGACGCTTTCAGCCGAGAGGGCCAAGGCGGTCAAAAGCTACTTGATCCACAAAGGAGTTTCGCCGGCCCTGTTGCGCATTGAGGGCAAAGGTGCCGAAAAGCTGGCGGATGTGAACAACCCGTTTGCGCCTGCCAACCGCCGGGTCGAAATCAGCCGTTTGCCCTGACAAAACAATTACCTCATCGCATGAACAGACTGATCACCCTGAGTGGCTCCGTGCCACTCGACGAACTGCATTTCAGGTCGGCCCGTATTCTGGAGTCCCTGTCGGAAAACAGCACCGCAACGGTTCAGCTTGAATCGGACAGCGCCACCTTGCATGCCGACGACTTCCTTGGCAAAAACCTGTGTCTGGCCTTTGAAACACGGGAGCAGCAAAAGCGCTATTTCGATGGTGTGGTTGTGGAGATGGAGCAGACATCCATGGTGGCCAGTGGGCGTTGCGCCTACCGGTTCGAGCTGAAATCATGGTCGTGGTTGTTGAGCAAGAATCAGGAGTTTCGTGTTTACCAGCACAAAAGCATTCCCGATATCGTGGCCGAGGTGATTGGTCGGCACACCCATTCGTCCGTGCGATTCTCTGATCGCAGCCTGGGGGCAAAACGGGTTTGGGAATATGTGGTGCAGTTTGGCGAAAGCGACTTGAATTTCATTCGACGGGTGCTTGAGCAGGAAGGCGTTTACTTCTATTTCGAGCATGCAGAGAACCAGCACACCTTGGTGCTGGTGGACTCCAGTACAAGCCATGGGCCTTATCCCGGTTACGAGTCACTTGATTACAATCCCGGTTCTCTGGGTGGACGATTAAGTTCAGAGGAAGTTATTTCCAGTCTGTCGATCAAAAAGTCGATTGAGCCGCCCAAGCATGCGCAGGCCGACTACAACTTCAAAATGCCTTCAACCTCCTTGTTGGTCGGGTCACAGGGCAATTCAGAGTCTTACAACTCGGGTTTCGAAGTATTTGAGTATCCGGGTGAGTACAGCGATGAAGGGGAGGGAGTGCATTACAGCAAGCTTCGACATGAAGAGGCTTTGGCGCGGCAACAAGTTTTTAGTGGCAGCACAAGCGCACGTGGAGTGAGCACAGGTTGCCTGTTAACGTCGGTGTGCAAAGACAACCCGTCATTGTCAAAAAGCTTGCTGGTTGTCAGTACCCAGTTGGCAATTTACGAAGCGGAACCCGAGGCCAATGGAGGTGCACAGTCCGATTTTGACTGTCGTTTCGAGGCGATTGAATCGGCCCAACCTTTTCGCCCCGAACGCAAATCCAGAAAGCCACACGTTAAGGGACCCTTGCCCGCGCTGGTTGTAGGGCCAGAGGGGCGAGAAATTCACACTGACGAGTTCGGTCGGGTGAAGGTGCAGTTCTATTGGGATCGATACGGCAAACGCAATCAGGACAGTTCGTGTTGGGTTCGCGTTGCAACGCCAGTAGCAGGCAAAGGTTGGGGTTTCATTGCCGTGCCGCGCATTGGTCAGGAAGTAGTGGTGTCTTTCGAGGAAGGCGACCCGGATCGCCCCTTGATTACTGGTGTTGTTTACAACGCCGAGCAAACTGTTCCCTACTCTCTTCCGGATCACAAAACTGTATCAGGCTGGCGCACGCAATCCACTGAACAGGGTGGGCCCTCCAATTTCAACGAGCTTCGATTCGAAGACAAAATTGGCAGCGAATATGTTTGGTTTCAAGCCGAGAAAGATTATCTCAGCCTGATCAAAAACAACAGCAATACGGAAATTGGCGGCAATTCAAACAGCTTGATTCATGGCAATTTGATTGAAGAAATCAAGGCAGACGTTTCCCGCACCGTGTTGGGTCAGGTCAGCCAGCAAATTGAAAAAGCCTTGCACTTGACTGTGAATGACGATCTGTTGGCCAAGGTTCAGGGATTGTTGGGTTTGATCAATCAGGGGCAAATTGCAGTCAGTACTACAGGTCAACTGTCGATCAAATCTGGCGGCAGTACCGACCTGGAGGCCACTGGCAATTTGAATTTAAGCACCTTGGCTCAAGGAAACATGAAAGCGGGGGGCGCGTTGAAACTGAGTGCTGGTTCTACGCTTTCATTGAATGTGGGTGGTTCCTCCCTGTCGATCTCGGCAGCCGGAATTACCATGAGCGGCCCTGCAATTTCTGTCAATTCAGGCGGTGGTGGTTCGGTTGCAGCGAGTGCATCACCTTCGCCACCCGAACAGGCCGTGGCTCCCTCTGTGGTTGAGCCTCCACTCGACCCGATTTCCTGATCCCATGTCATGTTGAGTGTGTACGGAGTTGCCCCGCGAGATCTGATTTCATCCGGAAAAGTACTTGCTGAATTTCCCTCGTTCTCCGGGAAAATCGTTGGAGGCGTCATTCCGCTGGACTGCCCGGTGAGCCTGTTAGAGCTCTCTAGTTTCGCAGCAAAGTCCACCGCGCATTGGCCATGGAAACCGATAGACCGCGGCTACATTGTTGTGCTCAATGCGCAGCCTGTCAGTGCGCTGAAAAATCAGCTCAGGACAATTCGTTCTCTACAGGATGAGCTTGGGCAGAACCGGGTGTGGCCCTGGTTTGACCCACGTTATCTCAAGCTGGCTTTGAGCGCGCTTGAAGGACCTGAACTGGATTTCATGTTCGGCCCAGTTGAAGCGTTCGGATTTTCAGCCAACGATCATGCTGACAATATAAATGCAGTGGAGTTGTATCAAGTCAATCCGGATGGCTTGCTTGTCAAACAGGTTTCGCCATGATTACTCTGGACTTAAAAGAGCGTTTTTCAGAGCTGGCGCAATCAGATCACCTGCGTCGGGTGTCAGCAGTGCTGGTCGATCTTGATACCAGTCATGGCTACAGTCAGCGAGCTGATTTCAACACGTGGATTGCCGCATGCGTTTCAAAGTTCTCGGAACATGGGCTGTACGGCGCAGCTGAGCAGACTCAAGCGCTTTATTGTGTGTTGACGGAGGTGTGTGGTCTCAATGAACTACTTCAGGCTTTGCACACGGGCAATTTGTTTCAGGCATTTGTGCAGCAGTGTGTGGTGCAATGTGTTGACCCCGTGCAGTGTCAGGCAAGCCTGGATCGAATACAGCACCTGTTTGTAGGGCTGGGTCGGTTTGATGAGGCCTGGCTTGTGCCAATCAATCGCGTTGAGCCCTTGGGCGTTGTGACTTCTAAAGAAGTTTCTGCACACCTGTGCATGGCCTGTACGCATGATGGCATGGTGAACCCGGATCATTTGCCCGCCTTGCCTGCGCAGGTCAATCAACTGCGCACCGATTCGGGCTTTCAGCACAGGGTGTCTGCAAAATTCACTCCCCATGCATTAATTCAGCGAGTCTGCCTGCAAGTATTACCGCGCGGTGCCACGGTACCCAGCCTCAAGCCTGTGGTGGCTCAGTGCAGTTTCGGCATGTTTCATTCAAACGGGTTCAAGGTTCTACAGCATGTCGAGCTTGTGGATGCAAGGCAGTTGCTGTTCAAGCTGGGCAGGCAGCTTGAATGCCCCCATGTTGATGAGCAGGCACTTCAAGCCTCCTGGCAATCGGTCGGTTCCCTGACTGAACCCCAGGTGTTGCTGCACAAACCATTGCTTGAATGCACAGTTCAGTTGCTTGCCGCATGGAAGCAGGTCGGGCAGCAGTTTCAGTTTCAGGTGCAAGGCGAAGCATCGGTGAGCATTCAATCTAATGCAATTCAATGGCACGCCAACTTGATGCACAAGGGCGTACACATGGACTTGACTGTACAACCTGAGCAAAATGCACACCTTCAATGGCGCTTGTCGCAATCACTGGATGAGGGACAACTGCCCCTTGAAACTCCCTTCTTGATCCAGGAGCACAGGGTACCGTTGGTGGTGAGTTGCACAGCACCCCTGAAAGTCGGTCAGGCGGTGTTGAGTACTCCACCTGGTTTGGCTGGATACCTGCAAATCACGTTGCAAGCCCAGATCAATCCAGACACGCACTGCATCGAACTGGTATTGAGTTTGAGCCACTCCGAGTTGCGTCATCACTGGCAGTTGGCAGACCCCCTGCTGGGAAGGTCTTCTGGTTCCAGGTCGTTGTTGCCACCGGCACGTATCGCTGACTGGAATCTGGCCAATGGATAAAACCTTGTTGATTCGTGCCATAAGCCATGGGTCAGATGCACTGCTTTGTCTCAATGGCATGGTTCTGTGCAAACTGCCAGCAGGGCAGGAAATCCGTCTGCCGGTGCATGAGTTTATACAGTCTGGTGAAAACCGGATTCAACTGGTTTTGCTGGACGGCGTGTTGAAAAATATCCACGGTCGTTTGTGTGTCGAGTTGCAAAAGGACCGAGGCGCAGACGCACTTGTTCAGCCGCAGGTGTTGTATGAATTTGAAAAATCCGTCTCGCGTGGAGAGCGACTGGCGAGCAATCGATTGATAGATGTATGTGTTGATCTGCCCGTGTCATTTCCGAGATGGCGATACCTGGATGTGATGCAAGCAAGCGGCGATGAGCAAGATGTGCAAAGAATTCAGGATTTTGTTTTCAATCTTTTGCGCCAGTTTCAAGAGAAAAAAGTCAGTTTGCTGTTGCCCTGTTTTTCAGTCAGGAACAGGGAGATAGCCATCGCTTATGGGCTGGATGCGCAACAGGTTCATCGTGATTTTCAAATGCATCTTCAGCAAGTCACTGAGCAGGGTGTTCTACCTGACGAAGTTTGGGATCCGAAATCCTGGTGTTTGCTTCCTGTTCGTGGCGCCGCAGTCTATGCACTGCTCAACAGTCAGTACCAGTCGCTCCTGCAATTCCAAATGAATGATGACGGCGCCGTGTTTCAAATTCCCATGCATGTGGGTGTGTTGGGCGGTGATGTTTTTGTGCTGCGATAAGGCTTCAACATGAATTCAAGTTGGGTATTCAAAATTCAATCGAACTGCCTGTTACCACCTTCTGCATGCGACTGGATTGTGCCGCTGCATGGCGGTGTAATTGGTCGGGCAATCGATTGCGATTGGGTACTGGCCGATGCAAGCAGGGTGATTTCGCGCCAGCATGCCAGGATCGATCTTGAGAATGGACAATGCTATTGGAGTGATTTGGGCACCAACAGCACTCAAGTCAATGGCAGGCCAATGAGTCCGTCCCAACGTACGCTTTTGATGCCCGGTGACATTCTCAAACTTGGCGACTACTCGATCGTTCTGGAAAAAATCCAGCAGGGTCACTGGCAGCAACATGAGCCGGATCCACTTGACTTCTTGTTGTCGCCGGCTGCGCAGTCCATTCATATTGATGAGCTGTTGCGTGATACCGATCAGTGTCAGGTTGCCGGACCATCTTCTGACCCCGGGGAAGTGCCTGTACTGGCGCAACGCATGTATGTGGGCTCACGGCAGCAAGCGCCTGAAACATTGGCGGTACCCACCGAATACAGCGATTTGGAAAACGAGCTGGCCACAGTCAAACAATTGCTGCGCATATGCGTGCAAGGGTATATGCAGCTGTTGCAGGCACGGCGGCTGTACAAAACGGAATTGGGCGGTGATTACACCTCACTGTCCGGCAAAGGCAACAATCCCTTGAAGTTCTCGAAGACTGTGGACGATGCCATGGCCTTGTTGACAGGCGGGCTTTCTCCGGGGTACTTGCCAGCTGACCAAGCCTTGGAACAGGCCCGCGAGGATTTGCTCGCGCACATGCAGTTAAGCATTGCCCAGGTTCAACAGGTGATGGGTCAGATACAAACAGAATTGAACCCAGAATTGATTTCCGAGGTGCTTGCGCATGAGGGTGGATTCAATCTGAAAATTGCTTCGTCTCGAAAAGCCCGCTTGTGGGATCTTTATTGCGAGCGTTATCAAAAGTTGGGCGAGCTGTGGAGTTGACTGTTCAACTTGGTGCGTGTGGTGAACCCCGGTCGGTTTCACTGCGTGTGGTGTCTCGCAGCGACCAGGGTGATCGCGCAGAGAATCAGGATGCCTTGAAGCACGGGGTTGTGGGTGAGTGGCAGGTGTGTGTACTTGCAGACGGCGCGGGAGGGCATCACGGTGGCCGGGTTGCCGCGCAGCAGGCCGTGGATTTGTTTGTCGAGTTGTTTCTGTTGAATCCGACTGTTTGTCAGGCTCACTTGCGTGCGCTGGTGAACCAGGTGAACAAACGTATTCTTGAAATGCAACAGTTGTATGCCGAATTGCGGGACATGCACACCACCCTTTGTGCCCTTGTGATCAATCGTTTAAGCCGACAGGCCCTGTGGCTGCATGTGGGTGATTCGCGTCTATACCGGTTTAATCAGGATATCCTGGTGTCGAGAACCCGTGACCACAGCATGTTGCAGTGGATGGCCGATCATCAGCCGTCCCGATTGCCTCCCGCCCGCAACACACTTTACACCGCCCTGGGCGAGCAGCCATCGGAACTCATTGTTGATATTTCAGATGTGTGCACGGTGTCGCCCGGCGACTGGTTTTTGTTGTGCTCTGACGGGCTCTGGGAGCATTTCAGTGATGCAGAGCTTGGTCTGCTGGGTTTGAGTCTTTGGGATCAAGGGGATTGTTGTTCGCATATTCACCGGCTTGCCCTGGGCCGTGCAACAGGTCGAGCAGACAATTTAAGCAGCATGGTTCTTTTTGTGGGGGAAGGGGGTCATTCGAACGGTTGATGCCATGCCAACGACCCTTTTTTTGTATTTCCCGGATTGATGCTTCAATCGCGTTCGCCCTCATTCTTTAAGTGTTCCCGCCATGTTTTCCTTTCGATTTTTACTTGCCTCTTTTTGTGCGATGTTTGCTCTGCCTTTGCAGGCCCAGGTTGATACTCCGTCCACCCTGTTGAATGCCAAACCTGTCGAATCGAGCCGAGAACAATCGACAACACCCGAGATCGACAATCAGTTGTCCCAAAAAGCTGCGCCCGAGCTCGGCAAACCTTTGAATGACATTTCAATTGATGTCACCGCTTACCGCATTGATGAAATAGACCCTCAACACCAACAAGCGCTTGAGGCATTGTTGGCGCCGTATGTGGGGGCAGGTCGATCGTTTGAAGACCTCAGTAGCGCAGCGCAACTGGTCACAGCCTACCTTCAGCGGGAGTTGGGTTTGTACCTGGCCTATGCGTACTTGCCTGCTCAGGATATTAAAAATGGCGTGGTTCGCATTGCAGTATTGCCGGGCGTGCTTGAGTCAGTGGAGGTGGTGTGGCCGGAAGACGAACTCCGGGTAAAACGCGAGATCATCCTGTCGCATTTGGCCAAACTGAAGACGGGCTCAATCATTCGCGTGGATGAAGTAGAGCGCGTTGTTTTCCTGCTGAACGACTTGCGCGGTATTCGAATGTCTTTTGCCATCAAGCCGGGTACTCAAGCCGGACAGGCCATTCTGGTGGCAACACCCACGAATGACAGACCGCTGACCGGAAGCCTTGGCTTGGATGCCAACGGCTCGCGTTTTGCAGGTACCTACCGTGGCATTGCCACGCTCTCGTGGGAAAGTCCCTTGGGGCTTGGGGATTCACTGTCGGTCAGCCACCTAAAGTCGGACACTGGTGGGCTTGATTTTACTTTGCTGGGCTACACACTGCCCGTGGGCTCCGATGGGTTGAAGTTGGGTGTGAACGTATCCACGGTGAATTACCAGCTGAGTGAAGATGATTTCCCCTTGGGCCTGAATGGTGATGCGGAATCAATTGGCGCTTTTGCACTGTACCCATTGCTGCGTTCGCGCAATTTGAATCTATTCGCTTTGGCGGGCTTTGACCAGAAAGAATTCACAGATCGACAAACCTTGAGTGGGCTGGAAACGGTCAAGGAAATCGACTCGTTCAAGTTGGGTTTAAGCGGCGATTCCCGCGACAGTTTTGCGGGGGGGGGCTTGAACTTCTTCAATCTGACTTACGAAGAAAGCAAGGTGAATTACCCCGGTGGCGTTCCGTTTGGTCTTGATGATGATCTAAGCGCGATGCGGGCCAACTATTCTTTGGGGCGTTTGCAGTCGATTGTGCCCGGAAAGCTGATGTTGTGGGCGTATGCGCGTGGTCAGCAGGCATTCGACAATCTTGACAGCAGTGAGCAATGTTCGCTGGGCGGTGCCACAGCAGTGCGCGCTTTTGCACAAGGTGAAACCTCGGGTGACAGCTGCGACCTGTTCACACTGGAGGCCCGTTATTTGCCCTCGGCAGCCTGGCTCGACAGTTACGCGCGTGAATTGTCATTCAACGTGTTCTATGACCAAGGCCGCGTACAACTGCGACACGATGCAAGTTCACAGGCCAGCGGGTTCAACAACCATGCTGAACTGGCTGGCTACGGACTTGGCGTGGCTTGGGATCGTCAAGATGTATTCACGTTCAACCTGAGTCTGGCCTGGGAGTTGGCAGGCCTACGCAGGTCTGATCCGAAGCGCCAGTCACCAAGAATTTTCGCATCCTACATCTACTATTTCTAAGCGAGTATTGAACATGAACTCCGCCATTTGCACATCCGCACGTTCCTTTCCTCTCAAGCCCCTGGCCGCCGCAGTGCTGTTGATTTACGCCGCAGGCATTCAATCGGCTCCTGTTTTTCAAAGCTCACCGGGCGGAAATGTCACTGTGACCAATCCAGACGCACAAACCACGGTGGTGACCCAAGAAGGGAGCCGTGCTGTCGCCAACTGGCGAGAGTTCTCGATAGACGCAGGTGAAACGGTTCAGTTCATTCAAGACAATGCGAATTCGGTGATTTTGAATCGAGTAACGGGCGAGGACATCTCACAAATTCTGGGCAATTTGCAAGCCAATGGACGTGTGTTTTTGATCAATCCAAACGGGATTGTGTTTGGCAGCAATGCGCAGGTCAGCGTGAACGGGCTGGTGGCCTCCACCTTGAGTTTGAAGCCTGGCATGCAATCCGGTTCAGATGAGGTGGGCCTGGAATTGAATGGCCCTGGCGCAAGCATTGTCAACAATGGCCAAATTTCCGCCAAAGACATTCTGCTGATTGCCCCGAGTATTGAGAACAATGGAACGCTGCAAGGAGATGGCAATAACTCGAAAGTTCAACTGATTGCTGCTGGCCAGGTGAACGTGAATACAGCCGATGGCAATCTGGTGTTTCAGGTGGCTGAGGGTCACGAGAACGCCGTAATCCAGCAACTGGGCACAGTCATGGCCGAAGGGGGCCAAATCGTTTTGCTGGCAAGCTCTTCAGTGGGTGGGCAGCCCAGTGTGATCAATGTTGCAAATTTAAACCAGGCCACACAAATTATCGTGCAGGGCGACTCAGTGCGCTTGAGTGGCGACATCCAGTCAGCCCAAGGCAATGCCCTGCTTGAGGTCACTGCCCGCAACATCGATCAGGAAAATGCCGTTCGCGTGGCTGGCGATGTTGTATTGAACTCGGATGCAGTCGAATTGCTGGATGCTCAAAATGATTTTGCAGGCACCATGGCCGTGAACGTCACCGGGCAACTTACCGTGAGCGATTCAAACCAACTCCAGATTCAGGGGGTGGCAGGCAATGCAATTTTGAACGCTGGCGAGAATGTGGTCGTTAACGGTCTGAATGTAAATGATCATTTGGCAATCAGTGCGGCGACTGAAGCCAATCTGGGTCAATTGAGTGCCAACAGCCTGAGTGTCAATGCACAAAGCGTGAACCAAGCTCAAAATACCGCAGTTGAAGTTGCTGCAGGTAGTCACCTGACGGCGGATCGCTTGAATTTGACCAACAGCGGTAATCGTTTTGAGGGTGTTGTTGATTTGGTGGTTCAAGGGCAAGCGGCACTGCATGGCAGCCACTCCCTGACTGTTGCTGGTGAAGCCGGCCATGCCGTATTGAGCGGTGCCGATGTGGTACTCGGTGATCTGAGCGCTGGCCGCCTGGATGTTGACGCAGCTCAATTAAGCCAGCTGGGCGATACTGCCGTGAGGGTAAGTGGGGTAAGCACACTGCTTGCCAACAGCGCGACTTTGGATCAGGACGGCAATGAGTTTGCGGGCCTGGTCACGCTGGATGTGACCTCACAGGCAGAACTGCGCAGCCGCGGGCGTCTTGAGGTGGCGGGTCAGGTCAACAATGCGGCACTGCAAGCAGAAAATCTTGTCTTGAGTGGATTGAATGTTGCCGGAGATTTAAGTCTCGATGCGGGCACGATTGGTCAAACCACAGGCATCGATGTGCAGGGCATTACCCACATTCGGAATGCATCTACAGTAAACCTTGACCTGTCCAATGACTTTGTCGGACAGGTCTCTCTTGACGGTGTTGACACGGCCGAAGTCAATTTGGCCGATCGCAATCAAATTCAGGTGGGCGGGCAGGTGGGTGATATCACGATCGTGTCGACTGATGCGACTGCGGGTGTGGTTTCACTGGGTCGATTGCAAGCCAGGTCTTTGACTGCGAATGCGAATGCTGTACGCCACATCGATGGCGCAGATCCAGACAGCGCGATTGCTGTATCCGGTTCAACACAACTGACTGCGAACCATCTTGAACTTGCGAACAATGCCAATGATTTTGCGGGTGCGGTTCATTTGGATGTCGGGCAAGCAGCGCAAATTCACGATGCCAATTTGTTGAATGTTAGTGGAGAGGCTGGTGAAACCAGACTTCAGGCGAATTCGATCGAGCTTGCTGGTGCATTCAACGTGACTGGTAATTTGACCTTGCGGGCAGACAGCATTCAAGGCAATGCGCCGCTGACTGTGGCTGGAATGAGCACGATCGAACAAGCGCAGTTTGTGAACCTGAACAACACCACGAACGATTTTGTGGGTTCGGTTAATTTGCTGGAAGCCGGTGAAGTGGGGCTGTTTGACAGAAACAGCGTTGAGGTACAGGGGCAGGTGAATTCACTGGAAGCATCAACGCCACTTGCTGGATCGGGCCAGGTGACACTGGGCGAATTGACAGCTGAAAACCTGGTGCTTCATTCACAGCGTATTGCGCAAAACGGTTCAGTGACAGTTCATGGTGAAAGTCGTTTCAATGCAGGCGAAATAGAACTGCGTCGCACCGACAATGATTTTGTTGGTGTTGTTCACTTGAGTGTGGGCGAGCAGGCGTCTTTGCAGGATGCAAACGAGTTGCGTGTGGGTGGTGTGGTCAATGCACTGGGTGTTGAAGCTCAAACCGCGATTATTGATGGATTGACTGCGCAGGGCGACCTGACGATCCGTGCCGATGCAATTCGACAGGAAGGTGCCTTGATCGCAAACGGCAACACTTTCTTGGCAGGCGGAACAGTTAATCTTGCTACTTCAAGCGACAACATCTTTGCCGGTACGGTCGGTTTGGATTTGACTGGTGCAGCCGCTGTGCATGCATCAGGTGATCTCGAGCTTGCAGGAAAAGCCAGCTTGATTGATGCGACTGCAAGGGGTGTGCTGTCAACAAGCCAACTGGATGCCCCAGAGATTTTGCTGAATGCGGACCAATTGGAACTGAACAGCTTGCAGGCGATCGGAGATTTGACTCTGAATGGTGGGCGTGTGCGCCAGCAGGGAGCATTGACTGTGGAGGGGGTGACTACCTTGGGCGCGAGCGATGTTGAGTTGCTCGAGTCATCGAACGATTTCAAGGGTCGTGTGATACTCAACAATGCCGGGCAGGTGGCGCTGCAAGACATGAATGACATTCGTATCCAGGGGCAGGCTGAGACCTTGAATATCCAGGCTGGCGACGTTCTCGAGCAAACCGGTGCTGTCAGTGTGAACGGTGCGTCCCGTTTCAACGGGCGCACAGTGAATTTGAACAACGAGTCCAACCAGTTTGGTGGTGAAGTAAGTCTGCAAGCACTGCAGAACGCCACAATACAGAGCAATGGCAACTTAAGGCTTTCAGCCTTGGCCGATGAACTGAATGTTGGCGCAAGCGGAAACCTTGAGCTGGGTACTACCCGTGTTGAAACCCTGAATGCAATTTCTAGCGGTCAAATTGTTCAGAATTCTGCAAGTGCGCTCACTGTAGGCCAGTTGGCAGCACTAAGTGCGCAAAGCATTCGTTTGAACAACAGCGACAACGATTTCCAGGGAGTCGTCTATTTAACGACAGAAGGCGCGGCTGAAATTCGGGACAGAAATGATCTTCAAATTCAGGGTGAGGTTCAGAATTTGATTGCCAATGCTGGCAATGGAACTCTGATTGCCGGTGGCAGTGAAAGTCTTGAATTCGTCAATGGAACATTGACAGCGTCGAACATCGAATTGAGTCGGGTACTCGTGTCCGAGAGTGCTGTTTTCCAAGCCAATTCAATTGGCCAAAGCCAGGCTGTCGACACTGGCGGTACATTGACACTGACAGCAGACACGGTCTCTCTTGGTTTGGAGAGCAACGACTTTCGCGGAGACGTCGTTCTGAATGGTGTTCGCAACGCCAATATTGCAGACACCAATCAGTTGTCATTGCGTGGCACTGCTGAGCAATTAAATGTGGATGTAAACGAGCGTTTGACTTTGGGGCGTTTGCAAGCGAACAGTTTGAGTGCGCGTGCACAGCGAATCGATCAAACAAGCTCATCCGATAGCGTGGTTCAGGTGAGTGGCGAAACAAATCTGATTGCGGCAGATGTCGAACTTCTGAACAACAATGACTTCCAAGGTGCGCTGAATTTAGAGGTGGAAGGGGCTGCGCAATTGCGTGACCAAAACACCTTGAGCGTGCAGGGCAACGTGGGGCGGCTGGAAGTTTTGGCGCAACAGCTTGAGCAAGGTGCGAGTTCCGTTTTACGTGTGGCTGAACAAACACAAATCAATGCGAATGCGGTCAACCTCAACGCCTCGGGTAATGATTTTCAGGGTGATGTGGTGCTGAATGTCAATGGCAGTGCAGCCCTTCGCGACAGCAACAACGTACGCATTCAGGGGACTACAAACACGCTGGAAGTTTTTGCTGAAGGAAATATAGAACAATCTGGTGCACTGGCCGTGTCGGGTGCTGCGCAAGCCATAGCGACGAATATTTTGTTGACTCATGGGGCAAACCGCTTTGGCGGGGAGCTTGCAGTGCAGGCCGGGCAGGCAGCCAGTGTTCAAGCACAAAACAAGCTGCGGGTGGCAGGAAGCGCCGAAAGCCTGAGTGCCGTTGCGGGCGGTAACCTTGAATTGGGTGCAATCAATTCAGGTCAATTGACTGCGGAAGCAGGAGGGCAGATTTCCCAAATTGATTCTACGGCACTCGAGATCAATGGCGGTGCCTTGTTGAGTGCGCAATCTGTGTTGCTTAATAGTGCGGGCAATGATTTCAAGGGCATTCTGAATTTGGCTGTTGCCGGCAACACCACGGTGAGCGACCAGAATGATTTGCAAATTCAGGGTGTTTCTCAAAGCCTGAGTGCAAACGCTGAGAATGGAACCCTGATCGCAGGCGGCAGCGACAACTTGAAAGTTGTTAGCGGTAATTTGACAGCCTCCACCATTGAAGTAAACCGCCTTGAAGTGACAGGGGCAGCACGTCTGCAGGCGAATTTGATTACACAGAGTGAGGCTGTCAGTACTGGCGGTCAACTAACGCTGGCGGCACCAGTCGTTGAACTGACTCATGCGGATAACAAATTTGCGGGCGAATTGATTCTTGCAGATGCCGGGGTGGTGAATTTGGCTGATGGAAATGAGCTGACTGTGGGGGGTACTGTTGGTGAGCTCAATGTTTCTGCACAAGAGTTACTGACTTTCACCAATTTGTCAGCCAGCCATTTGAATGCGCGGGCAAAAGGCATTGTGCAATCGGACCAGGCCAATCAGGTAGTCAGGGTGAGTGGTGAAACAAATCTGGCAGGCGAAAATGTTGAACTTCTGAACAACAATGACTTCCAAGGTGCGCTGAATTTAGAGGTGGAAGGGGCTGCGCAATTGCGTGACCAAAACACCTTGAGCGTGCAGGGCAGTGTGGGGCAGTTGGAGGCAAGCGCCAGAACCCTGGAGCAAAGTGGTGCCTTGTCGGTGGCGGGCAGTACCTTGATGAACGTGAACACTGCGACACTTGATCATTCCGCCAATGATTTTCAGGGCGAAGTGGTGTTCAATGCCTCTGGCAATGTTCACGTGGTTGATGCAAACACCCTGAGCGTTTCGGGTCAGGTCAACGGCAGTGCGCAGTTTACGGCTCAGCACGTCGATCAAAGTAACGCGCTGCAAACAGGTTCTTCCATGTTGGTGCAGTCCGAAAATGTAAACCTCAGTAACTCAGACAATCAATTCAATGGTGCTGTCCGGATCGAAAATGCTGTCGAAGCGAATTTGAACAGTTCGGGTACATTGTCCGTGACAGGTGCAAACCTCGGCAATGTGTCGCTGACCGCGGATGAAGTAACCTTGGGTGCACTGGGTCAGCTTCAAACACTGAATGTGGTTGCCGACAAAGTGGACCAAAATTCTGCGCTGTTGGTTCAGGGGCAAACCACCTTGACCGTGCGCAAGGCAGAACTGAGCCAGTCAAGCAATGACTTCGTGGGCGACGTGCTTGTTCAAGCGCGTGCTGCTTCAAACCCGGACTTAGAAATCACTGATATCAATTCACTGACGGTCCGTGCGGATGACTTGCGGCTTGGCGCTCAAGTTCAAGGTGATTTGACAGTGCGAGCCGATGATTTGGTGCTGGGACAAAGCGCTGTGCTCGGTGACAGCCAGATATTTCTGACCGGTGATTTAACCCAAAATGGCGCAGCAAGTTTGGGTGACGCCTTGCTGAGTGCAGACCGGATTGTGTTGAGCAACTCATCCAACCGGTTTGCGGGCACTGTCCAGATTGACTCTTCTGATGAGGTAGTGCTTCGCACTGCTGGCGATTTCAATGCAAATGTGGGGTCCTCAACTGCAACTTTAACGCTGAATGTGAATGGGAATGCAAACCTGCAAGGTGAGCATGTCAGGTTTGCCCGGTCACAGTTCGACAAGAATTTGACCGTGAACGCCAATCAGATTTCTCAAGAGCAGGCTGGTGGGAGTGCGCTTGAGGTGCGTGGCAACACAGAACTGGCTGCTTTGGGCGGAACAATCAATTTGTCGAATTCAAGCAATCGGTTTGCAGGACTTGTTAGCGCAACTGCCGAGCAAACGAATATTGCTGCACGCAATGATTTGCAGTTGCTGAATTTGAACAGTCGGGGCGGCAACATTGTTGCCGACGGCCGCTTGTTTCTGCTGGGGAATATTGAGCAGTCCGGTGGTACGTTGACATTTGCTGCACATGGTGTGCCCCGTCCTTTGTCCTCTGCTGAAATTGCTTTGTTGTTGCCACCGACACTGGATGTTTTTTCTGCCAAGGAAGCGGTCAACCCGATTACGGGTTTGGGGCGAATCAGCCTGGCAAGTACAGCCATTGAGCAAACAGGCGGGCAAATTACCACTGCGGCGGGTTCACTAACCCGGTTCATGGCAATACAGAATGGGTCGGTGGTGCTGACGAAGGACAACCAGATCAACGGGCAGATCAGTGCATTGTCAGGCGATCATTTTTCGTCGCCGTTCGATTATTTGCCCAATCGCGGCGCCAGCTTGTTTGCAGTAAACAACAATGTGAAGTTGACTGTGGGGGCGCAAGGTGTGGAGGCGGATGTGATTGCCATTCGATCAAGGGGCCTGGCCACGCAAGGCCAGGAGTCACTGATTCGGGCGCGTATGCCGTACAACGATGTGGCAGTGGGCACGGCCCGTTCCTATGCTGGTTTAACCTTGTCCATTCCATTGAATGGCGCGGTAGGTGGATCTGGCCCGGTTGCCAGTTTCGGGGAGTCATCGGCGAATGGTTTGCCCGGCAGTGCGGGTGCCATTCGCGTTGAAGTGGGTGACATTTCCAGGCCTGGGTTGGGCGGTTTTCTCACGGTGTTGCCGTTTGAGGGAAGTAACCTGCTTCCTGGGCAGGTGGTTTATCTGGCTGGCCCAGAGCGAAACGGGATGCAGGCCTTCTTCTATGACGGGGCGCGCAGCCTGAATCGCGTACCCGTGGTTTATAACGGCAGCTTGTTGCTTTCGCCTCAAGAAAATGCAGCTTTGACCACAGCGCAAGGCGCTGTGGTTCTGGCCCGTCAGGAGCAAACCCGCTCGGTGGTCAGAACCGAAAATGTGGCTGGAAAAATCATCAATGGCGTGGTTGTGGAAGTTGGCCCGGGAAGTCCTGCCACCGAGGGTGAGGGCGGTGCTGGCAAGCCCTCTTCTTGTGATGCCGCTGACACTGGCTTGGCCTGCAACCCTTAATTTTCTGCTTGGGTTAGGGACTTCCTGTGTAGCCACCACAGGAAGTGTGCCGCATACTTCGGTTTGAATTTTTAAACCGAATTGGAGCAATTTGATGAAAACCAAACCGATGTTGTCTGCTGACGATGTGCAAGCCATTTTGAACGCGGCCCGCGTAGAAGCGGAAGCCAATGCCTGGGCAGTGACCATTGCCGTGGCCGATGATGGTGGCCACCTGCTGGGTTTGATCCGTTTGGATGGCGCACCCCCCATGAGCGCGCACATTGGCCCTTCCAAGGCCAAGTCGGCCGCCATGGCCCGCAAAGACACCAAAATTCTTGAAGACGTGATCAACAACGGCCGTACCGCCTTTGTAACTGCGCCGTATGTGGATGGTCTGCTGGAAGGCGGCGTGACCATTGTGGTCGATGGGCAAGTGGTGGGCGCAGTGGGTGTTTCCGGTGTGAAATCAGACCAAGACGCACAAATTGCACGTGCAGGTATTGCAGCCTTAAAGCTGTAAGCACCGCGCAACTTCAATTGCAAACCCCGCCTTCGCGGGGTTTTTTGCATTCAATGCCGGTACTTTGAATTTTGAGCACCCTGGGTCGTCTAAAATAAATTGTCAACGATTACACGGGTGTTACTTGATGAGCTATCAACCCAATCCGGTTTCCAATCAGGAAGAGTCCAACCGCACCATTGTGCTGGTGGCCTACATACTGGGTGCTGTGGGCATTTTCACTGCATTCATTCCCATCTTGATCGCCCTCATTATTTGTTACGTGAAGCGTGGAGAGTCTGCGGGCACCATTTATTACAGCCACTACGACTGGCTTATTGCAACCTTCTGGATCGGCATGTTCTGGTTCGTGGTGGCCATGATCACCATGGTCTTTGGCGTGGGCTTTATTGTGTACGGCATTTTAAGCTTGTGGCTGCTTTACCGTTTCGTGAAGGGTTTGCTTCGCTTCAGTGAAAGGAAGGCGGTTGTTTAAGCCTGGCTACACGCTGAAGTGGCGAAGCCTGCTGTTGTGCGCGGTACTGGTTTTGCAAGCCTGTGCAACTGCGCCCGATGAGCCATCGGATGTTCTTGTGCTTGAAGACGGTTCGCTTTTCTTTGGCGATGCCGCAGGAAACGGTGAAGTTCAACAACGTTTGCTGGCGCAGTTCCGACAATGGCGCGGCACACCTTACAAATTAGGTGGCAACTCAAAGGCAGGAATTGATTGTTCAGCGTTTGTGCAACAAACCTTGAGCACGCACTTTCAAATCAAGGCACCACGTACTACGACCCAGCAAATGCACATGGGCGAGGAGGTTGCACGTGATGCCATTCAGGTTGGCGATCTTGTATTTTTCAGAACGGGTTATACCACCAAGCATGTTGGCTTCTACTTGGGCGATGGTAAGTTTCTTCATGCCTCTACCAAGGTGGGCGTTACCATCAGCAGGCTAGACGACTTGTACTGGCGCAAAACATTCTGGAAGGTTCGCCGGGTAATGTGAAACACCCGCCCACAAAAAAACCCGCCAAACTTCGGCGGGTTTTTTATCAGTACACCAGCAACTTATCGCTGCTGTACCAGTGCTTCAATGCGCTGCTCAATGGGTGGGTGGCTGCTGAACAAGGCCATTACGCCACCTTTGCCTGAAATACCGGATGCAGCCATATTCGAGGGCAGTTCACCCGCCTGCATGCCACCCAAACGCTTCAGCGCGGAAATCATGGGTTGCTTGTTGCCCATTAACCAGGCCGCGCCGGAGTCGGCACGGAATTCACGCTGACGCGAGAAGTACATCACGATGATGGACGCCAAAATACCCAAGGTAATTTCCATCACGATTACCGTGATGAAGTAACCCATGCCGGTGCCGCTAGATTCGGAATCGTCTTTGCGCAAAAACTGATCCACCATAAAGCCCACCACGCGGGCCAGGAAAAACACAAAGGTGTTCACCACGCCTTGAATCAGCGTCAGCGTTACCATGTCGCCATTGGCGATGTGGGCCACCTCGTGGGCCAGCACGGCTTCGGCCTCTTCGCGGCTCATGCTTTGCAGCAAACCAGTGCTTACTGCCACTAGCGAATTGCTTTTGCTGGGGCCAGTGGCAAATGCGTTGGGTGCGCCTTCGTAAATGGCCACTTCCGGCATGGGAATGCCGGCTTTGTCCGCAAAGCGCTGAACCGTGCTAACCAGCCATTGCTCGGTGGGGTTGCGTGGCGTTTCAATCACTTGTGCGCCGGTGCTCCACTTGGCTACTTTTTTGCTGATCAGCAAGCTGATGAATGAACCACCAAAACCCAGTACAGCACTGAATGCCAGCAGCATGGTCAGGTTTAGCTGACCCCCGGCCATGAACTGGTTCAAGCCCAGTACATGCACGGTTATGCCCAGTACCACCATAATGGCGACGTTGGTGGCTAAAAATAAAACAATGCGTTTCATGATGCGTGTTGTCCTTTCAACAATTGCAAATGGGGGGTCACCTGGTGAAGGGTGTTTTTCAGTTGGCGGCGAACAGCACGGGCTGCTGATTCAACTGCCTGGTCAATTGCGCTAAGCCAATGCGGCCCGGCGCTGTCTACGATCACGGGCGCTTGCCCGTCGATTCGAATTTCAATCACACAGTTGCGCTGGTCGGCTTGTTTGGCAGTGCGCCGATCCAGTTTCACTGTGATGTTTTTGATCTGGGTCGAAAGTTGATTGATGGCCGAGCGCACGCGGCGAAGCACGTACCTGCGCAGGGTGTCATCGATCTCGGGATGCCGAGCCACAATTTCTGTATTCATGGTTGCGTCCTCCTTTCGGGGAAATAGACAGTTGAAGTGTACGCCGGTTCAATGTAAGAATAAATAGAACATTTCTTTAATGAATATTCGAATAAATCGAAGGGTTAATGAAGCTAACTGACTTGAATTTTCATCACCTGCGCTACTTCTGGATGGTGGCCAACACGGGCAGCCTGACAGCGGCTGCCGAGCGGCTGGGCCTGCGCGCACAAACGCTGTCAAGCCAAATTACCCAGCTGGAGCAAACACTGGGCAGGGCGCTGTTTCAGCCCGTGGGGCGGGGTTTGGGGCTGACCGAGGCGGGGCGTATCGCGCTGCGTTATGCGGACCAAATTTTTCAGCTGGGCGAGCAAATGGCCGAAAGCCTGGGCGATGATCAACTGGATTACACTTTGCGCCTGTCGGTGGGTATTGCCGATGCCTTGCCCAAAACCGTGTCGTTTCACATGATCGAGCCCATTTTGGGCATGCAACGCCCCGTGCGGCTGGTGTGCCACGAGGGCCGTTTCGAGGCCTTGTGTGCAGAGCTGGTTCAGCACAGCGTCGATGTGGTGCTGGCCGAGCGCCCGGGTGGCCAGGGCACCGCGCATTTGCAGGTGGCCAAGTTACTCACTTACCCGGTGCGGATATTTGCAAGCCCGGCATTGAAACAGAAGTACGAGGAAAACTTTCCGCAAAGCCTTCACCACGCGCCTTTCCTCATGCCCTCGCGCAACAATGTGTTGCGCTTAAAGCTTGAGCACTGGCTTGAAAGTGTGGGCGTTGAAGTGACTGTGGTAGGGGAGTTCGATGACCTCGCCTTGCTGGAAACTTTCGGCCGCGCTGGCTTGGGTTTGTTTGCGGTGCCTGCCATGTTGATCGAGGACGTGGTGCGCGACCACACGGTGGTGCACATGGGCGATGCGGCAGGTGTGGTGGAAGACTTTTTTGCATTCACCCACCCGCGCAATTTAAACCACCCTGCTTTAAAACTGCTTTTTAACGTCAACCCCAATACAAACCCGAATCGCCCCGAGTAAACGCTTGCAGTACACTGCCTGCTTTCCTGTTACTTCCTTTCCCAGTAGGGCGGCCCTTTATGTTCTTGCGCATTGTTGCGGTTATTTTTCCGGTGTTTGCGGTGGTGGCTTTGGGGTATTGGTATGGCCGGGTGAAAAAGCCCGACATGAAGTTTGCCAACCAGCTGAACATGGAAATTTTTGTACCGGCGCTGGTGTTCTCTGCGCTGGCCAGCAAGTCGTTTGAAATTGAGTCGTATTGGTTGTTGGCCGTGGGCGGGGCCATTGTGGTGTTGGGCTCGGGTTTGCTGGCCTGGCCAATTGGCCGTTTGCTGGGCATTGACAGTCGAATTTTTGTGCCCCCCATGATGTTCAACAACTCCGGCAATATGGGTTTGCCACTGGCCATTCTGGCCTTTGGTGAGGAAGCCCTGCCCGCTGCGGTGATGCTGTTTTTGGTGGGCAACACGCTGCATTACTCGCTGGGCACCTGGATGATGAGCCCCAATGCACGCATTCTCATGTTGTGGAAAGAACCGGTGATTGCCGCTTCCATTGCAGGCTTGCTGGTGAGCGTGCTGAAAATTGAAGTATGGGCACCTTTGTATTTCGCCATTGACATGGTGGGCGATGTGTCCATTCCCCTGCTGCTGTTTTCACTGGGTGTGCGTTTAACACAAGCCGATTTTTCCGATGTGAAACTGGGTGTAATTGGTGGTGTGTTGTGTCCACTCACCGGGCTAATTTTCGCAGCCTTGTGCGTGTGGTTGCTGCCCTTAAGCCCTGAACACACAGCCATGTTGATTGTGTTTGGTGCCTTGCCACCCGCAGTGCTTAGTTTCGTGTTTGCTGAAAAATACGGCCTTCAGCCTCAACGCGTTGCTTCACTGGTGATGATGGGGAACCTGATGAGCCTCATCTTCGTGCCGATGGCCCTGTACTGGGTACTTTGAACCAGTGCCAGCACTGGGCATGCTGACCCAAACGCGCTCGGTTTTGGGCAAGCGCAGGGTGGCGCTTTCAAGCAGGTCTGGGTAGCGGGCAAGGTCGATCACCAGCCTGTCCCGGCGGGGGCTGTTGTGAACATGGCCCAAGGTAGGGCCAGTGCGCATGCCCAAGGCTGTGAATTCTGGCGTGTTCATCCACAAGCCCAATGGCAGCAATTCCATGGTGTTGTAAATTTCTCCAATTTTCTCGGCGGGCAAGGTGCCCACATGCACTTGCAGGTAAGGCCCTAAGGGCGAGCGCAACACGGTTTTTATGGCGCGCAATTGGGTGTTGAGTTGCAAGGGTGGCAAGGCACCATTGAGCGCAATGCGAATGGTGTTGCCCTGCAACTTCACGGCAGGCTCGTCGATATTAATCAGGCTGCTCAGCGTTAGGCCCACATAATTCAGAATAGGCAATACCGACAACCCGAACATGCGCACTTGGGCGGGCGTGAATTCAAGGTGTTGTTCGTCTCTGGATATGCCCAGCGGGCCACTTAGTTTGGCCGGTAACCAAACTAATGGAATACCAAAAATTTCAGGCCTGGCCTGCAAGGCAAGCTGAAGGTGAGGTTCGCCAATGGTGGTGCTCACTTTGCGAATCGGGCTGCCCTCAAAGTTGAACAGGGCTTTGTTCATCATGGTATTTAATGCGATTTCACTGAGGGAAATTTCGCCCACATGCACGGTTTGCGGGGCGGTGGGCAGCTGCCCCAGGTTGGTGGAGTTTGTGGTGGCGAGCAGTTTTTCAACCCGCAGCTCAATGCCTTCTTGTGACAGCAGGGTGGCGTGGTGCACGGCCAGCGTTACTTCAGCCGACCTGGATTGCAACATGTTTTCAAGCTGGGCAATTGCGTTTTCGCCTGTATCAAGAAGCGCGAGATCGTTCGGGGTCAGTGGGCCTTCCTGGGCACTGATCCACAATGCGCCGTCGCTGCGAAGTTGAACCGTGCTGGTGCTGATCAGCCTGTTCAAGTCGAACATGGCAATGGGCAAATTGCCATTGCTGATGCCAGTGACCAGGGTGGGTTGACCCGCCAGCACCATGCCTGCTGCTTGTAGCTGGCCCCCCTGCGTATACACAAAATTGTTGGGGCATTCGGATTGGCAGAAGAACCCGGCGTTTGCGCCTGCTTTCCCCAGTTCAAGTTGAACTTCCCCTTGCCCCAGTTGAAGCGAGTGAAGCTCAAAAGCGATGCGTGGGGCCTGAATCAGTTGGTCAAGCTTCAGCACCATGGCCTGGCCTTTCAGGGCCACGGCTTTCGATTTCATGTCAATGAGCGATTGCAGCTGAATATTGGTGGCGAGCAAGGCTTTGTACACGGGAACCCCAGCCACTTTGAGCATGCTGGGGGTTAAGGCGATTTCCTGACCGTTTGCAACCGTGGGTGTGCCTTCCATTGAGAATGGGATCCACAGGCCAAGTCGTTTGATGTCACCTTGAATCAGTATCCCGTTGGCTTGAGTGCTCACTTGCTTGATTCGCAATGGCGCGTCACTGGCCTGCAATTCGGCTTGCACCAGGGCTTGAAGCACGGTGTCGGCAATGCGCAGTTGTGCCTGCTCAACCTGTACGTCAAAGGTCGCCAAATTTTGTAGCGCTACAGCTGTATTGGATTGGCTTGGCCGTAGTTTGCCGTGAAGAGCCGCCACTTCAAATTGAACATTGGGGCTGAGCGACAACATGCTGTTGCGAACCTGAAGCGAGGCGTATTCGCTGCGATTTTGATTTTTGGGCAGTGCAGTGCGCCAATCCTGAACCCTCTCCAGCGTTTCGGCCTGGGCCACGGGAGAAAGACAGGCGGTGTACGCTACAAATGCAAGGGCAGCCAACAGGCAAGCTTGACGCTTCATCACAATAAGCCAGAGTGAATTTGGGGTGAAGTGTAGCCGGATGTGACTGTTTTTACTGGAATTGAAGTTCTAGGTGTTGTTATTTGGGTTTGTAGCCCCACACCTCGTTCAAGCGGTTTTCACGGCCACAGGTGGTTTTGTAGTAACGGTAGCGCAGGGGGTTTTTGCGGTAAAAGTCCTGGTGATACTCTTCAGCCACATAAAAGGTTTGGGCAGCTTCAACCGTGGTGTAAATGGTTTTGAATTTGCCAGTGCCCAGCAATTGTTCCTTGCTTTGTTTGGCTTCGCGGTGTTGTTGGTCGTTCAGGTAAAAAATGGCCGACCTGTATTGTTCACCCACATCGCAAAATTGCCGGTTTTCAACGGTGGGGTCTATGTTGGTCCAAAAGGCTTTTAACAGGTTGCTGTAGCTGATTTGCTGGGGATCGTATTGCACCCGAACCACTTCCACATGGCCGGTGTTGCCTTGGCTGACTTGCTCATAGGTGGGGGCGGCGGTACGCCCGCCGGTATAACCCGACTCAACCGACTTTACGCCCCTGATTTTCTCGAAGGCCTCTTCCATGCACCAAAAGCACCCGCCTGCGAATATGGCCTGTTCCAGTTGCTGGGCATGTGCCTGGGGCAAAAAACCAGCAAGCCCCAACAACAAAGTTGCAGTGTTACGCGACCAAACCACCCAAGCCATGCAGGTACTCCTTGTGCAACATTCAAACTGATTGTGGTGCCAACCACGGTTTTGCTTTCATTCAGACCGGCTTTTTGAAATAATGTTCACCCTTTGCCAGAAATATCAGTGAAATCATGAGTTTGTTGCCACACGAGTTGGAATTGCTAGCCCCCGCACGCGACGTTGAAATTGGTCGCCAGGCGATTCTGCACGGTGCAGACGCGGTTTACCTGGGGGGGCCGGTGTTTGGTGCGCGCGCCAATGCGGCCAATTCGGTGGCAGATATTGCAAAGTTGGTGGAGTTTGCCCACCGCTACCACGCGCGTATTTTTACGACCATCAACACCATTCTTCACGATGCCGAGCTGGAAGAAGCGCGCAAGCTGGTGTGGCAGTTGTATGACGCTGGGGTAGATGCCCTGATTATTCAAGACATGGGTTTGCTGGAAATGGATTTGCCGCCCATTCAGCTGCACGCCAGCACGCAGTGCGACATTCGCACCGTGGAAAAGGCCAGTTTTTTGGCCGACAGCGGTTTTTCACAGCTTGTACTGGCGCGAGAACTGACCGTTGAGGAAATTACCGCCGTACATGCGGCGGTGGGTGACAGTGCCACCATTGAGTACTTCATTCACGGCGCCTTGTGCGTGGCGTTTTCCGGGCAGTGTTACATCAGCCATGCTGAAACCGGCCGAAGTGCCAACCGGGGCGATTGTTCACAGGCTTGCCGCTTGCCCTACACGCTGACCGATCAAAGCGGCGCTGTGGTGGCGTTTGACAAGCACTTGCTGTCGATGAAAGACAACAACCAAAGCGGCAACCTGGAGCATTTGATTGATGCGGGTGTGCGGTCTTTCAAAATTGAAGGCCGTTACAAAGACATGGCCTATGTGAAAAACATCACGGCTCACTATCGCATTTTGCTGGACGAGATTATGGAGCAGCGCGGCGAGTTCACCCGCGCTTCCAGCGGCACCACGCGACACTATTTCAGGCCCGACCCTGATCGTAATTTTCACCGAGGTTCCACCGATTATTTTGCCAGTGGCCGGAAAATCGACATTGGTGCCTTCGATTCGCCCAAGTTTATTGGCCAGCCTATTGGCCATGTGGTGGCCGTGAATGACAAAAGCATCGACATTCAAACCAGCGATGAACTGAACAACGGCGACGGCTTGAACTTCATGCGCAAGCGCGAAGTGGTGGGTTTGTATGTGAACCGTGCCGAGAAGTTGCAGGCCAAGGGTGAGGGGCAAGCGGTGTACCGTGTGTTTCCCAAAGACCCGATCAACAGCTACGGTGGCTTGAAAGCTGGCCTGCCCATGCACCGCAACCGCGACCACGCCTGGGACATGGCGCTGACCAAAGAAAGTGCCGAGCGCCGAATTGGCCTTTGGCTAACCTTGACCGAGTGGATGGAAGGCGATGGGTTGAAGGGCTTGCAACTGAGCCTGACCGACGAAGACGGCATTGCTACAACTGCACAAGTTGAAATGAACCTGGAACTGGCCAAGCAGCCCGACACGGCAGTAGAAAGCATTAAAACCCACTTGGGCAAATTGGGTGGCACCGATTATTCAGCTTTGGGCCTGAATGTGCACCTAAGCCAGCCCTGGTTTGTACCCGCCAGCACTTTAAATGGCATGCGCCGTGACGCAATTGAGGCCTTGAATGTTGCGCGAAGTGCAGCCTGGCAACGCCCGCCGCGCAAGGTGCCAGTGCAGCCCTATGTGGAATATCCGGAAAAGTCGCTGAGCTTCCTGGCCAATGTTTACAACGACAAAGCCCGCGAATTTTACAAAAAACACAGCGTGCAGATGATTGCTGCTGCCTACGAGGCGCATGAGGAAGCTGGCGAGGTTCCTGTCATGATCACCAAGCATTGTCTGCGATTTTCGTTTAATTTGTGCCCAAAACAGGCCAAAGGTGTAAAAGGTGTACAGGGGCAGGTGAAGGCCGAGCCCATGGTTTTGGTCAATGGGGATCAAAAGTACACCCTGAAATTCGATTGCAAACCCTGTGAAATGCACATCATGGGTAAAATGCGCAAAGATATTTTCAACAGCCCGCCCCCGTCGGTGGTGCCAATTACATTCATGAAACGCAAGCCAGCTTGAGATAAAACAACGTTTCCGAGCCGTGATATTCGATTTCACGGGTGCGTCAAATTTTTGTCATTTATTTGTCATAATGCGCGGGTACCCTTGTCAGTCTGCGTGAAACCTTCTGCTGGATTAAACACTTAACAACATGTCTGATACTTCGACGATCAAGGCCCCGACCAAGCGGGGCGACGCCATATTCGCCGTGTTAACCAGTGGAGCTTCCATTTTTACGTTGCTGATGCTGGGCGGCATCATTGCATCGCTGATTGTGGCGTCCTGGCCTACGATCACTGCCTTTGGCTTCGATTTCCTCTTCACTGCGAACTGGGATCCACCCATTGATGAATATGGTGCATTGGTGCCCATTTACGGCACCTTGGTCACCTCATTCATTGCATTGATCATCGCTGTACCCATCAGCTTTGGGATTGCCCTGTTCCTCACAGAGTTGTCACCACCCTGGCTGCGCCGCCCACTGGGTACCGCGATTGAGCTGTTGGCTGCCGTGCCTTCAATTGTTTATGGCATGTGGGGTTTGTTGGTGTTTGCGCCAATTTTCGCCAAGTATGTGCAGGTGCCGCTGAATGCCACAATTGGCCAGGTGCCTGTCATTGGTGCTTTGTTTTCTGGCCCCCCCATCGGTATTGGTTTGCTAACTGCTGGTGTTGTGCTGGCCATCATGATCATTCCCTACATTGCAGCTGTCATGCGCGATGTATTTGAAGTAACCCCCGTGATGTTGAAAGAAGCGGGCTACGGCATGGGTTGTACAACCTGGGAAGTGGTTTGGAAAATTGTGTTGCCCCACACCAAGGTCGGTGTGATTGGCGGCATTATGTTGGGCTTGGGTCGCGCTTTGGGTGAAACAATGGCAGTGACCTTTGTGATTGGTAACACCAACTACTTGAATGACATTTCCCTGTTTTCGCCCGGCAACAGCATTACTTCAGCCTTGGCCAATGAATTCGCAGAAGCGGATGCAGGCCTGCACACATCGGCATTGATGGAACTTGGCTTGGTGCTGTTCCTGATTACATTTGTTGTGCTGGTGGCTTCCAAGTTGTTGTTGGCCAAATTGTCGAGCAACGGGAGATAAGCGATGAGCAGCATTTACACCGACCCGACTGTTACTCCAAAAGACAGCGCTGTGACCACAGTGGCGACCGACGAGAAAATGCGCGTCAAAATGCAGGCCAAACGGAAACTGATGAATACCGTTGCCCTGACTTTGTCGCTGGCCGCGATGGCTTTTGGTTTGTTTTGGCTAATCTGGATTTTGTACACCACTGTGACCTTGGGTGTGAGCGGCTTGTCTGCCCAGTTGTTTACTGAAATGACGCCACCACCCAATGCTGAGGGTGGCGGTTTGGCCAACGCCATCATGGGAACCTTGATGATGGTGGGGTTTGCCACCTTGTTTGCGACACCCCTGGGCATTTTGGCCGGAGTTCATTTGGCGGAATCCCGGAAAGACAACAAACTGGCGATCTCCGTGCGCTTTTTCAATGACATTTTGTTGTCGGCGCCTTCAATTGTGATTGGCCTGTTTGTCTACGCCGTGATGGTGCGGCCCATGGGGCATTTTTCGGCTTGGGCCGGCGTAGTGGCCCTGGGCTTGATTCAAATTCCAATCGTGATCCGCACCACAGAGAACATGCTGCGCCTGGTGCCAGACGCATTGCGTGAAGCGGCTTTCGCCTTGGGTACGCCCAAATGGAAAATGGTGATGGCCATTACCGTGAAGGCCAGCTACGCCGGTATTTTGACTGGCATTTTGTTGGGTGTTGCGCGAATTGCCGGTGAAACTGCGCCCTTGTTGTTCACAGCGCTGTCAAACCAGTTCTGGAACAGCGACATGATGAAGCCCATGGCGAACCTGCCTGTGATTATTTTCAACTTCGCGCTCAGCCCATTCTCGAATTGGCAAGAGTTGGCGTGGGCAGGTGTGTTCCTGATCACTGCCGGTGTGTTGGTGTTGAACATCATCGCGCGTTCCCTGCTGAAGAACTCGAAATAACTGACCTTTGAAGGCCAAGAACATGTCTACGATTGACGTTGAAGAAAAGATCAAACTTGAAGTCAAGAACCTGAATTTTTACTATGGTTCATTTCATGCACTGAAATCGGTCAATTTGAGTATTCCCGAGAAGAAGGTGACTGCTTTTATTGGGCCATCAGGCTGCGGTAAGTCCACTTTGCTGCGTGTGTTCAACAAAATGTTCGCCTTGTATCCTGAGCAACGCGCCGAAGGGCAAATTTTGATGGATGGTGAAGACCTGCTGACCAGCAAGAAAGACATTGCCTTGATTCGCTCCAAGATTGGCATGGTGTTTCAAAAGCCCACCCCGTTCCCAATGTCGATCTATGAAAACATCGCATTCGGTGTGCGCTTGTTTGAAAAGTTGTCCAAGGGCGAAATGGAGGAGCGCGTGGAGTGGGCGCTGACCAAGGCTGCTTTGTGGAAAGAAGTGAAGGACAAATTGCACCAAAGCGGCAATGGTTTGTCGGGTGGCCAGCAGCAGCGTTTGTGCATTGCCCGTGGTATCGCTATCAAGCCTGAAATCTTGCTGCTGGATGAACCCTGTTCTGCATTGGATCCGATTTCGACGGCCAGTATTGAAGAGTTGATCACTGAGTTGAAAGAGGACTACACCGTGGTGATCGTGACTCACAACATGCAGCAGGCTGCGCGGGTTTCCGATTACACGGCTTATATGTACCTGGGTGAGTTGATTGAGTTTGGTGTGACCGATCAAATTTTCCTGAAGCCCAAGAAGCAGGAGACCGAGAATTACATTACAGGTCGCTTTGGTTGATCGTTAAGCAGTTGATTTGTAGGCGTTAAAAGCCACGTTTGGATCGCCAAATGTGGCTTTTTGACATTTATGTTGCTGCCTTATTTTTGTCATGATTCTGAAACATTTGTAAGGCACTATGACCGTACTTTAATAAGTGAGGTGAAAAATGTTCAACATCAAAACAATCGCTACAGCGATTTCCGCAGGTGCCCTGGCCCTGAGCATGACTTCCGTGAACGCCGCTGAAATTACTGGTGCTGGCGCTTCTTTCCCCGCTCCTGTGTATTCCAAGTGGGCCGATGCCTACAACAAGGAAACCGGCAACAAAGTGAATTACCAGTCCATCGGTTCCGGTGGTGGTATCAAGCAGATTTCTGCAAAAACTGTAGATTTCGGTGCTTCCGACATGCCTTTGAAGCCTGAAGACCTGAAAGAAAAGGGTTTGATGCAGTTCCCAACCGTGATTGGCGGTGTTGTGCCCGTGGTGAACCTGCAAGGCGTGGCCCCAGGTCAGATGAAGCTGTCTGCCGAAGTGTTGGCCAACATTTACCTGAACAAGATTACCAAGTGGAATGACAAGGCGATTGCTGACCTGAACCCAGGTGTGAAGCTGCCGGATATGGACATCAGCGTGATTCGTCGTGCAGATGGTTCAGGTACAACTTTCATTTTCACAAACTACCTGAGCAAGGTTAGCGCCGATTGGAAGAGCACCGTGGGCGAAGGCACAGCTGTAAAGTGGCCTGTAGGTTTGGGTGGCAAGGGCAACGAAGGTGTTTCAGCTTTCGTACAACGCGTACCAGGCTCCATCGGCTACGTTGAATACGCTTACGCCAAGCAAAACAAGCTGACACACACACAGCTGAACAACGCCGAAGGCGTGTATGTGCAGCCTTCTGAAGAGTCTTTCAAGGCTGCAGCCGCTGGTGCTTCTTGGTCGAACAGCTTCTATGAAATTCTGACTCAGCAGCCAGGCAAAGCCGCATGGCCCATCACTGGTGCTACTTTCATCTTGTTCCACACTGAACAAGCTGATGCAGCCAAAGCGTCTGAAGTGTTGAAGTTCTTCAACTGGGCTTACGCCAAGGGCGACAAGCTGAGCTCTGATCTGGACTACGTTCCACTGCCAGATGAAACAGTGAAGAAGATTGAAGCTGCCTGGAAGACAGTGAAAGCCACTGATGGCAAGACAATCGTGATGAAGTAAATATCAACTCAGGTTGATTGGAAAGGGGTCCTTCGGGACCCTTTTTCTATTTGAGAGTCAGAAAAGTTGGGATTGAGTAGGGGCGGTTTGAAGGTTACGATACATTGCAATAAAAAATGTTGTTGTAATGTTTTGCCACTGAGGCCGCTTTCATGACTTTGCCGGATTACCAACAATGGACCATGCTGCTATACGTGGTCGCCATTCCCTATTTCTTCCTTGCCATGGCCATTGAAGGCTGGGCGCTGCGCAAGAGACCCAAGAGCTTCTATGCCGGATATGAGTTGAAAGACTCCTTGTGTTCAATCGCGATGGGCGCATTGAAGCTGCTAACCATGGGGCTGAGTGTGTTTTGGGCCTACCCCACCATGCTGTGGTTGTTTGAATACCGGGTGGTGAGCTGGGATGTTTCCACCTGGTGGTTTGTGCCCTTGCTGTTGGTGGCGGATGATTTTTGTTACTACTGGTACCACCGCGTGGCCCACCGCTGCGCGGCATTTTGGGCTGAACATTCCAACCACCACACCAGCGAACGCTACAACCTGAGTACGGCCTTGCGCCAATCGGTGTTGGGGCCGTTCTATACCTTTGTTTTCTGGTTGCCTTTGCCCCTGCTGGGCATGGATCCCTTGGTGCTGACTTTTGCGCACACCGTGAACCTGTTGTACCAGTACTGGATACACACCGAAACATTCGAGGTGCATGGCTGGTTTGAAAAGGTATTGAATTGCCCGCAGCACCACCGCCTGCACCATGCCAAAAACGAGGAGTACCACGACTGCAATTACGGCGGAATTCTGATTGTGTGGGACCGCTGGTTTGGTACCTACCGTGAATTTGTGCCGGGAGTGAAGCCCATTTACGGCACGCTGACCCCCGTGTTAACCACCAACCCGCTGAAACAGGCGGTGGCGGGCTGGGGGCATTTGATTGAAAAAGTAAAGGCAGCACCCGATTTCAAAAACCGGATGCTGTGTTTGATCAAGCCGCCGGGTTGGGTGTCTGGGAAGTAGTCACTTTGTTACTTGCACTGAAGGCCTTGTACAGCACCAGTGCCAGCAAACCGCCGATGATTTCAAACACCACATAGGCGGGTACATCGGCCGGGGCAATGCCTGCAAAACTGTTGGAAAACTGGCGACCAAATGCAGCTGCCGGGTTGGCAAACGAGGTACTGGATGTAAACCAGTACGCGGCGCCAATGTAGCAAGCCACCATGCCTGAAACCCGCTCAGCCTTGGCCATGAGAATAACCAGCAACAAACCGGCGGTGGCAACAATTTCACCTGTCCAGATGCCCCAGCCTGTGCGGGCTTTTTCCGAGAACTGGAGTAGTTGCATGTCGAACATTTGGTGGACAAGTACTGCACCTAGAAATGCCCCGATTAGTTGCACGACAACATAGGGCAACAGTTCGGAAGCGGGTTGGCGCTTCAGTATCACCATGCCAAGCGTAACCACAGGATTGAAGTGGGCGCCGCTAACAGGGCCGAACACTTCGATCAAAATATACAGGCCGAACACAGTGGCCAAGGTGTTGGCAATCAGTGCCACGCCGTTGTTGCCTTCGGACAGGTTCTCGGCCATGACGCCCGAACCAATCACAATCGCCAACAGCAACAGGGTGCCCAGAAATTCGGCGCCCAAACGTTTGGGTAGGGAGTACATGTTTGCTTAACTCCGTGCGATTGCAGCCAGCGCAGTGTTCAGCTCTGCGGTGCTCATGGTGCTCAATGGCAGCTGAATGAGTTGCATCATTTTGAATGCAATCGCCTGGCGGGTCAGTTCGAACGCGCGTGGCTTGTTTTCTTCTGGCTCGTTGGATGGGTCGGGGTAGCCCCAGTGTGTTTTCACCGGGCTGCCTGGCCAATAGGGACATTGCTCGGCTGCAGCACTGTCGCACACTGTAATTACGATGTCGATTTTTGGTGCGCCGGGCTCGGTGAACACATCCCAGCTTTTGCTGGTGTATTGGCTGGTGTCGATGCCCACATTTGCAAGGGCCTGCAAGGCGTAGGGGTTCACACGCCCACTGGGTGCGCTGCCTGCGCTGAATGCTTTGATGTCTTTGCCGTACTGTTGGGCGAGGTGATTCAGCATGCCTTCGGACAGCACGCTGCGTGCAGAGTTGTGAGTGCAAAGAATGAGTACGTTGGTGCTCATGTAGAGATTTTTCCTATTTGTTCGACTTCGTGTTGAATGGCTAATTTTTCGAGTTTCGCGATTGGCAGGGCCAGCATCAATTCGATGCGCTTGCGCAGCAGCAGACCCACATTGCGGAATTCCTGAATGATGTGTTCGTGGCTGCCTTCTGCTTTTGCAGGATCAGGGGCACCCCAGTGCGCCAAAATGGGCTGGCCAGGCCAAACGGGGCAAACCTCGCCGGCGGCTTGGTCGCACACCGTGAATACAAAGTCCATTTGAGGGGCGCCGGGTACAGCAAACTCGTCCCAGCTTTTGCTGCGCAAGTTGCTGGTGTCCATGTCCCAACGTTCCAGAATTTCAAGGGTATATGGGTTCACGCGGCCCGCAGGAAAGCTGCCTGCTGAATAGGCCTTGAACTGGCCACGACCCAGTTGATTCAGGATGGCCTCGGCCAGAATGGAGCGGGCTGAATTGCCCGTACAAATAAACAGCACATTGAATTTTTTATCACTCATGGTGAGCCTCGTTGTGGATTGGTGCGGTGACAGGTGTACAGCTTTGGCCTTCGCAGCAATTCTCGGTGAGGTAGGAAATAACGCCATTCATGTGGGCGAACTGCGCGCTGTAGATTAAATTGCGCCCGTCACGAATGGGTTGAACCAAACCCGCGTTGCTGAGTTCTTTCAAGTGAAATGACATGGTCGCGGCGGGAATGTCCAGCCGCTCGCACAGTTGCCCCGGGGTAAGGCCGGCCGGCCCGGTAACAACCAAGGCTCGAAACACCCGCAAGCGCGAGGTGTGAGAAAGGGCAGCCAGTGCTTTGATGATGTCATGTTCTTCCATGATTCGATAATAATGGAAATATCGAATTATTTTATGAAAGTTTTGTGACAAATGAAGAATAAGGCGGTCTTAATGCGGTTGGTGTGGCCAGGCAAGGCCTGGTCAGGCAGCCTTTTTGACGGTTGAAGTTTTGATCGTTGTGGCGCGTGGCTTGCGGGTTTTGGGGGCCGGCGCATCCACTTGTGAGTGGCCGTGTAGCCAGTCTGCTGCCTTGGCCCATACGTGTTCACGGGCTTGGCTGCCCAGAATGACACCCATATGCCCGCCGGGTGCTAACAGGAAGGATTTGTCTTTTGAGGACACCAGCTTCAGGCTTTTCTTGGCCATGCTGCCGGGCACCAAGTGATCGGTTTCGCCTGCAAACACTAGCATATTGGCGGTAATGTTCCCCAAGTCCGAGAATTTCTCGCCAATTTTGACCTTGCCTTGGGCCAGTTTGTTATCCACCGCAAAGCGCACCATGAAGTCGCGCAGCACGCCGCCCGGGTACAGCATCATGTTGTTCAGGTAGTCGGCCGTCGTGGTGTGCTGTTCAACGAAATCACGATCGTTCAGGCGGGTGAGCAGGTCCCAGTAGGTGGTGATGCTGGCCACAGGTGCAGTTAGCTTGAAGCCCAGGCTGACCATCCAGCCCGGTGGGCTGAACAGGGCGGGGTTGATTCGATCCAGCCTGAATTCGCTGTACTTGCGAATAAAGCGGGCGGTGACATTCAGCGTGTTGGATGCAACCGCCATGATGTTTTTGCCGTCGCGCAGGTCGATCGGGCTGGCCACAGTGACCAGGTTACGAATGTGTTTGTCATGCCCATAACCGGCATACAACAAACACAACAAACCGCCCATGCACCACCCGAACAGGGAAATTTCTTTGGAGCTGCTGTGTTCGCGCACGGCTTGAAGGGCCTGGCCCATCATGTCGTGGCTGTAATCGAACAGGCCCAAGTGGCCGTCTTTGCGCTCAGGCTTGCCCCAGTCAACAAGGTAAACACGGAAGCCCGCTTCAACCATGGCTTTCACGAGGCTGCGGTCGGGCATCAGATCGAATGTTTCGGTAGTCACTCCCAATGGCGGAACAAGCACCAGTGGCACCGCGTGTTGGCGATTCGTCGAAGTCTCGATTTCGCCTTCAGCCAAACTTGCGCCTGGGGTACTTGCTGTGGGCGCGTAGTAGCGCACACGCATGGGCAGGTGTTCTGCAATCACTTCATATTCAGTTTTGCCCGACTGAATCAGGATTTCTTTGCGAAAAAACCAATCCGCCGCATTGGTCGCGGTATTGACGGCCAACTCGTTGATTTTCAGGGCGGTTTTGAATAGTTTTTTCACGGTTGCTGCGGTGCAAGGTTGGGATGGTCGAAGTTTATACGCAGTGTGGGGCGTTTCGGATGAGGGTTTACTCTAAATAGCTTGGTGTGGATGACTTGCGCTGCATGTCACTGGTGACTTTTGATCTGAACTTGAAGGGTCACCGCAGTGGTTTTTTGCCAGCTCGGCATGGGTTACTTGTGCCGCACTGAAAACCGCTTGATCCCTTGTTGACTTTATTCTTGCTCACCTCGCTCGGCAAAAGACATGGCCGAGTCTCGGTGTCGGCTTAACGCCGAACGCTGCGACTAAACTCAAACGGGGCGGTTTTCTTGAAGTGCGTCCCAAGCAATCCCACTGCCGAGTTGGCTTAAACCTCCTGTGCGCGACCACTCGCAAGTTCAGATCAAAACTCACCGGGGCCAGCGTCTTTCCACCACCGCGCGACTCACCGCTGTTCAACGCCCAATCGGCGGCGGTGTTTCGATCGCCTCGCCTTCAAGAAAACCTGCCCGTTTGAATTAACCCGCCACGGTCGGCCAAAGGCCGGCACCGAGACTCGGCCCGCCCTTTTGCCGAGCGAGGTGAGTCAGGGTGAATCTCAAAAAGGGAAGTACAGGTTTTCAGGCGAGAGATCGGAACCCAAGCTGATTGGGCTGTTAACCGGCAGGCGAGCGGTCGCGTAATCAGCTTTCCATGCTCGACCAAAGGCTGCTCCAAATTCGCATGCCTGCCTGGTCTACCTCGTCCACTGCACTTAAAAACCGCTCACGGGCCTGAACATTCACCCACTCTGCCGGCAAGAAGGGGTCATACACCACATGCTTGATCGCAGTGCCACCCAGCAAAAACGATTCGCGTGCAGCCACTTCAGGCTCTAGCGTGCCAGACCGATCCAGCCAGGTTCGCATTTTCTTTTCCAGTTGCGCGTAGTTGGATTCCAGCTCGCGTGGGTTCCACAGGGAGGTAATTCGCTGCTGAATGTCGGTGTCAAAGTGCCGGGCTTCAAACACTGGAGCCTCTTTTTCCAAACCCAGTTTGTAAAGCCGGTTGCGCACCGTTTGAAGGGTGTCTTCGATGTTGTTGGGGCGAATGAACAGGTGCTCGTTCAGGGGCTGAAAGCCCAGCATCAGCAAGGCACGGGCGCGGGCACGTTGTTGTTTGGCCTCGCTGCGTGAAAGTTTCTCGGCTTGCACCACAATGAAGCTGCCGTCCCAAGGGCGAACCCGGGTGCTGCGTGTGCGCCAGGCAGCCACATCGTCGGCCAGGGTGTGGGCGTCGTCCGTGAGCTGGTAAAGCGCGCGGCCTGCAGATTCGATCAGGCCCTCGGCCGACAGCCGCACCAGGGCCACGCGGGTGTTGTTCACACTGATGTCGAAAATACCGCAGGCGGCGATGGCCTGTTTGGCGGAAAGGGGGCGACCTTTGGAGGCAAGCAACAGATCGAGAATAAGGCTTTTGGCGGTGGGTTTGCGCACGGTGTGGTTGTTCTTCTAAGGCAAAGTTGAAGTGTATGCAAGGCTGGCGCGGCACGCAAATTTGATCGCTTGTTTGTGCGATCATTGCCTCACCCAGAATAAGGAGACGAAATGATCAGGGCATGGATTTCCCGGACGTCCGAGCAAACGCAGGCCGAGCTGGAAACTCTCGATGAGTCTGAGTTTGGCGGGCAGGATGTGGTGCTGAAGCTGCATTACAGTTGCCTGAACTACAAAGATGCGTTGGCGCTTACCCACACAGCGCCGATTGCGCGCAAGTACCCCATGGTGCATGGCATTGATGCAGTGGGCGAGGTGATTGAATCGAATTCAGACCAATGGCCGGTGGGCACGGTGTGCCAGGTGAACGATTGGGGCCTGGGCGAAACGCATTGGGGTGGTTTGGCCGAGCGTGCCAGTGTGCCCGCGCAATGGATTTCTCCGATTCCGGAAGGCCGAAGTGCCCGCTGGGCGGCAGCATTGGGCACGGCGGGTTACACTGCCGCCCTGTGCGTGATGGCCTTGCAAGATCATCCTGTGAAACCTGAAGATGGCCCGGTGTTGGTGACGGGTGTAAGCGGCGGCGTGGGAACAGTGGCGTGCTTGCTGTTGCAGCATTTGGGCTACGAGGTGGTGGGCCTGACAGGTTCAATTGATGCCATGGGTGAGCCTGTCTCTGAATCGGCAGCAAAACACTTCGAGCGATTGCAGTTGGGTTCAACTCACTTGATTCATCGTGAATCCATGTCGCGCCCCGGCAAGCCTTTGCAAAAAGAACAATTCGCGGCGGTAGTCGACAGTGTAGGCAGCCACACTTTGGTGAATGCATGCGCTCAAACCAGGTACGGTGGTGTAGTAGCCGCGTGTGGTTTGGCTCAGGGCATGGATTTTCAGGGCAGCGTGGCCCCTTTCATTTTGCGGGGCGTTACCTTGCGCGGCATTAACTGTGTATACCGCACGCACGCCGAGCGGGACCGTGCCTGGAGCATGCTGGCACAGGCATTGAATGAATACGACCTGGATTTCATGATCAAGGAAGTGCGCTTGGCGCAGGCACTGGACAGTGCGCGCTTGGTGCTGGCCAATCAATTGCAGGGCCGTGTGGTGGTGAACTGTGCCTGAAAGCCGGGTGAGTGTCTTGCCCTACCTGGCCCTGGTGTTGAATGCCTTGGTGTGGGGGGTGTCGTGGTGGCCGCTGCGTGAATTGCAGGGCGAGGGTTTGCACCCGCTGTGGTCTTCCGCAGCAACCTACTTGCTGGGTGCTGTGGCCATGTTGTGCTTCATGCCCAAGGTGTTGGGCGAGTTTCTTCGCCACAAGGCCCTGTGGTTGCTGGCCTTGGCGGCGGGCACCACCATGGTGGGTTTTAACTGGGGCGTGTCGATTGGCGAAGTCATTCGGGTGGTGCTGTTGTTCTACCTGATGCCGATTTGGGCTGTGTTGATTGCGCGGGTTGCACTGAATGAACGTATTACTCTGAAAGCCTTGTTGCGGGTGGGTTTGGCATTTGCTGGTGCGCTGCTGGTGTTAAGCCCCAATGGAAGTCTTGGGTTCCCGGTGCCATCGAACCTGGCGGAATGGCTGGGCTTGATGGGAGGGGCGGCATTTGCCTTGAACAACATCATGCTGCGGCATCAGGCCGCGAGAACCGCGCAGGCGCGTTTGTTTGCCATGTTTGTGGGCGGTATTGTTGCACCTGCGGTCGTGGCTGCTTTCCTGGCATTGTTGCTGGGCCAAGGCAATGCTTTTGTGCAGTGGCCTGTGCTGCCGGGGTTTTACGGTGGTTTGGTATTGTTGGGTTTTGCGGTGTCGTTGTTGGTGGCCAATTATGGTTTGCAGTACGGCGCATCGCGTTTGCCTGCCAACGTAACCTCGGTGGTGATGTTGTCGGAAGTGGTGTTTGCAACCTTGTCAGCCATTGTGTTGATCAACGAGGTGCTGACATTGCAGGTGGGAATTGGTGGCGCCATGATTTTGCTGGCTGCTGCATTAAGCGCGCTTGAAAACCAGGACGCGCATTGATCGGGAGGAAAAATATGAATCATTTGTTCAAGGTGGCCATGGCCACGGCAGCATCTACGTTGCGGGGTTGGCAAGGCATGGTGGTGACCGAGCCTGCCGCAGTTCAACCTGAAAAAGCGTTAAAACTTTACGAGTTTGAAAGCTGCCCCTATTGTCGCCTCGTGCGCGAAACGCTGACCGAACTGGCCTTGGATGCGGACATTTACCCCTGCCCCAAAGGTGGAACGCGGTTTCGCCAGGAAGTGCTGGAGTTGGGTGGCAAGGCTCAGTTTCCGTTTTTGGTGGACGAGAACACCGGCGAAAAACTTTACGAGTCGGCTGACATTATTGAGTACCTGTACACCACCTACGCCAAGCGACCTGTGCCCATGCGCGTGAAGGCAGCTTTGCCACAAGCTTTGTCCAGCCTCGCCAATTCGGCTTTGGGCTTGGGGGCGGGCACCAAGGTACGTGCATCAAAAAAACCCGAGCAAATGCTGACGCTTTACAGTTTCGAGGCCTCGCCTTTTTGCAGGCCTGTGCGAGAGGTGCTGTGTGAACTGGAAATTCCCTATCACTTGGTGAATTTGGGCAAAGAGCAATTTGCAGACATGGGCGTGAATGGTGTGCACGCGGCGGTTGGTGAATACAACCCGGTGAAGGGCGGCAAACGCGAGCAATTCATGGCCAAGACCAACAAGATGATGGTGCCGTATCTTGAAGACCCGAACACGGGCAAAGCCATGTTCGAATCCAAAGCAATCGTGGAGTACCTGCTTGAAACCTATGGCGCGTGAGGTTTACTTCGGGATGAAGAACATCACGGTTTCTGTCCAGCCTTCAGTGTAGTGGCGCAGATACACCTTGTAGTCGTTGCGTACACCGAGAACGATTTCAGGCACTTGCCAGAAATGCGCGGGGTCGTGGTACACGGCCACGGCCAGTTTGGGTTGGTCTTCCTGAATATGCCACTTCATGCCTTCCAGTGCTTTGGGCTCGGCGCCTTCCAGGTCAAGCTTGATGAAGCTCACTGATTCCGTCACTCGATTGTCAAGTGCATCCACTTCAATTTGTGTGCTGCCGGTTTCTGAAATTTTGCAGGCTGAACCAGCACCTGCGTCAAACGACAAGGTTTGCTTTTCATCGAACAAACCCACTGGGTGGTAGTGAATGTCGCGGTGCCCGGCCAACTTGGTTTTGGCGGCAGCAAGGGTGGTTTCAGTGGGTTCGAAAAAGTGCACGCCGCCATATTGGGGGCAACGCTTGATGAATTCTTCGGTGGTGTAACCGTCAAAGCCACCCCCGTCGACGAACACCTCGCCGGGTGCAAACTTTACGAAGGGCTCGAAATATTGCTGCTCGGCTGTGTAGTCGAAAAACCGCATGGCACGCAGGTTTGCGTTCAATCGAAATTCCATGACGCGGTTAAACACTTCCCGCGATTCCTGATCGGCGAACAAGCTCTGAACCCACTCAAACTTCTCGGGATGTGCAGCGTATTCTTTTTGAGTATCGGCGATTGCTTGAACTTGGGGCAGCAAAAAGTGACTTGCATCGGCCACTGCGAAATAATCCATCGACACCACACCGTTTAAGCGCAGCAATTTGTTCATGGCTGTTTTCGGGCGTGCTTGCGTGACGGTTGAAATCACCATGCTACCCGCTGGCACCTGGCTCAGTTTCACCACTGGTTTGCCGCGGTATTCGGTGGCGGTGGTGTACTCGTCAATGAAACCGTCGATATTGGCGCGGCTGGCCACGGCATCGGCAAACTCGTTAATGCCCAACACATAGCGCTTCTGGGTGGTGTTGCCGAAAAATTCCGCATGAAAGGCGGCGGCGTGGGCTTTTTGACTGAGTTGTTTCATGGCGGCACAAAAAAGGGTGGCGATGAAACCAGTCTAAAGACATCAATTGCTGCGGCAGCTTCGGAAAAGCGAGGGAAAACAGGTGCTTATCCTGATGTTTGCCTTGGTTTATCCCCCCGCAGAGTGGGGTGTGGACGGTTTGAACATGATTCGGCTAAGCTTTGCCTGAATCAGATATTCCAGAAACTTCAAGAAAACAAAGGTGATTGATGGATTCAAATGATGTGGAGTACGCCGGGTTTTGGGTGCGGCTGGGTGCGGTCGTGGTGGACACGGTCTTGATTATGGTGATCACCGCTCCTGTGCTGTATTTGGTGTACGGCTCTGTTTACGGTGACATGAATAGTCCCGAACTTTTCAGAGGGTTTGGCGAGGTGGTGATTTCGTGGATTGCGCCAGCTGTGGCCACTGTGTTGTTCTGGATATTTCGCAAAGCCACGCCAGGAAAAATGTTGTTTGCACTCAAGGTGGTGGATGCCGAAACGGGTGCAGCCCTGAAACCGGGCCAGGCGATTGGCCGTTACTTTGCCTATTACATTTCTTACTTGCCGCTCGGCCTCGGCGTGTTGTGGATTGTGTTTGATTCCAAGAAGCGGGCCTGGCATGACAAATTGGCCAACACCGTGGTGATACGGGATGAACGTTTGTAAGAAGCCTGTTTTGCACAAACGGAACCAGACATACCTGTTTGAGCCACTCAGTTGGTGCAATCACCAGATGAGCCTTCTCTCAAATGATATTCAACAATCTTCTGCGTGTCTTTGGGCAACAAGCGAAGAATTCCCCCTGTGTGAACTCACAATCGATTCTGTTGGATGAGTCTGACGCAGCAGCCCTGCTGGGCAGATTTTTTAATTTGACACATTTGAAGCAGATCGTGGAACAAGGGCGAGAGTCGGTGAAACCCAGAGTTGCTCAGCGCACAATTTCTGAAGCGGGTTTGTTGGCGATTGCTGCGTATACATCCGCAGGGCTGGATAGGATGATTCATGAAGCTCACAGCCCTATGGGCGGGCCTCGTGACCGCCGTGACCCGGTCAAGGCGCTGGAGAGTCTGATTCTGGAAACCTTGCCAACCATCGCCTTGACGAAGGCGTCGGTTGTCAAACGAAACTTGACGCTTGATCCAAGCCTCGTCAGGTCGCTTTACCGCCCGGGGGCGTTGATTTCCTTTGACCGAATTACCTCGGTGACCTTGCAGCCCCATCAGGTTTACCGTGGGGGCAATGTTGACCTGACGATCAAGCCCGAATTTGGCGTGATCGATGTGTCGGCTTTGTCAACTTTTTCCGGCAAAACCGCCCGGGGAGAAAAGGAGGGCATGCTGGAACCGGGAAAAATGTATAAAGTAATTGACATGCAAAGCGGCCGCGAGGATTCGCCCTTGAATCCTCAACCTGGCGGTGCGCCGTTACATTCCGAGTATTGGCGAATAGTTCTTCAACAGCGCCAGTCTTCTTGAACCTTGAATTACCGCCTGTCCCAAGTGCCCATCAACCAGTCCATGATGGGGTAGGTGATATTGAAATTCTTGTGTGCCATGATCCGCTGGTCGTGGTGCGTGGTGTGCAAGCGGGCAAAGCGAGTGAAGCCGGGAATGCGATGTACCCAGTGATCTTCTTTCAAGTGATACGACAGGTGCAGCAATTCATAGTTCAGGTAATACGCCATGCCGGTGGCCACCAGCAACAAGGCCACGTTGGGGCTGAATAACCAGGCCAGCAAAAAGCCCATGGGCACAAAAAACGCCACCACGAAAAAGCCGACAATTGCGATAGGAAACAGCACGGCTTTGAAGTCCTGGTTGCTGTCAATTTCCATGTGGGTGTCGGTGAAAAATTTGTGGTGTTGCAGCGAGTGCCGTTTGTACACAAAGCCAAGGCCCTTCACCGGGCGGTGCATGGCGTATTTGTGGCCAGCCCATTCCGCAAAATTGGCATACAAAAAAGTGGCGGGTATAGTCAGCCATTCCAGCAGGCTGGGTGATTCAAGCCAATAGATGCACAAGGCAATGACACCCAGGCCCAAGGTCATGGTCATGGCCAGGTGCAAATAGCCTTGGTAGGTTGGGGAAATGAATTCAGCCCGGTAGTTGGCACGCACCGATCGAACGGCTTCGTCTTGAGATTCCTTGGGTACAAACTGCTTGACTTTGGCATGCATGGTATTACTGTCTCCCACAGTATGAATTTTATTTTGTAATGTTAGATTGCCCCTGATTGCCTTGAATTTCAAGTGCTTTTGCAAGCACTTGGCTGCGCGCTGGTACACTTTATAAAAAACACAATTCCAAAAGCAGCAAAGGAGACTCACCATGAATGCACCGCTTTCAAGTACCCCACCCGCCCACATTGGCCAGCAGGAATGGCAAGCCCGCGTTGATTTGGCCGCGGCTTATCGTTTGGTGGCCATGCACAAGTGGGACGATTTGGTGTTCACGCACATTTCTGCCCGAGTACCAGGCGAAGACGGCCATTTTTTGATCAACCCTTACGGTTTCATGTTCGAAGAAATAACGGCCAGCAGCCTGGTGAAGGTGAACATGAATTGCGAGAAGGTGGACAACAGCCCCTATGATGTGAACCCGGCTGGTTTCACCATTCACAGTGCGGTGCATGCCATACGGCACGATGCCCATTGCGTGATGCACACCCACACGGTGGCCGGCGTCGCAGTTTCAATTCAGGAACAGGGCTTGTTGCCAATTTCCCAGCAGTCGCTGTTTCCGCTGGCTGGTTTGGCTTATCACGACTATGAAGGTTTGGCTTTGCGGGAAGATGAAAAGGCGCGCTTGCAAGCCGACCTGGGCGAGGCCAATAACCTGATTTTGCGCAACCATGGTTTGCTGACCTGTGGTTCGACTGTGGCCGATGCCTTTTTGAACATGTTTATTTTGCAGCGTGCCTGCGAGGTTCAAATTGCAGCGCAATCTGGCGGGGCCACCTTGATTCCAATTGCCCAGCCCATTGTGGATGGCATCAGGGCGGCGGCGGCGCAAGTGACCCGTGGTTTGGGTGGCAACATTGCCTGGCCTGCCTTACTGCGCAAGCTGGACCGCGAGCAGCCAGATTACAAAAACTGAGTTGCTTTTAGCCTAAGGCTTGTTTCCACCGGTCACGGTGGAAACATACTTCGCCAGAATTTTCATTTGATCCACCGTGAGGTGATCCACAAAAGGGGGCATGCCCCCTTTGCCGTTTTTAAGCGCATTCAGCACACGTTCTTCACTGGGTTTCAGTTCATCCAGCACAGGGCCAATTTTGCCTTTGGTGCCGGCATCGGCCAGTGTGTGGCAAATGGCGCACGCGGGGTCGGCATCGGTTTGAAACAGTTTGCGGCCCTGCTCAAGAATGGCCGCGTCGTCCATGGCGAATGCGGTTGACGCACCAAAACTCAATAACAATACGCAAGCAAATCGCACCATGCTGTCCTCTTTCTCAATCAAGCCCGTAATTTGCGGGCTTTGAACAAGCCCCAACTGCTATCCAGAATATAGAAAAACAGGGCTTTCAGGGCACTCTCGTTCGGGACAGGGTTTTTGCCTTTGCCCATGCGGTGAATTTGGCGGGTGTACCACTGAATTTCCAGCAATCCGGTGCGGTCCACGGCTTTCACGCCGGTAATCAGCGGCTTGACCGGATGCAGGGCTTCTTTGTTGTCCAGCAGGCGCTTGGGCAAATCGGGTTCAATGGCAATGGAGCGGGCCAAACCAATCAGATCGACCGCGCCACTGTTCAGCGCTTCTTTCATGCCGCCCACGGTGCGGAAACCCCCAGTCAGCATCAAAGGCACTTTGCAAACTGCGCGTACTTTCTCGGTGAAGTCCATGAAGTAGGCTTCGCGCTTGATGGTGCTTTCTTTCTTGGGTTTGGCGCTGGCGCCCGTCATGGCTGGGGCTTCATAGGTACCGCCAGACACTTCAATCATGTCAATGCCGCGCGCGGTCAGTTCTTGAATCACAGCCAGTGATTCTTCCTCGGAAAAACCGCCTTTCTGGAAGTCGGCTGAGTTCAATTTGATGCCAACCGGAAAGTTAGCACCCACCTGCTTGCGCACTTCATCATAAATGGCCAGCACAAAGCGGCGGCGGTTTTCTGCGCTGCCACCCCATTGGTCGGTGCGCTGGTTGCTCAGGGGGCTTAAAAACTGGCTGATCAAATAGCCGTGCGCGCCGTGAATTTGTACGCCATCAAAACCGGCATCCTTGCACACCTTGGCGGTGCGGCCCCAGCGGGCAATCAGGTCGAGAATTTCAGTCTCGGTGAGTTCGCGCGGCGTGGCAAACATCATTTGCAGGCTTTTGTGAAACGGCACAGCCGAGGGCGACACAGTTTCTTTGTTCATACCTTTGGGGCATTGCTTGCCGGGGTGGTTGATTTGCACCCAGATTTTGCTGCCATTGGCCTGTCCTGCCTTGGCCCACTGCTGCAACAGGGGCATGTCGCGGTCGTCTTCGATGACAACGTTGCCCGGCTCTGCACGTGCGCGGCGGTCAATCATCACATTCCCGGTTATATTCAAACCGATGCCGCCAGCTGTCCAACGCTGGTACACCCGCACAATTTCCGGTGTTACGCGGTTGTCCCGGGTACCCAGGGCTTCGCTCATGGCGGCCTTTACCAGTCGGTTGGGAACAGTGGCGCCGCAGGGCAATGTGAGTGGGTCGCGTAGCTCGATGCGCATGAAGATGTCTCCGGCGTCTGGAAGTTGAAAATTGTTGTTGTCACATAGTAGCTTGCACGAATGAAAAAAATTGAAGTCAACACACTAATTTTTACAGCCTTCGCCATGTGCGCGTTTGCAGCGAACTCATTTTTTTGCCGGGCAGCTTTGGGTGCGGGGCAAATTGACCCAGCCAGCTTTACTGCCATTCGACTGATCAGCGGGGCGGTCACCTTGTGGTTGTGTTTGCGCATTCAGAACAAGGGCGGTCAACAGGGCAGTTGGGCAGGTGCGTGGGCGCTGTTTGGTTATGCAGTGCTTTTTTCAATGGCCTATTTGTACATGAGTACCGGCACGGGTGCCTTGATTTTGTTTGCCAGTGTGCAGTTGAGCATGATTGCCTATGCCGCCACGCAGGGTGATCGTTTAAGGGGGCTACGCGCCCTGGGCGCTGTGGTGGCTGCAGCAGGTTTGGTGCTGTTGTTGTGGCCGCATTTGCAAACACCGGCTTCCGTTCTCGCTGCGGTGAGTATGGCTTTGGCAGGTGCCTGCTGGGGTGTGTATTCGGTGGTGGGGAAGGGCTCAAAATCACCGTTGGCCGACACAGCGGGCAATTTCTCTCGTGCTGCCTTTGTCATGTTGTTGGTGTGGATGAGCGTGTATTTTTCCGCCAAGGCGGGGGTGCATATTCCCGGTGTTACCGTCGAGCGTGGCCTGGCCTTATACACTGTGTACCTGCCCACGCCCACTGTGGCGGGGGTGTTGTTTGCGCTGGCCTCGGGCTGCCTGGCCAGTGGTATTGGTTATGCGGTGTGGTACAAGGTGCTGCCTTCGTTACCCACCACCTCGGCAGCCAGTGTGCAGCTGAGCGTACCGGTGATTGCCGCATTGGCGGGTGTTGTGTTTCTGGATGAAGCGGTAACCGCAACCTTGTTGGTGGCCATGGTCATGACACTGGGTGGTGTGTATCTGGTTTTACGCGGAAAGCGTTAATGTCTTAATTCAAATTGGCTGGACAATGAATCGATGAATGAAGTTGATAAACCCAAAGGCAAGAACACCGAGACCAGTTTGTCCATATTGGCCAAGCAGTTTTACCTGCAACACTGGGGATTGTTGCTCAGTGCAGCCTTGGTGTTGGCGGTGGTTATCAATTTGTGGCCGGTATTGGCACCCTTCTTGGCTGCCTTTGTGCTGGCCTATTTGCTGGCGGCGCCCAGTAGGTGGGTGCACAGCAAACTACGCGGGCGTATTCCCCTGCCGGTGTGTGCGGTACTCACCTTTTTCGCGCTGCTGTTGATCTTTTCCAGCGTGGGTTTGTTGTTTATTCCGGTGGTGCTGACTCAGCTTGAATTGATCCAGAGCAACCTGCCGCAACTGATTGTGAATGTGAAGCGCACCGTATTGCCGTGGCTAAACGATGTATTCGGTTTGACCGTGTCGGTGGACAGCACGGAAATGAGAGATCGGATTGCAGCTTACATCAGCGAGAACCGTGGCACTTTGGCGGAAATCAGCACCAAGTTGTTGCGCTCGGGTTCTCAGTCGGTGTTGGGTATTACCGGTTTTGTGTCGCTGACGGTCATTGCTACCTTGTTTATTCTTCCTGGCTGGACCCAGATCACCAAACAGTTTCGGCAAGTATTTCCGCCGCATTTGTGGAAACGCGCACAACCCTTGTTCAGCGAAATTGATTCTGTCATGACCGAATACATCAAGGGCATGATGGTGGTCATGTTGTTTCTCAGCACATTCTATTCGATTGGATTGAGCGTGGTGGGGCTGCAAAGTGGTTGGGCCTTGGGCATGTTGGCCGGGGTGCTGTGCGTGGTGCCGTACCTTGGCTTTGCAGTGGCATTGCTGGTGGGCTTGCTAACCGCGGCGCTTGAGTTACAGGGCTTCCTGCCCATTTTCTTGGTGCTGTTGGTGTTTGTGGTGGGGCAGTTTCTGGAAGGCTTTGTATTAACGCCTTTGGTGGTGGGTGACAAAATTGGTTTGTCAGCCCTGGCCGTTATTTTTGCCTTGGCATTTTTCGGGGCAATTTTTGGCTTGGTCGGCGTGTTCCTTGCGTTGCCGCTGGCCGCAATTTTCAAAGTGGCCTACCTGCATGCCTTTGCCCATTATGAGCAAAGCGAGTATTACCGGCAGGCCAAGTAATCAGGGCGAAAAAAAACCGGTGGGCTGCTCACTTCTCCCACCGGCTGTTCAGCCCAAGATTTCTGTCACGAAATTTTTTTAAGCTGCGTTTGCTTTCAACTGGTTGTTCATGCGGGCACGAATGGCATTCGCAATTTCCGTATTTGGCTTACGGCCCGAGTTTTCAACAGAGGCCACGAAGTTGTCGATTTCTGTCAGGAATCGGCTGTTGTCGTGCATCCAGGGGTGAAAGTCAGCCTTGAAGTAGTCGGTGAATTCGCCGCTGACCACCGGGTTGCGAAGCACACCAACCTTCTTGCCCCACAGCATTTTGGTCACGGTCCAGAAACCCTTCAGGTGGCCGCCCTTGATGCTTTTGTCGGCAAACACCAGGCGCATGTGGAAGTAAGCCACCAGCGGCCAGAAGATTACAGTGGCCAACACCATCGCCAGGCGACGGCTAAAGCGGTTGTGCATATTGTCGGGCAGCACATGATTCCACACGTCGTAGGCCACAGCCTTGTGTTCGGTTTCTTCGTAGGCGTGCCACATCCACATTTGCTTGTAGGCGGGGTCTGATTTCTCACCCAACACTTCCGGGTTGCGCAGCAGTTGGTCTGCCATCAAGGCGGTGTAGTGTTCCAGCGCAATGGTTGCGGCCAGGGTTAAACGCTTGCCCAGGTTTTTCTTGATGAAAGCCAGAAAACCCCACAGGAAGTTGTCCAGTTTGGAAGCGGGCAGTCCAGCGCGGTCCAGCATTTCGTTGTACTCAACATGCTCGCGGCTGTGCATGGCTTCCTGGCCGATAAAAGCCACCACGGCTTTTTTCAGTTCAGGGTCGGTGATTTCGTCGCGGTAGTTGCGCACGGCATCCATGAACATGCGCTCGCCAGCAGGGAAAAATAGGGAAAGCGCGTTCAGGAAGTGGGTTACGTGAGGGCCACGCTCATGCCAATTGGAAACCTTTTCTTCAGGCAAATGCAATTTGACATCGCGGCGGACAGGCATGATGTTCTTCATGGTTTGACTCCTACACTCGTTTTATTGTTGTTATCACACTCAACAGTGACATTGGTGAATGTAACAATAAAATTTCAGAGCGACAATAGTAAAAACTGAGTACCCGTTCTAGAAAGAACTTCGGGTATACCCTTGTTTTTGAGGCTATTGTTGGGTGTCAAGCATGGTTTTAAAACGGTCTGGAATGGGCGTAGAACGACCTGTTTCCGGGCTCACCCACACCATTTTGGCGCTGCCGGTGGCCACCAGCACGTCGGGTGTATCTGTGCGGCGCATTTCGTAATGTTGTACCAGGCTGCTGCGGCCCACTTCACCCGCAAGTACCTTGATTTCAACTGTGCCAGGCGCTTTCAGCTCTTTCAGAAAGCTGCATTCGGTGTGAACAATCACCACGTACGCCGGGTTGTTGTCTGCGCTTTCCGGAAACAGGTCTATCCATTCCACGCGGGCTTGCTCAAAACAACGGAAATACACGGTGTTGTTCACATGGCCAATCTGGTCCATGTCGCCCCAGCGCAGTGCCACGGTGGTGGAGTAAATTTCTTTCATGTTTTATCGCTGGTTGCGTTGTTCGGTGCGCCACTGCCAGGGCGCGAGTGGTGCAGTTTGTTGCCACAAGCCTTTGCGTGCATCGCGGGCCTGGTCTTCGGCCTGTTCGTAAAGTACGCGGTCTTCACTGCTTTGGCTTCGTGCAAATTCGCGGTACCACCAGGCTTGCCCGGCTTGAATCGCTTTCAGGTTGATGTCGGTTTCCCCATCACACAAACGCTGCTCGCAGCCGTCTACCGGCAACACCACTTTGGCCACTTGCCGTTTATAGCGATCGGTGTTGTTCACCACAATTTTCACGTCTTTGTTCAACACCTGTTCGGTCAACCAGCGTTTGGATTGTTCGCCACCAGCCTGATTCAGTTCGGGTGCGTCCACTGCATGCATGCGTATTTTGTGGGTGGCACCGTCCTGGTTGCGCACGGTGATGGTGTCGCCATCGGCCACACGGGTAACCTGCGCCAGGTAGTACGAACCAGAATTGGCTGTACCAGACCTGCTGTTTTCGGTGGCACCTGGGCCGCCAATGCCAATGTTCGGACCATAAGGGCTCACAAAGTAACCCAGCAGGGCCAAAACCAGAGCCAACACTTTAAAGATCATATTGGGTTTGAGAATGTTCAAGGTTAAGATGGCTAGCGAGCCGAATAACGTTTCAAAAAACAGCCGAGAGTACCATGGACAGAGTAAACCTGCAGTTCAACAGCGACAACACTGTGGCCACCGTGGCCCTGAATCGCCCTGAAAAACACAATGGTGTGGATTGGCCCATGTTGAAGGAAGTGCGCAAGGTGCAAGCGCAGCTTGCCAAACACAAAACCTTGCGCGCCGTAATTTTGAAAGGGGAAGGCCCCTCATTTTGCGCCGGGCTTGATGTGAAATCGGTGATGAGCAACCCGAAAACCGGCTTGGTGATGTACGCCAATTTGTGGCTGCCGATGCGCAATATTTTTCAAACCTGGAGCATGGGTTGGCGCGACCTTGGCGTACCGGTGATTGCCCAAATTCATGGCAACTGCTTTGGGGCTGGCATTCAACTGGCCATGGGGGCGGACATTCGCGTGTGCACGCCCGATTCTCAATTGTCCATTTTGGAAGCCAAGTGGGGCTTGGTGCCCGACATGGGTGGTGCGGCGCTGGTGCGTGAACTATTGCCGGTGGATGTGGCCAAGGAGTTGACCATGACCGGGCGAATCCTCACCGGCTTGCAAGCCAAGGAACTGGGCTTGGTCACCCATGCTGTGGACAACCCGGAGGAAAAAGTGCAAGCCTTGGTGCAGGAAATTTTGACCCGTTCGCCCGACTCGGTGGCAGCCAGCAAGTTCATGCTGCAACGAATTTTCGGCATTGATGAAAATGCGCACCTCACGCAAGAGCGCCGCTGGCAGCGCCGGGTACTGGGCTTTAAAAACCAGCGCATTTCTGTGGTGAAGAACAGCAAAGAGCCAACCATTCCGTTTGCCAAACGACAAATTCGCTGAAATTGCAGCAAATCCGCATCCAGCGGCGCGGGTGGTGCAGTAACAAAAGATTCGGGAATAAAAAACACAACACGGAGACATGCCCATGAAGGCCCTGACCCCCAATGATCAATTGTTCTTGTGGCTGGAGCGCCGCAATCAGCCCATGCATGTGGGCGGGCTTGTGTTGCTGAAACCACCCAAGGGGCAAAGCACAGTTGATTATGTGCACAAGGTGGTGGCCGACATGCGCACCTACACGCAGCCGGTGGCGCCCTTTAGTTTGCGCTTGAAGTCTCGCCTGGGCATGTGGTTTTGGGTAGAGGACGATGAGTTTGACCTTGAGGCGCACTTCATTCATTTGTCGCTGCCCAAGCCCGGGCGCATTCGCGAATTACTGGAGTTGACTTCCAAGCTTCATGCTGCGCCTTTGGATCGCGCAAAGCCCTTGTGGGAAGCGTATGTCATCGATGGTCTGGAAGATGGTCGTGTGGCTTTGTACACCAAGGTGCACCATGCGCTGGTCGATGGCGTGGCCTGCATGAAAATGCTGCAGCGTTCCATGGCCGATAACCCGGAAATCATGGACATTCCACCGCTGTGGGCCAACCCGAATTTGCGTGGCTCAGTGCAGCGCTCCGAAGCTTCAGAAGGGCTGGTGACCTTGCTGGGGCAGGTTGTGGATACAGCAAAAACCCAATTGTTCAGCTTGCCCAAAGTGGTGAAAGAGGTGGGCCGTTCTTTGTGGCAAACCAGTGTGGCTGATCCCGATTTTGTGTCGGTGATTCAAGCGCCACGTAGTGTGTTGAACCGCCGTATTACTGCGTCACGCAGGGTGGCTGCGCAATCGTGGTCCATGGAGCGAATCAAGAACTGTGCGAACGGTTTGAACATGACCCTGAACGATGTGGTGCTGGCCATGTGTGGTTCTGCACTGCGTTCTTATTTGGGTGAATTGAATGCGCTGCCCGCCCGCCCCTTGGTGGCCATGGTGCCTGTGTCGCTTCGAAAAGATGACACCGCAACTGGCAACCACGTGGCCTTGTTGTTGGCCAATTTGGCCACCGACACCGAGGACCCTGTAGAGCGTATTGAAACCATTGCGCGTTCAGTGAACCATTCCAAGGAACGGTTTGCCAGCATGAATCAAACTGAAATCATGAACTATGTGGCCACCATGATGGGCATCAGCGGCTTCAACATGCTGACTGGTTTGGCACCCAAGCTGCAGGCTTTCAATATCGTGATCTCCAACGTGCCCGGCCCCAAGCACACGCTGTATTTCAACGGCGCTGAAGTGGATGGTGTTTACCCAGTTTCGTTGTTACTCGATGGCCAGGCTTTGAACATTACCTTGAACAGTTACGCGGGCAAGCTTGAATTTGGTTTGGTGGCTTGCCGCAGAACCATGCCTTCCATGCAACGTCTTCTGCAGTTTCTGGAAGACGGTTTGGTCGAGCTTGAGGAGGCGGCCGCCAAGGAAGTCAAAGCGAACCTGAAAAAGCGCACGGCTGCTTGATGCAACTGCTTATTCCTCGCTAAATCGCGACGCCATGGCAATACCAAACAAAAAGGGCCAGCGCTGGAATGAGTCGTACATCGCCTGGTCCTGCTGAATGTCTTGATACATGTTGTGATCAAAACCTTCAAGCTGCGCGCTGAGCGCATAAATGTCGTGCGCCATGTCTGCGGGTGGCATGAACAAGGCGGGCGGTGCGCTGGGATCAAATTGTGCCATGGCTTTTTCCCTTCAGTTGCTAGCCGCAATGGTTTGAACCGGGCCCAGTATTTTCCAGGCTGCTCCCGGAGCCTTGATCCAGTAGGACCCCTGACTTTCCATCACCGTGATATTGCCTTGCTGCGACACAAACCGCGTGTCGGGCAGGCCGCTGAGCAGCACTGGCCAAGTGGGTTTTAATTGTTGTTCCTGGGTTTGTGCCAACCACCGTGCCAACAATTCGCTAAGCGCGGTGTAGCTGACCGATTGCTTTAAGGTTACAGGCCCTGTGCTCGCCGGGGTGTAGCCGGGTGCAATCCAGTAACCAAACACTGGCACTTTGGTAATGGCGGGGGTGGGCAATTCCCGAAGCCCCACCAGTTGACCAAATTCGCCAGTCAGCCCGGCACCGTGCTCGGGTACCACCACCACAAGCGCTTTGCGGTCACTGCGGCGGATTTCACTCAACACCGATTGAATGTCATTCAGCATGCGCTCCAGGCGCAAGGGGTAACTGTTCAGGCTGTTCAGGTTGCTGTTGGGCAAGCGGTTGCCATCGTGCAGGGTAATGCTGTTGTAGTAGTAGGCTACTGCCGGACCACTTTGCGCAACACGTTTGTTCCACCATGCGCGCAGGTAGTCGCCATCGCGTCCCACGCGTGAGCCGTCAAAAGCCTGCACGCCAGCGGGTACTTCGTCATGTGCAACCAGCTCGGTGGCCTTGCCGCCAAGGTTGGTTTTTACAAGTTTCGAGAAGTCCTGAAACTTCCCGTCGTGGTTCAGTCCCATTTCCACTTCAAAGCCAACATTTCGCAGTTGCTCAAACAACATGCAGCTGTTGTTTGCATCGGTGTACAGTGCATCGTGGGGTGTTTGGCCACACTTGCCACGCAACAGGCGAATGGCCGCTGGCCCCGAGTAGCTGGTCGCAGAATTGAAATTCTCGAACACAAAATCAGCTTGTCGAATGGTGGGGTGCTGGCTTTGTTTGGCGTATTGCAGGTCGGCCCAGGACAGCGAGCAGATTTGCAACACGATCACATCGAAATCCGGGTTGGCTGCTGGCGAGAAAGGTGCCAATGCAACGGTGCGTTGGCGATCAAAAAAGCCGGCAAGTACAGCGCCTGGCCCTGCACCTTCATAGGAATTGTCACGAAGTTTGGTGGTGCTTTCCTGGTCGCGGGCCACGAGCAGTTTTTGAAAATCCACCTGACCCAAGGCAAGCAGTTCTGCTGGAGACAGATTTTCTCGAGGCTGAATTTGAGTTTCCTGCAGGGTCACAACATTGGTTGTCTGGGCTTGTTCCTGAATAAAAGGCAATGTCTGAATTCCAAGCATGGCCAGCAGCCCAAAACCCACCCAGCTGCTGATGCGTATGTACCGGTCGAGTACTCGAATCACCATAAAGCTGAGCAGTGCACCCCACAGCATCCAGGGTTGAACGGTTCGCTTGAGCAGTTCCCACAGGTAGTCGAGCGAGAAGCCGAACAGCGCCCGGATTTGATCAAGCAACGCCAGTGACACCACCAAGCCCAACTCGTGTAGCAGCAAGGCAATGGCCGGGCCGGTAAACACCAGGTAGCGCAGCACCTTCATCAGTTGTTTGTTTTGATAAGCTGCCGGGTTGGTTGCAATCAGCAAGGCAAACAGGCCCAGGTTCCACAGCGGGCTAAGTGTTAGTTGCCCGGCAAAGTGAAGGCCAAACTTGATGAGAAAGTACAGGTTCCACAACAGCATGGCCCTAGTTCTCCCACTTCTCGGTTTGATTTTTGTTGCCCATCAGGCGGTTGCCCAAATCAGCCGCACCACCTTTTAACCAGGCAAACAGGCGTACATAACCAATCATGCCCTTTGCAAACACGTCTTTCAGGCCACCCAGCGCACGGTCACGGGTTTGGTCCTCTTGCCAGTTCAGCCACGCATCTGCTCGGCCGAATGTGCACTGAATCAATTGTGTTTCCTGTTCAGGTGTCAGGTTGGTGAACAAGGCTTCAACGCGGCCGTTCTCTGTGAAATGAATTTTTGCGGGAAACAGAAATTCACGGTCCCCGCGATGCAGGCCCACCTGCACTTGGCTGAATTCGCTGATGCCAGTGGTGTCAGGCACAGCCAGTGTCAGCCCCGCTGCAGAATATTCCTCGGTGTAACAACTCACCGTATAGCCACCCGGCAGTTTCAGAAAAGCGGGCATCACCATGCGCACCCGGTGGTGCACATGTTTTTGAACCGACTCGGTGGCCACTCCCACCGCAGCGCCCAGAATTGCAAGGTTAAAACCGCACCACAACAGGTTCATCAGCACCGTTCCTGTTTCATGGGTATTGAATATAAACAGGCGAAGCAGACCCACTGAAAAACCGAGCACATTGATCAACAACAAAATCAGATAGGGCTTTGCAATGTTGGCATCAAAATAACTTTTCTCGATCAAACCGCCTTTGGAGGTGACGTTGAACTTGCCCAGTTTCGGATTAATGAAAGCCAGGGTGGTGGGCAAAATGATGTACCAGGACAACACGGTTTCATAGACCTCCGACCAGAACGATCGCCGGTATTTTCCCTGTATCACCGAGTTGGTGTAGCTGGAAATAATCAACTGCGGCAAGGCGTAGCTGAGAATGGTCACCGCCGCTGCATTGATCAAATGTTGTTCAAAAAACAGGTAAGCCATTGGCATGACCAAAAAGATCATGCGGGGTATGCCATAGAAAAAATGCAGCATGGCATTGGAGTAGCACACGCGCTGAAACAGACTTAAGCCTTTCTTGAACATGGGGTTGTCAGTGCGGAAAATTTGCGCCATACCGCGTGCCCAGCGGATACGCTGACCAATGTGCCCCGCCAGGGTTTCGGTGGCCAGGCCCGCCGCCTGAATATTGTTCAGGTACACGCTGTTGTACCCAAGGCTGTGCAGCTTCAAGGCGGTGTGCGCGTCTTCAGTCACGGTTTCAACCGCAATACCACCGACTTCCAGCAGGGCTTTGCGTTCGATCACTGCGCAGCTGCCGCAGAAAAACGAGGCATTCCAGTAATCGTTTCCGTCTTGAATCAGACCGTAAAACAGCGACCCTTCATTGGGCATTTGCCGGAAGGAATTGAAGTTGCGCTCGAAGGGATCTGCCGAGAAAAAGTGGTGGGGCGTTTGCACCAACACACATTTCGGGTCACGGCTGAACCAACCCATGCTGGTTTGCAGAAACGAGCGAGTGGGTATGTGGTCGCAGTCGAAAATCGCAATGTACTGGCCATGGGTGTGCTTCAAGGCATAGTTGATATTGCCTGCTTTGGCATGGGAGTTGTCCGGCCGCGAAATGTACTCAACACCTGCTTGTTTGGCGAATTCCTCAAAGGCAGGGCGGTGACCGTCGTCGAGAATGTACACCGTGATTTTTTCAAGTGGCCAATCCAGACCCTTGGCGGCATACACAGTGGGGCGCACCACCGACAACGGTTCGTTGTAACTGGGAATGAACACGTCCACGGTGGGCCAATCGTTCAGGTTCAACTCCAGCGGCATGGGTTTTCGTTTCAAGGGCCATGCCGTCTGGATGAACCCGAAAATCAGAATAATCCAGGTGTAAGCTTCGGCGGCAACCAAGGTGTAGCCCAGGAAAATTTCAGTGCCACTTTCCAGGTCCAGTGAACTGGTGAACCGCCAGAACACATAACGCGCCAACAGCAGCATGGTCAGTGCCATCAGGCACAGGTTTGCAAAACGCTCGGGCAAACGTTTGAACAACATGGCGAACAGGTAACACACCACAATAAAAACCCACTGCCCAGCCAGGGGTAGGGAGGCCTGCGCTGTGAACAGAAACAACACCAAAGCAGACAAACCGAGTACCCAACGCAACAACTTGTAGCGCACCACAACATGGCTCGCGCTTTCAATCCGCTTTTCAAGCTGGGCTGCGCGCACCGCATAGTCGGTTAAGCTGCTGAACAAGGTGCGCACTGCCTGGTAAGGACGTTGAACAAGTAGAGTGAAAAGATAAGCAATTGGGCTTAGCAAGTCATGCAAAGCCACGGCAATGATGTGGAACACGAAACCTGGAAGGCTGCGGCCTTGTCGACCATTGGAGGCCTCAAGTGCGCTGTTCAAACTGTTGGGGCGCAACCAAAGTGCCTGAAAAAGTCGCAACAAACGCACACGGGTTTTCAGGTTGGGAAACTCGCGCAGGTCAAGCAAGCGCTCAAGTCGGTTGATCCAGTTTGACGAGGCGCTCATCCGATCTCCGAGTCAATCCAGTTGCACAGTTTTTGCTGGTCTTCCACCAACTGCGAGCGTGGCGCATAGTCGGCCAATGCGAGCCCAGCGGCCAGGCTTTCAGCCAATGCCTGGTCTTCATGTAAATAAAATGGCAACAGGCGGTGGCTTAATTTCATTTTGCACAATGTCCACAAATCCAGGTGCAATACTTTGGCCGAGTCAAAGCGGTTCATGAGAAAGTACGATGCCCCACGGCTTTCCAGCAAGTGCGGCAGCAAAGTGTCGATTCCCAATATCGAGGCTGCATCCGGAATCAGCGTAATCAGGTTCAGGTCAGACAGTGCCATGACTTTTTGGCACCAAGGTGTGGGCCAACGCGGCAAGTCGATAATTACCACGGCGTCGTCAGCAAACTCGTTTCTTTGAAACAGGTCGGTCAGGCGTTGGGGTTGTTCCATCAACACGCGGTCGATTGCCAGCTGTTGTGCCAGGGTAATTTCACCAAAAGGCAACAGCTTAAAGCCAGCATGGCCGGTGTTTACCACATGTTCAAGTGGTTCGCCCTGCAAAATCACATGGCCCAGTCCCCGCGCGCTGCGACTGGTCTGGCCCAATTGAAATTCGATGTTATTCACTGGGTCAGCCTGCACCAGCGTGACATTGCGCCCCAGCATGCCCAAGTGGGTGGCTGCGGCAATCGCCAGGCTGGTTCGTCCTGCTCCGCCAGTGGGGGAGACCAAAGCAATAATGATCATGCGTCCTCTTTGTCATCGGGGCTGGCAATCCACTTGCCATGCCGCACCAACTGATAGCAGTCGTCCGGCAATTGATTGTTGCTCCAGTTCACCCAGTCGCTCAACCAGATACGGGTTGTCGGGTTCTTCATCATGCGGCCCACCAACCAAATGGTGAGCAAAACACCCAGCAACAAGCCACTCAGGATCAGCGCAACAACAATCATTTGGCATTCTCGCTAAGTAGTGCGCTCAGGCGCTGTGTCCAGGGACGATCCTGGTTCAGGGCCTCTGGCGCCTCGTCCCATAACTCCGCAAGTTTCACAGGCTCGTTCTGGTCGGTGCCCATCAAATCATCAACCGACAGGGGCTCAAGTTCCTCGTGCAAATCAGCCAGCAATTCACTTTGGGTTTCCTCCCCCAAAAACTGAATGTCACCGCTGAACAACACAGGCAGGTTTTCCCGGAAACACGATTCCAGCCAACTGCGGTAGTCCACCTCATTGGGCTCTTCAGTCCATATTTTCAGCAGGTAAATAGCCTCCCGGGTGGCTGTGAACACACAAGTGGCTTGCGACCAGTTGGCCAGTCGCAGGGCGGTTTGTGCAGTCATGTGTCGCATCAGGGAAAGCCGGGTGAGGGTGCAGTGCATGGACCACTGTTTGGCCAGTTGCAGCATCATCAGCCCTTGCGCAGCAAACGTGGGGTTGTGCACTACAGTCAAAAGCCCGGGCATGAATACCTCATGCAAGTCGCGGGCAAAGGTGTTTTGCTGGTTCTCTGTTGCGGGTTGAATGAGTGTGGGTTTGTGTACCTGCATGGAGGAAATACCCAACCAGGTTTCAATGTTTTCCTCTTGAAGCCACACGGTATCGGCGCCCATGCGCAGCAGTACAGATGCGTCTTGGGCGCTGATGTCGCCGTGCGCCTGCACATGAATACCCTGTTGATCGTCTGCACCGAAGCGAAGGCTGTGACAGCCTAGCGCCAATTCTTTCAGGTTGCCTAAGACGCCGCTGTCCAGCACATGGTGCACCGGCAGCTGTGGAAGTTGGGCATTGTCGTTCCACAGGTTGGTTTGCAAGCCCCACTGGCTGGGCCACCATGGGCGAAACTCAAAATCGCCCAGGTCGCTGACATCCGCAAGCCCGTCGGCAAAGGTGCCCCATTCTGGCAAGTCTCCTTGTACAGAGGTCACCACATGTGCCTGCGCATGTTGAGCCCATTGGTGCAACAATCGCATTTGCGCCAGCGGGTTTCGTTGGTTCAAGGGTTCCTCGCTTTCATCGAACCAAAGTTCGGCATGCTCAATTACGACCAGCGCGGGTTTCAATACGCACAGGGTGTTGAGCGAGCGACACAGTTGGCGAATCCCGTTTTTCGCATGGCCCTTGGCCCACAAATTTCGGACCGAAACCACGTCCAGACCTTTCGGTACCCCAGCACGTTCGAGCAGGTAGGGTGCTAGAAAAGTTCGCACTTCATTTTTAGGACTTGCGGTCAACCACAGGCAAGACTTGAATGGCGTTTCTTCTTGCGAGTCCAGCCAGTGTTGCACCAGGCCCTGCGAAAAATGATTCGCATGGGGGGCGCGTACAACATAGGCTCCGGGCTTGGGCAAGTCAATCATTCAAAACCTCGAGTAAGGTGCAACGCCCTCGGGCGGCACGCTCAGTTCGAAAAAGTCACCAAACGAATATTTCGCATACAGCTGCAATCTGTCGGGGTTGTAACCTTCGGATCGATCAATTTCAAAATAACCGCCAACCACAAAGTTTTTCAACACCTGCCGTTCGAGGGCAAGGCGCAAACCGGTACTGGTGCCACCACCGGGACCGCCTGTCTGCAAGGTGGGGTTGCCTTGTGCTGCAGCGGCTGCCGCAAGTTCAGGATTCAGCGGATAAAGTTCAGTGTCGTCTTCCCGGGATTCGCTTGCGCCCACGCGGGCTTGGGCCTGCCAGGACCAGCCGTTCATACTACCCGTCCAGGTGATCGGGAAAGTGAGTGAACCAAAGGCCTGAGGGCTGTAATAGCCACCTTGGCCGAAGGTGTAGAAGCGCAGGTTTTTCTCGAATGACCACAAAAACAGCGACGCACCAATTTCTACTTCATGCCCTGGGCGCTGAAACACAGTTTTGCCCACAATGCCTTGCAAGTTGTATTCGGTGTTGTCAGGTATGTTTTTGCCGGTAATCAGGTTGGCCCGCGCAATGCCTACAAAGTCGAGCGTGGGGTTGAATGCCTGGTAATACACGGCACTCACGCCATTGCGCCGCGCACCGCCCCAAGTTTCTCCGGTTAAAGGGTCAATGGCCCCGGTGGTTGATAACACACTGCCGTTGACCATTCGCCGTGCCACTTCCAGCCGTAGGGATCCTTCACCCAGGCTGGTGCGCCATTGCACGCCGCCCACCCAGTCGTTCACCGGATAATCGCCCACCGTAGTGCCGACATCAACACGGTATTGCTCGGTTTGCACGCCAACGCCCACCACATGGCCTTTGTAGTTCTGATCCAGCCGGTTGCTGGCAATGGCTGGGTCGGTGGGCAGGGTGGTGCCCAGTTTTGCAAAGTTGCTGGCGGTGGCTGGGTTCACCCGGCCAGAATTTGCGTTCAAGGTGTCCGCACGTAAAAACAGGGTGCGTTCAAAATCGAGTGGCAAATCCAGTTGCAATGGAATTTCATCGCTGTCGATTCTGGATACACCTTCATCCCCGTCGATGATCGCGTTTTCATACGACATGCGCAAACGCACTTGCCGTTTGCGTTGAAGGTTTTGTTCAAGCGCCTGCACCTCGGGTTCGGCGCGCCACTTCGGCGTTGCGCTGATCGAGCTGGCCAGTGCATTAAACTCGCCGTTTCTTTCCTGTGCGCGCAACCCATCCATGTACTGGCCAAATTGCACTCGCTTTTCCAGTGCAGTCATGCCCTCGGTCCACTTGTCGCGTGGCACAGCATCAATCAAGGCAATCGCATCGTTGCCACGGTCCTGGCGTGCGGCCAGCAACGCTGCCGCAAATCGCATTTCCTGCCCTTTTTCAAGCGCAATGCCTTCATCCATGACCCGCCGCGCGGCCTGTTTGCTGCCCGCATCGCCTTGGTCGTCCAGAAGAGTCGCCAGGTCGTAACGAAACCAAGGGTAGCTTGGGTTCAGGTCTACTGCATTTTGTAGCAGTCGGGCCGCTTCGGTTTTGTTGCCTTGCTCAATCTGCTTCTGTGCAGAATCGGCCAGCTGTTGCCCCTGTTCAAAATCAGACAACACTGGGGCGACTGGTTCCTCAGGCGCAGCTTGCGGAATTGTTGCGGTGTCAGGTTCAACGGGTTTGGCTTGAACCTCGGGCGCCGGCCTTGCGCGGCTAGCGTTGCCAGTGCTGCGATTGGGTTGTGCTGAGCCGGGCGCCGGTGTTTGTGCAAGCGTACTGGCACCAGTACCCCCCAATTCCGCAAGCAGTGTTTTGTATCGTCGGTCGTCCGGAAACTGCTTGGCCAGTTCCGCCACTTGCCCGCGCGCGTAAGCCCGGCCTTCAGGTGTGCGGTTCATCAGGCGATAAATTTGAACAGCGGCCTCACCCAATGGTGCCTGGGGCAGTAACTTTTGAAGTCGCTGCGGCAAGTTGACTGGAACTTGCTCACTGTCTGCCAAATAGCGCAACTCGGCAAACTGTTGCCGTTTCTCTGAAGCCAGGGATATGGCCTGTTGCAACTCGATTGAAAACGGGTTGTTGCCGTGCACCAGTTGCAGTTTACCCAGCCACACATTGGCAGCTTGTACATCGCCGCGCGCCAGGTCAATCAAACCTTGCCAGCGAAGCGCAGAGGCATTGGTCGGCTCAATCAACAGTATTTTGTTGAACGACTGTGCTGCCAGGTCAAACCTGAAGCGTTCATACCAGTAAACGCCTTTGTCGCTCAATGCACGAATATTGGCTTGCTGGTTGTTTACATTGGCTTGCTGGTTGTTTACATTGGCAAGCGCCGTTTCAGGCATGACAAGTGGCAGCGCAACAAAACAGGCTTGAATTGCCAAAACGAGTGCGCAGGCTCGCAGGCCCGAAGTTTGTTTGCACTTAGCCACAGCTTTTTGCCTCTTTGCCACGGGGCAACAGTTCGCCCAGTGAATTGAATTCATACAGCCTGTCCATATAACCTTGAGCAAACAGGCTCAAGGCGCCGTTGTAATAACCGTATTTCAGCCAGGCTTCCTTGTTTGAATTTTTCAGGCTTTGGGTGTGAAATTTTTTCGCAAGTTCTGGCATGCCAAGGGCTTGAAGAAATGGCGCCATGGCCGCTTGAAAACCCGCAGGCCCACGTTCAGCGGAAAATTTTCCACCCAGGGGTTCAAACCACTCTGGCATGTTCTGGCGTTTCAGCAGCAGGGCTGCCAAGGGCGACAGTTGTTTCAACAAGGCTGCGGTGGTGGGGTCGTTTTCACTGCTCATGGCAATCCAAAGGTAGGTGCGTATCGCATCGTAATCGCCGCGCAGCTCGTCCTCAGGCAAACTCATTTCACCGTTGTTGTACAGCACCCAGTCGGGATAACTGCCTGTTTTGCCAGTTTCTAGCAACAGTTTCTGGCTGGCCAGGTAGGCCTGAGCCCAGCGCGTGTCGTCGGCCCAAGCGTTGGCAAACCGGGCCATCATGAAAGGCGGAACATAGCTTGGGTTAAGTTTTACGGCCCCATTGTCGAGTACAAAGCCAGTGTGCCCGGGCAATATGCTCAGGCCCAAACCGTCGACTTCAATACTCTCCTTGCTCAGGATGAGTTCACCCAGCGCACGCGCTTTGTCGGCATAAGCCGGGGTGCACCAAATCCGGCTGGCCTCCAACAGGGCATAGGCAATCCACAGGTCGGCATCCGATGCACTGTTGGCATCAATCACCCCCCATGAGTCGCCTTGTTTGCCCCAAATCCAGGCGGGCAGTTGCTTGCCCAGGTCGCCAGCACTCAGGTTGTTTTCTGTCCAGTTCAAGATCGCATCAAATGCCTTGCGGTCTTGCGCCACCAGTGCAAAAAACAAGCCATAGGACTGCCCCTCCGACACCGTGCGAAGATCCTCCTGGCTGCGATCTATGACACGCCCATCGTCACTGACAAAGGCGGTTTTAAAACCATCCCAAGCTGGCCAGGATTGGCTTGGTGCTGCGCTGCAGGCGGCAGTTGTCGCCAGCAACATTGCCCCAATACCCAATCGTTGCAACAAGTGACGCCACAATGCCATGTTTAACTGCCTTTCGTGCGGCGCGATGCCCGGCCAGACAACCAGCCAAAGGCGAGAATGGCCAAAATTACCCCGGCAAGCGCACCGCCCACCGCGATCAAAGCCGGGTACTCGGAAAACGCAATTCGCAAACGCAACCACCAAGGCAGTGCGCCGCTAATATAGGTTTCGCCCAGGCTATAACTTTGAATGTCATCACCACGAATCAGGCTGACGCTGCCCTTGATTTTTGCCACATCGCCGTAATCAGACAACGCAGCCACTGCGCGTTCAAAACTGTCCTGATCAGTGCCAGTAATCACCAGCCCAGCCTTTTGAGGTGCCAGGTGCGATTCAAAACCCATGATTGCACCCAAAGAGCCTGCTGTTTGAATCAAGGCGCGGGCATTGTTGCTTGGTTGCAGTTCTGCGTCGCTTTGCCACAAACCCTTCAGCCATTGAATGGCGGGTGGTAAACCCATGCTGCGTTCGGTTTCGTTCAGCACCATGGGCAAATTCATATTGGCGGAATTCAGCCAGGCCAGCCGTTCACTGGTGCCCAGTGCCAGCCAGTTTTTACTGCCAATACCCTCGGGTTTGTCAGAAACAATCAAACTGGTGCGCGTGGCGGGCAGCCCGGTCCACTGACCAAACAGGCCCATCACATTCAAGTAAGAACGAATTTCAAGTGGTGTCGGGTTGGCTGGCAGAACAATCGCAGTATCCGACAGGTCCGCCATGATGCTGAACGGGTAACCTCCGTTGGCAAATGCGGTCAAATTTGGCATGCGCGTGTAGTGGGGCAAATCGGAAAAATCCAGCGTTGATTCCGGGTCGATTGCCCCCCGCGCCACCTGCGCCACCCGCGTGCATGCACCACCACCCTCGGCCATGAAACCAAAAGCAAAAGCGAGTTCATTGTTGCCACCCACGCGGAAAGCCGGAATTTGCAGCGCCTCTTCACTGGTCAGTTCAGCTTGACCCAACAGGTCGATATTGATTTTGTTTTGAACTTGCTCGGATCTTGGGGCCAGGCGGAACGACTGGATCAGCGCGTTGTTGATTTCAATGTTCAACAGCGAGTCGTTCCAGCGGGAAGGCGCCGTGTAGCGGTACTTCAAGTCCATTGGAATATTGCGGCCTGCCCAGCTGAACAAATCGGGGGGAAGGCGCAAATTGACGCTGGCGCGTGGCTTGTCAGAGCTGACTTCCAGCTGCCCCGGAAAATCAATCAGTTCTCCAAACCGCACTGGCCGGTCTGTGGGTACATAGCGTGGTGCATCGTAAGGTTTGCGTGGTGCGCCCAAGTCTACTTTTTTCACCAAGGCTTTTTGGCCACTCAGCACCTGGCCTTCAATCACCAAACCGTACACGGCCTGTAGCAGCTCATCGTCGGTGCGCCCCATGACATACAGGTGCTTGATCCAGGGGTTTTCCTTGGCACTCACGATCATCAGCGAGGGACCTTCAATGTCGGCCTCGCTCATCCCTTCTGGCATTTTTTTGCCTTTGGTCAGGACAATCGTGTGGCGAGTTGGCGATGCCGTATCCAGTAATTCAAACTCTGCTTGGCGGTAAAAGGCTTGTGCGCCCATCCATGAAGCCAGAATACCTGCTGCCTTCATGCTTGCTTCGGTTTGTTCCAGCGGCAAGACCAATGGCAGTTTCAGCTTCCGGTTGTCGCGTGGATCGAAAAAGGGTGCTGGCAACAACGCCAGGTCATTCACCAGGTTCAGTGGCGTTGAGCCAATAGTCAGCGTGCTTTCAGGGCGAATGTCAAATCTAAGGGTTGGGTTGCCCGGGTCTACGCATTCGCTGTCGTAAGTCCCGTCGTATTCAATTCGAACGGTCGCAAAATCAGAAAAAAGCAGCGGATCCAGCTCAATATTGACAGTGTGCGGCACGCCAGCCCGCGCTACGCTCAGCTGCGAAATACCGGAAAGCTGGTTGTTTACATACACGCGTACAAAAGACTGGTCGTGACGCATGCCTTGGGGATACAACACCCGCAGGTTCAAATTTGCACGGGTGACCAGTTCATCCAGCCGAATACCCGAATTCAAATCCACAAAGCGGTTAATACCGCTCAAGCGGACCCCGTTGGGCTGCCCCATCTCGGTAAAAGTCAGGGTTCGGCTGCGTTCAATGGTCGTGATCTCGGGTTCTGCACTTTCTTGGGCATAACCCGTCAGGCAAAATAGTAAAAACACGAGGGAGAGTAAATGTCGCATGGTGGTTTCGCTGGTCGACTTTGCAATAACGGAATTTCCGGGGTTTTAATAAGACCCAGTTCAAATCAATGTAATCAAAAAAATAATTGCACAATAATTGTCAATTTTTTAAAAATTATGCAGCACAGGTCATCACGTTATCCTATTGTTTTTGTATATGCTCATTTTGTGGGGCTTGTTTTATAAAATTATTGCGCGAAGTGTCGAAAAGTGCACACTTTAAGAAAAGAGAATTAACAGTTTAGGGCGAACAATATGGTTTCGACAGAGGAAATGGGGGATGTATTTGTGCTGAGGGTGGATGCTGTTCGCTTGGACAGTGCGGTAGGCACGATCATTCGTAATGCAGTGGTGTCCAAACTGGATTCCACCCAAAAGTTCGCTTTGGACATCGGCGCAGTCAAGTTAGTCGACTCTGGCGGTTTGGGTTCTTTGGTGGCATTGTTGAAAAATATCACCAATCACCACGGAAAGCTGGCCTTGGTCGGCATGAACAAGTCGGTTCGAATGATGTTTGAACTCTCCCGCATGGACCGTCAATTTTCCCTGCTGGACGACATGCCCAAAGCCGTCGCTTTTCTGCAGCAGGTCTGATTCACTGTGACCGAAAAAGACTCTGACAAACAGCTACCCCGAATACTGGTTGTGGATGACTCGGTGGTTGAACGAAACCTGTTCGTTCACATGGTGGCCAAATGGGGTTATCCGGTTGAGTTTGCAAGCAGCGGCCAAGAGGCGATCAAGCTGATTGAGAGAGACCGTTTTCAGTTGGTGCTTGCCGACTGGCAAATGCCCGGTATGCAAGGCACTGAATTGTGTGTGGCCATACGCCAGCTTAACCTGGGGCAATATACCTACATCATCCTGATGTCGGCTCAAAACGATGAAGAGTTTTTGATCAAGGCCTTGGACGCAGGCGCTGATGACGTACTCTCAAAACCTGTCGATGGCAATGAACTGGAGGCGCGCCTGCAGTCTGCAGTGCGTCGAATCGAGCTGCAAGCGCAGCTGGCGCGAAAAACCAATGAGCTGGCACACGCGCATGACGTAATCGCGCAAGACCTGCGCGCTGTATCTGGCCTTCAGCGCAGTTTCCTGCCCGAAGTGCAAAGCCCCTATCAGGGCCTGAATTATCAGTGGTTGTCTGTGCCTTCCAAATACGTGTCGGGCGATCATCTTCAGGTGTTTGAGCTACAGCGTGACGTGTATGGTTTTTACCTGCTGGATGTGTCGGGTCACGGTATCCCCGCTGCGGTCAAGTCCATGCAACTGGTTCAAATGTTCGCCGACCGCTCCAACACCAGTATTGTTTTCGAGGGGCGCTTGGGTAGCGACGGGCAGCGAATTGTTTCCAAGCCCCGCGATGTGGTAGCCCGGCTGAATCGCCTGTTTCAGCAGACCGAGTCAGATCTGTCCTATTTCACGATGATCTACGGCGTGTTCAACACAGCGACCCACCACGTGTCGCTCTGCCAGGCTGGTCATCCATCGCCACTGCTGGTCTCCAAAGGCACCAAGGCCGAGATGTTGGGCAGCGGCGGCTATCCGGTTGGCTTGTTTGATCTGGATGATTTTGAAGACATTGAATTGACTCTGAGTGATGAAGATGCCCTGATTCTTTATTCCGATGGCGTTACCGAGGTGCTGTCTGCCAGTTCAGAGGCATTCGGAGAGGAACGCCTGGTGGAGTTTGTCAATCAGCAGTGCAGCCAGGGGCGCTGGTCCGATCTGGCCGAGCGCATTCAAATGCGTGTTCAGCATTGGGGTGGCCCTGTGATTGCCCAAAAGGGTTTTGAGGACGACGTGTCCATTTTGATGTTGGCACCGCGCCCTGGGGTGCTCGATCAAGGCAATGTGGTGGACAGCGACAGGCAAGTGCCCGAACTCGTGTTTCGCCTTCAGGAAGTTCAAGCCAATCTGTTTACACCCTCCGTCGTAAAAGCCGGCAAGTCGATTGTCATCGTTGATGATTCCCGCAGCTTTTTGAGAATTTTTGAAGCCATGTTGCACAGCTGGGGTTACACCGTGCACTCCGCCAAAAATGGCCATGAAGCCCTGACTCTGATCGAGAAACACCAACCCGACCTTGTACTGACCGATTGGGACATGCCCGGGATGAGCGGTATTGAACTGTGTGAACAGGTTCGAGCCCAAAAACAGAATGCCTACACCTACATCATCATGATCACCGGCTATGCCAGTCGCGACGACCTGTTAAACAGCTTGCGCGTGGGTGCCGATGACTTCATGACCAAGCCAGTCAATCCGAGTGAGTTAAAGGTACGGCTGAAAACAGCGGAGCGGATTGCAGATTTGCACACCGGCCTTGAGCGCAGACACACCGAACTCAGCCAGTTGTACGAGGCGCTGCAGCGTGACATGCGGGAAGTGTCACGCATTCAGCGAGCCCTGTTGCCCAAAAGCAAGCAAGAACCCTGGCCGTTTGCCATTCAAACCATTTATCAACCGCAGGGTTATGTGTGCGGCAAACAAATGGGTTTGCTTGAAACCCAGGCCAATGAGCATGGGTTTTTCATGTTGAACATGGCCGGCCAGGACACCGCAACCGCTTTGCAAACCATGGCACTGGCGCGGTGGTTTTCCATGGCCCGTGCCACGCGTGTGCTGTTTCCTGTGGAGGAAAGCAGTTCGAAAATTCGACGTTACTTGGCCAGCCCCGAGCAGGTACTTGCCCAACTGTCCAGTATTTCCCCGTCACTGAAAGATGAGCCACCTCAATTTGACTTGTTGTATGGCCTGATCAATCTCGACCAGGGTACTTTGCTGGTGGCGGGCATCGGCGACTGGGCCATGGTCATGGCACAGCCGGGTTTGGCGCCTCTGTTTGTCGGTGCGCATGGGGAATCCGAACCCGCTGCTCCACGGCTGGGGCAGGTGATTTATCAAGGCGTGATTACCCCGGGCAGCCGGCTGTACTTTTACCCGCGAGAGTGTGGAGGTACTCTGGGTGTACCCAACCCTGAAACTTGGCAGCAGTCTGTGTTGCTTGAAGACACACAAGGCCATGTATTGACCCGTGAGTTTTCCCGTCTGCTGGACTCCGGTCAACAAACATCGGGGATCGACGGAGACTTGTCCCTTCTCGGAATCCAGTGGCGTGAAAGTTTTGAAGTTGAGCGAATTGTCTTGCCCTCGGCCCGTGTGTCTGAATTGGTCGATGAGTTTGTGCAAACAGGTTTGAGCTTGCAAGACGAATTTTCAGCCTATGACCATGCCCTAAAACTGGGCGAGTTTTTAAATTGTATTGCCTTCAGCGCGGTGGCTGATACTGTCAATATCGGGGTCTTAAGCCGCGCAGTGCGGGCTTTTGTCGAGGACTTGGCCTACACCGAAGAGGTGTGCTACAACACCGACCTGGTGGTGTCTGAAGCGCTTACCAACGTGATGCTGCACGGCTTCAGGGACAAACGCCCCGAACCCGCTCGGCTGACAGTGCTGGCTTTTCAGCATGGTGTGGGGGTGTTGATTGAAGACCAAGGCAACTGCATACCTGCCCAGGTACTTGCCAGGATGCACCATGAACATTCATTTCAAGACGACCTGAGCTTGAGCGACTTGCCCGAAGGTGGCATGGGTCTGGCCTTCATGCGCATGGTGTCACAGCGCTTTGTGTACCAAGCCAAGCAGAATCAACAGGACAATCGCCTGCTTTTGCTGCTTTAAAAAAGCCGGTTTATGTTTTGTCTTCGCCTGTTGCAGGTGTTTCAGGCGCAACCCAGCCCGTGGGCTGCAATGCCGGATTGTTCGGCATTTCCTCGGCCATTTTGTCGATCAAACCCACAATGCGTTCATCAACAAATTTGCTGGCCGATTTTTGCAGGGCTCGGGATACTTCCGATTCAATGGCTGTCATGGCCAGGGGGCGAATTTTCCAGATCAGTTGTGCCAGCCTCGGTAGTTCTTCCTTGGGGGGCAGGTTGTCACCATACTGGTCGAGCTCTTTCACAAACAGTGAAACAGCTTGGTCGCAAAAGCTTTCAAGGTGACCGCGCAGCGACGCAATCAAATCCAGCAAGTCGAGCAAAGGCAGTCCTGCACTGGCCATCTCCGCGCCGGCGTGCAGAATTTTCGGGCTCGGCGCACGGTAACGCAAACCGTCAGGTTCCAGCAAACCCAGCTCGATAGTTTTGGCAAGCGCACCACGGCTCAGGCTGGTACCGAACATGGTGGCCAAATGCACCGGGTTGTAATTCTTGGGAATTTCATCTGTCCACGGGCTGGTGATCGCATGCGTTAAACCCAGCAACTGGCGAAGGTCGTAACCCTTGTCGATTGCATCCAGCATTTCCTGAATGTTGCTCAAGGTGTAACCGCGACCCAGCATTTGTCCAATAAGCTTGAGCCGTGACAAATGGTCTTCGCTGTAGAAACCCACACGCCCACGTTTCTCGGGCGGGGCCAGCAAGCCCCTGTCCTGATAAGCACGCACATTGCGCACGGTGGTGTTGGCAGTGCGCGCCAGTTCGTCAATGGTGAACTCGCGACCCTGTCCACTGCTGGAAGTGTCTTTGTTTGCCGACGATTTTTTGAAGCGGAATGAAACCATTTAGGAATTGTAACCAAATGTGAGAGTATCTAGCCAACCAAGCTCGATGCAGTGCGCGATTATGAACAAACCCTTACTCCTTGTGCTGGGCCTTCTGAGCCTGCACGGCTGGGCCAAGGCCCAAGATATTCAAAACAAAACGCTGGATGAAGAAGCACTCCGGGCCTGCCTGTTTCTCGAAGACGATCAAATTCGCCTTCGTTGCTTTGATGATGCCACAGGCAGAAGCCTGGTGGTCAAAGATGGTTCAGCGCCTGAAGCAGCTGCAGCCATTGATGGCGGTTTGTTGTTGTACAAACGCAGCGAAGACACAACACTGAGCTGGCTGGATCGTCGCTGGGAGCTTGCACCTTCAGCCAAACGGGGCACCTTTTCCATTCGTCCCTATCAGCCCGTGTATTTGTTGCCGGTGTATCACAACAAATCGCCAAACCTTCGCCCCACCAGTCCGAACCCGGCCAACACCGTGCAGCCCGGCGATGAACCCGAGAACCTGGACCGCAATGAGTTGAAATTTCAGTTGAGCCTGAAAACCAAGGTGATGGAAAACATGTTTGGTGACAATGGCGATTTGTGGTTTGCCTACACGCAATCAAGTCGATGGCAGGTCATGAACCAGGATATTTCCCGTCCGTTTCGCGAAACCAATTACGAGCCTGAGCTGATTTTTACCTGGCGTTCCAGCTGGAGCGAGTTCAGGGAAGCCACCGGCTGGGAGCCGCGCCTGCTGGGTTTGAGCTTGAACCACCAGTCCAACGGGCGAGCCTTGCCCTTGTCCCGATCCTGGAACCGCTTGATCGGCATGGTTGGGTTTGAGCGAGAAAACACCATGGTTCAATTCAGGCCGTGGTTGCGCATTGCCGAAGATGCCGCCGAAGACGACAACCCCGACATCAGCGACTTCATGGGCCGAGGTGACATGTTGCTGGTTCACAAACACAACGGCCATGAGTATTCTCTGCTGACTCGCCACAACTTTCGCGGTGGCGATGAATCCCGGGGCGCAGTTCAATTCGATTGGGCCTTCCCGCTGACCAGTAACTTGCGCGGGCACTTGCAATACTTCACTGGCTTTGGCGAAAGCTTGATTGACTACAATTACAAGTCTGATTATTTGGGTGTCGGTTTGTCCTTGGTGGGGTGGTATTGAACGTGTGGTTGAAAAGTGCTTTTTTTGCGTGCCTGTTGTTCACTCATGTCGCGCAAGCCAAAGAGCCCGTGGTTTTTGTATTGGCCGCCACAGACAATGTGGTGGTCAGCAATCCGAAAGGTCAGAAGTACAGTGCCCTGCCCACCCAGCGCCTGTTGCACGGACACACCATTGCAGTGCCCAAAGGCGAGCGCTTTTCGGTGTTGGTATTGAATACAGGCAATCGTCGGGTTTACGACGGGCCGGCCCGGCTCAAAGTAATTGCAGACACAGTTCGCGTGCTCAGCGGGCCGTCTGTGAAGGTGTTTCCAGTTGAGCAAGCCCACCTGGATTTGATCGATCAATGGATGAATTTGTACGCTCGCCCGCGCGGTGTGTTGCCTGTTAAAAACGACAAGGGGCAAGCCAGCGAGAACAATCCCCTTCGGGTGTTGCAGCCCATTGACGGTTCGCTTCTGCTCACCCGGTCCCCGGAATTCGTATTCCAGGGCGACTTGCCGCGAGAAGGCAATTTGATGTTGTTTGATTCAAGGGGCAAACGGTTTTGGGTTGAACCGCTGGAGAGCGAGTACGTGAGTTTGCCACCTGCCGCCAAATTTGATTGGGGACAAAGTTTCACTTGGGAAGTGCGGCGCTTGACTGGTGGCCGGGTCATCAGCGGCAGCTTTCACATTGCCAGCGAGGAAACTGCACGCAGCTTGCTCGAAGCTCGAGTGCCCGACACGGACGACACCTTGCCAGAATCAAGGCTGTTCTATGGCATGCGCCTGCAACTCGCCAAAGCCTTCAAGGAAGCCAGCGTGGTTTGGGAGTCCTTGGGCATGGTGTTGACTGAACAAGGTCAACCCAGCCGAATTTCCCGTCAATAATTTCTTAGCCGTCCAGTTCTTCCCAGCGGGCATACGCTGCTGCAAGTTCATTGTCCAAAGCAACCATGCGAGCTTGTGCAGCAGTCACTACACTGGCTTCCTGCTGGTAAAAACCGGGATCCCCAATTTTAGCCACAAGTGCTTCTTGCTCGGTTTCCAGTTTCTCGATCAAAGCGGGCAGCATTTCGAGTTCGCGTTGTTCTTTGTACCCCAGTTTTTTGGTTTTCTTGGCTGGGGGCGCAATCGTGGGTGAAGCACTTGATGCAGCAGTGGGCATGTTGGGCTTGCTGCCCGTATTGGCCCAGGGGTCGGTGCTACGTTGGCGCAGCCAGTCGTCGTAACCACCCACATAATCGCCCACCACGCCATCGCCTTCAAACACCAGGCAGCGGGTCACAATCTGGTTCAAAAATTCCCGGTCATGGCTCACCAAAATTAAGGTGCCTTGGTAAGCCATCAGTTTTTCTTCCAGCAACTCAAGCGTTTCAATGTCCAGGTCGTTGGTGGGCTCATCCAGCACCATGACGTTCGAGGGCGTTGAAAACAACTGGGCCAGAATAAGCCGTGCACGCTCACCGCCCGATAAACTTCGCACCGGTTGGCGCGCGCGGTCGGGTGTGAACAGAAAGTCTTGCAAATAGCCGATTACATGCTTGGCCTGCCCGTCGATGGTAATGAATTCCTTGCCTGCACCAATAATTTCTACCGCAGTGTCTTCTTCATTGAACTGGCTGCGCAGCTGGTCAAAGTAGGCAATTTCCAGTTTTGTGCCCAACTTAATGTGGCCTGAGTCAGGGGGTAACTGCCCCAGTAACACTTTCAGCGCAGTGGTTTTGCCAATGCCGTTGGGGCCCAGAAAACCAATTTTTTCACCGCGCAAAATGGTGTTGGTGAAATTGCGCAATATCGGCAAATCACCCAGCTGTTTGTTGATGTTGGTTAGCTCGGCCACCACCTTGCCGCTCCGCTCAGCCTCTTGCACTTGCACCTTGGCGCTGCCCACCACATTGCGTCGGTCAGAAAACTGTTTGCGCATTTCCATCAAGGCGCGCACTCGGCCCTCATTGCGGGTGCGTCGTGCTTCAATGCCGCGTCGAATCCACACTTCTTCTTCGGCCAGTTTTTTGTCAAACAATGCGTTGGCTTTTTCCTGAGCATGCAGAAACTCGGCCTTGCCTTTCAAAAATCCCTCATAGCCACCAGACCAACTTTTGAGCATGCCTCGGTCCAGGTCGCACACACGGGTGGCCAGTTTGCGCATGAAAGAACGATCGTGGCTCACGAAAATTACGGCACCTTTGAACTGGCGAATCTGTTCTTCCAGCAATTCAATGCTGGGAATGTCAAGGTGGTTGGTCGGCTCATCAAGCAACAGCACATCGGGGTTACTCACCATGGCTTTGGCCAGCATCACCTTGCGTTTCATCCCGCCTGACAACTTGGCAAATGGCAAATCGGGAGGCAACTTCATGCGCGAAAGCATTTGATCCACTTCGCTTTCGAGGTGCCAGCCGTGATGCTCGCCCAATTCATGCTGGGCAAGCTCCAGTGTTTTCGCCTGCTCAGGTGTTAGCGAGTCATGATCAAGCGGGCCCAGCGTACGGCTCATGCTGATGTGCTTGCCCAAGGCACCAAAGCCCTGCGCCACCACATCAAAAATGGTGTCATCGTGTTCTTGTGGCACAGCCTGTTCAAGGCAGGTCATGCGAATTCCGTCTTGCTTGATCACCAGGCCATCTTCCGGCGTGGTTTCGCCAGTCAGGATGCGGAACAGGGTACTTTTACCGGTACCGTTGCGGCCCACCAAGGCCACGCGTTCACGTTCTTCAATTGAAAAATCAACCTGATCCAGCAGCACGGTGGTACCTATCCGGTACGTGGCGGCTTTTAAACCCAACAACATGTTTAGTCCTTTCGTATTTGTTTGGCGGTGGCCAGCGCCAGTGCGCAGCACAAGGCAGCATCGGGGGTGAATTGCCAGGCATTGATTGCCTCAACGCAGGCTTGGGGCGTCATCAACTGGAATGCGCCTACCTCGCCGTCGCGGTTTTTGGGGCGTCGCCCCGGCTTTAACTGGCCCTGAAACAGAATGACTGTTTCGTGATGCCAGCCACCATACAGCAAGGGGCGGCTTAACACCAGTTCATGCGGGTCTAAAGGTTCAATCCAGGCAAAATCGTCTGAATTCAGCCCGGCTTCCTCATCCAGTTCTCGCCACAAGGTGCCTTCAATGCTCTCGGCGCTGGCAATGCCGCCTGCGGCCAAATTGTCCAGCATGCCCGGGTTGTCGTGCTTGGTCATAGACCGCACACCCGTCCACACGCAGCCTTTGTGGTTCTCCACGTGTACATGCACTGCCCGGCTGCGCAAGCCCAGTGTTTTGAACAAGGCCCGTTCGGCGGTGGCCAGTACCTCACCTTGCTGCGTCAGCAGCAGTTGCTCTTCATTGCGCCAACCCGGTGCCAGCCCCAAGGCTTTCAGCATATTGCCTGCTGTGGCCAGTTTGGCGCTCAGCGCTTGCGGGCCTGTGGTGTCGGTGCATGCAATGCCCGCCCCGGTGTGCGTGCAGGCCAGGCCAGCTGCATTGAATACTTTCTCGAAGGTGGGCCGATGCTGTGTGTCCCAGTGGCCCATGTGCTCGCCATTGAGGAACCATTCGATAAACTGCTGGGCAGGCGTGCTTGTGTTGTCGCGCCAGCGGTCAACAAAAGGTTTGAACTGCGTTGGCAAGGTGTTTTGCAACCAGGCTTTGCTGGCGTGAATCATGACAAGGCCTTCAGGTTTGGATCAGCTTTTTGGTGTTTTGAATACTCATCAAAATACCAGCACCCATGCCAAGGGTCACCATGGCAGTGCCGCCATAGCTCATCAACGGCAAGGGCACGCCCACCACCGGCAAAATGCCACTGACCATGCCAATGTTCACAAATGCATAGGTGAAGAAAATCAAGGCCATGGCGCCAGCCATGAGGCGAGAAAACAGTGTGGGCGCATTGCCCGCAATCACAAGGCCGCGCACAATCAGGCAAGTGTAAAGCGTCAGCAGCACCAGGCAGCCCAGCAGGCCGAATTCTTCGGCAAGTACTGCAAAAATGAAGTCAGTGGTGCGTTCGGGAATAAACTCCAGATGCGTTTGCGTGCCCTGTAAAAACCCTTTGCCGGTAAACCCCCCGGAGCCCACGGCCACTGTGGATTGAATAATGTGAAAACCTTTGCCAAGCGGATCTTGCGTGGGGTCTAGCAAAGTGAGTACCCGCTGGCGCTGGTAATCGTGCATCATCGTCCAGAACACGGGCAGGCTGGCTAAAAATAAAGTAGTCAGCCAGGCCAGCACTTTCCATGACAAGCCTGCAAAGAAAATCACAAAAAAGCCCGAACCCAACACCAGCAAGGCAGTGCCCAAGTCGGGTTGTTTCAGAATCAAAACGCCAGGAATGACCAAAATAACCGAAGCCACGGCAAACTCTCGCCAACCTGACACATTCTCCCGTTGCTGGAAAAACCAGGCCAACATCAGCGGCATGGCAATCTTCATGATTTCTGACGGCTGAATCCGGATGAAACCCAGATTAAGCCATCGTTGTGCCCCTTTCGAAATGTCGCCAAACAATTCCACAGCAATCAGCAAAATTACCCCCACCACATAAAGCGGTACGGCAATTCGCATCAAAAACTGCGGTTTCAGGTTGGCGGTCACCCACATCACCATGAAGGCAATCAGCAAGTTGCGCGAATGGTCGAGGAATCGACCCTCAAAATCGAAGGCAGCACTGTATTGGGTAATCAATGCAAACACCACCAATGACAGCAAAATGGTGCTGAGCACCGGGTCAAACACGGTGATGAATGGCTTGATGCGGGGCCAAATGGGCTCACGTTGAATGGCGCGTGTGCGGTTCATTGCGAAACCTCCTGATTCAGAGCCTGTTCAGCGGCCTGCGGTGGCGGCAGTGCGATCGACAGGTCTTTCTGTGCCTCCAGTTCCCAATAAGTGTCCAGCACTTTTTTAATGGCTGGGGCTGCTGACTGGCTACCAAATCCACCATTCTCAACAATCGCGGCCAAGGCAATTCGAGGTTGCTCCATGGGAGAAAAGGCAATAAACCAGCCGTGGTCACGCAAACGTTCGGCTGAGGCGGCGCGGTCTTTGTAGGTTTCGCCCTGCTTTAAACCAAACACCTGCGCTGTTCCTGTTTTGCCTGCCACTTCATAGGCCACGTCCTTGAAAACACCCCGAGCCGTACCCTCAAGCACTGCACCCCGCATGCCCAGTTTGACCGAGTCTACATGCCGTTGCTGCAAATTGAGCTGTCTGAAAGCTTCCAGCGGTTTTTCGGTCACCTGGCCGTTGACCGGGTTTTGAAAAGCCCGGACCAATCGGGGTGTTGCATTCATGCCGCCACTGGCCAGCACGGCTGTCGCGTGCGCCAACTGCAGCGGAGTGTAGTTGTTGTAGCCTTGCCCAATCGCCACAGAAATGGTCTCGCCCGAATACCAGCGCTGTGCTTCAGCTTTGCGGAAAGCTGAGGTTTTCCATTCGCGTGAGGGCAATACACCCGTGCGCTCGCCGTCCAGATCAATGCCGGTGCGTGAACCAAAACCGAAACGCCCCATGAACTCCGAAATGATATCGATGCCCATTTCACTGCCCAGCATGTAGTAATAGGTGTTGCACGACTCGGCAATCGATTTGTACATGTCCACCATGCCATGTCCGCCAATTTTGTCGTCCATGAAACGGCGTGAGCCAAAATCAAAATAGCCCGGGTCACGCAGTGTGCTGGAAGCTGTGCGAAACCCACGCTCAAGTGCGGCCAGCGCCATAAACGGCTTGAAAGTGGAGCCGGGCGGGTAGGTGCCTGCCAATGGGCGGTTCAACAGTGGCCGGTCAATGCTTTCATTCAGCAATTTCCAGTTTTCCGAATCAATGCCCTCTACAAACAGGTTGGGGTCAAAGCTTGGCGCACTCACCATGGCGAGAATGTCGCCATTGCGGGGGTCGATGGCCACCAATGCGCCTCGCTTGCCCTCCAGCGCCTTTTCGGCAGCCTCTTGCAGGCGAATATCAATCGACAGCATCAAGTTTTCACCCGGCACTGCGGGCGAGCGTGAAAGCACCCGAACGGCCCGACCACCTGCCGAAGTTTCTACTTCTTCAAACCCAGTTCGGCCATGCAATTGGGTTTCATAACGTTTTTCAAGGCCGTCTTTGCCAATGTAGGCAGTGCCGCGGTAATTGTTGGTTTGGTCCAGTTCTTCAATTCGCTCCTGGTCCCGGGCGGAAATTCGACCGATGTAACCCAGCAAGTGCGCAGCATGGGGGCCATAGGGGTATTGCCGGAACAGGCGGGCACGAATTTCTACTCCGGGGAAGCGAAAGCTTTGCACAGCGAAACGCGCCACTTCTTCATCCGTCAAACGCGTGCGGATCGGGATGGATTCGAACCGCTTTGACTCTGCGCGCAGTTTTTTGAATCGCCTGCGGTCCAGTGCTGAAATTTCAACAATCTTGCCCAGATCGTCGATCATCTCATTCAGGTTATCGATTTTGGACGGCGTGATTTCCAGCGTGTAAGCCGAATAATTGTTGGCCAGCACTACGCCATTGCGGTCCAGAATCAGCCCGCGGTTTGGCACCAGCGGCACAATCGTGATTCGGTTGTCTTCGGCTTTGGATTGGTATTTGTCATAGCTAATCACTTGAAGCCAAAGCAGGCGCGCAACCAGCACCAGAAACAGTAACACCACAAAGAGGCCAGCCAGAAACAGCCGAAACCGGAACTGTTTGATGGCTTGTTCTGGGTGGTTAAACTCGGTCATATCGGGCGGTCGTTGTCACGGTTTTCCGGAAGCTTTTGCGGGGCCAGCAGCAAGAACTGTGTCAGTGGCCACAAGGCAGCGGTCAGCACGCTTTCCGCGAAAATCCAGGCACCCGGGAATGTGCCGCCGAACATGACTCGAATTGCAACGGTAATGGCCTGGGCAGCCAACAACAGCGGAAAAATATGCGCCGCCTGCATCATCGGTGAAAACCACATCACACGGCGGTGAATGGTAATGGCGAAATAGGACAACAATGTGTAGGCCAAGGCATGCTCGCCGAACACACTGGCTGAATGCACATCGATTGCAGCGCCAAAGCACCAGGCCACACCAATACCAATTCGCCGTGGTTGCCGAATGTTCCAGAACACCAGCACCAATGCAAGTACGTCGGGCGTGATCCAGTTTCTGTCAATAGGAATGAACTTGAGCAGCATCGCGGCCAGCAGGGAAAACACAATGAACCAGGGGTTCACTGGCCGCAAAATTTCGGAGTTGCCAAACGGGTTAATTGCCATTGCCAGCCTCCGTATTGTTTACGGGGGCGGTCGTTGCTGGTGTAGCAGCGTTGTCGTTGGGTATCGGCGCGTTGGGTGTCGGCGCGCTGGCGGCGGGCGCAGGTTCAGCGGTCACATTTTCCCGGAAGGTGTCGAGCACCAGCACAAACCGGTGGCGTTCTACGCCTGCAATCGGTTCGCAAAAAATACTGGCAAAGGCATAGCGCGAATTGCGTTCTACACGAATAACCCGCGCCACCGGAATTCCCCGGGGGTACACCCCGTCCAGACCAGAAGTCACCAACAAATCGTTGTTTTCAATGTCGGCATTCGCTGCCATGAAGCGTAGTTCAATCAGTCCGCCATCCAGGCCCCCGTAGGCCACGCTTCGAATGCCGTTGCGCAAGTTCTCAACCGGGATAATCTGTTCCTTGTCGGTGATCAGGCTGACCTCGGCCCGGCTTGGAAATGTACGGGTAACCTGCCCCAAAAGGCCCAGTTCGTCGATTACTGGCATGCCTTCCTTCACGCCCTGAATCAAACCTTTGCCAATAATTATTTTGCGCGAAAACGGGTCGCGCGCATCGCTGACAATTTCGCTGAGAATGGATCGTTTGACCTTCAGGGTATTGCCCACATTCATCAGTTTGCGCAGTTTTTCGTTTTCCTGGCGCAGGGTTTCCAACTCGTGCAGGCGTTGCTTGTCTTGCAGTTGCTCGAGAATCAGGGTTTTATTTTCAGATTGAAGTGTGTCGAGCGTTGACAGGTAATCGAACCCGGCCTGGCTCCACTCAATGGGCAGGCTGGCGATTTTCTGCAATGGATACAGCACAGTGCCCACGCCTTTTCTCACCACTTCCATGGCGGCAAAGCGGGAATCAAGAAACAGCAAACCCACCGACAGCGCGACAAAAAAGGCCAGCCGCACGCGTGCGGATGGGCCTTGTTTGAACAACGGTGGTGGTGTGTACTCCATAGGCTTTTAGCCGGTTCAATGTAGGGCTATTTAACAAGCCGGAGTTCGAACCGTTTTACGTTACTTACTCACTGGTGAAAATGGTGCCCAATTTGTCCATGCGTTCCAGCGCAAGACCGCAACCGCGCACCACGCAAGTCAGCGGGTCTTCGGCCACGTGCACCGGCAAACCGGTTTCTTCCATCAGCAGGCGGTCCAGGTCGCGCAACAAGGCACCGCCACCGGTCAGCATCATGCCGCGCTCGGCAATGTCAGCGCCCAGTTCAGGTGGTGTTTGTTCCAGTGCAGACTTCACTGCGGACACAATCGCGTTCAATGGTTCTGTCAGTGCTTCCAGAATTTCATTGGAGGAAATGGTGAAGCGACGCGGAATGCCTTCCGACAAGTTGCGACCGGTCACTTCCATGTCTTTCACTTCCGAGCCGGGGAATGCTGAACCAATTTGCTTCTTGATGGCTTCTGCGGTGGGCTCACCAATCATCATGCCGTAGTTGCGGCGAATGTAGCTGATGATGGCTTCGTCAAACTTGTCGCCGCCCACGCGCACGCTGCCCGCGTACACCATTCCACCCAGGGAAATGATGCCCACTTCGGTGGTGCCGCCGCCAATGTCAACCACCATCGAACCCGACGCCTCAGAAACTGGCAGGCCGGCGCCGATTGCAGCAGCCATGGGTTCTTCAATCAGGTAAACCTGGGAGGCACCCGCGCCCAATGCGCTTTCGCGAATGGCACGGCGCTCAACTTGTGTGGACCCGCAGGGCACACAAATGATTATTCTGGGGCTGGGTGAAAACAGACGGCTTTCGTGAACCATTTTGATGAACTGCTTGAGCATTTGCTCAGTCACCGTGAAATCGGCGATCACGCCGTCTTTCATGGGGCGAATGGCCTCAATGTTGCCCGGCACTTTGCCCAACATTTGTTTGGCCTCAAGGCCAACTGCCGTGATGGTTTTTTTGCCGTTGGGGCCGCCTTCCTGGCGGATGGCAACTACAGAAGGCTCGTCAAGAACGATGCCTTTGGTGCGGGCGTAAATTAGCGTGTTGGCCGTGCCCAAATCAATGGCCAAATCGTTTGATAAGTAGCTGCGTAGAAACCCAAACATGGTGATGTTCTAACCTGTGTCGTGTAGTTGGAGAGCTGCCAAGCCCGCGAAGCTCAAAGTTGTCTAGAAGTTGTCCGGTTCGCCACTATTTATGGGACTTCACTTGTCAAGTGGCGTAACTACCGATGATAACCTATAAAATAAGAAGACTTTGATCAACACAGACTTTCACCAAGCGGCTTTTGCATCATTTAGAAGCGATGCTCAGGCCTGCTGGTCGGCGGAGAAAATTTATGTCCCTGGATTCCGGACAAATTGCAAAAATTGCGGCCTTGTCGCGCTTGAAAGTGGCGCCCGAGCAAGCCCAGGCCCTTGAGCAACAATTGAACAACATCATGCAATTGGCCGATCGCTTGAGCAGTGAAAACACCGAAGGCGTTGAGCCATTGGCGCATCCCATCTCGCTGATTCAGCCCATCGCGCTGCGCTTGCGCGAAGACGCTGTAACCGAGGCCGACAACCGCAATGCCAATATGGCCAATGCGCCAGCCGCCGAGAAAGGCTTGTTCCTGGTGCCCAAAGTAATCGAGTAATTGTTCATTGAATAGTTGTACCCCCTAATTTTGCAAATCTGACATTGGAATGTGGTTTTAAGCATGTCTTCCAAACTTCAAAGTATTTCCGCACTGCGCGCCTTGCTGGATGAGAAAAAAGCCAGTGCTACTGAACTGGCTCAGGAAGCCCTGCGCGAAGCAGGCCAGCAATCCAGGTTGAACGCATTCGTGGACATTCGCGATGACCTCACTTTGCAACAAGCCAAGGCTGCTGATGCACGGTTGGCTGCGGGTGAAACCGGCGCCTTGTTGGGCATTCCAACCGCACACAAAGACATTTTTGTGACCAAAGGCTGGACCAGCACGGCAGGTTCCAAAATGTTGGCGGGCTATCAAAGCCCTTTTGATGCTGAAGTGGTGTCGCGCTTGAACGCGGCAGGCACAGTGAGTATCGGTAAGCTGAATTGCGATGAGTTCGCCATGGGCTCATCGAATGAAAAAAGCGCCTATGGCCCCTGTTTGAACCCTTGGGACACGCTGGCCGTGCCCGGCGGTTCTTCGGGTGGTTCGGCTGTGGCTGTGGCTGCTGGCGTTGTGCCATTCACCACAGGCACTGACACGGGTGGTTCCATTCGCCAGCCAGCCTCCTTGTGCGGCATCACCGGCATCAAGCCCACTTATGGCAGTTGCAGTCGTTACGGCATGATCGCCTACGCCAGCAGCCTGGACCAGGCTGGCCCCATGGCCCACAGCGCCCGCGATTGCGCCTTGGTGCTCAACGCCATGGTGGGTTTTGATGCAAAAGACAGCACCAGTGTGCAGCGGCCCGCAGCGAATGAAGATTTCACCGCTGGCTTTGGTAAACCTTTGAGAAACGGCGACGCCGCAAAACCTGTGGCTGGCGTTCGAATTGGCCTGCCGAAAGAATTCTTCGGCGAAGGTTTGGCCGCCGATGTGCGCGCCCCAATCGATGCTGCACTGAAGCAGCTTGAATCCATGGGTGCCGTGCTGGTGAACATCAGCCTGCCACGCACCGAATTGTCGATTCCGGCCTACTACGTGATCGCGCCAGCGGAAGCCAGTTCCAACCTGTCGCGGTTTGATGGTGTGCGTTACGGCCACCGCGCAGCCGATTACAGCGACTTGAAGTCCATGTACGAGAATTCGCGCAGCGAAGGTTTTGGTCTTGAAGTACAGCGCCGCATCATGGTGGGTGCTTATGTGCTGTCACATGGCTATTACGACGCGTATTATTTGCAGGCTCAAAAAATTCGCCGCTTGATCGCACAAGATTTCCAGGCTGCCTTTCAGCAGTGCGATTTCATTGCCGGCCCAGTCAGCCCCACAGTGGCCTGGAATTTGGGCGAGAAGTCGGCTGACCCGGTTCAAATGTATCTGGCCGATATTTACACGCTGAGTACCAGCCTGGCGGGCTTGCCCGGCATGAGCGTGCCAGTGGGCTTCGGCGACAAAAACCGCCCCGTGGGCATGCAATTGATTGGCAACTATTTCAAGGAAGGTGAATTGCTGGCATTGGCTGACCATTATCAGCTTGCTACCGATTGGCACCTCCGCACACCGTCTTAAAAAGGGATCGCACCATGCAATGGGAAATTGTGGTGGGTCTTGAAACCCACACCCAGCTAACCACCGAATCGAAAATTTTCTCGGGCGCCAGCACCGCCTTTGGCGCAGAGCCCAATGCGCAAGCCTGTGCCGTGGATTTGGCACTGCCCGGCGTGCTGCCGGTCATGAACAAGGCTGCGGTACAACGTGCCATTCAATTTGGCTTGGCCGTGGGTGCCAAAGTGGCTGAGCACTCCGTGTTCGCACGCAAAAACTATTTTTACCCTGATTTGCCCAAGGGCTATCAAATCAGTCAGTTTGAAATTCCGGTGGTGCAGGGCGGTACGGTCAGCTTTTTGCTGGGCGATCAAATGAAAACCGTGCGCCTGGTGCGCGCGCATTTGGAAGAAGACGCTGGTAAAAGCCTTCACGAAGACTTCGCGGGGCAATCGGGCATCGACTTGAACCGCGCGGGTACGCCTTTGCTTGAAATTGTGACCGAACCTGACATGCGTTCCGCTGAAGAAGCCGTGGCTTACGCCAAAACCCTGCACACACTGGTCACTTGGCTGGGCATTTGCGACGGCAATATGCAGGAAGGCAGCTTTCGCTGCGACGCCAACGTGTCGGTGCGCCCGAAAGGTGAAAGCAAGCTGGGCACGCGCTGCGAAATCAAAAACCTGAACAGCTTCAAGTTCTTGCAGGCTGCTATTTTGTTCGAGGCGCAGCGCCAGATCGAGATTATTGAAGACGGCGGTGTGATCAAGCAAGAAACGCGGCTTTACGACCCCGATCGCAATGAAACCCGCTCCATGCGCAGCAAGGAAGACTCTGAAGATTACCGTTACTTCCCCGATCCTGATTTGCCGCCGCTGGTTATCTCCCCAGAGTGGGTTGAGCAGGTTCGCGCTGAAATGCCTGAATTGCCGGGTCAAAAGCAGGCGCGTTACACCGCCGACTTGGGTTTGAGCGAATACGACGCGGTGACTGTCACTGCTAGCCGCGCCATGACCGACTTCTTCGAGGCGGCCTTGGCTGCTGCGGGAAACGACAAAGCCAAGCCTTTGGCCAACTGGTTGCTGGGCGAGTTTTCTGCCAGCCTGAACCGAGATGACAAAACCCCGGCTGAGTCGCCTATTTCACCGGCCTTGATGGCAGCTTTGGTGAAGCGCGTGGTGGACGGCACTTTGAACAACAAAACCGCGAAAGTGGTGTTTGGGGCGCTTTGGGAAGGCAAATACAGCGACGTGGATGCCTGTATCAAGGGCGAGGGTTTGGAGCAAATTTCCGACTCGGGCGCAGTTGAAAAAATGATCGACGACGTGTTGGCTGCGCATCCTGGCCCTGTGGCCGAGTACAAGGCAGGCAAAGAAGCCTCGTTCAACTTTTTGGTGGGGCAGATCATGCGCGCTGCGCGTGGAAAAGCCAACCCGGCGCAGGTGAATGAGATTTTGAAAGCCAAGTTGAGTGCTTGATCTGAGCCGGCGCTTGCGATTTTTCACCACGCTGGTCTCGGCTGGGTTCAAAGCCCAGTCGGCGGCGGTGTTTCGATCGCCTCGCCTTCAAGAAAACCTGCCCGTTTGAATTCACCCACCACGGTCGGCCATGGGCCGGCACCGAGACTCGGCCCGCTTTTTTGCCGAGCGAGGTGAGTCAGGGTGAATCTCAAAAAGGGAAGTACAGGTTTTCAGGCGAGAGATTGAAACCCAAGCCGATTGGGCCAATAAACCTGGCTTTGACCATGCGAGAGCCCAACTCGACAGAGTCATCCAGATCAGGTTACCAAGCTCACAGCGGGTGATCGTAATCCGCAATCAACGGCGCATGGTCTGAAAACTTTTGGCCTTTGTAAACACTCACTTCACGTATCAAGTCACGCAAAGCCGGGCTCACCATCTGGTAATCAATCCGCCACCCCACATTCTTGGCGTAGGCCTGTCCCCGGTTGCTCCACCAGGTGTAGCAACCTTCGGTTTCTTCTGGGTACAGCACGCGGTAAGCATCGACCCAACCGCGTTGTTCAATTACATTGCCAATCCAGGCGCGTTCCTCGGGGGTGAAGCCACTGTTTTTCAAGTTGCCCTTCCAGTTCTTCAGGTCAATTTCCTTGTGGGCAATGTTCCAGTCGCCACACAGCACAACAGGCTTCTTTCTGCTTTCAAAATCGTCAAAAATTTGTGCAAAATGATCCAAAAACCGGAATTTGGCTTCTTGACGTTCTTCCGAGCTGCTGCCGGACGGAAAGTAGATCGACGACACAATCATGTTCTCGAATTCAGCAGTCACCATGCGTCCTTCTGCATCGAATTCGGCGTTATTCAGGCCGTAAATCACCTTAAGTGGCTCTACTTTGCAATATAGCCCCACACCACTGTAGCCTTTTTTCTCTGCAGCCTGAAAGTAGCCGCGGTATTCCCCGGGTTGCAGGTGTTCAGGTCCCAGGTCGGCCAGGTGAGCCTTGATCTCTTGCACGCACACCACATCGGCCTGGCTTTGGTTCATCCAGTCGAAAAACCCTTTTGTGTGGGCAGAACGAATTCCATTCAGATTTGCTGAGATAATGCGGGTCATTGTGTGAAGTCAGTTTTTTAGGGATTGATCGTGGTCGATTCAAATCAAAATTTGCAGGTTCTTTCCGACCAGTTTTTGCAGTTTGCTGTCGAAAAGCAGGTGTTGCGCTTTGGCGAATTCAAAACCAAGGCTGGTCGAATGTCGCCGTATTTTTTCAATGCGGGTCTGTTCAACACAGGTTCGTCCTTGCAAAAGCTCAGTGAATTTTACGCACAAACCTTGCTTGAGCAAACCGCCGAGCGGGGAATTGAGTTCGACATGTTGTTTGGCCCGGCCTACAAGGGCATTCCCTTGGTGGCTGGTGCCACCATGGAAATGGCTCGCCGCGGCCGTGACGTGCCTTATGCTTTCAACCGAAAGGAAGCCAAAGACCACGGAGAGGGTGGTTCACTGGTGGGTGCGCCATTGGAAGGACGGGTTGTCATTGTTGACGACGTCATTTCTGCCGGCACATCGGTGCGGGAGTCTGTTGACATCATTCGCGCCAACGGGGCTGAGCCCGCAGCTGTTTTGATCGCCCTGGACCGCATGGAAAAAGGCATGCGAGACGGCCAAGACACCCAGCATTCAGCCGTTCAGGAAGTGGAGCAGCTGTATGGAATCCCCGTGTTGGCCATTGCCAACCTGCAAGATTTGTTGCGCTACCTGCTCACCCGCCAAGCGGCCAATGTTCGCCTGGCAGGCTGGTACGAGAAGGTGAAGGAGTACCGCAGCCGTTACGGTGTGTAACTCCAGTTACAAAACAACAGACACCAGTTCGTGCCCCGACAGCGCCCTGTAAATATTGTCCAGCTCGTCTTGGTTGTTCACATACACCTTGCAGGTCAGGCTCAGGTAATTGCCTTTGCTGCTGGGGCGCATGTCAACACCCGCCACGTCGAATTCAGGGCTCATGCTGAGCAATAAGTCGCAAATCACCTGAGAAAATTCCGGCACATTCTTTCCCATCACCTTGATGGGAAAGTGTGTCGGAAACTCGATCAGGCTTTTCTTGTCTTCGCTCGGTGTTGGTGTGCTCATCGTTTACTCTTCAAACCACAATTTGGCTGAGTCGACCATGCGGCCAAACAGGCCAGCCTCTTCAACCGTGGACAAAGCCAGCAGCGGCACAGTACCAATTGTTTCGCCGTTCAGTGTCAGCTTCAGGGTGCCCAGCTCGGTGCCGGCGGGAATGGGTGCAATCAGCGTGCCCTTTTTCTCGACCGTGGCTTTCAGTTGCTTGGCCATGCCGCGCGGTACATTGATCAGCAGGTCTTTGTTCACGCCCAGCTTCACTTCTTTGGCTTGGCCTTTGTAGACCTCACTGGTGCTGATGGCTTGCTTGGCTGAATACAGCTTCACGGTTTCAAACATTTGATAACCGTAGTTCATCAGCTTCAGGCTTTCCTGGGTGCGGGCCTGGTCGGACGTGGTGCCCAGCACCACCGACAGCAAGCGGCGATCGACACCATTGGGCAGTGTGCGGTTGGCCGAGCTGACCAGGCAATAACCAGCCGATTCAGTGTGACCGGTTTTCATGCCGTCCACAGACGAATCAATCCACAGCAATCGGTTGCGGTTGGGTTGGCGAATGCCGTTGTAGGTGTATTCCTTGGTGGAATACATTTTTTTGTAGTACTCAGGAAAGTCGCTGATGATGCGCTTGGCCAAAATACCCAAATCGCGTGCAGTGGTGTAATGCTGCGGATCGGGCAGACCAGTGGAGTTTTTGAAGTTTGTGTCCGTCAGGCCCAGTCGCTTGGCTTGCTGGTTCATCAACGTTGCAAAGTTGTTTTCGTCGCCTGCCAACAGTTCGGCAATTGCACGGCTTGCGTCGTTGCCCGATTGCACAATCACGCCGTAAAGCAGTTCCTCAACGGTCACGGGCTTGTTGGGTTCGATAAACATGCGCGAACCCTCAGCCTTCCAGGCATAGGGTGATACGGGCACTTGCTGATCCATGCGAATCTGCTTGCTTTCAAGTGCAGCAAAAGCCATGTAAGCGGTCATCAGCTTGGTCAGTGAGGCCGGGTCAAGGCGTTCGCGGCTGTTGAATTCGGCCAGGGTTTGGCCCGTGGTCAGGTCCAGCAACATGTAGCCTTTCGCACCAATTTCGGGTGGGGGTGGCATCACGCTGGATTGGGCAGCGGCTTGCGTGGCGAGTCCGATACCAAGACCCAGAACCAACGAGAGTTGACCCACATGGCGTTTGAATCGGGAAATTCCTGAATTAAACAAGTAAAAAGCTCCTGTACGAGTAATAGGTAGGAAAAGCGGATGGCGTTTAGCTTGGGTAATAACGCACAACCAGCTCTTTGAGTTGAGGCAGTTTGCCGTGAAAAAAATGTTCCACTCCCGGCATGACCATCACTGGCAGGTTTTGTTCACCTGCCCAGCTTAAAACATCTGCAAGTGGCACTGTGTCATCGACTTCACCATGAATCACCAGTGTGTTGTCGGGCACAGCGGCCACTTTGAAGCGGCTGGTGGCGGTGCCAACCAGCACCAGTTTGCCAATATTAGTTCCGGCCTCGCGCAGGCGTTGCGCGCCGTGGCTGCTTACAAAAGCGCCAAAGGAAAAGCCGGCCATTGCAATGGGTTCGTTTTGTAGTTCAGCAGGCAGCAGGGTGGTTCGGGCCAGTTCGGTCAGTTGAACCAAGTCGTCAGCCTCGCCCCGGCCGTTGTCGTGCGCACCAGCGCTTTGCCCTACACCTCGAAAATTAAACCGAAGCGTTACATAGCCCATTTGAAGAAATGCACGGGCCAGTGTCTGTACTACTTTGTTGTCTTTGGTGCCGCCAAACAAAGGATGTGGGTGTGCAATCACTGCCAGCCCGCGCAATGGTGTTGCAGGTTCGTCAATTGACACCTCGATTGGGCCAGCTTGCCCGTTCCACAACTCATGTCGGGTTTTTGGATTCATGGCAAGCGAAGGCGTTCGACAATCTCGCCGCCCACCAAATGAGAATCAATGATTTCATCCACGTCTGAAATGTCCACATAGGTGTACCAAACACCTTCCGGGTATACCACCATCACCGGACCTTCATCGCAGCGATCAAGGCAGCCTGCCTTGTTCATCCGGACTTTGCCTTGCCCGTTCAGGCCCAGTTTCTTGATGCGTTCTTTTGCATGCGCGTGTGCAGCAGACGCATGGCAATCTGCGCAGCAACTTTCATTGTTGGGGCGCTGGTTGGTGCAGAAGAAAACATGTTTCTCGAAGTAGCTCATGGCTGGGTGAATCCGCGTGAAGGCTCAGGGTATGGGTTCTATTATCGCCTAAAACGCCGTTCGGGCAGGCTCAAAAAGGTCAAAACAGTCAGTGCCAGAATTGGCCACAATTCACTCACCCAGCGCCCGGCCTCCTGCAAGCTTCGGAAAATGGCCAGAATGCCGCTGCCCGGGTTACCCAGGTCGGGGTCATGCACGCCAGGCAACAGCAAGGTGATTAGCCACCCGCCCAGCAAATGCAACAGGCCGATGCGTGCCATGTGGTGGGGCAACACTTGCATCATTGAAATGGTCAGCGCAACAACAAAGGCAATCAGCAAGCCCAGGCTGTTGGCCTCAAACCACCGTTGACCCAGGTAAGTCCAGGCCGACACCGGCGCAAGCACCAGGTAGTCCAGCAGCCGAATCAGCAGGGTCAATGCAATCAGCACAATCAGCAGGCGCGTTCGCGGCGAACCAGCTTGGGTTTGCGCCAATCCAATCATCCAGGCGCACATCAAAAAACAATAGTTGATGAATGTGGGCGCAATGGTTTCAATTTTCAGTAACAGTTCCAGGGGTATGCCAAACGGTGTGCTTTGCTGCAGTGGGTCGGGAATTTCCAGCAGGTTTCCCAGCCACAGCCCAGTGCTGAAGGTGGGGTTTTGGGGCGGCAAAATACTGAGAAACCACAGGCTGAGCAAACCCATGCCAATCCACGCACGTTGAATTAACCAGTGCTCAATCCTGCGGTTCAACAGCGGCGCAATCCGATGCTGAGCAGTCATGTAAATGCCCATCAACACACCCAAAGCGCCCCCAATCGTGTTGGTGACCAAGTCCATTTTTGAGGGCACCCGGCTGGGCAAAAACGTTTGCATCGATTCCAGCGCCAGTGAAATAAGCGCACACACCAACACCACGAGTATTTTGTCGAAGGTGCGCGGCTGCCTGTTCAGGCCCAGCAGCATCAGGAAGCCCAGCGGAATGTAGCCGCCGATGTTGATAAACACATCGGCCCACAACACTTTTTGGTGCACGGGAATCCAGGGGCCGAACAAAAACTCAAAGGGCCCAATTCCAATGTGGCGCCAATCGCTGTAAGGAAAAAGGCTCAGGTGGATCACGACGCACGCATACAGGCTCGCAAACATCAGAATCCCGGTGTAAGGGGTTCGTTTCAGCAGGCTGGAATGGATTGGTGGCATGGGGTTTGAGCTGTTCCTTGGTTTTGTGTCCCGTTCGGAGGTTAAGATGAGCAAAAATTCGCAACCAGCCCGAAGTGACCCTCATTCGATGTTAACCCAAGCCGATGTGCACTGGATCGAACTCGATTCAGTCGACTCAACAAATGATTACCTGGCCCGTGCATACCAGCAGGGGCGGGTATCGGGTGTTACTGCAGTCATGGCGCACCAGCAAACCGCGGGCCGAGGGCGCAGCGGGCGCGTTTGGAATGCGCAGCCCGGTGCAAGTTTGTGCCTGTCTTTGGGCTTGCCCATGGCCGGGCAGCAAATGCCTTTCCTGCCACTTTGCGTGGGTGTGGCAGTGGCGCAGGTGCTTGAACAATGGAATGTGCCTGTGCGGCTGAAGTGGCCCAATGATTTGCTGGCAGATCAACAAAAACTGGGCGGTGTGTTGTGCGAATCCTTTCACGCCGAACAGGGGGCCATCACCGTGATTGGCCTGGGTTTGAATATTCATCCCGTGAATGTTCCCGACGCACTGTCTGGACGGGGGGCGACCAGTTTGTCAAACTACTTTGCAGCATCGGGTCTGCCATCGTCGCTTCACCTTGCCGAGCTGGTGGTGTCGTCGATCTTGAAGTGGATTGATGCCGCGCGCGTGCAGGGTATCGACGCGATATTCTCTGAATTTGGTCAACGTGACGCCTGGCTGCGCTGCCAGGTGCAAGTCGAGGATCAGGGCATGGTGTGTTTCACAGGCGAGGCCATGGGTATTGACCGGCAGGGTGCGTATCTGGTGAATACGGACCAGGGATTGCGAGCAGTGCATGCGGGTGATCTGTCATTGAGGGTAAAGCCGTGAGCAAGGCAGGCAGCGTGTTGTGCATTGATGCAGGAAACACCTTGGTGAAGTGGTGTTTGCATGCGGACGTCAATGCGCCGTTTGTCCAGCCATCGGCTTTTTTCAGTCATGCCACTGCTGAATTCAAACCTTTCTCCGAATCATTCAGTGCCTTGCAATTACAACTGGCACCATGTTTGCCACCACTGCATGCCGTGCAGGCGGTGCTGTTAAGCAATGTGCTGGGTACTGATTTTGAGCAGTCAGTGCGCGCAGTGTGCGCGGCTGCTGGCGTGCCCCTGCATGTTTTGACCGTGAACAGGCATGCCGAAGTTCAATCGGCCTACGAAAACCCGGCCACTTTGGGCAAAGACCGTTGGGCAGCATGCCTCGCGCTGAGTGAGGTGAGCAAGGCCAAGGTCAATTTGCTGGTCAGCTTTGGCACAGCCACCACACTGGATGTGATGGTTAAAAACAGTCAGTGGCAGCATTTGGGCGGGTTTATTGTGCCGGGTGTTGAAACCATGTTGCACAGCCTGCACGCTAACACTGCTGAACTGCCCAAAGTTCAAGTGGAAGGGCTTGGCGCAACCACTTGGCCAACCAGTACCCAGCAGGCAATTGCTTGGGGCGTTGGCCGCATGCAAAAAGCCATGGTTGATTCCGTGGCCACCCAACTGACCAGTGAGTATGGCGAGCCCGCAGCAGTTTGGCTGACCGGCGGTTTTGCGCCCGCCATGCAAGTTCATTGGCCACAGGCCTCGCTGCTTGAACATGCAGTGTTCAAAGGTTTGCTGCTTGATTACCGGTTGGCAGGTAAAGGTGCCGCAGCATGAATGGTTGGCGTGTTCTGCTGGTGTTGTTGCTCTTGGGCAATCTGGCCTTGCTGGCCTTCGGTGTTTTTACAAACAACAACTCACAAAAAGTGATGGACTCCCCGGGCTTGCGTGCCGAATGGGTTGCTGTAGAGCGCCCTTGGGATCAGGCTGTGGATGTTGTACGCGCGCCCACACCCATCGCGCCAAAAATTGATTTGAAACAGGGGCAGGCCCAGCTCGACAGCGCCATAGAAAACGCCAGCAAACAGGTTTTCGAGAATCCGAAAAACAATCAGGCGTGCCTGTTGTGGGGGCCTTTGTTGCAAAGCGAGTCTGCCCGCGTTCAGGAAGCCCTGCTGAATTGGGGCGGCGAAACGGATCGGCTTGAGCGCCAGGTGCCAGTGGGCTATGTGGTTTACCTGCCGCAAGACATCGTGAACAGCGGCGTGGGTATCGATCAACTCTCCGGCAAGGGTATTACCGACATGTTCTACATCACCACCCCCGGGCCTTTGCAGGGCACGATTTCATTGGGGCTGTTTCGCGACCTTGAACGAGCCAATCTACAGAAGGCCGACCTGGCTCGGCGTGGCGTCGCGGGGGTTCAAATTCGGGAGCGGCTGGGGCCGGTGCGCGTGTTTTTTGAACTTCGGGGAAATGCGCCGCAAATTGAATCGGTCCGCTCGGTGTTTGAGTTAAACAGAAAGGGCGAACTCAGGCCTTGCGAGTCGCAAGCAACATCCTGAGTCAAAGGTCTCCGCTTCGGTCCTTGTCCAGAAACACTTCGGCCAACCGTGTTCCTTCCGCATTCACGCCTTTGCTCCAGCACATCACTTTGAATGCCTCGCCCATGTCGGCCTCATTCAGCAGGGTGTTCAAATTTTGACGCATCAAGGCACCACGCGTTGGGTGCGTGAATTCAGGCTGTTTTTGGGCCAATTCAAGAATGCCGTGTGCCAATAAAAACTCGCCTTGGTGCGCATAGCCTTCGAGTTCGCCGTTGCAGCTTGTCAGTGCGTCGTATACCGCACTGAAATTCACGTGGGCGGTCAAATCCTGCTCTCCCACCTTCACCAAAAAATCATCATGCGCCGTGTGCCGGCTTGTCGCGCGCAGGGTGCCTTTGCTGCGTGTGGGGTGGTAGTACATGGCTTCATGAAAGCCATAGTCAATCATCAGCGCCAAGCCGTTCAATCGCTCCGTGATTGTTTTTACCCACGCAATGCTTTGTTCTGCAATCTCGGATTCATAGCCCTCGGGCCAGGGGCCGTGCGCTGCCTGCAAATTCGAAATGGCAGTGGCAAACACCGGGTCTGGCTGTTTCCACACCCAGCGCAGTTCACCATTGAGGTGTTGTACCCAGGCCTCAAGTGGTCCATCACTTTGCCATTTGAATCGACGCACCGGTGTGGCATCCAACACTTCATTGCCCAGCACCACGCCGTGCAACTCAGCTGGCAACTCACCCAGCCAACGCACTTTTTGCTCTACGTCCGGGCCATGCAAGGCCTTTAATTTGGCGAGTTGCACCTGTTTCAATCCTGCCGACACATCCACAATGTTGTACTGGGTAATCAAATCCCCTGCGGTTTGAAGAATATCGCAGGCCAGTTGCCCGGTTCCTGCGCCAAATTCATACACCACGCCATTGCAGCGGGGTAGCACTTCGCGCAGGGCCTTGCCCAGTGTTTGACCAAACAGGGGGCTTAATTCCGGCGCAGTAATAAAATCACCCTGACGGCCAAAAATTTGCTCGCCTCTGGCGTAGTAGCCATATTGGGGGTCATAGAGCGCAAATCGCATGAACTCGTCAAAGCGAGCGGCTTGATTAAAATTCGACAGCATGGGGCGGGTCTGGTTTAGAATAGCGGGTTCTTCTTTTAAAAATCAAAGCCTTGAAGTCAACCCTTCTTTGCTTGATGGTGGTTTTCCACAGCTTTTGCAGATTCTAACCGATGACAAATCAATGACACAGGCCAATTCACAATATGCCCTGATCACCGGGGGGGCCAAGCGGCTGGGCAAAGCCATTTCGCTTGAGCTTGCGCGTGCGGGTTGGTCAATCGTGCTGCATTGCCGCTCGTCGCTTGCAGAAGCCCGAGACACAGCCGCGCAGATTGAAGCACTTGGTGTGAACTGCGTGGTGGTTCAGGCCGATCTTGAAAAGCCTGACGAAGTCGAAGCGCTGTTTGATGCCGCCGAAAAAGCGGGTCCAATTCGCTGTGTGGTCAACAATGCCTCGCTGTTCGAATTTGATTCTGGCGAAACCTTTCAGTCTGCGCTTTTTCATCGGCACATGGCCTCCAACCTCGCAGCCCCCATTCAATTGGCCAAGCGTTTGTTTCAGCACGTGCCTGACAATGAACAGGCAGTTGTTGTAAACCTGCTCGATCAAAAACTGAAAAATTTGAACCCCGATTTTTTAAGTTACACCCTGACCAAAGCCGGGCTTGAAACCGCCACCACCATGTTGGCGATGGAATTGGCACCGAAGGTGCGCGTGGTGGGCGTGGCACCCGGCCTTACCTTGATTTCCCACTTGCAAACCGATGCGCAGTTCGAGAGTACTCACCGAATTTCGCCTTTGAACAAATCTTCCGAGCCCCAGGACATCGCCAACACGGTTCTGTTCCTGGTGCAAAGCCGCGCAATCACCGGCACCACCATTCTTGTGGACGGCGGGCAGCATTTGGTGCCCATGGCGCGCGATTTCAGCATGATGACACCATGACAGACTGGTTTTTTGATTCTCGCCTGGCCGACTGCAGACGCGTTTTCATACGCGACTTCGATGTGTCGGCTGCCATTGGGGTATTTCCCCAAGAGTTGGGCCGTACGCAGGCTGTGCGCATCAACATCGATTTTTGGGTGAAGTGCGCCTCAACTCCTTCCGAGCGCGACCTGCTGGTCGATGTGGTGGATTACGATTTCGTGCGCCCTGGCATTCATGGCCTCATTCAATCGGGTCACATCGGTTTGCTTGAAACTTTGGTCGACAAAACCCTGGTGCTGGTGCTTGAGCACCCCAAGGTGGTGGCCGCCCGCGTACGCGCTGAAAAATCCGAGGTTTACCCCGACTGCGAATCCGCAGGCGTTGAGGTATTCCGCTTCAAATCCTAGAACGCTGTTTTAACCATGCAAACCATCACGATTTTCCCCAACAAGGCTGAGCAAAAAGAGGCCTTTGAGTTCAACAAGCTTGAGAAACGCCTGACCAAACAAGTGGGCCAGGCCATTGCCGACTTCAATATGATCGAAGACGGCGACAAGGTCATGGTGTGTGTCTCGGGTGGCAAAGACAGCTATGGTTTGCTCGATATATTGTTGTTGCTGCGTCAGCGCGCGCCCATCAATTTCGACATTGTTGCCGTGAATCTGGATCAGAAACAGCCCGGCTTTCCCGAAGAAGTGTTGCCCAACTACTTGCGCAGCATCAATGTGCCGTTTCACATCGAAGAACAAGACACTTATTCGATTGTGAAACGTGTGATTCCCGAAGGGAAAACCACCTGCTCGCTGTGCTCGCGTTTGCGCCGCGGTATTTTGTACCGTGTTGCCTCTGAACTTGGCGCCACCAAAGTGGCCTTGGGGCATCACAAAGACGATATTTTGCAAACCTTGCTGCTGAACCTGTTTTATGGTGGTCGAATCAAGGGCATGCCGCCCAAGCTGGTCAGTGACAACGGTGAGCACACGGTGATTCGCCCATTGGCGTATTGCCGAGAGCGCGATTTGGCCCGTTATGCCGAAGAAAAGAATTTCCCGATTATCCCGTGCAACTTGTGTGGCAGTCAGGAAAACCTCAAGCGCAAGGAAATGGCAGCGTTGTTGAAGCAGTGGGAAAAACACAACCCGCGCTGGATCGCCAACCTGTTTACCTCGCTTTCCACGGTGGTGCCTTCGCACCTGATGGACCGCAAGCTGTTTCCGTTTGAAACCATTCGCCCTGGCGCAGCGCTTGAAGAAGGCGCAGGTGACAAAGCGTTTGATGCGGATGACGAGTGCTAACTCACTTCAAAAACAGTTTGTAGGCCGGGTTCTCGGTTTCGTTCACCGCCGGGTAGCCCAGCTGCTTCACAAACTTGTCGAATTCAGCATGGTCAGCTGGCGGCACCTGAATACCCACCAAAATACGACCGTAGTCGGCACCGTGGTTGCGGTAGTGGAACAGGCTGATATTCCACCCAGGGTTTAGTGCGGTTAAAAATTTCGTCAACGCGCCGGGTCGTTCGGGGAATTCGAAGCGGTAAACCAGTTCATGATCGGCCAGGTTAGAACGGCCGCCCACCATGTGGCGCAAATGCAGCTTCGCCATTTCATCGTCAGTCAGGTTCAGTGCATCAAAGCCCGATGCAATAAAGCGCTGTTGCAATTCATCGGCCTGTGCGCGACTGCCAATTTGAATGCCCACAAAAATATTGGCTTTGGCTGAATCTGACATGCGGTAGTTGAACTCAGTCACATTGGTGGGTCCCAACAAGTCGCAAAACTTTCGGAAGCTGCCGCGTTCTTCAGGCACCGTGATTGCAAAAATTGCTTCACGCTGCTCACCCACCTCGGCACGCTCTGCCACAAATCGCAGGCGATCGAAGTTCATGTTGGCACCGCAAGAAATTGCAATCAGGGTTTGGTTGTGCAAGTCCATCTCGGCGGCATACTGTTTCAAGCCGGCCACAGCCAGCGCCCCCGCGGGCTCCAGAATGCTGCGCGTGTCCTGAAACACGTCTTTGATGGCCGCACAGGCTTCATCGGTGGTCACCCGCACAATGCCGTCCACGTACTTCTCGCACAGGCGGAAGGTTTCTTCGCCCACCAGCTTCACCGCTGTACCGTCTGAAAACAGTCCAACTTCGGCCAAAGTCACACGTTTGTGTTGTTCCATGCTTTGTGCCATGGCATCCGAATCCACGGTTTGTACACCAATAATCTTGATGTCCGGGCGCAACTGCTTCACGTAAGCGCCCACGCCCGCCGCCAAGCCACCCCCGCCAATCGCAATGAAAATGGCGTGTATCGGGCCTTGGTGTTGGCGCAAAATTTCCATACCCACAGTGCCTTGGCCAGCAATCACATCGGGGTCGTCAAAGGGGTGCACAAAGGTCAAGCCCTTGGCTTGTGCCAGTTCTGCGGCATGTCCGGCGGCATCGCTGTAGCTGTCGCCAAACAGAACCACATTCACCCAATCGCCGCCAAAGCGCTTCACCGCGTCAATTTTCAGGGCGGGTGTCGTGGTGGGCATGACAATGGTGGCCAGGCAGCGCATTTTTGCAGCAGAAAGCGCAACGCCTTGCGCGTGGTTGCCCGCAGAAGCGGCGATCACACCCCGTTCCAGTTGAATCGGGCTTAAGTGGGCCATTTTGTTGTAAGCGCCGCGCAGCTTGAAGCTGAACACTTCTTGCATGTCCTCACGCTTGAGCAGCACCTCATTGGCGGTGCGAACCGACAAGGAATGGGCACGTTCCAACGGAGTTTCAACGGCCACGTCGTAAACCTTGGCGGTCAGTATGCGTTTTAGATAGTCAAGACCCACAAAGCACCTATTTATTGCAAATTTTTAAGCAAATTTCGAGCTTTTGCCCATGAAGGCTACACTTTACAGTATGAGGGCAATCCCAAAAGCCGGCTTGCGCGTTTGGGCCGCATCTGCTGGTCGCCTTCGGGCATAATTTAGGCTCAGTTTCTCAAGGACAGGTTCGAACCCCCAATGGCATCCACGAAATCATCAAAACCCAAAGCGAAACCTCAAGTCAGAAAATCCCTAGGAAATACGATTCCGGCATTCGTGTTCGGCATGGTGTTCGGGCTTTTGATTGCGCTGGGTGTGGCTTTGTTCGTCAGCAAGTCCCAGTTGCCATTTTCTGGTGCTGAAACACAGGGTGCTGTGCCCAATGTATCGCCCGGTCCAGGCAACAGCCCGCCAGATCCCAATACAGCAATTTATGGCAAGGCCAATGCCAATCAGGGTGGTGTCGTTACCATTGATCCATTTCAGCAGGGTACGGAACCTCAGGCCGGTGACAACACTCCAACCCAACAAATTGAACCTGTGGCCCAAACCATTTACTTTCTGCAATTGGGCAGCTTTCGCAATCGCGAAGACGCTGAACAATTGCGGGCACAACTTGCATTTGTGGGCACAGAATCCGAAATTGCCGTGGGCGAAGTCAACGGCAATGTTGTAAACCGCGTTCGTGTGGGGCCATTTGGCAGCGCGAACGAAGCCTATCAGGCCCGAATACCCCTTACGAAAGGCGGATTCGAGGCAACTGTGGTCAAGGAGTAAAAAAACATGAAACGTCGTGAATTGATTCAAAGTGCAGTGGCCTTGGGTGTGGTGGGTGCTTTGGGTGGTTTGTCCCCAGCCCTGGCCCAAGATGCAGGCGCTTTCCGGAAAGTGCGCCGGGAAGTTCCCCGTTCCACACCGGGCAAAATCGATGTGGTCGAATTCTTCTGGTACGGCTGCATCCACTGTTATAACTTCGAGCCCAAGGTGAATGCCTGGTATAAAAAATTGCCCAGCGATGTCGTCTTCACGAAAATTCCCATCGCTTACCAAAGCCAGCGCGTGAACTTTCAAGGCCACCAACGCCTGTATTACACACTGGAGACCATGGGCAAGCTCGACATGGCACACAGCAAAGTGTTCGAGGCCATGCACAAAGACAAAAAGCAGTTGGCCAACGATGAGCAAATTTTCGATTTCGCCGAATCCATCGGTTTGAAGCGCGAAGAATTCGCCAACGTATTCAAGTCGTTTGGTGTGAATGCGAAGTGTGCCCAGGCAAAAACCATTTTCGAAGCCTACGGTGCCGACGGTGTTCCCACCTTGGGTGTCGATGGCAAGTTCTTTACCTCCGCATCCATTGCTGGTTCTGAAGACAATGCCATTCGCGTTGCGGAAGCCTTGATTCGACGACAGCGTCAGGCCTGACAAGCAGAAGAAAAGATGAGGGAGGATTTTATGCGCAGTGGTGTTGTCCGGTTTGTCGCGCTTGCGTCGCTGTCATTAATCCTTGCCGCTTGCTCCAGCGTCCCTCTGGACAAACCCGTTTCGCCTCCCCCGGCGAAAACTGTGGCCAAGCCCTCGGTGCCTCCCCCTGTCAAACATGAGAACTGGGAGCCCGCGCCGCAGGGTGGTGGTTATTATCTGGACGACGGTCCCGGCGACTTGCGCCCTGCCAACCTTGACGACTTGCCATCCGCTGTGCCCCAGCTTGAGCCGATTGCAATTCGCAACACCCGCCCCTACACCGTGATGGGCCAAAGTTTTACGCCACAAACCTCGCTTGAAGAGCCCTACCGCCAAAAAGGCCGGGCCAGTTGGTATGGCAAAAAATTTCATGGTGCGAAAACCGCCAACGGTGAAATTTATGACATGCACCAAATGACAGCGGCACACCCCACTTTGCCTTTGCCCAGTTATGCCAAAGTCACCAACCTGGCCAACGGCAAATCTGTGATTGTTCGTGTGAATGACCGCGGCCCCTTTTTGCGTGGCCGAATTATTGATCTCAGCTATGCCGCGGCCTTTCAGCTGGACTACATCAAGCAGGGCAGCGCCGAAGTGTTGGTCGAGAAAATGACCCCCGATGCAATAGCCCAGTACCACGCCGAGAAAAACCGCAACAACCTGGCCAAAAACGGTGTGCAGGTCGAGCAGGTTGCATTGGACAACGCCTCTTCACTGGTGCCGGTGCACCGAACCCCCTTGTACCTTCAAATTGGCGCGTTCGGCAACAAAAACAACGCTGAGGCTTTGGTGTCTCAAGTGTCTTCCAATCACGAGGTTTTCGGCAAAGCCAGCCAAATTCTCTCCGAATCGGGCGTTCACCGCGTTTTGGTGGGGCCGTTCAGCAGCATTGATCAAGCCAACGAGGCCGCAATCGAGCTTAGCGCCTTTGTCCAGGTTCAACCGGTTATCAAACAAGACTTGATCCTGCCCTGATTGTCCCCATATCGGGACATCAGCGCTCAAAGCGCAACACCCCAACCAAAGGATAGGCATGGAGCAATATCACGGCACCACCATATTGTCAGTACGCAGAGGCAAGCATGTCGCGCTGGGCGGCGACGGGCAAGTCACCCTGGGTCATATTGTGGTCAAAGGTTCTGCAAGAAAAGTCAGGCGCCTTCATCACAATAAAATTCTGGCGGGTTTTGCAGGCGGTACGGCCGATGCGTTCACCTTGTTTGAGCACTTCGAAGCCCAACTCGAGAAGCACCAAGGCCACCTTTTGCGCGCGGCAGTCGAACTGGCCAAAGAATGGCGCACCGATCGCATGCTTCGCAGGCTTGAAGCCATGCTGGCCGTGGCCGATGAAAATCATTCCCTGATCATTACAGGCAATGGCGATGTGCTCGAACCCGAACAGGGTTTGGTTGCCATTGGCAGTGGCGGCGCCTACGCGCATTCCGCTGCAAAAGCCCTGCTTGAGAACACCGAACTGGCGCCCGAAGAAATCGTCAAGAAATCCCTGACCATTGCCGGCGAACTTTGCATTTACACCAACCAACATCACACCATTGAAGTGTTGGGTGCTCCTGAAGCATCTGGCAGCAAAGGTTAACACCATGACTCAACTTACACCTTCAAACATCGTTGAAGAACTCAACAAGAACATCGTTGGCCAGGATGCCGCCAAGCGTGCCGTAGCGGTCGCACTGCGCAACCGTTGGCGACGCATGCAGGTGCCCATGCCCCTGCGCCAGGAAATTACACCCAAAAACATTCTCATGATTGGGCCAACTGGCGTGGGTAAAACCGAAATCGCCCGTCGCTTGGCCAGGCTGGCCAATGCCCCTTTCATCAAGATTGAGGCAACCAAGTTCACTGAGGTTGGTTACGTTGGGCGCGATGTGGACACCATTATTCGTGACCTGATTGAAATCGCTTTGAAGCAGGTGCGGGAAGAAGCGCAGCTAGGCGTGGTCGAAGAGGCGAAGTCTGCTGCCTTCGACCGTGTGCTGGATGCCTTGCTGCCGCCTGCCCGTGATTTCGGCTTTACCGAAAAAGCCCCCGAGCCCGATGAGAACCGAACCCGCATTCGTTTCCGGGAGAAATTGTTCGCCGGCGAGCTGGACGACAAGGAAATTGAAATTGAAGTGGCCGCCGCGTCGCCCTCTCTGGATGTGGTGGGCCCACCCGGCATGGAAGAGCTCACCGGGCAGCTGCAGTCCATGTTCCAGAACATGTCTGGTGGCAAGAAAAAACTGCGGAAAATGAAAGTGTCCGAGGCGCTCAAGGCAATTCAGGACGAAGAAGCTGTCAAGCGTGTGAACGAGGAAGAAGTACGTGCCAAGGCGATCGCCAAGGTTGAGCAAGATGGCATCGTGTTTCTCGATGAAATCGACAAAATTGCAACCAAGGCCGATGGGCGGGGTACCGACGTCTCGCGCCAAGGCGTTCAGCGCGATTTGCTGCCCTTGGTTGAAGGCACCACAGTCAATACCAAATACGGCATGATCAAAACTGACCACATTCTGTTTGTGGCCAGTGGCGCATTCCACCTGTCTCGTCCGTCCGACCTTATTCCTGAACTGCAAGGGCGTTTTCCGATTCGGGTTGAGCTGGAATCGCTGACCGTTGAAGATTTCAAACGAATCCTGACCAGCACCGACGCTTGTCTTACGGAGCAATACAAAGCCCTGTTGGCAACCGATGGTGTCGAGCTTGAATTCACCGACGAGGGCGTCCGCCGCTTGGCTGAAATCGCATTCACCGTGAATGAGAAAACCGAGAACATCGGGGCGCGTCGTTTGTACACCGTCATGGAGCGTTTGCTTGAAGAGGTGGCATTCGAAGCCAATGGCCAGGCAAAACAGGTGAAGATTACAGCCGAGTTTGTGGACTCCAGGCTGGGTGAGGCCGCCAAATCCGAGGATCTTGCCCAATTCATCCTCTAGAATCCGTCGATCGGCATTCTCGTCATCATTGTCCGGGTAGATTCGCTTTAAAATGAATTCTGTGCCCAGTTTTTACCCGGACAATTCATGACCACTGACAATCTCAACTCAGCCATCAAAGCCAAAGTTCTGTCCGAGGCTTTGCCCTACATTCGTCGTTTTCACGGCAAAACCGTGGTGGTCAAATACGGCGGCAACGCCATGACCGATGTCAACCTGCAAAAATCCTTTGCACACGATGTGGTGTTGCTCAAGCTGGTGGGCATTAACCCAATCGTGGTTCACGGCGGTGGTCCTCAAATTGACGAGGCCCTGCGCCGCATTGGCAAGCAGGGAACCTTCATTCAAGGCATGCGCGTGACCGACGAAGAAACCATGGAAGTGGTGGAGTGGGTGCTGGGTGGGCAGGTGCAGCAAGACATCGTCATGATGATCAACGAGCATGGCGGCAAGGCAGTGGGCTTGACAGGCAAAGACGGTGGGCTGATTCAGGCTCGCAAAATGAAACTGGCCGACAAAAGCGAACCGGGCAAGTTTCATGACATCGGTTTTGTGGGTGAAATTGCATCCATTGACCCGGCAATTGTAAAGGCCTTGCAGGATGACGCCTTTATTCCTGTTATTTCACCCATTGGTTTTGGCGAAGACGGCATGGCCTACAACATCAACGCCGACCTCGTCGCTGGCAAAATCGCTGAAATTCTGAAGGCTGAAAAACTCATCATGATGACGAACACGCCCGGCGTGCTTGACAAGGACGGCAAGCTGCTCACCGGGCTGACCGCCAAGCGGATTGACGAATTGTTCGAAGATGGCACCATTTCAGGCGGAATGCTGCCCAAGTTGTCTTCTGCCATTGAGGCGGCAAAAAGCGGAGTAAACTCAGTTCACGTGGTAGACGGTCGTGTTCCACACTGCCTTCTGCTTGAAATTCTGACAGACCAAGGCGTGGGCACCATGATTCGCAGCCACTGATAGATTCAGCAAGGCAATCCGCGTCAAACGCAGGGGGAAGCATGTCGAACAAAAGAATACCCAATTTGTCGGTCACCGATGGATTTGATTTCGTCAAGAAAATCTGGGGAAGTTTGCCGATCCCCAGCGTCATGAATCCGACCACCGATCTCGATGAGCTCGACAAGCGAATCTCCGATCTCAAAGCCGTCGAGCAATGGCTGAATGTCAATCTCAGCATGCTTCGCGCCACCATTCAGGGCCTTGAAGTGCAGCGCGGTACCATCGCCACCATCAAGTCGTTCAGTTCCAACCTGGGCTTGGGTGGTGATCGCACAAGCGATGTGAATCAAGCTGTGAATGAAGAAATTATCCGAAATGCCATGCAGGCTGCAGTGGCGCCGCCTGTGCCACGTGTAGAACCGGTTGCGCCCAAGATTCCCGATCCTGAGCCTGCCACAACTGCGCCCAGCGACGCAGCCACTCAGGAGTCAACCAAGGCCATCGTCTCCAACGCCACAGCATGGTGGGGATTGTTGCAAGACCAGTTCAACAAGGTGGTGGCCACTGCTGCCATGGCAGGCAATGGGCCCGATGCGGGTTCAAAAATCACGGAGCCCGCCAAGAAGCCGGTCAAACCCAAAGCCAAGCGCGCGGCCACACCTCGTAAAAAAACAGCAAGCAGCACTCGCCCTGCACGAACAAGGACCTAGATGTTTCGTTTTGGCCACGCCACACACCCCAACTGGAGAGAAGCACTTGAACTCGTGTTGGTGCAGCTCGAAGGCCAAATGCAACTGGAGCAGTTCGCAAGCGACATTTCCCGGCCACAAAAGCTGGGTTTGATCTACGCGACAGAGGCTTACGCAGATAACATGCCGCAAATTCTCCAGGGCTTGCGCCAGCGAACGGGCGTCAAAGAATGGGTTGGTGGTTTGGCGCCAGGTGTGTGCAGCAGCGGTGTGGAGTATTACCAAGAGCCTGCGCTAGCGGTCATGTTGATGGAGTTTCCCGCCGATTCTGCGCGTGTGTTTTCAGGCAAGTTGCCTTTGCCCAAGCCCGGTAGCGTCACGGCCTCTGGGCGCGATGCCATGTTTTCCGCACTCATTCACATCGATCCTCTGACCGAGGACATTGACGATTTGCTGGACGATCTGTCGCTCAAAGTCAGCACTCGCCAAATTTTTGGCGGTTTGGTGTGCGCTGGCACAGCCAACACGCACATTGCGCTTGAGCCCCTGTCCGGTGGCGTGTCAGGTGTGGTGTTTGCCAATGGATTACCCATCGAGGTACGCATGACCCAGGGTGTTCAAGTGGTGGGTACGGAGCACGAAATTACCGGAATTCGTGGCAATTTTGTGGAAGAACTCGACGGCATGCCAGCGCTCGACGTGCTGCTTGCCGATTTGGGGTTGCAACCCGACTCAGACGAAGGTGATCCCGCCAGTCAGGCTGCCGAGGTGTTGGCCAAACGTTTTGCCCATGGCCTCTTCGTTGGGCTTACCGACCGAGCACTTGCAGAATCGATTGCGTTGAAGGGCTTAACGGCAGGCCGCTCCGAGGCCCATCAGCTGAAAGTTCGTCCAGTGGTGGGCATGGACCCCAACAAGAAATCGCTGGCTGTGGCCGAGGATTTCAAACTGGGCGATCGCTTGTCTTTTTGCACCCGGGATGAAAATTCTGCTCGGGTTGACCTCACTCGCATGTGTGCGGAACTGCGCGAAGACCTCGATGCACCTGCACCCAAACTCAACGAGCTTCAGGCCGCCGGATTTTCTGGAATCCATTCTCAGCGCAAACCGCGCGGCGCAGTGTACATTGCATGCAATGGACGGGGTGCCGCCTTGTTTGGCCTGCAAGGCGTTGAGCAGCAAATTGTGCGAGAGCAGTTGGGTGACATTCCCCTGATTGGTTTTTCAGCCAACGGCGAAATTTTCCGTGGTGCTTTGTATGGCTACACGGGTGTGCTGGCCTTATTTTTCTAATTTTAATTATTGATATGAATATTCTGATACTCGCCGCTGGCAAGGGCACCCGCATGAAGTCAGCCCTGCCCAAAGTGTTGCACCCGGTGGGTGGCCAGTCCATGCTGGGCCGCGTGGTCAGCACCGCCATGCAATTTGACAATCCAAATGTGGTGGTGGTTGTTGGGCACGGCGCACAAGCCGTTCAAAATCATTTGTCCTCACAGTCCGGCATTCAATTTGCCACGCAGTCAGAGCAGCTGGGCACCGGCCATGCGGTTCAGTGTGCAAGCCCGGCCTTGGCTGATCATCCTGTCACCTTGATTTTGTATGGCGACGTTCCTCTCATTCAGTTTGAATCCTTGCTGCCCTTGGTTCAGGCCGCGCAAGCGGGGCAGATGGGATTGATGACCTTGAACATGTCCAATCCACACGGCTACGGCCGCATTCTTCGCGATGCAGAAGGGGCAGTGGTTGGCATTGTTGAGCAGAAAGACGCCACTGCCGCACAGTTGGCCATCACCGAGGTCAACACGGGCATTCTCGCCTGCCCCACTGCCCAATTGAAAAACTGGGTTAGCAAGCTCAGCAACAACAATGCCCAGGGCGAGTATTACCTCACCGACATCATCGCAATGGCGCATGCAGAGGGTCTCTTGGTTCGCACTTGCCAACCGGGACAAAGCTGGGAAGTGTCAGGTGTCAACTCCCGTGTTCAACAGGCCGAGCTTGAGCGCATCTGGCAACTTCACCAAGCTGAAAAATTAATGATCGAAGGTGTCCAGCTGCTCGATCCCGCACGGATCGATTTGCGCGGCACGCTGCACTGTGGCGCAGATGTATCCATCGATGTTGGCTGTGTGTTTCAAGGCGATGTCACCTTGGGCGATGGTGTATCGATCGGCCCGTACTGCGTGCTCAACAATGTCAGCATTGCAGCCGGTACCCGCATCGAAGCTTATTCGCATCTTGCTGATGCCACCGTGGGCGAAAAGGCGGTCATCGGCCCCTATGCGCGTTTGCGCCCTGGTGCCAAATTGGGCAACGAAGTCCACATCGGCAATTTTGTCGAAGTCAAAAACGCCAGCATTGCCAAGCAGTCCAAAGCGAATCACCTGGCCTACATTGGCGACGCTCAAATTGGAGAGCGTGTGAATGTCGGCGCAGGCACCATCACCTGTAATTATGATGGCGCCAACAAGCACCTCACCATCATCGAAGACGATGTATTCATTGGTTCTGACACGCAATTGGTTGCACCGGTCACCGTAAAAAAAGGGGCCACACTCGGGGCGGGTACCACCCTCACGAAAGATGCACCCGAGAGCGCGCTCACCGTGTCACGTGCCAAGCAAATTACGATCACGGGATGGAAACGCCCCGTCAAATCAACCAAAAAATAAAGGAATACCTCACACCATGTGCGGAATCGTCGGCGTACTCTCCAAAACCAACAGCGTGCCAGTGTTGATCGATGGCCTGAAAAAACTTGAATACCGCGGATACGACTCGGCCGGCTTGGCCATTCAGTCCGATACCGATCAATCCATTCATCGCGCGCGCAGCGTGGGCCGCGTGGTTGAACTCGATTCCAGCACCAAAACACTGAGCGCACGCATGGGTATTGCCCACACCCGCTGGGCCACGCACGGCGTACCCAGCGAGCGCAATGCACACCCTCACATCAGTGAAGGGCAGGGCGTGTCAGTCAGTGTGGTGCACAACGGAATCATTGAAAATCACGAGGAAATCCGCAAGGCGCTGACCGCCGAAGGTTACGTGTTCCAATCCGACACCGACACCGAAGTCATTGCCCACCTCACCCACAAGCATTTGGTTCAGGGGTTTGAGCTGAGGGCTGCCGTACAAGCCACAGTCCAAAAGCTGGAAGGTGCTTTTGCCATTGCGGTAATTTGCAACACTGCACCACTCACTTTATTGGCTTCCAAAAAAGGTGCGCCTCTCTTGGTGGGGCATGGCGAAGGCGAATACTTTTTGGCTTCAGATGCCTCTGCGCTAGTGGCTTACACCAAACAAATTACCTACCTCGAAGAAAACGACGTGGTGCAATTGCAAACCACCGGGGTTTCATTTTTTAATGGCACTGGTCAGCAAGTCGAGCGGCCCATTATTGAAAGTCAGCTGTCCGCCGATGCGGTGGAGCTGGGCCCCTATGCCCACTACATGCAAAAGGAAATTTACGAGCAGCCGGGGGCAATCGCGGCCACGCTCGAGATGGTCAGCAATGCGTCTGCGGTTAAGCCCGAGTTGTTCGGCGCAGAAGCGGGCAATATTCTTCCCGGCATTCAACAAGTGCTTATCTTGGCATGTGGCACCAGCTATCACGCTGCATCTGTTGCGCGCTATTGGCTAGAGTCGATTGCCGGCTTGCCCACCAATGTTGAAATTGCGAGTGAGTATCGCTATCGCACCAGTGTCAGTTTGCCCAACACCCTGGTCATCACGATTTCACAGTCTGGTGAAACTGCGGATACCCTGGCAGCGCTCGAGCACGCCAAATCTCAAGGCATGGTGAATGCGCTGTCCATTTGCAATGTGCCGGAGTCCGCGCTGATTCGCGCCAGTAACTTAAAATTCCTGACACGCGCAGGGCCCGAAATTGGTGTGGCATCCACCAAAGCTTTCACCACGCAGCTTGCTGCGCTTTTCACTTTCACCTTGGTCATGGCCAAGTTGCGCGGCAAACTCACCGTTGCGCAAGAAAAAACCTTGCTCACGCAACTGCGCCACTTGCCTTCGGCCATGCAAAACATTTTGGCGCTCGAGCCTGAAATCAAGGCCTTGGCAGCCAGCTTTGCAGAGAAGCGTCATGCCTTGTTTTTGGGGCGTGGCGTGCATTACCCCATTGCCATGGAAGGTGCATTGAAACTGAAGGAAATCAGCTACATTCACGCCGAGGCGTATGCAGCAGGGGAACTGAAGCACGGCCCCTTGGCGCTTGTAGATGCAGACATGCCAGTGGTGGCGGTTGCCCCCAAAGACACGCTGATCGAAAAGTTGAAGTCGAACTTGCAGGAAGTTCGCGCACGTGGTGGCGAGCTTTACATTTTTGCAGACCGCGACACCAAAATCGAAAAAGCCGATGGCGTGCACGTGATCAACCTGCTGGATCACGCCGGGCATTTGTCCCCGATTTTGCACACCTTGCCATTGCAACTGTTGTCCTATCATGTGGCGCTGGTGAAGGGCACTGATGTGGACAAACCCCGCAACCTGGCGAAGTCGGTTACCGTCGAGTAAGCGACTCACTCTCTTCGGCCTTGAATTTTTTCAAGGCTTGTTCCGAGCCCTGTAACCTGCTCAAGCCCTCTGCCACCCGGTGAAATAAACCGGGTGCCAACACAAGTGGGGCAATGGTTTTGGGCGCGATAATTTTACGCTGGCGTTTTTCAATGCCGCGGTACATCGCATCAATCACCTGCTTTGGTTCAATGGCACCAAATGCACCTTTGTGGCCGCCCCACAGCACGCCTGCATTCACTTCTTGAATCATGGCGGTGTTGGTAAACGTCGGGTGTACACAGCCCACGTCAATGCCGTCCAGTGCAAGCTCTTGGCGCGCAACATCCGCCAGCGCCTCAACCGCCGCTTTTGATGCCGCATAATGCCCCATCAATGGGGTGTGAATTGCAGCAGCCAGTGAGGAAATAACTTGCAAATAACCCTTGGTCTCGCGCAGGTAAGGAATGCCAGCGCGAATGGTGTTGAATGCGCCATTCACATTCACCTGCATCACAGCATCAAAATCAGCGGGGTTCATGTGTTCAATTGAACCCATTTTCAAAATGCCCGCATTCACAACCACCACATCAATCCGGCCAAAACGTTCTTTGCACTCCGCCATCGCAAGCTCAAGGTCAGCAGGCTTGCACACATTGGCCTGGCAGCCGGCAATTGCCTCGCCGCCCAATGTTTCCACTTGCTCGAACACGGCTTCAGCATTCAAATCCACAATAAAAGCCTTGCCACCCTTGCTAAGCACTTTCGCAGCCAAACCGGCACCAAGACCTCGAGCACCACCAGTAATAAACACCACTTTGTTTTTCATCTTGTTTGCCACCAATTCAGTTAAAGCGATTCAATAAAAGAAATACAATCCGCTGCGAAACGATCGGGCGTCTCTTCCATCGGAATGTGGCCCACCTCTCGATACACCTTCAGTTCAGAGTTTGGAATATCCCGGTTGAACCGCCCTGCCATTTCAATGCTCACCCATCGGTCGTCGCCGCCCCACACAATCAATGTCTTGCACTGAATTTCCGGCAAACGTTCCGAACCTAGCTCACCATCCGTGAATACACCCACCATCTGGCCCACGGCGCTTCGGTTCGGTTTGTGCATAAACAGCTCAAGGTATCTGTCCAGCACTTCCTTTTTAAGTTTGCGTTTGTCGCCGTACACATCCCGCACAGCCATTCGCAACAAAAACGCGGGCACCGTGTATCTGGTCAGCCAAGCAATCGGTTTGATCGTGAACAGGGTGATGTAAATCGGCAATGGCTGCTGGTAACCCACCGCGTCAGAAATAATCAAGCCTCGCACCCGCTCCGGGTGTCTTTGAGCCTGGTCCCAGCTCAAAAAACCACCAAATGAATTGCCGATCATGACGCATTTTTTAATCGCCAACTCATCCAGCACGGCATCGACGAACTGCTGATAAAAGGCCACATCCATTTTCCGAATATTGCCTTTCTCGTCCACTGCAGGCCCTGTCAAACCGAATGGGGGCAAATCGAAACGAATAATCCTGAATTGTTTGCTCATGTGCGCGCAAACATCGCTCCAGGTGTGCAAGCTGGCGGCAAAACCGTGAATCATCACCACATCCGGCCCACTGCCCTCAATACTCACATGCACTTTGATGCCCATACAGTCGAGAAATATCGATGTGGGCAAAGCATGTTTCTCAATCAGTGTTTTCTTGTCGGGACCGGCCCATCCAAACTCATTCAGCAATTGGTTCAAGCAATGTCTCCTGTGGTTTTGTTTCATGACAGTGTAGAAGCCACACACCCTGCCAGAACTTGATTACAATCAACCATGGTTGATATTTCCGGACAAAACCCGCACCCCTATGCCAGCTCGCCGAACCGTTGTTAGCGTGAAAATCCTCAGTGAACTGGGCGTAAGGCTCGGTTCTACGCGCAGTGCGCTGCTCACCGGCTCTTCCATATTGCCAGCCCAGCTCGATGATCCCCATGTTGAAATCGATCCTGATCAAGAATTGCAAGTGATCCACAATCTGGTTCGTCTGCATGGCAAAGTGCCTGGGCTGGGGCTTATGGCTGGCTCCGAATATCACCTGACCACCTATGGCATTTGGGGCTATGCCTTGATCACCAGCCCAACTTTCAGACAGGCTGTCGAGCTTGGCTTGCGATACCTTGATCTAACCTTTGCCTTTTCCAAAGTCGAGCTGACCTTGGGCAATGGTCTGGCATCCATGGTGTTGTCCGTGGATCATTTGCCCCCGGCGGTGCGTTCATTTGTCGCCGAGCGGGATTGTTCCGCCATTCAGGTTTTGCAGCGTGAATTGTTTGGTGTCACCTTGCCGTTGCGCGCAGTTGAATTTGCATTTGCGCCCAATGCACCCATGGCGCAGTACGAGGCCATGTTCGGCTGTATTCCGCAGTTCAATGCTGCCGTCAACCGGGCGACATTCGATGAGCAATGGCTGAACTTGCCCCTGCCCAAAGCCAACGAGCACAGCGCCAGATTTTGTGAAACCCAGCTGGACAATCTGCTGTCCCGCCGAATGCAAAGGGGGGGTGTGTCCGCCTGGTTGCGCAACAAATTGCTTGCTGATTTGTCGTCTTCCCCGAGCCTTGCCCAAATTGCCACCGATCACTTCATGACCGAGCGCACCCTGCGCAGGCGGCTCACGGACGAGGGCACCAGTTATCGCGACTTGCTCGCCGAAGTGCGTCAAACCATGGCCGAAGAACTGCTGAGTTCAACCGGGCTCAGCGTGTCAGAGGTCTCCGCCCGGCTGGGCTATTCATCACCCTCGGCATTTATTCACGCCTTCCAGAAATGGCACAACTGCTCACCTCGCCAGTTTCTGGATGCTCGATCGAAGCAAATAAAGCGCGATTAGCCCAGGCAGGGCGGCCAGCGTCGAGAAAACGAAAAAATCGCTCCATCCATAGGCGTCCACCACATACCCAGCAGGGGCTGCCAAATAAACACGACCCATGGCTGCAAGCGATGAAAGCAAAGCGTATTGCGTGGCCGAGAACTCTTTGCTGCACAGGCTGGTCAGCAAACCCACAAAGGCCGCCGTGCCCATGCCGCCACACAGGTTCTCGACAAATACTGCTCCCCCCATCGCCCAAATATTCGGCTCGATAACCGAGAGTACCCAAAACGACAGATTGGACACGGCTTGGAAAATACCGAAAAGCATCAACGAACCATACAAGCCCATCCGGGTCATCAGTGCCCCGCCCAGGAATGCGCCCATCAAGGTGGCAATCAGGCTCACTGTCTTGTTCACCGCTCCCACCTCGGTCAATGTAAAGCCCAGTCCCTTGAGCAAAAATGCGGTGGTCAATGATCCTGCAAATGCGTCCCCCACTTTGTAAAGCACAATCAGCAGCAAAATCCAGATGGCTGCTTCTTTGCTCATAAAGTTGCGTGTCGACTCTTTCACAATGTCAAACAGCTTTCTTTTTAGCTCGCGTTTTGCCAGGTCCTCAGGCGTGTCAGCTGTAGGGCTCAAGGCGGTAATCACGGCGCAGGCTGCAATCAGCCCTGCCATCAAGAGGTAAGTGCCAGTCCAGCCCAAGTATTCGCCAGCCAGTATCAGGGCCAGTCCACCCGACACCAGCATGGCTACCCGGTAGCCAGTCACGTAATAAGCTGCGCCAAGGCCCCGTTCCGGGGCAGGTAACAGGTCGGTACGGTAGGCGTCAATTGCCATGTCCTGGGTCGATGAACAAAAGGCGATTGCCACTGCCACCGCTGCAACGGTCCAGGCAGAGTGGGCATCCACAAATGCCATGGCAGCAATCAGTCCAGCGCAAGCCAATTGCATCAACGCAATCCAGCCTCGCCTTTGATCAAAAAAACCGGGCTTCAGATAATCCAGAAAGGGCGACCACAAGAATTTGTAGGTGTAGGGAAATCCCACCACGGCATACAAACCAATGGTTTTGATGTCCACATTTTCAACTGCGAGCCAGGCTTGCAGGGTGCTTCCTGTCAGCGCTAGTGGTAGTCCACTCGAAAAACCGAGAATTAATATACAAATAAGACGGAAAGGGGGCATGAGGTGTTGACGTTGTTTAAAAAAGCATCCATAATCCGGGGTTCTCTTTTGGAGAGATGCCCGAGTGGCTAAAGGGGGCAGACTGTAAATCTGTTGGCTTACGCCTACGTTGGTTCGAATCCAACTCTCTCCACCAAGAATTCAAGCAGTTTAACCGAGTGCGCCCTTGAAAAGGGGTTCACAAGGTGTGCGGGTGTAGCTCAATGGTAGAGCTGAAGCCTTCCAAGCTTAAGACGAGGGTTCGATTCCCTTCACCCGCTCCAGGCTTTAATAGAAAGTTGCTCATGTGGCTCAGTGGTAGAGCACTCCCTTGGTAAGGGAGAGGTCGGCAGTTCGATCCTGCCCATGAGCACCATACCGTTATAACCGCACTCGCATCGTTGGGTGCCCGCACCGAGGTCGTCATGGCAAAAGAAAAGTTTGAGCGTAAGAAGCCACACGTAAACGTTGGAACGATTGGTCACGTGGACCATGGCAAGACAACATTGACAGCGGCGATCACAACAGTATTGGCGCGCCTGAGCGGCCATGGTGAAGCCAAGGGCTACGACCAGATTGATGCGGCGCCAGAAGAGAAGGCACGCGGCATTACGATTAACACAGCGCACGTAGAGTACGAGACTGAGTCACGTCACTATGCGCACGTGGATTGCCCAGGCCACGCCGACTACGTCAAGAACATGATTACCGGTGCAGCGCAGATGGACGGCGCGATTCTGGTGTGTTCAGCAGCCGACGGCCCCATGCCCCAGACACGTGAGCACATTTTGTTGGCCCGTCAGGTTGGCGTGCCTTACATCATCGTGTTTTTGAACAAGTGCGACATGGTGGACGACGAAGAGTTGTTGGAACTGGTTGAAATGGAAGTGCGTGAGTTGTTGTCTTCCTACGACTTCCCGGGCGACGACGTGCCAATCGTAAAGGGTTCAGCCAAGCTGGCGCTGGAAGGCGACACAGGCGATCTGGGCGAAGGCGCGATCAAGCAGTTGGCCGAAGCACTGGACACCTACATTCCGACACCCGAGCGTGCCATTGACGGCGCGTTCCTGATGCCAATCGAAGACGTGTTCTCCATCTCCGGTCGCGGCACCGTGGTAACCGGTCGTATCGAGCGCGGTATTGTGAAGGTTGGTGAAGAAATCGAAATCGTGGGCATCAAGGACACGGTCAAGACCATTTGTACCGGCGTTGAAATGTTCCGCAAGTTGCTGGACCAGGGTCAGGCGGGTGACAACGTGGGTGTGTTGCTGCGTGGTACCAAGCGTGAAGACGTGGAGCGTGGTCAGGTGTTGGCCAAGCCAGGTACGATCAAGCCGCACACAGGCTTTAGTGCCGAAGTGTACGTGTTGAGCAAAGAAGAAGGTGGCCGTCACACGCCATTCTTTAACAACTACCGTCCACAGTTTTATTTCCGTACAACCGACGTAACAGGCTCAATCAGCTTGCCTGCGGACAAGGAAATGGTACTGCCAGGCGACAACGTGTCGATCAATGTTGAATTGATTGCCCCGATCGCGATGGAAGAAGGTCTGCGTTTCGCGATTCGCGAAGGTGGCCGTACGGTAGGTGCTGGCGTAGTTGCCAAAATTACCAAGTAATATTCGAGTTTTTTAGGGCAATAGCTCAATTGGCAGAGCGTCGGTCTCCAAAACCGAAGGTTGTGGGTTCGATTCCCTCTTGCCCTGCCAAATTTGGTAGGACCGTCGCCGCTGAAGCGATTCAGCGGCGGTTTACATTTTAAAAATATGGCACAAAACGACATTCAAACAGTATCTACAGGGCAGGACAAGCTGATGCTTGTGCTGGCGGTTGCCTTTGCAATCGGCGGTGCGGTGGCTTATCAGGTTTTGTCAGCAGAAGATTTCTTCATTCGCCTTGGCGTTGTCTTGTTGGGTGTTGTGCTGGCGGCAGGCAGTTTTCTGCTCTCTCAAACCGGCAAGCGGTTTGTGGGATTCGCCAAAGATTCCGTGAACGAAGCCAAGCGCGTTGTTTGGCCCACCCGCAAGGAAGGTATGCAAATGACCGGTGTGGTCTTTGTATTCGTGTTGATCATGTCGATCTATCTTCTTCTGGTGGACAAAACGCTTGAGTGGGTGTTCTACGATCTGATTTTAGGGTGGACAATATAATGTCAAAACGCTGGTACGTGGTGCACGCTTACTCAGGACTTGAGAAGAGTGTGCAGCGAGCACTGCAGGAGCGCATTGACCGTTCCGAGTTTTCGGACTTGTTTGGCCAAATCCTGGTTCCCTCCGAAGAGGTGGTTGAAATCAAGGGCGGTCAAAAGTCCATTTCCGAGCGTCGTTTCTTCCCGGGCTATGTGCTGGTTGAAATGGAAATGACCGATGACTCCTGGCACTTGGTCAAGAACACACCAAAGGTCACTGGCTTTGTGGGTGGTACGGGCAATCGCCCCACGCCAATTTCCCAGAAAGAAGTGGACAAGATCATGCAGCAGATGCAGGAAGGCGCTGAGAAGCCGCGTCCGAAAGTATTGTATGAGGTCGGTGAAATGGTTCGTGTCAAAGAGGGTCCTTTTGCCGATTTCAATGGCAACGTTGAAGAAATTAATTACGAGAAAAGTAAGCTGCGAGTGTCTGTCACCATTTTTGGTCGTGCCACACCCGTTGAGCTTGATTTTCATCAGGTTGAAAAGGTTTGACCTGAAAGCTGCACGTTTTCCCGCCGCCTGTATTTAATTGCTGACAGGAAGCACGGTAATTCAAGCAATAAGAGGAGCGGCCTTTGGCTGCGCTTGAACTCACGGAGAAATTTCAATGGCCAAGAAAATCATTGGCTTTATCAAGCTGCAAGTTCCGGCTGGTAAGGCAAACCCATCCCCACCCATCGGTCCAGCATTGGGTCAGCGTGGTCTGAACATCATGGAATTCTGTAAAGCGTTCAATGCCCAAACTCAGGGCATGGAGCCAGGCTTGCCAATTCCAGTGGTGATTACTGCATTCGCAGACAAGTCCTTCACGTTCATCATGAAGACTCCTCCTGCGACTGTGCTGATCAAGAAAGCAGCCAAAATCACGAAGGGTTCACCACGTCCTCATTTGGACAAAGTGGGCAAAATTACTCGTGAGCAGGCTGAAGAAATTGCAAAAACAAAAATGCCTGACCTGACCGCTGCTGACATGGATGCTGCCGTGCGCACCATCGCTGGTTCAGCTCGCAGCATGGGCATTGTGGTGGAGGGTCTATAAATGGCTAAGTTGTCTAAACGCACTCAAGCATTGCGCGCAAAAATCGATCGCAATGCGGTATACCCCGTAGATCAAGCCCTTGGTTTGATCAAAGAAACTGCAACTGCAAAGTTCGACGAGTCTGTTGACGCAGCCATTCAGTTGGGCGTTGATGCACGTAAATCTGACCAGGTTGTTCGTGGTTCAGTGGTGTTGCCTGCTGGTACTGGTAAAACAGTTCGCGTGGCTGTGTTTGCGCAGGGCGCAAAAGCGGAAGAAGCCAAGGCCGCCGGCGCTGATATCGTGGGCATGGATGATCTGGCTGCCGAAGTTAAAGCAGGCAACATGAATTTCGACGTGGTGATTGCCTCCCCCGACACCATGCGTATCGTGGGTACCTTGGGTCAAATTCTGGGTCCACGTGGCCTGATGCCAAACCCAAAGGTTGGCACGGTAACTCCTGATGTGGCCACAGCGGTTAAAAACGCCAAGGCAGGTCAAGTACAGTTCCGTACCGACAAGGCCGGCATTATCCATTGCACAATCGGTCGCGCTTCTTTTGATGTCGAAAAGCTGAAGTCCAACTTGTCCGCTTTGCTGGACGCGTTGAACAAATCCAAGCCAGCATCGTCCAAGGGTGTGTACCTGAGAAAAATTGCCGTATCCAGCACCATGGGTGGTGGTGTACGCGTTGACCAGACATCCGTGTTGGGTCAATAAAGAACTTTGGGCTGTGAATCCTGATTCGTCAGGGTTTGCAGGTTGTCAAAGACCGTTGGAAATTGAGGGTTTGTAGTTTAAATCCGATTTTTTAAAAAACCATCCAACCTAGATGGCGGTCCCGAGTAAAAGTAATGAATGAATGTTCAAAGCTTGATTTCGGTCGCCTGTTTTAAACAGTGCAATAAGCGCTTCTTTTTGGAGAAAGACCGTGGCATTGAATCGCCAAGAAAAAGCAGCAGTCATTGAAGAGATCACTGGTCAATTGGCCAGCGCTCAAGCAGTGGTTGTTGCTGAATATCGTGGTCTGTCTGTAGAAAGTGTGACGCAGCTCCGCAAGGATGCTCGTGCAGCAGGTGTTTATTTGCGTGTTCTGAAGAACACGTTGGCAAAGCGAGCCATTGCCGGTACAGCCTTCGAAGGTCTGTCCAGCAAAATGGCTGGCCCGCTGATTTACGGTATCAGTGCTGATCCCGTGGCAGCAGCCAAAGTGTTGGTCAATTTCGCGAAGACAAACGACAAACTCGTTCTGACCGGCGGTGCGCTGCCAGGTCAGGTGATGGGTGCAGATGGTGTGAAGGCCCTGGCCACCATGCCAAGTCGTGACGAGCTTCTGTCGAAATTGCTGGGCACGATGCAAGCACCTATCGCGACATTCGTACGTACGCTCAACGAAGTACCTACGAAATTTGTTCGCGGTGTTGCTGCCGTTCGTGATCAGAAAGAATCGCAAGCTGCTTAACTTTTTTCAAGATAGCCGAATCAAACTTTTAACTGGAGAATACTCAAATGGCAACTAAAGCCGAAATCCTCGACGCCATCGCTGGCATGACCGTACTCGAACTGTCCGAACTGATCAAAGAAATGGAAGAGAAGTTTGGCGTTTCTGCCGCTGCTGCTGCTGTTGCAGTTGCTGCTGCTCCTGCTGCTGGTGGTGCTGCTGCCGCTGAAGAGAAGACAGAATTCGACGTAATTCTGACTGCTGCTGGCGAAAGCAAAGTAAACGTAATTAAGGTAGTTCGCGCACTAACAGGTCTGGGCCTGAAAGAAGCGAAAGACCTGGTTGACGGCGCGCCCAAAGCTGTTAAGGAAGGCGTTTCCAAAGCTGAAGCCGATGACGTCAAGAAGCAACTTGAAGAAGCTGGTGCAAAAGTCGACGTTAAGTAATGTCGGTTTTTGAAATGCCCGGGGGTTTTTGCCTCCGGGCTTTTTGCGCTTGAAAGAGCGATTACAAACTAGAGTGTGTTAAGCCATGTGTAGAACACATGCATATCGCTTAATCCGCTCGACATCAGGACAGAAAATATGTCTTACTCTGCCACCGAGAAAAAACGCATACGCAAAAGCTTTGCGAAACGGCCTCCAGTTTTGGATGTACCGTACCTTCTCACCACTCAACTTGACTCTTACACTGACTTTCTTCAATTGGGTCTCCCCGTTGAAAAGCGTGCAGAACAAGGGTTACAGGCAGCATTTCAGTCTGTATTTCCAATTGTTTCGCACAACGGCTATGCCCGCTTGGAATTCGTTCAGTACGCACTGGGTGAACCTGCTTTTGACGTCAAAGAATGTCAGCAGCGCGGCTTAACCTTTTGCTCGCCACTGCGTGCACGCGTGCGCTTGGTGCTGTTGGACCGTGAGGCCAGCAAGCCCACGGTGAAAGAGGTCAAGGAGCAGGAAGTGTACATGGGCGAATTGCCGCTCATGACACAAAACGGTTCTTTCGTGATCAACGGTACCGAGCGTGTGATCGTGTCTCAGTTGCACCGTTCCCCCGGTGTGTTTTTCGAACACGACCGTGGCAAAACCCACAGCTCTGGCAAGTTGCTGTTCTCGGCTCGTATCATTCCGTATCGTGGCTCTTGGCTCGATTTCGAGTTTGATCCCAAGGACATTCTGTATTTCCGCGTAGACCGCCGTCGCAAGATGCCAGTCACGATTTTGCTCAAAGCCATTGGCATGAACAATGAGCAAATCCTGTCCACCTTCTTTGAGTTTGATCAGTTCGAGATCAAATCGGAAGGCGCCTCTATGGATCTCGTTACTTCGCGCCTGAAAGGTGAAGTTGCGAAATTCGACATTGTGGACAAGGCTGGCAAGGTTCTGGTTCAGAAGGACAAACGCATCAACGCCAAGCACATTCGTGACATCGAAGCAGCTGGCTTGAAGAAAATTTCTGTACCCGAAGACTTCCTGATTGGCCGTACATTGGCCAAAAACATTGTCGATGCAAGCACCGGTGAAGTGGTGGCCTCCGCCAATGACGAAATCACCGAAGAAATCATGGGCAAAATCCGTGATGCAGGTGTGAAAGTGGTTGAAACCATTTTCACCAACGAACTGGATCACGGTGCCTATATTTCGCAAACCCTGCGCACCGATGAAACAGCGGATCAAACCGCTGCGCGCGTTGCGATTTATCGCATGATGCGCCCAGGCGAGCCACCCACGGAAGAAGCGGTGGAAATGCTGTTCAACCGTCTGTTCTACAGCGAAGATTCTTACGATCTGTCGCGCGTGGGTCGCATGAAGTTCAACCGCCGAGTTGGCCGTCCTGAAGTGGAAGGTGCAATGGTGCTGCAAGACGACGACATCTTGGCCGTTATCAAGATTCTGGTTGACTTGCGCAACGGCAATGGCGAAATCGACGATATCGATCACTTGGGTAACCGTCGTGTTCGCTGCGTAGGCGAGCTGGCTGAAAACCAGTTCCGCGCTGGTTTGGTGCGTGTTGAGCGTGCAGTGAAAGAGCGTTTGGGTCAGGCGGAAGCCGAGAACCTCATGCCGCACGACCTGATCAACTCCAAGCCAATCTCTGCTGCAATCAAGGAGTTCTTCGGTTCTTCCCAGTTGTCGCAGTTTATGGATCAAACCAACCCGCTGTCTGAAATTACGCACAAGCGTCGCGTTTCAGCCTTGGGCCCTGGCGGTTTGACCCGTGAGCGCGCAGGCTTTGAAGTTCGTGACGTGCACACCACCCACTACGGTCGTGTGTGCCCAATCGAAACGCCTGAAGGTCCAAACATTGGTTTGATCAACTCCATGGCGATGTTTGCTCGTTTGAACGAGTACGGCTTCCTGGAAACTCCTTACCGCAAGGTTGAAGGTGGTGTGGTCTCCGATGAAATCGTCTACCTGTCAGCCATCGAAGAAGGTCGTTTCGTAATTGCCCAGGCGAACGCGGAAATTGACGAGAAAAAGCGCTTGGTCGGTGACCTGGTGTCTTGTCGTGTGGCCGGCGAATTCGAATTGATGGACCCGTCTGGCGTTGAGTTGATGGACGTTGCACCAGGCCAGATCGTGTCTGTTGCTGCATCACTCATTCCATTCCTGGAACACGACGATGCAAACCGCGCCTTGATGGGTGCCAACATGCAGCGTCAGGCCGTTCCCTGTCTGCGTCCCGAGAAGCCATTCGCGGGTACAGGTATTGAGCGCACTGTGGCTGTTGACTCGGGTACAGTGATCGTTGCAGACCATGGTGGTGTTGTTGATTACGTCGATGCAAACCGCATCGTGATTCGCGTAAACGACAATGAAGTGGAAACAGGTTCCGTGGGCGTAGACATCTACAACCTGACCAAGTACACACGTTCTAACCAGAACACCAACATCAACCAGCGTCCAATCGTGAACAAGGGCGACATCATTGCCAAGGGCGATGTAATTGCGGATGGTGCATCGACTGACCTGGGCGAATTGGCCTTGGGCCAGAACATGCTGGTCGCTTTTATGCCTTGGAACGGATACAACTTCGAAGATTCGATTTTGATCTCTGAGCGCGTTGTTGCTGAAGACCGTTACACCTCAATTCACATTGAAGAGTTGTCAGTGGTTGCCCGCGACACCAAGCTGGGTTCCGAAGAAATCACACGCGACATTTCCAACCTGTCCGAGGCCCAGTTGTCACGTCTGGATGAGTCCGGCATCGTGTACATCGGCGCTGAAGTGCAGGCGGGCGATGTCATGGTCGGCAAGGTAACGCCAAAAGGCGAAACCCAGCTGACTCCCGAAGAGAAACTGCTGCGCGCCATTTTCGGTGAAAAAGCATCTGACGTAAAAGACACATCCCTGCGCGTGCCTTCTGGCATGACAGGTACTGTGATCGACGTACAGGTCTTTACCCGTGAAGGTATCGTTCGCGACAAACGTGCCCAGTCCATCATTGACGATGAACTGAAGCGCTATCGCCTCGATTTGAACGACCAAATGCGCATTGTTGAAGCTGATGCATTCAGTCGTATTGAGCGCTTCCTTGTTGGCAAAGTCGCCAACGGTGGTCCAGCCAAGCTGGCCAAGGGCAGCAAGATTACCGCTGAATACCTGAAGGAAGTCGATCATCACCACTGGTTTGATATTCGTCTCGCCGAAGAAGAAGCGGCGGGTCAGCTCGAAGCGCTGAAGAAGTCGATTGAAGACAAGCGTCACCAGTTCGACCTGGCTTTTGAAGAGAAGCGCAAGAAGTTGACACAGGGCGATGAACTGCCACCGGGCGTTCTGAAGATGGTCAAGGTTTATCTGGCGGTCAAGCGTCGCTTGCAGCCAGGTGACAAAATGGCCGGTCGCCACGGTAACAAGGGTGTGGTCTCGAAAATCGTGCCTGTGGAAGATTTGCCGCACATGGCCGATGGTCGTCCTGTGGACATCGTATTGAACCCCTTGGGCGTACCTTCCCGTATGAACGTGGGTCAAATTCTGGAGACCCACCTGGGTTGGGCCGCGAAAGGTATCGGCGATCGCATCAATGAAATGCTGCGTGAACAAAATGCGGTAGCGCGTCTGCGCGAATACCTGCACAAGGTATACAACGGTACTGGTACCACTGTTGATCTTGATTCCCTGAGCGATCAGGAAATCATCAACATGAGTAGAAACCTGACCAAGGGCATGCCATTCGCCACGCCAGTGTTCGATGGTGCAAACGAGGAAGACATTCTTGAAATGCTTCGCTTGGCTTACCCCGACGAAGACCCCCGCGTGCAGGCCTTGGGCCTGAACGAATCCAAAACCCAAGTGACCTTGTACGACGGTCGCACAGGTGATGCATTCGACCGCAAGGTTACCGTTGGTTACAAGCATGTGCTGAAACTTCACCACTTGGTGGATGACAAAATGCACGCCCGTTCAACCGGACCATACTCTCTGGTCACGCAGCAGCCATTGGGTGGTAAAGCCCAGTTCGGTGGTCAGCGTTTCGGTGAGATGGAAGTGTGGGCTTTGGAAGCATACGGCGCATCGTACGTTCTGCAAGAAATGCTGACTGTGAAGTCAGACGACGTGAATGGTCGTACGAAGGTGTATGAGAATTTGGTCAAAGGTGATCACACGATTGATGCCGGTATGCCGGAATCTTTCAACGTACTCGTGAAAGAAATCCGCTCACTCGGTATTGATATTGATCTGGACCGTAATTGATCGGTCGCGACGGAGGTATTTAAATGAAAGCTTTATTAGATCTGTTTAAGCAGGTCCAGCAAGACGAGCAGTTCGACGCAATCAAAATTGCGATCGCATCGCCCGACAAAATCCGTTCGTGGTCTTTCGGTGAAGTCAAAAAACCAGAAACCATCAACTACCGCACCTTCAAGCCCGAGCGTGATGGTCTGTTTTGTGCCAAGATTTTTGGCCCAATCAAAGACTATGAATGTTTGTGTGGCAAGTACAAGCGCCTGAAGCATCGTGGCGTAATTTGCGAGAAGTGCGGTGTTGAAGTCACTTTGGCCAAAGTGCGTCGTGAGCGCATGGGCCACATTGATTTGGCCTCGCCTGTCGCGCACATCTGGTTCCTGAAGTCTTTGCCGTCCCGTTTGGGTATGGTGCTGGACATGACTTTGCGGGACATCGAACGTGTGCTGTACTTCGAAGGTTTCGTGGTTGTTGAGCCTGGCATGACACCGCTGAAGCGCGCGCAGTTGCTGACCGAGGAAGATTACCTCGCCAAGCAGGAAGAATATGGCGATGATTTTGTGGCTTTCATGGGTGCTGAAGGCATCAAGGAATTGTTGAAGTCCATCGACATTGATCGTGAGGTTACAACCTTGCGTGACGAGTTGGGTACCACCAATTCCGAAGCCAAGATCAAGAAAATTGCCAAGCGCCTGAAAGTGCTTGAAGGTTTCCAGAAATCCGGCATCAAGCCCGAGTGGATGATTCTGGAAGTGTTGCCGGTGCTGCCACCAGAATTGCGTCCATTGGTGCCGCTCGATGGTGGTCGTTTTGCAACATCTGATCTGAACGATTTGTATCGTCGAGTCATCAACCGAAACAACCGCTTGAAGCGTTTGCTGGAATTGAATGCGCCTGACATCATCGTGCGCAACGAAAAGCGCATGCTGCAGGAAGCCGTAGACTCGCTGCTTGACAACGGTCGTCGCGGCAAAGCCATGACAGGCGCCAACAAGCGTCCATTGAAGTCATTGGCCGACATGATCAAAGGCAAGGGCGGCCGTTTCCGTCAAAACTTGCTGGGCAAGCGCGTGGACTACTCCGGTCGTTCCGTGATTGTGGTGGGTCCTCAGTTGAAACTGCACCAGTGTGGTTTGCCCAAGCTGATGGCACTTGAGTTGTTCAAGCCTTTCATTTTCAATCGCTTGGAAGTGATGGGTATTGCTACGACCATCAAGCAAGCCAAGAAATTTGTCGAAAACCAGGAACCCATTGTTTGGGACATTCTGGAAGAAGTGATTCGCGAGCATCCGGTCATGTTGAACCGTGCGCCAACGCTTCACCGTTTGGGTATTCAGGCTTTCGAGCCTGTACTGATTGAAGGCAAGGCCATTCAGTTGCACCCATTGGTTTGTGCGGCGTTCAACGCCGACTTCGACGGTGACCAAATGGCGGTACACGTGCCTTTGTCTCTGGAAGCTCAGATCGAAGCACGCACCCTGATGCTGGCCTCCAACAACGTGTTGTTCCCGGCCAACGGTGATCCTTCGATTGTTCCTTCACAAGACATCGTGTTGGGTTTGTATTACACCACCCGCGACAAAGTGAACGGCAAGAACGAGGGCATCATGTTCTCGGACGTGGGCGAAGTAAATCGTGCCTACGACAACAAGGAAGTGGAACTGGCCACCCGCGTGACTGTTCGCGTCACTGAATACGATGTGAACAAGGAAACTGGCGAAAAAACATCCAAGCGTACACGTTATGAAACAACCGTGGGCCGCGCCTTGTTGTCTGAGATCCTTCCACCAGGTCTGCCGTTCTCCTTCATTGATCGTCCTTTGAAGAAAAAAGAAATTTCCCGCCTGATCAACGCGTCTTTCCGTCGCTGTGGCCTGCGAGAAACTGTCATTTTTGCCGACAAGCTGATGCAGTTTGGTTTCCGCATGGCAACTCGTGGTGGTATTTCGATTGCCATGGGTGACATGGTTGTACCCGCCCAGAAGCAGGTCATCATTGCCGCAGCCGAAGCAGAAGTGAAAGAAATTCAGTCCCAGTACACGTCCGGCTTGGTAACCCAAGGCGAGCGTTACAACAAGGTTGTGGACATCTGGGGCCGCGCAGGTGACCAAGTGGGCAAAGCCATGATGGAGCAATTGGCCACTGAGCCAGTGACCGATCGCAATGGCAATGAAGTTCGTCAGGAATCGTTTAACGCGATTTACATGATGGCCGACTCCGGCGCCCGTGGTTCTGCAGCGCAGATCCGACAGCTGGCTGGTATGCGTGGTCTGATGGCCAAGCCGGACGGCTCCATTATTGAAACACCGATCATCGCGAACTTCCGCGAAGGTTTGAATGTGTTGCAGTACTTCATTTCAACCCACGGTGCACGTAAAGGTCTGGCCGACACGGCGTTGAAAACCGCAAACTCCGGTTACTTGACGCGTCGTCTGGTTGACGTGACCCAGGATTTGGTCGTGGTTGAAGACGATTGTGGTACCTCCAACGGCGTGGCCATGAAGGCCCTGGTCGAGGGTGGTGAAGTCATCGAAGCCTTGCGCGATCGTATTTTGGGTCGTGTTGTGGTCGCTGACGTGGTCAATCCTGAAACTCAGGAAACCGTGTTTGAAGTGGGCAAGTTGCTCGACGAAGATGCGGTTGAACTGATTGATCATTTGGGCATTGACGAAGTACGCGTGCGCACCCCGCTGTCGTGCGAAACACGTTACGGCCTGTGTGCCAAATGCTACGGTCGTGACTTGGGTCGCGGTTACTTGGTCAACAACGGTGAGGCTGTGGGTGTTATTGCTGCCCAGTCCATTGGTGAGCCAGGTACCCAGTTGACCATGCGTACCTTCCACATTGGTGGTGCTGCTTCACGCGCCGCAGTGGTGTCCAGCATTGAGGCCAAGTCGAACGGTGTTATCCGTTTCACGGCCACCATGCGCTATGTGACCAACGGCAAAGGCGAGCAAATCGTGATTTCCCGCTCGGGTGAAGTCTTGATCACGGACGACTTTGGTCGTGAGCGTGAGCGCCACAAAGTGCCTTACGGTGCCACACTGGCGGTTCTCGATGGCAATCAGGTCAAGGCTGGTGCGATGCTGGCCACCTGGGATCCATTGACACGTCCAATCGTGACCGAGTATGCCGGTAAAATCCGCTTCGAGAACATCGAAGAAGGTGCAACCGTTGCCAAGCAGATCGACGACGTAACTGGTTTGTCTACTCTGGTGGTTATCGATGCCAAACGTCGTACAGCCGGTAGTAAGGGCGAACGTCCCCAGGTGAAGTTGATCGATCCTCAGGGCAACGAAGTGAAAATCGCGGGTTCCGATCACTCTGTGAACATCAGCTTCCCGGTCGGTGCGCTGATTACCGTGCGCGACAACCAGGACGTGTCCGTGGGTGAAGTTCTGGCCCGTATTCCTCAAGAAAGCCAGAAAACCCGTGACATTACAGGTGGTCTGCCTCGAGTGGCTGAATTGTTTGAAGCCCGCTCACCCAAAGACGCCGGCATGCTGGCCGAAGTCACAGGTACGGTTTCCTTCGGTAAAGACACCAAGGGTAAGCAGCGTCTGGTCATCACTGACCTGGACGGCGTGTCTCACGAGTTCCTGATTCCCAAAGACAAGCACGTACTGGTGCACGACGGCCAGGTGGTGAACAAGGGTGAGTCCATTGTGGACGGACCAGCAGATCCACACGACATCTTGCGTTTGTTGGGTATCGAAGCACTGGCTCGTTACATTGTTGACGAGGTTCAGGACGTTTACCGTTTGCAAGGCGTGAAGATTAACGACAAGCACATTGAAGTGATTGTGCGTCAAATGTTGCGTCGCGTCATCGTGGATGATCCGGGTGAAACAGGTTTCATCCCGGGCGAGCAGGTTGAGCGCTCCGAGCTGTTGGATGCGAACGACAAAATGCGCAGCGAGAACAAGCGTGAGGCAACTTACCAAAACATTCTGCTGGGTATTACCAAAGCGTCCTTGTCGACCGATTCGTTCATCTCGGCTGCTTCCTTCCAGGAAACAACCCGCGTATTGACCGAAGCGGCCATCATGGGCAAGCGCGACGAATTGCGTGGTCTGAAAGAAAACGTGATTGTGGGTCGCCTGATCCCTGCGGGTACGGGCATGGCCTTCCACAAGGCACGCAAGGACAAGGAAGGGCGTGAGGCTGAAGAGCTGCGTCTGATGGAAGCTGAGCACGATCCACGTGCGCAAGCCGAGGCCCTGTTTAATTTGCCAGCCTCAGAGGGTTCTGACGAAGCCTAAGTTGTTGACAGAAATGTGAAAGGTCATATGAAAACATGGCCTTTCTCATTGACCCGCGCTTGTGTTTTGGAATACAATCGCGGGCTAAATTGGCTGCGGGCACGCCCGTAGCCCTTTTGTTTTTTTTAACCGGAACTGGAACTATGCCAACCATTAATCAACTAGTGCGTAAACCGCGCACCAGTGTGACCATGAAGAGCAAAAGCCCCGCGCTTGAGGATTGCCCTCAAAAGCGTGGCGTGTGTACTCGTGTTTACACAACAACTCCAAAAAAACCAAACTCTGCGCTGCGTAAAGTGGCCAAAGTTCGCCTGACCAACGGCTTCGAAGTGATTTCCTACATTGGTGGTGAAGGCCACAACTTGCAGGAACACTCTGTGGTGTTGATCCGCGGCGGTCGTGTGAAAGACTTGCCTGGTGTGCGTTATCACATCGTGCGTGGCTCACTTGACTTGCAAGGTGTTAAGGACCGTAAGCAAGCTCGTTCCAAGTATGGATCGAAGCGTCCAAAAGCTGCTAAGGGCTAATTTAGCCAATTTAAAACCGCATTCCGTGCGGCACACATTTGGTGTGTCGAGTAAGCAGATGCATAAGTGGGATTGCCCACGCTGAAGATAAAGGAATAGTCAAGATGCCACGTCGTCGCGAAGTGCAGCGCAGAGAAGTGCTGCCAGATCCAAAGTTTCAAAGCACAGAAGTCGCCAAATTCATGAACGTCATCATGTTGTCTGGCAAGAAAGCTGTTGCAGAACGCATTATTTACGGTGCTTTTGACAGCATCTCAACCAAAGCTGGTAAAGACCCACTCGAGGTGTTCAACGCCGCGATCAACAACGTAAAGCCTGTTGTTGAAGTGAAGTCTCGCCGCGTCGGTGGTGCGAACTACCAAGTTCCGGTGGAAGTTCGTCCCTCACGTCGTTTGGCGTTGGCCATGCGTTGGGTGCGTGAAGCAGCCAAGAAGCGTAGTGAAAAGTCCATGGACCTTCGCCTTGCAGGTGAACTGCTAGAGGCTGCTGAAGGTCGCGGTGGTGCGATGAAGAAGCGTGATGAAGTGCACCGCATGGCAGAAGCCAACAAGGCCTTCTCGCATTTCCGATTCTAAATTTAACTGGAGTAGCAAATGGCTCGTAAGACGCCCATTGAGCGATATCGCAACATTGGTATTTCTGCGCACATTGATGCGGGAAAAACCACAACGACTGAACGTATCCTGTTTTACACAGGCGTAAGTCACAAGATTGGTGAAGTGCACGACGGTGCTGCCACCATGGACTGGATGGAACAGGAACAAGAGCGCGGTATTACCATTACCTCTGCGGCAACAACCTGTTTCTGGAAGGGTATGGATAATTCCTACCCAGAACACCGTTTCAACATCATCGACACACCCGGACACGTTGACTTCACGATTGAAGTTGAGCGCTCCATGCGCGTGCTCGATGGCGCTTGCATGGTTTACTGTGCGGTGGGTGGTGTTCAGCCTCAGTCAGAGACTGTATGGCGTCAAGCCAACAAATACAAAGTGCCCCGTTTGGCCTTCGTGAACAAGATGGACCGTACCGGTGCCAACTTCTTCAAAGTGGTTGAGCAGATGCGCTTGCGTTTGCGCGCAAACCCAGTGCCCATCGTGATTCCGATTGGCGCCGAGGAAAAATTCCAGGGTGTGGTTGATTTGATCAAGATGAAAGCCATTTACTGGGACGAAGCAAGCCAGGGCATGAAGTTTGATTACCGCGAAATTCCAGCAGAGCTGCAAGAAGAAGCTGCGAAGTGGCGCGAGCAGATGGTGGAAGCCGCTGCTGAAGCCTCTGAAGAGCTGATGAACAAGTACCTCGAAGAGGGCGACTTGTCTGAAGCCGAGATCGTTCTCGGTATTCGTACTCGCACCATTTCGACTGAAATTCAGCCGATGTTGTGCGGCACTGCGTTCAAAAACAAGGGTGTTCAGCGAATGCTCGACGCCGTGATCGATTTCCTGCCTTCACCTGTGGATATTCCACCTGTGTCGGGCACCGATGATGACGAAGAGCCAGTGGTTCGTCATGCCAACGACGATGAAAAGCTGTCTGCCTTGGCATTCAAGCTGATGACCGACCCGTTCGTGGGTCAGTTGACTTTTGTTCGCGTGTATTCCGGTGTGTTGAACAAGGGCGACTCTGTATACAACCCCGTGCGTGGCAAGAAAGAACGTATCGGCCGTATCGTTCAGATGCATGCCAACAACCGTCAGGAAGTTGAAGAAATTCGCGCTGGCGACATCGCTGCTTGCGTGGGTTTGAAAGATGTAACTACCGGTGAAACGTTGTGTGATCCCTCTGCCATCATTACTCTGGAACGCATGGTCTTCCCAGAGCCAGTGATTGCTCAGGCCGTCGAGCCAAAGACAAAGACTGACCAGGAAAAAATGGGCATCGCTTTGGGGCGTTTGGCTGCTGAAGATCCTTCCTTCCGTGTTCGCACCGACGAAGAATCTGGCCAAACCATTATTGCCGGTATGGGCGAATTGCACCTCGAAATTATCGTGGATCGCATGAAGCGTGAATTTGGTGTTGAAGCCAACGTAGGTAAGCCACAGGTGGCTTACCGTGAAACCATTCGCAACACTGTCAAGGAAGTTGAAGGCAAGTTTGTTCGTCAGTCGGGTGGTCGCGGCCAGTATGGTCACGTGGTGCTGCGCGTTGAGCCCAACGAGGCCGGCAAGGGTTTTGAGTTCCTTGATGAAATCAAGGGTGGTGTGGTTCCTCGCGAATACATCCCTGCGGTGCAAAAGGGTATTGAAGAATCCTTGAGCAATGGCGTATTGGCTGGTTATCCGGTGGTTGACGTCAAGGTGGCATTGCACTTTGGTTCATACCACGATGTTGACTCCAACGAAACAGCGTTTAAAATCGCTGCTTCCATGGGTTTCAAGGAAGGCATGCGCCGTGCAAGCCCAGTGCTGCTCGAGCCAATGATGGCTGTTGAAGTCGAGTCGCCAGAAGATTACGCCGGTACGGTGATGGGCGATTTGTCCTCACGCCGTGGTGTGGTTCAGGGTATGGATGACATTCCTGGTGGTGGTAAGGCAATCAAGGCTGAAGTTCCCTTGGCTGAAATGTTTGGTTATTCCACAACATTGCGTTCCCTGACACAGGGTCGCGCAACGTACAGCATGGAATTCAAGCACTACAGCGAAGCTCCCAAAAACGTTGCTGACGCTGTTATCAGCGCCCGCGCCAAATAATTGAATTTAAAGAACTGAGAAAGAGGTATTTGCAATGGCAAAAGAAAAGTTTGAGCGTAAGAAGCCACACGTAAACGTTGGAACGATTGGTCACGTGGACCATGGCAAGACAACATTGACAGCGGCGATCACAACAGTATTGGCGCGCCTGAGCGGCCATGGTGAAGCCAAGGGCTACGACCAGATTGATGCGGCGCCAGAAGAGAAGGCACGCGGCATTACGATTAACACAGCGCACGTAGAGTACGAGACTGAGTCACGTCACTATGCGCACGTGGATTGCCCAGGCCACGCCGACTACGTCAAGAACATGATTACCGGTGCAGCGCAGATGGACGGCGCGATTCTGGTGTGTTCAGCAGCCGACGGCCCCATGCCCCAGACACGTGAGCACATTTTGTTGGCCCGTCAGGTTGGCGTGCCTTACATCATCGTGTTTTTGAACAAGTGCGACATGGTGGACGACGAAGAGTTGTTGGAACTGGTTGAAATGGAAGTGCGTGAGTTGTTGTCTTCCTACGACTTCCCGGGCGACGACGTGCCAATCGTAAAGGGTTCAGCCAAGCTGGCGCTGGAAGGCGACACAGGCGATCTGGGCGAAGGCGCGATCAAGCAGTTGGCCGAAGCACTGGACACCTACATTCCGACACCCGAGCGTGCCATTGACGGCGCGTTCCTGATGCCAATCGAAGACGTGTTCTCCATCTCCGGTCGCGGCACCGTGGTAACCGGTCGTATCGAGCGCGGTATTGTGAAGGTTGGTGAAGAAATCGAAATCGTGGGCATCAAGGACACGGTCAAGACCATTTGTACCGGCGTTGAAATGTTCCGCAAGTTGCTGGACCAGGGTCAGGCGGGTGACAACGTGGGTGTGTTGCTGCGTGGTACCAAGCGTGAAGACGTGGAGCGTGGTCAGGTGTTGGCCAAGCCAGGTACGATCAAGCCGCACACAGGCTTTAGTGCCGAAGTGTACGTGTTGAGCAAAGAAGAAGGTGGCCGTCACACGCCATTCTTTAACAACTACCGTCCACAGTTTTATTTCCGTACAACCGACGTAACAGGCTCAATCAGCTTGCCTGCGGACAAGGAAATGGTACTGCCAGGCGACAACGTGTCGATCAATGTTGAATTGATTGCCCCGATCGCGATGGAAGAAGGTCTGCGTTTCGCGATTCGCGAAGGTGGCCGTACGGTAGGTGCTGGCGTAGTTGCCAAAATTACCAAGTAATACTTGGAATGAGCCCGCATCAATTGTTTGGTGCGGGCAATTTTGAGGTGAGCCAAAAGTCAAGTTTGGTCACACTCTTTTAGCTCTTTAGGAAAAAACATGAACAACCAAAAAATTCGTATTCGTTTGAAAGCATTCGACTACAAACTGATTGATCAGTCTGCACTCGAAATCGTGGAAACAGCCAAGCGCACTGGCGCTGTTGTGAAGGGTCCAGTTCCTTTGCCCACACGAATCAAGCGTTTCGATATTCTGCGTTCACCCCACGTGAACAAGTCTTCGCGCGACCAGTTTGAAATCCGCACCCATCAGCGTTTGATGGACATTGTGGATCCGACGGACAAAACTGTCGACGCGCTGATGAAGCTGGATCTGCCTGCTGGCGTAGATGTAGAAATCAAGTTGCAATAAATTTAATTAACGCATATAATCTTCGGCTAACCTTTTCAAAAGGTTAGCTTTAGATAGAATTTAATCATTCGGCCAATCGTAGCCGAAATTGGAGAAATCATGAGTCTAGGCCTTATTGGTCGCAAGATCGGCATGATGCGCATCTTTACAGACGCGGGTGTTTCTATTCCCGTAACTGTCGTTGATGTGTCTTCTAACCGTGTTGCGCAGCTCAAAACACTCGAACAAGATGGCTACACAGCCGTTCAGTTGGCCTACGGGTCCAAGCGAGCCTCCCGCGTTGTCAAGGCGCAGGCAGGTCACTTCGCTGCAGCTTCCATTGAAGCGGCATCTTCTCTCGTTGAATTCCGTGTTGATACAGCCAAACTTGCTGAGTTGCAGGTTGGTGCTGCTGTGTCGGCAGAAATTTTCGCGCCTGGTCAGAAAGTTGACGTCAGTGGCGTAACGCAGGGTAAGGGCTTCAGTGGTGCTATCAAACGTCACCACTTCAGCTCTCAGCGTGCATCCCACGGTAACTCAGTCTCGCACAATGCGCCTGGTTCAATCGGCATGGCTCAAGATCCAGGTCGTGTATTCCCCGGTAAGCGTATGGCGGGTCAGTTGGGTAACGTAAACCGAACCACCCAGAATCTGGAAGTGGTTCGCGTAGACGCCGAGCGTGGTCTGCTTTTGATCAAGGGCGCTGTGCCCGGATCGAAAGGCGGCCAATTGTTGGTTAAGCCAGCTGTCAAGGCAAAGGCGTAAGGGGAACCAGATGGAATTGAAAGTCATTAGTGATTCTGGGCAGGCCTCTCAAACTGTTCAGGTTTCCGATGTTGTGTTCGGTCGTGAGTACAATGAGCCGCTGATTCATCAGTTGGTTGTTGCTTATCAGGCCAATGCGCGTCAGGGTACACGTCAGCAAAAAGATCGCTCTGAAGTTCGTGCTTCCACACGTAAGCCTTGGAAGCAAAAAGGTACTGGCCGCGCGCGTGCCGGTGCGGTGTCCAGCCCATTGTGGCGTGGAGGCGGCAAAACTTTCCCGAACTCTCCCGATGAGAATTTCACGCAGAAGCTGAACAAGAAAATGTTCCGTGCCGGTGTTTGCTCCATCCTGTCTCAATTGAGTCGCGAAGGCCGTTTGGTTGTGGTCGAGTCCTTGGACTTGGAAGCACCGAAGACCAAGTTGCTTGATCAAAAATTGAAAGGCATGGGTCTTGATTCAGTCCTGATGATTGTTGATTCAGTGGACGAGAACTTGTACCTGGCATCCAGAAACCTGCCCAATGTGGCAGTGGTCGAGCCACGTTATGCTGATCCTCTTTCCTTGATTTATTTCAAGAAAGTGGTTGCGACTCGTGCAGCAATCGACAAACTGCAGGAGATGTACGCATGAACACCCAGCGTTTAATGAAAATTTTGTTGGCACCCATCGTCTCTGAAAAGAGCACCATGCTGGCCGACAAGTATGAACAAATTGCTTTCAAGGTTTGCACCACTGCAACCAAACAAGAGATCAAGGCCGCTGTAGAGTTGCTGTTCAAAGTTGAGGTTGAAGCTGTGCGTGTGGTTAACATTGCTGGCAAGCAGAAGCGCTTTGGCCGCACCATGGGGCGCCGCTCCGATGTGCGCAAAGCCTATGTTGCGCTGAAAGCTGGTCAAGAAATTAATTTCTCGGAGGCTGCGTAACATGCCATTAGTTAAATTAAAGCCAACGTCACCAGGCCGCCGCGCCATGGTGAAAGTGGTTCATCCGCATCTGCACAAGGGTGAGCCTTACGCACCGCTGCTTGAGAAGAAATCCAAGACTGCAGGTCGTAACAACAATGGTCGTATCACAACCCGTCACATGGGTGGTGGTCACAAGCAGCATTACCGCATGGTTGACTTCAAGCGCAACAAAGACGGCGTGCCTGCGAAAGTGGAAACCATTGAGTACGATCCAAACCGTACTGCGCACATCGCCTTGATCTGCTATGCAGACGGTGAGCGCGCATACATCATTGCACCTCGTGGCTTGCAGTTGGGTCAAACCGTTGTGAACGGTTCTGAAGCGCCGATCAAGATTGGCAATACGCTGCCGATTCGCAACATTCCCGTGGGCACCACTGTGCACTGCGTAGAAATGTTGCCTGGCAAGGGTGCTCAAATCGCGCGTTCTGCGGGTGGCTCTGCCATGCTGCTTGCTCGTGATGGCACTTACGCTCAGATGCGTCTTCGCTCTGGTGAAATTCGTCGCGTTCACATTGAATGCCGAGCCACCATTGGTGAGGTGAGCAACGAAGAGAACAGCTTGAAGAAAGTGGGTAAAGCTGGTGCGACACGCTGGAAGGGTATTCGCCCAACCGTGCGCGGTACTGTGATGAACCCGGTAGACCACCCGCACGGCGGTGGTGAGGGCAAGACCGGTGAAGGTCGTGTGCCGGTTAGCCCATGGGGCCAGCCAGCCAAAGGCTACCGCACTCGCAACAACAAGCGTACCAATTCGATGATTGTTCAGCGTCGTCACAAGCGTTAAGTGGGGTAAACAGATATGTCTCGTTCATTAAAAAAAGGTCCTTTCTGCGACGCCCACTTGATCAAAAAAGTGGAGGCTGCCGCAGCATCCAAGGACAAGCGTCCAATTAAAACCTGGTCCCGTCGTTCGACTGTGCTCCCTGAGTTCATCGGTCTGACAATCGCTGTACACAACGGCAAGCAACATGTGCCCGTGTACATCAATGAAAACATGGTTGGTCACAAGCTCGGCGAATTTGCGTTGACACGCACATTCAAGGGGCACGCGGCTGACAAAAAGGCCAAGCGATAAGGGGTAGGAAATGGAAACTCGTGCAATTTTGAAGGGTGTTCGCTTGTCTCCTCAGCGTGGCCGTATGGTCGCTGATTTGATTCGCGGTAAAAAGGTTGATCAAGCCTTGAACATTCTTGCTTTCTCGCCACAGAAAGCGGCATTGATTGTGAAGAAAGTGTTGGAAAGTGCAATTGCCAATGCTGAGCACAACGATGGTGCTGATGTGGATGAGTTGAAAGTGAAAACCATTTACGTGGAAGAGGGGCCTGTGTTGAAGCGCTTTACAGCGCGCGCCAAAGGCCGTGGCAATCGTATCACTAAGAAGACCAGTCACATTTATGTGACGGTTGGAAACTAAGGGGGTTACATGGGTCAGAAGATTAACCCTACCGGCTTTCGCCTCGCGGTATCGCGCAACTGGGCTTCTCGCTGGTACGCATCGAATCGTGATTTCTCCAAGATGCTTCTTGAAGACATCCAGGTTCGTGATTTCCTGAAGAAGAAGTTGAAGAATGCCTCAGTTGGTCGAGTGCTCATCGAGCGTCCTGCCAAGAATGCTCGCGTGACAATTTACTCTGCTCGTCCAGGCGTGGTAATCGGCAAGAAGGGTGAAGACATTGAATTGTTGAAGGCCAGCTTGCAGAAACTGGTGGGCGTGCCTGTTCATGTGAACATCGAAGAGGTTCGCAAGCCTGAAATTGACGCACAGTTGATCGCCGATGGTATTTCCCAGCAGCTTGAACGCCGCATTATGTTCCGTCGCGCCATGAAGCGCGCGATGCAAAACGCAATGCGCATGGGTGCTCAGGGCATCAAGATCATGTCATCCGGTCGTTTGAACGGTATCGAAATCGCACGTACCGAGTGGTACCGTGAGGGCCGCGTGCCCTTGCACACTCTTCGTGCTGATATCGATTACGCCACAAGTGAAGCTGCGACTACCTACGGCATCATCGGTATCAAGGTCTGGGTTTACAAAGGCGATACATTGGGTCGCGGTGATGTGGCTGCAGCGCCAGTTGAGGCGGAAAAAGAAGAGCGTCGTCCTCGTCGTCCTTCTACACGTCCAGCCGGAGCAGGTGCTCGCAAAGCGCGTAAACCCGAAGGTGCTAGCGCAGCAGCTAGTGGTTCAAACAAAGAGGAAGGCGCTGCCAGCACTTCCTCAGAACAGTAATCTAGGAGCGCATGATGTTACAGCCATCACGTCGCAAATATAGAAAAGAGCACAAAGGCCGCAATACCGGTCTGGCCACGCGTGGCGCAAGTGTTTCTTTCGGTGTTTACGGTCTGAAGTCCACTGGTCGCGGTCGTCTGACTGCTCGCCAGATTGAATCAGCTCGTCGAGCCATGGTTCGCCACATCAAACGTGGCGGTAAGATTTGGATTCGCGTGTTTCCGGACAAGCCAATTACCAACAAGCCTGCGGAAGTTCGTATGGGTAACGGTAAGGGTAGCGTTGAGTTTTACGTGGCTGAGATTCAGCCAGGTAAAGTCCTCTACGAGATGGACGGTGTGAGTGAAGAGTTGGCGCGTGAGGCGTTCCGCCTTGCTGCTGCCAAACTGCCTCTTCCTTGCGTGTTCGTAACACGTCAGATTGGGAGTTAAGCAATGAAAGCTTCTGAATTGCGCGGCAAAAGCGCTGCAGAATTGACGAAAGAGTTGGAAGAGTTGTTGCGCGCGCAGTTTTCCTTGCGCATGCAGGCTGCTACGCAGCAATTGACCAACAACTCCCAGTTGGCAAAAGTACGTAAAGACATCGCTCGTGTAAAGACAGTGATGACTCAATCGAAGAGGTCCGCATGAGCACCGAAGCGAAAGTAAGTTTGAAGCGTACCCTGGTAGGGCGCGTTGTTAGTGACAAGATGACCAAGTCGGTGGTTGTGATGGTGGAAAACCGGATCAAGCACCCGATTTATGGCAAGTACATCGTTAAGTCTCACAAGTACACTGCCCACGACGAAAGCAATGAAGTCGGCGAAGGTGATTTGGTTGAGATCTGCGAAGGTCGTCCTATTTCCAAGACAAAATCTTGGAGTGTGACCAAAGTGTTGGAGAAAGCGAAAATCATCTGATTTTTGTCTTGCTCAAGTAATTCAAGCCTGCTAATATAGCAGGCTATCTTTTCAACCCTTGCGGGACCAAAACTGGTTGCGAAAGCAATTAAGTTGGTTTGACAATCCATGATACAAATGCAATCACGGCTAGATGTGGCCGACAACACGGGTGCGCGTTCTGTAATGTGCATCAAGGTTCTTGGTGGTTCCAAGCGCCGTTACGCGGGCATTGGTGACATCATCAAGGTGTCCATTAAAGATGCGGCCCCACGCGGTCGTGTCAAAAAAGGCGAAATTTACAACGCGGTGGTCGTTCGTACGGCCAAGGGCGTTCGTCGCCCTGATGGTGCGTTGATTAAGTTCGACAGCAACGCAGCGGTTTTGTTGAATGCAAAACTCGAACCCATCGGCACCCGTATTTTTGGCCCAGTGACACGTGAGCTTCGCAATGAAAAGTTCATGAAAATCGTGTCGTTGGCACCAGAAGTTCTGTGAGGTAAATATGAACAAAATTCGCAAAGGCGATGAAGTGCTGGTTCTTAACGGCAAGTTCAAGGGAAAGAAAGGCGTTGTGCTTTCCCGTGTAAATGACGAATACCTCTTGGTAGAGGGCGTCAACATTGTTAAGAAGCATCAAAAGCCAAATCCTATGAAGGGAGATGTTGGTGGTGTTGTTGATAAGACAATGCCGATCCACCAGTCCAATGTCAGCTTGTTTGACAAAGAGACAGGTAAGCCATCTCGTGTAGCCATCAAGCAGGTGGATGGCAAATCCGTGCGAGTACTGGTGAAAACCGGCGCTCAGTTGGCAAACTAAGGGGGCCGTCGTGTCACGTTTTCAAGAGTTTTATAGAAACGAAGTGGTTGGTCAGCTGACCAAACAGTTTGGTTACAAGTCGGTGATGGAAGTGCCTCGCATTACCAAAATTACCCTGAACATGGGTGTGGGTGAGGCCGTCAATGACAAAAAGATCATTGAGCACGCTGTTGGCGATTTGACGAAGATTGCTGGTCAAAAGCCGGTGGTTACAAAGGCCAAGAAGGCGATTGCGGGTTTCAAGATTCGTGAAGGTTATCCAGTTGGTTGTATGGTGACTTTGCGCGGCGACCGCATGTATGAATTCCTGGATCGTTTGGTAAC
>NZ_SWKN01000006.1:908450-1465665 GCF_005871185.1 Limnobacter alexandrii
AACGATCGCGTTTCCTCGTGTGCGCGATTTTCGTGGTGTGTCAGGCAAGTCTTTTGATGGCCGTGGCAACTACAACATCGGTATCAAAGAACAGATTATTTTCCCTGAGATTGAGTACGACAAGATCGACGCACTTCGGGGTCTCAACATCAGCGTAACTACGACAGCGCGTACAAACGATGAAGCCAAGGCTTTGTTGACCGCTTTCAAGTTCCCGTTCCGTAACTGAGGTGTGACGTGGCAAAACTAGCTTTGATTAATCGTGAGAAAAAGCGCGCAGCCCTGGTCAAGAAGTATTCGGCCAAGCGTGAAGCTTTGAACAAGATTGTAAAAGATCAGTCGGTCAGCGAAGCAGACCGCTATGAGGCGCGTCTTAAGTTGCAGGCGCTGCCAAGAAACGCGAACCCAACTCGTCAGCGTAATCGCTGCGAATTGACTGGTCGTCCCCGCGGCACATTCCGTTTGTTCGGTCTGGCCCGTAACAAGATCCGTGAAATTGCCATGCGTGGTGAGATTCCTGGAATCACTAAGGCAAGTTGGTAAGGGGTTCAAATTATGAGTATGAGTGATCCAATCGCCGACATGTTGACCCGCATTCGCAATGCTCAGGGTGTTGACAAGGTTTCGGTTGAGATGCCTTCCTCAAAAGTGAAGGTAGCTATTGCGCAGGTTTTGAAAGACGAAGGTTACATTGAGAGTTTCTCAATCGTGGGCGAGTCAGCAAAGCCTGTGTTGAAAATTGAGTTGAAGTATTACGCTGGTCGCCCCGTGATCGAGAAAATCGAGCGCGTTTCCAAGCCAGGTCTGCGGATTTACAAAGGTAAAGACGACATTCCTCAGGTGATGAACGGCTTGGGTGTGGCAATTGTTTCAACTTCCAAAGGCGTGATGACTGATCGCAAGGCCCGTACCACTGGTATTGGCGGCGAAGTTATCTGCTACGTGGCTTAAAGGGGTAATGAAATGTCAAGAGTAGCGAAAGCTCCCATTTCTGTGCCTTCAAGCGTACAGGTTACTGTGAATGGTCAGGTTGTTTCGGTGAAGGGCAGTAGCGCCGAGCTGAAGCTGAATGTCAATTCATTGGTTATGCCCGTGTTCGAGAACGGCGTGTTGTCTGTGAAGCCGGTTGTAGATACAACTGATGCGAACGCGCAGGCAGGAACGGCCCGCGCATTGTTGGCCAACATGGTTAACGGTGTAAGCAAGGGTTTCGAGCGCAAGTTGCAGTTGGTTGGCGTGGGTTACAAGGCCGCAGTTCAGGGTGATTCGATCAACCTGGCCCTGGGCTTTTCTCACCCCGTCATCCACAAGCTGCCAGCTGGCGTGAAGGCTGAGACGCCAACACCCACCGAGATCGTCTTGAAGGGTGCCGACAAACAAGTGATTGGTCAGACTGCTGCTGAAATTCGCGCATATCGTCCACCAGAGCCATACAAGGGCAAGGGTGTGCGTTATTCGGATGAGCGTGTGGTTATCAAAGAGACCAAGAAGAAATAAGGCGCCAAGAGGTAAATCATGGAAACTAAACAAGAAGCACGTGCCCGTCGTGCAAAACAAACCAGACGTCGTATTGCGCTTGCTCGCGCAACCCGCCTGTGTGTGTTCCGTACCAACTCCCACATCTACGCTGCAGTTCACTCGGCGGATGGTGGTCAGGTGTTGGCCGCCGCGTCTACCAATGACAAAGAACTGCGCGCTCAGCTGGACGGTAAGTCTGGCTCCAACAAGGCGGCTGCCGCGTTGGTCGGAGCGGCGATCGCGAAAAAAGCATTGGCTGCAGGCGTAAGCGAAGTTGCTTTTGACCGTTCAGGCTTTGCCTACCATGGTCGCGTTAAAGAACTGGCTGACGCAGCGCGTGAAGCCGGCTTGAAATTCTAAGGAGTGATCATGGCAAGAATGCAAGGTAAAAATGCCGCGCCTGAAGCGCGTGATGACGGCCTTAAGGAAAAAATGATCGCGGTTAACCGCGTGACCAAGGTTGTTAAGGGTGGCCGTATTCTGGGCTTCGCAGCATTGACCGTAGTTGGTGATGGTGATGGAAGCGTGGGTATGGGTAAAGGCAAGTCCCGTGAAGTTCCCGTGGCTGTTCAAAAAGCCATGGAGCAGGCTCGCCGCCAAATGGAAAAAGTATCACTGCGTGATGGTTCCATTCACCACATCGTGTATGGACAGCATGGCGCCTCCAAGGTGTTCCTGGCTCCAGCGCAAGAAGGTACCGGTATTATCGCGGGTGGCCCAATGCGTGCCGTTCTGGAAGTTGTCGGTGTTCGTAATATTGTGGCAAAAAGCCATGGTTCTTCGAATCCTTACAACCTGGTTCGCGCAACCCTGGATGCTTTGGGCAAGTTGCAAACCCCAGCTGAGATTGCCGCCAAGCGTGGCCTGTCAGTTGAAAAGTTATTTGAGGCTTGATCATGAGCGGATCTGTAAAAGTCACGTTGGTTAAGAGCATTATCGGAACCAAAGAAACTCATCGCGCAACTGTGCGTGGTTTGGGTCTGCGTCGTATGAATCACAGCCGAGTGCTGGTTGATACGCCCGAAGTGCGTGGAATGATTAACAAGGTGTCCTACCTGTTGAAAGTTGAGGCTGCATAATGGAACTGAATACACTTGCACCCGCACCAGGCAGTAAGTTTGACCGCAAGCGCGTTGGCCGTGGTATCGGTTCCGGTTGGGGTAAAACTGCTGGCCGTGGTCACAAAGGTCAAAAGTCACGCAGTGGCGGTTTTCACAAAGTCGGTTTTGAAGGCGGTCAAATGCCTATGCACCGTCGTTTGCCCAAGCGTGGTTTCTCTTCGCGTACTGCCGCCTTCAATGCCCAGATCCGTTTGACAGACCTGGACACTTTGGCCGTAGACACCGTGGATATCCTGACATTGAAACAGGCTGGTCTGGTACCTGCTCAAACTTTGTCAGTGAAGGTGATTCTGGCTGGTGAGATCAAGCGTGCTGTAGTACTGAACGGCATTAAGGCAACAAAGGGCGCAGCAGAGGCCATCTCGGCAGCTGGTGGCACCATTAACGCTTAAGAGAGCATCGCGTGGCCTTTAATCCATCTACATTGGCGTCATCCAACAAATTCGCTGATTTGCGCAAGCGCTTGGTGTTTTTGTTGTTGGCTCTGATTGTGTATCGTATTGGCGCACACATTCCGGTACCCGGAATTGATCCTACTCAGCTGAAGCAGTTGTTTGACAGCCAGCAGGGCGGCATTTTGGGCATGTTTAACATGTTCTCTGGTGGGGCGCTTTCGCGTTTCACGGTGTTTGCCTTGGGTATCATGCCGTACATTTCGGCGTCGATTGTCATGCAGTTGGCCAGTGTGGTCGTGCCTCAACTTGAGGCTTTGAAGAAGGAAGGTGAGGCGGGTCGTCGAAAGATTACCCAATACACTCGATATGGCACTTTCTTCCTCGCGACCTTCCAGGCTATCGGCATTTCGGTTGCTTTGGAATCACAGGCAGGGTTGGTTATTGATCCTGGAATGGCATTTCGTTTTACCACGGCCGTTTCATTGGTGACCGGCACCATGTTTTTGATGTGGTTGGGCGAGCAGATTACCGAACGTGGATTGGGTAACGGGATCTCGATTCTGATCTTCGCTGGGATTGCAGCTGGTTTGCCCGGCGCAATTGGTGGCTTGTTCGAGTTGGTCAGGACCGGCGCGATGAACTCTTTGATCGCTTTGATGATTGTTGTTCTCGCTGTTGCGGTGACTTACTTGGTGGTGTTTGTGGAGCGTGGGCAGCGAAAGATCACTGTCAACTATGCCAAACGCCAAGTGGGTAACAAGATTTATCAGGGGCAGACTTCACATTTGCCATTGAAGCTGAACATGGCTGGTGTAATTCCTCCAATCTTTGCTTCAAGCATCATTTTGTTGCCTGCAACACTGACAAGCTGGTTTGGCTCTGGCGATGGCGCGGTGGTTGGTTTCCTGAAGGAAGTGTCTCAGACATTGTCACCAGGTCACCCCCTGTACATGTTGCTGTATGCGGCTGCCATTATTTTCTTTTGCTTTTTCTACACCGCCTTGGTGTTTAACAGCAGGGAAACCGCTGACAACTTGAAGAAAAGTGGTGCATTTTTGCCTGGAATTCGGCCTGGCGAGCAGACGTCACGATACATCGATAAGGTGTTGACTCGTTTGACCTTGATCGGCGCGGCTTACATCACATTGGTGTGTTTGTTGCCTGAGTTTCTGGTTTTGGGATTGAGTGTTCCGTTCTATTTTGGCGGTACATCTCTGTTGATTATTGTAGTTGTTGCGATGGATTTCATGGCTCAGGTTCAGGCCTACGTGATGTCCCAGCAATACGACAGCCTGTTGAAGAAATCAAGCTTCAAGGGTTCTGGATTAACGAGGTAGTGATTGTCTAAAGACGACGTTATCCAAATGCAGGGAGAGGTAGTAGAAAACCTCCCTAACGCCACTTTTCGAGTGAAATTGGAAAATGGTCACGTGGTGCTTGGTCACATATCAGGCAAGATGCGCATGAACTATATTCGCATTCTTCCTGGTGACAAGGTGACGGTTGAGTTGACGCCGTACGACTTGTCCAGAGCACGAATTGTTTTTCGAGCCAAATGAATTGGTTCTTTTTGGAGTTTCGCCATGAAAGTTCAGGCATCTGTAAAAAAGATTTGTAGAAAATGCAAAGTGATCAAGCGCAAAGGCGTTGTTCGCGTGATTTGTTCTGAGCCGCGCCACAAGCAGCGTCAAGGTTAATAAAAGGGGATTTAAATGGCTCGTATTGCCGGCATTAACATTCCAAGCCACCAGCATACCGTTATCGGTCTGACTGCTATTTTCGGCATTGGTCGTTCCACCGCCAAGAAAATTTGTGCAGTGACCTCAATTCCTGAGTCCAAAAAGGTGAAAGACCTCGACGACGCGGATTTGGAAAAGCTGCGTGACGAAGTGGGCAAGTACCTGACTGAAGGTGATCTTCGCCGTGAAGTAACCATGAACATCAAGCGTTTGATGGATTTGGGTTGCTATCGTGGTTTCCGTCACCGTAAAGGTCTGCCTGTACGTGGTCAGCGTACCCGCACAAACTCTCGCACTCGCAAGGGTCCGAAGCGTGCTGGTATCGCACTGAAGAAATAATCAGGTAATCATAGGAAGGTTAGCCAAATGGCCAAAGGAACAGCGAATAACCGCGCACGCAAAAAAGTCAAAAAGAATATTTCTGACGGTATTGCGCACGTACACGCCTCATTCAACAACACCATCATCACGATCACAGATCGTCAGGGCAATGCCTTGGCCTGGTCTACATCGGGTGCTCAGGGCTTCAAGGGTTCACGCAAGTCGACTCCCTTTGCCGCTCAGGTGGCTGCTGAAGTTGCTGGCAAGGCTGCGCAGGAATGCGGTATCAAGACAGTTGAAGTGCTTATCAAAGGACCCGGCCCCGGCCGTGAGTCTAGCGTGCGCGCTTTGAATGCATTGGGTATCAAAGTGACCAGTATTTCTGACATCACTCCGATCCCGCACAACGGATGTCGTCCTCCCAAGCGTCGTCGCATCTAATTTTTTTAAGACCATTGTTCGTCAGATCGTTTGGCGGACTGAAGCGAGTCAAATCGCGTAATGAAAGAGGTTTCAAGTGGCTAGATATACAGGTCCAAAGTGTAAGTTGTCACGTCGTGAAGGCACAGACTTAAGTCTGAAAAGCGCACGTCGTAGTCTCGATTCCAAGTGCAAACTTGATTCCAAGCCAGGTCAGCATGGTCGCACCTCTGGTGCCCGTACCTCTGACTATGGTCAACAATTGCGTGAGAAGCAAAAAGTGAAGCGCATGTACGGCGTGCTGGAAAAGCAGTTCCGTCGTTACTTTGCTGAAGCCTCACGTCGCAAAGGCAACACTGGTGAAACATTGCTGCAGTTGTTGGAGTCCCGTTTGGACAACGTGGTGTATCGCATGGGTTTCGGTTCTACTCGCGCCGAAGCTCGTCAGCTGGTGAGCCACAAGGCAATTTTGGTGAATGGCAAAGCCGTGAACATTCCTTCCTATTCAGTGAAGTTGAATGACGTCATTTCCATTCGCGAAAAGTCGAAGACACAGGCACGTATCGTTGAGTCTGTAACTTTGGCCGAACAGATGGGTTTCCCGCTGTGGGTGAATGTGGATGCGAAGAAAATGGAAGGCTCCTTCAAGAGCATTCCCGAGCGCGGCGACCTCTCTCAAGAGATCAACGAAAGCTTGATCGTTGAATTGTACTCACGTTAATTTGATTAACTGATCCCAGGGATCCCCAGCCTTATCGGTGTAACGAGCCGAGGGTATTGAAAAGGATTTTGAATGTTTAATGCTAGCTTGCTGAAGCCACGTATTGTTGAGGTCGAGACAGTCGCCCCCAACAGTGCAAAAGTTGTGATGGAGCCGTTTGAGCGTGGTTATGGCCACACTCTGGGCAATGCCCTGCGCCGCGTATTGTTGTCTTCCATGATTGGTTACGCACCCACTGAGGTGTCGATTGCTGGTGTGGTTCACGAATACTCGACTCTGGATGGTGTGCAGGAAGACGTCGTTGACCTGTTGCTGAACTTGAAAGGGATTGTATTCAAGTTAGAGTCACGCGATGTGGTGACTGTGACCTTGAAGCGCGAAGTAGAAGGTGTTGTGACGGCGGGCGATATTGAGCTTCCCCATGATGTGGAGATCATTAACCCGGATCACGTGATTGCCCATTTGTCGCAAGGCGGCAAGCTGGATATGCAAATCAAAGTGGAGAAGGGTCGTGGTTATGTGCCTGGTTCAGTTCGTCGTTTTCCTGACGAGCCAAGCAAGGCAATTGGACGCATCGTGTTGGATGCTTCATTCAGCCCGGTAAAACGTGTTTCATACGCCGTGGAAAGCGCCCGTGTGGAACAGCGTACCGACTTGGACCGTTTGGTGATGTCTATCGAAACCAATGGTGTTTTGTCACCTGAAGAATCGATTCGTCTGGCAGCCCGCATTCTGGTTGAGCAGTTGTCTGTGTTTGCTGCGCTTGAAAATACTGCTGAGCCGGAAGTTTCTCAGCGTGCTCCACAGGTTGATCCGATTCTGTTGCGTCCAGTCGATGATCTGGAATTGACAGTGCGTTCAGCAAACTGCCTGAAGGCAGAGAACATTTATTACATTGGCGATTTGATTCAGCGCACGGAAAACGAGTTGTTGAAGACTCCTAACCTGGGTCGCAAGTCATTGAACGAAATCAAGGAGGTGTTGGCCGCACGCGGTTTGACACTCGGTATGAAATTGGAAAACTGGCCACCCGCCGGTCTCGATAAGCCCTGAGCTTAGCGTTTGTTAGATTGAAGGATATTTAAAATGCGTCACCGTCATGGATTGCGTAAACTAAATCGCACCAGCAGCCACCGCCTTGCAATGTTTAGAAACATGACCAACGCCTTGTTGCGTCACGAAGTGATCAAAACAACACTGCCAAAGGCCAAGGAACTGCGCAAGATTGCAGAACCCATCATCACCATGGGCAAGTCGCCTACACTGGCCAACAAGCGCCTGGCATTTGCCCGCTTGCGTGACCGTGAAATGGTTGTGAAGTTGTTTGACGAGATTGGTCCTCGTTATGCAGCTCGCCCAGGTGGTTACATGCGTGTTCTGAAGTTCGGATTCCGCAAGGGCGACAATGCACCAATGGCTTTGGTTGAATTGGTGGATCGTCCCGAAACTGCTGAGATCGTAGAAATCGCTGAAGAGCAAGCTTAACTAGTTGGCTTGACCTGTTGCGGCGACTTGTTTGCCACTTCAAGTTTTGTCAAATGTGTGTGGCCTGGAATTCGCTGTAAGGAAGCCGTGTTAGCTTATGCTGGCGCGGCTTTTTTATTTGTTGAGGGTTTCAGTACGTGACTGGTTTTACTGTGTTGAATTTAATCGGTGTGCGCAAAGCCTATGGTGGGCGAGAGGTGCTGGCTGGCCTGGATTTCTCGCTGAATGCCGGTGAATGTGTTGCGTTGCTTGGGCCTAATGGTGCCGGGAAGTCAACCACGATTGCTTTGGCTTTGGGCTTGGCCCAAGCGGATGCTGGCGTGGTTGAGCTGCTAGGAAAAACGTTGCCGAGCGCTGGCCACTTGGCCCGGCAGGATGTAGGTGTTGTGCCTCAATATGACGCACTGGACCCCGACTTCACTGTGTTCGAGAACCTGATGGTGTTTGGCCGTTACTTCGGCCTGCATGGGGCGGTCTTGCGTGAGCGGGCGGAGGTTTTGTTGAGTTTCGCGCAGTTGCTTGGGCGCAGGAATGACTCGGTAGGGACTTTGTCTGGTGGTATGCGAAGGCGTTTGATGTTGGCCCGTGCCCTGATCAATAAGCCGAAGGTTTTATTTCTTGATGAGCCAACCACCGGGCTCGATCCCCAGGCAAAGCATGTGATTTGGGATCGCTTGGTGGATTTGAAGCGTCAGGGCATGGCGATGTTCCTAACAACACATTACATGGATGAGGCGCAGCGCCTGGCCGATCGGGTGGCGGTGTTGGACCATGGCAATATTGTCGCTTGTGACAAGCCATTGAACCTGATTCGCGATGTTGTGGGGCATGCAGTACTTGAGTTGTGGGGCAGCGGTGCCGCCCGTTGTGTGTCGCAACTTGTCAGTTCGCAGGTGGAGCCACTTGAGCAGCGTGGTGAAACCTTTTATTTCAGGAACGAAAAGGCCGATGAGATGCTGGAGGCGCTTAAACGTTCACCCCAACCAGATGTGGATTACATTTATCGACCGGGAAATCTGGAAGACGTGTTTTTCAGTTTGACCGGTAGGGCGTTGCGCGATGATTAATTTTCATGCGGTGTTTCAAGTTTGGCGTCGGAACTTTTTGGTGTGGCGAAAGCTAGCGCTTCCATCCTTGCTTGGTAATGTGGTGGATCCGGTGATGGCTTTGATGGCTTTTGGTCTGGGTTTGGGATCCATGTTGCCCAATGTGGGCGGTATGCCCTACCTGAACTATCTGGCTGTTGGGGCTGTGTGCATTAGTGCGATGAATGCGCCGACTTTTGAAGCCTTGTATTCAGCATTTTCCCGCATGCACACCCAGAAAACCTGGCAAGTCATCATGAATACACCTGTGCGCTTGCGTGAGGTCGTATTGGGTGAGTGTAGTTGGGCGGCCAGTAAAGGGTTGATTAGCACAGGGGCCATGTTGTTGATTGTGGCGCTTTTGGGTATTGGTGATCTTCAGTTCTGGCTTTTGTCCTGGCTGGTTCTGATCCTTGCTTGTTTGATGTTTGCTGGATTTGGACTGTGTATCAATGCCAGGGCGCCCAGCTATGACTTTTTCATGTTTTATTTCACCTTGGTTGTGACACCGATGACATTTTTGTCAGGTGCATTTTTCCCAAGGGAGCAGTTGCCTGAATGGTTAAGGGTGGTGGCTGACTTCATGCCACTTTCTGTGGTGGTGGATGCATTGAGGGGTATTTATGCCCGCGATTTCAGCATGTTGCCGGCACTTTTGGCTCAGATGGCTGTCTACGCTCTGGTGGGAATTGCATTGGCTGTCTTCCTGACTGAACGCCGATTTAAACGGAAAGGTGCATGAGAAACAATGGGGAGCGTTGCTGGGTGGCTTATTCCACAGTGGAATCTAAAGAGCATGCCACCGAGTTGGCGCGTAATTTGGTGGAACAGCAGTTGGTGGCTTGCGTGAATATTGTAGGCCCGGTGGAGTCGGTTTATCGCTGGCAAGGAAAGGTCGAGCAGACCGCGGAATGGATGTTGATGATGAAGTGCTCCGAATCGCAATGTGAGGAATTGAAGATGGCGTTGCCGCGTTTGCATGGCTATGAGGTGCCAGAGTTGATCATGTTGCCGATCGCCGATGGACATACAGCCTATCTCGACTGGATTGCCGCCAGTGGAAAGGGAGTTGGGCATGAGTGATCGAGCCGCGCGCTGGGTGTTGTCGTCGTTTTTTCTCTTGATCAGTTTGTGGGTTGGGTTGAGCCAGGCCCGTGCCAATGACTTCTTGCCGCCCGAGGAGGCTTTTCAATTCACCTTGACCGTGCAAGACCCGGCTTGTGTTGAGAATTGCCTTATTGATGTGCGAGCCAAGGTGGCACCTGAATACTATTTGTATCGGGAGCGTTTTGCGCTTGAAAACCCGATGAATCTGCCGGTTTTTGAATTTGTCGAGTTGCCGCGTGGCGATCGAAAGTTTGATGAGTTTTTGAATCAGGAAATTGAAGCGCTTCGGGGTGAAATGGCGTTTCAGATTCGTTATGGCTTGGGTGAGAACCCAGTGGACATGGCCAAGGCTGTGATGATTTCCCAAGGCTGTGCCGATGCAGGCTTGTGCTACCCGCCCATGACAACGCCAGTGGCATTCAAGGAAAGTGGTTTGTTGGGTGGGGTGCTGGGTGGTGGTGTGGGCGCCTTCTTTGGGCAGAAGTCTGATTCGTCACCCCTTGGCAACAGTCAATCGAGAGCCGGCTTGCCGGCTGATGAGGCGGGCGATTTGGCCAGCAGACTGGCGGCCCAGTCATGGCTGGTAGTTTTGCCGGTGTTTTTTGGTTTGGGTTTGCTGTTGGCTTTCACACCTTGTACTTTGCCGATGTTGCCGATTGTCAGTAGTTTGGTGGTTGGGCAGCAGGCTGGTGGTAACGGAGCCGGCAAGGCAAGGCCCATGGCATTGGCCCTCGTGTATGTGTTGGGTATGGCCTTGACCTATGCTTTGTTGGGTGTGCTGGCTGGCCTGACCGGGCAAAGCTTGGTGATGGCCATGCAACAGCCGCCAGTGCTTTGGGCATTTGGCGGGGTTTTGGCGTTGTTGGGGGTTGCACTCTTGATGGGTTATTCACTCCAATTGCCGGTCGGTTTTCAGGGTTGGTTGCAGGAAAAAACAGGTCGCCTGAAAGGCGGGCAGTTCATTCCGGTATTGGTGATGGGGGTGTTGTCGGCATTGTTGCTGGGGCCGTGTGTAGCGCCACCGTTGGCAGGTGCCTTGCTGTATATCGGCCAAACCGGCGATGCCGTATTGGGCGGTGCAGCCTTGTTTTTGTTGGCCTTGGGCATGGGTTTGCCTTTGGTGTTGTTTGCAGCAGGTGCGGGTGCTGCCTTGCCGAAGGCCGGTGCGTGGATGAGCTGGGTGTCGGCAGCATTCGGTTTTGTGCTGTTGGCAGTGGCCGTGTGGACGATCACGCCGGTGACACCGGTGTGGGTGGTGATGGCCATGTGGGCTTTGCTGGCTTGCATGACTGCCGCAGCACTGTTTCACGGCGCAAGCAGCATGGCAACCATGGGCACAAGGGCCAAGGTGATCAGCAAGACATTCGGCTTGTTGTTCACGCTTGTGGCTTTGATTTACCTGATGGGTTTGTTTTCCGGTTCAGGAAGCTTGCTTCAGCCACTGGCCAGCTTGGGCGGACAATCGGGGGCTTCTCTTGAATCTGACTCGCTTGTTTCAACCGGCAAACCGGTGTTTGAGAAGGTAAGCAGCGAGGAGGCTGTGAGTTTGATTCAAGCCAGCCCACAGCCTGTGATGCTTGATTTTTACGCAGACTGGTGTGTGAGTTGCAAAGAGTTCGAGCTGTTTACCTTGACTGACGGTACGGTCAAAGAGAAGCTGAAAGGCATTCGTTTGGTGCAGGTAGATGTGACGGACAACACCGCGGGTGACCAGGCTTTGTTAAAGCAGTTCAGCCTGTTTGGGCCACCTGCAATTCTGTTTTTTCCGGCTGGCCAAACTGAATCCATTCACCAGGTGATTGGCTTTCAGAATGCAAAGCGGTTTGAGCAGACTTTGAGCCAGATTCGCCCCAACCTGGGTTTGTGAGCTTGCGGGCAGTTCAGGATTTGCCGAGATGATTTCTGCCTTTGATCCAGAAGATCAATGCGACTGAAATAACGCTGGATAGCCCCATAAGTCCAATGCTGATCCAGAATCCGTTTGGATTTTTCAGAAAGGGTATTTCGTCGAAGTTCATGCCAAAGATGCCGCTGATTAAAGTGAGCGGCATGAAAATTGCCGTGAGCATGGTCAGCACGGTAACAATTTCATTGGTTTTGTGCGCTGTGGCCGAGAAGTGAAGCTGTACCGCAGTTTCTGTGTTCGCGCCCAGGCGGCGGGTGAGGCTGACGACTCGCTCCAGGTGTTCAAGTGTGTCACGCGCATTAACCTGCAGAGATGCTGCCATGCGACCTTCACGCTCTTGGTCGTCTTGCCAGTCGGTGAGTGCATCCCGCTGGTCTTGAGCAACGGACTCCAGTCGATTCATTTCATTGCGGGCGGCGAGAAGGGCATTCCAGTCCTGAAAGCGCTTGCGGGGATTCAATAAATCCCTTTGCCAGCGATCCAGTTGCTCGGAAATTTCGATCCGGGTTTCCATGAATCGATCCACAAGGTTGCTGACCAATTGGATCATCAATTCATCTGTTCCGGCTGGGGCGCGCTTGAACTTCAGAAAGATCTCGATTTCATCAAGGGACTTTTCGGGCGCGCTGTCCACGAACTTGCGAGCCATGGCGAATGTTCGGCTGTCTTTGGGGCGATACGTCACCAAGAGTTTTGGGGTGATTACGAAAAATACCGGGCGGGTTTTGATGCTGAGCCGGTTGTTTTCGTCAAACAGGGGTTTGCTGGACAATGACCGGATAATGAGGATGTTGTAGCCATCGCCGATGTCGAAGTGACTGGGGTGAAAGGTGTTGCCCAGGTCTTCCAGATGCAGTTCGTCAAGCTTGAAGCCGAGGAGTTGCTCCACACCCGGGATCCATACCAGGTCTTCATCCAGTTGGGTGTCAAGCCAGAGAAAGCCATCATCGGGCAGACTGCTGGGCGCATTGCTTAACTTCCTGATTTGGTCTTGAGTCAGATGCGTCCAGATTCCCATGTGCATTACCCTTGTTTGAGCAGCCTTGCCGCGTCGAGTGCGAAGTAGGTGAGTATGCCGTCGGCGCCAGCGCGTTTGAAGGCCAACAAGGATTCAAGCATGACGGCATTTTCATCCAGCCAGCCGTTTTGTGCGGCTGCCTTGATCATGGCGTATTCGCCGCTGACCTGATAGGCAAAGGTGGGGCGTGCAAATTTTTCTTTCACGCGCCACAAAATATCGAGGTAAGGCATGCCAGGCTTGACCATGACCATGTCTGCGCCTTCATCGAGATCCATGCCAACCTCCAGCAGCGCTTCGTTGCTGTTGGCCGGGTTCATCTGATACACCTTTTTGTTGCTTTTGCCCAAGTTGCTGCTGGAGCCCACGGCGTCGCGGAAAGGACCATAAAATGCAGACGCATATTTTGCGGAGTAGGCCATGATGCTGGTGTGAATGCAGCGGTTGCCTTCCAGTGTTTCGCGGATGGCACCAATGCGGCCGTCCATCATGTCGCTGGGCGCCACAATGTCCACACCCGCTTGCGCTTGGACCAAGGCTTGCATTTGCAACACTTCCACCGTCTCGTCGTTCAGCACATAGCCATTGTCGTCGATCAGGCCGTCTTGCCCGTGACTGGTGAACGGGTCAAGCGCCACGTCGGTGAGCAACATCAATTCTGGAAACCGTTTTTTCAGTTCACGTACGGCATGTGGCACCAAGCCTTCGGGGTTGGTCGCTTCCAGGCCATCTGCGGTTTTTCTATCAGTCTCAATGACCGGGAACAGGGCCATGACTGGCACACCCAGTTCCAGGCATTGCTCTGCTTTGGCAAACAACAGGTCAAGCGAAAGGCGTTCTACGCCGGGCATGGAGGCAACTGCTTCACGCTTGTTGCTGCCGGGAATAACGAACACCGGGTAGATGAAGTCGGCTGCACTAAGGGTGTGCTCGGACACGAGGCGACGCAGGGCATCGGTTCGGCGCAGACGGCGGGGGCGATGATACAGATGTTGGGTCATGGTGTCGGCGGCTCGGTTTCAAGTGTTTCTGGGGCAGGCACGGGAGGGCGAACCCAGTTCGACAACTGGGTTTCCAGTTCAACCATGCCGATTTTCTTCAAGGCAGACCACAGTTGCACGGTGATTTCATGGCCATTGACCCGGTATGGATCGAGGGCTTTTTGCGTGGAACGCAATGCGAGCACTTGTTCCTGCCGGTTGAATTTGTCGGCTTTCGACAGCAGGATGTGCACGGGCAGCTGGCGGTGTCCCACCCACTTGATCAAGGCATAATCGAGTTCAAGCAGGCCACGACGGCAGTCTACGATGAGTACCGTGCCCACCAAGCTTGGCCGCTCGGCCAGGTAACTGCCCAGTTCTTTGTCCCACACGCTTTGGCTGGTTTGAGCCAATTGTGCAAAACCATAGCCGGGAAGATCAACCAGGCGGGCGATCGGTTCGGCTTGCTCGATCACATGAAAAAAGTTCAGAAGCTGGGTGCGGCCGGGCATTTTACTGGCATAGGCCAGTTGGCGCTGTTTGCACAAAGTATTGATGGCCGTGGACTTGCCGGCGTTTGAACGCCCTGCAAATACGATCTCGGGGACGCTGGCGCCCGGGCATTCGACCATGCGAGATGCGGAGATCTCGAAATGCGTGTTGTGGAAATTGATTGTCATGCGCACATTTTAGATGCAAGACAGCCGCTTGAGTGGTTATAATCTAGGGTTTGTGAAAACTTTGCTGTGACCACGCAATTTTGTTGGGCGCGCCTGCAAGTTCGCGGGGCCAGGCCAAACAGGGTTTTCAGGATCGCCGCACTATTTTTTGATGCACTTTTTGATGGGTTTGACCATGCTGAACAAGCTGACGACGCTTAAACTGAGTTCTCTGTTTGCCGCTTTGATGTTTTCAATGTCGGTTGCCCAGGCTGCCGGCCCTGTTGAAGTGTTCAAGCCCGACTTGGCCAAAGGCAAGGAAATCATGCAGCAGTGCGTGGCTTGCCACGGTGCCGATGGCAACGCCTCTGCCCCAATCTACCCCAAGATTGCAGGTCAGCATGCGGAATACTTGTACAAGCAGTTGGTGAATTTCAAGCCGGGCAAAGATGGTGAAAAGCCGCTGCGTGACAATGCGATCATGGCGGGTTTTGCTGCTGCTTTGTCTGATGAAGACATGAAGAATGTGTCAGCCTACCTGGCGGCCCAGAAGCAGACACTGAGTTCAGCCAAAAACAAAGACACGCTGGCCTTGGGCGAGCAGATTTACCGTGGCGGCATTGCCGACAAGAAAATTCCAGCCTGTGCCGGTTGCCACAGCCCAAATGGCGCTGGTATTCCAGCCCAGTATCCACGCTTGGGTGGCCAGCATGCCCAGTACACTGAAAGCCAGTTGATTGCTTTCCGTGACGGTGTGCGCAACAACAGTGAACAGATGACTGTGATTGCTAACAAAATGTCGGACAAGGAAATGAAAGCCGTGTCTGATTACATTGCAGGTTTGCGTTGAACATTTGACGCAATTGCTGGTCAAAAAGGGGGCTACAGAATAGCCCCTTTTTTTTCGACATGGGAAAGAGTCGCACAAGTGCAAAGAGTCAATAGCGGGGAAGCGTGTGAGTAGTTCAGGGGACATTGCAAACAATTTGAACCCACAAAGAATGGGCAAACAGACATTTTGGGTCAGCTTGATGGAGTTGTTGGGCTCCATGCGCTTTGCCATCAGCTTGCTGACGCTGATTTGTATCGCCTCTGCGATCGGTACAGTGGTTGGTCAAGCCGATCCCTGGGTGAATTATGTGAACCAGTTCGGGCCGTTCTGGGCCTCGTTTTTCGAACCTTTGGGCTTGTTCCGTATTTACAATGCCCCCTGGTTTATTGCCGTGATGGCATTTCTGGTGGTGTCCACTTCTTTGTGCGTTTACCGCAATACGCCGAAGATGATCAAAGAGATGCGGGTGTACCGCGAAAATATTCGCGAAAACAGCCTGAGAGCATTTGCTCATCGGTGGGAAGGCCGTTTCAATGAAAAGCCAGACACCCTGCCCGGAATCATCACCGAGTGGTTGGAGCACAAGGGTTTCAAGGTGAAGCAATCGGTGCGTGACAACGGCACCATGGTGGCGGCCAAGGCGGGGAGTGCGAACCGGTTTGGCTACATTGCCGCGCACTTGTCGATTATTGTGATTTGTATTGGCGGCCTGCTCGACAGCGGGGTGCCTTTGCAGCTTGCGGTGTGGGCCACGGGCAAAACCCCGGTGACGGGTGCTGAGATTACTGCGGGTATTCCGGAAAAAGCGCGCCTGGCCGAGTCGAACCCCAGTTACCGGGCCAATTTGCTGTTGCCCGAGGGGGAAACCAGCCGAGTGGCTGTGTTAAACACGGACGACGGTTTGTTGGTGCAAGACCTGCCTTTTGAGTTGACACTGAAAGAATTTCGCATCGATTTTTACAGCACGGGCATGCCCAAGTTGTTTGCCAGCGACGTAGAGGTTTTTGACCCGGACACCCAGGAGCGATTCGAAGCAACCATCGAAGTGAACAAGCCGCTGATTTACAAAGGCGTGACGGTTTACCAGTCCAGTTTTGATGATGGTGGCACCAAGGTGCAGCTTAAGGGGATTCCACTGACGGGTGCGCGCGATTATCGCTTTGACCTGGACGGGGTGGTTGGTGGTGGTCGTGACCTGAGCCAGTTGCAAGGCGAGCCGAGTCAGGATTTGAAGGTGGAGTTTACCGGGTTCAAGTCAATCAATGTCGAGGCTTTGCCTGTGGACAATGCCGACCAGGTGAGCGTAGATGATTTGGCCTTGGGCAATGCCGATGCCTTGTCACCTTTCGAGACGAACCTGGCCAGTGTGTTGGGCCCGGGTGTGAAAGAAGATGCAAAAACCAAATTTACCAACATTGGCCCCAGCATTACCTACAAGCTGCGCGACCAGGCGGGGCAAGCCCGTGAATTTCACAATTACATGTTGCCCATTAACCTGGATGGCGGGCGCTATTACCTGGCGGGTGTGCGTGAAACCCCGGCGGATGGTTTCAAATACCTGCGAATTCCGGTGGATGACAATGGTCAGTTGGAAGGCTTCATGCGTTTCCGCGCGGCCCTTCAAAGCGATGAAATTCGCAAAACAGCGGCCCAGCGTTTTGCGCAACAGGCCTTTGGTGAAAGGCCCGATTCTGCCCAGTTGGTGGCCAGCGTGGCCGACAGCGCGCAGCGTGCCTTGGAACGATTTGCGGGCTTGAACAATACCTTGTCCGGCTTGCCGGCCATTGCCCAGTTCATTGAAAGCACAGTGCCAGAAGGTGAGCGTGAAAAAGCCAGCGACGTAATCATTCGCTTGCTACAAGGCGCCATGTGGGAGGTTTATCAACTTTCACGCACAACAGCCGACCTGCCACCAGCAGTGCCCGACGAGGTGCATGGCCGGTTTGTACAGGATGCGCAAATTGCCTTGTCTGATTTGTCGCTGTACGGCGCGCCGGTGATGTTCCAGCTGGACCAGTTCGATGAAGTCAAGGCCAGTGTGTTCCAGTTGGCCAAAGCGCCAGGGCAGTGGATTGTGTATTTGGGTTGTTTGTTTTTGTGCATCGGGGTATTTTCGATGTTCTACATCCGCGAACGCCGGGCGTTTTTCTGGGTCACGCAGGATGAAGAAGGTTCTAAAGTGATGATGGGCATGTCCACCACTCGAAAGACCATGGATTTTGAAAAAGAGTACGCACAGTTTGTGAATGAATTAAACAGCAGGGCTGCGCCTAAAGCAGCCCCGGCAGGAGATGCAGTATGAGTTCGACCTGGATTAATCAAACCCCAGCGGGTGACAAGCCGGGCTTGCCCACAAAGAAAGCGGGCTGGTTTTCCAAATCATTCCACTGGAGCGACTTTGCGTTTGCTGCCTTGTTGGTGGCTGCCGCCGGTTACGCCTCCCAGCAATACCACAGCTTCATGGACATTTATGAGATCAGTATTTTGTGGAGCTGTGTGCCTGTAACGGCTTACATGGCCTACCGCTGGGGCTCACTGAAATGGCTGATTTTGACGGTGGCGGGCTTGAGCTTGCTGGCGATTTCGAGCTACGGCGGTGATTTGGCCGCAGCTGAGCAAAAGTTTTTTCTGAAGTATTTGCTGTCCAGCCAGTCGGCAATTTTGTGGATGGGCGTGATGTTTGTGGTGGCCACTGCGGCCTACTGGATTGGTTTGGTGGGCCGTTCACCCACGTCTAGCTTTGTGGGCACGGCGCTGACTTGGGGTGCGGTGGTGATGGGCTTTGCCGGCATGTTCATTCGCTGGTATGAAAGCTACCTGATTGGGCCGGATGTGGGCCATATTCCTGTATCCAACCTGTACGAAGTATTTGTGCTGTTTGCGCTGATCACCGCCATCTATTACCTGTTCTATGAGCAGGTGTACAAAACGCGCCAACTGGGCGCATTTGTGATGTTGGTGGTGGTGGCTGCTGTGGGCTTTTTGGCCTGGTACGGTGTAGAGCGTCAGGCCTATGCAATTCAGCCCTTGGTGCCTGCACTACAAAGCTGGTGGATGAAAATTCATGTACCTGCCAACTTCATTGGCTATGGCACTTTCTCAATTGCGGCGATGGTGGCTTTTGCTTACCTGCTGAAGGTGTATGCTCATGCGCCCAGTATCAAGGCATTGATTCCCACAGGTATTTTGGGTGTGTTGATGTTCCTCGAACCCATGGTGTTTCGCACGGAAGGTATCTCGATTTATTGGGCGTTGTACCTGGGTATCGGTTGTGCTGTGGTGGGCGCAATTTTGTTGGCGCGCAAGCGAATTGCAGACGCCTTGCCCCCGCTGGAAGTGCTCGATGATGTGATGTACAAATCGATTGCGGTGGGCTTTGCGTTCTTCACTGTAGCGACCATTTTGGGTGCACTGTGGGCGGCCGAAGCCTGGGGTGCCTACTGGCAGTGGGACCCCAAAGAGACCTGGGCACTGGTGGTGTGGCTGAATTACGCAGCCTGGTTGCACATGCGTTTGGTCAAAGGCCTGCGTGGCGTGGTGGCTTCATACTGGGCTTTGGTGGGTTTGCTGGTGACAGGTTTTGCCTTTCTGGGCGTGAACATGTTCCTGTCAGGCTTGCATTCCTACGGCGAGCTGTAATCACGTACTAAACGTCAAGTTCGGGGCGAAGCTGGTCTTCAATGGTTTCGCGCCGACGAATCAAAGTAACTTTGCCGTTTTCCAAAAGCACTTCCGCGGCACGGCCTCGACTGTTGTAATTGGAGGCCATGGTTTGACCATAGGCACCTGCCGACAGAATGGCGAGGTAGTCGCCTTGTTCAATGGCCAATGTGCGGTTTTTTGCCAGCCAATCGCCCGATTCGCAAACCGGGCCAACCACATCGTATTCCTGTGCGGCCGCATGAGGGTTGTTCTGAACCGCCACTACGCCATGAAAGGCTTTGTACATGGCCGGGCGCATCAGGTCGTTCATGGCCGCATCAACAATTGCAAAGTGTTTGCCTTCATTTTCCTTCAGGAATTCCACTTGGGTTAGCAAGACGCCCGCATTGCCGACAATGGAGCGGCCCGGCTCGAATGACAAGGTGGGCATGCTGCGGCCCTTGCCCTGAGCCCAGCTTTGAACTTTGGCAATTAATTTGGGCAGTACTTCGGCTGGAGTGGGTGGTGTTTCGTCCAGATAACGAATGCCGATACCGCCGCCCAGGTCGAGGTGATTGATTTCAATGCCTTCCGCTGCCAGTTGCTCAAGCAATGCAAGCACCCGGTCCAGCGCATCGAAGTAGGGGCTGGCATCCGTGAGCTGCGAACCGATATGGCAATCAATGCCGTGGACGTGTAACCACGGATGGGCATCGGCAAACTGGTAAACCCGTTTGGCAGCATTCATGGACACGCCAAATTTGTTTTCTTTCAAGCCGGTGGAGATGTATGGGTGGGTTTTTGCGTCCACATCGGGATTGACTCGCAGGGAGACGTTGGCGATGCGCTGCATTTTCTCGGCAACCTCAGCGACACGTTGCATTTCAGCTTCAGACTCCACGTTGAAGCAACCCACACCTTGACCCAATGCATATTCAATTTCTTGTGCAGATTTTCCAACACCTGCAAACACAGCTTTTTCAGGAGCACCACCCGCGGCGATGACTCGCGCCAGTTCGCCGGCAGACACAATGTCGAACCCCGCACCCTCTTGGGCCAGCAATTTCAGAATGTGAATATTGGAGTTGGCTTTGACGGCGTAGCAAATGGTGACCTGTGCCAGGCCTTGGCAGGCACTTGCATATGCGCGGTAGGCCGCTTTGATGGATGTGGCGGAGTACACATACAGGGGGGTGCCAAATTCCTGGGCCAGTCCCGAGAGTTCGGTGCTTTCGAACTGAAGTTCGCCACTGGCGGTATCAAACTGCAGGTGGGGGTTGAGGTCACTGGGCTTCACTGAATTGTTTTGCACGGTAAAATTTGCTCGAAAATTGTGGGTTTAGCGATTTTGTTGCTGCTCGGGTTTGTCGTAGCCTGCTGGCTTGGGCAAGGGGGCGGGCGGCTCGGGCAAATAAAGTGGCCCGCGTTGGCCACAAGCGTTAAGCCCCAGCGTAAACAGGGTGACAATGGCCAATGTTCTTAGAGGTGATTTTTTCATGACAGACACAGAATTCCAGGCAGTGGTGGATGCCACCTTGGTTCAAGTAGAAGAGTATATTGAATCCTTGGTCGATACGCTTGACCTTGATGCAGATTCAATGCGCTCGGGCAATGTATTAACCCTTGATTTTGAAGACAAAGGCAAGATGATTTTAAACAGCCAGGTGGCCAATCACGAGCTGTGGCTGGCTGCCAAATCGGGTGGTTTTCATTATCAGTATTCAAACGGCGAATGGCTGGATACACGCAGCAAAACGCCGTTCAAAACCCACTTTGTTGAACTGCTGAGTGGGCAGCTGGGGCAAGATTGCCCCAATTTTTAAATCGATCTAGTTGTTGCCAAACAAGCGTTCAATGTCGTCGCGAGGTTGTTCGCGCGGGCGGGCAGGTGCCACATGGCTGGTGCCATCACCTGCGGTGGGGTTGCCACTGATGGGTGCTTCGCCGCTGCCCTCCAGCATGCCACCCAGGCCTTTCAAGAAGTTGAACAGGCTTGGGATGTCGTCACCGCCACCGTTCACATCAATGCGGGCCACGCCGTTGCCGGGTGTGTATTCGGAGTAATAATAATTCCCGTCGATGAACTCAAGGCCGGGCGGCACCGCTTGTGGTTTCTCTGGCAAATCAGCCAGGGCCACTTTCATGTAATCAATCCAGATCGGCAGGGCCAAACCGCCACCGGTTTCGCGTGCACCCAGGTTGCGGGGTTGGTCGTAGCCCACCCAGGCTACTGCTGAAATGTCGCTGTTGTAACCGGCGAACCAGGCATCGTGGCTGTCATTGGTGGTGCCTGTTTTACCCACAATGTCGCCACGGTTGAGTACTTTGGCGCGGGTGGCGGTGCCGCGTTCAACTACCTCACGCAGCAGGCGGGTGGTGAGGAAAGCGTTGCGTGCGTCAATAACCCGGTTGGCTTCTTCGCCGGCAACCGCCGGGCGCGCGCGGGCCACAATGCGACCTGAGCCATCTGTAATTTTTTCAATCAGATAGGGCTTTACGCGGTAACCCGAATTTGCAAATACGGAAAACGCGCTGGCCATTTGCAAGGGATTGGTGGTGACCGCCCCCAATGCCATGGTGAGGTAGGGGGGCACATTGGCAGCAGGAAAGCCAAACTGGGTGGCCCAGCGTTGACCGTACTGCGGGGTAATTTCTTGCAGAACCCGAATGGACACCATGTTTTTCGACTTTGCCAGGCCTTCCTTGAGCAGCATGGGGCCGTCATATTTTCCGTCGTAGTTCTTTGGGCTCCAGTCTTTGCCGCCTGGGGTGTCGGCTGGCACAAAAATGGGCTCATCCGCCACCAGTGTGGTCGGTGTGATTCCTTTTTCAAGTGCTGCCGAGTAGACGAACGGCTTGAATGCCGAGCCTGGTTGGCGTGTGGCCTGTGTAACGTGGTTGAATTTGTTGCGAGAGAATTCAAAGCCTCCTGACAATGCACGGATGGCACCGTCTTTGGTGTTTATTGCAATGAATGCAGCCTCCACTTCAGGCAACTGCGTCAGCATGGGCGGCTGGTCTTTGCGCTTCAAAATACGCACCACTGCACCCCGTTTCAATCGTTTGTTGGCAGGGGCGCGTTCATTCAGCCAGCTTTCCGCTGGCTTCAGGCTGGCACCAGTCAGTTTCAGGGGCTCCCCTGCGCCTTGCGAGACGATCACCTCGGTGGGGCTGGCTGAGAGCACCACCGCGCTTTGTAAAAATCCATAGTCTGTGTAGTCGCTGATGTTGTCGCCAATCACTTCCTCGGCTTCTTTGGGGTCGTTGGGCAATTCAATGTAGCCTTCAGGGCCACGGAAGAATTGACGCAGTTCGTAGTCCATCACGCTGTTGCGCAAGGCGCGCTGGGCGGCGCGTTGCTCTTTGGCAATCAAGGTTGTGGTCACGGTAATGCCCGAGGTGTAGGCTTCTTCGCCGTACATTTCAACCACGGCCTGACGTGCCATTTCGGCCGCATAGTCGGCATTGATGGTGAGGCCTGTGGTGGCCTCGATGTCGTCGCCATTTGCCTTGCGGTTGCGGTACACCAGCTCGGTGTTCAGGGCCTCATCGAACTGGGCGTCATCGAGATATTCAAGATCGTTCATGCGGCGCAGTACGTACTCCTGGCGCACACGGGCACGGCTGGGATTCACGATTGGATTGTAAGCAGAGGGGGCTTTCGGCAAGCCTGCCAACATGGCCGCCTCGGCAGCGTTGATGTCGCGCAGGGGTTTGCCGAAATACACCTGAGAGGCAGACTGGAAGCCGTAGGCGCGTTGGCCCAGATAAATCTGGTTGATGTACAGCTCCAGAATTTCGTCTTTGGTCAAGCTGTCTTCAATTTTGTAGGCCAGCAACACTTCGTACAGTTTGCGGGTCCAGGTTTTGTCGCGGGTCAGGAAAAAATTGCGCGCCACCTGCATGGTAATGGTGCTGGCGCCCTGTGTGCGCCCGCCCGAGGTGACGTTGGTCACCAAGGCCCTGGCAACGCCCATGAAGTCGATGCCGCCATGCTCATAAAACCGGTCGTCTTCGGCAGCCAAAATGGCTTGCTGCATGACCAAGGGCACTTCGGTGATGTCGACCGGGCGGCGGCGTTCTTCGCCAAATTCGCCAATCAGCACGCCGTCGGTGGTTAATACGCGCAATGGCACCTTGGGTCGGTAATCGGTCAAGGTGTCTAGGTCGGGCAACTTCGGGAAAATAAGTGCCAAGGCCACGCCGACGAGCAGTGCGCCAGAAACGCCCAAGCCGATCAGTACGGTGAGCGCAGTCGCGATAAAGCCATCAGAGTGGTGCTTGAGGCGGATTTTGTTTGAATTCACAGGTCGGAACAGGATTGGTGTTGGTGGCTACATTGTATCTGCCAACGCACGGGAATTTCCGATCGTTGACTCTAGTGGTGAATTCACGGTCTCCCCCTAGTGGTTGTCCCCCTCCAATGAGGGTTAGCTGGTCGAGCTAAATTTTCTACCCTGAAGGCCTACCTTGCTCAGGGTCTATCCATGAAATCAGTTCGAAATTGGTTTTTTAACGTGCATGCAGGTGCGGCACATGCCTTGTCCATTTCCTTTAGCGGGGGAAGGTGGCGTTGGGTTTACGGCGAAATTGAGCGACGGGGGCGATTGTCTTTTAAATCAATCCGGGCTTCTGGCGGCGTCTCGTTGGGGTTAATCCCTCAAGAGGATGCCCTTCTGAGTGCGGTATCGCTCGAACAAGCGTTTCTCGCCGCAATTGGCGAGCTTCCTTCCACTTGGCCCAAGCCTCAGTTCGTGGTGGTTTCTGTGCCGTCCAGGCATGCCTATCTGGGTGAAATTTCGGTGCCCAAAGATGAGCGTGAGAGTTTGATTCGATTTCAGATTGAAGAACTGATGGAGGCTGCGGCAGGCGAGTCTGAAAGGGAAGCGGCGTTTGATTGGCAAGTGAAGGCCGAGTTGTCGGATGGCAGTGTCAGCCTGGCCGTAGCGGGCATTGATCAAAAGCAGGTGGATGAAATTTTGCGGGCTTGCAAGAGCTGCAACCTGACTTGCCTGGGCATTACTTTGGATACTGTGGCGGCCATGAATGGTTACTTGCAGATGGCGTCTGCAGCGTTGAAATCGGCAGACATCCGTTTTCTGTTGCATGGCGAATTGTCTCGGCACCACGTTCGTTTGGCGGTTTTCTCACAGGGCGTGCTGTTCAATGAAAGCTCGGAGCACAGTGAAGAGGGTTTTTCGGTGGTGCAAGCGGTGTCGGCACTGGAGCGCCTTGTATCGACCTGGACGCGGGATGGTGCGCCCGAGGAGATTGCATCCGTCCGACTGATTTTGGGTGGCGAGCTGATGTATGCAAAAGGGTGCGAGTCTACTGCCAAGCGCAGTCAAACCCTGTCGACCCGACTGCTGGATATTTCCCCCCGAAAGGAATTGCAGGGGCATTGGCATGACGATGTGGTGCCATTTGGCGCATTGGAGGCCATGCCATGCGAGTGATCTTATTCAATCTTTTTCCCTACCGGGCAATGCGGGAGACGCGCAGAAAACGCCGCGTGATTACGGAATTGGCGGTGGGTTCAGTCCTTGGCTTTTGGGTTTGTTACGGGATTGGCCTCGAATTCGATGCTCGTCTGGAGAGGCAGCAGGGGTTTTTGGGGAACCTCAATGCAATGGAGTCGGAGATGACGTCGCGAGTGGCTGAAGTACAGGCGATGAAGGACAAAGTTGCCGTGTTGGGTCGCCAGGTGAATGCCCTGAAAGCGGTTGAGAGAGAATCAATTCTCGCAAGTCGATGGGTTTCTTACCTTGATGCCACGGTGCCGTCAAATGTGTCAATGAACCGGCTGGTGGTCAACAAAAATATGTTGGTTGTCAACGGGTTTACCGATGCAGTGTCTAGTCTGGCTCAGTGGGTTGACCAAATGGAAGCGGGTAACAGTTTATTTGTGTCCGTTAATCTCGTGTCCGTGACCGAATCAAAAAAGTCCGTTGACGGTGCTCCGGATAACCGTCATTCATTCGAAATCAGGGCGATTTTACGAGGTACAGAACATGCGCCTGGATGAGATGAGTTTTCGGGAAATGATTGATGAGTTGTCCCTTCTGTCCTTGTCCAAGCGGCTGGCATTGATTGTTGGGCTTTGGCTGGTTTTTTTGGTTCTGGCTTATTTTCTGTTCTGGAAAAACAGTTTGACCATGAGCGCTCAACTGGATGGCAACATTCGTGATTCTTTGGCACGTTTGGATTCTCAATCTCAATTGTTGTTGGACCGGCCTGCAATCCAAGCTGAGCTGAACCAGTTGGAGGCGCAGTTGCCCTTGCTGAAACAGTCGCTGCCTTCCGAGCGTGAATTGGCCTCCTTGCTTGAGCGTATCAACGATCTGATTCTGAACCATGGATTAAAGCTGGTGGAATTCACACCCAAAGAGGGCTTGGATCGCGAAGTGATGCGTGTGGTGCCGGTGAAGGTCAATGTGCGCGGGAGTGGTGAGGCGATTGCCCGTTTGCCCAACTACATCGCGGCACTGAGTCGTCAGGTCAGTCTGAGGGAGTTTGACATGACTTACTCTTCCGCTGATGGTGGTTGGCAAATGACAGGGGAGTTGAATGCCTTTGCGCAGCTGCCACTGAATGCATCTCAAGCCGTTGCGCAGGAATTTGTGACGAATCAGTACGAGGAGCCTGGAAAGCCATGATGGATTTTCTTTTTGCGAGTTTGCTGGTGCCATTTTTTCCTGAATTGGATGATCCAAGGAAGAAGCATGCCGTCACCATGGTTGCGTTTGAGCAACGTTTAAATGCAAGCCAGGCTCAGCTAACCCACGACAGCAAGCCTCTGGAGATATCACCCACAGTTGCCCTGAGCATTCGTGCAACCGATCTTCCTCCAATCACGGGGCGTTTGTTTCAGTGGTCCAGCACGCAGCAGAATGTGGAAGCCAATCGGAGTGCAGCCTTGGATTTGGTGGCGGAGTCGTTGCGTTTGACGGGGTTGATCGAGTCAGCAGGCCATCGAGTGGCGATACTCAACGACGGGCATGTTGATCATGTTGTTGGGGTGGGCAGTTATGTGCTGGGGGCTTACCGAGTGACCTCTGTCGGCCCTGGGCAGGTCGTGTTGTCACGATTGGATGCACGGGTTGGAGACAAACGCCTTGAATTGAACCTAATTTCACCAAAACCAGCCGGGGATGCCCAATGAGCAATCAACTGTTTAACTTTGTATCTGTGCGAATCTGCTGCAGGGCGGCTGTGTTCACTTTCGGTTTGCTGCTTCATGTGCAGGCTCATGCCTTGACTGTGGTCGATGCCAGACTGGAGGAACTTGCTGACCAGGCCCGCGTTACGCTGGCTTTTGATCGGGCTTTTGATGGAAAGCTGGGTTTGTTTCGGATTGCAAACCCAGCCCGGCAGGTGGTGGATTTTCCAGTGGAACTGGCCAACAGCGTCTTGCCCATCAAGTTGCCCGCAGACAGCAGAATCAAGAAAACGCAGTTGATTGCTGCGGGTGGTAAAACCCGCTTGGTGTTCGAGTTGGTGCAAAATTACGAGGTTCAATTCACGCAAAAGGATCAATCGATCGAGTTGACCTTCTCGGGGCCGAAGCCCTTCTTGCCAGATGGCAGGCAGGCGGCGGTATTGTCTGCGAACAGCGCATTGAAAGAAACAGTTGCGAAAGTTACAGGCAAGCCTGCTGTGATTGCTGAAGGCCCGGTGCTGCAATCTTGGCGACTGGAGAAATTGGCTGACAGGCAGCTGCTGCGGTTGGAGTTTGACCAGCCTGACATTGTTGCTGATGCCGTGTTGCTTAATGAGCAACTGAAGGTCAGATTTGCCAATGCAAAACTTGCGTCCGGGGTAAAGAAACAGCTTCAGACGGAGGAAAACTCTCCACTGACCGAACTGGAAGTGACGCCAGGTGACATCGCCCTGACTTTGCAACTGCGGCTGAACCGTGCTACCCACCTGATACGCCAACGTGGGCCTGTTGTGGAGGTAGAGGTGAACCCGATACAAGCAAAGGCTGCATCTGGACGGGCCATTGAGATCAAACCCGCAAGCCCGGAGCAAAGTTTGGTGGCGCGCTACACGGGCCGCCCAATTACCCTGGATTTCAAGGATGCAGATATTCGCACCGTGATGCAGGTGTTTGCCGACTTCACCAAGATGAACCTGGTGTTGAGTGATTCGGTACAAGGCAAGGTCACCGTATTTTTGAAAGACGTGCCTTGGGATCAGGCACTGGACATTGTGATGCGCTCCAAGGGCTTGGTGTCGAGCCAGTCGGGCAATGTGTTGTTGGTGTCTACGCCCACCGATGTAAGCAATGATCAGTTTCAAACCGCAAACAGGCGCGCACAAGATGAAATGGAACCCTTGGTGTCCAAAGTGTTTCAAATCAGCTACCAAAAAACAGCAGACCTGGTGGCATTAATTCGGTCTGACGACTCCAGGTTGTTGTCGGCTCGAGGTACTTTGATTTCTGATGAGCGCACCAGCCAGATATTCGTTCAGGACACGCCTTCAAGGCTGGAGCGAATCGCCATGATTGTGAATGGCTTGGACAAACCAGTGAAACAAGTCATGATTGAAGCACGCGTTGTTCTGGCGGACACCTCCGTGTCAAAAGATTTGGGGGTCAGGTTGCGAGCTTTGTCATCTCGGGCCGATCCTGGTTTCAAGGATGTTGGCGACCAGTTTGGTAGCGGCAATTTCCTGAATACAGGCGTGGAAAATGCAACCAACCTGGGTTACACGTTGTTCAATGCAAACTCAACGCGATTAATCAATCTGCAACTTCGGGCACTTGAACTCGAGAACAAGGTGCGCACGGTATCGAATCCCCGAGTGATTACATCCAACAAAGAGCCTGCCCTGATTGAGCAGGGCACGGAAATTCCCTATCAAATAGCGACAAGCAGTGGTGCAACCGCTACAGAGTTCAAGGAGGCCAATTTAAAGCTGGCGGTCACTCCCCAGATTGCGCCTGATGGCACTGTGCTGCTGGATGTGGATGTTGCAAAAGACTCGATTGGGATTCAGACCACCAATGGACCCGCGATTGATACCCGCAGGGTGAAAACCAAGGTGTTGGTCAGTGATGGTGGCACCGTGGTTTTGGGCGGCATTTTCGAAGAGGATGACAATGTGTTGAGCGACAAAACCCCGTTTCTGGGCGATATTCCGGGGCTCGGTGTGTTGTTTCGCGGCAAAAATGAATCCAGGCGCAGGGCCGAATTGTTAATCTTTTTGACGCCGGTTGTGCTCACAAGCCAATAACACAAGCTTTACCGTACAATGATTTGATTGTTCACAAAGATTTAACGAAGTGTCTAATCAATGCATTGTGCTGGTGGGCATGATGGGCGCCGGCAAAAGCACTGTCGGCAAGGCCTTGGCCAAGCATCTGTCCTGGGAGTTCACTGACACCGATCACCTGATCGAGCATCAAACTGGTGTCAGCATTCCCGTTATTTTCGAAATTGAGGGTGAGGCCGGCTTTCGACGACGCGAATCTTTGGCCTTGGCCAGTTTCGTCGGCAAGGAGCGTCAAGTGATTGCCACAGGCGGCGGTATTGTCCTGGCGCCTGAAAACAGGGCTGTGTTGCAGCAAATTGGTGCCGTGGTTTATCTGAGCGCATCTGCAGGCGAGCTTTACCAGCGTACGCGCCTGGACAAGAACCGCCCATTGCTTCAAGGACCCAATCCCCGCCGGAAAATTGAAGAATTGCTGGCGGCGCGATTGCCCCTGTACAAAGAGGTTGCGGATGTGGTGATTGAAACCGGCCGTCAACCCGTGTACCAAATCGTGAACAAAATTAGCCATGCTTTAAAATTGGGGCACAAACCCCCTGCGGGCACAGAACAGAAGGCCACTGGAACAGAATGACTCAATACACCCTTGAAGTTGATTTGGGCGAACGCAGCTATCCGATTCACATCGGTGCGGGCCTGCTTGGCCATGCAAATCTGTTTCAGCCCCACGTGAACGGTAAAACCGTGATGATTTGCACCAACACCACGGTGGGTCCATTGTATGCAGACCGCCTGAAGGCTACTTTGCAACAGGCGGGCGCCAAGCAAACGCACATGGTGAGCTTGCCGGACGGCGAGGAATTCAAAGACTGGCCCACTTTGCAGCGGGTGTTCGATGCCTTGTTGCAAAACCATTGCGACCGAAAAACCGTGTTGGTAGCACTTGGCGGTGGCGTGATTGGCGACATGGGCGGTTTTGCAGCCTCGGCTTTCATGCGTGGCATACCATTCATCCAGGTGCCCACCACCTTGTTGAGCCAGGTGGACAGTTCAGTGGGTGGAAAAACCGGCATTAACCACCCCTTGGGCAAGAACATGATCGGCGCGTTTTACCAGCCACAAATGGTCTTGACCGACATTGCCACCTTGAACACTTTGCCTGATCGTGAGTTGAGTTGTGGCCTTGCCGAGATCATCAAGCATGGCGCTATTGCAGACACCGAATACCTGGACATGGTCGAGGACAACATGCCTGGCCTGTTGAACCGCGATCTGGAATTGCTCGCATTGGTGGTGAAGCGTTCTTGCGAGATTAAGGCCGAGGTGGTGTCCAAAGATGAGCGCGAGGGGGGCATACGCGCCATTCTCAATTTTGGCCACACCTTTGGCCATGCGATTGAAGCGGGCATGGGTTACGGTCAGTGGTACCACGGCGAGGCGGTGGGTTGCGGCATGGTGATTGCTGCTGACTTGTGCCGGCGCATGGGCCGCTTGAGTGCAGAAGAGTCTGCACGCCTGAAGAAGATTGTGATTGACGCCCGTTTGCCAGCCATTCCGCCGCGCTTGGGTGTCGACAAATTCATGGAATTGATGGCGCATGACAAAAAAGCCGATTCAGGTTCCATCAAATACGTGTTGCTGAATGGCTTGGGTGGGGCTTCCACCTCGCCCGCCGACGAGGCTTTGGTGCGGCAAACATTGCAGGAAATGGGGGCGGGGGACTAACAGTGCGTAATTTTGAACTTAGTTTGGCCCCTTACGCAGTCAGCTCCACAAACACCCGTGGCAGGCTGCACCCCGAGAAAAGCCCGGAAGGCCGAACCGAGTTTGAACGTGACCGTGACCGCATTATTCACAGTGCAGCTTTTCGCCGCCTTGAATACAAAACCCAGGTGTTTGTAAATACTGAGGGCGACCTGTATCGCACCCGGTTAACACACAGCCTGGAGGTGGCGCAAATTGCGCGCAGCATTTCCCGCAACCTGGGTTTGAATGAAGAACTGACTGAGGCGGTGGCCTTGGCTCATGATTTGGGCCACACGCCGTTTGGCCATGCCGGGCAAGACGCCCTGAATGAATGCATGGCCCCGCATGGTGGGTTTGAACACAACTTGCAAAGCCTGCGTGTTGTTGATGAACTTGAAGAAAAATACGCCGCATTCAACGGTTTGAATTTGTGTTTTGAAACCCGCGAAAGTATTTTGAAGCATTGCTCAAAGCCCAATGCTGAAAAGCTGGGCGAGGTGGCAGACCGTTTTTTAAGCAATCGCCGCCCGGTGCTGGAAGCACAGGTGACCAACCTGGCCGATGAAATCGCCTACAACAACCACGACATTGACGATGGTTTGCGCTCGGGCTTGATTACCCTCGAACAGGCCTCCGAAGTGCGGTTGTTCAAAATGCACCTGGACCGTGTCAGGGCGCGGCACCCCAACCTCGAGGGACGCAGGCTGATTCATGAAACCGTGCGGGGCATCATCAACGCACTGGTTCAAGACTTGCTGCATGAATCGGAACGCCGAATTGAAACCATGAAGCCCACCTGTGTGGCCGATGTTCAACTGGCCGACAAGTTGATCGGTTTCAGCCCTGAGATGGCCGAGTTGAATCATGAGCTGAAGGTGTTTTTGCGCAAAGCCCTTTACCAGCATTATCAGGTGTTGCGGGCCACATTGAAGGCCCGGCGGGTGGTCGAAGAGTTGTTCAATATTTTCATGGGTGACCCGCGCCTGCTTCCGCCGCAGTTTTATCGCAGATCCGAAGCGGACATACCCCGCGCCATTGCTGATTACATTGCTGGCATGACCGACCGCTATGCCATGAAAGAGCATCAACGGCTCACCGTGCCCGGTGTTCAGTAAGCACTGCCATGGCAAGACAAGCCCGCCTGTTTATTCCTGACTGCCCCATGGTGTTGGAATTGCAGGGTATTGGAAGGCAGGAAGTATTCCAAACCCGCGAGGCTTTTTCCCTGTTTCACACCCAGTTGCCTTTGAGTGCCGCGCAAGAAGAAGTTGCCATTCATGCTTATTGCATGGTACCTGCGGGTGCATTGTTGATGATCAGTGCTTTCGAGGCCAACAGCGCGGGGCGCTTTGTTCAGAACTTGAACCGTCATTTTTCTCCTGCGGTGCGGCAGGTTCAAGCCGTGCATTCCAGCGCGCTTTGGGAGCCTCGCTTCAAGTCGACGGTGGTGCAACCCGGTTTGCACAGCCTGAAAGCCTGTTTGTTTGTGGAGCAATTGGCCATGCGCACCGCAGGTGCTGCTGATTTGGCCACTTACCCATGGAGCAGTTTTGCTGCGCATGCAGGTGTGGTGAATGAGGCCTGGTTAAGCGACTTGCCGGTGTATTGGCAACTGGGCAACACGCCTTTCGAGCGACAAAGCAGATACCGCCAGTTCAGTGAGCAAGGTGTGGGTGAAAGCGACTTCCAAGCCTTGTCGCAGTGCTTGCAAAAGGGTTGGCTTTGGAGCGATGATGCATTTTGTGCGCAAATTCAAGAGCTTGCGAATCGCCCGGTTCGCCCTCGGCCACGTGGCCGGCCCGCAATAAAAAAGCAAAGCACCGCCTAGGTGCATACAAAGCACTGCTTTTGTTGGTGTGTCCCTAATTAATAGCCCCTGATTTTGGTGGGGTGTTTTAAATGGGGTCAGACCCCTTTTATTTTCCTTGAGAATCTTGCCGCACTGCAGTAAAGTGACCCACGTACCGAAATCAGGGGCTTTTCCATGCAACAAGACATCAGAAAGATTGCCGAAGAAAAAGGCATGTACTCCGCCAGCAATGAACACGACGCCTGTGGCGTTGGCTTTGTGGCGCACATCAAAGGCAAGCGCACGCACGACATTATCGCGGGCGGCCTGAAAATTTTGGAAAACCTGGACCATCGCGGTGCCGTGGGTGCCGACCCCTTGATGGGCGATGGCGCCGGTATCCTGATCCAAATTCCCGATGCGTTTTTCCGTGAAGAAATGGCCAAGCAAGGTGTGACCCTGCCACCCGCTGGCGAATACGGCGTGGGCATGTTGTTCCTGCCCAAAGAAACAGCGTCGCGCATTGCCTGTGAGCAGGAAATTGAGCGTGCCGTGAAAGCCGAAGGCCAAGTGCTGTTGGGTTGGCGCGATGTGCCGGTGAATGCTGACATGCCCATGAGCCCCACTGTGCGCCTGAAAGAACCCGTAATTCGTCAGGTGTTCGTAGGCCGTGGCCGCGACATCATGGTGACCGATGCGCTGGAACGCAAACTGTATGTAATCCGCAAACGCGCGGTGCACGCCATTAAAAACTTGAACCTGGCGCACGGCACTGAGTATTTCAGCCCCTCGATGAGCGCCCGTACCATCGTGTACAAGGGCTTGTTGCTGGCCAATCAGGTTGGTGAATACTACCTGGACTTGAAAGACCCACGCTGCGTGTCTGCATTGGCTTTGGTTCACCAGCGCTTCTCCACCAACACATTCCCTGAGTGGCCGTTGGCGCACCCGTACCGCATGTTGGCCCACAACGGTGAAATCAACACCGTGAAGGGTAACTTCAACTGGATGCGCGCCCGCGAAGGCGTGATGAAAAGTGCCGTGTTGGGTGACGATCTGCAAAAGCTGTACCCATTGATTTTTGAAGGTCAGTCTGACACCGCCTGTTTCGACAACTGTCTGGAACTGTTGGTGATGGCAGGCTACCCGATTGCCCAAGCCATGATGATGATGGTGCCTGAGGCGTGGGAACAGCACACCCTGATGGACGACAACCGTCGTGCCTTCTATGAATACCACGCCGCCATGATGGAACCCTGGGACGGCCCCGCCGCCATGGCGTTCACCGATGGCAAGCAGATCGGCGCCACGCTGGACCGCAACGGCCTGCGCCCAGCCCGCTACATCGTGACTGAAGATGATTTGGTGGTGATGGCATCGGAATCTGGGACATTGCCAATTCCCGAGAGCAAGATTGTGAAGAAGTGGCGCTTGCAGCCCGGCAAGATGTTCCTGATCGACATGGAAGCCGGCCGCATTATCAACGACGATGAGTTGAAGAATCAACTGAGCGCCGCCAAGCCCTACAAGCAGTGGATTGACACCATTCGTGTGAAGTTGGACGAAGTGGAAGGCCAGCCCGAGCCAATCGAGCCCAATGAAACATTGCTGGACCGCCAGCAGGCCTTTGGTTATACCCAGGAAGACCTCAAATTCCTGATGGCCCCCATGCTGCAAAACGGCGAAGAGGCCACTGGTTCCATGGGCAATGACAGCCCATTGGCTGTGATGTCCAACAAGCTCAAGCCGCTGTACAACTACTTCAAGCAGTTGTTTGCACAGGTCACCAACCCACCGATCGACCCGATCCGTGAAAACCTGGTGATGAGCTTGAACAGCTTCATTGGCCCCAAGCCAAACCTGCTGGACCTGAACAACATCAACCCGCCCATGCGCCTTGAAGTGTCACAACCTGTGCTGACTTCAAAAGACATGGCGAAGATTCGCAACATTGAAGCCTTTACCGGCGGCAAGTTCACCAGCCATGAACTGAATATTTGCTACCCAGTGGCCTGGGGCAAGGAAGGCATTGAAGCGCGCATTGCTTCACTGTGTGCCGAAGCCCGTGATGCTGTGAAACAGGGTGTGAACATTCTGATCATCACCGACCGCATGATGAGCCGTGACAACGTGGCCATTCCAGCGTTGTTGGCTGTGTCTGCCATTCACCAGCATTTGGTGAAAGTGGGCCTGCGCACCTCCACAGGCTTGGTGGTGGAAACTGGTTCTGCACGTGAAACCCACCACTTTGCCTTGTTGGCTGGTTACGGTGCCGAAGCTGTGCACCCCTACCTGGCCATGGAAACGATTGCCGACATGAGCCAAGGTCTGCCTGGCGACCTGAGCCCGGAAAAAGCCGTGTACAACTACATCAAGGCGGTGGGCAAGGGCTTGATGAAAGTGATGTCCAAGATGGGCATTTCCACTTACATGAGTTATACCGGCGCGCAAATTTTTGAGGCTGTGGGTTTGAACCAAGCCTTTGTAGATGCTTACTTTGCGGGCACACCCACCAAGGTGGAAGGCATTGGTGTGTTCGAAGTGGCTGAAGAAGCCATTCGCGTGCACCAAGCCGCATTCAGCCCCGACCCGGTATTGGCTGGCGCGCTGGATGCAGGTGGCGAGTACGCTTGGCGCACCCGTGGTGAAGAACACATGTGGACGCCCGATGCAATTGCAAAATTGCAGCACGCCACACGCAGTGGCACCTACAACACCTACAAAGAGTATGCGCAGATCATCAATGATCAAAGCAAGCGTCACATGACGCTGCGTGGTTTGTTTGAGTTCAAGATCGACCCAAGCAAGGCCATTCCAATTGAAGAAGTGGAAGCGGCTGAAGAAATCGTGAAGCGCTTCGCAACCGGTGCCATGTCACTGGGTTCGATTTCAACTGAGGCGCACTCCACCTTGGCCGTGGCCATGAACCGCATTGGCGGCAAGAGCAACACCGGTGAAGGTGGCGAAGACGAAAAGCGCTACGCTGCTGAATTGCGCGCAGGCTTGGACAAATTTGGCCCAGGCACTGGCCCTATCGGCGAAGGTGCTACGCTGAAAAGCGAGCTTGGCGATGTGGTGGTTGCAGACTTCCCCTTGAAGAAAGGTGATTCACTGCGTTCGCGCATCAAGCAGGTCGCTTCTGGCCGCTTTGGTGTCACTGCCGAGTACCTGACTTCCGCTGATCAAATCCAGATCAAAATGGCGCAGGGTGCCAAGCCCGGTGAGGGCGGTCAGTTGCCCGGTGGCAAGGTGTCTGAGTACATCGGCAAGCTGCGTTATTCCGTGCCTGGCGTGGGCCTGATTTCCCCACCCCCGCACCACGACATTTATTCCATTGAAGACTTGGCGCAGCTGATTCACGACCTGAAGAACGTGAACAGTCAGGCCTCCATTTCTGTGAAGCTGGTGTCTGAAGTGGGTGTGGGTACGATTGCCGCAGGTGTGTCCAAGGCCAAGGCCGATCACCTGGTGATCGCCGGTCAAGATGGTGGTACAGGTGCATCGCCTGTGTCTTCCATTAAGCACGCCGGCACCAATTGGGAACTGGGCTTGGCTGAAACACAGCAAACACTCGTGTTGAACGGTTTGCGTGGTCGCATTCGTGTGCAGGTGGATGGCCAAATGAAAACTGGCCGCGACGTGGTCATTGGCGCGATGTTGGGTGCGGACGAATTCGGCTTTGCCACTGCACCGTTGGTGGTTGAAGGCTGCATCATGATGCGCAAGTGTCACTTGAATACTTGCCCCGTGGGCGTTGCTACGCAAAACCCCGAGCTTCGCAAGAAGTTCACCGGCAAGCCAGAACACGTGGTGAACTACTTCTTCTTCGTGGCCAATGAAGTGCGCGAAATCATGGCGCAGTTGGGCATTCGCAAATTCGACGACCTGATTGGTCGAGCCAATTTGCTCGACATGAAGAAAGGCATTTCACACTGGAAAGCCAAGGGCCTGGACTTCAGTCGTTTGCTGTGGGTACCGGAAGGCACAACAGAGCCCCTGTTGCACACTGGTGGTCAAGACCACGGTTTGGACAAGGCACTGGACCAGAAGCTGATTCAACTGGCCAAGCCTGCGTTGGACAAAGGTGAGCGCGTTTCCTTCATCACCCCGATCAAGAACGTGAACCGAACTGCAGGTGCCATGTTGTCGGGCGAAGTGGCCAAGAAGTATGGCCATGCTGGTTTGCCAGACGACACCATTCACATTCAGTTCACCGGCACGGCAGGTCAGTCTTTCGGCGCTTTCCTGGCACACGGTGTAACCGCTGACCTGGTGGGTGAAGGCAACGACTATGTGGGCAAGGGTTTGAGTGGTGGTCGAATCATTGTTCGCCCCACCAACGATTTCCGCGGTTTGCCCGAAGAAAACATGATTGTTGGCAACACTGTGTTGTACGGCGCTATTGCTGGTGAAGCATTCCTGAGTGGCGTTGCCGGCGAGCGTTTCGCTGTGCGTAACTCTGGTGCTGCAGCTGTGATCGAAGGCACAGGCGACCATGGTTGCGAATACATGACCGGTGGTACCGTGGTTGTGCTGGGCGAAACTGGTCGCAACTTTGCGGCGGGTATGAGTGGTGGCATTGCCTACGTGTATGACATCGATGGCTTGTTCGCCAAGCGTTGCAACATGGCGCAAGTTGAGCTGGAAGAAGTGGTGCCCGCGACCGAACAGGAAGCCCTGAGCAACCGTGAAATTTGGCACAGCCCTGCGCGTGGTGCAGACCGTCAGCCTGACGAAGTAATTCTGAAAGGCCTGGTCGAGCGTCATGCCCGCTACACCGGCAGCGAACGTGCCAAAGAGATTCTGGAAAACTGGAGCACTGAACGCAAGAAGTTCGTGAAAGTGTTCCCGACCGAATATCGTCGCGCCTTGAAAGAACTGTACGTGGCAGCGCAGGCCAAACCTGCTGTGGCCGCTTGAGAACCAACCTGTTAATGAGGATTTGAAAAATGGGAAAGGTCACAGGTTTTATGGAGTTTGAGCGTTTGAAGGAAGCCAGCGAGGCACCCGAGAAACGCGTCAAGCACTACAAAGAATTTGTTATTACACTGAACGACGACGAAGCCAAAATTCAGGGCGCACGTTGTATGGACTGCGGCATTCCGTTTTGCAACAACGGTTGCCCGGTCAACAACATCATCCCCGACTTCAACGACCTGGTGTACAAGCAAGACTGGAAGGCGGCGTTGCACACCCTGCACAGCACCAACAACTTCCCCGAGTTCACGGGCCGTATTTGCCCGGCACCTTGCGAAGCCGCGTGCACGCTGGGCATTCACGAAGAGCCAGTGGGCATCAAGAGCATTGAACATGCGATTATCGATAAGGGCTGGGAAAACAACTGGGTGATACCGCAAGTGCCAGCCCAAAAAACCGGCAAGAAAGTGGCTGTGGTGGGTTCAGGCCCTGCGGGCATGGCCGCTGCACAGCAGTTGGCGCGCGTGGGTCACGATGTAACTGTGTTCGAAAAGAACGACCGCATTGGTGGTTTGCTGCGCTATGGCATTCCCGACTTCAAGATGGAAAAATTCCATATTGACCGTCGTGTTGAGCAAATGCAGGCCGAAGGCGTCACCTTCAAGACCAGCGTGTTCGTGGGTGAAAAACTGGCAGAGGGTGGCATCACCAACCTGGCCCGCGAAACCATTACCCCGAAAGAATTGATGGCGCAGTTTGATGCCGTTATTTTGACAGGAGGTTCTGAAGTACCGCGTGACTTGCCAATTCCTGGTCGCCAGTTGAAGGGTGTTCACTTTGCAATGGAATTTTTGCCACTGCAAAACCGTGTGAATGCGGGCGACAAGTTGAAAGACCAAATCATGGCCACAAAGAAAAACGTGCTGGTGATTGGCGGTGGCGATACGGGTTCCGATTGCGTGGGCACATCCAACCGCCATGGTGCCAAACAGGTGACTCAAATTGAATTGATGCCCCAGCCACCCGAAGAAGAAAACAAGCCTTTGGTTTGGCCCTACTGGCCCATGAAAATGCGCACCTCTTCTTCACATGAAGAAGGCGTGGCACGCGACTGGGCAGTGACCACCAAAGAATTCATCGACGATGGCAAAGGCAATGTAAAAGCGGCCAAGTGCGCCAAGGTGGAGTGGGTGAAAGACGAAGCCACGGGTCAGATGAAAATGCAGGAAATCGCAGGTTCAGAATTTGTGGTTGAAGCGGACTTGGTGTTGTTTGCCATGGGCTTTACCAACCCTGCGAAAAGTATTCTTGATGCATTCGGTGTCGAGAAAGACAACCGTGGCAATGCCAAAGCCACCACCGATGGTGACGGTTGCTACCGCACCAACGTCGACAGAGTATTTGCTGCGGGAGACATGCGCCGTGGTCAATCTTTGGTGGTGTGGGCCATTCGCGAAGGCCGCCAGGCCGCGCGTGAGGTGGATGAGTTCCTGATGGGTGCGACTGTACTGCCACGCTGATTTGCCAATTTGGCGTGTATAAAAAAAGCCGCTGATTGCAATCAGCGGCTTTTTTGTTTTCCGAGCGATGTCCCGGATTCCAGGGTTTCTATCAGTTCGAAGAAATCTGGACCGTGTCTGACCCACCAATTTCTACACCCGCGCCGGGGTACATCGTGACATGCGGGAAAGGAATTTCGATGCCGACATTGTCAAACGCAGCTTTGATCCGCTTGTTGTATTCGCGGCGTACGCCCCACTGTTCTCCTGGCAGGGTCTTGAATCGAACGCGAACAACCACAGCGGAATCGGCCAGTTCTTGCACGCCAAACGTTGCCATGGGTTCAGTAATTTTAACGCCCCATTCCTTGTCCTCGGCCAATTCGGCACCCACCTTCTGCATCACCTGAATGGCGCCCTCTACATCTTCCTTGTAGGCGATTCCGACATCTACAACCGCGTAGGCGAAGTCCATGGTGGAGTTGGTCACAGTGTCAATCTGACCATTGGGTACAAAGTGCACATTGCCGTGTGCATCGCGCATGCGAACGTAGCGCAATGTCACGTTTTCCACGGTGCCGCTTTTGCCACCTACCTCGATGAAGTCGCCAGCGCGAATCTGGTTTTCGATGAGCAATACAACACCGGTGAAGTAATCTTTCACCAAACTTTGCGCACCAAAACCAACGGCCAAGCCAACTACACCAGCGGCTGCCAAAACAGGGGCGATAGAAATGCCGATGGTGCCCAGGGCAATCAATGCGCCCAACAGCAAAATGACCACATTGGCCACGTACTTCAGCACGCGCATCAGGGTTTCGATTCGTTTTTGATCATCCAGTGTTTTGCTGCGGCCTTGCATGCGCATACCTACCCGGTCAATGGCGGCTTTAACCAGTCGCAGCACGATCAGTGCAACGATGATGACTAGGATGAATTTGGTGGCCTGCAAGCCAAGGTCCAGCAGCTTGCTTGGTTCAATGTATTTGAATAGGGTTTCGAGATGTTCGTTCATGGTGCTCCCACTGCTTGAAAGAACCCCCTATTGTACATGACTTGCTTTGCCGGTTTTTTCAGGCACTCCTCGTGGTTTTTCGAGTGGGCTTGGTGGGTTCGACTTCATCGTTGTAAAAGCGGGCCAAGAACTTCCCGGTGTGACTGTTCGGGTTCTTTGCAATGTCCATCGGCGTGCCCTCAGCGATCAACATGCCGCCGTTGTCACCACCCTCGGGGCCCATGTCCAGCACCCAGTCCGCGCACTTGATCACATCCAGGTTGTGCTCAATCACCAGCACAGTGTTGCCCTGCTCAACCAGCGGATTCAACACCTTCAGTAGCATGGCAATGTCGTGAAAGTGAAGGCCGGTGGTGGGCTCGTCAAGTATGTAAAGTGTTTTGCCTGTATCGCGTTTGGACAGCTCAAGCGATAGTTTTACACGCTGTGCTTCACCACCAGAGAGGGTCGTGGCTGATTGACCCAGACGAATATAGCCCAAGCCTACATCAATCAAGGTTTGCAGCTTGCGCGCAATATTTGGCACTGCCGAGAACACGTCCAGTGCCTGCTCAACGGTCAATTCAAGTACCTCGGCGATGCTTTTGCCGCGGTACAAAATTTCAAGTGTTTCGCGGTTGTAGCGCTTGCCATGGCATACATCGCAGGGCACATACAGGTCGGGCAAAAAGTGCATTTCCACTTTCACCACGCCGTCGCCCTGACAAGCCTCACAGCGGCCACCTTTCACATTGAATGAAAAACGACCCACATCGTAACCTCGTTCACGCGAGGCGGGCACGCCGGCGAACAATTCACGAATAGGGGTGAACAAGCCCGTGTAGGTTGCCGGGTTACTGCGTGGTGTGCGGCCAATCGGGCTTTGGTCTACCGCAATTACTTTGTCGAAATGTTCAAGGCCGCTGATGTGGCTGTGTGGCGCGCCTTCCTTGTGCGCACGGTTCAGCTGGTGTGCGGCTTCGGCCAACAAGGTGTCGTTGATCAGTGTCGATTTGCCCGAACCTGAAACCCCAGTGACACACACAAACAATCCAACAGGAACACTGGCTGTCACGTCTTTCAGGTTGTTGCCCGTGGCGTTGTGAATAGTCAGCATACGCGTTGGGTCGGGTTTGCGTAGTGGGCTTAAACGTTCTATTTTTCGTTTGCCATTTAAATATTGGCCGGTCAGCGATTCCGGGCTGGCCAGTATTTCAGCAGGTGTGCCTTGGGCAACCACTTGGCCGCCATGCTCGCCCGCGCCCGGGCCCATGTCAACCACGTAATCGGCGCAACGAATGGCGTCTTCGTCGTGTTCCACCACCAATACCGTGTTGCCCAAATTCTTCAGGCGCAACAGGGTTTGTATCAGGCGGTCATTGTCGCGCTGGTGCAAACCAATCGAGGGTTCGTCCAGCACATACATCACACCCGTCAGCCCAGACCCAATTTGGCTGGCTAAGCGAATGCGTTGGCTTTCACCGCCACTCAGCGTGTCCGCACTGCGATTCAGGGTTAAATAGTTCAAGCCTACATCGTTCAAAAACTGCAAACGTGCCTTGATTTCCACCACAATTTTTTCAGCAATTTGACCTTTTGCGCCGTGCATTTGCATGGACTCGAAATAGCTGAGTGCCTTGTGAATGGGCAATTCAGTGACCTGGTGCAGGGCTTTGCGGTGATCATGCTCGCCAATGAAGACATGTCGGGCGCCAGTTTTCAGGCGTGATCCCTGACAGGCCTGGCAACTGCGAACAGCCATTAACTTGCCGAGTTCATCTCGCACAGCGGAGGAATCGGTGTCGCGGTGGCGGCGGGTCAGGTTGGGCAATATGCCTTCAAAGGCATGGGTTTTGGCAACAGGTTTGCTGCGTTCACTTAGATAGGTGAACGTAATTTGTTCACTGCCCGAACCATACAACACCATCTGTTGAACATCGTCGGGTAACTCATTCCAGGCCGATTCCGGGTCGAAACCATAATGCGCTGCCAGGCTTTGAATCATCTGGTAGTACAAAGCGTTGCGGCGGTCCCAGCCGCTGATTGCACCGGCAGCCAGTGAAATATCCGGGTGAGCCACCACACGCAGCGGGTCAAAAAAAGTTTCATGGCCCAAGCCATCGCACACCGGGCAGGCACCCGCCGGGTTGTTGAACGAGAACAAACGCGGCTCAAGTTCGGTGAGGCTGTAGTCGCACACCGGGCAGGCAAACTTGCTTGAAAAAACGGTTTCGTGGCCAGTGTCCAAATTCACGGCCATGGCCTTGCCATCGCTTAATCGCAACGCCGTCTCAAAACTTTCTGCAAGGCGTTGGCGGGCATCCACACGCACTTTCAAACGGTCGACCACCACATCCAGGTTGTGTTTGTGGTGCTTGTCCAGCGGGGGCAGCTTGTCCAGTTCCAGAATTTCGGGCGCATCCTGGGGGCCTTTCTTCAGCCGAATGCGCACAAAGCCCTGGGCGCGCAGGTCGTTGAGCAAATCCACATGTTCGCCTTTGCGCTGGTTCAGCACTGGCGCCAAAATCATGATGCGGGCTTCCTCGGGCCAGCCCAATACCGTGTCCACCATTTCTGACACCGTTTGGACGCTCAGTTCCATGTCGTGTTCGGGGCAGCGGGGCGTACCGGCGCGGGCAAACAGCAGGCGCAGGTAGTCGTGAATTTCGGTCACTGTACCCACAGTAGAGCGGGGGTTGTGGCTGGTGGCTTTTTGTTCAATGGAAATGGCGGGGGACAACCCCTCGATCAAATCAACATCGGGCTTTTCCATCAATTGCAAAAACTGGCGGGCGTAGGCCGACAAACTTTCCACGTACCGGCGTTGGCCTTCGGCATACAGGGTGTCGAAAGCCAGGCTGGATTTGCCCGATCCCGATAGACCGGTCAGCACCACGAGCGAATCGCGGGGCAGGTCGAGTGAAATGTTTTTCAGGTTGTGGGTTCTAGCGCCACGAATGCGAATGGAGTTCATGCGGTACAGCAAATGGAATCAGCGGCCAACCTGATACTATAGACGGTTTCCTGGAATAAGACATCTGCAAGGGTTGTTCAAGCCCTTGAAATTCAACAAGACATGAGCCGCAAGTCCGCAAGCCCCAGTGCTTCCCCCGATGTTTTCAAAATGCTGCCTGCCGAGCGCAAGGCTGCCGGGTGGCTGGCCAGTATTTATGCGCTGCGCATGTTTGGCATGTTCATGATTTTGCCGGTGTTTTCCCTGCATGCAGTGGGCATGCCTGGCGGGGACAACTTAAGCCTGGTTGGCCTGGCCATGGGCATTTACGGCCTTGCGCAGGCCTGCATGCAAATTCCCTTGGGTTGGGCTTCTGACAAACTGGGTCGAAAGCCAATCATAATCGGTGGCCTGTTGCTGTTCGCTGCTGGTTGCTGGCTGGGTTACGTGGCTGAAACGGTTGAGCAATTGGTGTGGGCGCGTGCTTTGCAGGGCGCGGGCGCCATTTCAGCGGCCTTGTCGGCCTTGCTGGCCGACGTCACCCGCGATGAAGTGCGCTCCAAGGGCATGGCGATGATCGGCGCGTCTATCGGTGTTACTTTCGCACTGTCACTTGTGTTTTCACCGGTGTTGTACAAATTTTTTGGATTAAGTGGGCTGTTTGCCATCACTGGTGTGCTGAGTATTCTGGGCATTGGGGTGGTTATTTGGCTGTTGCCCACGCCAAACTTGGCCGATCAGGAAGCGAAACTCAAAGGCAGCTTTCGCGATGGGTGGGCCGTATTGACCCAACCCGACCTGCTGCGTCTGAATCTGGGTATTTTCACTTTGCACTTAACGCAAATGTCGCTGTTCGTGGTGGTGCCCAGCCTGTTGCTCAGTGGCCTTGAATTGCCGCTGGCTGAGCACTGGAAGGTCTACTTGCCAGTGGTGCTGGGCTCCTTTGTACTCATGGTGCCATTGATGGTTTGGTCAGAAAAAAAAGCCAAAACCAAGCAGGTCAAATTGGGTGCCATCGGGCTGATGGGTTTGGTCATGTTGGGCTTGGTGTTGTTTGCAGAGCAAGGCTGGGTGCTGGTGTCCATGTTGCTGGCGTATTTTGTCGGCTTCAATTTGCTTGAGGCTACCCTTCCCTCGTGGGTGTCACGAGTGGCACCGCTCAGTCACCGGGGGTTGGCTTTGGGTGTATATAATACTTCTCAAGCGCTTGGGCTTTTTGCTGGTGGTGCCCTGGGTGGGCTGGCATTTCGCCACTTGGGTGCGCAAGGTGTATTCGAGGGCGTGTTGCTGCTGGTGGTGGTGTGGTTTTTATTGGCAATGGGCATTAAAGCATTGCCGCCGCGCTCAGCAAGTGTTGCGCCAGTCAGTGAGCCGGTGGGCAACCCGGTAAGCCACTCTTAGCGCAGTGACTGCGAGCCCAATTACTGCTGCCCCAATTATTGCAGTCCTTTTGGGGTGCATTTCAAGACATATTTCAAGAATTTAAGGAGCAATTTATTCCATGGCCTCAGTCAACAAGGTAATTCTGGTGGGTAATTTGGGCAAGGATCCCGATGTGCGCTATTTGCCCGATGGTGGTGCAGTGGTGAACCTGGCCCTGGCCACGTCCAGCAACTGGAAAGACAAAAACACCGGTGAAAAGCGTGAAGAAACTGAATGGCACCGTGTTGTTATTTACGGTCGCCTGGCTGAGATTGCCGGTGAATATTGCAAGAAAGGCCGCTCTGTATACATTGAAGGCCGTTTGAAAACACGCAAATGGCAAGATCAGTCGGGCGTGGACAAATACACCACCGAAATAATTGCAGATCAAATGCAATTGCTCGGCGGTCGTGACAGTGGCGGAGGCGGTGGTTCTTCTTCAACGGGTGGTGGCGATGACTTCGACCAGTCGCCTGCACCAAGTCGTAGTTCTGGTGGCATGCGTTCATCTGCACCTGCGCCACAGCGCTCGGCCCCACAGAGCGTGGCTGATCTGGATGACGACATCCCGTTCTGACCCTCTGTTACTCGGCACAGTGATCAGCAAGCCCGGCGTTCAATGAATGTCGGGCTTTTTCTTTGGGGCTCTTGTTCTGTAATTCAAGCCCCAGTATGCTGACTGCAATCACAGTTGTTGCAGGGGTTTGCATGAAGTACCTGATTTCCATTTTGGGCGTTTTTGCCACACTGTCTGTTTCAATTGTGCGGGCTGACACCAGTTTGCCGCTCGAACATCCTTTGGTCGGCCTTTGGCGAATTAACTTGCCTGAACAAAACTGTTCCGAAATTTACGACATTCGATCCGATGGCACCACGCAGATACTGAGCGGTGGGCAGCTTGTGCAGACCCGATACGACATCAGTCTGCGGCCTGATTCCCAAGGTTTTTACAAGTGGGTGGACACGGTGGTGGCAGTGAATGATCAGCCGGATTGCATGGGTCACAAAGTGCCCAACGGCAACGTGGCCACCAACTACATCGTGATGCATGCAACAGGTTCGAAGTTCATGATGTGCCAGAAAGCGGAGCTTGAAACTTGCTTTGGCCCGTTTCTGAAAGAGTCTGGTATTTAACCGCAGTGCATCTTGTGCCCGCTTAGGGCAAAATCAAAGGTATCCCCCCACTTCAAGGACATTGGATGCCGCACATCACCTTGCTGGCCGAGCAGGCCAGAGCTGTTCAGGTTCGCAATATTTTTTGCATTGGCCGCAATTACGCTGCACACATTGCTGAACTGGGCAATCGGCCTGAAGAAGACCCGGTAGTGTTCATCAAACCCACGTCGGCTTTGCACCTGCCGGGCACGCCGATTGTATTGCCCACGCATTCCAGCGATGTTCACTACGAGGCTGAGTTGGTTTTGCTGGTGGGGCAAGGTGGAAAAAACATTGCTGAAGACAAGGCGTTGAAGCACATTGCGGGCTATGGCCTTGGCCTGGACCTCACCGCGCGAGACCTGCAAACGAAGGCCAAGCAGGGCGGATTGCCTTGGGCTGTGGCCAAGGGTTTTGATTGCGCCGCCACCGTAAGCCAGTTTGTGCCTTCTGAGCACATTGAGCATCCTCAAAATATTGAATTTCAGATGCATTTGAACGGGCAGCTAAAGCAGCATGGGGATGTTCGAAAAATGCTGTTTCCAATTCCCTTCATTGTGCGTTATTTGAGCCAGGTATTTACCCTGCGCGAGGGCGATCTCATCTTTACAGGAACTCCCGAAGGCGTTGGGCCTCTAAAGGGCGGCGATGTGGTTCGCTTGGTACTTCCCAATGCAATTGACACCGAATTCAAAGTGGAATAATTCAATGAAAACAATGCAATCAAAATACTGGCTGGGCATTTTGCTACTGGCTTGTACCGGAATTCTGGCGGCGTGTAGCGACAAGCCTGCCGGGGTTGCCCAGCAAGGCGACAACTTCGTCGAGGTGTGGAAAACACCCACCTGTGGTTGTTGCGCAGAATGGGTTGAGCATTTGGAGGAAAACGGTTTTACTGTGAAAGTGAACGATGTTCAAAACACCGATTCTTTCCGGGCCGCCTTGGGCATGCCTCAGCGTTACGGCAGTTGCCACAGTGCGAAAGTGGCAGGCTACGCTGTTGAAGGCCACGTGCCGGCTGACGACATCAAGAAAATGCTGGCTGAAAAACCCGATGCTGTCGGGCTTTCGGTGCCCGCGATGCCCATGGGCTCGCCCGGCATGGAGCATCCGGACTTTCCGCACAAGCGTGCCGAGTACAATGTGTTGTTGGTTGGTAAAAATGGCGATGTCAGTTCGTACACCAAGTACGACGCCATTCACTGAGTCTTTCGTTTCTATCCTGCAAACATAGATCTGGCTTTGAGGTACAAGGCCCGGTCAAGTTTGCTTGTTAACTTGACCTTTTCCATGTCTTGATGAGTACCTTGCCCCTGCTGAGTCTTGTCTTGCTTCCTTTTTTGGGAAGTCTGATTGCGGCCTTCATGCCCGCAAATGCGCGCAATGCTGAATCCACGCTTGCCGGCGCAGTTGCCTTGTTGTGCGCTGTTCAAGTGGCGAGTCTTTATCCCGAGGTGGCGGCTGGCGGTGTGTTGCGTGAAGAGTATTCCTGGATTCCGTCGCTGGGCTTGAGTTTTGTGGTGCGAATGGACGGGTTTGCCTGGATGTTCTCCATGCTGGTCTTGGGCATTGGTGCTTTGGTGGTGCTGTATGCCCGGTATTACATGTCGCCATCTGATCCGGTGCCGCGTTTTTTCTCTTTCCTGCTGGCCTTCATGGGAGCCATGAGCGGGGTTGTGTTGTCGGGCAACCTCATTCAATTGGCTGTGTTTTGGGAACTCACCAGCCTGTTTTCTTTCCTGTTGATCGGGTATTGGTATCACCGCAAGGATGCGCGCCGTGGTGCGCGAATGGCACTGACTGTGACCGGAGCAGGTGGTTTGTGTCTGTTCGCCGGTTTGCTGATGTTGGGCCACATCGTGGGCAGTTACGACCTCGATGTGGTTTTGGCGGCCAAAGACAAGGTTCAAGCGCATGCCCTTTACACACCCATGCTGGTGCTGGTGTTGTTGGGGGCATTCACAAAAAGTGCGCAATTCCCGTTTCACTTTTGGTTGCCTCACGCCATGGCAGCGCCTACGCCGGTGTCGGCCTATTTGCACTCGGCCACCATGGTCAAGGCGGGTGTGTTTTTGCTGGCGCGGTTCTGGCCTGTGTTGGCAGGCACGGATGAATGGTTCTGGATGGTCACCTGCGCAGGCTTGGCCACCTTGCTGATTGGTGGATTTGCTGCCATTTTTCAAACGGACCTGAAAGGCTTGCTGGCCTATTCAACCATTTCACACCTTGGGTTGATTACCACTTTGCTGGGCATGAACAGTCGGCTTGCGGCCGTTGCAGCCGTGTTTCACATCATCAACCACGCCACATTCAAAGCCTCGCTGTTCATGGCGGTGGGTATTATTGATCACGAAACCGGGACCCGCGACATTCGAAGGTTGAGCGGTTTGCGCCACGCCATGCCCATTACAGCCACGCTGACCATGGTGGCTGCGGCAGCCATGGCGGGCGTGCCCTTGCTGAACGGGTTTATTTCCAAGGAAATGTTTTTCACTGAAGCGGTGTTTGTCAGCACGGTGCCGTGGTTCTCAACTGCCTTGCCATTCATTGCAACACTGGCCGGTATTTTCAGTGTGGTGTATTCACTGCGGTTCACGGTGGATGTGTTTTTTGGGCCAGACCATTGCACCATGTTGCCCAAGCCTGCGCATGAACCACCTCACTGGATGCGTGTGCCTGTGGAATTGCTGGTGTTGATCTGCCTTGCTGTGGGTGTGTTGCCGCAGCTGGTGATACAGGCTATTTTGGTGACCGCCGCCACACCAGTGGTGGCTGGCAATCTGCCCGAGTTTGACCTGGCCATTTGGCATGGTTTCAATTTGCCCTTGGTCATGAGTTTTGTGGCCCTGTTGGGCGGCATTGGTTTGTACTGGTTCATGCGCCGCGGCATGAATACCGGTGGTTTTAAAACTGCGCCATTGATTGGTGTTTTCAGCGGTAAAAAACTCTTCCGAAGTGTACTGGCCCTGTTTGTCGTGGGTGCGCGCACTGGCATGCGTTTTGTCAGTACTCGGCGTTTGCAGCCACAATTGTTACTGGTCATGTTGGTGACTGTGGTGGCGGCTGGTGCGCCGCTGCTTGGCCTGGCTGTTTCCGATTGGCTGGATGCAGCAAGCCGCCAGAAGTTGGCCTTCTCGCCCATGTTTGCCCTATTGTGGGTTGTGGGCTGCGCAGCCGCAATTGCTGCTGCATGGCAGGCCAAATACCATCGATTGACCGCCCTGATTTTAATGAGTGTTGCCGGTTTGACCACGGTCGTCACATTCGCATGGTTCTCTGCACCCGATCTGGCCCTGACCCAATTGTCGGTTGAGGCTGTCACCACCGTACTTATTCTGCTTGGCCTTCGCTGGTTGCCCAAGCGTCGCGAGGAAATCAAGGGGCAAGAACCTTTCCTTGTGAAGGCCAAAGCCAAGGCGCGCCGCACTCGCGATTTTCTGGTGGCTTCCACTGCAGGGCTGGGGCTAGCCTTGTTGTCGTATGCTGCTATGAGCCGGAGTTTTCCGCAAAGCATTTCACCGTTCTTCCTCGAAAGGGCTTTGCCCGAAGGTGGTGGTACCAATGTGGTCAACGTAATGCTGGTTGACTTCCGGGGTCTAGACACCTTGGCTGAAATCACGGTGTTGGGTGTGGTGGCACTGACCGTGTATGCCTTGCTTCGCCGTTTCAGGCCTGCGGCTGAAAGTGTCGACCTACCATTGCAGCAACGTTCAATTCCCGTCGATATTGCCACTGACCTGATTTCAAGCGACCAAGACATCGACACCGCCAAAGGTTACCTCTTGGTGCCTGCTGTGCTGGTTCGCGCGGTGTTGCCGATTGCTGCGGTCATTGCTGTGTACCTGTTCATGCGCGGCCACAATGAGCCCGGCGGTGGTTTTGTGGCGGGTCTGGTGTTGTCCACCGCTTTTATTTTGCAATACATCATCTCCGGCACGCGTTGGGTAGAAACCCACTTGCCTTTGCGCCCACCCTTGTGGATCGCCAGCGGTTTGCTGATTGCGACGGCAACGGGCCTGGGCGCCCTGTTGCTGGGTTATCCGTTTTTGACCACGCACACTGCACATTTGCATTTGCCACTCATTGGTGAATTGCATCTGGCCAGCGCGCTGTTTTACGACATTGGCGTGTTCACCTTGGTGGTGGGTTCAACCTTGCTCATCTTGACGGCGCTAGGCCATCAGTCCATGCGGGGCCATCGCCGCGCAGTGATTCACGACGACAACAAGGGAGACGCCTGATGGAGTTGGTGCTTTCAATCGCGATCGGAATTTTAACGGCGTGTGGTGTGTGGCTGGTGCTCCGCCCACGCACCTACCAAGTGATCATTGGATTTTGCTTGCTGGGTTATGGCGTGAATTTGTTCATCTTCAGCATGGGGCGCTTGGCGGTGGACAGCGAACCGATTCTGGTGCCCGAGCTTGCGGCCAATTTGATGAATTACACCGACCCCATGCCTCAGGCATTGGTATTGACTGCGATCGTCATCGGTTTTGCAATGACTGCATTGTTTCTGGTCGTGTTGTTGGCGCAAAGGGGCTTCTTTGGCAACGACCATGTGGATGGCAAGGGAGACGCTGAATGATGCGTTTCGTTGAAGGCCTCATGCCGCATTTGATCGTCGCACCCATTCTGTTTCCGCTGGTGATGGCGTGCGTCATGTTGTTGCTGGGCGAGCGGCGCTATCGCCTGAAAATCAGCCTTGGTCTGTTTGCCGGCGTGGTGAATTTGGCTGTGGCACTGGCGCTTCTGGTTTGGGTGAAGCAAAACGAGCTTGCGGGCTCTGTGGGCATTTATCTGCCGTCAAACTGGGACGTGCCGTTTGGCATCGTGTTGGTGCTTGATCAGCTTTCTGCGCTCATGTTGATGTTGGCCGCCTTGGTGGGCTTTGCAGCCTATGTGTTTTCAATGGCGAGGTGGCACAAGGCGGGCTCACACTTTCATCCCCTGTTTCTGCTTCAGTTGATGGGCATCAACGGCGCTTTCCTCACCGGTGATCTGTTCAATCTGTTCGTGTTCTTTGAGGTGATGCTTGCCGCTTCTTACGGATTGTTGCTGCATGGCTCAGGCCGCTTGCGAGTGCGTTCTGGTTTGCACTACATCGCCATCAACCTGACTGCGTCGTCTTTGTTTCTCATAGGTGCAGCCATGATCTATGGCATCACAGGCACCCTGAACATGGCAGACCTGGCTGCCAAAATTCCGATGATTTCCGATGCAGACCGCCCACTGTTTCACGCGGGCTGTGCCGTGCTGGGTGTGGCGTTTCTTGCCAAGGCCGCCATGTGGCCGCTCAACTTTTGGCTGGTGCCCGCTTATTCTTCGGCCAGCGCGCCTGCGGCTGCTGTGTTTGCCCTGTTAACCAAGGTGGGCGTGTATGTGTTGTTGCGCTTAAGCACCTTGCTGTTTTCCAGTCAGGCCGAGGGCTCTGCCGCGTTTGGCAGTGACTGGCTGGTGTGGGGTGGTTTACTCACCATGGCCTGTGGTTCGCTGGGCGTGTTGACTGCCACCAGCCCCTCCAGGGCCGCAGCATTTTCAATTACGGTGTCCTCTGGAATTCTGGTTTGCGTGGTTGGGCTGGGCATTCCTGATGTAACCGCCAGCGCCCTGTATTACCTGTTGGGATCTACCTTCGCAGTGGCGGCTCTGTTCTTGTTGACCGAGTTGATGGATCGGGTTCGCGACATGGAAGCCGCACAGCGCCGGCAAGACGAGGAAGAGGATGTCAGTCTGCCATTTGGTTTTGCCGAGTCGCGAATCGGGCCTGATGAGAATCTGGATGACAACGAAGAGGCCTTGATTGGCAAGCCAACACCCGGGTCAATTGCTTTGCTGGGTCTTACTTTCATTGTGTGTACTTTGCTGGTGGCAGGTTTGCCGCCGCTGTCTGGCTTTTTAGGCAAGTTTGCAGTGGTGTCGGCCCTGCTGCCAATTGCCGACACTGATTTCAGCACCACACCTGGCATGTGGACACTCATGGTGTTGTTGTTTGTCTCTGGTTTGTTCGCGCTGGTTGCACTTACCCGAATCGGCATTCGCTTTTTCTGGATGACCAGTGAACGCCCTGCACCCTTGCTGCGCTCCATTGAATACTTGCCAATCGCCTTGTTGATTGCTTTTTCAGTGCTACTGACTGTGCGTGCAGAAGTGGTGATGAAGTTTGCCAAACAAACTTCGGCAGCACTTCATGCGCCGCAGGGCTATATCCAGGCGGTGTTGTCCGCCAAGCCGCAATGGGCCCCGACCAACGCATACCGTCTAGAACAGGAGGCGCCATGATGCGCAAGCTGCTTCCCGATCCTTTGCTCACCCTGGGCTTGATCGCACTGTGGCTTGTGTTGAACAGGTCTTATGGCTTGGGTCACTGGATATTTGCGGTGGTGTTGGGCGTTGCCATTCCGCTGCTGGTTCAGCCATTAAGACCTGTGCCGGTTTTTTTCAAAAAGCCGATGCTGGCTTTCATGTTGTTCTGGCGTGTGGGCCTCGACGTGGTGGTGTGGAATTGGCGCGTCCTTCGTGGCACCTTGGCCAGGGGGGACAATGTGCCCAAAGGCGACTTCATCGTTGTGCCACTGGAGTTGCGCGATCCAAATGGGCTTGCAGTGCTTGCGGCCATTCTCTGTGTGATACCCGGCACGATCTGGTCAGAACTTGCGCTGGATCGCAGCGCTTTGCTGGTGCATGTGTTCGACATGAAAAATGCCGAAGAGGAAGTTCAAGCCATCAAGAACCGCTATGAAAAACCCCTGATGGAGATTTTTCAATGAGTACATTTTTGTTTGTGTCGATCGTGCTTACCCTGGCCTGTTATGCGGTGGCCATGGGTTTGACTTTGTACCGCATGTTGATGGGGCCAAGGGCACAAGACCGTGTATTGGCCATGGACCTGATGTACACCATTGGCATGTTGATGTTGATGGTGCTGGCCATTCGCTACCAAAGTGAAATGTACTTTGAAGCGGCTTTGCTGATTGCCTTGTTTGGCTTTGTCAGTTCAGCGGCCATGGCTAAGTTTCTGTTGCGAGGGGAGGTGATTGAATGATTATCGCTGCTCCCTTGTGGGTTGAAATCATCGTGGGTGTGTTGCTGGTGGTCTCGGGCCTGTTTACCTTGTCATCCGCAATTGGCATTGTGCGCTTCCAAGGGTTTTTTCAACGCATGCATCCCACTGCACTGGCTTACAGTTTTTCTGCCTGGCTGGTTACCTTGGCCAGTATTGTTTATTTTTCAGCGGTGGATTTTTCACTGACCCTGCACCCCTGGCTCATCATTATTTTCCTGTCCATCACCGTGCCGGTTACCACCATTTTTCTGGCGAGAACTGATTTATTCAGAAACAGGATTGCCAAACAGCCCGAGGCTCAAGTACCACCACCATTGAGTGAAATGGCCTCGCCCCTGCCCAGAAAAAAGCCGGCACATCTGGATTGACCATCGCCTAGCCTTGGCGAACTTCGCTGGGGCTTTTTCCAAACCAGCGTTTGCAGGCCCGGCTGAAGGCGGAGGCATCCGAAAATCCCAAGTCGAGGGCAATTGCGGTCAGCGAATCCTGGCTTTGCTTAAGGCGCCGTTGCGCTTCGCCTTGCCGAATTTCATCCACGATACTCGCCAGGTTGGTGCCTTCCTCGGCCAGTTTGCGCTGCAGGTTTCGTGCACTCATATTCATGTGCTCTGCCGCGTCTTCAATGCTGGGTGCGCCCTGTGGCAATCGGTTGGCTGCCCAGGTGCGTACTTTTTTGCTCACGCTGCTCGCGGGTTTCAGCCTTTCGATGGCGGCCTGGCTGGCTTGGTCAAGGTGCTCCGCAATCAAGGGGTTGGCGCCTTTCAGGCGGGTGTGCACCATGGCGAGTTCATACACAATTCGCATGGTGTTGCAGCCAAACTTCAGCGGTGCCGCAAAACTTTTCTCAAAAAAGTCCAGATTACTGGCCTTGGGTGCCGGGCGGCACAGCTCGACACGCAACGGTACCAGGCTTGCGTCGCCCAGGCCTTTGCCTGCATTGGCCAGCAGGCACAGAAAACCGTCGGTTGATTGGTGGGCCGGTTGTGCGCCTTCTTTCAGCTTTAACTCAACAACAAATTCATCCGCCGTGCTCAGAAGCTCAATTTCGCTGGCGTCAGTGACCAGGTCTACGAAGCGGCGCATGCGGCCAAAGGCTTGTTCCAGGGTCTCGCTGGCCATCACGCTGAGGCCCACGGCATGAAAAGTGGCGGGGGTAATGTGTCGAATGGCTTTGATGCCCAAGGTTTCATCGCCGGTGGCGGCCACTGCTTTTTGCCAAAGCACGGTGGTTTGGGGCACGGGGTAGCGGGCTTCGGGTGAGTCCAGCAGGGCGAAGTCCAGCCCTGCCTCGTTGAATAGCGCGGATGCATCACAGCCTTGGTGCTCAAGCTCGCGGGCGAGACCACGCATCCAACTGGCCAGGGCTGTTGGCGTGTTGTTTGCGGAATTGGACGCTTTGTTGTTTACTTTGTTGTTCATTGAGCGCTTATTTTGGCGTCGAAGGTCATAAGCTTGGCGTTTCAGAACAAGCTTTACTGCGCAACCCCAAGCATACTTCAATCACCAAAAGCCAAAACAGAAAGAGGCAAGAGTATGTCAAGTTTGAGTGAAAAGCTGATGAGCCAGTCGGCCAAAGCCGAAGGTGGTTCGCGAATCAAGCAAAACAGCATCAATGCGCTGGATCAAAAGCGCATTGCAGCCATTAAAACTGCGGTGCTTGCTGAAGGCGATCGAATTCGCGCCAAATACCCGATTTTGAAACATCAGGATGCCATTGGCATGCTGATTTTGCTGTTCTCCATGGCGGGTGCGGTGCTGACAGGCTGGGCCTACCTGGAAGGTGTATTGGCCTGGTATGTGACCATTCCTGTGATTGCGATTTTCCTGAGCTTCACGCATGAGCTGGAACATGACCTGATCCACTACATGTATTTCCGCAAAAACAAGTTCATGCACAATTTGATGATGGCACTGGTGTGGATTTGCCGCCCCAGTACTATTAATCCTTGGGCGCGTCGCCACTTGCACCTGCATCACCACAAGCATTCCGGCACTGAAACCGATCTGGAAGAGCGTGCCATTACCAATGGCGAGCGTTTCACGCCCCTGCGTTTGTTGATGATGCTGGATCTTGAGCTGAGCGTGGTGCTGCGTGTGTTCAAGATTCCAAGAAATCGCCGCCTGAAAATGTTGATGATGGGTGCCGCAGGCAACTTCCCCTTGGCGTCAGCGTTTTGGGTTAGCTTCCATGCTTATGTGGCTTACTGGGCGATTGAGGCTGCTGCCTGGGCTGTGGGTTACAGTGTGCCTTGGCCAGCGTTCGTAACGCCTGAACTGGTGGCCACAGCCAACACTGTTGCCGTACTGATTTTTGCACCCAACCTGCTGCGTTCGTTCTCGATCAACTTCATCAGCTCGAACATGCACTATTTCGGCGACATTGAAGACGGTAACTTTGTGCAGCAGTGCCAGGTGCTGAATAGCAAGTGGTTCATCATCCCCCACCTGTTCTGTTTCAACTTTGGCTCCACACACGGCATTCACCACTTTGTAGTGCGCGATCCTTTCTACATTCGCCAAATGACAGCCAAGAAGGCGCATGAAGTGATGCGTGAAAATGGTGTTCGATTCAACGACCTGGGCACTTTCAAGCGGGCCAATCGCTGGTCAGCCAACGAGCAAGGTCAACAAGAGGCAGGATACCAGGCCGCCTAAGAGCCTGTTGATCCAAAACCGCCCTTTGCTAGAGGAGGGCGGCGTAGTTCTAGTGTCATTGGCTGAATTCTGAATGGGGCAGCCTACTCCGTCGACACGAAGGGCGCTTTTCGAAAGGAAAGCGCTCTTTTTTTGTCTTTGAAATTCAGGATGTTGGAGTTCTTCTGCCTTCCATCTTATAATGGGGAGTTTTTCGTTTGTATTTGCGGGTGTAGCGGAAATGCCAATTTATGCGTATCGCTGTGAAGCGTGTGGCTTCGAAAAAGACGTGTTGCAAAAACTGAGCGATGCCCCTTTGACCCAGTGTCCAAGTTGTGGGCAGGCTAGTTTTGCCAAGCAAGTGACTGCAGCGGGCTTTCAGTTGAAAGGCTCGGGCTGGTATGTGACTGATTTCAGGGGAGGCAACGGCGCATCGTCGGCTGCTGGCCCAAGTGCTGCGTCCACTGCGGCTGCGGCACCAAGCAGCAGCCCACCCTCAACCACGGCGCCAAGTACCGATGCCAGTTAAGTCACCGGCCAAGCCACAAGCCAAGTTGCCCGAACGGGTCCTGAACTCGGACATCATCAAAAAATACCTGTTTACAGGTTTGCTCATTTGGGTGCCCTTGGGCATTACTTTGTGGGTTTTGGCGCTGGTGGTGGGCTTGATGGACCAAACCCTGATGCTGTTGCCGGATGCGCTGCACCCCAGGGTGTGGCTGGGTGTGCACATCCCGGGGCTGGGTGTCATTTTGACGCTGGCTGTGCTGTTGGGTACGGGCGTACTGGCGGCCAATTATTTCGGGGCCTGGCTGTTCAAGGCAGGGGACTGGGTGCTGTCGCGCATTCCCTTGTTCAAAATTGTGTACAACAGCGTCAAGCAGGTGTCTGATACGCTGTTAAGCTCGTCTGGCAAGGCATTTACACGGTCAGTGTTGGTGCCGTACCCGCACCCGGGCATTTGGGCTTTGGGTTTCGTGACCGGAACACCGCCCCCCAGCCTGCTTGAAAACCTGAATGATCAGGGGCCACTGGTGTCGGTTTACGTGCCCACATCGCCCAGCCCTGCCTCAGGGTACGTGATTATGGTGCCCGAGAAATTATTGCGCCCGTCCGGTTTGTCTGTGGACGAGGCCTTGAAGTACATTGTGTCGCTGGGGGTGGTAACGCCTTCGGACGACGTGTTGGATCAACCCATTAAACAAGACTTACATTCATGAAAATGCGTACTGACTATTGTGGCAATGTGTCACAGGCCTACCTGGGCCAAACCATTGCCCTGTGCGGCTGGGTGCAACGTCGCCGTGACCACGGTGGTGTAATTTTTATTGACCTGCGCGACCGCGAGGGTTTGGTGCAGGTGGTGTGCGATCCCGACCTGGCTGAAGTATTTGCCACCGCAGAAACCCTGCGCAACGAGTTTTGTGTGCGCGTGGAAGGTTTGGTGCGCGCCCGCCCGGAAGGCACTGAAAACAGCAATCTGAAAAGCGGGGCTGTGGAAGTGTTGTGCAAGGGCCTTGAAATTCTGAATGCGTCAGTCACGCCTCCGTTCCAGCTTGATGACGAGAACCTGTCCGAAACCACGCGTTTAACGCACCGTGTGCTCGATTTGCGCCGTCCGCAAATGCAGAAGAACCTGATGCTGCGTTACAAAGTGGCCATGGCCATTCGCAACCACCTGGATGCGCAGGGCTTCGTGGACATTGAAACCCCCATGCTGACCAAAAGCACACCTGAAGGTGCGCGCGATTATCTCGTGCCTTCGCGCGTGCATGCAGGCGAATTTTTTGCCTTGCCGCAGTCGCCTCAACTGTTCAAGCAAATGCTGATGGTGGCCGGCTACGACCGTTACTACCAAATCACCAAATGCTTCCGTGATGAAGATTTGCGTGCTGATCGTCAGCCTGAATTCACGCAGGTGGACATTGAAACCTCGTTTTTGACTGAGCAGGAAATTCGTGACCTGTTCGAGGACATGATCCGCAAGGTATTCAAGCAGACCATGGATGTGGAACTGCAAAACCCCTTCCCCGTGATGCCGTACAGCGAAGCCATGGCGCGTTTTGGTTCCGACAAGCCCGACCTGCGCGTGAAAATGGAATTCACCGAACTGACCGACATCATGAAAGATGTCGATTTCAAGGTGTTCTCCGGCCCGGCAAATATGGACAATGGCCGCGTGGTGGCGCTACGTGTGCCAGGTGGTGCTGAAATTCCACGTTCAGAAATTGACAACTACACCAAGTTTGTGGGCATTTATGGTGCCAAGGGCCTGGCCTGGATCAAGGTGAACGAGCTGGCCAAGGGCCGTGACGGCCTGCAATCGCCCATCGTGAAAAACATTCATGACACAGCCTTGAATGAATTGCTCAAGCGCAGCGGTGCTGCCGATGGCGACATTCTGTTCTTCGGTGCCGACAAAGCCAAGGTGGTGAATGACGCCATGGGCGCCCTTCGCCTGAAGATTGGTCACAGCGAATTCGGCCAGAAAGCCGGTTTGGTACAAGGCAAGTGGGAGCCACTCTGGGTGATCGACTTCCCCATGTTTGAACTGGACGAGGAAGCCGGCCGCTGGGTGGCCTGTCACCACCCCTTCACCAGCCCGAAAGACGGCCACGAGGATTACCTGACCACTGACCCCGGCAAGTGCATTGCCAAGGCCTATGACATGGTGCTGAACGGTTGGGAGCTGGGCGGTGGTTCGGTGCGTATTCACAAGGAAAAGGTACAAAGCAAGGTGTTCCGCGCTTTGAACATTTCTGAAGAGGAGGCGGCAGCCAAGTTTGGTTTCTTGCTGGATGCCTTGCAATATGGCGCGCCACCCCACGGTGGTTTGGCTTTTGGCCTAGACCGTATTGTGACCATGATGAGCGGGGCGGAAAGCATTCGTGACGTCATCGCTTTCCCGAAAACTCAGCGTGCACAGTGCTTGTTGACCCAAGCACCAAGCCCTGTGGACGAAAAGCAATTGCGTGAATTGCATGTTCGCCTGCGTCAGGCCGAACCCAAAAACGTGGCCTGACCACTCAAGGGCAGCGCGCTTTGAGCGGTCATAAAATCCCTGTGTCGGTGCTGGTGGTCATGATCAGCCCGGCCGGGGATTTTTTATTGATTGAACGGGCTGACAAAGCCGGGTATTGGCAATCGGTGACTGGCAGCCTTGATTTTTCCGACGAATCGCCTTTGCAAGCCGCAGTGCGTGAACTGGCAGAGGAAACTGGCTTTGCAGCCACTCCAGTGCAGTCCCCCGCCGTGTTGGAAGCCAGCCCAGGCGATTTGCTGCAGCCTGGTGTGCTTAGGCCTTGGCCGCACAGTTTGCAGTATGAAATTTTTGAGCACTGGCGACACCGCTACCCCGCAGGCGTAACCCACAACACCGAGCATTGGTTCATGGTGTGTGTGCCTGCCGAGTTTGCTCCCCAGCTGGCTGTGAACGAGCATGTGGGCTATGCGTGGTTGAGTGCGCAAGAGGCAGCAGGCCGGTGTTTTTCGCCGAACAATGCTCAGGCCATTCTGGAATTAAGCAAGAAGCTTCAGGCCGGACTGGCTTGAAAATACAAAGGGGCCGCGAAGGGCCCCTTTTTTCATATACGGTGTATAGCTGCTGCTGGAAACGGTTTTAAACTGCTTTAGAAAGTTCAATATTTACAATTTGAGTATAGGGGTAACCCTAATTGGGGGGCAATACCCTGTGTTTGTGACATGACTTGAATTGACTTGGTAATTTACCGATCCATTTTCTAGGTATTGCATGTAATGCGACTTCGAATTGCGACCTACAACATTCACAAGGGGGTGATGGGCTTGCGCAAGCCCGCCCTGACCATTCACGCCCTGCGCGAGCAAATTCATGCGATGGATGCCGACCTGGTGTTTTTGCAGGAAGTGCAAGGTCGGCACGATCGGCATGCAGGCAAGTTTGAACAGTGGCCCGAGGCCGGGCAGCACGAGTTTCTTGCGCAGTCGCCATCGGCCATCGACGATTTGTTGGGCCATGCAAGCCAGCGATATTTCACTGCTTACGGCATGAATGCCGTGTATTCGCATGGGCACCACGGCAACGCCCTGTTGTCGCGATACGAAATTGAATGGATGCTGAATCAGGATGTGTCAGACCACCGGCTTGAGCAGCGGGGTTTGTTGCATTGCTGTGTGAAAACGCCTGTGGGCCCCATTCATGCCATGGTGGCGCATTTTGGTTTGCTTTACCGCAGCCGCGTACGCCAGGCCAGCAAGCTGATTGAACATGTGGGCACCCATGTGCCTGCTGGCATGCCTTTGGTGGTGGCTGGTGATTTCAATGACTGGCAACGTCGACTTGGGCCGATTTTGCAACAGGGTTTGCAGGCGGAGGAAGTGATGCCTTTGGACAAACACAATCGACTGGCCCGGGTGAGCAGCTTTCCCAGCCGGTTTCCAGTGCTGGGCCTGGATCGCGTGTTTGCCCGTGGTTTCACGGTGCATGAGGCCACGGTGCTTCATGGGCAGGCTTGGGCCAAGTTGTCTGACCACGCACCCTTTGTGGTGGACCTGGAGTGCGCATGGTGTTGAACCTGTTGCCCGCTACCGCGCCCGAGCGCGAGGGCAATGCGGTGGAGTTGCTGATGGGGGGCGAACAGCTGTTTCCACGTGCCCTGCAAGCCATTGAGCAAGCCAGGCATGCGGTGCGCATTGAAACCTATATTTTTGCGAACGACCCGATAGGCGAAGCTTTTTGCCAGGCCATGTGCCGTGCAGCAGCACGTGGGGTAGAGGTGCGCTTGGTGCTGGATGGTTTTGGTGGGCAGGAAGGCGTGCGCACCTGGGTTGCAGGCTTGCGACAGCATGGCGTTCATGTGCGGGTGTTTCGGCCTGAGGGCGCTTGGTTCAAGCTGAACCCAAAACGGCTTCGCCGCATGCACCGGAAAATAATTGCAATCGACAACGACATTGCCTTTGTGGGTGGCATCAACCTGATTGATGACATGAACCATGCGGGTGAACGTGATGAGCTTTTAAAAGCCACTGAGCGGGCACAGCAAAAACGCGAGCCGATATGGGGTGCTTCAGGCGGCATGCGCGAACAGGCCATGGTGGTGAACACCGATTTGCTGGACCAAAAAAAACTGGGGCCACGCTATGACTTCGCCGTGCAGTTGCAAGGCCCTGTGGTGCAAGACGTGTGGCACAACATGGAATGGTTGTGGTTGCAAATTGGCCCGGGCGGCCGTGTTACCGATACCTTCAGTTCAAGCTGGTGGAAGGAAAGGGTAGAGCAGTTGCAGGAGGCCATGGTGCGCCAGCGCTCAGCCCCCAAACCAAAGCCAGTGGGCAAGGTGAAGGCCCAATTGGCCGTGCGCGACAATTTCCGTTTGCGCAGGCGAATTGAACGTGCTTACGTGCAGGCCATTGGCAATGCGCAACGCTCAGTCATTCTCAGCAATGCCTACTTTTTGCCTGGCCGAAAAATTCGCAAGGCCTTGATTGCTGCCCGTGCGCGCGGCGTGCATGTTCAGTTGTTGTTGCAAGGGCGTGTGGAGTACCGTTTCCAGCATTACGCCACGCAAAGTTTGTATTCCAGTTTGTTGGCGGCGGGGGTGGATATTTATGAATACCTGCCCAGTTTTTTGCATGCCAAAGTGGCGGTGGTGGATTCCAATTGGGCCACGGTGGGTTCCTCCAACCTGGACCCGTTGAGTTGTCTGTTTGCCCGTGAGGCGAATGTGATTGTTTACAACCGGGACTTTGCGAATGCACTGCGCGAAGAATTACAAAGTTCCATTCAAAATGACAGCCGCGAAATTCAGGCCAGCGAGCATGCACAGCGCCCCCTGAGGGAAAGGGTGTTCAGTTGGCTGTGTTATAAATTAATGCTTCTGGCTGTTTTTCTGGGTGGTTTCGGCAGCCGGTATTAGTGTGTGTTTTTGAAGGTTGTGCAGCATGGATTTGGTGGTGAGTCGCCCCGAAGGTTTGTATTGCCCCCAGGGCGATTTTTACATTGACCCTTGGCGCAAGGTTGACCGCGCAATCATCACCCATGCGCATGCCGACCATGCCCGTGTGGGGCACAACCATTACCTGTGTGCGGCCCCCGGCGAGGGCGTGTTGCGCACACGCCTGGGCACCATTTCTTTGGACACACTGCCCTACGGTGCCAGCACCACTCACAACGGCGTCAAAATTTCTTTGCACCCGGCCGGGCATGTGTTGGGTTCGTGTCAAATTCGCCTGGAGTACCAAGGCCAGGTGTGGGTGGCCAGTGGCGATTACAAGGTGGCGCCTGACTTAACCTGCGATGCATTCGAACCTGTGCAGTGCCACACATTCATCACGGAATCTACCTTTGGTTTGCCCATTTACCGCTGGCGCAGCGATGCTGAAATTTATGCCGAGATAAATGCATGGTGGGCTGCCAATGCCGCACAGGGCAGGGCCAGCGTGTTGTACGGCTACTCATTCGGCAAGGCGCAGCGAATACTGGCGGGTGTTGATTCAAGCATTGGCCCCATTGTGTGCCACAGCGCTTGCGAAGGTTTGAACAAGGCCTATCGCGATGCAGGTGTGAAGCTGCCTGAAACATTCACTGTGAGTGAAGTGCTCGACAAATCCATTTACAAAACCTGCCTTGCCATTGCGCCACCCGCAGCCCAGGGCGCTGCCTGGATGAAACGATTTGGCAATGCGTATTCTGATGCGTTTGCATCGGGCTGGATGCAGTTGCGTGGTGGGCGCAGGCGCAGCAATGTAGACCGGGGTTTTGTGATGTCTGACCATGCAGACTGGCCCGGGCTTATGCGTGCCATTGGTGCCACTGGTGCAGAGCAGGTGATTGTGACCCACGGCTATGTTCAGGTAATGGTGCGCTGGTTACAAGAACAGGGCTTGAATGCACGCGCCTTTGTCACTGAATATGGCGGCGAGGGTGAAGGCGAAGGGGAGCCTGCTGCATGAAACAGTTTGCAGAATTGTTTGCCGAACTGGATGGCTCCACCTCAACCTTGCACAAGGTGCAGGCATTGCGCCGTTACTTTGAGCGCGCACCCGCCGAGGATGCTGCATGGGCTGTGTATTTTTTGTCAGGCGGAAAACCCAAGCGCACCGTGCCCACACGCACCCTGCGTGAGGTGGCTTTGCAGGTGAGTGGTTTGCCCGACTGGTTGTTTGAAGAAAGTTACCAGGCGGTGGGCGATTTGGCGGAGACCATTGCCCATGTGTTGCCCATTGCACCCGTGCAAACGGGTCATGCACAAGGCTTGGCCTGGTGGATGCAAAACCGAATTTTACCCCTGCGCACGCTGCCCGATGAAGAACGCATTGTTGCCGTGCAAGCTTGCTGGAATGAGCTGGCAGCCAATGAGCGGTTTCTGTTCGTGAAGCTGGTAGGTGGCGGCTTTCGGGTGGGTGTATCCAAGTTGTTGGTGACCCGCGCACTGGCTGAGCTGGCTGGGCTGGATGCAAAGCTGGTGGCCACCCGCATGATGGGCTTTGCCGATGCCAGCAACCAGCCTACGGCCGAGCAGTTCAGCGCCTTGTTGGCTTCGCCTGGTGAAGGCAGTACCGGGCAGGATGCTGGTCGATTGGGCCAACCTTTGCCGTTTTTTCTGGCGCACCCCTTGCAGGAAGAACCTGAAAGCCTCGGCGCAGTTGAAGACTGGTTGGTGGAATGGAAATTCGACGGCATTCGAGCCCAAGTGGTGAAAGAGGGCGGGCAGGTGTGGGTGTGGTCGCGCGGTGAAGAATTGGTCAGCGAGCAGTTTCCGGAGTTGCAGGAAGCCTTCGCGCAATGGCCCGATGGCTGCATTCTGGACGGCGAAATACTGGTGTGGCAAGGCGATACACCCGCTGGCTTCAATGCCTTGCAGGGGCGTTTGAATCGCAAAGTGGTCAGTAAAAAATTGATGACCGATTCGCCGGTTGTATTTCTTGCCTACGACCTGCTTCGTTTGAATGGCCTGAACACAGTGGATCAAACCCAGCTGCAACGCCGAGCTGCACTGGAAGATTTTTATGCGAAACATCATGAACAAAGCACCGTGAATTCCATGCCGCGTTTGTTGTTGTCGCAACGCGTGTGCGCAGCAAGTTGGCAAGAACTGAAATTGCTTCGGGAGGAAAGCCGTGCGCGGGGCGTGGAAGGTTTCATGCTGAAGCACCGGGATTCCCGCTATGGGGTTGGCCGAACCAAGGCCGACGGTTTGTGGTGGAAATGGAAAATTGACCCCATGACCATCGACTGTGTGCTGGTGTATGCACAGCGCGGGCATGGGCGGCGCGCCAGCCTGTACACCGATTACACGTTTGCTGTGTGGGAAACGCCGCCAGCCAATGCTGCGCAGGCGCAAGAAGTGGCGCAAGCGATAGCAAACGGTGAAAAAGTAGAAGACACGGTGGCCCGTGGTTTGCCCCGTTTGGTGCCGTTTGCGAAAGCTTATTCGGGCCTGACTGACGAAGAATTCAAAGAAGTAGACCGTGTAATTCGCAAGCACACCGTGGACAAGTTTGGCCCGGTTCGCACTGTGGTGCCAGTGCTTGTTTTTGAGCTGGGCTTTGAGGCCATTTCCCGTTCCAGTCGACACAAAAGTGGTGTGGCTGTTCGTTTTCCACGTATGCTTCGCATTCGCCATGACAAACCTTTGCATGAAGCCGATCACCTTGCGGTGCTCGAGGCTTTGTTGCCCCTGGAGAATGTAGTTTGAATCCCGAAAACAGTCGCCTGTTGGGCATTGATTTTTCCAGCAGTCCCACCAAGAAAAAACCAATTGCAGTGGCTGTGGGCCAGTGGCAGGGTGCGGTGTTGGCAGTTGATGAACTCATGTCGCTGACCACGCTGGGCGAGTTTGAAACCTTGTTGAAAGAAGGACCCCAGGCATTCGGAAAACTGGAGCGCGCAGCAGGGCCTTTGGAGCAATTGGGATTTGTGGCCGCCATTGACATGCCTTTTGGTTTGTCGCGCAAACTGGTGGAAGGTTTGAAGTGGCCTGGCGCGGGGCGCACCGACTTCAAGGCCTGGGAAAACCTGATCAACCACTACAGTGCCTTGAGCCGCGAGCAAATTCGTGCCACCTTCAAAGCGTGGTGTGATGCACGGCCAGCCGGGCACAAGTTTGCGCACCGGGAATGCGATGGTCCGGCGGGTTCATCGCCTTCCATGAAATGGGTGAACCCACCTGTGGCTTACATGCTGCACGCTGGTGCACCGTTGTTGATGAAAACGGGCGTGCACATACCCGGCATGCAGCGTGGCGACTCCACACGCGTGGCCCTGGAGGCCTACCCTGGCTACCTGGCCCGCAAGGTGTTGAACCGGGCCAGTTACAAAAGCGATGATCCGAAGAAAGACACAGCCGATCGACGTATGGCCCGCTCTGAGTTGCTGTGTGCTTTGGAAGAAGGCATGTTGTTTGGCATCAAGGTGCAGGTGCGCCCTTATTTGCGCGCGAAGTTGCTGGATGATGTCAAAGCCGATCACCTGGATGCGGTGCTGTGTTGCCTGGTTGCGGGCTGGGCAGCCAAGCGGGTTGATTCCAATTTCGGTTTGCCCAAATTGATCGACCCTGTAGAGGGCTGGATTGCCGGGGTGGTGCCTTAGGTACTGGGCAATTCAATGCTGACCAACAGACCGTTTGGTGCGCAGTTGCGTGCGCTCAGTGTTCCATTTGCGCGCTGAAGCGATTTTTTTGCAATTGCCAAACCCAGGCCATGTCCGGAATGTTCGCCGTGTTTGAAAAAGGGCGTGAATAGCTTGGGCAATAGTGCCATGGGTACGCCTGGGCCTTGGTCCTTGATTTGAATGCGCAGTAATTTGCCATGCCGGGTGCAATCAATTGTCACCGCGGTGTTGGCGGGTGTGTGTTTGATCGCATTGCGAATGATGTTGTCGAATGCGCCTTGCAGGCTTTCTGCATCGCAGTTCAAATTCCACTGTTTTACGTCGCTGTTGAACACCACCTGTTTGTGCTGTTGTTCGGCCTCAAATTGTGCATCGTCTACCACGGCTAACAGCAGTTCAATCACATTGTGGTCGCGGTTGTTTTCAGGGTTGTGGTTGGAGTCCAGTCGGGACAAATTCAGCAATTGTCCAATCAGGTTGTCCAGTCGTTCTGCCTCGGTTTCAATGCGGCTTAAACTGGTGTCCAGTTGTGCCGGGTTCTGGCGTGCAAGGCCCACAGCCAGGTTAAGGCGTGCCAACGGCGAGCGAAGTTCATGCGACACATCGTGCAGCAAGGCTTTTTGTTGCTCAATGCGGGTTTCAATTTCTTCGGCCATGTGGTCAAAGCCGCTGAGTAACTCGCCAATTTCATCGCTGCGTTTTTTGCCGGTTTTTTGCTTGCTGGAAATGCGCACGCCCAAGCGACCTTTGCCCGCCTCACGGAATGCATTTTTCAAGGTGTTCAGTGGTCTGCTGAAGGTATAAGCCAGCACACCCGCAAACAAAAGGCTGGCCAAAAGTGCTGCAAACAAACCTGCACCCGGCACGGGTGGAAGCGGAGGTTCCAAGGCCTCACGTTGCCTGCGTTTGTCGGTGTGTGGTGCCGGTTCGCCTTCGTTGGCGTTGTTGGTGGCTTCCGCGTGGCGACGATTGCGAGGAATGAATAAAATCCATTCCGATTGATCTTGCGCGGTTACCCTCAAAATGCCCTGTTCGGTCTGTTCCTCGTTGTTGAACAAAACGGTTATTCGTTGCTGAATGTTTTCAGGTACTTCCCGGCTCAGAATTTCTCTGCCTTCGCTTGACACTGCAAACACGGGGACGGCATTGCCGGTTCGCTGGCGATTGCGGTCCAGCAAATCACGCAGGGCATTCGGGCCTTTGCCCTCAAGCACTTCCTGAATGGTTTCCAGCATGAATTGCGCGCGTGGGCCTTCTGCAATGTCGCTGCTTGCTGGTTTTTCCCGCATCAGGTACAGCGCAGTGCCTGTGGCCACGGCCGCAGCAATCAGGCACAGCCAAAAGCCGAAGAAGAATTTCCAGAACAGCTTGCCCATTCGTGCAGCTCCGCTTAATCGAGGCTGAGCTGATAGCCCTGCCCGCGAATGGTGTGCAGGGTCAGGGGCAATTCTTCGCTGTTCAGGTTCAGCTTGTTGCGCAGGCTACTGAGGTGCACGTCAATGCTGCGGTCAAAACGCTCAAGGGGGCGACCCAATCCCTGCTCACTCAATGTGGCTTTGCTGACCACCTGGCCTGCATGGCTGGCCAACACCTCCAGCAAATTGAATTCGGCGCTGGTCAACTCGATTTCACTTCCGTTCAGCAATACTTTGCGCTTGGCGGGCTGCACTTCGAGCGGGCCCAGTTGAAGGGCCTGTTTGGGAGCACTGCTGGAATCATTGGCCCTGCGCAAAATGGCGCGCACACGGGCCACAATTTCGCGGGGCAGACAAGGTTTGGGTACATAGTCATCTGCGCCCAACTCCAGCCCGACAATGCGGTCAATGTTGTCACCGCGGGCCGTCAGCATCAGCACCGGGGTGTTGTACTTCAGGCGAATCTGTTTCAGGGTTTCAAGCCCGCTTTGCTGCGGCATCATGACATCAAGCACCACCAATTGGTATTGCTCGTCGGCCAGTTTTTTCAAACCCTCAATTGGGTTGGCGCAATGCTCGGCCTCAAAGCCCTCGCCGCGCAGGTATTCGCACAGCATTTCGCCCAGTTCAATGTCGTCGTCGATGTGAAGTATTTTCGTCATGGCCTCAATATTACTCGGCGGCTTGGCTTGATGCGCAATTGTTTGCGATCGCTTTACCCATCTTTACACAGCCCACATCCTCGTTTACAAGCCGGTTTTGCACAATGCAGTTGTCATTACACAAGGAGTAGGCAAATGAATGTATCGAAACTGACGATCCAGAAAATGATTGCTGTCACAGCGATGGCCATGGCGATTCCCATGAGCGCCTATGCAGGCCATCATGAAGAGGGCGGCAAAAAGCAGCATTCAGAAATGCGCCACCACCACAAGCATGGTGGCATGGGCATGTTGAAGCAGCTGGATTTGACCGAGGCTCAGCAGGCACAGGTCAAGCAGATCATGGACACCCAAAGGAGCAATATGAAAGCTGCCATGAAAGACCGCCGCGCTCACCGCGAGGAAATGAAGTCGATTGTGGAGCAAGACACTTTCGATGCCGCCAAGGCGGAACGCCTGATCGCACAGCAACAGGAACAGGAACGCGCCACCAAATTGAGCATGCTGCGCACCCAGCACGAGATTTACAAAGTGTTGACCCCCGAGCAGCGGGAAAAAGCCAAAGTGATTCGTGCGGAATGGAAAGAGAAGATGAAGGACCGTTACAACAAGCGCAAAGCTGACAATGCCAGCAATGCCATGTAATACCGGAATTTTGTAGGTACTTTCCCAACCACCTTTTGAAGTATTCCAGTAGTAGCGCTTTTGCCCCTATACTGTTCCAAAAAAAGGAGACAGTTAATGGGGCAATCTTTTATTCGACTCGCATTGGCCTGCACTTTGACAGCAGCCAGCACCGCAGCAATCGCAGCCCCTCCGGGCTTGCTCTTGACCTACAGCTTCGACAGTTTGTCGGGCAAATTTGGTCAGCCACAGGAAATCAAAGCCAGGTCATTCACCTTGGGGGCAACCTTGGTGGGCGAAGGTTATCGTGCTTCCCTGTTCGTACCCTACATTTCGCTGGAAGGCCCGGGTACCCTGGTTGCAGGTACGGTAGCAGGCACCAACGGCCCTGCGCGCCGCAGCGAGCAAGGCTTGGGTGACATGGTGGCCACCTACACCACAGACATCATTGGCGGCATTCAAACCAAGGGCTTTGCCATGTCGGCAACAGGTTTGGTGAAAATTGCAACCGGCAATGAAGACCGTGGCCTGGGCACCGGCAAAACCGATTACGGTATTCAGGCTGACCTGGCCTACCGTTTTAACAATGGTTTTGGCTTGACCGCAGTGCTGGGGCGCCAGTACTACGGCGACACACCCGAGCTGCCTTTGCTCAATGGCAACTACAGCACCGTGGGTGTGAATTTTCCGCTGGGCAAGTCGCTGTTCGTGAACTTGACCACGAGCCAGCGTGATGAATTGCTGGCTGGTACCGAGAAGCGCAGGGAGCGGGCAATTTCAGCGGTGTACGGACTGGACACCACTTCGGCCCTGCAGTTTGGTTACACCAAAGGCCGCAGCACAGCCAGCCCGGATGATGTGTTCTCCATCAGTTACGTGTCGCAGGTTGAATAAGATTCACCCCGCATAAACTCCGGGGTGATGCTTTCTCATCACCCCGGGCCTACCCCAGTGTTGCGGCATGTTGCGCTGCGATAGAATAATGGCTTGATCTCTTCAGGCCCACACCGTGTCCAAAGACCTTTCTCACCTACTCGACGCAAACCGCTCCTGGGCAGCCGCCCAAGTGGACAAAGATCCCGACTTCTTCAAACGCCTTGAAAACCAGCAGTCGCCGGAGTATTTCTGGATCGGTTGTTCGGACAGCCGCGTGCCCGCCAACACCATTGTGAACTTGCAACCCGGCCAAGTGTTTGTACACCGCAATGTCGCCAATCAGGTATTCCACGGTGATTTGAACGGGCAGTCGGCCACGCAATTTGCAGTGGAGTTTTTGAAGGTGAAACACATTATTGTGTGTGGGCACTATGGCTGCTCGGGCGTGCGCATGGCCATGCGGGGCGACCGTGTGGGTTTGGCAGATGCCTGGGTCAGACCCATTCACCAGTTGGCACGCAGGCATGGTTTGGTGACCACCGATGAAAATCTTCAGCAGACCTGTCACGACCAATTGTGTGAACTCAATGTGATTGAACAGGTGAAGCACCTGTGTGAAAGCACCTTGATTGAAGACGCCTGGGAGCGTGGGCAAGACTTGACCGTACACGGCTGGTTGTACAGCCTGAAAGACGGCATTGTCCGAAACCTTCAAATTTCCATCTCTGGCCCCAAGGACATTGACAAGATTTACACCAATGCGGTGGCGGCGTTGAAAAAGCGTTACAGCTGAGCAATTCTTGGTCTAGAATGAGGAAATAATTCAAGCGTTTGTTTGAATTGTGGTTTCAACTAAAATTCTAGGAGACGATTTACATGGCTTTTTCTACCCAATCCAAACTGGGCGATTTGCTGGACAATCCAGAGACCGCAGCGATTTTGGAAAAACACATGCCCGGCATTTCCACACATCCGCAAATCGGTATGGGCAAAGGTTTTCCATTGGCCGTTGTGGCCAATTTTTCCGGTGGTTTGATTACCCAGGAAATGCTGGAAGCAGTTGACGCTGAATTTGCCGCCTTGGGCTGATTGATTCGTTGATTCGGATCGATTGTTCCAGCTGGTTGATCAACGGCGAGTGGGCCAGTTCCATTCGCCGTTCTGTTTTTGTTGAAGAACAGGGCATTGATGAATCTGAAGAGTGGGATGAACACGATTCAGCTTCCATACATGTGGTGGCTTGGTGGGGCAGCAGTGCAGTTGGTACCGCCCGGCTGTTGCCGGATGGAAAAATTGGCCGAATGGCCGTACTCCCTGAATTCAGAAACCGGGGAATTGGAAGTGCCATGTTGCTGGCTTTGCTGGCGGTGGCCAAAGAACAAAATTTGCCGCAAGTGCGCCTGAGTGCGCAGCAGCAGGCAATTGAATTTTACAGTCGACATGGTTTTTCGCCACTTGGTGATGCCCACACAGAGGTGGGCATACCCCACCAGTGGATGGTGTTAAACCTGACAACATAACAAAGGACTGGGTTGTGGCTAGAGTATTGAAAGAACAAAAACACGACGATGGCCGACGTGGCGACATTGTTCGCGCAGCGGCAAAACTGTTTCGCGACAAAGGCTATGACGGGGCCAGCATGCGCGCGATTGCCAACGCGGTGGGCATGCAATGCGGAAGCCCGTTTTACCACTTCGCCAGCAAGCAGGATATTTTGGTGGCGGTGGTCGAAGAAGGCCTGCGCCAGGGGTTGGAAAAAACCCGCGCTGTTGTGAAACCAAACCTGACAGCAGATGCCCAGTTTCGTGCTTTGGTGAAAGTGCATCTGAGTATTATTCTTGAAGATGGCAATGACTTCATTCCAGTGATGTTGTACAACTGGCGCTGCCTGGACGAGGTGCACCAACGCAGGTTGATTGCAACCAAAGACGAATACGATGCCATTTGGCAAGATGCGGTCAATGGTTTGTACAAGGCTGGTTTTTTGGGGGGCGATACGAAATTCGCTCGCTTGATGGTGTTGGGTGCCATGAACTTTATGGTGACCTGGTACAAGCCAAAGAAGGGTGACAACCTGGACACACTGTCTGACAAAGTGGTGGCTTTTTTTCTGTCTCAACACGCCTGAATTTTGCAAACAAGAAAAAGCCCTTGCTGGCATTCAAGCAGCAAGGGCTTTTTTATTGACGGGCTTTCGATTAACGCAGCAGGCCTGTCAATGAGGCTGGGCGAGCAGCAATCACGTTCTGGATCAAGCTTGAGGTGACCGCAGTGATTGCTCCCAACTGGCCTGCATTCATCATGCTTGCTGTTGCGCTCAAGTTGCCTGCCAGGTTGGCGGAGGCCAAACCTGCAACATCCAGTGAACCGGTGCTGGCCATGTCAGCAGCCAGGTTGGCGCCTGATGTTATATTGGCCACGTTTTGAACTGTGCCCAACACGCCACCTGTGACACCTTCAACCACGGTGCCGGCTGTTTGGTATACGCCATCGACTGCATTCAACACCTGGCCCAATTGCTCACCACTCAAGTTCACAGTGGCGCTCAGGCTTGCATTGGCGCTGGCCATGGCCTGGCCTGCATTGTCCTGGCCTGCTTCGGCTGATTCACCCACACTGTCACCGGTATCGGCTGTTTGGTCGCCGGCTTCGGGTTGATCCATCTCTGGGGCTTCCGCAGTGGGTGCAGGCTCATTGGTTGGCGCTGGTTCTGCAACAGGGGTGGGTTCTGGGCTTGCTTCAGGGGCTGGTTGCGCTGCGGGTGGCTGCTGGCGCTGGAACAGGCTCACTTTGATTTCACCCTGTGCCTGACCTTGGGCAGAAGCCTGCTGGCCTGAATGTGCAGCGGCGAACAAAGCGCCCCAACCATTCAATGTTGCAATGTCAGAAGCCTGAGCTGTCATGGGCATTGCGAAAGAGGAAGCGATGGCTGCAACGATTGCGATTTGTTTGACTTGCATGGTGTTCTCCTTTGTGTTGGGTGTAGTAGGCGCTTTTTGGATCTCGCCTCACACTTTCACTAACGGAGACACCGTGTAGGAAAAAGATAACTAGCTAGGGGGTCCGCCCAACGTGGTGTACCCCTTCAAACAGGTGAAGATTATTCGGTAATTTTCATGTTCAGCAGCACTTGAGCCATTCCTTTGCCCAGTGGGTCGTTGCGCATCGAGGTCATGCCGCCGCCGTCCAGTGCTTCTTTCATAACGAGATTAAAAGCGTGAACTTGAGGTAACTCGAAAGTGTGAACCTCACCTTTCACCAGGTGCGCGAGGTAGTTCTTTATGTGCTCGGGGCGCAGCAAATGCCGCAACAAGGGCCAGTGTTCCGGTTTTCTGGCCACGATGCCCACATTGCTGGTGTCGCCTTTGTCGCCGCTTCGGCCATGGGCAATTTCAATCAAAGGCTTGCCCAGCAGTTCAGGGGGAATGGCTGGTTTTGCAAGTGCAGGTGCGGTGTTTTCGCTGGTTTCTGCGCGTGCTTTCGGATGTTCCGGCTCTTGATATTGAATGCGTTCACCGTCAACTTGCACCACCGCCGTTTGCATGTGTTTGGGCACAAAGCAGCTGAACATTTTGACCAAAGGGGTCACGTTGGGGCGGCCCATGCCAAAGTTGCCACTGGTGCCCGGTGCATAGCTGGTGCCTGCCGGGGCAATTTCACGGGAAAAAATGGATGCGGCTTTTTTGTCGCTGTGGGTAATGGCAATGCGCATCATGGCCTCGTGGCCCAACCGCACCTGGGCATGCGGACCCAAATCGGTTTCGCTGCCAATAATTTCAATCGATGTGCGTGTGTAGTCTGCCAAACCTTGTCGCTTGAACATGGCGCGTGTGCGCTCCAGAATGGCTTCACCCGTGCGCCTGGCTTTGGCATGCGCATCAAAGCCCACAATCGACAACATGCCAATACACCGAAACCCTTCCGGATAGGTGGCGCACACTTTGTACAGGTCGCTGGGGGCTTTGCCGGTGGCGCCGTGAATCCGCACCCGGTTCGGGCCGGTTTCGTCGATGTTCACTGTGGTGAAGTCGCACACCACATCGGGCAAGGCGTAGTTGGCGGGGTCATGAATTTCATACAGCAATTGTTCAGTGGCCACGGCTTTGTTCACCAAACCCCCGGTGCCTTCTGGTTTGCTCAACTCAAAGCTGCCATCTGCGGCAACTTCAACAATCGGGTAGCCAATATTGGCCCAATCAGGCACTTGCTGCCAGTCTGTGAAAAGCCCGCCGGTGGCTTGCGCGCCACACTCAACAATGTGGCCGGCAAGGCTGCCTTGCGCAAGTTGATCCAAATTGCTTGTTTGCCACTTGAATTCATGCACCAGTGCGCCCAGCACCATGGCGCTGTCCACCACTCGGCCGGTGATCACAATGTCGGCACCAGCATCGAGCGCTGCCGCGATCGGAAATGCACCGAGGTAGGCGTTGGCTGTGAGGAAAAAGGGTGGAGCAGCCTGACCGGAATGTTGGTCTGTTAATTCAACCCCATTTTTTCTCAACTGACCCAGTGTGGCTGTGGCGTCATCACCGCTTACCACGCCAATTCGAATGGTGTGGCCAGCTTCGGTCATGGCCAGTTGCAAAGCCGCGGCGCAAGCAGCAGGGTTAAGCCCGCCTGCATTCGCAATAATCTTGATGCCTCTGGATTTGGCTGCAGGCAGGGCCTTCTTCATCAGGTCGATGAAGTCGAGTGCGTACCCGTGTTCCGGGTTCTTCATGCGCATGCCAGCCATGATGGCCAGGGTTAGTTCGGCCAGATAGTCGTAGGTGATGTATTGAATACCCGGCACCTTTAGCAGTTGCTCTGTGCCCAGGCTGCTGTCGCCCCAAAAGCCGCAGGCGCCGCCGATTTTGATGGTGTTTGAATTGGGCATGCTGTTGGTCACTTGTGATGGTTTCTGAAAACCCATCATAGCAAAGCAATTTGCAACAAATCAAACGATCGTTTGAATTCTTGTTTGTTAATTTCCTAGTTCTTGTAACTCGAGAGGTGAATGCTCGTTTCCGTGTTGCTGATTCCCTTGATCAATCGAATGCGCTCAAGAATCCCTGACAAGTCGTTCAAATTCTCTGCCTGTAGTTCGACCAGCAAATCCCAGCGCCCATTCGTGCTGTGAATTGCCTTGACCCCCGGTTCACCCAGCAGCTTGGACAAAACGGTTCGGCTGTCATTGCCTTCAATCAGAATACTCATCCACGCAACAATTAAATTGGCCGTGGCATTGGGTCTCAACTTGACGCTGTAACCCACAATGACACCCTGGCTTTCAAGTTTGCTGATGCGATTGCTGACAGTGCCGCGGGATACTTTCAATTGATGCGCCAATGCAGCAATGCTTAACCTTGCATTGGTGCGCAACAAGCCCAATAGTTGACGATCCAGAGTATCCATGGTGCCGTTTTGAAGTGTATAGCTGACAATATGATAGAAATATTGCATTTCGCAAGCATTTTGTGCGCTTATGCTTGACCTTGTTTGATAGCAGAATGGTGTGTGTAATCTGAGTCAAACAGCTGGAGGGGTGATGATGGACACGCCATTCCTGAGCGCGCATGGCGCTGCAAAACTTGTTTCACGGCAGGGGCTTTCCCAATGCCTCAATGGCATGCATGATGCGATTGCCCACGACTTCAAACGCTGGGAACAGTTTGAGAAGTGGGCACGCCTTGCAAGCCATTGCGCCGAAGGTGTTATTGAAATCATGCCGATTAGCGATGGGCAAACCTATGGCTTCAAATATGTGAACGGGCATCCAAACAACCACCGGCATGAATTGCCCACCGTCATGGCTTTTGGTGTATTGGCCAGCGTACAGACCGGCCGCCCCCTGTTCATCAGCGAACTGACTTTGATCACAGCCCTTCGCACGGCGGCCACGTCTGCTTTGGCCGCGCGCTACATGGCCCGAACCGATGCACGCAGCATGGCCTTGATCGGAAACGGTGCTCAAAGCGAGTTTCAGGCTGTTGCATTTCATGGTTTGTTGGGAATAGACACGTTTTACTTGTACGACCCCGATTTGGAAGCCACAGAGAAACTGGCCGATCACCTGGATGAACTTGGCTTGAATACGGTGGTGTGTAAAAGTATTCTGGAAGCTGTGCGCAAAGCGGATGTAATCACCACTGCCACTGCCGTGAAAACCCGAGCCAATGTGTTGACCCGGGACATGCTCAGGCCTGGCGTTCATATCAATGCAATCGGTGGGGATTGCCCTGGAAAAACTGAGCTTCATCCCGACGTGTTGCGCCATGCCCGTGTGTTTGTGGAATTCGAGCCGCAAACCCGAATTGAAGGTGATATTCAGCAAATGCCGACAGATTTTCCAGTGACCGAGCTGTGGGAAGTGTTGACAGGTTTTGCCCTTGGGCGAACCAAGGCAGATCAAATTACCGTGTTTGATTCTGTGGGTTTTGCGCTGGAGGATTTTTCAGCGTTGGGTTACATGCATCAATTGGCCCAGGCAAAAGGGGAGCTCGAGTACCTGTCATTGATTCCCGAGATGCGAAATCCAAAAGATCTGTATGGTTTGATCGCCAGGAAAGGCGCTGCATGATTTCACTGATCGGTGCGCCATGTGAGGCAGGGGCGAATGTGACTGGTTCGGCCAAGGGGCCGGATTCATTGAGGCGTGCTGGCATTTGCGACAGTTTGGTGCGCATGGGCTGCAAGGTCGAGGATCAGGGCAATCTTCAGGCCAAGGCACCCGAGCAAAATTCCACCGTGATGGGCTATCGAAATTTTCATGAGGTGGTGGCTTGGGCGCGCGCAGTGCACATTGCGGTGGCAGGTGCCCTGAAAGAAGGGAATGTACCTGTGTTGCTGGGGGGTGATCATTCTCTGGCCATGGGCTCAATCAGTGCAGTGGCTGCGCACTGCCGCCGGAAGCACAAGTCTTTGCGCGTGTTGTGGCTGGATGCACACGCCGATTTCAACACGGCCAGTACTTCTATCACGGGCAATATGCATGGCATGCCTTTGACTGCGCTGTGTGGTCAAGGACCGCCTGAACTGACGCAACTTGCCGGGTTTTACCCCGCTTTGCAAACCTCTCAAATTCGTCTGCTGGGCGTGCGTTCAATCGATCCCGAAGAACACCGTGCCGTGCGCCGCGCAGCCCTGCCCATATTGACCATGCGCCACATTCAGGGGCGTGGAATTGTCAGGGCCATGAACGCAGCACTGGCCGACATTGTTCCGGGCACGCATGTGCATGTCAGCTTCGATGTGGACTGTATCGATCCCTCGGTGTTGCCTGGTGTGAGCACGCCGGAAAAAGGTGGCTTGCAGCTGGATACCTTGCGTTATTGCATGGCGCGTATTGCGCAAACCGGTTGTGTGGCCTCAGTGGATCTGGTGGAGCTTAACCCTGTGGCCGACCCCACGGGCGAAAGCGCCAAACGTGCCGTTGACTTGTTGGCCGTGCTTTTGAATCCGGATTGGGAAAGGCACGTGCAGCGTGCGTTCAGTTGGGCTGATCATGCAGGCTGAACTCGATCGTTTGCGCGCGGAAATCAATGCACTGGCCAGGGTGGATGAAACGCAAAGGGTGCGTGTTTTGCTGGAACAATGCACGTGGCCGGAAAGTGAATTGGATGCCGTAAAACAGAAAGCCCTTGGGCACATCGCACGTTTGCGCAAGGTTCAAAAGCACAGTGCAGGTATTAACCGGCTAATGGCGCAATACCGTTTGTCCACCCTGGAAGGTGTGGCACTGATGTGTCTCGCAGAGGCCCTGCTGCGAATTCCGGATTCGCACACGCGTGATGAACTTATTCGAGACAAACTCAGCCATGCCAATTGGGCTGTTCACCTTGGGCAGGATGCTTCCCTGTTTGTAAATGCCAGTACCTGGGGTTTGTTCATTGCTGGACAATGGGTTCAAATGCCCAGCGACGATAGCCTGTATTCCAGTTTGCAGCGTTTGATTGCGCGCAGCAGTGAGGGCCTTGTTCGCAAGGCGGTTGAACTGGCCGTGAAATTCATGGGGCAGCAGTTTGTTGCGGCCCAAACCATTGAGGAGGCCCTGCGCAACAGCCGTGCAAGCGTGGCTAAGGGCCACACCTATTCATTTGACATGTTGGGTGAAGCCGCCGTGTGTGAGGCCGATGCACAAGCGTACTTCAGCAGCTATGCCCACGCTATTGAGGTGATAGGGCAAGACAACACCCAAGGAGTGTTTCAGGGAAACGGCATTTCAGTGAAATTGTCAGCACTGCACCCGCGCTACACGTTGTGGCAGGAAAATCGCGTGTGCGCTGAGCTGTACCCGAGGCTTTTTTCTCTGGCGCTTTCTGCGAAAAATCACAACATCGCATTCAACGTGGATGCCGAAGAAAGTGAGCGCCTGGATTTGTCACTTGACCTGTTTACACGGCTGGCTTTTGAGCCTGAACTAAGGAATTGGAATGGGTTGGGTCTGGCTGTGCAGGCTTACCAAACCCGAGCCACCGCTGTGATTGAATTTGTTGCCGCACTGGCACGCAGCAGTGGCCGTGTCATTCAGCTTCGTTTGGTAAAGGGTGCCTACTGGGACACTGAAATCAAGCGTTGCCAAACACAGGGTTTGGCGCACTTTCCGGTGTTTACGCAAAAAGTTCATACCGATCTTTCTTACCTGTGTTGTGCAGAATTGATGTTGCGAAACAGCGCCTATGTTTACTCGCAGTTTGCCACCCACAATGCCCACACCTACGCGGCCGTTCAACACATGGCGGCCCGGCACAATGTGCACAATTTTGAAATGCAGTGTTTGCATGGCATGGGTGAAGGCTTGTACCAGAAATGCAGAATTTATGCGCCTGTGGGCAGCCATCAAACATTGCTGCCGTACCTGGTTCGCCGCCTGCTGGAAAATGGCGCCAATACCTCCTTTGTTAACCAGATCGTGGACCCCAAAGTGAATGTGAATGAACTGGTTGAACACCCGGTGGTTAAGTTGCGCACGCAAGGTGTTCACCCCAACCTGGCGTGTGTGCCTGCACCGCAATTGTTTGGCGAAAATCGCCTGAATTCAACAGGCCTCGATTTGCACTGCAAAGGTATTGTGGAGCAATTGCAATGTGCGGTGCAAAAGAGCGCGTTGGCTGCCTTGGAGCCAGTTTCCTACAGTACTCAAACACAAGTGCAGCAGGCGTTGAATAGTGCTTTGCAGTCGTTTGACATCGCCAGTGATTGGTTTTCGAATGGTGCAGGGCAGCGGGCTTTGTGCCTGTTGCGAGCGGCCGAGTTGCTTGAATCAGATTCGCTTTACTTGATCAACTTGCTGGTGCACGAGGCTGGCAAAACCATTCCTGCCGCGCATCTGGAGGTGCGCGAGGCGATTGATTTTTGCCGCTATTATGCAGTCCAAATTTCCACCTTGAATTCGCAACAATCTGAATCAACACCGCGCCTTGCGGTGTGCATCAGTCCGTGGAATTTTCCGCTCGCAATTTTCGTGGGGCAGGTTGCTGGGGCCTTGGCCAGCGCACATGCCGTGGTGGCCAAGCCAGCCGAACAAACACCACAAATTGCACGCCATGCAGTGCGCCTGTTGCACGCGGCGGGCGTGCCGGCTACCGTGTTGCAGCTGGTATTTGGTGATGGGGAGGCAGGCTCCTGGTTAAGTCGTTTCCCCGCCGTTGATACGGTGTTGTTCACCGGTTCCAACGCGGCTGCCAAGCACATACAAACCAGCTTGCTAGAACACGATTCCTTGCGGCTTCCGGCCTTGCTGATTGCTGAAACCGGTGGGCAAAACGCAATGGTGGTTGATTCATCCGCCTTGCTGGAACAAGTGGTGGGCGACGTGCTTGAGTCTGCTTTTGGCAGTGCAGGGCAGCGTTGCTCGGCGCTGCGCGTGTTGTGTGTGCAAGACGACATTGCCGACAATTTGATCGCCTTGTTGAAAGCGGCCATGCAAGAACTTCAGGTGGGCGTCCCGGCAAGTTTGTCGACAGACTTGGGGCCCTTGATTGATCAGGACGCATGGCAGGCTGTACACACGCACATTCAACGCATGAAAGAAAGTGGTGTGCCTGTGTTCCAAGGTGAGCGCATTGACCCAGCTGCACAGGGGTTCTTCATCGCGCCCACCTTGGTCGAGCTGCAGCATTTGCATGAATTGCAGCGAGAGGTATTTGGCCCTGTGCTGCATGTGCTGCGATACAAGGCAGGCGGCCTGCCGGCCTTGCTTCATGCATTGAATGCCACGGGTTACGCCCTGACTTTTGGTATTCACAGCCGCATTCGATCCACCATTGATCTGGCGTGTAACACCATCAATGCCGGCAATGTGTACGTGAACAGAAACATGGTGGGCGCCGTTGTAGGTAGTCAACCGTTTGGTGGGCACGGACAATCCGGAACCGGCCCCAAAGCGGGGGGGCCGCATTACCTGCCTACCTTGATGCGCCTTGCCCAGCTACCCCCCGTGCACAATGGCACCTTGCCAGGTCCCACGGGCGAGCAAAACCTTTACCACTGCTGGCCTCGTGGGCGGGTGTGGTGCACGGCACGGGATGAACAACAGCTTAGACAGCAAATTGAGGCAGTGTTGACCACCGGAAATGTGGCTGTTGTTCAAAGGGGAATGGTCAAAGAATGGCAAAGTCCGGGTATCGAATGGGTCAACGAAATTCATCTGGAACACATGGATGTCGCAGTTTGCGAGTGCACACCGCAACTTGCACTCGCAGTGGCTCGCGAGTTGGCAGCCTATTCCCAACGAATCATTCCCGTGATACTTGCCAATCCCGATGGCAGCTACCCAGCCTATCGGCTGTTGCGAGAGCAGCTTGTGTGTACCAACACAGCAGCAGCGGGCGGCAATGTTGAACTGATTACCCGGGTTTGAGGCAATTTTTTGTGCATTTCCCGTGGCACAATCAACTGTCGCTTTCTCCCCGCAGTACACCATGTCTGAATTTCGAGGCATTCCTCCCGGCCCCAATGTGGGTACTCAACTGAAGGCTTTGCGCCGCAAAAAGAGAGCCACCGACAAGGCTTTGCAGCTTGTAACACAGGCAGTTCAATCAGACATCGGTGAAATTGCGGAACGCCCACCCTTGGCGGAATTCACGCGCGAACGTATCAATGCGTGGTTCACCGAACAGGGCTGGGAACCCTTTGCGTATCAAACACAGGTGTGGCAGGCCCTCGAGAAGGGCCACAGTGGTTTGCTGCATGCCACCACTGGCGCGGGCAAAACACTGGCTGTGTGGTTGGGTGCCTTGCTGCAACTGGCGAAGCTGCCCAAGCCGCGAGGCGCTGCAACCCGGGTGATGTGGATCACGCCGATGCGTGCCTTGGCTGCTGACAGCACCAAGGCTTTGCAAAAATCGCTTTCAGCCCTGGCTGGTGACTGCGATGTGGCCCTGCAAACAGGCGACACCGATTCAGCCACACGCGCAGCCATTGTGCGAAAGCCGCCTTTCGCCTTGGTCACTACACCGGAAAGCTTAACCCTGATGTTTACCCGCGCCAGCAGCCTGCCCAATTTAAGCAAGCTGCAAGTGTTGGTGGTTGATGAATGGCACGAGTTGATTGGCAACAAGCGCGGCGTGCAATTGCAATTGGCCATAGCGCGCTTGGCGCGTATCAATCCGGGTTTGCAGGTGTGGGGCTTAAGCGCCACACTTGGTAACTTGAAAATGGCCATGGACGTGCTGTTGCACCCGGTTAAAAATCAGGGCAAATGCACCTTGGTACAAGGCAAATTACCCAAGCAGTTGCTCATCGACAGCTTGATCCCCGACACCTTTGAGCGCTTTCCCTGGGGCGGGCATTTGGGCTTGAATCAACTCGATTCCGTCGCCAAAGAAATCGACCAGTCTGCCTCCACGCTTATTTTCACCAACACCCGTTCACAAGCGGAAATCTGGTATCAAGCCTTGCTCGACGCACGGCCCGAATACGCGGGGGCATTGGCCCTGCACCACGGGTCGCTCGACAAAACGGTTCGCGACTGGGTTGAACAGGGTTTGAAAAACGGCAGCCTGAAGGCCGTGGTGTGCACTTCCTCACTTGATTTGGGTGTTGATTTTTTACCCGTAGAGCGCGTCATTCAAATTGGCTCACCCAAAGGCGTTGCCCGCCTGCTGCAACGGGCGGGCCGTTCCGGGCATGCACCCGGCAGGCCCTCGCGAATCACCGTGGTGCCTACGCATGCGCTCGAGCTTGTCGAAGCGGCTGCGGCCCGTCATGCAGCCGAGAATAAACAGATCGAATCCAGATACAGCCCGCAGGCCCCGCTGGATGTCCTGGTGCAGCACCTGGTCACGATTGCCATGGGCAGTGGTTTCAAGCCCGATGAGTTGTTTGCTGAAGTGCGCACCACAAGCGCCTATCAAAACTTGAGTCGTGCCCAATTCGATTGGGCCCTGGCCTTTGTCGAGAAGGGTGGGGAAAGCCTCGCTGCCTATCCAGATTATCAGCGTGTGGCTGCTGACGAAGAAGGTGTTTACCGCGTTCCTCGTCGGGACATTGCCCGCAGGCATGCCATGTCAGTGGGCACCATTGTCTCCGATGCCGCCATGCATGTGGCATGGATGACGGGCGGTCGCCTGGGCACCATTGAAGAGGGATTTATTGCCCGCTTGAAAACCGGTGACTGTTTTAGTTTTGCCGGGCGCGTTCTTGAACTGGTGAAGGTTCGCGACATGACAGCCTATGTGCGAAAGGCAAGCCGCAAAAAGGCCACCGTGCCGCAGTGGCAGGGCGGCAAAATGCCGCTTAGCAGCGAGTTGGCACATGCCTCTCTGCAAATGCTGGAATTGGCGCATCAAGCCATTTCCACCGGTAAAAAACCGGCCCTGCCCGAATTACGCGCACTTGAAAGTTTGCTGGCTTTGCAAATGCGTTGGAGTGCTTTGCCCAATACCTCGAATCTGCTGATTGAAGAACTGCACAGCAAAGAAGGTCACCACCTGTTTGTGTATCCCTTCGAAGGTCGCACTGTGCACATTGGTCTGGCCAGTCTTCTCGCGTGGCGTGCATCCCGCCAAAAACCGGGTACCTTTTCAATTGCAATGAATGATTATGGCTTTGAGTTGTTGAGCGCAGAACCTGTGAACTGGTCTGAATGGATTACAGGCAAGCTGGCAGATTCTCCGCTTTTTGCGACTGACAATCTGTTCGAGGATGTGCTCGCTTGCCTGAATGCTTCCGAACTTGCGCAACGCCGTTTTCGCGAAATTGCACGAATTGCCGGACTGGTGTTTCAAGGCTATCCGGGTGCAGGAAAAAGTGCGAAGCAGTTGCAGGCGTCCAGTGGTTTGTTTTTCGAGGTGTTCAAGAAATACGATCAACACAATTTGTTGCTGGATCAGGCCCAGCGTGAGGCACTTGAGCAGGAACTGGAGTTGAAGCGAATGGAAGCTACACTGACAGCCATACAATCCAAAACGCTGGTGTTCAAATCAATTGATCGCCCAACCCCTTTTGCCTTCCCCTTGTTGATTGAGCGTTTGCGAGAAACGGTAAGCACGGAAAAGCTGAGTGATCGAGTGGCGCGCATGGTGGCTGAACTTGAGAAAGCGGCCTTGCGCGCCGATTCATGATTAGTGCTCGCGAAATGCCATTTCCGGCAATCTGAGAGAGGCCCTGGTAAACGTGCCTGGATTTAACGTTTGATCAGCTTGATCAATGGTGGCCACACTTTGCGCGATACTGCGCTGACGGCTTTCTCTCAGCATGGCCAGATTAACCAGTGATGAGGCAGTGAGTTGCGTAGCCACTTCCGTCATTTCCCGTCCGGACAAATTGATTTGTCGCGCAGCTCGCGGAACTTCAAATTGCTCGACCAAATCAGCAAATAATTCGCCATGTTCATCAAGCTCGGCACTCAATCCTTGTGCTTCCCTTTTAAACGTATTCAACTCGCCTACCGCTCGCTGCAGTTGCATTCCCAAATTACTGCTGGCGCCTTGAACCGAAAATGCCTGTGCTGAAAGGAGATTGCCTCGGGAGATCTGTTCTGCTGAAAACACTTCTACTCTTGAAAGTACATTGTTGTTTGCCTCAAGCAACTCGGCACAAGTCAAAATTGTCGCCGAGTTTTGTACCCGATTGGCCGTTGGTGTATTGCTGAACCATCCCATCACTATTCTCCGTTTCGTGTTGAAAAAGCTCGGTGGCATTCCGCTTCGAATGGTTCAGAAAAAAATATGCTTTTTATCTTGATAAACTCCGGTCTGGCGCAGAGTGGGTCATGTGATGGGTCAAGTGAAGGTTTTGCAAAATGGGGAGTCGGGCTGGCCGGTAAGCACGCTGGCAGGCGAATTGGTGCTTTCAGCCCAGCGCGTGGCTTATTCTCCCGCATTTAATGCACTCTTCGTCGCAGATGTTCATTTGGGCAAAGCAGCCACTTTTCGCAGTCTTGGGGTACCAGTGCCTGCAGGCACAACTCAAGAGAACCTGAGTCGTTTGTCCGAATCGATTGAGCAATTGAAACCAAGAGTGGTTTATTTCCTTGGCGATTTATTGCATGCCAAGGCAGCGCACAATCCTGAATTGCTCGACAAGCTGCACACCTGGCGTTTGCAGCACGCTGATGTCGACATGACACTGATTCGCGGCAATCACGACAGCAAGGCGGGTGACCCTCCTGCAACCTTGAATATCTCGGTGGTGGAAGAACCTTTCATGCTGGGCGGGTTTGCCTTGTGCCATCACCCACAAACTGTGCCGGGCGCTTTGGTACTGGCCGGTCACGAACATCCGGTGGTGGTGCTGAACGGAAAAGGCAGAAGCAGGGCGCGTTTGCCTTGCTTCTACCTTAAACCCGATCTGTTGATGCTGCCGTCATTTGGCGCGTTCACCGGTGGTTATCAAGTCAATCCCCAGGCCGGTGAAGCAGTATTTCCAGTGGTTTAGTCATCGACCGAGCGTCTTACTTGCCTTTGCTCAGGCCAAGCTTTCCGCCACCCAAAGCCACAATCATCAACAAACCACCAGCCACGCTGATGTTTTTCATGAACATCAATTGCTGCACATAAGCCTGGTCAGCAGGCATGGCCCAGTAGTTGTGAAACAGAACCGATGCTGCCAAGGTAAAGCCTGCCAGCAGCAGTGCGGCAATTCGCACCTGAAAGCCAACAATCAAAGCCAGGCCTGCGCCAATTTCAACCGCAATGGTCAGCACGGTCAGAAGTTCTGGAAAGGGCAAACCCACAGAACCGATGTAGCCCGCAGTGCCCTCGAAACCGCCAATTTTGCTGAAACCAGCCAGTACGAACATGGCTGCAAGCAAAACCCGGCCTATCAAGGCGATGGTAGAGGCTGAGGAGTTAAAGGCGCTGTCCAGTGCGTTCGTGCCAGTGTGTGCTGTGTGTGCTGTAGTCATTTCATTTCTCCGTATTGGGTTGGCGACTCGGTGAATCGATGGATCAATAGTGCGCGCATCAGGTTTCAAAATCGAGTGGTGTTTTTTGCAGTGATTATTCAAATTATTTGAATAAATATAAGAGCATGCTCAAACCCTAGAGGAATTTCTCTAACCTGGCCCATTCCCTTTTTCCTGAAGAAATAGCGTACACTCATAAAAAAACGAACGTTCGGTCTATTTTATATGCGCAAAGGTGAACAAACCCGAGCCGCCATTGTTGAGGCGGCACTTGAAATCGCGTCCACGCAAGGGCTCGAGGGTTTGACCATTGGGTCTATCGCAGAAAAAATGACCATGAGCAAAAGTGGCGTGTTTGCCCACTTTGGCTCACGTGAGGAACTTCAAATTGCCGTGCTGCAAGAGTACGAAACCCAATTCATCAACGCCGTGTTGTTCCCCTGTTTGAAAGAGCCTCGTGGATTGCCCCGTTTGCGTGCAATTTTCATGCGCTGGCTGGATCGAATCGGCAAGGAAATCGACAGTGGTTGCATCTATATTTCAGGCGCGACAGAATACGATGACAGGCCAGGGGCAGTGCGCGATGTTCTGGTAAAAATGCATCGCGACTGGCAAAAAGAAATGCACCGTGCCACGGCACAGGCCATCGAAGAAAATCATTTACCAGCCAATCAGGCCCATGCGGATCAACTCGTTTTTGAGATGGTCGGTCTGATTCTGGCAGCGCACCAGCAAGGTCGCCTGATGGGCGATTCAATGTCTGTGAAGCGGGCCAGCCAAGGCTTCGAACGCATGATTCAGCATTACCAGCAAACCCAGTCAGAAATTCTGAGCCAGTAGTACCAGGAGACACTTCAATGAGCCAATACACGCCCCCAATCCGCGACATGCAATTCGTACTGCACGAAATGTTCAATGCGGAAGCCACTTTCAAAAGCATTCCCGCCTTTGAAGAAATTGACGCTGACACCATGAATCAGATCATGGAAGAAGGCGGCAAGTTCTGCGCGGAAGTATTGCAACCGCTGAACGCCGTAGGCGATTCCGAAGGTTGTACCTTGAACAAGGCCGATCATTCCCTGAAAACGCCAACAGGCTTTAAAGAAGCTTACCAACAGTTTGTTGAAGCGGGCTGGGCCTCGCTAAGCTGCGACCCCAACTACGGCGGTCAAGGTTTGCCGGTTACAGTGAATCAGGCTTTCTATGAAATGATGAACAGCGCCAACCAGGCCTGGACCATGTACCCGGGCCTGACACACGGTGCTTACGATTGTCTGCATGCACATGGTACGCAAGAACTGAAAGACGCCTACCTGCCCAAGCTGACCAGCGGTGAATGGACTGGCACCATGTGCCTGACCGAACCACATTGCGGTACCGACCTGGGCATGTTGCGCAGCAAGGCCGAGCCACAGGCCGATGGCAGCTACAAAATCACCGGCGCGAAAATTTTCATCAGCAGTGGTGAACATGACATGGCCGAGAACATCATTCACCTGGTGTTGGCACGCTTGCCCGACGCGCCTGTGGGCACCAAAGGCATTTCCCTGTTCCTGGTTCCCAAGTTCATTCCTAATGCAGATGGAACCATCGGCGAACGCAACCCGATTTTCTGCGGCGCGATTGAACACAAAATGGGCATTCACGGCAATGCCACTTGCCAGATGAATCTGGACGGCGCAACTGGTTGGTTGATTGGTCAACCCCACCGCGGTTTGGCCGCCATGTTCGTCATGATGAATGCCGCTCGTTTGGGCGTGGGCATGCAGTCACTGGGCTTGACCGAAATTGCGTATCAAAACGCTGTGGTGTACGCGAAGGACCGCATTCAAAGTCGCTCGCTGACCGGCCCCAAGGCCACTGACAAGCCAGCAGACCCCATTATCGTTCACCCTGATGTGCGCAAAATGTTGCTGACCACCCGCGCCTATGCCGAAGGTGGTCGCGCACTGTGCATGTGGACCGCACTGGAGCTGGACAAAGAACTGAACCACCCCGATGAAGCGGTGCGCAAGGAATCATCCGAAATGGTTGCCCTGGCGACGCCCATCGTGAAAGCCTTCATCACTGACAATGCATGGGAAGCCACTTCACACTGTATGCAGGTGTATGGTGGCCACGGCTACATCGCCGAGTGGGGTATGGAACAGTATGTGCGCGACAGCCGCATCAACATGATTTACGAAGGCACCAACACCATTCAATCACTCGACCTGCTGGGTCGCAAAGTGCTGGGCGATGGTGGCGCAAAGCTGATGAAATTCGGCAAAATGGTTCGTGCCTTGTGCGAAGAACAAGCCAACAACCCAGCCATGAAAGAGTTCATTGAACCCTTGGCTGATTTGGGCGACAAGGTCAGCAAGCTGACCATGGAAATCGGCGGCAAAGCCATGCAGAACCCCGATGAAGTGGGCGCAGCCGCTGTAGATTACCTGCGTGTCGTGGGCCACCTATTCTATGCTTACTTCTTCGCACAAGCTGCAAAAATCGCGCTGGAAAAACAAGCCAGTGGCGACAAGTTCTACACCGCCAAATTGCACACAGCCCGTTTCTACTTCCAGAAAATGCTGCCCGAGACCGCCATGTTGATTCGCAAGGCACGTGCCGGTTCCAGCAGCCTGATGGAAATGGAAGCCGACCTGTTCTAAGCAATCTGTCCCGCAGTACCCCGTGGTGTTCAATCACCACGGGCGCTTAAACCAATTAACTCGAAGGAGACACGCGTGTCCAATTTCATCGTTCGCAAAGTCGCCGTGCTCGGCGCTGGCGTGATGGGTGCACAAATTGCTGCCCACTGTGCCAATGCCAAAGTGCCTGTGGTGCTGTTTGATCTGCCCGCCAAGGAAGGCCCCAAAAATGGCATCGTTGACAAAGCCATTTTGAACCTGACCAAGCTGAAGCCCGCCCCGTTTGGCGCGAAAGACGTTGCCCAATATGTGCAAGCCGCCAACTACGAAGAGCACCTGGAACTGTTGCAAGGTTGTGACCTGGTGATCGAAGCGATTGCTGAGCGTATGGACTGGAAACACGACCTTTACAAAAAAGTTGCGCCGCACATCAATGCGAATGCAATTTTTGCAACCAACACATCGGGTTTGAGCATTTCCAAGCTCAGCGAAGGTTTTGATGCCGATTTGAAAGCCCGCTTCTGTGGCGTTCACTTCTTCAACCCACCCCGCTACATGCACCTGTGCGAACTCATTCCATTGAGCACCACACGTCAGGATATTCTGGACAATCTGGAAACCTTCCTGACCACCACTTTGGGCAAGGGCATTATTACCGCCAAAGACACGCCCAACTTCGTGGCCAACCGCGTGGGTGTGGCCGGCATGCTGGCCACCATGGCTGAAGCGCAGAAGTACGGCATTCCATTTGACATCGTGGATCAGCTGACCGGCTCCAAACTGGGTCGCGCCAAATCAGCCACTTTCCGCACTGCGGATGTGGTGGGGCTGGACACCATGGGCCACGTGATTGCCACCATGCAAAACACATTGCCCAACGATCCGTTTGCATCCAGCTATGCAACGCCCGCCGTGTTGAAAACACTGGTTGAAAAAGGCGCGCTGGGTCAGAAAACCAAAGGCGGCTTCTTCAAAAAAGAAGGCAAGCAGATCATGGTGTTCGATGCGAACTCCAGCAGCTACGTGCCTTCGGAAGGCAAAGCCGACGAAGCTGTGTTGAAAATTTTGAAGAATCGCAATGTGGCCGAACGCATGGCTGCACTGCGTGCTTCCGAGCATCCACAAGCCAAATTCCTGTGGGCGATTTTCCGCGATGCATTTCACTACATCGCATTCCACCTGAACGACATTGCAGACACCGCACGCGAAGTGGACTTCTCACTGCGCTGGGGTTATGGCTGGACAGAAGGCCCATTCGAAACCTGGCAAGCCGCAGGCTGGAAGCAGGTTGCGGAGTGGGTGAAGGCCGACATTGATGCGGGCGTTGCCCTGTGCAATGCACCGTTGCCAGCCTGGGTATTTGAAGGCCCTGTGGCCGACAATGGTGGTGTGTACAGCACAACGGGCGCATTCAGCCCTGCCAGCAATTCATTCGTGCCCCGCAAAGATTTGCCTGTGTACCAGCGCCAAATTTTCCGCGCCAAAGTCTTGGGCGAAACAACAGTCACTGGCCACAACGGTGGCACCACCATCAAAGAAAACGATGCAGTTCGCATTTGGACAGCGCCGGGTCATGATGATGTGTTGATCTTGTCGATTAAAACCAAAATGCACGCCATTGGCCCCGATGTCATCACCGGCACACACGAAGCCATCGCCTTGGCCGAGAAAAGCTACAAAGGCTTGGTGTTGTGGAGCCCGGATGAACCCTTCTCCGCAGGTGCCGACTTGCAAGCCATGTTGCCTGCATTCATGCAAGGCGGTGGCAAAGCCATCGAACCCATGGTTGCAGAATTCCAGAAAGGCACAGCCGCACTGAAATACGCACAGGTTCCAACCGTGGCCGCCGTAACCGGCTTGGCACTGGGTGGTGGTTGTGAATTCGCAATTCACTGTTCCGCACGTGTTGCAAACCTGGAAAGCTACATGGGCTTGGTGGAAGTGGGCGTTGGCCTGATTCCCGGTGGCGGTGGTTTGAAAGAAATCGCAATCAACGCTGGCTTGGCTGCTCAAAAAGCAGGTTCTGCCGATGTACTGGCTTTCCTGAAAGATGGCTTCATGACCGCAGCAACCGCCAAGGTAGGTACATCGGCCATGGAATGTCGCGATCTCGGTTTCATCAAGGAATCCGACACCATCGTGTTCAACAGCCATGAACTGCTGTACGTCGCCATTTCACGCGCACGCGCCATGTTCGATGGCGGCTATCGCCCACCCCACAAAATCAAGGGTGTACCAGCCGCAGGCAAATCTGGCTACGCCACCATCAAGGCGCAATTGGTCAACATGCGCGACGGTGGTTTCATTTCCGCTTATGACTTCCACCTGGGCTGCGTGATCGCCGAAGTGGTGTGTGGTGGCGAAATTGAAACTGGCGCTTTGGTGGATGAAGAGTGGTTCCTGAATCTGGAACGCAAGCACTTCGTGAAGTTGCTCGACAACCCCAAGACACAAGAACGAATCATGGGCATGCTGCAAACCGGCAAGCCAGTGCGTAACTAATTAAGGAGAGCAAACATGGCTCAAACTTGTAAAGATGTTTACATCGTCGCTGCAACGCGCACCCCAATTGGCAAGGCCCCGCGTGGCGTGTTCAAAGACACCCGCCCCGACGACCTGTTGGTACACGCCATTGCCAGCGCCATGGCCCAGGTGCCCACGCTCGACCCTGCTTCAATCAACGACGCGATCGTAGGTTGTGCATTCCCCGAAGGCGAGCAGGGCATGAACATGGCCCGTATCGCTGTGTTGCTTGCCGGCCTGCCCAACACCGTGGGTGGCGTTACCATCAACCGCTTCTGCGCATCAGGCATTACAGCAGTTTCAATGGCTGCCAATGCAATTGCCATGGGCGAAGCCGAGGTGATGATTGCTGCCGGTGCTGAAAGCATGAGCATGGTGCCCATGAGCGGCAACAAGCCTAGCTTCAACAATGCGATTTTCCAGAAAGACGAAAACTTGGGCATCGCTTACGGCATGGGCATGACCGCTGAAAAGGTTGCACAACAGTGGGGCATCAGCCGCGACGCGCAAGATGAATTCGCCCTGAACAGCCACAAAAAAGCAATCGCTGCCCAACAGGCCGGCGAGTTTAACGACGAAATTACACCCTTCACCGTTGTAAAAGCCACGCCCGATTTGTCCACTGGTGAAATTAAAACCAACAGCAAAGAAGTGAAGCTGGACGAAGGCCCCCGTGCCGATTCATCCATTGAAGGCCTCACCAAACTGCGTCCCGTGTTTGCTGCAAAAGGTTCTGTTACAGCCGGCAACAGCTCGCAAATGAGCGACGGTGCGGGCGCTCTCATTCTGGCGTCTGAAGAAGCGGTGAAGCGCTACAACCTGACCCCCTTGGCCAAGTGGCGCGGCTTCGCAGTGCGTGGCGTTCCGCCGGAAATCATGGGCATTGGTCCCAAGGAAGCAATTCCTGCCGTGTTGAAAACCGCAGGACTTAAAACCAGCGACATCGACTGGTTTGAATTGAACGAAGCGTTTGCGGCGCAATCGCTGGCCGTGATGAAAGACCTGGAACTGGACCCAGCCAAGGTAAACCCCATGGGCGGTGCAATCGCCTTGGGCCACCCACTGGGTGCAACCGGTGCAATTCGTGCAGCCACCGTGGTGCACGCACTGCGTCGCCACAACCTGAAATACGGTATGGTAACCATGTGTATCGGCACCGGCATGGGTGCAGCAGGCATCTTCGAACGCGTGTAATTTCAGCGCGAACAAAAGCGGGTGTGGGTGCAAACCTTCACCCGTTTTTTTTGAGATCAAACAACAATAAAACAGACAGGGAATAAGGCAGTGGACATTCAAACAGAAATCAGCAACGGCTTGATGACCATCACCATCAACCGTCCGGAACGCAAGAACTCATTTACCAACGCCATGTACACCGCGCTGGCCGATGCATTTCGCGATGCCACACACAGCAGTGGCGTGAAAGTCGTGTTGCTCAAAGGCCATGAAGGCTGTTTTTCCGCAGGCAACGACCTGGGCGATTTTTTGAACAACCCGCCCACCGATCTCGATGCGCCCGTGTTCCGTTTCCTGCGAATGATCTCTGTGTTCCCCAAACCCGTGGTGGCGCAGGTGCAAGGTTTGGCCATTGGCATTGGCACCACCGTGTTGTTGCATTGTGATTTGGTATACGCCGCAAGCACTGCAAAATTTTCCATGCCTTTCGTCAAACTCGGTTTGTGTCCCGAGGCCGCATCAAGCCTGTTGCTGCCCATTTCCGCGGGTTATCAAAAAGCGGCTGAGTTGCTCTTGCTCGGTGACATGTTCACGGCTTTGAAGGCCTATGACACTGGCATTGTTTCAGATGTGCTTGAACCCGAAGCACTGGATGCCCATGTGCAGGCCCAAGTGAAAAAACTGCTCGACTTGCCACTGACAAGCCTGTTGACCACCAAGCGCTTGATGAAGTCAGTGAGCAAGGCTGCTGTTTCAGAAAAAATGGCCGAAGAGGGGCACTTGTTCATGAGCATGATTCCGCAAGCGCCCGCGCAAGAAGCGTTCAAAGCATTCGGCGAGAAACGTGCTCCCAACTTCAAGCAGTTCGAAAACTAATTCAACAAGCACCAAAGGCTCAGCATGACCGTTGCACTTTCAGAAATTTTATCCAGCCGCCGCTTGAGTGGTGACACTGTCACGTTCACAGCCACTGAGGACTGGATGCAAGGCCGAACCATGTTTGGTGGCTTTTTGTCTGCCCTTGCCGTGGTCGCCATGCGCGACACCCTGGGCATTGACATGCCTTTGCGTGCCTTGCAAACCAACTTCGTGGGCCCTGTGCCCGCAGGCGACGTGGTGTACAGAACGCGCCTGCTTCGCCAGGGCAAAAGTGTCAGCCAGGTGCAATGTGAAATTTACAGCGATGAAACACTGGCTGGTCTCGTGGTCGGCGTGTTTGGTGCGCCGCGTGAAACAGCACTGCCGGTGTTGACACCCGAGCACAAGCCGCTTCCCAAGGCGGTTGAAAATATCCCGGCCTTGCCTTTCATCCCTAAAATCACACCCAACTTCTTGCAGCATGTTGAGATGCGTTGGGCTGTGGGCAGCATTCCTTACATGGGCACACCCTTTTGGGAAAGTGGCATTTACATTCGTGCCACCGACAAAAACCTCAGTCCTGAAGTGTTGATTGTGATGCTCAGCGATGGTCCACCCACACCCTGCCTTAGCCACTTCAAAGGGCCTGTCATGGCCAGTTCAGTAAGCTGGTCACTGGAATTGCCGCCCATGCCTGCCAACATTGACAGCGAAGGTTGGTTCCAGATTGACATGGAAACGAAGGCGGGCGCAGACGGTTACGTGAATCAAAGTGCCAAACTGTGGACACCAAACGGTGAGCTCGCCTCGCTGGGCTATCAAGTGGTTGCAGTTTACGGCTGAACTTTCGTTTTTTTCAAACTGTCGAACGCAGGAAGGAGACAGTTGAACCATGAGACACGCACTGCTCACAATCGGAATGCTGGGTTTGTTTTGGTTCGCCTCGCCGGCGAAAGCAGAAGCCTTGCGATGCTCACAAGGCAGTGCCTACGAGGGCGACAGCAGGGTGTCTGTGTTGTACAAGTGCGGCCAACCTGCCTTGAAAGACACCTTTTGTGATCCCGTGTATTTTCCCGGTACCCTCCACCCTGTTCCTTCTCCGTTCGCGCAGTCAGTTGCACCTTGCTTGCCCGTGGAATTGTGGGTGTATGACAGAGGGCAGGGGAACCTGATCGCAACGGTTCGTTTTCGGGGTGGTGTGGTTCAGTCCATTTCGTATGGTAGGCAGCCAGAATAAATTACTCACAATTTTATTTTCAATGAATCTGTGCCGGCATGCGCCGGTCGCCTTGGGCCAATTTCATGAATCACACAAATACCCGATTTTCCGTCTTTTTGGTTTGGCTTTTAGTCTGGCTGATCGGTTCTCTCCTGGGCACACTCGTGCAGTCACAGATCAACCTGCAAGCACTTCAAAGTCTGGGTGTAGTCATCCCATTTGACACGCGGCTGCAAACCACGCTTCATGATCTCGGGAACTTCTCTGCGGTTTATGCGGTCATTTTTGGGTGCAGTTTTGCGGTTTCTCAGGCTGTCGCATTGCTGTTTACTCGTTTCACCGGCACTGCATGGCGCACCTTCTGGTGTGTTTTCGGTGCCACCTTGGGCCTGTGGGTAACTTTCAAAGTGGTCGACATGATTGCACCAATGCCAATACTGATTTCATCAACCCGAACCGCCGGCGGCATGTTGTCCATGCTTGCAGCAGCTGCAGTGTCGGGCGCTTTGTTCGCAAAACTGTACTCTCGCAAACTGGCGGGCAACCCTGCAATGCTCGCGCTACTTGTTGGCAGCGTTGCACTGTTACCCAACCAGGCTTTGGCCCAATCGGGCAAACCATACACCATCGAAACTTTTGCCCACGGACTGGACAGCCCCTGGTCCATGGCCTTTTTGCCAGATGGTCGCGCCTTGATCACTGAGAAACCTGGCCAGCTTCGCCTGGTGGGTGCCGATGGCCAACTGCGCAATGCTCCCATTGCTGGCGTGCCCAAGGTGTTTTATGGCGGTCAGGCGGGCTTGTTTGATGTACTGCCCGCCACCGATTTTGCGCAAAGCCAGCAAATATTTTTGAGTTACGCTTGCGGCAGTCGCAGTGCCAATCACCTGTGTGTTTCCAGCGCAAAGCTTGGTGAAAACAGTCTCACGAATGTGAAAGAAATTTTCCGTTCCCAAATGGCCAAATCAGGCAGCGCCCACTATGGCGGCCGCATGGACTGGTTGCCCGACAACACCTTGATCGTGACCTTGGGCGATGGCTACAGCTACCGAGAGGAAGCGCAGAATTTGTCGAATCACCTTGGGAAAATTGTACGCATCAATGCCGATGGCTCGGTGCCCGAGAACAATCCCTTTGTGGGCAAGCAAGGTGCAAAGCCTGAAATTTACAGCTATGGTCACCGCAATGTGCAGGGCCTCGCCTACGATGCGGCCAACAAGCGTTTGATTGCGCATGAACACGGCCCACGCGGTGGCGATGAGGTGAATGTGATTACCCCCGGCACCAATTATGGTTGGCCCAAAGCCACCTATGGCATTGATTACACCGGTGCACAAATTTCACCCTACAAGGAATATGAAGGTACCCAGCAACCCGCAATTTATTGGGTTCCATCCATTGCCCCCTCGGGCATGACTGTGTACAACGGCGACATGTTCCCCCAGTGGAAAGGCAACTTGCTGGTGGGTGCCCTAAAGGCCCAACAGGTCAGCCGTGTGGTCTTGAAAGGCAACAAGGCTACAGAGGAAGAAGTATTGTTCAAAGAAGTCGGGGCGCGTATCCGTGACATTCGCACTGGCCCCGATGGCGCCATTTATCTGTTGACCGACAGCTCGGATGGCAAAGTGCTTCGCGTGAGTGCCCGTTAGCATTCAGTCACATGATGTGTTTACCTGCCCCCTTGTTTTCAGCTAGTCTTGCAGAACAAGGGGGCAAGATGGAAATTGTTTACAAAGCGGGCAACATTATCGAGGCGCACATCGTTGCCGGTATGTTAAACGCCTGCGAAATACCCACTTACGTTGGCGGCCATTTTCTTCAGGGCGCTGTCGGCGACCTTTCCCCCACCGGTTTTGCCAATGTTTTTGTTGCTTCTGAGCACTTCGATCAGGCTGCCGCCTTGGTTGCCGACTACGAAAAAAACGACCTTGGTTCCGGCGATTTGGTCACGTCTCCACGTTTCGTCCATTCCTTCCAGAAGTAGGGGTGTGTGGTCCACGGTTTGGCGCTATACTTCGTTCCCGATCTGCCCCTTTCCTCAGGAACCTCATGGCGCTCAAATCCACCGACATGGCCAAAAACATGGCCAAAAAACTTGATGGTTCACTTAAATCGGAAAGTCTTCCCGATCGTTTTGGTCAAGCCGCCAAAGCCTCATCCAACAAGCGCGAACGCGCTGCGGATATTCCGGCCAGCAAGCTGGTGCCAGTCAATTACAGGCTGCCAGCTGAACTGGTCAATCGCTTGCGCGAATACGCAGTCAGCAAAGAAGAAGGGGTTAATCAGGTGGTGGCCACAGCCTTGAGTGAATGGTTGGCGAGTCAGGCTAAAAAATAATTGGGTCGCCATGTTCACTGATCCGGCATTTTCCTACCTTGCACGGCTCAGCAATCGACTTATTTTTTCACGTCAATATCGTATCGATCCATGAATTAAATATTCGAGAACTAACAGTTTTTAGGCGTTAATTTTTCCTTATTTATTCATCTGCTAAATCTTCGTCAATTTGCCAGGTTTTCTTGCCTGCATTTTTTGATTGGAACTTCCCCCAGAATGGCTCATGCTGCGGTTTCTGCGTATATGGAAAACCACAATTGCTGCGCATCACGGGCATGCTGATACTCCATCCACCTGCGCAAACATGTGTGGAAATTCAATAAGAAAAACAGCTTTCGCAGTTGACATTCTGATACCAATCACAAGGAGAGTTCCGTGAAGAAATCGATTAAATCCGTATTGGCAGTGGCCCTGTTGGGCTTGATGGGTGCCGTGCAAGCCCAGGATGCTTACCCATCCAAAGTCATCACCATGCTGATTCCATTTGCAGCGGGTGGTCCAACTGACACGGTTGGTCGTTTGATTGCACAGTCCATGTCCAAAGACCTGGGCCAACAAGTGATTGTTGAAAACCTGGGTGGCGCAGGTGGTACCTTGGCCGCCGGCAAGGCAGCGCGCTCGGCACCCGATGGCTACAATATTTTCCTGCATCACATTGGCCAGTCCACTGCGCCATCGCTGTATCGCAAACTGTCCTACAACGCATCCAGCGACTTTGAAACCATTGGTTTGGTTACCGACGTGCCCATGACCATCGTGGCCCGCGGCAATATGCCAGCCAAGAACATGCAAGAACTTCTGGCTTACATCAAGGCCAACAAAGACAAAGTAACCTATGCCAACGCTGGTATCGGTTCGGCTTCGCACCTGTGCGGTATGTTGTTTCAGACCGCAGTGGGCGTAGACCTGACAACAGTACCGTACAAGGGCACCGGCCCAGCCATGAACGATTTGTTGGGTGGTCAGGTCGACTTCATGTGTGACCAAACCACCAACACCACCAGCCAGATCAAAGGCGGAAAAATCAAGGCCTACGCGGTAACCACCAAAACGCCGGTAGCTTCCTTGCCCGATTTGCCGACACTGGACAAAGCCGGTTTGCCAGGTTTTGAAGTGGGTGTTTGGCACGGTTTGTATGCCCCCAAAGGCACACCCAAGCCCATCATCGATCGCCTGAGCAAGTCTTTGCAAACAGCCTTGAAAGATCCAGCAGTGATTGCACGTTTTGCTGAACTGGGTACCGAGCCAGTACCTCAGGACCAGGCCACACCAGCAGCGCACCGCAAGCATCTGGACGCAGAAATTGCACGCTGGAAGCCAATCATCGACAAAGCTGGTCAGTACGCTGACTGATCTAATTTGAGAACCTAAAATGCCAAAAGATTTACGAGACTTTTGGGCTGGGCTGCTGTACTTGATCATCGGTACAGCAGCCTTGTACATGGCTGCTGACTATGAAATGGGCACAGCCGTCAGCATGGGCCCCGGCTATTTCCCCAAAGTATTAAGTGGCTTGCTGATTCTGATCGGCGCAGCTTCACTCATTCGCTCCTTCTTTGTTCAAGGCGAGCCTCTCGAAGGTTTTCCTTTTGCAAAAATCATGTACGTCACCATCTCCATCATCGCGTTTGCCTTGTTGGTAGAAGGCGCGGGACTGGCCATTGCAGTGATTGTTTTATTCGCAATTTCTGCCGCTGCCAGCAAATTTTTCAACTGGAAGTTCACGATTGGCATTTCATTGGGCGCCGCCATATTTTGTAGCCTCGTGTTTGTCAAAGGTTTGGGAATTCCACTGCCCATTTTTGGGTCTTGGTTTGGAATGTAATCATGGAACTTCTAGCTAATCTTTCTATTGGTCTGGAAACAGCCTTCACGCTGAACAACCTGATGTTCTGCCTGATCGGTGTTTTCCTGGGCACAGCCATCGGCGTATTGCCTGGCCTTGGCCCCACAGCAACCATTGCCATGCTGTTGCCCATCACCTTCGGTTTGCCTCCGGTGTCCTCCCTGATCATGCTCGCCGGCATTTACTACGGTGCGCAGTATGGTGGTTCTACGACTGCCATTCTGGTCAATTTGCCGGGTGAGTCTTCCTCGGTGGTGACCGCACTCGACGGCTATCAAATGGCCAAGCAGGGCAAGGCAGGCAAAGCCTTGGCCACAGCTGCCATCGGTTCTTTCGTGGCCGGTACTTTTGCAACTGTGTTGCTGGCTTTGTTTGCACCTCCTTTGGCCGACATCGCCTTGCAGTTTGGTGCCGCAGAGTATTTTTCCTTGATGGTGGTTGGTCTGGTCGCCTCTGTGGTGCTGGCCAGCGGTTCCCTGCTGCAAGCATTCGGCATGATCGTGCTTGGCCTGCTTCTGGGCATGGCGGGTACGGACGTGAACTCAGGCATGGAACGCTACACATTCGATACGCCGTACATGGCCGAGGGCATCAACTTTGTGATTTTGGCCATGGGCATGTTTGGCTTGGGCGAAATCATCAAGAACCTTGAGGAAGAACATTTGCGCTCTGCCATGGTGTCCAAAGTTCAAGGCTTGATGCCGAACAAGGAAGACCTCAAACGCATGGCCATGCCGATTGTGCGGGGTACCGGTTTGGGTTCCTTGCTGGGTATTTTGCCCGGCGGTGGCGCTATGCTGGCTTCGTTCGCCTCCTATTCCATCGAGAAGAAAATTTCGAAAACACCCGAGCAGTTTGGCAAGGGTGCCATCGAGGGTGTTGCTGGCCCCGAGTCTGCCAACAACGCAGGTGCACAAACGTCATTCATTCCTTTGCTTACCCTGGGCATTCCGTCCAACCCGGTGATGGCCCTGATGATCGGTGCCATGATCATTCAAGGTATTACACCGGGCCCGGCGGTCATGACCGAGCAGCCAGCCTTGTTCTGGGGCATCATCGTCTCCATGTGGATCGGTAACCTGTTCCTCGTGATTCTGAATCTGCCTTTGATTGGTATCTGGGTCAAGATGATCTCGGTGCCGTATCACTTCCTGTACCCCATGATTCTGGTGTTTTGCTGTATCGGGGTGTTCAGTTTGGGCAACAAACTGTTCGACGTGTACTTGCTGGCGGGCTTCGGTGTATTGGGCTATATCTTCTCGAAATTAAAGTGTGAACCTGCGCCTTTGCTGCTGGGCTTTATTCTGGGACCCATGATGGAAGAGTACTTGCGCAGGGCTTTGTTGCTATCGCGGGGTGATTTCTCGGTGTTGGTCACACGCCCCATTAGCGCAACCATGCTGGCCATCGCGGCCATTGCGCTGATCGTGGTGTTTATGCCTTCAGTTCGCAAAAAGCGTGAAGAGGCCTTTCACGAGGAATAAGCTTCTCGAAATTGCTTGTCCACCAAGGGCCATTGAAGTGTTGCTTCAGTGGCCCTTGTTTCTTTCAAGTGCACACTCAGTATGAATTGTGTTGCATTGTGTTGTATTATCCACGTGGTAGCTCAGTAGCATTTGGACAGTACGAATGGACAGTCAGTTTCCCGCCGCATCGCCTGAAGATTCGAATTTCGGTGACAGCAAATTAGATCCGAATCAGGTCGTTCCCCTTTACCACCAAATTTACTTGATATTGCGCGAGCGCATTATTGAGGGCCATTACGACACCAAGCCTTTGCCCGGCGAATTGGTGCTGGCCGAGCAGTTCAATGTGTCCAGGGTTACCATGCGTCGCGCACTGCAAGATCTGGTCAAAGAGGGTTTGGTCGCAAGAGGGCGTGGCAAAGGTACATTTGTGAAGCCACGCACTGAATCACGTAACGCCTCGGTGGGCCAAAGCCAATTGCTCAGCGCCTCGGCCATGCGTTTGCAGGCCAGCGGTGATTCCTCCGATTTGCAGCTGATCACTTCCAAGCGTATTTTGCCGCCACCCGACATTGCCACGTTGCTGCATTTGCCCAGCGATGCGATTGTCGAAAAACTGATTCGCATTCGTCAGCTGGACGGGCAGCCTGTGGCTCACCTGACCAGTTTCATTCCCCAGGATTTGTCCGGGCGCATTTGTCGTCGCCGCCTTCGTGAGTTTCCAATTCTGGTGCTGCTTGAAGAGGCTGGGGTGAAGGTGGCCAAAGCCCGCCAAACCATCTCGGCACGGCTGGCCGATGCCTCGGTGGCCTATGCTTTGGGTGTGCCGGTGGGTGCACCGTTGTTGGCTATTTCGCGGGTGGCTTACGATGAAAACGGCCGGCCCGTGCAAGTGCTCAAGGGCCTTTATCGCCCGGATCGGTACGACTACCGCATCGAATTGTCGCGCAAGCAGGCCAAGGGTCAAAGTTCATGGCAGCACGTGAACGAAGTCGAGTTCGCATTCGAAATGCATCAGCAAGACCTCACTCACTTCTAAAACAAACGCTTTACTTCAGCGGGTCCACTGGGCGTGAATTCCGGTTCTCGTCCACAGCCACATAAGTCACGTAGGCCTCGGTCACCTTGGCCACATCATCGGGTTTCAGGCGACGCTGGGCAAACACTTCCACATAAATTTGCATGGAAGTCCGGCCCACCTTCACCACTTCCGCATAAAAGCTGCACAAGTCGCCCACAAACACGGGCTCCTTGAAAATAAACTCGTTCACCGCCACCGTCACGATTCTGCCCTTGGCATGGGCTGTGGCAGGCACCGAGCCCGCCAAATCCACCTGCGCCATAATCCAGCCGCCAAATACGTCGCCTGACGCATTGGAGTCTTTGGGCATGGGTATCACCCGAATTACGGGTTCGCGGTCAACGGGTAGCAAAATTGGTTTGGATGTGCTCATGTGCAGGTGTTTTGTTGTTGGTTTGGGCCTCGATTGTAACGCCGAGCCACTAGAGTCTGCATTTCATTCTAGGTGTACGCTACCAACGCGAATTCGTGAAACCGACGATAATAGTGTTTTAGCGAGTCCATGAGTTTGGGGGAACAATGCCAGCAGGTTGGGTAACAGTGTTGCAAATGGTGCCTTGGGGCGAGGTGATCAAAAATGCGCCGAAAGTGGCAGACGGTGCGGTCAAGCTGTGGAGCAGCGTGTCCAAGAAAAAGGTCTACGATGAAACAGGCAGCGAGATAAGCGATGTTATTTTGGCCAGCGACCCCGAGGCGGTCGAAAAACTGGAGTACCGCTTGCAGGCCGCCGAGCAAACAATCACAGATTTGCAGGCCCAAGTGGTTCAGTCCGCAGAGGTTATCAAAGAATTGGCCAGCCAGAACACCCAACTGGTGGCCCAAATCGAGTCCAATCGCAAAGCGGTCACGGTACTCGGTGTTGCATTGGCGATTGCCCTGGTTGCGGGCGTGGTTCAGGCTGTTGTTTTGTTTGGCGCCTGACACCACGCGTCTTTACTCAGGCTGACTTTTTTCCGCCGTGTTCGTCGTCCAGCGCATCTTTGGCCATTTTGTCGATCACGGCTGGCACAAAGGGCTTTAGCTTCAGGCCCAAACGTCCTTTGGCGGTCATTACCCACTCGCGTTTGCGTTCGGCCATCGCGTCCACAATTTCATTCACACATTGCTCAACACTCATTGCGCCTTTCTCACGAAGGCCGGAAACGCCAGCTCGCTCGCCCTGAGGGTTCAGGCCGTTGCGGCGAATTTCGGTGTCCACCACACCCGGGAAAATGGCACACACATCCACACCAGTGCCCATCAACTCAATGCGCAGTGCTTCCATAAAACCGCTCATTGCAAATTTGCTGGTGCAGTAAGTGGTACGGGCAGGCACGCCGGTTTTGCCGGCAAGGCTTGAAACACCGACGATCAACCCTTTGGATTTCTTGATGTGGGGCAGGGCTTTGTGCGTAATCCACACCATGCTCATCACGTTCACTCGGAACAGCCGCTCAAATGTACCCAAATCGGTGATGTCTTCAAACCAGGCGTGCATTGAAACACCCGCATTGTTCACAATCATGTCAATGCCGCCAAAGGCTTTCAGCGATTCTTCCACCAGGTTCTCGCATTGGGCCTGTTCCATCACGTCGCAGGCCACACAGTGCACCTGCCCGCCCGCGGCCTCAACCTGTTTGCCAACCTCCTGCAGCTTTTCAAGCCGGCGCGCTGCCAGCACCAGTTTGTTGCCCGGTGCCAGCTTGATGGCCAAAGCCGCGCCAATGCCCTCGGATGCGCCGGTAATTACAATCACTTTGTTCTGAATACTTGCCATTTGCTTTTGTCTCCTGCTTGGTGTGCAATTCGTTTGGCAAGGCGGGTGGTAGCATTGCCCACATCGCCCATTATTTTTGTACCGAGAAGTATCGCATGCGCAGAACCGCACCGGTGGAATCCGCCCCACCAAGACCCCGAAAACGAAGCGACTGGGGCACCATCGCCCAGCTTTTGCCCTACCTGTGGGAATACAAGTGGCGGGTTATTTTCGCCATTGCCTGCCTGGTGTTGGCCAAAGTGGCCAACATGGGCGTGCCCTTGGTACTCAAGGAAATCATCGACGAGTTAACGCCGCTTTTGCAAAGCAATGCTTTGCTGGCTGCCGCCTCCATGCCGATTGTGCTGTTGGTGGCCTATGGCTTGCTGCGCCTGTCCACCACGGTGTTCACCGAGCTGCGTGAATTTTTGTTCGCCCGGGTCACTCAAAATGCGGTCAGGGCCATTGCCATTCAGGTATTCGACTACCTGCATGCGCTGTCGCTGCGCTTTCACCTCAACCGGCAAACGGGTGGCGTTACCCGTGACATCGAGCGGGGTTCCCGGGCCATTTCAAGCCTGGTCAGCTATACCTTGTACAGCATCTTGCCCACGCTGATTGAAATTGTGTTGGTGGTTGGCTATTTGTTTATTAACTACGACATCTGGTTCTCGGCCATCACTGCGGTGGCGCTGACCTTGTACATTTTCTTCACCGTAAAAATTACCGAGTGGCGGCTGCATTTTCGCCGCACCATGAACGATCTTGACTCCAAAGCCAATGTGCGAGCGGTCGATTCTCTGATCAACTACGAAACTGTGAAGTACTTCGGCAATGAAACTTTCGAGTCCCAGCGCTACAACAAAAGCATGGCTGCATGGCAAGAGGCTGCCATTCGTTCACAAAAATCCCTCACCCTGCTCAATACCGGTCAAAGCGCCATTATTGCCATCGCCGTTACCTTGGTGTTGTGGCGTGCCACCGCAGGTGTGCTAGACGGCTCCATGACCTTGGGCGATTTGGTGCTGGTGAATGCCTTCATGATTCAGTTGTATATTCCCCTGAATTTTTTGGGTGTCATTTACCGTGAAATCAAGCAGGCCCTGGCTGACATTGAACGCATGTTCGGCTTGATGGATGAAAACCTGGAAGTGAAAGACAAGCCAGGTGCCCCCGATTTGAAAGTGAATGGTGGCGCAATCGAGTTTCGCAACGTGAACTTTGCCTACGACGAGCGCCGCATGGTGCTTAAAAACATGTCGTTCAGCGTACCTGCAGGCCACACCGTGGCGGTGGTGGGGCACAGCGGTGCGGGCAAGTCCACCCTGTCGCGCTTGCTGTATCGTTTTTACGAAGTCACCGATGGTGCAATTTTGATCGATGGTCAGGACATTCGCGATGTCGCACAAATTTCGCTGCGCAAAAACATTGGCATTGTTCCCCAGGACACAGTGCTGTTCAATGACACCATTGCCTACAACATTGCCTATGGCAGGCCCGACGCCACGCAGGAAGAAATTGAAACTGCTGCCAAGGCGGCGCACATTCATGAATTCATCGTGAATCAGCCCGATGGTTACCGTACCCAGGTTGGGGAGCGTGGTTTGAAGCTTTCCGGCGGGGAAAAACAACGTGTGGCCATTGCCCGTACCATTCTGAAAAACCCGGCGATTCTCATTTTCGACGAGGCCACTTCGGCGCTAGACTCCAAGTCCGAGCGGGCCATTCAGCAAGAGCTGCAAATGTTGTCACGCAATCGCACCACCTTGATTATTGCCCACCGCTTAAGCACAGTGGTGCATGCCAATCAGATCCTGGTGATTAATCAGGGTGAGGTGATCGAGAGTGGCAGCCATGAATCATTACTTGACAAAAATGGTGAATACGCCCGAATGTGGCTGATTCAACAGCACAGTCAACCCAACGCGTCTGCCCATGGAAACCAAATGGCTTGAAGATTTCATCACACTGGCCCAAACCAAGAACTTCTCGAAAGCGGCAAACTTGCGGTGCGTAACCCAACCCGCTTTTTCCCGACGCATTCAGGCGCTGGAAGGGTGGCTGGGCTGTGAATTGATCGACCGGGGCTCTTATCCCACACGGCTGAGCCCACAAGGCGAGGTGTTCTACGAACAGGCGCTCACCATGCTTGAGCAAATCCGCCAAGCCCGCACCATTGTTCGGGGTGGCAGCTTGCAAAGCCGCCAGCCAGTCAGAATCGTGGTGCCGCACACGCTGGCTTGCAGCAAGGCACCACACTGGGTGAGCAGCCTGAAAATCAAGCTGGCAGACCGCTTGCCCGACCTCAGCTTTCAGTTGACCGCCAGCAATGTGCACGATGCCGTGCTGTATTTCACCGATGGTGCCAGCGACTTTCTCGTGTGCTATCACCACAGCCGTGAGCCCATTGAGCTTGACCCCAGCAAGTTTGAGGTGCGGGTGTTGGGCACTGAGCAGTTTGCGCCCTACGGTGCAGTCAAGGCCGACGGCACCGCCATGTATTCACTTGACCCACTTGCGCCACTGCCTGTGCCTTATCTGTCTTATTCCAAACACGCGTACCTGTCCAAAATGACAGACATTGCCATGGAAGCCGGTCCGCTTTTCCTGAAAAAGTCGCTGTTTGAAACCGACATGTCGGAAAGTTTGAAATCCATGTGTGAGGCTGGTCTCGGGGTTGCCTGGTTGCCAGAAAGCGCGGTCGTTGAGGGTTCCGGGCTGCGCAAAATTCCCGGACCCTATTCCACTGACATGGAAATTCGGCTGTACCGCCGTACTCACCGCCAAAGCGAGAATGCCATGGCCCGTGAGCAGGTGGATTTGATCTGGCATTACTGGCCTGATTGATCCCTCGCTGTGGATAACCCTTATTAGGGTTTCTTTGGATATGCGAGAAATGCATGGTTTAATGCTGATTAAGTATTGGAGTGCAGGGCACTAAAGATTTAGCATGGCCCACATTCGAAATTCGTCAGGGGATGACATGGTCAAGCAACACTCGGAGCATCGCGTGGAAAAAGATCTTCTCGGAGAGAAGAAAATTCCCGTGGAGGCTTATTGGGGTGTGCACACCAGCCGCGCTGTCGATAATTACCAAATCACCGGATTCCCCCTCTACAATGCCCCCGAGTTGATCAATGCGCTGGCCGCTGTCAAATGGGCAGCCACCAAGGCCAACGCTGATCTCGACACTGTTCCCCATGATTTGGCCAAAGCCATTACCCAGGCTTGCAAGGAAATTCGCACTGGCAAACTTCATGACCAGTTTGTGGTCGATGTGATTCAGGGCGGAGCTGGCACCTCAACGAACATGAATGCCAACGAAGTAATCGCCAACCGCGCCATTGAAATACTGGGCGGCAAGAAGGGTGATTACAAAATGGTTCATCCCATTGAACACGTGAATGCGTCGCAAAGCACGAACGACGTTTATCCAACCGCAGTAAAAATTGGTCTGATCAATGCCATCTCTGGCTTGCTGGTCGCCATGGAAGAACTGAAAGAGGCCTTTGGTGAAAAGGCCTTTGAATTCCGGAAAATCCTGAAAATTGGTCGCACGCAGCTGCAAGACGCTGTGCCCATGACCCTTGGGCAAGAGTTCGCAACCTTCTCGGTCATGTTGGGTGAAGACATGGCTCGCCTTCGAGAGGCCACCAGCCTGATTTCCGAGATCAACCTGGGTGCCACCGCAATCGGCACTGGTATCAACACCGATCCGGAATACGCAGCCCGGGCTCGTCATTACCTCGAAGAAATTACCCAGTTGGGTTTGGTCACTGCCGCAGATCTGGTCGAGGCCACTCAGGACACTGGCTCATTTGTGCAGCTTTCAGGCGTGCTCAAGCGTGTGGCGGTGAAGCTGTCCAAAATGTGCAACGACTTGCGTTTGTTGTCCTCGGGCCCCCAGGCTGGCTTGAATGAAATTAACCTGCCGCCCCGTGCCGCTGGCTCGTCCATCATGCCGGGCAAGGTGAACCCGGTGATACCGGAAGTGGTGAATCAGGTGGCATTTGAAGTGATTGGAAACGATGTGACCGTGACCATGGCGGCCGAGGCAGGGCAACTGCAATTGAACGCGTTCGAGCCCATCATTGCATGGAGTCTTTTCAAGAGCATTTACCACTTAACAGCGGCCTGCAAAACCCTGACCAAAAATTGCGTATTAGGGATTACCGCAAATGAGTCACTTTTGCGTCAAAGGGTCGAGGAATCAGCCAGTTTGGCCACCTCACTGAACCCTTACATAGGCTATGATCAAGCATCTGAGATTGCAAAAACTGCATTGAAAACTGGCCGGAAGGTTTCCGAGCTTGTTCTCGAAAAAGGCTTACTGTCAGAGCAGCAGTTGAATGAAATTCTCAGGCCCGAGGTTCTTACCCGCCCTCGGAGAATAAAACTTTAATACCGTCACGAACCTGGTTCGTAAGGCGTAGGGTGTGTGCACAGTTTGTGCTTAATTTTTTTCATTCAAGGAGCAAAAATGAAAAGGAATCTCCTCGCAGCAGCGCTGGCCGTGGCCACTGTAGCCGCTGTTCAGCCCGCAGTTGCCCAAGATCTTACGGGTACTCTGAAAAAGATTTCCGAGACCAAAACGATTGTCGTTGGTTACCGTGAGTCCTCTGTTCCATTTTCATACCTGGACAACAACCAAAAGCCCATCGGCTACCACATGGACATGTGTAACAAGGTCGTTGATGCAGTCAAGGCCAAGTTGAAAATGCCAAACCTGAATGTGCAATTGCAGCCCGTCACTTCTGCAAACCGCATTCCTTTGCTGCAAAACGGCACCATTGACATGGAATGCGGTTCAACAACCAACTCCGTGGCCCGTCAAGAGCAGGTTTCATTTGCCAACAGCACGTTCATTACCAGCGTGAAAGTGGTTGTGAAGAAAAGCAGTGGCATCAAGTCATTGGCAGATCTGGATGGTCAACCAATTGCCACCACTTCCGGTACTACTTCTGTTCAGCTGATCAAGCAAAACGAGAAGGGTGCGAACATCAACTTCAAGGAAATTTACGGCAAGGACCACGCTGAAAGCTTCTTGTTGGTGGCCAACGACCGCGCCAAGGCTTTCGTGATGGACGACATCTTGATCGCAGGTTTGGTTGCGCAAAGCAAGAATCCTGACGAGTTCATGTTCCTGCCAGAAATTCTGCGTACAGAACCTTACGGCATCATGCTGCGCAAGGACGATCCACAGTTCAAGGCTTTGCTCGACGAATCTGTCAACGGCATGATCAAGTCTGGTGAAGCTGAAAAGTTGTACACCAAGTGGTTCATGAACCCCATTCCACCGAAAAACGTGAATCTGAACTTCCCCATGTCTCCCCTGTTGAAGGAAGCATTCGCGAATCCAAACGACAAAGGCGTTAAATAACCAGCCCTAGTCAGTCACGGGCCGGCTGTGCGTTTTCAACGTAAGCCGGCCTTTTATATGTATTGGCCGAGAATATTGACTCGGGAGTATCCAAAATGAATAGCGACCTGAATTGGCTGTTGTTTTTTCAGCCGATCGTGGAAGGTGAAACCCTGGTGTGGTGGGAAATGCTGTTTTCCGGCCTGCTATGGACCCTTGCCACTTCTGCAGTTGCGGGCGTCATCGCCTTCACTGTGGGCTCATTGATGGGTGTGTTGCGTACAACGTCCAGCAAGCCATTGGCTTTTCTGGGCAATACGTATGTGGAAATTTTCCGCAACATTCCACTCATCGTACAGTTTTTTCTCTGGTATTTTGTGGTGCCAGAATTCATCCCGGCCCTGAAAGAATGGTCGATTGAGCAAGACCCCACTTTCGTACAGTTCCTGGCGTCCGTGGTTTGCCTTGGTTTGTTTACTGCGTCCCGGGTGGCCGAGCAGGTCAAATCGGGTATTTTGTCACTGTCGCGCGGGCAACGCGCTGCGGGTTATGCCTTGGGCTTGACCGAAGGTCAAACCTATCGCTTTGTGCTGCTGCCCATGGCGTATCGAATCATTGTTCCGCCCATGACCTCAGAGGCGATGAACCTGATCAAGAACTCGTCAGTGGCACTGACAATCGGCCTGACCGAACTCACTTTCCGAACCCGAGAAATGGGCGAAGTCACCTTTGCATTCTTTGAGGCTTACATCGCGGCCACTGTGTTGTATGTGATCGTGGCAATGACCGTAAACAGGGTCATGGCATTGGTTGAGCGCCGCACTGCTGTGCCCGGCTACATCACGGGGGGCAAATAATGAACGATTTTGACTTCAGTGCAATCAGCACGTCGCTACCCTACCTGATGCAAGGTCTTGGCTACACGGTGCAGCTGACCGTGGTGGCTTGTCTGGGGGGTATTTTCTTTGGCACCCTTCTCGCGTTGGCGCGTTTGTCCGGCATCAAGCCTTTGGCGATGATTGCAGCAGGCTATGTCAACCTGATGCGTTCCATTCCCCTGATTCTGGTCATTTTCTGGTTTTACTTTCTGGTGCCCATTGTTTTGCAATCGGTCATGGGGTACGAGCGTCCACCACAAATTGGTCCAGACCGGTCAGCCTACATCACCTTCATCATGTTTGAAGCAGCGTTTTTCTGCGAAATCATGCGGGCCGGCATTCAAAGTATTCCGAAGGGGCAGGTTGCTGCGGCGCAAGCGCTTGGCTTGAATTACCGTTTGACCATGGCGAAAATTGTGCTGCCCCAGGCCTTCCGCAACATGCTTCCCGTGTTGTTGACACAAACCATTATTTTGTTCCAGGACACCTCGCTGGTGTACGTCTTGTCTGTAACCGATTTCCTGGGCGCTGCCTCCAAAATCGCGCAGCGCGACAGTGCATTGGTCGAGATGTACACATTTGTGGCCCTGGTTTATCTGGCGATCTGTTTCAGCTTGTCGATGCTGGTCAAAGCGCTCCAGAAAAAAACTCAAATCATTCGATAACAGGAGAGCACTGTGATTGAAATCAATAAAGTAAGTAAGTGGTACGGCAGTTTTCAGGTGCTCACCAATTGCACAACCTCAGTTAAAAAAGGGGAAGTCGTGGTGGTCTGTGGCCCATCGGGTTCTGGCAAGTCCACCTTGATTAAAACCGTGAACATGCTGGAGCCTTTCCAGGAAGGCACTATCACCGTTGACGGCATTTCTGTGGGCGCAAAAGGCACCGATCTGCCCAAGTTGCGTTCACGCGTGGGCATGGTCTTCCAGAACTTTGAATTGTTTCCTCACCTTACCATTACCGAGAATTTGACCTTGGCACAAATCAAGGTTCTGGGTCGATCCAAAGAGGAGGCCACTGCCAAAGGTCTTGGTTTGCTGGATCGGGTGGGTTTGAAGGCTCAGGCAGCGAAGTTTCCGGGGCAGTTGTCGGGCGGGCAGCAGCAACGTGTGGCGATTGCACGAGCCTTGTCAATGGATCCAATTTGCATGTTGTTTGATGAGCCTACGTCAGCGCTCGATCCGGAAATGGTGAACGAGGTGCTGGATGTCATGGTTGAATTGGCCCACGAGGGCATGACCATGATGTGCGTAACCCATGAAATGGGTTTTGCTCGAAAGGTTGCCGACCGCGTTATTTTTATGGACCAAGGCAATATTGTTGAAGACTGCACCAAGGAAGACTTCTTTGGTACACCACGCTCCGAGCGTGCGCAGTTGTTCCTCTCAAAAATTCTGGGTCACTGATCCAGCGTTTCATGCTGCCGGGGCTTTGCGCGTCGGCAGCACTTTATTTCAATGCCGACTATTAACGCCGGTGATCTTGGAATTCTTCGATCGCAAGCGACCTGCATTCTTGCGATGCATTGGCGATGTGTCACCGCCCAAGCCCCTGAACCTGCGCAATCCACACGCCGCAAGCCAATCAGCGTTCCTGCTTTTGCTGCATCAACTCGCGTGTTTTCGCGTATTTCATAAAGCTGTTGAAGCACCCAATCGCAATGTGCACCAAGCCGGGCCAGCCGTCCAGAAAGCCCTTGCGCACGAAGTAAAACTTGATGAACCGAACCGCGGGTGACAACACCAGCTTGCCCAGCCCTGGCCACTTTCCACGTGAGGCCAGTGCTTGCGCCTGAATGCTGGTGTAACGGTTTTGTTTAACCAGATAGCTTTCAAGGCTTTCAGCTGATTCATGCAACAAATCGCCTTCCAGCTTTTCAAAGCGGGCGCCGGGAATGCTGCTTTCTACTTTCTCGTGGACAGCGTCATCGCTCCAGTTTGCAGCCCGTCGGTTGAACAAGCGGCGTGAATAGTCCGGATAGCCCTCGCCGTGGCGAAGGTAGCGTCCCAGGAAAAAGTTGCAGCGTGGCATGTCAAACCCGGCAATATCGGCAGGTAACAGGCCATGTTCAGCTTGCTGAATGACCGCGCGAATGCTGCGTTCCAGTTCGGGAGTTATGCGTTCGTCTGCATCCAGGCACAGCACCCAATCGTGCGTGGCTTGGGCCACTGCGAATTGCTTTTGAGGGCCAAAGCCAAGCCAGTCTTGCTGCACAACCCGGGCTCCGAATTTCTGGGCAATCTCGATCGTGTGGTCACAGCTGTTGGAGTCCACCACCACCAGGTCGGCGCAAAATTGCAGGCTTTCCAGGGCCGCGGCAATTTGTTTGTCCGCGTTCAAGGTGATCAGCACGGCGGACAAGGCAATGCGGTTGTTGGCTGCTGTGTTCAAATTTATCGTTCCTTGGCTGAGCGGATTCGGAATGGTTGCTCGCTTGCCGCTTACAATGATGCGGTTGCGATCAACCTAAGCGCTAGATGAAGCGTATCTTAATTGTTAAGACCACTTCCATGGGAGATGTCATTCACGCCTTGCCGGTTTTGAATGACATTCATGCCCACAATCCAGCTGTCCAGATCGACTGGATGGTCGAAGAGCCATTTGCTGACCTCGTGCGTGGAAGCCGCCATGTTCACGAGGTAGTGCCGGTTAACTTGCGCAAGTGGCGCAAACAGGGAATTCGTTACACTTGGCAGCAATGGAAGTTGTTGAGAAACCAATTGGCTGACCGGCAATACGACGCCATTGTTGACTTGCAGGGATTGATCAAAAGCGCTGTGTTGGCGCGGGCCGCAAAAGGCACGCTGATGGGCCCTGGTTTTTCTTATGCCAAAGAAAGCCTGGCTTGCCTTTTTTATTCGAAGCGAGCGGGTTGGGATCCACAAGCCCACGCGGTTGAGCGTTTGCGTGAACTGGCAGCCGGGCTGTTGGGCTACCGTTTGCTGGGCAAGCCTGTTTTTTACGACATTACCCCGCAAAAAGTACTGCCTGCCATTCCCCGTGGTGCTGAGATCTGGTTTTTACATGCCACAGCCCGCGATGAAAAAAAATGGCCAATCGTCAAATGGCGTGAGCTGGCGCATCGATTCTCTGATCTTGGTTATGCGGTCAAACTGCCTTGGGGCAGCGATGCTGAACAGCAGCAAGCGGAAAAAATTGCGGTGGGCATTGCCCGTGTCGAGGTGTTGCCTCGCATGGCTCTGGGCGAGTTGCGAGTCCGTCTTGAAAAGGCCGGCCTGGTTGTTGGCGTGGACACCGGTATAACGCATTTGGCAGCCGCGCATTATTTACCCATGGTGGCCTTGTTTTTTGCAACGCCAGCCTGGCGATTTGCACCCCGGTTTAACCCACATGCCATCAGCCTGGGCGATGTGGGCCGAGAACCTGCTGTGGGTGAAGTGTTTGAAGCGGCAACGCGTCTGCTACGGGGAAACAAGCTTTGAGTGTGTCTGCTCGCATCTTTTTGTGGCTTTACAGCCTGATCCTTTTTTTGCTTCAGCCGGTTTTGGCCTTGTATTTGCTCAAACGCAGTATTCGGCAATCCGAATACAGGCAGGGGTGGGAGCAACGTTTTTTGGCGCGCTTGCCTGAAATTAATCCAGTCCCGCCGGGGCAACAGCGAATTTGGGTGCATGCGGTGTCGGTGGGGGAGGCGCATGCCGTTTCCCCTTTGGTTCAGCATTGGGCCAAGGTTTATCCGCAGCACCAATGGGCAATTTCCTGCACCACACCCACGGGTTTGGTCACTTGCCAGCAACTTTATTCGGCATTGAACAATGTTCAGTTTTTTTATTTGCCCTACGATCTGCCCTATCTGGTTGCGCGCACGCTCAAGCAAGTGCATGCGCATGCCCTGTGGGTGGTTGAAACCGAGCTTTGGCCCAATTTGCTGTTGGGTGCCGCCAAGGCCGGGGTGAACACCGCTTTGCTCAATGCCCGTGTTTCACCCACCACCGGCAAGCGATTGGCCCAATTTGGACTAATCAGCAAACCTGTATTGAATAGCCTGGGTACCTTGATTGCCCAAACCCATGCCGATGCCACCGTATTCGAAAACATTGGCCGACCCGTGGATGCGGTGTGTGGCAACCTGAAGTTTGATGTGGCGCTGAAACCTGAGCTGGCCACCATGGGGCGTAGCTGGCGTTCGGCCACCCAGGCCGAGCAAGTGGTGCTGTTTGCGAGCAGTCGGGAAGGCGAAGAAGCCTTGTTGCTGGATGCCTTGAACCGCAGTCAATTTTTCAAACGCATGCCCAAGGCCAGTGTGTGGATTGTGCCGCGCCACCCGCAGCGCTTTGACGAGGTGTTTGACCTGATGGTCGAGGCCGCCACGCGAATGGGCGTGGCCCGCCCGGTGCGCCGAAGTGCTTCATTCAATGCGGGCAGCAATATTGCACTGGCGGGGTTTGGGCAGGCTAGGCTGGTGTTGGGCGACTCCATGGGGGAAATGCCTGCGTATTACAGCGTGGCTGACCTGGCTTTGTTGGGTGGCTCCTGGCTGCCTTTTGGCGGACAAAACCTGATTGAGGCCTGCGCTTATGGCTGCCCCGTGTGGATGGGACCGAATACCTTCAATTTTGCCAAGGCTGCAGAGGATGCACTGGCTGCCAAAGCGGCCCGCCGATTCGAGCATTTGTTGGCGGCCTGTGAGTTTTATCTGAGTGGTTTTCAGGGCAATGACGAGGCCAAGAAAGCCGCCTTTGCCTATGCCCGGGGGCATCGTGGCGCAACCCAGCGCAGCTTCGATGTTTTGAACCGAACAATTTAAGCCGCTTTTGAACTTTGCTTATGGAACCAGAAGCTGATTGATCTGTTTCAGCGATTCCGCGTTTAATTGCCCAGCCACTGCTTGAAGTTCAAGCATGTTGATCAAGCTGGCGTACTTGGCTTTGAACAGGTCACGTTCAGTGGCATTGAATTGTTGCTGGGCATTCAATACATCGACATTGATTCGAATGCCGACTTCGTAGGCAGTTTTATTCGATTTCAATGCCAGTTCGCTTGAGGCCAGCGCTGTTTCCAGTGCTTTCACCTGAGCTAGGCTGGTTTGCACCCCCAAGAAAGCCGACTTTGCAGCCTGCGTGGCATTCCTGCTCGCAAGTTCTACGTTGTTCATTGCTTTTTCCAGCAGCGCAGCTTGCTGGCGTACCTGGCTTTGTGTGCCGCCACCGCTAAAAATCGGCACGTTCATCACCAGGCCAATCGTGGTGCTGTCAACGCCCAAATCGAACGGTCGCCCTGTATTCCCATCAAAAATCTGCTGCTCGGTTTCAACCATTTGCGCAGTCAGGTCAAGGGTAGGCAAGTGCCCATATTTGGCTTTGTTGCTCTCGCCTTTGGCGATCAGCCTTGAAAGTCGTACCTGTTGGGCCACCAGGTTGTTGTTGCGGGCCTGTTCGGCCCAGGCTTCAGCGGTGTTCGGTACCGGGGCACTTATTTGTGTTGAAGGGGCAAGTGTGGCCAGTTCATTCACAGGCATTCCCACAATGGTTTCCAGTTGCAGTTGGCGCTGGGCCAGTTGGTTTTGGGCTGCCAGTTCCTGGGCCACAGCAAGATCGAATCGGGCCTGGGCCTCCTGCTGGTCGGTGACCGTGGCGCTGCCCACCTCAAAATTGGCTTTTGCCAAGGCCAGTTGTTCAGTAATGGCTGTTTTCTGGTCGCGAATACTGGCCAAGTCGTCTTGCGCAGTCAGCAAGTCGAAATAAGCACGGGTCAGTCGCAAAACCAGGTCTTGTTCAGCTTGTTGAAAGCGCAGCTTGGCAACTTCGCCGCTTAATTGGCTTTGTTTGTAAGTTTCCCAGGCTTGGGGGCGAAACAGTGCCTGGTTTAGCACCAGGCTGTAGGTGCCGGGGTTGCGGCTTGCGTCGATCGACATGCCAAACGCTTCGTAAGTATTCTCTTGTTTTTCAATGCGTGCCCCAAGGTTAATGTTGGGCAGCAAAGCTGAAAACGCCTGGTTTTCAGTTTCAAGGTCGGCTTGCAATTGCGCAGCCGCCGCCTTGAAGGTTGGGTCATTTTGCTTGGCCAGGCTGTAAAGCGTGATCAGGTTTTGAGGGTTGGCCGTTTGACCGGCCGTGCTTTGTGCCCACGCCGCATTGCCAATAATTAAAATACCCAATAGCCCCAGAAAGGCATTCGACAAAAACTGCTTAAAGCCCGATGTGTTTCGCAAAAATACTGGTTGATCGGGCTGGGTCATGAATCCCTTGTCCTTAGAATACAAATTCGCTGGCTTTGGGTGCGTTGGTCAACACCTTGGTCATGGTTTCAAACAAGGGCGTGGTAATCAGCTGGCCATCGCGGGACTTGCGGGCCAATACCAGTTGCATGGCAGGTGCCTGGCCAATGACCGCCATCAGCCGTCCCAACGGGTTGACTGCCTCCAGCAGGCCGGCGGGCATGATGGGGGTGGCGCCAGACAGCACAATGGCATCAAACTGGCCAAGGGTTGGGGCCAACTGAAATCCGCAGCCCTCAAGCACTTTCACTCGGGTAATGCCATTTTTCTTCAAGTTGCTGCGGGCCAGTTCGGCAATTGCCGGGTTCAGCTCTATGGTGGTGACATGGGCGCATTGTTGCGCCATCAGCGCGGCCATGTAGCCGGTGCCTGTGCCAATTTCCAGCACCTTTTCATGCGTACCCAACTCAAGTTCTTGCAGAATGCGAGCTTCCATTTTTGGGCTGAACATGGCCTCGCCCGTGTCTGCGCCATTCACGCGAATCGGAAGGTCGCAATCGGTGAATGCCAGTTTGTCCAGCCCAGTGCTCACGAAGTTCTCGCGTTTGATGATCTCAAGCAAATCAAGCACCTTCTGGTTCAACACGTTCCAGGGGCGAATTTGTTGTTCAATCATGTTGAAGCGGGCTTTCTCGAAGTCCATGGCGGGTTCTCGCGTGGGGAAAATGGGTAACTCGCTATTTTAGCAAATTTTATGCAACACGCGATGTCTGCGGGCAAGTCAAACCATTCAGCACCATTTGAATGTGCGCCTCAATGTAACGCATCGGGTTGGTTTCCACGCCGCAGCAGCCATCCATGGTTCGTTTCCACAAACCCAGGGTAACCAGCGGTGCGCACAGCACTTGGGCAGCGTACTCGGTGTCGATGTCTGCAAACTCGCCGCGGGAAATGCCCCGTTTCAGCACGGATTCCAGGTAGTCCCACCAAGGACGAACCACTTCGTCGTAGAAGAAGCGTGCCAATTCGGGAAAGGCATTGGCTTCGGACAGCACAATTTTGGTGATGCTGCTTAGTTTGGTCGATCCGTACTTCAACCACCACAGGTGGATGGCTTCGCGAATCAGGGTGGCCGAGCTTTTGTCGGGTTCCAGAAGGTTTCTTGCCTCTTCGACGATGGGTGAAACATGTTCTTTCACCACGGCTTTCAGCAATTCTTCCTTGTTGGAGTAATACAGGTAAACCGTGCCTTTGCTGACACCTGCGCTTTTGGCCACGTCCTCAAGACGGGCCCCAGCGAATCCTTTTTCGCTGAAAATGGTCAGTGCAGCATCGAGTAGTTCTTGTGGGCGCTCTTGTTTTCTACGCGTCCAACGGGGTTGAGCATTCGCCAGACATTGCTTCATAGGTGTACTTCTTTTTTTAGAGTGGTTGATTGCACTATAGTGGTTCATTCTTCACCGAGTCAACGTAGTGCGCCCAATTCGGTGCTTGTTGGGTTGTAGAATATGTCGGTTTGGTAAATCTTGGAATTTCGGAGAATTCAGCATGTCAATGGCCGATCGCGATGGCTTTATCTGGTTTGACGGCAAACTTGTGCCGTGGCGTGAAGCGCAAATTCACGTGCTTACCCACAGTTTGCACTATGGTTTGTCGGTGTTCGAAGGTGAACGTGCCTATAAAACTGACAAAGGCCCAGCCATTTTCAGGTTAAAGGAGCACACCGATCGCCTGTTCAATTCAGCCCACATTTACCGCATGAACATGCCTTACACCCGTGAGCAAATCATGGAAGCCTGTTGCGAAGTGGTGCGTGCGAACAATCTGGATTCCTGTTACATCCGCCCAATTGCCTTTTATGGCTCCGAGAAAATGGGCGTGTCGCCCAAGGGTGCTGCAACCCACGTGGCCATTGCCGCCTGGCCTTGGGGGGCTTACCTGGGCGAAGAAGGCCTGCAAAAAGGCATTCGGGTTAAAACATCGTCGTATGCCCGTCACCATGTGAACGTGACCATGGCGCGTGCCAAATTTGCAGCCACCTACGCCAACTCCATTCTGGCCAACACCGAAGCCATTCAAGACGGATACGACGAAGCGCTGTTGCTTGATGTGGACGGCTTTGTGGCTGAGGGTGCAGGCGAGAACGTATTTGTGATTAAAGACGGTTGTATTTTTGAGCCTGAAATTGCTTCGGCCTTGGTCGGTATTACCCGCTCAACCATTATTTCTTTGGCTCGTGAAATGGGACTGGAAGTGAAAAGCAAGCGCTTGACTCGCGATGACATTTACATTGCCGATGAGTGCTTCTTCACCGGCACTGCGGCGGAAGTGACCCCTGTGCGCGAGTTGGACAACCGCACCATCGGTGCAGGTTCACGCGGCCCGATCACGGAAGAGTTGCAAAAGCGTTATTTCGATGTGGTGTATGGTCGAAATGAAAAATACGAACACTGGCTGACACGGGTGTAATTCATCATGATCAGTGACAAAAAAGCAAAACACGAAACTGTGCAACTGGATGGCGACGAGCTGCCTGCGTTTTGTCCCAACCCGGCCATGCCGGTGTGGAACACACACCCCAAGGTTTACCTGGATGTGACCAAAACAGGCAAGGCCACCTGCCCTTATTGCGGCACGGTGTACACCTTGAAGCCTGGTGCAAAAGTACACGCACATTGAAAGTTTTAGTTGTTGCGCCCAATTGGATCGGCGATGCGGTCATGAGCCTGTCGCTGATCCAAGCCATGCATCAAGACAATACGCTGCGGTTTGCGGACGGCCGGCCTTGCGAAATCCATGTGCTTGCCCCACCCGTAACCGCACCGGTATACCAGTTCAGTCACGCAGTGCGTGCAGTACAGGTCGAACCTTTTTCTCACGGTAAGTTGCAATGGGGTTTGCGCAGACAGGTGGGTGCATCCCTTGCTGGTCGTGGTTTCGACATGGCGGTGGTGTTGCCCAATTCACTGAAGTCTGCCTTGGTGCCCTGGTTTGCGAATGTTCCCAAACGGGTGGGCTACAGTGGCGAACTTCGCACAGCCGTACTCACGCACCCATTGCCCAAACCCTCCAAAAAAGCCAAACCACCCATGATTCAGTGGTACGGCCAACTTGGGGCCTACTCCGGCGACCTGCTTGAATATCCAGTGTTGAACGTTGAAGCGGGCATGTGCAGTGCTGCATGTGCCGAGTTTGGTTTGCAGCCAGGTTTTTTGGCCTTGGCGCCTGGTGCCGAGTTTGGCCCAGCCAAACGCTGGCCCGCCGAGCATTTTGCTGAAGTGGCGGCCGAGTTTTTGTTGCGCAATCCCTTGCAGAAGGCCGTGCTGTTTGGCGGCCCCAAGGATTCTGGTTTTTGCAGAGAAATTGTCAGCCTGCTGCCTTTGGATTTGCAAGCCCGTGCCTGTGGCCTGGCTGGTAAAACAAGTTTGGCCCAGGCAGTGGCTTTGCTGTCGGCAGCAAGCCAGCTGTTGACCAACGATTCTGGTCTAATGCATGTGGCTGCTGCCTTGAATGTACAGGTGCATGCGGTGTTCGGTTCAAGCAGTCCGCACCACACCCCGCCTTTGAGCAGCAAGGCCAAAGTGTATTACCTCAATCTGGAGTGCAGCCCTTGTTTTCAGCGTGAGTGCCCCTTGGGTCACACCGATTGCCTGAAAAAGCTGGAGCCGAAAATGGTGTTGGAACAGCTGGTGCCTGCTTCTCAGGGAGTATGATCTTACAAGCCCATTTTCAACGCACCCTGGCCTTACCATGCGTGATTACATCCTGACTATTTCTTGCCCGGACACCACGGGCATTGTGTACAACGTCAGCAAATTTTTGTTTGACCAACAGTGCAATATTCTGGACTCCGCCCAGTTCGGCGACGAGTCAACCAATCTGTTTTTTCTTCGTGTGCATTTTTCATTGCCCCTTGAAAGCAAGCTGACGGAAGTCGAGTTACAGGCCAACTTTGCCAAGGTGGCCGAACCTTTTGCCATGAAGTACCAGTTTTTTGATGCGCGTGTGAAGCCCCGCGTGCTGCTGATGGTGTCCAGGTTCGGGCATTGCCTGAACGACTTGCTGTTTCGCTGGAAAAGTGGGCAATTGCCCTGTGAAATTCCTGCCATTGTCTCGAATCACCAGGATTTCGCTTTGTTGGCCGCTTCGTATGGTGTGCCGTTTTACCACCTGCCCGTGAAGGCCGAGGCGAAGGAACTTCAGGAAACGCAAATTCGCCAAATTATTGAGCGTGAGAACATTGACCTGGTGGTGCTGGCCCGTTACATGCAAATTTTGTCGCCGGAATTGTGTCGCGACATGTTGGGTCGCGTGATCAATATTCATCACAGCTTTTTGCCAAGCTTCAAGGGTGCCAAGCCCTATCAGCAGGCATTTGACCGGGGTGTCAAGTTGATTGGTGCCACAGCGCACTACGTGACCTCTGATCTGGATGAGGGGCCAATTATTGAACAGGACGTCGCGCGCGTGGATCACTCGCTGACCCCTGAAGAACTAACAGCACGCGGTCGCGACACTGAATGTATGGTGTTGGCCCGCGCCGTGAAGTGGCATTGTGAGCACCGTGTGGTTTTGAACGGGTCGAAAACCGTGGTGTTTCAGTGAACTGGAGTGTGTTGAATGTCCCGAGCCAAAGTTATTCATTCTTCACCGCAAGACATCGAGCAAGCCTTTTACGAGGCGCTTGAAGCGGCCGATCTGGAAGCCCTGATGGACCTGTGGGCTGACGATGAACATGTGGTGTGTATTCACCCGGGCGGTCCCCGCGTGGAGGGTTATCACGATGTGCGCGACTCCTGGAAAGAAATTCTTTCGGCGGGTGCTTTGCAAATTCGCGTGGTGCCAGTTCACCGTGTGGAAGGCGTGATGGTGTCGGTTCACAACATTGTTGAACAGGTCATGATGAGCAGCTCCCGGGGCGAGCCCCACGTGGTGCAGGTGAATGCAACCAATGTGTACCACAAGGGGCCGAATGGCTGGAAAATCGTGATGCATCACGCAAGCCCCGCCATGGATTCTGAAGAAATGGTCGAGGACGATTTGTCCGATTTCGACCCGCAGCCCACGCTGCATTAATTGCGCTGAGGCAGCATGGTGTACCGCCCGCCCTGGTGGCTTCCCGAGGGGCACTCCCAAACCATCATGGCCGCGCGTTGGGCCAACAAGCCCAGCGTGCACTATCACCGTGTGCGCTGGAATACGCCCGATAGCGACTTCATCGACCTCGATTTCACTGAGCCTCCTGAGCAAGCTGCAAAACACCACACGTTGTGGGTGCTGTTTCATGGCCTTGAGGGTTGCTCGCGCAGCCACTACAGCCTTGCTGTCATGAACCAGGCCCGCATGGCGGGGGCCTTGGGCGTGGTGGTTCATTTTCGGGGGTGTTCCGGCGAAAACAATTTGATGCCGCGTGCCTATCATTCCGGCGATTCTGCTGAAATGGACTGGATTCTGCGCCGCCTGCGCGGACAGTTTCCGGCAGTTGCGCACATGCATGTGACGGGTGTCTCATTGGGTGGCAATGTGTTGTTGAAGTGGCTGGGCGAGCAAGAAAAGCAGGCGCAAGAGGTGGTCAGTTCAGCAGTGTCGGTGAGTGCACCGGTTGATTTGCTGGCGGGTGCCGTGTCGCTGGCCAAAGGTTTTAACCTGGTTTACACCCGCATGTTTTTAAGCACTTTGGTACCGAAGTCAATTGACAAGGTCAAGCGCTTTCCCGAATTGGGAAAGGTTGAGGACATCGCCAATTGCAAAGACTTCTTCGATTTTGACAACCGCGTCACAGCCCCCTGGCACGGGTTTCGGGATGCAGAGCATTATTACGCCGTGTCTTCGGCCAAGCCGCTTTTAAAACACATTGCCGTGCCCACCCTGATGATTCACGCAAAAAATGATCCATTCATGAGCGGTCAGCATTTGCCCTCACCCCACGAGGTTTCTTCACAAGTGAGGTGCCTGTTCACCGAGCATGGTGGCCATGTGGGTTTTGCCAATGGCCGCAGTTTGCGCCTGGGGCTGGACTGGTTGCCCAAGCAGTGCGATGCTTTCTTTGCGCAGCACCCTGCAAAGCACTCAGGAGCAAGCCGTGGATGATCTTGTTGAAAAAGCGCTGGCACGCTGGCCCAATGTGCCGGCCATTGCGGGTTGGCTTAAGCTTAACTTGCAGGGCGACTGGCTGCTCACCGGGCCAGTGCCTGAGGGGTTGACCATCAGCCACCCTCGTATTTTGAACTTCATGGCCCGCAATTATGGCTGCGAGGCTGATGGGCGTTATTATTTTCAGAACGGTCCCCAGAAGGCCTATGTGCACTTGGCCTACACGCCTTGGGTATACCGCATTCATCCCTTGGAACATGGCGATTTGATGCTGAGCACCCACACCGGCCTGGTGGGCTGGCCCGTGGGCATGTATCAGGATGAACAGGGCAGGGTGCTCATTGAGAGCGAGCTGGGTATCGGCCTGTTGCACAGCAATGACATGGACCTTCTTGCAGTGGGCCTGCAAGAACAAAAGGGCGAACTGGTTCACCAAGCCAGTTGGGCGGTGCCTGAAATAGACCCCGACACCCTGATTGCCGCGCGCACCAAACTGCGCCGCGATAAAAACACGTCCACGGGCCGACGCATTTGCACCTTGAAATTGCTGCCCATTGAATCAAGCGTTGTGGCCCAGCGTTTTCAGTTCAACCCGAATCCCGAAGTTAACCAGCAGGATCCAAATTCGTGAAACCGAACCAGAATCAACGCGGTGCCTCAGCCACCGCATTGCTCGCTTTTGTGTTGTTTGTGGCTTTGCTGTATGTGCTGTACAACCAGTCAAGCATCGAAAACCTGTTCACCAGCCGCCCTGAGAATGTCGCGCCGCGTGTGGTCGAGGCGCGGGGCGATCTTGCCGCAGGCGAAAAAAGCGTGGTTGAACTGTTTGAAGTCTCCAAGGCGTCCGTGGCTTATATTTTTACGGAAAGCGTACAGGGTCAACTGTTTTTTCGGCGTGTGGCTGAGGGTACAGGTTCAGGTTTTATTTGGGACGATGCCGGGCACATTGTGACCAATGCCCACGTGGTGGAGGGGGCCAGCCGCATTCGCGTGCAGCTGGATGATTCTGAGCCCCTGCCTGCCCGCTTGGTGGGTATTGCCCCCTCGTACGATCTCGCGGTGATTCGTTTGGTCAGCAAACCCGCCAATTTGCGGCCTATCCCCGTGGGCACCTCTGGTGACCTGCTGGTGGGGCAGTCGGTGTTTGCCATTGGCAACCCCTTCGGTTTGTCCAAAACGCTCACGGCGGGCATTGTCAGCGCCTTGGGGCGTACCTTGCCTGTCAGCAACGGGCGTGAAATTCCTGATGTGATTCAAACCGATGCGGCCATTAACCCTGGCAACTCGGGTGGCCCCTTGCTGGATTCCGCCGGGCGCTTGATCGGTGTTAACACCGCCATACTGTCGCAAAGTGGTACTTCCGCCGGTGTGGGCTTTGCAATTCCCGTCGACCTGGTCAATGAAATTGTGCCGCAATTGATCGAGCGTGGTACCTTGCCTCGCCCGGGTATCGGCATTGCAGTGGCTGATGAGTCGCTGGCCCGTCGGCTGGGAATTCGCGGCATTGCCGTCATGGGTGTTGAGCCTGGTTCGCCCGCAGCCCAATCTGGTTTGAAGCCGTTTGATTTGCAGGCCGGTGTGGTGGGCGACATCATCATTGCCGTGGACCGCAAGCCTGTGGCCAATGTGTTGCAGCTCTCGAAAGCGCTTGAGGCTGTTGGCGTGGGCGGCACGGCCAATTTACTCGTGATGCGGGGTGACGACACCCGTGAAGTGGCTGTGAGCATAGTCGATTTGGAAGCGCGTTGATGGACGAAGCAATCGATGGGTATTCAGATTTGGGCCGACGTTTCGGCGGACTGAGCCGCCTGTATGGCGATGGTGCCCATGAATTTCTCAATCAACATGTTCACGCCATGGTGGTGGGTGTGGGTGGGGTGGGCTCTTGGGCAGCCGAGGCTTTGGCTCGCAGCGGTGTAGGCCACATTACTCTCGTTGACATGGACCATGTAGCCGAAAGCAATATTAACCGGCAAATTCAGGCCCGTGATGCAACCTTGGGCCAGGAGAAAATCAAGGCGCTGGCCGATCACATTCACAGCTATTACCCTCAGTGCCGAATCACCCTGGTGGATGCGTTCCTGGAGCCCGATAGCGCTCAGACTTTGTTGAATGAATTTGCCGCTGCAAGCGGTGAACACAAAGTGTTGCTGGATTGTTGCGACAATGTACGCGCGAAGGTGGCCATGGTGCATTGGGCCAAACGTTTGAATATTGCCGTGGTGTTGTCGGGCAGCGCGGGTGGAAAAACCAAACCCTGGCTGGTGCAGCCTGCCGATTTGCGCGACACCACCAACGACCCGTTGCTGGCCAAGGTGCGGTACACACTGCGCCGTGAACACGGGTATGCCAAAGACCCGAAGAAAAAACTGGGTGTGGCGGTTTTTTATTCAGCAGAACAAGTCAAGCGAAGCGACGCCTGCGAACCAGCTGCAGGACTGAATTGCGCAGGTTACGGCTCGGTGGTGACCGTGACTGCCACCATGGGCATGCAAATGGCCGCATGGGCCATTGCGCATTGCATGGTGAAACGTAAAACCTAACGTTTGAACAGATCGCCAAACAGGTCTTCAGCCTTTTCAACCTTGGGTGCCACCACATAAGCGCAGTAGGGCTGCATGGGGTTGTTCTCGAAGTATTCCTGGTGGTATTTCTCGGCCGGAAAATAATTCAGCAAAGGCGAAATCTCGGTGACCACCTTGTCACGGAAAATTTTCCGTTTTTCCAGGTCTTCAACAAAAGCCACGGCGGTGTCGCGTTGCTCGGGCGTGTGAAAGAAGATGACAGAGCGGTACTGCGTGCCCACGTCGTTGCCTTGCCGGTTCAAGGTGGTGGGGTCATGAATGGCAAAAAATACGGCCAAAATTTTACGAAATGAAATCAGTTCCGGATCATAGTGCAGCCGAATTACCTCCGCATGCCCGGTTTTGCCACCGCACACCTTGTCGTAATTGGGGTTGGGGTCACTTCCCCCGCTGTAGCCGGATTCGCACAACTCAATTCCCTTGAGTTGCCGGAAAACAGCTTCCGTGCACCAGAAACAACCTCCACCCAAGGTTGCCTGTTCTATCTTGCTCGACATAGATCAAAGCCTGTTTTTATTGTTCCCACAATCGCTAAGTGAATCTTTAAGTGGAACCCAAGTCAAGCCTTTTGGTCTGAATTTTAGGTGTCAAGCGTTGTATACTCGGCGCGAACCCATCACAACTTTAAGGAGATGACTGTGATTTCATCCGCGTTTGCGCAATCCGCAGCCGCTGGCCCGGAAAGTGGCCTTTTAAGCTTCCTGCCCCTCATTTTGATGTTCGGCGTGCTTTATTTTTTGGCCATTCGTCCCCAAATGAAGCGTCAGAAAGAACACAAAGCCATGGTTGAAGCCCTGCAAAAAGGCGATGAAGTGATCGCCTCGGGTGGTTTGCTGGGCAAAATCAGCAAAATCAACGAATCGTACATCACGCTGGAAGTAGCCGAAATGGGTGACAAGCCTGTTGAAGTTGTGCTGCAACGCGCTGCTGTACAAAGCCTGCTGCCTCGCGGCACCCTGAAAGAAACACGTTAATTTGCTGTCATGAATCGATACCCTGTCTGGAAGTACCTGATGATCGCCATTGTGTTGGTGCTGGGTGTGTTGTACACCCTTCCCAATTTTTATGGCGAAGCGCCTGCTGTGCAAATTTCAAGTGGCAAGTCCACCTTGAAATTGTCTCCCGGTTTGGCTGAGCAATTGTCAAGCCAGCTCGAGGCGCAGGGTATGAAGCCTGACGGGGTGTTTTTCGAGGAAACACTGGGCGGCGGAACGCTGAAATTAAGGTTTAACTCCTCGGAAGAGCAGTTGAAGGCGCGCGACTTTTTGCAAAGTCAGCTCAACCCTGACCCGTCCGACCCAGACTACATTGTTGCGCTCAATTTGTTGTCCCGTTCGCCCGATTGGCTGACCAGCATCAATGCATTGCCCATGTACTTGGGGTTGGACTTGCGCGGTGGTGTGCATTTCCTGCTGCAGGTGGACATGGATGCAGCGCTTGAAAAACGCAAAGACGCCTTGCTGGCCAGTGCCAAGCAAACCCTTCGCGAAGAAGACTTGCGTTACGCCAGCGCACCGCGCACTGCGGCGGGTTTCAGCCTGACTTTCCGGGATGCGGAAGCCCGCAACAAGGCACAGGCCGCCCTGACCAAGGAATACCCAGATTTGCAGCTTGCTGCTCCCGAAAGCGGTTCAGAATTCGCGCTTGTGGCGACTCTGGCACCTGAAATTGAGCAGCAGGCGCGCGAGTATGCCTTGCGCCAGAACATCACGACGCTGCACAACCGGATTAATGAATTGGGTGTGGCTGAACCTGTGATTCAACGCCAGGGTGCGGACCGCATTGTGGTTCAGTTGCCCGGCGTGCAAGACACCGCGAAAGCAAAAGATATTTTGGGCAGAACCGCCACGCTGGAAGTGCGCATGGTCGACGACAGCCCCGAAGCCCAGTCTGCTTTGGCCAGTGGCATTGTACCGTTTGGCCTGGAGCGCTTCACCGAACGTGGTGGCCGCGATTTGCTGTTGAAGTCGGAAGTAATTTTGACTGGCGACAACCTGACCGATGCGCAAGCCGGCTTTGACAATCAAACCCAGGAACCAGCAGTGCATTTGACGCTGGACAGCCAGGGTTCACGTATTTTCCGCAACATCACTGCCGAGAGTATTGGCAAGCGCATGGCCATTGTGCTGATTGAGAAAGGCAAGGGTGAGGTGGTTACAGCCCCGGTGATTCGCGGTGAAATTGGCGGTGGTCGGGTGCAAATTTCCGGCAGCATGAACACCGTGGAATCTGCCGACCTGGCCCTGTTGTTGCGTGCGGGTTCGCTGGCTGCGCCAATGGACATTATTGAAGAGCGCACCATCGGCCCAAGCCTGGGGGCTGACAACATCGACAAGGGTCTGAATTCGACCTTGTACGGCTTCATCGCGCTGGGCATTTTCATGATGGCCTACTACCTCCTGTTTGGCGTGTTTTCGGTGTTTGCGCTGGCGGTGAACGTGTTGCTGCTGTTTGCCCTGTTGTCTGTGTTGCAAGCCACTTTGACGCTGCCAGGTTTGGCGGCGGTCGCCCTTACCTTGGGTATGGCGATCGATGCCAACGTGTTGATCAACGAGCGTATTCGTGAAGAACTGCGGGAGGGGGCAGCACCTCAACAGGCGATCGCAGCGGGCTATGAGCGTGCCTGGGCTACCATTCTTGATTCGAACATCACCACCTTGATTGCTGGTTTGGCTTTGCTGATTTTTGGTTCGGGCCCAGTGCGCGGTTTTGCTGTGGTGCACTGTTTGGGTATTCTGACTTCAATTTTCAGTGCCGTTGTGGTGTCGCGCGGTGTGGTCAATCTTTGGTACGGCCGCAAAAAGAAACTGGAAGCTGTGAGCATTGGGCAAATTTGGCGCCCCACTGCCGGCACAGCCGTGGCAAAAAAAGCCTGACCACCAACTGAACAAAGCGAATTAAAAGCAAATGGAACTATTCAGAATCAAAAACGACATTCCGTTCATGCGGCATGCCAAGTTGTTCAACATTATCTCGGTGCTCACCTTTCTGGCGGCGGTATTCTTTCTGTTCCACAAAGGCCTGAACCTGAGCGTGGAGTTCACAGGCGGTGTGCTGGTTGAGGCCCGCTATTCACAACCCGCTGAACTTGAAAAAATTCGCGAAGGTTTGCGTGCAACTGGCATCGATGAGCCACAGGTGCAGAACTTTGGTACGGCGCGAGATGTATTGGTGCGCTTGGCCGTGAAAGATTTGCAATCTGGCGTATTGGGAACCGAGGGCAAGTTGAACCAGCAGGCGATGACAGAACAGGTGCTGAACCTGGGCGGTCCAGGTGTGCAACTCATGCGCGTGGAGTTTGTTGGGCCGCAGGTTGGTCGTGAGCTTGCTGAAAATGGTGTGATCGCCCTGATGGTGGTGATAATTGGCATCATGATTTATCTGGCTCTGCGCTTTGAATGGAAATTTGCCGTGTCGGCCATCGTCGCCAACCTGCACGACGTGGTGATCATTCTCGGTTTCTTTGCCTTTTTTGGCTGGGAGTTCTCCCTGTCTGTATTGGCAGCGGTGTTGGCAGTCTTGGGTTATTCGGTGAATGAATCGGTGGTGGTGTTTGACCGCATTCGGGAAACGTTCAGAAAGGTACGCAAGATGTCGGTTCCCGAGACCATCGATCACGCGATCACCCGAACCATTTCCCGCACTATTATTACCCACGGTTCAACCCAGATCATGGTGTGTTCCATGTTGTTTTTTGGTGGTCCCACCTTGCATGGCTTTGCCTTGGCGTTGACCATCGGTATTTTGTTTGGTATCTACTCATCTGTGTTGGTGGCCAGCCCCATGTTGATTTGGATGGGCCTGACCCGCGAAGACCTGGTCAAACCGGTGAAGAAAGACAAAGAATTTGAGACCCCGTAAAAAGGGCTTAGTGAGTGAGGCAGCGTGGACAATCCCAAAGACCTTTCGCCTTTGGCCAAGGGCGATATTGAAATAGGCAAGGCGCTGCCATTCGCCATTTATGATCGAAGCGGGGTACTGCTGTTGGCCGAGGGCCAGTCTGTAGCAAGCCAAAAGCAGCTTGACGAACTGGCCGCCAAGGGGTTGTACCACAACCCTCGTTGGGCTGCTACCAAGTTTGTCATTCAGCCTGGCAAGCCTCCAATCGATTCAAACGCCCTGCCCAGACTGCTTCCCGCCAAGCAAACCTTCGAAGATCCCTTTGAAACCGGCAGTCAGCTCAAAATGTTTGCTCAAGGCCAGGTAAAAGATCCATTTCATGTGCGTTTGATCGGCAGCATTCCTCAGGCGGCTATTCTGATTACGCACCCTACGCGGGATGGCAAATGCGTGTTTACCAAAGAGGGGCAGGTGTGGGAGTTCCAGGCCACTTATGGCTTGTCCATTCACCGCTTCAGTTCAATGATCGAAAAGGTGTTGTTGTCGCCACACCCGCTCATCGTGATGTCATGGCCGCATGAAACTCACCGGGAGTCACAAGTCATTCGTCGGGCCAGGCGTGTGAACTGTGATTTACCAGCTACAGTGCGCTTGCATGGCACTGCCCCAGGCCAAATCGATTCGATGGCGGTGGTGATCGACAATATTTCAACGAGCGGTCTGGAGCTTTTGTTTCCGAAAACGGTGGCCTTGAATGCTGGGCAGACAATCTCTATTGCGTTTCAGCTTGTTTTGGACACCAGAAAATACCTTGTAGAGTGTGATGCTGAGGTAGTATCCAAGCCTCGAGATTCCAACAACACCAGTTCCACCTATGGATTTGTTCTCAAGACATTGACGGATTCACAGTTCGCAGTAATCCACGCATTTGTAGGTGATCGATTAAATCAACGTTTGGGGCCACAGTTTTTTCTCAGTTGATATTGGAAGACTTTTGTATCACCTGAGTTAGGTTATCTGGGTGGTATTTTTCAATCTGTCTGTCGTGAATAATCCAAGCATAGTCATTGGATCACGATGCCATGCCCTTCTCACTATCTTCATTCAACAAGCAAAGCATTCAAGGATTCGGTCTTCTTGAGGTGCTTCTTGTGTTGGGTGTTGTGGGCATTTTGGGATCACTGGCAGTGGTCAGTTTCAGACCTGGAATTGGTAATCCTGGACTGTCCAGTCAAGTTCGTGAAGTTCAGGCGGTGTTCGATACGGCCAGAAGTCACGCAGTGAAAACCAACTCGCCCACCTGTATTGCACTTCGCACTGAATTGCCCAGTCGGGAGAATCAGAATCAGTGTTCCACCCGGATAGAGTATTTTTACTCATTGTCCAGGGCAGAAAATCTTGCCTGCGATGTCCTTGGTTTTGGTAACGTTCCAAATGATGTGCAGGTGCATCGCAAGAGCATTCTTGGGCTGGCCTACGATCTTCCAGGCGTTCCACCGTTCGGTATCCTGGAGGGCTGTCCTTTTTATTATGTCCGAACGTTCACCTTTCAGCCGGGAAGCGGCTTTTTGAAGGCTGGTGGGCAACACAGCATCGCGTCCTTGTTCGCATCAAACAATGGATTCATCGAGTTCTTTAATCCCCGTGTAGACAATTCAAATGTTTGGCGCTTTCGCGTCGAAAGATCAGGCGTTCTCACATTGAGCGAAGGAGAGTCACGTGCAATCACACCGTAGCGTGCCGAAGAGCGTAGGTTTTACTTTGGTCGAGGTTTTATTGGCTGTGGGTTTGATGGCCCTGACTGCTGCCATGATTACGAAACTTATCCCCTCGTTTATTACGCCCAATGACCGGGTTATCGATCACAACAATCTGGGTTCACTCAATACTTTGCGGGAAATTGTTCGTTTGGATTTGGCGGACTCAAATGCTGGGTCGGTTATCGAGGATCGCCCTTATTCAATTTATGTGTGCCGCTACAACCCCCAACACCGATGTATTCCGCTTGACCAATCGGGTCAGCAAACTGGTCTTGCTCATGGTCGTTACTGCATCGCATCCTCGTCAGCCGGCGATTTGCAGGGTCAAGATCGACAGGTGAACCGTTTTGTGATGTACCGAGGCAAGGGTACAAGCTTTGAGTACTTTTACGCCCAAAACGACATGGATGATTTTGCAGGGATTTCCATTCAGGGAGGAGGTTCCATGAATGGAAATAATGATCCAGGTACTTTGGTTCAACAGGTTTTGCGCAGTTTGTGTGAGGCATCTTTCGAGCAAACCCCGGTTGGTCTGAAGAATGCCTCATGGATTCGGCTAAATAATCCTGAGGTTTTGCCACTTGAAAGTTTTATGCTCTGCGGTATCAAGAATGACAGTTTTGAGAGTTTGATGTCCACTTCCCCGCCTAATCAGTGTTGGCCAGTCGACAACCAAACTGGATCGCAGGGGGCTGATTGCCGTCCAGGCGAAAACGGCATCAATGCACTCATGATTTATTACCGTTTTCAAAGGAATCTGAGTGGGGGCGTCTCGAATTCTTCGCCAGGCAATAGCTCGTTTTCTGACGTTGTGATGGTGAACTTTCCTGCCAAACCCTGCATTGTGAGGTGATCGAATGTTTAGGTTTTGTTCCGACCGATCTCAAGCCGGTATGACCTCATTGTTGGTCGTTTCGGGCATTGTGGCTTTGGTCATGTTTTTATCGATCAGTGACTCTGGCATTTTAAGTCTCAAGAAAGAATCGGTGTTGAATACTTGGGACACGTCTAAAGCGCAAATGAATGCCAATGAAGGCGTTAATCAGCTGCGTGCCTTTTTCAACTCACTTGATCACAACCGTTTGTCTTTGGTCCAGGCGCAGTTTGAGAATCCATCTGCTTCCCTGTGCAATGATCCAAAAATTGGGCCGGTGGGTTCGGTCTTGCCTCGGGTGTTCAGGCCAATCATGATCGCAAGCCGCACGGCAGAGGGAGACAAGATTGAAATATATGCGTCATTAAGCCACCGTGAAGACTATTGCCATCGCCCTGAACCCGGTAGCTGGAAGCTGAATTATCGAGTGGTGGGGTCTTTCCAGTGTGACACTCAGGGGGCAGGTGCCTGCGCCCGTCATGAACTATTTGGCTCCATGATCCCTTCCGAGAGTTTTGTTTCTCAGAGCTGTACTGCAGGGCGACAAGTTTGTGAGGAACAGGAGGTTAGTACTAGCACTACCTCTTCGGAGGTTAGTTGGAAAACATGCGGTCAAAATGATGCATATGAGTTCAAGCCATTGAATTTACGAACCGTTGGCGGGTTCACCATGGGTGAAGTGTACTCGGGCGCTGTGGCTGCGAATCCCAACCGGATTATTGACCCTGCTGTGCTTTGGAAAGCGCCAGTTACCGTGACAGGAAACATCGTCAACGGGACGCGTTCGTCTGCGATGCTGGCCGAAGGCCTGGAGACCAATCTTGCAGTTTCGTTCTCGGAAAACGCATTGTTCATGGGTACGCACAACATGCCACCATTGCCCTATTACAAACCACTTGAAATTGGTGGGCGAGTCATTGCGCGAAACTCAGCACCTGCATCGGGTGGGCAAAACCCGACCACAGGAGTCGGGCTGAAGGTACTGGGCGTAACACCGAGTGGGAGAGGGGGCGCTTTGGCATCAAGTGCGTCGGGGCCATTAAGCCTCAGTTACTCATATCTGAACCATCCTTCAAATCCTGGAAAGGAGCTGAGTCCAGATCTTCTGGATCCAAATTTGCTGCAACAAACTGCAGGTTTTTCCAGTTCACTGAATGGCGCCTCTGATTTCACCAATGTGTCATATTTGAATGGGCTCAGAGGTCAGCCGGATCGACTTCTCAAGCATTTTTTGGGACTTGATTTGAATGATGTCGCACGCGTCAGTCGAGCGGGTACCAACGCCAATTTGAACTCAATGTTGCCAATTGAAATTGCCCAGCGTTCCGCGCATGGTCTTTTTAATGGCCGCGATTCCACTTCTGATGAGCAGGATTGGCGGAAGGTCGGTGTTGTGTACTATTACGTCGATGTACGTTCCCAGGGGGCAGTCGACCTTGAATTCGAACAGGCAGGGCAGCTAGTCAGAAGAAGACCTGTTTATTCCTCTGGCCAAGGCGGCTCTGTAGGCGAGTTGAATGCTCAACCACCACTTTTGTTTTGTGAGCAAAGCCCCCATGTCGCACATAGCCCCCAGGTGAATTTTGAACAGCTTGTACAGCAACATAACTTGTCCAGAGAGAATCTTGATCAGGCGTTACAGGGATCAAGGCCCCGAGAGCCGCAATTGGGTTGCGAGTCTGTGCTGGAGAGGCAAAATGCGGGCCTGTGGCAGCAGATTAAGGATCGATACGAGGTTCTGCAAACGGCAAAGACCAATGCCCAGCGTTCCTGGGTTGACGAGGCCAGGGCAGCGCATGATAAATATGACTCGCAAATCGCGGGCAGGCAAAGTCAGATAGATCAGCTTGTCACCGATCGCAATGCGGCGCAGTCAGCGGGCAATCAAACTCGAGCTGCGGAAATTCAGACGAGTATCGATCAAGCCGTAAATGAAAAGAACGCACTGATTGCCCAGCGTGCAGACCTGCTCAGTAGTGCAGATTCCTTGCGCGGGCAACGAATTGCGAATGCAGAGCAAAGCTGGAACAACTCACTGAGCCAAATGAACGCTCACACAGCCTATCGCGATGCTTTGGACAGCACCGAGCATAAAAAGAACAGGACGCTTCGATTCTTGGTGGAAAACCCAAGGTGGGAAAACTTCTTGGCCTACCGCAACAATACGACGCCTCGCTGGATTCGTGATCACTGGAATAATCCCGTGAACAACTCGGGAGGCTGCTTTAGCTGGGACACAACGGTGAATCGTGCACCCTGTAGTTCACCTTTTTCCGGGGCTCAATCCATGCTTGACAACGCGGTGGTGGTGATCGATGCACGTGGTACGGACGGCGTGTATTGGCGTCACCTAGAGTATCCTGCCGCTCAATTAATCATCGTGCTTGGGACTCTGTATGTCGAGGATGTCATTTTGAATGCGAACGTTGTTGTGGATGGCGACCTGGTGGTGTTAAATCGTGGTTTTGCAGTAGCGCCCAGGCGTTGGTGGGGTATTCCGAGGTACAAAAACTGTTCGGCTGAATTGGAAATGAACAGTTCAGCAATTTCAGATGCCAGTCGAGAGAATACAAACAAACGGATGGGTGGTTTGTTTTATTTTTTCACGGACAGAACCGATCAAGTTCGTCAGTGTGTCGTGAGTCGAAACGACAGCTCTCAAAACACAACGTCACTGGTACAGATGTGCAGAACAGTGAGCGAGGCATTTTGTGTCCCCGAAACACGCACGGTTCGGTCCCGGCTTGAACCTTCAATCCGCTTTTTTGAAAGGTGATTTCCGTGCAAAAATTTCCAAAATTTGAGCGTGGTATCGGACTGTTCGAGGCGATCCTCGTCAGCTGTCTTGTAGTTTTGGCAAGCTATGCTGCGGTACAGGCGAAGCTTTCCCTGAGTGTTGTGGCGGCTGGGAGCGACTCCAGAACTCAGATCAGCATTGCGGTCAAGGAATATTCAAACCTGCTGTACCAGATTGCCGGGGACCTTGATGTTGCTAGGGGGCGCAGTGTCACGGAGTGGCAAACCCATATTCAGGGTATATGTACGGCGATGGTTGAGGAATCCGCGCGCATCGCGAATTCTTTAAGTAATTCGTCTCAATCGGTAAGCCATACTTCATCATCGAATGTGTTGCGTGTTTGGCACGAGAGTTTTCACTCGGCTGTGCCGGTTATGAACTTGAAGCTGACGGATTGTCAGGTGGCGCAAAGTGGCTCCGGGCTGGAGTTGTTTCACATTAGCGTGGGATACAAGTTGCGGGACTTTCAAAATTCCTTGCAAACGAATTCAAATGCGAATGCTTGCGAATCGGGATATCTTTGCGAGCGCTTTTATCTAAGTATTGTTAAACCCACGTGAGGTCGATTTGTTGAAGAATCGCTTGCAATTGACCGGTTTTACCATGATTGAATTGATGATCAGTCTGGCCATAGTCGGGGTGTTGGGGAGTCTGTCTCTGGCTGGTTTTGAATACTACAAAAAAAAAGCACTTCGGATAGAGGGAGCAGATTTGACGCATGCTATTACAGTTGCGCAAATTCAGTATAGAGATCGGTTTAGTCGATATGGCAATTACTCACAATTGGAAGCTCATTTTCCCAATGTGGTTTCGGAAAACTATGCGGTGACAGTGACACCAGTGCCTGGGCTCGAATATCAGCAATATGACGCAGATATCCGCTTGAATCCAAACCAGACGGGTGTAGAAGAAAATTGCGTCAGATACGAAGTTTCCGCACGCGGAGGTTTAATTACCGTGAGAACTTTTGATCAAGACGGCAGCGACACCTCCCGCTCTTGCTTGTATCGTTGAGTGGAAGTGTCGCCCCATTTCATTTTTAGATTCGCTTGGCCAGCTCTGCGGCCTTGCCAATGTAGCTGGCCGGTGTCATCGCCAGAAGGCGTTCTTTCTCGGCCTGTGGCAAGTCAAGCTGGGCAATGAACTGTTGCAGACCTGCCTGGGTAATGCCCCTGCCGCGGGTCAGCTCTTTCAGTTGTTCATAAGGGTTGGGTAAACCATAGCGGCGCATCACGGTTTGCACTGGTTCGGCCAGCAATTCCCAGGCGTTGTCGATGTCGGCGGCAATAGCAGCTTCGTTCACCTCCAGTTTGCCCAAACCACGCAAGCAGCTTTCATAGGCCAATATGGCGTAACCAATGCCCACGCCCAAGTTGCGAAGTACGGTGGAGTCGGTCAGGTCGCGCTGCCAGCGAGAAACAGGCAGCTTCTCGGCCAGGTGCTTCAGCACGGCATTGGCCATGCCCAGGTTGCCTTCTGCGTTTTCGAAATCGATCGGGTTGACCTTGTGCGGCATGGTGGATGAACCTACTTCACCGGCCTTCAGTTTCTGTTTGAAGTAGCCCAGTGAAATATAGCCCCAAATGTCGCGACTCAAGTCGATCAGAATGGTGTTGGTGCGTGCAATTGCATCCATCAGGGCGGCAATGCCATCATGCGGCTCAATTTGAATGGTGTAGGGATTGAAAGTTAAGCCCAGGCTTTCAATCAAATCGCGGCTCAGCTTTTCCCAGTCAAATTCAGGATAGGCCGACAAATGCGCATTGAAGTTGCCCACTGCACCGTTCATTTTGGCGGGTAGTTCTACCGACTTGATGGCGGCAATGGCGCGTTCCAGGCGGTGCACTACGTTGGCAAATTCTTTGCCCATGGTGCTGGGGCTGGCGGGCTGGCCATGGGTACGGCACATCATGGGCAGGTCCGCAAACTGGTGGGCGTAATTGCGCAGGGTGGTCACCATGCGGTCCAGTGTCGGCAAAATGACCTGTTCACGCGTTGCCTTCAACATGAGGGCATGACTCATGTTGTTGATGTCTTCAGAAGTACAGGCAAAGTGAACAAATTCAGCCGATTTTTTCAGTTCTTCATCGGCCTGAAATTTTTCTTTAATAAAATATTCAACAGCCTTTACATCGTGATTGGTCGTGGCTTCAAATTCCTTGATGCGTTGGGCGTCGGCTTCTGAGAATTCGGTTTTGATGGCGTCGAGTTTGGCCAAAGCCTGAGCAGAGAAAGCGGGCAGTTCCGAAAAACCCGCATTGGCCAGTGCTTTAAGCCATTCGATTTCGACAATCACACGGTGGTGCATGAACCCGGCTTCAGAGAGCAGAGGGCGCAAATTGGCCACTTTGGACTGATAGCGGCCGTCAAGCGGGCTGATTGCGGTTAAGGTGCTTAAGGAGTCTGAAGAGATCATGCGGGCGGTAAAAATTGAGGTTTTTCAAAGCCTTGTATTGTAACCTGTCTCGCCGGAAACTGTTTGGGCCGAGTGATGTCCGAGGTGGTATTTTGGAATTCTGCTTGTTCAATTTGTAAAACTGTTAGACACTTTCAGGTCGTAAAAAACAAGACGCAATCTCATCCAGGATTGTATTTAGGAGAACTGTGATGAAACTAGTGGGATCCCTGACTAGCCCCTTCGTGCGCAAAATTCGCGTTCAGCTTCAAGAAAAAGAAATTCCGTACGAGTTTGTTCTGGAAAACGTGTGGGATGAAAATACCCGCATCGCCGACCACAATCCGCTGGGCAAAGTGCCTTGCCTGATTTTGGACGGTGGGCAAACTGTATTTGATTCTTTGGTCATTTCAGGCACGCTTGAATACATGATGCCAACAGTGCCCCTGTTGCCCACCAACCCGAACATGCGCGCTTTGGTGCGCACCATGGAGTCACTGGGGCAAGGCATTAGCCAGGCCGCTGTGGATATCATTCTGGAGAAGAAATTCCACGAAGGCGACAAAGTAAGCCAGGCATGGATCGACCGCCAAACCCAGAAAATCCACAATGGCTTGGCCTGGGTTTCTCACCGCATTAAAACCACGCCCGGTTTTTATTTGACCGAGCAATTCAGCTTGGCCGATATCACGGTGGGCTGTGCGCTGTTTTACCTGGATTTCCGCATGCCTGAATTGAAGTGGCGCGAGTTGTATCCGGAATTGAATGAATATTCCGAACGTCTGGCTTGTCGCCCCAGTTTTGAAGACACCAAGCCTGAGTAACTCAGTTTAATGCGTCAAAGAACAAAGCCCCGAATTGGTCGGGGCTTTTTTATGCCGTGTTTCAGGCAATAACGCCACCACCCAGACAAACCTCGCCTTGGTACAGCACGGCGCTTTGCCCAGGTGTAACCGCAAACTGGCTTTCTTCAAAGTTCAATTCGAAACCCTGATCGGTCAACCTGAAGTCGCAGGCGGAGTCTTCTTGACGGTAGCGGGCTTTGCAAGCCATGTGCGCACTGCTTGGCGCATGCCCTGAAATGTAGTGCGCCTGTTCGGCTGTCAGAACCTTCTGGTGTAGCCAAGGGTGGTCGTGCCCTTGCACCACATACAGCGTGTTGTTCTTCAAATCTTTGCGGGCTACAAACCAGGGTTCGCCATTGCCTTCTTTCTGGCCACCAATGCCGATGCCTTTGCGCTGCCCCAGCGTGTAAAAGCTTAAGCCCACATGCTCGGCAATTTGCTGGCCTTCGTCGTTCAGAATGGGGCCGGGTGCCGTGGGCAGGTAGCGGTTCAAAAATTCCCGGAAGGGGCGTTCGCCAATAAAGCAAATGCCGGTGCTGTCTTTTTTGGTGGCATTGGCCAAGCCCAGTTCAAGCGCAATTTTCCGAACTTCGGTTTTTTGTATTTCACCCAGCGGAAACAGGGTTTTGCTGAGTTGTGCCTGGTTAAGCCGGTGCAGGAAATACGATTGATCTTTGCTGTGGTCCACCGCTTTCAACAGCTGAAATTCGCCGTTCACTTCCCGCACACGTGCATAGTGACCAGTGGCAATGTAATCGGCCCCCAAGCTGTAAGCATGGTCCAGAAAGGCTTTGAACTTGATTTCGCTGTTGCAAAGAATGTCGGGGTTGGGTGTGCGCCCAGCCGAGTACTCGCTCAGGAACACCGAGAACACCCGGTCTTTGTATTCGCTTGCGAAGTTCACGGCTTCGATGTCTACGCCAACAACATCAGCCACGCTGGCGGCGTCCAGCCAGTCTTGACGGCTGGAACAGTATTCCGAGTCGTCATCGTCTTCCCAGTTTTTCATGAAAAGACCAATCACGTTGTAACCCTGCTGCTTGAGCAGCCATGCCGACACCGAGGAATCCACCCCGCCCGACATGCCTATAACCACTGTTTTTGCCATGATATTTACGATACGCCGGGGGGCAGGGGCCCTGCAAGCACACTGGGGTGCGTGTACACATGCTCTAGCGGCATAATGGGTTGCTTGCCCGCCTTCCAGTTCAGGAAGTCGTCCACGCAACGCATCACCAAGGGGCTGCGGTGTTGGTCCTGGCAGGCGCGAAGTTCTTCCGCAGTCATCCACAGAGTGCGAATAATGCCCTCGTCCAAAGCGCGGTCGGTGTGGTGCTTCACCACTTCCGCGGCAAAAGCAAAACGCAGGTAAGTGACATCTTCAAGGGTGCGGGAACTGGTGTAGCGGCTCATGTAAATGCCCAGCAAACCCAAAGGATTTACTTCCCAGGCCGATTCTTCCAGCGCCTCGCGCGCAGCACCAAACTGTGGCGTTTCACCTGGGTCCAGGTGGCCTGCGGGTTGGTTAAGCTTGATGCCATCGGTGGTGTGTTCTTCCACGATCAGGAATTTGCCCTGATGCTCCACAATGGCCGCTACTGTAACGCTGGGTTTCCAGACTTCTGACATGGCTTTTCAATCGCACTACCTAAACGGCATGCGCCCGGTGTTTGGGTGTTAAAAAAACACGTTAGAATAGCAGGGTTAAGGTGCTTGTGCTCATTTTTTGAGCGCAGTTAAACGGGAAGCAGGTTCAAGCCTGCGCTGCCCCCGCAACGGTACGTAAGTGCGGGTGTGTCATTTTGCCACTGGTAGTAAAGCTGCTCTAAACGCAGCAACTGGGAAGGCGACACATCAAAACTTACAAGCCCGGATACCGGCCTTGACCGTTCAGCCTGTCCCATTCAGGCGAGCGACTGGTGCTGCGGGGAGGCAGCACGCAGGCGGCCAATTGTTTTTTACCGAACTTTTCTCCGTGACTTCCAGGGCTGTTGTGTCCTTGGCTTGCTTGCGCGTTCTGAATGACCGCCTGTGTACTGTTCCCCCAGCGAATTTTCTTGCTGCGCGGTGGGCGCGGTTAACTGTGATGATCATCATGAAATCGACCATTTTTGTATTGCTTCCTTTGGCGTGCGTTACGGGCGCGGCATTTTCTCAAACCGCAGAAAAAACCGTGGCCGGGCAGTATGATCTGCCTGCGGTGGTTGTTAAATCCAATCGTCTTTTGGATGGCAAGGTAGTGGCGCCTCCGTCTGCTACTTTGATTACTCGGACAGAAATCCAGAACTCAGGTTATACCTCGCTGGCTGAAGTGATCCAGAAGTTGGGTTTTGTGAATACCCGGTCCGGTCTGGTTGGTTCGCGTGATGCAAGTTTCGACCTGCGTGGTTTTGGTGGTTCCAGCCCTGACAGCAACGTGGCAGTGATTGTTGATGGCATTCGATACAGTGAAAAGGAACTGGCAACCGCCCGAATTTCAAGTATTCCCTTAAGTGCTGTGGCGCAAATTGAAATTATGCGCGGCGGAGCGTCGGTGGCGTATGGCGATGGTGCATCTGGTGGCGTAATTCGAATAACCACCGTACAACCTCAGGCGAATGCTCCATTGTCGGGAACAGGGGCCGTGTCTGTGGGTTCTTATAATTTACTGGAAACCACGTTGGGGCTGCGGGGCGGGGCGGGGTCTATCGGGTTCACGCTGGATATAACGGAGTCTGCTTCGGAAGGCTATCGCGATCGAAGCGCTGAAGATTTCGGCAGTGCACTGGCCGGACTTTCCTGGATGGGCGACAAGGTGCTTGCCGGTGTGAAATTTGGAACTGAGTCCAGCGATGTTCAATTTCCTGGTTCTCTAAGCTTGGTCCAGTTCAAGGCCAACCCACGTCAGGCCAGACCAACGCCAAGTAATGTGGGCGATTTTTCATTTTTCAAACGCGACCTTACCAGTGTGTATTTGCGTTCCCGCAACATGCCCTTTGATTATGGTGTTGATGTGTCCCGCCGAGATCAAAGCCGAACGTTCAAAGACGGCAACCCGCGTGGTCAGCGTGATCTTGTGCAAGACCAGTTGTCAGTGTTTGTCTCCGACAACATGGAAGGTTTGGGCGGTGTGCATCAGCTTACCCTGGGTGTTGCACTTGAGGAGGCGCGCCTGGATTCTGTGGGCGTGTTTTCGTTTGGCACCTTTGTCGCCAAAGGGCAGCAAAAATCGAGGGCCCTCCACCTTGGCGACGATCTGGTAGTTAGCGATACCCTGCGCGTGAATCTGGGCTACAGATTGGAAAGCATTGATCAATTCCGTTTTGACACGGATGATTCGGGCTTTAATGTGCCTGCTGATCGAGAAACCCGGCGAAATATTGACCTCGAAGCTTATGAACTCGGTTTCTCCCGTGTACTAACCGATTCGCTGACTGGTTTTGCGAAATTCAACAAAGGTTTTCGCGTGCCGAATATTGATGAAAACGATCCCACGTCAAGACCGTCGCCCGCTACTTTCCTGAATCCGCAGTTGTCCAAAGAACTGGAAGTGGGAATTCGGCGCCGGGCAGGTGAAACTGAGCAGGTGTTGCGGCTGTTTAAAATTATGTTGGATGATGAAATTGCCAACGTGAACTTCACGAATATCAATCTGGACAAAACCCAACGACTTGGGGTCGAAATGGAACATTCGACCCCCGTGACGGACCGCGTTGATTTACGTGCAGCCTACACTTATACCGATTCCGAATTTCGTACGGGTGAATTGCGCGGTACGCGCGTGCCGCTGGTGCCAGCGCACAGGGCACTGCTTGGTTTGGGGTACGAAATTTCAGACCGGTTTGATTCCGAGATTTTGATCACGGCGCAGTCGGATCAACGTTTGGGGGGTGACCTAGATGCACCAAACGAAGAGGGCAAGGTGCCCGGTTATGCCTTGGCAGATCTTGCGTTCAAGTATCGGTTTGAGCAGATGAAACTGATTTTTTCTGTCAACAACCTGTTTGATCGTCAGTACTACAGCCAAGGTTTTTACAACGCATTTGCAATTTTTTCGGGTGTAGAGCCGGTGGGTGTATACCCAGATCCGGGGCGCAATTTCAAGTTGACTGCCCAGTTTGATTTTTGATTGAACCCAGGGTGGGTAAAGCCACCCCTTCGTTTTTCTTTGCAGGTAATTCGAGCACAATTCCAATTGTGACATTATTTATTGTCAAATGCTGGGTTGTGGTATTCCCTTAGATTGGGCGATACTACCGTGCTATAGTCCGCACCAGCAGTGTATTTGCAGTTCTTAAACATCAAATAAAAGCGCTTTCCCACAAGGAGAAGTTCCATGAAAATCGGAATCCCGGCCGAGACCAGGTCCGGAGAAACGCGTGTAGCCGCTACACCAGAAACGGTGAAAAAGCTCATTTCCCAAAAACACGAAGTGTTTGTTCAAGCCGGCGCCGGCATTGCCAGTTCGATTACCGATCAAGCCTACGTGGACGTGGGTGCAACGATTGTTGATCGCGCCATGGATGTGATCAGTGGTTGCGACATGATTCTCAAGGTGCGTGCACCCGCTGAGAACGAATTGTCTGCTTACCGCTCCGGGCAGGTGGTGGTGGGCATGCTGAACCCCTTTGACAATGCATCACTGGAGGCCATGAACAAGGCTGGCCTGACCGCATTTGCTCTGGAAGCGGCACCGCGCACAACGCGCGCGCAAAGTATGGACGTGCTTTCCTCGCAGGCGAACATTGCTGGTTACAAGGCTGTGATGATTGCGGCCAACGTGTACCAGCGCTTCATGCCCATGTTGATGACCGCTGCCGGTACGGTGAAAGCCGCTCGTGTGCTCATTCTCGGTGTGGGTGTTGCGGGCCTGCAGGCCATTGCAACGGCCAAGCGTTTGGGCGCAGTTATTGAAGCATCCGATGTTCGCCCAGCTACGAAAGAGCAGGTTGAATCGCTGGGTGCGAAGTTTGTGGACGTGCCTTTTGAATCGGACGAAGAGCGCGAAATTGCACAAGGTGTAGGTGGTTATGCCCGCCCGATGCCTGAAAGCTGGATGAAGCGCCAAGCCGCTGCCGTTCACGAAAAAGCGATCAAAAGCGACATCGTGATTACCACGGCTTTGATTCCGGGCCGTAAGGCACCCACATTGCTGCACGAAGAAACTGTGCGTGCCATGAAGCCGGGTTCAGTCGTGATTGACCTGGCGGTGGAGCAGGGCGGCAATTGCCCCTTGTCCAAATTGAACGAAATTGTCGACGTGAACGGCGTGAAAATTGTGGGTTATGCCAACCTGCCCGCCATGGTGGCAGCGGATTCATCCGCACTGTATGCCCGCAACGTGATTGATTTCCTGAAGCTGGTTTTCGACAAGGAAGGCGCCTTCAAAATCGACATGGAAGACGACATTGTTGCCGCGTGCCTGATGTGCACCGGTGGCGAACTCAAACGCAAAAACGCTTAAGGAAGGAGCCAACATGGACGCAATTAGCCCCACCGTGGTCAACCTGATTATTTTTGTACTGGCCATTTACGTGGGTTACCACGTGGTCTGGAACGTAACCCCTGCTTTGCACACCCCTTTGATGGCGGTAACCAACGCAATTTCTGCAATCGTGATTGTGGGTGCCATGTTGGCAGCCGCGTTGACCGTGACACCCTTGGGCAAATTCATGGGTGTGCTGGCCGTGGCGCTGGCGGCAGTGAATGTGTTTGGTGGGTTCTTGGTCACCCGTCGCATGCTTGAAATGTTCAAGAAAAAGAACAAGTAAACCAACAGCGATCTGGAGAAATTTATGGAATTGAGTTTCAACGCAGTGACGCTGTTGTACCTGGTGGCGTCAATCTGTTTCATTCAGGCCTTGAAAGGCCTTTCACACCCCACAACTTCGCGTTTGGGTAACACCTTCGGCATGGTGGGTATGGCCATTGCCATTGCAACCACGATTGGCCTGATCTTCAAACTGGCAGAAATCGCAGGTCAATCTGCGGTGACTGGCTTGGGTTGGGTGCTGGCTGGTTTGGTGGTGGGCGGTGGTTTGGGTACCGTGATGGCCAAGCGCGTCGAAATGACGAAAATGCCTGAACTGGTGGCCTTCATGCACAGCATGATCGGTTTGGCTGCGGTGGCCATTGCGATTGCAGCGGTGGCTGAGCCCGATGCATTTGGTATCACTGCCAAGGGCATGTTCGACATTCCGCTGGGCAACAAAATCGAGTTGTTCATTGGTACCTTCGTGGGTGCCATCACCTTCTCGGGTTCTGTCATCGCTTTCGGCAAGTTGAGCGGCAAGTACAAGTTCCGCCTGTTTCAAGGTGCGCCTGTTCGCTTCACCGGCCAGCACCAGCTGAATGCTGTGTTGGGCATTGTGATGGTGGGTTGCGGTATCTGGTTTGCAGTCACGCAAGACTGGACACCCTTCATCATCATGACCATCGCCGCTTTCATCCTGGGCGTCACGCTGATTATTCCAATCGGCGGTGCAGACATGCCAGTGGTGGTGTCCATGCTGAACAGCTACTCTGGTTGGGCGGCGGCAGGCATCGGTTTCTCGCTGAACAACAGCATGTTGATCGTGGCCGGTTCGCTGGTGGGTTCGTCAGGCGCAATTCTTAGTTACATCATGTGCAAGGCCATGAACCGCTCCTTCTTCAACGTGATTCTGGGTGGTTTCGGTGGCGAGGCCGACGCAGGCGCAGCAGGTGATGGCCAGCAGCGCACTGTAAAAAGTGGTTCTTCCGACGACGTGGCTTTCTTGCTGACCAACGCTGAAACCGTGGTGATTGTGCCTGGTTATGGTTTGGCGGTGGCTCGTGCCCAACATGCATTGAAAGAACTGAGCGAGAAGCTGACCCACATGGGCGTGACTGTGAAGTATGCGATTCACCCAGTGGCAGGCCGCATGCCAGGCCACATGAACGTGTTGTTGGCTGAAGCTGAAGTGCCTTATGATCAGGTGTTCGAGATGGAAGACATCAACAGCGAATTCGCGCAGACCGATGTGGTGCTGGTATTGGGCGCGAACGACGTGGTGAACCCCGCTGCGAAAGACCCCAAGAGCCCGATTGCAGGCATGCCGATTCTGGAAGCCTACAAGGCTAAAACCATTATCGTGAACAAGCGTTCGATGAATGCCGGTTATGCTGGTTTGGACAACGAGTTGTTCTACATGGACAAAACCATGATGGTGTTTGGTGATGCCAAGAAAGTGATTGAAGACATGGTGAAAGCGGTCGAATAAATTCGATGCAATTGCTGTGGATTGAGAAAGCCTGGTGAGAATTCACCGGGCTTTTTTTATTTCAGGCTGGGTTTAAACCCCAGCCAATTCCCGAATCCGCTGCACCACAAGACCGGTGTGTTCCATGGGCAAGAAGTGCGTTGCATCTGCAAGCACCTCGATACGCGCCTTGGGCAGTCTTTTTTGAATGCGAGCATGCGCAGTCGCCGGGAATGTAGAACCTTTTCCGGCTGCAAGAATGTGAATGGGGCAACCCGGGTCGCGAATCCAGCGTGCGGCATTGGGCTCAGTGTGTTGAAAGGTGAGCGACTCCCAACTTGGTGGGCAGGCCAACTCCATTTCATTTTGTTCGGTGGGCACGAAACCGTGATGCACATAGGCATGTAACCATTCATCGCTCCATGTGCCAAATGCCTTTTTGCTGCGGTAATTCTCAAAGGCCTCTTGATGTGTCGGGAAGCTCGCACGCCTGCGGGCCGCAGCGGCCGCCATTGCAATTCGGTCTGCAAAACCAAACCAGTTGGCCAGGCGCAGCGCAAATCCTTGTTTGGGATCAAGCAATACGGGTTCTACAAGAATAAGGCCCTTCACTTTTTCAGGGCGTTGTGCCGCAGCGGCAAGGCTGGTGGTGGCACCAATCGAGTGGCCAGCCAGCCACATAGGTTTGCTGGCTTGATCAAGCACGGCGATCAGGTCTTTGTAATAGGTGCTCCAGCCGCGAAATGTTTTTGGATTGCCAGCTGATCGACTTTCTCCATGCCCTCGCATGTCCCACGTGTGAACGTCGAAATGCGGAGTGAGCTCGCGCAGCAGCGGTGTGTACGTTTTTGCATTAAAGCCAGTGGCGTGTGCCCAATGCAAATGTGGTTTGGTGTCGGTTTTCGACCAGCGCATCATCTGGATGGCGCTGCCATCATGGGAAATTATGGGATAAGCAGATTCGATCATTCGGAGCGTTCAAGCCACATGGCGTCGCCATAACTGAAGAATCTGTATTGTTGCGCAATTGCGTGTTCGTAAGCGTTGAATATGTTGGATTTGCCTGCAAAAGCAGACACCAGCATGAGCAGGGTGCTTTTGGGCAAGTGGAAGTTGGTGATCAGCCTGTCGACCACCTTGAAGGGGTAGCCCGGCTTGATGAAAATTTCGGTGTCCCCGGCATGGCCAGTGTGCGCAAATTGTAAGGCTTTGTTCAAACCGTCTGCCGTGCTTAAATTGCAGCCAGTTTCAGTGGCCCACGCCTCGAGCGCGCGCAGGGAAGTGGTGCCCACAGCCACCACTTTGCCGCCATGTTCCTTGGCGTGAATCATGGCTTCAATCAGTGAGCCGGAAATGGCATAGCGCTCGCTGTGCATCACGTGTTCGTCCACATTGTCTGTTTTAACCGGCAAAAAGGTGCCGGCACCCACATGCAGCGTGAGGTTGAGCAGTTTTACACCGCGTGCCTTCACTTGTTGAAGCAATTCGTCGGTGAAATGCAAGCCCGCTGTCGGGGCGGCCACAGCACCGGGCTCGCGCGCGAACACGGTTTGGTAACGTTCATCGTCTTGCGCATTGGCGCTGTGTTCAATGTAAGGGGGCAGGGGCAGGGCGCCGTGCGCATCCAGCAGCTCGGGCAGGCTAAGGCTGCTCTCCAGCAGTTCCAGCTGGTACATCATGTCGTGTTTGGACAGCACGCGGGCCGTGGCCACGCCGGCCAGCACCACTTCACTGCCCGGTTTGGGAGACTTGCTGGCCCGAATCATTGCAGTAAAGCGCCTGTCATCCAGAATACGCTCCAGCATCACTTCAATTTTCCCGCCGCTTGATTTTTGCCCTTCCAGGCGCGCTTTCAGTACTTTGGTGTCATTGATTACCAATACATCGTTGGGCTGTAGCAAATTCAGCACTTGTGCAAACTGGTGGTCTTCAATGGGCTGGTGTTGCTTGCAAACGAGCAAACGCGACTGACCACGATGTTCAGGGGGGTGCTGGGCAATAAGCTGTTCGGGAAGGTAAAAATCGAATTCTGACAGTTTCATGTGTGAGACTCGTTGAAACTGGGGGCTGGTGCCGAGGGCGGGAATCGAACCCGCACGATATCTCTACCACTGGATTTTGAGTCCAGCGCGTCTACCAATTCCGCCACCTCGGCAAGCCCGCAATTATGGCAAAAAACAATATTGAACACAACACCTGTTTGCAGAAATAAGTCATTTTATTTTCGATTGCCGGAAAAGTGCCCCTCTCGTGGGATTCCGGGCTTCAAGCCGAGTCGGCATACTGATTGCGAATGTTCTCCAAAACGGGCTTGTTCAGCATGTCTTTCAAGTGGAAATGGTTGCTTGCTACTTTCGTGGCTCAGTTGTTGCTGGGGGGCATTTTTACGACCATTCAATACACGCACATGGGTAATTTGGCCGAACGGGATTTGCGTCGCATTCAGGAAAGTTTTCAGACCGAGCTGTTCCAGGCCCAATTGACGAACCAGACCTATTCACTAGACACTTTGAGCTCCATGGTTCGGGACTTCTATTCCCGCTACAAACCTTCGGCAGTCTGGATCAATGTGGATGACAAACTCGCCTATGCCATGGGTGAGGTACCCGAAAACTTATCGGTACATCCGGCTGTTCTGCTGTCAACTTTTAACTTGTCGGCAGCAGGACAACAACTCAAGATTTTATTCGATGAGGACGAGGTATATCGCGATCGCAATGACATGCTGTTTTACCTGGTGGGCGTTTTCCTACTGAGTGCCCTGGCTTGCTCAATGATTTTATTGGGCCTGAGCAACACCCTTTCTGCAAGGCTGGAGGACCTTCGAAGCAAAGCGATGGAACTGCAGGCGGGGAAAATACAATCCCGAATCAAGGTCTCGGGCAGTGATGAAATTTCGTGCCTGGGGACGGCTTTCAACAGCATGGCTCAAGCCATTGAGTTGCAAATGAAGGCCATGGAGGAAAGCCACGCACGTTCGGTTTCTGAGAAAAACCGGCTTGACATGCTACTTTCTTCGCTGGCCAGCGGGGTTGCTTATCTGGATGAGCATTTCAAGTTACTTTACTTGAACAAGGCGCTGGCCAAGATGCTGAAAATTGAGGGTTTGGATACACAATGTGCCAACCTGGAGCAGGTATTGATTCGGGCTGGCGTGGTTCGAGAGCAACGCATTCGCTTGAAAGATTTGGTGACCGATTACTTTGGCAGCCACGAGAAGCCAGTGGAATTGAATTTCACCGACGGTCGGGTTCTGCAATTTCGGTTTGCGGTGTACAACGACAAAATTCAGGGTGCGCATGCAGTGTTGATTGTGGACGATGTCAGCATTCGCAAAAATGTCGAGGATTTACGCAACGAGGTTGAGCGCGATCCACTGACCGGGGTGCTGAATCGCAGAGGTTTTGACATGACATTGGAGGCACGTCTTTCCAGGCTGTTGCCCGGAGAAACACTGGGCCTCATGTTTCTTGATCTCGACGGTTTCAAGGCGGTTAACGACACTTTGGGGCACAAGGCGGGCGATCAAATTCTGAAGACCAGTGCAACGCTGCTTAAAGGCGCTACGCGCAATGTGGATCACGTGGCGCGTTTGGGGGGTGATGAGTTTGCAATTATCGTGGCGCGCTGCAATATTCAATTGTTGAAAAACATTGCCGAACGAATTATTGAGTCATTTGCCTGCGACAAGCTGTTGGTGCGGGTGCGTCAAAATCACGGTTTGACGGTGTCGTGCAGTATTGGTGCTGCCATGTACCCATTGCATGGAAATTCTGTCCAGGAACTGCTCGAAGTGAGTGACGAGCAAATGTACGAGGCCAAAAAAGCGGGCAAGAATTGTTACCGGATAGCCGGCGTGGCGGATGAGCTTCAAATCAGAAACATTGCGGTCAAGGTTTGAGTTTATTGCGTATCTGGTTCAGGCTTTTGTTGACCTCTTTGCCCAAGGCTTTGCCTGTGCTTTTCACCGTTGTTTTTGCTGTTTCAGCCGCATCCTGAGTGGCCCCTTTCAATTTCTGAAATTGGCCTTCGCGCTGCAATTGTTTGTTGCCGGTCAGTTCACCGATTTTTTGTTTGGTCACGCCCATGGCCATGTTGATCTTCCCTTCGTACTTGCCTGCCATCGAGTAATCCCCCCGTGTGTATTTGGCAGTGTAGCCTGAGCCGCATTTTCATGGTTAGCCCCAGTGTCGAAGCCAGCAATTAGTCGGTAGCCTTCTAGCAACTGAAATGGAGACACACAACATGAATATTGTTTGGCTGGAAAGCGAGACCGTCCGTACCCCCCTGCCACGCCCCGAGTGCAAGCACACTTGGACGGAATACCCCTTCACCACCGCAGATGTGCTGAAAGAACGCATCAAGGATGCTGAAATTCTGATCATCAACAAGGTCAAAATTGGTCCAGCCGAGCTGGATGCAGCGCCCAAGCTGAAAATGATTCAGCTGGTGGCCACTGGTACCGACAACGTGGACAAAGCCGCTTGCGCAGAGCGCGGTATCAAAGTAAGCAATGTGGTGAATTACGGGCCTGAATCCGTGGCAGAGCATGCCATGGCGTGTATTTTGCAGTTGACCCGCCGTGTGCCCGAGTGGGAAGCGCTGGTGCACGATGGCAGCTGGAGTGCATCGCGTTTTTTCTGCCTGCACACTTTGCCCATGCGTGGCCTGCACACCCAAACCCTGGGTGTATTGGGAAGTGGTGCGATTGGCGGCAAGTTGATTGAATTTGCCAAGGCTTTCGGCATGACCATTTTGCACATCGAGCGCCAAGGCGTGGACAAGCCGCGCGATGGTTATGTCAGCTTCGAGCATGGTTTGGCAAACAGTGATGTGCTTAGCTTGCATTGCCCGTTGAATGAGCAAACCAAAGGTTTGATTGGACCCAACACCATTCCCAAAATGAAGAAGGGCGCGATTTTGATCAACACCGCCCGCGGTGGTCTGGTGCAGTTCGACGCGTTGAAACAGGCCATTGAAAGTGGCCATTTGGGTGGTGCTGCACTGGATGTGCTGGAAGTAGAACCACCACCTCGTGATCACTTGATGGTGCAGTGGCAACACCCGCGTTGCATCATTACACCGCATGTGGCATGGGGCACTGAAAGTTCGCAAGCCAATGCAGGTCGATTGGCTGTTAAACACGTGGATGAATTTATTGCTGAAAATCAGTAAGCGAACAGAGCCGATTGGCTGTTGTATGAAAAGTACATTTGCTGCACCCAGCCGGTGCAGCAAGTGAATTTAAAGCAATTGCACAAATAATAAGCACCAAATAGGCTTAGAATGCGTGCATGACACAAACTGAACCGTATACCGCCACCGCCGCTGAAGAAGCCGCTCTCGCAAATGTAACCTTTGCAGACTTTGCGCTGCACCCCAGCATCCAGAAAGCCATCGACGAGCAGGGTTATACACAGCCCACGCCAATCCAAGCCAAAGCCATTCCCGTGGTGCTGACTGGCGTCGACGTCATGGGTGCTGCCCAGACTGGAACTGGTAAAACCGCTGGTTTTTCCTTGCCTATTTTGAACCGCTTGATGCCGCTGGCCACAGAAAATACGTCGCCTGCCCGCCACCCGGTTCGTGCGTTGATTTTGACGCCCACCCGCGAACTGGCTGACCAGGTTGCAGCCAACGTGTTCACCTATGCCAAGCACACGCCACTGCGTTCTACCGTGGTGTACGGCGGTGTAGATATCAACCCTCAAATTCAGGCTTTGCGCCGTGGTGCTGAGTTGGTGATTGCCACACCTGGCCGTTTGCTTGACCACGTACAGCAAAAAAGTATTAATTTGGGCCAAGTGCAGGTGCTGGTACTGGACGAAGCCGACCGCATGCTGGACATGGGCTTCTTGCCTGACCTGCAGCGAATCATTAATTTGTTGCCTAAAACACGCCAGAATTTGTTGTTCTCGGCCACGTTCTCGCCTGAAATCCAGAAGCTGGCCAAAAGCTTCATGGTCTCGCCCACGCTGATTGAAGTGGCGCGCCGCAATGCAACTTCCGAGAACATCAAGCAGGTCATATTCGCGCTCGACAGTGAAGAAGACAAACGCATGGCAGTTTGCCACCTGATTAGAAGCAAAGCGTTGAGCCAGGTGATCGTGTTTTCAAACACCAAGCTGGGCACAGCCCGTTTGGCGCGCCACCTTGAAAAAGAAGGCGTATCCAGCACCGCGATTCACGGCGACAAAACCCAGATTGAGCGGACCAAATCGCTGGAAGCTTTTAAGGCCGGTGAAGTAACTGTGCTGGTGGCCACCGATGTGGCTGCCCGTGGTTTGGACATTGCTGATTTGCCCTGTGTAATCAACTATGACTTGCCAACCACGCCTGAAGATTACGTTCACCGAATTGGCCGCACGGGCCGTGCAGGTGCCAAGGGCACTGCGTATTCCTTTGTTGTTAAGCGCGACGAACGCGCTTTGAAAGACATTGAAAAACTGATTGGCAAAGCCTTTGTGCGTGAAGAGCTGGAAGGTTTTGTGCCGGGTGCTCGTGCGCCAAGGGAAGAGCGTGGTGGCCGCGAGGGTCGCAGCGAGAGTCGTGGTGCTTCGCGTACCGAGGGTCGCTCTGACCGTCGCCCCGCTCGTGGTGGCGATGATACAGCCCCGGCACGCGAACGCCGACCGGCTCGCGACACCTCCTACCAAGGTGCGCGTTTCAATGACAACGCGCCAATTCACCGGGATGCGGAATACGAACGTTTGCGCGCCAAATTGGCACAAACCCGGGTGAAAGACTCCTTGTTCAACCAGCCTTATCAGGAATCCAAGGAAGACAAAGCGGCTGCCGAGGCTGCGACGGGCCAAAATTCGGCGGGCAACAACAAACCGAAAAGCAAGAATGCTGCGCCTGTGGCGTTTTTGTTGGGCGGCAGTCCACGGAACTAAGCCCGGTAGTTGGCCCAAACAGGGGACGCCAATTCAAGCCACTGCTTCGTTGTAGTGGCTTTTATTTTGTCCAAACCAAAGTGTTGCCACACGGTGTTTAAATTCAGCACAGGGTCATGTTCCGGCACCGCTTGTGCCCCGGTTTGCTTGGACAGCTTTTGTCCGTCTTCGGCCAATATCACTGGCAAGTGCCAGTAGGCGGGGGGCTGAAAAACAGCTTTTGCATCAAGCCCACTTTGCAATGCTTTCCACACCGCAATTTGCCGAGCCGTGGTGTCTGCCAGGTCTTCACCGCGCACAATGTGCGTCACCTTGCTTGCCAAATCATCGACAACCACGACCAGGTGGTAGGCCCAGTAACCGTCACCCCGCTTCAGCACAAAGTCGCCACTGCTCCTGTTCAAATCATCGTTGAAGTCGCCTAGTCTGTGGTCTTGCCACTTAACGTGTTCAGCAGAGCATCGAAAACGAATGGCGCGGGCCTTCCGGCCTGCTGGCATGCCGTGTCGGCAAGTGCCGGGATAAACACGGTTTTCACCGAGTGCACGCCTTGAATTGGCTTCCTCAATTTCTTTTCGGGTGCAGGCGCAGGGGTAAGTTAAACCCCGCTCGCTCAAGCATTTCAATGCGGTTTCATACACCGAATGCCGTTGCGATTGAACCCATAAGTCACCATGCCAGTTCAAGCCGTGGCGTTTCAAGGTGTGAAGGATGTGTTCAACTGATGCGGCATCGCAACGCCCCTCGTCAATGTCTTCAATGCGTAAAAGCCATTTTCCGCCGTGCACCTTCGCATCCAGAAAACTGCCCAGCGCGGTGGCCAGTGAGCCCAAATGCAAAGGGCCTGTGGGTGAGGGGGCGAAGCGGCCGATGTAGGGCGCTTGTGCGGGCATGTTCAGAACTCTTTATTGAGGTGGCTGAAAATTAAGTTGAACCGTGGCCAGGTGTTTGGTCCACCAGTCCAGCGCCTTGCCTTGGCTGCCACGCTGCCAGGCAAAGCAAAGGCTGCTTTGGCGGGTGGTGTCCTCGGTTTTCTTGACGATGAGTTCTCCATTTGCCACTTCTTGCTCAATCAAATTCCAGGGCAGCCAGCCGCAACCCAGGCCAGCCAGTTGGGCTTTCACTTTGGCTTGCAGATTGGGCACGGTGAGCACCGCCTGTCCGCTTTGCAACCCAAATGTCAGCGGTTTGAAGTTGCGGGAAGTGTCGCCAACAGCCACCGCACGGTATTGCCGTATTGTGTCGATGCACACGGGTTCTTCCACCTCAGCCAAGGGATGGTTGGGTGCCACGGCAAACACAAACAAAGAGTTTCCAAAACTTTGAATGTGCAGGCCAGTTGCGCTTGCAAACTGGTTTTGATCCAGGCGGCTGCCAATTAGAAGGTCGGCCCTGCCCGAGTACAACGCCTCCCAAGTACCTGACAACACTTCACTGGAAAAGCGCAGGCGGGTGGGGCATTCCAGCGCATCAAACGCCTGTATCCACGGAATCGCTTGCTCAAACGGCACCACCGAGTCCAACACAATTCGCAATTCTGCCTCCCACCCGCTGGCCACGGCTTTCACGCGTTTGGTCAGTGCATCGGTGCTCTCGAGTAGCTTGCGACCTTCTTCCAGTAGGGCTTTGCCAGCAGGCGTTAACTTCGCTTTGTGGCCTGAACGGTCGTAAATCAACACATCCAGGCTTTCTTCCAATTGGCGCAACTGGTAGGTGATGGCCGATGGGGCCTTGTTCAAGGCAACGGCCGCCGCTGCGAAACTGCCCCGCGCTTCAATCAATTCAAGCAGGGCAAGGCTGTCGAGGTTGATGGTCATGGGTTCAGTTTTTTTGAATGAGTTCATCAAATTCTACGCCTTGTTTGGCTGCATGGCAGCCCCTACACTGAATTCATCATTCAACAGGAGGTTGAACATGTTCCAGATCAGAAAATCCAACGAGCGCGGTTACGCCAACCATGGTTGGCTTGAGAGCTATCACAGCTTTTCGTTTTCCAGCTACTACGACCCCAAGCACATGGGTTTTGGCCCACTGCGTGTGATCAATGAGGACTGGGTTCAGCCACAAACCGGTTTTGGTACTCACGGCCACCGCGACATGGAAATTATTACCTACATGTTGGGCGGCGAGCTAAGCCATCGGGACAGCTTGGGCGGCGGCTCGGCCATCAAGCCCAATCAGATTCAGCGCATGAGTGCAGGCACCGGCATTCGCCATTCAGAAATGAATGCGCACAAAACCGATGTGGCACACCTGCTGCAAATCTGGATAGAGCCTTCAGTGAATGGAGTTGATCCCGGTTACAAGGACCACGACCTCGATGTAGCCACAATCACTGGCCAGCTTGGTTTGATTGTGACGGGCGACAGGGCTGAGGCAGATGAAAAGAAAATCGCCTTCATTCATCAGGACGCGAAAATGTATGCAGGCCGCCTGAGTAATCAGAGCGTGCACCGTGAACTGGACCCTGCACGCAAAGGCTATTTGCATGTAGCCACGGGTTCGGTAACTGTGGGCAATGTGCTGCTGCAAACCGGTGATGCGCTGTTGATCAGCGGCGAGCGGGAATTGAATTTTGATGTGAGCGAGCAAGCCGAAGTGCTGTTTTTCGATTTGCCAGCTTAATAGTGACAACAACGAGGGAGTAAAACATGACACAAGTAGCAATTGTTTATCACAGTGGTTATGGCCACACCGCCAAAGTGGCGCAGGCTGTTGAGCAGGGCGCAGCAGGCGTGGCGGGTGTTCAAACCCACCTTGTTTCGGTTAACGACGTGAACGATGCCACATGGGACGTACTGGCCAAGGCCGACGCCATTATTTTTGGCTCGCCCACTTATATGGGTGGCGCATCTGCTGACTTTAAAAAGTTCGCAGATGCCTCCAGCAAGGTGTGGTTTAACCAGGGCTGGAAAAACAAAGTGGCGGGTGGCTTTACCAATTCAATGTCCATGAGCGGCGACAAGCTCAGCACCCTTCAATACTTTGTAACCTATGCCATGCAGCACGGCATGATCTGGGTGGGCAGTGCCACACCCGGTGCCCAAAAGCCAGGCGATGTCAACGAGTTGAACCGTGTGGGCTCCTGGGTGGGGGTGATGACCCAATCGGACAATGCACCCGCAGACGTGACCCCACCTGCTTCTGACCTGGAAACTGCCAAAATTTATGGTGCCAGGGTGGCTGAGTTTGCCAAGAAACTCGCAGTCTAATAGTTTGCCCAAGACGTGAATGGGCTGTAATCAAATATCCGTTTGCGGATAAAATAGGGGGATGACCAATTCATCCCCCACATTGCCTTCCACATTTGTTCACCTGCGCATGCACACCGAATTCTCGGTGCTTGACGGCATGGTGCGCGTGGGCGAGGCTGTCAAGGCCGCTGCTGGCTGCGGCATGCCCGCGCTGGCCATCTCAGATCTGTCCAACCTGTTTGGGCTCATCAAGTTTTATGGCAAAGCGCGCGGCGCAGGTGTTAAGCCAATTGCTGCTTGCGATGTGTGGATAGAAAGCGACCGGGATGAAGAACAACCTGCGCGGGTGCTTCTGCTGGTGCAAAACCACAAGGGCTACTTGCAGTTGTGCGAGCTGTTAAGCCGTGCTTTCTTGCGCAACCAGAAACGCGGTAAGGCCACCCTGAAGTTTGAGTGGTTTGATGAGGTTGGCTGCGATGGCCTGATCGCCGTTTCAGGCTTTGCAGGTTCTGATGTCGGCCAATTTTTGCTGGGCGGTAATATGGCCCGCGCAGAAAACTCCGCCCGAAAGTTTCTGAAGTACTTTGAAAGCCGGTATTACATTGAGTTGCAACGTGATGGCTCAACCCAAGCTGAAAATTTGGTGAACTTAAGTTGCCAGCTGGCAGCCAAATTGCAGCTGCCAGTGGTGGCCACGCACCCCATCCAGTTTTTAAAGCCTGAAGACTTCCGTGCGCACGAGGCCCGCGTGTGCATTGCGCAGGGCGAAATTTTGTCGAACCCGCGCAGGCCTCGCCGCTTTACAGAGCAACAGTATTTCAAAACCGCGCAGGAAATGGCGGAACTGTTTGCTGATATTCCCAGTGCCATTCGCAACAGCATTCGGATTGCCCAGCGTTGTAACTTAACGCTTGAATTGGGCAAACCCAAATTGCCTGCATTCCCTACACCCGATGGCATGACACTGGACGATTACCTCGTTCATTTGTCCAAAGAGGGTTTGGAAAAGCGATTGGCACACCTGTTCCCCAACATTGAGGAACGGGAAAAAATACGCCCCGAATATGAAGCGCGTTTGAAGATTGAATGCGACACCATCATTGGCATGGGCTTTCCCGGTTATTTCCTGATCGTTCAGGATTTCATTAACTGGGGCAAGAAAAACGGTGTACCCGTGGGCCCCGGCCGGGGTTCGGGTGCTGGTTCACTGGTGGCGTACGCTTTGGGTATTACTGACCTCGACCCCTTGCGCTACGACTTGCTGTTCGAACGTTTTCTGAACCCTGAACGGGTTTCAATGCCCGACTTCGACATCGACTTTTGCCAGGACAACCGCGACCGCGTGATCGATTACGTGAAGCAAAACTACGGGCGCGATGCGGTCAGCCAAATTGCCACCTTTGGTACCTTGGGTGCCAAGGCGGTGATTCGCGATGCAGGCCGCGTGCTTGACATGCCTTATATGTACTGTGACGGCTTGTCGAAACTGATTCCACAAACCCCAGCCGACCCTTGGGACCTTGACCGCGCCATGGCCGACGAACCCACGTTCCGTGAACGTGTGGAAAACGAAGACGAGGCCAAGGAAATTATTGCCGTGGCCCGACCCCTTGAAGGCCTGACCCGCAACGTGGGCATGCACGCCGGTGGCGTGTTGATTGCACCGGGCAAGCTGACTGATTTCTGCCCCCTGTATTGCGCCGATGGGTCCACCGACTCCGTGGTGTCGCAGTACGACAAAGACGACGTGGAAGCCGTAGGCTTGGTGAAGTTCGACTTCTTGGGCTTGCGCAACCTGACCATTCTGGATTGGGCCGTGCGCTGGGTGCGTGAAAACTACGAAGACCAGCGCGACTTCCGCCTAGAAGACCTGCCGCTAGACGACCCTGCGGTGTACCAGTTGTTCTCGGATGGCAACACCACCGCTGTGTTCCAGTCAGAATCGCGCTCGGCGAAAGACCTTGAAAAGAAGCTCAAGCCCGACAACTTCGAAGACATCATTGCCTTGATGGCGCTGAACCGCCCTGGCCCTTTGGGTTCCGGCATGGTGGACGACTTCATCGCGCGTAAAAAAGAAACTTCAAAAACCGGCAAAGGCCGGGCAGAGTGGTACTTCCACCCCAAGCTGGAAGGCATTCTGAAAAGCACCTACGGTGTGATTGTTTATCAAGAGCAGGTAATGTTGGTCGCCCAAATTCTGGCGGGCTACAGCCTGGGCGGCGCTGACTTGCTTCGCCGCGCCATGGGCAAGAAAAAGCCCGAAGAGATGGCCAAGCAGCGTGAAATTTTCACGACTGGTGCCACCGAGCGTGGCGTAGACCCAGCAGTGGCCAAGCAGCTTTTCGACTTGATGGAAAAGTTTGCGGAATATGGTTTCAACAAATCGCACTCAGCGGCCTATGCGCTGATTGCGTACCACACTGCGTGGTTGAAGGCGCATTACCCGGCCGAGTTCATGGCTGCGTCCATGAGTTCCGACATGGACGACACCGACAAAGTAAAGGTGTTTGTTGAAGACGCCATGGCCATGTGTCAGGTGCCTGGAAAGAAGGCGGGCACCACAGTTGCCATGCTGGGCCCGGATGTGAACGAGTCCAACTTCCGTTTTACTGCAGTTCGAATTGACGGCGAAAAACGCGCCAGTGCCATTCGTTACGGTTTGGGTGCGGTGAAAGGCACGGGCCAGGCCGCTTGCGAGGCGATTGTGGCCGAGCGCAATGCCAATGGCCCTTTCACCAGCCTGTTTGATTTCGTGAAACGCGTGGACAGCAAACAGATCAACCGGCGGGTGATTGAAGCGTTGATCCGCGCAGGCGCATTCGATGCGCTGAACCCCGATCGGGCCAAATTGCTGGCCAGCTCGGGCCAGGCCATGGAGTGGGCCGCACAACAGGCTGCAACCGCAGCGCAGGTCAGCTTGTTTGGCGAGGCCTTGGGCGGCGATGCCCCGCCTGAACTGGTGGAAGTGCCCACCTGGAGCGAACGCGAAAAACTGCAGCAGGAAAAAGCAGCGCTGGGCTATTACTTCAGCGGACACCTGTTCAAGGCCGATGAAGACAAGGTGCGTCAGTTTGTTAAATTGAAGCTGAAAGACTTGTCGCCCGGCCGAGACATGGTGTGGATGGCGGGTGTAATTGCCTCGCTGCGCACCATGATGACCAAGCGCGGGAAAATGGCAATCGTGCTGCTCGACGATTCCACCGCGCAGGTGGAATTGTCAATTTTCAATGAACAATTTGAAGCCAACCGCAATTTGCTGAAAGAAGATTCCTTGCTGGTGTTGCAAGGCAAAGTGTCCGAAGACTCTTACACCGGTGGTTTAAGGATTTCTGCGGAAAACTTGTACTCATTGGCCAGTGCCCGGGCTCATTTTGTAAGCCGACTGCGGCTGAGTATGAATGGGCAGTCGGATGCTGAAAAATTGCGCGCCATGCTGGAGCCTTTCCGTGATCCTGAACAAGGTTGCCTGGTGGAAATCGACTATCACAACGGTCATGCGGCCTGTGTGGCCCAATTGAGCAGCGAGTGGAAAGTTCGCCCGGAAGAAGACTTGCTGATTGAAATGCAGGGTTGGCTGGGTGAGGGCAATGCCAAATGGGTGTTTGGCTGATTGTTCGTTGATTCGCGGGTGCGTGAATAATCACCAGTCTGGTTTTGCCACAATCCGCAGCGATATCCCGATCACCTCGTCTTCAAGAAAACCTGCCCTTGCGTGCCGAGCAGGGCCGGTGTTGCCCAGCATGGGCGACAGAGAACGAACCCGACCCGCTGTTTAGGAGGGGCGTTCTCAGGCATCGCGAGGCTCAGCAAGGGATATACAGGTTTTCTGGCGAGAGATGGGGATTCGCGCGGATTGGGGAAGAAACACGCGACGCTTGACTTGCACCCGTTTGCAACCCACAACCGTGTAAACTTCGACCATCCAATCCACGTTCACGCTGCATGCCCGAAATCACCGACTACACCGCCAAAGGTCTTTACAAACGCCTGTTGTCTTACAGTTTGCGTTACTGGCCGTTGTTCGCCACTTCACTGGTGGCCCTGGTGTTTGCTGCTGTCACCGAGCCCCTGTTTGCCAGCCTGATGAAGCCGCTGATTGACGAGAACTTTTCGGGTGAACGAACCGAAATGGCGAAGTGGCTGCCCGTCATTATCATCGTGCTTTTTCTGGTGCGCGGTTTGGCCACCTACATCAATGAATACTGCAGTGCCAAATTGGCGGGTCTTGTGGTTCACGACTTGCGTTTTGACATGCTGTCCCGCATTTTGCGTTTTCCCAATTCGTATTTTGTAGAACAACCCGCTGGAAAGATTATTTCTACGGTGTCCACCAATGTGGATGCGGTCACGGAGGCGGGGTTCAACATCATCACCGTGCTGATTCGCGACGGTGCCATTGTCATTGGCCTCATGGCTATCTTGCTTTACACCAACTGGCAGCTCACCCTGATCTGTTTTGCAATTCTGCCATTGATCGCCATTGGTGTATCGGTTGCAGCCAAGCGCTTGAACCGCTTCGCGCACAGTGCGCAAACTTCCCATGCCGATTTGGTACAAAGCATTTCCGAGGTGATTGGTGCGCAGAAAATCATCAAAATTTACGGCGCACAAAAGGTAGAAACCGATCGCTTCATGAAAAGCGCCGATGAAATCATGAAGTCGCGCGTGAAGCTGGTGGCCACCAGCGCTGCCAACTCCGCAATTGTTCAGTGGATACTCGCCGCTGCAGTGGCAGCTGTGGTGTATTTCGCAGGTATTTTGGCGGAAAGCGACAGCATGACTGCGGGCGATTTCGCCTCCTTCATGACCGCGATGATGATGTTGCTGGCCCCGGTCAAGCGGCTCACCAACATCAACCAGCAATTGCAAAAGGGTTTGGCTGCCGCCGACAACGTATTTCGTGTGGTTGATCGTTCAATTGAAAACTCCAGCGGCACCCACACCACCGACCGGGCCTTGGGCTACATTGAATTCAACAAAGTGGGGCTGACCTTTCCCGGTGCGGAGGCCCCAACACTGATTGATATCAATTTGTGGGTAAAGCCTGGGCAAACCGTGGGTATTGTGGGCGTGTCGGGCGGTGGCAAGTCAACCCTTATCAACTTGTTGCCCCGTTTTCTGGACCCCACAAGCGGCGTGGTCAAGCTAGACAGCGTGGATTTGAAACAATGGAACCTGCAGTGTCTTCGTCGACAAATTGCTGTGGTTACTCAAGAAAGTCATTTGCTCAACGACACCGTGCGCAACAACATTGCCTACGGCGAAATGCGCGGCGCCAGTGATGAGGCTATTTTGAACGCAGCCCGCATGGCCAATGCCCTGCCGTTTATTGAAAAGCTTGAACATGGGCTGGACACCGTGTTGGGCGACAATGGCTTGCGGCTTTCTGGCGGTCAGCGCCAGCGTATCTCAATCGCGAGAGCATTCCTCAAAAACGCCCCCATTCTTATTCTCGATGAGGCCACTTCAGCGCTCGATTCGGAAGCAGAGCGCGAGGTACAAGAAGACATGGAGCGCCTGCGTCATGGTCGAACCACGCTGGTGATCGCTCACAGACTGTCTACCTTGACCACAGCCGATTTCATCATTGTGCTGGACCAAGGCAAGCTGATCGAGCAGGGTACTCACCAAGAGTTACTGGCCAAGCAGGGCAAATACCATTACCTGCATTCCATTCAAAATCAATCTGCCAGTTTGTCCACCGACTGAATCACAACCTCAGTGGGAATGGCTGCCAGCAAACGGGTTGTGTCGTTAGTATTGATGCTGTCCGGGTGGGGAAGCGGCCCAAAATCGCCTGCATAAATCACTGTGGCTTTGTCTGACCAAGGGCGCCACTCTTGCACCCACGAGGGGCCGAACAGCGCAACTTGCGGCACATTCAGTGCGGCCGCCATGTGCATGGGCGCCGAATCTACGCCCACATAAAATTTGCTGAGTTTCAACAAGGCGGCCAGCAAAGGCAGGCTCATCTTTCCACCCACATTCACCAGTTGACTCGGACCGGGCGAGAATTTCGCACGCGCCAATCGCTCAATCTCGGCAGTCATGGTCACTTCCACGGGGTCGGGGCTGCATGTCAGCACCACATGCAAACCCTTGTTCAACAAATGAACCACAACCTCGGCAAACTTGTCGTCTTCCCAGCATTTAAAGGGCCAGCGGGCAGCGGGGTGAATCAGCACAAATGGTCCGTTCACCCCATGCTCAGCCAACAAGGCGTCGGCTTTGTCCAGGTTTTCCGGGCTGGGGCGCAACACCATTTCACCGCGCAGACTGCGGGGATTAATGCCCAGGGCTTGCAGGCACAGCAGGTTCAGCTCCACGGCGTGTGCTTGCCCGCGGGGTGGGGGTACGATACGCTCGGTGAAGCAAGCATGCCACAGTGCCTTGTCACGCTTGGCATACGCCATTTGCACGCGCACAGGTGCGTTCGAGAAGCGTGCTATCAAGGCGCCAATCCACTGGTCAGTCAAATGCACCACGGCATCGTAACGGGTGCGCCTTACTTGAAGCGCCAGGCCAAGCTCTGCCTTCAGACGCACAAATCCTTTCAGCTTTCGATCAATGCACAGCACCCGGTTTAAATGCGGATTGTTTTGCAGCAGGGGCGTGGTTTCTTTGTAAATCAGTGTGTCAATTTGCGCGCCTGGAAACTGGTCGTGCAAGGCGTGATACAAGGCCGTGGTTAACAGCACATCGCCGTGGTGCCTTAATTTAATCACCAAAATTTTTTGCAAAGTATTTCAACCCGGTATTGATTAGAGTGAATTCACGCCCATGCGTGTGCTTTGGCGCATTAAACTGCCAGTAAACCAGCACAAACGTTGAGCAAACACAGAGCGAATATAGACCGTGATTCCTACCAATTTTGTTGTCCAATTCAAATGACCAGTATTTTCTTCTCTGAAAGTTCCAAAAATATAGGTGGTCAAGAACTGCAATTGCTGGAACAGGCGGTGGGTCTGAAAGCCAAAGGTTACACACCTTATATATTGTGCAGGCCAGGTAGCCGAATTTCCCAGGAAGCCTACAAGCTGGGTTTGAATGTTGAGTTTGTGGCGTTTCGAAATGCCATTCACCCCCCGAGTGTTTTAAGGCTGGCCAATTTGCTTCGGCAACACAAGCCGGTGGCGGTGGTGTGCCACAGCAGCCATGACGCCAATTTGTGCTCCATCACCGTACACGCCTTGGTAAAAATTGGCTTGCTCAAGCCCCGGCCCACATTAATCCGCATGCGCACCTATCAGCCTGGGCCGGCCAAAGCATTCACCTACAACCAAATGTTTGACCAAACTTTCACGCCCAGCCAGGCTTTGAAAGACCAATTGTTGCAGAACAGTGGGGTACTGCCCGAGAAAATCGGAGTGCTGTATCCGGGCATTGATTTTGAAAGTATTGCCGCTTCCGCAGCGCTTGGTTTGCCCGCCGAGCTCGATGCCCGCTTGAATGACCTGCAACAGCGCCCGGTGATTGCCCATGCCGCCATGTTCAGGGTTGAAAAGGGGCACAGTTTCATGTTGCAGGTGGTGAAAGCCTTGCTGCCCCAGTTTCCGAATTTGTTGTACGTGGCTGCCGGTGAAGGTGAAACTCGCCAAGCCATAGAAACCGAGGTGCAGCGCTTGGGGCTGGGCAAGCATGTGCTGCTGCCCGGTATGCTGAATCCGGTTGCGCCACTGATTAAACGTGCCGATGTGTTGGTGATGCCTTCCAGCTACGAACCCTTGGGCATGAGCCAAATTGAGGCGCTGGGCTTGGGTGTGCCGGTGGTGGTGAGCAACGTAGGCGGCTTGCCTGAAACCGTACAAAGTGGCATCACTGGTTATGTGTGCCCCGCGCCCCATGCACCCGGTGCGCTACAGGCTTGGGTTCAAGCGCTGGGCATGGTGCTTGCCGAGCCGCACAAAGCCCGCGACATGGCCGCACTGGGCAGGCAAATCGTGCTGGCCCAGTTTGGCAAACAAAGCAACATCGACGGCTTGGTGGGCACCATTCAAACCCCACGGTTGGGTCGCTCCTGATGTCAGGGGTTCAACGAGTTGGCGTTTGGTTCGGCCAGGGTTTTGAGAACGCCTTGGCCGCACGTGCCGCCTTGGGGCAATTGCAGGCCGAGTACCCTGGTGCCGACTGGGTTTTGTTTGGCCCCCGTGAAAGCCTGTTTCTGTTTGAAATGGACGAACGGGTGCCCGCCTACATTCCCCTCAAGTCGCTGGAGCCCCGCCGCCCCGCGCAAAGTCGCCTTTCTTATTACCTTGAAAAGCGTGCCCAGTTTAAAAAGCTGCGCGGTTTGAAACTTGACCTTTGTATTGGGGTTTCTGTTTCGGCTTCCCAGCCTGAATTGAAACAGCAAGCCGCTGTGCAATTTCAGCATGTTCAAAAAATGCTGGGTGTCGATGGCCGTTTCATTCAGCAAGAACTGCCTTTGTTTCTTCAAATTGAACGCCCCTTGTTGCTGGCTGGGCCCCAAGCGCTGGCCTATGCCACTCAGCTTTATCGCAATGTACCGCCCAGTTCGATCAAAACAGTGGCTTTTCTTGATGCGGCGGAGGGGCAAGCCAATTTGGAGGTTCAGTGGCAGGCCCTGCAAAACCACCTGCCCCAGCCTGGCAGCAATGTGCAACTTACCGTGGCAGCCATTGTTGGAGACAATCGCCTTCTGGCCCGCCACTTGAATGACAAATACCCCACGTGCTTACAGCTCGGCATGCCGCAGGCCATGGGCCTGATTGCTTACGCGGATCGAGTGATCTGTGCCACTGAACCGGTCACCCGAATTTGCGCTGAAATGGGTCGTTCAGACCGTCTTTTGTTGGTTAAAAGTCACAGTTAAATGGCTGTGCCAATGCGCAGTCACTTTGCCCCAGGGTTTGGAAACTTCCGAAATTCTAAGTTTTTCATTCGCAAGGCTTTTTGCGGCTTTCAAGGCGATTTTGGCGAATTGTTGATGTCATAAAACTATCGGTTTGATGAATTTCCCCTGTTGCACGTCAGCGACAAAAACACCGATTTCCCCATTCTCACACCACGATTTGGTTGGTCGGCCCAAGGGTCCCCGTGTACATTGTCTCTCGTGCCGCTAGAAATGGCGGCAAAGATTCAACCAACACTAATAAGGGTGAAATATGAACAAGAAGCTAGTAGCTGCTGCTCTGGGCCTGGCATTTGCCGCTCCAGTATTTGCTGATTCATCAAACGTAACTTTGTACGGTCGTGTACACCAAGCTTTGGATCATCAGTCACAAGATGACGATGGCCAGCAAACTGGTGGTAACTTCGCCCTGGAAGACGTGTCTTCACGCTTCGGTATCAAGGGTCAGGAAGACCTGGGCGGTGGTTTGAGCCTGGTGTTTGGTTATGAGTTCTCAGTATCCGCTGACTCCAACGCTGGTGTTGGTGGTCGTCATTCATACATCGGTATGAAGGGTGGTTGGGGTACATTCGTGGCCGGTAAGCAAGACGGTGGTAACGAAACTGTTGCTCCTTTGTACACCCAGGCTTCTTTGACTGGTGGCGTTTCTAACCAAGGCGGTCCTTTGACTACCATCGGTGGTGGCGGTACAGCATTGGCCACTGGTGTAGCGATTGATCGCGTACAGCGCGTGGACAACTCATTCGGTTACAAAACCAACATCGCTGGCGTAGCCATCGAAGCTCGTCATGCAATGACTTCAGGTAACAACCTCGACGCCTTGGCTGGTACTGCTGCAAACAACAACAATCCCAACAACGACCTGACTCCAGGCGAAGTTAAGGAAAACGCAACACGTCAAACTGAAGTTGCTGCAACTTACAAAGTTGGCGCCTTGACAATTGGTGGTGGTTTCAACATGTTTGACCAGCAAGCTCAAGATCCAACAGTAGCCTCTCAGCCAGAGCGCACTGTTCAAGGTGTTGCTGCTTACAACTTCGGTTCTTTCAGCTTGGCAGGTTTGGTTGCTCAAACTTCACTGTATGGCACCAACGCTGTTAACGGCGAAGACAGCAACACTGAATATCTGTTGTCAGCAACTGTTCCTTTGACAGCAAACAGCGGTATTTTCGGTGCTTACGCTGATTCCGAGCGTAACAACTTGGCTGATCCTTCTGAGGTAACTCAAGCTCAGATCGCTTACTACTACGACTTCAGCAAGCGTACACGCACCTACGTTGGTTTTAACCGCTTGGAGAATGAAGTAGTTGCTGGTGTAAACTCCGGTGAAAAGTTCGAACAGGACAACTTCACAATCGGTCTGCGTCACAACTTCTAATTCAATGCCAAGCCTAAGCTTGGTTTGAATGCAAAGTTTGAAAAAGCCACCTTCGGGTGGCTTTTTCTATTTCAGGCTCAGGCGTTGATTCAAGGCAATAAAAAAGCACCTGGTTTTATTCAGGTGCTTCTTTCATTCAATTCAAACTGACTCAGTTACTGCAAATTCATGTCCAGTTGTACGCCACACAGGGTGCTGCTGTAGCGCGTGGCGCTGCCACTGTTGCTCATGCAGCCCAGCGAGGTGGTTTGAAGCTGGTTCTCGGACACTTTCAAACCAAAGAACAAATCGGGGTATCTGTTGCCTTCTTCGCGGCTCAGCTTGAATACCCAGTCACCGGTGCCCCATTGGGCGCCCATTGGCGCTTTACTGCGGTCTTGACCCAGGCGGAAGCCGTAACCCAGACCACCATTCTCGGCACTGGTCCAGCGGCCCCATTTGCTCAGTGGGCTTTGCCCATCAATGTTCAATGTCACGCCACCAGCTTGGGCACTGGCCAAGGCAGGTGCCAGCACAAGGCAGGCACAAATGAGTGTTTTTTTCATATTCTTATTCCCTTCAAACAGCAGCAATTCAAGCAATTTGCGCTGTTTCGCATGCAAGGCTTTAATTATGCGCGTATTTTTGATGTGGATAAAGCGGGAGAAGGCTTGCCTTCACCCCGCCAAACCATTGATTTGACTCAGGTATTTGAACCTGCTGTTTAAGAATTCTTGATTAAAAACAATGGGTTTTATTGCTTAGCTCTCAAGTCGCTTTAAACCCAGTTTTTTGAACAACTTGGTGTCACGCTCCAATTCCGGGTTGTCTGTTACCAACAGTTTTTCACCGTAAAAAATGGAATTGGCACCCGCCAGGAAGCAAAGCGCCTGTGTACTTTCATTCATGCTCTCGCGGCCAGCCGACAAACGCACAAAACTGGTGGGCATTGTGATTCGGGCTACGGCGATGGTGCGCACAAAATCGAGTGGGTCAATTTCGGCGTTATCCGCCAGCGGTGTGCCTTCCACCTTCACCAAATTGTTGATTGGCACGCTTTCGGGTGGTTCAGCCATGTTGGCCAGTTGGGCAATTAAACCTGCACGCTGTGTAACCGTTTCACCCAGGCCCACAATGCCGCCACAGCACACTTTGATGCCCGCGTCGCGAACGCGATCAAGCGTGTCCAGGCGGTCTTGATAGGTACGGGTACTGATGATGTCGCCGTAAAAATCGGGCGAGGTGTCCAGGTTGTGGTTGTAATAGTCCAGGCCAGCCTCTTGCAGCTGTTTGGCCTGGTGTTCTTTTAGCATGCCCAGGGTTACACAGGTTTCCAGGCCCATGGCTTTCACAGCTGTTACCATTTCGCCCACTGCGTCAACCTGGTGGTCTTTGGGGCTGCGCCACGCTGCACCCATGCAGAAACGTGTGGCACCTTTGTCCTTGGCGGCTTGGGCCGCTTTTAACACTTCATCAATGGGCATCAGCTTTTCAGCTTCAACACCTGTGTTGTACTTGGCCGATTGGGGACAGTATCCGCAATCTTCCGGGCAGCCGCCAGTTTTAATCGACAGCAGGGTGGAAAGTTGAACGGTGTTGGCATCGAAATGTTCGCGATGCACTTGCTGTGCCTTGAAAATAAGGTCGTTGAATGGCAGTGCGAACAAGGCCTCAATGGCCTCAATGCTCCAGCGCTGCGTATCAAGGGCGGGTGGGGCTGTTTTCTTGTTTTCAACCCAGGTAATTTGGCTTTCCATGTGCATCCTTCAGAACAATTCGCTTCCGGGGCCAGGTGCAATCAGGCTGCCCCAGCGTTGTAATACTTGCATCAGTGTTTGGTAAGCGTTCTCAAGTGTTTCAGGGGCGGTGCAATAGGGCGGCACCCAGTACACGGTGTTGCCCAAGGGGCGCACCACAATGCCCAACTCCAGAAACGTTTGTCGAATCCATTGGCTTGCGCTAGAACCATACTGACTGTGACTGGATTTTAGCTCAAAGGCTGCCACGGTGCCGCACACGCGTGGGTTTTCAATCAGGGGGTGGCAAGCCAGGGTGGGTAGCCAGCGCTGATGAGTGGCCTCGATGTGCCGAATATTTGCCCATGTGCTTTCTTCATCGAACAAAGCCAAGCTGGCCAAGGCAGCAGCGCAACCCAGCGGGTTGGCGGTGTAGGAATGGCCGTGCAGCAAGGCATGGCCCACCTGGTCACTTAAAAATGCGTCGTACACCGCTTGGCTGGTGAGCGTAGCGGCCATGGGCATGAAGCCCCCTGTAAGCCCTTTTGAAATACAAATAATGTCGGCCTGGCCGCCGAACTGCGCCACTTGCTCGGCGGCATACAGGGTGCCAGTTCTGCCAAAGCCGGTGAACACTTCATCGAATATCACCAGCACGCCGGCCGCTTCGCAGCGTTTGCACAATTCAGCCACGTGGGCTGGGCGCATGAAGCGCATGCCGCTGGCACCTTGAACCAAGGGTTCCAATATCAGCGCGGCGATTTCTCCCACATTGTTGGCCAACAATTGGTCCAGTGCAGCCAAAGCTTCTTCTTCAGTGCAGGCGCAAACACCAGTGGGCATGAAATCCACCTGAAAAAGCCAGGGAGAAAACGGGTCGTAAAAGCCGCTGGACTTGCCAGTGGCCATCGCGCCAAAAGTGTCGCCATGGTAGCCGCCTTGCAGCGCGACAATTCGCTTTTTGCCACCCACGCCCTGGTTTTGCCAATATTGAAAAGCCATTTTCAAGGCCACTTCAATGGCAGTAGAACCATTGTCGGAGTAAAACACCTTGGCCATGGGGGCAGGGGCGTTGTGTATCAGGCGCTGGGCTAGCAGCACTGCGGGGGGGTGGGTAACGCCCGCAAACATCACATGTTCCAGTTCAAGCGCTTGCAGTGCGATGGCTTGTGCAATGGCGGGGTTGCCGTGTCCATGAATGTTCACCCACCAGCTTGAAACCGCATCAAAGTATTTGTTGTCTTGGGCATCGAATAAAAATTCGCCTTCACCACGAACCACTGGTAAGGGCGGTGCAGCTGTTTGCATTTGTGTGAACGGGTGCCAGCAGTACTGTGCATCCAGTTCAAGCAATTCAGTGTGAGAAAGTGGTTTCATGTGGTCAGGGAACTCACAAGCTGCCAAGCGCGCGAACAAGGCGATCTGGCATGCCGAACTCTTCCAGCGCCTGTGGCTTTAATTCACTGAAAACCGGCAATTCAGCCAACACGGGCACTTCACCAAAGTGCTCAATGGCTTCGCGGTTGGCGGGGTTTGTTTCACCCACCAACACCACACCCAGCACCGGCACACCAGCGGCTTTCAAGGCTTGCAGTGAAAGGCAGGTGTGGTTGATGGTGCCAAGCCCGCTGCGGGCCACCAGCAGGGCACAGCTGCCCAAGTGTTTCATCAGGTCGAGCATGGTGTCGCGCCAGTTCAGAGGCACTAGGCAGCCGCCTGCGCCTTCAATCACCAGTCGATCGGCTGTGGGCAACACAAAATCGCTCAGCTGAATTTTGACGCCATCGATATCGGCCGCCTGGTGAGGCGAGAGTGGTTGTGTTAGCCGATAAGTTTCCGGGTGCACAGCGCAGCCGCTGAGGCGCGCAATCCATCCGCTGTCGCTGCCGCCTTCAAGCCCGCTTTGCACGGGCTTCCAATAATCCGCTTGCCAGTGTTTGCACAGCCAGGCGCTGGTGATTGTTTTGCCAATGCCGGTGTCGGTGCCTGTCACAAACAAATGTTTCACGGCCGTTCCAGGTAATAAAAACCGATGTGGTAGTTCATGGTGCAGGCGTCCCCAAGTGCAGAGATGACTTTGCGCAAGTTCACTGGTGTGTGGTTTATGCGCGGTTGGTCTGCGCCAATGGCACGCAGGCTGCGTGCAAATGAAAGCCCATCGGGATGGTGGTCCAGAAAGTTTTTGGTGTGGTGTGCAGTACTTGCCGCAATGCCTTCGGCCACCAGCGCGTTCATGATGTCTTGTAAGTCGTCATCGCTGGGCAAGGGGCGTAAACCGCTGGTTTGCCCGGTGTCTTCGTGTGCCACTTCCCAGGCTTGAAAGGAGCCATCCAGCAGCACGCTGAAGGCCACTGTGTTCGACACTGAAAGCCAACGTCGAATGGCCTCTTCAATGTTGCTGAACCATTGTGCGCACATGCCCGACACCAACAAGGAATGGTTGGGAATCCACAGGTGTTCTACGGCCAGTTCCTCGCCATTGAGCAAGTGGGTGTGCAAGCGTTCTGTGGGGTATTTGCGTTTTAACTCGGTCAACATACCCTGCGCCAGGTCGACTGCGTGTACTGCGCTTTCGGGGTATTTGTTCAGCAAATGCTCGGTTAAAAAACCGGTGCCACTGCCCACATCGACACACGCTTTGGGGTTGAAATCGGCAGGCAGCATTTGATCCAGCCACTGACAAAGGTGTTGGGCTGAATGTTTTTGAACGCGCGCATGGTGATCGTAGTCGCGGGCAGCGTCGGAAAAGCGGCGTGAGGCAGCGTGGGCTGAATTCAGTTTTCGCGGCAAGGCGTTTTCAGACATTTCAATGTGGCTTGAAATTAATGCTGGCTTAGCAAGGGCAACAAGGTGTCAGTATACCGCGCAGGCGCGGTGGCAATGCCTGCGTGTTCGGAAGCCAGTGTGTGCAGTGTGCGGTTTTGATGTTTCAAGTGGTTCTCGAAGCATTGCAGTGTCAAGGCCATGGGCACGATTTCATCGGTGTTGCTGGCCCACGCATGCAATTCTGCACCCTGTGAAAGGGCCTGTTGCAATGCATTCGCAGCGTTTAACTCTTGCATGCTGCGCAGGTCGGCCAACAAGGTTTGTTCGTCCAAAGTGGCCCATTGCGCATTGTGCACGCAACGGTTGTGAAAGTCGGCCAGCACTTCGGCCATGTTCTGTTCGGCCTTGCGGATCATGCGCCCAAGCACACGGTTGTTTGTAAAGTGCGTAAAGCCGTGCACGCTAAGCATGCTGTGCCAGCGCACTGAAAAATCGAGCAGTTTGGAAAAGCCCAGCGAGTGCCCCAGGCCCAGCCAGGGTACTTCAGCATACGCCAACACCAGGCTGTGCAGCACTTCTGCGGGGTAATGTACCCACTGGCCTGGCGTGTTGATACCTGCCGTGAAAATCATCAATCCTTGCTTGGCCTGTTCCGGAAAGTAACCGGCTTCCAGGCAAACAAACAGCGTGGAGTTGCGCGTGCTGGCGGGCAGCGAATTCAACAGGGCATTGAAGAATCGGTGGTTGTAACCCCAGCCATGGGCCAGCAACAGCACTTGGGTAATTTCCGGCTGCTTCATGCGCTCACCTTCCAGTTGCTCAGCGCGTGGAGCAGTTGTTCATACACTGCAAGGGTGTGACCTGTGTTCAGTGCAAGCCGAACTCGCGCAGCATTGGGCGGCACCGTGGGCGGGCGTACAGCAGAGGTTCGAATACCCACTTGCTGCAAATGGGCTTTGAGTTCAAGGCACGCAGTGTTGCTGCCCACCACCAGCGGCACAATGTGGGTGTTCGACAGGCCGGTGTCAAAACCCAGTTCATGCACACGCTTTCGCAGTGTTTCGGCGGCTGTGTGCAGCGCGGTGCGTTCCTTGTTCAGGCCAGGAATAATTTCCAGCGCCTTACTCACCGCGCCAATCACGAAAGGCGAAGGCGCTGTGGAATACACAAAGCCGGTGCAACGGTTCACCAGGTACTGTTTGAATATTTCGCTGCAAGCAATGTACGCACCGCTGACCCCCACAGCCTTGCTGAAGGTGCCCATGATCACCCAGTGTCCCATGGCCTTCAGTGCATCAATTGCGGGGTGCTGAATCGCACCAAGGCCCCTGCCTTCCGGCCCCCACACGCCAGTGGCATGGGCTTCGTCGAGATACACCACCGCTTGATGTTGCAAGGCGAGTTCGGCGAGATTTTCAATCGGAAGCAGATCACCTTCCATGCCGAAAACAGTTTCCGACACAATGATTTTTGGCTGAGATGATTCAGCGTGCTTATCGAGCAACTCAGCCAAGTGCGCCATGTCGTTGTGACGAAACCGAATTTGCTTCACCCCTGCCAACTGGCAGGCGTGGTGCAGGCTGGCGTGGTTCAAGCGGTCGGTGAACACCAGCGGCTCAGTACCACCAACCATGCCACCCCACAAGCTTTTCTCAAGCAGCGCGGCAAGCCCGCTGGCATTGGCCTGGTAGCCGCTTGAAAATACAAGCGCAGCCTCTGCGTTTTTGAATTGTGCGACCTGTGCCTCCAGTGCTTCAAAGCATTCCAGATTGCCCGACAACAAACGCGAGCCTGTTGCACCTGCACCGTATTTCTTCGCACATTCATGGCCTGCTTGCACAATGTCGCCCCGCTGGGCCAGGCACAAATAATCATTGCTTGAAAAGTCGAATTCACGCTGACTCAAAGGGCAGGGCAACAACACGCGCTTGCCGCTGTCTTGGGCTAGAAGTTCGAGGCGTTGGTGGCTGGCTTGACTTAAATTCATCGGTGTTCAGGTTAGGATAATGTCGTAGTGTTCCTGCACAAACAGATTGTCAACCTGCAAGGTAATTGGCTTGCCCACAAACTCTTCCAGCATGCCCAAGTGCTGTGCTTCCTCTTCCAGAAACAGATCGATGACTGCCGGGCTTGCCAGAATGCGAAATTCTTTGGGGTTGAACTGACGGCTTTCCCGCACAATTTCCCGCATGATTTCATAGGCCACTGTTTGGGCTGTTTTAACCTGCCCCTTGCCTTGGCAACTTGGGCAGGGCTCGCACAGCAAATGCGCCAGGCTTTCGCGGGTGCGCTTGCGGGTCATTTCCACCAAACCCAAGGCAGAGAAGTCGGTGACACTGGTTCTGGCGCGGTCGCGGTCCAGGGCTTTTTGAAGTTCCGAAAGCACCGCTTTTTTGTGTTCCTCGGTGCTCATGTCGATGAAATCGATCACGATGATGCCGCCCAGGTTGCGCAGGCGCAGTTGTCGCGCAATGGCGTGTGCGGCTTCAAGGTTGGTTTTAAACACTGTTTCTTCAAAGTTGCGTGCGCCGATAAAGCCGCCAGTGTTCACATCGATTGTGGTCAGCGCTTCGGTTTGATCGATGATCACATAACCACCCGATTTCAGCTCAACCCGGCGGCCCAGCGCCTTTTGCAATTCGTCTTCAATGTTGTACAGCTCAAACAATGGCCGCTCGCCTTGGTGTAGTTGCAGGCGGTCTTTGGTTTCCTGTGCGTAGGTTTCAGCAAAGGTCAGCAGGTTTTTCAGGGTTTCTTTCGAATCGATCAAAATGGCCTGTGTGTCGGCGCTCACCAAATCGCGTACCACACGTTGCGCCATGGTCAGGTCTTCGTAAATCAGGCTGGGCGCGGGCTTGGTGCGGGTCAATTCCAGCATTTCGCGCCAGCGCGTGCGCAGGTAGTTCACATCTGCGGTCAGCTCTTCATCGGTGGCCTCTTCAGCATGGGTGCGAATAATAAAGCCACCCGTGTTCTCGGGCAAAAGGCGGGTCAGCTTGGCCCGCAGTTCTTCCCGTTCGTCCTCATTCTCGATGCGCTGCGACACACCAATGTGTGGGTCTTGCGGCAGGTGCACCAGCATGCGGCCAGCCAGGCTGATTTGCGTGGTCAAACGGGCGCCTTTGGTGCCCAGTGGGTCTTTGCTCACTTGCACGATAATGGTTTGCCCCTCGAACACCATTTTTTCAATGGCGGGCGGCGGGTTGCCGTTTTGCTTGGATTGATGGTGGTTGTACGTGCGGTGTTCCCACAGGTCGGCCACATGCAAAAAGGCTGCGCGTTCCAGGCCAATGTCGACGAAGGCCGATTGCATGCCGGGTAGCACGCGCACCACCTTGCCTAGGTACACATTGCCCACAATGCCTCGGGTGGACGTGCGTTCAATGTGAAGTTCTTGCACTGCACCGTGTTGAACAATGGCCACGCGCGTTTCCTGCGGTGTCACGTTCACCAGTATTTGTTCGTTGATCATCTTTTGCTTCTTGGGTATTAATCGATTCTTTTTGTAGCCTGGGCCACCGTTTGGATATGGCGCATCAATTCGCTGGTTTCAAACAGTGGTAAACCCATAATGCCAGAATGACTGCCGGAAATGTGACGAACGTATTGCCCTGCGATCCCCTGAATGCCGTAGGCACCCGCTTTGTCGAAAGGCTCGCCGCTGGCGATGTAAGCGTGGATGAAGGTTTCAGGAAGCAATGCAAATTCAACATGCGATGTTTGTACGGTGTTTTTCTCAGCGTCGACAGCACCGTTTTTGTTAAGCCAGGCACCTGCCACGGCAGTGTGAACTTCGTGGGTGTTGTTGGACAGGCTTTGCAACATTTGAAGGCCTTCTGCCGCATTTTGCGGTTTGCCCAGAATATTGCCATTCAGCGCAACCGTGGTGTCGGCGGCCAGAACCAAGCCGCTTATTTCTTGTTCACGCATGGCTTTTAGCGCTGCATTCAGTTTGAGTTGTGTCACGCGTTGTACGTAAAGCAAGGGGTCTTCATTCTCGAAGGGCGCTTCCAGTGCTTCTGCTTCCGGGGTGTTCTGGGCCAGAAAAACTTGCACTTGCAAGCCCAGGGTTTGAAGCAATTCCCGCCTGCGTGGGCTGCGTGAAGCAAGCCAAACCTGGGCCGGTAAGCCACTGTGTTCGGGGAGAACAGCTGCGTTCATGGTGGGGTTTATTCGCGGTGGTACGGATGACCAATGGTAATGGAAAATGCGCGGTAAAGCGCTTCCACCAGCAACACGCGCGCCAGTGCATGGGGCAGTGTAAGGTCGGAAAGCCGCCACATGCCCTGGCATTGTTGTTTCAAGGTTTCGTCCAGGCCGTCTGCGCTGCCAATCAGCAGGCACAGGGTTTCACTGCTGTTGTGCCATTTCTGAAGTTGCTCGGCAAGTGCCTTGCTGGTGTGGCGTTCACCGCGTTCATCCAGTGCCACAACCCTTGCGCCGCTGGGTATGGCCGCACGAATGCGCTCGGCTTCCTTGGCGAGTATCTGGTCCACAGGTTTGCCTGCAGACCGGTCTTCGGGTTTCAATTCTTTGATGGTCAGCTTCCAGTCGTTCGGGAAACGCTTCTGAAACTGATCAACCGCTTGTTGCGCCCAAGGCTCGATTTTGTGAGACAGGGCGATGACATGGATTTTCAAAGCGAAAAGAAAAACTTAGTTGTACTGGCTTGAATAAGCCTCGGCCTGCTGCGGAAAGTAATCCACGCCAGGCATGGGTTTGCTCAGGCTGTGCGGGTTCAACTTCATGCGCACGGGCTTGCCACCCCAAATTTCTTCCAGGTTGTAGTACTCGCGAATGGCAGGTTGCATTAAATGCACCACCACATCGCCCAAGTCGACCAGTACCCATTCGCCAGTGTCTTCACCCTCGGTGCTGAACACTTCACCACCGGCTTCCTTGGTTTTTTCACGCACATTGTTGGCCAAAGCGCGGGTTTGGCGGTTCGATGAGGCTGAGGCGATGATGACCCGGTCAAAAACACCGGTGAGGTGTGTGGTATCAAAGATGGCAATGTCTTGAGCTTTGATGTCTTCTAGCGCGTCGATGACCACGCGCTGTAGTTTACGCAATTCCATGCAATTCCAAAGGTTTGTTAATTGCCTGAATTCTAACAACTTTCAGGGCTGGGCGCGACCATAAACTGGGTGCTGTTGCAGGTGTTTGAACACGGTTGTCGGCAGGCTGGCCTCCAGTTTGAACCGCGCGGTTTCCCGAACTTCGGTGTTGCCCGAGTGTAAAAGCTCAAACTGCCTGCGAATTTGCGTTGAACTGATGTTCACGCTGGGCATGGGGATGCGAAACAAACGGTCTTGAAGCAAGTGTCGTTTTAAAGCCTCGGGTACCTGAAAATCGCCCCATTGTGTGCGGTCCACGACGCCAATCCGGGCGTAATCGAACAGGCTTTGCCAGTGTTTCCAGTTGCTCAGGTTGGCAAGTTGGTCCGCGCCAATCACAAATGCGAATTTGCAATCGGGGTGCAGTTCCGAGAGTTTTTCCAGTGTTTCCACTGTGTAGGTGGGGCCTTCATGTTCAATCTCGAAGGGTTCTACACGCCAGGAATGAACGCCTTCAATGGCCAGTTCAACCAGTTTTTTGCGAACGTCGGCAGGGGCCAAATCCGAGTTGGGCTTTTGCCAGGGTTGGCCCGCGGGCAGGAACCACACCTCATCGGCCATGCATTGGGCCTGAGCTGAGCGCGCCATTTGCAAATGCCCCATGTGGATGGGGTTGAACGTGCCGCCGATGATGCAAATTTGCCGAGTTGGCATCGAGTTGAGTTAAGAGTGGTTGAGGTTGGGAGTCTACCTCATGAGATGAAATCTCTTCGGACTAAGTCAAGATATCGCTTGGTAACGTCAATCTCGAGACTGGTAATGATTTTCACCAGAAATAAATTGTAAATAAAAATGATTTCAATTCGCGTTTACAATTTTACTTAAATTTATTAATATTGTTTTCGATCTGATCAGGTCAATTTCCTTTTAATGAAATCTAACTTGGAGATTGGAAATGGATAAGAAACAACTGCTTCTTGGGCTCGCGTCGATTCGAGTCAGTCTTGGAGCGTTTTGTCGAAAGTTATGATTTGGTTATTTTGACCGCTGATGAGCCCCTTGGGGTGGGTGATCAATATTTGACAGGTCTTGCGAAAAGGCATGTGATTAAGTTGATTACTGCGGGGTATTTTCATTCTTATTTGAAAGTCTCTTATATTGTTGGCGGAACTTCACCATCATCTGCTGCGTGTCTTGACTGGACAAGAAACCCTTGGTTTATTGGGCCTAGCTTTGGCCCTACAAACACTGAGTTAGCAGGGCAAGTTTCATCATTGGCGTTTCACGCAATTACATTCTCAGATGCCCGTGAATTCAAGGCATCTTTCGTTTCACATTGGAGAGCGGAAGTTTTTCCGAGGGATTACCGTGCTCATTCATATGGGACTACTTAATGGACTGTATTTTCTGTCAAATTGTGAGCGGTCAACAGCCTTCACATAAAATCTGGGAAGATGACAAATACTTGGCCTTTCTGTCGATTTTTCCAAATACCAAAGGATTTAGTGTTGTTGTTCCAAAAAAGCACCTGTCCAGTTACATTTTCGAACAGCCTGAGGAAGAGGTGGCGGGATTGATTCTCGCAAGCCAAAAAGTTGCCAAGATTTTGGATGGTTTTTTCCCTGAGGTTGGTCGAACTGGGGTGATATTTGAGGGCTATGGTGTAGATCACTTGCACTGCAAGTTATTTCCAATGCATGGGACAGGAAGCGATTCAAAGTTCAAGAAAATATCGTCTCGCGTGGACAAGTTTTTTGAGCGTTATGAAGGATACATTTCTTCGCATGACCATGTTCGCGCGGATGATAACGACCTCGCTGAATTGGCCGCTGGCATTAGGAACTCCTATTGACATGAACCCCTTCTCATGAGCGGAATAATTGAGATCTACCGTTGTTCAAAAATTGTAACTAAACCCACTTCTTGTCCACCAAAAAATCGGTGTATAGCCTTGCCTCAGCGCTACCCGCTTCGGGTTGCCAGTCGTAGCGCCATTTCACCTGCGGGGGCATGCTCATGAGGATTGATTCCGTACGACCACCGCTTTGCAGGCCAAACAGGGTGCCTCGGTCGAACACCAAATTAAATTCAACATAGCGGCCACGTCGATAGGCCTGAAAGTCGCGCTCACGTTCGCCGTAGGCCATGTTCATGCGTCGCTCAACAATCGGCAGGTAGCCTTTCAAAAAAGCATCGCCCACGCTGCGGGTCATCGCGAAGCTTTGTTCGAAACCCAGTTCGGAGAAATCATCGAAAAACACACCGCCCACACCGCGGGGTTCTTTGCGGTGTTTCAGGTAAAAATATTCGTCGCACCATTTCTTGAATTTGGCGTGGTAATGCGCACCGAAGGGGTCCAGCGCGTTCTTGCAGCTTTGATGAAAGTGTTTCGCGTCCTCTTCAAAGCCGTAATACGGCGTTAAATCCATGCCGCCACCGAACCACCACACCGATTCGCCCTCTGTCGTAGTGGCCGCAAACAGCCGCACATTCATGTGCACGGTGGGTACATAGGGGTTGCGCGGGTGAAATACCAGCGAAACGCCCATGGCTTCAAAGCTGGCACCAGCAAGGCCTTGGCGGCTGGCAGTGGCCGAGCCGGGCAGTTTGTCGCCCATCACATGGCTGAAATTGACACCACCACGCTCGAGCAAACTGCCTTCTTCCAGCACTCGGCTGCAACCGCCTCCACCTTCAGACCGTTCCCAGGAGTCGTTCAAAAACGGTTTGCTTTCGAACTGGCCAATGCCTTCAATGATGCTGGCTTGCAGCCCTTGAAGGTATTGCTTGACCTGGTTCAGCTCAGAAGGTGTCATGTTGGGTAAACCTTTTATTTTCTGTTGATGGCGCGGTAGCCGATGTCGCTGCGGAACTGCATCCCATCAAAGCTAACCGTGTCGACCAGTTCATAGGCTTTGGCCTGTGCTTGGCGCACCGTGTCGCCCAAGGCTGTGGCACACAACACTCGGCCACCTGCAGTCATTGCCTTGCCGCTTTTCTCAACAGTGCCTGCATGAAATACAACCGCTTCGTCGCTGGCCTCGGCTCGCAAGGTGATTTCGTCGCCTGTGCGTGGGGTTTGTGGGTAGTTGTGCGCGGCGATTACCACGCCCAGCGCGGTGCGGCGATCCCACTCAGCCTCTACTTTGTCCAAGGTGCCATCAATGGCGTGGTCGAGCAAATTCACAAAGTCGCTTTTCAGACGCATCATGATGGGCTGGGTTTCGGGGTCGCCCATGCGGCAATTGAATTCCAGCACCTTGATGTCGCCTTTGTCGTCGATCATCAAACCCGCGTACAAAAAGCCGGTGTACACAAGGCCGTCTTTTTTCATCCCGGCAATGGTGGGGTAAATTACTTCGCGCATCACGCGGGCATGCATAGTGGGTGTTACAACTGGGGCAGGGCTGTATGCGCCCATGCCGCCAGTATTGGGGCCTTGGTCGCCATCCAGTAGGCGTTTGTGGTCCTGGCTGCTGGCCATGGCCAAAGCGTTCACGCCATCCACCATCACGATGAAACTGGCTTCTTCGCCTTCCAGAAATTCCTCAACGACAACGCGTGAACCGGCGCTGCCCATGCTGTTGCCCAACAACATGTCGTCAATCGCTTGGTGGGCTTCTTCAAGGCTCATAGCCACAACCACGCCCTTGCCCGCGGCCAGGCCATCGGCCTTGATCACAATGGGCGCACCCTTGGCGTTTACATAATCGTGGGCCTTGGCCGCGTCGGTGAATGTCTCGTATTCGGCAGTTGGAATTTTGTGGCGCTTCATGAAGGCCTTGGCATAGTCCTTCGAGCTTTCCAGTTGCGCAGCCAGTTTGGCTGGCCCAAAAATACGCAGGCCGCGTTGGCGGAACAGGTCAACCACACCAGCTGCCAGCGGTGCTTCTGGGCCCACCACGGTCAGGTGTACCTGTTCTTTGGTCGCGAAATCAGCCAATTCGCCGAGGTCGCTGATCGGCACATTTTCCATTTTGGCTTCCAGTGCAGTGCCGCCATTGCCGGGCGCAACAAATACCTTTGTTACACCTGGGGTTTGGCAAATGCGCCACGCCATGGCGTGTTCGCGGCCGCCCGATCCAATCACCAAAATTTTCATGTTTGCAGTGCTCCGTACTTTTTATTCGTTGATGATGACGTTGGTGTAAACCTGCTGCACATCATCCAGATCTTCCAGCATGTCGATAATCTTCTGCATGCGAATGGCATCGTCGCCTTCCAGCTCGGTTTCGCTGGCTGGCTTCATGGTCAGTTCGGCATTCTCGAACTTCATGTTCGCAGCTTCAAAAGCTGTTTTCAATGTGTGGAATTCAGGTACGGGGCAGGTGACTTCAATCACGCCGTCGTCAGACGTAAGTACATCGTCGCCGCCATTTTCCAGAGCCACTTCCATAATCGCGTCTTCGCTGTGGCCCGGGGCAAAAATGAATTGCCCGCAATGCTTGAACATGAAAGAAACCGAACCATCGGTGCCCAAATTGCCGCCGTGCTTGGTCAGCGCGTGACGAACTTCAGCCACAGTGCGCACCCGGTTGTCGGTCATGCAGTCGATAATTACCGCTGCACCGCCCACGCCATAGCCTTCATAACGAATTTCTTCGTAATTCACACCTTCAGCTTCGCCAGTGGCCTTGGCAATCGCGCGCAGTACGTTGTCCTTGGGCATGTTTGCGTCAGCTGCTTTTTCAATGGCCAGTCGCAAACGGGGGTTCGTAGCCACATCGCCGCCGCCTACTCGGGCTGCAACGCTGACCTCACGAATGATTTTGGTCCACACCTTGCCGCGTTTTTCATCTTGGCGGTTTTTGCGATGTTGAATGTTGGCCCATTTACTGTGTCCTGCCATGGCTCACTTTCTGTAGTTGAATCAAAGAGGTGCGATTTTATCACCACCGTGCACCTGCCGTATTGCCCTGAAAGGATTCCACGGCGATAATCTGCGCGGGTATTGGACTTTTACATTTGTATACATTTAACTGGATCAAACAGGAGGTAGCGTGAGTTTACTCAAAGACTTCAAGGCGTTCGCAGTAAAGGGCAATGTGGTTGACTTGGCCGTGGCGGTGATTATCGGTGGCGCATTCAGCGGCATCGTGAAAAGTCTGGTCGATGACGTGATTATGCCGGTTGTGGGCCGTATTTTTGGCAGTCTCGATTTTTCAAACCTGTATTTGCCGTTGGCGGACATTCCTGCGAATGTTGAGCCAACACTTGCAGCGGTGAAAGCCGCCGGTGTGCCTGTGTTGGCTTATGGGAGTTTTATCTCGGTTCTGATTAATTTCATTATTTTGGCTTTTATCATTTTCATGATGGTTCGTCAGGTCGGCAAGTTGACGGCGGCCTTGGCCAAAGAAGAGGCCGCCGCGCCAGCCGCACCAGCCCCCACACCTGAAGACATTCTTCTGCTTCGTGAAATTCGCGATTCATTGAAGAAATAATTTAGACTGGCTTCTCCAGATTCACAGGAGTACAATCAAAACCTGAATCTGGAGAGTAACTGGCATACACCTGTGCCGGTTCGCCGAAGGCGCAATCCCCATGAACGCTCAGGCTTCAGTACAGGTTCAGAAAATCAAATCTGGAGAGCGCTGTGCGCGGCCAATCGCCGCGTAAGTACAGCCGCCGAAGAGGCAAGCAACGCAACCCGTTGTGAATCTTTCAGGCAAATGGACAGAGAGGGGCTACAAGGCAAATGGTTTGCCGAAAGCCCTTTTTACTGTTCGTGGAGCCTATTCCTCATGAAAGCTATTGTTCTTGGTGCTGGTGTTACCGGCATTACTTCTGCCTGGTTTTTGAAAAAAGAAGGTTTTGACGTCACCGTGGTTGATCGTCAGCCTGCCGCAGGCATGGAAACTTCCTTTGCCAATGGTGGCCAAATTTCTGTATCCCATGCTGAACCTTGGGCCAACCCAGGCGCGCCTAAAAAAGTGCTGAAGTGGCTGATGCGCGAAGACGCACCGTTGCTGTTCCGCCTGCGCGCCGATGCCCGCCAATGGCGCTGGGGTATGCAGTTTCTGCGTGAATGTACCCCTGAAAAAACCCGTCACAACATTATTCAAATGGTGAACCTGGGCACGTTCAGCCGCAGCACCCTGCAAGAGTTGCGCGCCGAGACCGGCATTGAATACAACTGCCTGACCAAAGGCATTTTGCACTTTTACACCAACCAGCAAGAATTTGATGATGCACTGGAACCCGCCGAGATCATGCGCGAGTTTGGTTGCGACCGCAAAGTAATCGATGCCAACGAGGCTGTGCGCCTTGAACCCGCTTTGGCCACTGTGAAAGACAAAATTGCCGGTGCCACATTCACCGATGCCGACGAAAGCGGCGATGCGCATGTGTTCACGCAAAACCTGTCCAAGCTGTGTGCAGCCAAGGGCGTTGAATTCAAATACGACACAGCCATTCTGGGTTTGGACACTGAAGGTGGCCAAATCAGCGGCGTGCGTGTTCGCGGCGCGGATGGTCAAGTCGAAGTGCTGAAGGCCGATAAGTACCTGCTGTGCATGGGCAGCTACAGCCCCATGTTGGTGAAAGATCTGGGCGTGGATTTGTTGATTTACCCCGCCAAAGGCTACTCAGCCACGCTGCAAATTGACGATGCCAGCAAGGCACCGCAAGTCAGCCTGACCGACGACGAGTACAAACTGGTGTTTAGCCGCTTGGGCGACAAGCTGCGCATCGCGGGCACTGCCGAACTGAACGGCTACAGCACCAACCTGAACCATGTACGTTGCCAGGCCATCACCCGCCGCGTGATGGAGCTGTTCCCCGGCATGGCCGACCCAGAGCAGGCTGTGTACTGGACCGGTTTGCGCCCTGCAACACCTTCGAATGTGCCTTACATTGGTGTGTCCAAAATATCAAACCTGTACTTGAATACAGGTCATGGCACATTGGGTTGGACTCACTCCTGTGGCTCAGGCCGATCAATTGCTTCAATCATGAACGGCAAGCAGCCTGAACTGGATTTCGCATTTACTGGAATTTCTTCCAAGAAGGGCGAGGCCTTGGCCGTTGCCTAAGGCTTGTTTTTGCTAACATCAGCGCATTCGCCAACAGGATGTGCTGATGTCTGATTCTGCAAACAAAAACACCACTGCTGGGGCTGAAAATGCCCCAGCCTCCAATTTTCTTCGCAACATCATTGATGCGGACTTGAAAAAGCCCGAGTATCAGGTGCGCCCATGGGCCGGAAAACCCGGCGGGGCCGATGTGCATGAAGGTGCCCCCGCTGACCCCGCAACTATTCGCTTGCGTTTTCCGCCTGAGCCCAACGGCTACTTGCACGTAGGCCATGCCAAAGCCATTTGCCTGAACTTTGGTTTGGCCAAAGAATATGGTGGCGCTTGCCACATGCGTTTTGACGACACGAACCCTGAGAAGGAAAGCGAAGAATTCGCTGATTCCATTCTGGATGCTGTGCATTGGCTGGGTTTTCGCTGGGAAAGTTTCGGCGACGACAACCTGTACTACGCCAGTGATTACTTCGACTTCATGTATCAGGCGGCTGAATTCCTGATTCAGGCAGGTCTGGCGTATGTGGACGAACAAAATGCCGACGACATGCGTGCCAATCGTGGCACCTTGACACAAGCTGGCGTTGATTCACCTTTCAGGAATCGCCCGGCTGCCGAGAACCTGGCGCGTTTCCGGGCCATGCGTGCGGGTGAGCTGCCCGATGGTGCGGCTGTGCTGCGTGCCAAAATTGACATGGCCAGCCCCAATATGAATATGCGCGACCCGGCCATCTACCGCATTCGACGTGCCTTTCACCACCGCACAGCCGATGAATGGTGCATTTACCCCATGTACACCTTTGCGCACCCGATTGAGGATGCGCTGGAACGCATTACCCATTCATTTTGCACACTTGAATTTGAAGACCAACGCCCGTTTTATGACTGGTTGCTGAAGAACCTGGCCAGTGAACACCAAGCCGCCGATGGTGGGGTACTAAAGCCTTTGTTGAGCCACCCCTTGCCCAAGCAGGTTGAGTTTGCCCGATTGAATTTGAGTTATGTAGTCACAAGCAAGCGCAAATTGCAGCAATTGGTGACTGAAAATAAACTGAGCGGCTGGGATGACCCCCGCATGCCGACCATTGTCGGTTTGCGCCGCCGCGGCTACACACCTGAGGCCATTCAGTTGTTTTGTGCCCGCATTGGCGTGTCCAAATCCGATTCCTGGATTGATTACTCGGTGCTGGAAGGCGCACTGCGCGACACCTTAGACCCAGTGGCACATCGGGCGGTGGCGGTATTGGACCCCATCCCCTTGATCCTGGACAACGTCGATGAGGATTGGGCTGATTTGTGCACCGCACCTGTTCACCCACACCAACCGCACTGGGGCGTGCGCCAGTTCACCATTGGCAAGCGCCTGTGGATTGAAGCGGAGGATTTTCAGGAAAATCCGGAGAAAAAGTTTTTCCGTTTGTTCCCGGGCAACAAAGTGCGCCTGCGCTATGGCTACGTGATTGAATGCACCGGCTGCGACAAAGATGAAAACGGCAAGGTGATAGCTGTGCATGCCCAAGTGTTTCTGGACAGCAAATCGGGCACGCCTGGTGCAGACAACTACAAGGTGAAAGGCAATATTCACTGGGTGGATGCAGAAGATTGCCTGCCCGCCACCGTGCGCCTTTATGATCGTTTGTTTACAGAAGAGCATCCTGATTCTGGCGGCAAGAACTTCATGGACAGCCTGAACCCCGATTCACTGACCGAAGTGAAAGCCTATCTGGAAGCGGGATTGAAAGACGCTTTTACCGGGACGGTTTATCAATTCGAGCGCCATGGTTATTTTGTTCATGACCTGAAAGACAATACCTTGGATAACCCGGTGTTTAACCGAGCCACCACGCTGAAGGACAGTTGGAGTAAATAGCCAATTCATCGGGTACACTAGCCCTCGGACTAGGTATTCAGAATATGGCAACGAACCCAAATTACAACATTCGAGGTGCGCTGCTGACCATCCTCAACGGGATGGGGCCAGACAACGAGCACGAGGCGGACATTGCCCACCTGTGCCACCTCATGGAATGGTTTCGAGAAGGGGCTCCAGGCTCGGATTTCGAAATAGAGCGGCGATTCACCATGCTGGTGGAGGCGCTTGAGCAGTCCAATGACCTGCGCGTGCAGGTCAAGGGCTATCTTGAACAATTCCTGAAAGAATCACGTTACCGCTACACCTTCGCCGAACTGGGCATTCTGGGCAATGAAACATTTGGCCAGGCCATGAAAAACCGGGTTTTTCAGCGTTTGCTTCCTGCCACGGTGGAAGACAAAACCGTGCGCGAATCCCTCAGCTTGATGTTCACCAAACCCGACGACCATGAATGGCTGGAATCCATTGGTGTGGAAAGCTGGACACGTCTGTTTCATGTGCTGGAGTGGCTTAACCCGGCCATGCCTTTGTGGAAACGAATCCAGCATGAAATGCTCGAAGCCATGGAAATGCTGGCGGTGCGCATTGCTGCTTTGGGCATTGATTCAGAAGTGGTGCGTTGCCTGGGTATTTCAGAGCGGCACACGTCCCCTTTTGTTGAGCAGCACCTGGAATTGCGCAGCATGATTGCTCAGGCTCACGAAAAACTCAGCAATATGGAGTCCCTGAATGATTTGGGCGACCACCTGGATGTGTTGCTGGACCAGTGTCAGGGGCAAATCAAGAAAGCGTATGCACAGGCACGTGCCCAAGGTATTTCAGTCACCTTGAGTATGCAGTTGATTCGGCTTGAGCAGTCAATCAACCGCATGCGGCGGCTGTTGCAACTCTTGGGCGCTTTGCCGACTGAGAACCGGGTGGCCACCTGCGTTCAGTTTTTTTGCAACTTGACCAAAGAAGAAAACCGCAAACATTCCATCACCGATTTGTGGCGTGGTTTGACTGACAAGTTGGCTTTGCGCATCACCGAGCATGCGAGCCAGTCTGGTGAAAAATACGCCACTGAAACGCGTTCGGAATACTGGAAAATGGCCAGAGCAGCCATGGGTGCGGGTGTCATTATTGCACTGCTGTCCTTGTTTAAAGCCGGAATTTCAAGCTGGGAATTGCCACCCTTTTGGGAGGCCGTATTTTTCAGCCTGAATTACGGCATTGGCTTTGTGATCATTCACCTGTTGGGGTTCACCATTGCCACCAAGCAGCCCGCCATGACTGCTGCCAGAATTGCAGCGGCTGTTGATGCGGCCAATGGGCGATTAAGCTCTGCTGACCGGGTGGCCGATTTGATTACCCAAGTTGCACGTACTCAATTCATTGCCATTTGGGGCAATGTGTTGCCAGCATTCGCGACGGCCACCGTGGTGGCTGTGGGGCTTACCTTACTGCTTGGCGAACCACCCATTGCGGCAGAGAAGGGCGAGAAAATGTTGATGGAACTGAACCCGTTGCTGTCAGCTGCGCTACCGCATGCGGCCATTGCGGGCATATTCCTCTTTTTGGCGGGTGTGATCTCGGGTTATTACGACAACTTGTCGATCTATCACCGCATTCCCGACAGAATTCGGAAAGTGCCTTGGCTGCGCAAACGCTTGGGTGTGGTTCGTGCCAACAAACTGGCCGATTACTTGAGCAAAAACACAGGCGCCTTGGCAGGTAATTTTTTCTTCGGCTGTATGTTGGGCTCGGCTGGTTTTGTGGGCCTTATTCTTGGTTTGCCAATTGATATTCGCCACATTACGTTCTCGGCGGCCAATATGGCGTATGGTCTTCAAGCACAGGAATTCATGTTGAGTGGGTTCGAGGTCGCCGTTGCGGCCTTGGGGGTTTTCCTGATCGGCATGGTGAACCTTGCGGTCAGCTTTAGCCTGGCGTTTTTCACTGCCTTGCGGGCACGCGGCGTGCGCAAGCTGGAAAGCCTTTCCCTGGCTGGGCGAATCGTCAAACGGTTTTTCACGAGCCCGGGTGAGTTTTTCTATCCCCCCAAGGACGCAGGCCCCGCAGACGCCGCCTCGGCAAGCACTGCCAAGCCCGAGCCCAAATAGACTTACTCTTGAGGTCGGTTGAATCCTTTTTTCCACTGCACATCCCGAACACCTTTTTTGTGGTGAATCCAGCGCGAGGCGACAAACAGGAAGTCGGACAAGCGATTCATGTACAAAAGCAGGTCTTCGGGCAGCTTTTGCTGTTGGTTCAGGTCAACCAGCACCCGCTCCGCCCTGCGGCAAACAGTGCGCGCAACGTGGGTGTACGCAGAGGCCTTGCTGCCGCCCGGCAAAATAAACTCTTCCAAGCGGGGCAGGGGTTCATTGAATTCCTTGATTAAGTCCTCCAGCCGCGCCACCGCTTGCGGCGGAAATACATCAAAACCCGGCATGCACAGGGCTGCGCCCAAGTCGAACAGGTCATGCTGAATGCGGGTCAGTTCGGTGGCCAGGCGTTCAGGCAAGGCCTCAGTCAGTATCAAACCAATGTGGCTGTTCAATTCGTCGACATCGCCCATGGCATGAACGCGAAGGTCGTTTTTCGCCAAACGGCTGCCGTCGGCCAGGCCAGTGGTGCCATCGTCGCCGGTGCGGGTGGTGATTGAACTGAGTCTGTTGCCCATTGAATTGCGTGATCCGAGAAAGTTGAACAAAAAGAGCGCCTTGTGCAAACCGCGTATTGAGGTGCGGCACCGGCGAGCCTATACTTTGAGCTTATTGAAGTTTAACGCAGGGGTCCTGGCAAATTGTTGCCGGGTGAGAAAAACCCTCACACCTGTGCAGATAATGCTGTTTGCAGGAAGCGTTTCACTGGCTTTGCTCCAAGGGCTTGGCTGGGTGGAATGTTCATGCACCCGGCCCAACACGATTCACGCCCGACAGGAGTATTCATGAGCGCCAATCCAGACTTTCTAGCCGCAACCGCCAAGGTTGACGAAGCCGCGGTCAAACCACTTCCAAATTCCCGCAAGGTGTATGTGCAGGGCTCCCGGCCCGACATTCAGGTGCCGATGCGTGAAATTTCGCAAGACGACACACCCACCTCCTTCGGTGGCGAGAAAAATCCACCAATTTACGTGTACGACTGCTCGGGGATTTACACCGACCCCGATGCGAAAATCGATATTCGTTCAGGTCTTCCTGCCATTCGCAATGCCTGGATTGAAGAGCGAAACGACACCGAGTTGCTGAGTGGCCCCAGTTCTGCATATGGCATTGAGCGCCTGAACGACCCCAAGCTGACCGAGTTGCGTTTCAATTTGCAGCGCAAACCCCGCAAGGCCAAGGCCGGCAAAAACGTGACTCAAATGCATTACGCACGCCAAGGCATTGTTACGCCTGAAATGGAATACGTGGCGATTCGCGAGAACTTGCGCCGCCAGGAGTACATTGAAAGCCTGAAGCACGCGGGCGGTAAAATTGGTGCCAAAATGGTTGACCTGCTGACACGCCAACATCCGGGTGAATCATTTGGTGCCTCGATTCCTGAGCAAATCACGCCTGAGTTTGTGCGTGATGAAATTGCCCGTGGCCGCGCGATTATTCCTGCCAACATCAATCACCCTGAAATTGAGCCGATGATTATCGGTCGCAATTTTCTGGTGAAAATCAATGCCAACATCGGTAACTCTGCGGTTTCATCGTCCATCGGTGAGGAAGTGGAAAAAATGACCTGGGCTATTCGTTGGGGTGGCGACACGGTCATGGACTTGTCCACAGGCAAGCACATTCATGAAACCCGCGAATGGATTTTGCGCAACAGCCCGGTGCCCATCGGCACGGTGCCGATTTACCAGGCTTTGGAAAAGGTCAACGGCAAGGCTGAAGACCTGACCTGGGAAGTTTTCCGCGACACGCTGATTGAGCAGGCGGAGCAGGGCGTGGACTATTTCACCATTCACGCCGGTGTGCGCCTGGCCTATGTGCCCATGACCGCCAGCCGCATGACCGGCATTGTGTCTCGTGGTGGCTCAATCATGGCGAAATGGTGTCTGGCGCACCACAAGGAAAGCTTCCTGTACGAGCATTTCGAAGACATTTGCGAAATCATGAAGGCCTACGATGTCAGCTTCTCGCTGGGCGACGGCCTGCGCCCCGGTTCAGTGTGGGATGCGAACGATGAGGCGCAATTGAGCGAGCTTCGCACCTTGGGTGAGTTGACGCAAATTGCCTGGAAGCACGATGTGCAGGTGATGATTGAAGGCCCGGGCCATGTGCCCATGCAGTTGATCAAAGAAAACATGGACATTCAGTTGAAGGAATGCCACGAGGCACCTTTCTACACGCTTGGCCCATTGACCACCGACATCGCCCCGGGCTACGACCACATCACCAGCGGCATTGGCGCTGCACAAATTGGTTGGTACGGTTGTGCCATGCTGTGTTACGTCACCCCCAAAGAACACCTGGGCTTGCCCAACAAGAAAGATGTGAAAGACGGCATCATCACTTACAAAATTGCGGCACATGCCGCTGATTTGGCCAAAGGCCACCCCGGTGCTCAAATTCGGGATAACGCGCTTTCCAAAGCCCGTTTCGAATTCCGCTGGGACGATCAGTTCAATTTGGGGCTGGACCCTGACACGGCCCGTGAATTCCACGATGAAACCCTTCCCAAGCAGAGCATGAAGGTGGCGCATTTCTGCTCCATGTGCGGTCCGCACTTCTGTTCCATGAAAATTACCCAAGACGTGCGCGAGTATGCAGAGAAACTGGGTGTTTCCGAAAAAGACGCCCTGAGCAAGGGAATGGAAGAGAAATCCATCGAGTTCATCAAGAAAGGGTCTGAGATTTACCACAAGACCTGATTTTTAAAAGAAAAATTGACACCGCCCCCTCGTCTTTGTACGATTAGGCGGTGTTTTTTTCTTACAGGAGTGCTCGGGCCTTTCCCGACTGTCTATGGATAGTTCCAGTTGTCGAAGTTGCTCTAACTTCACCACGCCTTTATTGGCAACCCCCCCCAACGCATTCGTTGCGCACCAATCTTCCCGGTCCTTCCAGCCAGACAACGCTAGATCAAGCATAGCGCCTGTCGAAATCGTCTCGCCTGTAGCGCATGGAGAATTCACATGGAAGTGCTGATACTGATCGGATTGATTGTTTTGAATGGTCTTTTTGCGATGTCTGAAATCGCGCTGGTTACTGCCAGAAAGGCCCGTTTGGTGAAGTTGGCTGCAGAAGGCGACAAAGCGGCGGCAGTTGCGGTAAAGTTGGCCGAAGATCCCACCAAGTTTCTTTCCACGGTGCAAATTGGTATTACGTCGATTGGCGTGCTCAGCGGTATCGTGGGTGAGGCTGTATTGGCCAAGCCTTTGGCGCTGTGGCTGCAAAGTTTTGGTCTCGACGTTGCCACCACCGATGTGGTGTCTACCGCCATTGTGGTGGTTGGCGTAACTTACGTGGCCATTGTCATTGGCGAACTGGTGCCCAAGCGTTTGGGACAAATCAGTCCGGAAGTGATTGCACGCCTGGTAGCCCGGCCGATGCAAGTTCTGGCAATTGCCACTCGGCCCTTCGTGGTGTTTTTGTCTTTCTCTACCCGTGGCCTGCTGCGTATCATGGGTGTGAAGGAGAACACCGACAACGGCGTGACTGAGGAAGAAATTCATGCCATGTTGGACGAGGGTTCTGTTTCTGGCGTAATTGAAAGCAGCGAACACACCATGCTGCGCAATGTGTTCCGCTTGGACGATCGCCAGCTTGGCTCACTCATGATTCCCCGTTCCGATGTGTTGTACCTGGACATTCGCCTGCCTCAGGAAGAAAACCTGAAGCGGGTGATTGAATCGGAGTATTCCAGGTTTCCCGTGGTCGATGGCAATTTGGACAACCTGATTGGCGTAATTCATGCCAAGCAGGCCTTGGCCTATGCCGCGCAGGGCAAAATGCCCGACTTTTCCACCAATTTGCAGCAGTGTGTATTTGTGCCCGAAACCCTCACGGGTATGGAGCTGTTGACCCAGTTCCGCAGCAACAACATGGACATTGCCTTTGTGATCGACGAGTACGGCGAACTGGAAGGCATTGTGACCCTGCACGATTTGATGGAAGCCCTCACCGGTGAATTCACGCCGCACAACAAGGAGGATTCCTGGGCGGTTCAGCGTGAAGATGGTTCTTGGTTGCTGGACGGTGCCATTGCCATTCTGGAACTGAAGGACACTTTGAACATCAAGAGTGTGCCAGAGGAAGAAAAAGGCCGTTACCACACTTTGAGTGGCATGGTGATGTTGTTGACAGGGCGCTTGCCTGCAACCGGAGACACTGTCGACTGGGATGGTTGGCGTTTTGAAGTGGTGGACATGGACCAAAAACGAATCGACAAGATTTTGGCTTCACCCATCAAGGAAGCAGAACAGGTCGACGAATCGGCCTAAGCGCCAAGCCGACGAGAAGAAAGCCTCAGTGAATGCTGAGGCTTTTTTTTTATTCGCGTACATTCTTACCGGATTTGTGGGCGACTACCCCAGAGCAGTTTTTCCTGCATTTCGCGCGTGGTGTTGCTCGTTGATTCTTGCGATGCACCGGCACTATTGCCACTGCCAAAGAGGCCTTTTAGTTCAGTAACTTCACTTTGTGACGATGCGCCCGCGGTGCTGCTGCCAGCTTCCCGAATGATTTCACCGGTGTAGGGGTCGATCAAAATGTTGGGGTCTTGTTTTGACGGCATTGCAGCAGGTGGTGGCGTTAAAACAATCGGATTCAATTTTTGTTTGACGGGTGTGCTGTCTGCAGCTTGATTGCTGCGCAGTTCGCTTGGCTTCGCGGCGCTAAGCCGAGCACAACTTTGCGCCGACAAATTGTTCATCTCGGTCAACATGTTGAACACCGCATGTTCAATCACCATGCGAACGCCTTTTTGAATGGGCTCCTGCGTGCGTTCGGCAGCGTTGATGTCGACCAATCCATCACTGAACAGCCGGAAGTAACCACCATTCAATTCAGTGCCAATAATCTGTTTCTGAAGACTTTGTACATTGATGACTTCAAGTGTTTTTGTGTTCACAACACGCAAATCTACAGCGACATTCATGACGAAATAGCGCGCTGCCGCGCCAATGAATCGGATCGATGACTCCAGGCTGCCACTGCGAATGTTGTAGTTCACCTCGGTGATGCCACCCACGATGTGATAGTCCGACCCTGGCAGCGAACCCGAAAAGATTTGCCGATGTGCTTTGCTCTCAGGATTGTCTGTGATCAGTTTGTTGTCGGCATATTTCAGTTCCATGTCGGCAATCGACGGGTCGAATCGCTCGACCATTGGTACCCCTGTTTTCGCCAATGCGGAAATGACCATCAGGGCGGCGCCCTGTGTAATGCGCTTGCCGTTGACCAGGTCTTCTTTGCCCGTGAAGTCGCTCACCCGGCCCACTGCAAATCGTTTGGCACTGGGTCCTCGGCCACCCACCAAGGGTTTCAGGCATTCAAGCGCCGGGCTGTAGCGCGTGGTGTTTTCTACGACGCTTGCGCCGTCGAAGGGGCTGACATACTCCGCTTCACTAAAGGAGGGTAGTGTGGTACATGCACTGATCGATGCAGCCAGCACCGAGATGAATGCAAATTTTGGAAGCGGGTAGCGGGACATAGTAGACCTTTGTTTATTCAGTATCGGTGAGTGACTTCAGTGCTCAGAAGCCGCCGTCGATGGATGCGTTTTGAGAGCCGTTGTTAATTTGGGTGGCATTAATGACCACCGTGTTGTTGTTGCCTTCCGTTTGCACATTGATCAGGTTGCCGATTGCGGTGGCGGCAAATCCCCAGCCAGGGGAGTCGACCTGGGTGCGATTGAAGTTGGCGTCGCGGCGGGTGCCAGCGGGTGAGTCAATGTCGGTGACGCTGCGCATGCCGAAAGGCGTTTCGAATGAGCTGACATTGCCTTCAAAGGTTTGTGCGTGTGCGCTGCCAAGGCCCAGGGCTAAAGTGGCAATACAAAGCTTGAGTAATTTCATTCGATGGTTTCCTTGATCTTTCTGGATGGGACTTGTGGGGTGAGTTTGCCCCAAGCGACCTTTGGCTGTAGGTTGTCGCTTGGGGCTGGAAAGTTCAATTAAGGGCGCACGCCGCCAATGGAAATGTTGTTGCCCACTGCTGTTGCAGAGGCGGTCAGGCGGGTAGGGTCCCAGCTATATTCGGCCAAAGCCACGTTGTCGCTGACGTTGCACTGGGCCACCGACAACTCAGCCAGGCTGGTGTTGTCCAGATTCAGGCTGAAGTTATTGCCAATAGAAACAGCCTCGATGAGTACTTCGCCGGTTTTGGAGGTGCTGCGTTGTGACAAGTTGACAGAGGCCAGCTGGTCGCCATAGTTGCTTTGGGAAATGTGGCGAACAGGCGCTGTGGATGTGGAACTGAGTGAAATGGCAATGTTGTTGCCCACGGCCTGTGCGGAGCCGGTGATGTTGCCATTGTCGCGCATGACCACATTTTTCAGGTCAACGATTGCTGCATTCGTACCGGTGTTGCTTTGGATAATGATGCCGTTGTGGTTTTCGCTCAGGTAGTAGCTGCTGTCGAATTCAATGTTGGCGTCGACTTCAACTTGACAGTCGTTGCCTTGACAGGTGGCAGAGGCTACCGAGTGCATGGACAGCAAGGCGGCAAGAATGGATAAGGATTTGAGTGATTGCTTCAACATGAAGAGTGCTCCGGGAATGTTGATAGGGGCTAAAGTTGACATCGCGCTTCGAGCAATTTGACGATTGGCGTTGTCGCATTAATCAAAATGCTCCCTTTGAGTGACTGGGCATACTTGAAAGTTCAGATCGCCCTTCGTTCTGGATTTGCGGGATTTTCCGCATTCAAGCGAGTAAAATATGGTTTTACCTGTCACCACCCGAGCGTTCAGTGAATCAAGTAGACATCAAGCCTGTTGAGTTCGATTTGCCATCCCAGGCCAGCCCTGCTACCAGTTGTAAACCTGCTCAAGCGTGGGCCCGCGTGCCCCAGCAGCCGGGGCCTGAAGAAAGGGCTGACCTGAAAGCGGAAATCAGGGCTTTGCTCAAAGCACGCGATGCTGTGCTGGTTGCGCATTACTACGTGGATGCTGAATTGCAGGATTTGGCCGAGGAAACCGGTGGTTGTGTGTCTGATTCACTGGAAATGGCGCGTTTTGGACGCGAGAGCAAGCAGCAAAACCTGGTGGTGGCTGGTGTGCGATTCATGGGTGAAACCAGCAAAATTCTGAATCCCGAAAAACGCGTTTTCATGCCTGATCTGGATGCAACCTGCTCACTCGATCTGGGGTGCCCCTCGGAAGAGTTCAATGCATTTTGCGACCAGCATCCAGACCGAAAAGTGGTGGTGTATGCCAACACCAGTGCAGCCGTGAAGGCGCGTGCTGACTGGATGGTCACGTCAAGCATTGCATTGGACATTGTCGGCCACTTGCATGCGCAGGGACAAAAGCTGATTTGGGCGCCCGATCGCCATTTGGGGCAGTACATTCAAAAACAGACTGGTGCCGATATGCTGCTGTGGCAGGGCTCATGCTTGGTGCATGACGAGTTCAAGGCCGAAGAGCTAAAAATGTTGAAAGCTCAACACCCGCAAGCCATGGTATTGGTACACCCGGAATCGCCTGCCGATGTGGTTGCGCTGGCGGATGTGGTGGGTTCTACCACGCAATTGATCAAGGCGACGCAAACCCCGGGTGTGGACACCTACATTGTGGCGACTGACAACGGTATTCTTCACAAAATGCGACAGTTTGCACCTGGTAAAACATTGATTGAAGCGCCCACTGCCGGCAATTCAGCCACCTGTAAAAGCTGTGCCCATTGCCCCTGGATGGCCATGAATGGTTTGAAAAACCTGCGCGATGTTTTGAAGACCGGGTTTGACACCGGGTTGGGTGAAGTGCAGGTTGACCCAGCCTTGGGCAAGCAAGCCTTCCGTTGCATTGATCGTATGCTGGATTTCGCGAAAACGCATGGTATTTCCGGGCCACGTGGTCAGGGTCGCCTGGAACAGGCGCACAAGGGAGTGGGGCCAGCATGAGTCGTTCGGAACTGTTCCAATCGTTTGGGCCTGCGCTTGAACTGGCGTTGCTGAAGAATGTGCACGACGCCATTGCCGAGGACATGGGCAATACGGACTGGACAGGGTTGTTGGTGCCAGATGGCAAGCGTTGCAAAGCGCAGCTGTTGTGCCGTGACAAGGCTGTGGTGTGTGGGCAGGACTGGTTCAATGGTGTGTTCAATGCCCTGTGTGCGGATGCCTTGGTGCGCTGGCAAGTGCCAGAGGGGCAGGAAGTGCAGCCCGGCACCGTGGTGTGTGAAATTGATGCGCATGCCCGCCCTTTACTGACGGCTGAGCGTTCTGCGATGAATTATTTGCAGCTGCTTTCGGCTGTGGCCACGCGTACCCGCCATTTCGTGCGTTTGATTGAAGGGACCAAGGCGTCTATTCTGGATACCCGAAAAACCCTGCCAGGCATGCGTTTGGCCCAGAAGTATGCCGTACGTGTGGGTGGTGGTTTGAATCAGCGACTGGCCTTGTACGATGGCATTTTGATCAAGGAAAACCACATTGCTGCTGCTGGAGGCATTGCCCCGGTGCTGGCCAATGCGGATGCCTTGGGTGCGCCGCATGTGAGTGTGCAAATTGAAGTGGAAAGTTTGGTTCAGCTTGAGGAGGCTTTGCAGGCTGGCGCCAAGTCGGTGCTGCTGGATAATTTTGGTCTTGAAGCCATGCGTGTGGCAGTCGAATTGAACAAAGGCCGCGCCATTCTTGAAGCTTCAGGTGGTGTGAATGAGCACACTGTGCGCGCGATCGCAGAAACTGGTGTGGATCGAATTTCGATTGGATCGCTCACGAAAGACATTACGGCAGTTGATTACTCCTTGCGGGTGTTGGACTAAGTCCCAAGCTACTTCTTCTTGGGCCGATGCAACACCGTGGGGAATGCCTTGGGCAGCGTGCCCGGGTAGTCGGCACTGAAGTGCAAACCACGGCTTTCCTTGCGACTGAGTGCACTGGTCACGATCAAGTCGGCCACATCGACCAAATTGCGCAGTTCCAGCAAATCGCGGCTGACCCGGAAATTGCTGTAAAACTCGGAAATCTCCTCTCGAAGTAATTGAATGCGGTGCTGTGCACGCTCTAGGCGTTTGTCGGTTCTTACAATGCCCACGTAGTTCCACATGGTCTGGCGCAGTTCTGCCCAGTTGTGGGAAATCACAACCTCTTCATCGGGATCGGTCACACGGCTTTCGTCCCAGTCGGGCAGGCCCATGGTTTCGCGGTGAGGTTTGGTCAGAATGTGGTTGGCTGCCGCTTGCCCCAAGACGACACATTCAAGCAGGCTGTTGCTGGCCAAACGGTTGGCACCGTGTAAGCCTGTGTAGGCGGTTTCGCCCACGGCATACAGGCCGGGAATGTCAGTGCGGGCATTGTGATCGGTCACAACGCCGCCACAGGTGTAGTGCGCCGCGGGTACCACTGGAATGCCTTGCTTGGTGATGTCGATGCCCAGTTCAAGGCAGCGTTTGTAAATGGTCGGGAAGTGTTTTTTCAACTTTTCAGCCGGTTCGTGGCTGATGTCCAGGTACACGCAATCCAGGCCGCGTTTTTTCATTTCAAAGTCGATGGCGCGGGCTACTACATCGCGCGGGGCAAGTTCGGCGCGTTCATCATGTTCCGGCATGAAGCGTGTGCCATCGGGCAATTTCAACAGGCCGCCTTCACCACGCACCGCCTCGGTGATCAAGAAGCTTTTGGCATAGGGGTGGTACAGGCAGGTGGGGTGAAACTGGATGAATTCCATATTGGAAATTCGGCACCCTGCACGCCAGGCCATGGCAATGCCGTCACCTGTCGCTGTGTCGGGGTTGGTCGTGTAGTTGTACACTTTGCCCGCACCGCCACAGGCCAGCACAATGTAGGGGCAGGTCAGGGTGAGCACGCGTTGCGATTGCTCGTCCAGAACATAAGCACCCAAAATACCGGCCTTTTTCTCGCTCAGCCGGTCGCCGGTGATCAGGTCGATCACCATGTGGTGTTCAAACAATTGAATGTTGGGGTGGTTGCGTGCTTTGGCTTCCAGCGTGGTTTGAACGGCATCGCCTGTTGCATCGGCCACATGAAGGATTCGTCGGCGGCTGTGGCCACCTTCCCGTGTCAGGTGAAATCCGTTGGGTTCGGTGTTGCTGGGGCCTTCTTCGTCTTCGCGAGAAAAGGGCACACCCTGTTCCACCAGCCAGTCGATGGATTTTGATGCATTTTCAAGAATGAATTGAACCGCATCTCGTTCACACAGGCCTCCGCCCGCCACCAGAGTGTCTTGCACGTGTTCGGCAACGCTGTCAGCCGGGTCGCGCACAGCGGCGATGCCACCCTGTGCCCAGCGGCTGGCGGAGTCGGACACCGAGCGTTTGCAAATAATGGCCACTTTAAGCTTGTCTGCCAATTGCAGTGCAGTGGTGAGTCCTGCCAAGCCACTGCCAATGATGGCGACGTCAAACTGTTTCATTTTCACGGTGATGCTTTGGGTGTGTGAATAGTCATGTTCACATCATATCGAAGCAGGGGGTGCTCGGGTCAAATGCAGCCAGATTTGATGCGCTATTTGAATTGTTTAGAGTTGTTGAACCAGCTGGTCGTGGTTGCCAACCAGGTGTTTCAGTTTGAATTCTTCAAAGGAAATGGGTTTGGACAACCAGAAACCTTGCACATAGTCGGCCCCCAGCTTTTTAACCAGCTCATATTCAGCCTCTGTTTCCACCCCTTCGGTGGTGACCAGCAGGCCCATGATATGTCCCATTTCGATGGTTGATTCGAGAATGATTTGCCCATCGGTGTCCACATCCGCACCTTGTATCAGCGAGCGGTCAATTTTCAGTTCTGTGACTGGGAAACGCTTCAGATAAGCCAAGGAGGAATAACCCGTTCCGAAGTCATCGATTGAAATCTGGAAACCCATGTTGGCAAGCTGCTTCAAGATGTCGAGCGCTTGTTCGGGGTCTCTCATTGCAGCGCTTTCCGTGATCTCAAGCACAATGTGGCGCGCTGCGTCTGGCCGTTGCTGGTGAAGATGCTGCATGAAATCAATCAGGCTGAAGTCTTCTAGATCCATGGCGGACAGGTTGACTGACAACCTCATGTTTTGATTGGCACACAGATTGATGATGGCATAGGTTTGACTTAGAACAAATCGACTTATGTCGCGGATCATGCCGGTTTGCTCGGCGAGTTCAATGAATGCCCCTGGCGCGATCAAACCGTGTTTCGGGTGATTCCAGCGCAACAGTACTTCCGCCTGGTTGATGCTGCCGGTGCGCAGGTTCAGCTTGGGTTGAAAAAACAGGCAAAACTCCTCGTCGGTGATGGCTTTGCGCAATTGGGCAATCAGCTCCAGCCGGTTGGCTGAGCGTTGCTCCAGGCGTGGTTCAAACACTATGCTGGCCTGACGGGTTTTCTTGGCCAGTTGACGGGCAATTTCTGCACGTCGCATCAGGGTTTCGGGGCATTGGCCATGCTCTGGGTAATGCGCAAGGCCGGCGTGGCTTTGAATGTCCAGTTGATAGTTTTGAACACGCAGCGAGCCGTGGAGCATTCGTTTCAAGGTGTATTTCTTTAGCATGTTTTCCAGCAAGGCCCTGGGCAAAAGCATGCAGAAAATATTGCCTTCAAGCCGCGCAATGACCAAGTTTTCCCGGCAAATTCGGCTGGCTTTGCGCGCCACCTTGATCAGCACTTTGTCGGCGACATCATGGCCCAGCACTTCATTGATATTGTCCAGGTTATCGACGCCCCAAATCACGATGCTTAATGCCTCGCGCGCACTTTGAGTGCGCTCTCGTAGGGCAAGTGTCAGGTAGGCGCGGTTGTCCAGTCCGGTTAACTGGTCTTTGTACGCCGTGCGCCGAATCACTTTGTCGCGTTCCTGCAGGCTTTTTGCCATGTGGTTGAAGGTGAACGCAAGTTGATTGATTTCACCAATTGAACTGTGGGGAAGTCGCCAATCGTAATTGCCATCGGCCATGAGTTGTGCGCTGGCTGTGATTTCCCCCAAGGGTTTGGTAATGGAGCGGCTGATCCAGCGACTGAACAAGGCACTGATGAGCAACACCAGGATGGCGAGACCAAGCGCATCCTCCACATTCATGTTGGGAAGCAAAGCGTCTGGAGTGTAGCTTGCCCACAGGGTGATGTCCTGGTTTGCGGTTTGCCCAGCCGGTACGGTGGTTTGAAGGGCATGCAGGCGAATGCCGTTTTCACATTGAAAGTGATGAATTTCCAGTCGTGAAGTGATGGGCTCGGCACTGCATCCTTTGGGCCAGTGAAGCGTGGTCCGGGCGCTTTCCAGCGTGTCTTGATGGTAGTAAACCGGCGTCATTGCCAGCGAGTGATCCTGGCTCGGCGAATGATTAAGAGAGATGGCCTGGGCTTTGGCGCTGAGTATTTGATCGATGCGCGCGGCTTGCTGTGTGCTGAACTGATTGCTCAATATGGCATAAATGCACAGGGATAGCGCGACCAAAGCTGTGACGCAAACCAGCAAGGTGCGTGAATTGAGCGAGATAACAGCGCTGTTGGCGACATGTGCACGCAACGGTCCGTTTTTTTGCAATAAAAGCATGCCGTGTTGAATTTGCAGGGATGAACCTGATTAAAGCAAATTCAGCCAAGGCAGGGCATACCGCAAGAGGGGAGGTCAGTTTGAACCGTATTAGCGCACGCGGTATAGAAGGTCCCAAACACCGTGGCCCAGTTTCAGGCCGCGGTTTTCGAATTTGGTCAGCGGCCGGTCGTCGGGGCGAGGCGCAAATGGCGTTGAGTTCATGTTTTGCCAGTCGGGCGCTACGCTGAGTACATCATGCATGTGGTGGGCGTAGTTTTCCCAATCGGTGGCGCAGTGAAGCACACCGCCCGGCTTCATTTTTTTGGCAAGCTTGGCCACGAATTCGGGCTGAATGAGCCGCCGTTTGTGATGACGGGCTTTGCGCCAGGGGTCGGGGAAATACAGCAGCACTTTGTCCAGGCTGGCATCGGGAATCATGTCGCGAAGTACATCCACCACGTCGTGCGAAATGATGCGAATGTTTTCAATGCCTTCTTCTTCAATCTTCTTGATCAGCGAACCGACGCCAGCGGTGTAAATTTCAACGCCCAGGTAATTCACATGGGGATGCGCCTTGGCAATTTTGGCGGTGGTTTCGCCCATGCCAAAACCGATTTCCAGCCAGTTGGCTAGGCCCGTGGTGCCCCATTGTTTGTCGAAATCAATGGGCGTTTGCGCGCTGTAGGCGATGCCCCATTTGGGCATGCCCTCTTCTACCGCCCGTTCTTGTGCGCGGGAAATGTGCCCCCGACGTTTCACAAAACTTTTGATGTGCTGGTCGCGAAACGGATTGTCGGGGGTTTGGTCTGTCATTTTGAACTGGAGGAAATAACGCCTTCCACAGGGGAAGAGGGGCTGGCCGTGTAAAACTTTTTCGGCATTCTACCCGCAAGAAAGGCATCGCGGCCGGCTAGTGTGGCCAAACGCATGGCACGTGCCATTTGCACCGGGTTTTGGGCTTTGGCAATGGCGGTGTTCATTAACACGCCCGCGCAACCCATTTCCATGGCAATGGCTGCATCGGAGGCTGTGCCCACGCCTGCGTCTACGATCACGGGCACCTGGGCTTTTTCCAGAATCAGGTTGATGTTCCAGGGGTTCAAAATACCCATGCCCGAACCGATGAGCGAGGCTAGGGGCATAATCGCCAAACAACCCACGTCTTCCAGTTTGCGAGCATAGATTGGATCGTCGGAACAATACACCATCACGTCGAAACCGTCGGCCACCAGTTCTTTGGCGGCAATCAGGGTTTCTTCCATGTCGGGGTACAGGTTGGTGGGGTCACCCAATACTTCGAGTTTGCACAGGTTGTGGCCATCCAGCAGCTCGCGGCCCAGGCGCAATGTGCGCACCGCGTCTTTGGCGGTGTAGCAACCCGCCGAGTTGGGCAGGTAAGTGAACTTGCTGGGAGGTATGTAATCGAGCAGGCTGGCTTCGCCTGCATTCTGGCCAATGTTGGTGCGGCGTATGGCCACCGTCACTATTTCAGCGCCACTCTCGGTAATCGCTTCGCGGGTTTCGTCCAGGCTTGCGTATTTGCCGGTGCCCACCAGCAAGCGGCTGGTGAATTCACGACTTCCCACTGTCCAGGTGTCTTTGCTGTTTTGCATATTGGGTACTGCTCCTGAGTGTTTAACCGCCGCCCACGGCAACCACAATTTCAAGGCTGGCCCCGGCTTTCAGTGGTGTGGTGGCGTGCTGGCTTTTTGGCACAATTTCGCCGTTCATTTCCACGGCGATGCGTTTGCCGGTCAATTGAAGGCTTTCTACAAGGTGCGCCACGGTGCTGTTTTCGGGCATTTCACGATTTTCACCGTTGACTGTAACTTGAATCATGGCTTGAGCGAATGAGCTTGTGTAAGTTTGTTACTATCGATTAACGCGATAATCAAACCGCAGCAATCTTGCTTCCGAGCATTGATTCTCTCATTATCTGAAAACGAAATAACCGCGCGGCGCACAGAAACCGGAGCCTACATGCACTCAGTAGTTCATTTGTTGAAAAGTACCACCTTCCCCAGCGTGAAGCGCTTGAACCTGGAAACCATTCAGGTGAATTTGGGTTACCTGTGCAATCAAAGTTGTACCCATTGCCATGTGAATGCTGGCCCCAACCGCACCGAGTTGATGCAAGACGAGCAAATTGATCAGCTTATTACCTTAATGAATCAGGGTTGGGTGAAAAAGCTTGATTTAACTGGCGGTGCACCCGAGATGAACCCGCGCTTCAAGCGCCTGGTGGTGGCAGCCCGCAAGGCGGGTGTGCATGTGATTGACCGCTGTAACCTGACCATTTTGAGTGAGCCGGGTTATGAGGATTTGGCTGAATTTCTGGCTGAAAACCAGGTGGAAATTTTTGCTTCGTTGCCGTGTTACCTCGAGGACAACGTAGACAAACAACGCGGCAAGGGTGTGTTTGATGCCAGCATTGCCGGCCTGCAAAAACTGAATGCCTTGGGCTATGGCGACAAGCTGCGTTTGACCTTGGTGTTCAATCCGCAGGGCCCTTCCTTGCCACCCCCGCAAGAGGCGCTTGAAGCCGATTACAAAGCCGTGCTGTTCGAGAAGTTTGGCATTCGTTTTACCGGGCTGGTAACCATTACCAATATGCCGATTGCCCGTTTCGGCAGTACCTTGATCAGCAAGGGCACCTTCGAGACCTACATGAACACGCTGAAGGGCGCCTACCGGGAAAGTAACCTGGATGCGGTGATGTGCCGCAGCCTGGTGTCGATTGACTACGAAGGTACGCTATACGATTGCGACTTCAACCAGCAACTGGGTTGGCCTGTGCGCGATTCACAAGGCCGCGCGCTGACTTTGGCAGATTTAACGCAAACTGCGCTGGATTCCATCGAAGTGGTGGTGGGCGACCATTGTTATGGTTGTACGGCGGGTCAGGGCAGCAGTTGTGGCGGTGCTTTGGCCGCTTGATTGATGGGAGAGGCCAGTGCCGTGTGCTGGCTTTTTTCCATCAGGCGTTTGGCCAGGCGCAAGGCGCTCTCTGATTCTTGCGAGGCCGACTCAGCCACTTGTTCAACCTGGCTCAGCAAATTGGACCAGGCGGTTTGATTCACCGCCATGTATTCCGCCAGCTTGTTCGATTCATGCTGACCCGCATTGATTTTCTGACTGGCCAGCACCAAACCCTCGATTGATTCTTTCAAAGCCTGCTGGCTTTGCTCCACCAATTGCTGCAATTGCCGGCTGTTTTCAGGCTCTGTTAGGGTGAGTTCCATTTGCGAAGCATCCAGCCGGCCCAGCAACTGACGGCTGACTTCACCGGCTTTTCGCAAGCCCTGTGCAGCACTTCGAATGTCGGAGCGCAAACCTTCGAGCTGAGTTTGCATGATTTCCATGTGGCTTTCAGCTTTGGCGTTGCGCTGCTCGCTGTTCAACGTTGATTTCACCACCTGGGTGCCTTGGGTCGACAGCTGGTGAAATGATTTCGCAAACTGCAATACCGCCCTTCCGCTTTGGTTCAGTTCTTCCAGCTGTTGGCCAATTTGCATCAGCGTGCCACGGTGCTCCAGCTGTTGGTTGCTGTTCAGTGCTTTCAGCACTCCCTCAAGCGCAGCGTGAGCGCCTTCCCGTTTCTGGTCATTTTCCTGTTGGCTGTGCAGCGCGCGACTTAGCATTTGCACGCGGCGACCCAAGGCAAGTGTTTTCCGGTGGGTGTTCCATTGAACGCCCAAGGCAAGGCCGATCGCGGCCAGCAAGGTGGCCAGGCCAAACAGCAACACCAGGTAACCATTGGTGGCTTGGGCAATGTGCGCCTTCAGTTGGGCAAGTTTGGGCAGTGTATCGAGCCGAAGCTGTGTTTCAAGTTGGCGCTGGGTTTCCAGGCTGGAATTGACACCAGCCACGGGGCGCGAGAGTGCTTCAATGGTTTGGGTCAACAGCACCTGAAGGGTTTGGCTGTGCAGCGCACCGAACCACTGTGCCCCTTTGTTTTGCTGGCTGACTTGTTGCCCCAAGCCCAGCAGGGCCTTCAAGCCTTGGGGTTGAACGGTTTCAGTGCCTGGACTGTTGAGGGCCAGCAATTCTTGCTGAATGCGGCCTTCGACCAAATTGATTTGGGTCAGCTGTGTATTGCGAATGCTGTCCGATTGGCTTTTGGCCAACACACCGATCGCCAACAACACAAACGCCGCGATCAGCAAACCTGCGGAAAATTGCCCCAATTGCCGAACAAACTTGGGCCTGACCGGCGTTGGGGCGTGGTCTTCAAACGCTTTGGCGGGGTCGGCTTGCGGTTCGGTCATTGATCCATGGTTTTCGGGTTTTTAGATTTGAGTCATCTCAAAATCTTCTTTGCGGGCGCCACATTCGGGACAGACCCAGTTGGGTGGAACATCTTCCCATTTGGTGCCGGGGGCAATGCCTTCATCGGGCACACCCGCTGCTTCATCGTATACCCAACCGCAAATCAAACAAATCCAAGTATTCATTCTGAGCTACTTCCAGAAAAAAAATTGCAACGGGTGGATAATACTGAGTTTGGCAGCCGACTACAAAGGTTGTCGGTCTTTTTTGGGTTTTGAATGACACTGACTGTACCCTTGGTGCTGACCTTTTCAGCATCAGATCCCACTGCTGGCGCGGGTTTGCAAGCCGATGCCCTGACTGTTTCCGCACTTGGCGCACATCCCTTGACCATTCTGACTGGGCTGACGGCCCAGAACACGGTTGGGGTTGCACGGTTTGAAGCCTGTTCTGCCGACTGGATTGACGATCAGTTGAAAACCTTGCTCGATGACAACATTGTACCCAGTGCCATTAAAACCGGTGTGTTGGGCAGTTTGGCAGCGGTGGCGGCGGTGTTGAAAGCAAAGAAGCTGTGGCCAGCGGTGCCGCTGGTGGTAGACCCTGTGCGAGCCTCTGGCCGGGGAGATGCATTTGGCGGGCAGGCCCTGTTCGACAGTTACAGAAACGAGCTGTTTCCGGCGGTCGATTTGCTGACGCCCAACTGGCCAGAAGCACAGGCATTCACCGGTGCTTCAAGTGTAGATGAGGCCGGTGAGCGCCTGATGCAAATGGGATGCAAGGCTGTGTTGTTGAAAGGCGAACACCTTGAGTCAGGCGATGTGGTTAACCGATTGTATGTGGCGGGCAAGCATGTTGTTGAATTTCCCTGTGAGCGCCTGCCCGGGCAATACCATGGCTCGGGCTGTACCTTGGCCAGTGCCTGTGCCGTTGGGCTTGGGCAGGGTTTAAGCGTGCATGAAGCGGTTGAATTGGCACTGGAGTACACCTGGCAGGCCTTGAGTTGTGGCTTTGCCGTGGGCCAAGGCCAGTTGATCCCTGATCGCATGCATTTGATGCAGCATTTGGGTGAGGACGAGGATTTTGATGAGTGATTTGAGCGATCAGGCAATCAAAGGCGTTTACGCCATCACGCCCGAGCGGTCGGAAGTCTGGACGCCGGAGGCGATTGTGGATTGTGTGGCTGCCGCCTTGGAGGGCGGTGTGCGCTTGTTTCAATGCAGGCAAAAAAATTGGGACCAAGCCGAGCTGATCGACTTTGTGGGGCAATTGAATGCCTTGTGTGAGAAGTACGATGCAGTCCTGATTTTGAACGATGTCCCCTCTGGCGAGTTCGCTAAATTTGAGGGTGGTGCGGTGGCGGGTGTGCATTTGGGCAAAGCCGACGAAGCCATCGCGCAGGCGCGAAGCCGCCTTGGGGCCAAATGGCTGGTGGGTGCTTCTTGTTACAATCAGTTTGAACTGGCAGAACAAGCTGTGCGCGATGGTGCCAGTTACGTCGCATTTGGTGCCATGTACCCCAGCAGCACCAAACCCAGCGCAGTGCGTGCTGAACTTGGCTTGTTTTCACTGGCCCGAGATTTGGGTGTGCCCACCGTGGCCATTGGTGGAATTACGATTGAGCGGGTGCCTGAATTGTTGAAAGCGGGTGCCCATGCTGTGGCCGTTGTGAATGGTTTGTTTGGCATGAAACCCGATGCGGGGCTGGTTTGTAGTGTGGCGCAGCAGTGGGTGGATGCAGTGAATGCATGAAATTAAATAATCTGGAGTTTGAAGATGAGTAGCAAGGATGTGAGCCAGAATGAAGTGCTGTTTGAACGGGCACAGAAAACAATTCCCGGTGGCGTGAATTCGCCGGTTCGCGCATTCCGTTCTGTGGGCGGCACGCCGCGCTTTTTCAAGCGTGCCAATGGCCCCTATGTGTGGGATGCCGATGACAAGCGCTACATTGATTACATTGGCTCGTGGGGCCCAGCGGTGTTGGGCCATGCTCACCCCGAAGTGATCAAGGCCGTGCAGGAAGCTGCTGTGGGTGGTCTTAGTTTTGGTGCCCCCACCGAGGGCGAGATCGTGATGGCTGAAACCCTGTGCGAAATGCTGCCTTCGCTGGAGCAAGTGCGCTTGGTGAGTTCTGGTACCGAAGCCACCATGAGCGCCATTCGATTGGCCCGTGGCTTCACCGGCCGAGACACCATTGTGAAGTTTGAAGGTTGTTACCACGGCCATGCCGACAGCCTGCTGGTGAAGGCGGGTTCCGGTTTGCTGACCTTCGGCAACCCAACCTCGGCTGGTGTTCCCGAAGATTTTGCCAAGCACACTCGCGTGCTGGACTACAACAATGTGGAGCAACTGCACGAACTGTTCAAAGCCAGTGGCAGCAGCATTGCCTGCGTAATCGTCGAGCCTGTGGCAGGCAACATGAATTTGATCAAACCCACGCGCGAGTTTTTGAACACGCTGCGCGAGCTGTGCACCCAGCACGGTGCGGTGTTGATATTTGATGAGGTCATGACAGGGTTCCGCGTAGGGCCACAAGGCGTGCAAGGCGTATACGACATCACGCCAGACCTAACCACGCTTGGAAAAATTATTGGCGGTGGCATGCCCATGGGCGCTTTTGGTGGTCGCAAAGACATCATGGCTTGCATTGCACCTTTGGGTTCTGTGTATCAGGCAGGTACCTTGAGCGGCAACCCTGTTGCGGTGGCAGCAGGTTTGACCACCATGTGTCTGTTGAAGCAGACCGGTTTTTACGAGAAATTGGAAACCCAAACCCGCAAGCTGGTGGAAGCGTTTAACCAAGTGGCCTACGCCCATGGCGAAACGTTCTGTGCGGACAGCATTGGTGGCATGTTCGGAATTTACTTCAGCGAAAAAGTACCCACCAGTTTTGCAGAAGTGAGCGCATCGAATCGAGACCGTTTCAACAAATTCTTCCACGCGATGCTGGACGCGGGTGTGTACCTTGCACCGTCGGCTTACGAAGCAGGGTTTGTGTCAGTGACGCACGACGACGCAGTGATTGAAGCCACCAAGGTGGCGATTGACAAGGCATTTTCTGCAATCAAATAAAATTTTAGATTGGGTTGCCATAAAAAAACCGCCCGGGTTTGCACCCGAGGCGGTTTTTTTGTTGCGGAGTATTGCTTAGCAGACCAGCAAATACACCATGTACAAGGTAATGAACACCTGAATCAGGAAGAAAGTGGCACGCAGCATCACCAGAATAAATGACGTGCCAAGAATGTGCGAAACGCTTTGGCCGATTCGGGCATAAAGCACAAACACGGCAACCGCGCTGATCGCTTCCACTTCGCCCATTAACCCGGCCATGGCCACAACACCTGCGAATACAGGAAAGTTCTCCAGGCAGTTCAAGTGCGCCGATTTTGCACGTTGCAGGAACATCGGATCGGTGGATTCCTTGCCGCGCTCCCAGCTGTCAATCCGCTTTTGGCCCAGCAGGGCTTGGGGTACACGGGGCAAAGCGTAAAACAAGGCCAGAACCAGAATCCATCCGGCGTAAAGCAATACGGTGGTGTAAGCGTTCACTGTTTTGTCTCCTTTTTTATTGATTGAACCAGTTTGAGTGCACAAAATTTCACCGCTGATTATGGGTGAAGGCACCTGCACTGACCATCATAAGTTCGGACAAAATCAGTCTTCCTTGGCTTTCTTCACCACCGCATAGCGTTCAAGCGTTTTCTTTCGGGCCACATCGTGTTCCACCACCGGCCTGGGGTAGGTTTCACCCAGAACCACACCCGCCATTTGCAATTCAAACGGTGGGCATTCAGCGGGGTTGTGAATGTGCTTGTTGGAAAGCTTGGCCAGTTCCGGGCAGTACTTGCGGATGAACTTGCCGTCCGCATCGAATTTTTCAGATTGACTGTAGGGGTTGAAAATACGGAAGTAGGGCTGCGCGTCGCAGCCGCTGCTGGCGGCCCATTGCCAACCACCGTTGTTGGCCGACAAATCGAAGTCGTTCAGATGTTCGGCAAAGTATTTTTCGCCCCAGCGCCAGTCGATGCCAAGGTCTTTGGTCAAAAAGCTGGCGGTGACCATGCGCAGGCGGTTGTGTTGAAAACCGGTCTGGTTCAACTGTCGCTGCGCGGCGTCCACCAGCGGGTAACCGGTCTTGCCTTCGCACCAAGCCTTAAACAGTTTTTGTGCTTTTTCATCGTCATCCCAGCGAATTTGGTCGTACTCGGGTTTGAAGGCTTTTTCGGCAGCATCGGGGCGGTGGAAAATAATTTGAAAGTAAAAGTCTCGCCAAATCAGTTCGTTCAACCAACCCATGGCGCCCTCGCTGCCGTCGAACTTGAAACGGTCATAAGCAGCTTTGGCCAGCCTGCGAATGGAAATGGTGCCAAAGCGGTTGTGCACACTCAGGTAGCTCACCCCCTTGATTGCCGGAAAGTCGCGCGCCACCTTGTACTTGTCCATGCGGTTCAGGAAGTCCTCAAAGGCATCCAGGGCACCTTCCTCGCCGGGCTTGATCATCTCCAGCAAATTGGTGCGTTTAAAGCCCATGTCTTCTAGGTTGGGGACTGGCAGGTTTTTGCCAGCAGCCAGCGACTGCAGGCGGGCTTCACTGGGGTAGGGGGTCAGGTGAAATTCATCCAGCTTTTTCAGGCAGGCATTTTTGAACGGCGTGAACACACTGAAAAATTTGCCGGCTTGGGTCAGCACTTCATCTTCTTCAAATATGGCTTGGTCTTTGAAGCGGAACAGCACAACGCCACTGCCCTGCAGGGTCTTGCCCACGGTAATGTCGCGGTCAATTGCAGCCGGTTCATAGTCTTTGTTGGTGAACACAGCCTGCACGCCCAATTTGATTGCCAACTCTGGAATGGCTTTCTCGGCATGGTCGTACACCAGGTGCAAGTCGCCGCCAAAACCTTGCAGCTTTGTTTTCAGGGCCATGCAGCTTTCCCAAATAAACTCCACCCGGCGGTCGGCTTTGTTGCTCAGTTCATTCAGAATTGTTTTGTCAAACACAAACACGCAATGCACCTGTTTGCAGTGTTTCAGTGCATAAAACAGGGCGGCGTTGTCGTGGGTGCGCAGGTCGCGTCGAAACCACATCAAGCCTTTGGTGTACTGGCTTGGCTTGGGTTGAGTGGACAGTGGGTGGTTTTCCAGAAGTGAAGCAGGCATGGGGACAACTTAAATTTGGGTTGATCTGTGCGCTTTAAGGCGGGTAGAGGAACACCCACCCGCTTTTGCACAGTTAAAAGGCATTACAATTTTGGCATGAGCGAGACCGAAATTTCCACACCCGATGAATTTAGCTTGTCCGGTCAGTTGCTGATCGCCATGCCAAACATGCTCGACCCGAGTTTTGCGGGGTCCGTGGTCTATTTGTGTGAGCATTCCGGCAAGGGTGCCATGGGTTTGGTCATCAATCGCCCCACCGACCTGGCCATTGAAGGTTTGTTGGAAAAAATCAATGTGGAAGTTCAAGGCTTCATGCCCGCGCATTTCCCGGTCATGATGGGAGGCCCGGTAGCGGCCGAGCGCGGGTTTGTTTTGCACACCGAGCCTTTGAACTGGAATTCATCGCTGAAAGTGAACGATGAGATATCGCTGACCACCTCTCGCGATATTCTCGAAGCGGTGGCCCGCGGTGAAGCACCGGGCAAGTGGCTCATCACCCTGGGCTATGCAGGTTGGGGCGAGGGGCAGCTTGAAGAAGAGCTAGCCCAGAATGCCTGGCTGACGGTGCCCGCCAATCATGAAATACTGTTCGACACGCCCCTGGAGGAGCGCTTTGCCAGCGCTTATGCCATGCTGGGCATCGACCCCGCCTTGATGAGCGGCGCTGCGGGGCATGCTTAATCAATGACCAAGCCCTTGCAATCGCCCAACCCCACTCAGTACCTGGCGTTTGATTTCGGTTTGAAGCGAATTGGTGTTGCGTTTGGCAATTCCCTGACCAAAACAGCCAGTGGTGTGGCTGTGGTTGATGCGCAAAATGATGAGCAGCGGTTTGACAAAATTGAAAAGCTGATCAAGGAATGGCAGCCAGAGGGGCTGGTGGTGGGCGTGCCCCGGCATGCGGATGGTGCCGACAACGAACTGACCACGCGTTGTGAACGTTTCGCCCGCCAGCTTGAAGGGCGCTTTGCCTTGCCCTGCGCCAGGGTTGATGAGCGTTACACCAGTGCAATCATGGAAAGCTGTATGGGAGGCAAGGCCGCCCGCGAGAACAAAGGCCGAGTCGACATGGGCAGTGCCTGCCTGATTCTGGAACAATTTTTTCTGGAGGGACGATGAGCCTGCCCAACCCCGAAGCCCTGTATGCCCGCCTGCGTGATCAAATCGACAAGGCATTTCCCGATCGGTCTGAGCTTGGATTGATTGGTGTGCACAGCGGAGGTGCCTGGATCGCCGAGCGTTTGCATGCCGACTTGGGTTTTGCCCTGCCTTGCGGATTCCTCGACAGTGCTTTTTACCGCGACGACTTCTCGGAGCGTGGCTTGAAAGAGGCGCCCAAACCCGCAGAGGTTCCCTTTGAGGTGCAAGGTCGAACCATTTTGCTGGTGGATGACGTGCTGTACACCGGCCGCACCACGCGTGCCATTGTGAACCATTTGTTCGACTTTGGCCGCCCCGCAAAAATTGAGTTGGCGGTGTTGCTGGACAGGGGCGGCCGCGAGTTGCCAATTGATGCGCAGTACGTGGGCAAGCACCTGCCGCTTAAGCCCAATGAGGCGTTTGTATTGACCCAAGATGATCAAGGTGCTTTCCGCCTGGAGCTGGAGGTAAAACCAAATTGAATAACCCTCAACTGAACGCCGCAGGTGAGCTGATTCACCTGTTGAGCATTGAAGGGCTGCCCAAGGCGATGATTCACCGCATTCTGGACACGGCTGAATCGTTTTTGTCGGTAACCGATCGCGAAGTGAAACAAGTGCCCTTGTTGCGCGGCAAGTCGGTGTTCAATGTGTTTTTTGAAAACTCCACTCGAACCCGCACCACGTTCGAGATTGCGGCCAAGCGTTTGTCGGCCGATGTGGTGAACCTGAATATTGGGTCCTCGTCGACCAGCAAGGGTGAATCCCTGATCGACACCATCGACAACCTGGCTGCCATGTCGGCGGACATGTTTGTAATGCGTCATTCTGAAAGTGGTGCCCCCACCTTCATGGCCCAGCACTTGAACCGCACCAGTGGCGGCACCATTCATGTGATCAATGCAGGCGATGGGCGGCATGCCCACCCAACACAAGCGCTGCTCGACATGTACACCATTCGCCACTACAAGCAAGATTTCACCAGGCTGCGCGTGGCGATTGTTGGCGATATTTTGCATAGCCGGGTGGCGCGTTCCGACATTCATGCGTTGACCACGCTGGGTTGCCCGGAAGTGCGCGCAGTGGGGCCCAGCACCTTGTTGCCCAGCCACCTGGATAACATGGGTGTGCGGGTGTACCACGACCTGGTGGAGGGCATCAAAGATTGCGATGTGATCATCATGCTGCGCTTGCAGAAGGAGCGCATGACAGGCGCCTTGATTCCCTCGGCCCAAGAGTATTTCAAACACTTTGGGCTGACCGAGGAGAAGCTGCGCCATGCCAAACCCGATGCCATTGTGATGCACCCTGGCCCCATGAACCGGGGCGTTGAAATTGATTCGGCAGTGGCAGACGGCCCGCAAAGCGTGATTTTGAACCAGGTGACATTCGGGATTGCCGTGCGCATGGCGGTGATGAGTATTCTGGCTTCGTCCAGCAAAGGCGCTTAAATTGAACTACGAGGAAAGACAATGCGAGTGTTGATTTCTGGCGGGCGCGTAATTGACCCAAGCATCGGCGCTGATGCAGTGATGGACGTGGCCGTGGCTGCAGGCAGGGTGGTGGCCGTGGCGCCCAAAGGCGAAATGCCAGCCGATTTTGCACCCAGCAAAACCATTGATGCCACTGGGCTGTGGGTGTTGCCGGGCTTGGTCGATTTGTCGGCAAGGCTGCGCGAACCGGGCTATGAATACCGCGCCACGCTGGAAAGTGAAATGGAAGCGGCCATGGCTGGTGGTATTACTTCACTCGTTTGCCCGCCCGATACCGAGCCCGTGCTGGATGAACCCGGCCTGGTTGAAATGCTGAAATTCAAGGCACGCCAGTTGAACCTGGCCAAGGTGTACCCGTTGGGTGCCTTGACCACGGGTTTGAATGGCGAAACCCTGACTGAAATGGCCGAGCTGACCGAGGCGGGTTGTGTGGGGTTTAGTCAGGCTGAATCGCCCATTCGTGATTTGCGCGTGTTGCTGCAAGCCATGAAGTACGCTCGCAACTTTGGTTTCACCGTGTTTCTGCGGCCCACCGAGCCCAATTTCAGCAAGGGTGGCGTGGCCCACGCTGGTGCTTATGCTTCCCGCATGGGTTTGAGCGGTATTCCCGTGATGGCTGAAACCATTGCCTTGCAGGCCTATTTTGAGTTGGTTCGTTCGACAGGCACACGCATGCACATTTGCCGCATCAGTTCGGCCAAAGGCATTGAGCTGGTTCGCCAAGCCAAGGCCGAGGGCTTGCCGGTCACCTGCGATGTGTCCATTCACCATGTTCACCTCACCGATCTGGACATTGGTTTTTTCGACCCCAATGCTCACCTGATTCCACCATTGCGCGAGCAGCGCGACCGCGATGCCATTCGCGCCGGTTTGCTTGATGGCACCATTGATGCAATTTGTTCTGACCACACGCCTGTGGACGACGATGCCAAATTGTTGCCCTTTGCGGAGAGTGAAGCGGGTGCGACCGGGCTTGAATTGCTGCTGACCCTGGCTGTGAAATGGATGCGGGAGCAGAACGTGCCACCTGCACGAATTGTTGAACTGTTGTGCGGCAACCCGGCCGACATCATCCGGGTTCAAGCAGGTAGTTTGCGCACCGGCATGCCTGCCGACCTGTGCCTGTTCAACCCAGACGTGGATTGGGTGGTGGGTGAGGCCAGTTTGATTAGTCAGGGCAAGCACACGCCATTCAACGGTTTTCCCATGCAGGGCAAAGTGCAGCTGACCATGGTGAATGGCAACGTGGGCTACAGCAGCCTTGAAAAAAGCAAAATGAAAGTGCTGGCGGTCTGAGGCAACACGCGATGCGCAAAACCTGGATGATGCTTCGCCTGATTGCCCACCTGCTGTACGGTTTTGTGGTGGCCTTGGTATTTTGGCCTGTGTTAAGCCAAGCGCTGAAAGAGGCCATTGAAAAGCGCTGGGCCCGCCAGTTGCTGGGCATTTTGAATGTGCAGGTGAAGGTGGTGTATGAATCACCTGAATCGAATTACGCCGTTCACAAGCCCTGCCTGTTGTACAGCACCCATGTGTCCTGGCTGGACATATTTGCTTTCAACAGCGTTCACCCCGTCACCTTCATCGCCAAGTCTGAAATTTCAAAATGGCCCATCGGCGGCTTGCTCGCCAAACGCAGCGGCACCTTGTTCATTGAGCGTGGCAAACGCCATGCGGTGCGCGATGTGATTCATGCTGCAGTCAAGGTGCTGGGCACCGGCCGGTGTGTGGCTGTGTTTCCGGAAGGAACCACGGGTGCGGGTGATACGCCCTTGCATTTCCACAGCAACTTTGTGCAACCCGCCATTCAAGCGCAGGTGCCTTTGTTGCCGGTCAGCCTGCAGTACTTCACACCCGATGGAAAGTTTTCTTCACAACCTGCTTTCATCGGCGAACAAACCTTGTTGGAAAACATACAGGTGTTGTTGAACAGCAAAACCGGGTTTGTGGTGCAACTGTACATTCATGCCCCCATCAACACCGATGGGCGAACCCGACATGAACTGAGTGATGAAGCGCACCTTCGGATTCGCGAATTGTGCCGACAAACCAGTGGTGCGGTTTAGAAAGTAGAAGCCAGTTTTAAGGAATGGTAGGCAGGGGTGGCTCGACCGCTTCCACCTGAACAATCGCCTCATCTTCCAGGCGAAGTGCCGTAAGCTGTCCGCCCCACACGCACCCTGTGTCCAGGCAATAACCCGCCTTGTTTTTCAATTGGCCCAAGGTGGACCAGTGGCCGAAAATGATCGGACCTTCTCCTGGAAATTCTCGTTCAAGTTCAAACCAGGGCTTCAGCTCGGGCGGTGCGTCAGCGGGTTCAAGTTTGTATTTGAAGTCTATTTTGCCGTCGTCGCGAACCATGCGCATGCGGGTAAATACATTCACGATCAAGCGCAGGCGATCGAATCCTTCCAATGACGAATCCCAGCGATTGGGCTTATTGCCATACAGTTCAGCCATGAAGGCCTGCCAGTTCGGGCCGGAAAGCACTTGTTGAACTTCGTGTGACAAAGCCAATGCGTCATCAAAACTCCACTGCGACAAAATACCGGCGTGGGTTAGAAGCGAATTGTTCAAGTTATTTTTGGTGGCGGGCAGGCGAAGGGCCAAGGGCTGGCTGCGCAGCCAGTCCACCAGTTCTTCGCCATCAGGCGCATTCACCACTTCGGCAATCGTGTCGCTTTCATGGCTACGACCACTGTTGCACCACAAGGCCAACAGGTGCAAATCGTGGTTGCCCAGCACCGTATGAGCCTTGTCGCCCAGGTCGTGCACAAAACGCAAAGTGTCCAGGGAACGGGGGCCGCGGTTGACCAGGTCGCCCGCAAACCACAGCACGTCCTTCTGGGAGTTGAATTGCACCTTGTCCAGAAGCTGGAGTAAAGAATCCAGACAACCTTGAACGTCGCCAATCACATAGTTGGCCATATTGAAAACAAACCAAAACAACGAAAGTAGTATTATGCATGGTGTAAATGGCAGTGGCGCGACAATGGCTCTGCAGCATTATTTTCTACTTCGACTATTTCAGGTATTGACCCATGAGCATCTCCCCCTCTATTTTCAAAGCCTATGACATCCGCGGTATTGTTGACGACACCCTGACCGAAGACGCTGCTTATTGTGTAGGCCGTGCTTTGGGGCAATTGGCACTGAGCCGGGGCAAGAACGAGGCGGTGGTGGGGCGCGATGGGCGCTTGAGCGGACCACGCTTGTGCGGCGCCTTGGCCGATGGTTTTCGGGATGCAGGCGTGAATGTGGTGGACGTGGGCATGGTGGCAACCCCACTGGTTTACTTTGCTACCTTTTTGCTGGGCAACGGCACGGGTGTGCAGGTGACTGGCAGCCACAACCCCCCGCAGTACAACGGCCTGAAAATGATGGTGGCGGGAGAAACCCTGTATGGCGACACCATTCAAGGTTTGTTGAAATGGATTCAAACCGAAAAGCCAGTGCGTGGTGTTGTACCCGGTGTGCAGCGTGGCGGCTACCGCGAACTGAATGTATGGCCCGATTACCTGGGTAATATTCTTGGCCACATCAAATTGGCGCGGCCCATGAAAATTGCTGTTGATTGCGGAAACGGTGTGGCCGGTGCTTTCGCAAAAACCTTGTATGAAGCTTTGGGCTGCGAAGTCACCGAGCTGTTTTGTGAAGTGGATGGCAATTTCCCCAACCACCACCCAGACCCTGCCCACCCCGAGAACTTGCAAGACCTGATTGCTTGTGTAAAAAATGGTGATGCTGAAATTGGTTTGGCCTTTGACGGCGATGGAGACCGCCTTGGCGTTGTCACCAAAGACGGTGAAATCATTTACCCGGACCGTCAACTGATTTTGTTTGCCCGCGACGTAATCGCCCGCAACCCGGGAGCCATGGTGATTTATGACGTGAAATGCACGCGCCATGTGGCCAAAGCGGTGAAGGCGGCGGGTGGCGAGCCCCTGATGTGGAAAACGGGTCATTCTCTGATCAAGGCCAAATTGAAGGAAACCGGCGCACCGTTGGCAGGCGAGATGAGCGGCCATGTGTTTTTTAAAGAACGCTGGTTTGGTTTTGATGATGGTTTGTACGCAGGTGTTCGTCTGCTTGAAATTCTGTCGCGCGGCAGTGATCCGAGCGCAGAACTGAATGCGTTGCCGAACTCATCAAGTACCCCTGAATTGCAGTTGCAAACTGCCGAAGGCGTGAATTTTGACATTGTGAAACGCCTGCAGGCCGAGGGTAAGTTTCCAAGTTCGGAATCGGTCAACACCATTGATGGCGTGCGGGCCGAGTATGCGGATGGTTTTGGTTTGGCCCGTCCGTCCAACACCACACCGGTGGTGGTGATGCGTTTTGAAGCCGACAGCGATTCGGCACTGGCCCGCATTCAAGGCGAGTTCAAGGCCGCCATTCTGGCAGTGGCCCCCGATGTGAAGTTGCCGTTTTAAATGACCCACGCAACTGATATTGAAATGATTGAAGCCACCCGCCGCTGGGTAGAGCAGGTGGTGGTGGCATTTAATTTGTGCCCTTTTGCCAAGCGCGAACTGGTGAAAGAGCGCGTGCGTTTTGTGGTGAGCAAGGCAGTGGATGAAGCAACTTTGCTCGATGAGCTGGCCCATGAGCTGGCACGATTGAATGTGGATGAATCGGTGGAAACCACTTTGCTGATTCATCCCCTGGTATTGCAAGATTTTTACCGATACAACGATTTTCTGGAACTGGCTGACCAGTTATTGGCGGACATGGACCTGGAAGGTGTGTATCAAGTGGCCAGCTTTCATCCCGATTATCAATTTGGTGGTACTGAACCTGATGATGCGGAAAACTACACAAACCGCTCTCCTTACCCCATGCTTCACCTGTTGCGTGAAGACAGCCTCAGTGAGGCCATCGACAACTACCCGGAAGTTGATCTGATCCCGGAGCGCAACATTGAGCGCATGAACGAGCAGGGTGTGGAGAAAATGCGCGCTTTGCTTGAAGCCTGTTTGCACAACAAATCCGGTGCGAGCAATTGAGCCTGAATACGGTTCATATTGTGAATTAACGTTACAGGTGTCATGAAATGCTGTTACTTTCTTGGTTCCAACCACCACGGGAGTAAACATGAGCTTGTTCAGCAAAATTTTATCCAAACTTGGTTTTGGCGACGACAAACCTGAGTCATCCGCACCAGCGCCGCAAGCAGCAGTGGCTGCCGCCTCAGCGCCTGCTGCACCCGCCACAGCACCCGCAGTGCAGGCCGTACCAGTAGTTGACGTGGTGGCCAAGCTGGAAAATATGGCCAAGGCCAACCCTGAGAAGTTGAACTGGAAAGTGTCGATTGTCGACTTGATGAAGTTGTTGGGCTTGGACAGCAGCCTGGCTGCAAGAAAAGAATTGGCCGCTGAATTGGGTTGCCCAGCCGAGAAGATGGGTGATTCTGCCCAAATGAATATGTGGTTGCACAAAACCGTGCTTCAAAAACTTGCTGACAATGGTGGCAATATTCCTGCCGATTTGCTGGATTAACTGTTGAATGTTTGTGGCTAACACCACAATCTTTCCAATTGGGTTTTTAACTCTAATTTGAGAAAAGAAAACACCCGCTTTGACGCAAAGCAAAGCGCTGGTTATATTACAGCGGTTTTTGAATTTTTCTTCTAGTCGAAAACCTTGGATGTAACTCTGGAGTTTCGAGGAAAGCCTCGAAAAATCTAGTTGAAAGGAAATCGGGGTGCTTGCAAACTAAGAGCTCACATCCCTCCTCTTTTGCTTCTGAGGTTTGCCCGATTAACCATATCGGGCATTTTTTTTGCCCATTTTCTGGGCAGCGTTTCCCAATTCAAGTAGCATTGCGCCTGTAACAAACAAGCGAAATTACCGTGGCCACTTACACCGTCAAAGAGATGTTTTATACCCTGCAGGGCGAAGGTGCCCAAGCGGGGCGCGCGGCTGTGTTTTGTCGTTTTGCTGGGTGCAACCTGTGGACGGGTCGCGAAGAAGACAGGGCCACCGCAGTTTGCAAATTCTGCGACACGGACTTCGTGGGCACAGATGGCGTGGGCGGTGGCAAGTTCAAAAATGCTGAAACACTGGCCAAGGCAATCGCCGACACTTACCAGGGTGGTGTTGGTACAGGCGTGCCGTATGTGGTGTTCACCGGCGGAGAGCCCACCTTGCAACTGGATGCGGCATTGATCGAGGCTGTGCATGCCCAAGGGTTTGAGATCGCGATTGAAACCAACGGCACTTTGCCGGTGCCAGCGGGTGTTGACTGGATTTGTGTCAGCCCGAAGTTTGGCAGTGAACTGGTGCAAACCTCAGGACAGGAATTGAAAGTGGTGGTGCCCCAGCTGGGTCAAGATCTGGATGCCTTGGGGCGACTGAACTTCGCGCATTATTTTGTGCAGGCCATGGACGACGCAGACCCTGTGAAAAAAACCAAAAACATGCAGGTGGCCATTCAAACCTGCCTGAACAAACCCCTGTGGCGTTTGAGCGTTCAAACCCACAAAGTGATCGGAATGCCATGAAAGTTTTCAAACAATTTACCTTCGACGTTGCACATCAATTGCCAGACTGGCCAGGTTTGCATGGTCACAGCTACACAGCCGAGGTGTGGTTCGAGGGCCCAGCCACGGATGGTTATGTGGTGCCTGAAAGTTTGTTGAGCACACAGGTGGGGGCGGTGCACAAAAAGCTGGACCATTCGTATTTGAATGAATTCATTGAGATGCCGACCTCGGAAAACATTGCCCGCTGGATTTGGGACCAACTGCGCCCTGTGGGGCCTTTGGTCAAAGTGAAGGTGTTTCGTGGGTCTATCGGGTTTGGGGTTGAGTTTGACCTTGAGGATGCGAAGGCGGAAGGCAGAGCGTGACGGTGTAGCTTCTTGCCACCTCGGCGTGGGTTACTTGTGCCGCCTGTCATTGGTGATTTTTGAGCTGAACTTGAAGGGTCACCGCTGCCCGAAAACTTGGCATATCGACTTGTCAGCTTGAGCCTGCACTAAGCCAAGCCCTCCAAAAGTAACGGTCGGGTCTTGGCTTTCGCGCCAGGGCGCGATCGCTTGTCTCGGCGCGCCAAGCCGGCAAGTTTTCTGACCGGTCATCGTGCGACCCATTGCAAGTTCAGCTCTGCGTCACCGCAGGGTTCACCGCCCAATCGGCGGCGGTGTTTCGATCGCCTCGCCTTCAAGAAAACCTGCCCGTTTGAATTCACCCGCCACGGTCGGCCGAAGGCCGGCACCGAGACTCGGCCCGCCTTTTTGCCGAGCGAGGTGAGTCAGGGTGAATCTCAAAAAGGGAAAACCAGGTTTTCAGGCGAGAGATTGGAACCCAAGCCGAGTGGGCGATTAAGAAGCCCCGAGAGATTGAAACCCAAGCCGATCGGGCAGTTGACCGGCAGGCGAGCGGACGGTCAAGTGCTTATGCCAGAATTTTCTTGGCCTTGTCGCTGGTAATTTGCTGGGCCCACACAAACTGGCGTGAATCATCCGCGGTCATTGGTCTGGCCAAGCCAAAGCCTTGCAGTTCTAGCACACCCGACTCAATCAAAAAGTCTCGTTGCTCGGCGGTTTCAACCCCCTCGGCCACCACGCCCAAGCCCAAGGCCTGGGCCATTGCCAACACGGTGCGCGACAAAATAACGCTGTCGGTTTTGTTGGGCAGGTTGCTGACAAATGAGCGATCCAGTTTGATGGATTGAACCGGCATCCGGTGCAGGGTGGCCAGTGATGAATAACCAGTGCCAAAGTCGTCGATCGACAAGGAAACGCCAAGTTCATGCAAGCGGTTCAGGTCGTGCAATACGGTTTCCTGATTCTGCATCAACACGGTCTCAGTCAGCTCAAGTTCGAGTAGCTTGGGTGGCAGGCCTGTCAGTTTCAGTACCTTTTCAACTGTGCCGCACAGCTTGCCATCCAGCAGTTGAATTCCCGAGACATTCACTGAAACGCTAATCGGATTCTTCAGTTTTTTGTTGGTGTCTTTCAGCCATTTGCAGGCCTTGCGCATCACCTGCTCGCCCATCGGAATGATTAAACCGGTTTCTTCGGCAATCGGAATGAACTGTGCCGGTGGAATCAATTCACCCGTGCGTGAACGCATGCGCGCTAGGGCCTCAACCGAGCAAATAGAGCCATTGGCGCTAAAGCGTGGCTGGTAGTGCAATTCAATTCGGTCATGCAAAATTGCATCGTGCAAATCGTTTTCCAGGTCCACCTTGGTTTGCAGGGTGGCGCTCATATTGGCGTGGAATACGCGCACGGTGTTCTTGCCCGCCTGCTTGGCTTGGTACATGGCAATGTCGGCATGTTTCAGCAGGCCTTCTACATCAGTGGCGTCAGTTGGAAATAACGCGACCCCCACAGAGGCACCCACATAAATTTTCTTCTCGCCCAGCTCAAACGGTTTTTTGCTGACTGCATCTACCACCTTTCGGCCCACATTGAATGCAGTGTCCTGGTCGGCAATGTAAGGCAGGGTAATCACAAATTCATCGCCCGACAATCGGGCCACAATGTCTGAGTTTCGCACCACGCTGCGCAAGCGTTTGGATACGGCAATTAGCAGATCATCGCCACGGTCATGGCCCAGCGTGTCATTCACCGCTTTGAAACCATCCAGATCAATAAACAGCAGGCCGAGTTTGAAATCCTGAACCTGGTCATTGCCCAGCAATTCTTGCAGGGTTTGCGACAAAGCCAGGCGGTTCGGCAGCCCCGTGAGTGGATCGTGTGTGGCTTGATGGCGCATTTTATTTTCGTTGCGCTTGATTGAACTGATGTCGGTGAAGAAAATCGAAATCAGTTCTTCACTTGGGTAAGCCTTCACCTGGTACCACATGTCATTGGCGGGGTCTTGCCACTGAAAGGTCTCTGGCTGCATGCTGCCTTTGGCCTGATTCACGTACTTGAACAAGGGTGTTTTTTTCAAGTGGGGTGCGCGTTCCCAAACCATGCGACCCAACAACAGCGCTGCGGTTTTGCCCAGCAGTTCTGCACCTTTTTCATTCAGGTAATTCACATAGCCGTTCATGTCGATGGCGAAAAAAGCATCGTCCATCGATTCGAGGATGTTGTTGATTCTCTCTTCGCTTTTCAGCAAGGCTTCTTCAAGATGAATATTGCTGGAACGCCCAATCAGCAAAATGTCAGCGCCAATGCAGGCTGCTGTCCAGTCGAAGTAAACCACATCATTGAAGGTGTTGCGCAGGCGAAAAGAACCATCGGTGGAACCAGTTTGGTATTTCACCTGATCAAGCAGCCGCTTGAACTGGCCCACATCGGTGCGAAACACCAGGTTCGCGGCATCCAGGTTTTCCAGTTGTGCGCTGCTTTGGCCTAAAAATTCTTCCAGCGATGGGCTTAGTTTTTTGATTCGTCCTTTGTCGTCCACATTCAGCAAGACACTGGTGGGAATTTTCTTGTCTGTGCTTTCGGCGGGCTCAAGGCGTTGTTCAGGCGTAGTGGTACCGGAAAACGGGGAAGGCGATTGGGCCAGCTTGGCATTGTGTTCCTGGAGTACGCCAAACTCACCGTGGGCCAGCATTTGTAAACGCAGCCATTGCTGGTCTACTTTCACATGGCCGGTCCAGCCTTGTTGTCGACGCAGTGCATTGGACAGTGCCCGATAAATTGCCATGCCGTAACGGTTCACAATCAGTTCACTGCCTGATTTGAATCCTAGTTCTTGCCGAAACAGTTTGCTCGCAGCAATCAGGCTGAGTTCTTCGCCCACATGCCCCAACAGCGCATAACGTGCATTGCCACTGTCCAGCAGTTCACTGATCAGTGGATCGTCAAGAACATTGCTCAGGCTCATACGTCGAACCTCGAGAGCCGCTTTTCCATTTCGCGCATCAATTCATCCGAGCGCAAAATGGTTTGTACTGTGCTGCCCAGGGTGCGGAATGCGCTTTCAGTGCGTGCCTGCATGCCTTCCATGGCGCCCAGCACTTCCCAGCCCTGGCGTTGATTGCCATGGCCGTTTTCAACCCATTGGTGTGTGGCACGGTCAATCGACACCAACTGGTTTTCAATGGCGCTAAGGCCGCTTTTCAGCAAGTCCATTCTGGCCATGAATCCGTTGGTGCGTTCGTTCAGGTTGTCCAGCGTGCCCAGTGTGGTGTGCAGCTGCTGTGCGGCAGCGGGTGACAGTTCTTTTTGAAATTCTTTGTGCAAGGTGTGAATTTGCTGGCTTGAATCAAAGGCCTGTTTGCTGATGCGTTGCAATTGTTCTAAAGATTGATTCAGCTCATTGAGCAGATCAAAGCTGTCTTCAGTCACTTTTTTGGACAACTCGGCCGTGCTTTGACCCATGCGGGTTTGATTGCCCAGGCTTTGAACAAAATCGCGAAGCTTTTTGGATGCCTGTGAGCTGTCTTCCATTTGCTGGGTGTTGTCGGCACCCAGTTCTTTGGCAATTTGCGACAACTCGCGGATGTCTGCCCGAAGCATTTTAAATGCAGCCACCACGAATGCCATGTTGTCGGCGTAGTCGTTGAACACCTGCCCCATGGGTGACATTCGGCCTTGCTCATCGGTTTGTGCCCGAACGCGCAGGTTAATCCCCTTTTCCTTGTCCAGGTAAGCAAGCAGTTTGCCGCTTTCCTCGGCAGCCAGGGCATGTTGTCGCAACACTTGCGCAATCACTGACAACAGCAACACTTCCGTGGCCACATAGAAGCCGTGCAAAGCCACTGCAGGCATGCCGGAAAATGGTCCCCGAAACACGTAGCATTCGAAACCTGCTTGCTGAAGCATGTCGAACACAATGTGATGGATCACAATGAACAAGCCCATGCTGAGCAGTGGGCGTGTGTCCCGGTAGGCCAGCATGACAGGCAGCAACATGAAGAAGCTGAAGTGATATTCCGGCAAACCCCGCGCCAGGTGCACATGCAATGCGCCCATGCCAACCAGCAACAAGGCGTTGATGTGCATGGTCAAAGCATGCCCTGCGTACAGTCGGGTGACCACCAGGCTACCCAGAAACAAGGGGATTCCCCAGCCAAAGGCTTGGGCCAGATTGTTGTAGGCCATGCCTTCCAGCACAGCAAAGGCAAGGCACACAAAACTGACCACTACACACAGCCAGTCAGCATTGATGCGAATCGAGTTGAGATCTGTCGCGTTGGGCGCTGCGCCAGACAGCTTGCTCAAAAAGGTGAAAAAACCATTGCTGGTTTGTTGTGCCCGGGCTTGGGAGGCTTGTGTATTCAGGGCCGAGTGCTGGGCTTGCATGGTGAATTCTCGAATGTAACTTTGTCCAAATGTTAAATTCGAGAATACCGGAGATTGTTTTTAATCAATCACCTGAATAGAGTGGATTTTCTCCCCTTCAGAATCGTTCTTCCGGAGTCAGCAAACGCCACTGACCTACGGGCAGGTCGCCGAGCATCACGCGCCCAATTCGGACACGCTTCAAACCCACCACTTTCAAGCCAACAATTTCGCACATGCGGCGAATTTGTCGCTTCTTGCCTTCGTTCAGAATAAAGCGCAGTTGGTCTTCGTTTTGCCAGCTTACACGGGCCGGTTTCAGCGCTTCGCCGTCCAGGCTCAGGCCATAACGCAGCATTTCAAGCCCGCGGTCCGTCAGCTCGCCTTCTACACGCACCAGGTACTCTTTTTCCACGGTGCTGTTGGCATCGATCAATTGTTTGGCGATACGACCATCCTGGGTCAGTACCAGCAGGCCGGTGGAGTCGATGTCGAGGCGGCCGGCAGGAGCCAAACCTTTCAGCATGGCGGGCTGAAAGGGCGTAGAGGTTTTGCGGTCGGCCTGGTTTTCAAGGCTCAGGCATTCCATGGCGGCCTTGTACCGGCCTTCAGGTTGTCCTGACACTACGCCGATTGGCTTGTGGTAAAGAATGGTGACTTGCTTGCCCAGCACATTTTTTGCGCGGGCGTCCAGGTCGATGGTCACGGTTGGAAGTACTTTGGCGCCCAGTTCGTCGACCACTTTGCCATTGACGCGCACCCAGCCGTTTTCAATCAGGTAGTCGGCCTCGCGGCGTGAACACAGCCCTTTGGCCGCCATGATTTTGCTCAGGCGTTGTGGCTCAAACGGGTCGAGCATGTCCAGCGTGTTTGTGCCAGTGACTTTGCTTCGGCGTGGGCGGGCTGTACCTGCGGAGGGGGCAGCAGGTGCGCTTCGCATCGCGGCGCGATTGCGATCGGGTTTTGCGGCGGCAGGCGTTGTTGCCTTGCCAGCTGCGCTACCAGGGCGGCCACGGCCCGGTGCTGCGGGCTTTGCCGGGGCTACTGTTTTATTGCGGTTGCTTGGGCGTGCCGGTGGGCCGGAACGGCCCGAGTCGCCACCTCGGCCTGCGCTACTATTGCGGCCTGCGGGTTTTTTCATGATTTCAGAGTGTCCTTGTGCATTGAGGCCGTATTGTAGGTGAAATCAATGGCTTAGGCTATGTCCTCTGCAAGTCGGGTGGCAACAGTTTGTACAACACAGGCGTAACCAGGCGGCCGATGAAGGTGGAGGAAATAAGGCCGCCGATAATGACCCAGGCCAGCGGTGAATAAAGCCCGCCACCTTGCAGTGCCAGTGGCATCAGGCCGCCCACAGCGGTGGCGCTGGTCAGCAAAATTGGCAAAAAGCGTGTGCGACCCGCTTCTTCAATCGATTCGTCCAGCCCCTTGCCTTCCTCGCGCAACTGGTTGGTAAAGTCCACGAGAAGAATCGAGTTTTTGATCTCAATCCCGATCAGTGCAATGAATCCGATCATGGCCGTGAAGCTGAGCGAGTTGCCAGTCAGGAACAAGGTCACCATGCCCCCAGTGACCCCCAGCGGGATTACGAACAGCACAATTAGCGTGCTTTTGAAACTGCCAAACTCCAGAACAAGAATGGCCAGAATGCCAAACACTGTGATCAGGATGGCAGTGCCAAAACCAGCAAAGCTTTCTTGTCTGCTTTTTACTTCACCAGCCATGGCATAGCGGTAACCCGTGGGCAGACCCATCTCGTCAATTTGCTTGGCAATTTCATTGCTGATTTTTTCAGTGTTGTAGCCGGTGCGCGTGTACGCAGTCAACAATACGGCACGCTCGCGGTCAAAGCGGTAAATGCTGTTCAGGTTGTCGTCGAGTTCCAGAGTGGTCAGTTGCGTCAGTGGCACTGCCTGCCCTGTGCGGGAAATGACATGAAAGTCATCCAGTGCACTCAGGCTGCTTCGCGCACCAGCGGGGCCACGCACGCTGATGGTGTAGGCATCGCCATCGCTTTGACGAATTTCACCGGCGTTGGCGCCTGCAATGGCCAAGCGCACGGCTTGGTCCAGCTCGGCCGAGTTCACGCCCAGCAAACCGGCTTTTTCGAAGTGCACTTTCAAGCGCAAGTCGCTACGCCCGGTGCGTTGTGGGTTGTCCACGTTTTGGGTGCCCGGGTTGGCGATCATGATTCGCTCAACTTGGGCAGACAGTTCACGCAAGGTTTCAATTTCAGGACCAACCAAACGAATGCCAATGGGCGCATCAATGGGTGGGCCATTTTCGAACTCACGCACAATCAGGTTGGCACCCGCAATCGTTTTCAATTCATTGCGAATATTGTCGAGCAGCTTGGGCGTGTCGTCGTTGTATTCCTTGAGTTGCACAAACAGTTCACCGACGTTCGATTGTTTGTCCTGCTGAAACACGTTGTAATAAATTTGCGGATTGCCTTCGCCCACTGTCGCCATGACCGCGGTAATTTCTTCAAATTGTGTCAGCTTGTTCTCGACCTGCTTCACCACATTGTCGGTGGCGGTGAGGCTGGAGCCCGGTGGCAGGCCCACCTCAATGACAAATTGCGGAGTGTTGGCTTTGGGAAACAGCGACATGCCCATCAGGGGTGCCAAACCCAGGCTGGCCACGAACAGCACCAGCGAGGCAGCCACCACGGTTTTAGGCGTTTGCAAGGCACGGTGCAGCAAGGGGGTGTAGATTTTGTCGATCAAGCCCATCAGCTTTTGCAGCACAATGTTGCCGTGTTCATTTTCTTCTTTTTTCAGCACGCGGCTGGCCAGAAAAGGAATGATGGTCAGTGCAACAAACAGCGAAGCAATCACAGTGAATACCACCGCCACGGGCAGCGAGCGGATGAATTTCCCGGCGTTGTCTGGCAACATCAACAAGGGCAAGAAGGCGAACAACAGCGTGGCCGTGCAACCCAGTACAGCCAGTGAAATTTGTTTGGTGGCCAGGCGTGCAGCATCAGTGCGGTTGTAGCCCATGCGCAGGTAGCGGGCAATGTTTTCAATCACCACAATCGAATCATCAACCAGCAAACCCAAGGCGACCACGAGGCCTGCGATTGAAAGCTGGTTGAGAGAAAAGCCAGCGTAATAAAGGCAGGCCAAACCGGTGAGCAGCGACAGCGGCACACTCACCATCACAATGCCCGAGGCGCGCAAGCCCAATGGCAACAAGGTAATCAGCACCAGCGTTACGGCAAGGCCGAAGTCGAAGGTCAGGCGATCAATTCGCTTTTCCACGTTTTTGTATTGTTCAAATCCGCGTTCAAGTTTGATGTTCGGGGGCAGGGTTTTTTCAAACTCGTCAGCGGTTTCCTGCAATGCTTTTTGGGTCACAAAAATATTGCGTTCGTCTTTCTGGTTGGCGGTAACAAACACCGCGCGCTGGCCATTGAAACGGGCCATCACTTCCTGGTTTTCATAGTCCCATTGCACGTCGGCCACATCGCCCACGCGCACCAGGCGACCACCCAAATCACCGCCCGTGCCGGTGCCCGCAATCACGGTGTTTCTGATTTCTTCAACGCTGCGGTATTGGCCCGAGGTTTGCACGTTCAAGCGGCGCGCACCTTCTTCAACAGGGCCGCCCGGAATGTTCAGCGACTCGCCTTGAATCACCCGTGCCACATCGGCAGCCTGTATGCCCAGTTCCGCCAGTTTTTTAAAGTTCAGGCTGACTCGCACCTGTTGCTTGGGGTAGGCCCAGCTTTCGCTTTCGCGCACTGAAGAAATGCGCTCGAACGCTTCCGACAAATCTTCTGCATATTCGGCCAGGTCTGCATAGCTGGCCGTTTCCGACACCAGTGAATATTGAATGATGTTGGTGAAGCCGGGGTTGATTCGCTCAATCTCCAGCTTCTGAATACCTGCTGGCAATTGGTCTCGAATGCTGTTGAGCTCACGGTTTACTTCGTCGAACTTTTTGTCGACATCCACTTCTGCATTGAAGCGAACAAACACCACCCCACCACTGTTTCGCGAGGTTGACAGCATTTCTTTCAAGTCATCGAGGCTGCGAAGTGCATCCTCAATCGGCTTGGCCACCTGTTGTTCCATCTCGCGCGGGTCAGCACCAGGGTAAATGACGTTGATGCGAAAGGCACTGATGTCGAAATAGGGGTCTTCAGTTCTGGGAATGTTTTGATAGGCGCTGATCCCGATGGCGGTCAGCAGGAAAAAAATCACCAGCGTGAACTGGTAATTCTTGATTGAAAAGTCCGAGAGTTTCATGGTGATTACTCCTGAACTTTCACGGTTTCACCGTCTTGCAGATAGGCCGCGCCCGTACTGACCACGAGTGTGCCTTCGGGCAGTGGGTCGAGCAGGGCAAGTCGGTCGCCCTGAATGAATGCAACCTGAACAGTTTGTCGCTTCACGGTGTTGTCGCTTTGTACCGTGTAAATCCACGCAGCTTTGTTGTCGCCTTCCACCACGGCTTCAATGGGCACATAACTGCGTGTGCCGCTGAAATTGGCGGGTTCAATTCGAGTGCGGCCTTGCATGCCAGAGAGCAGGTTTAGCTGTTCATTGGCACGGGTGTCTACCTCGACCAGTACACCGTAGGTGCCGGTGGCTGGGTCTGCTGCCTGGCTTAGTTCGATAACCTTGGCTGGCCATTTGACTCCGGGAAGCGCATCAAATTGCACCTCTGCTTTTGCACCCAGTTGAACGTGTATGGCCTGTTTGTCAGCAAGGCTTGCTTTCATGACAAAGCCGCTGCTTTTGCTCCCAAGCAGTAATATCGGTTGGCCTGGTGACACCACTTCACCGCTTTGCGCAAAGCGCTTGAGCACCACGCCGTTGGCCTGTGCCTGAATTTCAGCGGTTTGGCTTGCAAACTGGGCTTGGCTAAGCTGTGCACGTGCGGCTTGTGCTGCGGTTTCCAGATTGTCGAGCTGTACCTTGGAAATGACTTCCTGGTCACGCAGCAACTTGCCACGTTGCAAGTCGCGTTGGGCTTTCTCAAACCCTGCGCTGGCCTGGCTTACAGCAGCATTCACATCTTGTTTGTTCAAAGCGGCAAGGCGTTGGCCTTTCTCCACGGTTTCACCTTCACGCACATTGATCCGCTCTATCACGCCGCCTACCTTGAAGCTCAATCGGGTTTCGTCGCGAAAGGCGCCAATGCCGGGCACTTCAATCAGGTTGGCAGCAGGACCGGTTTGAACGGTTTCGGTTTTCACCAAACGGTATTCTGCTGCGGGAGCTTCTTCGGGTGTGGCTGGGCCACAGGCCGCCAGAACCAACAGGGAAAGTGTTGAAAGAACAATTGCGGATTTCATGGTTGAGCTCCTTCCTGTGGGCTTGGCTCGGGAATGTTTCGGTTGTTGTACTGCCAAACGGCATGGTCAATTCGGGCTTGATACACCGCAGTGACCAAGCCCAAACGTGCGCGTGTCGCGCTTTGTTCGGCACTCAAAAATTCAACTTGCGTGGTTTCACCTGCATCGCGTTTGCGTTCATTGATTCGCAGGCTTTCTTCCGATGCAGCCTGTTGGGCCATGCGGGCCTGAATGCTGTCCAGCGACACCAGGAGGTTCTCCTTGGCTTGCAATTTGGCGAGCTGAAGTTGCCGGTTCACCTGCCGTGCGCGTGCTTCAAGTGCCTGTACCTGCGCCTGGCTGCGTGCGACTTCGCTGCTGCGAATACCGGCATCTGCCAATGTCCAGTTCAGTACAAGCGAGGCACTGGCGAAACCGGTGTTGGGACCGGTGTTGTAATCGCGGCCTTGGTAGCCGCCTTCAATGGAGTAGCCCAGTGTGGGTTTGTATGTGGCACGGCTGGCGTCCAGCTGGGCACGTTGGGCGGCCAGGCTGCGTTCAAGCCGGGTGAGGGCAGGCGCAGGTGTATTGCCTTGCGTTTTCGGCGTGAGCTCTTCCAGCAGTGTTTGAATGGCGCTGGGGTTCAGCTCCTCTTGCGGCAGTTCGACCGCACTGTCATTGGGTGCATAGCGCAGCAGGTTGAAATATTCTTTGGCCAGCAAGGCTTGTGTTTGGGCTTGCCGCAGGGCCACCTGAATTTCCAGGGTTTCAGCTTCGGCGCGTTTGGGTGCATCCAGTGTGGTTTCCCCGGCTTTGTAGAGCACTGTGTTGATGCGCTCGTTTTCTTTCAGTGTTCGCAGGCTGGCTTCAAGAATGGTGATCCGGGCCATGGCCTGCGCGTATTGCCAGTAGGCGGTGTGCAGGTCGCGAATCAACTCTTCTTTCACTTGCAACTGGGCGGCTTCTTGTGCGCCCACAGCTTGGGTTTGCGCTTGCAGCTGCCGGTCCAGTACAGGTTCGTAGATCGGACCGCGCACAATCAGGCGGGTGTCTTGTTCGGTGGGGCGCAACAGCGGAATGGATTGGTTTTCCACTGTGGGAAAGCGTGCAGGCTGCCCCGCTGCAACCGCCTGCGCATTCAGGGTGGCGTACACCGGGTTGAGCAAATCACCTGCCGGGAAGTCGATGGTGCGCCCGCCTTCAGCCACGGTGGCCCGTGCTTGCAGCGCAAGGCTCGGGTAAAAACGCGCACGCAAATTTTCCAGTCGCTGGCGTTCGGCCTCTACTTCAAAACTGACTTGCGCCAAGGCAGGGTTGTTGGCCATGGCTTGGTTCAGGTAGTTGTCAAGCGGAGTACCGGCAAGGCCTGCTTGCTGAAATTGAGAAGCCATCAACAGCAGTGCAGCCATTAGACGCTTGTCAAATAAACCGTAAAAAAAAGCGCCCCTTCTCTGGGCGCCCGCACGATTGTTGATGATCATTTTTTGCCTCCGCCATTGCGGTTGATCAAGGATTGCATGACCAGTTCTACTGCCTGGTTCATGAATGATTCTTTGCTGATGCCCATGCTCGCCATGAAGTTGGCTTTGGTTTGGGCCAGTTGAATGGTGCCATGCGTGAAGCCCCACAAGGTGATGGAAATTTGCATCAAATTGTCCAGGTCGTCCCGCAGTGTTTTGTCAGCCATGCCCCTGGCCAGTGCCAATACGGTTTGTTCATGCACTTGTTGCCCGGCCTGCACCATTTCCAGTGTGGCTGAACAGGGATCATCCATCGCGGCTTCGTGGTTAGAGGCTTCAAACCTGGACATGGCGGCGAAGTGTGTTGGGTATTCTTCGGAGAACTGCATATAGGCCTGGCCGATTGCCCGAATTTGATCCTCGCCAGTGGCATGCTGTGTACGCGCCTGTTCAAACATTTCCCGCAGTATTCGCAAACCCCGCAAGCAAATGGCCAAATGCAAGGCCGCTTTGTCTTTGAAGTACACATACACCAGCGCGCGCGACACTCTCGCCTTGCGTGCAACCTGGTCCATGGTGGCTGCGTCAAAGCCTTTTTCAGAAAAAACAAGTTCAGCCGCATCCAGAATTTCTTCCCGGCGGCGTTCCTTTTCTTCTTCGCGACGTTCGATGACATAGTTCATGGAATGGATGTTAGTTTAGCCGTTGACATTGTGTCAATGAATTTCTGTCTCCTCTCATTGAAACAATGATTTGAGTCGATTTCCCGAGCTTGTTTCCCGCACAGGCCGACCGCTTCGTCAATTAAAGTTAAATCATGGTGAATTGTTTCTGTGAGAAGTGCGGTGGTAAAAAAACTCGACGGCCTTGAACGGCAAGTGGTTTATGTGATTGATGATCACCCAATTGTGAGTTTCGGATTGGTTGAAATGGTGAAAGACGTGGCACCCCATGCCCGTATTCGCCAGTTTTCAACTTTGAAGGAAGCCGCTCGACACGCCGTTGAAGAGTTTCCCGCCTTGATCATCACTGATTTTCATTTGCGCGATGTTCAGGCCGAGACTTTTATTGGTTTGTTCGAAACCCTGTTTCCTGAGATTCCGGTATTGATTACTGCGAACGACGAGAAGGTGATGGGGCAACTAAAGCGCCACCAACTGGATCGATTTATTGCGTTTTCAAAGTTCACTCCCTTTGCAAAAATGATCGACCTGATCCGGGTGGGTTTGAGCCAGGCCAACATTGAGCTGCTTCAAATACCGGTTCTTTCCAGGTCGTTGACGCACAAGCAGGTCGAGGTGCTTGAATTGATCGGTGCGGGCCACAGCAACAAGGAAATAGCCATTCTGTTGAAGATCAGTGTGGAAACTGTCAAAGGGCATGTGAAGGACATTCTCGAAAGGCTCAAAGCCAAGAACCGGATGGAGGCTTCCATCATTTACAGACACACCCAAATTCAAAAACACAGCCTTCCAGAACCGAGCTTGCACAATAATTAGTCAGCCCATCTAATTCCTCATGTTTTGAATGGCTTGGACTACTTGTCCACATGCTATCCCCTAGGTTGTGCCCACTTTTTGGGGATATCCACAGAAATCCAGAGTGCTCAATTTCAATCGATTCGGTAAACTGCTTACACGCAGTCCCACGTCGTCCTTACACAGGAGAAAAAGAGATGAGCAGCTCGCCAGAATTAGAAGAGTTCATGAATGGACTGATTCGCAGAAATCCCGGCGAACCAGAGTTTCACCAGGCTGTGCATGAAGTTGCGCAGCACATCATTCCATTTGTCGCCAAAAATCCGAAGTACGAGGCTGCGCAAATTTTGCAGCGCCTGACCGAACCAGACCGGATTGTCAGTTTTCGCGTGTGTTGGGAAGACGACCAGGGCAATGTGCGAACTCAACGTGGCTACCGGGTTCAACACAGCAACGCGATTGGCCCTTACAAAGGTGGCATTCGGTTTCACGACAACGTGACCCAGAGCATTTTGAAGTTCCTCGCCTTTGAACAAACTTTCAAGAACAGCCTGACCGGTTTGCCCATGGGCGGCGGTAAAGGTGGTTCAGATTTCAATCCGAAAGGCAAAAGCGATCGCGAGATCATGCGTTTCTGTCAGGCCTTCATGACTGAGCTCTCGCGTCACATTGGCCCATTCACCGATGTACCTGCCGGTGACATCGGTGTGGGTGGTCGCGAGATTTCTTACATGTTTGGCCAATACAAAAGAATTCGTAATGAATTCACCGGTGTGCTTACTGGCAAGGGCTTGGCGTTCGGGGGCAGCGAGATTCGCGTTGAGGCAACCGGTTATGGCGTGGTGTACTTCATGGAAGACATGCTTAGCCACAAGGGCCTGAAGTTTGACGGCAAGGTGTGTTCGGTCAGTGGTTCTGGCAACGTGGCGCAGTATGCAGTTGAAAAAATTCTGGCACTGGGTGGCAAGGTCATCACCATGTCCGATTCTTCCGGAACGCTTCATGACAAAGACGGGATCACGCTGGAGAAGCTGGCCCACATCAAAGAGTTGAAAGAAGTGAAACGCGCACGCATCAGCGAGTACCTGGAAAAGTATCCAGAGGCTGAGTTTATTGCAGACAAGCGCCCCTGGCATATTCCATGTGACCTGGCTTTTCCGTGTGCAACGCAAAATGAAATCAATGCCGAAGAAGCGGCCATGTTGGTCAAGAACGGGTGCATGGGGGTTTCTGAAGGCGCGAACATGCCCTCTGAAAAAGGCGCGATTGATGTGTTCCAGAAGGCACGTATTTTGTTTGCACCGTCCAAGGCAGCCAATGCAGGTGGCGTTGCAGTGTCTGGCCTGGAGATGACCCAAAACAGCATGCGCCTGTCTTGGTCTCGCGATGAGTTGAACCAGCGTCTGCGCACTATCATGGGCGATATTCACAAGCGCTGTGTGAAGTATGGTGCCGAAGAAGACGGCCACATCGATTACCTGAAGGGTGCCAATGTGGGCGGCTTTGTGAAGGTGGCTGACGCCATGCTGGCTTACGGTGTTATTTAAACGCTCAATTTAAATGCAGCGTTGTTTGAACTGAAAAGGGGTTGCGCAGGGTTTGGCAACCCCTTTTCTTTTGGTAGCATGGCTGATCACTTTTTTGAAAGACACCCACGCCATGAATGTTCTCATTGTGCATGCACACCCCGAGCCCCAATCATTTTGCACTGCGATGATGCAAGGCATGCAACGCCGTTTCGAGGCGCAAGGCCATGTCGTGACTGTGTCGGATTTGTATGCGAAGCAGTTCAACCCTGTGGCCAGTGCAGCCGATTTCCCTGAGCGCAGCAACCCGGATTATCTGGTGTATGCGCTCGAGCAGCGGCACGCCCAGAAAAACAATGCTTTGCCTGACGACATTGCTGAAGAACTAGCCTTGCTTCAGAAGTGCGATTTATTGATTCTTAATTTCCCCTTGTACTGGTTCTCTTTGCCCGCCATTTTGAAAGGCTGGATCGACCGGGTGTTTTTGTCGGGTGTGGTGTACGGCGGTCGAAATTTCTACGACCGTGGGCTTATGAAAGGCAAACAGGCCTGGCTGACGTTCACACTGGGAGGGCGAGAACACATGTTTGGCGACAACGCGGTTCACGCTGATTTGAACACCATGTTGCGCCCCGTGCTGCGTGGCAGTTTGGGCTATGCCGGCTTCGATGTGCTGGAGCCCTTTGCGGCTTATCATGTGCCTTACATTTCGCAGGAAGCCCGTGTTGAAATGCTGGACCAACTCGATACCGCAGTCGACACGCTGAATACGCGTGCGCGAATCACCTACCCAAGTCTGGACGATTTCGATCCTCAGATGAATCCATTGAAATAAGCAGGCAATAAAAAACCCGTGGTGCTTTCGCACGACGGGTTTCAATGAAGTCTACAGAAGACCTTTCATACGAAAGGTCGTGTAGCGGTCTTATTGTTTTTGCTATTTCTGGATTACTTCATGCCCAGTTGCTTTTTGATCTTGGCGATCACGTCAGTTTGAACTGACTTGACCATGCCCTTGACTTGTTTCTCAAGGTCCTTGATCTGCTTCTGAACATCGCTCAACAATTTCTTGCGATCAGTTGCGCTGAAAACTGATTTGGCTGCTGCGGCTTTCGCCTTGGCGGCTGGCTTTGCTTTGGCCACAGTTTTCTTGGCCCTGGCTGCGGCATTCGCTACGCTGGCAGTGGCTGCCTTTGCGCGGGATGTTGCTGGCTTCTTGGCGGCTGGTTTCGCTGCTGGTTTTTTAGCAACTGGTTTTTTAGCAACTGGTTTCTTGGCTGCTGGCTTTGCAGCTGCTGGCTTTTTCGCGGCAGCTGGTTTCGCAGCGGCGGGCTTTTTGGCAGCAGCAGGTTTAGCGGCTGGTTTCTTGGCAGCGGCTGGTTTTGCAGCAGCTGGTTTTTTCGCGGCAGCGGGTTTTGCTGCAGCTGGTTTTTTCGCTGCTGCAGGTTTTGCAGCGGCTGGTTTTTTAGCAGCGGGTTTTCTTGCTGCTGGTTTTTTTGGAGCTGGGGTTGCTTTGCTTGCCTCGGCTTCGACTGGCTTTTGATCTGTTGTAACCATGTTGTGTAACCTTCCTTAAACGGTGTGGTGAGTTATGTGTACATCAAATTTTATTAACTGAAAAGCTTTTTTCATCAATACATGATCAACAACCCGTTTGTGTGTAATTTTCAATAACTTTTGTGGTTTTTTTTTCGCACCATGTGTGTGCGATTTTCAAATTTTTTTTCCCGATTTTGTTGGCACTGCTCTTGCTAATTTGATGTTGATTCAACTTCAGGTGCACTGCTGTGTTCAAGCATCTTTCCAAACTTTCTCATCACGCTGCCTGGCGAAGGCAACTTGAATTGTTGCTCGACTCCACTGGCGAAGGCATCTACGGAATCGACCTGAAGGGGCGTTGCGTTTTCATCAACAAAGCCGGTGCAGAAATGTTGGGTTATTCGGCCGATGAAGTGTTGGGAAGAAACATGCACTACCTGATGCACCACTCCTATGCCAACAACGATTTGATGCCTGTTTGCGAGTGCCATATTTTTCGAGCATTTCAGGAGAACAAAGGTTGCCGTGTCGACAACGAAGTGCTGTGGCGAAGGGATGGAACCTGCTTCCATGCCGAGTATGCTTCGTACCCAATCTTTGAAGAGCAAGCAGTGGTGGGCGCTGTGGTCACATTCAACGACATCAGCGAGCGGGTTGAAGCGCAAAACATTCGCGCTGCTGCACAGGTAGAACTGGAACGCAGAGTGGTTGAACGCACTGCACAATTGCAAAAAGCACACGACAGAATGCGCAGACTTTCTGCACACCTGACTACAGTTCGCGAAGAGGAACGGACCCGAATTGCACGCGAGATGCATGACGACCTGGGTGCAAAGTTGACGGCATTTGACCTGGAGTTGAAAGCGCTTTCCTATCGCTGCGCCAATGATGAAAAACTCACCCTGAGAATTGAAAGCATGTTGGATCTCGCCCAAGGGGCGATGGACAGTTTGCGCCGAATACTTTCCGACCTTCGTCCCGGTGTTCTGGATCATCTTGGGCTTTGGGCTGCGGTTGAACATTTGTTGGGTGAGTTTTCACAACGCACCAAAGTGGTGAGTTCGCTCGACCTTGAGCCTGCGCTTGAACATGTTCGTTTGAGCAAAGCCACCGAGACCGCCCTGTACCGAATTTTGCAAGAGGCCTTGAACAATGTGAGCAAGCACTCGGGCGCAAGCAAAGTGGAAGTGCGCGCACACACCGAGGGGCGGGCAGTGATATTTCAAGTCAAAGACAACGGCCGGGGCATGGCGGTACGCACTTTCAATGCAGGCTTCGGCTTGATGGGCATTGAGGAAAGGGCTTGGGACATTGGCGCGCGTTGCTCGATTGATTCCATTTTGGGGCAGGGTGTGTGCATCAAGCTGCGTTTGCCTGAGGTGCTGGCCTTATGAATATTTTGATTGTGGACGATCACATGATCATTCGCCGTGGTCTGATTCAAATTCTGGATGAGTTTGATGGCCAGTACAACAGCGAGCAAGCAGCCGATGGCGTCGAGGCCATGCAGAAACTTCGCAAGGGAAACTTCGATGCGGTATTGCTGGACGTTGCCTTGGGTGAGCGTGACGGGTTTGATGTACTCAAGAGTGTGCGCAGTGAATTTCCGAGGCTGGGTGTGGTGATGTTGTCGGTGTACCCGGAAGCGCAGTTTGCCTTGCGTGCCATTCGCAGCGGTGCCAATGCCTACCTGAACAAAGGTTGCTCGCCAGCCGAGTTGACGCAGGCGCTTCAAATGGCTTGCATGGGGCAGGTTTACTTAACCCCGGCCACAGCCAACTTGATGGCCAATGATTTGCGCAAACCTGCCGACAGACCACCGCACGAGAGATTGTCCAACCGTGAAATGCAGGTGCTGCGTTTGATGGCACAAGGCGAAACTGTTCAACACATTGCACAAGCACTTTGCCTGTCGGGCAACACGGTTTCAACTTACCGCGCCCGCGTGTTTGAAAAACTGGAATTGAAGAACCTGGTGGACTTGGTCAACTACACCAAGCTGCATGGGCTGTAGGCACTCCGCTTGTCGTTTTCTTGTAGGGCCAGCACTACAACACAATCACAAATGGCGTGATACCCAGCACAAAGCAGGCACGGCACACTGAATTCATATTTAACGCAGTGTTGCCGGAGAAGCGCCAATGGCCAGAATGCAAGGTTTCAGACTGGGTGTGTATGTGTTCAAGGAAGCCGAGGTGGTGGATTACGCAGCCCCCTATGGTGTGTTCTCGGTGGCCAAGCGTTTTGACCCTGAGCTGGAAGTATTCCTGATTGCTGAGAGCATGCGGCCTATTCAAACACAAGCGGGTTTCACTGTGCTGCCCAACTACTCATTCGCCGACACACCGGCCATGGACGCATTCCTGATTCCCGGTGGCTTTGGTACCCGCCAGGAAATGAACAACGGGAATTTGCACCGCTACATTCGGGCACTGCCCAACACCTGCTTGCTGACCAGCGTGTGCACGGGCTCATGGATATACGCCCGTATGGGCCTGCTGGATGGCCTGGCTGCCACCAACCGCAAAGAACCCGATCGGCTTGAAGCCTCACACCTTGGCAAAACTCCAATTGACCGCCTTGCAGAAATAGCACCTGCTTGCCAGGTAAGCAGAGCCCGTGTGGTGGATGCTGGCCGCATTGTGACTGGCGGTGGAATTGCCAGCGGCATGGAAGTGGGTTTTCACATTCTGCGCCGCGCAGGATACGACGAAGAATTTATTGCCGAGGTGGCCCGCGTGATGGAGTACAGCAAGGCCTACCAGCAATACCAACACGACATTGATTATTTTCGCCCCGCCTTGAACCGCGCTTCAGCATAGTAAGGAGTTCACCATGTCTTTTTTCAAGAACCCGTTCGACCCCAATACACGCCTTGGCATGCGTTGCGCCTGTGGCCAACACAACAGCCAGGCCGAGCATGATCAACAACTGGCTGTGCAACAGATGGAAGAGCGTGCGGTTGAGAATGCCGTGATGCACGCCCTGTTCCCGAACGACCAGTTGCGCCGCAATTTCCTGCGCGCTGTGGGCAGCGGTACCGCCATGGCTGCAATTGGCAGCCTGTTTCCATTGGCGGCAGCCAAAGAGGCCTTTGCACAAAGCAATGGCCCCTTGGAAAAGCAAAAGCTGAAAGTGGGCTTCATTCCAATTACTTGTGCAACACCCATCATCATGGCGCAGCCCTTGGGCTTTTACGCCAAGCAGGGTCTGGATGTTGAAGTGGTAAAAACTGCAGGTTGGGCCGTGGTTCGCGACAAGTCGCTGGCCAAGGAATACGACGCGGCGCACATGTTGTCGCCCATGCCACTGGCGATCTCAATGGGTGTGGGTTCGAACGCCATTCCATGGACCATGCCTGCTGTTGAGAACATCAATGGCCAGGCAATCACCTTGGCGATGAAGCACAAAGACAAGCGCAATCCAAAAGACTGGAAAGGCTTTAAGTTTGCAGTGCCATTTGACTACTCCATGCACAACTACCTGCTGCGCTATTACCTGGCTGAAGCAGGTTTGGACCCAGACCGCGATGTGCAAATTCGTTCGGTACCACCTCCCGAAATGGTGGCCAATATGCGGGCTGACAACATCGACGGCTTTTTGGCACCTGACCCCGTGAACCAGCGTGCGGTGTACGACGGCGTGGGCTTCATTCACATTCTGTCGAAAGAAATTTGGTCCGGACACCCATGCTGTGCATTTGCAGCCAGCAAAGAATTTGTGACACAAAACCCCAACAGCTACAAAGCCCTGTTGAAGGCCGTGCTGGATGCGACCGCATACGCCCGAAAAGCCGAGAACCGCAAGGAAATTGCAGCGGCCATTGCACCGACCAATTATTTGAACCAGCCATTGACTGTGGTGGAGCAGGTTTTGACTGGTACCTACGCCGATGGTTTGGGCGGCATCAAGAAAGACCCGCAGCGCATCGACTTCGATCCGTTCCCCTACCAAAGCTTCGCGATCTGGATTCTGACCCAGATGAAACGCTGGGGACAGATCAAGGGCGATGTGGACTACAACAAGATTGCCAAAGATGTGTTCCTGGCCACCGATGCCACCCGCTTGATGAAGGAAGTGGGCATGCAGCCACCCGCATCGCTGGACAAAAAGTTCAGTGTGATGGGCAAGCCGTTTGATCCCAAGAAGCCAGAGGAATACCTCAACAGCTTCGCAATTTCGCGAACCAAGGGTTGATTGTCATGAAAGACTTCAGCAAGCAAAAATGGGCGCCCTGGGCCTTGTCAGCGTTGATTCTGGTGGTGCTGGTTTCCATTTGGAGCATTGCCACCCTGCCTGAAGAGGCAGCAGTGAATGTAGATCCCGAATATGCGGCATTGGTGGGGCAGGCTGCTTCCACGGGCAGCAAAACCCCATTGCCCACCCCGGGCGATGTGGGTGAAAAGCTGTGGGGCCACGTGAGCGATCCGTTCTACGACCGTGGCACCAACGACAAAGGCATCGGCATTCAACTGGGCTATTCCATTTTTCGCGTGCTTGTGGGATTTGGTTTGGCTGCACTGGTGGCCATTCCCTTGGGTTTTGTCATTGGCATGTCGCCCTTGCTGTACAAGGCACTTGATCCTTTCATTCAAATTTTGAAACCTGTGTCGCCTTTGGCATGGATGCCGCTGGCCTTGTACACCATTCAAGACAGCGACACCTCTGCCATTTTTGTGATCTTCATATGCTCCATTTGGCCCATGCTGGTGAACACGGCTTTTGGCGTGGCGGGTGTTCGGCGTGATTGGTTGAACGTGGCCAAAACGCTGGAGGTGAGTTCCTTGCGCACGGCGTTTCAAGTGATATTGCCCGCAGCGGCGCCGACCATCATGACTGGCATGCGTATTTCCGTGGGCATTGCCTGGTTGGTAATTGTTGCTGCCGAAATGCTGGTGGGTGGTACAGGGATTGGCTACTTCGTGTGGAACGAGTGGAACAACCTGTCGATTGCCAACATCATCAGCGCAATTTTGTTCATCGGCTTGATCGGCATGTTGCTCGACACGCTGTTGGCCCGCATGGCCAAGCTGGTCAGCTACAAGGAGTAAACAACAATGACAAAGACTGAACACAAGATATTCAGCAAAGACTTGGTGCCTTCTGAGAAAGCGGCTGCCTTTTTGCAAGTGGAAGGCTTGGTGAAAAGCTACGCCCCTTCCGATGCCTCCGTTCCACCCGTGTTTGAGGCGGTGAACTTCGACATTCAGAAAGGCGAGTTTGTTTGCATCATCGGCCATTCGGGCTGCGGCAAAAGCACCATTCTGAACATTCTGGCCGGCCTGGATGAAGCCACTCAGGGCTACGTGATTATGAACGGCAAGGAAGTGGTTGGCCCATCACTGGATCGCGGTGTGGTGTTCCAAAGTCATGCATTGATGCCTTGGATGACTGCACTGAAAAACGTAGAGTTCGGCGTACGTTCACGTTGGCCTGAGAAGTCACCTGAGGAAATCAGCGAACATGCCATGAAGTATCTGGACATGGTGGGTTTGGGCAAGGCCGCCAACAAAAAACCGCATGAACTTTCAGGCGGTATGAAGCAGCGTGTGGGCATTGCCCGCGCCTTCGCTATTCAGCCGCAAATGCTGTTGCTGGACGAGCCCTTCGGTGCGCTCGACGCACTGACCCGCGGCACCATTCAAGACGAGTTGTTGCAAATCGTGAAGGCCACGGGGCAAACCGTGTTCATGATTACGCACGATGTGGATGAGGCTATTTTGCTGGCCGACAAAGTGATGCTGATGAGCCATGGTCCGCGCGCCCGCATTGCTGAAATTGTTGAAAACACCATGCCGCGCGAGCGTACCCGCAGCACCGTGCATCACGACCCGCAGTACTACGCCATACGCAATCACCTGGTTGATTTTCTGGTGAACCGTGCTGCGCCTGCAACAAACACAGAGCCCGACGGCAACAAGTTGACTGCTGAACTACACAAACAACCCACGGTGGTTCGCCCTGGCTTAAAGGCCTTGAGCAACACGAAAATTAGCACCGAGACAACACCCCCACTAAATTTGATTCAAAGGAGTGCACCATGAAAAGAACTGACGTCACCGAAATGATTGTATTGGCCAAGCGCAAGAAAAAATGCACTTGGGACGACTGCGCCAAAGTATTGGGCCAGTCCAAAGAGTGGAGCACTGCTGCACTGCTGGGGCAAATGACCTTGACCGAGGAACAGGCCAAGAAGATTGGCGAGTACCTGGCCTTGCCACCTGAAGCGGTAGATTGCCTGCAAGTGGTGCCTTACAAGGGATCACTGCCCACCGCTGTGCCCACCGATCCGCTGATCTATCGTTTTTATGAATTGATCAGCGTGTACGGCACCACCTTCAAGGAGCTGATTCATGAAGAGTTCGGTGACGGCATCATGAGCGCCATCGATTTCAAAATGGACTTGCAGCGTGAGCCACACCCCATGGGCGACCGGGTCAGCATCAATATGAGCGGCAAATTCCTGCCTTACAAAACCTATTGATTTCAAGGCTGAATTTTCAGCTGACTGAATGCCCCGGGTTAGAATAGACGCTTGTTTTAATTCTTACCTGGGGTAATGCCGTGACTGACTCAACCAACAACGCCGCCGCTGGCGACGAACTTGTACTGCCTTCTGGCGTGAAGCTGACTTTCAAAAAGCGCGGCACCGGCACGCAAAAGCCAACACCCAATTCAATTGTGGAAGTGCACTATGAAGGTACATTTCTGGATGGTCGGGTGTTCGACAGTTCGATCAAGCGCAATGAGAAAATCTCCTTTCCGTTGAACCGCGTGATTCCTGCCTGGACACAGGCTTTGTGCGAAATGGTGGTTGGCGATCGGGCAATCGTGTTCTGCCCGTCTGACACTGCATATGGCGCGCGTGGTGCAGGTCCGATTCCGGGCAACACCGACTTGGTGTTTGATGTTGAGTTGTTCGACATCCGATAAGGTTTTCTGCCCACTCGACGTGGGTTACTTGTGCCGCATGTCACTAGTGACTCTTGATCTGAACTTGAAGGGTCACCGCTGCCCGAAAACTTGGCATCTCGTCTTGTCTGCTTGAGTCTGCACTAAGCCAAGCCCTCCAAAAGTAACGGTCGGGTCTTGGCTTTCGCGCCATGGCGCGATCGTTAGTCTCTGCGCCCCAAGCCGGCAAGTTTTCTGACTGGTCATCGTGCGACCACTTGCAAGTTCAGCTCCTGAGTCACCGGCACCAGCGTCTCTCCACCACCGCGCAACTCACCGCTGGGTTCAACGCCCAATCGGCGGCGGTGTTTCGATCGCTTCGCCTTCAAGAAAACCTGCCCGTTTGAATTCACCCGCCACGGTCGGCCAAAGGCCGGCACCGAGACTCGGCCCGCCTTTTTGCCGAGCGAGGTGAGTCAGGGTGAATGTCAAAAAGGGAAAACCAGGTTTTCAGGCGAGAGATCGGAACCCAAGCCGATCGGGGCAGTTAACGAACCGTCGAGAAAGCGGAACCCAAGCCGATCGGGCAGTTAACGAACAGTCGAGAAAGCGGAACCCAAGCCGATCGGGGCAGTTAACGCGCGGTCGAGAAAGCTAAGCCGCCTTTCGCAGTTGAAACTGCCGCGTTCCCCAAGAAATGAGAAACGGCACCAAAGCCAGCGCTGCCAGAGAAACAAGCACTTCCAGTGAAATCAATTCTTCCAGCCGGTTTACTTTGGATAACTCATTGCCCGCATTCACATACAGCATGGTGCCTGGCAGCATGCCCAGAAAACTGGTCCACAGGAATGTCCACGGCTTTACACGCGTCAAGCCAGCCAGCAAATTGAATGCAACAAATGGAATGATGGGGGCCAGGCGCAGGCTCAGCAAATAGGCCACTTCGTTTTTCTCAATGCCCTTGTTGATGTCGTTTAGCTTGTTTGAAAAACGGTTTTCAACCGATGACCGAAAGAAGTGCCGGGCAAACAACATGGTGAGCAAGGCACCCAAAGCCGAGGCTGCTGTGGACACCACCATGCACAAGCCAAACCCCATGCAACCACCACCCACCAGCATCAGTACCCCTGCGCCCGGTAGGCACAAGGCGGTGATCAATACAAACACGCCAAAGTAAATCAAGGTGACCAGCGTTGGGTTGTCCATAAAATGCATGGCCAATTCGCGCTGTGCCGCCAGCATGTCTTGCAGCGACACATCTGCACTCAACCACACCAGCATCAGCACGGCTGCAACCAGCAGCAGTGTGGTTTTCCTCCAGTGTTGTTGAACAGCTTGTGGCATGCGGCGCTTCCTTAGCCTTTCAATACAATCGGTTCAATGGCCTCGCCTTGCGGCAATATGCGGCCAATGATGGCAGTGTGTTCGTAGCCCAGCTTCTTTAATGCAGCAACACAGGCTTCGGCTTGGTCGCCAGGCACTGTCGCCAACAAACCCCCCGCGGTTTGTGGATCGAAAATCAGTGGGTAGCGCGGATCGTTCACATAATCAGCCTGATTTCGAATGGCGCGACGCAAGCGAACATTGGCTGGTTGAAGCGAACTCACAATGCCAGCGCTGACCATTTCAAGGGCGCCATCCAGCAAGGGCAGGGCACTTAAATCTAGTTCAGCATCTACCTCGGAAGGGCGCGTCATTTCAACCAAGTGGCCCAATAGCCCAAAACCAGTCAAGTCGGTACAGGCTTTCGATCCATATTCACGCAGGCACTGAGCCCCAATGCGGTTGCTCTTTACCATCGATTCCAGTGCCGCATCAATCCAGCGACCTTTGGTTTTCAGCTGTGGCAGCGCAGCGAACAGTGTTCCGGTGCCAATTGGCTTGGTCAGCAAAATGGCATCGCCGGGGCGCATGCCACCCTTGATCATCACACCATCCATGTTTTCATCCACCAGGCCGTTGATGGCAAAACCCAGTGCCAGCTCGCGGCCTTCGCCAGTGTGCCCACCCACCAAGGCGCAACCAGCGTCGTTTAAAACCTCCACTGCACCACTCATCATCTGGAACAGCAATTCTTCAACTTTCGATTCAAGCCCCGGTGGCACGGTGACCACGGCGGTGGCCGATTGCGCTTCACCGCCCATGGCGAACACATCGCCCAGTGCGTGGTTGGCGGCCACTTTGCCAAAAATATAAGGGTCGTCCACAAAGGCCCGGAAAAAATCAACGGTGTGCACCATGGCTTTGCCCGGTGGCACTTTCACAATGGCGGCATCGTCGGGCGCGTGCAGGCCAACCAATACATCTTCGCGATCCACTGGCTTTAGGTTACCCAGTGCGCGAGATAAAACAGTGGAGCCCACCTTGGCACCGCAACCGCCACAGCGCATAGCGATGGCTGAAATTGCTTGAAGGCTTTCTTCCTGAGTCAGCGCCAAATTCGGTGTGCTGTTGCCGCCAGTTGGCTTTGTGTTGGGGTCCATGTCAGGAAAGTCACTGAATTTCGCCATGAAGCGGCGGTCAATCCAGTCTTTCCATTGCCACACCCAGGCACCTGCAAAGCCCAGCGACCCTTTGGACGCCACCGCATATTTGTCGCCTGTGCTGATCAAGGCCAGCCATGTTTTTTGGGGGCGGTATTCAAGCAGGTCGGCGCCTTGCACAAACAGGTGCAGGTTCTTGGTCAGTGGTTTGCCCATGCGCACAGCGAATACACCAGCTTTTTCAAGCGGTGTGCTGGTCAGGTTTGCAATGTCGCCAGCGGCAAAAATTTTTGGATCTCGCGAGGTTTGCAGCGTAGGGCCCACATTGATGAAGCCACGGGAATCCAGTTCAAGGTCGGTGTTCTTCAGCCATGCTGCGCCGCCCGCTTGGGTTACCCACATAATTTCGTCGGCATGCAGGCGTTCACCACCCTTGGTTTGCAGGGTGTGGCCGTCCAGTTGCACCACCTCGGCATCGCGGTGCAATACCACGCCACGTTCATTCAAGACCTTCTCGAAGCGCTTCCGCACACCAGCGTTGTGGGTGGGCAGTACATCGGCATCGGCCGTGAACAGGTGAAATTCCAGTTCGTCGGGGTTGCGGCCCATGGCACTTAATTCATTGCGCAGGCGGAACTGCATGGCCAAGGCCAGTTCAACACCGCCAGCACCGCCACCCACCACGGCAATGGTGGTTTTGCCGGCATGGGTTTTGACACGTTCCAGCAAATTGACCCAGCGCTGATTGAAACGTGCAATCGGCTTCACAGGCACTGCATTTTCCAGGGCACCCGGCACCAGCTGTACTTGTGGTGTACTGCCAATGTTGATCGACAGGGCATCGTAAGCCACCGGTGGGCGGTTCTTGCAAATCACTTTTTGATTGGCGCGGTCAATGCCCACCACTTCGTCTTTGAACAGGCGCGCACCTGCAAACGCGCAAAGGCGGCCCAAGTCGATGTGCACATCGTCGTAGCTGTAGTGGCCCGCAATATAGCCGGGCAGCATGCCGGAGTAGGGTGTGTGAATGTCGGTACAAATCAGGGTAAGCCGAACACCGGGCCATGGCTTCATGCCAAACATGCGCAGCACACCCACATGGCTGTGGCCTCCGCCTACCAGCACGATGTCGCGAAGAATGGGTTGATCAGATGTTTGCATGGTGTACTTTTGCTTTTGTGTTGTTTTGAACTGCTCTTTGTACGAGTCGAATTAACTGGTTTTGTTCGTTTTCAGGGGCAAATAATTTGGCGCGCTCTGCACATTGGCTTTTCAGCTTGGTGTATAAACTGGATTTACCCGGGGGCAGTGGTTTCGGATTCACAATGTCTTCGAGCAGTTGGGTAAGCATGTTTGCAAGTGCATGTGAATTGCCCAAGGGGAAATAACCCGGGTAACCTGAACCCAACATGCCGGTGTTGCCGTCTATGTAGCTGGCCACCACTGGGGTGCCGCTGCACACGGCCTCCATGACTACATGCGCCCCACCTTCCATTTTGCTGGCATGTACCAGCACATGGGCGCGTTGAATGCGTGTGCGGGTGGCCCCATGGGGCTGATTGCCCAGCCAGCGGTAGTTGGGGCAGGCCTGCATGGTTTCTTCTGCGGCTTGGGCCAGCTCAAGGTCGAGCGGGCCACCAATGTGATCAATGTAAATATCAGGGTAGCCACGCAACAGCACTGCAGCTTCCATCAGGGTTTGAGGCATTTTTTCGTCTCGCAAATGGCCCACCATGACCACCTTCAAACGGCGCTTGGGCTTGCTCAGGGTTTTGCGGGACGTGGTGGACTGAAAAATGACCGATGTTTTTTTTTGCAGGCTTTCACTGAGTTTTTCAGTGCCCTTTTCTTGCAGTACGATCAAATGCCGCGCCAGCTGCAGCGACTTTTGCGCGGTTTCATCGGTTTCAATGTCGCGGTACAGGTCGGTCCCGGTCAGGGCCAGCACCAAGCCCGGGCTGCCTTGTTCATTCACGCCACGGCTTTGTGCCCAAGCGGCAATTGAATCAGCAGATCGCCTCGCATGCAGCGCAATCATCGCAACATCCTGTTCAGTAGCAGCTGTGTTTTCCCAATGCTTCACAATGCGCACATTGAAATGTTCAGACAAGAACAATTGCCAGCGGCGGGCGGTTTGCCAGTTGCCGTTGTTGGAATCGGCAAGGGCAGGGCTAACAATGACGATAGACGGTTTAATCAAGACAACAACCACTTAATTGGATGGGGGGATGAATTGAGGTGCAAACCACTCGAGGTGATACACTGCGACCCTGAAGAAGTTTACACGAACCAACACGCCATTCACCGCGAGAACCCGCATGCAATCAGCCCAAGAAACCCCTGCAATCCAATGGATCAAAGGTGATGAAACCTTCAGTGCGCGCTGGCAGTCGGAGCGCAATTTGGCGGTACCTGCCAAGGTGATCGTGGCTGACGACACCCTGACCGCCGACATGGCTTACCGCCTGGCTTGCGAGGGCAATGTGTTTTTGTGGCAAAGCGACTTTCAAAATGCTCGCCAGTTGATGCAGGCCTTGGTGCGCCGTGTGGACAAAAATGCCGAGCACAAGAAAAGCAAAGCAGCCAAAGCGAACAAGGCTGATGTTGAATATCCCCAGAAATTTCACCTCTACCGTCAGACCCAGGCCCAGCGTGCGCGAATTCTTGGTTCTATCCTGATTCCCCTCAATGCCGACTACAGCATTCCCTTGCGCCGCGCACCCGATGTGCTGGCGGCCTGCACGGAAGCGTGGGGCGAGCCGCAAGCTGAAGGCCCAATGATTGTGACTTCACTGCGCGAAATGATGGGCGTGGTGGGTGCGCATGAGTGGCGCAAAAAGGGCGTGGACGTTCCCGCCCTTGGTGATCCGCCCAATAACCGCATTCATCCGTATTACGGCGTTTTCTCGCCAGTGCGGGGCGAGTATATTGATTTGGTGCTGAAAGCGCCTTTGCCCAAAGCCTGTGAAGTGAATGGCTCGGCAGTGGATGTGGGTACGGGCACTGGAGTGTTGGCTGCAGTGCTCGCCCAGCGTTGGTTAAGTAACATTGTGGCCACCGACAACGACCCACGCGCACTGGAATGCGCGCAATTCAATATTGAGAATTTGGGCATGGGCAAGCAGGTGAAAGTGGTGCAAGCCGACCTGTTTCCTGACAGCAAAGCCGACTTGATTGTGTGCAACCCGCCTTGGTTGCCTGGCAAACCCACCTCACCGATTGAACGCGCCATTTACGACGAAAACAGCGGCATGCTGAAAGCGTTTCTGGCTGGTTTGGCTGCGCATTTGAATGCAGGCGGTGAGGGCTGGTTGATTTTGTCTGACTTGGCAGAGCACCTGAAGCTGCGCACGCGGGAAGAGTTGCTGGGCTGGATTGAGCTGGCAGGTTTGAAAGTATTGGGCCGGCTGGATGCCAAGCCCAAGCACGGAAAAGCCTTTGATGCGAATGATGCGCTGTTCGATGCAAGGTCGAAGGAAGTGACCAGTTTGTGGCGATTGGCGGCTGCGTGAGCCGACGTGTGCTTTGTCGCTTAATCAGCGCACGTTGTATCGCTTAATCGACGGGTACGCTATCACTTAATCGTCGCGCATCCCAATGCGTTCGCCTGAAAACCTGTAAATCCCTTTTTGAAATTCACACTGACTCACCAAGCTTGGCAAAAAAGATGGCCAAGCCTTGGTGTCAGCCTACGGCTGAACGTGGCGTGTGAATTCAAACGGGCAGGTTTTCTTGAAGGCGAAACGATTGGGACATCGCTGCCGATTGCGCGATAGGACGGTGACGGATTAACCGGACAGGTGTGTAACAAGAACACCCAACACCCGTTGATTCGGCGGGTGGTGTTAGGTGACCCGCGGCTCCCCGCGCTTTCGCCAACTCGGCAGTGGGTTTGCCTGTTTCGCACATTCAAGAAAACCGCCCCGGTTTGGATTTATTCGTAGCGTTTGGCTTTAAGCCAACACCGAGGCTCGGCCATGTTTTTTGCCGAGCTCGGTGAGCAAGAATTAATTCAAAAAGGGATTAAGCGGTTTTCTGTGCGAAATCGGGCAACCCCGTCGAGGTGGCGAACGAAGCTGGCGACTCAAAATCGTCAACCCCGCCGAGTTAGCGAATGAAACAGGCAACCCCGCCGGATTGGTTGCCGCTCAGGCCGCCGCCCAAAACACCGCAAACTTCTGTTCCGGATCGGTATACGCCTTGCAAGCACCGAAGCCAGCCCGCTTTAGCAAATCTTCAAACCCGGTCAGTGTCCATTTGTAAGAGTTTTCAGTGTGAATGCGTTCGCCTTCCACAAAGGCACGCTCTCCGCCTTCCCACTGAACCACCACATCCCGTAGCGCTTCAAGGTGCATTTCAATCCGGTTCAGTTCGGCGTTGTACAGGCCAATGTGTTTCCAGTCTTCCAGTTTGAAATTGGTGCCTGCCAGCGTGTTGAAGTGCAGCAGCATATTGCGGTTAAATGCGGCTGTTACGCCCAAGGCGTCGTCGTAAGCCGCTTCAAGTACAGCCTTGCTTTTTACCAGGTCAACACCAATCAACAAGCCACCACCCGTGGCTGTGCCGCACACGGCATGCACCTGTTTCAAAAACAGCAGCGCCTCTTCAGGCGTGAAGTTACCAATGCTGGAGCCCGGGTAAAACATCACCCTGGGCTGCGCGGGTTTGAGCGCCAAACCAGCGGGCAAGTTGAGTTCACTGGAAAAGTCCAGGCCGACACCCGCCATTTCCAGCTCGGGGAATTGCCGCTGTAGGCATTCCAGCGAACCTTTCAAAAAGTCCACGGAAATATCCACAGCCACATAGCGTGCAGGATGAAACACATTGAAAAGTTTGGCTGCCTTTTCACAATTGCCCGCACCCAGGTCAATGAACACAGCGCCTTTGGGAACCTGGCGCGCCATGTCATGGCCGTGGCTGTCGAAAATCAGTGCTTCTGTGCGGGTGGGGTAGTACTCGGGTATGCAGGTAATTGCTTCAAACAGTTTGGAGCCCAGTTCGTCATACAGGTATTTGGGTGAGGTGTGCGCTTTGCTTGCACGCAGGCCACTGAGCAACTCTTCCCGAATGTGTTCGGCTTGTGCTTGGTAGATTTGTATGAATTGTGGTGTTGGGTTCATGGCTTCAATCGGTTGTGCTGGGGCATCATTGGGTCATCTTGCGGCGCAGGTGGTAACTCATGCTGTCGACAATCGCGACCAGCAGCAGCATCGCTGCCAGTATGGTTGCAGTTTTGCCCATCTGGAACAAGCCCATGTGAAACGAGAGCAATTGACCCAGGCCACCTGCACCGACCACGCCCAGAATTGCGGCGGCACGAATGTTGTTTTCCCAGCGGTAAAGGGCGTAACTCATCAGTTGTGGAATAACCTGCGGCAGGGTAGTGAAGTAAAAAACACGCAGACTGCCAACACCTTGCGTACGAAGGGCATCGGCTGGTTCGGGTGATGCATTTTCAATGGATTCCGCAAATAACCTGCCCAGTACACCGGTGGTGTGAAAGGCCAGTGCCAATGTTCCAGCGAAAGGCCCAAGGCCGGCGGAAATCAGCAGCAGTGCCGCCCACACCAATTCAGGGATGGAGCGAAGTGCATTCAGCACCCAGCGGGTGGGGGTACGCATCAAGCCTTTGTCATTGCTGTGCAACTTGCTGGCCGGGATAGCCAAAGCCAATCCGGCCACCGCCGCCAGGGCTGTTCCCATCAATGACATGGCCAGCGTTTCAACAGTGCCCCAGCCTACTTTGGTCAGAAATTCAGGGTCTGTTTCCATGGGAAAAAATTCGGCGACGAAACGCCCCATGGACTGGAAAGCTTCGAGCGATAAAAAATCACCCCACTTCAAGCCCAAGGTCCAGAAGCTTGCCACAATCAAAGTCAGCATGCCCAGCAGCAAGGCGGCGGTTCCGCCTTTCATCACGGCGGGTGCTTTGGTGGGGCAGGTGTTGTTTCGCACGGCGCTCATAGCAGCCTCTTGCGGAAAAATGCACTGACTGTGTCAGCCAGGGCCACCAGCAAGATGAACACAATCAGCATGGTGGACACTTCACCGCCATTGAACATTTTCATGGAGTTGTCCAGTTCCTGACCCAAGCCACCCGCACCCACGAAACCCAGCACCACGGAGGATCGAATGGCACACTCCCAGCGGTACACCGTGTAGGAGGTCAGCTCCATCACGTTTTGAGGCAACAAACCGTAAAAAAAGGCTTGCAGGCGCCCGCTGCCATTGCGCAGCAAGGTTTCTGTTGCAGTGCTTTCACCACTTTCTAGAATTTCACCGTATACCTTGCCCAGCATGCCGCCGTAGGTCAGGGCAATGGCCAACACGCCTGCCGTAGGCCCCAGCCCCACCACGCGGACAAACACAAGCGCCCAGACCAGTTCGGGAATGCTTCGCAGAAAAATTAGCACCCAGCGAATGGTTTGCCGCACCAGGAATGGCAATGCGTTCATGCGCCCTGAAATGGCGGAAATTGAAAGCACACGTGTGGACAAAATGGTCAGGGGAAATGCAATGATCAGTGCCATTACCATGCCAGCCGTGGCAATTGCGACGGTGGTCCAGGTGGCGTCAACGATTCTCCAAAGCAGGTCGGGCTCTAGAACTGGCGGGAAAAAGCTGCCGATGAATTCAGCACTGATTCGCCTATTTTCGGCCTCAAACAGCACGCCAGGGCGAAATTCCGTGGCCACAGCCAGGGGCCAAATCAAAACAAGAGCGAAAACAATCCAAAACAGGCGCTGGTGCCAGGCCGGGTCACGCAACGGGACGTCAAAGCGGGGGTTGTGTACGGGCAGGCTGCTCATCTGCAATTGTTAACCACGACTGTGGGTGTAACGCGCTCGAATTGCTTTTCGATCAATTCGCGGTCTTGTTGGCCCAAAAGTTCGTGCTCGTATTGGGAGTACAGAGACTTCAGCATGGCGGGGGTCACCTGCTCTGTGGGCAGGTCAAATTCGATGCGCCCGTGGCGCAGGCCCACAATGCGCTTGAAGAACGCAAGCGCCATGTCAACCTGGTGCAAAGTGCACACCAGGGTAATTCCTTTTTCCGCCGCGGATTCGGTCAGTGCAGACATCGCAAGCCGGGCCCGGGTGGGGTCTAGTGCAGACAAGGGTTCATCTACCAGCCACAATTGGGCAGGCGATACGAACAGGCGTGCCAAACCCACGCGCTGTCGCTCTCCGCCCGACAAGCGGTCTACACGCTCAAAAATTTTCTCAGGCAAATCGAGTTTGCTCAGCGCACTGTGTGCTGCCGGAATATCGACTGGATAAAACAGCGATTTGATGCTTTGAACAAGACCCATGGCGGGAAGTCTGCCCGCAAGCACGGAGGTAATAACACGTTGTCTCGGGGGAAGCGGGGGCACTTGTGGGGCCACGATCAGTTTGCCCCGAAGCTTCTGAAGCTTGCGCTTGCTGAGCTGCCAGGGCTGTTGCCCCTGCAGTTGAATTGATCCTTCAAGCGGTTTGAGCGAGCAGGAAAGCACCTGAAGCAGGGTTGTTTTTCCTGCGCCAGAAGGCCCAATCAGCGCAACCTGTTCGCCGCTGCCGATTTGAAAACTCATTTCCTTGATCGCCGGGGTACTTCCAGTTGGCGCCGAGGGGTGGCAGGCACTCAAGTCCTGAATATCAAGTTTCACTGCGTTGCCTTCCCCATCCTACTGCGGAGGCCCTGCATGGGCCCCCTTCCTTCACGTGATTATAACAAGCCTGCACTTTTCGCTGCAGCCTCAAGGCCTTTGTAGTTCTCGGGCTTGGTGTCGATGTAGCGCGTAGCACGGTTTAACTTCAGGATTTCAGCATGTTCTGGCACAGCGGGGTCCAGGTCAAACAGGGCTTTCTGGATTTTGTTGCGCAAATCGGCTGGCATGTCTTGATGCACGGTCCAGTTGTAGTTGTAGTAAGGCGGTGTGGTGTAAAACACATTCACTGCATTGGTGTCGACCTTGTTGGCGTCCACAAATTTTTTCCAAACGGTGATGTCCAGTGCAGCTGCATCCACTTTGCCGCTCACTACTGAAGCGATTGTGGCGTCGTGCGCGCCTGAATAGGCAACACGCTTGAACGCCTTTTCAGGCTCCAGGCCGGCTTCCAGCAGGAAGTTTCGGGGCATCAAGTGGCCAGAGGTGCTGCTTTGAGAACCAAATGACACCTGCTTGCCTTTCATGTCCTGCAGGGTTTTGATACCAGAATCTGTCTTTGCAATGAACACAGATTGAAACTTGGTGTCTTCGACCCGCTGGGCAATCGGAATAACTTTGCCACCAGAACGACGCGATGCCTGAATGTGCGTGAACCCGCCCAGCCAAACCAAGTCAACCTTTTTGTTGGCCAGCGCCTCAACGGCTGCGGGGTAGTCGCTCACCGGCGTGAACTCTACTTTCATGCCGATTGTTTTGGACAGGTAATTGGCCAGGGGCTCGAACTTGCGAATTTGCTCGGTGGCGGCTTCTTCGGGAATTGTGCTGACCTTCAAGACCTGTTCAGCATGCGCAGACACTGAAAAGCCAGCAGCCAGCGCGATGGCTGCCACAGAGAAGAGACGACGTGAAATAGAGAGTGCTGAACTTTTCATGAGTACCTCGTTGTATAGAACGATTGGAAATAACCCGAAAATTGATAATCGCACAAACAATTCAGCTTTTAACCGTGAAATGTTTGTACGACTGTTTTTTTAACTTTTAATTGCTTGGCATTCAGCTGCCCAGCTTTCCGGCGGCTTGAACTTCAGCAGCCTGTTCTTCACCGCTCTTGTAGTGAGGCACGCGAACCACCAGTCGTTTTGCACGCTGAATGAAGCTGTTGTTGCCTTTCACTTCTTGTTCCCAGTATTCGTCGGCCAATGCGATGTTCTTGTCCATTTCCAACTCGAAGGCGGCTTGCGATACCGTGCCGCCAAAAATATAGGTTTTGCCATTCACCACGCGGAAGTCGCTTGCGTTACCGCCCCAAGGAATGCCAAACATGATGCCGTTGGCGCAGTAACCGCCATATTGGGGAATGTATTGGGTAGGTTCAGCGTCGAAAAGCGCCTTGTGCTCAGCGCTTGAGAAGTGGAAGTCCACTTCCTGATAAGTGCTTTTGAATTCCGGAGTGCCTTGTACATAGGCATTTTGAGTGATGTAGGCCACCACGTCCGCGCCAAACAGCATCAGTCGGTCGGCTCCTTCCATTTCCGCAGCATTCACGGGCGTCAGTTCACTCGCGGGGTTTTGGGCTGTCATGGCGCCGCAGCCGCTCAGGCCGAGCACCAGGCTGGCTGCCATCAATAGCTTGTGGGTGCGTGTCATTGTCAAAATACTTCTCCTGTGCGTGGTTGAATCAAGTCCATAAGCTGACCTGTTTCGCTGAAAACAGTTCCAGCAGGGTCTTCAAGGTAAGGTGCTGGCCAACCCAGTATGGCACTGGCCTGCTCACAGCGCTTGCGCAAATCTCGCGGGTTTTCGCCACCCAGGTGAACAATGCCGTAGCGGTAGCTGCGCAGCCACTTGAAGTCTCGGTGCAATTCTTTGGCGTCTTTGGGATACTCAAACAGCAAGGCATCGGGAAATGTTTTCCTGAAAGCGGCTTTTTGTGCAAAGCCGGGAAAAGGCACCGCAGCTTTGGGATCGAATGAGCGATACACAAAGCTGGCTGTGGCGCCTGCTGTGGGTGCCTTGCGTGCCAGTGTTGCGGGGTCAATGCCGTGGGCCAGTGCAAATGCAATTTCATGCAGGTCAATGCCGTCCACACGCAGGTACAAATCGGAAAACTGTGAGGCCATGCGTGGATTGAATTCAATCACAGTAATTTTGTCCGTCGCTTCGTCATGGAAAAACTCCATGTTGAACAAGCCATGATCAAAACCCACTGCATTCAGAAATCGCCTTGCCACATCGGCTGCGCGTGCCTGCACCTCAACATGCAGCTTGCTCGGGTATTCAAACCGCATAAAAGCGTCAGTGTTGGGGTACATCACCTCGTCGACCACGCCCAGCGGGCGAACCTCGCCCTGCCACACATAACCATCGAGGTTGTATTGCCGCCCTCGCATGGGGGCCTCCAGCATCATGCTGTGCGCAGTGCCTGCCTCGGGAAGCCGCTTTTTTGCAATTCGTTCGAAGGGCTCCACCAGGTGTTTGATCACCCAAAGTTCCCATGGGCCAAAGCGGGTGTGGTCGTGCAGTTCCTGGGCATTTTTAACTTGTCGTGAAAGCACCGAAAATGCGGCTTTCACGGGTTTCACAAATTGAGGGTATTCAATGCCTTGGGGAACCGGGCCGCCGTAGGCTGCATTCAGCCGGGCGAAGGGCAGGTTGGCTTCTGGGGCAACTTGTTGCAAAACCTCGCGGGCATGCAATTTGTGCTGGCAAGCCAGAATTGAATTGACTGGTGTGCCAGGCCAGCCCATTTTTTCAGCGAGCAAGGCTGCACACAGCGCACCAAATTGTTCGTGGCTGGAGGCAACCGCCTTGGCACCATGCAGTTTGGCCAGCACGGCCGCTTTGGCTACAAAGCGTTCGGTGTCAAACCAGGCTAGGCGCGCATTGCTGGGAAAGGTGAATAAATCAAAGCCCGACACCACACTGGGCCACTGGGTGCGAAGCCGGTTTGCACCTTGCTCATCCCAGTCGTAATTGAACAGCAGCAGAGTTGTTGGGTGAGGCATTTGATCGAGAAATAGGGTTAGCGTTTGATGTCGTTGAGTGACCAGTCGTATTCTGTATACGCTAGGGGAAAGGATTTGGATGCGATTTTATCGACTATTTCCGGGCTAGAACTCATGTCTTTGGCCCACTTCGCAAATACATCCTTCACTTCCTTAAAACCTTGATGGCCCTTTTCAAAGTCTTCAGCAAACCATTTGAAAATCGGACTAACCTGCAACTCGCCGTTCTTTACACGGTTGCGGCTTGGGTCGCTTAGAAACCGCCGCATTCCATCGTCAAGCTGGGCATTCAGTTTTGTTGCGGTGAAGGCTTCGTTGCGCAATGCCGGGCAGCCAATGCTGGCGCAGTTCACGGCAGCATGAATGCGGGGTTCTTTGTACCTGGGCCGAAGTTGTTCATGTTCAATCCAGTCCAAGTGGCGCTTTTCTCCCAACAGTGTGAAAAATTCCTGCTTCCAAGGGCTGCCAAACAGCCCACCTATTTCCTTGATGGACTTGATGTTGGGGTATTTGGTCAAAATCAGTTCAATGGTGAAGCCATTGTAGGCATTGATTAAAAATGCCATTTGCTGGTTTTTCGAGAAGTTATTGAATTCGTTCTGATCAAGCGCAGACCATTCATTCAAGACAGATTTCAGGGCCTGGCGGTCTTGCTGAAAACCTGCGTAGTCCACAACGGTTTGTTTGTTGCTGGGCAACCACTTCACATGCTTGGCCACAAGGCCATTCCAGGCCGAGTAATTGTGGTCAAATTCAGCAGCAAAACCAGCGTTGGTCAGTGCCAATGTGGAAACCAGTAAAAGTGTTCTTAAAAATTTCAGCATGGTTATTTGAATCGCGATCAATGTCGGTTGGAGTTGAACTGGCTACCACTGGTTCAACCCATTAACGAGAGTATTCGTCCGGTGAGGCAATTTGGTTACACTACCGCAGATTCGTCAATTCATTTGGAGTTGCCATGCCCGCTGTGCCGGTCACCATTGCCATGTTGCTGATCAGCAATATTTTCATGACCTTTGCATGGTATGCCCATTTGAAAGACATGAGCCAGAAGCCATGGATTATTGCGGCGCTGGTCAGTTGGGGCATTGCCTTGTTTGAGTATCTGTTTCAGGTGCCCGCCAACCGGATCGGTTACACGGTGCTTTCGGTGGGCCAGTTAAAGGTGATGCAGGAAATCATCACGCTGACGGTGTTTGTGCCTTTTGCTGTGTTTTACATGAAGGAGCCGCTGAAGCTGGATTACTTGTGGGCTGGTTTGTGCCTGGTGGGCGCGGCTTATTTTATGTTCAGGGACAAGCTGTAGTGCCACTGGGTGCTCACACTGCCTTTTGTTCAAATTGCGTCATGAAGTGTTCAATGGCCTGCGTAAACATTTGACCTTGACCACCTTTTTCAGCAACCTGAATTCGGCCTGCGGCCTGTTGTTCCAATTGCCTGGGCAGTTCTTCTTCAGTGGACTGAACAATCACTGGTGTGTGTAGGCAATATTCAAGCAGAAAGCGGGCGGTGTTTTCTGCTTTCGAATCGCTGAGGTTCAGGTCAGAGATCAGTAGCTGGCAGCTGTCGTGCGAGGCTTGAAGCTGTGTCAAGCTTCTGAAGTATTTCACCTCCACCCGGTCTGCGAGCAGGCGAGTCAAATGCGTTTCGAGAACGAATCGATGCATTTCAAAGTCCTCGAGGCAGAAAATTACGGGTTTCATGCGTTTTTAGAATTCAGGCGTTAACATTTACATCGTACGAGAAATGCATTCGGGGTGAGAAATCGACGGATTTCTTATCCCTCACAATGGGGTTGTTGCACAGGAGAGGGCCAATGCTCACCGACGTATTGTTCTTTGTAGCGGGACTTGTTTTGCTGGTACTTGGCGCCAATGTGCTGGTTCGCGGTGCATCCAACCTCGCATTCTCGTTTGGTATTTCGCCATTGGTGGTGGGTTTGACGGTGGTGGCCTTTGGCACCAGTGCACCTGAAATTGCCGTCTCAGTCGGGGCGGTGATCGCAGGCACCACGGACATTGCCATTGGCAACGTGGTGGGCAGCAATATTTTCAATGTGCTGTTTATTCTTGGTTTGAGCGCAATGATTACGCCACTGGTGGTGAATCTTCAACTGATTCGTCAAGAGGTGCCGATCATGATTGGCGCATCGGTGTTGCTGCTTTTATTGAGCCTGGATGGGCAACTGTCCTGGAGTGATGGCGGTATTCTTGCTGTACTCATGGTGGCCTACACTGCATTTTTGATTGTTCAATCCCGCACACAAGTCAAAGAAGCACAAGCCGAATATGACGAAGAACTTCACCCGGCTGCGCAAGGCAGTTGGGATTCCAAGCTGCCGGTGCAGCTTGGGCTGATCGTCCTGGGTTTGGGTTTGCTGGTGCTGGGCTCAGAATGGCTGGTGGGGTCCGCAGTTGTATTTGCCAAGGCCATGGGAGTGAGTGATGTGGTCATTGCGCTGACCATTGTCTCGGCGGGTACGTCCATGCCCGAGGTGGCCACCTCAATTGCAGCAGCGCTGAAAGGCGAGCGCGACATTGCAGTGGGCAATGTGGTGGGCAGTTCTACATTCAATATTTTTGCCTGTTTGGGTATTTCAAGTTTGGTCGCAGCCCCGCTGGGCCTGCAAGTTGCGCCTTCACTGTTGGCGTTTGACATGTGGGTGATGTTGGCTGTGGCCTTTGCCTGTTTGCCAATTTTCCTCACAGGCAGAGAAATTGCACGTTGGGAAGGTGGTGTGTTTTTGGCCTATTACACTGCTTATGTGGTGTATCTGATTCTCGATGCGCAGGGGCATGATGCACTCGACTTTTATTCCAACACCATGTTGAGTTTTGTGGTGCCCATTACTGTGATTACCCTGGTGGTCAGCGTGTTGCGCAGAAAAAGCGGGGAGGGCAATTCAATCACTTGAATTCAATGTGTTTAGCAGCACTGATCACTGGATTCAGGGACTTACGCCCCCTTCTTTAAAGGCGTACATTGGTATCGTGTATAGACCTGCAGTACAGCTTGATCAGGAGAAGGCTTTGAGAATAGCCCCCGCCGTTGTTGCAGTTGTTTTGAATGTGTTTGCTTTGGGCAATGTGGCCTATGCTGCAAACACCGCCAGTGATTTACCGGTTTGGCTTCAAGAACGTTTTGAACCAGTGCATTACGACTTGACCGAAATGGTGGATGACACTGCACGCGGTATCGACCAGTTTTTTGGCACCGAAGAAAGCCTGTTTGTTGAAAACCAATCCTTTCTCCGGGTGGCGCTGGATACCCGGCTTCAGCCTGGCGAATCCAAACTGGATCCCAGTGTTCGTTTTCGGGTGGACATGCCCACCACCAAAAAACGACTGCGCCTGATTATTGAAAGTGACATTGAAGAGCCTTTGAGCCGCCTTTCCGAGCAGGGTATTCGCGAAGTGCGCGGTGGTGAGCGGTTCGATACCAACAATTCTGCAGTGGGCCTGGAACAGCGTTCCTCCAAAGACCCCACTCAGGCTTGGGTACAAGGCTTGGGTTTGGGCGTGAAGTTTGGTGCACCACTCGACCCCTATGTGCGTTATTCCGCCTTGAGGCAGTGGAATTTCAGCGAGAGCAAGTGGCAAGTCAATTCCTCAAGCCGGGTGACTCAATTCAATCAGCGAGGCTTGCAAGTACGAACCAACTTTGACGTGAACAAACCGCTGGATGAGGAACGAACACTTCGTTTTCAAACCTATGCCGAGTTCGAGGAAATGCGCGACTCCACCGTGTTTTCGCAAACTGCCGAGTTGAACCGTATTCTGGATTCCCGCACGGCCTTGCGTTATGCGCTGATTATTGTGGGAGAGGACCGAGGCGAAAAAACCATCAAGGACTATATTTTGCAGGCCTACTACCGCCGGGACATTCACAAAAACATTCTGTTCATGGATATTATTCCTGAAATTCATTTTCCGACCGAAGGCAATCGAGACCCCTATGTGGCCCTGACCTTTCGCCTGGAAGCATTCTTTAGAGGCAACTTCAGCCGTTCTTTATGACGCATTCCGTTCTTGAATTGCAGAGAGACAACTTGCAGCTTAGCGCGATGGCGGAAGGTTCCGAACAAGGGCCTGTTGCCATGCTGGTGCACGGTTTCCCTGATACGCCGCACAGTTGGAACGGCGTGGCCGAGGGATTGGTGCAGGCAGGCTACTATGTAGTGCGGCCTTGGCTTCGGGGGTACACGCCGGCCTCGGTCAGCCCCAGTGCCGCTTACGATCCGTTCAATGCCGGGCTTGATTTGTTGGCCTGGCGAAATCTGTTTGAAGGGCGCGAGGTGCACCTGGTGGGGCATGATTGGGGCGCAGTGGCTGGCATGGCCGCGGCCGCCACCGACCCGCAAGCCTGGAAAACGCTCAGCCTGTTGGCCATACCGCCATTTCAAAAAGTGGAAAGGGCTTGGCGGTTGATGCCAAAGCAGTTGGTGCTCTCTGCGTACATGCTTGAAATGCAATCGACCAAGGCGCCAGCCAAGTTGGCAGCCAATCAGTGTGGTCGAATTCGGGCTTTCTGGAACAGTTGGTCGCCTGGCTGGAAATACTCCGAAGCCGAAATTCAGCCTGTGCTTGAAGCTTTTTCCAATCCAGGCGTGGCCTGGGCCGCAACGCGTTACTACCGTTCGCTGTTCACTTTGCACCGCGCGGCAACCCGCTCTATTTATACCTTGTCCAGAAAACCATTGCATGTACCCACGCTGGCGCTGGCTGGTGAAAACGATGGCTGCATGCAGTCGGCATTGCTTGCACCCATGGTTGAACCCCAATATTTTCCGAAAGGAGTAAGAGCCTGTACTTTGTCTGGGTGCGGTCATTTTCTTCAAGCCGAGCAACCCGGCGCAGTGCTGCAAGAACTGCTTGCGCATCTGCGTGGTCAAGATAGAATTCACTGAATCGATTTTATAGCTGTACGCCCATGCCCTCCGTTTTTGCGCTGTTTGCTTTTGTGTTGCTGGTAGTCGGGGGTTACGGTTACATCAACCAGCCTGCTCAGGAGCCGCCCTGGAACCAGGTCATTCCGGGCTTCGCATTTTCGCCCTACCAGGCCGGGCAAAGCCCAATCGACAACATCGAGCCCAAACGGGAAGACATCAACCGGGATTTGTCCTTGTTGGCGGGCAAAACACTCGCCATTCGTACCTACACTGTCGCTGGCATATTTGGAGAAATCCCCGCGCTGGCCAAAGCACACAATATCAATGTGGCCTTGGGTGCCTGGTTAAGCCCCGACCTGCAGGCCAATGAGAAAGAACTTGAGCGTTTGCTCAGTGTGGCGCATAGCCCCCCTTACAATGTGGTCCGCCTGATTGTGGGCAACGAGGCCTTGTTGCGTGAAGACCTGAACCTCAAGCAGATGATCGCTTATCTGGACCAAGTACGTTCGGGGACGGATATTCCGGTGAGCACGGCCGAACCCTGGCATGTGTGGTTGAAAAACCCGGAGCTGGCTGAGCATGTGGATTACCTCGCCGTGCATTTGCTGCCCTTTTGGGAAGGCATCGCACTGAATGATGCGGTTGATTTTTCAATCAACACCTACAAGCAATTGCAGCAAACCTTCCCTGGCAAGCCGATTGTGGTCACCGAAGTGGGTTGGCCCAGCAATGGTCGCTCGATCAAGCAAGCCGATGCATCACAGGCCAATCAGGCCAAGTTTTTGCGCCGTTTCATTCAGCGTGCCGAGCAAGAGAACATGGTGTTCTATGTGATGGAGGCTTTTGATCAGCCCTGGAAATCGGACATTGAAGGCAGCGTGGGCGGGCACTGGGGTGTATTCGATTCATTTCGTGAAGCGAAGTTTGAACCAGATCGTCCAATCATTGCCATACCACAGTGGAAGTTACTTGCCGCTGCATCCATCGTGGTGGCATTGATGATGACTTTCCTCTTGCTGATCGACAGCAAAGCCCTGCGCGACAGTGGGCGCACATTTTTGATCTTCAATGCCTTTGTCATTTCATCTTTGATCATTTATGTAATCTACGACTTCACCTTGCAGTACCACACCTGGGCCAGTGTGGCCATTTCCGTCTTTCTGTTGCTGGGTGTGGTGGGTGTGTTTGTCATCGTGATGTCAGAAGCCCATGAATGGGCAGAAGCCATGTGGTACAGCAGCCGACGCAGGTTGTTGACCTTGCCAAAGCGTGCAGATTCGGAGAATACGGGCGCAAGGCATTTTCAGCCTTTTGTGTCCATTCATGTGCCGGCCTACGAGGAACCACCAGAGATGTTGATGGATACCCTCAATGCCCTGGCCCGACTGGATTATCCGAATTTTGAAGTGATCGTGGTGGACAACAACACGAAAAATGAGGCCACTTGGCGCCCAGTGCAGGCACATTGCCTGCAACTGGGTGAGCGTTTCCGCTTCTTTCATGTCAGCCCCTTGAGCGGCTACAAGGCGGGTGCCTTGAACTACGCGCTGGAGCGGACCAGCCCGCAGGCCGAGGTGGTGGCTGTGATTGATGCAGACTACAAGGTGCTGCCACACTGGTTGAAAGACCTGGCCCCCGAATTCGAGAAGCCCGAGATTGCGATTGTGCAGGCTCCGCAAGACTATCGCGATGGTTCAGACAGCGCATTCAAATCCCTGTGTTATGCCGAGTACAAGGGTTTTTTTCATCTCGGTATGGTGACCCGCAACGAGCGCAATGCAATTATTCAGCACGGCACCATGACCATGGTTCGCAGGTCGGTGCTTGAACAGGTGGGCTGCTGGGGGGTTAGCACCATTACCGAAGACACTGAATTGGGGTTGCGAATTTTTGAGCAGGGCCATGAGGCGGTTTACATTGACCAAAGCTACGGGCACGGTTTAATTCCCGACACCTTTACTGATTACAAAAAACAACGCCACCGCTGGGCCTATGGTGCCATGCAAATTTTGCGCGAACACGCAGCCCAGTTGCTGGGGCTTAAGCCAAGCAAATTGACAGCAGGCCAGCGCTATCACTTTGTGTCTGGTTGGTTGCCCTGGATTGCCGATGGCATCAATCTGGTTTTTACCCTGCTGGCTTTAGTGTGGTCGGGCTTGATGTTGCTTGATCCTTTGGCGTTCAATGCCCCTCCATTGTTGATCAGCATCGTGCCCATCATGTTTTTCACATTCAAAATCACCAAGCTGTTCACTCTGTACCTGGTGCAGGTCAAGGCCAGTTTTACAACGGCTGTGGCAGCCACTTTGGCAGGCTTGTCACTTAGTTATGCGATAGGGCGCGCCACCTTGTCGGGTTTGTTTGTGGGGCGAAAAATTCCTTTCATTCGAACTCCGAAAATGGTCAATCGAATGGCAGTGCTGTATGCAATCAATGCAGCCCGGGATGAATCTGTTTTGGCCTTTGTGTTGTTGTGTGCCGTAGGGCTGATCTATTTTCAATTGGGTTTTGATTCCAAAGAGAACCTGGCCTGGTGCCTGGTATTGGTGTCCCAAAGTTTGCCTTTCCTTGCGGCGTTTGTCGTTTCCTTACTCAGTGCTGCGCCCACACGGGCTGCGGCGCACAATGAAGTTGGTGTAAAGCAGTCATGAGTTCAACAGATACAGCATTGCGAAACAGTCTTGGCCTAAGCGTTGCGAGCCTGCCTGCCGTGTCAAAGTGGCGCTTCAGCGGCCAATTGCTGTTGGCCTTGATTTTCTTAAACTCCACGCTGTGTTTCTCTGCCATTTGGCCCACTGTGTACGTGTTGCCCGACCTTGGCGTGTCGCCCGAGTTTGTGTGTCTGGTCATGTTGCTGTCTGCATGGGTGGCTATGTTCGGCAAGCCCTCAGCGCGGGCATTGGGTGTTATTTCTGCGGTGTATTTGTTGATGGCATTTGGTCACTATGCCGATGTGGTGGTCCCTAACTTATTGGGGCGCCCAGTCAACTTGTACTGGGATGTGCCGCAGCTTCCGCGCTTTGTGTGGGTCACTGTTCAAGGCTTGCCGGTATGGCTAACAGCCTTGGTTGCGCTTGTGGCTTGCGCGGCAGTGTGGGCTTATTACCGCCTGTTGCTGGTCGCCATGAAAACAGTAAGCCATGCAGTGCAGCCCGTGGCCAAAACACTGTGGTTGTGGAGTGCCTTGCTTTTGGCTGGCGCCGTTGTGTTGCTCAATTATTCCGAAGACCCAGACAAACCCACCTTTGTGTCCAAGGCCGTGGTGCCTGTGTACTGGAAAGAGGCCATGAAGCTGCGCGATATTCTGGTGCCCTCGCGTGCGGCGCAATTGTTGCCGGCCACCACGGTAATCGACGAGACCTTGGCCAAAACAGACACACCGGCCTTGGCTGCGCTGAACAATCGCGATGTGCACATGATTTTTCTGGAAACCTATGGCGCGGTGCTTTACGACCAAAAAGATTCCTCAGCCGCTGTTGCACAAACCCGTGCACAACTTGAACAATCCATTCTGGCCAGCGGCCGCAATGTGGTGTCCGCGTTTTATGTGTCGCCCACCATTGGCGGCGCAAGCGACCTGTCACATTTGTCAGTGTTGTCAGGCATCGATTTGAAAGACTCGCGCAAACACGATGTTTTGCTGACCACCGAGCGGCCCACTATGCTTGATGTGTTCGAGCGTGAGGGTTACGAAACTTTTGGTCTCTACCACTCTGTGGGTTGGGAGTGGGCTGAGCGAGCTTTTTACAGTTTTGACCAATACATTGATGGCCCAGCGCTTGGTTATGAAGGCCCCGCCTTTGGCTTCTGGAAAATTCCAGATCAGTTTGCAGCAGCCCGGGTTGATCAGCTGTACCCGCGCGATGAATCGGCCAAGCCGCGCTTTACTTTTTTCCCAACCATTTCAAGCCATTTTCCCTTTCACCAGGTGCCGCCTTATCAGCCCGACTGGAAGAAACTGCTAGGCCCTCAACCTTTCGATGCGGCTGCGGCGGCCCGCGCACAAGCTGAACCCGTGAACTGGGAATACATGAAACCCGATTACCTGCGCACGATCAACTACACCAACACCTGGCTTGCCGGTTATTTCAGCCAGCCAGAGCCCAGAGAAACCGTGTACGTGATGATCGGTGACCATCAGCCCACAGGCAGTGTGTCGAGAGAACCCACACCGTGGGATGTACCGGTGTTCATCGTGTCAAAAGACAATCGTTTGCTGGATCGCTTCAGGGCGATGGGTTTCACCAATGGATTGACACCTCAGAAACGCGTACCCTTGGGGACACTGAATGAACTGACTGCCGTATTGCTGAAAGGCTTTGGCAGCTAGTTTCGCGAAACGGCTTAACAAGGAGATATCAATGGGTTTAAGAATTAATGATGTGGTGCCTAACCTGAGCCTGGAGACCGACCAGGGAAAATTCATGCTGCATGACTTTATTGGTGACAGCTGGACCATTCTTTTCAGTCACCCCAAAGACTTCACACCCGTGTGCACCACCGAGTTTGGTGCCGTGGCGCAGTTGGCTGAGGAGTGGAAAAAACGCGGTACGAAAGTAATTGGATTGTCTGTTGACGGTGTTGAAGAACACACACAATGGAAAGGTGACATCGAGAAATTTTCTGGTGCAAAGGCGTCTTTCCCTATCATTGCAGACAAGTCGCTTGAAGTTTCCAAGGCGCTGGATATGTTGCCTGCAAATGCTTACTTGCCCGACGGCAGAACAGCGGCAGACTCGGCCAGTGTTCGTGTTGTATTCATTTTCAGCCCAGACAAGAAGATGCAGTTGTCCATGACTTACCCTATGTCTGTAGGCCGGAATTTTGCAGAAGTGCTGCGTGCGCTGGATGCGCTACAGGCCACCTACGGTAAGCCGATTGCAACGCCCGCAAACTGGGTGCAGGGGCAAGATGTGATTGTTGCTTTGTCACTGAACAATGAACAAGCCACCGAGAAGTTCGGAAATATTGACATCAAACTGCCGTACCTGCGTACCACCAAGATGCCAGCTTAATTGCCTAACTTTGCAAGGGCTGTGCCAAAATCCAAAGCCCCACGCTGGTGAATACCACCATCAGCACCAGCATGGGCAATTGGCTTAAGGTGGCGTGCCTGTTGCTGCGTTCAAGTTGCAAAGCTTGGTGGTGTGCCAGCCAAACGGCGGCCACATGCCCAGCCAGAATCAGCACCACCTGGCTGGCCCAGATGTTGGCCATGTCCGGCAGCCAGGGCAGACGGCCTGTGATGGCGTTGCCAAAAATGTTCCAGCCCCAACCGAAGGGGTCTGATACCAAGCCCCGAATTTTCAAACCTTGACTAAACAGCAGGGTGTAGTAGTGCGTCAGGTGGTACACCACGGCAATAGGCACTAGGCTGGGTAAGTAGCGGCGCAACAGCAAGCCAATGGGTTGTTGGCCGCCGGTCAGCATGCGACCCAAGGCGATGAAAAGTACGAAGAGCAGCAGGTAAAAAAACGGGGATACGATCAATAGGACAATCTCCCACGCAATAAACCACGGGCGCACTTGTGGATAAATTTTCAGTGGGTGATCGCCAAAGGCAGCCGTTAAAATACCCCACGGGTCTTGCCAGAAAATGTTGAAATACACCGCAGTTTCACGCAGACCGTCGTAAGCGGTAGATGACAGCAAGAATAAAACAAACAGGCATTGTGCCGGGTGCCACAGGCGAAGGCGGCGAAGGTCGGAGAAGGGCAGGGCAATTCGCCAGCGGTATTTTCCATCGGTGCTGCGTGTTCTACGCAGCGGCGCACACGCAGCAAACAAGCGAAACAACACGGCAAACAATTCACCACGTTGCAGCCAGCGCCGCGTTCCCCACAACAGCATGCCCGCGTAATTGAATGCGCCAAACGCAATCAACAGCAAAGCAAGCTTGCGGGGCGTGCTGTGAAAGAACAGTTCAATGGCAATCAAGCAAACCAGTTGCAGCAAGGCAGGCCAATGGCCCAGCCAGCGTGGATACTTGCGAATTCCGTTCCAGCGGGCGGGCAGTAGAAACCGCCAGGGGTGTTGGTACTTGTACCAGTCGCCAATCAACATGGATGCATAGGCGCCACCCAACACAAACAGAATCCAGAAGAAGGTCATGTTGAAGTTGCGGTGGCTGTCGTTGCTGCCCACCAAGCCCGTGATGATGCAAAACAGCAAGGCACTTAGCCAGAATAGCGAACCTGCTGCACGTGCTTTGTGAACCCAGCTGGTTGGCCAGGCAGGCAATGGCAATACACGGTGAGCCTGCAAGCGCCTGGATAACTTGCCGCCGGATTGCTTACTGAATTGACCGCTGAAAGCCAGCAATACGAATGACAACACCAGAGCCAGTACCGAGCCTGCAATGTAAAGCCCATAGGGCATGGGCAATTGCACAGGTTCACCGAAGGCATGTGCCCAGGCGGTGGCAGGTGCTGCAAGCAGCACCGCGGTCAAGCCAAGCGATTTCATTTCGGGTTGTTGCGGTAGTACACGTTCTCCCACATGCGCACATAGGCTTCAGCGCTGTTGTACAGGGCATCAATGGCCTCGCCACCACCTTCAAGGCGTACTTCTTCAACAAAGTCGGCCACCATGCCGTAGTGCGCCATGCCCACTTCGTCGATGTGCCAGAATTTGCCGCTTTCCGGAATGGTCAGCAAGTTCACCTTCATTTCAGGAAGCGACTGGTAACGCGGGCCCCAGCCCTCACCACGGAACAGAGTAAACGGGTATTGAACGGGCACACTGTCCCCACCGCGCGGGCCGGGGTGGCCACCAAAGCCATTGCCATCTGCACCATAGCCCAGACCCAGCAGGGTGTTATTCATGCCCGCCTTGTTGCGCCAGAATTTCAACTTCTCGAGAAACTCCACATGCTTGATGCCGTTGCCTTTGTAGGGGTATATAACGCCGCCACTTTTCAGCATGCGTACAGCCTGGTCGCTGGTCAAGCCACCATGGGCATCGTGCGACGAAGCCATGGGGTAGGGCGGGTTCATGGTCTCTGCCAGGTCCAGCATGATGTCTTTGCTGTGGTAGGCCGCATGGTCTATGTCGATCACAAAGCCGCGGTTCATCAGTGCGGTTAGTGCGTACTGGCCAAGGTCGGTCACGGTGCGGGCATTACAACGTTTACCATCCGGGTACAGCGGTGTAATACCGCCCACAGCCTCAAGTAACATTTTGGTGAGCGCGTTGCCGCTAGTACCGGGTACGGCGGTGGTCATGTTGGTGCCAGGTTCGCGCACTGAAGGTTCATTTTCGGGAAAGTCGCGGCATTCCGTGGTTTTCCAGAAAGCACCGGTGTCAAGAAAGTTCAGGAAGTTGATGACATCACCGCTGAAAATACCAGCACCACCCAGCGAGCTGTCGATGTCGTGGAAGGGGTACACATGGCGTGCGCCCAGGGCCCACAACTTCTCGATTTCGGCGTCAATTTGGGTTTGGTCACATTTGCGAATTTCGCCGCCACCGGGCAGCATGGTGACGCCGCAGTTGAACACTTGCGCCACCTCAACACCCAACACCACGGCAAGCTTGCCTTCATTGGCCACTTGGCGCGCTTCGGCCGGGGTTTTCACAATTCGGTACCAGCCTTTGCCAGGGCCACCAAACTGGGCGTCAACGTAGTCTTGCACGTCATACAGGTATTCCACCTGTTTTGTAGCCACGCCCATGTCGTTGCAATCTGCCTGTGGATTGCCTGAGTAAGTCTGTCCAACCCGGCACAGCGCAGCAATGTTGGTGCCGTGGTTTACCATCACGCGCAGGCCTGCGCGCCAGGCGCGTTCAACCCAGGCGTGGTACATCACCTGGTGGGTCAGGAAGTTGCGGCGAGGCCAGTCCACAAAGGTGGGCCAGCCTTGTGTGTCGTGTTGTGCGCCGGGCGTGGTTTCCAAAATGTTGTTGGCATCGCGAATGCCATTGGGGCCGTGGAATGCTTCACAACTGCCCAGCGCATGGGGAATGCCAAAGCGGTGCACCACTTCCCCGTACAGCACGCCACCAGCGGATGGGCCTACGCTGCCATCCAATGACATTTCGCTGGACATGCCCATGTGCGTGTGGGTGTCGGCAAAGCCGATGATGGGCTGGTTTTCACCGCGGCCTTTGTAAGGTGTGCCTTCCATGGCGGTGGGCATTTCCGGGTAGGCCGCGCAATCGCTGCTGGGCATCAGTTTGAACTGAGTGCGTTCGGTTTGTTGGGTGGCGGTGGTTAGCCCGGCTGTTTCATCCAGTGCCAAGAACCTGCCTGCCGCATCAGTGAAGCTGAACTGGCTTTTGTTTTTGTCAAAACTGGCTTGCCACACGGCTGCATCCGTGGGTTCTGCGCTGGCCACCAGGGTGTTGCCTTGCGCCGTGATCATTTGCCGGTCGCTGCCGTAAATCAGGTACTTGCCCAATTCTGTGGGGCGCATGGTGAACTTTTCAGCTTGCGTGGCCGGGCCTGCCGCATAGCGGGCGGCTGCTGGCTGCACAAACTGCCTGCTGAACGCCGATTGCAAACCAAAGCAGCCATTGGCCACCGAAAATTCTGACAGTTGCAGCGGCGTTTCGCTGGGGTTTACTGCTTGCCCAGCGCCGCTGGTGTTTGTGGTTGAATCGCCGCTTGAGAGGCAGGCGGAGAGGAGTGCTGCTGTTGCGCCCAAGGCGAGAAGTGACTTCACATTCATCCGGCAAACCCCGTTCAAAATTTGGTGGTGATTTGCTGTTACTAAGGGTGTGAAAGTTTTAGATGTGTTTGTGACAGTGAGAATGCCAGTAATGTAAAAAGGGCGACACTTGCCACTTCAATTTAGGCTATTCGTAGTGGCTCCACAGGCGCAGCACTTTAACTGTGCGGTCATTGTCGAGCACTTGATAGACCAAACGATGTTGAATGTTGATTCGCCGCGAATAGGCCCCGGCCAGGTCGCCGACCAGTTTTTCAATGGGGGGTGGTTTGCGGTAGGGGTCTTCGGCAATGATCGCAAGCAGTTCTTGAGCTTTTGGTTTCAGGCCGCTTGCAGCCAGTTTTTTTGCGTCCTTCTGAGCTTGTTTGGTGTAAACGATTGCCCAAGTCACCAGTCCAACTCCTGGTCGCATTCATCCACTGGCGTGTCCATGCCTTCTCGAATGGACTCTCTCATACCCGGAACCGAGAGCAAATAAAGCGTTTCTTGAATGGCTGACCAATCCTCTTCGGAAACAAGAACCGCGCTATTGCGTTTCCCGGTGATGACGATGGGTTGGTGAGACTCTGCGGTTTCATCAATTAGGCGATAAAGATTGCTGCGAGCCTCGGTTGCGGTGATTCCAGCCATGATGAACCTCAAACTTTTGTAATCGTTTATTGTACGATAAAACGAACGTACGTCAATGCGTACATAATTAAAGGCGTGATTGTGAGCGACTTTGATATTTGGTTTTTTGGAGGTCTTCATACGCCTTTACATGTTGGTTGAACAAGCGCAAGTTGAGTTTGCGGATCGGGGCGGGAAGGTGGTACTTCACGTAGTCGTGGCGCCAGCGTTTCAGATGTTCCAGACCTTCGATTTCGAATTTTCCCTTATTCAAATATCGTTCGATCTGAATAAGCCGAATACCCTCTCCAAACACAAGACCGCAGAGGTAACAAAGAATCATTGAGCATATTCCGAGTAAAGAAATAAGTTTTAGATCCTCTTTTAAATCTTCCACCTGGGCGTATTGATTGGCAAACCACATGATATAAAAACCACCCGCCAATACAAGTGGCCAGTAAAGTGTATGAATGATTGGAAAGTTTTTGCGGCGACTGTACTTTCTGGTTCGAAGATTGATTTGAAAAATGGTCCACTCAAGGCCAGAGCATGTTTCAAGAGATGATTTGTCAGATCTGGAATACGCAATCGCATAAGCGACAACAGTGGTGATGAGCAGCACACAGACACCAAAAACAAGATTGATGTTTTCATACCAGTGCGAGGTTTGAATTAGCTCACTGTGGTCAGTCAGTGGGGGCCAATGATGGATTCCAAACACAAACGGATGAACCGCGATCAACAGCGTAGCAAATTCAATGATGGTTGCTTTGATTGGCCTTTTGCTAACAAAAACCCATTGGTAACACACGACGGATGAGAAGAGAACTATGCTGGCAAACAAACACAGAACTATACCCGTGGTCATCCAGGTGGCCATGTACAGAGGGGTCGCGGCAATCAGCAGCAAAAATGACAAGCTGAGAATTCCACCAAGGAAATAAAAGTGCAAAGGGGCTGGATTAATCATGGTCGATAAAAATAACAGTGCCGTCTGTTTGTTTTATTGAAATAGCTTTTTGGCTTTGGCTTCAACAACATCATCAAATCCAAGACGGTCGTAGCCAATTGAAACAGCAACCCCAATTCCCATTGAGAGCAGAATCAAGGGGGCGCCAGCAACCATTCCACCGGTAAACAGAATAGCTACGCCAAAACCAGCGGCCATACCTAGCGCATTGCCAGTTTGATTCTTGGCGCTGTCTACAGCGAACTTCTTGTAGTTGAACTTCTGGTCCAGTTTGGCGTTGTGGTTGTAGTTGGTCATCACGTCGTTGATCAAGGTGGGGCCAAACGTTAGAACACCCCCCACTCTTGCGGAGCCCAGGAAAGATGATCCTGTAAGCCTGCGCAACTCCCACATTTCATCTGCCGCCTGTCGGCTCAAGCTGAGTACTTTGTCATGTTTGAATGCGGCAGGCCCCAAGGACTTGGTGCTCATGTTTTTGCTAATTTGCTGAAACTGGTTTTTCTCCAGCAAGGTAATTTGCTTGGCATTGGTTTGACGAACCCGGATAAGCACATCGGCGTATTTGCCAAACTGGTTGGGGCCTTTAAGGCCCACGGCTTTCAATTCCACACCGTTGCCCAGTTTCACCGTGCGGGATTTTCCGCTGGCCAGTGTGGCTCGTAATTCGGTTTTCATTTTTGAAGTAAAGCGTGCCTTGGCAGCAGCTTCAATTAAATTGGCCAGGTTACCGGGTAAGTTGGTCGCCCCGAACAACTGACCCAGCAAGGCAGCGTTGAATGTACCTTTTTCAAATGCGGTGACCACGGCGCTGGTTTGCTGTGTATTCAGTTGGGCTGTCATCAACATGATGCCTGCCATGGGATCTTGCTGCATTACCTCGGGCACCATGGCCAGGCTTACTTGAGCATCGGGCTCGAAGTGACCCAGAAAATCCATTTCCTGATGCAGGTAAAGCGGCGCTGAACCGTCGTGGCTGTTCAGTGCACGTGTATAAGCAAGTTGTAGTGACTGCGCTTTGCGCTTCAGATGGTCTTCGTGAAATGTGCGGGCTTGGGCATTCATGCAGTTTTGAACGAAAGCAGATCGACCCATGAGTATGCGGAAAGGATCGGGAGGGGTAGAAATTCTCTGTGTGTGTTGCTTGGGTGAGGGATGGCAGTATTGAATTGCATTGGGTACCAGTTTGGTACCAGATCGCCAAAAATGAAAAAGAACTTAGACGCTTTCGCATCTAAGTCCTTGAATTTGTGGTGGGTCGTGCGAGATTCGAACTCACGACCAAAGGATTAAAAGTCCTCTGCTCTACCAGCTGAGCTAACGACCCACATTTCGCTTTTGGGCGTTGGCCCTCAACCGAAGACCGCGATTATGGCCAAGTTTTCAAAAGTGGTCAAGCCCTGTGGGGGCAAAAAGCCACTATTTTTTGGCTGAAATCACGTAAGGGTTTGAAATCTTGAAACGTTTTAGAATTTCGATTTCGCGGCTTTCCATCAACTCAGCCTGATTGTCGCTTTCGTGCACGTAGCCCTGGGCGTGCAGGCAGCCATGGATAATCAGGTGGGCCAGATGGTCAATCGGGTCTTTGCTCTGCTCAGCGGCTTCGCGTTCAACCACGGCGGGGCAAATCACGATGTCGGCCATGAACACGGGCAGGCCCGAGTCGGCACCCAGATCGGGCATGTCCATTGGGAAGGTGAGCACATTGGTGGCGTAGTCTTTGCCCCGGAAGTCGCGGTTCAGTTGCCGGCCTTCTTCTTCGCCCACCAGGCGAATGGTAATTTCTGCTCGGTCCATAAAACAGGCCTTGGCCCAGCGGCGAATGCGGCTGTTGTCCACGTCCGAGAAGGGTGGGTGGTCGGCGTGCACTGCCCATTGAATGGCTACGCTGACTGGCGCTGTGGTTTTACTCGTCATTGGTTTCGCCAGCGGTGCCGGTTCGTTCTGGGTTGTGGAAACGCTCGTAGGCCTCAACAATGCGGGCCACCAGCGGGTGGCGCACCACGTCGGCGCTGGTGAAGTAGGTCATGGCAATGCCTTTCACATTGCGCAGCACATGCTGGGTTTGCACCAGGCCGCTTTGCTGGCCACGTGGCAGGTCAATTTGGGTTACGTCGCCAGTAATCACTGCCTTGCTGCCAAAGCCGATTCGGGTCAAAAACATTTTCATCTGCTCGGGTGTGGTGTTTTGGGCTTCATCGAGAATCACGAAAGCATGGCTTAAAGTGCGGCCACGCATGTAGGCCAGCGGTGCAATTTCAATCACATTGCGCTCAAACCATTTTTGTACCCGGTCAAAACCAGCCAAATCGTACAGGGCATCGTACAGGGGGCGCAGGTAGGGGTCTACTTTCTGGTTCAGGTCACCCGGCAAAAAGCCCAGCCGTTCGCCAGCCTCCACTGCTGGGCGGGTCAAAATGATTCGTTTCACGCTGTCGCGCTCTAGTGCGTCCACTGCACAAGCCACTGCCAAATAGGTTTTGCCGGTACCGGCAGGGCCAATGCCAAAGGTCAGGTCGTGTTCAAGCACGGCTTTCAGGTAGTCTTTCTGGCGGGCGGTGCGGGGCTGTAAGTCGCCCTTCTTGGTTTTCAGAATCACCGGTTCGTCTTCGCCGGCAATCAGCGGAATTTCTTTTTTAGTGCTGGCCACGGTGTTGGTGTTTTTCAGTTCAACCAGTGCCAGCTGAATTTCATCGGCGGTCACGGGTTTGTCACTTTTTTCAAAAAAGTGATTGATCAGAATAAAAGCCTGCTTGGCGTTTTCTTTGTCGCCCACCACATTCAATGTACCGTTGCGGCGCGCAATTTTCACGTTCAATGCGGCTTCAATTTGACGAAGGTTGGCGTCCACCGGGCCACACAGGTTGGCCAGTTTGTGGTTGTCGTCTTCGGGGGCCTGCCATTCACTGCCTTTTGCTCTCATCGGGTGCTTCTAAAAAAGTTGAGTTTGTATTTTAAGCATTCAATCTTCCATTTGCCGGTGGCGCGGCGGGAAACTGACGCGCATGACTGTACCCGGCCGATCGGCATGGTTCGATTTTGGATTGTCGTGAATGGTCACGTTGGCGTCGTGTTGGTGTGCAGTTTCTTGCACAATGGCCAGCCCAAGGCCCGAGCCATCTTCGCTGGTGCCCAGCACGCGGTAAAAGCGGTCGAAAACCAGATTGCGTTCGCTTTCGGGAATGCCTGGGCCGTCGTCTTCCACTTCCAGCACAATCGCTTCGCGTTGGGGGCTGTCGTCTACCCGCACGGTCACGCAGCCTTCTTCAGGGGTGTAGCGCAAGGCGTTTTCCACCAGGTTTTTCATCATCTCGGTCAGCATCAGGGTTTGACCGTTCACGTACACGGGGTGGTCAGGCACTTCGACACCCAGGTCGATGTGTTTGTTCATGGCCTCGGGCACGAAATCGCGGGTCACCGTGCGCGCAATCTGGGTTAAATCAAGTTTCTCAAACTGCAACACTGAGGGCGCCTCGGTGCGCGCCAGCGCCAGCAATTGGTTCACCAGGCGGGTGGATCGTTCGGTGCCCACTTTCAAGCGGCGCAGGCTGCGCAGTTTGGCGGCTTCGTCAGTTTCATCGCTCAGTAATTCAACTTGCATGCGCAGGCCCGCCAGGGGCGTTTTCAGCTGGTGGGCGGCATCGGCCACAAATCGTTTTTGAGTGTCGATGGTTTGTTCAAGGCGCTCCAGTTGTTCGTTCAGCGCCGTAATGACGGGCAGCAATTCCTCGGGTGTGTCTTTGGTTTGAAGGGCGCTGAGGTCATCGGGTTTGCGGGTGCGAATAATATCCAGCAAACTGTTCAGCGGGGCGATGCCGCGGGACAGGCCAAACCACACCAGCAATACGGCCAGCGGCAGAATGACGAACTGCGGCAGAATCACGCCCTTGATAATTTCGTTGGCCAAGCCATCGCGCTTGCCCAGCGTTTCCGCAACCTGAATCAACATGAAGCGGTTTTCGCCGACGGTGGGCAGTTCAATCCACAGGTGGCCAGCGCGAAAGTCTTCGCCGTTGACCACAATGTCCCGAAAGTTGACCACGCCAATTTGCCGGGCCTCGCGTTGGGGAATGGGCAAGGTGCGTTCATCTCCCAGCAGAAATTCGCCTGTTTTGCCCAGCACTTGCACGCGTAGTTGGTCGGTGCCGTCGGCCAGCAAAATTTCCATGGCTTCTTTGGGAATACTGAATTGGTTGCTGGGTGCTTGAGCCGCCACTTCTTGGGCCAAGGCGGTTATTTTGTCGTCGAGAATGTGGTCGAAGGGGTCGTTGGCAATGGATTTGGCCACAAGGTAGGTCACGCCAATGCTCATGGGCCACAAAATAAGCAGTGGGGCCAGCATCCAGTCCAGAATTTCCCCGAAGAGTGAGCGCCGTTGTTGTTGCCCCGAGGCCAGTGGATTGCGTTTGTACCAGGCCAATCAGGCACCTGCTTTATGTATTGGCATCGGCATTCGGCGCGGCTTCTTTCTCGGTGTATTTTTCAAGGCAATAACCCAAGCCGCGCACGGTTGCAATGCGCACGCCATTGACTTCAATTTTTTTGCGAAGGCGGTGAATGTAAACCTCAATGGCGTTGTTGCTTACTTCCTCGCCCCATTCGCAAAGGTGGTCGACAAATTGTTCTTTGCTGACCAGGCGGCCCACGCGCTGAAGCAGAACTTCGAGCAATCCCACTTCACGCGCGGAAAGGTCGAGCATGTCGTCGTTGATGTAGGCAATGCGCCCCACTTGGTCGAAGGTCAGTGGCCCGTGTTTCCAAATGCTGGCGCCGCCGCCGGTTCCACGTCGCGCCAGTGCGCGCACCCGGGCTTCGAGTTCTTTCAGGTCAAAAGGTTTGGCCATGTAGTCGTCAGCCCCGGCATCCAGGCCCTGCACGCGTTGCTCTACGCTGTCAGCCGCAGTGAGGATCAGCACAGGCATGTTGTTGCCGCGCGCGCGCAGCCTGCGCAACACTTCAAGCCCGCTCATTTTTGGCAGGCCCAAATCGAGTATCAAAATGTCGTAGTTCATGGTGGTCAACGCGGTGTCAGTGTCGCTGCCCTTGAACATGCAATCCACGGCATAGCCGGCTTGCCGCAATGATTGCGACAAACCTTCAGACAACAAGCTGTCGTCTTCGGCCAGAAGTATTTTCATCCCTGTCTCCTCAGTGCAGGCCGGCCGGTGTGGCTCTTTTTACCTGAACATGAATGGTGTGTGTTCTGTCGATTTTAGCCTGAAAGTGCCGCGGCTTTTGCAGCTTGTATGGCGTCACGGGTGTTTCGGGCTTCCTGTGCGGCAGCACTTGCGAAACCGGCTTTGCTGCTGGCGTACAAAATGGCGCGCGATGAATTGATGAGCAAACCCCAGCCCTGGCTGCACAGGCCGTTTTTCACGGTGTTCAGCAAATCGCCACCTTGTGCGCCAATGCCAGGCACCAGCAGTGGTGCGTCGCCCACAATGCTGCGCACGGTTTTAATTTCTTCGGGGTAAGTGGCGCCCACAACCAGGCCAACTTGCTGGTGCGGGTTCCAGGTGCTTGTGGCCAGTTTGGCGACTGTTTGGTACAGCGGTTCGCTTTTCTCGGTGTTTAAAAATTGAAGGTCGTTGCCACCGGGGTTGGATGTGCGGCACAACAGAAAAAGACCCCGATCAGGATAGACATGGTAGGGCTCAACCGAGTCGCTGCCCATGTAGGGGCTCAGGGTTACGCTGTCGGCCTTGTAGCGCTCGAAGGCCTCAATGGCGTATTGCTTGGCGGTGGCACCGATGTCGCCGCGCTTGGCATCCAGAATGGTGGTGGCGTGCGGCGCAATTTCATTGGCGAAGGCCAAAATGTTTTCCAGCGCAGCCTCAGCCCGGTTCGCAGCGAAATAGGCAATTTGGGGTTTGAAGGAACAGGCGAATTCAGCAGTGGCCTTGATAATTTCCATGCAGAACCGCTCAATTTCAGCAGGGCTTGTGCCATAGCCTTCAGGCATGCGGGCAATGTCGGGGTCGAGGCCCACACACAACATCGAGTTGCTGTGTTGCCAACTGTGCGCAAGGCGTTGCGGAAAAGTTTTGAATTCGGTGAAACGGTTGCTGGCCATTGCGTGCGTGTGCAGTTGGAAAGTGTCGCTATTGTACAGGATCAGGGCAAGCCCCTAGGGGCAAGTGTGGGGCGATGCACTACACTCGGGCACCTTACTGAATGATCGTTCACTTTCGTGCCTGCAGCAAAATTATCCTTACCGCAAATCCAGTTGCTCCTCGGAATTACCGCCATTTGGGGGTTGAACTGGCCCGTGATGAAGTATGCGGTAAGCCAGTATCCGCCCCTGCATTTTCGTGCCCTGTGCATGGTATTTGGCATGGTGGCCATGTGGTTTGTGGCGCGGCAAATGAAAGTGTCGCTGAAGGTACCGCGCGAGATGTGGGGCCGCGTGGCTTTGTTGTGCATACCCAATATGATCGGCTGGCACCTGTTCTGTATTCTGGCCGTGAAAGAACTGAGTTCGGGGCGCGCTGCCATTTTGGGTTACACCATGCCTGTGTGGGTGGTGCTGACTGGTTTGATGTTCGCACACCCGGTAGGGCGACGCGGCTGGATAGGCCTGGCACTGGCCATGGTGGCTGCGATGTTGCTGCTTTCCTCGGAATTTGCTGCAATTGCGGGCAGCCCGCTGGGCGTGGTGCTGATGCTGATTGCAGCCGCTTGTTGGGGCTTGGGTACCACCTTGATTCGGCATTACCCCACGGGCTTGCATGCGCTTACTTTCACGCATGCCATGATGCCGCCCACCATTGTGGCCATGGGTTTGGCCGGGTTTTGGTTTGAGGGAACCGATGTGGGTGCCCCGCAGGGTTGGTCACAGTGGTGGCCAATTTTCTACAACGCCTTTGGCGTGTTTGCGTTTTGCCAAGTGGCGTGGTTTAGCTTGGCGAAGTCGCTGCCGCCGATTGTGTCTAGCCTGTCCATCATGATTATTCCAGTGGTGGGTGTAATGGCGGGCAGCTTCTTTCTGGGTGAAGTGCCGCACTGGCCTGATTTCGTTGCCTTGGTGCTGATTCTTTTTGCGATGGCGGTGATTTTGGTGCCAGGGCGGAAGAAGGCGGTAGTTGGCTGAAGCGCGGGTGACTTTTGATCTGAACTTGAAGGGTCACTGCTGTAGTTATTTGCCAGCTCGGCATGGGTTACTTGTGTCGCACTGAAAACCGCTTGATCCCTTTTTGACTTTATTCTTGCTCACCTCGCTCGGCAAAAGGGCGGGCCGAGTCTCGGTGTCGGCGTAACGCCGAACGCTGCGACTAAACTCAAACGGGGCGGTTTTCTTGAAGTGCGTCCCAAGCAATCCCACTGCCGAGTTGGCTTAAACCTCTCGTGCGCTGCCATTTGCAAGTTCAGCTCTAAGTCACCGCTCGGTTCAACGCCCAATCGGCGGCGGTGTTTCGATCGCCTCGCCTTCAAGAAAACCTGCCCGACCCGCTTTTTAGGAGGGTCGTTCTCGGGCATCGAAAGGCTCAGCAAGGGGAGTACAGGTTTTCAGGCGATAGATCGGAATCCCAGCCGATCGGGCGATTAAGAAGCTGCGAGAGATCGAAAATCGCGCCGAGTGGGCTGATCAAGAATCTGATAAGCAAAGAAGTTTTTCTTCGTTCACAGCGCAAAGCCCGATCCCTAAGATGTGTCCACATCAAGAACACATTGAAGGATTACAAATGAATTTTGCCGCTCTGATTAAAAAAACCTTGGGGCTGACTGCGGCCTTGGCGATCTCCTCCACCGCATGGGCCAACGTTGAATTGCTGAACGTGTCCTATGATCCAACCCGCGAGTTGTACCAGGAGTTCAACCCGGCATTTGCCAAATACTGGAAAGAAAAAACTGGTGAAACCGTAACTATCAAGCAAAGTCATGGCGGTGCCGGCAAGCAGGCCCGGGCTGTGATTGATGGTTTGGAGGCGGATGTGGTCACGCTCGCCTTGGCCTATGACATTGACGCGATTGCCGAAAAAACAGGCAAGATCCCAGCCGACTGGCAAAAGAAGCTGTCTAACAATAGTTCACCCTACACTTCAACCATTGTATTTCTGGTTCGCAAAGGCAACCCCAAGAAAATCAAGGATTGGGATGATTTGGTCAAGCCAGGCATTCAAGTGATTACGCCCAACCCGAAAACCTCGGGCGGCGCACGTTGGAACTACTTGGCTGCTTGGGGCTATGCCTTGAAAAAGCCGGGCGGTAATGAAATCAAAGCCAAAGATTTCGTGACGACACTCTACAAGAATGTGCCGGTGCTAGATTCCGGTGCTCGCGGGTCAACCAATACTTTCGTGCAAAGAAATATTGGTGATGTGTTTATTTCCTGGGAAAACGAAGCGTTCCTGGCTATCAATGAATTAGGTAAAGACAAATTCGAAATTATTGTGCCATCGGTATCGATTTTGGCAGAGCCACCCGTTGCTCTCGTGAAAGGGAATGCCGACAGAAAAGGCACAACAGTGGTTGCGCAAGCCTACCTGGATTACCTCTACTCTCCCATTGGGCAACAAATAGCAGCGGCAAATTACTATCGCCCCAACAAGCCTGAACTGGTGGCCAACAAAGCCGACTTGAATCGCTTCCCCAAAGTGAAACTATTCACCATCGACGAAGTGTTTGGTGGTTGGCAAAAAGCCCAGAAAACCCACTTTGAAGACGGTGGCGTGTTCGATCAAATCTTCAAGCGTTAATTGTCGGGAGTATCGATTGTGCTTGCGCCCACTTGCATCACCGTACCCGGTTTGAATGGCAGTGGTCCAGACCACTGGCAAACCTGGGCCGAGAAGGAAATTCCAAATTGCCGAAGGGTGAGCGGGATTGACTTTGACAAACCAGTGATTGCAGCGTGGGCCGATGCCATTCGCAACAACATTCGCGATCAAGCGGGTAGCGTGATCTTGATTGCACACAGTTTTGGCTCTTTGGCCAGTGTGGTTGCGATTGCAGACAACGAAACCAAGGTGGCCGGGGTTGTTTTGGTGGCGCCTGCTTCTCCGCAACGATTTAGTGCGACAGGGTTGATCGGTCTTGAGCATGGCGTGTCAACAACATTACTCAGCGCAATTCCAGTCATACCTTTGGGTGTTCCCGGTATGCTAATTGCAAGTTCAGATGACCCTTGGATGAAGATGACGCACGCTCGATACTGGGCAGAAAACTGGGGTTTGCGTTTTTCGTGTTTGCGCAATGCGGGGCATATCAATATGGAATCTGGCTTTGGCCCTTGGCCTGCTTTGCCAAACATTGTTTGCAAATTCCGTGAACAACTGCAGGCCATCCCGCTCGGCCAAATTCAGGCACAAAGCCAATCCAGCAAAAATCGATTCACGGCCTTGTCGAAGATTAGACTGTTAACACGCAATTCTATCGACCTTCTGTAGCCAGACATTGATCATAAGTTTTTCTTATATCGATCCAATTTTTTAATCGTTCAGTATCTAAAGCCTCTCCAATAGACTGCTTGCTTCGTATTCAAATCGAACTTGCTAAGGTTTATCGTGGCTTCGTCTTCTTCAACCAAACGTGTGCTCCCGGGGTTTCATCTCACCCTGGGTTATGCCATCGTCTATCTTTCTTTGCTCATCCTGATTCCGCTGTCTGCCGTATTCATCAAGACCTTTGAGATGAGCTTCGCGGACTTTTGGGCTACCGTGAGCGACCCCCGCGTGGTGGCCACTTACCGTGTTTCATTTGGAATCTCCCTATTGGCAGCCAGCATCAATGCCGTGTTTGGTTTGTTGTTGGCCTGTATTCTGGTTCGCTACACCTTCCCTGGTCGAAAAATTGTGGATGCCTTGGTGGACCTTCCATTTGCCCTTCCTACGGCGGTGGCCGGTATTGCCCTTACCGCCCTGTATGCCGGCAATGGATGGGTGGGCCAATACCTGGAGCCGTTGGGAATTAAAGTGGCTTTTGCACCCGCCGGCATTTTGGTGGCTTTGGTATTTATCGGTTTGCCTTTTGTGGTGCGCACTGTTCAGCCAGTGTTGGAGGACATGGAAAGTGAATTGGAAGAGGCCGCAAGCAGCCTGGGTGCCAACCGTTGGCAAACCTTTTTTCATGTCATTTTACCCATCGTATTCCCAGCTCTGTTGACTGGCTTTGCCTTGGCCTTTGCAAGGGCGGTGGGTGAATACGGTTCAGTCATTTTTATTGCGGGCAATATTCCTTACGTGTCTGAGATTACCCCCTTGATGATCATCACCAAGCTCGAGCAATACGACTACACCGGTGCCACAGCAATTGCTTCAGTCATGTTGATCATTTCATTTATCTTATTGCTGGCCATCAATGGCCTGCAAGCCTGGACTGCCAAACGAACAGGGAGAACTCAATAATGTCGGGCGCTGTTGCATTGCATATTCACACCTCGCGCGCAGAAAAGCTGCAAAGCTCGTCCGCAACGCGGGAAACGCAATGGGTCAAGTGGGCTCTGATTCTCACCGGAGTGGCCTTCTTTGGTTTCTTTTTGTTGCTGCCTTTGTTCGCTGTATTCGTGGAAGCATTCCGCCAGGGAGTGTGGGTGTATTGGGAATCCTTGAAGGAACCCGATGCGGTCTACGCCTTGAAACTGACCTTGTTGGCTGCAGCAATTGCAGTGCCGCTGAATCTGGTGTTTGGTGTGGCCGCAGCCTGGGCGATTGCCAAGTTTGAGTTTCGAGGCAAGCAAGTTCTGATTACCTTAATTGACTTGCCATTTTCTGTGAGCCCTGTAATAGCGGGCCTGGTGTATGTGTTGTTGTTTGGCGCGCAGGGCTGGTTTGCACCTCTGTTGGCTGAGTACGAAATTCGTATTATTTTTGCGGTGCCTGGCATTGTGTTGGCCACGGTGTTTGTCACCGTACCTTTCATCGTTCGCGAGCTGATTCCGTTGATGGAAGCACAGGGCAAAGAGGAAGAAGAGGCCGCCGTGGTGTTGGGTGCGCGGGGTTGGCAAACTTTCTGGCATGTCACTTTGCCGAACATCAAGTGGGGTTTGTTGTATGGCGTTATTTTGTGTAATGCCCGCGCCATGGGCGAGTTTGGTGCGGTGTCGGTGGTGTCGGGCCACATTCGCGGTGAAACCAACACGCTGCCCTTGCATGTCGAAATTCTATACAACGAATACCAGTTCTCAGCAGCGTTTGCAGTCGCTTCTATTCTCGCGTTTTTAGCCCTGATTACTTTGGGTATTAAAACCTGGGTTGAGCATCAAGTCGCCAAACAGGGTGTGCACTAAGAAGGAATTATCATGAGCATTCAAGTCAAAAACATTCACAAGCAGTTTGGCAATTTCACCGCCCTGAACAATGTCAGCCTGAATTTCAACAGCGGTGAGTTGGTCGCTTTACTGGGTCCATCGGGCTGCGGTAAAACAACTTTGCTGCGCATCATCGCAGGCCTGGAGCAGGCCGACAGCGGCACTGTGATTCTGGATGGAGAAGACACCTCTGATACGCATGTACGCGATCGAAATGTGGGTTTTGTGTTTCAGCATTACGCGCTGTTCAAGCACATGACTGTGTTCGACAATGTGGCCTTTGGCATGCGCATGAAGCCACGCAGTGAGCGGCCCAGCAAAGCAGAAATTGCAGACAAAGTGCACAGCCTGCTGAAGTTGGTCCAGCTGGATTGGTTGGCGGATCGTTTCCCTTCCCAGTTAAGCGGTGGACAACGCCAGCGCATTGCCTTGGCGCGCGCGTTGGCTGTAGAGCCCAAAGTGCTGCTGTTGGACGAACCGTTTGGTGCCCTGGATGCCAAGGTGCGCAAGGAGTTGCGTCGATGGTTGCGCCGCCTGCATGATGAACTGCACATCACGTCGATTTTTGTGACACACGATCAGGAAGAGGCCTTGGAAGTAGCCGACCGGGTTGTCTTGATGAACCAGGGCAATGTAGAGCAAATTGGTACCCCCGAAGAAGTTTACCAATACCCGGCTACTCCTTTTGTGTACGGGTTTTTGGGCTCGGTCAATTTGTTCAAGGCACGTCACTTGGGCGATGGTCTTCAGGTTGGCGAGTCGAACCTGGCGCATTCCGGTACAGTGTTGAACAGATCGGGCGAGGCAGTGCAGGGTACCGATGTGCTGGCGTTTGCGCGCCCGCATGAAATTGAAATTCACACAGAGCCTGATTTCTCGTTGGGCGTGCCTGCCAAAGTGGTGCGTGCGTTGCGCTTTGGTTTAAACACACGGATTGAACTGGATTCGGTTGATTTGCAGCCTGCCCAGCACTTTGATGTTGAAATCAGCGCAGAGCGCGCAGTGCAACTGAACTTGCAGGAAGGCCAGTTGGTTCGGCTTTCAGCCAAAGCTTTGAAGGTATTCGACTTGGTAGGTGTCGCATGAATTTTCAGCAGTTGCGTATTATTCGCGAAACGGTTCGTCAGGGATACAACCTGACCGAAGTGGCCAACAGTTTGTACACCTCGCAACCCGGGGTTTCGAAACACATTCGCGATCTTGAAGAAGAGTTGGGTGTGGAATTGTTCATTCGCAAAGGCAAACGCCTGATGGGTTTGACTGACCCTGGCAAGGAGTTGCTGGTGCTGGTTGAACGCATGTTGCTGGACGCCAAAAACATCAAGAACCTGGCTGAGCAATACAGCAGCCGCGACGTGGGACAGCTGACGGTTGTTACCACGCACACGCAGGCCCGCTATTCATTGCCCACGGTGGTGAATGAGTTTAAAAAGATTTTCCCGAAAGTTCACTTGCGCATGCATCAGGGAAGCCCCAAGGAAATTACGCAGATGCTGCTGGACGGCCAGGCCGACATTGGTATTGCGACGGAGGTGCTCGGTAACGTCGAGGATCTTGTTTCGTTTCCTTACTACCAGTGGAAGCATCAGGTGGTGGTGCAGCAAGGCCACCCTTTGTTGAAACTGGCCGAGCCTACTTTGCAGGATGTGGCTGAATACCCGATCGTGACTTATCAAGAGGGTTTCACCGGACGAATCAAGATTGACGAAACTTTCCGCAAACTGGGTTTAACACTGGATGTGGCCATTTCCGCGCTGGATGCGGATGTCATTAAAACCTATGTGGAACTGGGCCTTGGTGTGGGCATTATTGCCAGCATGGCCTACAACCCGGTGAAGGACACAGGCCTGGCGGTGCTTGATATTGAATCGGATTTGCCAATGAACACTACCAGCATTGCGATTCGCAAAGGGCATTATTTGCGCTCGTTTGCATACAAGTTCATCGAGCTGTGTAATGGGGATTTGACCGAAGCCAGGTTGCTGGCGGCGTTGAATGATTCATTGGCTTAGGGGACAAGGTAACTCGGCGTGGGTTACTTGTGTCGTACTGGCCAGGTGACTTGGGAGCTAAACTTGAAGGGTCACCGCTGCCCGAAAACTTGGCATATCGTCTTGTCTGCTTGAGCCTGCACTAAGCCAAGCCCTCCGAAAGTAACGGTCGGGTCTTGGCTTTCGCGCCAAGGCGCGATCGCTAGTCTCTGCGCACCAAGCCGGCAAGTTTTCTGACTGGTCATCGTGCGACCCATTGCAAGTTCAGCTCCGAGTCACCACTGGCTCAACAGCCCAATCGGCGGCGGAGTTTCGATCGCCTCGCCTTCAAGAAAACCTGCCCGTTTGAATTCATCCGCCACGGTCGGCCATGGGCCGGCACCGAGACTCGGCCCGCCCTTTTGCCGAGCGAGGTGAGTCAGGGTGAATCTCAAAAAGGGAAAACCAGGTTTTCAGGCGAGAGATCGGAACCCAAGCTGATTGGGCTGTTAACCGGCAGGCGAGAGATCGGAACCCAAGCTGGTTGGGCTAAATAAACCAGCTGTCGAGCAAGCAAGAATTTGATCAGTTCCGGAAGTACTTCCTCGACCGATACACCAGCGCCTCGCCTTCGCGATAATCGCAGCGCAACACCTCGCCCACCATGATGAAATGATCACCTTCATCGTAGCGGCTGCGCACTTTGCATTCAAAATGCGCCAAGGCGTGGGGAATCAAAGGCGCGCCACCCAAGCCCTCAATCACCTCCAGGCCAGCAAACCGATCGCCTTTGAAGGTTGAAAAGTGATGTGACAATTCTTCCTGATCGGCAGACAACACACTCACGCCATAATGCGTGGCGGCTGCAAATGCATCGTGACTGCTGGCTTTCTTCGACAAGCTCCACAACACCAAAGGCGGGTGTAGCGAGACCGAGTTAAATGAATTGGCCGTCACTCCCACGTATTTGCCCTCGGCATTTTTGGTGGTGATGATGGTGATGCCAGTGGCAAACTGGGCCAGCGCTTGCCGAAACATGTGCGCGTCCAGTTCGGCGTCGCCTTCGCGTTTCTCGGCGCGAATGAATTCGGGTTTGGCAGGTTGTTGCATGGGGTACTTCTAATTTTGTGAATGACTCCATTGTGCCAAACAAGCGCTTGAATTGCTGGAATGGTGACTCAAAACGTGGTTTTCAGACCCATGTGCTTGAAATGATTTAAAATACGGCCAATTCTAAAAAGGCATTTTCCTTGAGCGCACTGTCCTTCAAACTCAAAACCACCTCGGGCAAAGCCCGTCGCGGCGAAATTACCACTGCACATGGTGTCATTCAAACCCCGATCTTCATGCCAGTGGGCACCTACGGAACCGTCAAGGGCATGACCCCGCGCGACCTCACCGAGATCAATGCGCAAATCATTCTGGGCAACACCTTCCATTTGTGGATGAGGCCTGGCCTGGACATCATGGAAAAGTTTGGCGGCCTGCACCAGTTCATGGGTTGGAAGGGGCCAATCCTGACCGATTCAGGCGGCTTCCAAGTGTTCAGCCTTGGGGCCATGCGCAAAATCAAGGAAGAGGGTGTGCATTTCCGCAGCCCCGTGAATGGCGACAAATTGTTCCTCACGCCCGAGGAAAGCATGCGAATTCAAACTGTATTGAATTCCGACATTGTCATGATTTTCGATGAATGCACACCTTACCCGGCCACACACACGGAGGCGCGCTTGTCCATGGAAATGTCCATGCGTTGGGCACGCCGCTCTCGAGATTCCTTCGATGCGCTGGGCAACAACAATGGCCTGTTTGGCATCGTTCAGGGCGGCATGTATGAAGACCTGCGCGATATTTCGCTACAGGGCCTTGAGGAAATCGGCTTCGATGGCTATGCCATTGGTGGTTTGTCGGTGGGCGAGCCGAAGGACGACATGCAACGCATTCTGGCGCACACCGCGCCGAAGTTGCCACAACACAAGCCGCGCTATTTGATGGGTGTGGGCACGCCCGAAGATTTGGTGAATGCAGTGGGGCAGGGCATTGACATGTTCGATTGCGTGATGCCAACCCGCAATGCGCGAAATGGTTGGCTGTTCACACGCACGGGCGACATTCGCATTCGCAACGCAAAATTTCGCAACGATGAAAGCCCGCTTGATGCCACTTGCAGCTGCTACACCTGCAAAAATTTCTCACGTGCTTATTTGCATCACCTGGACCGCAGCAAAGAAATTTTGGGTGCGCAGTTGAACACCATGCACAACCTGCATTACTACCTGGAATTGATGCGTGAAATGCGCGAAGCGATTGAGCAAGACCGCTTCGAGGAATTCGTGAAAGAGTTCAATGCGCTGCGTGCTCAGAATTCTCAGCAGAATCAGCAGCTACCTCAGTAGCAGCAGGTTTCGCCAAACCAAACTGATCGAGAATCAACAACACTTGTTGGTACAAATCGATCACCTCGACCATGCGTTGGTGTTTGTTTTCACCAATTTGTGCCAGCCGCTGCGTGGTTTTTAACTGCCCGTGCAGCAGTTGCCTTTGTTCGCCCAACACCGGCACATTGGGTTCCCACTGCGCATTTTCAATTGCAGTCAGCGAAGTGACGGCAAAGCCAACACTTGCGCCATGTGCATTCACCACCAAAATGCTTGATTCATGATCAAGGCTTTGGCGTGCAGCACCCAGCCACTGTGCCAGATCAAACACGGGAATGGATTCGTTGCGATGGGTCAGCATGCCCAGCATGGGATTGCCGCGTTCGAAAATTTCAATGTCGGAACGGTAGGGAAGTACTTTCCGCACCTGCTCAATGGGCGTAGAAAACTCGGTACCCAATCGGTACACCATCAAGCGGTCCAGGCCGTGCGCAACTTTGCCCTGCTGGTTTTCAGCATCCTCTTGGGCTGTCGCACTGGCCTTGGCCAGAATGCTGGCCAGTTCAAGCAGTTCCTGGTCTTCACTGATTCGCGGGCAAGACAATACAAAGTACTGGGGGCCACGCTGTGAATGCGGGTCTTCTTTTGAGAAAACCGTGCAGGGCAAAGCACCTTCAAGTTGCGCCGCTTTGGGCAGGCCAAAACCCGGCAGTGGAATGACTGAATTGTGCGGTACATGAACAATGTCCAACACCCGGTCAATCAGCAAGGCCAGCGGGTTTCCATCGATTCGTATGACAAATGCTTGCTGGGTTGTTTGTTTCAATTGCTTGTTGTTGCCAAGGCCCAGGTAGCTGGCCAGGTCCACTGCGGGAATGGTTTGCTCCCGGTAATCCAGATTGCCTTTGTAAAACCCGCCAGCGTATTCGCTGGGCAACAGCACCGGATTCACCACGGTGGTTTCAATGTCTTTCGGGTTTACGGCAAACAGTGTGGATGTACTTTGCATCAACATCAGTGGTGTGCGCGTATTCAGCGCGGTGTCTTCATTCGATGTTTGCAATTCAAGCGATTGGCGGTGCGGCTCCGGGTCTTCGGCCTTGGGCAGGCCAGGCAGCTGGAACAGGGCTTGTGTAGACAGCACTTGAACCAGTTGGTTTAACTCTTTGTTCATGAGGCTGCCCGCAAAAATACTGCCGATGGCGTCTGTAGCACTGACCGTGTGCAAGTTGCCCGGGTTTGCAAAAAACAAAGCTTTCACCTGGTCAGCAATTAAACCGAGCAGATGGTTTTCATGGGCGATCAGCAAAATACAGCCAGGCTCATACTGGTGTCCTGGCCGGTTCAGCAAACACTCCAGGTCGAGGACCGGAATGCTCACGCCGCGCAAGTCCAGACCACCCTTGATCCAGGGTTGCGGGCAGGGCAAGGCCATCAAGGGGTGAAATGGCACCACCTCCCTGACTGACTTCATGGGCAGGGCCAAGGTCATTTCGCCAATTCGAAATGAACCATACCCTTGGTCGTATTGACTCAAGTCACTCATGCGCTTTTACTGCCGAGATGCTTTTCAAGGCCACCAGTGAGATCCTCAATCAGGCGGTTCACGGCAATGGCCAGGTCGCGTTGTTGCTCAGCAGAACTTGTAATTTGCTTCACACTTTCACCGGTCTCGGTCACGCTGCTCAAAATTCCTTCAAAGCTTTGTGCAGCGTTCTGGCTCACTTCAACGCCTTCCTCAACTTGCGCTACCGATTCTTCAATCAGTGTGGCAATTTCGCGCGCAGCGCTTGAACTGCTTTCGGCCAACTTTCGCACCTCGGCGGCCACCACGGAAAACCCAACGCCATGTTGACCAGCGCGTGCAGCTTCAATTGCAGCATTAAATGCCAGCAAGTTGGTTTGATTGGCAATGTCACCGATCACTCGCACTATTTCCGACACCTTGCTGGAGCTATTCTGAATGGCATGAATTGCAGCGATGGATCGCTTCAATTCCTTGCTGCCCAGGTTCGCCGCGTCAAGGCCCTTTTGTGCCAGTTGAGTGGCCGTGGCCGAGTTGCCTGAAATGTCGGTAATGCTCTCGACCAGCTTGGACACACGTTCCCGCATTTCGCCCGACTTTTTGTTGATGCCTTGTTCCAACATCACTTCTTTCGTTACGTCGTAAGCGTACTTCACCACCTTCACCACATTGCCGTTCAAATCCAGAATGGGGTTGTAGGTGGCTTGAATCCACACATCCCGATTGAACTTGCCCACGCGGTGAAAGCGACCGCTGACGAATTTTCCTTCGTTCAGTTTCAACCAGAAGTCGCGGTACTCTTCGCTTTGTGTGTATTCCAGCGTACAGAAAATGCTGTGGTGCTGGCCCTGAATTTCTCGTGAGGTGTAACCCATGGCATTCAGGAAGTTGCGGTTGGCATTGAGCACATGGCCATCCAGATCAAACTCAATAACAGCTTGTCCCAAATTGATCGCTTCTACCTTGGCTTCAAATTCCGAGTTTTTCAGCTTGCTTTGGGTCACATCGCTGGCAAATTTCACCACCTTGACCAGGTTGCCGCGCGGGTCATAAATCGGGTTGTAGGTGGCTTGAATCCACACCTCGCGCCCACCTTTGGCCACGCGCTTGTATTCACCTGCTTCAAACTGACCGCGGCCCAGGCTTTCCCAAAACGCCTGGTACTGCGGTGTGGCTGCATAGGCGGCATCCACAAACATGCGGTGGTGGCGACCTGTAATTTCCTCGGCCGAGTATTCCATCAGCTTCAAAAAGTTACCGTTGGCATAGAGCACCTTGCCTTGCATGTCGAATTCAATCACTGCCTGCGAACGGTCAATCGCCCCCAGTTTGCCCTCGGCATCCAGACGGGAAAGTTTGGACTCGGTGATGTCTTGCAACATGAGCACCACTTTGATCAATTGCCCCTCAAGGCCAATCACCGGGCTGCGTGTGCCTGAAAGCCAAATTTCCTTGCCGCCCACACCCTTGTAGCGGAATTCACCGGCCAGGTTCTTGCCTTCCCGCAGATCGTTCCAGGTCTTGAAATGGCTGCTGTCGTTGCGTTCTTCATCGAACATCAAAAAGCCCTCAGACTTGTCCACCAAATCGGCTTGGCTGTAGCCCAGTGATTTCTGCATCAATTCATTGCAGCCAAGAATTTTCCCTTCTGCATTGAATTCAAGAATACAACTGGTGTTGGAGACTGAATCCATGCGCGCCTGGGTTTCAATGGCCTGCAATTTGGACTGGGTGATGTCGCTGCAAAACTTGATGACCTTCACGGGGTTGCCTTCCAGGTCAAGAATCGGGTTGTAGCTGGCCTGAATCCAGATTCGCTTGCCGTGGTTGCCCATGCGCAGGTATTCGCCAGAATCAAATTCACCTTGCCCCAGCTTGCGCCAGAAAGCACGGTATGCGCCGCTGCTGGCCTCTTCCTTGTCCACAAACATGCTATGGTGCTGACCGACAATGTCGCCCAGCGAATAGCCGGTCAAGCTCAGGAAATTCTCGTTGGCGCTCAAAATATTGCCACCCAAGTCAAACTCGATAATGCCTTGAGAACGGTTCATGGCGTTTACCTTGCCATCGTCTTCAATTGCCTTGATCTTGGCTGCGGTAATGTCGCTTGCAAATTTAACCACTTTCACCGGCTTGCCATTCACGCCAAGAATGGGCGTGTAGGTGGCTTGCAGCCACACCGGGCGGCCCTGTCGGTTAACGCGCATGAATTCGCCAGACCTGAATTCCCCGGCCGCCAGGTCTTTCCAGAAATTGCTGTATTCCTCAGACTCCGCATAGTGTTTTTCGCAAAACTGGCGGTGATGCTGCCCCACAATTTCTTGCAGGCGGTAGCCCATGGTGTTCAAGAAATTGTCGTTGGCCGCCAGAATGCGGCCTGTGGTGTCGAACTCAATCACAGCCTGGGTTTTGTCAATGGCCGCTACTTTGCCTTCATTTTCAAGTGACTTGCTCTTGGCTTCTGTAATGTTGCTTGCAATCTTGATCACAGATACCAAATTGCCGTCGTCGTCCCGCACCGGGTTGTAGCTGGCCTGGATATACACCTCCTGGCCCTGTGAATCCAGTCGCAAAAATTCGCCGCTTTGAAACTCACCCTCGCGCAACTTGTTCCAGAACAAGCCGTATTCCTCGGATTCCCTGGTGCTGACCGTGCAAAACAGGCTGTGGTGTTTGCCCAGTATTTCCTCTTCCGTGTAGCCAAACACACTCAGAAAGTTGGCGTTGGCGTACAGCACATTGCCGTTCAGGTCGAATTCAATGCAGGCTTGGCTCATGGCCAGCGCATTGAACAGGTGGGTACGGTGATTGTTCAGCTGCTCGGGGTTGGGTGTCATGGGTCGCCTTGCTGGTCAGAATGGGTTGGCTCGATTGGGGTAAATACCATTGTGTGTTGCGCAGGGCTGGCCAATCAGTCAATAAAACAGGTAATCACGGGTCAATTGCGGTTTTTCGATCCCTGGGAATCGCACATTTGGAGAGGGGGGGTAATGCAGGGGGAGGGGTTTCAAGGCCTATATGGCAGGCTTTCAGTTTGGCGTAAGTTTTCGCTTTGATACTCGTTCGCAAGCCTAGGCTCGGGAGGGATGTGACCTCGTATTCCGTGCCTGCGGTTAACAACAACCTTAAAAAGGAGACAAGCGATGAGCAACCCAAAGGGCGGTGAAGCCTACTGGAAAGCGACACTCGGCCTGTTGACCAAGATCATGATCGTGTGGTTTTTGGTTTCTTACGGCGCCGGCATTCTGTTTGTTGAGCAACTCAATCAATTCAGCATTGGTGGTTACCCACTGGGCTTCTGGTTTGCACAACAAGGTTCTATCTACACGTTCATCATTCTTATTTTCTACTATGCGAAGAAAATGGGACAGATTGACCGCGAACACGACGTCCACGAAAACTAAGGAGATTGCTGATGGATTTGCAAACAATCACCTACGTGATCGTGGGTTTGAGTTTTGCGCTGTACCTCGGTATTGCGTTTTGGGCTCGTGCTGGCAGCACGGGTGAGTTTTATGTGGCTGGCGGTGGTGTTCACCCCGTGGCCAACGGCATGGCGACTGCGGCGGACTGGATGTCTGCCGCTTCGTTCATTTCAATGGCCGGTCTGATTGCCAACATGGGTTACGGCGGTTCCGTATTCCTGATGGGCTGGACCGGTGGTTATGTGTTGCTGGCGATGTTGCTGGCCCCCTACTTGCGCAAGTTCGGCAAGTTCACGGTACCTCAGTTCATTGGCGATCGTTACTACTCCAACACGGCACGTACAGTGGCTGTGATCTGTTTGCTGGTTGCTTCCATTACTTACGTAATTGGACAGATGACCGGTGTGGGTGTGGCGTTCTCCCGATTCCTGGGCGTGTCTGCTGAAGTAGGTATTTATGTGGGTATGGGTATTGTGTTCATGTACGCTGTGTTTGGCGGCATGAAAGGCATTACCTACACGCAGATCGCACAGTATTGCGTGTTGATCATGGCCTACACCATTCCTGCTATCTTCATTTCCCTGAACCTGACAGGCAATCCTTTGCCACAGCTGGGTCTGGGTTCTGACATGTTGGCCAACGGGCAGCCCATGCTGGCTACCTTGGACAAAGTTGTGACTGACCTTGGCTTTAGCCAATACACCACGACTCCTGCGGGCGGCAGCTACCTGAACACCTTCTTCTACACCGTTAGCTTGATGATTGGTACCGCGGGCCTTCCCCACGTGATCATTCGCTTCTTCACTGTACCTACAGTGGCTGATGCGCGTTCATCTGCCGGTTGGGCACTGGTTTTCATTGCGATTTTGTACACCACAGCACCTGCTGTTGGCGCAATGGCCCGTTACAACCTGCACGCCACGGTCAATACCAGTGTGGCCACAGGCGGCGATTTGTTTGCAGCCGATGCAGCCTTGCCAATTGACCAGAAACCGGCCTGGATGGGTCGCTGGGAAACCACTGGCCTGTTGAAGTTTGAAGACAAGAACGGCGACGGTCGCATTCAGTACTACAACGACAAGTCCAAAGACGAAGCATTCCTGGCCAAAGCAGAAGCTGCTGGCTGGAAAGGCAGTGAAATGACAGTGAACGCCGACATTATGGTGTTGGCCAACCCTGAAATTGCATTGTTGCCCAACTGGGTGATCGCCTTGGTGGCCGCCGGTGGTTTGGCTGCTGCGTTGTCGACTGCGGCTGGTTTGTTGCTGGCGATCTCGTCTGCGGTTTCGCATGACTTGATCAAGGGCGTGTTCAATCCAAGTATTTCTGAAAAGAGCGAATTGCTGGCCGGTAAAATTTCCATGGCCTTCGCGATTGTTCTGGCCGGTTATCTGGGCTTGAACCCACCGGGCTTCGCGGCGGGTACTGTGGCTTTGGCCTTCGGTATTGCGGCATCAAGCCTGTTCCCTGTGATCATGATGGGCATTTTCTCCAAAACCATGAACTCCACAGGCGCCATCGTGGGTATGTTGACTGGCTTGGCAGTTACCCTGTTCTACGTGTTTGCGCACAAGGGTATCTTGTTCGTCAACGGTACGGAGTACCTGCACTTGGTGGGCGGAGCCAACGGCTTCTTCGGCATCACGCCTGAAGCTTTCGGTACCGTGGGTGCAATCTGTAACTTTGTTGTGGCCTACCTGGTCAGCAAAGTAACTGCACCACCACCCGAGCATATTCAGCACCTGGTTGAAGACGTACGTACCCCGCGTGGTGCAGGCGTGGCAACTGGTCACTGATTGATTGTTCAACAATAACCACTGCCTTCACTGAAAGGCAGGGCTTGAGAAGCTTAAAAGCCCGGTGAGAAATCACCGGGCTTTTTATTTTTCTAGAGTAAAACTGTTACTTCCACACTCAAAAAAATGCTCCAATGCTTTGAAATTGAGCCTGTACCCACGGGTGGCTCGCCAATGCAGCAATGAGCAAACCCACCAGTAAAACAATCCCGAAAGGCTTTAGGGGGCTTGTTTTGACTGTGTTTGTTGGTGCAGCTTGCGTGTTGCTTTTGGTGGCTGGTTTGGTCTCGGTTGCTTCCACAGGCAGGCTGTTTTTCACCTTTTCTGGAACAACTTTGCCCAAAAACCACATGGCGGCACTAATCACGACCAGGTCGTCGGTGATGCCAAAAAGCACCAAAAAGTCGGGAATCAGGTCGATGGGGCTGAACAGGTAAAGCACCACCGCCAACATGAAGCCCTTGATCCATTTGGGCGTGTCGGCATGCCGAAAAGCGTGCCACAGCATGCGGCCGTGGTTTTTCAGTGCCTTGAGTTTGGTAAGTATCGGAAAAAAACGTGTGATCATGCGCAGTACTCAACAACTAAAAGAGGATTCATTGTGACCCAAGCACCCTTGATGATCCAGCGTTCATGCCGAATCCCTGTGCCATTGGCAGATTGTTTTGCCATGTACACCCGATTGAAAGCGGACGAGTACATTCACAGCGATGCACTGATTGCGCCGATTACACGTATAGAAATGATTCAGGGCAAATCGTTCAATGAGGTGGGCGATGTACAGCGAATCACCTTCAAGGGCGGTGCGGTGATTGAAGAAGAAGTGCTGGCCTTTGTTCCCAATCGCCAGTTTGTTTACAGGGGTACTGGTTTTAGCCAACCGCTGTTGAACTGGCTTGACCATGCCAAAGGCTCATTTGAATTTGAGAAGGATGGCGACGGCACCCTGGTGACCTGGCGCTATCTGTTTTATCTAAAACCAGGCTTGGGCATTGGGCCCAAGCGAATCGTATTCAAGGCGGTGGTGGTCGACTTGATTTGGCACCGGATGATGACCAAAACATTGGTCAACCTGACCCAAATCATCACACTGCGCGCCTTGCAGACAGGAAAAAAATGATGAATCCATGTATTAAAAACAGCTTGCGTATCGCGGCCGTTTTCAGTTTGATGATGTTGGTTTTCTTGGGCTTCCAGAGTACGGCGCGTGCCCAAACAGTCAGTGGCCAGGAGCCCAATATTTGCGTCTTTGACTTGCTCGGTGCCAAAGGGCCAATTTTTGGTTTGGCTCAGGAATATGCACTTGAAGGTCGAAAAAACGGCTACGGCTTTAAACCTGTGGTGTACACCAATGAATCGGTTGCAGCCAAAGACTTTGAAATTGGTGTGTGCGATGGCCTTGTGGCCACAGGCATTCGAACCCGCAAGTACAACAGCTTCACCGGCAGTCTCGATGCCGTAGGTGGTTTGCCCAATTACGATGCAGTGCTGCTGGCCTTGAAGTCAATGGGCAGCCCCCAGCTGCAAAGCGTGATGCAACAGAGTGACTTTGAGGTGGGTGGTGTATTGCCCTTCGGCACCGCCTATGTGTTTGTGCGTGACCGTGAAATCAATTCACTGGCCAAAGCCGCAGGCAAGCGTGTGGCAGCGTTGTCGCACGATGAATCCCAGCGCAGGCTGATTGAACAGGTTGGAGCCCAACCCGTGGCCGCCGATGTCTCGAATTATGGCTCCATGTTCAACAATGGCGCCGTGGATATTATTGTGGCGCCGTCCATTGCCTATTCACCCCTGGAGCTGTACAAAGGCCTTGGCAAGCGCGGTGCAATTATTCAGTTGCCTGTGGCCATGGTCACCTACCAAATCATTTTGCGGAAGTCGAAGTTTCAGCCAGGTTCAGGGCAGAAATTGCGGGCTTTTGTGGCGCAGGAAATGCCCAAGGCTTTGGACGCGGTAAAGAAGATTGACCGTCAGATTCCTGACAAAGCCTGGCTGAAAATGACCGATGCCGACAAGGTGGAATACACCACCATGATGCGCGAAGCCCGCATCAGCCTGAGCAAAGATGGCGTGTACGATGGTTGCGCCATGCGCTTGCTGAAAAAAGTGCGGTGCTCAATTGATGGCAAAGCCTCGGAATGCAGTCTGCCAGAGGGCTACACCGTGCCTAAAAGTTGCCCTATACAGCCCATGTAATCGGGTGTTGTATTAACCAATGACCACCGGGGCGTCCGGAAGCTCGTTCTTGCCGCCCCCGTCGTGAGGAAAGTGTTCTATCAATTTCTCGCTCACGGCTTCAATTCCGCGAATTGCACCCTCGGCGTAATGCCCAGCGGCAAATTCAGCCTGAATGGTGCGGCACAGTGCTTCCCAGTATTGGCTGCCCACTTTGTGATGAATTCCCCGATCAGCCACTATTTCAATGGCGTGGTCGGCCAACAGCACATAAATCAGCACGCCGTTGTTCAACTCGGTGTCCCAGACATGCAATTCACTGAACACCTCAATGGCGCGTTCGCGAGGTGTTTGGTGTTGCAACAGTGGTCGAAGTTCAAGCGAACTTTCCACGGCGAATCGAATTTCTCCGGAGTGCTTTGTTTCGCTGGCCTTGATGGTTTGTGCAATGCATTCCAGCTGCGTCGGTGAGAAAATTTGCCGCACGTGACGCTCAGCTGTCATCAGGTGTTTCAGAATGCGTTGGGTGCTCATGCTTACCACCTTCCCGAGGCACCACCGCCTCCAAAACCGCCGCCGCCACCACTGAAGCCACCACCCCCGCCAAAGCCACCGCCGCCGCGGCTGAATCCGCCACGGCCACCACCAATGCCGCCCACTGAGTTGCCAAACAAGGTTAGTAATGCAGCCGCCGCTGCTGCAAGCAGTGCAAAAATAACAGCGCCGGCAAAAAGCCAGGCCACCACAAACACCAATCCACCAGTGGCCACGGCGGCTGGCAGTTTTCCGATGGCTTTGCGCAAAAATCCACCAATGAACAGGGTTCCCATGAACAGCAGTGGTGCAATGTCTTCAATGGTGCTGGAGGAACGGGTTGTGCCAGTGGCAACGGGGGCGGGCAAGGGTTCGCCTTCAATCACCTTGATTATTTGATCCACGCCAGCCGCTACACCGCCCGCAAAGTCGCCCTGGCGAAACTGCGGCACAATAATTTCATCAATAATGCGTTTCGAGGTGAGGTCCGTGAGTGCACCCTCCAAGCCGTAACCAACCTCAATACGCAGGGCCCTGTCTTGAAGGGCCACAACCAGAATGGCGCCATCGTCTGTATTCTTGCGACCAATTTTCCAGTTTTCGGCAACCCGCAATGCATATTGTTCAATGGTTTCAGGCTGCGTGGTTTGAACAAGCAGCACAGCAATCTGGCTGCCTTTCGTCGCTTCAAATGCCTGTAGTTTTTGAATTAATGCAGCTTGCTGTTCCGGGCTTAGCGTACCCGTTGTGTCCACCACCTGTGCGGTAAGCGGTGGAACAGGCACTTCTTGTGCCCACAGCAAGCCCGGCGCAAAAAGCAAAATTGTGCATAGCCAGAATTGACTGAAGAGATTGCGCAGGCCGACCATCACTTGGTACCGAAGTCCACAGTGGGTGGGCGTGATATTTCAGCTTCGTTTTCAACGGTGAAGTTGGGTTTTACTGCATAGCCCATCACCATGGCAGTCAGGTTGTTGGGGAAAGATCGAACCGTGACGTTGTAGTCCTGAACCGATTTGATGTAGCGATTGCGTGCCACCGTAATCCGGTTTTCAGTTCCTTCAAGCTGTGTTTGCAAATCCCTGAAGCCCTGATTGGCCTTCAGGTTGGGGTAGTTCTCAGTAATCAGCAACAAGCGCGACAAGGCACCGCTGAGTTCACCCTGCGCCTGCTGAAATTTGTTGAAGGCTTCCGGGTCGTTGATCAATTCGGGCGTGGCTTGGATGGATGTGGCTTTCGAACGTGCCTCAACCACTTGAGTCAGCGTTTCCTGCTCAAAGTTGGCCTCGGCTTTCACCACGTTCACCAGGTTGGGCACCAGGTCGGCCCTGCGCTGGTATTGGTTCAACACCTCGGCCCATGCTGCTTTCACTTGTTCATCCGTGGTTTGAATGGTGTTGTAACCGCAGCCGCTGAGAACCAGCGCGAACATCAGAGTGAGCAGAGAGAAAACGCGATTCATTGGAAGGCTCCTTGGTGGGTGGTTGCCTGATTGTGCAATTAAAAAAGCCCATGGTGCAACAGCAGCATGGGCTTAGTTTTAAAAATATGATTTGGTTTACTTTTTCATCATCTCGAAAAACTCTGCGTTGTTCTTGGTCTGACGAATCTTGTCCATCAGGAATTCCATCGCAGCGATTTCGTCCATGTCGTGCAGCAGGCGGCGCAGCACCCAAATCTTTTGCAGCAAATCGGGCTTGATCAACAATTCTTCGCGACGTGTGGAAGAGCGGTTGATGTTGATGGCTGGGTACACACGCTTTTCCGCCATGCGGCGTTCCATGTGGATTTCCATGTTGCCGGTGCCCTTGAATTCTTCGTAAATCACTTCATCCATGCGGCTACCAGTGTCGACCAGTGCAGTCGCGATGATGGTCAGTGAACCACCTTCTTCAATGTTACGGGCAGCACCAAAGAAACGCTTGGGGCGGTGCAACGCGTTGGCGTCTACACCACCGGTGAGCACCTTGCCGGAAGAGGGCACCACGGTGTTGTAAGCACGAGCCAGGCGGGTAATCGAGTCGAGCAGAATAACCACGTCGCGTTTGTGCTCAACCAGGCGCTTGGCCTTTTCAATCACCATTTCAGCCACTTGCACGTGGCGGGTTGCCGGTTCGTCGAATGTGGAGGCAATCACTTCGCCACGCACTGAACGCATCATTTCTGTCACTTCTTCGGGACGTTCGTCGATCAGCAACACGATCAAGGTGATGTCGGGGTGGTTGGCTGTAATGGCGTGCGCAATGTGCTGCAGCATGACGGTTTTACCCGACTTGGGTGGCGCCACCAGCAAGCCACGCTGGCCTTTGCCAATTGGGGCCACCAGGTCGATGATACGGCCGGTGTTGTTTTCTTCACCGCGCATGTCGCGTTCCAGCTTCAAAGGCTGGTTGGGGTGCAGCGGGGTCAGGTTTTCAAACAGAATTTTGTGCTTGCTGGCCTCGGGCGCTTCGCCGTTGACCTTGTCTACTTTCACCAGCGCGAAGTAACGCTCGCCGTCTTTCGGGGTGCGCACCTCACCTTCAATGCTGTCACCCGTGTGCAGGTTGAAACGGCGAATCTGGCTGGGGGAAATGTAAATGTCGTCCGGGCTGGCCAAGTACGATGTTTCGGGCGAGCGCAGGAAGCCAAAGCCGTCGGGCAGCACTTCGAGCACACCATCACCAAAAATTTGCTCGCCGTTTTTGGCGCGTTTCTTCAGGATGGCGAACATCAATTCCTGTTTGCGCATGCGGTTGGCATTTTCAATTTCAAGGCCACCAGCCACTTCAAGCAGGGCAGAGACGTGTTGCGTTTTTAGTTCAGATAGATACATGTTTGGCTATTTGTGTAGGTGGCGAACGCCGCGAGGTAAACAGGTTAACGAAGGGTGGGGGTTTTGCTGCAGTGAGGGGGTTCGATGCCCGGCACATGCCGGGCTACTCAATCAATATTGTATTACAGGTGGCTGTCGATAAAGGCGGCCAACTGTGATTTGGACAGGGCACCCACTTTCGTGGCCACCACGGCACCATTCTTGAACAACATCAAGGTTGGAATGCCGCGAATGCCATATTTGGCAGGCGTTTCAGAATTCTCGTCCACGTTCATCTTGGCGATTTGCAGCTTGCCTTTGTATTCCGAGGACAAATCATCAAGAATCGGCGCGATCATTTTACAAGGGCCACACCATTCAGCCCAGTAATCCACCAGCACAGGGCCGTCGGTTTTCAAAACATCGCTGTCGAAAGATGCGTCACTGACGTGTTTGATCAGGTCACTGCTCATTTAAATCCTCAAGTGGGTAATTGCTTTGGAGGGTGTTCACAAAGCGGATCCGGGTGATTAAAGCACACGCGCAGACCATGAAAGTTCTTCATTTAAGAAAATGCTATTCTGAATGGTACAGCGAAATCGAACTGAAACACAAACCCGCGCTCGTTTTAATCGACTTAACAACACATACACGTTTTGACCCAACACCCTGTCTCCGTTGATTCTTCTTACGCCAACCCGTTCGCGGCGGCATTTGAGTGGCTAAGCCAAGCGGGCTTGGACGCCAGTCAGGTGTTGTGGGTCATGCCCCGAATCGAGACTGTGGGCAGCTTCAAGCGGCACTGGGCGCAACACCACACAGGCGCAGCCACACTGGGGCCGTGGGTTCAAACCGCTGACCGGTTAAGCCAACCTGCCGCCATGGGCCCCTGGCTGGCCCTGCAAGCTGACCTGGTTGGTGTGCTGCGTGAATTGCCCTTGCTGGGGGGCGGTTCATCGCCTTCGCAATTGTGGGGTTTGGCTCAGGAATACCTGGAGCTGGCCTTGCGACAGGTGTTGGTGCAAAAACGCAACACAAGTGCGCTTGCAACCTACTCCGAGAACAACACTTTTGCTGCCGAAGAGACCCAGGTGGTGGCAACCTTGGCACAAACTTACGCGGCCGAGTTAATGGACCTGTTGCCAAAACCAGCCGAACCCCGGGGCAAGCCGCCCGTGCAGGTGGTGTGGTTTGATGACGGCGAAACCGTGCCAGGCCTTTGGCTGGATCTGTTTTACCCCGAAGTGCCAGTGCAGGTGTTCAAACTTCCAGTCATTGAGGGTCCCCAGCCCTGGCAAATCTTAGGCATGAAGCGTTTCAACACCCAGGTCAGCCCGGTGGTGTTGCAGGTGGCACCCGACGAAACCACGCAGGCCCAGCAAGCCGCACATCAAATTCTGGAATGGCTGCGCGCAGACCCCACCACTGAAATTGCTGTGGCTGTGCTTGATCGCCTGGCGGCGCGCCGCATGGTGGGGTTGTTGGCGGACATGGGCGTGTTGGTGGATGACCGCACTGGTTGGCGTTTGTCCACATCGAATGTGGCGGGCTGGTTCGACCACTTGTTGCAACAGTTTGTAGAGCATGGCCAGCTCACCACCATTGCCCAACCTTTTAGTGGCCTTCCAATTGAGCATCTTGAGCCTTGGGCTTTCGGTAAAACAGGCGGCCGTTACACGCTGGCGCAATGGGCAACTGCTTTTCTGGCCCTGTTTGAAAAGCATGGTTTGGATACAGCTTTGCAGCCGGATGAGGCGGGGCAACAATTGTTGACCGTGCTGGGGTTGATGCGGCAAGTGCCTGCCCACACTGAATTTGATGTGCAGGAATTTGTAGCTGCCTGGCGCAGTTGGGCTGAATCGCAACGTTTTCGCCCTTTGGACATTGAAAGCCCGGTGCGCATGGTGCCCTTGTTGAGCACGCGGATGCGGCAGTTCAAGCGCGTGTTGGTGTTGGGTTGTGCGCAGTCGCATTTTCAGGAAAGCCCGCCCGGTTTGTTGCCACCCGCTGTGGCGCAGGAATTGGGTTTTCCGGGGCCTCGTCTGGCGCGCATTCAAAAAATAGCTGCACTGTATGAACTGCTGTTGCACAGCAATGAAATAACCTTGGTGCACAGCGCGCAAGTGGCGGGCAAACCTGAAATGTTGTTGCCTGAACTGACCTGGCTGGACATTGTGTTGCGAGACCCTGCAAGCCTTGCCCAGCCGTGGTCGGGCAAATGGTACCGCGCGCCTTCCAGCCTTGAAATTGAAGTGCGGGAAGCGCCCGAACAAGCCTTGCAATTGACCGCTTTGAGCGACTCGGCATCCATGCCCGATTCACTGCGGGTGACCGCGCTGGATGACTGGGTGGCGTGTCGTCTTCGCTTTGGCTTGAAGCATGCCTTGCCTTGGCCGCCGCAGCGTGATGAGGGTGCCATGCGCTATGAACAACTGCGCGGTATTTTTGTGCACAAAGTGCTTGAGAAAACTGCGCAGCACATGGCCTTGCCTGGAAAGGCTGTGAATGAATTGCAGGTGTGGAAAGAGACATTGCTGAATCAGGCCGAGTTGGTGTGGAGCAAGATGGAGCTACCAGACCAAGCCATGGTTTATCCCTTCCTGAAATTTTTTGACCAAATTGTGCCGCGCCTGGCTGGCAAATTGATGGAGCGTCAAATTCAGGGTTGGCAATTCAAGAGTGCAGAGCAGCAGCTAAGCCACACCTTGGTGCTTCAACCCAGCGGTGTGTCGCTGGAACTGAAAGGCCGAATCGATCGGCTTGACACACGCGGCGATGCACTGGCCATATCCGACATCAAATTCACCAACCCCACGGTGTTGAAAAAAAGATTGTCGGAACCCTTAAGCCAACCTCAACTGCCCGCCTACCAGGCCATGTTGAATAGTCCCAGTGCGCAACTGGATTTCCTGGGGCTGCACAAGGACAAGGTGGACTGGGTCAGTTTTCCACCCTTGAGCGATGAGTATCGTGAGCAGGGGTTTCAGTCGTGGGGCGAGGTGTTGCTCAGTGAATTAAGCTGTGAATTGAATTCGTTTTTTGAAGGCAAGGCAGTGTGGCAAGCCAACCCGGGTGATGCCTGTGAATACTGCGCAGTGCGTGGCGTGTGCAGACCAGAAACTCACCCCACATTCAACGAGGCCATGGCAGGCGAGGAGGGTGGCGATGAGTGATTCATCCACCAACTTCACCGCGATTGCCTGCAAGCCTGCCAATAGTGTGGTGGTTGAAGCGTGCGCAGGCAGCGGAAAAACCTGGTTACTCACTGCACGCCTGTTTCGCTTGTTGCTTGACGGTGCGCGACCCGATCAAATTCTGGCCATCACTTTTACACGCAAGGCTGCGCAGGAAATGCAGGAACGTCTGTTTGGTTTGTTGCGTGACTGCGCCTTGTTCAGTGATGACAAACTAAGCGATTTGTTGCTAGAGCGCGGTGCCGTCGCCAGTGAAGCAAACCTGAAAAAAGCACGCGCACTGGCTGGCGAAGTGTTGACCAATTCGCGCGGTGTAACGATTGACACCTTTCACGGCTGGTTTGCATCGTTGTGTCAAATGGCGCCGTTGGCCAGTGGTTTTTCAAGACAAAGCGAACCCACGGATCAAACCCTGTTCTGGATGGACAAGGCCATTGATGTATTCACCGCCAATTTGCTGAATGATCAATCGGAATTGCTGCCAGCCTTTGACACCCTGGCTTCGCAAATGGACCGTGCCGTGGTGCGCCAAGTGTTGCAGCATGCGCTGACCAATCGCGTAGCCTGCAGCCTGTGGTTGAACAACAGTGAAGCGCCGCCTTTGAGCATGGTGTTTGGTATTGATGAGGGCGAGTCGTGGCCTGTCGAGGTGTTGAACAATCGACATTATTTGGACCAATGGCAACAGGCTGCACGCTGGTTGGCTTTGGGCACTGCCAAGCAACAAGGCAATGCCGTGGAAATTGAAAAAGCGTTGGGCACTTTGCAAGAAGGTGGCGATGCCGGGCATGTGTTTGATCTGTTGAAAGCAGTTTGTTTGACCTCCAAAGAAGAGCCCAGCAAAACCTTCAGCAAACCCACAGCAGGGCAACTGAAGGCGGGGTTAGATGAAACGGAATATGTGCAAACCCTCGAGGGTTTGGCCCTGCAAACTGCACAGGCTTTGCAACTTGAAAAAGACCAGCTCGACATGCAGGCCACAGCCGCTTTGGCGCAATTGATTGAGCCTTTGTTTGACACCTACAAATCAATCAAGCTTGAGCAAGGTTTGTGCGATTTCGATGACCTTGAAGCCACCGCACTGCGTATGTTGATGAATGATGATCAGCGAGCCTACATGCAGCAGAAACTGGACACGCGCGTTCGCCATTTGTTGGTCGATGAATTTCAAGACACCAACCCGGTGCAGTGGAACATTCTGAAACTGTGGTTGCAGGATTACAGTGGCGACGACAAGCCCAGCGTTTTTTTGGTGGGCGATCCCAAGCAATCGATTTACCGTTTTCGCCGTGCTGAAGCACGATTGTTCAACCACGCGCGTACCTGGTTGGTTGTCAATTTTGCAGCCAAAACTTTGGAATCGGATTCGACACGGCGTTGTGCGCAGTCTGTGGTTGATGTGGTCAACCACGTATTTGAGTCGGGGCAAACCCGGGGGCAAACTGCCTTTCGCGCGCACACCAGTTTGGCCGGAGATGGCGAGTCTAGGCTGAGCGGTTTGAATGTTTACCCCAAGCTGCTGAATGAAGATGAAGGCCCTGATGAAGCACAGCGCGTGGTGCACACCCTGCAACAGTGGTTGACGAACGGCAGTATCAAGAATTTGAGTCAGGTGATGGTGCTGGTGCGTGCTCACAAAAGCGGTGTGCCCCTGATGGCCGCTTTGCGTGAAGCCGGTTTGGCCTACACCATCAAAGACAAAGGCGAGCGCTACACCTCGCAGGTGTGGGCGGACACCATTGCGCTTTTGGGCTTTTTGAACGACCCGCATGCGAACTTGCACCTGTTGCAACTGTTGCGTTGCCCCCTCATTGGGCTTTCTTCCGCGCAGTTTCAAACGTTGATTGGCGCGGGCCAATCAACCCAGACCACTACGGTGTGGCGCACGCTAGATGTGTTGGCTAAACAGGGTGAAACGCCTTGGGCTAACTTACACGCGCAGTTGTCCGAATGGCTGCGCATGGCGCGTGCACTGCCCTTGTTTGAAACCCTGTCGAAGGTGGTGAATGATACAAAGGCATCCGAAAAATATTTGAATTCGGCTTCACCGCGCCAGCGGGTCATGATGGCCGAGCACTGGGATTGGTTGAAGGCTTGGGCCTTGGGTTTGAACAAAGGCCGTTTTCCGAGTTTGCAGCAGGCCTTCGATGAGGCGGTGAAGTTGCAAACCTACGCCAGTTCAGACAGCGAAGGTGCTGCCAACAACCCCGATGTGTTGCGCATCATGACCGTGCATTCTGCCAAGGGCCTGGAGGCTGATCATGTGTGGCTGTTCGATGCCAATTCATCGCCCAAACCCGGTGGCAGCAATGCGGGTTTGCTGATTGATTGGGCCTTGGGTGAATCGCATCCCAACTCAGTCACGGTGATGGGCAATTTGAGCAACCCAAGCCCGGGCCGTGCCGCCGCCCAAACCATTGAACAGCAAGCCTACGCCGACGAAGAAGATCACTTGTTGTATGTGGCGCTGACCCGCGCCCGGTATTCCATTCATATGAGCGGCAGTGAAAAACGCGGGGCCAGCAAGGGTTGGTATGAACGTTTGCTGCCTTTTGCCACGCAGGTGCATGACACATGGCCAATGACTGAAAGCGCCGCGCACACCACCGTGTCGGAGCCCGCACAAATTGAACTGGCTGGTTTGTTTGATCCACCCGCAGTGTGGGTTCGCCCACAGTTTCCGGTGCTGAACGCATTGAATGCGCCGGTGGGCAAGGTGGTACCTCGCATTACCTCGCCTGAGTTGCGCAAAGGCACCGCCTGGCATGCTGCGCTTGAATGGGTGGATGAACTGCATGAGGTGCCATTCGACACATGGTGGGCACGGGTGCAGGTGCGCTGCGAGGCGGTATTTCGGCCCTTGCGGGACGATGAATTGCAGCATGTGCAGCAAGCTTGCCAATTGCTGGTGAACAAAACCGATTTGCAGCCCTGGTTGCAGGGGGCGAAGGCCAGCAACAACCGGGTGTTCAATGAACTGGAGTGGGTGTTGGGCGATGGTCGATCTTTGCGGGCCGACCGGGTGCTTGGCTTGCCCGATCGTTTTCTGGTACTGGACTACAAATGGGCCGTTAATTCGGACAATTTACAGGGCTATACCCAGCAAGTGCTTGAATACGTGGGTTTAGTTGACATGACGCTGAACAAGGGCGAAAAGCCGGCCCCTACACAAGCTGCACTGATTGACCGGCACGGCGAAGTTCACTGGCTCACTTCGGTGTAGAATTCAACCTGGCGGGCCTCCCCGCATGGCGTAGCGGCCAACCTGGTCAGGTCCGGAAGGAAGCAGCCACAACCGTGAAGTCAGTGCCGGGGTTCTGGCTCGCCTCTTAATTTGTTGGACCCAACTGCTGGACCCAATCTGAATGAATCAAACCGTATCTCAGGCTTTGGCACGAAAATGGCGACCGCGAGACTTTGATTCGCTGGTGGGCCAAGCCCATGTGGTCAAAGCGCTTTCCCATGCGCTTGATAATCAACGCCTCCATCACGCCTATTTGTTTACCGGCACTCGGGGTGTGGGTAAAACCACCATTGCCCGAATTTTGGCTCGCGCCGTGAATTGCGAGCAAGGCATTAGCCGCACACCTTGTGGCAAGTGCCAGGCCTGCGTCGAGATCAGCCAGGGCCGTTTTGTCGATTTGCTGGAAGTGGATGCGGCCACCAACACCCGTGTGGATGAAATGCGCGCCCTGCTTGAAAACGCCATGTACGCGCCCACGGCTGGCCGCTACAAGGTGTATGTCATCGACGAAGTGCACATGCTGTCCACCAGCGCGTTCAATGCCATGCTGAAAACGCTGGAAGAGCCGCCGGGCCATGTGTTGTTTATTTTGGCCACCACCGATCCCCAAAAAATTCCGGCCACGGTGTTGTCGCGTTGTCTGCAATTTGCCTTGCGCCAATTGCCACCCGACCAGCTTGCAGACCACTTGGCCCACATTCTTTCTGAAGAACAAATCGCTTTTGAGCCCGGCGCTTTGCGCCTGCTGGCCAAGGCCGCGCGCGGCAGTGTGCGCGATGCGCTTTCTTTGACTGACCAGGCCATTGCCTATAGTGCAGGCCATGTGGGCGAGGAAACCGTACGAACCATGCTGGGCGCAGTCGACCAGCAAGTGGTGCATCAACTGCTGCAAGCCTTGGCCCAAGGTGATGGCAAAGCCCTTCTGGAGTTGAGCAATGCGCTGGCCACAGCCAGTGCACCTTTTGGTGCCATTCTTGACGAACTGGCCGCCATTGCCTACCGGCTTTCTGTTGCGCACTTTGCGGGTGGGCTTGATGCCGATGATCCTGACCAGGCGGCACTACAAAACTTGCAAGGTGCTTTCGGTGCAGAAGATTTGCAACTGATTTACCAAATTGCCACGCATGCTCGCGCTGAATTGCATTTGGCCCCTGAGGAGTCCATCGGGTTTTCCATGGCGCTGGTGCGCATGCTGGCCTTCAAGCCGGGTGGGCAAGGCGCAGTTAGTCGCACCATGCCCTTGGCTCCAGCTTCTGTAAAAGCAACGGTGCCCCTGCCTGTGGCCAAGCCTACCGCTTTGCCTTCAGTGCCTGTTACGCCGGTCGCGCCTGTTGCCGCATCGCCCGCACCCAAAGCTGCGCCTGCCCCCGTTGCAGATGAATTCGATGAATCACCGCCTTGGGACACAGCCGATGATTTGCCCGTGGCCCAATCGCAAGCATCCAAGCCAGCGCCGGTTCAATCCGCCAGCGGCGATTTGCCCAGTGCAGCCAACTGGCCACAAGTTTCTCAGGAAGTGCCGGCCAAGGGCTTGACCCGCCAAGCGCTGGTGCAGGCCGAGCTGGTTGAAGCCAGTCGCGAGGGCGATGTGCTCCAAATTGTGTTGCGCACAGCGATCAAGGCTTACACTGAACCTACCATGGTGACTCGTCTGGAAAGTGCGTTGGGCCAGTACTATGGAAGCACTGTGCGTTTGCAAATGCAGTTCGGCGAAGCGCAGCAAACCGCGCATGCGGTGCAAAGCGAAACCCGCAGGCAAGCCCTTGAGGGGGCCAAGCAGGCTTTGCAGGAAGATCCGTTTTTAAAAGACATTCAGAACTTGATGGGTGCAACCGTGGTCTCAGGTTCTGAACGCACGCTGAGCAACACGGGCCCAGCCGACATTTGACAGGAGAGAATTCGAGATGAACATGATGAAAGGCCAACTGGCCGGCTTGATGAAACAAGCGCAGCAGATGCAAGACAAAATGGCCAAAATGCAGGCCGAGATTGGTGCCTTGGAAGTAGAGGGACAATCAGGCGGTGGCATGGTGAAAGTAGTGATGACCTGCAAGCACGACTGCAAGCGCATCAACATTGACCCATCGCTGTTGGGCGAAGACAAAGACATGCTGGAAGACCTGGTGGCTGCTGCGTTCAATGACGCGGTGCGCAAGGCTGAAGCCACGATGACTGAGAAAATGTCTTCAGTCACCGCTGGTTTCCCCATGCCTCCCGGCTTCAAAATGCCATTCTGATACTCACCCATGAGCCGTTCCGCGTTTGACGCCTTCGATGGCCTCGACCCCTTGGTTGATCTGGTGCAGGCGCTGAAACGCTTGCCCGGAGTGGGGCCAAAGTCGGCGCAGCGCCTGGCTTTTCACTTGCTCCAAAACGATCGTCAGGCTGCAACCGCTTTGGGCGAATCGCTGTTGAAAGCGGTGGCAGAAATTCGCCACTGCAGCATGTGCAACAACTTTTGCCATGCCGATGTGTGTTCCATTTGCAGTGACACCCGCCGCAACCCTGGTTTGCTGTGTGTGGTTGAAACACCAGCCGATTTGGCTGCCATTGAAGCCACCCAAACCTATCGCGGTTATTACTACGTGTTGATGGGCCGAGCCTCGCCACTGGATGGTGTTCGCCCCGAGTCGCTGGACTGGCCCAAGCTAAGCCAACGCCTTGACGACAGCGAGGTGAAAGAAGTGATTCTGGCCACCAACTTCACCAATGAAGGCGAGGCCACTGCCGTGTTTCTTACTGACCGCATTCGCCGCATGGCACTGAAGGTGAGTCGCCTTGCCCGTGGTGTGCCAATTGGTGGGGAACTTGAATACACCGACCCCAGCACCGTGGCGCGGGCTTTGTTGGACCGTCGCCAGTTGGGTTCTGACCCGGAATAATTACACCTTCTTGCTTGTTGCCATGACGAACCAATCTGAGCAATCTACACCCACCAACAACGGTCCATTGACGGGCATCCGCGTGCTCGAGTTGGGCTCACTAATTGCAGGGCCTTTTGCCAGCCGAATGCTGGGTGAATTTGGCGCGGAAGTGATCAAGGTTGAAACGCCCGGCACCGGTGACCCCATTCGCAAATGGCGTGTGCTGCACGAAGGCAATTCATTGTGGTGGGCTGTGCAGGCCCGCAACAAAAAATCGATCACGCTGAATTTGAAAGCCGAAGAAGGCCTTGCCGTATTGCGCAAGCTGATTGAAAGTGCCGACATGCTGGTGGAAAACTTTCGGCCAGGTCAACTTGAAAAATGGGGCTTAAGCCCTGAGCAACTTCAGTCCTTGAACCCCGGCCTGATTGTGGTGCGCTTGAGTGGCTATGGGCAAACCGGCCCCTACAAAGACCGCCCGGGTTTCGGTGCCATTGCGGAATCGATTGGGGGCATGCGGTTTTTAAGTGGTGACACCGATCGCCCACCTGTGCGAGTGGGCGTTTCAATTGGCGATTCTTTGGCTGGTTTGCATGCAGTCATCGGTGCGCTGATGGCTTTGCAGCACCGCCACAAAACAGGCAAGGGCCAAGTGGTGGATGTGGCGCTGTATGAGTCGGTGTTCAACATGATGGAGAGCTTGCTGCCCGAATATGATTTTGCGGGCGTGGTACGAAAGCGTTCAGGCGCCAGTTTGCCGGGCATTGTGCCGTCGAACACTTACACCTGCGGCTGTGGTGGATTCATCGTGATTGGTGGCAATGGCGATGCCATTTTCAAGCGTTTGATGGTGGCGATTGGTCGAAGCGATTTTGCAGAAAACCCCGACATGGCCAGCAACGATGGCCGGGTTCGCCACACTGAATTGATTGACGACACCATTGCCCAATGGTGCAAGCAACGCAGCATTGACGAGGCACTAGAAGTGCTTGAACAAGCGGATGTGCCGGTCAGCAAAATTTACAGCATTGAAGACATTGTGCGCGACCCACAGTTTGCCGCGCGCGGCATGATCGAAGAACATGCTTTTGGCGAAGACCGCACCTTGAGGGTGCCGGGCATTGTGCCCAAGTTAAGTGATACCCCGGGGCAAACCCGTTGGTTGGGGCCCAAGCTGGGTGAGCACAATGCGCAGGTGTTGGCGGGGCTCGGTTATTCGGCTGAAGAGATTCAGCGCATGGCAGCTGATGGGGTTATTTAAGCAACAACCCGTCCAGTGTCATCGAGTCTTTCACAAACGCCCGAATACCTTCGGCCAGTTTCTCGGTGCCCATGGCATCAGCATTCAATTCAAAACGAAACGCCGCTTCGCCATCCGGGAAAGTTTCGCGCGTTTGGCCAAGCGCCCATTCAGGGGTCAATTCCACGTTTAAGGCCATGTCATCGGCTTTCAGCTCGGCCAGCAGTTCTGGGCTGATAGTCAGCAGGTCGCAGCCCGCCAGTGCCTTGATTTGCCCTGCATTGCGAAAGCTTGCGCCCATCACTTCAGTGCGAATGCCGTTTTGTTTGTAATAGGCATAAATGCGCCGCACGGATTTCACACCTGGGTCGTTCACCCCCGCATTGGCTGCCTCATCCCAAGTGCTGCCTGCCGATTTTTTGTACCAGTCGTAAATTCGGCCAACGAAAGGCGAAATCAGTTGGACACCGGCCTGCGCGCAGGCATGTGCCTGAATGGGTGAAAACAGCAAAGTGAGATTACAGTGAATGCCTTCGGCTTCCAGCGCTTTTGCAGCCTGAATGCCTTCCCAAGTTGATGCAATTTTGATCAACAGGCGCTTTTCGGTGTCAATGCCTTCGGCTTTGTACAGGGACACAATGCGTTTGGCGCGGGCAATGGTGGCCTCGGTGTCGAAGCTTAGCCGTGCATCCACTTCAGTGGAAACTCGACCTGGAATGATTTTCAGAATTTCAGTGCCAAACGTAACCAGCAGGCGATCCGTTTGCAGTTCAAGCGGCTCATGGCCGTATTTGACCTTGATTTGTTCAAGCAAAGGCAAGTACTGCGGTTTTTGAACAGCCTTTAGAATCAGTGACGGATTGGTGGTGGCGTCTTGGGGCAGAAAGGCTGCAATGGTTTGAAAGTCGCCTGTGTCGGCCACTACGGTGGTGGCTTGTTTCAGTTGTTCTAATGCGTTGTTCATGTCTTGATGGTGGTGAAAATTCAACGAAGTACAACCCAGTATAGGGGTTTAAGGCATTTATTTGATGAATGAAATAGTATCCTTTAAGCAGGAATTAAAAAAAACACAACAAACGATGAGTATCCGCCATGTATTCTGAACAAGAACTTGAACAACAACCCTTGATTGATTTTGATCAGTGGGGACGTTTGGAAAATGAACTGGGGCTTGAAATGCTTCAGGAGTTTGCGCAGGAGTTTTTCGAGGAAACCCGGGAAATCTGGTTCGCCGAAGGTTTTGATCCTTTTTCAATGGAAGAGAAGGCCTTTAAATCGATGGCTCATCGAAGTGCCGGTGCAGCAGGCACCATCGGTTTCAAAAAACTGCGGTTTGTTTTTCTGTGTATGGAACACAATCCATTGGGTGAGGAAACCAAGCAGTATTTGTCTGCGATGAGTGCTATTTTTCAATCAACCCAGGACTGGGTGCAAAGCAAGTAATCAACCATGCAATATTCTTCCGCGCGGCCTTGGGCCATACTCGGTCTTTCCATCAGTCTGGGTGCATTGGCTGCGGCACTGTTTCTTCAAATCAGCAAAGAATGGTTTCCGTGCCCGCTGTGTATTATTCAGCGCTATGCCTACATGGCAACCGCTTTGGGGTTTTTGGGCATTGGTTTGACCACCAGAAAAAGTATGTGGTCAGCCCTGTTTGTGATAGTCACGCTGACGGGTTTTTTGGCGGGTGCCGGCGTGGCGTTTTACCACGTCTGGGTGTTGGCCAATCCCGCGCAAACCTGTGGGGTCGATCCACTTCAGAACACTTTGAATGCCTTGCCGTGGGCGCAATATTGGCCCGACATGTTTGTTGCAGATGGATTGTGCACCGATGAGTTTCCACCCCTGTGGGGTTTGTCATTGCCCATGTGGAGCGGGCTTGGTTTTCTGGCGCAAGGTGTGGTGTTGTTGCTGACCGTTCGTGGTCGTCAATACGTTAAAGGCTCATGGTAATGGGGTTGGCCAGGGTCACCCAGTTCTGGGTACTTTGGCTGACCAGCTGTTTTCTTTCCAGGGTTTCCATATAGCCCAGCAAGGCGCCCAGGGCGTCCATGGCTTGCGGGTTTTTGCTCTGCCTGACCGCATGCAAAATAACAGCCAATGCGTCATCCAGATTGGCATCATTGTCCTGTAAGGGAGCAGCCATTTGGAGTTCAACGGTTTCCGGAAAACGGAAGTCGTGCTTGGGTGTGGCTTGCAGTTGTATGGTTTGCATGGTGATGAACCTGTATCTGACTTGTTCCAAGAATCTCACCTTTGCTGTTTCAGACACTTTTCGAATAAAGCACTTTTTTTGATCCAGTTCAGCAGATCCCCGAAGTGGACTGCACCGATTGGGCGATCTTCCTTTTGACGGCCCGGACGTTATCAACAGGACGAACAGGAGTATGCCCATGTTGATCAATATTTCAGATGTCCAGGTGGTGCAACCTTTGTTGCAGCGAAAGTCACTGTCACCGGAGCATTTGTACCTTTCATCCGGCAAGCAATTCAGCCCGGGCAACCATGCCGCCGGGGAAAGTCTTGTGGCGCTTGAAACTGAACTCAGTCAGTCCACCCTTCTTTATCTTCAAGCCCAGGATTTGTTCGAAGAACTGGATTGCTGTTACAAGGTGCTGTCAAAGGCGTTGATGGATGAGGAGCCCGAGACCTTTGTCGAGGTGCTGGAGGAGTTGGCCGCGCGCTTCAGGCACATGGCCATTCATCATTTCGATTTGGCCTATGCCTATTTGGCCTGGCACACCGCCGATGACTACCCGGTGATGCACCACATGCTGGTGGCCTTGACCCTGTTTCGGGTGGGGCTGTGCAGCAATCGTTTTTCTGACGAGGCGTTGAATTCGCACCTCAAAGCGGCCTTGACCATGAACATCAGCATGCTGACTTTGCAGGCTCGCTTGCGGGCGCAAACAGAACCGCTTTCGAGAGATCAACGCGAAACCATTCGCAAGCATCCCGAACAAAGTGCGAACAAACTGAAATTGCTGGGCGTCAAGGATGAGGTCTGGATTGAATCGGTGCGCATGCACCATGAGCTGCCCGATGGCTCGGGTTATCCCAACCAGCTGCCCAACAACAATGAGGGCTCAGTGTTGTTGGGGGTTTGTGATTCTTTCAATGCAAGAATGGCCCAGCGTGACTACCGCAGTAATTTTACGGCCGAGCAGGCTGTGAAGGATCTGTTTTCCCATGCTGATCCCTTGTACAGCAGCTTCACTGCCATCATTCTGGAAGAGTTGGGCATTTACCCGGCGGGCAGCCTGGTGCAACTGACAGGCAGTGAAATTGGCTGCAGCTTGATTCGGGGTGAAACCGCGATTAGCCCGGTGGTGCTTGTGTTCCGGAATTTGCGCACACCGGGCCCGGGCGCTGCGTTGGTGGACACTTCCTCCGATGGAAACAAGGTGCGCAATGCCTTGCCCAGGCGAGATTTGGGCAAACTGCCAAGTCTGCTGGAATTGCTGTCCAAGGTGGTTTAGTGCAAATCGTACTCTGGCAATTGCAGGCTGGCGATGGTTTGGTTGCCCACGCGGTTCAAGTGCAGCTTGATGTGGTGGCGTGACGCAATGCGCTCGGCCGTGGCCAGGCCAATGCCTTCACCCTCGAATTCGTCGTTGCCGTGCATGCGGTGAAACAGCTGAAATTTCTGGGCATCGTGTGTGTCTGAAAACCCCACGCCGTTGTCGATAATTTCAAGGGTGCCCGGGCTGCTTTGCCGAATGGTGATTTTGGGCGATTCAACGGGTCTGGAAAATTTCACGGCATTGTCGATGAGTTCTTTGAATGCTTTCATCATCATGGCTTTGTCAAAACGCCATTTGCCATGTACCTGAATTTCAATTGGCACCGGTGAAAAGTCAAAATGCTCGTTGACCACCTGAACCAGTGTTTCATTCAGGTCGTGAAGTTGAACATTCAATGGGCACACACCCAAGCGCAAATATTCAATCAAGGCATCGAGAAGTACGCCCATGCGCTTGCCGTTGCGGCGAATTTCTTCCAGTGATTTGCTGGCCTCGGGCGGTGCATTCTCGCCCAGGTCATCGGCCAGGAAAAATGAATAGGCATCAATTGCACGCAACGGTGCCCGGAAATCATGGGCAATGGTGCCGGACAACCAGTTCAACTGGCTGAGCAAATCGTTGTTCTCTTTCAGTTGTCGCTGGGTTTCAATGTCCACACTTTGGTTCAGTTGACCCAGCGATTCCTTCAGGCTGTCGATTTCGGATTGCTTGGCGAGCAGCGCCTGCTCATGAGCGCTTTGCTTTTCCTTGAGTTGCTCGCGCGCCAATGCTTGCTGGCGCTTCATCTCGCTGCGCAGTTTGCTTGACAAAGATTCTAGCGCGGCCTGTTTGGCACGCAGGTCATTCAACTCGATTTCTTGGTTTTTGGCCTGCTCAGGTGTCAATAGCCGTTGGCCGGTGACAAAAGACAGCAATTTGAGCAGCAGGCGCAGCACGTGAAAATTTAGTTGGTCTTGATGGTTGAAACTTGAGACACCGGTGCTTTCTGGTCTTTGGCACCAATCGAATCGGAGTAGGCGCGGTAGGCTTTGCCTGCCGATTCCGCCCTGTAGGCTTCGACTTCTCCGCGATTAATGCCCTCGGCCTGTTCTTTCAGCCATGTGCGGGTACTTAAGCCGGTTTCGGCATCGGTGGTACCCGAAATGGCGTTTGAGCCTTGATTCGTGTTGCCGGTTTCCTGTGCGCTGGCCAGCAAGGGGGCTGCGCTGATCAAGGCAGCCAATATCCAGGGAGTGCTTGAGTTCATTGGGTGTTTCCTTTGGCGTCAAAACGCCTTTTGATGGAATTGGCTTGCGACATCACTTGGTTGCGGGTGTTGTCAGACCACTGTAGCCGGTCTGCGATGTCCATGGCCATATTGAAGTCGTCAAACACCAAGCCCCACAGGGCAAGATTGGCCATGATTTTCGAATCGCCACTGGCCAACTGATTGGCTTTCATCAGTGTGTTGTACGCGGGTTCTTTCTGGCCTTCGAGCAGATAAACAAGGCCGAGGTCGGAGTAGGCATTGATGTTCAAGGGGTCGGCTTGAACGGATTTCTCCAGCCGGACAGCTGCGGATTTCAGGTCGCCGCGCTCAATGGCCACTTTGCCCAAGCCATACCAGATTGGACCGTTCTTCTGTTGCCCTTGCCCACTGAGCAACGATTTGTAAACCAGTTCAGCCTGGTCCAGCTGGCTGGTTTTGCGCAGTGAATCGGCGCGCAACTGCTTGCTTTGCCGGTCCGCTCCCCATTTCTGGTCATAAGCATCCAGGTGGGCCAATGCTGCGTAGGCGTTGTCTTGTTCAATCATGGTTTGAACAAGTTTCAGGTGCAGGTTTTTCTCGCGTTCAGCACGTGCTTTTTTTGTTTCTTCGTCTTCGCGGTCAAGTTCTTTGCGTTCGGCTTCAATCAGCGCATCCTGTGTGGGGCTGGTCGCGCTGATATTCGGCACGCCGGGTGTTGTTGCCGGGTCCGCTGGGGGTGTTTGCCCATTGGGTGCCTGCTGTGGCGTTGCACAGGCAAGCAAGATGAGGGGCAATGCCAACATGGCAAATTGCCGATAAAATTGCCCTGAAGTTACACGACTGCTTAACACGCTTTAGCCTCCGACCCGTTCAAATGCACGAATAATGGAGATGATACCGGGGCCGCCCGTCATGATCAGCAGGGCCGGCAGCATGGTAATCACCATCACACCGGTCAGTTTAACAGTCAGCTTGCCCATTGTTTCTTTGGCATTGGCTCTTTCTTTCTCAACCAGTCGATCTGAAAACTGTTTCAGGGGTTCCTGAACGGCACCACCAAATTTCTCAATCTGCTCCAGAACCTGCACAAATGATTTGAATTCGTCGCTGGAATACATGCTGCTCATTCGTTTCAGCATGACAATCCATGGCACACCAGACTTCACCTGGGCGCGCGATCTGCGCAGCATGCGCCCGGTGATGGGTACAAGATCGTACAGCTGCGAGGTCATGACTTCGATGGACTGGTCGACGCTGAGGCCCACACCCTGCAACAGGCGCATCACATCGACCACAGCAACCAGTTCGCGCTCGAACGCGGCTTCCCGGCCTTCGCCAACCGCCTTCAGGTACCACTTGGGCGCCATGAAGCCGATGCCTGTCACGGCAACCACTTGAATCATGGAGATGGGGCCAAAACCGGCGTCCCAGTTCAAGAAAAGTCCAATGGCCAAGCCGAGCAGCGCAAGCGCAATTCGCATCAGTACAAAGCGGCTCAGGTCCTCTTCACGTCCAAAGCCAGCCCGTCCCAGTAGTTTTTTGTCCTCGTCTTCAACAAAGTAGGTGAATGCCTTGGTTTTGCTGAACTGTTCTCCAAGCCGTTCGATTCTTCCGGTCAGTACGCTGGTGGGCACCTGGTTGCGCACCGCGGCAGAACTTTGAACCCGGCGACGCAGTTCGGTGTACTCATCAATTCGGGCCAGTGCTTTTTCTTTGCGGCTGCTTTGGCTTAACAAGCTCCAGGCCAAGCCGATAAAACCCAGGCCCAGCAGGAAGATTCCAATCGCCAAAAATGTGTTCATGTCCATGGTGGCGCGCCCTTAAATACTCTTGACCATGCGATAGATGATCGCAGCGCCAGCGATTTGCAGAATACCCGCGACAAACAACAGCATGCGGCCCGTGTCGTCATTCCACATGGTGCCCAGGTAAGCCGGGTTCAATGTCAAAATGATTCCGGCCAGCGCCGGTGTTAAGCAGCACATGAACACCGCCGACATGCGAGCCTCCGATGACATCGCAAGCATTTCCTGATGGTGTTGTTCGCGGTCGCGCAGGTATTGCGCCAAACGGCCCAGCAAAATATCGCTTTTGCCGCCGTAGTTCAGCGCCAGCGCCACCACAGAGGCAATCAGTTTGAACTCGGACAATCCATACACACGCGCCAGGCGATGCATGGCCTGGTCCAGTTCAAGGCCGGCATACTGCATTTGAACGGCCAGCCCCAACGCTTCTTTCAGGGGTTGTTCGGCATTTTCCAGCGCAGTGTTGAACGACACGGTGAGGCTGTAACCCACCGCACTCACACGCACCACGCCGTCCAGAAAGTTGGGCAACTGGCTGAGCATTTGCAGCCGCCGTTTGCGTTGCCGGTAAAGGATGTATGCAGCGATCGCCAGCAAAGCAAGAATGAGTGCACCAGCGGCACTGGCTGCGCCGCGAAACACGAACGCTGCAAGGGCCGGGATCAGCAGGATCATGGCCACACGGATGCCCAAGGCGCGGTCAATCGTCAAACCCGCTGAGATCAGGCTGTCGGTGATCCACTGTGGAATGTATTTTTTTCGAAGCGGATCTTTCTCGAGCGCCAGTGGGTCTCGGGATTTGCTCAACGCCACATCCAGGCGGCTTTCCGCCAGTTTGCGGTTTTGTTCTTCAGCCCCCCGGCTCATCAGCAGCAGGGCCAGAGAAATGAATACCAAGGCAGCGGCGATCAGTCCGAATGTCATGTCAGGCGAATGTGCGAGATTTTCGGGTTTTTGGGGTAGGGCACCACGGGCACCCAGTTGTCCAGTTCCTGGCCGTCGGGGCCGAGTCGGCTTTCATGGCGGTACAGGTCTTGCAACAAAATATTGTCGTCCACAATACCAGCCACTTCCGTGATGCTGTAAATGCGGCGCTTGCCCGACGGCAGACGAACAATTTGAACAATCAAATCAAGCGCCGAGGCGATTTGCCGGCGCAAACTCATTTCATTGCCGGTGAAGCCGGCAAAGCCCGACAGCATTTCAAGGCGATGCAGGCAATCTCGTGGCGTTGAGGCGTGAATGGTACCCATGGAACCATCGTGACCCGTGCTCATGGCCTGCAGCATGTCCAATACTTCCGCACCACGCACCTCACCCACCACTACACGGTCGGGACGCATGCGCAGGCTGTTTTTAACCAGGTCGCGAATTGAAATGGCGCCCGCGCCTTCATGACCACCCGGGCGGCTTTCAAGGCGTACCACGTGGTGGTGGTTCAGTTGCAATTCTGCAGTGTCTTCAATCGTAATCAAACGTTCGCCAGGCGGAATGAATTCAGCCAGTACGTTCAGCATGGATGTTTTGCCGGTGGATGTTGCGCCGCTGACCACAAGGTTGCAGCGTTTGCGAACAGCCTCTTGCATCAATTCGTACACCCGCGAATCGAAGGTGCCCAAACCCATCAGGTCTTCCGCACGCAGGGGGGTGCTTCTGAACTTACGGATGGACACCACCACGCCATCGCGGGCCAGTGGGGAAATGATCACGTTGATCCGGCTGCCATCGGGCAGGCGGGCGTCCACCATGGGGCTGGATTCATCGAGCCGGCGACCCAGTGGCGCCAGAATGCGGCGAACGATACGCAAAAGGTGGGCATTGTCCACGAAGCGGGCCTGAACGCGTTCCATGCGGCCCATTTTGGACACGTAAACGTCCTTGTAGCCGTTGATCATCACGTCTTCAACATTGGGATCGGCCAGCAGGTCTTCCAGCGGGCCAAAGCCTGCAATTTCCTTGTACAGCGAGTCGGCCACGAAGGCCACCTCGGAATCGTTCAGCGGAATCTGTTTGCCATAAATCAGGCTCTGCACTTCACCTTGAATGAATTTCTCAAGGGCGCTGTTGTCCATTTTGGCAAAGGTGGCGCCTTTCTTTTCAATGATGGCCAAAATATGCTCATGGGCCATTTCCTTCACATCGGCCAGCACCGAAGAGTCCATTTCGCTGACTTTCACGGTGGCGAATTGCAAGTCCTCAGCTGAATTGGCTGCATTGGATGCAGCGCCTTCAATGTGTTCAGGCTCCGTGGGCTTGGGGGGCGGCGCTTCCTGGCCGAAAATGATCTCACTCATTTGTTAAACCATTTTTTGAATGTACTTGACAGGCCACCGTGGCCCTCAAGGTGTTTGCGGTTGGCGTTCACTTTGCCGAGCAGTTGTGCAACTGCTTTGGCATATGGATCTTTGGAATCGGCAGCAGACAACACCTGGCCACCATTGACCGCATTGATGAGGGGCGCACGACGGTCAGGCAAAGTGTGCACGGTTTCAATGTTGAGTTTCTTGGCGATCGATTCTGCGTCCAGCGCAACATCCTTGTGATAAGGCGTGACCACCAGGTCAAATGTCTGGGTTGCGATGCCTTTGTCGTTCAGGCCTTTGATCAATTCAGCCGCAGTCACAATTCCGGGTACGGATTGTGGGGTCAATACCATCGTGGCGTCTGCGCTGCGCAGAAGGCTGGCCACGAATTCAATGTTGGAGAAGCCGCACAAATCAATCACGATGTTCTCGAAGAAGGATTTGATCAGGTTCAAAAATTTCAGTGCATCGGATGCGGAAATGTCACGCAAGTCCGCGAGGTTTCTGGGCAGTGAAAGTATGGCCACGCCCGTTGCATTGTTTCGGCGAAATGCAGTTTTTGCCAGTGTTGCATCAAAGCGCTTCAGGTTGCGCACGCATTCCACAAAGTCCATGGCACCTTGCTTGTCTTCGGCGGGTAGGTGTACCAGGCCATCGCCCAGGGGCAAGCCAAAATCGAGCAGCAGGGTGCTGTCTTTGTTTTGTTTGGCCAATTGCACCGCCAGGTTGACTGCCAGTGTGGTGGAGCCCACGCCTTGCCGTCCGCCTAGTACCACCAAGGCATAGCCTTTGCGCTCATTGCTTTGTTTGGGCGCTTTTTCAACCACGCCCGTCAGAATTTTTGTCACTTCGCCAGCACTTGAATCAAGGCTTAAAAAGTCTTTGACACCGGAGCGCAGTGCATTGACCACGTCTTCGGTCGAGTCCTTCGAACCCATCGCCACCACAGGCAGGTCGGGTGCCAGTTCTCGAAGTTCTTTCACGATCAGGCTGGCATCCAGGCCCACTTGTGGCGAGTAATCCACCACCGCCATGCTGGGCGATACCAAGCCTACACGTTTGGTGATTTCACTGAATGTGCCAGATTCGCGCACCAGCATGAAACGGTCACCCACTGCATCTGACAACCAAAGCCAATTGGCATCAGACCCACTGATGAACAGTATTCGGGGCATGCTTTGTTGCATCGCTGATTCCCCTTAATTGTTGGTGAAGCCAGGAACAGGCTCTTTCGCGGCAGGCAGGAAGAGTTGGCTCCACACGCTGCGCGGGCGCATACCCACATTCTGGCCTGGGAGGGCCAAAGCGGGTGCGTCTGCTGCACGGGGTTTTACAAATCGTGGTGTCACAATGATCAGCAATTCCTTGTCTTCACGGCTGTAGGTGTTGCCCTTGAAGAAGGCACCCAGAATCGGAATTTCAGACAGCCAGGGGACCCGGTTGGCGTTGGCAATGATGTTTCGGCTGATCAAGCCGCCGATCACAAAACTTTGGTTTTCGCCCAGTTCAACCGTGGTGCTTGCACGGCGAGTCAGGATGGCGGGAACCAGCACACCCTGAATGGATGTGCCGCGAGAAAAGTCGAGATCGCTGACTTCGGGCGATACCTTCAAGGCGATTGTTTTGTTCGACAAAATGGTGGGCGTAAAACTTAAACCCACACCAAACTTTTTGTACTCAATGCCAATGGTGCCGTTGCCGGAAGGCACTGGAATTGGAATTTCGCCACCCGCGAGAAATGATGCATCCTGGCCCGACTGGGCAATCAGTGAGGGTTCTGCGAGAACCTTCGCATACCCATCGGCTTGCAGAATATTCAGGTTGGCTGTCAGGTCGCCAGCCCGATTGCCCAAGGTGAGCCCGAATGCATTTGCAACAGAGTTGCTGGCAGATGCCACTGGATTTGCAATGGCATAGCTAAATCCACCGTTGTTGAATTCGCCGGCCAAGTTAATCCCCAAGCGTTGCAATTCACTGCGGGTAAATTCCACCACTTTCACATCCACCTGCACGGTGCCCGATGTTTGTATGGTTGCCTCATCAATCAGTTCGGCTGGTTTGCCATCGCTGCCCGGTTTGATCAAACTTTCCCGGGCCTGCTGATAGGTGCTGACATTCGGCGTTGAGCCTGAAAGTTTTAACACCTGTCCTTCGGTTTCAAGGTTCAGGTCTTTCAGCGTTGAAATTGTTTCAGCCGCTTTGCCGGTTACTGAGACCGTGATCACCCGGGCCATGCTGGCACCACGATCCCAAATCAATAGCGATGTAGAACCGGTTTTCAGGCCAGTCACAAGAACACCTGCATTTTTACCACCGCGGTCGGTGGGTTTGAGTACGGTAACCGAGGCAATGCTGGGGTCGCCAATCGACACCCGTGCAGGAATGCCGGGCAGGCTGATGACCTTCTGGAAACCAGTGCTCAGGGTGAGTACAAAAGGTGCGGTGCTACTGGGTGCCGCGGGTGTTTGCCCCACTGCCACCTGGGGGCTGATCAGCCCTGCACATGCAATTAATGAAATTGCTGCGACCACACTTTTCAAGGTGATGTTGTTGTTCTTCATCGCGCTGTTTCCCGGGTTGTTTCGCCGCCGCGAATTACCTCAACGGTTGCCGGTTCGGCCGTACGTTGTGTGGTTTGCGCGGGTTTTTTGTTGTCCTTTGTGTTGCCGCTACCGGGCAACATGGCATTGTTCAGCGAGGTTCCTGCAAAGGCTTTGTCGCTTGGGCTCAGTTCAATCGGCGGTTGTACTTTCAGTACTTTGCCATCCGCGCCTTTCACGGGCACAGGTTTCAGAACGGTGTCGGGCTGAGGGTACTTGCTCATGTCAGGAAGTTCTTCTTCCTCGGGGCTGCGCAACACCACAAACAATTCGCCCTGAGTTTGCGCAATGGCCAGTGTATTGATGTCGGCTGTGGGCACTTCCACCATCATCGCTTTTAAACGTACCGGGCGGTTGTTCACATCTTTGTCATTGGCGGCGTTGGTTGTTTCTGGCGCATTCACCAACTGAGAGCCGACGGACAGCACTCGCAGCTTGGGCATGATCAGGCGTGAAATCGTTTCTTCAATTTCGCGGCTGTTGGATTTGAAGATCGAGAACACATCGACATAATCACCGGCCTTGATTTTGGCGGTGGCCACGTTGTTTTCATCCAGACGCAGTGCGAAAGCGCGGTAACCCTCACGCACTTCGGCAGCCACTGCGCCAGATTCAAAATATTGGCTGGTCACTGGCAAGCCTTTGCCAATGTTGAACAGGGGTTTTTTGCCGATGACATCGCCAATGTCGGTGAAGGCACCACTGGGTGCAATGGCAAATTTTTCCACCTTCAGCATCTCGGGCATGACAGGCTTGCCGAACTGAATTTCAACCGTGCTGACGACTACGGGGAAGCGTTCGAGTTCGGTTTTGATGGCTTCTCCACCTTTCTTCACGTTCTGACCTGACAAAAAGGCCATGACCATGAAAATCAGTCCGATCCCCAATAGCAGCAATGCGAGTATTTTTGTTTTTCCTGACATGTCGCGAAGGGCTCCCGGAAGAATTTACAGTGCGTCGGTGTTCTGGTACAGAACCACAGCGCTGGCGCTGAGTTGTTCTGGAAAAAAAGTGTCTGCAAAAGGAATGTTGGACAAAAACGGATTCTCGGCTGTATTAAAAAATCCCCGAAACTCCAGGCAACTCAAGGCCGGGTTGGTCCCCGCACCCAGTGCATTGCCGCAATCTGCCGCACCGGCCAATTGGTCGGTTGAAAAACTAAAACCCGCCGGATACATCGCGCTGGGCAGGGAATTCAACAACAATTGCCTGGCCGCAGACTCTGGGTCGGCTGTGCTTCCGGCAACAGCCACGCTTCGCGCAGCTTGAGATACTGCTGAGCTAAGCGTGTGTTGCACCATGAACAACAAGCTGTAACCCACAATTGCAAAAATGACTGTGAGTACAACCGGCAACATCAAAGCCAACTCCACAAGTTGTGCACCGCGCTGTTGTTCAGCGCGGTTGAGAAAAGCAGAGCGAGCCCGAGTGGCTGTATTCATGGTTACTTCATTGCGAGAGCTTTACTCTCCGCCGCCAGTCAAGGAGTTAACGATGTTGGTAAATGCAGTATCCAAACCATCACCCAAGGTGGCAAATCCAGCCACGGCCAGCGCAACTACCAGGGCCGCAATTACCGCGTACTCAATCAAGGAAGCGCCTTCTTCCTTGCGTTTCAAAACCAACTGCTTGTTTGCTGCTTTGCTCATGACATTCACTCCTGTGTGAAAACATCGAACTCTAGGTCGAATTCCCCCATATTAGGGGTACTCCAAATGGATCAAAACCAAGATCAGACTGTGATTTGCACCGTCTATTCACAATTTTGACCTCAAGGACCACAGCAATCCTAGGGATTTACACCCAAACTGATTACTCCTTGTGAGTTACGATAGTAAACCAAGTCTGTGACTTGTTGATTAGTACCATTAGAAACAATTTGCCTTTGATGAATTATTCATGCAAAAGACACATCTACCCAGAGCCCTAATGGGGCCCCTCCACGCTGTAATTGGTTTAGTCACTGGTGGGGTGCCCGTTTCCAAAGAGCCGGGCAAAGCCAAACGCCCCTATGAGCGCTCCAAAGAAATCACGCAAAAAGCATGTGCGAAGGCGGCTGCAGTGTCGGGCAGCCTGGCTTTGCCGGTGGGCCCTTTGGGCATGTTGACTGTGCTGCCTGATCTCATCATTGTGTGGCGCATTCAGGCGCAAATGGTGGCCGACATTGCAGTGGCGTTTGGCCACAAGAAACCCTTGACCGAACAGGAATTGATGACATGTCTTTTCCGGCACGTGGCAGGCACAGCGGTGCGCGAGTATGAAAGATCGATTCCGCTGGAGCACGAAGAGAAAACAGGCAGGTCGGTGCTTGATTTGATTGACCGCTTCACGCGCAGTGGCAGCCGGGACATTGCTGTACGTGTAACAAAACAAATCGGACAGGCGGTGTTTGAGCGCGTGGCCAAGCGCACTGCGTCCCGAATTGTGCCCTTGGCTGGTGCTGCGGTGGTGTCTGCTTATGCTGCGCTGGACACCAAAGAAGTGGCGCGCACGGCAGTGGAAATGTTCTCCGGCGAAAAGTTACCTGCCCGAAAAAGCAAAAAAACTTATCCAAGGCCTGAAGAAATGTTCAATGTCGACAATGTGAAAGACATTCAACCCGACCAAGGGGCTTGAACCCTCGCTGGCTCTGTGTAAAACTGATTCAGAGCCTCGTGTTGCTCACAAGGCAGTCACAAGGCACCTCGCACTCGCAGAAACCTATCCGTTTCGTGGAGGAAAGTGGTCATGAATGCCCCTCAGTATCCGCTGTACCGCGCAGTCACGCTCAGTGACAAATACGCCCTCCCCAAAGGAAAAGTTTACCTCACCGGCACACAGGCGCTTGTGCGCCTCATGCTGCTTCAGTCTGAACTGGATCGCATGAATGGTCTGAATACCGGGGGCTTTGCCTCAGGCTATCGGGGGTCGCCCCTGGGCGGCGTAGATCAGGCTTTTTGGGCAGCAAAGCCGTTCCTGAAGCCAGCGAACATTCACTTTCAGGCTGGCGTGAATGAAGACCTGGCCGCCACCTCAGTGTGGGGCAGCCAGCAGCTCAATCTGTTTCAGGGCGCAAAAGTCGACGGTGTGTTTGGCCTTTGGTATGGCAAAGGGCCGGGCGTGGATCGAAGCCTGGATGTGTTCAAGCATGCCAATGCCGCAGGTACATCCAGACACGGTGGCGTGTTGTTGGTGGCCGGTGATGACCATGCTGCGAAAAGCTCGACCTTGCCGCATCAGTCCGATCATGTGTTGAAAGCGGCCATGATCCCCGTGCTGTTTCCAAGCAATGTGCAGGAAATTCTCGATTTTGGCGTGCTCGGTTATGCGATGAGTCGCTACGCTGGCGTGTGGGTGGGCATGAAAACAGTGGCTGATGTGGTGGAGTGCTCGGCGACTGTCGACATTGACCCTGCGCGCCACCAGTTTGTATTGCCCACCGATTTCACCATGCCCGAAGGCGGCCTGAATATTCGCTGGCCCGACACTGCCCTGGCCCAGGAAGCCCGCTTGATTGATCACAAGTTGTACGCGGCGCTGGCTTTTTGCAGGGCCAACGGCATCAACAGAACGGTAATTGATTCGCCCACCCCGCGCTTTGGTATCGTGGCCACTGGCAAAGCGTTTCAAGACACCTTGCAAGCCTTGAATGACATGGGTTTAGACGCCCCACGCTGCGCCGAAATTGGTTTGAGGGTGTACAAGGTGGGCATGGTGTGGCCGTTGGATGCCGTGGGCATTCGGGAATTCGCCAAGGGTTTGCAGGAAATTCTTGTGATCGAAGAAAAGCGCCAACTGGTGGAGTATCAAATCAAGGAAGAGCTGTACGCCTGGCATGAGGATGTTCGCCCCAAGGTGTACGGCAAGTTTGACGAGAGGTTGGCTGAAGATGGCCGCGAGGGTGGAGAATGGTCGCTGCCGCAGGGCAACTGGCTGTTGCCCAGCCACTATGAACTAGACCCAGCATTAATTGCATTGGCAATTGCCAAACGCTTGCGCCACATGCAACTGCCTGCCGACATCACAGCGCAGATCGAAAACCGGATCAACACCATTGAACACAGCCAGGAAGTGGGGCATTCAGCCCACGTGCCGGTTGAACGCAAGCCTTACTTTTGCTCAGGTTGCCCGCACAACACATCCACGAAAGTGCCTGAGGGCAGCCGTGCCATGGCAGGCATTGGTTGCCACTACATGGCGGTGTGGATGGACAGGAACACGCAAACCTACACACAAATGGGCGGTGAGGGTGTGCCCTGGATTGGACAGGCCCCGTTCACTGAAACGCAACATGTGTTTGCCAATTTGGGCGACGGCACTTATTTTCACTCGGGGATTCTGGCCATTCGGGCCAGCGTTGCTGCAGGCGTAAATATCACCTACAAATTGCTTTACAACGATGCTGTGGCGATGACAGGTGGGCAACATCTCGACGGCACGCTCACAGTGCCCCAGCTTACCCGCCAACTGGCCGCTGAAGGTGTGGCCAAAATAGTGATTGTCAGCGACAACCCGGCGGCGCATCTGCGCAAGGTGCCAGACGATCCCAAGGCCGAAGGCATTGAGGTGTTTCACCGTCGCGACATGGACACCGTGCAGAAATTGTTGCGCGACATCAAGGGCACCACAGTGCTGGTGTACGAGCAAACCTGTGCCTCGGAAAAACGCCGCAGGCGCAAGCGCACCGATCCTGCCACAGGCCAATTGATGTACCCCAATCCCGCCAAGCGGGTGTTGATCAACCCGCGGGTGTGCGAAGGTTGTGGTGACTGTTCCAAACATTCGAATTGTTTGTCGATTGAGCCTGTTTCCACGCCCTGGGGGGTGAAACGCACCATCAACCAATCCACCTGCAACAAAGATTACAGTTGTCTTGAAGGGCTTTGCCCCAGCCTGGTGACCGTGGAAGGTGGCGAGTTGCGCAAACCCGATACTTCGATGCAGCACAGTGAACTGAGCCAGGCCTGCGCAAGCCTTGCGGAGCCAAAATTTCACATTCATCCCGACGAGCTTGAACAACGCTACGCTGTGCTGATCAACGGTGTGGGTGGTACTGGAGTAGTCACAATCGGCGCATGGCTGGGTATGGCTGCGCATTTGCAAGGCATGGAGGCTTTGGCGCTGGACATGGCCGGCTTGGCCCAGAAGGGCGGTGCCGTGTTTTCTCATGTGCAGTTTGCCCCGGCGGGCAACTCCCTGGCGTCTTCGAAAATTCCCGTGGGCGAAGCCGACTTGATGATAGGCGGTGACCTTGTTGTGTCAGCCCATGAAAAAACACTGGAGTTGCTCAATAGCGCAGCATTTGCAGTGGTGAATACAGACACGCCACCCACAGCCGATTTTATTGCCCAGCGAGACTGGTGTGCCCCTGTTGAACAAATGCACTCTGACATTGCACGGGCGCTGAATGAGCCCGCTCAACATTACACACCGATTCGAGCCCAATGGTTTGCCGAAAAATTGTTTGGCGACACGGTGTATGCCAATGCATTGCTGTTGGGTGTTGCCTGGCAGCGTGGGTGCTTGCCCTTGCACTTGGCCGCCTTGCGCAAAGCCATTGAATTGAACGGCGTGAAGGTGAAGGAAAACCTGCTGGCGTTTGATGCAGGCAGGCTGGCCGTATCAAACCCTGACTTGCTTGAACGAATATTGGACAATCCTGTTGAACCACATGATTCGCTTGAAAGTGATGACGACAAACTGGCCCGCTATCAGCATGAGTTGACGCTGTATCAGGACAGTCAACTGGCGGCACGTTACACAGCCAAGGTAATGCCCTTGCGCGCCCTGTTTGAGGCGGAGGGTTTGAAACACCAGTGGATGCGCCTGTGCAGCACCTATTTCAAACTATTGGCTTTCAAAGACGAGTTTGAAGTGGCCCGCTTGCACACCAACCTGGCGTGGCGAGCACACACCATGGCGCAATTTGAACCCGGTGCAAAATTGTATTTTCATTTTGCACCCGCCTGGCTGGCCGGGCAGGGCAGCCGACCCCGGAAAATAAGACTGGGGCCGTGGGTTTATCCTTTGCTCAAGGTATTGGCGGCTTTGCGCCACTTGAGAAACACGGCGTTCGATCCATTTAAAGGCACTTTAGAGCGTAAAAACCAGACTTTACTGGTCAGTTGGTTTGAAACCTGGTTGGAACTGATGCACAATAATCCTTCAATGTTGCAGCACAGCAAACAGACCGATCGCCTTCTTGACCTGTTTAATCAGGTGAAAGGTTTCGGTCAGGTTCGTGCCCAATCATTTGAACAAGTGCGGTTCGAGATTCAAAAGTCCGTGGAACAAAAGCCCAACCTGGATCAGCATGACCAAAGCAGACCTTAAACCTGACACAAAAACAAGCAAGCGCAAAGAGCCAAAGCGCTCTGAAAAAGTATTGCCCGATGCCTTGGTGCCCGAAAGTCAGTGGGAAATTTTGGGCCAGGCCTGCATGGTCAATGGCAAGGCAGTGCGCCTTCGACAGTGGCCTACACGCTATGGTGACATGCCTTCAAAAGAAGACATGCACGAGCGGGTCGATCAATTGTCTGAACGCTTAAATCATTTGCTGACCTGCCTGTATGCGCAGGGCAAGCACAAACTTCTCGTTATTTTGCAAGGCATGGACACCGCTGGCAAAGACGGTGCCGCCCGTGCAATCATGCGTTCGGTGCACCCCATGGCCCTTCGCATGGTGTCATTCAAAGAGCCCTCCGCCCAAGAAGCGGCGCATGATTTTTTGTGGCGGGTTCATCCCCATGTACCTGGGGCGGGGCAGTCGGTCATTTTTAATCGTTCCCACTACGACGGCATCATCATGCCCATGATTCAGGACAATGTGTCGCCCAACTGGGTTGAGGAGCGCATTCGGCAAGCGAACGACTTTGAGCGACTGCTGGTGGAAACCGACACCACGGTGCTGAAAATATTCCTGAATATTTCCCGGGAAGAGCAACATCAGCGAATGATCGAACGCTGGGAAACCCCCGACAAACGCTGGAAGCTCACGGAAAAAGACCTTCACTGTGGTGAAAATTACAGCATGTATGCCAATGCCTATGAACAGGTTCTGGAAAAAACCTGTACCAAGCAGGCACCGTGGTGGATTATTCCGGCCGATCACAAAGGATTCCGGAACATGTTGGTGGCTGAAATTTTGGTGGGCACCCTGGAGCGCATGGGCTTGGCCTGGCCCGAGCCCGACCCGGCTGTCGCCAAAAGCGAGTTCTGGAAAAAGCCGTCAACCGCCCACGGAACATGATCGTTATTCTGGTTCCCAAACAACATTTCAAGGGGACTTAAACCATGAATAAAACTACATTGAAACTCGCCGTTGTCAGCAGTGCCCTGATGTTTTCTGCCTCTGCAATGGCAGTGGGCTTGGGTGTGAACACAGGTGTTGGCGTGAAAGCAGAAGTGCCCGGCGTGTCCGTCAACGCAGATGCCAAAGCCAAGGCGGATGCCAACGCAAATGCCAATGCCGATTTGAAAGGCAAGTCCAGCGCAGCAGTGAAGGGCGCGAAGTCTCAAGGTGATGAAATGCGCAATGAAGCAGGCGCTTTGCATTCTGAGGCCAAAGGCGAAGTGGGCAAGCGCACGGGTCAGCTTGAATCAGCTGCCGATGTGAAAGCCAAGGCAGACGTCCAAGCCGATGTCAAGGCTGGCAGCAAACTAAAAGCCGACAAGAAGTAATCGTTTTACTGCAATGTAATTCCAAAGTGCCCCTTCGGGGGCATTTTTGTTGTCGATGTTCTCTACACTTGTTCTTTTGTTTTCATCAAGAAGTTGCCATGAATTTTTCCGGCCTTAAAGAATGGCTCCTGGGCTTGGGCGTGCCCAGCGGGGTTTTTGCTTACAACACTTGGGTTTATCAGGTGTTCACGGTCGTGTTTCTCACCCTGTTGCTCAGTTACGCCGTAGGGTTGGTGTTCAACCGCTTGGGGCGACTGGCAGAAAAGTCGAATAATCCCTGGGACGATGTCTTCCTCGAAAGTGCCCGCAAGCCCCTGAAATTATTGATCTGGTTGCTGGGCGTTACCTGGGCAGCGAGAATTACACACACTGCAAACAATGCCGAGATTTTTGAGTTCATCGACCCGGTGCGCCGGGTCGGCATTATTGTGCTGATCACCTGGTTTTTGTTTGGGCTGGCCAAACGATTTGAAGTGGCGCTTCAAAGCCCTGACAGAATCAAGGAACCACTCGACGCCACCACAGCCAGTGCGATTGGCAAATTGCTTCGCGCCTCCATCATCATCACCGCCACCTTGGTGATTCTTCAAAATCTGGGATTCAGTATTTCAGGTGTGCTCGCCTTTGGTGGTGTGGGTGGCATTGCCGTGGGCTTTGCCGCCAAAGATTTACTGGCGAATTTTTTTGGCGGCTTGACCGTGTACATGGACCGCCCTTTCGTGGTGGGCGATTGGGTGCGTTCGCCCGACAAGAACATTGAAGGCACGGTAGAGCACATTGGCTGGCGACTGACCCGTATTCGTACTTTTGACAAGCGCCCACTGTACGTGCCCAATGCCACATTCAGCACCATTTCACTTGAAAATCCGTCGCGCATGACGCACCGCCGAATTCAGGAGACCATTGGCGTGCGTTATGACGACATTGCCCAAGTGCGCAGCATTGTTGATTCGGTCAAGCGCATGCTGATTGAGCATGATGAAATTGACGACAATCAAACCTTGATTGTGAACTTGAACCAGTTCGGCGATTCAAGCGTCAACCTGATGGTGTACACCTTCACCAAAACCACAATCTGGGTGAAGTACCATGAAGTGAAACAAGACGTGCTGTTGAAAATCGCCGAGATTATTGAGCAACACGGGGCTGAAATTGCCTTTCCCACCTCCACACTTCATGTGGCAAGTCTGCCCGAGCAATTTGCTCAGGCAGCGGTTTCTCCAGGCAAGGCTTAAAGTTTGCGGATTTTCTCGAGCGTGGCGGTGGTGCTGCGCTCGTGTTCAAACGCAATGGACAGCGCGGTGCCGCCCCAGCTTTGAACTTCCTTGGCTCCGACCATCTTTTCAACAGGCCAATCCCCGCCTTTCACCAATACATCCGGGCGGGCTGCCAAAATTGCATTCAGGGGCGTGTCTTCTTCGAAGTAGGTGACCAAGGCCACGCATTCCAGCGCGGCCAAAACATGCATGCGATCAATCTGTGTGTTGATGGGGCGGTCTGGCCCTTTGCCCAAACGCTTGACTGACTCATCTGAATTCACTGCCACAATCAGGCTTTGGCCCTCCTGGGCAGCCTGGTCCAGATAGGTAACGTGGCCACGGTGCAGCAAATCAAAAACCCCGTTGGTAAACACCACGGGGCCTTTGAGTTTTTTGGCGCGCTCAGCCAGTTCGTTGGGGTGGCACACCTTTTTTTCAAAGCGTGCCGGTTTTCCGGTTGTTGTCATGTTGAAGCAATCAATCAGGCAGCGTTGCCAACGGGCGTGTCGCTGGTACCCAAGCGCGCCATCACTTCCTTGCGGTAGCGGTTCAGGTCTTGTACCGATTCGAAAGTGCGTTCAAACAGCAAACTCATGTTGTGCAAAATGCGGTCAACCACTTTCTTTTCCCAGTCGGCATCAAAGCGAATTTGACCATCCAGCCAGTTTTCCAGCCAGTCGGGGTCAGGCAAGCGGCTTTGCACTGTGTCGTTGGGGAACAGGTCTTTGTTCACATGCAGGTTGGTGGGGTGCAAGGGTTTCTGGGTGCGGCGGGCTGAAGCCATCAGCACACCAATTTTGCTGAATGCAGCGCGTGCACCGTCGCCCACCTCAACCAGGGCTTTTTTCATGTAACGCAGGTAGGCGCCACCATGGCGTGCTTCATCGTGCGAAATAATTTTGTAAATTTGCTTGATCACGGGTTCTGTGTGCCAATCCGAGGCGCAGCGGTACCAGTGGTTCAGGCGAATTTCGCCGCAGAAGTGCAGCATCAGCGTTTCAAGCGGTGGCGCTGGGTCAAATTCAAAGCGCACTGCATGCAATTCTTCCTCGGTGGGCAATAAATCGGGCCGGAAGCGGCGCAGGTACTCCATCAACACCAGCGAATGTTTTTGCTCTTCAAAAAACCAAATGGACATGAAGGCAGAAAAGTCACTGTCGTGTTTGTTGTCACGCAAGAACATTTCAGTGGCCGGCAAGGCGGACCACTCGGTGATTGCATTCATTTTGATGGTTTGGGCCTGCTCTTCAGACAACTTGGAAGCATCGAACTGATCCCAATTGATGTCTTTTTCCATGTTCCAACGAACGGACTCCAACGACCTGAATAATTCTGGATACAACATGTTGCTCCACCTTCACTGAATAGATTTGACTTTGTGATTTTAACAAGACATGTCATGAAGCGCATGAAGATTTGGTGACATGGGGCTTTTATGTGCACAAGTGTACGCCGAAACGGTTCGGCCAAGGCTTTCAGCCCGCCTGCTTTTTCAGCCAGCGCATCAGTCCCCCCAGCACCGGGATCTTTTCATAAAGCTCTTCAGCCGTGTCCCAGTAGTCTCTGTGGGACTGTACAAGCCCATTTTGGTTCAACAACAGGTGTGAGGAGCCTTTGATGCACTGCACCTGTCCGGCCTTGAAACGTTTCATCTCAAAGAGAAAGTCCCAGGCCATGAACACCTGTTGGCCCGATTGAAATGCGGTGTGCACCACAAAGCGAGGGTTCTCGACCTGATGAAACATTTCGCCAAAAATGCGGGCGATGTCTTCAACCCGGTTTACTTCGTTGAATGGGTCTTTGAAATAAGCATCCGCCGCATAAAACCTGGGCATGTCAGCCACCGTTTGCTCGGTCAGGTGTTCAAAAAAATCAATCAATCTGCGTAGTGGTTCGGAAAGCTGCTGTCGATCCAGTGGCGCCAGGCCAGCTGTTCTTCCGGAGGCGTTACTTGCTTTGCTCATGGCCCAGTTCCGCTTTGTTTTTGTTTGCAGTCAGCTTGCGCACTGCAGCAAAGTACAGAGAATAAGGCAGCACGCGCAAGGTTCGAAGCGAGCGTGTGAACGCCTTGGGGAAGTGAATTTCGAATTCGCCTTTCTCAAGGCCAGTGATAATTTCCTGCGCCGCTTTTTCAGCAGTAATCAAGAACGGCATGGGGAAGGTGTTTTTGCGGGTCAGTGGGGTGTCTACAAAACCTGGATTCACCACGCTCACGCCCACATGGTGCGGCTTTAACTCCACGTGTAGCGCTTCGGCCAGGTTGATCAACGCTGCCTTGGTTGGCCCATAGGCCAGTGAATTGGGCAGGCCTCGGTAGCCCGCCACGCTGGATACAATGGCCAGGTGCCCCGACTGTTGTGCGAGCAATTTGGGCAGTACATTGGCCAGCACATACATGGTGCCGTTCAGGTTCACATCGATTTGTTGTTTCACTTTCTCGATGTCGAATTCAGCCACCGACATTTCCGAGTAAGTGCCCGCCATCAGCACGATCAGGTCGACACCACCCCAAGCCGCCGTAATATTGTCAAATGCTGCTTTCACAGCCGCTTGTTGGGTAATGTCCAGGGGCAGGGCGGTGGCATGTTGCAATTCGCCAGCCAGTGTGGTCAGTTTGTCTGCGCTGCGGGCCGACAACATTTGCTTGCAGCCCAGCTGGTCCAGCTGGCGGGCCAAGGCTTCACCAATGCCGGTGGAGGCGCCCACCAGCCACACCCGCTTGTTTTGCCATTGGGTCAGTTTCGGGTTAAAGCTCATGCGGGTTCCTTTTCAATCTCGTTTGCGAAAGCTCAACAACACCTCGCCCAATTCAATGCCGAACTTGCTCATGGTGGCGCGGTTCAACATCACTTTGTCGTCCATCTGGTACATCCAGTCATCGAACTGCACTTCATAGGTGGTGCCATCGACGGGCAGCAGCATGGTGTACTTCCATTGAAATGCATTGCCTGAAGTTTCACCATGCGCCTGACCCAATACATCGCCCGCAGTGCCTGTGTATTTGTTGCCGTCTTTCTTCAACGTCCAGATGCGTTTCTGGGTGGTGCCATCCGAGTAGGTAAAATCTTCGTCCAACACACCGGTGTCACCATCCCAGGTGCATTTCATCACCACAGTAAAGCGCTTTACCACCTTGCCCGAGCGGTCCTGAAACACACCCCACGCATCAATGGTGCCATTGAAATATTCTTTCAAGTTCAGCACAGGTTTTTCCTGGGCATAGTCGCTGGGTTGCGGGCTTGCGCAGGCCGTTAAAACCAGTGCACCTGCCAAGGCAAGGAATGCCAGTTGCAGCTTGCGTGCCCATTGTTTTGCCGATTGTTTTGCGATAATCATGCGGTACTCCCAATTGCGGTATTGTTGTTTGTTCGGTTCAGGCTGGCCAGCCCACTGCGGCCCAACAGCACAATGGCCAGCAGCTTCAAGGCGCAAGGCACCAAGGCGTACACCCACAGCAGTGGGTCGTTGGCCAATTGCTGCAGCAGCCCCATGTTTTGATAAGACTCGGTTGTTGCCATGTCGGCTGAATAGTTGAACCACTGCAAGGTGCCCAGCGCAAAACTGGGTGCCAGTGCCAGGTTGAATTTGTTGACCCAATTCCAAAGCCCAAAATAGGTGCCTTCTGTTTTGCCACGTTCGCCGTTCTCTTCGATTAGCCGGGCCACCAGGGCAGCAGGCAGCGAAAGGTCTGCACCTAGCGCGAAGCCAGTGACTATGCACACGAACAGGTAGCCAGCCAGGTCGCCTTCACCCAATACCACCACAACAATGAAGGCAGGAATGGACAACACCATGCCCAAGAGCCATGAACGTGCCAAGCCGATTTTACTGGCCAGCCACACCCAGAATACCGTGGATGCCGCACCTACCAAAAAGTACACGGCCAGTACCCATTGATCGGAATCGCCCAGGCCCAAGCGGTCGCGCATGTAAAAAGGCACCAGCGTGGCCGGCAATGCCGCAGCCAGGCCATTGCACAAAAATACGCCCATTAATTTGCGAAAATTTTGGCGGCGCAAAGGTTGCACAATGTCGGCAAATCCTTTGCGAATGGCCGTTGCGACACTGGTTTGCGCATGGTCGAAAGTTTGCGCAAGCGGGCTGAGGGGCTGTTGTGCGCTTTTGTCAGGTTGTGGCGAGAATTTAAGCAGCAAAAACATGCCCAACACCAACATCACCGCGAACACAGTGAAAATCAGTCCAGCATTGGTCTCCAGCGCAAGCGACACTGCGAATACCACACCCAGAATGCCCACACCTTCACGCACCGCCACATAGGTTGAGCGCTCTTTGTCGGTGTGGCCCAATTCGGCACCCCAGGCTTGGTAGGCAATGCTGGCAAAGCTATAGCCCAGGTGAACCACAATCAGGCTCACCATCAGGCTGGCGGCATATTCAGTCGGGTTGCTGCCCAGCGGGAAAAACACGCCCGCCATGCCCAGCAACAACAGGGGCACGGCCAGGAGCAAGGGCAGGGCGTAGCGGTTGCCCTTGCCGCCCCGGCGGTCAACCCACAAGCCAATTGCGGGATCGAGTACCGCATCCAGCAACCGTGAGAGCAACAAGATGATGCCCACCCATGCGGAGGGCACTTCGTAAATGCGGGAATACAGGTAAGGCACCTGAATGTATATGGGCACGGCCACAGCGCCCAAGGCCCAGCCCAAAAGGCCGTAATTCAGCAGGTCTTTGGCGCTGGTGCGGGGCTGTTGATTCATGTCGGCGCGGCCGTTAATCAGCGTTTCAAGCCAATCAATTCACGGCGCATTTCAGGTGCAGAAGTTTTTGGGTCCAACCAAATGCCCATGAATGCCTCGGCCAGTTCTGGGTCGTCCACTTTGGCCAGGGGCAAGCCATTTCGGAAAAACTGAACCCCCTTGCCTGGCGTAAACAGCGCACTCAAGGTGTGGCCTTTTTTTACGTCGGGAAAAATCTCGTTCAATTTGACCAGCCATCCCTGGCGTTGCACTTCAGTGCCTGCGCCAATCTCTTCCATTTCATCAATGCTGCGTTCGGCAATGTCGCTGCCATCAAAATCGCGGGCATATTTCAGTTCCAGCCAAGAGGGGTCGCGCTTGTAATTGAAGCCTTCGGGTTCGGCGTTGGACCAAAGTTGGCCGTCGTACACGCGCAAACCAAACCAGCGCAGCGTGCCATAGCCCATCAGCTTGGCGTTCTCAATGGTTTGCGTGACCTGTTTTGGCGGCGCGTTCAAGTTGCTGTTGGCCAGCGCCAAGGGGGCTGTGCCCAGCAGGGCAAAGCACAGCAAAGCACGTTGAATGAACTGAACCGGAAACAACTTCATTGATTTTCAACCTTCTCGAGGTAAAACTGGATGACATCGGTACTTTCGTATTCAAACCCCGCTTCGCAGTAGGCCAGGTAAAACTCCCAGGTGCGGATGAACGGGTCGTCAAAGCCCTGGTTTTTCACCTGCTCCAGCGTTTTCATGAACTGCGAGCGCCAGCGGCGCAATGTTTCAGCATAGTCTTTTCCAAAGGCTTTTTCCGATACCACGCGCAAACCATGCTTTTCTGCCATGGCTCTGAATTTTGCAGGTGACGGCAACATGCCACCCGGGAATATGTATTGCTGAATGAAGTCGGTGCCTTTGCGGTAACGGTCGAATAGCTCGTCTTGAATCAAAATCGTTTGAATGGCTGCCTTGCCGCCTTTTTTCAACAGTCGATTCACCGACTGAAAGTAGGCTGGCCAGTATTCTTCGCCCACGGCTTCAAACATTTCAATTGAAGCAATGTGGTCAAACTGGCCACGGCAGTCGCGGTAATCTTGCAGCCTGAAATCGGCCTTCTCTGCAAAACCCTGTTTTGCCAGGCGTGCTTTGGCAAAGGCAAGTTGTTCCGTCGACAAGGTCAAGCCGACCAAGTCAGCACCCGACGCACAGGCCTTTTCAGCAAAGCCACCCCAGCCACATCCAATTTCCAGAACCTGTTCACCCGCCCCGGGAGTCAAGTAGTTCAGCATGGCCTGGTACTTGGCATGCTGGGCCTGTTCCAGACTCAGGCTGGTGTCGCCATCAAACAGCGCACTCGAGTAGGTCATGGTAGGGTCCAGCCACAACTGGTAAAACGGATTGCCCAAATCGTAGTGGGCATGAATGTTTTTCTTGGCTTGGGCCTTGGTATTGCGATTCAACAGGTGTTTGATTTTGTAAGCGATACTGCCCAGAAAACTGCCGTAAATCACGGTTTCCACTGCTTTGCGGTTTTCAAGAAACACACCCAGTACCGAGGCAATGTCGTGCGTTTCCCATTCGCCCGCAATGTAGGCTTCTGCAAAACCGATGTCACCTGCTTTCAGTGCCCGCTGGCACACAGCCCAGGAATTCAATTTGATTTTTGCGCTGGGCTGGTCTTCCTCGCCGCCAAACAACAGGTGCACACCTTCGGGAGTCACGATCTCCAGGCGTCCCTTTTTCAGTTTGGTCAGCAATTTCAGGGTCCACTGTGCCGACGACGGTGCGTGGCTGGGCAGCTGGAACTGGGAAAATGTAATGGCTTGAGTCATGCTTCGATTTCAGTCTGCGTAATTGTTTGACGGGGTGGGGCAGGCTTGCCATGAAACTTTGCGCCTTTGAACAGCAGTTTCACCGCTTGCCAATGAATTTTTGCGATTACGGCCAATGTAAACCAACCGTATTTCAATAAGGTTTTACCCCAAAGCTGGGTGCTTGGATGCATCAGTTCTCCGCTCACGCTGGTGCTGAGCTGCTGAAGGGAGCCTTCAAAGTAGTTGATGCGTGCCATGGTTCGGTTTGCGCTGCTGACAAACCTGAATTCATAGCGCCCGGAGACCGGGAAAAAAGGTGACACATGAAATTCTTTTCGGGCATGTAGCAGCATGCCTTTGTCAAGCGGTGCCTGGCTTTCAGGGGCGGTCAACAAGTAAAAGTGCCGTTCACCAAATGTGTTGTTCACTTCACACATCACAGCGCGGCATTGTTGTGCCTCATTGTGGAAATACCAAAAGCTGACCGGGTTGAACACATAACCGAATACTTTTGGAAAGGTGTGCAAATGCACCGGGCCTTGCAGGGCCATGCCTGTTTCTGATTCAACCTTGCAAACCAGCGCAGTGACAAATTCTGGAAACTTTAGCGCGTGTTGCTCAAACCCGTAATTGCGGGCTGACACGGACACCAGGCCTTTGCCGTCGATCACCGGGTATTTGTGCGCAGGTTTTGACTCAGGCTGTGTCGAAAATTCCAGGCGAACGAAACAAGCGCCAGTGGCAAAACCATTGGCCTTTGGGAGTGCCCGGTGATGTTTCACCAGGCCCCAGGCCAGTTTTACATTGTTGAGTTGAAAACGCCCTTGCGCCATCAAGCCGCCTTTTGTCTGGTTTTCGCCAAGTTGTCAATTACTGCGCGTGCAGCATTCAAGCCAGAAGTGTGTCCGTCTTCGTGAAAGCCATATTTCATCCACGCACCTGCCAGGTAGACATTGTTTAAGCCTTGAAGTTCGGCCAAGGCCTGCTGGGCCTGAACAGCTGGCACGTCAAACACGGGGTGGGAGTAATGGATTTCCCGAAATACTTGATTCGTATCGGGTTGTATGATCGGGTTCAATGTCACAAAGATCGGTTTTTTCACCGGCAGCGGTTGCAGCAGGTTGCTCCAGTAGGTGACCGACACGCTGGGCTGGGGGTTTAACACATCACTCAGGTAATTCCAGGACGACCAGGTGCTGCGGGTTTTGGGCATCAGTTTTACGTCGGTGTGTAGGTAGGCCACATTGGGCTGGTATTTGATGTGCTGTAACTGATCTTTTTGGGCCTCGTTTCCGTTGAGCATGCCCAGCGCTTCGTCGCTGTGGCAGGCCATGATCACATGGTCAAACTCTTGCTCGCCCAGTTTCGTTTTTACAATCGGTTTTGCAGCTGTGGTGTCAACTTCCAACACCGGGGTGCTTGGGTGAACCACATCTACCAGTGGCAATATTTTTTGCACGTAGTTGCGCGCACCGTTTTTCACAGTGAACCACTTGGGTCTGTCATTCACTTGCAACAGACCGTGGTTGTGACAAAACTGAATGAAAGTGGCCAAGGGAAACGCCAGCATTTGTTCGCTGGGGCAAGACCAAATGGCCGCGGCCATTGGAATCAGATACCAGTCACGAAATTCAGCGCTGTACTTTTCCTCGACCAGATAGTCGCCCAAATGCATTTTTGCTTTGCTTTGGAATAGTGCGGCTCGCCCCGCATCGGCCACCATCGCGGTGGCTTCTTTGTTGAAGCGCAAAATGTCCAGCAGCATGCGAATAAAACGCGGGCGCAACAAATTGCGGCGTTGTGCGAATACGGTGTTCAGGTTTGTGCCTGCCCATTCAATATTCAGTTCAGGCAAGCACACAGAGAAAGACATGTCCGACTCGACTGTTTCCACAGCCAGTTCGTCGAACAAGCGAATCAAATTCGGGTAGGTGCGTTCGTTGTACACCAGAAAGCCGGTGTCCACCGCAACCAGTTTTCCCTCGACTTCAATGTCCACGGTGTTGGTGTGGCCGCCAATGTAGTCATTGGCTTCAAACAGCGTGGTGTGTGCATGGTCTCGTAGCGCATAGGCGGCTGTGAGGCCGGAAATACCGCCCCCCACAATTGCGACTTTTGGTAACAACTCTTTTGTATTGTTGGTCATGTGTGCTCAGGTTTAAATAAAGCGAGGGTATTCACTAACATCCTAACCTTTTATTTACTGCAATAAGTGAAAGTGGCTCTGGCTTTTGAAGCCAGAACCAAGCTACTTCCTACTTTTGTTTGCGTTTGTCCTCTTCAATCCAGGCCACCGCCGAATGGTTGTGAATTGATTCAAAGTTTTCACTTTCAATTCTATAAGCCAACACCTTCTTGCTGGCTCGCAGGCGGATCGCCACATCGCGCACCAAATCCTCTACAAATTTCGGGTTGTCGTAAGCACGCTCGGTCACGTATTTTTCGTCTGGGCGCTTGAGCAAACCCCACAATTCGCACGAGGCCGATTCTTCCGCCATGCGAATCAGTTCCTCTACTGCAATACCGTCGGCCACCAAGGCTCGAATCGTAATGTGGCTGCGCTGATTGTGTGCGCCGTATTCGGAAATCTTTTTCGAGCAAGGACACAGGCTTGTTACGGGTACGACCACTGTCATGAAGACATCGGTAGTGGTACCACCGTTGTTGTCAGCCTCCAGCGTCACTTCATAATCCAACAGGCTGGCTACGCCCGACACTGGCGCAACCTTGCGCACGAAGTAAGGAAACCTCATGGTGATGGTGCCTGCATTGGAATCCAGTCGTTGAAGCATGTCGTGCATCATTTGCTTCAGGCCCACGGGTGTTAATGCACTTTCCTGGGATTGCAAAATTTCCAGGAAGCGTGACATGTGTGTGCCCTTGACATCACTGGGCAGGAACACCGACATATCAATGGTGGCAACCGAAGGTTGTGGCCCTTCCAGTGTTTCAACGATGATGGGGTGCTTGATTGCACGCACGCCCACGCGTTGAATGGCAATGTTGCGCTTGTCCGCGCGTGATTGTTCATCAGGTAAAAAAAGTCCGTCCGGTGCATTCATGATGAAGCGCTCCAATAATAATTACTGCTTTGTGATTGGATGTGCATCGAGTGCACGGCGAATTGCCTGTGTAACCTCCGGGCTTGTTGGTGAAACATTGCTTTTAAAAGTTTCTACAACTTGTCCTTGTCGATTAATCAGGTACTTGTGGAAATTCCAGCCGGGTTGTTCTCCGCTGGTCTGGGCCAATTGCTTGTAAAAAGGGTTGGCCGAATCCCCTTTCACCACGGTTTTTGCAAACATCGGGAATTTAACCCCGAAGGTGTTGTTGCAAAAAGCCGCGATTTCTTTGTTCGATTTGTATTCCTGGTTGCCAAAATCGCTGGATGGGAAGCCCACCACACTAAAGCTTTTGTCTTTGTATTGGCTGTGCACTTTTTCCAGTTCCTCGTATTGGCCGGTGAAGCCGCAGAAACTCGCTGTATTCACCACCAACAACACCTGGCCCTTGAATTGGCACATCGAAATCGGCTTCTCGTCTTGCAAGCGAGGAAATTGATGGTTCAAAAGCGCAGGACAGTCCTCGGCAATGTTCTTGGCTTTGCCAGCGGCTGCGTGTGCAGAAGTCAAGGGCAGCAGGGCGGCAAGCAGCAGAAATCCCAGTGCGGCTGTTCTCCACAGGTTTACCCGGACTGGACTAGACAGACGCTTGTCTTTACAATGCACAAAATCCACTTGAATGTCTCTATATGTGTGGTTAAATCTCGGCCAATGTGCTAATTTGATTAGCAATCAAGCTTTGAGTTCCATTATTATTCGTTCAGAGTGGCAAGTCAATTTGTCTAGGACAAAACAAAGATGTTGAAGTTTCACCGTGGTCAGGTTCAGGTATGAATGAGCGTGCAGATTTAAGCCAACCCTCATTTTCAATAGCAGCAGTCGAGCGGGATACCGGCTTGCCCAAAGACACCCTGCGTGTCTGGGAAAAACGCTACAACTTTCCGCAACCAGGCCGCGATTCCTTCGGCGAGCGTATTTATTCCATTGATCAGGTTGAAAAACTTCGCGTCATCAAGCGTCTTCTGGACGGTGGTCATCGCCCCGGAAAAATCATTGGACTGAGCATTGACGAGTTGGTGAAGCTTGCCGAAGTCAGCAGTGCAGGGTCGCGAATGAATGTGGCGCCAGACAGCCTCGACGAGCTGAATGGCTACATGGAATTGATCAAGCGGCATGATGCGGAAGAGTTTCGCCAAGCCATGTCGCGCCTGGCCCTCACCATGGGTTTGCGCAGGTTTGTGGTTGAAATTGTCGCACCCATGAACGCCATGGTAGGCGATGCATGGGCGCGGGGTTATTTCGAAATTTTTGAAGAGCACATTTACACCGAAACCATTCAGGTTGTGCTTCGCAATGCCTTGAATACCATTCCCTCCACGCGCAAAGGTCCGCGTGTGTTGCTAACCACATTGCCCAATGAATTGCATGGTTTGGGCTTGCTGATGGCCGAGTGCATTTTTTCAATGGAGGGTGCACAGTGCGTCTCCTTGGGTACTCAAACGCCGATTTACGACATCGTTTTGGCAGCCCGTGCTCAGAACATCAATATCGTGGCCTTGTCATTCTCCGTCATTCAAAGCTCGCCCGCGGTGCTTGAGGCCGTGGCCGAGTTGCGCGAGAAACTGCCTCCGATGGTCGAAATCTGGTGTGGGGGTTCTTCCACAGCATTGCGTAAAAAGCCGTCTGAAGATTTCGTGTTGCTTTCCAGTCTCGAATCGATCAGCGAGTCGATTGCCGATTGGCGCATGCGTAACAAATTCAATCCGCAGTAATTCTCGTGGCCGGAAAGCAGCAGTCGTTCAAAGGCAACAAATCGTATTTGCCCAGTAAACCTTGCGTGGTGTGCGCCAAGGAAATGACGTGGCGCAAAAGCTGGGCCAAGAATTGGGGTGATGTAAAGTATTGCTCCGACGCATGCCGCAAAGCGGCGCCCCGAATGAGCGGTAAATATCATGAGCAGTAAAAACAAAGCCGTGGTGGTGTTGGGCGATCAACTCGACCTGAATAACCCCGCACTCTTGGCCAACCCCCCTGAATCAGCCGACATCATCATGGTGGAGTCTTCCACCGAATCCACCGTGGTTTGGGTTCACAAGGTGCGTATTGCATTGTTCCTCAGTGCCATGCGCCACTTTGCCGATGAATTGCGCAAGGCTGGTTACACCGTTCACTACCGCAAACTTGGTGACACTGGCCAAAACAATTTGGTGCAGGAAATTGCGGCCTTGTGCAAACAACATGGCTTTTCCAGTGTGGACATGGCTGAACCCGGTGAATGGCGACTGGAGCAGGAATTTTTAACGCTGGCGAAGTCCGAAAACCTGAAGCTTCGCATGCTTGAGGATACGCATTACCTGTGCAGTCGCGCTGAATTTGCAAAGTGGGCCAGCGGCTACAAGCAAATGCGCATGGAGTATTTTTACCGTGAAATGCGCAAGCGCACGGGTGTACTCATGGAAGGCACTGAACCTGCCGGAGGTAAATGGAATTTCGATGCAGACAATCGCAGCGCGTTTCCCAAAGCTGGTCCTGGCAAAATTACACCGCCTGCATTTTTCGAGCCCGATGAAATAACACAAGCAGTGTGTGCTGAGGTCGAAGCGAATTTCCCTGATCACCCCGGAATACTGAAAAATTTCGCCTGGCCAGTTACGCGCGCGCAAGCCTTGCAGGCGCTCGATGCCTTTATTGAGCATCGATTCTCCAATTTCGGTGCTTATCAAGATGCCATGTGGACCAACACGCCTTTTGGTTGGCACTCACTGGTGTCGAGTTCGATCAATTTGCATTTGCTGCACCCACTTGAGGTGATTCAAAAAGCAGAGGCGGCTTATCGTGCAGGCAAGGTGGATGTGGCCAGTGCTGAAGGATTCATCCGACAAATTCTGGGCTGGCGCGAGTTCATGCGCGGCGTGTATTGGCTCGACATGCCCAAGATGCGTGAAGATAACTTTTTGCAGGCAACACGCGATTTGCCCAAGTGGTTCTGGACCGGGCAAACCCAAATGAACTGTCTGAAAGATTCAATCGGTCAAACGCTTGATTACGGTTATGCACACCACATTCAACGCTTGATGGTGATTGGTAACTTTGCTTTGTTAGCCGGGCTCGTGCCGCAGCAGGTGGAAGACTGGTTCTTGGCGGTGTATGTGGACGCCGTGGAATGGGTTGAACTACCCAATGTGGCTGGCATGGCCTTGTTTGCCAACGGCGGGCGATTCACCAGCAAGCCCTACATTGCATCGGGTGCGTACATCAAACGCATGAGCAACTACTGCACTGGCTGCAAATACAACCCAGCCGAGAAAACAGGTGACAAAGCTTGCCCTTTCACCACGCTGTATTGGGGCTTTCTGGACCAGCATGAAAAAATGCTGTCCGCCAATCCGCGCACTGGCCTGATGGCCAAAAACATTGCTCGACTTGATGATTCACAACGCCAGGCCCTTCGGGAAAAAGTGGCCGACACCTTCAAGAATATTGAACAACTGTAAAGCTTTGCTTTGTTAAGGTGGTGCCTTGATGTTGAGGTTCAAGGAGTACAAACATGGGTTTGCTTGTAGATGGTCAGTGGCAGGACAAGTGGTATGACACCAACTCGAGCGGTGGCAAATTTCAACGTGAAAGCGCCAAGCTGCGCAATTGGGTAACGGTTGATGGCAGCGCCGGCCCCACTGGCGTGGGTGGTTTCAAGGCGGAAAGTGGCCGTTACCACTTGTATGTTTCGCTGGCTTGCCCGTGGGCGCACCGCACACTGATTTTCCGGAAACTGAAAAATCTTGAAAGCCACATTGATGTGTCGGTGGTCAGCCCCGACATGCTGAGCAATGGCTGGACTTTCAACACCGAGGCTGGCAGCACGGGCGATGCACTTTTCAAGAGTGAATTCATGCATCAAATTTACACGCGTCACAAAAGCGACTATTCAGGGCGCGTCACTGTGCCGGTGCTGTGGTGCAAGAAGACCCATCAAATTGTCAGCAATGAATCGTCGGAAATCATTCGAATGTTCAATTCTGCATTCAATGACATGACAGGCAATCAGGATGATTATTATCCCGAGCCATTGCGTACGATGATTGATCGCGTCAATGGCCTGGTTTATGACAACATCAACAATGGTGTGTACCGCGCTGGTTTCGCGACCACGCAGGGCGCGTATGAAGAGGCCTACAACGGCGTGTTTATGGCGCTCGATTCTGTTGAGAAAATTTTAGATAACAACCGCTATCTGGTAGGGCCGCAAATTACGGAAGCCGACTGGCGTTTGTTCACCACCCTGATCCGTTTTGATGCGGTGTACCACGGGCACTTCAAGTGCAATCGCCAACGGCTTGAGGATTTTCCGAATATTTCCAATTACGTGCGCGAATTGTATCAGTGGCCCGGCGTAGCCGAAACCGTCGACTTTTTCCACATCAAACGGCATTACTACTATAGCCACGACATGATCAACCCCACACGGGTTGTACCTGCCGGCCCTTCCATTGATTACATGCGTGAGCACAACCGCACGCGTTTGTCCGGCAGCCATTCGGCCTGATTCGGTGGTAATCTTGGGCAACATTGATTCCCGTGTTGCCCATGGCCCGCCACCCCAAATTGCCAGGTTTTCAGACCGACCCCATCATTGCAAAACTGCCAGCCGATGTGCAGGTTTACGTGGTCGGCGGTGCCGTTCGTGATGCCTTGATGGGGCGCACCAGCAGCGACAAGGATTGGGTATTGGTGGGCGCCACCGTCGATCAAATGCTGGCCGCAGACTTCACCCCTGTTGGTGCGGATTTCCCGGTTTTTCTGCATCCACGCACGCATGAAGAATATGCCTTGGCCCGCACCGAGCGCAAAAGTGGTCATGGTTACAAGGGTTTCACCTTTCACGCAGACCCTTCTGTAACCCTGGAAGAAGATTTGGCAAGGCGCGATTTCACAGTGAACGCCATGGCCATGAGTGCGGCTGGCGAGTTGATTGATCCGTTCAACGGTATTCAGGATTTGCAGAACAAATTGATGCGTCATGTCAGCAGCGCCTTTACTGAAGACCCGCTGCGCGTGCTTCGACTGGCCCGCTTTCTGGCACGCTTTCTTGATTTTTCTGTGGCCGAAGAAACCATGCAGCTTTGCCGCGAATTGCGCAACAGCGGTGAGTTGAAACATCTGGTTCCTGAACGTGTGTATGCAGAACTGAACAAAGGCATGGGTGAGGAAAAACCCTCGCGGATGTTGAAGTTGATTGGGAAGCTCAATGGCTGGGGCGAACTGGCTTCGGCATGCGAGGTGCCGTTTTCCCGCTTTGACAAACCCGACTACGATCGCTTGAACGGTTTGCTCAATGCCGAGGACAGGTGGGTTTATTCATTGGGGTTTTTCCTGAATCCTGCTCAGATCAAGTCACTGGCCAAAGCATGGCGTTTGCCCCGCGACACCGAGGACCTGGCGGTGGTTGCCGCAAACTTTCATGAATTCTTGGTGCAGGCGCGCTTCGATGCGGTTTCAATCGGACAGTTTTTAGGTCAGGTGGATGTGTACCGCAAGCCAGCCCGTTTGCAGCAAGTGCACGGCATGATTCGAACCTTGTTGGGTGACAGTCCAATGAGTGCTTTTGTTGATGCTGTTGTGGCGGAATTGGAACAAGGTCGCTACAAAGCTTTTCTTGGTGATAAAATTGCTTCCGCACCGGCAGGTGAGCATGTGGCGCAAGTTGTCGCCAATGCACGCCAAGCCTGGTTGAATGCCTTGCATTCCCAACACTTTTGATTCTTGAAGTGAGGACGACCTCACCGCTCAACCTTCGATCGGGGACGGCCCCATTGCTTGATGGGAGTTGTCATGTCCTGGTTAATTCTGTTTGTTGCCGGTCTCTTCGAAATCGTTTGGGCCATCGGCCTGAAATACACCGACGGTTTTACCCGCTTTGTTCCCTCGGTTATTACTTTGATTGCTGCGGCAATCAGCTTCGGATTGCTGGGCTTGGCCATGAAAACATTGCCAGTCGGCACTGCCTACAGTGTGTGGGTTGGCATTGGTGCAGCGGGCACCGTACTGATGGGTGTTTTACTGTTTAGCGAGCCTGTCAATGCGCTGCGTATCGGCAGTGTGGTGCTGATTGTTTTGGGTGTTTTGGGTTTAAAGCTGTCATGAAAAATATTTGTGTGTACTGTGGTTCCAGCGCGGGCAGTCGCGCTGAATACGCTGAAGGTGCAAAGGCATTGGCGCGCGCATTGGTCGACAACAATCTCGGCCTGGTTTATGGCGGGTCCAATCTGGGTTTGATGGGCGTGGTGGCCGAAGAGGTGTTGGCCCTGGGTGGCACTGCCACCGGCATCATTCCCGAATCCCTGGTGACCAAAGAACTGGCTCACCCGGCCCTAACCGAGTTGATCGTGACCCGCAATATGCACGAGCGCAAAGCCATGATGGCCGAGCGGTCCGATGGCTTTGTCGCCTTGCCGGGTGGCTTGGGCACCTTCGAAGAGTTGTTTGAAATCCTGACCTGGGGGCAACTCAGCTTTCACCACAAACCAGTGGGTGTGCTGAATGTGAATGGGTATTACGATGGTTTGCTCTCGTTTCTTGATCATGCCCATGCCGAGTCCTTTATTCGCCCGCAGCATCGAAATATGCTGATGGCACACACCGATGCCGGCAAGCTATTGGCAGCGTTCAAGGAATACGAAGCACCTGCTGTGGTGAAGTGGGTGTAAAAGCGATGCTCACCATTCGTGATGCCACCTTGGCTGACATGACCGCCGTGCATGCACTGTACGCGCATTATGTATTGCATGAACTGGCCACCTTCGAGTTGGTGCCGCCCACACTTGAAGAAATGTGTGCACGTTGGCAAACCATAGTGGACACACAGTTGCCCTACCTGGTTGCTGAAATTGACGCTGAAATTGTGGGCTATGCCTATGCAGCCACTTACAGGCCCAGGCCCGCATATCGGTACACGGTGGAAGACTCGGTGTATTTGTTGCCAAGCCACAAAGGCAAGGGCATTGGCGTGGCTTTGCTAAGCGAAGTTATTCGCCGGTGTGAACAAGGCCCTTGGCGCCAAATGGTGGCCGTGATTACTCAAGGCGGTACCGCAGGTTCAGCAGAGTTACATCAAAAGCTGGGCTTTCAGGAAGTTGGACGCATGCCCAACGTGGGCTACAAATTCAATCGCTGGGTGGGCACACTCATCATGCAGCGCGCCTTGGGCGATGGCGGCAATTCCAGCCCCACCCCAATTTAAAGGACCCATGTTGGAAATCAACGACTACTCCCTGATTGTTGGGCTGGCATTTTTGGTGGCAGGTTTCGTCAAAGGCGTCACCGGCATGGGCTTACCGCCCATCGCAATCGGCCTGATGGCAGTGGTGGTGCCACCCGTGCAGGCCGCTGCGCTTATCGTGGTGCCCTCCATGGTCAGCAATGTGTGGCAAATGCTGGTTGGTCCAGGTTTTTTAAGTGCAGTGCGCAGGTTTGCTGCTTTGCTAATCATGGTGTGCATTGGTGCAGCTTTCGGCGTGGGCATATTGACTGGTAGTACTCCAGCTTATGCCACACTGGCTTTGGGCTTGGTGCTGTTTGTGTATGCCGTGCTGGGTTTATTCAAGTTCAATATGCATGTAAATGCGACCAATGAGCGTTGGGCGTCGCCGCTGGTGGGTGGGCTAACCGGGTTTTTGGCGGGTGCAACCGGGGTGTCGTCAGTGCCTTCTGCGCCCTACATGAATTCATTGGGCATGAGCAAAGATGAATTGCTGCAAGCCTTGGGGCTTGTATTCACCGTGGGTACTTTTGCCCTGGCGGTGGGTTTGTATTTGAAAGGACGTTTTGAACTGGCGGCGGCCTGGGAATCCACCTTGTGCCTGATTCCCACCATGGCAGGTGTACTGGCCGGGCAAAAATGCCGTTCGCTGTTAAGTGCCGAAACATTCAAAACCGTGTTTTTTGTAGGCTTGCTGGCTTTGGGTGGCTACATGATTGTGCGTGTCGTTTGGCTGTAGGCTGATATACACTGAAAGCCACACCAATGCCTTGGAGTAAAACATGCGGCGCATGCTTCTTGCCCTGTGCGTATCGGCGGGCTTGATCGGCTTAATCGGCTTAAGCGACATTGGCCTTGCGCAGGCAGCCCCGATTGCTGCAGAGAAAGCGCTTACCCGATTGAACCAGGAAGTTCAGGTTCAAATGAAGGTTCGCTCCAGCAAACTGCGCGCTGATCGCGACGAAGTAGATCTCAATTCACACACCAACTTTCGCGATCCTGCCAACCTGACTGTGGCCATTGATGGCCAGGTCGCGGCCTGGTATTCCTATCAAGGTATTCACGACTTGCCAAAATTCTTTTTTGGTAAAACCATTGTGGTATCGGGCGTTGTCGAACAGTTCACCGACCAAACCCGAATTCTTGTCGTCGACCCAGCCCAAATTCAAATCGTGAAGTAAGCCCATGTATTTGCCCAAGCAGTTTGAGGAAACTTCGGTTCCGGTGTTGTTGAGTTTGATCAAAGCCCACCCGCTGGCCACGGTGATTACCATGTCGGCCTCAGGGCTGAATGCCAACCACATTCCCATGGTGCTCGCGGAAAGTACCAGCGGCCAAATGGCACTGCGAGGCCATGTGGCGCGGGCCAATCCAATGTTGGCCGATTTGGCAGTGTCGCCCCAAACGCTGTTGGTTTTTCAAGGGGCTGAACATTACATTACGCCCTCTTGGTATGCGACCAAAAAAGAAACAGAGAAGGTTGTACCCACCTGGAATTACGCGGTGGTGCATGTGAAGGGGCAGATGCGGGTGGTGGATGATGCCACTTGGCTGCACCAGCAGCTGGAAGATTTAACGGTGCAGCAGGAGAGCACCCGAGCCATGCCTTGGTCGGTGAATGATGCGCCTGCTGAATTTCTGGATCAAATCAAACAGGCCATTGTGGGCTTCGAAGTTCAAATTGAAAGCATGGTGGGCAAATGGAAAGTGAGCCAGAACCAACCATCGAAAAACAGGGCCACCGTGGTAGAGGGCCTGGAAGGCGAGGGCACCGAAAAAGCGCTAGAAATGCGTGATTTGGTGAAGAAAAAACTTTGAACTTGGCAGGTGTGCGCAATGCCTTCGTCCCGGTTGAAAAGCGGTCAGTGTTTGTGCTGCAAGCGGATTACCGCGTTAACCTTTCACCATCTAATCCCCAAAAAATTGCATCGACGTGCCTTTTACCGAAAAAACTTTGACAAAGAAACCTTGAACCAAGGTGTGAACGTGTGCAGGCTTTGTCACGATGGCATTCATGATTTGTACGATGAAATGCAGTTGGCCAAGCAATTTTCAAGCGCCGAAACACTGTTGGCCGATGAAGCCTTGCAAAGGCATTTCGCCTGGGTCGCCAAAAAGAAATAAGGACTGTACATGCGAGAAAACCTGTTGTTTCACTGGAACCGAATTCGCGAAAAGCTCTGGGTGAAACCCTTGCTGGTCAGTGTGTTGTCGGTTGCCTTTGCGTTTCTGGCCACCCTGGCCGATCAAACCAATGCATCTGTTTGGGTACCCGATGTCAGCACCGAGTCCATCGAGGCTTTGCTGAATTTGGTCACCTCCAGCATGTTGGTCATTGCCATGTTTGCAGTGGGGGCCATGGTCACTGCCTATGCCTCAGCCAGCAATTCCGCCACACCGCGCGCCTTTTCGGTGGTGCTGGCTGACGACACCTCGCAAAATGCCCTGTCAGTTTTTATCGGTGTATTCATTTACGGGGCTGTGTCATTGGTGGCGCTTGAAAACGACTTGTACGAACACGCAGGCCGTTTCGCGCTTTTTGTGGTCAGTGTGCTGGTTTTTGCCCTGGTGATCCTCACGTTCATTCGCTGGATGGACAGCATTGCCCGCCTTGGGCGCATGGGTAACACCATTGACAAGGTTGAATTCGCCGTTGCGGAGTCATTTGTCAGTCGATTAAAGCAGCCCTACCTGGGGGGCAAGCCCGCTTCAAATTCAACCCATCTGCAAGGCCTTCCCTTGTTCATGCCCAATGTGGGGTATTTGCAGCGCATCGACATGGCTTCACTGCAAACAAGTGCTGAAAAACATGAAGTCGACATTGAATTGATTGCCTTGCCGGGCAAGTTTTGTACGCCGGACAAGCCGGTTGCCTATGTCGCGGGCTCGCCTCAGCAGCAAATTGATTGTTTGTCTGAATTGGCTTCTGCCTTTTACCTGGCCGATCAACGAACTTACGATCAAGACCCTCGGTTCGGCCTGATTGTGTTGTGTGAAATTGCCTGTCGGGCCTTGTCCCCTGCGGTCAATGATCCCGGGACCGCCATTGATGTGATCGGCACCACCACACGACTTTTTCACCAATGGGCCACGGGCGACGACAAACCCGATGACACCGTGCTGTACGACCGCATCAGCGTTCCCTCTTTGCGAGAGCTTGACATGTTTGATGATGCCTTCAATGGACTGGCCAGGGATGCAGCCGGCACTGTCGAGGTGTCTATCCGTTTACAAAAGGCATTTGTAGCCATGGCTGGTTTCGGCAATCCGTGTATTCGCGCGGCTTGTCTGGAACATTCGCGACGGGCCTTGACCAGAAATGAGTTGACCATGAACTTGCCGGAAGACATTGAAGCGGTCAGACGGGCTGCAAGCTTCTAGGCACGGAATACTTGGTACAATCAGAGGCTTAGCTCAAACCTGCCAGACCTGTCCCCATGCTTGCCCAACAACGAAACACATTGATCGCCGCGTTCGAAGCGGCCGCTGCTGCTGCCCTCAATCAGCCCTTTGAGGGCGTGGTTACGCTGGAAAAGCCCAAAGACGCCAGCCACGGCGATGCTGCCTGCAACCTGGCCATGCAATTGGCCAAGCCTGCACGCCGCAACCCACGTGAACTTGCACAATTGTTGGCCGACCATGTGAAGGGCAATCCCTCCTGTGCAGGGCTGGTTGATGCGGTTGAGGTGGCAGGCCCGGGCTTCATCAACATTCGGCTAAGCCAACAGGCCCGCGTGGCCGTGGTGGCCGAGGTGCTGAAACAGGGTGCCGAATTTGGCAAGTCACAAGCCCATGCGGACGAAACCGTACTCATCGAATTTGTATCGGCCAACCCCACTGGGCCCCTGCATGTGGGCCACGGCCGACAGGCTGCCTTGGGCGATGCCATGGCCGCTGTCATGCAAACCCAGGGTTGGAAAGTTCACAAAGAGTTTTATTACAACGACGCGGGTGTGCAAATTCAAACCTTGGCCACCTCGGTTCAGGCTCGCGCCAAAGGCGTTAACCCCGGCGACGCAGAATGGCCCGAAAGTGCCTACAACGGCGATTACATTGCCGACATTGCCGCCGACTTTCTGGCGGGCAAAGAAGTGAAGGCTGCCGATGGCGAGCCTGTCAAGGGCAGTGGCAATGTAGACGATTTCGAATCCATTCGCGCATTTGCCGTGGCGTATCTGCGGGCCGAGCAAGACCTTGACCTGAAAGCCTTTGGTGTCAACTTCGATCAGTTTTACCTTGAAAGTTCTCTGTATTCCGAGGGCAAGGTGGAAGCCGCAGTCGCATTGATGGTTGCCTCGGGCAAAACCTTCGAGGAAGGCGGCGCCTTGTGGCTGCGCTCCACCGATTACGGTGACGACAAAGACCGGGTCATGCGCAAGTCTGAGGGCGGCTATACCTACTTTGTGCCCGATGTGGCCTACCACATCCAGAAATTCAAGCGTGGCTTTGGCAAGGTCATCAACATTCAGGGCACCGACCACCACGGTACCATTGCCCGTGTCCGGGCTGGTTTGCAGGCCTGCAATGTGGGCATTCCGCAGGGTTACCCCGACTATGTGCTGCACAAAATGGTCACGGTCATGAAGGGTGGGCAGGAAGTGAAAATTTCCAAGCGTGCCGGTAGTTACGTGACTGTGCGCGACCTGATCTGTTGGTCAGGCGGGGTGGATGAAAGCCAGCCCATGCTGAGCCAACCCGAGGCCCTCACCAAAGGCCGAGACGCCGTGCGTTTTTTCCTGGTCAGCCGCAAAGCCGACACTGAGTTTGTGTTTGATGTGGATTTGGCCTTGGCCCAGTCGGATGAAAACCCGGTGTATTACGTGCAGTACGCGCATGCACGCATTCACTCCATTCTGGACCAGGCTGAAGTGGACCTTTCGAGCATTTCCAGTGCCGATCTGACTCTTTTGTCTGCACCTTCCGAACTGGCTTTGTTCCGAACGTTGGTTTCTTACCCGGACATTTTGTCCAAGGCGGCCGACGAGTTGGCGCCCCACCACATTGCGTTTTACCTGCGTGAACTCGCCGGCGCCTTCCACACTTTCTACAACGCCGAGCGGGTTCGAATCGACGATGTGGCCTTGAAAACAGCCCGTGTGGCCTTGCTGGTGGCTGTGGCCACGGTGTTGGCCAACGGCTTGGCTGTGTTGGGTGTATCAGCGCCAAAGCGCATGTAAAAGTTACGCGCTGAACATCCCAAAACCCTTGTGCTGTAAGGGTTTTGGGTGAAAATTGAGGAGGCGCCACTCTAGGCGCAAGTACCGTGTTTTTGGTACCATGAATGGCTAAGCAGTCTAAAGGTTTTGCATGAACGCACCCGTTGAATTAAACACATTGAAACCCTCAGCCGGCGAAACCGCCCGCCTGCGGGAAATTCCGTACAACTACACCTCGTTTTCGGACCGTGAAATCGTGATCCGTCTGCTGGGTGAGTCGGCCTGGAACATTCTTCAAGAGCTGCGCCAGGAAAGGAAAACCGGACGGTCAGCCCGCATGTTGTTTGAAGTGCTGGGTGACATTTGGGTGGTGCGCCGCAATCCTTATTTGCAAGACGACCTGTTGGACAATCCCAAGCGCCTTACCGCGCTGATCGAGGCCCTGTTCCATCGCTTGGGCGAAATTGATGCCCGCCGGGTTGAAGTGAAGGAAGCTGCGGCAGAAACCGATTCCGAGGATCGCAACGCAAAAGTGCGCGAGTTGCTGACCGTGGCAGAGAAAGCAGTGTTCGAATTTCAGCGCGAGCTGGAAGCCATGGCCATATTGCGTGGCCATGCCCGCAAAGCGCTGGGCGAGCACACTGCAAAAGACAACATCAAGTACGACGGCCTGTCCCGTGTTTCTCACGTGACCGACGCAACCGACTGGCGCGTTGAATACCCCTTCGTGGTACTCACCCCCGACCGTGAATCTGAAATTCCCGGCCTGGTGAAAGCCTGTATCGATTTGGGACTCACCATCATTCCACGTGGAGGCGGCACGGGCTATACCGGTGGCGCTGTGCCCCTTACAGCCATGTCGGCCATCATCAACACCGAGAAGCTGGAAGAGCTTGGTCAGGTGAAAATGGAAGTGTTGCCGGGCCTGAGCGAAGAATATGCCACCGTGTTTTCCGGCGCTGGTGTGGTTACCAAGCGTGTTTCTGAAGCAGCAGAACAAGCGGGCCGCGTGTTTGCGGTTGACCCCACTTCAGCTGAAGCCAGCTGTATTGGTGGCAACATCGCAATGAATGCGGGCGGCAAGAAAGCGGTGTTGTGGGGTACTGCGCTCGACAACCTGGCCTGGTGGAGAATGGTCGACCCGCAGGGCGATTGGCTTGAAGTTACGCGAGTCAACCACAACCTGAGCAAAATTCACGATGCACCCCAGGCCGATTTCGACTTGGTGTGGTCCGACGGCCGCCTGGCACCGAATGCCAAAATTCTGAAAACCGAGCGCCTTACTGTTGAAGGTGCGCGTTTCCGCAAAGTGGGTTTGGGCAAAGACGTTACTGACAAATTTCTGGCGGGCCTGCCTGGCATTCAGAAAGAAGGTTGCGACGGTCTGATTACTTCTGCCAAGTGGATTTTGCACCGCATGCCCAAGCACACCCGCACGGTGTGTCTGGAGTTTTATGGTCAAGCCCGCGACGCAGTGCCTTCAATTGTCGAAATAAAGAATTACCTGGATGGCGAAGGCAAAGCCATGGGCGCCATTCTGGCAGGCCTTGAACACCTGGATGAGCGCTATTTGCGCGCGGTGAAATACAGCCCGAAATCCAAGCGTGGCGCATTCCCGAAAATGGTGTTGTTTGGCGACATCGTGGGTGACGATGAAAATGCAGTGGCCCAGGCAGCCTCTGAAGTGGTGCGCCTCTCCAACGGTCGCGCCGGTGAAGGTTTCGTGGCAGTCAGCCCCGAGGCTCGCAAAAAGTTCTGGCTTGACCGTGCCCGCACGGCGGCCATTGCGCGTCACACCAACGCCTTCAAAATCAACGAAGATGTGGTCATCCCCTTGCCGCGCATGGGCGAGTACACCGATGAAATTGAACGCATCAACATTGAACTGTCGATTCGCAACAAGCTGAAGCTGGTTGCTGCGCTGCGCTCCTTCTTCGAAAAGCCGCTGACTCTGGGCAAAACCGATGAAGTTGATTCCACCAAATTGTCGACCGAAGACCTGGTGGGCGACCGCGTGGGCCGAGCCGTTGAGTTGCTTGAGGCGGTGCATGAACGCTGGAGCTGGTTGCTGGGCAATATGAACATGCCCTTGGCACAGGCCAACCCTGTGATAAAAACCATTGGTTTGGGCCATTTGGATGCAGCGCTGGAAAAACGCTTGGCTGATCAACCCGAAGCCACCGTGTTTGATGTGCTGCAAGACCGCACCATTCGCGTTAGCTGGAAAACCGAACTGCGCCACAACCTGAACCGCATATTTGAGGGCGGTGTGTTTGTGCCCGTGATGGAAGAGTGCAAGGCCATTCACAAGCAAGTGTTGCGTGGCCGCCTGTTCGTGGCGCTGCACATGCACGCTGGCGATGGCAATGTGCACACCAACATTCCGGTGAATTCCGACGACTATGAAATGCTGCGTGAAGCGGAACACACCGTAGACCGCATCATGCAAATTGCCCGCAATCTGGACGGTGTCATTTCTGGCGAGCACGGCATTGGCATTACCAAGTACCAGTACCTCACCAAAGAGGAATTGCAGCCCTTCCAGGACTACAAGCAACGAATTGACCCCGAAGGTCGTTTCAACAAGGGCAAGCTGTTGCCCGGCGGCGATTTGGCCAATGCCTACACGCCCAGCTTTAACCTGATGGGCCATGAAAGCCTGATCATGAGTCAAAGCGACATTGGTTCAATTGCTGACTCTGTGAAAGACTGCTTGCGCTGCGGCAAGTGCAAACCCGTGTGTTCTACCCACGTGCCACGCGCCAACTTGTTGTACAGTCCACGCAACAAAATTCTGGCCACATCCTTGCTGGTCGAAGCTTTCCTGTATGAAGAACAAACCCGTCGCGGTGTTTCCATCAAGCATTGGGAAGAATTCGAAGATGTGGCTGACCATTGCACGGTCTGCCACAAGTGCTTGACCCCTTGCCCGGTTGATATCGACTTTGGTGATGTGTCCATGAACATGCGTGCCTTGCTGCGCAAGATGGACAAGAAAAGCTTCAACCCCGGTACCGCCTTGGCCATGACTTTCCTGAATGCGAAAGACCCGGCCACCATCAAGGCCATGCGCGTGGGCATGACAGGCATTGGTTACAAGTTGCAGCGTGGCGCATACAAAGTGGCCAAATCGCTGGGCATGTTGAACAAGCAAACCGCCAAGCCGCCAGCCACTGTGGGCAAGGCTCCAATTCGTGAGCAGGTGATTCACTTCATCAACAAGCCCATGCCCGGTGGTTTGCCCAAGAAAACTGCGCGCGCGTTGCTGGACATCGAGAACAGCGATTACGTGCCGGTGATTCGCAACCCGAAAACCACACAGGCCGACACAGAAGCCGTGTTCTATTTCCCGGGTTGTGGCTCCGAGCGCCTGTACAGCCAGGTGGGTTTGGCCACGCAAGCCATGTTGTGGAATGTGGGCGTGCAAACCGTGTTGCCTCCCGGTTACCTGTGCTGTGGCTACCCGCAGCGCGGGGCAGGGCAGTACGACAAAGCCGAGAAAATGATCACCGACAACCGTGTGCTGTTCCACCGCGTGGCCAATACACTGAACTACCTCGACATCAAAACCGTGGTGGTCAGCTGTGGCACGTGTTACGACCAGTTGCAGGGTTATGAATTCGAGAAAATTTTCCCGGGTTGCCGCATCATCGACATTCATGAATTCCTGATGGAAAAAGGCGTGAAGCTGGACAACGTCACGGGTACGCAGTACATGTACCACGACCCTTGCCACACACCGATGAAAACCTACGATCCGCTGAAGGTTGTGAATGAATTGATGAACAGCGAGTTGCAGGGGCAGAACATCACGAAGAACGACCGCTGCTGTGGTGAGTCTGGCACCTTCGGTGTGTCTCGCCCCGACGTGGCCACGCAGGTTCGCTTCCGCAAGGAAGAGGAAATGCGCAAGGGCGCGGACAAGCTGCGCGAGAAAGCGCCGCAGGCCGATGTGAAAATTCTGACGAGCTGCCCTTCTTGTTTGCAAGGTTTGAGCCGTTACAGCGACGATGCCAACGTAGATGCCGATTACATTGTGGTTGAAATTGCCAAAAATGTACTGGGTAAGGAATGGCTTCAGAACTACGTGAAAGAAGCCAACGATGGCGGTATCGAGCGCATCCTTGTCTGATCACGCTTCACCAAATACCAATTGCCCCCTGTGTGCCACACCGGGCGGCGATTGGGTTTTCAATTGCAGCAAGTTCCGTGTTATCGAAGCGGTAGATGCCGACTATCCGGGGTTTCTTCGCTTGGTGTGGAATGATCATGTGCGCGAGTTTTCCGATTTGAGTCGGGAAGATCGGCTGCTGTGCATGGATGCAGTGGTGTTGCTTGAGCAGTTCGTGCTTCGTGTTTTCAAAGCGGACAAGGCGAATATTGCAACGCTTGGCAATGTGGTGCCACATTTGCACTGGCATGTCATCCCGCGTTTTACAGACGACAAACACTTTCCTGCGCCAGTGTGGGCCGCGGCCAAGCCGGGCGTTTCCTTGTCGCCCCGGCAGCAGTGGGTGCTTGATTCCAAACCGAAATGGATGCTGGACTTGCGGGCTGAATTATTGGCGGCGTTTCCAGGCTAAATCGCCTCGCTTTTTCGCGTGTATACCTCTGTTGCCTCGCTCACTCAGGCGCATACCCTCTCTCGCCAGAAAACCTGTCTTCCCTTTTTGAAATCACCCTGACTCACCTTGCTCGGCAAAAAAGCGGGCCGAGTCTCGGTGTCGGCCTTGGACCGACCGTGGCGGGTGAGTTCAAACGGGCAGGTTTTCTTGATCGGCGCTGCGAGGGTATTGCCACCTGAGTTCGCCGAGCGCGTGAGGTTTGGGTGCTATGCCGCCTTGCCGGCTTTGCAAGGCTTCCCGGCGGCTTCGAAGCGCGGGGCGGTTCCGCCGGGAACCGATGCGAAGACGCTTAAGCGTTTCGCATGCCCCAAGCCAGAAGCATCACGCCGGAATCAGAAGCATTGCTTAGGCAAAGTGGCATAGCATTCAAATCGAACTCGGCTTAGCCACAATCGTGCGCTGTAGCAGTAGTCAAACAACCGTGGCCTCAGCAGCAACAGGCTTGGAAGCCGCGCCAGCCTTCGCCAGCGGCATCAAAATGGTGAAGGTGCTGCCCGCATTCGGTCGGCTTTGAATGTCCAGTTCACCGTCGTGGCGTTGCACCACATGCTTCACAATCGCCAGGCCCAAGCCAGTGCCACCGCTTTCGCGTGAACGGCTGCGGTCCACGCGGTAAAACCGCTCGGTCAGGCGGGGAATGTGTTCGGCGGAAATGCCAATGCCCGTGTCGCGCACCACAAAAGCTGCACAGGCTTTGCCAATCTCGTTTTCGGCCCGTCGAAGCGTAATCGTGATATTTCCCTTCTCGGGTGTGTAGCGCACTGCATTGGTTACGATGTTCGAGAAAGCACTGAAAATCTCGGCTGAATTGCCAAAGCCCATCAGGCCTTTTTCCACATTCACTGAAATATTGTGTTTGCCGGCCGACAACTGCTGTGCTTCATCGCCTGTCTTTTGTGCAATTCCACTCAAATCCACAGGCTCACCACCTTCGCCTGCATTCGGCGATGATTCAAGTGCTGACAAGGCCAGCAGGTCTTCCACCAGGTTCTGCATGCGGTTGGCCTGGGTGTACATCAAATTCAGATACTCGGTTTGTTGTTCCTTGCTCAAGGGCAGGTCGCGGAAGGTTTCCAGAAAGCCGCTCAGCACGGTCAGCGGTGTTTTCAGTTCATGTGACACATTGGCAATAAAGTCGCGGCGCATGCGTTCCAGTTTTTCAACCTGGGTAACGTCGCGAGACAACACCAGCATTTGCTGGTCGCCGTAGCTGACCAATTGCACCGACAAAACCTTGCTGCGGCTTCGGGGCGCGGTCATGATCAGGGGTTGCTCCCACGACCGGCTGCGAATGTACTTGGAGAAGTTTGGGTTCCGAACCAGGTTAATCAGTGGCTGCCCAATGTCGCTGCCCAGTTTCAGCCCCAAGTGGTCTTGTGCGGTGTCGTTGCACCAGGAAATGTGGCCTTCGGAATCGAGCGTGACCACGCCATCGGGCAGGGCCTGGGCTGCGGTACGAAACGACACCAAGGCATTGGTAAGGGCCTGCTGTTGACGCTGGTGAAGGCGAAGATATCGAAACAGCTTGGCGGCGAGATCATCCCACCAGCCCGACACTTCGGGTACGTTCTCGACTTTGAAGTCATCCAGCCAGGCAATAATGCGAAGGCCTGAACGCACATGGAGCGCATAAACCACCAGCGAGGCCAAAATGGATCCCGCCACTGCGCCTTTGTGGCCAGCAACCATTTGACCCACGATGGCGGCTGCACCCAGCACCATGGCCAACAGTATCAATCGAAAAAAGATGAACGCCATAGGTGCGTATTCTAGGGGAATATCCCTTGTAGGGGAGCCCTTAGTTTAGTGCACCTTCATTTTGCGTTGCGGTAAAACGGTAGCCGGCACCACGAACTGTTTCAATCAGACGGTCGTGGCCTGAAATGGTCAAGGCCTGGCGCAAGCGGCGAATGTGAACGTCCACTGTGCGCTCTTCAACAAAAACATGGTCGCCCCACACCTGGTCAAGCAACTGCGTGCGGCTGTGCACACGTTCTGGGTGGGTCATGAAGAAGTGCAGCAGGCGGAATTCTGTGGGGCCCATGTCAATAATCTTGTCATGGCCCATGATGCGGTGCGTCACCGGGTCTAGCTTTAGGCCATGTACTTCAACAATGTCGTCAGTCAGTTGGGGCGCACGGCGGCGCAGCACTGCCTTGATACGGGCCAGCAATTCTTTGGGTGAGAAGGGTTTTGTGATGTAGTCGTCGGCGCCAGCCTCCAGGCCATCTACCTTGTCCTGTTCCTCGGTTCGGGCGGTCAGCATGATGACTGGCACGTGGCGCGTACGCTCGTGGCCGCGCAGTTCATGCGCAAACTGAATACCCGTTTTCCCTGGCAGCATCCAGTCCAGCAGCACCAAGTCTGGCAATTCAGCAGTAATCAGGGTTTTGGCCTGGTCTGCGTCGGCGGCCCGCAGCACTTTGTGCCCGGCAAAGCTCAGGTTGACGGCAATCAATTCTGCAATTGCAGGTTCATCTTCAACAACTAGGATGGTGCTGGACATCTCGCTTTTCCTCTTCTCTGGCATATTTATTGTGTGCAATGCCACCTAAAGTAGTGGATTTCCATGACAGTAATATGACACTTGAATGAATCGTCATCAAATTAATCCTGCGCCGTGGTGTAAACCGCTGTTGGCCTCGATGAGATACACTTGAGGATTACGCATTTGAAAGACCCCGAGCAGCATGGAAACCACCAACATTCCCACTCCCACACGCATTGTGGTGCACCAAAAGTCCAAGGTACTCGAAATTGAATTCGATACTGGCGCCTGTTTTAACCTGCCATTCGAACTGTTGCGGGTGTATTCGCCTTCTGCCGAGGTGCGTGGCCACGGTCCCGGGCAGGAAACCCTGCAGGTGGGCAAAAAAGAAGTGACCATTACCAACCTGGAACCCGTAGGCATGTACGCCATCAAGCCGTTTTTCTCTGATGGTCACGATTCTGGTCTGTTCAGCTGGCAATACCTGCTGTGGATGGGGGAAAACCAGGAAGGCTTGTGGGAAGACTATCTGGAACGCATGAAGGCCGCTGGTGCAAGCCGCGAAGCCAATGCACCTGAAAACATTCCATTTGAACAAAAGAAGGGCGGCGCCTGCGCGAGCCACTAAATCACATGAACGACAAAATCACCGATTTCGGCTTCGAGAAGGTTCCCGAGGAACAGAAAGCCAAGAAAGTAGCCGAGGTATTTGATTCGGTAGCGGCCAAATACGACATCATGAACGACCTTATGTCGGGTGGCATGCATCGCCTGTGGAAGGCCAGCACCGTGCGTGCAGCTGGCGTTCGCCCCGGCATGAAAGTGCTCGACATTGCAGGCGGCACTGGCGATCTCAGCAAGGCTTTTCTGGACAAGGTGGGCTCTGGCGGTGAAGTGTGGCTGACTGACATCAATGAGAGCATGCTGCGCGTGGGCCGAAACCGCATGATCGACCACGGGTATTTGCCAAAAATGGCGTTGTGCGATGCTGAAAAGCTGCCTTTTCCCGACAATTACTTTGATGTGGTGACTGTGGCGTTTGGTTTGCGCAACATGACCCACAAAGACGTGGCCTTGAGCGAAATGCGCCGTGTGATCAAGCCGGGTGGCAAGGTGCTTGTGCTTGAGTTCTCAAAGGTAAACCCCTTGTTGGCCCCGGCCTATGATCTGTATTCATTCCAGGTGTTGCCAAAAATTGGTCAGGTTGTGGCGCAAGACAGTGCCAGCTACCAGTACTTGGCCGAGAGCATTCGCATGCACCCCGATCAGGAAACCCTGAAAAGCATCATGCTTGAAAGTGGTTTCGACCAGGTGAAGTACACCAACTTCACCGCAGGTGTGGTCGCCCTGCACCAAGGAACCAAATTCGCCTGATTCTGTCTACTGCAGTAGGCGAAAATTAAAATTCTGGAGGCTTTTGTCGTGAAAACCCGTGTCTGGTCTGTTCGATTGTCAGTGTTGGCCGTTGTGGCGGCTTTTTTGAGTTTGAGTGTGTTGCCAACTGATGCAGAAGCCCGCCGAATGGGCGGTGGCGGCAGTTTTGGTCGTTCGGCGCCTTCTCAATTCCAGAAGTCTCCCCCCACCGCGCCTTCTGGCACTTCTTCTACAGCGCCCAGCAAGCAGCAGGCCACCAACCCTGCTGGCGCCACTGCTGGCACTGCGGCCGCACCGCGTAACCGTTTCCTGGGTCCCTTGGGTGGTTTGGCGGCCGGTTTGGGCTTGGCCGCCCTGTTCGGCTACCTGGGCTTTGGCGCTGGTATGGCAGAATTCCTGGGCACACTGTTGATGATCGGTCTGGCCGTTTTTGCAGTCATGTTCCTGGTGCGCATGTTGCGCGGTCAACAGGCGACCAAGCAGCGCCCCGCATACAATGCGGCAGGCTCATCAGGCAACAACAGCTACCGCGAAGCGCCGCAGTCGCCCCGGTACAGTGCGCCTTCAAATCCAATCAATGATCCTGTGCCTGGCATGGGCACACCGCGCAACGACCAGGGTTTTGGCCAGTTTGGCAATGCGTCCGCTTTTGATGCGCCAATGCCAGCTGCAACGCCTGTGAAAGACCTGCCCGCTGGTTTCGATGAAGCCAATTTTGTGAACAGTGCCAAGAAGTTTTTCGTGACCATGCAAGGCGTGTTCGACAAAGGCGATGTTGAGGGCTTGCGCGAATATTGTAGCGACGAGGTGGTTGATCACCTCAAGGCTGAAATTGATGCCCGCGGCAATGCGGTGAACCGCACTGATGTGGTCACACTGGATGCACAGCTGATTGGTTTTGAGACCGATGTGGATGAGCAAATCGCGACTGTGGCCTTCACAGGCATGCTGCGCGAAGAGCAAGATGCGCCGGCAGTTGAAATCAACGAGCTGTGGATCATGTCCCGCCCGGTTGCAGGCGGTGGCTGGGTGCTTTCAGGCATTCACAATCTGTAATTTTTGACCCTACCCGCCGGGCTTGGCCTGCCCGGCTGGGTTACACTCAAACAAATTTTCGACTGTTGGAAGTGTGCCTTGGCCAGTCCCCCCGTATTGTTGTTTCAGTTTGCCTCCAAACTACTTTCCTCCGGCCAAACCAAAGGTGCGGCTGCGGCGGGTGGTTTGTTGTCTGCTCCACTGGCCTTGATGTCAGGAACCGTCACACAAATGGCCTGTCTGGTGCTCAACCACCTGCTGGATCAGCAGCGCAGCAGCAAATCAAAATTGCAGAAGGAGTCTGGCAAGGTGCTGGCGCTGAATATTTCCCCGGTGCAATTGAAATTGCGGGTGAATGATCAGGGTTATTTTCAAGCCAGTTCAGCCAGCAATGGCGTGGCGGCTCCCTCGGACACGACCATTTCCATGCAGTGGGCTGATTTGATCGGTTCGGTCAGCAATCCCAACAGCATGTCGAGGAAAGCTGCAATTGAAGGTGATATGGATTTCGCTCAAACGGTGTCCACGGTGATCAACGATTTAAGTTGGGATCCTGAACGTGACCTGGCGCGCGTGGTGGGCGATGCGCAAGCCGTGTGGGTCATGAATACGCTTGCGGCCATGGGTACGAATGCACGGGACGTGGTGCAACGTTTCAAAAGCAATTTGCGCGAGTATGTGGTGCACGAAAAGGCGATGGCACCCACAGCATCCGAGTTTGACGCGTTTCGCGATGAAGTCAATCAACTGCGAGACGAGTTGGCCCGTCTGGAAAAACGCGTGGGCAAGCTGGGTGCTTCCAAATGAAGCTACGCCGCCTGGCACGCATTGCACTGGTGGCCCGAAGGTATGGCCTGTTCCTGATTGCAGCAGACTCCATCAACAATGGCTTTGCCAAGTGGTTTCTCACGATCATTTCCTCTCGTTCGCATGTTCAGGCGCCGCGTGGCGAACGCATGCGTCGGGCCCTTGAAGACCTTGGTCCCTTGTTTGTCAAATTCGGGCAGTTGTTGTCCACCCGCCGGGATTTGTTGCCAGAGGATGTGGCCGACGAGCTGGCCAAGCTGCAAGACCAGGTGCCCGCGTTTTCTTCCGAGAAAGCCCGTGAATTGATAGAAGCCAGCCTGGGGCGACAAATTGACGACATGTTTCTGGATTTCCAGAACATGCCTGTGGCCAGCGCTTCCATTGCCCAGGTTCACTTTGCGGTGATCAAAGCCGGTGAACATGAAGGTAAAAAGGTGGCCGTGAAGGTGCTGCGCCCCGGCATGATTGAGGTGATCGACAAAGACCTGGCCTTGATGAAAACAGCGGCCCAGTGGATCGAGAAAATTTCCTCAGACGGCAAGCGCTTGAAACCCCGCGAAGTGGTGGCTGAGTTCAACAAGTACTTGCACGATGAACTGGACCTGATGCGAGAAGCCGCCAATGCTTCGCAGTTGCGTCGTAATTTCTCGCCAACTTCAGGCAGCGGACATTTGTTGCGTGTTCCGGAAATGTATTGGGATTATTGCTGCAGCACTGTGATCACCATGGAGCGCATGCACGGCATTCCAATTTCCCAGATTGAACGGCTGCGCGAAAACAATATCGATCTGAAAAAGCTGTCCCGTGAGGGAGTGGAAATTTTTTTCACCCAGGTGTTTCGAGACGGTTTTTTTCATGCTGACATGCACCCCGGCAATATTTATGTGGGTGATCAACCCGAGGATTTTGGCCGTTACATCGCATTGGACTTCGGCATTGTTGGCACGCTTAGCGACGTAGACAAGCAGTACCTGGCGCAGAACTTTCTGGCCTTCTTCCGGCAAGACTACAAACGGGTGGCCGAGCTGCATGTTCAATCGGGCTGGGTGCCCAAGGGCACGCGCATCGACGAGCTTGAATCCGCCATTCGCGCCTGTATTGAACCTTTCTTTGGAAAGCCACTGAAAGAAATTTCACTGGGTCAGGCCTTGATGCGCCTGTTTCAAACCTCTCGCCGTTTCAATGTGGAAATTCAGCCGCAGTTGGTATTGCTTCAAAAAACCTTGCTGAACGTCGAGGGGCTGGGGCGTCAACTCGATCCCGATCTTGATCTTTGGAAAACCGCCAAGCCTTATCTGGAAAACTGGATGCACCAGCAAATTGGCTTGAAAGGCTTTCAATCCAGTTTGCAATGGGAAGCTGCGCAGTGGTCTCAAATTTTGCCAGCCTTGCCGCGTTTGCTCCATCAAACCCTGACGCACTCCAATGGCCGGGTGGATGATCAAATTGAACAACTGGTGAAACAGCAAAAGCGCCTGAATCGTGCCTTGTTCTGGATGGTGTTCATGTTGGCCGTGCTATTTGGTGTGGTCGCACTTGATCTGTTGTGGCCTTATTTGATTGCTTACTCGGGCACCAAGGGACTTTTCTAGCCCTGCGCATGTTTCTTGCCTATAATCCGAAATCATTTTTTCTCTCTGGTGGGTTTTCAAGATGTTGCTTGCCTCCGTTGTAGTCTATTTGCTGGTTTCTGTAATGATTGGCCTGTATGTGGCCAGAAATGTGAGCACTGCGGCGGATTACGCCGTGGCCGGCAGGCATCTTTCCCTGCCCATTGTGACCGCCACGGTGTTTGCCACCTGGTTTGGCTCGGAAACCGTGCTGGGCATTTCTTCCACCTTTGTGGAAGAGGGTTTGAGCGGCATTGTGGCCGACCCGTTTGGCGCCTCCATGTGCCTGATTCTGGCGGGTTTGTTCATCGCCCCCAAAATATATCGTCTGAATCTGCTCACCTTGGGCGACTACTACCGCGTGCGTTACAATCGGGCGGTTGAAGTTTTTTGCAGCGCCTGTATTGTCGTTTCTTACCTGGGGTGGGTGGCCGCGCAAATCAGTGCACTGGGATTGATCTTCAATGTGCTCACAGATGGTGCAATTTCCCAAGAATGGGGCATGGTCATCGGCGCCAGTGTGGTGCTTATTTACACTTTGTTCGGTGGCATGTTGTCAGTGGCCATTCTCGATTTCATTCAAATGGTCGTGATCGCAGCGGGCTTGGTGTACATCATGTGGATTGTGGCCGACCTGGCTGGCGGCGTTGGCACAGTGGTAGACCATGCTGAGGCCGCGGGCAAGCTGCAGCTTTTCCCTGAGGAATTCAGTTACGTGTTGTGGGTGCCATTTGTGGGTGCCTTCCTGACCATGGCTTTCGGGTCCATTCCCCAGCAGGATATTTTCCAGCGCATCAGTTCCGCCAAAGATGAAAAAACCGCCGTGCGCGGTGCAGTGCTGGGTGGTTCCATGTACTTTTTCTTTGCGTTTATTCCGGTGTTTTTGGCCTACGGCGCGATCATGATCGACCCGGCCACGTTCGGTGCAATGGTGTCTGAAGATTCCCAAATGGTATTGCCCAACCTGGTGTTGATGCACACGCCTTTGCTGGCGCAAATCATCTTCTTTGGTGCGCTGATCTCTGCGATCATGAGTACTTCAAGTGCCACTTTGCTGGCACCGTCAGTTTCCTTCGCTGAAAATATTGTCAAAAACATTTATCCCAAAATGGACGACAAGGCATTGCTGTTGACCATGCGAATTTCGGTTTTCGTGTTCACCATCATTGTGGTGGCCTTTGCCATTAACAGTGAGTCTTCGATTTTCGAGATGGTTGAAAGCGCCTATGAAATTACCTTGGCTGCCGCATTTGTTCCGCTGGTGTTTGGCCTGTACTGGAAGGGTGCCACCTCGCAAGGCGCGGTGTGGTCAATCATTGTGGGTGTCAGCAGCTGGCTGATCGCCAAAAACTTTTTCCCCAGCGAAATTTGGCCGCCGCAACTGTTGGGCATGGTGCTGGGTTTGTTCACCATGATCATCGCGTCGCTGTTGCCACAATGGATTGAACACCGGCCAGCGTTGCGTGACGGCGTTATTCACCCACATTGAGCTAAAATAGCCGGATTACCTTTGTTGAAAGTGATCCGGCTGTGAAATACCTCACCATTGAAGACACCATCGGCAACACTCCCCTGGTGCAGTTGCAACGTTTGCCCGGAAAAGCCAATGCTGATCGTGGCAATGTGATTTTGGGCAAACTGGAAGGCAACAACCCTGCCGGTTCCGTCAAAGACCGCCCAGCCATTTCCATGATCAAGCGTGCCGAGGCCCGCGGCACCATCAAGCCGGGCGATACGTTGATCGAGGCCACTTCCGGCAACACCGGCATTGCGCTTGCCATGGCTGCCGCCATTCGCGGATACCGCATGGTACTCATCATGCCCGAACACCTCAGCATTGAACGTCGCCAAACCATGCGTGCTTTCGGTGCGGAAATCATTTTGACCCCCCAAAAAGGCGGCATGGAATATGCGCGCGACCTGGCCGAGCAAATGCGCGATCAGGGCAAGGGCGTGATTCTTGATCAGTTCGCCAACGAAGACAATCCGCTGGCACATTTCGAAACCACTGGCCCGGAAATTTGGCGTGACACGGGTGGCCAGGTGACCCATTTTGTCAGTGCAATGGGCACCACAGGTTCAATCATGGGCGTGTCCCGTTACTTGAAAAGCCAGAACCCCAATGTGCAAATTATTGGCGCGGAGCCCAGCGAGGGTTCGCAAATTCCGGGCATTCGCAAATGGCCGCAAGAATACCTGCCCAAAATTTACAAACCTGCCGGTGTAGACCGTGTGGTGCAGGTCACCCAGCTTGAGGCCGAGGAAATGGCCCGAAAAATGGCTGCGGAAGAGGGTATTTTTTGCGGTATTTCAGCAGCAGGTGCGGCGCACATTGCCCTGAAAATTGCTCAAGAAGTTGAAAACGCAACCATCGTTTTTATCGTATGCGACCGTGGCGATCGTTACTTGTCTACAGGGGTATTTCCTGCCTGACCACACACTCAATTCAGCATGTCCCGTCTTAGCTTCAACGCTTCGCTGAGTTCCAGCACGGCGTTGGCATAGAAGGAGCTTCGGTTGTAACGGGTGACCACGTAAAAGTTTTGCCCGCCTGCCACGAATGCAGGCTCGGCTTCTCCGCGCACCAGTTCAATCAGTGCCAATTTTTCGTCGGGCAAAGTTTCACCGTTCAATTTCACGCCTTTTTGCTGCATCACTGCTGGGGTAAAGGTGGGCACAATATCGGGCGCCAGCAGTTCCTTCAAATTGTCTGCATGCTCAATGTCCACCAGCACACGGGTTGCTTTTCCCGTTTCCCAGCCATGTACTTTCAAAAAATTGGCCACGCTGAAAATGGCATCCCGGCGGCTGTGGAACAGGTCGACGATGCCATCGCCGTCGCCGTCTACTGCATAGGCTGTCCACGAGCTGGGCATGAATTGCCCCAGACCAATTGCGCCTGCATACGATCCTTTCACCTCCAAAGCATCCAGATGGGTTCGGTTGCACAAGGCAATGAAAGCTTCCAGCTCACTGAGGAAAAACTCCGAGCGGTCACGTTGACCTTCCGGGTAAGCAAAGGCCAGCGTCGCCAAAGAATCCAGCACCCGGTAATTGCCAATGTGTTGCCCGTAAATTGTTTCTACACCAATGATGGCCACGATCACTTCTTGCGGAATGCCATATTTGGCCTCTGCCTCTTTCAGGGTGTCGAGGTTGGCGTCCCAAAATTCAATGCCTTTGCGTATCCGGTAAGGCTCCACAAAACGGCTGCGGTAGGTATCCCAGTTTCGAACACTTTTTTTCTTGGGTGGTTGAACAGCCCTGACCACGGCGGGCAATAAGTCAGCCTGTTTCAACAGTTCCAGCGTGGTGTTGGCAGGAATTCCTTCTTTGCTCTGCAGGCGTTCGGCCAGGGCGGCGGCATTGGTGTGCTCAGCAAAATTAACCTTGTTGCTGTCTTGGGCGTGCACAGCTTGAGTGCAAAGCGCTGTGCTGATTAGAATGGAGGCAAAGCTTGTTAAGATTCGTTGAGCAGTCACAAAAGGAGTCAGCATGTCCGGTGTAGGCGTATTCAATAGAAGTAGAGGTCGACCCGGCGCGTGTTTACTTGGTTTGGCAGGTCCGATGTTCACTATAACCCAGCATTCGCGTGCTGTTTGGGCCTAAGCCATGACCACAGCCTATATTTCCCACAATGATTGCGCTCTGCACAACCCGGGCTTGGGTCACCCCGAAAGCATGGCCCGCTTGCGCGTGATTCGTGAAAAATTGCAAACCTCCGATTTGTGGCCCCGCTTGGTGCATTGCGAGGCGCCCGAGGTGCCGTGGTCGGCTGTGACCGCAGTGCACACCCCAGCTTATGTTGAAAGTATCAAAGCGCGTTTTCCGCTGAAGCGGAATATCGACATTGATGGCGACACCACGTTGTCCGAATTCTCGCTGGATGCTGCACGCCGCGCTGCGGGTGCCTGTGTGCATGCTGTGGATTTGGTCATGGCGCATGCTGTGAACAATGCATTTTGCGCTGTTCGCCCACCAGGTCACCATGCCTGTGTGGACCGTGCCATGGGCTTTTGCGTGTTCAACAATGTCGCCATTGCCGCGCAACATGCAATTGATGCCTACCGGCTCGAGCGGGTGCTGATCGTGGATTTCGACGTGCACCATGGCAACGGCACCGAGCATGCCTTCGCCAACAACCCCAAGGTACTGATGTGCAGCACTTTTCAGTCGCCGCTTTACCCCTTCAGTGGAGGGCTGGACGGCGCACGCAATATGGTGAACTGCCCGATTCAGCCTGGCGGTGGGCGTGAGGAAATCAAACAGGCCATTCAAACCCACTGGGTTGACGCAATTGACCGATTCAAGCCGCAGTTGGTGCTGGTCTCGGCAGGGTTTGATGCCCATGAAAGTGATCCCCTGGCCGACATGCGATTGACCACAGAGGACTACGGCTGGATTACCCAGTTTTTGAAGCGTGTGGCTGAGGAATATTGCGACGGCAAACTGGTCAGCACGCTGGAAGGCGGTTATGAGCTGGAGGCTTTGGCCGATTCTGTCTATGCCCATGTGGAGGCGCTTGCATCGTGATTTTTTCGACACCCGCGCCATATTCTGAAAACCGCTTGAATGAAATGCTGGCACGCAATGCTGAATGGGCGGGGCAAATTACTGCGCAAGACCCGGATTATTTCAAACGACTTTCCGCAGGGCAAAGCCCGGCGTTCACGGTGGTGAGCTGTTGTGACAGCCGGGCCGACCCCAATACCTTGCTGCAAAGCAATCTGGGCGAATTGTTCGTTTATAAAAACGTAGCCAACCAAGCCGGCTTGAACGATCTCAGCTTGCAAACAGCACTGCAGTTCTCCATCGACAGCCTGAAGGTAAAGCACCTGTTGGTGTTTGGGCATCACAATTGCGGCGGTGTTCGAATTGCACTGGGCTTGCACGCGGGCGGTGCGCCTGGCGACTGGCTGGAGGGTGTACGTGAATTGGCCCACGATCACCAGTTGTTCAACCCGGCCACGCCTGCGGAGGCCAACCGGAATGTGGACAAGTTGTGCGAGCTGAATGTGATTCAGCAGGTGCGGCTGGCAGCTTTGAGCCCCGCCGTCAATGCAGCCTGGGGCCGTGGGGAGCCGGTGGCTGTTGGTGGCCTGGTGTATAGCCTGACCACGGGTCGGGTGATCGATCTGGATTGCACCATTCGAAGCCGTGATGAAATCGATGAGCGCTGCTTTTCAGCGATGAAATCGATCTGTGCCCGCTACCAATGACCTCGACAAACCCCCCCCTTAGAGTGTAGACTCTATGAAAAATCGAACGATCGTGCGTTTTTCTACAAAACGCTTCGTATAATCCAAATTACACATTTTCCAATTTCAAGAAGGGATGGCTTGCATGAAGATCCTGGTACCCGTTAAACGCGTAGTCGATTACAACGTGAAAGTGCGCTGCAAAAGCGATGGTTCTGGCGTAGATATTGCCAACGTAAAAATGTCCATGAACCCCTTTGACGAAATCGCCGTTGAAGAAGCCACACGCCTGAAAGAAGCTGGTGTGGCCACTGAAGTGATTGCCGTGAGCTGTGGCGTAGCCCAGTGTGTTGAAACCCTGCGCACTGCCGCCGCCATTGGCGCAGACCGCGGCATTTTGGTTGAAACCGATGTTGAGCTGCAACCTTTGGCTGTGGCCAAGATCCTGAAAGCCATCGTTGAGAAAGAAGGCATTGACCTGGTCATCATGGGCAAGCAAGCGATTGACGACGATTGCAACCAAACCGGCCAAATGCTGGCCGCCCTTGCAGACATGCCACAAGGCACCTTCGCATCCAAAGTGGTGGTTGAAGGCGGCAAAGTGAATGTAACCCGTGAAGTGGATGGTGGACTGGAAACAGTCAGCCTGAGCCTGCCAGCGGTGGTTACTACCGACCTGCGCTTGAACGAGCCACGTTATGTCACCTTGCCCAACATCATGAAGGCCAAGAAGAAACAGATTGACACCATCAAGCCCGCTGATTTGGGCGTGAATGTTGACCCACGCATTAAAACCCTGAAAGTAAGCGATCCACCCGTGCGTTCAGCCGGCATCACCGTGCCCGATGTGGCCACGCTGGTCGACAAGCTGAAGAACGAAGCCAAAGTGATCTAAACAGGGACAAAAGGAGCACAAATCATGTCAGTACTCGTTATTGCAGAACACGACAATCAAAGCATCAAGCCCGCCACGCTGAACACCATCGCTGCGGCCCAGAAAATTGGTGGCGACATCCACGTGCTGGTCTCCGGCAAAGGTTGTGGCGCTGCCGCCGAGCAAGCAGCCAAAGCCGCTGGTGTGGCCAAGGTGTTGGTTGCAGATTCTGATTCACTGGGTGACCAGTTGGCAGAAAACTTTGCAGCGCAAATTCTGGCAATCGCCGGTAACTACGGCCACATTCTGGCCCCGGCAACCAGCGTGGGCAAAAACGTGTTGCCACGTGTGGCGGCCAAGCTGGATGTTGCGCAAATTTCCGACATCATCAGCGTTGAAAGCGCCGACACATTCACACGTCCTATTTACGCAGGCAACGTGATTGCAACCGTGCAGTCTTCAGACGCGACCAAGGTGATCACTGTGCGTACAACAGCCTTTGATCCAGTGGCTGCTGAAGGTGGCTCAGCCGCCATTGAAAACTTGAGCGCTGCGGCCGATTCCGGCAAGTCCACGTTTGTAAGCCGTGAAGTGGCCAAGAGCGACCGTCCTGAGTTGACCGCCGCTGGCACCATTATTTCTGGTGGCCGTGGCATGGGCTCTGCTGAAAACTTCAGCGTACTGAACCCCTTGGCTGACAAGTTGAATGCGGCCATTGGTGCTTCACGTGCCGCAGTGGATGCAGGCTATGCACCCAACGACTGGCAAGTGGGTCAAACCGGCAAAATCGTGGCGCCGCAGTTGTACATGGCTTTCGGTATTTCCGGTGCCATTCAGCACTTGGCTGGCATGAAAGACAGCAAGGTAATTGTGGCTGTGAACAAAGACCCCGAAGCACCTATTTTCGGCGTGGCCGATTATGGCCTGGTGGGCGACTTGTTCGATGTAGTGCCACAACTGACCGAAAAGCTGTAAACAAAAAAACTGTATTTGGAGACGACAATGAGTTACAACGCCCCAGTCAAAGACATGATGTTTGTGTTGAAAGAATTGGCCGGCTTGGATCAAGTATCCCAGTTGCCCGGTTGTGAAGACGCGACCGAGGAAACCGTGGATGCGGTTCTGAATGAAAACGCGAAGTTCACCAGCGAAGTGGTAGCCCCACTGAACTGGTCGGGCGACGTAGAGGCCGCCAACTGGAAAGATGGCGTTGTAACCACAGCCAAAGGCTTCAAAGAGGCTTTCAAGGCTTTCGGCGAACAAGGCTGGCAAGGTCTTCAGCACCCCACCGAATTTGGTGGTCAAGGTTTGCCCAAATTGGTGGCAACACCTTGCATGGAAATGGTCAATGGCTCCAACCTCAGCTTTGCGCTGTGCCCATTGCTGACCGACGGCGCCATTGAAGCGTTGTTGGTGGCGGGCAGTCAGCAACTGAAAGAAACCTATATTCCCAAAATGATTTCCGGTGAATGGACCGGCACCATGAACCTGACCGAACCACAGGCTGGTTCAGACCTGGCGCTGGTGCGTTCCAAGGCCGTGCCCCAAGGCGATGGCACTTACCGCATTTCCGGCCAGAAAATTTACATCACCTACGGTGAGCACGACATGGCCAAGAACATTGTTCACTTGGTGCTGGCCCGCACTCCCGATGCGCCCGAAGGCGTGAAGGGTATCAGCCTGTTTGTGGTGCCCAAATTCATGGTCAATGACGATGGTTCCTTGGGCAAGCGCAACGACGTATATTGCGCATCCATTGAGCACAAGTTGGGCATCAAGGCTTCACCCACTGCCGTTCTGCTGTACGGCGACAACAAGGGTGACGTGGGTCAAGGCGCGATTGGTTACCTGGTAGGCGAAGAAAACAAAGGCCTGCAGTACATGTTCGTGATGATGAATGCAGCCCGCTTCCAGGTGGGTGTGCAGGGTATCGGTTTGGCTGAGCGTGCTTACCAAAAAGCTGTGCAGTACGCCAACGACCGCGTGCAGTCTCGCCCTGTTGATGGTTCCTCTAACGAAGCAGTTGCCATTATTCACCACCCCGACGTGAAGCGCATGTTGATGAGCATGCGTTCACAGGTCGAAGCTGCGCGCGCCATGGCTTGCGTGGCAGGTGCCGCTTACGATGCGGCCCACTACCACCCGGACGAAGCGACACGCAAGCAGAACATGGCCGTGTATGAATTCATGGTGCCGCTGGTGAAAGGCTGGTCGACCGAAATGAGCATCGACGTGACATCCACCGGTGTGCAGGTACACGGCGGCATGGGCTTCATTGAAGAAACAGGTGCAGCGCAGTACTACCGCGATGCAAAAATCCTGACCATCTACGAAGGCACAACCGCCATTCAGGCCAACGACTTGGTGGGCCGCAAAACCTCGCGTGACGGTGGCGCCATGGTCAAAGCCCTGTGTGCGGAAATTGCACGCACAGTGGTTCAGTTGAATGAATCCGGTTCTGCACACGCCAAGGCAGTGGCAGCCCGTCTGGATGCGGCTCGCGCCTCATTCCTGGATGCTGCACAGTTTGTAGTCGACAATATGAAAGGCAACCCCAACGCAGTGTTTGCCGGTTCAGTGCCTTACCTGAAACTGGCTGGCACCACAGTGGCTGGCTGGCAAATGGCGCGTGCGCTGTTGGCCGCAGAAGCAAAAATCAAGGCTGGCGAAACAGACAGTTTCTACAGCGACAAGATTTTGACTTCCCGCTTCTTCGCCGACCATGTGTTGAATACAGTGCCTGGCTTGCGCGACAGCATTGTGAATGGTTACCAGGGTGTCACAGAAATGGCCGTTGCCAATTTCTAAGCTGCCCATGTAATTCGGTCAATGAAAAGCCCCTCACATCGAGGGGCTTTTTGTTTATGCTCAATGCATGAATTATTCAAATCTTGCTGACCTGGTGTTGCTGATTCATTTTGCCATTGTGCTGTTTGTGGTCGGTGGCTTGCTGCTGATCGTAGGGGGCAATTTGTTGCGTTGGCCTTGGGTAAACCGCTGGTGGTTCAGGGCCATGCACTTGCTTGCTATCTCAGTGGTTGTTCTTGAAAGCTGGCTGGGCATTGAATGCCCGCTCACTACGCTTGAGAACTGGTTGCGCCTGCAGGCCGGGCAGGGGGCATACCGTGGCAGTTTCATTCAGCATTGGGTGCATGGCGTGATGTTCTACCAAGCTCCGGGCTGGGTGTTTGCCTTGGCTTACACCCTGTTTGGCCTTGCGGTTGTGACGGCTTGGTGGCGCTGGCCGCCGCAGCGAATTTGTAGTTAATACTTTGTTTTTGGTTCATGCATTGCCTTGGCAATCGCTTGAATCACCACATCATGGTGTGTGGTTTGTTGGGCAATTTCCGTTGTCTTGGTGGCCTTGGCTTTCTCGCATTCGGTCATCGGTTGATTCACCGGGTTGTTTGCCAAAGCAAGGGTGGATGCTGTGCTTATGGCGATTGCAAAGCAAGTTTGTGCGAATGTTTTCATGGCGGTCTCCAGTGGTTGAAGATTCGGCACGACCTCGTACCGAATCCAGTTCCACTGTGCGACCTTTCGAATGACAAACTTCCCACTGCATGATTACAGTTGTGTCATTCTGGTCTTACCAACCCCCAATGCTGGCACCTGCTGCGTCAAATCCGCCAATTGCACCGTCAGAAAACCAGCCGGAAAAGTTCAGCCATTCCGTGGTTTCGGTCACCAGCACGGTGGGCAGCTCAGTGGTCAGATTCGTGGCTTGGGCCAGGCCAATGCCAGCCAAAACAATCAGCAAAATTAATGTTGTCCTGAGTGCCTTGTTTGCGGTTTCAAACAGGTTCCAGTTCAGGTCCAGGCCAGTGAGGTTTTCGGGCCATTCGTTCATGATTCACACTCCTTTTGAGATGGTGTGAAGTCATGGTATTGATGTACATTGTGCAAATAAACTACCGGTATCGAATTACACCATTGCGCCATGAGCAACAATTTCAATGAACTTCAAGCAGCTGAAACTTTCCTGATGGTGGTCAACACAGGTAGCTTTGCGGCTGCGGCCAAGCTGAAAGGCGAGAACCCGTCCAGTATCAGCCGAGCCATTGCGCAGCTCGAGGCCCATTTGAATATCCGTCTGCTTAACCGCACCACGCGGCAGGTCAAAATTACCGAGGCAGGCGAAATTTATAAACTGTATGCGCAGCGCATGCTGGAAAGTCAGCAAGAGGCGCGTGATGCGATTACCCAACTGCAAAGCGGGCAGCCGCACGGAACCGTTCGTATCAGCCTTCCGGTGATCGTGGGCGAAAAGATTCTCGCACCCCGCCTGCCTGAATTTCATGCCAAGTACCCCGATGTGCAACTGCAAGTGGACCTCTCCAACCGCAACGCAATGATTGTAGAAGAAGGCTTTGACATCGCTTTGCGTGTTGGCTTGTTGCAAGACTCCACCTTGCGGGCCCGCAAAGTGGCCACCATTTGGCGAAAGTTGTATGCCGCGCCTGCTTACCTTGAAAAGCACGGTGTGCCGCAAACTCCGGCCGATCTGGTACACCACCAGTGCATTGCATTTTCTCAGCGCGGAGACCAAAAGGAATGGGAGTTCTGGCCTAAAAACGGCGCGCAGCCCAGTCAAAAGCACCGGGTCACTTCTTGGCTTACCTGTTCCAGTCCAATGATGGTGGTGCGTGCCATTCAGTCGGGTTTGGGTTTGGGTCGAAGCGCAGACTGGATGCTGCAGGGCGCCTTGGCACGTGGCGAACTGGTTGAAATTCTTTCAGATTGGTATTGCGACAACCCGGCCACAGGCGGTTTGCCCATGTACTTGGTGTTTCCACCGGGTTTAAGCAGCCAGTTGTCCCTGAAAACCCGGGTGGTCGCCGACTTTCTGGAGCAAATTGTTCGCACAGAATTCAAAAAGGCAGATTAAACCGCATTTTGCTGACAGCGAATCTTTCAGCCATCGGCTACATAGCTGAACAACAAAAAATATTCTCGGAGACACAATGCTCGGCAACACCTGCATCACGATCGGTATGGGTTTAAGCCTGACCGTGGAAGATTTTCGACGCACCGCATCACACCCCCGGTTGCGATGGAGCTGTAAAGCAACGAAGCCGTGAAGCAGGCGGTGATGCGCGCATGGAATTTAACTTACACCTTTGGTAAGTACCTTTCCCCAACTGCGGAGGCATTTTGTTATTTCATACTGGAGCGAGGTGAGCCCTTTTTGATCTCCGAATTTCAAGAGCATCACCTCAACCTGATGCAAAATACAATCAAGCCTTGACGGCAAGCAAACCTACTTGCCTGCCGCTGCCTTGGCAACATACTTGGACAGCACTTTGATCTGCTCTGCCGTCAAACTGTTTTTGTAAGAAGGCATTTGTCCCAAGCCATCCCGCAAGGCCCTGGCCACTTGGTCTTCGCTGGGTTTCAGTTCATCCAGTACCGGCCCTATTGCCCCTTCAGAACCTGCATCTGCCAAGGTGTGGCACACAGCGCAAGCAGGCACTGCTTGAGAGGTGAAAAGTTTCTTACCCAAGGCCATGTCTTCTGCTTCCCCTGCCGAGGCTGCTGTTGCAAAGGACAGCACCAGGCCGAGCATCCATACAGTCTTTGATATCATGCCACACTCACTTTGATTGAATGGTCCAGCCAACTGTTGTTGTTGTAACCACTTTTGTTTTCAACACGGGCTTCGGGCTGGCTTTCACCGCTTGTGTCGGTCGCGCGGCTGGCCAGCTGGTATTCACCCGGCTTCAAATCGGCTTCCAGTACAAACTGGCGCCATGCATATTTGCCAAGGTCTGGACCTACAAACTTCGCAGCAGTCCATGTTTTCCCGCCGTCAGTGGACACCTCAACACCCTTCACTGCATGGGTACCCCCGAAGGCCACACCGTGGATTTGAACGCGCCCAGCCTTGATGGCGCCATCCTCCGGCAAGGGTGCGTTGATCCAGGACTTGATCGACATCTGTTGAACCGAAGGCAGGTCTGGACCAGACGTGCCCCCGATGGGCGTGATCCGGTAACCGTGCGACATGATCTTGGCCTTGGTTTCCTGTTCGGTGAATGCCAGGCGCTTGATGTACTTGATGTTGTTCACACCGGTAAAGCCCGGCACGATCAGGCGCAAAGGTCCGCCATGTGCCAGGGAAATGGGTTCGCCATTCATTTCCCAGGCCAATAGTGCGTCTTCCATGGCATCAGCCGACACAGATCGTTCCACAATTACACTCAAGGGATCCAGCCCGTCTGGCAACTTTTCACCACCTGTTCCTGTCATGTATTTTGCACCTGCTTTCACGCCACCGTGGGCTTGAACCAGTGCGCGAACGGGTACGCCGCTCCACACCACACAGCCAGCCGCGCCCACTTTCCAGGGGGTGCCGCTTGGTTTGTGCGGGAAGAATCCACGCCCGTTTCCGGAGCACTGCAGCACCATGGCGGTTGTCTCAAGCCCCATGGTTTTCAGTTCGGCCAGTGTCAATTTTGCGGGTTTGGCAACCCCGTCAATTTCCACCACCCAGGCATCCCGATCTTTCAGGATTTCAGCATCGGGAGGTGGTAGATTGTTGCGAACAAACAGTTGGTCGTTGGGTGTAATAACGCTGGTGCCATAGGCGCTTCGTTTGGTCTCCAGTGTGTTGTTGCTATGTACGATAATGTCGCCAGGAATTTTCCAGTCGGCGTAACCCGGCAGGGGTTTTGCGTCTGCGGCAAAACCAAGTTTGGTCCAGCTGGCCAGCCCCGCCATGGCCATGGCCGCGACAGTACCCTTAAGCACATGTCTTCTGGCATTCGATGAAATTGTGTTTGACATCTCGTTCTCCTTTGGTTTGTTTTAACTGCTTTTTGCTTCAATCAATGCACGGTTCGCGGCTGAAATCGCCTTCTCTTTCTGTGCAACCATTACAACTGCCTTGCCATCAGCGTTGTGCCTGACCTGCCAGTACACATCACGCCACCAGCCACTGCCTTGTGGAATGTGAACACCTTCCTCAAAGGCAAACAAGGTGACCATGCCGCCCTTCTCAAAAAAGGTTGTCAAGTGATACGCCAAATTTCCGTCGATATCGCAAGGGCGCATCAGTTGCGCGAAGCCGGGCACTGGCTTGTTGGCGGGCAAGCCAAACTTTGGCATCAGTTCAGCTGATGTTATGAACTGTCCCCTCAGGGTTCGTTCGTAATATTCATGCTCAATAGCTCCGCGGACCAGTTCCGGTGGGCGAAGCGCAAAGAACCCGCCGCCCACCATTGCGAACAGGCCCAGTGCCAACAAACCGCTGACAAGCGGCGTGCGCCAATAGCGTTCGCGTTTGTACAGGCTCGAGGGGGCTTCGCCTGGCTGGTACGCCAGGGACAATTCAGCACGGGCATTCAGATCGAACTCGCTGTCGATTGATGCGTCAGGAAAAGTGTTGCGAGGGTCATCCATCTTTAGACCGAAGAAGAGTAGTAATTTTGTTGGACGAATCAACGGGAGGCGCAGGATTCATGACCTGCTTCAACGCGTCGCGCGCACGGGCCAGTCTGGACATCACGGTGCCTGGCGCAATTTCAAGTGCCTCGGCAATGGCCATGGTGCTCATGTCATCGAAGTAATACAGCACCAGCACTTCGCGATGAATGGGTGCAATTCTGGCCAAGGCCCGAACTGAATCAATACGGGAGTCGCTGTCCGGCGCGAACTGATCAATGTTGCCGTTTGCTTCGTCGTCCAGTTGCGAGGTTTTTGGTTGTGCGTGGCGGATCACGCAGCGCCGCATGATGCGAAACAACCAGGCTCGCGCCAGGGATTCATCTTTTAACTGTTTGCGATGCTTCCATGCCAAAAAATAAACATCCTGAACAATGTCTTCAGCCAGCACCTTGGAGCCCGTCAACGCCCATGCACTGCGTATCAAAAAGCGGTAATGCTCTTTGACCCACTGGTTGTATCTGCTTTCGGCGCTGGACAGAAAAAGGCTCATAGTCGTATAAGAGCACAGATGCGAGCATCTCATTCCATGGTTTGCAAAATAAAAAACCGGTTGCCACAGGGGGATGCTTAAAATGTGAACTCAAGTCCATGTGGGCGCAAATTGTGGTGGGCGGTTTGCTGTTGATTGCGTTGGGCATCGAATGCACGCTGACCACATTCGAGAACTGGCGGCGGCCTGGTGGCGATGGCCGCCAAGGTGATTGGAACTATTTGATCGGTCGGGTGCAAAAAGGCGGAAAAAACGTCAATTTGCTGACAGCGCATGGGTTCGGCATCGGCTACATTAGCTGAACAACAAAAAATATTCTCGGAGACACAATGCTCGGCAACACCTACATCACGATCGGTTTACCGGTTTCCCTTTTTATCATCATGATCGGTATGGGTTTAAGCCTGACCGTGGAAGATTTTCGACGCATCAAAGAACAGCCCAAAGGGGTGATCGTTGGTACGGTGTTGCAACTGCTTGGTGTGCCTTTGCTGGGGTTTGCAATAGGCGGTCTTTTCGGCGGCGGGGTCATGGCGGCTGGTCTGGTTTTGTCGGCGGTCATGCCTGGCGGCACCACTTCGAATGTACTCACCTACATGGCCAAAGCCAACCTGGCTTTGTCCATCACCTTGACTGTGATTGCCAGCCTGTTGACAGTGCTCACCATTCCCTTTTACATGTCCTACGCGCTTCCGCTGTTTGTCGGGGCCAACACCGAGCTGCAACTTCCTTTTCTGAAAACCCTCATTACCATGATGGTGATCGTGATTATTCCGGTGTGTATTGGCATGTTTGTTCGTGCCAAGAAACCTGAGCTGTCCCAGAAATTTGAGCCAGCAATCAACAAGTTTGCGGTGTTTGTGTTGGTTGCGATTATTGTTTTGATTGGAGTGAGCGAATCTGAAAATATGCCCACTTGGTTTGCTCAGGCCTGGATGCCTGTCGTCGCTTTGAATTTCGCCGCAATCGCCCTGGGTTTGTTGGGTGGAAAGCTAAGCGGTTTGAATGCCCGTGACAGTCTGACCGTTTCAATAGAGATGTGTGTCAAGAACTCTACGCTGGGTTTAACAATTGCATTGTCTTTGTTGGGTAACGCGGAAATTGCTGTCCCGGTCGTTGTTTATGGGCTGTTGATGTACGTCACTGTTGCTTTGCTTTGTTGGTACGGCAGAAGACTTCCCAACTGATTTGCGACCAAATTCTTCCAAACTTCTGGATAGGCCGCACTTCGGTGTGGCCGAACCCGGCTGTTCCGGGTATAATTCTCGGCTAGCTGAATGATTCTTAGGCAAAAAGCCTGCGCGGGTGTTATTTGTCCCCGGGTGTTTTGTCGCATCTATTGGAGTTTCCCTTGTCGAAATTAGTCGCAAGCGCCCACCCGCGCGCCTTGCTCGCGCTCGCAGACGGCACAGTATTCGAGGGCATTTCTTTTGGCGCCCCCACCACGAAAGTGGGTGAAGTGGTTTTCAACACCTCGCTCACGGGCTATCAAGAAATTGCCACCGACCCATCGTATTGTCGCCAAATTGTTACCCTCACCTATCCGCACATCGGGAATGTGGGCACCAACCCGCAAGACGAAGAATCCTCAGGGCTTCATTTGTCAGGTCTGGTCATCAAAGACCTGCCCGAACTGGTGTCGAACTTTCGTTCAACGCTGCCGTTGGCCGATTACCTGAAAAAGCATGGCGTACCCGGCATTGCAGGCATTGATACCCGCAAGCTGACCCGTATTCTGCGTGAAAAAGGTGCCCAAAATGGCTGCCTGTTGACCGAGGGCAGCAGTGAAACATTCAGCGCCGAACGAGCGATTGAATTGGCCAAAGGTTTCCCCGGCCTTGCAGGCATGGACCTGGCCAAGGTGGTTTCGTGCACCGAAGCCCATGAATGGGTTGAAGGCGAGTGGGCCTTGGGCGTGGCCGCCGAAGAACCTCATTTTCAGACCGGCGAGCGCCCACACCATGTGGTGGCATTCGATTACGGTGCCAAGCGCAACATTTTGCGCATGCTGGCCCAACGCGGTTGCCGCGTCACAGTAGTGCCCGCGCAAACCCCGGTTGAGAAAGTATTGGCCTTGAACCCAGATGGCGTGTTTTTAAGCAATGGCCCCGGTGACCCCGAGCCTTGCGACTACGCAATTTCTGCAATCAAGCACATTCTGGACAACACCAAACTGCCGGTGTTTGGCATTTGTTTGGGGCACCAGTTGATGGCTTTGGCCAGCGGCGCCAAAACCATGAAAATGAAGTTTGGCCATCACGGTGCAAACCACCCGGTTCAAGACCTGAAAACCAAGCGCGTGGCCATTACCAGCCAGAACCATGGTTTTGCGGTCGATGCCGACTCATTGCCTGGCAACTTGCGTGTCACCCATGTGTCGCTGTTCGATGGCTCTATTCAAGGCCTTGAGCGGACCGACCGGGCTGCCTTCTGCTTCCAGGGTCACCCGGAAGCCAGCCCAGGCCCACACGATCTGGCTGAATTGTTCGACCGTTTTATTTCAGACATCAAGGCAGCCAAGGCGTAACGCGCGGTTGTGCACACCTTCGTTTGAACCGTATTGAAATTTTTAAAATTAAAGGGAAGTTATGCCAAAGCGTAACGATCTAAAAACAATCCTGATCATCGGCGCCGGCCCCATTGTGATTGGTCAGGCCTGCGAATTCGACTACTCGGGTGCGCAAGCCTGTAAAGCGCTTCGCGAAGAAGGTTATAAGGTGGTGCTGGTCAACAGCAACCCAGCCACGATCATGACCGACCCGGAAATGGCCGATGTCACTTACATCGAACCCATTACCTGGCAGGTTGTTGAGCGCATTATTGAAAAAGAGCGTCCCGATGCCGTATTGCCCACCATGGGTGGTCAAACCGCGCTGAACTGTGCGCTCGATTTGGCCAAGCACGGTGTGCTGGCCAAGTACAACGTGGAATTGATTGGTGCGAAAGAAGAAGCCATCGAGAAAGCCGAAGACCGTTTGAAATTCAAGAACGCCATGACCAGCATTGGTCTGGATTCTGCAAAAAGCGGTGTGGCCCATTCCATGGAAGAGGCCCTTGAAGTTCAGGCCAGCATCGCCAAGCAGGTTGGCAGCAATGGCTTTCCGGTCATCATTCGCCCCAGTTTCACCTTGGGTGGTACGGGTGGTGGTATCGCTTACAACGCGGAAGAGTTCGAAACCATTTGCCGTCGCGGTCTGGAAGCATCGCCCACCAATGAACTGCTGATTGAAGAAAGCCTCATTGGCTGGAAAGAATACGAAATGGAAGTGGTGCGCGACAGCGCCGACAACTGCATTATCGTGTGTTCCATTGAAAACCTGGACCCCATGGGCGTGCACACCGGCGACAGTATTACTGTGGCACCAGCACAAACCCTGACCGACCGCGAATACCAGTTGATGCGCAATGCATCCATTGCCATTCTGCGTGAAATTGGTGTGGATACGGGCGGCTCCAACGTTCAGTTCTCGATCAACCCAGCCAATGGTCGCATGATCGTGATTGAAATGAACCCACGTGTGTCGCGTTCTTCCGCGCTGGCTTCCAAGGCAACCGGTTTTCCGATTGCCAAAGTGGCCGCCAAGCTGTCCGTGGGCTATACGCTCGATGAACTCAAAAACGACATCACCGGTGGTCTTACGCCTGCCTCGTTCGAGCCTTCGATTGATTATGTGGTTACTAAAATTCCGCGTTTTGCGTTCGAGAAATTCCCCACAGCCGATGATCGCCTGACCACCCAAATGAAGAGCGTGGGTGAAGTGATGGCCATGGGCCGTACTTTCCAGGAAAGTTTCCAGAAAGCCTTGCGTGGCCTTGAAGTGGGCGTCGACGGCTTGAACCAGAAAACAACTGATCGCGAAGCCATCGAGCGTGAGCTGGGCGAACCCGGCCCCGAGCGTATTTTTTATGTGGGTGATGCCTTTGCCCAAGGCTTCAGCCTTGAAGAAGTACACCAACTGACCAAAATTGATCGCTGGTTCCTGATCCAAATTCAAGACATCGTGGATACCGAGCTGGAACTGGAAACCAAAACTTTGGCAGATCTCACCGAGCCGGTGTTGCGTTTGCTCAAGCGCAAGGGTTTCTCCGATCGTCGTTTGGCTTATTTGCTCGACGTGTCTGAGGCGGAAATTCGCAAACTGCGCCACCAGCACAACGTGCGCCCCGTGTACAAGCGCGTGGACACCTGTGCTGCTGAATTCAAAACCGGCACCGCTTACATGTATTCCACCTATGAAGAGGAATGCGAAAGCCAGCCCACCGACAAGAAAAAAATCATGGTGTTGGGCGGTGGTCCCAACCGGATTGGTCAGGGTATTGAGTTCGACTATTGCTGCGTGCATGCCGCCATGGCCTTGCGTGAAGATGGCTATGAAACCATCATGGTCAATTGCAACCCTGAAACGGTTTCAACCGACTACGACACCTCTGATCGCTTGTACTTCGAGCCATTGACGCTGGAAGACGTGCTGGAAATTGTGGCCATTGAAAAACCGGTTGGCGTGATTGTTCAGTATGGTGGTCAAACGCCACTGAAGCTGGCGAAGTCGCTTGAAGCCAACGGCGTGCCCATTATCGGCACCAGCCCTGAAAGCATCGACATTGCCGAAGACCGCGAGCGTTTCCAGAAGTTGTTGACCAAGCTGAACCTGCGCCAGCCGCCAAACCGCACTGCGCGCACAGAAGCCGAGGCAATTTCGCATGCACAGGAAATTGGCTACCCCTTGGTGGTGCGCCCAAGCTATGTGTTGGGTGGCCGCGCCATGGAAATTGTGCACGAGCAGAAAGACCTTGAGCGCTACATGCGCGAAGCTGTGAAAGTGAGCAATGACAGCCCTGTGTTGCTGGACCGCTTCCTGAACGACGCCATTGAAGTGGACGTGGATGCGCTGTGCGACGGCCAAACCGTGATGATCGGTGGCGTGATGGAGCACATCGAACAAGCCGGCGTACACAGTGGCGATTCTGCCTGCTGTTTGCCCCCGTACAGCCTGTCGGCTGACATGGTCAATGAATTGAAACGCCAGTCTGAGCTTATGGCCAAAGCCCTGAACGTGATTGGTTTGATGAACGTGCAATTCGCGATTCAAAGCGACACGGTGTATGTGCTGGAAGTAAACCCACGTGCCTCACGCACGGTGCCTTATGTGTCCAAGGCCACAGGCAAGCAGTTGGCAAAAATTGCGGCTCGCTGCATGGCGGGTCAAACATTCGCTGATCAAGGCGTCACTGAAATTCCGGTGCCCAAGTACTTCTCGGTGAAAGAAGCCGTGTTCCCCTTCGTGAAATTCCCTGGCGTTGACACCATCCTCGGCCCTGAAATGAAGTCGACCGGTGAAGTCATGGGTGTGGGCCGCACATTTGGCGAGGCTTTCGTGAAGTCGCAACTGGCGGCCTCGGTCAAGTTGCCTGAGGGCGGCACTGCCTTTATTAGCGTGAAAACCGAAGACAAGAAGCACACTGTGAAACTGGCCAAAGGCCTTGTTGAGCTGGGCTTCAAGATCATCGCAACACGCGGCACGGCAGCAGCCATTGCTGAGGGTGGCATTGAATGCACCGTGGTGAACAAGGTGCTGGAAGGTCGTCCGAACATTGTCGATATGCTGAAGAACGGCGAAGTGCAACTGGTGGTGAATACGGTAGAAGAGCGCAGAAGTGCGATCAATGACAGCCGTTACATTCGAACCACCTCTTTGAGTTCTCGTGTTACGATCTTTACAACCATGGCAGGTGCATTGGCCTCCGTCGAGGGCATGAAACACCTTGGCGCAATGGATGTTTACAGCGTCCAGGGCTTGCATGCGGAACTCTCCGCTTAATCTGCCTGTCTGAACCTTTAAGCCGTCTCATAGCAATTTCTGCTATCAGGCGGCTTTCCATTTGCAGGAACATTTGAATTTATGGCCACTATCCCATTGACCGTCAAGGGCGCTGAAAAGCTGAAACAAGAATTGCACCGCCTGAAAACCATTGACCGACCCGCAGTGATCAATGCCATTTCCGAGGCGCGCGCGCAGGGCGATTTGTCCGAAAATGCCGAATACGATGCCGCCAAGGAAAAGCAGGGTTTTATCGAAGGGCGCATCAAGGAAATTGAAGGCAAGATGAGCAATGCGCAAATTATCGACCCCACCAATGTAGATGCTGAAGGTCGGGTTGTGTTTGGTGCCACCGTAAAACTGGAAGACATTGAAGCCGGTGCCACTGTCGAGTACCAAATTGTTGGCGACGATGAAGCGGACATCAAGGCAGGCCTGATTTCCATTTCAAGCCCGATTGCACGTGCCTTGATTGGCAAGTACGAAGGCGATGTGGCCCATGTTCAGGCACCCGGTGGTTTGCGGGAATATGAAGTGCTGGAAGTAAAGTACATCTAATGTTGTTGGCGAAAGGAGTGCAATAACAATGACTTGGCGCGGTTTTCGGGGTGCGGAACTGGCGCTCTGGGCCATTTGGCTCGGGGCTTTGTGGTTCATGGCTATTCTGGTAGCGCCAGGTTTGTTCAAATGGTTACCCCGCCCAGAGGCTGGCTTGGTGGCGGGCCGCTTGTTCTACATGTTGGCCTTGTATTCCTTGTTCAGCAGCGCATTGTTATTGGCCTTGTCGAATTTGGCAGGTGAATTGCGGGCAGGTTTCCGGATCAATGTGTTGATGGCCGTGATTTTGGCGGTTAGCTTGGTAGAGCTTGTCTGGCTTCAGCCGTACATGAATGATCTGCGCACGGCTATGTCCACCCTAGAGGGCGAAGCGCTGGCCGCCATGCGAAGCAAGTTCGGGAATATGCACGCTGTTTCAAGCGTGTTGTATTCCATCAAAATGATTGGGGCGCTGGTGTGGGGCTTGAACCGGTTTGGTGTCAAAAAGGACAATAAACCGGCTTCGATATCAACGACTTGATTAGTCTTTGGAGGCGAACTGGCGCTTGGTTTGGCGTGGGCCTTTGGGTTTTGGCCGGCTTTTGGCTTTGGCTTTTTCGGTGTCTTCTGCCTTGGGTCGGAAAAGTACCAGTAGCTTGCCGATGTGCTGAACCAGGGCAGCCCCGGTTTCTTCGCAAATGGCCTGCGCGTATTCAAGGCGTGCCTCCCGGTCGTCGCCAGCCACGCGCACCTTGATCAGGCCATGCGCGTTCAGGTTCATGTCGATTTCTTTGACCACATTGGGTGTCAAGCCCTTGTCGCCAATCAGAACGACTGGATCCAACGCATGGGCCTGGGCTTTAAGTGCCTTTTTTTCGGCTGGTGTCAGGGTTACTGCAGCGGTGTCCGTCATATTAATTTTTCACTCGGTTGGGTAATCGGTGGCTAAAAAGAAGAAACTCAATAAAAACTGGTTGCATGACCACATTAACGACCCTTACGTGAAAATGGCCACGAATGCGGGCTATCGCGCCCGCGCGGCCTTCAAACTGAAGGAAATTGCAGAGCCGGAAGGGTTGTTAAAGCCGGGCATCAAGGTGGTTGACCTGGGCAGCGCGCCCGGAAGTTGGTCGCAGGTGCTTCGGGAAGCCTTGCTTGGACCCGGTGGTATTATCAATGGCCGTATTATCGCATTGGATCTGCTTCCAATGGAACCAATTGCAGGTGTTGAATTCATTCAAGGGGATTTTCGCGACGAAGCGGTGCTGGAAGACCTTCAGCAGCGATTGGGCGGCGAAAAGCTGGATTTGGTAGTTTCTGACATGGCCCCGAACCTGTCTGGTGTTGCGGCCGCCGATTCAGCCCGGATTGAACATGTGTGCGAGCTGGCCATTGATTTTGCCCTGAATCACCTAAAGCCCAATGGCGCCTTGATTGTGAAGATTTTTCATGGGTCGTCGTATAGCAACATTGTGCACCAGATGAAACAGGTGTTTAAAAGTGTGTCGCCGCGCAAACCCAAGGCCTCCAGGGACCGTTCTCGTGAAACCTTTTTGCTTTGCAAGGGTCTTAAATAGGTATTTTGCAGCATCATGATCCAGGCGATTGCGATTGTTAATGCACACCATGAAATAGTGTGATGGCGTATTTCATTCGCTTGGGTTTAAAATGGACAACCTGCCCCCATTTCCCTAGGGTGGTGGCAGAGTCCTCGAGGAGAAGTGGCATTGAATAATTCGTTTTCCAAAGCAGCAGTTTGGTTGGTCGTAGCGCTGGTGCTCTTTACTGTGTTCAAACAGTTTGAAGGGCAACAAACACGCTCCAACGAGATGACCTATTCCGAGTTCATGCAGGATGCGCAAAATGGACGCATCAAGAGCGTGATCGTAGAAGGCCGCACCGTGCGCGCCCTGACCACCGATGACCGTGAGCGCCTGGTGTACTCACCCGGAGACATCTGGATGGTGGGTGACCTGTTGAAGTACGGTGTTCAGGTGCGTGCCAAGCCCGAAGAAGAGCCCTCTTTGTTGATGAGCCTGTTCGTGAGCTGGTTCCCCATGATTTTGCTGATTGGTGTGTGGATTTTCTTCATGCGTCAAATGCAGGGCGGTGGCAAGGGCGGCGCATTCAGTTTCGGCAAAAGCCGAGCCAAGCTGCTGGATGAAAACACCAATCCCGTGACTTTCGCGGACGTTGCAGGTTGCGACGAAGCGAAGGAAGACGTGCAGGAAATGGTGGACTTCCTGAAAGACCCCTCAAAGTTTCAAAAGCTGGGTGGACGAATTCCTCGTGGCGTGTTGATGGTGGGTTCACCCGGTACTGGTAAAACCCTGCTGGCCAAAGCCATTGCGGGTGAGGCCAAGGTGCCATTCTTTGCAATTTCCGGTTCCGACTTCGTTGAAATGTTCGTGGGTGTGGGCGCAGCCCGTGTTCGTGACATGTTTGAACAAGCCAAAAAGCAGGCGCCTTGCATTATTTTCATTGACGAAATTGATGCGGTGGGTCGCCAGCGCGGTGCCGGCCTTGGTGGCGGTAACGACGAACGCGAACAAACCCTGAACCAGATGCTGGTTGAAATGGATGGTTTTTCCACAGACCAGGCCATTATCGTGATTGCGGCCACAAACCGTCCCGATGTGCTGGACCCAGCATTGTTGCGCCCAGGCCGTTTCGACCGCCAAGTGGTGGTCAGCCTGCCTGATATTCGCGGTCGTGAGCAAATTTTGAAAGTACACATGCGCAAAATTCCAATGTCTCCGGACGTGAATGCATCTGTACTGGCCCGTGGCTGCCCCGGTTTCTCGGGTGCTGATTTGGCCAACCTGGTGAACGAAGCCGCTTTGTTTGCCGCACGCCGAAATGGCCGTGTGGTTGAAATGAACGACTTCGAGAAAGCCAAAGACAAGATCATCATGGGTGCTGAGCGCCGCAGCATGGTGATGCCTGAAGAGGAACGCCGCAACACGGCTTACCACGAGTCGGGCCATGCAGTGGTTGCCAAGTTGATGACGAAAACCGACCCTGTACACAAGGTGACGATTATTCCGCGTGGCCGCGCCTTGGGCGTAACCATGCAGTTGCCTGAAGGCGACCGTTACAGCATGGACAAAGAACGCATGCTGTGTACCATCGCCGTGTTGTTTGGTGGCCGTATTGCTGAAGAAATTTTCATGAACCAGATGACCACTGGTGCATCGAATGACTTTGAGCGCGCCACAGCCATTGCCCGTGACATGGTAACCCGCTACGGCATGACCGAGGCCCTTGGCCCCATGGTGTATGCTGAGAACGAAGGTGAAGTGTTCCTGGGCCGTTCAGTGACTAAAACCACGCACATGAGCGAGCAAACCATGCAAATGGTAGACGCGGAAATTCGCAAGATTATTGATTCGCAGTACAAAGTGGCTTGGGACATTCTGGATCAGAACCGTGACAAGGTTCACACCATGGCCAAGGCTTTGCTGGAATGGGAAACCATTGATGCGGATCAGATCAACGACATCATGGATGGCAAAGACCCACGTCCGCCTTCAACTGGTGGCAGCACACCACCCACAGGCGGCAGCCCAAGCTCCAGTGGTGGCGGTGGCGAGAAGGTTACACCTGCTCCACAGCCAGCACCTGCTGCGATGAGTGTGAAAGCGGACTGATATTCGGGTTGGTGAAAACTGAAAAGCCGTTGGTTTTGCGACCAGCGGCTTTTTTGTTGGCTGCTTCCGAGGCGTGAGTGCTACACCGGTTGGCCTAAGCAAGTCTTCTGATCCGGCTTGATGCTTCTGGCTTGGTGCATGCGAAACGCTTAAGCGTCTTCGCATCGATCCCCCGGATCGCCCCGCGCTGCGAAGCCGCCGGGAAGCCTTGCAAAGCCGGCCAACTGGTGTAGCACCCACGCCTCGCGCGTTGCCAACCCATTCGCTTGGCTTGCTCAGGTCGCAATGCCCTCGCAGCGTCGATCAAGAAAACCTGCCCTTGGTGTTGAATTCACCGCCCGTTCGGCGAGGCCGAAAGCGCAGCCCGCCCGCTGTTTAGCGGGTGCGCTTAGGGTGGTTAATCAATAACAAGGGGGTATTCAGGTTTTCTGGCGAGAGAGGGTATGCACCTGAGTAAGCTGAGCGGAACAGGTTTGCACCTTTGCCGTAAAATACCCACCACAGCAACTCACAAGGCAGCACATGGTTCGCACTTGGAAAGCAGGTCGTTTCGAGCTTAGCTATTCTCACGGCAAGCCCTTGATCATGGGTATTGTGAACGTGACGCCCGATTCCTTTTCCGACGGTGGCAAGCACAACTCAACCAAGCTCGCCATTGAACATGCCCGCAAACTGGTGGACGAAGGCGCGCAAATTCTGGACATCGGCGGAGAGTCGACCCGCCCAGGCGCGCAGGGTGTAGACGCCGATGAGGAATGGGCACGTGTTGGCGATGTGTTAAAGGAGCTTGTCCGCTGGAATATCCCCATTTCCATCGACACGATGAAGGCCAATGTGATGGCGCAGGCTGTTGAATTGGGTGTGGATATTTTGAATGATGTGAACGGTTTTCGGGATGCAGGTGCTGAAGCGGTGCTTGCAAATTCGAATGCAGGTGCGGTTGTGATGCACATGCAAGGTGAGCCACGCACCATGCAAAATTCTCCCCAATACAAGCATGTGGTCAGTGATGTGGAGGCTTTTTTGAATCAACGCATCATTGCGCTTGAAAAGCTGGGCGTGCAGGCGAACCGTATTTTGGTAGATCCTGGGTTTGGTTTTGGCAAAACACTGCAGCACAACATCGATTTGATGAAAGCAACATCCTTGTTTTCTACCTTGGGTGCGGGCGTGTTGGTGGGTGTGTCACGAAAGCGAATGATCTCAGATCTCACAGGGCAAACGGATCCCGGTTTGCGCACGGCGGGTTCGGTGGCGGCTGCCACGTATGCTGCGCAACATGGTGCAGCAGTGCTGCGTGTGCATGATGTGCGTGAAACTGTGGAGGCTTTGAAAGTGACCTTCGCCTTGAACCAATGATGCAGGCCGCCAGCTTGCCCAAACTTCCTGGGATTTTCGTCAGCGTTGCGGCGTATTGCGAGCCTCACCTGCATTTGACCATTCATCAGCTTTTTGCGAAAGCCAAGCACCCGCAGCGAATTCATGTGGGCCTGGTGGATCAATCTGAGCAATTGAATCCTGAGTGGTTAAAGCAATTTCCTGCACGCAAGAATATCAACTATGTGGGCTTGTCGCCTGTCGATTCTCGCGGCGTTAGTTGGGCACGTGCTATCGCGTTCTCGCTGTACAACGATCAGGACTATTTGCTGCAAATTGATTCCCACACCTTGTTTGATCAAGACTGGGATGAATTGTTGATTGAGCAGTTCAAGCAGCTAAAAAACTCCCATCCAAAGCCTTTGATCAGCACTTATCCGCCGGGTTTCAGGTTTGATTCGCAGGGTAGGGCGGTGGCAGATGAACCACTTAAGTCGGACGAGATATTTTTTATCGATCGCGACCCGGCCAGTGTGTTGACCGCAGACCGTGCGGTGTTGCAATTCAGGGTGGTTCGCAAACAGGCTTACCCCGCTGAAATGACCCACCTGCCTGGTTTTCATGTGGGGGCGTGTTTTTTGTTCACCACTGGTGATTTTACCCAGCAGGTGCCTTATGACCCGTACCTGTATTTTCGGGGCGAGGAGCAAAGCCTTTCCCTGCGCGCGCATGCCAAGGGTTATCAGGTGTTTCATCCCCGGCACAATCTGATTCCGCTGTATCACCTGTATAAAGAGGTGGGCAAAGTGTATGAGGGGCAGCACTGGCACCCCGAGATGGATGCCAAGCGCCATACTGCCTTTGGCTGGCTGCAACAACGGTCTAATGCGCGCACCCATGCCTTGTTCACGCCAGGCGCAGATTTGGGGGTGTATGGCATTGACAGCCCGGTGCACTTTGAAAGCTTTTGTAAGTTAAGCGGGATTGATTACCTGGGTCGCACCACAGTTCCCGTAAAATCAGATTCATAAATACTATTCACCTATTTGCAGACATTCCATGAGCAGACAATATTTCGGTACCGATGGCATTCGTGGCACAGTGGGACAAAGCCCCATGGTTCCCGACTTTGTATTGCGTTTGGGGCAAGCGGCAGGCACGGTGCTGGCCAGGCATGAGGGCGATGGAAGACGCCCACAGGTATTGATTGGCAAAGACACTCGCGTGAGTGGGTATTTGCTGGAAAGCTGCCTTGAGGCGGGCTTTACTTCGGTGGGTGTGGATGTGGTGATGGTGGGGCCGATGCCCACAGCGGGTGTGGCTTATTTGGCGCGTGCTTTGAATATGTCGGCAGGCGTGGTGATTAGCGCTTCGCACAATCCCTACCAAGACAATGGCATCAAGTTTTTCTCAGGGGAGGGTACCAAATTGCCTGATGCCTGGGAAATGGAAATTGAAGCGCAGCTGGCCTTGAATGCACCGTGCAAATCGTCTGAAGAACTGGGCAAGGCGAAACGCCTGAACGATGCAGCAGGGCGCTACATTGAGTTTTGCAAGGGTACTTTTCCGCGTGACAAACACCTGCGCGGCTTAAAAATTGTGGTGGATTGCGCCAACGGCGCGGCCTATCAAATTGCACCTGCAGTTTTCCGTGAATTGGGGGCCGATGTGGTGGTGCTGGCCGACCAACCCGATGGTTTGAACATTAATCGTGGTGTGGGTGCTACCTACCCCGACTTTGTAGCAAGGGCTGTGTTTGAGCACAAGGCTGACTATGGTTTTGCGCTGGATGGCGATGCAGACAGACTGATTTGTGTGGATGGCAGTGGTCGCATTTACAACGGCGATGAACTGTTGTTCGCCTTGGTGGCAGAGCGCTTGCATATGCAAGGCAAGGTAGACGGTGTGGTGGGCACCCTGATGAGTAACCTGGGGCTAGAACTGGCTTTGAAGCAACTAAATGTGGGCTTTGAGCGCGCCAAGGTGGGCGACCGTTATGTGTTTGAGAAACTGCAAGCCAATGGCTGGCAGCTGGGCGGCGAAAGCTCGGGCCATTTGCTGGTTCTCGATCGCCATTCTACCGGCGACGGCATTGTGAGCGCCTTGCAAGTGTTGCGCGCTGTGCGCAATTTGGGCATGCCTTTGGCCGACATTTTGAAGCCAGTGGCCATGTTGCCGCAGGTGCTTAAAAATGCACGTTTGCCTGTGGGGTACGACTGGGCCAACGATATGACAGTGCAGGGCGTTTGCGAGGCTGTGAAAGCTGAGCTTGGCAGCCATGGCCGTTTGTTGATTCGCCCTTCCGGCACAGAACCTGTGCTGCGCGTGATGGTTGAAACAGCGGACAAGGCCACCGCGAATCGCCTGGTTGATTCAATTTTGCAGGCTTTGCCCAAGGCTTGAGTGTTGCACTTAAGCTTGGTTGTTGGGTAGACGAATCCAGCTTTGCACTTTCAGGTCTTTTACCGAGTGCTGCAAATAGCGCCCTTGTCTCACTTCATAACGCCCATACTGCAATGTGACGCCTGCCGCGCCGATTTGCCCGGCATGTGACAGCGCAGCCTCTAGTGAGTTGTCGTGTGGTGGTGTGTCTGGCTGGTAGCCCCTAGGATATCCCTCAAGGTAATACCCCTTCGCTGTTTGAATGTTGCTGCGTTCACCTTTTAGCCGGTTCAGGTTCAGGCGAAGATGCGTGTCGCTGGCGCCGCCGCCTGTTTGACAGGACACGATGTCGTAGCCCATCAAAATTACCTTTGCGATTAGCCGGTGAATCGTTTCACTGTCGGACAATTTATTCGATTCAAAAAGGATTTGATGGGGCCATTGCTCGGGCTTTGCATCGCTGAAAAAGTCGTTCAGTATCACTGAATCATGTCCTTCAGTGTCGACCTTGAGCATGAACACGCCGTGAACTTCGTGCTGCTGAAAAATTGTTTGTAGCCGAAGGCAGGGCACAGCTTGAGTCACCAGAACATCTTGTTGCGCCAAACCAGTCTTCGCAAGGTGTTTTTCAACTGTTGGGTGAGGTGCGCCAATCGAATTGCAGCCACGAAGCCAGTTGGGTAGTTTGTGTTTCGCCAGAATTTGAGGTGGAATGAAATAGACATTCACTGTGCCTTCCACATTGGAGATGGCGGCGTTGATTTTTTTACAACCCGGGCGGTTCGGCAGGCGATCAATGTAAAGTGATATGGGGTCAATTGACAGGCCACGCGAGTCAGGCCCGGCTGCCTGAATAAGGGTGTTGAAGTCGGAGGTGCCAATTTCAATGAAGTCCAGGAACATAGTGTTTTTCAGCCAGGTTTTGGTAAACAAATCATGCAAATAAATGGTGTTGGTCAATATTTGACGAGCCAGCGTTTCAGTGTAGTCAAGCAGGTACAGCTTGTGTATCTGCTGCTCGCATTGTGTGTGTTTTTAATCCCTGCAAAAAGCGCATGGACCAAGCCTAATCCCAAAGCACTTTACACGCACAGTGCCGCGGCCGGGGTGTTCAGGGTGTTTTACACCACTGAAGGCAAGCATGCGGTTCCGGCAGATGACAAAGACGGTAACCATGTTCCTGACCGGATAGACGATATTCTTGTGCAGCTGAAGGCAGCAGACTGGTTTTACCAAACCCAACTGAAATTGACTCCGCCATTGATGCATTCAAGGTACGCCCAAAGCGATGGAATCGAAGTGCACATTCAGCACTTTGACCAGGGCACAGGCCTTGCCTTTGATGAACCCACCAAACCCAACTGGTATGAAGGACAATCGTCTTCCGCCCTTACCTTGAAAATCAAGATTGGTGCACAGGTGGACCCCCGTGTCAGCACCACGCCGGCACATGAACTTTTTCATGTGTATCAATACGCGTATTCTCCCTTCAAAACCAAGTGGTTTACCGAAGGCATGGCCAGGTGGCTAGAGGAGCCGTTTTCCCGCCAAACTGGTTTTGCAGTGCCTCCTTCACCGTCCTCCTGCCGTGAGCTGACGGGCATGGCCTACAACGCGAATGGCTTTTTTGCCAAACTTGCAGAGCGACAAATGCTGGGCGTTGATCAGGCTGCCATTTCAAATGGATATCGCCAATTTGTGTACTCAGATGGTAGCCCGGTGATCAGAAACCGATCGGTTTTCAAGTTTCGCCCAGTTAAAACATGGCTGGAACGCGCGGCTGAATTGGGAGCCAGGGAATCGCAAAGGCTTGGCCTGGTTGAAGGCAAGTGGCCAGAGTCCCTTCAACGCAGTGCCCAATTCGACTTAACGCTGTGTGAGGCCTTGACGAAACCTTGAAATCGACATAGAATTCCGCTTCTTTGTCGGGGCATAGCGCAGTCTGGTAGCGCATCTGGTTTGGGACCAGAGGGTCGAGGGTTCGAATCCTTCTGCCCCGACCACCACATGTTAGGATGTTCTATCCATTAATTCTGCCCGTAGCTCAGTTGGATAGAGCATCGGCCTTCTAAGCCGAGGGTCGGGGGTTCGAACCCCTCCGGGCAGGCCAAGAATTTAGTACCGGTTTACGGTGGCGGTGTTAGCTCAGTTGGTAGAGCAATGGATTGTGATTCCATGGGTCGTGGGTTCGAGCCCCATACATCGCCCCAAATAAAATCAAGGACTTAGCGTGAGTGATCCGCTAGGTCCTTTTTGTTTTTGGCGACTTCATTGTCGATTTAGACGTAATTTCACTTGTCGTAGCTAAAGCAAATTACTCTTGAGTCCTTACCTTCGATCAAGTGGCTGTGACAAGCCTGTGACAAAATCTGTGACAAATTTTTTTTCACAGACAATTTGTGAGTATCGATCGATGTTTGACACATTTTCATTTGTTACATAAACATGTACTTCACTTGCTGGCAGTCTTTAGTGAGAAATGACCTCTGTAACAAAGCTTTCACTAATCCATTTTTTCTGACATTTGTAGTAGCAGGTCAAACATCTCAATTTCAGGCGCAGGTCGACTTGTTAATCCAAAAGGAAGTGTATGGAAAAGCTAGGTGAGATTAAACCACTGCGCTTGCTGTTTGTTGGTGCTGGGGGTGTTGGTGCCTACTATGCAGCCCGCTTGATTAGCAGTGGAAATTTCGTGGTGTTGGTGGCACGTGGACATCACCTTGAAGCATTGCAAAACCATGGGTTGCAGGTTGAGCATGATCAGTTTTCATTCAAGCAGCCAGTGCGTGCGGTCGATGACTCCACAATGCAAACTCAGTACCGATGCAGTGATTTCGATGTACTAGTACTTTGTATGAAATCGCAGGACACAGCGGGTTGGCTGGATTCCAAGTCAGTTTGGATGGCTGAAGGCGCCACACCGGTTTTGTCCTTGCAAAATGGCGTCGAGAATGAAGCGGAACTAAGCAAGGTATTGGGCATTAGCCGAATCATTGGTGGATTGGCTGTAAGAATTGGCGCTCACATTGTTTCGCCAGGATGTATCAGGGCTCAAGGACTAGGGCAAATTGTGTTGGGACCTTGGCCCAATACGGTTGCGAATCGAGGTTTGAAAACTGAGGTTGAAAGGCTGACGGGTGTATTCAATGCTTCAGGGATTCCTACGCGCACGGCCGCCGACATTCGCCATGAATTGTGGAAAAAACTGATGGTTAACAATGGTGTGAATCCCTTGTCTGCTCTTACTCGAAAGGACACAGGTTTTCTAACAAAACACCCGCATTACAGGCAAGTGGTTTATGCGGCAATGCGAGAGGTCGCTGCGGTTTCAGGGGCAGACGATGTGGTGTTGAGCCAGTCTGATGTGGATGAAATGTTCAAGTTGATCTGTGAGTTTGATCCGATCAAAACTTCGATGTTGGTAGACCTTGAAAAGGGCCGTCCTTTAGAGCTAGATGCGATCAGTGGCAGTGTGCTTAGGCGAGCTGAACGCTTGGGGATCGATACACCCGTAACAGCATTAATTCAATCAATGCTCAGCAGCTGATTACTTCCCAAATCTTTCTTTGGGTAGCTTTTGCACTGCGATCAAGGATCGATTGATGTGCTCACCCAAAATTTGCGTGGCCAGCTCGCTGTTTCGATTCAGTGTGGCCGTCAAAATTTCTTCATGTTCGGAGTGCACATCGCGGGGAATGGGTTTTTCAGAAAGAATCAGCCTGCGATAACGCTCGGATTGCATGTACAGCAAATGTTGAAACTGTTTTAGCCAGCGCGATGGACAGGCTGAGATCAGCGTGTCGTGAAACAGGCGGTTTTTGCGTTCCCATTCGCTGCGGGTTTCAACGGTTTCCTCGTCAAGGCGTGATTCTGCCCGGCTTAGCATATGGAACGCACCCATTACCTCGGCTTCCCACTGGTCATCGCCCAGTGCGATGGCTTGCCGCAGTGCTTCAGTTTCAATCATGACGCGGGTGCGGGTAATGTCTTGAAAATCTTCCGCAGACATGGGGGCCACGGTAAAGCCTCGGTGCCCCTGCGCAACCACCAATCCGTCATTCAGTAGTAGTTGCAGGGCTTCCCGCAAGGTGCCTGCACCCACGTCGTAATCGTCTTTCAGATGTTCTACACGCAGTTTCGTACCCGGCTTGTGCACGCCTTCAATGATGTCATTGCGCAGTTTGCGGTAGGCGGTTTCGGCCAGGGTCAGGCTTTCCCCACTGGTGACGCTGCCCGGCAATGAGACCACTTCATTCATACACACTCCAAAAAAATTCTCTCTGTGTCGCCATTGTAGTCGAGTTGCGGTGCTAATCAACATTTTCGATTAAAAATAAAATTCTCGAGAAAATATATTGACGTCGAGAAAAATAAGTTTTATCGTTTGTTCATGGTTTAATCGATTGGCAAGGAAGAATGCAATGAAAGAAGTCTTGAACTTCATCAACGGGGAATTCGTCGCAACGGGAAAAACATTCCCCAAGCACTCGCCTTTGAACAATGCGGTGATTGCGCAGGTCCACGAGGCCAGCCGTGCACAGGTCAACGATGCAGTGGCCGCTGCCAAAGCTGCTTTGAAGGGCCCATGGGGCAAGATGACGGTGGCAGACCGGGTGCAAATGCTGTACGCCGTGGCCGATGAAATCAATCGTCGATTTGATGACTTTTTGCAGGCTGAGGTGGCCGACACCGGTAAGCCGGTGAGCCTGGCCAGTCACATTGATATTCCCCGCGGGGCGGCCAATTTCAAGGTGTTCGCCGACACCATCAAGAATGTGCCCACAGAATGCTTTGAAATGGCCACTCCGGATGGACGCGGCGCGCTGAACTATTCCATTCGTCGCCCTGTGGGTGTAGTGGGCGTGATTTGCCCCTGGAATCTCCCTTTGCTGCTGATGACCTGGAAAGTTGGCCCTGCGCTGGCTTGCGGCAACACGGTGGTTGTAAAACCTTCGGAAGAGACCCCACAGACTGCTGCGCTGTTGGGTGAGGTGATGAATAAAGTGGGCGTCCCTCCTGGCGTATACAACGTGGTGCACGGCTTTGGTCCAGATTCCGCGGGTGAATTCGTGACTACCCACCCCGATGTGAATGCAATTACCTTCACCGGCGAAACACGCACCGGTGCCGCAATCATGAAAGCGGCTGCGCAAGGTGCACGCCCCGTGAGCCTTGAAATGGGTGGCAAGAATGCCGCAGTCGTGTTTGCAGATTGTGATTTTGATGCCGCCATTGAAGGCACCATGCGCTCGGTGTTTGCCAACAGCGGGCAAGTGTGTTTGGGCACTGAACGTGTGTATGTGGAACGTCCGATTTTCGACAAATTTGTGGCTGCCATGAAGAAGGGCGCGGAGGGTTTGAAGCCCGGATTGCCAGACGATAAAGACACTGGCATTGGCCCGGTGATTTCACAGGAACACCGCGACAAAGTATTGGGCTATTACCGAAAGGCGGTGGAGCAGGGCGCAACCGTGGTGACTGGTGGTGGTGCATTTGAGATGCCTGGCGAACTGAACCAGGGCGCTTGGGTGCAGCCCACCATTTGGACTGGCTTAGATGACGATGCGGCGGTGTGTGTCGAGGAAATCTTTGGACCCTGCTGCCACATTGCCCCCTTTGATTCTGAAGACGAAGTGGTGGCGCGTGCCAACAACAATGTGTACGGCCTTTCTACTGCGGTGTGGACTCAGAACCTGGCCAAAGCGCACCGTGTGGCTGCCTCGATTGAAGTGGGTTTGGCTTGGGTGAACAGCTGGTTCTTGCGCGATTTGCGCACACCGTTTGGTGGTGCCAAGCAATCGGGTATTGGCCGAGAAGGGGGTGTGCACTCGCTGGAGTTTTACACCGAACTTAAAAACATTTGCGTGAAGCTGTAAGGAGCCCACGATGAACGCACCCGCTTCACCCGAAATTGGATTGAGCATTCAGGCCAACGGCCTTCAAACAAATTATCACGATCAAGGCCAGGGCACGAACCTGATGCTGATTCATGGTTCCGGCCCCGGTGTTTCGGCTTGGGCGAACTGGCGCTTGGTGATACCCGGTTTTGCAAAACAATTCCGCGTTGTTGCCCCAGACATGGTGGGCTTCGGTTTCACTGAGCGCCGCCAAGGTTACCAATACAACCTGGACAACTGGGTGGCCCACGCCATTGGTGTGATGGACGCACTGAACATGGAACAAACCGATTTGATTGGTAACTCGTTTGGTGGCGCTGTAGCGCTGGCGCTGGCGATTCGCCACCCCAGTCGTGTTCGCAAGCTGGTGTTGATGGGCAGTGTGGGTGTGCCATTCCCGATTACTGAGGGACTGGATGCAGTGTGGGGTTACCAGCCGTCATTCGAGAACATGCGTCGCATCATGGACTACTTCGCATACGACCGTGGCCTGGTGAACGATGAGCTGGCTCAGTTGCGTTTTCAGGCCAGCATTCGCCCCGGTTTTCAGGAAAGTTTTTCAGCCATGTTCCCCGCGCCACGACAGCGCTGGGTAGATGCCATGGCCAGCCATGAAAGCGATATTCGAGCGCTGAATAAAAGCACATTGATTGTGCATGGCCGGGATGATCAGGTCATTCCCTTGAGCACTTCGCTGTGTTTGCACGAAATGATTGTGGATTCGCAACTGCATGTTTACGGCAAGTGCGGTCACTGGACCCAGATTGAACACGCTGCGCGCTTTGAGCGCTTGGTGACTGACTTCCTGCAAGAGGCTTAAAGCAAATGGACGCTACTCAAATTCGCGACTTGGGCGATGAACTTTACAACGCATTGACCCAACGGCACACGATTGCACCGCTGACCAGCCGTGATTTCGATATCACGATTGAAGACGCCTATCACATTCAACAGAGGATGATTGCGCGACGCTTGGACAACGGCGAGCACGTTATCGGCAAGAAAATTGGCGTGACCAGCGCCGCCGTGATGAACATGCTGAATGTGCACCAACCCGACTTTGGCTACCTGCTCAATGGCATGGTGTACAACGAGGGCGAAGCCATTGAAGCGGCCAGCCTGATTCAACCGCGTGCAGAAGGTGAAATTGCATTTTTGATGAAACGCGATTTGATGGGCCCTGGTGTAACCGCCGCCGATGTGCTGGCTGCCACAGAAGGCGTGATGGCCTGTTTCGAAATTGTGGACTCACGCATCGCCGATTGGAAAATCAAGATTCAAGACACCGTGGCCGACAACGCCTCTTGCGGTGCAATTGTGTTGGGTGACCGTGTGGTCGACCCGCGCAAAGTAGACCTGTTCACCTGCGGCATGGTGCTGCAAAAGAATGGCGACATTGTGGGTACCGGTGCGGGCGCTGCTGCACTTGGGCACCCAGTGAACGCGATTGTTTGGCTGACCAATACGCTGGGCCGTTTGGGCATTGGTCTGAAGGCAGGTGAAATTATTTTGTCAGGTTCTCTGGCAGCACTTATTCCCGTGAAGGCAGGCGATTCGCTGCACATGTCGATTGGCGGCATTGGCAACTGCTCTGTTCGCTTCGCGTAAGTTACAACGCAAAAGGCAAAAGGAATTCGATGATGAAAAAGATCAAATGCGCACTGATTGGTCCCGGCAATATTGGCACCGATCTCTTGATGAAACTGAAACGCAGTGCGGTGCTCGAGCCTGTGTGGATGGTCGGTATCGATCCCGAATCAGATGGCCTGAAGCGTGCGCGCGAGATGGGTATTAAAACAACCGCTGAGGGTGTGGATGGTTTGTTGCCCCATGTGGAAGCAGATGGTGTGCAAATCGCATTCGATGCCACCAGTGCTTATGTGCACGCAGAGAACAGTCGCAAGCTGAATGAACTGGGTGTGCTAATGATTGACCTGACACCCGCAGCAGTTGGGCCTTTCTGTGTGCCCCCGGTGAATTTGAAGGAGCATGTGGGCAAGCGTGAGATGAATGTGAACATGGTGACTTGCGGTGGTCAGGCGACCATTCCCATGGTGTACGCCGTGTCGCGTGTTCAACCGGTCAGCTACGGCGAAATTGTGGCCACGGTGTCCTCGAAATCAGTAGGCCCAGGTACCCGCAAAAACATTGATGAATTTACCCGCACCACGGCAGGTGCTGTTGAAAAGGTGGGCGGTGCCAAAAAAGGCAAAGCCATCATCATCATCAACCCGGCTGAACCGCCCCTGATCATGCGTGACACCGTGCATTGCTTGGTGGAAGGCACACCTGATCAGGAAGCAATTACCAGGTCGGTTCACGACATGATCAAGGAAGTACAGAAGTACGTGCCTGGCTACACGTTGGTGAATGGCCCTGTGTTTGATGGCAACCGTGTGTCGGTGTTCATGCAAGTGGAAGGCCTGGGTGATTACCTGCCCAAGTACGCCGGCAACCTGGACATTATGACGGCTGCTGCGGCCCGTACTGCTGAAATGTTTGCTGAAGAAATTCTCAGCGGCAAGCTGACCCTTGAACCCACCGTGAGCGCCTAAGGAGAACCCCATGAGCTTGAAAGGAATTGAAATCAAAGTGCATGACATGACGCTTCGCGATGGCATGCACCCCAAGCGCCACTTGATGAGCCTGGAACAAATGCTGAGCATTTCAAAGGGGCTGGACGAGGCAGGTGTTCCGCTGATTGAAGTGACCCATGGCGATGGTTTGGGTGGGTCATCTGTGAACTATGGTTTTCCGGCGCACAGCGATGAAGAGTATTTGAGCACGGTGATTCCTGCGATGAAGCAGGCCAAGGTGTCCGCCTTGTTGTTGCCTGGTATTGGTACGGTGGATCATTTGAAAATGGCCAAAGAACTGGGTGTTCACACGATACGTGTAGCCACCCACTGCACCGAGGCCGATGTGAGTGAGCAGCACATCACTTATGCCCGCAAGCTGGAGATGGACACCGTGGGTTTCCTGATGATGGCCCACATGGCCAGTGCAGAGAAGCTGATTGAGCAAGCCAAATTGATGGAAGGCTACGGTGCCAACTGCATTTATGTCACCGACTCTGCTGGCTACATGCTGCCCGAAGAGGTGTACGAAAAAATCAGCGCAGTGCGCGATGCACTGAAGCCCGATACCGAAATTGGTTTTCATGGTCACCACAACCTGTCGATGGGCGTTTCAAACTCCATCGAAGCCATTCGTGGCGGCGCTCGCCGTATTGATGCAGCCGCAGCCGGTTTGGGTGCGGGGGCAGGTAACACACCGATGGAAGTGCTGGTGGCGGTGTGTGAACGCATGGGCATCAAGACGGGTGTGGATGTATTCAAGATTTCCGATGTGGCAGAGGACCTGGTGGTACCGATCATGGATCACCCCATTCGAATTGATCGTGACTCCATGACCCTGGGTTATGCCGGTGTGTATTCCAGCTTCCTGTTGTTCGCCAAACGCGCCGAGAAAAAGTACGGCATCAGCGCCCGTGAAATTTTGGTTGAGCTTGGGCGACGCGGCATGGTGGGCGGTCAGGAAGACATGATTGAAGACACGGCCATGACAATGGCCCGTGCAAGGAGCGTTGCATGAAACTGGATAAGAAAACCATCTCTGCACTGGCGGAGCACCTGGAAAGCGCAGAACTGAATACGCGCGATGTGGTGAAGATTACCGATGACCACCCCGACATGGATTGGGACGACGCCTATGCCATTCAGGATGAAATTCGTGCCCGCAAAGAACGCCGTGGCGTGCGCATTGTGGGTCTGAAAGCCGGTTTGACCTCGCACTCGAAGATGAAGCAAATGGGTGTGGATACACCGGTATTCGGGTTTCTGGCTGATTACTTCAGCGTGCCGGAAGGTTCGGCCGTGAAGGTGAGCGAGTTGATTCACCCAAAGGTGGAGCCTGAAATTGCCTTTGTTACCAAAGCTGATTTGCGTGGCCCAGGTTGCAACATTGCCACTGTGCTGGCGGCCACTGACTTTGTGATGCCAGCCATTGAAGTGATCGATTCACGTTACCGCGATTTCAAATTTGATTTGAAAAGCGTGATTGCAGACAACACGTCCGCTGCACGTTTTGTGGTGGGCGGCACCATGAAACCAGTCGACGGCATGGACTTGAAAACCACTGGCATTGTGTTGGAAAAAAATGGTGTGCCCGTGGCTTTTGGTGCAGGTGCCGCAGTGGTGGGTCACCCGGCAGCAGCCATTGCGATGCTGGCCAATGAACTGGCCAAGCGCGATCAGTTTGTGCCGGCAGGGTCGCTGATTTTATCGGGTGGCATTACCGAGGCCGTGGCCGTGGAAGCTGGCGACAACGTCACCTTGCATGTGCAGGGTTTGGGCCAGGTCGGCCTGCGTTTTGAGTGAGGGCGAACAGCATGCCATTTGCACAAATCAATTTGATTGAAGGGCGCACGGAAGAGCAAAAACGTGCGGTGATTGAGAAGGTGACTCAGGCCTTGGTTGAGGCTGTGGGTGCACCGATTGAAGCGGTGCGGGTTCAGATTATTGAAGTACCCAGCACCAATTGGGGCATTGCAGGCGTGTCTGCAAAAGACCGGGGGCGATAAGCCAGTGAGATAAACCGTTCGCATTCCAGCTGCACATAAAAACCACAGCAGCTTTTCATTTGCCAAACAGAGAAGGCAGGAGACATTGTGAATATTCAGTATTCAGGGGCGCCTTTGCGCCTAAAAAAATCAACAATTGGCTTGGCACTGCTTGCAGTGGTCGGTGCTGCGTTGTTGAACGCTTGTGCTGATAGCACGGTTCAATCTGGCAGCAATTCAGCGCAACCCCCAAAAACTGTTGAACGTTTTGAGGTTATTCAAACCTTGAGCGCTTCCGGCACGACCGTGTTGGGTGGTACGCAAACCGGTGTTGTGACTGTGTCTACCGACGCTGGTAATACGTGGAGCCGCAAGCAGGTATCGGACACCGCATCGTTCATTGATTCGACATTTTGCCCCGATGGCAGCGCTGCCATGCTGGATGTGTACAACACGGTGTGGATCTCATCAGGCGATTTTAAAGATTGGCTGCCTACCAAATTCGACAAGCCCTCTAGCCCGGTGGCAATAGAGTGCCACAGCAGTGGTTTGTGGGTGGTCGGTTCTGGTTCCAACCTGATCAACTCCACTGACCAGGGCAAGAGCTGGCGCGTTGTCAGCTTCGATGAAGATGCACAGTTCACGGCACTGGCTTTTACCAGTGATACCCATGGAATTGCTTTTGGTGAGTTCGGCATGCTGGCGTTTACCGATGACGGGGGCCAAACCTGGAAGCGCGGTGAACCGATTGCCGGAGATTTCTACACTTACGACGCTTTGTTCACTGACCCGTCTACTGGTTATGCCAGTGGCCTGGCTGGTCAGGTCTTGAAAACTACAGATGGTGGGGAAACTTGGGCGCGAGTGGTGAACACCACCGATGCACCGCTGTATCGCCTGTTTATGCATGCAGATGTGCCGCACGGTGTGGGTGCCAATGGCACGCTGGCGAAGCTAGAAGGTGATCGCTGGGTGAGCGTGGCCTATGACCGCCCAGTGTTGTCTTTCCTTGGCGCTGCTGTGTCAGGTAATCAATCTATTGTTGTGGGCGGCCCGGGCGGTCTGCTTCGCACTGTTCAAAGTTCCAACTCCAGTCAGGCGGACCCATCATGATCAAGTCATTCGCCGATCGTTTGATCGCACAAATTATTCGCGCCGAGGAGTGGTTGTTTGCCAACCCGAAAATTGTGTTGGGCATGATCATGCTGGTGACTTTGGGTTTTGCGGCTGCCATTCCGCAGCTGAAGGTTTATTCCGATTTCTCGGACTTGTTACCGCAAAACCACCCCTATATCAAAACCTACAACCAACTGAAAGAAAACTTCGGTGGCGCCAACATGGTGGTGATGGCGGTGGAGGTGAAAGAGGGCACGATTTTCAACAACGATACCTTGAAGTTGATTGAAAAAGCGACTCAAGGTGTGGACAACCTGCCGAGTGTGAACCACAACCTGGTCAGCAGCTTGACTCACCGTTCTTCTCGAAAAATTTATCTGGATGAAACCGGTGCCTTTCTTTCCGACACGTTTTACGACAGCAATAACGGCGAGTTAAGTGATACCCAACTGAAACAATTGCAGAAAGACGTGACCGCGAACCCCACCATTTACGGTTTGCTGGTGTCGCCTGATATGAAGGCCGCCTTGATTAAAGCGCAGCTGAACGAAGGTGACATTGATTACGAAAAAACATTCGGTGCGCTGATGCAACTGCGCAGTGAGTTGACCGACGACAAACACAATTTGTACACCACGGGTAACCCTGTGCTAACCGGTTGGGTATACACCTATCTGGATCAATTGGTGGCCATCATGGCCTACACACTCGCTTTGCTCACACTATTGCTGATTGTGTATTTCCGACGTTTCTACGGCATTGCCTTGCCTTTGTTGGGAATCGCTTTGTCATCGATTTGGGGTTTGGGTTTCATGGCCATGGTAGGTATTAACCTTGAGCCGCTGTCACTGCCCATTCCATTTTTGATTGCCGCTCGGGCCACTTCGCATGGTGTGCAGTTGGTGGTGCGTTATTACGAAGAACTGGCTATTGTAAAGAACGGAAAGAAGGCGGCACGCAATGCGCTGGAAGCACTTTTCCGCCCAGGTTCACTGGCGATTATTGTGGATGCCTTGGGTATTGCCGTGCTGGTGCTGGGTGCTGCACCTTTCAACTACAAGCTCGGTATTGCAGCCGGCTTCTGGGGCTTCTCGGTCATTTTTACAGTGCACTTCATGGTGCCACTGGCGCTGACCATTCTTCCCCAACCCAAAAATACCAAAAACGAAAACCAGGGTATTCGTGATGCGTTGGGTAGTATCACCAGCAAAACCGTGGCGCGGTTCAATGGCGCACTCACTGTGTTGATCGCCACCGTGGCATTTTCAGCGGCTGGGCTCTATTACGTCAAAGACGTACAGATGGGTGAATCCGAGCCAGGCTCCCCAATTCTGAATCGTGATCACGACTACAACCTGGGCACCAAGGCCATCAACGACCTATTCCCAGGTTCCGAAGAATTGCATGTGTTGGCACGCACGGCAGAGAAGGGTGGTATCAAGCGCCCTGAAGTGATGGCAGCGATTGAAAAGTTTCAGGCACACATGCTAAGCGACCCTGAGCTTGGTGGCACCAAAGCCATCCCCGGCGTGGTTCGAGTGGTGAACCGATTGTTGCACAACGATGATCCCCGTTGGGCGCAGTTGCCCGACAACGAAGCTGAGGTGGGCGGATTGATGTTCGCCTACCAGGTGTCAAGCCCGATTCCCGGTGCGCTGAAAGAGTTTGTTACGCCCGACGAAAACGAAGCCAATATGGTTTTTTACTACAAAGACCACAAGGCCAGCACCATCAACCGCATTGTGGCTTTGGCTGAAGAAGGCAAGCGCATTGCTGAAGCCGAGGTACCTGGACTGACGATTGAACTGGGTGGCGGCATTATTGGCGTGACAGCCGCAGCCAACCAGGCTTTGCACACCGACCACATGATCATTATTCCCGCTGTGATGATCATGGCGTTCACCTTGGTGATGGTGTACTACCGCTCCGTCCATGCGGGTTGGCTGATGGTGCTACCCATGTTGTTCGCCACGCTGATGACTTATGCCTACATGGGTGCATTCGGGATCGGTATTAGCGTGAATACAGTGCCTGTCATTGCAGTGGGTGTGGGTGTCGGTATCGACTACGCCGTGTACTTCATGGACCGTATTCGTGAAGAAATGCACATTGTAAAAAATATCAAGCAGGCCGTGATCAACGCCGTGGCCTCCACAGGTTATGCCGTCAGCTTCACCGCCGCCACGCTGATCGCGGGTGTGGTGTTGTGGATTTTCATGTCCGATCTCCGATTCCAGTCTGATGCAGCCGTGCTGCTGAGTTTCATGCTGATTGTAAATGCCATCGCCGCCATGTTGATTGTGCCGGCGTGGTGTGTGGTGTTCAAACCGAAGTTTGTAATGGGTGAAGTGCACATAGAAAAGGCACAAGCCGCTGATTTGAAACCGGCGAAAGCCGCCTGAAAAATTATCAAGCAGTAAAACAGCAAAAAAGGAGAAGGGACAACATGAAAAAGATGAGACATAAACCTGCTCTGCGTTCAGCGGTGTTGGCAGCTGCCTTGCTTGGTGCACTACCAGGCATTGCAAAAGCAGCAACGTTTGAAGGCGAGGATTACGAGGTGGACTTGTTCTATGAGAACCACACCGCATTTCGAGGAAAGGACAACACCGATCAAACTGTTGGTATTGCGAAATTTCGCAACACACTGATCGCTGAGGGTGAACGCACGGGAAAGAACGGCTGGCGTTTTAACGGTATTTTTCGCGGCACTTACGACGGTGTTTACCACCTGAATCCTGACCAGTTTGGCAAAACTGCGGGTGGTCCAATCATGCTGGAGAGCACTGCGATTGGAGGATCAGTTCCGCAAGGAGGAGGCCTGGGTTTCACTGCGGTGAACGGCGCGTTTGGTTTGCCAAATAACCAGTTTGTTGATAATTACCCCAACAATCCGAACGAGGGTTTACGTGTCAGTGGAGACCGCTGGCATGGTACCAATGGCGGTGCAGCATTTGGAGTGCCTGTTCGTCCTTGTGATGTGGATCCCCGTGGTTGCGTCGACTTTGGCGGTTACGGTGATTTGACATTTAACGAACTGGCGGCACCTGAATTCAACAGCCGCCTTGACTTTATTCGAGAGGCGTATGCCACCAATACTTTTGCATTGAAAGATGGCACTGACCTGTTTGTTAAAGTAGGGAAGCAGCAGGTAGTGTGGGGTCGTACAGATTTGTTCCGCGTACTGGATGTAATCAACCCAGTTGATTTTTCACGCAACAATATTTACGACGAGTTAGAGGACATTCGCATTCCGATGTGGATTGCTCAGGCTGAGTGGCGCCTTGGTCCGTCAGAAACGATGCAGGATCGCAATCTGCAAGTGGTGTGGAATTTCGATCAGTTCCGCCCTAACAACCTTGGTCAGTGCGGTCAACCTAACGTAATTCTGGATGCAGGTTGTTTGTTCCGCGGTTTGAAAAACCTGTGGGACAACGGCGGCACGGTTGCTAACTTTGCATCAAATGGTATGGGCCAACACTTCGCAACTAACTTTGGTCCTAATCAGATTGGTATTCGAAATGTGGAATTGCCGGACTGGAAGCTGGACAATACACAGCTCGGTTTGAAATACGAAGGAATTACCCAAGAAGGCCTGAGTTTCTCGGTGAATGCATTAACCTACCGTTCTCAATTACCGTCGCTTCGGGGTATTCAAACTGGCGCTGTGAACCCCTTCACAGGTACACCTCAAACCACTGCCAATACGCATCTGATAGCGTTTGACTTCGTCTACCCCCGAGTTAACTTGATCGGTGGCTCACTTGACTTCCAGCTGGAATCCGCAGGCGCTGCAGTTCGCGTTGAAGCCGCAATGACTGAAGGCGAAGAGTTTGCCAACACGCTTCGTCCCCAGCTGTATTCGGAGAACAACGTGTTCCGGGCTGTGGTTGGTGTGGATCGTCCAACCTTCATCGACTGGATCAACCCACGTCGTACTACCTTGATTTCTGGTCAGTTGTTCTTGCAGCACATTCTTGACCATGAAGTAGAGCAAAAGCCACTTGGTCTTGCCGGTATGCCTGATTGGGAAACCAACGCAATCGGAACGCTTTTGATCAAAGCTTTCCTAGCCAATGATCGGATCAGCCCTACGCTGATTATGGCGCACGACGTGCGTGCCAAAGCCACCGCAATCGCACCTTCAGTGGAATGGTTGGTGACTGACAACTTGAAGCTGGTGTTTGGCGCCAATTTCAAGGTGGCAGACAACTCCAAGTACCAATTTGACGACTGTCGTTCTTGTAACCCGTATGCGCCATTTACCCAGTATGCAGGAGATGGCCAAGGTGCGGCACCAGGTTCATTTGGTTTGGGTGGATTCGAGCCCTTGGGTCGATTCCGCGCTGGTCCGATTGGTGCGGCATTTAAAGAAGACGATCTGTTTGTTCAGATGCGTTACAACTTTTAATCAAATAAAACTATAAGACACAACCTTCAAAGGAGAAGAAAGTGAAACCACGCTACCTCGCATTGGCACTCTCGATTTTCGGAATGACTGGTGCAGCATATGCTGCAACTGAAGCCGATTTGCAACGTTCGTTTTTTCCGTACAAAGACGGTGTTCCGAAATTCAATGGGCTTAATCCTGGGAGCGTGGTCTCCAAGGCGAATGTCGAACAGTTTAAAGATGTGCTTGATCCCGGTATGTACATGGTGGTCAAGAATGGTTGGCATGACATCAAGGTTGGTTCAACCACCAGCTTTGATGTGGATAAGTATTATGTCGAGGCGAGCCGCAAGAACTTGGGTAAAACCAAGTTGGGCGCCAACAATGGTGACCTGATCGGGTTTGCTGGCGGTCGGCCTTTTTTGGAGGAGCCTGACTTGAAAGATCCACGTGCAGGCGAAAAACTGGCGTGGAACTACAAGTATGGTATCAACTGGGGTGATGGCGCGGCTATTTATCCCTTCTACTGGAAATTCAGAAATCTGGAAACAGGTCAGATGGAGCGTACGATCAAGTACAACTTCCATTTTTTAAATTTGAAGCATCGTGTACAGCATGCACCGACACCTGAAATTTCTCCCAACCCTTCCAATTTGTTCCGAGCCATTTATGTGAAAGTGCTAGAACCGCAGGACTTGAAAGATACGCAGTTGCTGATTCAACGTTATGACGACGATCAGAAGCTGGACGAAGCCAACTTGTACCTGGGTTTTCAGCGTCGTGTGCGTCGACTGGCCACAGGGCAAACTACGGATTCTTTCTTGGGCTCCGACCTGATGATCGAGGACTTCGAGGGATACAACGGTCGGGTTTCAGACATGACTTGGACCTTCAAGGGCACCAAGAATATCTTGATGCCTTTCTATAATCACAATGAAATGAAACTCACCGATGAGTTCAAGGAATCTGATGGATTCAAATTCATTAATTTTGGCGGTCAGGGCCAGTGTTTCCCTGATATCACTTGGCAGTTGCGTAAGGTACATGTCCTCGAAGCAAAGCCTGTAAGCTCGTCTCACCCAATCGGCAAACGTGTGATGCATGTGGATGCTCAAACCTTTGCCGTGTCGAGAACACTGGTGTACGACCGTAAGAATGAGTTGTGGAAAAGTTGGACAATTGGCAAGAGCCATCCTGATCATCATCATCCAATTAACAAGGGTACAGGTATCGCCATTGACGACAGCTTTAGCATGGTGGATGTGCAAAGCAAGCATTGTACGACTGGTCAGTTCAAAGGCTTGGTGGATCCCAAACTGACTCCTCCCGAAATGATGCGTGTTCAGTACATGCGTGGCGGCAATTGATCACCCCAGTGCTATCCAGATTCCGGTAACGTCTCCCGGATAGACACCTCCACCCGGAGGCTTACAGCCCCTGCCTTGGTAGGGGTTTTTTTTATAACCCAAGTTGGTTGAGGAGTGTTTGATAAGTAGCAGGGCATAAAAAAACCCTGGCCTATTTGAAAGGTCAGGGCAAAAGCAGATACAGACTTTGGTGTTACATATTAACCTTAGTTTGTACCTCCTCGCATTTGCTGTACTGTAAACAGCCTTGGATCAGGTTGTTTTACTTCACCCCGGATCAAGCCCACTGTGCAGTGCTTGCTCTGTACGTCGACCATGCTGAATGAATCAAACAGGGGAACGCCAGTACCCTTGTTGACGGGCAGGTGTTGATCTGGGTGACTCAAGCCAATAGTCCAGATTTTCCACAACTCGCCCTTGCGATCATAAATATTAATTTGTGGAATTGTGAATGTTTGTGCATCGATGTAGAACACTCGCTTGCTAACCGGGTGATTGTCCTTCACTGGTGAACCCTCAACTACATAAACCTTGCGGGGTTGCCATGTGATATCAACAAAACAGTTGCCCTGTCCCGTGGAGGCAACGTATTTGTAACCGTCTGATTCCTTGCCTTCTTCGGCCAGAGGCAACTCATTGTGGTTGTACATGGGCAGAAGGACTGTGGTCGTCTCCTTGTACTTCCAGTTGGTGTCTGAAACCCGAGCGTTGTAGCCCTCAAAATCCTCGATCATCAGGTCGGTACCCAGGAACGGATCGGTTGTTTGACCCGTGGCCAGTCGACGAACTCTACGCTGAAAACCCAAGTATAGGTAAGCGTCATCCAGTTTGTTGTCATCAAGGTAACGCTGGATCAACAGCTGTGTGTCCTTGACGTCTTGAGGCTCAGATACCTTAATATAGAAGCTTCGGAAGAGTTCTGACGGGTTGGGAAGCATCTCGCCAATGGGCTCCTGGCGAACACGGAACTTGTGTTTCTGAACGTTATAGCTGAACTTAATTACGCGTTCCAGTTTTCCATCGTTCATGTTGCGGAACTGGTAGAAGAACGGATCGTATTTGCTGCCGTCACCCGCGCCAAAGTTGTATTTGAAGTTCCAGGCCAGTTTTTCGCCAGCACGCGGGTCGTTCGTCTTGGGTTCTTCGGGAAAAGGCAAACCACCTGCATAGCCTTCAATGTCGCCCAGTTTCGGCCCCAGCTTTGTTTTGTTTAGATTCTTCTTGGTTTCTGCAATATAGCTGGCATGTGGTGCGAAGTTGCTGTGTTTTCCAACTTTGATTTCGTACCAGCCATTTTTGATGGCAAATGCATTGCCCTTGTCGATATACTTTTCAAACTGTGCCAGATTGGTTTTGTTGATGACTGTACCGGGTGTCAGTCCTTGTATGTTGGGAGCACCATTCTTGTAGGGGTTGAATGCTTGATCTACATCGGCTTCGGTTGCTGCATAACTTACAAAAGTTGTTCCCATTAACGCGATGGTAATCGCAATTTTTCTTCGCTTCATGTTATCTCCTCCTTGGTTATATCGGTCTAGATGTTCAGTGCTGCCGTTAGTTTTTCATTGACCAGTTTGAAAGCTGATCCGCTCTTGTTGATCACTCCCTTCATCCAGAAAAAACCATGGACCATGCCGGGAAACATGTAATAGTCAACACAGACACCAGCCTTGCGAAGTGCTGAGGCATAGTCTTCTCCTTCATCAGTAAGTGGGTCGTATTCGGCGGTGATGATGGTAGTCGGGGGGAGGCCATTCAAGTTGGCCTTCAGGGGAGTCATGTAGGGATGTTCAACTTCCTCGCCTGGATTGTTCAGGTAGTGCCCGGCAAACCAGCCCAAGGCTGCGCTGGTCAGCAGGTATCCTTCCTTGAATTTGGTTTTTGAAGGGTAATCACCTGCTGGATTAACCAGTGGATACACCAAAGCTTGATGCTTCAGTGCAGGGCCATTCTCGTCACGGGCGATATGGGCAACTACAGTGGCGATGTTGCCGCCTGCGCTGTCGCCCATCACTGCAATTCGAGATTGGTCTACATTCAAATCCCTGGCGTTGTTGAATACCCAAAGCAGTGCAGCGTAGGCATCCTGATGTGCAGTTGGAAACTTGTATTCAGGTGCTTTCCTGTAACCTACCGATACCACTGCTGCACCTGTGCCTTTGGCAATGCAGCGTGCCACCTTGTCGACCACATCGAGATCACCAAAGACAAAGCCGCCGCCGTGGTAATACATCACGACTGGAGGGTTGGTAGCCGCAGTGGGGTGATAGATACGTACTGGAATCTCGCCATCCTTGACGAGAACTGAATAATCCTTGACCCGGTGTACGTCCTCTACTGGACCTTCCATTTCGATGAATGCGGGCGCAATAGCACGGCATTCTTCGACGCTCATTTGTTCAAAGCTTTTAAAGCCTTGAGCAACCATGTTCGCGAGCAGTTGCTCGACCTGTGGATCGACTGGCATTGATATCTCCTCTTGTTGTAGGTGGCCTTTAGGCAATAACGCAGCCTGTGTAGCCGTTTTTAACTTCTTGTTCACAGCGCTGGGAATAACCTTGGAATCCGCCCAGATAAAGCAGAATGACGCGAGGTTTGCCTGGTACATTAGCGCCGACATACCAGGAGTTCGCCTTGGGGAACAAAGTCTGGTTACCGACCTCGGTCACATGTGTGCTCCACTCGTCTTCAGACTCGATTTTGGCTTCAATGGTTTGAGCACCTTTCGAACGCACATCGTCGATTGCGCGTGATATCCAGTTCACGTGGTATTCGTTACCGAGAACCATGTTGAAAAGCACCGAGGGGCTTCCTGGCCCTGTGGTCATGAACATGTTGGGGAAACCCGCAATCATGATGCCCAGGTAGGTTCTCGGGCCATCTTTCCATTTGTCTTTCAACACTTCGCCGTAGCGGCCGGTGATCTCAATATTGTTCAGGGTGCCAGTCAGAGCGTCGAATCCAGTCGCAGTAATCAGTACATCCAGTTCGTGAAAATCGTCGGTGGTTTGTAGACCCAGCGGTGTGAATTTCACAAACGGTGTTGCTTTAACATCCACCAGCTTCACATGTGGAAGGTTGTAGGTTTCGTAATAATTGGTGTCTGCGCAAAGGCGCTTGGCACCAAACGGATAACCCTTGGGTATCAGCATTTCAGCCACTTTGGGATCGTTGATTTTCTGGCGAATTTTATTGCGAACAAAGTCTGCAACCAGCTTGTTGGACTCTTCGTTTATCAGCAGGTCAGGAAATGACGAATAAAAGCTGATGCCACCAAAATTCCAGCGTGCTTCAAATTCTTTCAAGCGTTCTTCTTCGCTAACCTCTAGTGCGCTCTCTGTTCGGGGGGTTAAGCGCACAATGCCAATTTGAGATTTCCATTCATTCTGGCGCAACTGCTTATAGTTCTCTTTTAATTGCTGACGTTCTTCGTCACTCAGTTCGTAATTCCAGGCTGGAATACTGAAGTTGGGAGTACGTTGGAATACCGTCAGGTGTTTCGCTTGTTTTGCGATGATGGGAATGGCTTGAATTGCCGAAGAGCCAGTGCCGATAATACCCACGCGTTTGCCTGCGAAGTCGTAGCCTTTTTCTGGCCAGTAGGCGGTGTGGAGTTGATCACCTTTGAAGTTGTCAATGCCCTCGATATCAAGCTTCTTGGGTGTGGACAGTGACCCTGTTGCCATGATGACGAACTGACAGTTCACTTTGTCGCCAGTATTGGTTGTGATGTCCCAGCGGGAAGTGGAGTCGTCGAATTTAGCGCTGACAACACGGGTTTCCAACTGGATGTTTTTTCTCAGATCGAATCTGTCGGCCACATGATTCATATAAGCAAGAATTTCGGGTTGCGTGGCGTAGCGCGCCGACCAGTTCCAATCCTGTTGAAGCTCCTCTGAAAAAGAGTAGGAGTACTCAATGCTTTCAATGTCACAACGCGCCCCAGGGTACCTGTTCCAGTACCAGGTACCGCCAATACCCGCACCTGCCTCGTATACCTGCACGGAATAGCCCTTGTTGCGCAAGGTGTGTAAGGCATACAAGCCTGCGAAACCGGCACCTACCACCACTACATCTACTTTGCTTTTAGAACTTGCGTTCATTTGATCTCCTCCAATCAGCTTGAATTTTTTGAGCCCTCTCCAGGCTCTTGGTGTTTTCATCAAATTAAAGGTTTGCGAAGTGGTTTGTCCCCGTTCAAAAGGATGGTTTTTTATCCTCAAGGCTAGGTCTGGAAGTGACAGTGGCTAGGTGTTATTTCCCCGCCCAGGGGCTAGAATCAACCAAAAGATCTAAAATTGAGGAGACAGGTGTGGTGGATTCAAGTCCGCGTAGCAGGTTATTTGAGCTAAAAATTGTCACGCCCAAGCCCAATCGCCTGGCGATTGAGCGCAGCGCATTGTTGCAGCGAATTTTCCGTGACAATGACCCGGCATCTGTAGTCATTTTTCAGGCACCCGCTGGACACGGGAAAACAAGCTTGATGCTTCAAGTCGAGCAACTATGCCGAGAACAAGATTTCTTTACTTGCTGGATTTCGCTGGACGAAAGTGACAATGAAGTTCGACGCCTGATGAGTTACTTTCAGTCGCGTTTAAATTCATATTTTCAATCACTGTCCAGAAATTCACCAGATTCAGGCGAGGCGGAGTTTTTACACGAGGCTGAAAACAGCACGGATTGGGTGATTGAGCAATTTCTGGCGGTGGGCAAGCCTGTGGGTGTTTTTATTGATGACCTGCACACCATCAACAACCCGGCTACACTTCGGTTCATCAAGGATTTGATTCGCAGTTCCCCGGACCGCATTCGGTGGTTCGTTTCAAGCCGCGTTTTACCAGATTTGAATTTATCCAAGTTATTGTTGGGTGAGCATATTCTGATCATCAATGCGGATGAATTGAGGTTCTCAAAAGAGGAGACCCGCAAGGTATTTGAGGTGGAAAACGACCTTGATATGTCGCAGCAAGACGTGGAGGCAATTTATAAGGACACAGAAGGTTGGCCCGCAGTGGTTCAGTTTTATCGGCTTGCGCTTCAGTCTGAAGCATTCAGAAGTTCTTTTAGTCGGCAAAACAGATTTTATCCTCGGGGCGTAACAGACTACCTGGCAGAGCATGTGTTATCTCAGCAAGATGAGATCTTGCGCAGTTTCCTGCTGAGAACTTCCATTCTTTCCACTATGAGTTCTCATTTGTGTGATGCTGTTCTTGAGCGCAATGATTCCTGTGATGTGCTGGCCAAGTTGGAGCGCGAAGGATTTTTCGTTAGAAGACTGGAGTCAGCAGAGGATTGGTTTAGCTACCACGCATTATTCTCAGGATTCCTGAGGGGGCAGTTTTATCGGTTCCCGCAAGAAGAAACCTCCCGGATTCATTTGCGAGCTGCTAATTGGTATCGCGACAATAATCACCTTGAGGAGGCTCTTCATCATTATGTGGCGGCCCGATCTTTTGAGGATGCTGTCGATGTATTCGACCAGTGGACGGAAACCCTGGTGCCCGATGGGCATTTGATTACAGTTGACAACTGGTTTGATCGCTTGCCACTCGATGAGATGTTGAAAAGGCCTGGTGTGGTGGTGAAGCTTTCCTGGGTATTTATGTTTTTGAGTCGTCACGAGAAGTTGGCGAAAACGCTACCCAGCCTGCGGGTGAACCTGTTTCAGGATCTGAGGGTTGGTGATCCGGCGGTAGCGCTTGCTTTGATTTCGATATTGCAGGACGAACCAGAGAACGCGATGGATTATTTAATGTCGGTTGATTTACACGAGCCGTCGAATCATCGTTTCAGGATTTTCGAGTTAAGCGCGGTTTACAACATACGTGGTTATATCTCCATGGCAAAAGGTCAGTTCGACACTGCACTGGCCTGTTTTGCCTACAGCCGAACGCTAAGCGAGCAAGCTGATGCAACCTTTACTCTGGCATATTCGCTGGCCAAATCCGGGTTAAGCCTGATGTTCCAAGGACACCTGCAGGATGCCTTGGTACATCTTGAGTCATCGATGCGTGAACCAGTGCTACACCTGGAAGAATCAGTGTCCAAAGCTTGCCTGGCTTGTAGTTACATCGCGGTACTTTACGAATGCGACGCGCTGGATGAAGCGTTGGCGCAGTTTGAACAGTTTGAGGAAATTATTGAAAATGCCGCCATTCATGATTACTTGATTATCTGTTACCGGGCTGTGTCAAGAATCTATCAGCGCATTGGGCAGTATGAAAAGGCCCTAAAAATATTGACCGATGGAGAACGTCTAGCACTGTCGGGGCGTTGGCCAAGAGCTGCTGTGATGATGGGACATGAACGGGTAAGGTTTGAATTGCTGCATGGTAGTTTGACCAATGCGCAACTTATCTTTGCTCGCCTAAATCACTCCAAGGTGAGTGACAAGGCTGGGTGGGTACGTTTTTCGGAAGAAATTGATGGTGCCAGAATCAGTCAGATTCGCTTGCTTTATCATGAAGGAAAGCTGGAAGAGGCAATGGGTTTGGCGGAGCAGGCTTTGTTGCAGGCCGGACAGGAGTCTCGTGTGCTACGTCAGATTAAGCTTCACGCATTGGTTTCCTTGTGTCAAGCAAGCTTGGGACATTTGGAGCATGCGCATATAAGCTTGCACAATGCTCTTACTCTTGCTGCCCCTGGGCAATTCCTGGGTGTTTTCCTCGACGAGGGGGAGGCGTTGGATTCGCTGATCTGTCGCCATTTACAGTGGATTCAGTCAAAGCCTCAGTCAGTTAATCATCACCATTTCTTGAATTACCTGAGTCGATTAATCTCGAAGCTGCCTTCTTCCTTGAGTCAGGTTTTGACCACCGACAAGAGATTGATGGATGGCAAGGTAGCAAATCAGTCAGGCTTCGAGATACTGGATGCGCTGACGAGTCGCGAACAGGAGGTATTGAGGTTATTGCTGATGTACAAAACCAACGATCAAATTGCGCAAGATCTCTACGTAAGCAGAGCAACGGTGAAATACCACTTGCGAAATATTTTTTCGAAAATGGGTGTGAAATCTCGTCTTGAAGCAATTCGCCTTGGTCAACTCATTCCAGCGGAATACCTTCTTTCTTCAGACGGTAAGCCAGTTGAGGACGGGTAATGCCCAACACCCGTGCAGCTTGAGACAGGTTGCCTTTGGCCTGTTTCAATGCGGTTTGCATCAGCCGGCGTTCCAAGGTGTCTAGTCCCACATTCTTAGTCAAAATTTCGTTGCACAAGTCATCAATTGGGCGCGTTTCAACTGGTGCCAATTCGCCTTGCGCATTAAGCTGCGATTTTTCTTTGCAGGGCTCGATGCGGTCATCAAACAAGTGGCAGGCCTCCACATACCCCCCGTCGGGTGCCAGCACCACGGCGCGTTCAATCAGGTTTTCCAGTTCGCGAATATTGCCGGGCCATTCATAGCTCATCATCTCTTGCATGGCTTTGTCGGTCAGCCCTTGCAACTTCTTGTTATAGCTTGCGCAGTACTTGGTCATGAAGCGGTTGATCAGTGGCGAAATATCGGCTTGGCGTTCGCGCAGCGGCGGAATTTTGATGGGGAAGGTGTTCAGCCTGTAGTACAAATCAATACGGAATTTGTTTTCGCGTATGGCTTGTTGCAGCTCCACATTGGTGGCAGCGACAATTCGTACATTTACCTTTTGTACCCGTTCAGAGCCCAACCTTTCGAATTCACCAGTTTGTAGCACGCGCAGTAATTTCACCTGGGTTGACAAGGGCAGGTCGCCTACTTCATCAAGAAACAGGGTGCCGTGGTCGGCACGTTCGAAGCGGCCTGCGCGCGGGGTGTGTGCACCCGTGTAAGCGCCTTTTTCCACACCGAACAACTCAGCTTCAATCAATTCATGGGGAATGGCCGCGCAGTTTACGGCCAGAAACGGACCTTTAGCGCGCGGGCTGTTGTCGTGTAACCAGCGGGCAAACATTTCCTTGCCAACGCCGGTTTCGCCCAGCAGCAATACGGTAATACTGCCCTGTGCTGCACGCTGCAGCAATTCGAATGCATTCATAAAGGCAGGAGATACGCCCACCAAATCGTCATTGCTGCGTCGGCGAACCAGGGCTGTGTCCAGCTTCTCTGCGCCCATGTGGTATTCAATCAATTCTTCGGCAAACGCTTGGGCTTTGAAATATTCCTCGTACTCGGGGTCGTTCCAGGCTTCTGCACTTTGGCCGATGATCAGGCACTGTGAATCGCCCTGGCTCATGCATTCCATCTCGCGAAACAGCACCAGTCTGCCCATGAAGGCACTGGTGTAGCCGGAGGCATAGCCAATCATGGTCCAACAGGCTGGCTCATCGCCTTGGCCATAGTCGGCCACGTGAGCCTCGTCTTCCCACGAGTTCTTCCAGACAAATTCACCGTAAAAGTGTTTGGTTGGCAAATTAATTTCCATGCTGAGCTTTTCAACCTGCACCATGCCTTCCAGTGTGTGCAGTTGAGGGCCTAGCATGAAAGCTTCTTCAACTGAACCGCCAGGGCGTTTGTGCTTCAAGGCCACTTGTCCATCCCGAATGCCCGAGGCGAAACCCAGGCGGATCAGCAGGCCGCGCGCGCGTTTTAGGCCCAGGGTTTCAAACAATTCTTTGCGGAGCGCGCCTAGTGCGCGGGCATGCATCAATAGCATGCGTTGCTCGTCCAGCCAGATGTGGCCGGAGGGCAGATTGAATTTCAACAGGGATTGCAGGTCGGTCACAGTATTCATGTCTCCAATGTGCCTTTGGCTTTTTTCTTTTGATTATGCCTTGTTTTTCAGCCAAACAATGTAAAAAAGCCCAAGCGGGTTGACTACCCCGTTTGGGCTTTTCAAGGCCGCAAGAACGGCCCACCGAAAGCAGTCTGTTGCTTAGGTGAATACGCCCAAAAAGTTCTCGTTGAGCTTTCTGTCGTGGTAGAAAATCGCCCGGCCAAGGTCGTCGCTTGTCCACGTAATTATTGGCTTGTCCGGGTAGTGAATGTAACCTCCCGCAAACACCTCGTTGCGGTTGCCCGAGGGGTCGAAGAAGTAAATCGTTTCACCACGGGTGATACCATGGCGTGTGGGCCCAAGGTCGAGTGACACTTTCTTCTTGGAAATAATATCCGCAGCTTTCAGTACCTCGCCCCAGTTGTCCAGAATAAACGAGGCATGGTGAAACGCCCCTTTCATGGGCTGCCGAATGAAGGCCACATCGTGCGGTTTGGTGGAACAACTCAAGAATACACTGATGCGGAAGTCGTGGTTGTCTTCAGCCACCACTTGTTCAGTGATGTCGAAGCCAAGCACTTCGGTGAACAGTTTCACCACGCCATCCAGATCATCGCCGTACAGCAGGCAATGGTCAAAGCGGGAGGGGCCCATGCCCTTCAGGTCATCTGGCCAGGGGTCAGGGTTCACCAGTGGCAGGCAGTTACCCACTTTATTTTTCTCGGCCAGCAATTCCATCGTGTGGCCAGTGGTTGTAGTGAAGCGGAAGCGCTCACCAGTTTCCAGATGCTCGCCAGCAGGTATCCAGCAGCAGTCGGTGGCAAGGCCACTTTCTTCAACCTTTTTGGACAAGTCTTTCAGAGTTTGAATGCTGTCCACGCGCCAGCCCATATAGTCCATACCGGCCGCGTCAGCCTCACGCAGCACCACACTGTGGTGATCGTGTTCATCCCATGCTTTCAGGTACACGCGACCTTGCTTGTCGCGCCCGGTTTCAAGCAGGCCCAGCACATCGGTGTAGTGCTTCACGGCTGGTTCCAAATCCAGCACCCGAAGCGCCACGTGGCTTGGCCTTAATACGCCTGTCATTGCCATGTTGATCTCCTTATCCCTATGGTTTTATAGCTATGTGTGCATGGGTTGCTTGGCGAAATGCTTTGCAATGCACTTTTCCATTTTTCCGATTGCCGACAGTTCAAGGTCGGTCAGCGGAAAACATCTGCAGGCCAGCACCACACCCTGGGCTTGTTCTTCAGCAGTAACATGCTGTCGACTCATTTTCAGGGTGCGATATTTGCCCGATTCAATCCGGACACGGCATACGCCGCATCCACCTCCACGGCACCCCACCGGGATGCCTTTGCGGTTCAGTTGCTCCATGCCTTTCAGCAGGTTGTCTTCTGAGCTGCAGGTGTACTCTTCCTTTGTGTTCTGAATGGCCACGCGGTGCATGTGTGCAGCCCTCCATCACACGTGTTTGAACAGCGGACTTTTCTTGGCCAATCCCTCTGCATCGGCCGAGGTCAGGAATCGCTCGGTATAAATGTCTCGTTCAAATAATTGGCCTTGCATCAGCGTGGAGATGCACGCTTCGATCATGGGTGGTGGGCCGCACATGTAAGCCTTGTGGCCCCGAAAATCATTGTTGAAGTGCGCCTTCAATGCCTCGTGAACAAAACCTTTTGCACCGGTCCAACTTGCGCTCACATCTGTATCCGAGAGAGCTGGAATGTAGGTGAAGTTGGGGTGTTTGGCCGCCAGCTCCGTGAAGTAGTTGTGGTAGTAAAGTTCAGCCTCATTGCGAGCGCCTTGTACCAGAGTGATGGGTAGTGTGCAGCCGTCATTGAACAGTTCTTCAATCATGGCTTTCGGACTGGAAAGACCTGAACCACCAGCCAGAAAAATCATGGGTAGATTGGCCGATTTGCGGGTGAAAAACCGACCCAGCGGGGCGGTGAATTCCAGTGTGTCGCCAATCTTTAGTTCGTCATGCAGCCAGGTGGTAGCCGCGCCGCCTGGTACTTTTCTAATATGCAATTCAACCAGGTTTGTGCCTGGGGCATTGCCGATTGAAAACGCACGTTCGCCTTGCACGCCTGGTACTTTCAGCATGACGTACTGCCCGGCTTGAAAGTGCACTGGCTCATCGACTTCAAGCCAGATACCGCGAATGGTGGGTGTGAGCATGTCGGCTTTGACCACACGCCCGGCGAAGTCCTGAAGACCAATGAATTGGGCATCGGGATCTTCGTCCACCTCAGCTTCAATCACGGTGTCGCATTCAACGGTTGCGCAGCACGCCAGAATTTTTCGTTCATCGCGTTCAAAGTCCATCAGCGCAAACGGCGAGGCTTCCCCATGTTCGAATTCACCTTCCACCACTTGTACCTTGCAAGTGGCGCACAGGCCATGACCACAGGCGTGGGGTAGCCAAACACCTGCACGAAGGCAGGCGTCCAGCACGGTTTGCCCTTCCTCGATGTCGATTGTTTGACCAATCGGTTCGATGGTGAGTTGATAGCTCATTGCGGGTTCCCCTTTGCGCTTACGCGCCCGAACCAGACAGGCCTGTCAAGCCGGGGGTGGTGAAGCGCAACACCGACTTGTGCGTCAAACCGTTTTCATCCAGCGATTTGCCCAAGTCGGGGGTGAAGTTTTCACGCCCGTGTTTCCACTGAACGGTACTCCAATCAATTTTTGCAAAGTCGGGGTGACTTCCGTATAGCGAAGGCAGTACCTCATTCACCAATGCCCCGAAGGGCATGGCGGGTGGTAGTGGCAAGGCCATGGGTGCACAAAACATCAGGTGGTGTTCCCAGTTCACGAACAACAAGCGGTTGCCGTGAAAGTTCTCTTCAAGATCGCGTACCACGCCGGTGTAGCCCGGCTGCAATGAAACGAGTGCCATGTTGTTCTCCTCCTAGTTGTTGTCAGGCCGCCGGTGCTTCTTTGTGGTCGCGCCCTGTCCATTGCTCCCAGTTCATCTGGTCCTGACTGCCCATGTACTCGCCGTTGTCCTGGCCAGGCACAAGGTTGTAGTACTTCAGAACGTTATCCAATCCTTCGCCACCACAATTACCCTGGAAGATTTGATGCACAGGCAGCCAGCTTTGAACGTACTTCTCGGGCTCGTTCTCGAAAATGTCTTTACAGCCATCCGAGCAGAAGTGGTACTTCATACCGTGGTAGGTTGTTTCCCGCAGGCAGGTGGTTGTGGGGTCATCGGGTTCCGTGAAAATTGTCGGCACTTGGCACAACTGGCACAGCATCGGCAGGCCAGGGTTACTCCAGCGCTTACCTTCTTTTTGAAGGGCGTCCCAATGTTCGAAGCGTGGACGATAGTGCTTGTCGAAAGTGTCGGGGTACTTCTCGCTCAACCACTTCAGTTCGCTTTCTTCGGGTACCCAAGTGTGAAATGCAGCGGCATGGCTGAAGTTGTAGAAAGTAGCCCACACTTCATGGCTCAAACGGTTTTTCTCTTTGCTGGCTACTTCGTGGTACTTGGGCATACGAATACCGTAGCGGCTCAAGTCTTCGAACAGGGCGCCACCGTTTTTCTCGAAATAGGTTTCCCATGCTTCCTGCCAGCTCATCACGCGTTTGGGCAGCATGTAGTCCATCATCATCGACACCAAGGCCAGCAGGCGGTAACCGCGCCAGAACCATTTGTCGATCCACTTTTGAACGATGTCTTTGTTGCCTGGGTCTTGTTCCAACATGAACTTGACCACTTCAAGACCAAGAGTCATGTGGCGTGATTCATCTGATTGGGCGGAAAAGCCGAAAGTAACCGTGGCCATGTCGCCGTTGTAGGCTGCACCGCTCATGAATGGCATGAACAACAGGTTGGTCAATACATACTCGAAGGAAAACGAGATGGCTGTAATGAATTCAAACGGACCTGCAGACTGTGCATCTTCAAAGTAGCTCTTGGGCACGCTGAGGTACCACACGCGGTCGTGCATGTGGCGGAAGTCGTGCAAGCCATTGAAAAATTTGTTGTAGTGGCTGATGGTGTGTACCTGCGTTTGTGCATGGCGCAATTCATCAATTGCCTGCATCTGCGATGCAATTCGTGCGCTAACTCCACGGAAAGAACGACCCACGTGGGCATAGCCACGGTGCGCTGCATATTCCAGTGGTGATACACCTGTGAGGAATAACTTCAATGTGTTGATGTAGCGAGCATCCGTTACATTGAACTGGCCGTTGTTCTGTGCAAAGGCGTCAATGATGGCGTAGAGTTTCTTCTCTTTCTCGCCCTGGAATTTCCAGTACGCGTCCATGGTCAGGCGGAAGGGGTCTTCCCACTTGTCCCAGTCATGGATTTTGATGCCTTCGAACTGGTCGTAAGGGAATACATCGTCCATGGCCTGGTAGGTGGTGTCCCAACCAAGTCCGCGGGTCATCATGCCGTATTTCTCTTTCAGGCCCAGTTTTTTGTTGCCTGTGTTCTTGGGTACTGCGCTCATGTCTCTACTCCTTCAAGTTGAAAGTTCACTGTGGCTAAGTCGCGTTTAAGCGGCCTGGCCCCAGTACAGTTCAAATTCATCCTCTGTTTCATTGATGCTGCCCGAGAGGGAAATCAGGTTCAGGTGAATTTCCTGAAGATCCCAGTCACGCCCCATCAGGTCGGACACGCTTTGGCGCTTGACCACCAAACGGCCGGGCGACTCGATCTTGACCATTGCCGGAAACTCCTCGACTGTGGCTTGCGGGTTGTCTTCTCGAATGGCGGCTACGATATTGCGCGTGTCGTCGTTGGTTACAAATGCGATGAACACCGGCGTTTTTGTGCGTTCGGGGGTAGGCGTGTTCATGCTGGGGCTCCAGGTGTTTTCAAACCGATCTTTTTTGCTCGCACCAGCAGCTCTTCCTTGATCTGCATGAAAATGCTGGCGGCTTCTTCTGCAAACAATGCGGTCATCAAAGGCTGCAAGGCGCGTGTGGTTTCAGTCATCCAGATGTCGAACCAGCGGCTCAGTATTTCCTTGTTCTCTGGTGATTCATCCACTGCGGTTTTGATGGTGGAGTCCACCCAACGCTGGGTTTCGACAAACCATTCCTGCATGAAATTGGTACACATAGAGAAGGTTTGGCCGGCCATTGGGTTCAGGCGGGTCTCAAGATGCTTGTAAAACATGGGATAGACCAAGCCGTCCATCACAAAATTCTGGGCCAGAAAGACTTCAAACCAGTCTTTGGTGACAAACAGGTTTTCCATGCTTCGGCGCAATTCTTGCCATTCGGGGGTGTGCAGCCAGTGTTGTTTACCCACTTCCAGCGAGTCGCCAGTGTTGCCATCGAGTAGCAAACCGAGGCGGCTGACGTATTGCGCCAGGCCCAAGCGGTCCATCGTGTTGTACATGGTGGCTTGTGTAATTGCAGCGCCGTAACCGAAGCTGGTGCAGAAGCAGTTGTTCATGTTTGCGCCCCACTCGTAGTGGCGAAGCGGCAGCACGGCGAAGATCAGATGTTCTTTGTCTTTTTCCGAGAGGTTGAAAAACACACCACGCTTTTCTGCAAACTCAAACTGCTTTTCGGCTGCATCTTGTTGCTTGGCACGGTTCATGGTGTACACGCCGTAGTAATACTGGCGTGGATCTTTGAAGCTGTACCAATCGGCCATTTTGATGGCTGTGCGGGCAGTGTCGTACAGTTCGTACTGTGGGTCCCAGATAGGGCGGTAGTGGAAGTTGGTGTCCGACTGCATGTCGAATGTGGCTTCCTGATACCGTGATGCAGGTTTGTCTGCGCCCAGCCTACGGGCCACATGTGAGAACGTGTTGCGCAGTTGTTTGATGTTCGACGTTTTGATGTCGACTTGCATGATGTCTTCTCCTTTCCTCTATTTATTTGGTTTTTTATTCGCTGACGCCGGCCTGGCCAAACTGCCATTTCAGCCTTTCGTAATCCAGCCAGGCGCATTGTTCGGCGGTTAGCTCAACGGCCTTGTGCTGTTTGCAGAACTCTCGGAACTGCTCAAACTGCATGACCAGTTCCACGCACAGCTCTGGATCGCCAATCGAAAACTCGAACTCGACAAAGCGATTGTTCAAGGTGCCGGTCACACGCACATAGCGTGGAATTGATGCCTCCAGAATTCCGTTCATCTCCGGTGGCGGGGTGTCGCTTTTTGATGTTTTGACTTCTTTGATCATTTGGAACCCTCTTGCTTGATTTCCCTAGTAGAAGGGGCAAGGGATGTGCCAGGTGCTCTAAGTGATTGAAATTATTAGGTAGTAAAAAAATAGAGGGGGAATTCTAAGAAATTTACGGGTGTTGAAAAGATCAATTGCTGCGGTGCAAGTTGATCAAATGATGAAGTTGGACTTGCAAATATTTACGCCTGGGCCGTTTTATGCCGAGTCTTTTTGAGGATCGAGGTTTGTCTAAATTGGTTAACCTTTTTTGGGGTATGCTTAAACGCGAAGCAAATAGATTAGACCGGTTATAAGATCAGCAAACTTAGTCTAATAGGCTGATACCAAGTCATCGTTTAGCCGCAGTTCTAGTTGAACCGATGCTCAGATTAGAACGTTTTTGGATGTTCATCCGGTTTGAGTTACTGGAGCTATGTTGATGTTAAACGACATTATTGGCATGGATCACAAGAGTTACAACCTCGCTGAGAGCACGCATTGACGCCATTTGAAAACTAACTGTGTAGTTTTCTACACAGTTACGTGTACCAAACTTCTAAGGGGTCGGGGGTTCGAACCCCTCCGGGCAGGCCAAGAATTCAGTACCGGTTTACGGTGGCGGTGTTAGCTCAGTTGGTAGAGCAATGGATTGTGATTCCATGGGTCGTGGGTTCGAGCCCCATACATCGCCCCAACAATATCAAGGACTTAGCGTGAGTAATCCGCTAGGTCCTTTTTGTTTTTCGCGACTTTATTCTCGACTGAGAGACATTTTCAGAGGTTGTAGATTTGGCAAACTGCCTTAGAGTCTCTAACTTCCATCAATCGGCTGTGACAAGCCTGTGACAAATTCTGTGACAAATTTTCTGTCACAGACATTTCGTGAGTATCGACCTATCTTTGACACATATTCATCTGTCTCATAAGAAGAAATTCAACTTACTGGCAGTATGTAACAACAAGTAATCTCTGCAACAAAGCTTCCGCTAATCGGCCGATGCAGACTTTATGCATTTACAGACTAAGCGTCCGGTATTGGGCTCTATGCAGACTCCACAGTGATCACAAAAGTCGGGATGATTCAGACCATCTTTGCTAACAATCGAACCGCGAACCTACGTGTGGACGAACGACGCAGTTTCAGCGCTTTCACAGCGCTCAGCCTTCGCTTTTGCCTTGGCAAAGCAAAGGCTAGCGTGCCTGGTTGAGCTTCACTCACTAGGCAGCTTGGCCGCTAGAACATCAACCTTCTCGATGGACGGCGGTGCAGAAAAAAGGCTGCTTGCTTGGGCCATGAGGGCTGCGGCAACCTTGCCAGCGAGATGAGCCTGACGGCCCGCCTCATCGGGAAAGGCGTCAAAAATGCCGAACGTGGAGGGCCCCAGACGAATACCAAACCATGCAGTGGTGGCAGGCTCTTCTTGTACAAGCGGAAGCCCACCCAGTAGGAATTGCTCTACTTCTTTCTCTTTTCCGGCTTTTGCTTCCAAGCGGACGAACAGTGCTACTTTTACCATGGTAAGTCTCCTTTGGTTAGGACTACTGTCCCAACAGGTTTGTTGAAGTCGATCGATTTGAGTCTGTAATTCTTGATTTTCGTAATGCTCCTGTGAGGGTTGAAAGGAATATTGTTACAACATGGTTTGATACCAGAGAGGCTTAGATCTCATTCTTGGCATCACTGGCCAGGCTATCTAGCGCTCGTCGCTGGCAGGGCGCGGACTACTGCGTCTTCTAAATCTGCCTTAATGCAATGAGGCTGCTTCCAGTCTCCTTGGTAGGTGATCTGGTCAACCCCGCCGGGCCCTACACCGCTTGGCACGTAGTCAAGTTTGAGGTTGTTGCGGGTACGCCATGCAATAGCATGGTCAGCGCACGAACTGTCCCCCGATACTCCTACAGCACCTAACAATACGCCCTGATTGTTGTACAAGGCCAATCCTCCTCCAAACACATTGATGCCTCCCATGCGTTGACCAACCAACGGATCATTGGGTTGGCCCCACGCACTTACTGGGCCTTGCATCGCCAAGGCAGGATTCACCGGGTTACTCTCTTGCAGGCCGAACAGGCTACCACCGGGTTGGACGGCGCTGTATAGATTGGCCGTTGCCAAAGCTAGACCTGGCAGGCTGAAGGCATTGGCTGTGTAGGCCTTCTGTGCTGAAATAGCCCGGCTTCCCGGCCACTGGTCACCCAAGCCTTTCCCTGTGAACGCTACCGCACACACGGTTCCACTACGCGACACCACAGTGCCCCACATCTCTAAGTTGAAGCCTGCATTGTTAGCCTTGCGTGCGAGCACAAGCGCATCGTGTAACTGGGCATGGGTGGGCAACGCGGCACATTCTGCGGGAGCAGCTGGCTTGACTGCATGCGCAGGCAAGCTGGTAGAAGTAAGCAACGCAGCTATCATGATGCCAAAGGGGCGGATGTAAATGTTCACAGAATTTCCTTTTAATGAAAAGTGATCATTGCCAGTCTCCCATTTCATATTAATCGTGTATATGGAATAAAAAGGAATTAAGTATTCCTATAAATGAGACAATGAATATAAGGACACTTTCAGATTTTCTGTCATATGCTGAATCCACAAGACCGGCTGAAAATTTTTTGCGTCGCCGCAGAAACCGACAGCTTCCGTGAAGCTGCAATGCTTTTGGGGATGTCGCCTCAAGGAGTAACACGGGCCATACAGGAACTCGAAGCGCACTATGGCGAATTACTTTTTCACCGCACCACTCGCCGGGTGAATATCACCGAATTCGGGGCCGAACTTGCACCACGCGTACGGGCCAGCCTGGAGCAGATGGAAGCTGTCCTCGCTCCTGCATCGCCACAAGCACCCGCTGAACTAGTTGGCCGCGTTCGTATCACAGCGCCTCGCAGCCTTGGCAGGTTACGGGTGCTGCCAGCGCTTAACGAAGTTGCACGTCTTCATCCAGGTATCGTCATCGATATCCGACTTTCTGATGAACTTGCTGATGTTGTTGACGGGCAGATTGATGTCGGTGTTCGTATGGGTCTATTCAAAGACAATCGCTTTGTGGTGCGCAAAGTAGGTTCGGTGGGCTTTGGTGTTTATGGCAGCCATAATCTCATCGAGCGCTATGGCACACCGCAGCAAATCTCCGACCTATCAGCGCTACCAACTACAGGGCTTATTGATCACAGCACGGGCCGACCCTGGAGTTGGTTTTTTAGCAAAGAGCGCCGTATGCTACCCGAGCCTTTTGCGTTTGTAACCGACGACCCTGAGGCAGAGTGCGATGCTGTTCTGTCTGGTGTTGCCTATGGGCAATTGCCAGATTACCTCGCGGAGCAACACGTGAATTCCAAAAGTCTAGTACGCGTGCTGGAGGCCGATGCGTGTGCACCGTGGGATATCTATGTATACAGACCTCAACGAGGACCAGTACCAAAACGGGTGCGCCTAGTGTTTGATGCCATAGTCGATGCATTGAAACAGCACGAAGCTATTTTGACAAAGACGTAGCATACGTGTTTGCCGTGTACAACAGTGATATGTCAAAAGCCGCTCTTTCGAGGCACAGAATTGGCATATGAATCCCACATCATAGAGACACCTCTAGCCGCACAAAAGTAATGACGTGATTTGCATGTAATGACTATCCACAAGGCAAAACGCAAAGAGTTCAATGAGGTCGTTATCCACGAGGGCACGTTCCCCGGGCGCATAAAGAATACGCCCTCTCCTGTAATCCTGAAATTGACTGATCCTAGATTTCGTAGGCGCCCACTTGTCCGCTTTTCAGCCCAAACTGGCCATTCCTCCCAAAGAAGCTGGACAACCGCTCCGGCCGAAATTCGACCTTAACTGACCTTCAACAGTTGAATGCATGAGCACCGTCAGGCGTCCCGCTAAAGGGTTAGGGTGAGCTTGCTAAACAAAATCCACCATTAACGCCCCCAGATTCTATGTTTGTATACTTTCATCGTGGAGGCTTCATTTCGGCACTCAAACGTGACTGCCCAACCGACTGCAAAGCGCCTATGCAGTTGCTAATAGCGCTAAACTGTCACCACAATTTTGCCGATCTGCTGGTTGGATTCCATATAGCGGTGTGCTTCGACAATCTGCGCTAGCGGAAAGGTTTTGGCCACCAGCGGTTTCAGCTTGCCTTCAGTCAGCCCTTGCACAATGAAGGCTTTGGCGCGTGCCATGCGTTCAGGATGAGTGCTGATTTCAAATAGGGTATACCCGCGTATGGTTAATTGCTTGGCGAGCACGGGGAACAGCGGCAATGGCGTCGGCTCTGTACTTAGCGCGCCATACTGGAAAATAATGCCGCTTTGGGCTGTCGCTTCTGCCAGTTTGCTGATGGTCGGCCCGCCAACCGGATCGAACACCACGCGTGCACCTTTATTATTGGTAATGCGGTTCACTTCGGTCACCAAGTCTTGTTCTTCCGTCGCAATCACATGCTTGGCACCGGCCTTGAGCAAAGCCTCGCGCTTGCTGCTGGTGCGCGTCAAAGCAACAGGAATGGCACCCAGCAGATTGGCAATCTCGATAGCTGCCACACCCACGCTACTGGATGCCGCCGGAATCAGCACAAACTCACCGACTTTGGTATCGGCAAACTCCACCAATGCGCCGTAGGCAGTCATATATTGCATCCAGATGGCGGAAGCTTCCGGCCAAGAAAGTGATGGTGGATGCTTGACCACGGCAAATGCGGGCACATTCGCCAACTCACCATACACGCCATACTGATTCTGCGAAAACGCCGGAACCGTGCTGACCGCATCACCTATCTTGAAATCAGTCACATCCTCGCCCACCGCATTGATTATGCCTGCCGCCTCATAGCCGAGCCTCGCTGGCAGTTGCGGTGTTTCCAGATACTGACCATTGCGAAACATGACTTCGGCACGATTGAGTCCGATGGCATGCACCTTGATCTGCACCTCACCCTTGCCTGGTGAGGCGACTTGTTCATCTGCTATCTGTAATACTTCTGGCCCACCGGTTTGGTGGAATCTGACGACACGTGACATTTTTATCTCCTGATAATGTAAAAAATAGTGTGAAAATACTATTTATAATTTAATGCCAGCCTTTCAACACGATCTTGCCTATGGTGCCACCTGCTTCGAGCTGAGCGTGCGCCTTACGCAGATTGGTAGCATTGATGGGTGATAGGGTTTCATTGAGCGTGGTCTTCAGCACACCCTCATCCACCAGTTTGGCAATGCGGTCGAGGATAAGGTGCTGTTCTGTCATGTCGGCGGTCTGAAACATGGAACGTGTAAACATCAGCTCCCATGCGAAGGTCGCGCTCTTATTCTTGAGCAGATTAAGGTCCACCGGCTGTGCGGTTTCGACAATCGAGCAAATCTTGCCTTGCGGCTTGATGAGCTCGGCCATGACAGAAAAATAGCCATCGGTATCGTTGCAGCAGAAAATATAATCTGGTTGGGGAATGCCGATTTCGCGCATTTGAGTCACTAGGTCATGCTTATGATTGATGACATACTGTGCGCCCAATTCCTGCACCCAGCGTACGGTCTCAGGCCGCGATGCCGTGGCTACCACGGTCAATCCCGCCAGTTTGTTCGCGAGTTGGATGGCAATCGAACCCACGCCGCCCGCACCGCCTATGATAAGCAGGTTTTTATTGCGGTTCTGCGCTATATCAAGCGCAATGCCCAGGCGGTCGAACAGTGATTCCCAAGCTGTCACTGCGGTCAGCGGCAAAGCTGCCGCCTGCTCATAACTCAAGCTCTGCGGCATGTGCCCGACTATGCGCTCATCCATGAGCTGGTATTCGGCATTGCAGCCCGAGCGCGTGATGTCACCCGCATAAAACACTTTGTCGCCAGTCTTGAACAGCGTGCAATCTGGCCCGGCTTCGACGACTTCACCAGCGGCATCCCAGCCCAGCACCTTGGGTGTGGTCTCTATCTTGTCCTTGGGTTTTCGCACTTTGGTATCTACCGGGTTAACTGCAATGGCGTGGATCTTGACCAGCAGATCGCGACCGGTAGTGACGGGGATGGGCAATTCGACATCCATCAGCGATTCAGGATCGCTGATAGGTAAATACTTGGTTAATGCAACGGCTTTCATGGCGGCTCCTATTTTTGTAGCGCAGGCGTCCTCGCCTGCGTTTTTTTGATAAGTTGGCAGGCGGGGCGCATGCGCAACAACTTCATATAAATTCCGGTAAAACAAATTCAGCCAACTCCTGCAACACCTCACCGGCCGGACGTTTGCCGTATTTGACGTTGAAAATCATGTGGTCCACGCCGATACGTTTGCTGGCACGCAGATGTACCAGCAGCGCATTCCTGCCGAGTCGGTGACCCAGATGAATAGGCGTTGGTGCTTCGTTCGGGTTATCGGCAAGATCAATAAAATAAGACTGCGTAAACGGTTTATACTGCCCCGGCAATTCCGCTTCAACAGTATCGCGCCAGCGCTGCACCACCTGCGCCTGCGCTTCTATGCTACGCGGGTAGCTCATCCAGCCGTCGGCATTGCGCGCGATCCAGCCCAGATCCTGCTGACTATGTCCGGTAACTAACAAGGGCACATGCGAAGCTACCGGCTTGGGAATGACATCGGCATGTTGCAGATGGCCAAAGCTGCTACTTATTTGCGGGTAAAACTCTGACCAATATATCTTAAGCAAATCGACCTCTTCGCGAAACATCGCCCCTCGCGACTCAAAATCCACATTAAAGGCTGGGAACTCCACCATCCTATCGCCTGTAGCTATGCCAAGCAGCAAGCGGCCATTGGACAACTGGTCTATGCTGGCGGCGGCTTTGGCGATATGTATCGGGTGGCGCAATGGCAGAATGATGGATGCCGTCAGCAGCGCGATTTCTGTGGTCTGCGCGGCCATATAACCGAGATAAGCCCACGGGTCGAATACCTGGCCGACATCGCCAAAATTCGGGTCGCGCAGCGGCACATCGCGAAAGCCGAGGCTGGAAAAACCGGATTTTTCGGCAAACTGCGCCAGCGCTACCTGGTTGTGCATGGTCGGCTGGTCGCGCTCGAAGGCCTCGATCGGGAACATGATGCCCAGCGTGAGTTTGCCGCGCTGGAATACACGCTGCCAGCCGCGGTTGGCTGTCGGCGATTGATTTGGATTAGGGGTATACATTCTGCTCACTAAGAAAAAACACTGGCACACCACAAAAGGTAGGAAAGTGATGTGCCAGTGTAGGTCCGAAATAGCCCGGGGAGGAGCTATCTACTTAGCCAAAACAGATTTAAGACTGGCCTTTGACTGCCAGTAAATCCACGGTTTCGATTACCGGCATCTCGGTCAGCAAATCTGCGGCATTCGCCATCAGTGCCTCAGCGATTTTCCCTGTCAAATGCGCTTGTCGGCCATGTTCATCCATAAAGGTGTCAAAAATGCCAAAGGTGGCAGGGCCGAATTTGAGTGCGTACCAGGTAGCGGTTTCCGGCTCGTTTTCCACCAGCGGCAGTGCGGATTTCAGAAATGCTTCCAGTGCTGCTTCCTTACCTGGCTTGGCGTGCAGACGTACATACAGGGCTAACTTGTTGCTCATGATTGCTCCTAATAAAAAAATAAAACACGAAGGTGGTGGATACGCGCTATCGCGCTTTATCCACCCTACTAAAAATCTAAATACTCGCTTCCAGCACCTCCCTGCTCTTATCCAGCGTCACATCCTGATGCTCACCGAGTTTGACCATGCCATGACTTTCAAGTTGCGCCAGCAGGGCAGGAATGGCATCCGCACCGATGTTGTAGGCGGATAAGCGCGTAGGCACGCTGAGGCTCTCGAAAAAAGCGCGGGTATTCTGGATAGCCGCTTCGATACGAGCATCCTCTGTACCTTCACTGATATGCCAGACGCGCTCGGCGTATTGCAGCAGCTTGGCGCGCTTGACATCGCGGCGCAGGCTGAGCATAGTCGGTAATATGATAGCCAGCGTCTGTGCGTGATCCAATCCATGAAGCGCGGTAATCTCGTGGCCTATCATGTGCGTCGACCAATCGCTAGGCACACCGGAGCCGATCAAGCCATTCAAGGCCAGGGTGGCGACCCACATGAAGTTGGCCTGAGTGTCGTAATCCTGCGGATTGGCCAGCACCTTGGGACCAACCTCGATAAGGGTCTGTAGCAAGCCTTCGGCAAAGCGATCCTGCACCCGCGCTTCCACCGGGTAGGTCAGGTATTGCTCCATGATGTGGGTGTAGGCATCCACCACGCCGTTAGCCAACTGGCGCGGCGGCAGGGTGTAGCTCTTGCTCGGGTCGAGCACGGAGAACTGTGGAAACACATGCTCACTGGTGAAATAGAGCTTGTCGTGCAAGCCAGATGCGGTTTCGGTGCGTGAAATCACCGAGCCGTCGTTCATCTCCGAGCCTGTCGCAGGCAAGGTCAGCACAGTGCCATAAGGCATGGCCTGTTTCACATTGGCACCTCGCTGGAGCAAAATCTCCCACGGGTCGCCCTCGGCATACACCGCTGCCGCAACAAACTTGGTGCCATCAATCACCGAGCCGCCGCCGACTGCCAGCAGATAGTCCAGCCTATTGGCCTTGATTTTGGCGACGGCTTTCATTAGGGTCTCATAGGTAGGGTTTGGCTCGATGCCGCTGAATTCCTCGACATAACGCCCGCCCAGGGCAGCTTTGACTTCATCCAGCGTGCCATTCTTCTTGGCGCTAGTGCCGCCGTAAACAATCAATACACGAGCCTCAGCAGGCACCAGCTTGTCGATTTCGGCGACCTTGCCCTTGCCGAAAGCGATGCGCGTCGGGTTATAAAAATCAAAATTCAGCATCAAAACTCCTTAAAAATTACAGCTATTAGACCAGTCGGCTAGTGTTCGGATAAATAAAAAGATCGACCTCAAGCAAGTCCCAGTCTCGCTTTCGTGGCATTCATGGCGCATTCCAGGGCTGCACGCGTGCGGCCTACCTTGGTCAAAAGCGTTGCGCCTATCCACATATAGTAGATCTCTGCCGTGACAGTTTTTGCATCGAGGTTGGCAGGGAATTCACCTGTGCGTATACCTTGTTCCACGCAATGTGTGAGGCACGCTATTACCCTGTCGGTGCCATTCTTCAACGTAATACGCATGGATTCGGAAAGATCCGTCACTTCTGCGCTCAATTTAACTACCAGACATTTATCCGTTGTGGCATCACTTGACTGCGTATCCAGCCAGAACTGGAAAAATCCCAGCAGTCGGCTGGAATTAGTGCTGCCGTCATCTTTAAGCATGCGCTCTAACATCTGCAGGTAGTCGTCAAAATAGTCTGCGAGTAAGGCGTCGCCAAACTGCTCCTTTGACTTGAAATAGTGATAGAACGAGCCCTTGGGCACGCCTGCAGTGGAAAGTATCTCGTTGAGGCCGACCGCAGCAAAGCCCTTGCCGAGGATGATGCCCTTGGCTGTATCGAGGATTTGCTGACGCGTATCGCCAGACTTTATGATTGGAAGTTCATTACCCATAAGTGCATTATTGCATTAATTAGACCGGTCGTCTAGTTATGCCATTAAAAAAGCTTTCAATTTACTTTGCGAAAATCTAAAAAGAATTTGCTTGGGAAGAGGATGAATGATAAATCTCTAGTACTTGAAAATTCACAATTCGCTATATTTTTTATTGGTATGGGGTTCATTGGTTTTGTAAATCTTCATAGGTTATTATGAACGTCAGCTTTGGGTCAAATACAGTCCTTTTTCACAAAACTAGTCAAGTCGGCTCTGGCCGAATACCAGACACATAGCATTGCAGTACAGATAGGCAAGATTTACAAGTGAAGACGTCTAGTCAAGCGATGTGCAGGGTTATAAGGGATACTTTTTATGTCAGTATTCCGGTGAGGTAATCTAAAATTTATAAGTAAAGAATCTGCAGTTCACAATCAGAGTTGGGGCCAGAGTTGAAGGTTGTAGCCAGTAACACCTACATACATCGTGGACTCGCCCCCGTATTACAGGGCCATCGGTATTAGTTAATTGACCTCTGCTTTTCCCGGAATCTCCGGGGAGGCAGGTACCCCAAAGCACTGTGAGGGTGCTTTTCATTGTAATGCTCAAACCACATCTTCAATTCACGCATGACAGTTTGCGAGTCAGGCCGATTGGCCAGACGAGCATAGTCACGTTTGAATGTCTTCACAAAGCTCTCGGCCATACCGTTGCTTTGCGGGCTTTCAACCGGCGTTCTCACGGGTTTGAGCCCAAGTTGGGTTGCAAAGGTTCTCGTTTCAATGGCGGTATAACAAGAGCCATTATCCGACAGCCATTCAATGGGAGTTTGCGCCGTACTGCCCGCGCCAAATCGGTATTCCACTGCTTGCATCATCAAATCTCCAACCAGGCCAGCATCAATGCCTTTGGTGGTTGCAACCCAGCTCATGACCTCGCGGTCACAGCAATCCAGGGCAAAGGCCACTCGAACTTTCTCACCGTTGTCACAAGCCAGTTCAAACCCGTCCGAACACCAGCGGGTGTTGCTGGTTTGAACAGCCACTTTGCCGTCGTGCCTACGTGTATCCCTAGGCTTACTGCCATGCCGAAACAACAGCAAATTGTTGTCTCGCATCACGCGGTAAACACGTTTGTGGTTCACCATTTGTGGGCTCCCATCGATACCCTGAAACTTCAGAATCGCCCACACGCGGCGATAACCGTAGGTGGGCAAGTCTTTGGCAACGGTGATGATGTCACTCAACAACTGGTCGTCATCAGGCCTGGGTGGCGCTTTTCGACGGTCAACCCAATCAGCTTTTCTGGTTCTCAGAGCGGTCATGTGACTGCGCGAAACGCCAAGGACGAAACAGACCTCTCTTACTGGTCGTCCCCGGGCAACAAGGGCGAGTGCGCAATCCACTTTCGGCTTTTACCATACTCCACGGCTTCCTTGAGAATTTCGTTATCAAGTGTTTTGCGGCCCAGCGCAGCTTCCAGTTGTTTGATGCGCTTCAAAGCTTCTTTCATTTCAGAAGCTGGCTACCATGATTTCTACAGAACCCCGCGCGGTTTCCATCCGCGAGCGATCAATTCGAACAGCTCGTGGACGCTCACGACTCCGCTGTCGTTTATGAACATGCCGATCCTGACCTACATTGCTGAAATTTCGCCGCGACCGATCCTGTTCATCCACGGTGAGAAAGCACACTCGCGCTATTTCAGCGAAACTGCGTACGCAGCTGCGGCGGAGCCAAAAGAATTGATGATCATTCCTGGAGCCAACCACACGGATCTGTACGACCGGGTTGACATTATTCCTTTTAACAAGCTGACGGCGTTCTTCCGTGTTCACCTGAAGAAGTAGAGACGACGGCAGCATGAATTGGCCACGGTAGGAGGTGCTATCGGAATTGCGGGACGAGCTGTTGCAACTGCAATTAATGTGAGATGTTCGCGCTCTGAGTTGAGATAAATGCTCGCTACATCTCCTTAATGTTGAATGACAGCGTCTGCCCGAATACGTAACTGAAAAAAGGAGATGTAGAAATGAACTACAAGTGTCGAATCTCAAGCCTGCGCGGACTGAGTTTACTGTTAGGAATGCTGGTGGTTAGCGTATGCCGAGCCGGGGCACCTTCCGAGTCCGGTAACGCGATCATTGGAGTCTTTGAGAGTTCTGAGAAATTGCCCATGTGGATGACTATTAACGAACAGCGATTTGCCATCACTCTTGCCGATAACGATACCGCGCGTGCATTCGTCTCGCAGTTTCCGCTTACGCTGGATATGGAAGAGCTGAATGGCAACGAAAAACATGCCAAATTACCCACATGATTGCCCACACATGCGAGCCGTCCTGGAATCATCCGCAATGGCGATCTCATGCTCTATGGGAACGACACGCTAGTTGTTTTCTATTCGACCTTCAATTCGATCTATTCCTACACTCGGATTGGTCGAGTGGATGACACTGCAGGCCTGGCCGAGGCCCTGGGTTCGGGAAATGCAAGACTTACTTTTTCAAGACAGTAAGTTATCGACAATACAGTCCTCGGGTTGCCTGGTAATCGCTGAGCAACGAAAGCAAGTACCGCTAATGACACCTTCGTAGTTCCCAAACTTTCAGCGCAATACCGAGTCGCTTGTGTGTCTGAACTCGGTTGAGTTCAGGACGGCCGAACTTTGCTAACCATGTCAATGAAAGCGCGTAACTTCAATTGTGCTTGAGTGCGAGCAGGAAAGTACAAATACAAACCCGAAGTTTTGGGAATGAATTCACTGAGTACGGGTACCAAGCTGCCTTCAGTCAATTCTCGCTCGACCTCGTACTGCGCCACATAGGCCAAACCCAAACCCTGTCGGGCAAAGTTGATCAGAATATCCCGGTTATTCACCACCACTGGGCTTGGTACATCCACAAAAAACTGCCGCTTGCTGCGAACAAACTCCCACCGGTGAAAGGTGCCACTGGTCACGAAGCGGTACATGATTGCATCGTGTTGCTGTAAATCCTCAGGTTTTGCTGGTTTGCCATTGCGTTTGAAATATTCCGGGCTTCCCACCACATGAAAAGCCAAATCGGGAGTAAGCCGTACACCAACCATGTCTTTGTCTACCGACTCGCCCAAACGAATACCTGCATCGTAACGACCCTCCAGCAAATCGGTAAGGCCTTCATCGATCGTGATGTCCAGTTTCACATCGGGGTACTTCTGGCGAAACTCGGCAACAATGGGTTCGACCAAATAAGTGCAGGCCGATCGTTTCATATTAAGTCGAAGCGTGCCGATTGGTTTGTCGCGAAACTGGCCAAGAGCGGAGATTGCCTCATCAATTTCCTGCGTAGCGGGCTGCAGGCGCGAGAACAAAGCCTGGCCAGCTTCAGTCAAAGCAACTTTGCGAGTGGTCCGCTGAAACAACACCACGCCATGGCGTTCTTCCAACACCCGGATCGCCTTGCTCACCGCCGTGGGGGTAATGCCCAATTGTGCAGCGGCCAAGGTAAAACTGCTGTGCTCGGCTACAGTTAAAAACACCGGAATGCCGTCCAGCAGATCTTTATCGAGCACCATGAACAATCTCCATTCTGAACCTAATGTTAATAACCAATACACCATATCCGCCTTTATCTTGATAATCAAGGGGGCTAGACTGTACCGATATGTGCACTGCAACATTTTTAGGATATCGGAGGTGGTGAATGGTTGATTTTGTATTGAATGGCAAAGCCGTCAGTGTGGACGTGGATGGCGACACCCCACTGCTTTGGGTGCTTCGCGATGACCTGGACATGACGGGCACAAAATTTGGCTGCGGCATGGGCCTTTGCGGCGCTTGCACAGCACATGTAGATGGTGAGCCTGTGCGCAGTTGTTCGACGCCAGTGTCCACCGTGGCTGGTAAACAAGTTAGCACCATCGAAGCCATGCAGAATCACAAAGTGGGATCGGCTGTTCAGGCAGCCTGGCAGAAGCTCGATGTCGTGCAGTGTGGTTATTGCCAGTCGGGGCAAATCATGTCGGCCACAGCTTTGCTGACCAGCAACCCAAAGCCTTCCGACGATGACATCGATGCAGCCATGGCAGGCAATGTGTGCCGCTGTGCCACCTATGTGCGCATTCGTGCGGCCATTCACGAAGCCGCCAAAACATTGGCTTAAGGAGAAACATTCATGAGCATCGTTACCAACGTTTCTCGTCGCGATTTTTTGAAAGCCGGCGCCGGCCTGACACTCGCAGTCAGCATTCCCTCCGTGTTTGCCAGCAACAAACTGAAAGTAGGCGGCCCGGGCCAGGCTGGCAGTGCTGTTGAAGCAGGCAACTTCGCTCCTAATGCCTTTGTGACAATTGGTAGCGACAACACAGTTACTGTTATTTCCAAACACCTTGAAATGGGTCAAGGCGTGTATACGGGCCTTGCCACCTTGGTTGCAGAGGAACTGGATGCCGATTGGTCCACAGTCAAAGTGGAGGGCGCAGGCGCTAGCACCAAACACTACAACAATCTGTTCTGGGGTGCGCAAGGCACTGGCGGCAGTACCGCAATTGCCAACTCATTTGAACAAATGCGTACCGCAGGCGCCACCGCCCGGGCCATGTTGGTGAACGCTGCCGCTGCACAATGGAAAGTACCCGTTCGCGAAATTTCAGTGAGCAACAGTGTTGTGTCGCATGCGAAAAGCAATCGCAAGGCCACCTTTGGCGAGTTGGCTGAAGCTGCCAGCCAGCAATCTGTGCCTGGTGAAGTAACGTTGAAAGACCCGAAAGATTTCAAACTGATTGGCAAAACAGCACCCCGCAAAGACAGTACTGCAAAAACCAACGGCACTGCAATTTTTACGCAAGACATGAAACTGCCCGGCATGCTGGTGGCTGTTGTTGCCCACCCGCCCAAGTTTGGCGGCACCGTGAAGAAGGTTGATGACAAAGCTGCGCGCGCTATCCAAGGTGTATCGGACGTGGTCACCGTTCCCAGTGGCGTGGCCGTTTTGGCCAGCAATTTCTGGACCGCGAAAAAAGGTCGTGATGCACTGAACATTGAATGGGATTTGTCCAAAGCTTACAACGGTAGCAGCGAACAAATTACAGCTGACTACACCCAACTACTGGGCAAGCCCGGCACGGTTGCGCGGGAAGATGGTGACACCAAAGGGCAATTTGCGCGCAGCAATCAGATTGTCGAATCCGACTTTCACTTCCCTTTTTTAGCGCATGCCTCGATGGAACCATTGAACTGCCTGATTAAACTGGACAAGGACAGCGCGGAGGTCTGGAATGGCGAACAAATGCAAACCGCCGACCAGGCTGCTGTGGCCGCAGTGTTGGGCCTTGACCCCGAAAAAGTGAAACTGAACATGCTGTATGCCGGTGGCAGCTTTGGCCGCCGAGCCAACCCGCAAGCGGATTACCTGGTTGAAACGGCACACATTGTGAAAGCCATTGGCGGAAAAGCGCCGGTGAAATTGGTGTGGAGCCGGGAAGACGACATGAAAGGCGGCTACTACCGCCCGGTCTATGCCCACCGCTTGCGCGCAGCATTGGGAAAAAATGGTTTGCCAGTGGCCTGGGAGAACCGCATTGTTGGCCAGTCAATTGCCAAAGGTTCGCCCTTTGAGGCAGGCATGGTGAAAGACGGCGTGGATGTAACCTCGGTCGAAGGGTCATCCAACGTGCCTTACCAAATTCCAAACATGCTCGTGGATTTACATACCACCAATGAACAGGTTCGCGTACCCATTCAGTGGTGGCGTGCCGTGGGTTCCACCCACACTGCCTACGCCACCGAAGTATTCGTGGATGAACTGGCCGTTCAAGCCAAACAAGATCCGGTTAAATATCGTGAGGCCTTGTTGACTAAGCACCCCCGCCATGCAGGTGTACTGAAACTGGTGGCTGAAAAAGCCGGCTGGAACAAGCCACTCGTATCTGCAGCCGACGGTGCCAAACGTGGACGCGGCATTGCTGTACATGAATCGTTCAATAGTTTTGTGGCTCAGGTTGTTGAAGTAACAGTTCAGAAAGATGGCAACTTCAAGGTTGACCGCGTGGTGTGTGCCGTAGATTGCGGTGTGGTAGTAAACCCCGATGTGGTGAAAGCACAAATGGAGGGTGGTATTGGTTTTGCCCTGGCCGCCGCACTGACTGGTGAAATTACCTTGAAAGACGGTGAGGTGCAGCAGTCGAATTACCACGACTACCCAGTGTTGCGCATCAACGAAATGCCCAAAGTAGAGGTACACATGGTTCAGTCTGGCGAGAAGCCAACCGGCGTGGGTGAGCCGGGCGTACCACCTTTGGCACCCGCGCTGGCCAACGCCTTGTTCAACGCGACCGGCAAGCGCATTCGCAAACTGCCGATTGCTGAACAACTGAAAGCATAAAGGAGCCGCAGCATGGAAAGTCTTGATCTTGAAGTGTTGCAGCGCGCGCACCGGTGGCTGGAAAATGGCCATCGTGTGATGCTGGCCACTGTGGTGCGCACTTGGGGTTCTTCCCCCAGACCACCGGGCTCGTTGCTGGCGTTGCGTGAAGATGGCCATGCCGTGGGCAGCGTATCGGGTGGCTGCATTGAAGACGATTTGATTGACCGCCTGTTGAACAAGGATGGCTTTCCGGCACAGCCTCAACTGGTGAGCTATGGTGTTGGTGCAGAGCAGGCCCGGCGCTTCGGCTTGCCCTGTGGCGGCACCATGGAGCTGGTGCTTGAACCCTTGGCTGCAGCCAATGAATTGACGGAATTGTTAAACGCGTTGAAAGCCGGAAAACTGGTGCAGCGCAGCCTGAACATGAAAACAGGCGACAGCAAACTGGAGTCCACCCACCCTGAACAAGGCTTGGTGTTTGATGGCTCCACCTTGATCAGTGTATTCGGCCCACGCTATCGTTTGTTGCTGATTGGTGCTGGTCAGTTGAGCCAGCAACTGGCGCGCATGGCGATTGCACTCGATTTTGCTGTGACGGTATGTGACCCACGTGAAGAATACGCCGATGAATGGAATGAACTCGGCACTACTTTGACACGCGACATGCCCGACGACGTTGTCATGGCGATGAAACCCGACGCACGCATGGCCGTGATTGCCTTGACCCATGACCCCAAGCTGGATGACCTCGCCTTGATGGAGGCCTTGCAAAGCCCCGCATTTTATGTGGCTGCGCTGGGTTCGCGCCGAAACAATGAAACCCGCCGAACCCGCCTTCTTGAATTTGGCGTAAGCGAGGAACAGGCTGCAACCTTGCGTGGCCCGGCCGGTATTTATATTGGAAGCCGCACCCCTGCTGAAATCGCAGTTTCAATTGCCGCCGAACTGGTGGCCATGAAAAACGGCGTTGCTGGCGACAAGGTATTGAATGTGGCACAAGCCAAAGCTGCGCTTGAAGTGGCTGCTGACACCTTGAGCGCCTGCGCAAAATGAAAAAGCCCGGGCCATGATTCAGGGCATTTTATTGGCTGCGGGGCAGGGCCAGCGCTTTGACCCTAGCGGGGAAAAAGACAAGTTGCTGCAACTTCGCGCCGATTCTGGCAAGCCCGTGTTGTGGCATAGCGGCAGCGCCATGTGCAAGGTGCTGCCCGACACGCTGGCAGTCATTCAAGGTCACCAGCCCGGGCGCGTGCACTGCCTGTTCGATGCGGGCTGCGAAGTCTTGATCAGCCCGGAAGCACAACAAGGTATGGGCAGCGCCTTGGCCGCGGCTGTAAAGCATTGCCTTGAGAAAAAGCCTGGTATCACTGGATTTGTGATTTCATTGGGAGATATGCCGTGGCTACCCGTTGAAGCCATTGCACTGGTACATGCTGAACTCTCGAAAGTGAGCGCACAAGAGTTACATGCTGTGGCGCCATACTTTCAAGGCAAGCGTGGGCACCCGGTGGGGCTGACGCGTGCATGGGCGGGTTCACTGCTTGCATTGCAGGGAGATATAGGCGCAAAAAATTTGCTACGCGCTGCGAATATGCTCCCGATTGAGTGGCCAACCGCGGATGTGTTGCAAGATGTGGATGTACCGGAAGATCTGAATTATTCAAGTCGTAGAGATTAAATTTGAATAAAGTACACGCATCGTGGAAAAGCGTCTGAATTCAAAGGCGAGCCGATGCTCGCAGCTGGCTGTTTCGAGATGAGTTTTTAACGGTAACTGCTGATGCTATGTTGATGTTAAACGACATTATTGGCATAGATCCCAAGAGTTAGAACCTTGCTGAGAGCACGCATTTACGCCATTTGAAAACTAACTGTGTAGTTTTCTACACAGTTACGTGTACCAAACTTCTAAGGGGTCGGGGGTTCGAACCCCTCCGGGCAGGCCAAGAATTTAGTACCGGTTTACGGTGGCGGTGTTAGCTCAGTTGGTAGAGCAATGGATTGTGATTCCATGGGTCGTGGGTTCGAGCCCCATACATCGCCCCAAATAAAATCAAGGACTTAGCGTGAGTGATCCGCTAGGTCCTTTTTTTATTCCTTGGCTACATGTGGCACGGCGAGTGTCAGCATCGTGTGTTAGTGTCAGATAGTCGACATTGGCTAATTCTCATCTGTTCTACACTTTCTGAAACACTCAGAAATTGGAGACAGAGATGGGACAATTTGCCACTTATTTTGCGCGATTGTGCGCCCCCCTATTGCTGGCCGGTTGTTTGGGTGGTGATAACGCGCCACCCACCCCAGGGTCTCGAGTTCAGCCCGGGCAATCCAATGCTCGGTTTGATCAATTCAGTATTGCCAATCAGTGTTTCTCAGTGGCCACGGTCGATAATCGCTTTTTGAATGCAAGCGACAGCGCTTACCGTGTTGACGTTGCGCCATCTCCCTTCTATTTCAAGCCCAGTCGTTTGGGTCAATATTTGCTGTTCGATAGCAACGCCAGTTTTTTCGGACTTTCCAATTCCAACCCCTTTAACCAAGCGCAGCTAGTCCAGTTCCTTAGAACTGGTTCAGATTTCCTGTCAGGTCTCGGTGATGTCTCGGAAGTGATCGAGCCTTTGAAACCATTGAGTGATGGCGTACGCCAGGCAGGTGAAGCGCTGGGTGATGCGATTGATCAACAAAGTGCTGAATCATCCAGTGACGTAACACCAACTCCTCAAACAGAACCCAGCTTTCTGACTGTGTGGGAAATCATTCCCGCATCACGCGAGAATTCATTTCGTTTCAAGCAGGTGGTTACTCAGCAATTCTTGACGGTTCAAGATGCCGAATTGGGCTTGGTGAGCAGCGAGGCCGACTCCAGTGTTTTTGTTCTGCAGCCTGCTTCAGGTTGCGCGGTATTTCCAGAAGCGGAATTGAATGCAAGGGGTACGCCTTTCAAAGGAACAACTTCAAGTGGGGAAGTAGTTGGCTGGGTGGATACTCACATTCACATTGGCGGTAGCGAAGCCTTGGGTGGCAAGCTTGCGCATGGTCGCCCCTTTCATCCATTCGGAATCACCAAGGCCTTGAACAGTTGTCAAGCCGACCACGGCCCGCAAGGTACCTTGGGCGTATTGGACAATTTGCTGGCCACAGGCAGCCCGGTGAATCAGCATGCCACCGATGGTTGGCCAACTTTCAGTTATTGGCCCAACCCAAAATCGCAGACTCATCATCAAACCTATTACATGTGGATGAAGCGCGCCTGGATGGGTGGGCAGCGCATTATGGTGAACCACTTTGTGGCCAATGAGGTGATTTGCCAAGTGTGGCCTTTGAAGGAGCATGACTGCGATGAAATGGAAAGCGTGAAATTGCAACGCCAGTTGCTGCTGGATTTGGAGGAATACGTTGACGCACAAGAAGGCGGCCCGGGCAAAGGTTGGTTTCGCATTGTTTATGACAGTGCCACGGCGCGCGGTGTGATTGCGGATGGCAAGCTGGCTGTGGTGATGGGGATTGAAAACGAGAAGCTGTTTAACTGCGGCGAGTTCATGGGAATGCCGGAGTGTACTGAGCAACAGGTACTGGAGCGTTTGGATGAATTTTATGCGTTGGGAATTCGCAGCGTGTTTCCGCTCCATATTTTTGACAATGCATTTGGCGGTACTGAAATTAGTCGGTTTACGAAAGACGCTGCATTGATGCAAGTGTTTAACGCCGGGAATGTGTGGGAAACAGGACACCCGTTTGCCAGCACCACCTGCGAAGAAATTGACGCGGCCGAGCCTTCGACGGTGGACAGCAAAGACTATGGTTTGTTTGAATTGGCTTTGTTGCAATTGATGAATATTCCACCCACGCCGGAGGCTGTGCCCGGGCGGGAATGTCAGCGCAATGCGCGTGGTCTGACCAAGCTGGGTGATTTCTTGATTGATGCACTTGCAAAAAAGGGTGTGATTGTTGAAACGGATCACATGGGGGCTTTGTCGCGTAAACGTGTATTGGCCATGATGAAAGAACGCGGCCTGCCGGTGGTCTCCGGACACTCGGGCACTATCAGTGCTGCGCGTGACAGCCAAGGTATTGTGGATTTGGGAGGATTGATTTCAAACCTGCCTGACAAACCTTCGCCAACCGCGGTGGAGTACATTCAAAAACTGTCCGCTTTGTATCCGCCCGGCAAAGCACCTGCCAGCGGCTTCGGTTCAGACATCAATGGCATTCACCAGCAGGCAGACCCACGCCCGGATGCGAGCGAGACGCCTTTGGTATACCCCTTCAAGTCACCGATGGGCGATGTGGTGTTTGATCGCCAGAAAACCGGAGAGAGGGTTTACGACTTGAACACCGATGGTGTGGCGCATTATGGTTTGTATCCGGACTACATTGCAGACATGATGTTGCAGCCGGGCGGCAAGCCAGCGGTGGCCACGCTGTTCAGGTCGGCCGAGGCCTATTTGCAGTTGTGGGAAAAGGTCGAGAAATTCAAACAGTAAGCCATTCCTGCATGTGGCGAGAATTTCTCAGGTGCATGGTGTTATTTTGTTCTGGGACAACTTTGAACTTCATCCACTTATGATTAAAGAAAATAACAGCCACAGCATCGTTATCGGATACATTCTCTGGATTTTCGGATTCATGGGGGCGCACCGTTTTTATTATGGCCGTCCCATCTCCGGCATCATTTGGTTTTTCACACTTGGCCTATTTTTGATCGGCTGGATTGTGGATCTGTTTTTGATACCCGGTATGGACAAAAGCGCAGATCGTCGCTTTTTGCAGGGCCCCATCAATTACAACATTGCCTGGGTGCTACTCACCTTCTTGGGCGTTTTTGGTATTCATCGCTTTTATCAGCGCAAATGGATCACAGGTTTGATTTACCTGCTGACTGTGGGTTTATTCGGTGTTGGAATTATCTACGACTGGTGCACACTCAACGATCAAATCGATGAGCTGCACCGTGATGGTCGTTTGAATTAATGGAATTTATTTCACGGTGCCGAAATGCTTTTCGGTGTCGCGAATGAATCCATCGAACAGGGCCAGTTTGGCGGCGGGGCTGATCAGCTTCAGGGGCAGCCCCAGCCCAAAGCGGCCAGCCATTGCAAATTTCCACACGAAATGGCAACCCTCTTCAGCGGGGGTAACTTCATACAACTCGGCGAACTGCTTGAATGCGGGCGCATTGGCCTGTTCCACGTAGAATGCGTGGCGTCGTTCTGCTTCGTCCCAAATGAAGAAGCGTTCTTTCAGTTTGATGGTGTTGAAGTTCGCCGACACTTCGCGGGTGGTACCAACCCGGAATGGGCGTTCGCTGGTGTACTGGCCGTCTAGTGCTTTGCACCAGGTCAATGGTTTGTCTGCCACCAAGCCTGCCCATACCTCATCGGCGGTGGCGTCGAGGTGCATTGAATATTCGAAGCGAAGTGGGGCGGTGTCGAAAAACGATTCGTCAGTGACCTTGTCGAGGTCGAACCAAATGGCCATGTTGTGTCTCCTTGTTTTGTCTTATGATTCTACTGAAAGCAGTTGTAGCAAAGGTAGCACCCATGGCAAAACGAAACTCCTTGAAGCAGGTCGAAAGCGCTGATCAATTGAGCAATCTTGATGAGTTGGTGGTTGACAAGCGGTATGGCAAACGTGCAAAGGCAAAAAAGGCACGGCGGAATCGCCATTATGAAAAACAGTTTCTGCGCAATGCAGTAACTTCGGGGATTCTTTCCGAAGAAGCCTCCTGACATCTGAATCTTTTCATCTTGTATTCATCTTCCCGTGGCGTGTTATTCATGAAATGGCACGGTTTAGGTTAAGGCTTGGCAATCAAACTGGTTTCCATGCAGACACGTTGCTGCACTTAACCGAGAAACTCACAGGAGAAATACCATGAAAAAGATTGTTGCTCTTTCACTTGCACTTGGCTTCAGCGGCGCAGTAATGGCCAGTGATTTAACTTTCGGCGATGGCACATACCATGTTGTGAAGGAATCCAAGCAGTCCAGCCTGACTCGAGCCGAAGTGCTTTCCAAGACCGAAAGCACAAACGTGGCCAATGCACTGGATGGTTCAGTGACCCCCAGCTATGCACCCAGCACCATGCTGAGCCGCTCGGATGTGATCCGAAAGATGGAAGGCTTTGAGTATGCAGATTTTGGTGATGCGACGAACCCGACTCCTTGGGTGAAGACGCGGGACGACAACAGTAATTTTGCGCAGGACGAAAGCAGCAAGCCTGCAACCAAAACCAACTGAGCTGTCGGTTTTCGCTTCCTTCATCTCACACCCCAGGACTTTCACCAAGTCCTATTTTAGGCCCGAGCAATCGGGCCTTTTTTTATTCCAAGCTTTTATATTTCAACATTGTGATTAAAAATAAACTTTTCATTTTGTGTTCATGCTGAAGCAGCTTGATCTTCATCGGGTATTCAGTGACCGTTCATCTTGACCGACAACAATGGGGCTCCACATAAGTAACCAAGGAGTACCCGATGAAAACGAGTTCTTGTTCCGTGCTGGCCTTGTTGATGCTTGGCGCAATTTCGACCAGTACTCATGCAGGCCAAGTGAGAACCGATGGCCAGGACATCATTCTTTCCACCAAAGGTGGATTGAAGCTTGAAACGGAAGACAAAAAAGCAGGCTTTCAGATTGGAGGTCGACTTCACTGGGATTACACCCAGGATGAGACAAACACTGCTGCCAACGGCAATCAAACCCTTGACGATTTCGATGCACGCCGTGCCCGGATCGCCTTGCGTGGGCACTTCAATGACTTTGAGTACAAGGCCGAATTCAATATTGCTGAATCAGGTAACAGCGGTGGAAGCGCTGAAGACTTGTATGTGAGGTACAAGGGATTTGGCGAAATGGCTAACCTGACGATTGGTAAACAGCGCGTGCCTTTTGGCATGGATGTTTTGACCAGTTCAAACGACATCTCTTTGCTTGAGCGTTCCGCGATGACAGAGCGTTACACTCTCGGACGTTCTGCCGGTCTCAAGCTGAGCGGCCGTGGCATGGATAAAAAATTCACTTATGGCATCGGTGTTTTCGAGGCTGATGGAGATGGTGCCAATGACTTCCAGGATCAGGCCACGGCAGGTCGAGTGACATTTGCTCCTGTTCTGACCAAGGAAAGTGTTCTTCATTTTGGTGCTGGCTACCAAACGATCGGTGCTGCCGATCCGCTAGATGAAACGGATACCATGAATTTTGAAGTGGCAGGTGCTTTTGGTCCTTTCCATGCGCAGGCGGAGTATTACGACTCCGATGTTGGCCCACAGAACTTCAATGGTTATTACGCGCAAGTCGGGTACATCCTGAATGGAGGCGGTATGCGTCCATACAGTGATGGCGTCTTCAAGCGGGTAAAAGCCGTACCTGGTGGCACTTGGGAAGTGACTGCCCGCTATGAAGAGGGAGATGGCCGTTTCAACGATGTTGGTTTGGCCTTTATCGACGCCCAGCAAACTGCGTTGGGTTTGAACTATTACATGAATGATTCCGTAAAAATCGGTGTGAGTTACATGGACGCTAAAAGTAACACCAACGCCGACAATGGCAATGAGCTGCGCATGCGTTTGCAGTTCACCTACTAAGGCGCTACAGCAAAATGAACGCCAGATTAACAAGCCGAAAAGTCTGGTGTTTATCACCAATAATCCCTAGCATCTGGATGTTGATTTGATGCCCAAGGGAATATTGATGTTCAAAACCCGGATTCTGCTGGCCTTTGTGGCTTTGGCATTGGTGGCGATTGCCCAAGGGGTAATCGGGTACTTTGCCATGGTCACGGCCAGTCAGAATGTTCAAAAAGGGCGTGTGGCCAATGAGTTGTTGGTGGGCTACATGGACCTCTTGTCCAACAAGCAATTGTTGAGAACCCAGTTGACCAATGAGATGACCGGGCTTGAGTCTGATCCACAGCAAAGCCAGGTGTACTACTACAACATGATTCGTGCGCTGGACACGCTGGATCGGCTTGCTGATACGGCCAAGAGTTTGACTGAAGGCAGTCAGGTGCTTTTGCCAGAGCATGATGAACGCGGCCAAAGTCTGATTATTCTGCGCAAAGGCGTGGATCAGTTGGGCTCTGTAATGACCGCTTCATCATGGAAATTTGAGGCAGTTACTCCACAGGCCAAACGCCAAAAACTGGATCAGATCTTTGATGTGTCTGAAGGGCAAGACTTGCGGGTCGCCTTGACCCAGAGTATTGCGAGAGAGCGTTTGATCACTGCGCGTGACCGCGCTGCTGCTGATGTGTCGCTCAATTTCATGACCAATGTTGTGGTTACAGCAACCATTGCGTTGGCTGCATTCATGGTGCTGCTGGCATTTTATTTTGTAAGGTCCCTGAGCAAGCCTGTCGATCGATTGATCAAAGGGGCTGAAGCTTTGCAAGCTGGAAATTTGAGTTATCGCATACCCGCCTTCGGTCGTGATGAGTTCTCGCAGGTGGCCCGCAGCATGAATGACATGGCGCGTGAAATCGCGCGGTTGCGTACTAACGATCAACAGGCCCGTGAGCAACTTGAATTGCAGGTGAGTGAGCGTACCAACGAATTGCAGGAGGCCTTGCATCGTCTGGAAAAAATTGAGTTGCGCCGCCGTCAAATGTTTGCAGACATCAGCCATGAGCTCAAAACACCAACGACAGCCATTCGAGGCGAGGCTGAGATCAGTTTGCGCCACGGTGGAAACAAGGCTGGAGAATGTAGGGAAACCTTGGAGCGCATTGTTCAATATACACAGCAGTTGAATTACATCGTTGACGACATGCTGACCCTGGCACGAAGTGATATTGATGCGCTTGTGCTAGATCGCAGGGCAGTGGATGTTTCAATGTTGTGTCATGAGTCGATCGCTTATTTTCGACCTCAGATCAGCCATAAGGGTTGTGTCGTCGAGGCGCAAATTCAGAGCGACAGTCTGGTGTTGGGCGATGCGCAGCGTTTGAAGCAAGTATTGAACATCATTTTGGACAATGCCATTCAATATGGCGGTTCCAACGCAGTAATACGGATCAGCACTGCTTCGGTGGAGGACGCAGAAAATATGCGTCGCTGTAAAGTGACGATTGAAGACAATGGGCCGGGTATTCCAGAAAATGAGTTGGCTCGGGTATTTGAACGTCACTATCGGGGCACCACCGCAAAGCTACTCAGGCCGGATGGCAGTGGTCTGGGTCTGCCACTTGCGGCCGCAATTGTACGAGCACACCACGGCACCATCGATATAAGCAGCGAAGAGAATAAAGGGTGTAGGGTCACGGTGAATTTGCCAGCCTTTGATTCAATGATTGAGGATGCAGTATGAAGGTGTTGATTGTTGAAGACGATGCGCGCGTATCCGGCTTTCTGGAGCGAGGTTTGAAAGCTGAGGGTTATCGCCCACAAGTGGCAAACAACGCCAGCTCGGGTATTTCAATGGCCAAGGCACTACAAAAAGAAGTGCGCGAAAACTTCGAAAGTGCGGTGCTGATACTGGACGTGATGTTGCCCGATGGTTCAGGGCTGGATGTTTGCCAAACCTTGCGTGCTGAAGGATTTTCCTTGCCCATCTTGATGCTGACGGCCTTGAATTCAGTGGAAGACCGCGTTGCTGGACTTCGCATGGGTGCAGATGATTACCTGGGCAAGCCTTTTGCATTCGATGAAATCCTGGCCCGACTGGAAGCCTTGGGGCGTCGGGTTGGAAATGCGGCACCCAAGCAAGTCAGAAAGAATCTGGAGGTGGCTGATTTGAATCTGGATCTTGAGAAAATGCGTTTGTCCAGAGCCGGTCGCGAGATTCAATTGACCGCCAAAGAGCTGGCTTTGGTTGAGTTGTTGATGAGTGCACCGGGGCGCTTGTTCAGCCGTGAGCGGATTCTTTCCAATGTGTGGGGTGTGAACGAGGATCCGCTGACCAATGTGGTGGATGTGTACATTCGCCGCCTGCGTGCCAAGATTGATCTGGAGGGCATGCCACCCCTGATTCATACCCAGCGCGGCCTGGGCTATCGCTTGGAATCGCTGTCAGGCACTGATTCGCAGTGATGTTCATCTGGCGTTCATCTTGAATGCCAGAATGATTCATTGAGCAAGGAAGCTCCAGTTCATTTTGATCTCTCAAACTTGTGTTCATGAAAAGCAACTGTTGTTTTTCGAGTTTGAACCTCAAGGAGATCGTGATGAAAAAATCAAGTTTTGTACAAGCCGCAATGTTGACTGCTGGTGTTGCATTAAGCGGCGCTGCGTTCGCGAATACTGCGGTGGTCAACAGCAATATCACTGAAGCTGAAGTGCTGAAAGCCCAACAAATGTGGGGCAACGCAGTTGTCCAGATTTCCAAAGACTTTGAATCAGGTGGCCTGGACAAAGCCAAGAAAACCGCACAGGCCGCGCTGGATGCTGCTTATGCCTATGACATGGGCCCTGTTTTGTTCAAGCCTACTCTGGCCGCACTCCCACAGAATATTCGCAGCACTGAAGAGGGTGCATTGGCTTACTTCGTGGGTGGTAACAAACAGTTCCCCAACGACTCCGGATTTGCCTTGAAAGGTTGGAGAAATGTGGAATCCAAAAACGCTGTTATTCACCTGAACGGCAATACCGCACTGACCATGGGTAATGTCAGCTTTACTGACAAGAACGGCAAAGTAACCACAGTCGATAAGACCTGGGGTTACGTGAAGGACAGCGCTGGCAACGTGAAGATTGTGCTCCACCACTCATCACTGCCTTACACCAACTAAATTCCACGATGGCCGACGTTTGAGTCGGCCGTTTTCTCCGTTCTCATGGAAGCATTTGTGATGAACCAACAACAATCAAAATGGATCAAGGCTGCAGTGTTGAGCACTGCTGTTTTTTGTGCCCCTGTTTGGGCAAGCACCGGCAAGCTGGTCTTGACTGGTGGTGTCAGCACGGTTGAAGGTGCTGGCGGTGGCGGTATTACCCCCTGGGCTTTTATTGGTACACAGGCCACTGAAAATGAATTGGGTTTTGCAACGAATCTGACCCAGGTTGAAACACAGGATTATTCGCTGACCACTTACGGTGCAACCGTGGGCTGGAATGAACGCGTGGAGTTTTCTCTGGGTGAGCAGGTGCTTGATACGGGTATCACCGGAACAGCCCTGACCGGCGCGGGTTTGGACTTGAAACAGCAGATTATCGGTGTGAAGGTTCGAGTGTTTGGTGACGGCGTATTGGACACCGACACCTGGTACCCCCAAGTGGCAGTGGGTGTGCAGCACAAATCGCTGGATGCCGCCGCTTTGGAGCCGACCCTGACTTCATTGGGTGCAGACGACAGCGGCACTGATTTCTATGTTTCTGCAACCAAACTTTTCCTGAAACAGGGCGTGCTGGTCAACGGTACTTTGCGAGCCACCAAGGCCAACCAGAACGGCTTGCTGGGCTTCGGTTCAAACACAGACGACAGTTATGAGCTGATGCCTGAAATATCCGTGGCCAAGTTGTTGAATCACAACCTCGCAATTGGTGCTGAATACCGAATGATGCCGAACAATCTGGAGGCAGCAGGTCGGAACGCCGGCCTGGGCGCTGGCTTGCGTGCAGACGATTGGATTGATGTGTTCGTAGCCTGGGCACCCACCAAAAACCTGTCGTTGACTGCGGCCTATGTTGACCTTGGCCGAATTGTGCCCGCCACAACAGATGGCCGCAGCCAAACAGGCTTCTATTTGTCCGCTCAACTTGCATTTTGAGGAAAGACCATCATGATGAAATCAATTCGAACTAATGCAGCCGCTCTGGCTGTAGCCATGTGTTTATCGGTCTCTGCGCAGGCCAGTTCTGACAAAACCTTGTACGAGCAACTGGGCGGTAAGGAAAGTATCCGCATGGTCATGGATGACTTTGTGGTGCGTTTGAAAGCCGATCCGCGAATTGGCGATCAGTTTGCGGCAACAAACGCAGACCGTTTGGCTTCCCAACTAACAGACCAGGTGTGTGAAGCCACCGGCGGGCCTTGTAAGTATGTAGGTGCCGACATGAAAACTGCACATGAAGACATGGTGATTACCAAAGCCCACTTCAATGCCTTGGTGGAGGTGCTTCAGACCAGCATGAATGCGCACAGCGTTCCGTTTGATATTCAGCTGGAAGTGCTCAGCATGTTAGCACCCATGCACCGGGATGTGATTACGGTTCGATAGGCTTGATCAGGTCGTCGGAATCAATTCTGTTTTTTCCCACTCCACTCACCCCGTACCCTACGGGGTGAAACTTCACTTAATCTTAGTCAGCAAGTCCTCCAGCAGATAGCGTCCACACATAAATGTTAGCAACCTGACGCACGTTTCTGCCGATGGGGTATATTGCTTTGAATAGTCCAATATAAATCAAAACCTATCAATCATTGCCTGCGCACCTTTAGCAATCAACTGTGTATGGAGCAGGAAATGAGTACAGAAACCAGACCACCCTTACCCCCATTCGATCTTGAGTCAGCGGCCAAGAAGGCTAGGGCTGCAGAGAATGCGTGGAACACCAGAGACCCAGTGGCAGTGTCCATGGCTTACACCGAAGATTCGAAATGGCGCAATCGCAGTGAAATATTTCATGGCAGGGCGGCGATTGTCGATTTTCTGACCCGAAAGTGGGCGCATGAAAATGGCTACAGATTGATCAAGGAAGTGTGGGCTTGTTCAGGCAATCGCATTGCGGTTCGATTTGCTTATGAATGGCATGACACTGCTGGAAACTGGTTTCGAAGTTACGGGAATGAAAATTGGGAGTTTGATTCAAGGGGGTTGATGCAAGCGCGCCATGCCAGCATTAACGACATTCCGATCAGTGAGTCAGACCGCTTGTTTCACTGGCCACAAGGCCCGAGACCAGCCGACCACCCTGGGCTTAGTGATCTCGGGCTGTAAATTTGTTTTGCTGCTGAGCGCTGGATGGCGGATAGCTGTTGAGCGTTTCAGCGACGATTCTTAAAGTTTGCTCAATGCGCTCGTCACTCAAATTGCCACCCAGAGAAAGCCGCACGGCGTTGGGTGTGCTGCCCTCCAGGCAGAACATGTCAGCGCTGGCAATGGCGATGCCGCGGTTGAGCAGGCGCCCGCAGAACGCAGACTGATTCCATACCGAGGGGAGATTCAACCACAAATGAAAACCCTCGGAATTCGTCTCGATTTTAAAGTCACCCAGTATTCGCTTGGCGATCAGTTGCCTTCGCTGACTCATCATACGAATGCTATCCAGGCACATTTGCGCAGTGCCATCAAGAATCCACTGGGTGGCCAGTGCGGTACACATCGGGCTGGCCATGATTTGGGTGGCCCGCAATGATGACGCGATTCGTTTTGACTCCAGTTCGGTGGGGCACACCAGAAATGCAATTCGAAGACCTGCACTGCATGTTTTGGACAAGCCATTGATGTAGTAAGTCAACTCTGGTGCAAGACTGGCCAACGACGGGGGTGGGGTGCGCATCAGTTTGCTGTAGGGGTCGTCTTCAATGATTTTCAAACCAAAGTGTCGAGCGACCTCCACCAGTTCATGTCTGCGTGTTTCGCTGATGGTTCGCGTGGTTGGGTTCTGGATGGTCGGGTTCAAATACAGGGCACGAACTTTATTGACTCTGCAATGCGCCTCCAAGGCATCGGGCAGAATGCCTTCGCCATCGCTGGGTATACCCAGTGTTCGGATGCCTAGTAATCCTGCCATGGCTTTCACGCCCGGGTAGGTGATTGTTTCAGCGCACAGCGTGTTGCCAGCGCCGACCAAGGCTGTCATCAGGCCTGCCAGTGTGGCCTGAATGCCTGGCGTGACCAGGACGGTTCTTCCCTGGTGATGTGGGCTGATGCCGTTTAACCAAGTACTGGCGGCCAGTTGATCCTCTTCGCTTCCGCCGAAGTCCTGATACCTTGTTAGCCTGTGAAAATTTCCTTGTTCGGTCACATGCCTTGCACCGTGACGCATGCGGGCAAGAATCTCCTGTTCTTGTGGTTCCGGTGCCATGTTCATGGTCATTTCAATCAGCGTGGGTTCTGCTTCAAGCTGGTTTGAGTTTCGAATTCTGACATAACTGCCCACGCCAGCCTTGGAGGTAATCAAGCCGCGGTGTTGGGCCTCCTGATAGGCTCGGGCGACTGTGGTGTAGTCCAAGTCCAGTCCCTTTGCCAATTCCCGAATGGGTGGTAACCGGTCATCCAGTTTCAGGATCCCTTGCTGTATTTCCAGTTCAATAGTCTCGGCGATCGCCATGTAGGCCGGCTTGTCGCAGTTTGACAGCGCCTTGTTCCATTCTTCCAAAAGAGTCGATTTACTTCGCATGTGCACCCGCCCCACCTGTCGGTTTCAAATGGGTGCAAGCAACTTGCGCGCCCGGTGCATCGCACTTTTCAGGTGCAACGTTTTGGCCATGTTCTGCGGTGAAAAGTTTCAGTTTGAATAATCAAACACGCTGGAAAGTCGCATGAAATGGATTTGATTGCACATTGATTGGATTGGCAATGGGTGAATTGGTACAGGCGTTGCGACTAATTCTGTGTGCGCCGGCACAGTGCAGATCACTTTCACGGTGCCGATTTGTTGATGACTCTGGAGATCATGAAATGCCTAAAGTAAATCACCCCGCTCATGTTGATGGCGATTATTTTGTCGATTACGAAGAAAAAGTATTTGAGGATGTGAAGGCTGAGCCGGGCCAAAAAGCGCTGGTGACTTTTCACACGGTGGCGTTTGAAGGTTCGATTGGATTTGTGAACTTGTTGCAGGCCACACGCTTGCAGCGCAAGGGTTTCGAAACCTCAGTATTGCTCTACGGCCCTGGCGTTACTTTGGGTGTTCAGCGCGGATTCCCCACCTTGGGAAATGAGGCTTTCCCGGGTCACTTGAATTTCAACAACCAGATCAAGAAGTTCATGGGTGAAGGCGGCAAGGTGTACGCATGCCGCTTTGCCTTGCAGGCCTTGTATGGGCATGGTGAACCATCCTTGATTGAAGGCATTCGACCAATCAACCCTCTGGATGTGATGGATTTGGTGTTGATTCACAAGCGCGACAGCGCTGTGATTATTGATACCTGGACATTGTAAACAAGCAGTGGGGTCGCCTTGTTGGCGGCCCTGCCAGTTGTAAGTTGAAGTGGAGAATGTGTGCATGACGGAATCCAGAATAATTCGTGCAGCAGCAGCGCAGATCGCGCCTGATTTGCAGAATCCGGGTCAAACAATCCAACGGGTTTGCCAAACCATGGAGGAGGCTGCAGCCAGGGGCGTACAAATTATTGTGTTCCCGGAAACGTTTGTGCCTTATTACCCTTATTTCTCGTTTGTTTCGCCACCGGTACAGCAAGGCAAGGAACACTTGCGGCTTTATGAGCATGCGGTAACTGTGCCCGGTTCCGAAACCGATGCAGTGTCAGCCATGGCCGCCAAGCACAACATGGTGGTTGTTTTGGGTGTGAATGAGCGAGACCACGGCACGCTATACAACGCACAAATTATTTTCGACAGCACTGGAGAAATTCTTTTGAAGCGCCGAAAAATTACACCGACTTACCACGAGCGAATGGTGTGGGGGCAGGGCGATGCATCGGGTTTGAAAGTGGTTGAGTCTGGCGCAGGCCGTGTGGGTGCACTGGCATGTTGGGAACACTACAACCCTTTGGCCAGATATTGCCTGATGGCCCAGCACGAGGAAATTCACTGTGCTCAGTTTCCTGGCTCATTGGTGGGACAAGTGTTTGCCGATCAAATGGAGGTGACCATCCGCCACCACGCATTGGAATCAGGCTGTTTTGTCATCAACAGCACTGCGTGGCTTTCCGAAGAGCAAATTCAAAGTATTTCTCAAGACAGTGTCTTGCAAAAAGGCCTGCGTGGCGGTTGTTTCACTGGGATCGTCAGCCCGGAAGGCAAGTTGCTGGGCGAGCCGCTGACCGAGGGTGAGGGGCTGGTGGTGGCTGACCTGGACATGGCGCTGGTGACCAAGCGAAAACGGATGATGGACTCCGTGGGACATTATGCACGCCCCGAGTTGTTGAGCTTGATGGTCCGGGACGAGGCCTCGAGCCCCATGCGAAAAATTTCGGGGGTGCAGCATGCTGAGTACTGATCTTCAAACATATGGCTTGAGGCTGGAAGACCCCTCCGTGGGTGCACCAAGTCGGCGAGGTGGGGCGGGCCCTTCTGATCACAAGGCGGTGGTGGTCGATGGTCAAACAGTGATGATTCCGGTTCACACTCACACCGCGTGGGACTCGCCATTCATCGCAAGCAAACCCGACGCGAATGGTAAAAGCGAGCTTCGTAAAAATGGCATTCCAATCGCTGTGATTGATTTTCCAAGGCAGCCAAAATTTTATGGCCTGACCACCGCAGACGGAATTCCTTACGAACAAATTGCCACAATGCACAGCAGCGACGTGTTGGCCACCACAGTGCTGCAAACCTGCATTCGCTACCAAAGCAGAAACAAAACATGCAAGTTCTGTTCGATCGGGCAGTCTTTGGCTGCCGGGCGAACTATTGAGCGCAAAACACCGCAGCAGTTGGCAGAAGTAGCAAAGGCTGCAGTTGAACTGGACGGTGTGAAACACATGGTGATGACCACGGGTACACCCGCTACGCCGGATCGGGGCGCTGCAATCATGGTTGAAAGTGTGTTGGCTGTGAAGGCGGCGGTGGATTTGCCGATTCAAGTCCAAATTGAACCGCCCGACAGATTTGAGTGGTTTGAAGAATTGAAGCGAAGTGGAGCAGACACCTTGGGTATGCACCTTGAGGTAATTACTGACAGCGTGCGGCAAGCCATCATGCCCGGCAAAGCCACTGTGCCAGTGAGTTATTACATGCAGGCTTTTGATGCAGCGGTGAAGGTGTTTGGCCGTGGGCAGGTGAGTACTTACATTATCGCAGGGTTGGGCGATTCACAGTCTGGCATTGTCGACATGTGCCGTGATCTGATACGGCGTGGTGTTTATCCCTTTGTGGTTCCCTTTGTGCCCATTGGTGGCACCCCTTTGGAAAGTCATCCTGTCCCCAGTTCGGAATTCATGCTCGAGGTGCTGAAACCGGTGGGTCAGATGTTGCGTGATGCTGATTTGTTGTCCAAGGACATGAAGGCTGGTTGCGGAAAATGTGGTGCGTGTTCAACGCTGAAAAAATTTGAAACTTGATGCCAAGTATGAGGCGATTCCATGTTTATTACCGGAATGAAAATTGAGGAATTCAACTACAGCGAGTGCCACATCAAACTCGCTGTAGATGACTGGTCACTGCGTGAAGCGCAGAGACTTCGCAACGATGTTTTTGTGGTGGAACAAGGTATTTTTCAAACCAGTGACCATGATGTATTTGACAGCGAGGCTTACACATTAGTAGCCACCATCGGCTTGCTGGGCATTCCCGATGCAGTGGTTGGAACAGTGCGAATTCATGAGCAGTCACCCGGTGTGTGGGTAGGCTCTCGCCTTGCAGTCGATAAGGCTTATCGATCGGTTAAAGGCCTTGGGAAGGCACTGATTGCAATGGCCGTGTGCAGTGCCAAGGCGCAAGGCTGCAGGGTTTTTTATGCGAATGTTCAGCTACAGAATGTGGGCTTGTTCCAAAAGCTGGGTTGGCGGGCTTTGGGCCATATCAATGTGCACGGTGTAGGGCATATGTTCATGCAGGCTGATCTTGAGGCGTATCCACACTCTCACGATCCAGGCTGTGGCTTTGTTCACATGTTCGCTGAGAGGCGTGTATGAGTGGGCTTCAAACCTTGGTGCAAACCATTCGAGAAAGCAAAGGGATGGCTCACAAAAAAGACATTGCGATCGCAATGGGCGCGTTGGCTGGTGCGCAACCCTGCGATTCCTCATGCCTGGTGGGTGATGACTGTGCGGTGTTTAAGTCGGCAGATGGGTCTTATCTGCTGTTTGCGATTGAAGGATTCATGAACGAGTTTGTTCAGGAAGATCCCTGGTTTTCAGGCTATTGCGGTGTCATGGTGAATGTCAGTGACATCGCGGCCATGGGCGGCCGACCCACAGCGGTTGTTGATGCAGTGTGGACAGCCGATTCAAGCCAATTGGAAAAAATTCTTCAAGGTATGGCCGCTGCATCGGCAAGGTACAAAGTGCCGATTGTGGGTGGGCACACGAATGCCAGGAATAAACAATCTCAGCTTGCTGTGTCAATTATTGGCTCTGCTAACGCGGTATTGAGCAGTTTCGATGCCAAGCCGGGTGATGTTTTGATGAGTGTGATTGATTTGAGGGGTCACTACCACGGGTCAGGGAACAACTGGAATGCCAGTACCGAAGCACCCGTCGAACGATTGCGGGCCGATCTGGAATTACTTGCCCAGGTGGCAGAGCGTGGATTGGCAGTGGCCTGTAAAGACATCAGTATGGCTGGGCCTTTGGGTACCACTTTGATGATGCTGGAATGTTCAGCGTGTGGGGCCGAAATTTGGCCTTGTGCATTCCCGAGCCCAAAAGGAGTGCCAGTTGAACGCTGGATGCAAACGTTCCCTAGTTTTGGATTTGTATTCAGTGTCCCACCCAGTTCTGTTGAGTCAATGAAGCAACTTTTCGGTAGCAGAGACTTGCTGTGCTACGAGGTGGGGCACGTGACAGCAGACTCCCGGGTTTGGTTGAATCACGAGGATGAACGAGAGCTGCTGTGGGATTTTTCAGATAGGTCGTTATTGGGTTGCAGCCAGTTGAACAAGAGCAATCATGAGTTTGGAGATGCACATGCCTGTGGTTCGATTTGATGTGATGTGGCCAGACTCTTCGGTGATGAAGTGTCAATCGCCATCCTCGATTATTCGGAATTTTCTGCATGAAGGGCAAAAGATTTCGTTGAGCGAGTTTTTAAAAGTTTCTGAGCTTGGCTTGAATTTAGCCAGCGATCGTGTGCGTGAAAAATATGGTTTCGCATGTTCCGCAGCATCTGATCAACTGGAAATTATTCAGGCCAAGGCAAGCAGATTTCAGAACTGGCCAGCCGCTACGGTGCAAGTCATCCGAATGGATTGAAGGAAAAGACCATGAGTTATGAATCGGGTAAATTGAAAGAACATTATTCCGTTGTTGTGATTGGAGGTGGGCAAGCCGGGTTGTCAATGAGTTACCTCCTGACGCGCAAAGAAATTGACCATGTGGTGCTGGAAAGAAACCAGATTGGCCACAGCTGGCGCAATCAGCGTTGGGACAGCTTTTGTTTGGTAACCCCAAATTGGCAATGCAATTTGCCCGACTTTCCTTACGCTGGGCCGGAACCAAAAGGCTTCATGAAGAAAGCGGACATTGTTGCTTATCTGGAGGCATTTGCTGCCTCGTTTCACCCCCCGGTATTTGAAGGTGTTGCAGTCAAACAGTTGCGCAAGTTAAGCGACGGTTTGTTTGAAATTCAAAGTACGCATCGCACCTTGACGGCCAAGCAGGTTGTTGTTGCCGTGGGCGGCTATCACAAGCCGAGAATTCCGAGGTTGTCAGAAAAGGTGCCTGCACACATTCAGCAAATTCATTCTTCGGAATACCGAAATCCTGCTCAGTTTCCAGAGGGCAATGTTCTGATCATTGGCTCTGGCCAAAGTGGTTGCCAGATAGCCGAAGATTTTCATTTGGCAGGTCGCCGTGTTCACTTGTCGGTGGGCAGTGCGCCCCGTGTGGCTCGACGGTATCGCGGTCGGGATGTGGTGGAATGGCTGACTGACATGGGGCATTACGACATGCCCGTGGAATTGCATCCGCAGAAAGAGGCGGTTCGTGCCAAAGCCAACCATTACGTGACAGGGCGGGATGGTGGGCGAGACATTGATCTGCGAATGCGGGCCAAAGAAGGCATGCAGCTTCATGGCCGATTGGCTGATTGCGTGGATGGGGTGATGGAATTTGCAGACGACCTGGCAAAGAATTTGGACAATGCAGACCAAAGCAGTGAGAACATCAAGAACATGATTGATGGTTTCATCGCCCAGAATGGGATTTCAGCGCCAGAAGAGGCTCGGTATGTTCCCGTGTGGAGGCCAGAAGGAGGATGTTCCCGTATTGATTTGCTTGCAGAAAATATCACGGGAATTGTATGGTCAGTCGGTTTTGAAAGCTCCTTCGACTGGATCGATTTGCCGATTTTTAACGGCAAAGGTTATCCGAATCATTACCGGGGAGTTAGCCGGGAACCCGGTGTGTATTTTCTTGGCTTGCCATGGTTACACACTTGGGGTTCCGGGCGCTTCTCGGGCGTAGCGCGTGATTCGGCGTTTCTGCTCGGGGAAATCGAACGGCAATTCCAGACTGTGCTTGAAGGCGTTAATTAACCGCCCGGTAAGCCTCAACAAAACGCGAGGGTTGCTTTTTGGGGCGACCGGTTTTCATATCGATACAAACCCATTGTGTGTGCCCCTGCATCACGGTGGTTTGGTCGCTTTCGCGCACAAACTGGTACTGGCGCGTCATGTCGGCTTTGCCTTCGTTGTGGCTGATCCAGGTGGCTACCCACAGGGTGTCGCCAGCAAAGGTGGGGCGCTTGTATTCCATGTGATGCTGGCGGGCCACACAGCCATATCCCAGTTCAACAAAGTCTTGAAAGGTCAGCCCAAGTTGCCGAGAATGCAAGGCTGCAACAGCCTGCATCCACACCAAATAAATGGTGTTGTTGGTGTGATTGAATTCATCCAGATGTTCAGGCTGAACTGTGACCTGTGCGACGAATTGTGGTGTGTTGTTCCACACGGTCGAATTAGTCTCTTGAATTGAAATGCCGTGAAGGTCGCTTTGTTTGAAGATGTTGGAGTTGTTCATGAAGTGGGTGGTGCCATAAAAGTATCTTTGTAGTGCCCTAAGCTACTCGGCATACTACAAGTGAGTATGCCGAATATATAAGGTTTAGTCGTCTTTCAATAGCCTGACTCACACGATCATAAGCTGTTCGATTTATATGAGCTCCAATTAATTTTCTGGTAGGGAAGCGGGATCAAGGTTCTGCTTAGAAATCCACCGACGCCGACACAACAAACGTACGCGGTGCAGCAACCGTTGCGAATGATCCACTGAACAACCAATAGTTCTCATCAGTCAGGTTTTCGATGTTGGCGCGCAGAACCATGGGTTTGTTGCCCAAGTTGGTTCGGTACTGTGCACCAATGTCGTAACGGGTCCAGCCGTCGGTGCGCAAGTTGTTCGCTGCGTTCACCGCCATTTCTGAAGTATTGATCACACGTCCGTTCACACTGGCTTTCGGCAGCCAGGGCAGGTCGTAATCCAGCCCCAGGCTGAAGGTTTGACGTGGCACACTGGGTGCCTCGTTGCCTTGGTTCACGCCGCCGGCAGTGCTGGTCAATTCTGCATCGTTGAACAGTGCGCTGGCCATGCCACGCAAGCCTGGCACTACCTCGCCATAAGCGGCCAGTTCAAGCCCTCGGTTGCGTTGTTCGCCATCGTATCCCGATGTGTTGGTTGCCGCATTGGTTTGCAAGTTGGGGCGGGAAATTTCGAACACCGAGGCTGTGGTAATTACATTGCCCCAATCTTTCTTCACACCAATTTCGAATTGTGGCGATTTGAACGGTGCAAGTATTTCACCGGCATTTGCAAAGGCGGGGCCGACAATTGTGCCGCGTGTCAGGCCTTCGGTGTAGTTGCTGTAAATCGAGGTACTGGGTGTGGCCTTGAACACCACGCCCACCAACGGTGAAATAGAACTGGCGCTGTAGGAGCTGGTGACTGCGCCGGTGGTGCTGTTGAAACTGTCTTGTTCAACGGTTTGGTCCCGTGCGCCCAAGGTGAGCAACAAACGCTCATCCATGAACGCCATCGTGTCGGAGATCACATAGCTGAACAAGGTGCTTTCGCCTGTTTTACTGGGGCCGCGCCGTGGCGCACCCACTGGTGGCAGAGGCGTGGGGTTGTACAAATTCGAAGGCACGTTTGCGCTGGCTGAAACGAACACATTGCCGCTTTCCTGTTCCAGCAAACTGGCGCCAATATTCACCGTGTGTTTCACACTGGCTGTATTGAATTTGATGCGTGCACCGGCATCGTAACTGGAAGTTTTTGTGTACGAATCAAAATAAGTGCCGCGCACTGTGAAATTGCCCTGTTCATCCAGATCACCTCCTGTTACCGGAAACAACTGTGTTGCATCGCCGCTGCGGTAGCCCATGCCGCCGTACACCGTCACTTGCTCATTCACATCAAACTCCAGCTTGGTGGCCAGGGTGGAGTCTTCGAGCTCAAGCGGATTGCCAGGGTAAAAATTCAAATCGCCGGGCGGTGGAGCAGGTACAAAAGCCAGCGTGGCTGGAATACCGATTTGCGGACGCACGGCGTCAATGTCTTCGCGTTGATCAAATGCATCCAGCGACCAGCGCAGTTTGTCGCCGCGATAATCCAGACCAATCGCAGCAAGGCCCAGGGCGGCATCCCCATTTTTGATGCTGCCTTCGCCGTCGCGCAGCACGCCGTTGAATCGCACACCCCATTCATTGTTGTTGCCAAAGCGGCGACCCACATCAAGGTGTGCACCCACCTGGCCTTCGCTTTGAATGCTGGTTTCAAGGCGGGTGAGTGGTACGTCGCTTGCCCGTTTGGTGACCACATTAATACCACCACCCACACTGCCATTCGGCGCAATGCCGTTAACCAAGGCACCGGGGCCTTTCAGCAATTCCACACGCTCCAGAATTTCGATGGGCAGTCGGCTTGACGACACCAAGCCGTACAAACCATTCAAGCCCACATCGCCGCTGGGCACGTTGAAGCCGCGAATTTGAAAGTCTTCACCAAAGCCGCCTGTGCTGGTCAGTACGCGTACCGAGGCATCGTTTTCCAGCACGTCTTTCAGCGTGCGAGCCTGTTGGTTGTCCATCAGGGTCGAGGTGAAATTGGTGGTGCTGAATGGAATGTCCAGCACATCGTTGCTGCCCAGAATACCCACATTACCCTGGCGGGACACCTGCCCGCCCGCATACGGCACCGTGCCGTTGGTGTCAGCCTGCTGCGGTTCAGCAGACACTTTGACTTCGGGAAGGGCGGTGTTTTGTGCCCAGGCAGAGGACAGGCTGGCCAAGCCGATGGCCAGCACGGTGGTTTTGAGTTTGAAGGGCATGTTGAATTCCAGAGAAGATGGACGCAAATATGATCAATTTGTAATGATAATCATTATCAAATAAAGAGGAGTGGGGTGGGTGTGATTCCGCTCAAATAAATAAAAATAAGTATCATTTACATATTTGTAGGTTTTGGTGATCCGGAAAAATCATTCACTTTATGAATTAAATGTGGTGTTGTTGAGGCGTCAATCTCTGTTAAGGTGAAAACCAAATTCAAGAAAAACAGAGGAAAGTTGATGAGCGACAGCAAAGATTTGATGACGCCAGACGGTGCCGTTAATCCGATTGATACGGATTACAAGGTGGGTCAGGACAACATCGTGATGAAGGTGGGTCCATTCGGTCTGGACATTCACAACCGGGTTTTTGCAATCTCCGGACTGGCCGTGGTGGCATTTGTCATTCTCACCCTGGCGTTTCAGAATGAAGTGGCTCCACTGTTTACTTCCATGCGCGACTGGCTGACCTCAAACCTGGACTGGTTTTTTCTGAGTGCCGCCAATGTCTTCATTCTTGTGTGCCTTGGCATCGCAATTTCGCCATTGGGAAAGGTGAGGCTGGGCGGCACCGAGGCCAAACCCGACTACACCTACCTGGGCTGGTTTTCCATGCTGTTTGCCGCTGGCATGGGCATTGGTTTGATGTTTTATGGTGTGTCCGAGCCCTTGTCGCATTACACAAGTTCGGTGGGCGGTACCGACTGGGCACCTTTGGGCGGCGCGGAAGGTGATACGGCAGCAGCAACCCGCTTGGGCATGGCGGCCACTATTTTTCACTGGGGTTTGCACCCTTGGGGCATTTACGCGATCATCGCTTTGGGTTTGGCAATCTTTTCATTTAATAAAGGATTGCCGCTCACCATTCGTTCAATTTTTTATCCCTTGCTGGGCGAGCGTGTGTGGGGTTGGCCTGGTCACGTCATCGATATTCTGGCAATTCTTGCCACCTTGTTCGGTTTGGCCACATCGCTTGGGTTTGGGGCATCGCAAGCTGCTGCGGGCCTTAACTTTCTGTTCGACTTTCCCGCCAATGACACCAGCAAGGTGTTGTTGATCATTGGCATTACGGCCATTGCGCTTGTGTCGGTGGTTGCCGGTCTGGATGCGGGTGTGAAGCGCCTTTCAGAGATCAACATGCTGCTGGCCGTTACGCTGCTGTTGTTCGTCATTATTGTGGGCCCAACGCTTCTGATCCTGACCGGTGTGCTGGACAATCTCCTTGCCTACATTCAATACCTGCCCGCGCTGTCGAATCCGGTGGGCCGTGAGGATGCCAATTTCACGCAGGGCTGGACCGCCTTTTACTGGGCCTGGTGGATTTCCTGGTCGCCATTTGTGGGCATGTTCATTGCGCGGGTTTCCCGAGGGCGCTCAGTGCGTGAATTCATCGTATCCGTGTTGCTGGTGCCCTCGCTGGCCTGTGTGCTCTGGATGTCGGTGTTTGGTGGTGTGGCCATTGAACAGGTGGTCAGTGAAGGTTATCAGGCGGCTGCCGAAGCAGAATTGCCTTTGCAGTTGTTCATGATGCTGGAGGCACTGCCACTGGCGCAAATTACTTCATTCGTGGCCATCGTGTTGGTGATTGTGTTTTTTGTCACCTCGTCTGACTCGGGCTCCTTGGTGATCGATGTCATTTCAGCGGGCGGCAAGGTTGATGCGCCAACCCCTCAGCGCGTATTCTGGTGTGTGTTCGAAGGCTTGGTAGCAATTGCCTTGATTTTGGGTGGCGGCCTGGCTGCCTTGCAGGCGATGTCGGTGTCCACCGGGTTTCCGTTCACCATTGTGTTGCTGGTTGCCACTGTGGCGGTGATCAAAGGCTTGGCCAGCGAGCCACGAGCCTGATGGATTGTCCATGAACGTTGAGCAACAGGAAATCACTGAATTTTTTCAGAAGCATGCGCCCTTGAATACATTGAACGAGGCGCAGCTTCAGCTGGTGCTTGGCAACCTCGAGATCAGCTATTTCAAGGCAGGTTCTCCAATTCTGAATTTTGATGAACCCTCGAATTACTGGTTTGTAATTCGCAGTGGTGCAGTGGAGGTATTCAGGCGGGACGGGCAGTTGTACAACCGGCTTTGCGAAGGCGGATACTTTGGCGAGTTCGGTTTGTTGCGCGGAAAAAAAGTGCGTTTTCCGGCCAAGGCATTGGAAGACACGCTGTGTTACATGATTCCTGCGCCTGTGTTCACAAGCCTGTTTGAGCAATGCGAGGCGTTCGCCGATTACGTTGAAATTGAAGACCACACCCGCTTGAAGCAGGCCGTGTCGCGAAGCCATCAAAACAATGTGCTGTTCACCGCAAACATCGATCAACTGCTGACAGCAGCGCCCTTGTGCCTGCCCGCGACAACAAGCGTGCAGGATGCCGCATTGCAAATGGGGCAGGGTAGCCACACCGCTTTGCTGGTTCAGGATGAATCCAACGCTTTGATTGGCATTGTGACCGATCAGGATTTTCGGGATCGGGTGGTGGCCAAAGGTTTGCCTTACAGCACTCCTTTGGGTCAAATCATGACCCCAAGCCCTCAAACAGTGAAACACAATCAATTGGTATTCGAGGCCATGATGCTGATGTTACGCCACAACATGCAGCACTTGCCTGTGCTGAAAAATGGCGAGGCTCTTGGTGTTGTGTCGCAGTCGGACTTGGTGAAGTATCAGTCGCGGAACAGTTTGTTTTTGGTGAACAGTATTTTCAATGCAGGGTCAGTGGAAGAATTGGCCGCTTTGAAAAAAGATGTTCAAGACGCTTTTGTTCGCATGGTGCAAGAGGATGCCAATTCGCGCATGGTGGGCAGTGCCATGGCTGCGATTGGTCGAAGTTTCAAACAGAAATTGCTGGAACTGGCTGTGCAGCAATTCGGGCAACCCCCAGTGCCTTGCTGTTTTCTGGCATTGGGTTCCATGGCCAGAGAAGAGCAGTTGATTGTGACTGATCAGGACAATGCATTGGTATTGGCCGACACCTACAAGGCCGAGTTGCATGGTGAGTACTTCGAGAAGCTGGCCAATTTTGTGTGCGATGGATTGAATGCCTGTGGCTACGATTACTGCACCGGAAAAATCATGGCGAGCAACCCGCAATGGCGAATGCCGCTGGCGGCGTGGAAGCAAACCTTCACCGACTGGATAGAGAACCCCAGCCCCGAGGGCTTGCTCAACAGCAATGTGTTTTTTGATCTGGATGGTGTGTGGGGTGAAACTGCATTTGCAAATCAACTGAATCAACTGATTCGAAGCAAAGGCGCCTCTTCATATCGTTTTTTGTCCTCGATGGCACGCAACGCTTTGTTGCGAACACCCCCTTTGGGCTTCTTCAAAGATTTCGTGATGGAGACCGATGGCAGTCAAACAAAAACCATCAACATGAAACGCCGTGGCACGGCACCCTTGGCTGATTTGATTCGGGTGCATGCCTTGTCTGTGGGCAGCTTGTCGCGCAATTCATTTGCACGGCTTGCCGACATTGAAAAGGCGGGAATTCTGGTCAAAGGCCAGGTGGCCAATATCCGCGATTCTATGGAATTGATTTCCATGGTGCGCATTCGCCACCAGGCGCTTAGCGTGGATGCTGGCAAAGCTCCGGACAACAATGTGGACCCGAAACAGTTGTCGGATTTTGAGCGGAAAAACCTGAAAGACGCATTCCAGATTCTCAGCGATGCGCAAACCTTTTTGAAGTTTCGCTACCAATCCAGTCGTGGTCAGTGATCGCCATGATGCCTTTGCCAAAGCTGAATGATTTACTCAAACCTGCAGAGCAACAACCCTGGCGAAAGCAGTTTGAGCATGCTGCCAATTCTGCCCAGCACCCGGCTTTGCAGTCGTTCTACAAGGGCCTGTTGCTTGAAGAGGATGTGCCCTTGGGCGAGGCCCCCATGCTGGCACTGGATTTTGAAACAACCGGTTTGAACCCGGAGTACGACGACATCATCAGCATTGGTGCGATTCCCATGGATTCCCGCCGGATTTTTCTGGGACAAAGCCGCTATTGGGTTTTGAAACCAGCCTCGAAACTGAGGGCAGACACAATACCGATTCATGGCATTACCCATTCCGATATTGCGCAAGCCCCCGATTTGATGGATGTGTTGCCGTGCCTGCTCGAGATGATGACGAACCGTGTGGTGGTGGCCCACTGCGCAGGCATTGAGTCGAGTTTTCTAAGCGCTGCGCTTCAATACCGGATCGGCGAGGGCATCGTATTTCCGGCCATCGACACCATGGGCATCGAACGGCATTTTTCAAACAATCAGCACTTGGGTCTCTTTGCCCGCATGTTCAGAAAAAACCAGGCGGGTTCCTTGCGCCTTGCCGATGTACGCAGCCAATACAAGCTTCCTTTTTACAGACCACACAACGCCTTGCTGGATGCGTTGGCCTGCGCCGAATTGCTACAGGCACAGATTCAATACCATGGCCTTGACGCACGCCCGGTCAGCCAGATTTTGCCATTGAGATAAGGAGAACAACACCAATGACCACCTCTTTAAAGCCGATACGCTGTGCAGCTGCACTGATGTGTTTGTCCCTGAGTTTGCCTGCGGTGGCCCAGGAAAGTGCCGCCGAGTTGAAAGAGCGGATCCGAGTACTTGAAGCACAGCTTGAAGAAAGCAAACGTGCCTTGGCCAAGGCTGAGCAAGAAAATAAGGTGGCTGAAACCGCCTCGACTGAGCCCGACACCGACATGGCTTTTGACCTGGCGGGTGGCCGATTGAAAGTGGGCGGCGCGGTGCGCGTGAATTACACCGCAGGCACTTACCCGAAAGACACTGGAGGCGGTGAAAGCAGCCGTGCCTTCCCCGATGGTGGCAATGTGGGGTTGGACACTGCACGCATTAATCTGGATTACGAGAACGGCAACGTGCTGGGCAAGTTCGAGTATCGCTTTTACGATGGCTATGGTGGATTTGGAACGGGCTATCACATGTTGCACACCGCCTGGTTGGGCTACAACTATGCCAACGGCAGCCAGGTGCAAGTGGGCGTGAACAGGGTGCCGTTTGGTCCCGGTCCCTATGGCGTTTCGCAAAGTTTTTTCTTCGATCAGCACTACTATGTGGGCCTGTCTGATGACATGGACTTGGGCGTGAAGTATTCATGGACCACAGGCGACTGGAAATGGGACGCCGGGTATTACCTGCAGGATGAAGGCTCTTACAAAGGCGGATCCAAAAAAGCAGACCGCTATTCCTATGATGTGATTACCGACGGTGCGGGCAATGGTTATGCCGAAGAAAACCAGTTGAACCTGAGGGGGATTTACTCCACCAAGCTGGCCGGTATTGATTCTGATTTGGGTTTCTCGACCCAGTATGGCCAGCTTCGCGGCGAGGGTGTCAATGCCCTGGGCAATCCAACGCAAGATGGCGACATGTCGGCCTATTCACTGCACATGGTGAACAAGTGGAACAACTTCACCTTGGCCACACAGGGCACCTATTATGACTACGATGTACAGCAGGCGGGGGTGCCCAATCAGGGCGAGATTTTGATGGGAGCATTTGCATTTCCCACCGCTGTAGCGCAGAAAGCATTCATACCGGCAGTGTCACTAAGTTATTACCTGGAAACACCCTCGATTGGCTGGTTGAACTATGTGATTCCGTTTGCAGAATACAGCTCGATCGTGAAGGATGAAGCCGGTTTCAACGACAGCGAGCTGTACACCATTGGTGCGGCGTTTGGCACTGCTGGGGGCTGGTACACCTATGCGGAATATGCCACCAGCAACGGCAACGATTTTATTGGCGGTGACGGTGGTTTCAACAGCCGCTTTGGTGCTAACCCGGACCAGAAGCGAAACCACCGGTTCAACATCAATTTTGGATACTACTTTTAATCAAAGGTCCTCGAGCGGATGCCTTCCTTGGAATCTTGGTGTCAGAATGTCTTCGATCACAGCGTGGTCGATTTCGCGCAACGATGCCGGTTTCCACTTCGGAGACTTGTCTTTGTCCACCAACAGCGCACGCACACCCTCTGGGAAATCAGGGTGTGCGCAGCAACCCACTGATGCCTGATATTCCAGCCTGAGTACGTCGGCCAAATCGGCGTTGGCATGGCGTTCCATGAGTTCATACGACAAGGCCGCCGAGGTGGGTGAGCCGTGTGCATACGCCTGTGCGGCTTTGGCCAGCCAGGGTTCAGAATGGGTTTGCATGACCCGCAATTCGGTGTCGATGTCGTAAAGGTTGTTGTGGTTCATTACATCGTCGATTGCTTCAGCATGCGTGTGTAATAAGGGCTCTATGGGCTGCGTGGCGAATGACTTCAGCAATGCAGTCAGCAATTCGCTGTCTGCGTTTCTATTGCCTTGCCAAGTGGTTTCTTCAATTGCTTTCAGCACTTCGGAAAACTGACCGTGTTCAATCACCGCGTCTGCCCAATCACCAATCATGGCATCACCTGCATTGATCATGGCGCCAGTCAATGCCAGGAATAAACCGGTTCGTTTGGGCATACGGTGTAAAAACCAGGTGCCTGCAACATCCGGGTACAAACCGATGTGAATTTCCGGCATGGCGATTCGTGCGTTGGGGCTGACCACGCGGTGCGATGCACCCACCATCAGGCCCACGCCGCCGCCCATTACAATGCCGTGCGCCCAACACAACATCGGTTTCGGGTAGGTGTGAATGCGGTAGTCCAGGCGGTATTCACGTTCGAAAAATGCTTCTGCTTCGGGTGGTACCACACCTGCTTCGACCCGCTTGCTGGCGTGGTGCAAACTCACCACGTCGCCACCGGCACAAAAAGCTTTGTCGCCCGCTGCGCTCAGTATCACGCCTGCGATTGAGTCGTCTTCGGCCCACGCCTTTAACTGCGGATCGAGCAGGTCGATCATCGGCAGCGTGAGTGCATTCAGGGCGGCTGGGTTGTTCAATACGGCATGGCCAAATACATGGCCACTGGCGGTTTTGAAGGTGCTGAAGAGTACAGGTGCGGACATGCTGGTAAAGCCAGGTGAGTTGAAACAGGACTGCAAAAGATACACCCATTCCGAGTGCAAATAAAAAAAGCCCGGTGTTTTCACACCGGGCTTTTTTACTGTTGGATCAAATTAATGGTGCAGATCAAAACGATCGGCATTCATCACTTTGTTCCAGGCGGCCACGAAGTCGTTCACAAACTTCTTCTCGGCGTCGGCACCTGCATAGACTTCACACAGGGCACGCAGTTGCGAGTTGGAACCGAAGCACATGTCGGCCAGGGTACCTGTCCACTTCACTTCGCCTGTCTTGCGGTCACGACCTTCCAGCACGCCATCTGCACTGGTTGACTTGCTCCACTTGGTGCTCATGTCGAGCAGGTTGGTGAAGAAGTCGGTGGTCAGTGCTTCGGGGCGCTTGGTGAACACACCATGCTTGGCACCGCCCACGTTGGCGTTCATGGCGCGCAGGCCACCCACCAACACAGTCATTTCAGGTGCAGTCAAGCCAAGCAGGCTGGCCTTGTCGATCAAACGCTCAGCGGCTGTGCCTTCCAGACCCTTGCGGGCATAGTTGCGGAAGCCGTCAGCTGTGGGCTCCAATACTTCAAAGGAATCCACGTCGGTTTGGTCTTGCGTTGCATCGGTGCGGCCCAAGGCAACAGGCACTTTGATGTCATGACCAGCCTTCTTGGCCGCGGCTTCAACACCAGCGGCACCAGCAATGATGATCAGATCAGCAAGTGAAATTTTCTTGCCGTCTTTCGCAGAATCGTTGAATTCGGCTTTCACTGCTTCAAGCTGCTCCAACACTTTGCTCAATTCAGCTGGGTTGTTCGCTTCCCAGTTTTTGTGAGGTGCCAGGCGAATGCGTGCACCGTTGGCACCGCCACGCTTGTCACTGTTGCGGTAAGTCGATGCAGAAGCCCATGCTGTACGCACCAGTTCTGCAATGCTCAAGCCACGGCTCAACACTTTGGACTTCAGCGCGGCAACATCAGCGTCATCAGCCAGCTTGTGGTCCACTGCGGGCACTGGGTCTTGCCAAATCAAATCTTCTTTCGGCACCAGTGGGCCGATGTAACGGCTCTTTGGACCCATGTCGCGGTGAGTCAGCTTGAACCATGCGCGGGCGTAGGCATCGGCAAACTCGTCTGGGTTGTTCAGGAAGTGACGAGAAATTTTCTCGTAGTCCGGGTCCATGCGCAGTGCCAAGTCGGCCGTGGTCATCATGGGCGCGTGGCTCTTGTTGGGGTCGTGTGCATCTACAACAGTGCCTGCGCCTGCGCCACCTTTTGGCTTCCACTGGTGTGCACCAGCCGGGCTCTTGGTCAGCTCCCAGTCGTATTTGAACAGGGTTTCCAGGTAGCCCATGTCCCACTTGGTGGGGTTGGGTTTCCAGGCACCTTCAATGCCGCTGGTGGTGGTGTCGCCCGCTTTGCCCGAACCGTGCTTGTTGATCCAGCCCAAACCTTGCTCTTCAATTGGTGCGCCCTCGGGGGCAGGACCAACCAGTGCGGGGTTGCCCGCACCGTGGGCTTTACCGAATGTGTGGCCACCGGCCACCAACGCTACAGTTTCATAGTCGTTCATCGCCATGCGGGCGAATGTGGTGCGAATGTCGTGTGCAGACAGCTTGGGGTCGGGGTTGCCGTCCGGACCTTCGGGGTTCACGTAGATCAAGCCCATTTGCACAGCGGCCAAGGGGTTTTCCAGGTCGCGCTTGCCGCTGTAACGGCTATTGGCTTTGTCGCTGGTGGCGAGCCATTCTGCTTCGGGGCCCCAGTAGACTTCTTCTGGCTCGTACACGTCTTTGCGGCCAAATGCGAAACCAAAGGTTTTGAAACCCATGGTGTCCATACAGTAGGTACCGGCCAAGGTAATCAGGTCAGCCCATGACAACTGCTTGCCATATTTCTGCTTGATGGGCCACAACAGGCGGCGCGCTTTATCCAGGTTGCCGTTGTCAGGCCAGCTGTTCAAAGGTGCAAAACGCTGCATGCCGGTGCCAGCACCACCACGGCCATCGGCGATACGGTAGGTACCTGCGGCGTGCCATGTCATGCGAACGAAGAATGGACCGTAGTGGCCGTAGTCGGCAGGCCACCAGTCTTGCGAATTGGTGTACAGCGCTTCCAGGTCTTTCAGAAGGGCAGGTACGTCTAGCTTTTTGACTTCTTCAACGTAGTCGAACTCTTCTCCCATGGGGTCTGTCAATGGGGAATTCTGGTTCAACAATTTAATGTTCAAGGCGTTGGGCCACCAGCTTGCGTTAGTGGGTGTGCCGGCAATCGCTGTTTTAGGACCGTCGCCCGTGAAGGGGCACTTTGCATCATTTGACATACTTCTCTCCTTTGTTGCCGTTAATTATTAACTGCTCAATTGAGTGTAGGGGGCTAAATCCTATCAATCAAGTTGTTTTTATAAATTTGCTCTATAGGCACTGACAATTGATATTTTCGACCGCCCGCATGTCTTCCATATTAATCCTGAAAAAAAAGTCGGTCACTCCTCCTCAAATGAATCATATTTTTCAGACAGGAAGTCAATCAATGCGCGCACGGCGGGCAGCATGCCGCGCCTGGAAGGAAACACCACATGAATGATTTCCCGCCGGGGCGACCATTCAGGAAGCAATTTGATGAGTTGTCCCTTGGCCACCTGCTCGGGCACCATCAGGTTTGGCAACTGAACCACGCCCACCCCAGCCATGGCGCTGGCGCGCAGGGCAGTCATGTCGGTGGTGACAAGCCGGGGTGAAAAAGGCACCACCACCCGTTCGCCATTGGCATGCGTCAGGCACCATTCAAAACTGGTTTGCACATGGCCTTGGGTTTGCCCCAAGCCAAGGCTGGGCCATTCGAGTAAATCCTTGGGGTGTTTCGGCACGCCCATTTTTCGGACCAGACGCGGCGAGGCCACCAGGCAAAGCCCCCGGTCGGACAACACTTTGAGCACGAGGTCGCTGCTGTCCAGGGGCAAGGGCCGAACACGTATGGCGAGGTCAACGCCTTCTGCAACCACATCCACCCGTCTGTTGCTGGCCTCCATGTGCACAGTCACTTTCGGATACTTCACCAGAAACTCGGCCAGCATGTCGCCAATGTGAGCATGCAGTAAGGCAATGGGGCAGGTCATGCGGATCAGGCCACGTGGCTCGGAATGATTCTGCTCGATCAGTTCCTGGGCGCTTTCTGCCTCGATCAACATGGCTTTGCAGTGCTGGTAGTAGGTTTTGCCAATTTCGGTGATGTGCAGTTTGCGCGTGGACCGATAAATCAACTGGGTATTCAGGCGTTTTTCCAGTTCGGCTATGCGCCGGCTGACTTTCGATTTCGGCACACCCAAGGCACGCGCAGCCGCCGAGAAGCCATGGTGTTCAACCACCTTGGCAAAGTAATACAAGTCGTTAAGATCCATGGGTATTGTCCTTTAGCGTTCTACTGGCGAAACAATCTGTTGAATTTTTGATGTCTTATCGATAACTGTTCACTTTGCTAGCATATTGCCATTATTCACTGTCAATATGTAAAGGAAACAATCATGAGCAAGCCTTACGTTCGCCTTGATAAAAACAATGCTGCAGTGCTGTTGGTCGATCACCAGGCTGGCCTGCTTTCGCTGGTGCGGGACATCGACCCCGATCGTTTCAAAAACAATGTGTTGGCATTGGCTGACCTGTCGAAATATTTCAACTTGCCCACCATTTTGACCACCAGTTTCGAAACTGGCCCGAACGGCCCGCTGGTGCCCGAACTGAAAGAAATTTTCCCCGATGCGCCTTACATTGCCCGCTCTGGACAAATCAACGCATGGGACAACGAAGAATTTTTGGCGGCGGTTAAAGCCACTGGCAAAAAGCAGTTGATTATTGCCGGTGTGGTGACTGAGGTGTGTGTGGCATTTCCCACCTTGTCTGCCTTGGCCGAGGGCTATGAGGTGTTTGTGGTCACCGACGCATCGGGCACATTCAATGAGCTGACCCGCGATTCCGCCTGGGAGCGCATGACAGCCGCCGGCGCACAACTGATGACCTGGTTTGGCGTGGCCTGTGAATTGCACCGCGACTGGCGCAATGACATTGAAGGTTTGGGTGCGCTGTTCTCGAATCACATTCCGGACTACCGCAACCTGATTACCAGCTACACAGCACTGACGAAGTAAGCGCAAAGCGGTATGATTTTGGAATGAATCCAATCAAACGCATTGAACTTCGAAGCGCCGATTTGGGCGAAGGCATGTTGGTGAAACGTGCCTTGCCCAGTCGCCATCAGCGCATGGTGGGGGCGTGGTGTTTTCTGGACCATGCAGGCCCAGTGAACTTTGCGCCCGGCAAAGGCATGCATGTGGGTGCCCACCCGCACACTGCTTTGCAAACTTTCACCTGGCTGATTGATGGTGAAGTGCTGCACAAAGACAGCTTGGGCAATGAGTTGATTATTCGCCCAGGCCAGGTGAATTTAATGACGGCAGGCCGAGGTATTGTGCATACCGAGGATTCGGTGGTGAACGGTGGCCGCTTGCATGCTGCGCAATTGTGGATTGCATTGCCTGAAGCCCTGGCCGATTGCGATCCTGATTTTGCGCATTATTCCGAGTTGCCGGTTTGGCATTGCGACGGTGTTCAGTTCACACTGTTGGCGGGCAGCTATGGCGATGTGCAGGCACCCACTGCAGTGCATTCGCCCATGCTGGGCATGGATTTGTTCAGCTTGACTGGTGGTGCAGTCACTCTCGATTTGAATCCTGAATTTGAGTACGGATTTTTGCCATTGACTGGGCAGGTGAGTGTGCAAGGCGAAACCTACACACCTGAAGAATTCGCTTACCTTGAGAAAGGTTCAGAAGGCCTAGAGATAATACTTGGCGCCGATACGCGCGTGTTGTTGCTGGGCGGCGAGCCGTTCAAGCAGCCCGTGCAAATGTGGTGGAATTTTGTGGGTCACAGCAAAGAAGCCATTGCCCAGGCCCAGCGGGCTTGGGAGCAGGGCGATGCGCGTTTTGGTGATGTGGGAGAAGCTCCGCGTTTGAAAGCCCCGACCTTGCCCTGGTAATAAATCATTTTTCAGGGTTATCCATGAGCCGGGCTGGCTGTTCGCATTTGAGCCACCATGCTGAAGTCGATTACAGTAGAAGAATCGACTGACACGGAGTGCCCCATGGATTTTTCCCTGACCCCTGCGCTGAAATCACTTCAAGACGAGGTGAGAACTTTCATCGCAGAACAAATCATTCCACTTGAAAAAGACGCACGCCAAACAGCGCACGGTCCCACCGAAGCGCTGCGCGAAGAATTGGTGAGTTTGGCCCGCAGTGCCAGTTTGCTGACCCCCCATGCATCCGTGGAATTGGGTGGTCGGGGCTGGAGCCACATTCAAAAAGCAATTGCGTTTGAAGAGGCGGGCTACTCCACCTTAGGCCCCACGGCCATGAATATTCATGCGCCCGATGAAGGCAATATTCACTTGCTGGAAGTAGTGGCCACGGATTCGCAAAAAGAGCGCTGGTTAAAACCCATGGTGCAGGGAAAAATTCGCTCGTGTTTTGCCATGACCGAGCCTGCACCTGGCGCTGGTGCTGACCCTTCGATGATGCAAACCACCGCTGTGAAGGACGGCGACCACTATGTGATTAACGGCGACAAATGGTTTATCACCGGGGCGGAAGGCGCAAGCTTCGCCATCATCATGGCGAAGATGGAAGACGGCAGCGCCACCATGTTTTTAAGCGACATGAACGCCCCCGGCATTGAGTATGTGCGCACCATGGACGCGATGGATGCCTGCTTCACTGGTGGACACGGAGTGTTGAAGTTCAACAATTTGCGTGTGCCTGCCACCGATGTATTGGGTGAAATTGGCAAGGGTTTTCGGTATGCGCAAGTGCGCCTTGCGCCCGCCCGTTTAACCCATTGCATGCGCTGGTTGGGGCAAGCCCGCCGCACGCACGACATTGCACTGGACTATGCCCGAAAGCGGCAGGCCTTTGGTGTGCAACTGGGTGCGCATGAAGGGGTCAGTTTTATGTTGGCCGACAATGAAATGGATTTGCACACTGCGCGTTTGCACATTTGGCACACCGCCTGGATGCTGGACCAGGGCGAGCGTTGTAATTTTGAATCCAGCCGTGCCAAGGTGGTGTGCTCAGAGGCCGAATGGCGTGTGGTGGATCGCAGTGTGCAAATTCTGGGTGGGCAGGGTGTGACCGGCGAAACCATTGTGAGCCGAATTTTCACCGACATGCGCGCCTTCAGGATTTACGACGGCCCCAGTGAAGTGCACCGATTCAGCATGGGCAAAAAATTGATTGCGGGGTTGCATTGAAATGAACCACACAGATTTGTTTTCAATGCAGGGCAAGCTGGTGCTGGTGACAGGTGCTTCCAGCGGGCTGGGCAAGCATTTTGCACATGTACTGGTGCAGGCCGGTGCAACCGTGTTGCTGAGCGCACGCAGCGTGGACAAGTTGCAGCAGGTGCTTGCCCAAATTCAGGCAGAGGGCGGCAAGGCATTTGCGGTGGCCATGGATGTGAGTAGCTCAGCTTCGGTAAACAATGCCATGGCACACCTGGTTCAAATGTACGGAGTGCCCGATGTGCTGGTGAACAATGCAGGGCAATCGATTGCCAAACCCATGCTGGAGCAGACCGAAGCGGACTGGGACCAAATACTGGACACCAATTTGAAAGGTTGCTGGCTTGTGGCCACTGAACTTGCGCGTGCACTGGCTGCAGCGGGTAAACCGGGTGCCATTGTGAACATCGCCTCCATTTTGGGCGAGCGGGTGGGGGGCTCAGTGGGGCCGTATGCCATTTCAAAAGCTGGTTTGGTGCAGGCCACCAAGGCCATGGCGCTTGAACTGGCCCGCTACAACATTCGTGTGAATGCCATTTTGCCTGGCTATGTGGCCACCGACATGAACAGCGATTTTTTGCACAGCGAACTGGGCGACAAATTGCGCAAGAGAATTCCCTCCCGGCAGTTTTGTGAACTCAGCGATTTGACCGGGCCACTGCTGTTGCTTGCTTCGAATGCAGGTGCAGGCATGACTGGCGCGTGTGTTGCAGTGGACCGTGGCCATTTGGTCAGCGCATTGTAGGGCGGTGGAATGAACGAAACACAGAAGGCATCACTACAAGGTTTTTTGGCCACAGCACTGGCTGCGGACACTGTGAAAATCGTGAAAGCCGCACTGCTTTCAGGCGGTGCCGTGCAAGAGAATTGGGCGCTTGATTTGCAGGTGAGTGGTGGAGAATATTCCGGGCTGCTGAATACCGTGTTGCGCTGTGATTCACCCACCGCAGGTGTGGCGATTAGCCATGGTCGTGCTCAAGAATTTGCATTGTTGCAAACCGTGTTCAATGCCGGGGTGGCTGTGCCTCAACCGCTGTGCCTGTGCACAGACACCGCAGTGTTTGGCCGCCCGTTTTTTATAATGCGAAGAGTAGGTGGTACGGCGGCGGGTCATGTGCTTGTGAAAAACCTTGCTTATGCGCCGGATCGCACCGAGCTTGCACGCCGCCTTGGGCGAGAATTGGCACGCATTCATTCGGTAAAGCCACCTGTTGATGCGCTTGGCTTTTTGCATGCTTACACCGAGTCGCCTGCGCAGTACCGAATCAACACCCACCGTGCTTTTCTGGATCAACACCACACCGCCTACCCAGCTTTGGAGTGGGGTTTGCGCTGGCTGGAACGGCACGCGCCACCGCGCAATTTGATCGCATTGGCACATGGTGATTTTCGCACTGGCAATTACATGGTGGATGAGCAAGGCCTGACCGGTATTCTGGATTGGGAATTTGCCGGGTGGAGCGATCCGCTGGAGGACATTGGCTGGTTTTGCGCCAAGTGCTGGCGTTTTGGTCAAAACGATTTGCAGGCTGGCGGCATCGGCGAGCGTGCGCATTTTTACGAAGGTTATGAAGCAGAGTCGGGTCGCAATATTGATCGCGATCAAATTCATTACTGGGAAGTGATGGCCCATGTGCGTTGGGCTGTAGTGGCCATTGAACAGGCGCAGCGCTTTACTTCGGGTCAGGAAAACTCTTTGCTGCTGGCCTTGACCGGACACATTGTGCCTGAACTGGAATGGGAAATTTTGAACATGACGGAGCACAACCATGCGTGAACAACCCACCGGTGAATCGCTGTTGCAATGCGCCCGCGATGTGTTGAAAAACAATGTGCTGCCCATGCTGCAGGGCGACGCCAAGCGAGACGTGTTGATGGTGATGAACGCGATGTCCATTGCGCAGCGTGAACTGCAGCAAGGTACGGCACCTGATGAACGCGAACAGCAGGCGCTTGCGCAATTGCTGGGGGAACCTGTGTTTGATGTGGCGCAGGCCAATCGTGAACTTGCGGCTCGCATTCGTGCAGGGGTTGCAGACCCGGAAAGCACTGAACGTGCGGCGGTGCTGAATCATTTGCGTGAAGTGGGCAAAAGCCGCTTGTTGGCCAGCAACCCCAAAGTATTGAAAGGCGAATCCGCATGAGTACCTTGGTGTTGATGCGGCACGGCCAGGCTTCCTTTGGCGCGGCGCGCTACGATGCATTGTCGGAAGTGGGGCAGGCGCAGGCACGTGCCACCGGGCAGTGGATGAAAGCGCATGGCGTTACACCGGACAAAGTGTTTCATGGCCCCCGTCAAAGGCAGGCGCAGTCTGCCTCTTTGCTGTTGAGTGAAGCTGGTTTCAATTCACCTGCGTTAGAAAACCCGGCGCTCGACGAGTTTGCCGAAGGCGAAGAAATTTTCAATGCTGCAGAACAATTCTTGGGTCGGTCCATGGCCTTGAATGCAGGGCGCGAACGAATCGAGATATTGCGCGATTACGATGCAACTTGCCGTGCCTGGGGCAATGGTGAGCTGGAAATTCCCGGGCGACTCAGCCTGGTGGATTTTCGTGAACGTCTTGGCGATTGGCTGAATGATTGCACCAGTGGACAACAAGCCTCGGGACAAACCCAACTGGTTGTGACTTCGGCGGGGTCGATCGCCGCGCTGGTGTGTGAAGTGATGAACCTTCCCAACGCCAGTTGGTACAGCCTGTTGCGCGTCATTCGAAATGCATCGCTCACTGAAGTGTTGTATTCGAAGGGCAAATTGAGCTTGTTAAGTTTCAATGGCGCAAGCCACTTGCCCCCGCATTTGAGCACGTCAATGTAAATTCATTGTTGCGTGTCTTTGTTTTAGTCTGCCTGCTCACCCCCCGCTGCATTGCCATGGCTGACAAGCTCCCGTGCAGGTCGCACTTCAATGGAGCCATAACGGGCAGGTGGAATTTTCTCGGCCAATTCAATGGCTTCGTTCAGGTCTTTGGCTTCCAGCATGTAAAAACCGGCGAGTTGCTCTTTGGTCTCGGCAAAAGGACCATCTGTGGTGTGCGTCTTGCCGTTTCGAACCCGAACCGTGGTTGCAGTGTTCACGGGTAACAAAGGGCTGCCCGTGATGAAATGCCCATTGCGGCTCAAATTTTCGACACAGGCGATGCATTCGTTGTTCAGCGAATCCCATTCTTGCTGCGACATGCGGTTCATGATGTTTTCGTCGTAGTACACCAATGCCAGGTATTTCATGTTGGGTCTCCGTAGCGAGAGTCTTCGCGAAGTGATTCTTCGATTGGTCGCACCTCGATTGTGCCCAATCGTGCAGATGGCCATCGAGCCGCAATTCGCAAGGCCTCGTTAAAATCATGGGCTTCGATCAGAAAGATTCCACCCAACTGTTCTTTGGTTTCGATGAACGGGCCATCGGTGGTGATCAGCCGGTGATCCCTGATTCGCACCAGTACCCCATGCTTGGCACTTTGCAGGGCGTGTGTTGCAATCAGGTGACCACTGGCTTTCAATGAATCTACATAGGCCAAGGTTTCCTGTCGCAAAGCCAGCCACTCCTGGTGCGGCATGGCTTTGAACAGGGCTTCTTCCTCATGGGCAAGGCACAGGTACTTCATTGCACATCACCCTGAAAGTTGATCATCCATGGAATACCGAAACGATCCACCCACATGCCGAAACGTTCTGCCCAGAATGTTCGTTCGAGTTTCATGGTGATGGTGCCGTTATGTGACAAGGTGTCATAAATTTTTTCTGCATCGGTTGCATTGTCCACCGTAATTTGAACGTGCATGCCTTGCGGTTTGGTGTACATGCCCGGTGGCGCATCGCAGGCCATCAAAGTCCAGGGGCCGATTTTCAATTGGGCGTGCAGAACCTTCCCATGCCAGTGATCGGGGACATAATTCTCCGCATCGCTGCCTTCAAAATACATGCAGCATTCAATTTCGCCGTCCAGTGCATCCGCATACGCGGCCATCGCCTCCTCGCAATTGCCGTCAAAGTTCAAATAAGAACACATGATTTCAGGTCGTTTCATGATCGACTCCTTCTTCAAGGTTGGGCATCGAAAATGGCTTTGCCAGATTCGGGATCGAAGGGGGAGGAGTAATGCTCGTGCGCAATTTTCCATTCACCGTTCTGGTGTCGCATGCACACTGTGGCCCGCATCCATCCGATATTTTCCTTGCCGAAATCTTGCACCGATCCGCATCGGGACAGGTAATGGCACAGCGCCAGGTCTCCTGAAGTGTGAATGGCCAGTTGGTGAATCTCCATGATGATGCCGCCACCACACAGTTCCATGCAGTACTTCCAGTGGTCCGTGTAATCGGCTTTTCCAACGATGTGCAGCGCTTTGACTGCGTCAAACGACACAATGTCATCGCTGTAGTGGCTCATGATCCTGTCCAGGTTTTCATCGACTACAGCTTGCTGCCAGCTATCCAGTACTGCCTTGATTGCGTTCATGCTCACTCCTTTGTGGTTCCTTGGGTTGGTGCTTCATGAATTAGTCGAACGGCCAATCTGCAAATCGACAATCGATCAAAAATTTTTTATTTACTCTTTCAAAGCGTTGATGCGATTTTGTAGAAAACGTTGCTCCGGTCCTTGCCGGGTCAGTCGAAGTGCGGCCTGGTAGGCGTCTGTGGCCTCGTTGAGTCTGCCCAAACGTCGGCACAAGTCCGCGCGAGTGGCGTGCGCCAGGTGGTACTCGGTCAACTGACCTTGCGCAAGCAATTCGTCCACCAGTGCAAGGCCTGCTTCGGGGCCGTCGCGCATGGCCACTGCCACAGCGCGGTTCAGTGCAGCCACCGGTGAGTGGGTGTGTTCCAGCAGGGCGTCGTACAGCCCCACAATTTGTATCCAGTCTGTTTCCTCGGCGCTTGGCGACTCAGCATGCACCGCACTGATCGCAGCTTGCAGGGTGTAGGCACCGAAGCGTCGCGTGGCCAACGCCGCCAGAACCAGCTCGCTGCCTTCCCTGATCTGGGCCTGATTCCACAATTTGCGATTCTGGTTTGCCAGCAGAATCAAGTCGCCTTCAGGGGTGCTGCGTGCTGTGCGGCGCGAGTCGTTGATCAGCATCAACGCCAGCAGACCCATCGCTTCGGGTTCAGGCAATAATTCCACCAGCAAACGCCCCAGTCGAATGGCTTCACTGCTCAGTTCCTGGCGAATCAAGGCATCGCCAGCTGAAGCGGAGTAGCCTTCATTGAAGACCAGATAGATCACTTGTAAAACCGCATGCAGACGCTCCTGAAGTTGCTCTGCTTGTGGCACTTCGTAGGGAATTTTGGCATCGCGGATTTTTGTTTTGGCACGAACAATTCGTTGGGCCATTGTGGATGTGGTGCTGAGAAATGCGCTGGCTACCTCTTCTGTCGAAAGACCGCACACCTCGCGCAGGGTGAGTGCAAGCTGCGCCTCGGGTGACAGGCTTGGGTGGCAACAAACAAAAATCAGTCGAAGGCGGTCGTCTTCGATGCTGTCATCCGCGTAATCCGGTTCATGGTGCAATTCTTCTGCCAGTGTGTCGGCGACCTCTTCATACGAGGTATCAAATTTTGCGCGCCGACGAATCTGGTCAATGGCTTTGAATCGGGCTGTTGAAACCATCCAGGCGCGGGGGTTTGCCGGTATGCCATCGCGCTCCCATTGCTGAATCGCAATTGAAAAGGCCTCTTGCATCGCTTCTTCAGCCAAATCAAAGTCGCCGAGCAAGCGAATGAGTGTGGCCAGAATTCGCCGTGATTCCTGCCGGTAAAACGTGTGAAGCCATGGTTGAAGGTCGGTCGTCATTGCATTGAATTAACATTGATTAATACAAATGATAATAATTATCATTATAATCGTTGAATCTTCCCCTTTCTCTTATCTTCTCATGAACTTTATCGAACCCAAATTAAACGTCTTGACCGTGGCGGTGTTGACTGCCTTGTCCTTTCCAGTATTTGCCCAAACCACTGAGTTGTCTTCCGTTCAGGTCAATGCCAGTGCCGATGCCTCAGCCGAGGGCCTTGCACCGGAATACGCAGGTGGCCAGGTGGCCAAAGGCGGCCGTGTGGGTTTGTTGGGTACCCAATCGAACATGGACACGCCTTTTAACCTGACCAGCTACACTTCAAAGTTGATTCAAGACCAGCAAGCGGCCAATGTGGGCGAAGTGCTGCTGAACGACCCGGCGGTGCGTGTTGCGCGCGGCTTTGGCAACTTCCAGCAAGTGTATTTGGTGCGCGGTTTGCCGATTTTTTCAGACGACATGTCGTACAACGGTTTGTATGGTTTGTTGCCACGCCAGTACCTGGCAGCGGAATTGATTGAGCGTGTGGAAGTGTTGCGCGGTGCGAATGCGTTTTTGAACGGCGCTGCGCCCGGTGGCACAGGTTTGGGTGGTGCCATCAACGTGGTGCCCAAACGTGCGCCCAACTACGACATCAATCAGGCCACACTGGGTATTCAGGACGGCGGAGAGGCTTATCTTGCAGGCGACTTTGCGCGCCGCTTCAACGACGGTTCGACTGGCGTGCGAGCGACCATTGCCAAACGCGACGGCGACACCAATGTTGAAGGGGAATCGCGTGAGCTGACCTTGTTCGCATTGGGTGCAGATTTCCGCAGCGACAAACTTCGAATTTCCGCAGACCTGGGTTACCAAGAGCACAATTTGCAGGCCTCGCAGCCCAATATCACGATTGCAGCGGATGAGGCCATTCCGCCCACACCGCGCGCTGACCGGAGCATTGCACAGCCTTGGACCTTCTCCAATTCAGAAGACACTTTTGGCACTGTGCGCGTTGAATATGACTTCAACGACACTGTGACTGCTTGGCTGGCTGGTGGTATTCGGGAAGGTGTAGAGGCTGGCAATTTTGCCAACCCAACGGTGGATGAGCCCAATGGCGACTATGATGCCAACCGGTTTGCGAATGTGCGTGAAGATTCTGTTCAAACCGCCGAAGCCGGATTGCGTTTCAAGTTCAACACCGGTGCAGTGAAGCACACCGTGAGTACCTCGGCCATGATTTATGAGTTGGAGTCAAAAAACGCCTTCAATTTTTATGACAGCTTTTCAGGCAACATCTACAATCCACAGCCTGTGCCAGAGCCCACGGTGGTGACGTTTCCAGGCGGTAGTTTCAACAGCCCTTTTGTTACAGAAACCAGCAAAAACTCCAGCTTTGCAATTGCAGATTCAATGGCCTTCTTGAATGAAAAATTGTTGCTGACTTTGGGCGCGCGGCATCAGGAAATCGAAGCGATGAGTTTTAATGCGGCGGACGGTTCACAGTCAGCCAGCTACTCGGAAAGCGCCACCACACCGGTTGCCGGCGTGGTGTTCAAGATTAACCCGCAGTATTCGGTGTATGCCAATTACATTGAGGGTTTGGTGAAAGGCGAAACTGCGCCGCAGACTGCAAACGGCCAGGCCGTGACCAACGCAGGCACCGTATTCAAACCTTTCAAAACCGAGCAAGTTGAGTTGGGTGTGAAATACGACGGTGGCAACGTCGGTGGCTCGGTGTCGGTGTTTCAAAGCGAGAAGCCCAGTTACGGCATTGACAGCACCAACACCTTCTCTCAAATTGGTGACCAAACCAATGAGGGTCTGGAAATTATGGCGTTTGGCAAAGCCAGCAAAACCGTCACGGTGCTGGGCGGCTTGAGCGTGTTGAACACCGATGTCGATGGGCAGGATGCAATTGGCGCACCTTCTGCACAGGCCAATGTGGGCCTGGAATGGAGCCCTGAGCAGGTGCAGGGACTGGCGTTTGAAACCCGCGCAATTTACACCAGCAGCCAGTACGCTGATGCAGCCAATACGCAGGAGGTGCCTTCATGGACTCGTCTGGATTTGGGTGTGCGTTATGTGATGCCGGTGGGCAATGATCAGGCACTCACACTTCGTGCACGTTTGGACAACGTGACGGATCGCAACTACTGGGCATCCGCAGGTGGCTTTCCAGGCTCCGGCTACTTGACCATTGGCAACCCGCGTACCCTGACTGTGTCGGCTTCGCTCGACTTTTAATCTGACTTGACCATACGCACATCGAGTTGCCCTGAACGCACATGCAGGTCGCGTTGCGGGAAAGGGATCTCGATGTTGTGTTTGCGAAGTTCAGTTTCAATTTCCCACAAAAACAAAGCCTGCGTGCGTTTGGGTCGTGACATCAGTTCATTGCCCACCCAAAGTACCAATTCAAAATTCAAACTGTTGTCACCAAACTCAACCAGCCAAACTTCAGGCTTGCGGGTGGGGTTGTCAGTAATCGCGCCTTCAACGCGATTGGCTGCATCCAGTGCAGCTTGTCGCACCTGTTCCTTTTCGCAACCATAGGCCACGCCGAACGGAACATGAATTCGCCGAAACTTTTCACTGAAACTCCAGTTGATGACTTGCCCATTGATGAATTCAGAATTGGGCACAATGATGTCCACATTGTCGCGTGTCGTGATGCGAGTAAAGCGCAAGCCTATTTCATTGACAACGCCAGTGGCACCCGAGGACATTTCCACGAAGTCGCCGATCTTCAGGCTGCGCTCCACAATCAGAATGATGCCCGACATGAAGTTGCTGAAAATATTCTGCAACCCAAAGCCAATACCTACACCGATTGCACCGCCCAGGAAGGCCAGACCACTCAAGTTAAAGCCGATGTAGGACAGACCCATCAATGTGCCCACAACCCAGATGGTGTAGCGAAGCAGTCTGCCCAGCAGGTACATCGTTGACTCATCAATGCCTTTGTAGGTTTTGCCTTTGGTGGTGCGTTGAATGATTTTTTCGACTGTGGCGGCCCCCCACCAAGCCAGCACAATGATGAACAAGAGCCCACAATGCTGGCCATTGAAAATGTACTTTCTTCGGAATTGAACAGAGGCGTGGTTAGCCACTGGTAAGCCAGTGACAAGAACTCGGGCATGGATTCCATGACTTTCCTGTTTTGTTAATGGACACATTATTTTTAGTTTTAACATCGAAAAGGCCTCGAATACTTGGCTGTGGAGCATATTGCGCTGCAAGGTTGACCCTCGCTCGTGATTCATTCAAGATGTAACTGCTCAGTCACATCTGTGTTGCTGTACCCCATTGCGCCCGCTTCGCACGCCTTACTGGAACAACACAATGCTCACCCGTTTTCTGCCTGTTTCGCTGGTCTTGGCCAGCCTGTTTGCTGTTAGCCAAGCCCAAGCCCAGGTCAAAGGCCCGGAAATTCCACCGAACTTGATTGGAGATGTGTCGCGGCAACTGATGAAAGAAATGAAGCCGTTGGACAAGCCGCTTCACATCAAGATTTGCATTTTCGATATTTTGGGCAAGGCTGGGCCCGTGTTCAGCGTGGCTCAAGACATTGCATTGGAAGCACGCAAGTGGAATGTGTTTGCTGAGCTGATTCCCCACACCAATGAAACTGTGGCCACCGAATCGTTTCGTACCGGGCAATGTGAGGCTGTGGGTATTACCACGCTGCGGGCACGCCTGTTCAATCAGTTCATGGGCAGTTTTGATGCGGTGGGTGCGCTGCCATCGTACGATCATGTCAAAACTGCATTGCAGGTGTTGATGGGCAGCGATGCCTTGTACGACTTGTCGATTCAAGGCAAATACCAAGTGGTGGGCATGGCCCCGCTGGGTGCAGCGTATGTCATGGTCAACGATCGTTCAATTGATTCCATCGAGAAAGCCGCTGGCAAAAAAGTGGCAGTGATGGATTGGGACAAAAGCCAGGCCAAAATGATTCAGCAGTTGGGTGCGCAGGCCGTGCCCAGCGATATTACAAATTTCGCACAAAAATTCAACAACGGTGTGGTGGATATTGTGGCTGCGCCCGCTGTGGCTTTTGCACCGCTTGAGTTGTATCGTGGGCTGGGCACCAAGGGTGGTGTGTACAAAATGCCGCTCTTGAATGTGACCGGTTCAGCGATTATTAACCGCACGCGGTTGGAAAAAGAAATTCCAGACCTGGATGATCGCTTGAAGAAGATGCGCAAGTTTGGCTTGGGCTTTATTGACCAGGCGCTGGACGCAGTGAGATTGATTGAAAAGCAGGTGCCCGCCAAATACTGGATGAATGTAACGCCTGCGGATCAGGAAAAATACAATGTGATGATGCAGCAGGCGCGTGTGCAGCTCACGCAAGAGGGTGTGTACGACAAACGCATGATGAGCCTGCTGAAAAAAGTACGTTGCCACCACACACCCAGTGCTGCGGAATGCAGCACGAATGTGGAATGAGCCGATGCACACTGTGCTTCCTTACTGCCTGAGGTAACTGGCCGCTTGGCGCTGGGCCAGGCGAATCAAATCACCTTGTGCAATCGATACATCAATCAGGTGAAAGCCCCAGTTCATGCCACCAATGAATTCACCGGGATAGTCGTCTGCACGGGGATCGTCGGGGTCTGCAACAATGCTTGCTTCAAGATAACTGACGCCATTGGGCCCCACCTTGCATTCCCCTTTGATTTGCCCTGGCATGGAATAGTAGGGCGTGGGAATGGTCAGGTTGCTGATCGGATTGGCATACGGCCCACCGGGTCCACGGGGTATCAGCAACAGCCTGAACACTGGGGGCTGTTGGCGTGGAATGATGGGGAACAAATCCGACTGACCACCCGCCAATGCTGCCGGGTTGGTGCACAGCGCTTGTGTGCCTTCCTCGCTGCTCAAGCCAAAACGTGGGTCTTCAAGCTGCGGGTCTCCGGCACGATAGGTGACAAAAGCCACCACACAGCCCAACTGGCTGCCACTTCGGCAAGCGGGTACTTTCTGGAAAGAAGCACCCACATCTCGACCTGTGGGCACCAGCACATTGGTGCCGGGTATGTGGGCAGAAATGAAACGACTCATCAGCTCGGGCCGGGTTTCAATTTCTTCAGCAATCAGTCTGCGCAAAATACCTGAACCCTGTGAATGACCGACCAGAATGAATCCACGTCCTTCACTTTGGTTGGCGATGTATTCCTTGAAGGCGTCCAGCACATCGGCATAGGCCACCTCGCCCGCATTGGGCGCAATGTCGATGCCACCCAGTGCGCCTGTGAAAGTGGTCAGGCCCAGCGCGGTCAAGGTGCGTTGCCGGTACACCGGTGCAAATTGGCGGCACACTTCGCCGTATCGGCCAAATTGAAGGGCGGTGGTTTGTTGCTCTTGCAGATCGTCATTCAAATCTGAATTACCCGCCAGGTCGATACTGGTTGTGGGGTACACGTAAAAGCAATCTACCTGGGGTGCCGTGGCGGGTGTATAGCTGAGCGTTGTGGCAGTGGCATCGGCGGCCACCGCAGTGCTGTCAAAGTTGCCGTTACACACGTTGCTGGTCCCCATCAAGTCGGGGTGACACAACCAATTGCTGGTGCCGGTGTAGATCGTGCTTTGATAGCCCGGAAACGGGTTGGTGGTGTTGGCGGCACTCGCGCCCACGCGTGTGCCTGAACTGTTTGTGCTGCTGGAGTCGCCGCCACAGGCAGACAACATCAGTGAAACCACTGCTGTACTCATCAAAAACCTGTAATTCACAATGTTCTCCCGTCACTGCATGTGGCCCCGGTGGCCGTTACATCAAATGCTTCGCTGACACCTTCAAACTCTTGAGGTGATCCTGCTGGCACTGCCACACCACGGTGTTTGATTCGGTACTTGCCAGCGGGCGTGTTGGCCGGAATTTTCCATTCCGCCAAGGCGGTGGACACAAAGCCGGGCAGGGGCACAGGGCTGAGGTAAGGTGTGGGCTCGAAAGGTTGCCAGCGGAACAGAAGTTCGGGCGCGCGGTCGTGGGTGAAACTTTCCCATTCACCTTTCGCATTCATTCGCTCCACTTCGACAATCGCCAATCCCCGGGTTTTCATATTGCGGGGGTGCGCGCTTTGAAATTGAGCCGTCACGGTGTTGCCAGCAGCCACCGTGGGTGTGGGTTGTGCCAGTACATCACCAAATGCAGCACCAGGTGCCTGATCAAATGGCACATAGGGTGGGCGCGGAATCGGGTTGCTGGTCACCGTGCGGGGTGGGCCAGCGGGCGGCTGGTTTTGCAGCGCCAAAGACATTGCCAACCTGCGGCTTTCCTGTTGCACGGCAGCCAGGGTCCAGGGCCCAAACTGTGTGGAAGCGCCTTCGTACTGCTGAATGGAATATTCTTCGCGTGTGGTCAGGTAGTTCACAAAGTCGTTGCTCAAACCACTGATGATCACCTGATCAATACCCTGCGGCTCCAACACTTCCAGCACTGTTTGGCGAATGCGTCGTCCGGCCATGGTGGTGATTTCCCAAGGCAAGCCCAATACGGCTACATTGCCAATGGTGAACAACTGGAATGGCAGCACATTGTTGCTGAAGTTCAGGGGTGGGCCAAGCACAAACAGCACCGGTTTTTCAGCTTGGCAGCTTAAGCTGGTGCCCACCGGTATGGCGTCAAAAGGCAGATCGTTCAAATTACACAGCACTGCGGTGGCCAACACTTCCGGTGGCAGCTTGCCTGCGGCCAGCGCAGCCAGGTCGCGGGTGAGGCGGGCCGGGTCGGTGCGGCCGTTGCAGCTTGCACCTTCCACGGTGGGGCCGGGGCCATCTTCTGCACCTGCACCAAACGACACACCCATGGCGGCGGTGCAGGTTTTCTTCACCGCACTGTTCAGCGATTCCGGGTGGCGCAGTGAATTCAACACCACAGGGTCGGTAATTTCAACCTCGTCCATCTTCACGTGAAATTGTGCAAAGTTCACGCCACCCCTCACCATCTGGTTGGCATCGCGGTACAAGGTCAAGGCTTTCGCAAGCTGTTTGCTGCCGTTGATTTCAACCGCTTTCAATTCGTCGGTAGAACCGCCGCGTTCTTCAAATGGTTTGTCCTTGAAAAAAATATTGGGGCTGCTGTCGCCTTCGTCGGTTTGCGCGAATGCAGCGACGAAGGTGTCTCTTCCAGCAGGTGCTTCATACTGCGTGCCCATCAATTTTTCAAACGCCAGTGCCGCCCAACCTTTGTTGTCGGAAGAAATCAAAGGGTTGGTATTGCCCGTGGTGGTGGGGTGTACACCAAACCAGTTGATTTGCCCAATCGGTGTGCCATCGGCACGGCGCAGTTTCAAAAGCGCCATTTCCTTGTTCACATTCTGGCTTTCACCGCGCTGGTTCAAATACTGGTTGCGTTCTTCTTGCGGGTTTTGGTCGTAAGCAATCGCAGAGCGATTCACGTTGGCATTGAGCAGTTCACCGTTATTGACCAATAAGCGACCTGGTTCCGGGTTGGCTTGCAGGTTGGCGTGTGCGCGGCGAATGGCCTCCACAATGCCATCGACAATGAAGTTGTAAACCTCTTCATCGTGCCCCAGCCGGAAGGCATTGAATGCGGTGAAGTGTGCGTAGCCGCCCGGCCCGGCATGGGTGTGGGTGGCATTCAGCATGATGTTTTGTTCGTTGTAAAAGCCGGCCAATTCCGTGTCGGCGGCCACCTTGTTCAGCACCCCTTGGCGCACAGCATGGAAAATCATGCCCAGGTCGTTGACCACATACACCAAGCGTTTGCCGTTGCAGGGGGAACCAATCACATAGGCGCGTGAAAACTGGCGTGTGTGTAATCCAAGGCTTGCATGGGTGGGGCTTTCATAACCCATCATCACGGAACCCGCTGCGGGGCCGGTAATGTCGACAATGCCTGTCCCCATGGTAAACGCAGTGTTGTTTTTGCAAGCGCCACTGTTCAAACCTGTGCTGGGTTGAATGTTGCTGTTGGGCGTACTGGCCGGGGTAATCGAGGGTCTGTCTTGCCCCTCACCAATCAATAAGTTTGGATCGGTCAGCGCGCACTGCAAACCCGCAGTATCAACAAACTCATTGTTGCCGGGGTTTTCATTCGGATTGGTGCGGCCATCGCTGACAGCCGGGTTGTTGCTGTTGCCCAGGCAGCCTGCCAGTGAGGCCAAAGCTGTCAGGTAAATCAGGGCGAAAACAGCGCGGTGCAGGGTGCTTTTCATTGGTGGGTGTTTTTCTGTGTGTGGTGTCTCCTTGGGTTCTTACTGCGCAGTTTGGTGCGCAGATTCAGCGGGGGCGGGCAAGCGTTGACCTATGTCGTGTAACCGACACTAGTCACTTTTGAATCCAATTTGGCAGGAGCACAGTAAAAACTTAAAAACCATAACCACCATTATAATTTTAAGACATGATCAAGACACCTCGCCATGTGGTGGCTCTTGCAGCTTTGGGGATGCTGCTGGCCGCCTGTACTTCAGAAGACAACCCTGCAATTTCCAGCAATTCAGTCACCGCGATTCAATCTGCCGGGCAAGCACAGGGCAATGCAAACGTCGCCCCGAACTCTGCTGTCGAACACGATTGGTCTGCACCAATTGATGGATTAACACCTGCTCAACGAACCCGGTTTGAGCAGGGCAAAGCGATGTTCGAGAAAGTGTTCACACCCAGCAGTGGGCTTGGAGCGGTGTTCAATGCACAAAGCTGCGTGGAATGCCATGGGCAACCGGCGGTGGGCGGTACCGATGCCACCAAAACCATTCAGCGTTTTACCACCTTGCTGGCGCCGCACTTTGCTGTGGGGCTGGTGACACAGGCCGATGGTGCGCCCCATGTGCATGCACGCTCGGTGGCCACTGAATTTCCCGATGAGGTGCCGGGTTGTGTGTTGGGTGGTGAGCGCGTTCCTCCACATGCCATGGCCAGCACCACGCGGGTAACCCCCCACCTGTTCGGTATCGGATTGCTGGAGAATATTCCAGACAGCACCTTGATCGAAAATGGTTTGGCCAGCGCACAAGCCAATCCCGAAGTGAGCGGTCGCCCTGGTTTGATGTTTCCCGGCGGTGTCAACGATTTGAATGCAGCAGACCAGTTGGTGGGCCGTTTGGGGGCACGCGGTTTTGTGGCCGATGTGCAATCATTCACACAAGGCGCATTTTCAACTGAACTGGGCATTGCCACTTTCCACCCCTTGTTTGCCGCACCTGTGCGGCCCAAGGGCAACCTGGCCACAGCCGATTGCACACCCTTTGTGGGTGAGGCAGTCAGCCTTGCCGAAACCCAGGCCACGGCTGATTTTCAGCGCTGGCTGGCGCCACCCCCCAAGCCTGATTTAAAAGGCATTTCCTTGCGTGGCCAGCAGTTGTTCAACGACATTCAATGCAGCAGTTGCCACACACCGATGATGAAAACATCGCCCATGGCGCCCGCACCCTTGAATGACCGGGAGGTGTGGTTGTATTCCGATTTGCTGCTGCACGACATGGGGCCGGCACTGGCCGACAATGCACCCGAAGGTTTGGGCTTGCCCAATGAATGGAAAACAGCGCCGTTGTGGGGTGTTGGTCAAACCGACAAACCCTTGTTGCACGATGGCCGTGCTGGCCGGGATTTCGTCAAAGCCATCGATTTTCACGGCGGTGAAGCTGAGGGCGCAAAACGCCGCTTTCAGGACTTAAGCCCTGAAGATCAAGCGGCGTTGATTGCATTTCTGAAAAAGCTCTAAGGCGTATTAGAAGGTGTTGTTGACCAACACTTCGTCAAGATTGAGCTGACCAGGTTTTGGCCAGGGCGCTTTGGTGCCCTTGCCGATCGCCACCATAGGCCCCATGACATGGTCGGCAGGCAGGTTGATCAACTTGGCCACAGCTTCAATGTCAAAGCCGATCATGGGGCAGGAGTCCAGACCAATGCCCTTGGCTGACAGCATCAGGGTTTGCATGGCCATGCCGATGGAGCGCTGTGCTTCGTCGCGTTGCAACCACTCGCGACCGTCGTGGAATGGGCCCATCCATCCGACTAGCAAATCGGCCACTTCCTTGGGTGCCTGCTCCCAGTAACGGGCGGGGTTTTTCTGCCAGGCCTTGGTGTCGGCGGTCATGATGACCAGCAAGGACGCGTCGGTGATTTGGGCCTGGTCATTGCCCAGTTTGCGCATTTCAGCCCGCAATGCTTTGTCGCGTACCACCACAAAACGCCAGTGCTGAATGTTGAAACTGGTGGGCGCCTGAATGGCTGCCTCAAAAAGCTTCTTTTCATCATCTGCCGAAATGACATGTTCGGGATCAAAGGCCTTGATGGCTCGGCGTTGATAAATTGCGTCGAATAATTCCATGTACTGCTCCTTGTGTACTGCTTTAGAACTGCATAAAAAAAGCCGGAACCCTGGAGGGGGATCCGGCCAATAGTGTACAGGCTAAAAGGGGAACGTCGCTTATTTGGCCAAGCGACGCGCCTGTGACACTGCGTAGCTGCCTGCCCGTGCTGCAAGCAAAGGATCATCCGATCCTTCAATGCCGGTGGGCAATACCAGTGGGTTGAAATTGATGCCATCGCATGTGGATTTGTCGGTGACTGCTGTTACCTTCAATCGACCAGCAATAACTTTTTTACGATCGTCGGGCCAGGCCACTGTGGCATTGTCCGTGGGGTCGCCGGCCTGAGCCAATTGCAGCACCATGTCGAATTCCACTGGAATTTGCGACACTCGGCCTTTCAGTTCGTCTTCAAGAAATACCTTTGGGTACGTTGCCAATTTGTCGTCAGCAATGAATTCCTGGCCAGTTACAGGCACAAACATCCACTTTGCAAACTGGGTTTTGCCGGCAGCATTGGTGAATTTAAATGCGTTGGTGCTCCAGTAATTCACAGCGGCATAGCTGGCAGGTACGCCAGTTTTTGCAACCCATTCCATTTGGGGTTTGAAGTCGGGGTACTTGGCAGCAGCAGCCGCAATTTTTGCAGGGTCAGGTTTTTTGGTGGCAGGGTCGGGTTTGCGTGCTTCAAGGAAGGCCAGGAAAGCGTCGGGTGTGGCTGCGGTAAAGAAAGGCGCTGAAATGTTGGCCATCAGCCACTGTTCGCCGTTGGGCAGGTCGAACTGAGCCGCCAGGCCACGCACGCCCTTGCCGTTTTCAGGTGCATTGGGATTGCCACCACCCACGGAGAAACGCAATGTGACTGGCACGGGTTTGCCAGAAAACACGGATGCCTTGGAAATGGCCGAGGCTGACTTGTTGCCCACAAATTCGCCTGCTGCACACACACCGCGTGCGCCAGAACGACGCGCTGCATGGGTGCCAAATACACCTTCCAGGCCGTCCACCAAGTTCACCGCATTGGCGGGTTCGCTGGGAATTGCGGTCTGAGCGACCGCTGCCTGTGTACCAAGGGCGGCCAGTGCCGCAACAACTGCAAAACCAATCGCTGTTCTCATTTCCTGCATCCTTCTTGTGATGGTCATCAATCTCGCAACCCACCCGGTTGTTCGGGTGGTCTACGCTATAGATCGCTGGTGCAGGAAGGAAGTTACAGTGTCACAAAAATATAATTTATTGCGTGGGCAGCAAGTTCTTGATCACTGACTCGGCCACACGCTGGTTCATGTAACGCGGTACGGCGTAAGTAAAGCGGGCCTCTGCAATCGCAGATTTGGCAACAGCCGGGATATCGGCGGCTTTTAATGCATCCAGTTGTGTGGGAATTCCAAATTTGGCATTCATTTCACGAATACGGGCGATGAAAGCGCGAGCCAAATGCACGTCGTCAGCGCCTTTGTCCCCAAGGCCACAAGCCCTGGCAAGAATGGCGAGGCGGTCGGCACAGTTGGGCAGGGAGTAATCCAGCACATGCGGCATCACAATGGCGTTGGCCAGGCCATGGGGGGTGTGGTACAAGGCGCCGAATTTGTGCGCAATGCCGTGCACATAACCCACGCCTGCTTGCGTAAATGCAATACCCGCCAGGTGTGAAGCACGTGCCATTTTTTGGCGAGCTTCCAGATTGCTGCCATCGGCCACAGCCGTTTCCAGATGCTTCATGATCAGCTGAGTTGCTTCGAGCGCTTTCTCGTCGGTTTTACGCGTGGCATTGCGTGAAACGAATGCCTCCACTGCGTGTGTTAGCGCGTCCATGCCCGTGGCTGAGGTAATGTGCGCGGGCAACCCAGTCATCAGAGATCCATCAAGTGCGGCCGCAGTGGGTAGCAGGCGAATGTCCATGGCGGCCACTTTGCGCTTGTTTGCTGTGTCGCTGACCACAGCGGCAATGGTTACCTCAGCACCTGTCCCAGCCGTGGTGGGCACGGCGAACAGAGGAATCATGCCTTTGTGCACTCGCAGCAAACCGGTCAGCTTCAACACGGGTTTGTTGTTTTTTGCGCGCGCACCAATCATTTTTGCTGCGTCTATGGGGCTTCCGCCGCCCACGGCCAAAATGGCCTGGCAGCCGTTTTCCATCAACATGCGGTATCCGGCTTCAATTTGTTCAACTGTGGGGTTGGGCTCTACACCGTCATAAATCACGTACTTCACACCCTGGGTTTCAAGCTCGGCTTTCATTTTGTCCAGCACACCAAGCTTGACCAACACCGCATCGGTTACCACCAATACATTGCGATGACCTGCATCAGCCATGTGCCGAACCAGTTCAAGCGAGGAATTAGTCCCTTCGAACATGCGGGGCCATTTGAAAGGCATCAGTGCTGTAACCACTTTGAAAATGGCCATGTAAATGCGTAAAGCGAGCACTTCGAGTGCATGCAACATGCGGGTGTCTCCTGATTCTTATTGGGGGTTAACAATTGTTACTATGATTGTACAAAGAGTAGGCAGTGTAGAGGCAGAGGAAATATTCCACTTTTCTTGACGATCGGGAAAATTTCACGAGCGCTTTACTTCATGCTTGCCGCACTGTTACCACCAACAATCAGAGACATATTTCATGAAGCACCGTTGTACCCCCTTGATTGCCGCCCTGGCCACGCTTGGTTTTGCTGCCTCAGCCTTAGCTCAAACTGAAAATCTGGATGATTTCGTGGTGTCTGCCACCCGCGAAGCTCGTGATTCGTTTGAAGTACCAGCCTCGGTCGACAAGATCAACCAGAACACGCTGGAGAAAGCAGCCAGCTTTCAGGTGAATTTGTCGGAAACGCTGACCCGTGTGCCAGGCTTGGTCATCAACAACCGCAACAACTTTGCGCAAGACCTGCAAATTTCCATTCGTGGTTTTGGGGCGCGGGCCACTTCCGGGGTGCGCGGCGTGCGTTTGTTTTCTGATGGCATTCCAGCCACCATGCCCGATGGTTCAGGGCAAATTTCGCATTTCAGCCTAAGCTCGACTGAATCCATTGAAGTGTTGCGCGGTCCTTTTTCGTCCCTGTATGGCAACTCTTCGGGTGGCGTTATTTTGCTGACCACCGAGAACCCGCGCGTGGGCACCGAGCTTGAGTTGAACCAGATTTTCGGCACCGACAGCACACGCAGAAGCGGCATCAAGCTGAACAAAGGCAATGAGGAAGTGGGCATTGTGATTGATGCGTCCACTTTCAGAACCGATGGCTACCGTGACCACAGCAAAGCGCGCCGAGACAATTTCAACAGCAAATTGGTGTGGAATTTAAGCAGCGACACACGGCTTAGCTGGGTGGTCAACTATGTAGATATTCCCCTTGCGCAAGACCCGGCTGGCCTCACAGCTGCCCAACTGGCCAGCAACCGCAGACAGGCAGGCACGAATACGGTCGCCAACAACACCAACAAAACGGTGGAGCAAAGCCAAACCGGGATTGTGTTGGAACACAAATTCAGCCCCAGCACGAATGTGACCTTCAGCCCCTATTATGGCGACCGAAAAATTCGTCAGGTGTTGGCCAGCACAGCAGTAATCGATTTGAAAAACGAATACAGCGGCGCTGACCTTCGCTTTGGCCATCAAACCAGCCTGCTTGAGAAGCCGCTGTTTTTGAACGCTGGTTTGACCGTGGGCGAACTGGAGCAGGCAAGGCTGGGCTTCTTCGGTGCCAGCACCACACCCAACCGGGACGAAGCCAACACCGCCAGCCAGTTCGACCAATACTTGCAGGCGGAGTATTTTTTCACCGACAAATTCAGTGTGTTGGGCGGTGTTCGAAATTCATCCATTGAAATTGAATCGAACGACCAGTTTTTGAGCAATGGCGACGGCAGTGGCAGCAAGAAGTACGACGAAGTCACCAGCAATATTGGTTTCACCTATCGGTTGCAGCCCAACATCAACACCTACATTTCTTATGGCGAGGGTTTCGAGACGCCCACCTTGTTGGAAACCGCCTATTTGTCTGTTGCGCCACCCAGCCCCAACTTCAACTCGCAATTGGAAGCTGCGAAAAGCGAGCAGCTTGAAGTGGGGGTGAAAGCCAAGTTTGGCGCCACGCGGGTGAATGCAGCGCTGTACACGGTTGATACCGAGAATGAAATCGTGGTGCTGTCTGCAAACGGCGGTGCCACCTCATTCCAGAATGCAGGCTCAACCAGTCGGGAAGGGGCTGAACTGGCCTTGCAGCACGCAATCAACAAGCAATGGCAGACCAATGTGGCAGTGAATTACATTCGTGCCACCTACGACACCTCGGTCAACAGCATTCAGGCCGGTAACAGCCTGCCCAGCATCCCGAAGAAAACCTTCTTCGGTGAATTGGTGTACAAACCCTCAAGCCTGTACGAGGCCGCCACTGAATTGCGCTATGTGGACAAACTGTTTGCCAACGATGCGAATGATGCCTTCGCACCTTCCTATTCCGTGGTGAACTTGCGCGCCAGCAAAGACTGGCCTTTGGACGGTGGCTGGAATGTACGCACCTACGCCCGTGTTGACAATGTGTTTGACAAGGAATACGTCGGCTCTGTAATTGTGAACCAGGGGGCAGGGCAGTTTTTTGAGCCTGCCAGCGAGCGCCAGTTTTTGTTGGGTGTGACCTTGGGTTTGAAGTGGAAATGATTTGGCATGTAACTGGCAGGTAACTTTAGAGCGCTCACACCACGCATGCTGGGGTGAGCGCTGTTAGAATCTGACACACATAATTTTCACAATCAGGTTCACCGCCATGTCCAACGCACTCAGCCTTCGTCGCATCAGCCACATGTCCAGCAATGGCTGGGATCGTTTGTTCAAATCAGAATCCATGGTGCGTGCAGGTTTACAGCCGTTTGAAATTATTCACCAAAGCGGTATTCACAGCGTTCGCCACTACCTGCCCCTGACGGAAGAAAGCATTACCGTGGGCGATGAAACACTGCCGGTGAGCAAGAAGCGCAACACAATTCCGCTGGTGCTGATCGCCCCCTTGGCCGTGAACATGTTTGTGTACGACCTGCTGCCCGAGCGCAGTTTCGTGCGCTACCTGATGGCGCAAGGTTTTGATGTGTACCTGATCGACTGGGGCAAACCCACGCGCAAACAGGCTGGGTTGACGCTTGAAAATTACATCAAGGAGTTTTTGCCCGCGTGCCTGAACGCGGTGCGTGAACACAGCGGCTCCAAAAAGCTGAACCTGCAGGGCTGGAGCATGGGTGGTGGCATGGCCTTGGCCTACACCGCCTTGTTCAAAGATGAAAACATCAACAAAGTGGTTACCTTTGGCACGCCGATCGACGGCCATGCCAATGGCGCAATTGGTCAGCAGTACAAGCGCCTTGCACACCTTCTGAAATCGGCCCGCATCAACTTCCGCAAAGTGCCCGCCAAGTTGTTGTACACACCGGGTTGGGCCAACGTGATTGGTTTTAAATTGCTCGACCCTGTGGGCAGCCTGAAGGGTTACTGGAATCTGATCTCGCAATTGCACGACCGAGAATTTGTTGCTCAGCACGCCAACCAAGCTGCATTCATTGACAGCCTGGAAGCCTACCCCGGTGGTGCCCTGCGCGACTGGTTTGCCAGCATTTGGCTGGAAAATGAAACTGCGCATGGTCACTTCAAGGTGGGCAAGGCGGTTGCGAATTTCAAAGACATTGCCTGCCCGGTGTTGGGCATTGCAGGCAAATCAGACAACCTGGCCAATGTGGCGTGTTGCAAGCCAATTACCAAGGTGGTGGGTTCTGAAAAATCAGAATTCTTCATCGGCCCGGGTGGTCACATTGGCATTATGAGCGGCAAGGAATCGCCCAATACCATTTGGGCGAAAACCGTGAGCTGGTTGAACGGTTAACTTGTTATTTCAAGGGATACGCGTTGTTCGTGAACTTCAACACCATGAAGCCGTTGTCCTGGCAGGTTACCCAAATTTGATCGCTGCCCACAAAGCGGGGCGGCGAGCTGCACCAGTCAGTGCTTAGATCACCCCCAATCGCGCTGGTTGCGTGTTCAGAGCCTGCCAACTGTGCTTTTTTCTCCGACTGCGCAGGCGGGTTGTAATAGGCAATTTCCCTGGCTGCCAGCGGGTTGCGAATATCAAATACCCGCACACCGGATTGAAAATAGCCACATGCAATGGCGGTCGGGTTCACTTTTCTATCCACGCCGCAGTAGTGCCCCTCGTAGCCAAAACTTCCATTGTTCGCAGTGTCGGCCTCGCGAATGGCCGCGTTCTCTTCCGAATGAATTGCCAGTTTCAGTTTGGAAACCACAACGGGAGCAGTCTCATCTGAAATATCAATAATTCGTGCAGCGCCGGCACCACCCTCGTCCACTGCGATCACAAACGGTTTGCCGTTGTACGAAACAGGAATGGTGTGTTGGCTCAAGTCCCCATCCTCCCAGTACACGCTGCCAACCTCGGTCAACATGGGCACTGGGTCGCGGTTTTGAATGCTGCTGGTGTCCAGAATAATCACACCGGGCGGGGTAAGTGAAGTCAAATACATGCGGTTGCCGTCTTCACTCAATTCAAAGCCGTGGTTGCTGGGCGAGGCAATGGTGGCGTACAGAATTCTGGGGGAACTTGGATCGCTGGTGTCAATGGCAGTAATACTGCCCGGGTTCAACCCAGTGGCCCAATAAGTATTTCCATCGGGTGACCACGCGCCCTCATGGCCTATCAAGTTGGCGGGCAGGGTCAGGTTGGCCGCAAAAGAATTCAGCAAGACGGGGTTCGCACAATCAGTGCCAATGTCGTAAATGTCGAAAAAACCGGCACTAAGCACCGGCCCCACCGCCACACCGCCCAGCAAACCGCGTGCCTCATTCACTTTCAGTGATTCCCAAGGGCTTTGAAAAAATGCCGGGCTGGTGAGGTTGGTTGACAGCACCGGATTGGCCGGATCGCGCGCGTCGATTACCTGAACCCCTTGTGACACTTTGGTCGGAATGCCCGAGAATGTGGTGCCCATGTACGAACAGGTTTTGTAGGAGGGATTCACCCATGTGCTGCCCTCGCCCTGGTACTGCCCCACCAGTTCCATATTGCACCGGTAGCCTTGTTTGCTGCGTCCGCTTTCCCGGTCGGCCAGTGGCACTTGCCCCTGAATACCTGTTTCAGGCACCGAGCCGGCCCCGCATTGGGCGGGTTGCACGAAACTGGCACCCATCACTTCACTGGGTGTCGTTCTGCTTGAGTTTGTTGGTCCAACACCCTCTGAGCCGCATGCAGCCAACACAGCAGTACCAGCGAACAAAGCCGCGAATTTTGTGTATTGCATTTTCCCTGTCTCCCCATCTGTTTTTTATTTATCCTGGGTTTGCGCACTTACTGATTTCTGACAGTTCACCATCTCCCTACAAATCTTCAGCGTTTGCCATTGAAAATATTCAGATCGGCATTGCAATATTGCGATTCAATATTCCGCATTGATTTGTTCAAGCAGTTTGTTCATCAACGAGATTTCCGCGGCCTGCTCCCGAATGATGGATTTTGCCAAACCCTTGACCAGTAAAGATTCCCCGTTATTCACTGCAAAGCGTGCCATGGGAATGGCCGCTTCGTGATGCGCAATCATTGCTTCCAGAAATCGTCGTTCAAGATTTTGGCCTGTCATTGCTCTCATCTCGTTGAATTGATCCACATTTAACATTCCAGGCATTGCGCCTTTGCTTGCTTTGCATTGCGCGATGTACAGCAGGTCTTGCACATTGCTCACATTCTTTGCATCTTCAACCCAGGCCATTGCGCCCTTGGCTGGTGGGGTTATTTGCTGGTTCCACGCATTGAGCCAGCCTTTCATTTGCCCCATTTCCAGAAGTTGTGCGGTCAATATGCCATTGGCCAGCAAATCCAGATTGGGCGACACCTTGCCCTTCACCAGCATGGCCATGGAAATGGCCTGGTCGTGGTGAATGATCATGCTTTGCGCAAAGCCAATGTCGATTGCGTTGGCTTGTGCGCCTGACTGGTTTGTTGTTGTTTCGGTTGTGCTGATTTCAAGCGCTGGTATGGCGCGGGTCAAAGCCAAACCAGCCGCCAGACCAAACGAGAAAATAAAGACAGCGTAAAAAAGTTGTTGTTTCGACATAAGGCGCAAAGTGGATTTCATGGTTGTGTTTTCGTACTCAATCTCTTACTGAAGGGAACGTTCGTTTGGATGTAGTATCCAAGAAGCAGAGGGCAGTAGCGTGGGAGGTGGCATGCTGAAATACCGACGAACAATTCTTCAGGCCAGTGCAGGGCTTTTGATTGCAGGCCCTATGCTTGCGCAACGCCATGTGTTGGCGCAAACACCCGAATGCACAGACAACCCCACACCTCGTCAAATTGAGGGTCCGTATTACACCCCGCAAACGCCCCGCCGCAGCAATTTAACCGACGGTTTGCCCGGAGAAATTCTTCTACTCGAGGGCCGGGTGTTAAGCACAACATGCCAGCCTATCCCAAACGCAATTGTGGATTTGTGGAGTTGCGACGCCAAGGGTGAATACGACAACGCAGGCTTCAAACTGCGTGGGCACCAAATCACAGATGCGCAAGGGCGGTTTCGTTTTGAAACCCTGATGCCCGGTTCATACGGCAATTCCAGTTTTCGGCGCACGCCGCATTTGCATGTGAAAGTGCAAGGCCCCGGCACACCCTTGTTGACCACTCAGCTTTATTTTCCGGATCAACCTTTGAACCAGCGCGACGGCTTTTTCAGCCCGGCTTTGCTGGTGAAGTGGACACGCAATCAATCACAGGCTGTGTTCGATTTTGTATTGCCTGTTCAGGCGAAGGGATAGTTTCAATGGCAGTACCCTCAACAATTGTATGTGCCCTGTGCATGGTTTTATTGGCCACAGCCTGTGCAACACAAACCCCGCAGCAAACTGCCCCAACCGTGTGGTTAATGGGCGAGGTACACGACAACCCCCAGGCCCACCAGGCGCGTTACGAGATCATCGCCAACAAGGTTGAAGCAGGCTGGCGACCCGCCATTGCCATGGAGCAATTTGATCGTGAACATCAGGGCCTGTTGCGAACTGCGCAAGATCAATGCAAGCAGGCAAGCTGTATTACATCGCAGCCTTGGGTCGAGGCATGGCAGTGGGAGTTCTACGAACCGCTGATTCAACTTGCACTGGACCATCAACTGCCCTTGTTGGCGGCCAATGTGTCAAGAGAGGATGCAAACCGCATCGTGAAAGGCGGGTACAGCGCTGCGCTAGACCCGGACACCATTGCGCAATATGCACTGAACAAGCCCTTGCCGCAGTCGCTGGCCGAGCAGCATCGCCAAAATATTATTGAAGGGCATTGCAATATGCTGCCGCCACAGGTGGCCGAGAAAATGATTGCTGCACAAGTGGCCCGCGATGTGTGGATGGCCAAGGTGATCGAACAGCAAGCACAGCAACGTGATGTGGTTTTGATTGCAGGCAATGGCCATGTGCAAAAAGATGTCGGCGTGGCGCAGTGGTTGCCCGTTACACTACAACAAACAACAACCGTGTATGGGTTCATTGAAAATTCGCAGGCAGAGGGTTCCGGGCAGTTTGATGTTCTGGCCAAAGTGCCATCGCATCCCCGCGAAGACCCCTGCGAGGCTTTCAAGGCCATGATGAAAAAATAAGCCACACACTGGCGGGAGACTCAAGGGTGGGAAAGTCTGTATTTGTTAATTGGGCTGGCGCTGCCATCGCCTGCGCAATCTTGTTGTGTTCAACACCGTTGAAAGCCAATGGGTTCGAAGACTTTGACGATGCTGAATTGATCGATCACATTGCTGGCAGCGTGGCTCGCGGCTATGGTCGCATGCACGGTTATTCCGTTGATTTCAAATTGATTGGAAAGGAAACGCCGCATCAGTCGCCTTTGCTGGTTCAATACAATTCGCGGTTGAAGCGATGCACATTTTTTATCAGCACTCGCGACAAAACCTGGCACAGCTTTGAGCAATATCTTGAATTTTTTGATGGCTTGCCCAAACAGGTTGTTTACGAGGCCTTTTTTGCGCACGAGTCGGGCCATTGCGTGCAAATGAAAGAGCAAATCGATTTCGGGCCGGTGCGCCGCAGGCACCGCGAAGAATTGTATGCCGATGTATTTGCCCTGTCGCATGTTGAGCGCTATTTCCCCAAGCATCGCAAATCATTTCAAGAGGCCCAACTGAAAATGCGCCGTGCGGCGCTGGGTATTCAAAATGAATATGACTTTTACAAAGAGTTGTTGAGGTTGCATTACAGCCCCAACCTTCAATCTGCACTCAAGATAAAAAATCCGCAGGACCGGGCCTATTCAATCGCCAAAGCAGTGGATCTGTTGTAATAATTACTTATCGTGATAACAAACGAAGTTTAATTCCCAATGAAGCAGGAGTAGTGAGCATGGATCAACTGAAATTTGGTTTGGCACAGAAAATCAATGAGACAACCGTCAGTCGCCGGGGCTTTTTGCTAACCTCGCTGGCCGGTGGTTTTGCAGTGGCATCCGAGCCACTGTTTGCACAAGCCATAAAAACTGACACCCAGGGAATTACGGCAGGTGAGGTGAAGGTGCCTGTCAAAGACGGTCAAATTCCAGCCTACCGCGCGATGCCTGCCAAAGGCGGAAATTTTCCAGTAATTCTCGTGATCCAGGAAATTTTTGGTGTTCACGAATACATTCAGGATATTTGTCGTCGGCTGGCCAAGCAGGGTTACTACGCGATCGCTCCCGCACTCTTTAGTCGTGAGGCCGATGTGTCCAATATGAGCCTCGATGCGATTTTGAAAGAAGTGGTGCCAGTGGTGCCAGACGCTCAGGTCATGAGCGACATTGACTCAACCGTTGCGTTTGTCAAAGCCAGTGGCAAGGCCAATACAGCACGCCTGGGTATTGTGGGGTATTGCTGGGGTGGGCGCACCGTGTGGTTGTACGCCAACCACAATGTGAATGTGAAAGCTGGCGTTGCCTATTACGGTTTGCTGGCGGGGCTGAAAGGGCCTAACAAGCCAGCGGACCCTGTGGATGTGGCTGCAAATCTGAAAGTGCCGGTATTGGGGCTGTATGCTGGTGAGGACAGTTTTGTACCCGATGAAGTCGTCGATCAAATGCGAAATGAGCTTGGAAAGAGCAGCAGTGGGTCTGAAATAGTGGTGTTTCCTGCGGTAAACCATGGTTTTCATGCCGACTACCGTCCTACCTATGACAGGCGAGCCGCCACTTATGCCTGGAAACTGACTTTGGACTGGTTCAAAGAGCGTGGTGTGTAAAAAAACATCGGCTAGACGAGGTAGGTTTGAGTCAAATTGACTGTGTTTATTCAGGATTGTCTTGAATTGACTTAGACAAGGATGACTCAAACCGCTCAAGCGATTACACTTGAAATACCCCAATCGTCTGGTTAAAACTCCAAGAACATGAAAACCGAGAATCCTTTAGCGCTAGACAACCAGCTTTGTTTCTCCCTCTACTCCACCTCATTGGCGATTACCCAAGTCTACAAGCCACTGCTGCAACCTTTGGGTTTAACCTTTCCCCAGTATCTGGTCATGATGATTTTGTGGAAAGAAGACGGCGTCAGTTTGATCAATGTGGCTCGCCAATTGGGCCAGCAGCCCGGCGCGCTCACGCCTGTCATCAAACGTATGGCAGAGCAGGGACTGTTGACCCGCAATCGCAGCGCAGACGATGAGCGACAGTTGCAAATCTACCTGACTGACGAAGGCAAGCGGATTCGCGACAAGGCGCTTGATGTCTATGCCTGTGTGGTTGAACAATGCGGCATGAGTGTTCAGGAAATTCATCGTCTTAAATGCGAACTGGATGCCTTGCGGGAGCGTTTGCTCAAAGCCTGAGTGCTTGATGTCGCTTGCTTATTGCGATAACCTTCTTGGAAGCGGATTTTTTGGAATAACAATTCTTTAATAGTTATCGCGATAACTATCTGTTTGTTCATTCACCCAATTACAGGAGAAATTCATGGAAGTTGTTTACTCTACCAAGGCCACATCCACGGGCGGTCGTGAAGGCGGTTCAGCCACAGACGATGGTCGTTTGAAAGTGCAATTGAGTACACCCAAAGAGCTGGGCGGTGCAGGTGGCCCGGGCACCAACCCTGAGCAATTGTTCGCAGCCGGTTACTCAGCCTGCTTCATTGGTGCAATCAAGTTTGTGGCTGGTCAGGACAAAATCAAGTTGCCCTCTGAGCCCGAAATTACCGCAACTGTAGGCATTGGTGGCAACCCCAAAGGCGTCGGTTTTGCGATTACTGTGGACATGAGCATCAAGCTGGAAGGCATGGACAAGGCCGCGGCCAATGCGCTGGTTGAAAAGGCCCACCAGGTGTGCCCCTACTCCAACGCAACCCGTAACAATGTGGATGTAAAGTTGACCGTGGTGTAAGCAAGCACAGCCACTGAACCGTTGACTAGCGGTGGGCTTTGGTGAAAGCCCGCCGCTTTTGTTTTTTTGCAGGGAATCATGAATGCAGCACAACTATGCCAAACCCGCGTGGGTGAACAACGCCAAGGGCGAAGTACGATGCGCGGGGTTCGAACTGGAGTTTGCCGGACTTGACCTTCAATCCGCAGCTGAAGCAGTGGCCAAAGCCTTCGAGGGCGAGGTCATTCAAGACACCCAGGCCGAGTGTCAGGTAAAACATCCCGAGTTTGGTCATTTCAAAATTGAACTGGACTGGAGTTTTGCAAAGAACATGGCCCGCAAACGCCTTGAAGAACAAGGTGCCAACGAAGATGCCGTGCTGGCCTTGATGACGGACCTGGCTCGTCAAATTGTGCCTTTGGAGGTGGTTTGTCCGCCGGTTCCGGTCAACAGGCTTTCGGTGCTCGACGACATGGTGACAAATCTTCACGCTGCGGGGGCCCTGGGTACTTCCGATTCACTCATTTATGCGTTTGGTGTTCACATCAATGCCGAGTTGCCAGATCTGAAACCCGAGACCATCGTTCCCTATTTGCAAGCCTACTGCGTGTCTCAGCACTGGTTGATGAAGGCCCACAAAGTGGACACTTTGCGCCGTTTGACTCCCTACATTGACACCTATCCGAAACGGTATGTGGAGCTGGTCATGGCTTATGGTGCCAATACACCCCTGGTGCAAATCATTGATGATTATCTGCTGCACAACCCCACACGAAATCGGGGCATGGATTTGTTGCCGCTGTTCAAGCAAATCGACGAAGCACGTGTGTCGGCCGCAGTCAGTGACGAGCGTGTGAATGCACGCCCGACCTTTCACTATCGATTGCCCAATTGTGAAATTGAAAACCCTGGCTGGAGCTTGACGAACAGCTGGAATATTTGGTGTGTGGTGGAACACCTGGCCGCTGACCCGGTCACACTGAAGTCCATGTGCGAGCAGTGGATGGACTACAACAAAAATTTAATCAATTTGAAGGAAGAGCCTTGGCACCAGGAACTGGCGCACATTCACGAAAACCTGTTGTCGGTGTAACCGGCAATGCGAAGTGGTGGTCGCCCTCGTGGTTCAGCATTCGGCTGGCGGTGTGGTTGGCAGGAGGCCAGGCTCGACGCATCAGCGTGAAGCACAACTGGCCCATTTCGCAAATCGACGCCTTGATCGTGAGTGGCGGAGACGACATACACCCCTCCCTGTATGGCGAGGAGGAGGCGCCCAAAGCACACTATGATCCCGATCGCGATGCACTGGAACAGGCGCACATCGCCTGGGCATTGAAGCATGGCTTGCCCATGCTGGGCATTTGCCGCGGCACGCAGCTGATCAATGTGAGTTTGGGCGGAAGCCTGCACATCGACATTCGGGCAAAGCGGAAATTAACCTCGAACCGGGGCACAGTACTGCCTCGAAAAACAGCAGCCTTGCGGGCCAGCAGTTGCCTGGCGACGGTAACCCGTGCCAGCCGCTTGAGGATCAACAGCCTGCATCACCAGGCCATCGATGAACTGGGCAAGGGCATTCGAATTGTGGCCCGTGACCTTGATGGCTTTGTGCAGGCCATTGAACCCGAGGAGGAATGCCAGTGGCTGGGTGTGCAATGGCACCCTGAATATTTGTTGTACCGCCCGCAACACAGGCGCCTGTTCAAGTGGCTTGTGCAACAATGCAGCAACAACAAGCCAGGCAACTGACTGATTCATGTCCTACCTCATTTTGTTTTCATCAGCTTTTCTGGCGGCCACCATTTTGCCTTTCTATTCCGAGGTGGTGCTGTTTGCCATGATTCGCGCCGGCGAGCCGGCAGGCCTGCTGCTTGCAGTGGCCACTTTGGGCAATACCTTGGGTGCGGTCGTGAATTGGGTACTGGGGCGCTACCTGCTCCATTTTCAGCATAAAAAATGGTTTTACTTCAAACCTGCGCAAATCGAGAAAATGCAAGCCTGGTTCCAGCGCTATGGGGTTTGGAGCCTGTTGTTGGCGTGGATGCCGGTGGGTGGCGACCCATTGACGCTGGTCGCCGGTATCATGCGAGTAAATCTGTGGCTGTTTATCGTGCTGGTGGGCATTGGTAAATCGCTGCGTTACGTGGCCGTGATTTATTTTTCGGAAATGTCGGTGGCCTGGTTTTAGTTTCATCCCAAGAAAAAGGAAATGGTGTTGCCATGAATCCCAGTGATTTGCCCAATCTGGACACAGCAAGTTTTAAACAACCCGATCGTGAGTTGTTGGGCGACACTTTGTTGCACCCACCCCGCATTCTGATTTTGTATGGTTCATTGCGTGCACGCTCTTTCAGCCGTTTGGCGGCTGAAGAGGCGGGACGCCTGTTGACGTTGATGGGTGCCGAGGTGCGGTTTTTCAACCCCGATGGCCTGCCCCTGGTGGATGAAGCCAATGAACAGCACCCCAAGGTGCAAGAATTGCGTGAGTTGGCAGATTGGTCGGAAGGCCAGGTGTGGAGCTCGCCCGAGCGCCACGGCGCCATGACTGGTGTGATGAAAACACAAATTGACTGGCTGCCTCTGACCGGTGGTGCGAAGCGGCCCACGCAGGGCAAAACCCTGGCTGTCATGCAAGTGTGCGGCGGCTCGCAGTCGTTCAATGCCGTGAACCAGTTGCGTGTGTTGGGCCGGTGGATGCGCATGATCACCATTCCCAATCAATCGTCGATTGCCAAAGCATTCATGGAGTTTGATGATGCAGGTCGCATGAAACCTTCGGCGTACTACAACCGCTTGGTCGATGTCATGGAAGAACTGATGAAGTTCACTTTGTTGACGCGCGGCCATGCGCAGTATTTGGTGGACCGCTATTCCGAGCGTGTGGAATCTGCGGAGGAATTGTCAAAGCGTGTAAACCAAAGAAGTATCTGATCAACAGAGAACTCAACCGGGAACACAACGGGGAACAGACCATGTTCAAAACCATTGCGTGTTTGATGCTGCTTTGTTGTAGTGGTGTGTTGCATGCCGGTTCGGTCACGGTGGCTGCAGCGGCCACCTTGCGTTATGCACTGAATGAAATTTCACCTCAATTTACCAAGGCCACCGGGCACACTTTGAAGCTGGCCTATGGCTCGTCGGGCAATTTTTACAGCCAAATCAAACAGGGTGCGCCGTTCGATGTATTTTTGTCGGCCGACATGGTGTTTCCCCAAAAACTGGTCGATGAACAACTGGCTGCACACCCGGCAGTGCCCTATGCAGAAGGGCGACTTGTGTTGTTGTTGCCCAAAAAAAGCCGCTTGAAAGCCGATGGTACTTTGGCAGACCTTGCGGCCGCATTGAAGGATGGGCGTTTGAGCAAATTGGCCATTGCCAACCCCACCGTGGCACCCTATGGCACGCGCGCGCAAGAAGCATTGATGCACGCAGATTTGTGGGCAGCGGCAAAGCCTCGCCTCGTCATCGGGGAGAACATAGGCCAAGCCACACAATTTGTGGCTTCAGGCGCTGCACAGGCAGGGTTGGTGGCCTTGTCACTTGCACTGGCGCCCGAGCTGGCTGCACGCACCCAATATGCGGCAGTGCCCCGTGAATGGCATCAACCCTTGGTACAGGGCATGGTATTGATTCAGCCCAACAACCCAGCGGCAAAAGCGTTTGCAGCGTATATGAAAACCGATACAGCGCGTTCAATACTCAAAAAATACGGCTATGACGAGGTGCAAGGGCGATGATGGACTGGTCTGCATTTTCGCTGTCCATTCAATTGGCGCTGGGCACCTTGTTGGTGTTGTTGCCTGTGGGCCTGCTGGCAGGGCGCTGGCTGGCCCGCACGCCTTTCAAGGGCCGAACCTGGATTGAGGCAGCCATTTTATTGCCCCTGGTGTTACCACCCACGGTGATGGGCTATTACCTGTTGGTGGCCCTGGGCGGTGGCTCGCCCGTGGGGCAATGGCTTCAAAACACTTTGGGTATCTCGCTTACCTTCAATTTTGCGGGCCTGTTGTTGGCCTCCGTGTTGTTCAACATTCCCTTCATGTTGCAGCCCATTCAGCGCGCCTTCGAATCCATTCCCCACAATTTGAATGAGGCTGCACAGGTGAGCGGTTTAAGCACATGGGCTATTTTTACCAAGGTGGAATTGCCTTTGGCCTGGCCGGGTATTCTGTCGGCCATGGTGCTGACTTTTGTGCACACATTGGGCGAGTTCGGCGTGGTGCTCATGATAGGTGGCAGCATTCCCGGTGAAACACGAACCCTGGCCATTTCAATTTATGACAGCGTACAAAGTTTTGATTTGAATGCTGCCAACACCATGTCAATGGCGCTGTTGATGTTCTCGCTGGTTGCGGTGGCTGCATCGCTGTGGTTGTCTGGCCGAAGAAGGCGCAAACCATGAGCAAGGCCTTGCTTGTCAACATCGAACAGGAAAAACCCATGTCCCTGCGCGCAAGTTTTACTTGCGAGGCGGGGCAGTTGCTGGCGTTGGTGGGGCCTTCAGGGGCGGGAAAATCATCCATTTTGCGCGTGCTGGCAGGGTTGATGAAACCGTCAACTGGCTACATTGAGGTGGGCGGGCAGCAATGGTTGAATACGCAACAAGGTATTTTTCAAACACCCCAGCAACGCCGGGTAGGTCTGGTGTTTCAAAACTATGCCCTGATGCCACATTTGAGCGCAGCGGCCAATGTGGCGCTGGCCTTGCAGCACTTGCCCAAGGGCGATCAAATTATTGAATCGGTGCAGTGGCTTAAACGCGTTCGCCTGACCGCCGATGAGGCCATGCGCAAACCAGCCCAGTTGTCGGGTGGGCAGCAGCAGCGTGTGGCTTTGGCCCGTGCCTTGGCCCGAGATCCACAGCTGTTGTTGCTGGATGAGCCTTTCTCTGCGGTGGATCAAATGAACCGGGAAGGTCTGTACCGCTTGTTGGCTGAACTGCGAGCCGATCTGAATATTCCGATTGTGCTGGTAACCCACGACTTGAACGAGGCCCGCATGTTGTGCGACAAACTGGTGGTGCTGGACCAAGGGCAGGTCTTGCAAGAAGGCCTGGCGTTTGATGTGCACCGCAGGCCGCGCAATTCCCGCGTGGCCGATTTGGTGGGCATTCAAAACCGGTTTCAGGGTGCCTGGCTTGGGCCTTCGGATCAGCCTGGCTTTGGCAATTTGCAATGGACCCGCGCACTGGATACCCAGCAAGCAACACCTTCCAACAGTTTTCAGCTTCGGGTGAAAGACAAGGGAAAAATTCCAGCGGGTTTTCCGGTGAATTGGGTTGTGCATGCTGATGGCCTTGCACTCAAGCCAGCTGCCTACAATTTGAGGCGCGAAGGCTTTGTGATTTTGCCTGTGCATGTGCAAGCGCACCGTGACCTCGGTGAACTCAGCCTGATTGACCTGACCATGGAGGTGCCGCCATTCGAAACTTTGAAAATGGCAGTGTCGGGCGCGCAGCGTTTGGGCCTGAAGAAAGGCGAATCCTGTGTGGTGGAAATGGATTCGGGATTAATCCACATCATGCCCAAAAAACACCGGCAGTAAAAAGCGCAAGAGTTGTTAGGTAAAGTATGTTAATAAGTAAGTAACTGATTTACAAGGTGAATCTGAAAGTGTTGGCTTGAAGTATGAAGGTTTGGAGACAATTCAAACTTACAAGAAAACATGAGCAAAACACGACACACCGCACTGGCGTTCAGCACGCTGGCCTTGCTTTTGGCGGGCTGTTTGGGCGGGAACGATTCCACCACCTTGGCGGGGGGCGATGGCCCCACGATAACCAACCCCAATGAAGAAACGCCGGTCGAGCTGGAGCCCGGTGATGGCATTCGTGTTTTGTCCAATCGTGCCGACCTGATCAGCGATGGCAATGCTCTGGTTGAAATCACTGCAGAAGACCCGGCCAACCTGCAAAATGTGAAAGTGATGCTGGGCACGGTCGATGTCAGTGATCAGTTTGCCCTGCGAGAAAATGGCCGTTACATGGGCCGTATTCAGGGCTTGGCCCTGGGTGAAAACCGCCTCATGGCGGTGTTGAAAAACACGGGCCGCATTGTAAGCACCATCACCAACCATCCGAACGGCGGGCCGGTGTTTTCCGGACCGCAATTGCAACCCTGGACGTGTACCAACGAAGGCGCAGTGGATGCCCAATGTAACCAGCCTGCCGTGTTCAGTTTTTCATATGTGCCTGCCAACAAGTTGCAGCATGTGTTGACCAATTCGAATTTCCAGGAACAGGAATTTGCGCCCACCTTCCTGCCCTACGATCCGGAGAATCCGCCACCGGCCAGTGAAATTGCAATGACTACGACCGACCACGGCGTGACTGTGCCTTTCATCATTCGCACCGAGCGGGGCGTACAAAACCGCGACCGCTACCAAATTCGCACGCTGTTTAACCCGGCCGAGGACTGGCAACCCTGGAAGCCCCAAGCGCAGTGGAACGGCAAAGTGCTGGTTCACCATGGCGGTAATGTGGGCGTAAGCTATGCGCCTGGCAACCCGCCCAATGGCGATATTTCCGGTACAGCCCCTGATGGCGCGGAGTTTTTGCTGGGTGACAGCATCACCGTGGCTTTGGGGCGCGGGTTTATTGCCACCTCCACTGCCATGGCCAATTTGGGTCACAACGTGAATTTGGTGACCGCCGCTGAATCACTGATGATGGTGAAAGAACGGATTGTTGAGCAATATGGCGAAATTCGTTACACCATGGGCACCGGTTGCTCGGGTGGGGCCATTGCCCAGCAGCACATTGCCAATGCCTACCCTGGTATTTACCAAGGCATTATCGTGCAGTGTTCATATCCCGATGTGTGGACTACAGCCACCCAGTTCGCCGATTACAACCTGTTGAATTCTTATTTTGGCAATCGTTATCCCGGTGTGAACGAAGCTGAAAATTCTCGCCAGTTTCCGCAGTTTGCGACCAACTTCTTGCCTTATGTGCAGTGGAGTGCGGTGTATGGCCATTTGCCGGTTAACCCGGTGCTGTCAGACAACGCTTTCTTTCCCAAGGCCTACCCTTATGCACAAAATTGCCGTGGCTTGAATGGCGCAGCCATGCCTTACGACCCGGTGAATAACCCGGGTGGTTTGCGCTGTGGTTTGATCGATTACATGAGCACCCAGTTTGGCTTTAGAACGCCTGATGTGTGGAGCGAGAACGAGAAAAAAATCGGGCGCGGATTCGGTGGTATTCCACTGGACAACGTGGGTGTGCAGTATGGCCTGGGTGCTTTGAAGCAAGGCACCATCACTGCAGATCAGTTTCTGGATTTGAACCGCAACATAGGCGGTTTCGATGTGGACATTCAACGTGTGGCCAACCGCACTGTGGCCGACCCCTTGGCTTTGGCCAACTCATACAAAACTGGTGCAGTGAATACCGCTGAACATTTGAGCAATATTCCAATTATCGATTTGCGCGGTCCCGACCCCGGCATTGCGCACGACGCTTTTCACAGTTGGCAAATGCGCGCCCGTTTGAATGCCACGCAGGGCCACTTCGACAACCATGTGATCTGGTTTGGTCAATTGGTGTTGGCAGGCGATTCAACATACAGCACCGAAGCTTTGTTGGTGATGGACCGCTGGCTAAGCCAGATTGAGGCCGATGACAGCAACAAGCCTTTGCCCGAAAAAGTAGTGGCCAACAAGCCAGCGGCTGCGCGTGACAAATGTTTGTCGGCTCAAAGTATTTATGCCGACGACGGCCCCTTTGTACCCCTAAGCGGCAATCTGTTTTTCCCAGAGCCAATTCTACCCATGGCCAATTCCAGCAGCATTCCAAAGCCACCACCCGAGGCGGGTCAAATTTTTGATCAGTTGAGCAATCAGGTGTGCGGGCTGGATTTCTCCGCTTTTGATCCCACAGGCATGTCGGCTCAACTGACCGGCCCAATTGCCGAGTTGCAACACGTGTTGGTACAAACCCGTTTCGGCACCCCTCGCACGGTGGCGGGCGATGACATTCGCACACTGGCCAACAAATGTGTGTTGAAACCTGTTGATGCGGCAGATTATGCGGGTGTGGTGCCCATGGCCGACCCGGCCGCTTTTGTGGCCCAGGTGAAGGAAATTTTCCCGCAAGGCGTGTGCGACTACACCAAGCCGGGCGTGGGCACGCAGCCCACACAAACCTGGCTGCGTTACGGCACAGCCACTGAAAAGATCATTGGTGGTGTGCCCTTGCCCGCGAGGCCTGCGAACTCGGGGCAGGGATGGGCTTCACCCGCATTTCGTAGTTAAAGTTTTCGATTGTTAACTAATTCAAAAGATAAATTTATCAATTGAAAGAGAAGAGGGGACTTTACCGCTGTACTGTCCCCTTGTTTTTATTTCGACACTGGCACACTGGGCAGTAATCAATACATTAAAACTGCTCCATCTTGAACTTCGAACAAATCACCCCTGATGTACTGGAGCACAGCCCCGTTGGTTTGATGCAGATTGATCACCTCGGGAAGATCCTTTCACTCAATGCGTTCTGTGCAGACCTGTTTGGTTATACAGCGAGTGAACTCCACAGCCAGAATTTCGAGTTACTGCTGCCAGCCCATTTGCGTGCAGCTCATTCCGAACTATTTAAAGGTTTTCTACAGTCCTCCCACGGTCGAATGATGGGTCAGGGAACCGGGCAAAAATACTTCCCAGCCTGTCGCAAATCTGGCGAAGAAATCATGGTTCAGATCGGTTTGAATGTAAACCGAGAAGGCCCCTGGCCAGTGGTTACTTTGGCCATTGCCGATGTGACTGAAAAAGCAAGGCTTCTTGCTGAGTTGAAACATGGCAACGAGCGCCTGCGGCACAAAACAAAAGAGTTGATGCAGGTGATCCGCCAGCAGAACCACTTTCTGAACGTGGTCAGCCATGAACTGCGCACCCCTTTGAACAATTCTCTTGAAATGCTGAATCAGCTTTCCGCAACGCAACTGGACGAAGACCAGGCCGAGCTTTTTCAGGATCTTGACAAGGCTAATATTGACGTTACCCGCAGCGTACGGATGCTGATGGATTACGCCGACAGCATGTTGGGTGATTTGCAATTGGACGATGAAGAATTCGATTTGCGGGCCCTGTGGCTTGATCGATTGCGTTTGGTACAGCGTGCCCACCCTGGGCAAATTCATTTGCTTCAGACGGTGGAGCAATTTGAGTTTGATCCTATTGTGTTGGGCGACAAAGTCAGGATAGGTCGAATGATGCATGGTTTGATCGACAACGCCATGAAGTTCTCTGACGCCAACCGCATTCAGGTCGAAATCGCATTTCACTCCCAACCTGAACCAGGCTTTCATTTTCAGGTGCGCGACAACGGCATTGGCATGGCTTCCGGGCTGATTGATTCCCTCGGTACACCTTTTGCGAACCAGTCGGAACGCCGCACCCGTGGTGGCGGCGGCATGGGAGTCGGTTTTTACCTCACGCACAAGTATCTGGAAATGATGAACGGCCGGTTTCAGATACAAAGTGAGCTGGGCAATGGCACCTGTGCCGGTTTTCAGATTCCGCTCAAGCTGGTGGGGCGAGCCACCGCCCAGTCGATTGCTGCACACAACCCTGAAAGCGATTTGCCTTTGAACAATTTGAAGTTGTTGTTGGTTGAGGACGACCCCACTGTGGCGAAGATCAATGCCATTCGCCTGCGTAAACTGGGCGCCCAGGTGGTGGTGGCCGGCAATGGCAAGGTTGCGGTGGACATGCTTCAAGACAAAAGTGTCAATGTGGCGGCCATTTTGATGGACCTGCACATGCCGGTGATGGATGGTTTCAGTGCCACACGTCACATTCGTGACATGGTGGAATATGTTAAAACTCCCATCGTGGCTGTAACCGCAGGCTCGCGTTTGGCTGAATATGCCCGGGCCATGGCCGCAGGAATTGATGCCTTTTATTCCAAGCCATTCGAGCCCAATGTGCTGGTTCAGTACTTTAAGGCGCGCGGTGTAATTCGCTAGTACAATGTAATTTTATTACCTCGGGTGATGTCCCTTGTGTTCATGAATTTACTTGATCGAATCCGAATGGCGCTGGATCAGTTTTCCAGTGCCGAGCATGCTGTTGCAACGCTGGTGTTGAAAGATCCCAGTGGTTTTCAAAAAATGCCGGTGACCGAGTTGGCCAAACGAGCAGGGGTCAGCAGCCCTTCGGTGGTGCGTTTTTGCAGAACGCTGGGTTATGAAGGTTTGAGTGATTTCAAACTGAAACTGGCTGCCAGCATGACCGAAGGTGTGCCCTTTGTTCACCAAACGGTACAGGCCAGTGACACTGGCGAAACACTGATTCAAAAAGTACTCGACAACGCCATTCATACACTGCGCACATTTCGAAATACAGCACCAGCCAAACCAATCGACAAAGCTGCCCAGCTTTTGGCGAAAACCATTGCCAAAAAAGGTCGACTGGTTTTCTACGGTGTGGGCAATTCCGGCTTCGTGGCCTTGGATGCCGAGCACAAGTTTTTCCGCATGGGCTGCACCGCGCATGCTTATTCAGATGGGCATTTGCAGATCATGGCGGCGTCGATGTTGAACAAGGGCGATTGCCTCATCATCATTTCAAATTCAGGCCGTAGCCAGGACTTGCTCGACGCGACCCAAATTGCACGTTCAGCTGGCGCAAACACCCTTGCGATCACAGCGTCGGGCTCGCCATTGGCACAAGCGGTACAGGTGCATATTCCGGCTGACCATGGTGAGTACTACGAGCAATACAGCCCCATGGTGTCGCGCCTGTTGCATCTTTGTATCGTGGATATTCTGGCCACGCAGGTGGCTATTCAATTGGGCGACTCAGTTCAGAAAAACATGGCGCGATTGAAGAAGAACCTGATTGAAAGCCGTTACACCAAGTGAGTGGCGTTGGCGAAATTTTCCGCCAAAGCTTTGAAGCCTGTTTCGCAAGCGACAAGGCTGACGTTCTCAAACCCCGGTTTGTTGGGAAACCTCTCGTCGGCCTGTGCCGAGCACACCAACAGCACATTGCCTTGTGCGCCGCCAAAACAGGGCATGGTGGGTTTGGCCAGTGGCAATTCAATGCTTTCAATGAATTCACCGCGCTCACTGAAGCGCTCCAGGCGGTAGCCCTCGAGAATGGCAACCCAATAGCTGCCGTCGGCAGAAAAGCAGGCACCATCCGGCCGTGCCGTACCTTCTGTGTATTGCTTGATCAATTGTTGATTGCTTAACTCACCGGTCTTGACCGAGTAGTCAAATCGCCAAATGCATTTGTGTCGGGTGTCGCTTAGAAAAGCCGAATTGCCCCTGGGTGAAAATGCAAGGCCGTTGCCCACTATCAGGTCAGCAATTTTCAGTTCAGCCTTTCCTGACTCAATGCAATACAGCGCAGCGCTTGCAGGGCTGCGTGCATCGACCAGTGTCGAAATCCAGATTCTTCCCGCTGTGTCGGCCCGGCCATCGTTGAAGCGGTGTTTGCCCGAATCAAATGGCGCATTCAGTTGAAGTGTGCAGGTATCACCTTCAATCAGCCAACCACCTTGCCTGCCCAGTGCCACCCAAGTATTGGCTTTCGCAGTAGGCAGCACACAGCCAATTTCATCGGGAAGTTGCAGGGTGTGCAAGTTCTCTGGTTTCGGCTTGAAAATATCGGCTTGGTTCAATCGGTACAGGGTGCGTTTGTTGATGTCCACCCAAGCCCAGCTACAGTGTGCATATCGTGGGCTTTCGGCCAGGCTGCATGCTGGCAAGGGCAGGGCTTGCCAATGCATCACGGCGCAGCGTTTTTCAGAAAACGGTTAATCATGTGGGCGGTCACCGGGTTGTCTGCAGGCACATGGCCGGGCGGCACGCTGTGCTCCAGTTGCTCGGCAATACCCTTGCCCAACTCAACACCCCACTGGTCGAAGGGGTTGATGTTTTGCATGGCGGCTAGGGCGGCGGTGCGGTGTTCCCAGAGGCACAGCAGTGCGCCCAGCGAATAGGGCGTGAGCGAATCCATGAACAACATTTGCACCGGGCGGTTGCCTGGGCACGACTTGTAATTGAATGACGGATCGTTCATTTCTTCGGGGGAATTCAAACGCCCCACCGAGAAGGCTTCCGACTGCGCCAAAGCATGCGAGAGCAGCACCTGGTGAGATTGCACTTCATCGTGATCGGGTTGCACCACGGCAATCAATTCTACTGAGCTGGCAATTTTGCTTTGGTGAAGCATTTGAAAAAATGCATGTTGTCCGTTGGTGCCCACATCGCCCCACAAAATTGGGCAAGCGGGTCGATCAAGCAATTCGCCTGCATTGTTCACGCCTTTGCCCAGCGATTCCATCCACAGCTGTTGAAGGTAGGGCACCAGTTGACCCAGGCGAGAATCATAAGGACTCAGCATCAGCGAAGCCACACCGTGTTCCAGGTTGTACAGGTCGCTTAACGCAAGCAGGGTGGGAATGCACTGGCTTGCTTTGCTTTCCAGCACATGGCCGTCCATCAGCGCAGCACCTTCCAGCAGTTCATTGAATACCGGGTTGCCGTGCACCATGCGCACGCCAATTGACACAGGTCCCCACAGTGAGTAACGCCCACCCACAGTTTCGCTGAATTCAAATACCCGGTCAGCCGCTACGCCCAAAGCAATCGCTTTGTTGGGTTTGCAGGTTGCGGCCACCAAGGCTTTGGGGCGGTAGGCAGGGCCTGCGGCATCCAGCCATTTGAAAATATGCTGCGCGTTGTGCAGGGTTTCTCGGGTGGAAAAGGATTTGCTGGCAATGATCACCAGCGTTGTTTTTGGGTTCAGTGCAGCCAGCGCAGCTTTCATTTCATGAAAATCCACGTTCGCTGCAAAGCGGATTTTCAAGGCAGGTGTTTCGCCCAAATCCAGTTTGCTGAACACGTCGTTGAGCAAGCGCGGGCCCAGGTCAGAACCACCAATGCCCAGATGCAAGACGCTGTCGTAACGCACACCGTCGGGTGTGGTGTAGCGCCCGGATCGAACCTGATCCACGAAGGCTTCCATCTGCGCTTGCACTTGCCTGGTCAATGCCAGTTCATCACGACCATTCACCACCAGCGACACTGGCAAGTGGTAGGCCTGCGCATTGCAGGCTGCACGCAAGGCCCAGTGGCCAGCAGGCCGGTTTTCGGTGCTGTTGACCACTTCGCCGTTGAACATGCGGTGAATGAATGTGGACAAATATTGATTTGCGGGTGTTTTCTCAAAGTTCAACACATGGCTGGCGTTGTACAGTTGCCGATCCAGATTGATGTGTATGGGGCCAACACTGCGGGATAGAAAACCGGGATTCAAGGCGGATGTATTCATGAATAGGCATCAATAAAAAAAGGCGCTAAATACAAGCTTTAGCGCCCAGTTTCGCACGACTTCAAGTCAGAGTGTTTAATGTGCCCGCAAATTTGAATCAGGGCGTACTTTGGGGCTCAGTCATGAATCCCAATTTCTCAATGCCTGCACGTTGCGCAGCGGCCATCACTTGCACCACCTTTTCATACTCCACCGCCTTGTCGCCCTGAATGCGCAACTCGGGTTGTTTGTCTTGTTGGGCCACAGCCTGCAAGCGAAGCTCCAGGTTTTCGAAGGTGAGTTCTTCATCGTTCCAGTTCAAGGTGCCGTCACGCATAACACTGAGCGTAACCACATCGGGTTTCACTTCGGTGGGTTGCTGGCTGGCCTGTGGCAAATCCACTTTCACGGAATGTGTAATCACTGGCACGGTGATGATGAAAATAATCAGCAGCACCAGCATCACGTCCACCAGGGGCGTCATGTTGATTTCGCTCATTTCCTGCTGATCGTCGTAAGAATTGAACGACATGGCTTACGCCTCCTTTTTCAAGGGCATGGTGCGCACGGCAGAGTCTTTCTGCATGGGTGAGCCGGTCAGGAAGTAGGCGTGCAACTGGCGCGCAAATCGGTTCAGCTTGCTGAGCAAGCCTTTGTTGGCGCGGGTCAATGCGTTGTAACCCAACACCGCTGGAATGGCCACAGCCAATCCAAATGCGGTCATGATCAGCGCCTCACCCACTGGGCCCGCCACTTTGTCGATGCTGGCCTGGCCAGAAACGCCAATGCCCACCAGCGCATGGTAAATACCCCACACCGTTCCGAACAGCCCAACAAACGGTGCTGTAGAACCCACAGAGGCCAGAATGGACAGGCCCGATTGCAGCTTTTCAGCGGCTTCGTCCATGGCGCCGCGCAGTGCTTCGCTCAACCAATCCGCAAGGCTGATTTGCCCGTGCAAGTCGTCTTTGTTGGTGCTGTGGTGGTTCACCGCAGCCTGGCCTTCAATGGCCATGTGGTGAAACGGATTGCCGGTGTCTTTGCCCAGCACTTGCAGGCCCTCTGCAAAGCTGTGGGTGTGCCAGAATTTGTCAACCGCACCGACATTTTTGCGCAGGCGGTACAGACGAATGCTGCGGGTGATGATGACGTACCACGACGCAATCGACATGATCAACAACAGCAATGCCACACTTTTAATGACCCAGTCGCCTTGGGCCCACATGGCGGCCATACCGTAAGGATTGTTTTCCATTTCAATAAACCTCGCTTAAATTCAATGTTCTCAGTTATTCAATACAAAAGAAACCGGTTGTACATACCAAAACGGAATTGGCTTATCGCCTCGTTTCGCGGGCACGTACTTCCAGGTTTTCACAGCCTGAAGGGCTGCGTTGTCCAGTCGCGGAAAGCCGCTTGAGCGGTTCAATTTGATTTCACCCACACTGCCATCGGGCAGGATGTAAACATCCAGCATGACCCGGCCTTGCTCGCCCAATCTGCGCGACAGCGCGGGGTATTGGGGTGCCGGGTTGTTCAGGTGCGCAGCATCCGTGCGGGGTGGCGTCACCGGCGCGGGTGCCTCGGGGGCGGGGGCCGCCTGCACAGGCGGTGCGGGTGGAGTGGGCACCACTGGCGCTGCTTGTTGCACAGGCTCGGGTGCCACTTCACGCACAGGCTCTGGCCTTGGTGTGGGCTTGGGTGTTGGTTTTGGTACCGGCTTGGGCTCGGGTTTCACCACCGGTTTGGGCTCAGGCTTGGGTGGTGGTGGCACAGGTTTTGGCGGTGGTGGTGCTGGCTCGGGTTCAGGGGCCACCAGTACGCCCACCACGCTGGGCGGTGTAATCACAGGGTCGCTGACACTGAGCTGTTGCGCAGCCCACACCAAGCCCAACACATGCAACAGCACAACACCGGTGAAGGTGAGGGCGTTGCTCATGGTTTGCGTGTTGTTGCTCAAGGGAGCACTCATTGGAACGGACATGGTGTTCAACGTTGTGTTCATTGAGTCAATTGCTTCGATCTTGCTTGCGGACTATTGAATCAGCAAGCAATTTTCATGCACTCCAATATTGTGAATGAGAATTAATATCAAGAAGAGTTTAGCAGAAAAAAGCACTGGCTTGCGGCGGCTGGCTGGTGCGGGAGGGTCTTTCCGAGCGAGGAAGGCCTACCGGTGAGGATGCCAACTGTTGCGAAGAAGGAGATTTGCGGTAGACCCACGGCAATCTCACCCGGAAAGATTTAAACGATAAGTGTTCTCATTATTATTTATCTTATTGATTTTAGCAAGTGTTTTTTTAAAAGGCGCTTCAGAAAAGGGTTTCAGGCCACTTGGTGCACGTTGTACACTGTGGGATTGAGTTGATTTTGAATGCAAGGGAGAAGAACTATGAAAGGTTCGAACAAGGTTATTGCTGCGCTGAATGCGCAGTTGAAAAACGAGCTGACAGCAATTAACCAGTATTTCCTGCATTCGCGCATTTTCGGGAATTGGGGTTTGGACGTACTCAAGAAAAAAGAGTACGAGGAATCAATTGGCGAGATGAAACACGCCGATTTACTGATTGAACGTGTGCTGATGCTGGACGGGCTGCCGAATCTGCAGGACCTGGGCAAGTTGATGATTGGCGAGAACACCCGCGAAATTCTGGAAAGCGACCTGAAAATGGAAAGCGCTGCCCAGGTCACCATCAAGGACGGGATCAAAGTGTCTGAGGAAGAGCGCGATTATGTTTCTCGCGACATTTTGAAAGTGATTCTGGAAGACACGGAAGAGCACATCGATTGGCTGGAAACCCAGCTGAGCCTGATTGACCGGGTTGGTCTGCAAAATTATGAGCAGTCCATGATGGGTGTTTCAGAGTAATTTCTCTAAAGATTTTCAAGATGCGTTGAAAAAACACTTGATTATAGTAATGCGAATCATTATTATTAATTTCAAGTTCAACGCATTTTGAGGTCCTCCCGTGATCGTATGCATTTGTGCCAATGTTAGCGACCGTACCATTTCCGAGGCTGTTCGCAGCGGTTGCGGGTCTGTAGATGACATCACCATGAAAACCGGTGCTTGTTCAGGTTGTGGCCAGTGCCGCATGCACTGTCAAAGTGAAATTGATGCGCACAATACGCTGGTTCAAGTCAGTGAAATGAGCCAGCAAACAGTTTGATTTCTAAATTCTGTCGCCTGGCTTAATTCCCCACCTTAGCTTCCAAATTTCAAAACTCTCGCGGTTGACCTGGCATGGCCTGGCTCACCCAATGCTTGTTCAGGGCTTGGGGCGCTTGACTCCGTAAATCGTCTTTTCGCAGCTTGCCGCGGTAACACAGTGCCGGCCTCGTTGCGAAACTGGTCGAAATAATCCAGCCAGGGTTGAACCTTTGCATTTGCTTGCGTTTTGCCTCCACATTGTTCTATGAATTCCTGATCGGTACGCCTGGCTTTGTAATCGGCCAGGCAGTCCGCCAACATGCCAACTTGCACGCCATGAATGGAATGCGGGTTGAACTGGTATTTTAGAAAACCCGGGGTGCTGGAAGAGACGATGTCTATTTTCAGGTCGGGTGCATTCTCGCGTGTCATGTGCAACACATGCGCGAAATTTGCGTCGCGTTTCAAATTCAGTTTGCCCAGTGTTTCCGGATTGGCCAGTTCTACCCGGCGAATTGCAGTGTCATTGACAACAACATCAAGATCATGGGGAAGGGGCAGTTTGCATGTGGCGTTGGGGTGTTCAAGTGCATGAAGATGCATGGCAGCGCTACCCACAAGGGTGTAGTTGCCGCGCCCGCCTAGCAGGGTGTCGAGGGCATGAACCAGTTTGTTCGCGTTGACGCCGGGGAGCGCGGATTCAAGGGCTGAGGCAATCTGGATAGCTAGGGTTTGGCTTGTTTGAGTACGATCTGGTGAGGAATGAAGGGACTGAGTGTGACCAATGGCTGATGAAGGGTTCATTTTGATTAAGTGCTTTAGGTTAATCGAAGTAGGTAGCCTTCTCAGCCCAAGAGTTCAACTCTCAATTGAGATAGATAGTTTCTGGCGCAGCATGCATCAAAAAATTCTGGTGTGAAATATTCCATGCATAAGCACCCGCCAGCGTAAAGACCAGGTAGTCACCCAAAGCCAATTCCTGAACTGGTAGTTGCTGGTGCAGGCGGTCTTTCGGGGTACACAGTTGCCCCACCACATTCACGGTTGAATTGAGCACAACGGCCGCGTTGCGGTTGCGGTGCACCCACACCGGGTGGTTGTGGCTTTGTGCCGCAGGGGTCCGAAAGTGGTGTGTGCCGCCTTTGCCGATCGCAAACCACTGCCCATGACTTTGTTTCAGATCGATTACTTCCATCACGTAGTAGCCACAAAATGCGCTTACAAAACGGCCGCACTCAAACCTGATTTGCCGGGTTTGCATGTCATGTTGTGTGATCAATTCATCAAGCCGATTGCAGAATTCCGGCCAGTTGAATTGTTCATCCACGCACTGATAGTTCACGCCGATCCCGCCGCCCACATTGATCACTTTGCAGCGAATGTGCCATTGCGATTCCCATTGCCGGGTGATTTCGAAGTACCGTGTCATCAATTTCAGATGATTTTCGACTGACAACTGATGCGACATGGAATGAAAATGAAATCCTGCAAATTCAAGTTGTGGTGATTCCTGAAGCAATGCCAGCGCTGTGCCAAGGTCGCAGGGGTCGAGCCCAAAGGGGGTGGCTTGACCGCCCATTTGAAGTTTGCTGCTTGCTATGCCTTCAAGCGTAATATTCATGCGCAACATGATTGTTTGGGTTTGATCCGTGTGAGCGCAAAGCAATGCAAGGCGCTTCAGTTCGGTCAGGCTTTCCACGTGAATACAGGCCACCTTTTGGTGTAGTGCCTGTTGCAAATCGTCAGTGGTTTTGCCGGGGCCACCGAAAATCAGTGGTTTGCCAAATTGCTGCTCATTCAAGTGGGCCAACTCGCCTGCCGATGCAGCTTCAAACCCGTCAACGTGTGGGGCCAGCGTGTGCAGCAGGTGCACATCAGGGTTGGCTTTGGCCGCGTAATACAGTTCGCAATTGCGGGGCAGGTGCCGTTTCATGTGTTGCGCATGCGCAGCCAGTGCGGGCAAGTCGTACACATAGGCACACCAGGGTGATGTGCCTGACTTGGCCTTTTCAACAAGCAGTTTCTTCAATGTGTTTGTCATGGTGTTCAAGCAGGGGGTGTGAAAGGAATGTGTAGTCGGAAAGGCGATCGGCCTTTTTGAACAAACGTGTTTTGAGGTTGTTCTTCGATGCAAGCGTTTGGCCTTGCAACAAACCGGAAAGCGTCTGGGGTGTACCCAAGGCATGGCTGGTCTGCTGTATCCGTGTGGCAAGGCATTGCCACGCACGTTGTTCAAGCCCCGGTGTGTGCTGGCAGGCGTGGAAAATCATCTCGGCAATGTTGTTCACCAGCAGGCAATAACTGACCCTTTTCCAGCCTTGGTCTTCGGAATAATGCACAGAAGCAATGGCACGTTCCGAAAGGCCTTTCAGGCGATCAGACGGCCAGTGTTGTGGAACCAGTTTGGTGCCTTCCAGGTCGCGGATCCAAACGCGCACGGGCATGCCCTTGTCCAAGGCCAGCACAGTGTTTTGCAAATGCGGCTCAAGCACCACACCGTGTTTGAAAAACAGGGTCAAGGTGCTGGGTACCAGCAAATTGAAATAGTTTTGCAGCCATTTCAGGGTGAAGTCGGCTTTGTCTGAACCGTGCTTTTCAGCCTGTTCGCCAAGAAGCTGTGCCAGTTGGCTTTGGCCTGCCGTGTCCCATGACGCAAGCGTGCCCACCATGTGAATGTCGGTGTAGTGACTTTGAAGTTGTTCCCTGAAGATAATGCCGAAACTTTCCTGCAAGCTCAGGATATCTTCGTTGCTGACAGCTGTGCCGGCTTTCGATAAATCGAGTGTGCAGGCGGCAGGTTCGCGCAACATCCGAAAACCTGGGTGTGCGTGCTCAACATGTTCAAAGGTGTGTGCAAGCAGTTGGGTCATGCCCACAGCGCTTTCAAGTTCATACCACGCATTTTTGCGAATGCAATTGGTCAGCCGAACGTGAATGGAGCATTTCAAAAATACATCAAGCTCGGGTTGGTACAGGGTGCGCACCGACGAGGTGGGCCACACCACTTTGCCCAAGGCGCCCAAGTGGCGAATCAGTTTTTTTTGGCTTGCCTGCTGATAAATTCTGGAGCTTAGAACAAGGTCCACTTCCCAGGGGTGGCAGGGGTAGAGGCCCGTGCGCCCGGTCAGCACTTCAGACACTTTGTTGATCACCGGGTTGCCGAGTTCTTTCAGTAAAACGGGATCGATTTCAAACCAGTGCAACTGGAATGCGGCGCCCACCTCTGGTGAACACATCAGCAATTGATCCGCTTGAACACCTGAGCGGCTTTTCGGGCTGGGGTGAAACGGATGTCCCCATAGCAGCGATTGTTCGGTGTGCTGCACGGCGTTGATGCGGGGCACGTTTGCATGCGCCAAGAACAGTTGCATGTTGTCCAGGCTGTTGTGTATTTGGGCCTGCAATTCGATGTTCGGTTCGGTTTGCGTCAGCATGGCCATGTGCTCTAGCAGGGCTTCAATGGCTGCGTGGGTGCTCAGCACTTGCCACGGCTTGCCCATCGGTTTTCCGAACAGTTTCGAGCCCAGCTTGACCTGGTTCAGCGCGCCCCGTACTTGCACTTTGAAGGCAATTTTCAGCAAGGGGTAAGCGGTGCGAATTCTCACCGTTTCTCCTTCCAGTAAATCGCTTTGCAGGGCTTTGGGCAGGTCGCCTTGTGCGTGCCAGTCCACCAGTTGCTGAGGCACTGCGAATTCGCGCAGGTAGCAATTCAGAAGATGATTCAGGCTGTGGTGTTCGGCTTGGTGTTGCTGAATTCGTTGTTCAAATGTGGGCATGGGCGTGATCCTGTTTTTTGAATGTGGTGAACAAGTGGCATGGCAGCAAGGCTTGCCACAGCGGAAAGCAGAAAAGGCGAGGAAAGGTTCATGTGGTTGACTGCAAAACCGGCTGCAACGCCAGCGGCCACACCGGCCAGTTTTCCCACGCTGTCAAGCGAGCCAAACCAGGTGCCTGCGCGCGCTGCCTGAAAAGACTTGGCCACCAGTTGATGCGTGCCGTGGTAGCCCAGCCAAATGCCCACGCCAAACAGAACACGGGCAGCAGTAAGGGCCCAGCCGCTGTTGAATTGCCACTGCATGCACGCGGCCATGGCCAGGGCCAGCATGCTGAGGTGGCAATTCAATGCCCAGTTTGGCAGGCGTTTTTTCAGCAGCGGTTGAAGCAGCAGATAAACCAGGTGGGGCAGCACGTACAGCAGGGCAATGGCAGTGGTGCTGGCAATGCCCGGGGCTGCGTAGGGCAGGAAGTACGGGAAGGTGACCACCATGGCAAAGCAGAACAGGGCTTGCAGACTGCACACTGCAAAGGCAGATGCGTAGTGCACTTGGGTGGATTTGTTGCCCAAGGCATTGTTGGAGGCAGTGCCTGAGGTTGCTTTCGATGTGTGCGATGTGTGTGAATCGTTGGGCAGTGTGCAGGCATACAGTGCGCCCAGCATGGGCAGGGTTGCCAACACAATGTACAGGTGTTGTAATTTGACGTGTTGAACGCCAAAGGCCAACACCAAAGGCGCAGTAACCAGCGCCATGCGTGCGCTGAACTGCGTCCAGTTCAGGGTGTTGGACAGCGTTTCACGCGGCAAGGTGGTGGCCAGGTAGGAATTGGCGGCAGCCAGCGTGCCTCCCATCAAGCCTTGCAGGGTTAATGCCATGACCAGTTCCGGCACTGAACTTGAAACCCCGACCCACGCAAATGCAAGGGACAAACCTGCCAGCGCACGGATCAGCGAGAAACGCCTGCCGAAGCGATCGGCTACCTTGCCCCACAATGGGCCGCTGAGTGCGGTCAGCAGGGTGGGCCATGCAAACACAAACCCGATCCAGGGGCTGTTCGATGGCAGCCCCAAGTCGGTGAACAGCACGGGCAGGTACAGCGGCATCCCCAGCACGGTGAATGCGGCCAGAAAATGACAGACCAGTACTGCGATCAACACACGGCTCATGGCAGGTCTCGCAAGGGGTTGGGGCCTGTCATGCCGTAAAACTTGTTCACATCGCTTGCGCCGCATTCCTGTTTGCTCAACAGGCTTGCACTTTGCAGCAGGTACTTCACCGGGTGCATGCGTGCGCACAGCAACAGCTCGGTGGCCAGATCGGTGTCGAATCCTTCCAGGCGCAAGCTGTGCAAGGTGTTTTCGATGGCCTCGCGCAAGGTGAGCAAAGCCTGTTGGCGATTCAGGGCACCGCTTTGTGCCAGCCCATCGAGTACGGCAAGTAAATTCAGTTGCAGGGTGATGGTGATGAACATGTGGGCAAGCGGTGCTTCTTCGTTGACCAGAATGCGGGCGTCGTGCAGATCTCGCACATTGTGCCCCTGGCTTGCCGCGGCTGTTTCAAAGCGGCTTGGCCACAGGCGTGCGGCATCGTTGTCTTTCATCACAAGCGTAGGTGGCTGCCCGGGGCGCAACGACAGCACAGAATTCTGTTGATTCGATTCCAGCGCAATGCCGTGTTGAATCCACAAGCGAAGGTGCACGCCAATCATCAGTGTGCAATAGCTTGCCCACCAGCTTTGCAAGCCTTGCCCTTGTTGTTCCAGGTATTCAAGCAGGTAGGGTTTGCCGCTGGGCATGGGGCTGCACAACGTGGCCACGGTGGCCAGTGTTTCATCGGGCAGCTCAGGCGGGTACTGGCGGTGTAGAAAGCCAGCAATGTTCAGGTGCTTGTAGCAACCGGTGAACGATTCATCCACATGACGGTACAAACCTTTGATCCCTTCATTGGTGTGTTCGATCGACGCAAGTGCCCGGGCAAACCAGTCGCCATCCTTCAGGGTAGACGGCTTGATGTAGCGAATATTCTTCTGACCCAGTGTGGCAATTGGCATGGGCAGTTTGATGTGTGAGGCCGGGTGGTTCAGCACGGCCACAGTACGCACCGACAGCGTGGGTTTGACGGGCAAGTATGCCTGTGGTGCTTCAATGCTTTCCGGGATATCCCGTGCTATTGCTGCGCGCATCATGGGGTGAACCGGCAGCAGTGCGTGGCTGTTGCAAAGCGACTGCGGCAAGCCCACTTGTTCTAGTGTGGGCCACCAGGCCGGTTCAGTGCCGGTGCCTTCAAATTCGCTTGCAGGCACAGCAAACCAGGCCAATTCGAAAGTGGGGTTGAATTCTGGTGAAAAGGCTTTCAGTTCGCTTGTGTCCATCCCGAATTTTGCACGGGCGGTGGGGTAATAAGGGTGATCCAGAAAGCTGGCCATTTGGTCGGCGTGCAGCATGCGTTCAGCCCAGTTGCGTTGGCGTGAGTTGAAGTCCAGTAGGTGCTGCTGCTCTGTGTACGTTTGATCACACAACACGGTTTGATCAATGGCGGCTTGCACCTCCAATTCATAATTCCGGTATAGGGCGGCTGCATCTTCAGGTAGCCCTTGCGCCAGAAAACGAATCCATCGCCTTGCGCCTTGTTGTTCAATCCATTGGCTGTGTTGAAGTATTTCCCAGTGGGGGTTGATGGCCCTGTAGGCTTGCATGCCAGGGCTTTTTTTTACTTCGATCCGGCAGGCTTCGGGCAGGTGTTCAAACACCAGAAATGTGCGGTTTTCGAGTATCTCAATTCGCCCCGCGCTCAGGATGTAGCGAACGTTTTCCCGCAGGCAGGCATTGATCACCCTGAGCGCAATGCGCTGGTCGTGCAAGTTGTTCATTGAACGCTCCAGGGGTTGCGGTTTTGCGTTTCGCTGCGAAGCAGTTGAAGTTCACTGTCGGAATCGGCCTGAAAGGTGAATACACCAATGTAGTCTTTGTTGGAGTGGCTGATTTGTATGGCTTCCCCTTCCTGTTTGATCGCCCGGTACTGCACATCGGCATTGTTTTCAATGCGTGGTGCCTGGCGCAATGTGCCTGCCTGCTCGGCCACCAGGTAATCGATTTGTGCGCATTTGGGTTTTACACGGGGCACTTCAATTTCTTGCCCAAGGTGAGTTTGCAGAATGGATTTGAACCAGCCTTGCTCCACAAGCTGATCAAGCAGGAATTCGCGGTTGTCGCCGATGCTTCGGTAGTTGATTTCCACCAGAACCGGGCCGCGCGGTGTCACGATGAATTCACTGTGGCAAGCGCCTAGCGCCACGCCAAATTGCGTAAGAATGTGTGCCATGTGCGTGCGCCACTGCCGTGTGTGCGGGCCATTCCATTGCGCGGCGGTTTCAACAAAATAGGGTGGGTTGGACAGGCTTACATCAAACCCGCCGATGGTGTGCAGGTGTTTGCCATCGCCCAGCGTTTCAAGCGTAATCAGCGGGCCTTCCATGAATTCTTCAAGCAAGACGCTTTGCGATTCATCAAGCTGTAGAAGGTGTTGGGTCAGTTGCGCGGGCGTGTCGATGCGAACCACGTCCATTGATGCTACACCTTGTGTGGGTTTGACCACCAAGGGGTACGGCCATTCGGTGTGAACCGGGTCGCTGCTGCGAATGGTTTGGCTCCAGATGGTGGGCAGGCGAAGCGACTCAAGCCGTTTGCGCATCCAGTGTTTGTTTTTTGCGTGATAGCAAACCTTCCACGGCTTGGCGGGCAAACCCAGCAGCTCGGCCACCAGGGCGGTGCAGGTTTGAAGGTGGTCGCTGTTGGAGAACACCGCCTGGGGTTCGATGTTCAGTGTGGCAATCAGGTCGATCACTGCGATCGGGTTGAACACATCGCATTCATGAACGCGTACATTGGCTAGCACTTGCTGGTGGGCATGGCCGTGATCCGTCAACACAATGACGTCGTGATCCAGTGATCGTGCTGCGGGAATGAATCCATCGACGATTGCGTTGTTCAGCACATGGGTCAGGAAAACAAGGGTGGGTTTCAATTCAGGCTCCTAGGGGTGCGGCTTGGGATGTACGAAAAGATTGAAGGTTGCTTCGCAATGTTTTGCTGAACTGGCTTCGGTCTTCGCCACACAAAAAAAGATTGCAGCCCAGTTCTTGCCAGTGCCGCTGCTGGCCGGGCGTTCGTGGGTTAGGGCAAAAGGGCACATCGGCTTGAAGGCAAATTTGATGCATGTTGTTCAATGCATCGAACACGTTCGGGTGCAGTGGGTTCGGCCCAAGGCCCATGTTCAGTGCAAGGTCCAGCGCACCTTCCATGACAAAGCTGACATGCCCGGTGGCCAGCATGTGGGGCAGGGCGTTCAAGCCGGTTTGGCTTTCAATCATGGGCACCAGCAAAGTGTGTTCGTTGGCCTGCGCGATGTAGTCGTTCAAAGGCAGTTGCCCGTAGCCTGTCACTGTGCCGCCAGTAATGCCGCGCGTGCCCAGAGGGGGAAACCTCATGGCTTGTGCCAGCGTTTGAATTTGATCCGCGGTTTCTGCGCGTGACAACACAATGCCCATCGCCCCGGCATCCAGCACTTTGCCAATGAAGTTTGGGCGAATTTCTGCAATGCGTACCAATGGAATACAACGGTGGTGCCGACAGGTTTGAATGCATTCGCGCAGCGTATTTTCATCAAGCAGCACGTGTTCGGTGTCGATGATGACGAAGTCGTAGTTGCATTGGGCAATCATGTCGACAATGAGCGGGGATGGTAGGGAATTAAGCAGACCCAGCCAGGGCGATTTGCTGCTCGTTTGCTTGGTCAGCAGGGAAGAGGAAATCATCTTTAAATATGTAAATGAGAATGATTTATATTAGCATTGATTAAAATGAGAATTCAAAATATTTAACAGTTGATCACTCGAAATAGTGGTGGGGCTTGTTCCCTGTTTGCCAAAAAAATGACGTTTTTGAATTCAGTACAAGGAACAATCAGTAAAAATAACGATAATGAGAATGATTTTTATTAATAAAGGAAAATTGCAATGTCCTCTTTCGAAGTGTCTACAGACTCGCGACAGCGTCTTCGCGTTTCACCTCTGTCCATGGCAGTGGCAATGGTCTGTATTTCTTTAAGCCACAACGTTTTGGCTGAAACACTGGCCCCCGTTACAGTGCAGTCTGACTGGTTGGGCCCACCCACCGAAGAAAGCGTAAAAACCTACACGGGTGCACGCACTGTGCTTGAAAAAGAAGACCTGGAAGAGCGTGGCGCATTGAACCTTGAAGACGCTTTGCGCCGCGTGCCGGGTGTTCAAGTGCTGGATGAAACCGGTACCGGGATTTTGCCCAATATTGGTGTGCGCGGTTTGAACCCGTTGCGCAGCGAACGCTTGCAAATTCTGGTGGATGGTTACCCGATTGCAATTGGTCCCTACACCAACGTGGGTCTGTCTCTTTTCCCGGTCACGCTGCCCAGCCTTGAAGCTGTGGATTTGGTGCGTGGCGGTGCAGCAGTGCATTACGGCCCGAACAACGTGAGCGGTGTGCTCAATTTGGTGACCAAACCCATTCCGGCAAAAACCAGCCAAACCTTCCGCGAACGCCTGCAAATTTCCGAAGAGACCGGCAATGTGTTGACCGACACTTACTATCGCATTGGTGGTTTTGTGCGGGAAGACATTGGTTTGCAATTTCAGGCCAATATTGCGGATGGAAAGGGTCAGCGCGATCGCTCCGACACCGAGGTGCGCAATTTCATCGTGGATGGCGAGTATTACCTGAACGCCAACAATGATTTCAAAGCGCAATTGCAGTATTACGAGGTGCAGGCCGAATTGCCCGGTGCCTTGAGCCCGGCAGCATACGAGCAGAATCCGAACCAGTCCCAGCGCCCGTTTGATGCTTACGATGCCGACATGTGGCGCGCAACATTGACGTGGAACCACAGTTTTAATGACGATACAAAACTGACCTGGCGTAACTTTGCCCATCAGGCAGACCGCACTTTCTTCTTTAGCGATCCGATGGACCCGGCACTGCCTGCAACCAGCGTGAGTGAATCACCACGAATTTTCAGTGTGCATGGTACTGAGCCGCGCATTACTAAAAAAATTGGTAACCACACCATTATTGCTGGTGCCCGGTTTGTAGAGGAAGATGTTCGGTTCGACGTGACTCGCACCACATTGGCAACAGGTGCAGTTAACCCGTTGCGTCGCTGGGATTTTTCAACCACAGCCATGGCGTACTATTTAAGCGATTCAATTGCGTTGATGGACGGTCGTTTGAAAGTAACGCCCGGTATTCGCTACGAAGATGTTGAAACCCGTTACCGCGATTTGAACACGGGTGCACAGTTTCAGAATAACCCCGATGAATGGTTGCCCGGCTTGACCGTGGGTTATCAGGCCACGAAAGACGTGTTTGTGTTTGCCAACGCGCAACGCTCGCTGGTGCCTGTGCAAACCGCGCAGGTTACAAGGGGGGGTGATGTGGGCAATGAAACAGCTGAGAACTACGAGATTGGTTCGCGCTGGCAAATCAACCAGCAAGCCAATATTGCAGCGACCCTTTTCCGTGTGGATTATAAGGACCAAATTGTTTTCGACACTGGTGCATTCCGCAACCTGGGCGAAACACGCCAAGAGGGAGTTGAACTGGAAGGCCGCTGGAACCTGAACAGTCAAACCGAGTTGGGCATGAGCTACACCTATCTGGACACCGAGCAATTGTCAGGTGCCGACCAAGGTAAAGAGTTGCGCAATGCGCCTACCCACCACCTGGGCTTTGATGCGGTTTACAAGTTCGGCAAGTGGACAGCCAATGCCAATGCTCTGTATGTGTCTGAAAGCTTCAGTGATTCAGCCAACACGCAAGCTGAAACTGCCAACGGCAGCGCGGGTGAACTGCCTGCCTATACTTTGGTGAACATGCGCGTGGGTCGGGATTTCCCGATTGGTCAGGGCAGAAACGTGAACCTTGGTTTTGGTATCAATAACCTGTTTGACGAGCAGTACTTTTTCAGGGGTGTTGATGTGAGCACTATTGGCCGTGTGCCTGCACCCGGACGCATGTTGCTGGTTGAAATGCAGGTTGATTTCTGATCAGAACTTACCCAGTGAAAAGCCGGTGGTGAAGCAATTCATCACCGGCTTTTTTATTGCATGCCCCGTTGCTTGTCGATTTCGATTGATGCAACACCGCTGGCGCTGTTGCCCCAACTTCGCCGAATGTAAGTGACAACCGCTGCGATTTCGTTGTTGCTCAGTTCTACACGGTAAGGCGGCATGCCATGCGGGTAGGGTGTGCCCCGTGTGCTGGGTGAAAACCCGCCGTTGAGCACCATTCGAATTGCATTGACCGGGTTGGGGGCGATCACATTCACGTTGCCGGCCAGTGCTGGAAATTGATTGGCTTTCCCCTCGCCTTGTTCGCCATGACATTCCGCGCAGGTGTTGGCATAAATTTTTTCCCCACTCCGCATCAAGGGTTGCAGCGTGCGTTGTCCAAGGCCTGTTGATTCCTTTTCTGAAGGGGCTTGTGCTGGCAGACTTTTCAGGTAAACCGCCATGGCTTTGCTATCGGCTGCGGTGGCAAATTGCAGGCTGTGTGCAATCACCTCGCTCATTGGGCCGTAGGTAGAAGCGTGGCGATTGACTCCACTTTGCAAATACTGGGCAATGTCACTTTCACTCCAGTTGCCCAATCCATGCACTGGGTGATTGTTTAAAGCCGGTGCAAACCAGTTCAGCACCGGTATGGTGGCACCACTTAAATTCAAGTTGTTTTTCAAACCACCCAGCGTATTTCGGGGGGTGTGGCAGGCTGCACAATGGCCCGGGCCGTTGACCAGGTAGGCACCGCGATTCCACTCTTCATTTTTCTGCGAATTTGGCTGGTATTCGCCTTCCGTGAAATACAGGGCACGCCACACTGCCAACAGCGGGCGCTGGTTGAACGGAAACTGCAATTCGGGTTGCGGGGTTTTTTGCGCGATGGCGGGCAGGCGTTTCAGGTAAGCGAATAAATCGTCGACCTCGGCCCGGCTCATTTTGGTGTAGTCGGTGTAAGGAAATGCAGGATAGAGGTAGTCGCCGTTTTTGGAGACACCGCTGTGCATGGCTTTGTAAAAATCATCAGCCGTCCAGTTGCCCAAGCCGGTTTCAGGGTTGGGGGTTAAATTGCTGCTGTAGATTGGGCCAAATGGTGTTTCAATGGCGCGGCCACCTGCATAGGGTTTTTTAGGATCGGCCGTGTGGCAGCCTGCGCAGTTACCAAGGCGTGCCAAATACGCGCCGCGTTTTTCCTGTGCAGTGAGAACATCAAGCGCAATTGGTTCGCGCGATACAGTGGCAATATTCGGTGCGGCAGTGGCGGTGTGCGTTCCGCATTTCAGCGGAAACTCCAGGCTGTTGGCGGGCAAGGCTTTTGGATTTTTCGGCACAGGCTGGGCCGCTAAATAAGTGGTGGCCGTGTTCAATTGCTCGGAGCTTAAGGCTTTGACCAGTGCATGCATGCAATCGGGATCAGCGGCCTTGCGTTGCCCATTGCGCCACTTGCCAAGTTGCGCATTCAGGTAATCGCGTGGCAAGCCCAGCAAACCCGGCGTGTAGGGTTCGACACCAGTCAGCGCCTGCCCGTGGCAGGCTGCACATGCGGGTATTTTCTTGGATGCAACACCTTCAAATACCAGGCGTTTTCCTTGCTCCAGTTCATTGCTTGTTGCTGTGGTTTTCGCCGGTGCAGGGTAGGGTGGGTTTTGTGCTGCAAAGTATTTGGCCATTTGCAGCAGGTAGTCGTTCGACAAATGCTGAACAATTCCATTCATCGCGGCGTGCTGGCGGCTTCCATCGCGAAATGCGATCAACTGATTGTACAAATAGCCCTCGGGCTTGCCTGCAATGCGTGGGTAGTAACCCTCTGCGCTGGCACGCCCTTCAGCCCCATGGCAGGCCACGCAGGCCTGAACACGATCAGCCATGCTGGCCGCCAAATTGTTGGCGTGTGCATTGAAAGAAATCAGAAGAAGCAGGGCTGGGGCATACAAACGGGTGATCATGGTACGGCTCGGGCAGGACAACGCACCATTATAAGCCCGGGGCGATGACCAATGCCCCGGATATGCTTTGCTTCAGTTTTTAGAAGCGGTAGTTGGCGCTGAACACCACATTGCGTTCGACACCGTAGAAGCAGTCGCCACGAGACAGGCAGGTGGAGACATATTCCCGGTTGGCCAGGTTGGTGGCGTTCACTGCGTAGCGCCAATCGCCGGTTTCATAGGAAAGCATGGCATCAAGCAGCGTTACGCTGGGGGTGCGTACGTTGTCCACACCGTCCCATGATTCATCGATGAATCTCAAACCCGCACCCCATTGCCAACCGGGCAAGCCAAACATGGCAAATTGTTGGCGGCCCCACAGGCTTAGCGTTTGTTTGGGCACGGTGGCCAGGCGTTTGCCTTGGCTGTTGGGGGCGGAGTGGCGTGTTACCTTGGCGCTGGTGTAGGCATAAGCCGCGAGAACATCGACGGTAGGGCTGAGGCGGTGGTTGGCCTCCAGTTCTACACCCTTGCTTTCAGCTTCGCCCACCTGAATTTGATTGTTGGCAACAGCAGGATCAGCGACGCGGCGGTTATTCTCCTTGATTTCGTAGACTGCAGCAGTGAACAGGGATTTGCCATCGGGTGTTTCATATTTCACACCCATTTCCTGCTGTTCGGCTTGTTGTGGTTTGAATGGATTGCCAAAGAAATCGAGCCCACCAATTGGCAAGAATGATTCCGAGTAGCTGTAGTAGGGCATGACGCCAAAATCGGTGATGTAACCCAGGCTGGCTTTGTAAGTGTTGGTGGACGCATCCAGGTCAGAAGCTGGCGCATTGTCGGTTTCTGATTTGGCCCAATCCCGGCGAATGCCCACGGTAGAAAGCCAGCGCTTGGCATACTTCACCTGGTGCTGGGCGTAAATACCTGTCTGTGTTTGCAAGGTGCCTGCAATATCGGCCAGTACAGGAGCAGTGAAATTGCCATACACCGGATTTAAATAATCGATCGCGGCCGCACTGCCACCCGCACCGCGTGCGCCACCCAGGGCGACTCGCTGGTAATCAAGCCCGATGATGCTGGTGTTCTCGAACTCGCCAACATTCCATTTGGCAGTCAACTGTGAATCGGTGGTCAAGCTGTCGGCCACGTTGTATTGCGAAATAGCCACGCGGTTGATGGTTCGCCCATCGGAGTTAATCTGCGGCGTGAAGGCCGAGTAAATCGAGTTGTACGACACTGCGCTGTCGCTTTGCTTCACTTTCTGGCTGAAGGTGAATACATCGTTCAAGCGGTGGTCGAATTCAAGTCCGTACGATGTTTGTTTCGCGAGGTACAGGTCAAAGCCCGGTTCGCTGATAAAGGTGTTGGTGGGAATGCGGCCATTCGGACCTTCAAAACGTGTGCCTATGATCGGGAAAAAGCCGACTGATGAACCTGACAGATCGCGTTGCACATTCAAATAGGCGGTCAGGCTGGTGTCTGCACTGGGCCTCCAGGTGATGGAGGGGGCAAACAGTTCGCGGTCATCTGGTACAAAGTCCACTTGGGTGTCGCTGTCGCGGGTCAGTGCGATCATGCGATACAACAGCGTGCCTTCCGCGTTCAACGGGCCGGTCAAATCAAGGGCAAGTTGCTTGCGGCCATATTCGCCCAGTTGCACGCCCACTTCGCCCGCCTGTTTTTCTTGCGGACGTTTGCTGACCATGTTCACCAACCCACCAAAACCACCTTGGCCGTACAGCACTGATGAAGGGCCTTTGACCACTTCCACGCGTTCAAGGGTGAAGGGATCGGGTCGCACATTGTTGTAAAAACCAAAAAGTTGTTTCAAGCCGTCTTGGTATTGAACAAATGAGGTGCCGCGAATGAAAGCCCAATCCCCCCGGTTGTCAAACCCATAGGAGCCCGCACTGACACCTGCGGTGTAACCCAGTGTGTCTTGCAGTGTGAGCGCTCCCTGGTCTTCAATGCGGTCGCGTGTAATCACTGAAATGGACTGTTGGGTTTCAACAATGGCTGTGCCGGTTTTGGTGGCAGAAAATGTGCTGTTGGCTTTGTAACCGTCAACAGGTGTCGAGGGGCTTTGTTCAACCTGTACCTGTCCTTCTACTTTGACAGCGGGCAGGGTGGCTACGTCTTGAGCATTTGAAAGTTGGGGCCACAACAGGGCAATTGCGCCGATTGCGCCAGGCAGTATTTTTTTCGGGTTCATGATGCTTTCGTGAAAAAAACGCTGGCTGGCTGAAGTGTTTTTGGCTGGCTTGCGGTTTGAGGGTGAGAAATTTATTTGGTCAAAATCAGTTTGCCTTGAGCAGTAATTCGCAGGCGGTATTCGGTGTTGTCATGAACAATGGTTCTCTCCCGACTGCCATGGGGGAACAGCGTTTTCGTGTTTAACGGTCCCCTGGCTGGTGGCTCGGTTTGGCCTGTTGGTGCTGTTCCTGTGTTGAGAGTCGCTTGCTTGTTCATGGTGGCCCGAAAAAAGTTGATTGCCTGCGATGAATGCTGCGAAGTGTAATAGATGTTCTTATTAATTGCAAATCATTCTCATTAAGATTATCATATGGCCTGTTTTCGATTGATTCAAAGGTATTAGCTCCTCATGAAAAACTGGATGGTTGCCGGCTTGGCCCTGGCATTGTGCAATGTGGCTTTGGCCGCACCCACAGCCGATGAAGTTGCAAAAGGTTATGGGCAACTGGTGTATGCGAATTACACCGACTCTGTGAATGCTGCAAAGAAAATGCAATCGACCATTGATGCGTTTTTGACAGCGCCCTCGCAAGCGGGAATGGCGTCTGCAAAAAAAGCCTGGCTTGATGCGCGTGAGTTTTACGGACAAACCGAAGCGTTCCGTTTTTATGGCGGACCAATTGATGATGAAAACGGACCCGAAGGGCAGATCAACGCTTGGCCCATGGACGAGTCGTATGTGGACTATGTGCAGGGCGATTCAAATAGCGGTTTCATCAACAACGCCAAATTCAGCATTACCCGCGAAGCCTTGATCGAACAGAATGAACGCGGCGGCGAAGAAAACATTGCCACGGGTTGGCACGCCATTGAGTTTTTGTTGTGGGGCCAGGACTTGAACGACGATGGCCCCGGTGACCGTCCTTACACGGATTATGTGAAAGGCAAAGGCAACAATGCCGAGCGTCGCGCCCACTATTTGCAGGAAGTGACCGCTCTCTTGATTCATGATTTGGAAACTGTGCGGTCTGCCTGGGCTCCCGGAACACCGAATAACTTCCGTGCCCAGTTTGAGAAGGGTGGCAAAGAGTCTGTTCGTCAAATTCTGGTTGGGCTGGGTTCTTTGTCGCGCGGCGAACTGGCAGGCGAACGTCTCGAGGTGGCCTTGTTCAGTCAAGACCAGGAGGACGAACATTCCTGCTTCTCGGACAACACCCATCGTGATGCAGTCAACAATGCGCAAGGCATTTTGAATGTGTGGACGGGCACGTACAAGCAGGCCGACGGGGCGGTGTTGAAAGTACCCTCGCTGGCTGAATTGGTGGCATCCAAGGCGCCTAAGGTAGCCAAAGAAACCACGCAGCAAATCACGAACTCAGTGATTGCCGCAAACGCCATACAGGCGCCGTTTGATCGGGAAATTATTGGCGGTGCAAATGCACCCGGCCCGCAGCGAATCAAAGCGACTGTGGCCAGCCTGGTCAAGCAGAGTACTTTGATTGTGGAGTCTGCCAACGCAATTGGCATTAGCCAACTCACTTTGACCATGCCTTGAATTGAAGATTGCCGTGAGTAAAAACAGAAAGTTAATCGGGCTTGCCTTGGCCACAACCCTGCTGGCCGGTGCCGCCTGGGCGGCTGGCGAGGGCATGACTGCGCGTAGCGCTGGCGACGTGACCGTGTTTGCAGATGGTCGCAACGCCTTTTCATTTCCAGCCGCCAATTTGCCGGATGAGGAGCGCACCCGGTTTGCAATTGGCAACTCGTTTTTCAAGCGCAACTGGGTGCAGGCGCCTGCGTCGACCACTGCGCGAGATGGTCTCGGACCGCACTTCATTGCACGCTCGTGCGGTGGTTGCCATGTTCAGGATGGTCGCGGAAAACCGCCCGAAATATTGAACCGTTTGAACACTGAGCAGCCAGTCGATTTGTTGTTCCGCCTGTCCATTCCAGGCAAAGACAAAACACATGGTGTGGTACCCGAGCCCACTTACGGTGATCAGTTGAACAATGCCGCTGTCGATGGTGTAAAGCCGGAAGGCAAAATCAAAATTGAAACCTCGGAGGTGCGCGGCCAGTACCCCGACGGCACACCGTATGTGCTGCAAAAGCCCAACTACTCATTCATTGAATTGGCTTATGGACCAATGCACCCCAAGGTGATGGTGAGCCCGCGTATTGCGCCACAGGTAATTGGTTTGGGTTTGCTGGAAGCGATTGAGGAAAAAGATGTGCTGGCCAATGCCAGGCAACAGGCTGAGCAAGCAGGTCCGATCAAGGGTGTACCCAATCGCGTTTGGGATGCCTACGCAAAAAAGGAAATGCTGGGCCGTTTTGGCTGGAAGGCCAATGTGGCCACGTTGGCGCATCAAACAGGCGGCGCGTTTCTCGGCGATATCGGAATCACCAGCAGTTTGTTTCCTGTTGAAAATTGTACACCCACACAAAAAGATTGTTTGCAGGCACCCAATGGTTCCGAGAATGGCGAGCCAGAACTGAGCGACAAACTGTTCAATGAAATTGTGTTTTATCAGGCTGTGCTGGCGCCGCCAGCCCGTCGAAATGTGAACGACGCGCAAGTGTTGAAAGGACAAAAACTGTTTGAACAGGCGCAATGTGCCGTGTGTCATCGGCCCTCGTACACCACAGGCAAGGTGCCGTTTCCGGCCCTGAGCAGCAAGGCGCTTGAAGGGCAGGAAATTTGGCCTTACACCGATTTGCTGTTGCACGACATGGGCGACGGGCTTGCCGACAATCGTCCAGACTTTCAAGCCAATGGCAGGCAATGGAAAACACCGCCCTTGTGGGGCATTGGCTTGATTCCTGATGTCAACAACCACATGCGTTTGTTGCACGATGGCCGTGCAAACGGTGTTGAAGAGGCCATTCTTTGGCATGGAGGAGAGGCTGAAGAAAGTAAAAACCATTTCATGAATTTTTCTGCTCAAGACCGCGCAGCCCTGATTCGTTTTGTGGAGTCTTTGTAATGCATCCTCAACACCAGCATGAATTGAAGCAGGGTTTGTTGCGCGGGCTGCTTTGGATTGCCATTGCAGGGGGTTTGCTCCTGGTGGTCAATCTGGCATTCGCAGCCAAACCGGCAGACCACAGCAGCATGCTTTTTCCGTACTACAACGCAGAGGATGTGTTGAGCAGCACGGTGAACCACCACTACGCCAAAGACACCGCCAAGTTGTTGACCCAACTGAAACAGTTGGACAGTTCAAGCACAAAATACTGTGAGGGTGGCTTGCAGCGCGAGGCCTTGAAGGCACAGTACTCGCAAACCTACCTGGCATGGCTTGAATTGTCTGCCGTGGTCATGGGGCCGATGCTGCTGAACAACACCGTGCGGCAAATCGATTTTCGACCATTGCGAGTCAACTTGCTTGAACGCGCAATCAAGAAACAGCCCCAGGGTGCCCAGGCCATGGCCTTGGTGGGAAGCCCCGCAAAAGGTTTTCCGGCCCTTGAATATTTGCTGGAGCAAACCGCTTTCAAGGCAGGTGCGCCCGAGTGCAATTATGCACAGGAAGTGGTACGCGACATGATTCGCACGGTGTCTGATTTGAACTGGCAAGGTGTTGATCAAGCCGACATGCAGTTGTATTTCAACCAGTTGGTGGGCGCAACACACAACCTGGCTTGGGAGCGCATGGAAAAACCCTTGTTGAAAAACAAGGATCAACTTGCTGCGGGTGGCACGGCGGATTGGCCTTTTTCTGCGCTCGGATTGACCGAAAAAACCTGGGCGGCGCAATGGCAGGGCCTTGCAGATTTGCTGGTGGTGAACACACAAACAGTGCCCGATCCGGCGCAACAGGTGGTACCCCTGGAAGCCTACCTGCGAGGTTTGGGAAAAATTGACCTGGCGGATACCTTGTTACTTCGCGCCAACGCTGTTGCAGCGGCGCTGAAGGCCAACGATATTTCGAAACCTGCCAGTGTTGAGCAATCGGTGAAAGCCGCCAAAGTCTTGAAGGGCTTTTTGGAGACCGAGGTGGCCAAGGGCTTGAATGTGTCCATTCAGTTCTCTTCTTCAGACGGCGATTGATCCACATGGTGTTGTCTCGCCGACAATTTTTTTTGCAAGGCGGTGCATTGGCGCTGTCGCTTGCCATTCCCTTGCATTGCAAAGCGGCTACAAACAGCGGGCACACCAGTTTGCTTGCCGCATGGCAACTGCCCACGGGCGCTTATCAGGTGGGCGTGCTTACGCCCAGCTTTACCATTGAACAAGCTGTGAATTTGCCCACCCGCCCGCACGGCCTGATGCACCTTCACGGCGATGAGTATTTGGTAATTGCGCGCCGCCCCGGCGACTGGTTGCTGCGCCTGAATATTCAAACCGGAGACACTGCGCGCACCTGGCAAGACGAAGACCGTCATTTGAACGGGCACAGCGCAACACATGGCGATTGGCTTTTCACCACGGAAACTGATGTGCTCACTGGGCAAGGCGTGTTGGGTGTTCGTCACCGTGAAACTTTTGAGTTGATTGATGTGTGGCCAACATTGGGTCGAGACCCGCATGAAATGCTGGTGCTGCCCGGTGCTGTGTTGGGTATCGACGAACCCTTTTTGCTGGTGGCCAATGGCGGCATACAAACCCATGCAGACATGGGGCGTGCGCAATTGAACCAGTTGCCCATGGATTCTTCAGTGGTGGCCATGAACCCCAAAACCGGCGATGTGTTGAAGCAGTGGACCCTGCCAGACTCGCGGCTTAGCTTGCGCCACATGGCCCTGCATGCCAGCGGCGTGGTGGGCATTGCCATGCAGGCGCATCATGCGCAAAAGGCCGATCAAGAGGCTGCACCCGTACTCGCTTTGCTCGATGAAAGTGGTTTGCGCACAGTAGGGGAATCTGTTGATGTAAAAGGTTATGCGGGTGACATTGTCGCGACGCCCGAAGGCTTTGTGATCAGTTGTACCAAGAACGATTCAGCGGCAAAGTTCGACGCAAAGGGAAGGTTGCTGAGCACACAGCATGCAAAAGCCGCTTGCGCCTTGGCCGCACAAGGCAATCAGGTGTGGCTTGGACAGCAGGCCGGGGAACACAGCAATTTATTGACCCTGGACAATCACTGGCTGCTTATTGAGCCTTCAATGCCCACGCTTTGATGGTTTGCCCTTGCTTGAAACCAAACAATTTGTTGCCGCCAATTGCCACAGCCAAATATTGTTTGCCACTGACCTCGTAACTAACAGGTGGTGCATTTACACCAGCCGGGTTGGCCTGTTCCCAAACGCGTTTACCCGTGTTTGAATCAAGCGCAAAAAACTCTCCACTGCCTTCGCCAGAAAAAACCAGACCTGTCTTTGTACTTAAAACGCCGCCAATCAGGGGGGCCTTGACCCTGTGCTGCCACAGCAGCTTACCGGTGTCCAAATGAATGGCTGACAGCAAACCGTATTTTTCTCCGTCCTCGATTGGCGACATGGATGAATATTTCAAAGCAGGTTTGTTGCCCTTGGCTTTCAGTTCATGCAACTGATATTTCACAGGCCAGTGAATGCCCGCGATGAACACCATGCGGCGTTGTTCATCCACTGAAACTGGCGACCAGTTCGAGCCGCCAATGACTCCGGGATAGATTACATTGCCCTGTTCGCTGGGCAGGGTAAACATATTGTGTTGCGGCACGAAGGCTTCACTTTTGAAAAGCAGTTCACCGGTGATTCGGTTGTGTACGTAGAACCAACCTGTTTTACCGGCTTGTCCAACCGCCTGCACTGCCTGGCCTTGGTGCTGTGTCGTGAAAAGAACTGGTGGGCTGGCCACATCGTAGCCCCACATGTCGTGTGGCACTTGCTGGTAGTGCCACTTCAATGCACCGGTGCGAACATCAAGCGCAACAATCGATGCGGTGTACAGGTTGTCGCCCGGTCGTGATGAACCTTCCATTTGTGGGGAAGGGTTCCCGGTGCCGAAATAGAGCATGCCGTTTTCACGGTCAATGGCCGGAGTGCTCCAGGCTGAGCCGCCACCGAACTGCCAGGCATCCGGGTACTTTGAAACGTTGGCTTTTTCCTGATCAATGTCACGGGGAAGTACCACGCCGTCTGGCGTTTTCCGGGTGAATGTGCCTTCCCAACCTTGGTTGGGTACGGTGTCGAACTTCCAGGCTTGTGTCCCTGTGTTGATGTCGTAGGCGGCCATAAACCCGCGCCGGCCGTAATTGCCTGCAATGCCCACGACTGAACCCAGCGGGGCATCGGGGTCGGGTGAATCCAGGTGCAGACCGTAGCCCACGCCGGTAATGCCCACAATGACTTTGCCATCGAACACCATGGGGGCCATGTTAATACCCGCTCCCGAAGTTCCAGACACCTCAAGTTTTCCATCCTGTGTGTTCAGTTGTGCGCCCAAGGCGCTGGCATCTTCCTGTATGCCTTGATCGCCCTTGGTCACGTCAATGTCCCACAGCTTTCTACCGTTTGCCGCATCCAGTGCCAGCAAACGGGAGTCGACCGTACCCATGAATACTTTTCCATCGCTGACCGCCACGCCCCGGTTGGCAGGCCCGCAGCACATTGGGCGGTCTTTGATGCGATCGTGCGTGTAACGCCACAGCAGCTTGCCGGTGTCAGCTTTCAAGGCCACCACATGGTTAAAAGGCAGCGACACATACATGATTCCATCGACCACAATGGGCGTGGCTTGAAAACTGGAGGAGATCCCTGTGTCAAATTCCCAGGCCGGTTCCAGTTGCGCAATATTGTCGGGTGCAATTTGAGTCAATCGGCTGTGTCGCTGGTGATTCCAGTCTCCACCAAATACAGGCCATTCTGCGTTTGCCTTGGTCAGTGCACTTGCACCAAGCAAGATGAAAAAGGCAGTTGCGAATCGGTTGGGCAGTGTCATGATTTTGAAAGTTGGCTTGAGCATGCCCAGAACACAAGCAAGGATCAATCCATTCGGACTGTTGCAGTGTGAAGCACATGGCCTGTCACAAAACTGTCATCCAATGCAGGCCTGCTTGCGTGTATATTTCGCGTACCCGAGTTTATTGGTAAATGATCATGAAGCAACAACTTGAGCTGTTGAAAGAAATTGAACACAAGCTTGAAGAACTGAGCAAAGACAAAGACCTGAAAGAAAAGCGTCCTCTGGAAGTGAAGGAGATCAAAGGTTTGCGTTTGGTGGTGTCCTCGATCATTCGCCGCATGGCCAGCTAACCAAAGCAGATTCACAGCCTTACTGATACACCCGCAACTTTCTTGCAATCAACAAGGCGGCCAGGTTGAATGTGATCGCAATCACACTGCACAACCAGAAGTTGACAATCAGGCCTTCCGCATTGCGCGAAATAACCACGCCGCCAATGAGCGCGGCCAGCCCCATTGCAGCAGACTGCATCGATGAATTCAGCGTCATGAAGGTGCCACGATTTTTCGGGTTACCGGCTGCGCTGACCAAGGCCATGCCGGGAATCATTCGGCCACTGACAAAGACAAAAAAGCAGGTGGTAATCACCAGAATGACCGCCATGCTCATGCCTTCGGTCAGCGTAATCAGTGCCATGGGAACCACAGCAACGCCAGCGATGATTTGCAGCATTTTCAGTTTGCCAATTCGGTCACTCAACTTGCCAATGATTTGCGCACTGAACAGCGTGGCTGCACCACCAGCCAGATAAATCAGTGGAATGTCGGACGGCGACAGGCCCGCATTGATCTGCATGTAAATCGTGATGTACGGAATAATTGAAAACCCGGCAAAGATCATGCAAAACGAAAAGCAAAATGCCCGCAAGTGATTGGTGTCGCGAAGCACCTGGGCAATGCCCTGCAATGGCCCGGTTTCGCCCCGAGAATGCAAATGCCCCTGTAGCGTGGGAATAACATACCAGCCCGCGACCACCAGCAAAAAGCTGATGCCGGCAATGCCGAAGAATGGCGTGTGCCAGTCGGAATGGGCGGCCACATACAGGCCCAGTGGAACACCCATGACGGTGGACACCGAAAACGAGGTCATGATGACGCCCATGGCTTTGCCCCGTCGGGCAAAGGGCACCACATCGGCCACAATGGTTTGAATCATTGCAGACAAAATACCGCCAAACAAACCAGCGGCAATGCGTGCGCTCATCAGCGTTTCATAGGTTGGGGCCAAGCCACAAGCCAATGTGGCCACGGCGAACAGCGCATACAGGATCAACAACAATCGGCGCCGTTCAAATCGGTCAATGTACAGCGAGGCCACAAGGCCAGAGGCACCCGCAGCGAAGGTGTAGGCCGACACCAGCAGGCCGAACTTGGCATCGGAGATTGCAAACGCGGCCGTGAGTTGTGGGCCCAGCGGCATCATGATCATGAAATCAAGAATGTGGGTGAACTGGATACCCGCGAGGATTAGCAGCAGCGCCCATTCCCGCCGGGGAGTCATTGTCACTTGGCTTGCTGCTTGGGTATTCATGTACTGCGACCTGTGGATTTGAATTGTTGTTGGAATTCATTCCGAGTGTAACGCGTGAATTTAGTGCCCCAGCGCCGTGAGCGTGTAAATGCCCAAAGTCATGGTTCCGATGGACACCAGCGTAGTGAGGGCGATGATGTTGGCGGCCAGTTTGCCATCGCCCCCGGCAGCCACGGCCATTGCAAAGCTTGCTGCGGCGGTTGGGCTTGAGAAGAACATCCACAAAATAATGAGATCCCGCCCGTGAATGCCCATGGCCCATGCCGCAGCACAGGCCAGCACCGGCAAAATTGCGATTTTGATTGCGCTGGATTGTAGGGCGGACATGCCAGAAGCCTTGACCCCGGCCAAAGACAGTGTGCCACCCACGCAAATCAGCGCCAGTGGCAGGGTAAGGCCAGCGAAGTACTCCCCCGATTTCAACAGCCACTGCGGTATGTATAGCTTCACTGCGCTGGCCAACATGCCCAGCACCACAGCAATGATCAAGGGGTTTTTCAGCAATTCCTTGCCCACCGAGGCGGGGCTGAACTTCAGGGTGGGGCTGTAAACGGACAGTATCAGCACCGACAGCACATTGAACAAAAGGATGGTAAAGCCAACCAGCACGCCACCCACCGAGAGCCCGTAAGCCCCGTAATAGCTAGCAACCAGGGCGAAGCTGACGACACCACAATTGCCCCGGAAAGCACCTTGAACAAACACACCCCGTTGGCTGTACGGGATGGCTTGTGTGGCCCACCACCAGCTGCCCAAAAACCCCAGGACCGTGGCAGCACACAGGAAGAAGACCAGTTCTGCGTTGAATGCGCTTTGCAAATCGGCCTGCCAGATCGACAGGAAAAAAAGCGTGGGCATGGTGGCCCTGTACGTGAGTGTGGAGGCAGTTTGAATGAACGAGTCGTTGATCAGATTGACCCTGCGCAACAACAGGCCCATGAAGACCATGGCAAACACCGGGGCGGTGACTCCCAGAATTTCCGAGAGCACATTGAATTGGGTCATGTGGACAGGCGAGGCTTGAATTGATGCCCATTATTTCAGTAATGAACTTTGGGTCAATTGTGGATGACCCTTGCAAGGGCGGTGTTAAACTGGCGCCAACTTTGAAACTGGCAACGCAATGGAAGCATTTTTAACTGCAACAGGCCTGGTGACATTGGCCGAAATGGGCGACAAAACCCAGCTGTTGGCAATCATACTGGCAACCCGATTCAAAAAGCCCTGGCCAATTGTGTGGGGTATCCTGATTGCAACCCTGTTGAATCACGCCCTGGCTGGCGCAGTGGGTACCTGGGTCACCACGCTGATCAGCGCGGACACTCTGAAGTGGATTCTGGTGGCCAGTTTTGTGGTCATGGGCATTTGGACCCTGTTTCCCGACAAGGCCGATGATGCGGCACCCGAGACCGGCAAATGGGGAGTGTTGCTTACCACCATTGTGGTGTTTTTTCTTGCGGAAATGGGCGACAAAACCCAACTGGCCACAGTGGCCATTGCGGCGCAGTACAGCGACTTTTTGCCGGTGGTGGTCGGTACCACGCTGGGCATGATGATTGCCAATGCCCCGGTGGTGTTTCTGGGCGAAAAATTAACGCGGGTGTTGCCACTGAAAGTGTTGCGTTTGGTGGCCAGTGGGCTGTTTTTGCTGTTTGGCGCATGGATCGCATTTTTGTCGTAATTGAACTATTCCATAGGTTGTACAGGCGGCAGTGCCGCAAATTCTTCGTCGGAATACAAGCGAGACCGTGTCAGAAATCGCAAGCCACTGGGCCGTTCCAGGCTGAACATGCCGCCGTTGCCTTTCACCACATCAATGGTCAAGTGAGTGTGCTGCCAATACGCAAATTGCGATTTGCTCATGTAAAAAGGGACACCACCAATGTCGCCCAGCTTGACATCAGAGCCGCCCAAGGGAAATTCGTTTCGGTGAAAGAGCATGGGCGCACTGCCGTCACAGCAACCACCACTTTGATGAAAAATCACATCGCCGTGCTGGGTCTTCAGTGTTGCGATCAATTCAAGTGCTTGCGGGCTGGCGCTGACTCGGTTCGACATGGTTTCTCCATTTCAATGACATTGCCGCTTAACCCTTTTGGAGTCGAGCGGCGCTTGCTACATCAATTCACACGCTTAGAAAAAGCCTAAAGCGTTGGGGTTGTAGCTCACCAACAGGTTTTTGGTCTGCTGGTAGTGGTGCAACATCATCTTGTGGTTTTCACGGCCAATGCCCGATTGCTTGTAACCACCAAATGCGGCGTGGGCCGGGTACAGGTGGTAACAGTTGGTCCAAACGCGGCCCGCCTGAATGGCACGGCCCATGCGGAAGGCGCGGGCACCATCTCGGCTCCACACACCGGCGCCCAAGCCGTACAGGGTGTCGTTGGCGATTTGCAGGGCCTCGGCTTCGTCCTTGAAAGTGGTCACTGACAACACGGGGCCAAAAATTTCTTCCTGGAAAATGCGCATCTTGTTGTGGCCCTTGAACACGGTGGGCTTCACGTAGTAGCCGCCAGCCAGGTCGCCGCTTTGTTTGTTTTGTTCGCCCCCAATCAGGCACTTGGCGCCTTCTTGTTTGCCCAAGTCGATGTAGCTCAGGATTTTCTCCAGTTGTTCTGAAGAAGCTTGTGCGCCAATCATGGTGCTTTCATCCAGCGGGTTGCCTTGCTTGATTTTGCCCACGCGTTCAATCGCGCGTTCAATGAATGCGTCGTAAATGTCCTCTTGAATTAATGCGCGTGAAGGGCATGTGCACACTTCACCCTGATTCAAGGCAAACATCGCAAAGCCTTCCAGTGTTTTGTCGAAGAATGCGTCGTCGGCATCCATGATGTCGGAGAAGAAAATATTGGGCGACTTGCCACCCAATTCCAGCGTAACCGGGATCAGGTTTTGTGCCGCGTACTGCATGATCAATCGACCAGTGGATGTTTCACCAGTGAATGCGATTTTGGAAATGCGTGAATTGCTGGCCAGCGGTTTGCCAGCTTCCAGACCAAAACCGTTTACGATATTCAACACACCTGGAGGCAGCAGGTCAGCAATCAAATCCATTACAACAAGCAAGGATGCGGGTGTTTGTTCAGCCGGCTTCAACACCACGCAGTTGCCTGCAGCCAGCGCGGGCGCCAGCTTCCAGGCCGCCATCAGAATCGGGAAGTTCCATGGAATGATTTGGCCGACCACGCCCAGTGGTTCATTGAAGTGGTAGGCGTAGGTTTGATGGTCAATTTCACAAATGCTGCCCTCCTCGCTGCGAATGCAGGCGGCGAAGTAGCGGAAATGGTCAATCGCAAGCGGAATATCCGCAGCCATGGTTTCGCGCAGTGGTTTACCGTTGTCCAGTGTTTCGGCCACGGCAATGAGGCGCAGATTTTCTTCCATGCGGTCGGCAATTCGATTCAGAATCATGGAGCGTTCTGTTGGCGAACGCTTGCCCCAAGCGTCTTTGGCGGCATGGGCCGCGTCCAGGGCCAGTTCAATGTCTTCGGCTTGAGAGCGAGCAACCTTGCAAAGCACCTGGCCTGTGACTGGTGTTATGTTGTCGAAGTACTGCCCGCCTTTTGGAGCGACCCATTTGCCGCCGATGAAGTTGTCGTATTTCGCTTTGAACGGAAATGCCACGCCAAGTTTTAATTCGTCAACCATATTCATGTCCCTAACTCCTTTGTAGTGTTGATGGTGGTAGAGGGCCTTGCGCAACGGGCATGCCAGTGCCGGATGGCAACGATTTATGGAAGTTTGTTTCCAAGTGCAGATGTGAATTGACAATCAATTAGGAATAAATCTGCCGAACATTGGGCTGGGGAGTTCAAGTGCACAATGATTTATTATGCAATTATTTGCATAATATTATTGCGCTGCACAGTTTTGACACACTCAAATGAGGGGGGGTTAGTTGGCTTGGATTTCGTTGAGAAACAATTCCAGTGCACGTGTTCTTCCCAAGTTCAACGGTGTATACCCAGCAGCGCCTTGAACATGCTCGAATACTTCTGCACTGCGCAACCAAGGCAACAGAATATCCAGCGCACGGTATTGCAAATCACTGTTGTGCAACACCAAAAAATAGCGTTCTTTGGACACTGGCCTGAATTGCAGTTCGTAATGGTCGGCAGCCGCGCGAATACCCAAGCCCAAATCACCATGCCCCGCTGCGATAGTACAGGCGACTGCCAAATGGGAATTCTCTTCGTGAAAGAATCCTGGCAAGTCTTCGGCTTTCAGGCAGGCTTTGGTGATCAAGGCATCGAGTTGATGATGAGTGGATGAGGCCGAGTTGCGGTTCACCAACAGGGCGCGCCTTTGGGCCACATCTTCCAGGGTAGGTGGCTTGGCGGCCGGGCGGCTCATCCAGCCAATGTCACGCTCAAACAGTTCAACCACACTCAGGTTGGAACCACGCAACCAGCGCCGCATGATTTGATGCACATGCGAGTGTTCTTCAAGACCCACCGGCAAATGGCAACCAGCCACGCGCACTTCGCCGCGGTGCAAGGCGGAAAGTGCGGCAATGCTGCCCGACCAGCGCAGCGACAGTTGAAGCTTTTTGTACAGCGCTGTGTTTTGAAACAGGTTTTGCAACACCAGGTCGTCGCTCAGAGCAAGGCTGATCCAGGGCTTGTTTTGATCAACATCCAGCCATTCGGCGTTCAGTTGCTCGCCCACTGTACCCAGGTCGGGTGCAACGCGCACATTGCCCTGTTCCACCATCCAGATCAACTTGTGCCCAAACCTTGTCAGGCAGGCGCCCGCCCGCCCGTGCGTGGCCACCAGTTCCTCGCCCAGCATTTGGTTGTATTGCTGAATTTGAGACCATAAGGTACGGTAAGAAACACCCATTGCTTTGCAGGCCAGCGAAATGGATCCCGCGGTGTCGATGGTTTTTAAGGTGTTCAACATGCGCTGGTCGAGTTCAACAAATTGGCCGTCGTCTTTTTTCCAGCGTGCAGATATTTTTAAATTGAGCATTTGCGGATACAGGCATGTCGATTGCTTGCATTCTGACAGATTACAAAAAGCAGGAGACAGGTAATCATGATGTTCAGCAGTACAAAACAATCGATTAATAAAATGATCCCGCTTGGGGTTCTCGTTAGCAGTTTCTGGTTGATGAGCAATTTCTTCGCCAGCCCGGTTTTGGCAGCGCCCGCAGAACTGGGTGCGGTGAAAGCTGATTTGACTGGCGGCGACCCGCTGGGTTCCATGCAATGGCCCGACATGAAAGGGCAGTTTTTCGAGGCCGGTGCCAAAACGGTGTTCGATTCCCGAATCAAGGTGACAGTGCCCTTGTTTGCTGAAGACGCCATGAACGTGCCGGTCTCCTTCGATGCCTCTGCGCTTGGTGATGTGAAAAAAATTGTGGTGCTGGTGGACAGAAACCCGATTCGCAAGGTGCTTGAATTCATCCCGGAGAAAGCCAAGCCCGCCTTGAATTTCCGTTTCAAGCTGGAGCAGGCCAGCCCCATTCGTGTTGCGGCATTGACCGCCGATGGCGTGTGGCACGTCGGATATGCCTTCATTGAAGCGGCTGGCGGTGGTTGCACCGTACCCGGCGCAACGCGGGCCGATGGCAGCTGGCCTCAAACCCTGAACAAGGTGGCTGGCAAAATGTTTGATGCCAACCAGTTGCGCGATGACGCACGCCTGCGTGTGCAGGTGTCGCACCCCATGGACACCGGTTTGGTGGCCGGCGTGCCCGCGTTTTACATTGAAGAAATGATTCTGCAAGACAAGAACAAGCAGGTGCTGGCCAAGCTTTACCCCTTCGAGCCAGTCTCGGAGAACCCCTTGTTCTCATTTGATTTCGACAAAAAGCCGGTAGGCCCAATCAGCCTGGTGGGGCGCGACAACAACGGCAACCGGATTGATGCAAAGGTTACCCAATGAATTTGTGCAAAGCTGTGCGCGCAATGTTTGCTGCCTCCGCCTTAACTCTTGCTGCTGGCCCTGTGCTGGCTGAACTGCCCAATATTGCCAAGCCAACACCAAACAAATCCACCCTGGATTACGGTTTGAAAGCCACCAAACTGGCAGGTGGCTGGTATGTGATCGCTGGCGCCAACGACGACTTTTCACAGGCCAATGGCTGCAACATCATCAACACCGGTTTTTACATGGATGATGCCGGGGTGTATGTGATCAACACCGGAACTTCACGGCTTTATGGCGAGCAGCAACGGGCCTTGATTGATTCGGTCAGCAAAAACAAACCTGTGAAGCAGGTGGTGGCGCTGAACCTTCACCCGGATTATTTTTTGGGCAATCAGGCTTATCCCAAAGAATCCCTTGCCGCGACAAAGCTGACTATTCAAGGCATTAAAGCAGAAGCTGCTTTGTATGAAACCAACCTGTACCGTTTATGTGGCGACTGGATGAAGGGCACTGAAAGCGTATTCCCTGCACAAACCATTGCTCCGGGTGGTTTAAGAAACTTTGGCAGCAAACCCATTCAAACTCTCGAGTTGAAAGGCCACACCGATTCCGATTTGGTGGTGTTTGATCCTGAAAGCAAGGTGATGTGGGCGGGGGGCTTGGTGTTTTACAAGCGTATTGTGACCACGCCGCATGCCAGGTTGAAGCCGTGGATTGAAAGCCTGAAAAAGCTTCAAGCCATGAAGCCCAAAGTGGTGGTGCCCAGCCATGGTCCAGTCAGTTGGGGCGGCGAGGCAATCGACCAAACCCTGGATTACTTGAGCTGGCTTGAAAAACGACTGACTGACGCCGCTGCGATGGGTGAAGAAATGAATGACGTGATGAAGCAAGGTGCGCCCGAGCGGTTCCGAAGCTTTGCAGCTTACCCGGCCGAGTTTTATCGCAATGTGACCAACTTGTACCCCCTGTATGAAAAGCAGGCTCTGGGTGGTTTCTAAGCGAGAGAATCAGGGTTAACGCTGTAACAAGTGTGTCAAAAAGGGACAGTTTGTGCGTTGCTGAACAGGTGAGCTGTTGCAATGTCACAAAACTGTCTCTTTTTTTGTTGATTGCGATGAATGAAATCACTCAAATGAGGGTGAATTTATAACGCACTGATTTTATTGAATAAAAAATTTATTTAGATGGAATATTCTACTTGGCATGAAGCTTGCGCTAGGTTCTAACCGGGTAGCCCCGACTCTGCAAACGAGGGGCGAGAACCTCAAAGTAACGGATGAAGAGAGGAGAAACAAATAATGCGCAAAACTCTGCTTAGCGCGATGGTAGCAACCGCACTGGCGATTCCAGCAGTGGCTTCAGCCGCTGTGACAGACGCAATGATTCAAAACGATGCCAAATCCACAGGCGATGTATTGTCTTGGGGTATTGGTACAGAGGGTCAGCGTTACAGCCCATTGAAAGACATCAACGTATCGAACATTGGCAAGCTGGTTCCAGCCTGGTCATTCTCGTTCGGTGGTGAAAAACAGCGTGGTCAAGAAAGCCAGCCGCTGATTCACAACGGCAAGATGTTCGTAACCGGTTCCTACTCACGCATTTACGCACTGAATGCTTCAACAGGTGAAAAACTGTGGAAGTACGAGCACCGTCTGCCAGAAGGCATCATGCCTTGCTGTGACGTGGTGAACCGTGGTGCAGCCCTGTATGACAACCTGGTGATTTTCGCGACACTGGATGCCCAGTTGATCGCATTGGACCAGAACACCGGCAAGGTGGTTTGGAAGGACAAGATTGACGACTACGCAGCTGGTTACTCCAACACGGCTGCACCCATCATCGCCAATGGTTTGGTGTTGACAGGTGTATCCGGTGGTGAATTTGGTGTGGTAGGCCGTGTTGAAGCACGCAATGCTAAAACAGGTGAAATGGTTTGGCTGCGCCCAACCGTTGAAGGCCACATGGGTTATGTGTGGGACAAAGACGGCAACAAGAAAGAAGCTGGCATTTCCGGTACCACCAATGCGACCTGGAAAGGCGACATGTGGAAAACCGGCGGTGCAGCAACCTGGCTGGGCGGTACATACGACAGCAAAACAGGTCTGGCCTATTTCGGTACTGGTAACCCAGCACCCTGGAACAGCCACCTGCGCCCAGGCGACAACCTGTACTCCACTGCCACCGTTGCTGTTGATGTAAAAACAGGTCAGATCAAGTGGCACTACCAGTCCACACCCAACGACGGTTGGGACTACGACGGTGTGAACGAGTTCATCACCTTTGACATGAATGGCAAGCGTGTTGGCGCCAAAGCCGACCGCAACGGTTTCATGTATGTGAATGACGCCACAACCGGCAAGCTGGAAAACGCCTTCCCCTTCGTGAAGAAAATCACATGGGCCAAGGGCATCGACATGAAGACAGGTCGCCCGATTTTCGACCCGGCCAACCGCCCTGGTGACCCCACCAAGATGGACGGCAAGAAAGGCGAAACCGTATTCTCTGCACCTTCATTCCTCGGTGGCAAGAACCAGCAGCCAATGGCTTACAGCCCTGACACAGGTCTGTTCTACGTTCCTGCCAACGAGTGGGGCATGGAGATCTGGAACGAGCCAATCACCTACAAGAAAGGTGCTGCTTACCTGGGCGCTGGTTTCACCATCAAGACATTGCCTGGCTTTGACTACATCGGCGCGCTGCGTGCGATGAACCCCAAGACCGGCAAGATCGAGTGGGAAATCACGAACAACGCGCCTCTGTGGGGCGGTGTTTTGACCACTGGCGGTAACCTGGTGTTCTGGGGTACTCCAGAAGGTTTCCTGAAGGCAGCTGATGCGAAAACCGGTAAGGAAGTGTGGAAATTCCAGACAGGTTCTGGTGTTGTAGCACCTCCCGTGACCTGGAAGGACAAAGACGGTCAGCAGTATGTGGCTGTTGTGTCTGGTTGGGGTGGCGCTGTTCCCTTGTGGGGCGGTGACGTAGCCAGCAAAGTGAACTACCTTGAACAAGGCGGTTCCGTGTGGGTATTCAAACTGATGAAGTAATCAGTTTGTGAAGTACACCAAACTGCCCCGTGCGGGGTGGTTTGGTGAGTAGTGAAGTAGTAGAGCGTTTAGAAGTGTTGTCATTTTCACCCCCAAGTTTTCTGCCTGCTCCGCAGGGAACTTATTGACGCAAACGGTTTGATCAAATTGCTCCTTGGGACCTTTTTCCGGCATTGATTGGGAGCTGGAAAAAGTTGTGGCGGTTTGAGAGTCTCCTAAACGAATGCGTCTTTTCTGCCCGGCCTTGAGCCGGGCATTTTTTCGCCTATCCTCAGAGTGAGTGATCCAAAAACCCGGTTTTTTGGTTTTCTCGATGGCAGATTGATAATCGGGAGTTTCCATCCCCAGCACCCAATCATGTCTGAAGTCATTTCACCCGCAATTCGCCAGAAAGTTCTTCAATCTGCAAATTCTGTCATCGAGCTTCGACCACTTGGAGTAGTGCTTGCTGTGGATGGCAGTGCAGCAGTGCTTCGTGAACCCCACACTGCACCGGTTCAAAACCAATACATCGTGATCGATATTAAAACCGGCAAGCCAGAAGTTTCTGGTCGGGAGGTGTTGGCGGAAGGTGCGATGGCTGCGATTAACTGCACGGCGGCGGTGGTTGCGGGGGTTGTGACGTTGGGGGGTGGTGTTGGTGCGCCATTTTCAGGTGGTACAAGCTTGGCGGTATCGGCGGTGGCGGGTGCGGCGACCGCTGCCACTGCCTTAAGCTGTGGTAATTCGTTCGTCAGAACCACTAATGCAATATTTTCACCAGGTGTTAATCAGCGCCTCGATGAACTGCCTGCCTACAAAACGACTTTGCAGGTTCTGGATGGTGTGTCGCTTTTGGGTGTGGGTGCATCTGCAATGGCAGCGCGCCGTGCTGTAAAAGTTTTGAGTAATGCCGGTGTGAATATTCCCGCTGCTTTGACGGGTAATGTCAACAGGCAACAGGCTACTTTGTTGACCAAGGAAATGATCAAACTTCGCAGGCCAAATGTTTCCAACGGGGAATTGAAAAAACTGATTCGAAGTGGCAGAGAACCCAAACGTTATTCGCGACAAGAAATATCAATTGGTGCCCTTAAAAGTTTGAAAGATTCGATTGCTGCGGGACTGTCGTTTTTGTCGAGTACTTTGGATGGTCATGTTAAGGAACTTAGCATTTACCTTGTGGACTTGGCATCATGAAATTCATTTTGCCCCCTCCCTATATTTGGTCGTTATACATTGTTAGCACGGTGCTTACATTGTCCTCACACTTTGCTGTTGTTGATCATTTGTTCGTAAATCTCGAATGGTGGGGAGTACAAATTGGACTTGGACTTGCTTCTTTGTATAGTGTATTGACTGCACGGCAGCTTTACACGCACGGGCGGCTGTGGCCCAAGAAAGCCTTGTTGCTGGTATTTCCTTTGGCTTTTTTGCATCTGTTGCCTGATGTGCCCATACCTTATGGTGTGGGGCTTTGTGTCGTTACCCTGCTTTTTTGGTGTGTCGCTTATTACCTGAGTGGTCGTTTGGTTGCGGTCAGCCCGTATGGCGGGCCATCGGGTTATTTATAAAAAAGCCCGACATAAGTCGGGCTTTTTTCTGTCTACAAAACTGAATCAGAACTTGTAAGACACCTGACCTGAAAGAATGAAAGCATCACCTTCGGCGGTCCCCAACACGCGGCTTTGTGCGCCACCGGCGCCTTCCGTGCTGTCAATTTTTGCCTTGTCTGGCATCACGTATTGAAAGGCCACATCGAAGGTTGTGGCTTTGTCGAACTTGTACTGTGAACCAACTGCCAAGGTAATGCGGTCTTCATCAGGCAAACGCACTTTGCGACGCTCATCCGGTACGGGTGTCATGTCGTAAGCCACACCCGCTTTCAAATTGATGGTGTCGCTGTATTTGTAAATACCACCCACCGCAAAGCGCCAGCTGTTTTTCCACTCGTAGTCTTGAACCGGAATCGGTGCGGCACCAGCTCCGGCGTTCACGCGATCAAACTGAAGTTTTTGAATGGTAGTCCACTCGGTCCATGTGGCATCAGCCAACAATTGCCATTTGGGGTTCAAGTCAGTCACGCTTGAAATGCTTAAGGATGAGGGTAGGCGAATTTTGCTGCTTAGGTCGCTGTTTTGAGTGGCTGCTGCAGGACCGCTGAATGTCACGTTCCCTTCAAGATCCTGCTCAATTGCTGAGCGGTAAGCGACGCCAACGCGCGTTGCTGGAGTCAATTGACCCATCACACCCAAGTTGAAGCCGTAGCCCCAGCCATCGCCCGCAATGGTAGTCAACGATTCCGTGTTCAGTCCAAGTACGGTAGAACTGCTCAATTTGGCATCCAGTTTCTGTGCTGATACACCTGCACCCACTGACCACTGTTCGTTCACCTTGTATGAGACAGAGGGATTGATGTTCACCGATTTGATGTCAGAAGTGATGCCCTGAAAGCGACCGATCCAGTCTGGCTGATAGTCAGTTTTCAAGCCGAATGGTGTAGCAACCGATAAACCGAAATTGATTTTGTCGTTGAAGGGTAGAACCAAGTGGAAGTTCGGAATGTAACCTTCAGATCCGAAATCACCCACATTGCGACCGGTGTTGGTGGTCATGGCAGGTGGGGTTGTTGTGCCTTCATTGTTGAACTCACTGTTCAAATCAATGTAATGCCCACCCAGCACCACTTGGCGTTCTTTCAGGCGGCTCATGCTGGCGGGGTTGAACCAGGCCGCGCTGGCGTCTTCACCAATGGCGGCTTTGCCTGCGTAGGCCACGCCGGCACCACTGGCGTTTTGCTCAAGCAATGCGAAGCCTGCAGCCTGCACTGAACCGGCCATGCACAGTGTGGCAATGGCGGTGGAGATGATTTTGAATTGAAAAGCGGATTGTTTCATGTCGTCCTCTTGGATCCGTTTTAGGAATGGAAATTTGCGAGGACATTGTAGGTAAAAATACGAACGATCGTGCTTTAAAATTGTAGAGTTATTCTCTACAAAATCTAACTAAAAATAGTATTTTATTGATTTAAGGGCACTGCAGCACCACTTTGAGAGAACTTCCAGGTGGCCACCACCAGCATGGCGACGGTGGCAATTGCCAGAACGGATGCACTGAACAACACGCTGAATTCAGCATGGCTGCTGAAGGAATGGCGCAGCAGATCGACGCAATAAGAAAAGGGGTTGAGCAAGGCCACCCAGCGTGCCAGCGCGGGCATTGGATCGATCGGGTACAACGCGCCACTGAAGAAAAACACCGGAAAAATTACGAAGTTCATCATGACCGCAAAGCCGTCGATGCTTTTTGCAAAAGTGCCGCACAGCACACCCAATGCTGCGCAAGCCAAAGCAGCCAATACGGCGCCGGGCAGCAGCACATGCAACTGGGGCCACAAGGTGCGGCCAACCCAAGGCAGTACATTCTGCAAATCAAAACCCAGCGGAAACAGCAAGGTATAAAGGCCTTCGAAGGCCAGAAGCAAGGTGATCAGCAGGCCCATTTGAACCAGTGCACCCATGGCGGCTCCCAGGGTTTTGGCAATCAGGATGTGATGGGTTTTCACAGGGGCTGTTACCAGCAATCGCATGGTGCCCGCGTCTTTGTCCAAAGCAATGCTCAGGCCGCCCACCATGCCGCCAAACAGCAGGGTCATACCCACAATGCCGGGCAACAAACGCGCTGTGTAGTCGCCGCCAGCCAGTGCCTGCATGCCACCACCGATAATCCACAACCACAGCACAGGGCGAACCATGGCAGCGGCCAGGCGGTCGCGTTGTTTCAACAGCTTTTGGCTTTCGCGGCGTATCACAGCCCAATAAAAATGCAACAACATACTCAGTGCGCTCCGCCGTTCATTTTCCACACAAACCAGTCGGCCAATGTGGCTGTGCGCACGCTGGTTACGCTTTGATCGGGCAGTTCATCGAGTGCTTGTGCGGGGGTACCTAGCCAGCTTAATTCGCCTTGGTTCAGAAAGCCGACACGGTCACAACTGTTGGCCTCGTCCATCAAATGCGTAGCAACAAAAATGGTGAGTCCGTCAATGGCTTGCAGGGTTTTCAGGGTTTGCCACACGCTGTTTTTCGAAGGCACATCAAGCGCTGTGGTGGGTTCATCGAGGATAAGAACGCCAGGTTTGTGCACCATGGCGCGCGCAATGTCTACTAGCCGTTTTTGTCCACCCGAGAGGCTTCCTACAGTGCGGTGTAACCAGCTTTGAATCGGGAAAATGGTGTACAGGTGCTCGAGGTTGGCTTTGGTTTGCGCCTTGTTCATGCCTTGCAGGCCCGAGGCAAACAGCAGGTTTTCTTCCACAGTCATGAAGCGGTCCAGTGACACCGATTGAAACACAAAGCCCAGATTTTTTCGGGCAAGATCGGCCGCCCTGCGGGTGCTGTAACCCAGCACGGAGAGCTCCCCTTGGTGGGGTGTGATCAAGCCTGCGATCAGGCTGATCAGGGTTGTTTTGCCTGCGCCGTTGGGGCCCAGCAGGCCAAACATTTCGCCAGCGTTTAAATCAAGGCTGACATTGCTCAGTGCCCGACGTTCTCCCCAGGAGAAGGACAGGCCCTGTGCGTGCAGGCGGATTGTGTTGTCGGTTGCGTTGTTGTTGGTGTTCAAGAGCCGTTTTTGCTGAGGTGCAAGCTGTTGTGATCGCTGCGATACCATACCACGGGCACCTCGGCTGAATTGGCCAGCATTTGCTGTTCAGCCTTCTGAACTTTCAGGTAATCGTTGGGGTTGTCTCGACGTTGAGCAGCATTCACGAACTCAAGCACCTTTTCATGCTCAGGCGATTTGTGGCACACCGGGTCGGCATTCGTGGCATCACCGGTGATCAGGTAGGCCTGGCAGCGACAACCGCCGTAATCCTTCGCTTTGTCGGGGCAAGTGCGGCAAGGGTCTTTCATCCAGGCATCGCCACGATAGCGGGTGAAGCCATCGCTTGCATACCAAATGTGTTCAACAGAACTTGTTTTTACATTGGGGAATTCAAAACCGGGCAACATGCGCGCAGCCTGGCAAGGCAGGGCGGTGCCGTCGGGGCTGATACTGAGAAACACATTGCCCCAACCACTCATGCAGGGCTTGGGTGTTTTCTCGAAGTAATCGGGCACCACAAACAACAGCTTCATGGTGTTGCCCAGTTTTTCACGCCACGCGGCAACGCGTTCCTCGGCGTGTTTCAGTTGCGCGTGGGTGGGTATTAACGCCGCCTTGTTTTTGAAGGCCCAGCCGTAGTATTGGGTGTTGGCCAATTCCAGGTATTCAACCCCCAGCTTCACCGCCAGCTCGATGATTGAATCGATGTGATCCAGATTCAAGCGGTGCAGCACCACGTTCAACACCATGGGCCATCCCGCCGCTTTCACGGCCGTCGCAATTTCCAGTTTCTTGGCGAATGTTTTGGTGTCGCTGAGTGCGTCGTTCGCAGCTTGCGTTGCGTCTTGAAAACTCACTTGAATGTGGTCAAGGCCAGCGGCTTTCAATGCATCCAGCCGGGCGGGTTTCAAGCCAATGCCGGAGGTAATCAGGTTGGTGTAGTAGCCCAGTTCATGGCCGTAAGCCACCAGTTCTTCGAGGTCGTCGCGCAGCAAAGGCTCGCCACCCGAGAAGCCCAGTTGCACCGCGCCCAAGGCACGGGCCTGCTTCATGGTCTCTTTCCATTCGGCGGTGCTTAGTTCATTCGTGTTGGTTTTGTAATCAACCGGGTTGTAGCAGAACACACAGTGTAGCGGACAGCGGTAGGTCAGCTCGGCCAGCAGCCACAGGGGGCCGGCAGGGCGCATGTTTTGCTCGCTCAGGCTGTTCATGCGTCCAGCCAGTTTCGACGTGCGGCTTCTTCCAGCATGCTGCGCACATCGGCGTCCAGTCCGCTTGCGCTGAACTTGGCTTCAAGTGCGGCAACAATATCCACCACTGTTCGGGTGCCGTCGCACAGCAGCAAAATTTCGCTGGCCGACTGGTTCAGTTTCACCATGCCCTCGGGGTACAAGAGCACATGTGTTTTTTGTGCTTCTTCGTACTGAAGACGGAACAAGCGATTTAGTTTTGGGTATTCCGGCAAAACTGGGTTGGTCTCGGTGCTCATTGTTTCTTCTGTTTTGTTTTGGCAGGTTTGTCGGGGTAAGCCAGCGCAATCGCATCTGACATGCTCCACAACACATCCAGTTTAAATTGAAGAATTTCAAGTGCGCGTTCCTGCTGTGCGCGGGTCTTGAAATAATTCAGTGTCACTTCCAAACCGTGTTCTACATCGCGCTGCGCCAAACTGATTCGCGACCGAAAATAATTCAAGCCTTCAGGTGCCACCCACTTGTAATCTTTGGGCCAGTTGCTCAAGCGTTGTTTGTGAATTTCCGGCGCAAACATTTCGGTTAGCGATGAACACACCGCTTCTTGCCAAGGCGCGCGGCGCGCAAAATTCACATAAGCATCCACGGCAAAGCGCACACCGGGCAACACCAGTTGCTGGCTCCAAAGCGTGTCTTTGTCGATGCCAACTGCCTCGCCCAAGCGGCTCCAGGCTTCAATACCACCGGCGTTGCCTTCCCAGCCATCGTGGTCGAGAATACGCTGCACCCAACGTCGGCGTGTTTCGCGGTCGTCGCAATTGGCCATTACAGCGGCGTCTTTTTGCGGAATGCACACCTGGTAGTAAAAACGATTGGCTACCCAGCCACGCAATTGTTCACGGCTTAGTTTGCCTTCCCGCATGGCCACATTGAAAGGGTGGTGGATGTGGTAGCGGTCGCCTTTGGCGCGCAAGCGTTCTTCGAACTCTTTTTTGCTCCAGGCTTTGTTGCTGCTCATGCAAGAATCTCCATGCCATCGTAGGACACTTCAATTCCATTGTCGGCCAGTATGGCGCGTTCGTCGCCATGCTCGTACAGAATCGGATTGGTGTTGTTGATGTGAATCAGGATTTTGCGTTGGCCCTCGAACTGGCTCAGCTGGCTGATCATGCCAGAACCGCGCTGACCCGGTTTGTCGGTTTGTGGCAAGTGGCCCATGTCAGCGGCCATTTTTTGCGAAAACCCTTGCGTGACCATTTCATCTTCGGTCCAGAAGGTGCCATCGACCATCAACACATCGGCTTGTTGCATGTAGGGCAAAATATCAGGCGTAATTTCACCAAGCCCAGGTGCATAAAACACTTTCTTGCCGGTGTTGGTGTCTTCAATCAACAAACCAATGTTGTCGCCACGGCGTTGCGCGTAGCGGCTGGGGGAGTAGGGCGGTGCCTTGCTAATCAAGGGGATTGATTTAATCTTGATGCTGTCCAGCGGGCTGATGGTCAATGGGTCATCGCACTCGGTGCACAAGGGCGTCCATTTCACGCCGCAATAAAATCCAAGGGTGGGAACCAATGGCAAGCCGTTGGTCAGGTCTTCCCACACCGCTGGTGTTGTGAACAGGCGCATGGGGGTTTTGCCCTCTCGCATCATCAACAAGCCAGTGGTGTGATCAATTTGTGCGTCCATCAAAATGACAGCAGAAATGCCTGTGTCGCGCGGGCCGCGGTTGGGCTGCAATTCAGGGGTGTTCTTGATCTGGGTGAGAATGTCGGGTGACGCATTCACCAGAATCCAGTTGGCTGACCCATCCGATATGGCAATCGACGACTGGGTGCGCACGGTGTAGCCGGGCGCTTTGGCCCTGACAGCTTGGCAATTGTTGCAGTTGCAGTTCCACTGCGGGAACCCTCCGCCTGCTGCGGAACCCAGAACTTTGATTTTCATAGTTGCTTTTCTTCAGGGGTAAAAAAAGCCCCGCCAGCCTGAAAGGCTATCCGGGGCTGTGCGAACCGTCAAATTAACGGTTGGCGATGTACATGGTGATTTCGAAACCGAAACGCATGTCAACGAATGATGGTGTAGTCCACTGCATGAAATATCCTCCTTTTACTTTATAAAAATGCACCTTGGCACATGGCTTGGGTGAAGAACTTGGCTTGCGCCGTTTTGTTCGTCCTCAAAGGTTTAAATAGCAATTCCCGTGCCGTACATGCAGCGCTGTCGGTATTTTTGCGATGTGGGAAATGGGTGCCTGTTCGGGTGTTTCGCTTGTTCAAACTGTTGCAGTTTGAAACACAATGCAAAAAGGCGCGAACCTTGTGAGCTCGCGCCTTAGGGATAACCGTTAACGGAGGGTGGTTAACGATTAGAAGAACAGGATTGCGCCTACGGCGATTGTGTTCTCTTCACCTTTTGGTGTACCAGCAGGTGCAAAGCGATATTGTTCTTCACGAGTGATGTACTCACCCGCAATCGTCAGGCTTGGGGTCAAGTTGTGGTACACGCCCAGAACCATTTGGCTTGTTTCGTCCAGCATGATTGCCGCATCGTTGCTGGTAGCATCCAGGGTGGAGGCGCCGTAATTGATACCAAATTTGGTGTTGCCGACCTTGTATGTGGCCTGAACCAGGTAGCCGTCGGAGTCCCGTTCGAGACCTTGTAGGTCAGCCCCGCCGAATCCGATCAATGTCGTACCCAAGCCTTCGCCGGTGTAGTAATTGCCCACCAGACCCAAATTGCCGAAGTTCAAAGCGGCACCAACTTCATAACCAGCGATATCACTCTGGGCATTGTTGCCAGCTGTTGCAGGATCATCCGGCAATGTGTCTCGCCCTTGGTTGACCAATGCACCCCAGATTTTACCTGTGTCACCCAGGCTGTAAGATGCCAGGGCTTGAAGTCCGGGTGAATCTGCTTCACCACGTGGTGTTTTTGGTTGGAAAACGCCGGCAGACAGGCTCAGATTTCCAATCGCAGGTGCGGTGTAAGTAATTTGAGGTTGAAATTCCGTGTAGATGTAGCCAGCGCCGATAGAACCCAGGGTGGTGTTCAATGCACCGTTGAAGCCCGAGCCACCGCCGACCGCCAGCAATGACATGTCATTCAGAATGGCATTTTGCCCGAACAACCCGATGTCACGTCCTGCCTTGATCGTACCCATGGTTGCGTTGCCGAATTGCAGGAAAACGCGTCGTTGGTCACCAACCAATTGACCTGAAGTACCGGTGCCAGCTCCTGTGAAGGTTGTACCGGGATCGATCGAAATAACCGCCTTCAAGTCGTAGCCTGCTTGCGTAGTCGAAGCTGAAAAAATAATGAAACCTGGCAACAGACCGTTTTGGATCGAAGTGCGGTCTTGACCTGTGGCAGTACCGCCACACACACCCAAAGCACCATCGGCAGCTGCGCCAGCGTTGTCGCAGCTGGTGGTGTTGTAGTAGGCGTTTACAGAGCCAGAAATATCCATTTCCCACTCGCCAGCTTTAAAGCCGATTGCGTGTGCCGAAGTCCCCATTGCTGCCAAGATGGAAGCTGCTACTAATTTTTTGCTGATCATGAGATCAACCCTCCAGTTTTAGTTTTTAAAGGTTGTTGCTTGTTTGTCTTCTAAAGCTCGCCAGTACACTGCAGAGTAGAACTGGCTTGAGGGGACTAGGGCAAAAGACATGCCAGTGCATAAGTTATTGATTTATAATAACTAAATGAAAATGTAGGGCTTTTGATGACAGGCTGGGGCGGTGCAGTTGGTTTGCGCCAAACGGTGCGCATTGAAACAGGATTGTGTGCGGGTGGAGCAGGTGAATGACAGTTTTGTGACAACTGTTCAATTGCTTTGTACCAAAAAAAACCACCCGACAATGGGGTGGTTTTTCTGGAACGGGCGGAGCCGGCTTAATGCACGCGACTTACTTTGAATTCAGGCGCCGGTAAATTGTATTTCTTGAAATACCCAGCATGCGGGCGGCAGCGCTCACATTGCCCCGGCAGGTTTCCAAGGCATCTTGAATCGCCTGTGATTCCAGGTCGTCCAGATTGATTGGATTGTCCACTTGGGCCCGAGAAGTGGCCTGCCGGGAACCCAGGTAACCCTGTGCCCGTGCATCGTAGGCGCGGGTGTCGTAGGTGTCTTCTTTGTATCGGGGTGACTGGGGCAGCGAATTGATCTGCTCTTCCCGATTGCTCGGTCTCTGGCTGTGCGTCCAGCTGTCAAATCGACCTTCCCTGAACTTGCTGAACGTTTGGTCAAGGCCATTGTTTTTGGGTGCAACAGCCTGTCGATGATGCACCTGCACTTCAAACGATCCTGGTTTGGTTCGCGCCGGGAACGCCGGTGTTGGCTTGTGAGCAGGTGCAGCCATTTTGGTTTGCACTGAAAAATTACTGCGCACGTTAAACTGTGGGCGTGTGCTGGCCACAGGTGCTGTTGCACGCAGTGGCTGGCGATCGTCGGTTTCTGGCAGCACTTGCTCCGGCTGGCTGGTTTTGTTGTCCAAACGCAAGGCGCGCCATTCGTCGAGGAAGTCGTCGGGCAGGTGGTCCCACTCAATGGTTTCAGCTTCGTCAGTCATTACACTGGCGGTGCGCAAAATATTGGTCAGCTGGCGAATATTGCCCGGCCAAGCGTGTGTGGTGAATGCCTTCATCACTTCGCCTGAAACACGAATACGCGGGTTGTGTGATTCATTCTCCAGAATGCGCTGAATTATTTTTTGCAGATCGGTGCGCTCGCGCAGCGCGGGAATTCGCACCACCAAGCCGTGCAAGCGATAGTACAAGTCTTCGCGGAAAAGGCCAGCCGCAATTTGATCGCGCAGGTTGCGGTGCGTGGCGCATATCACTTGTAAATTCACAGGAATGCTTTTCTGGCTGCCCAGTGGTGTAACCACTCGTTCTTGCAATACACGCAGCAAACGGGCTTGCAGCGAAACCGGCATATCGCCAATTTCATCGAGGAACAAGGTGCCACCATTGGCCTGCAATATACGGCCTTGTGAGCCCTTCTTTTTCGCGCCAGTAAACGCACCGTCTTCGTAGCCAAACAACTCGGATTCAATCAGTGTTTCGGGTATCGATGCGCAATTAACGGCTACGAAAGGTTTGTCGTGTCGAGGCGAATCGTTGTGTATGGCCTGCGCAAGAATTTCCTTGCCTGTGCCTGTTTCACCCAGAATCAGAATGGGAATGTCCTTGTCAATCACCTTGCCCACTTTCTCGATGATTTTCGCCACCTGCGGGTCGCCTGTGTTCAGGTATTTCAGGCTGGACAGGTGATGGCTTTTTTGACAGGTGGTGTTGCCTTTCTGGGTTGCCGGCACCTGGTTGTGCTGAACGGCCCCGTCCTGATTGTTTTTCACCAAGCCCACCGAGTCGAAAATTCGACCGCGGCCTACACTGCCCAAGCTGGCTTTGGCTGTCACCTGGTTGCCATTGTGCAAGCACAAAATCAGCGGAATGGGGTTGCAGGTGCGGTAGTGGTCGATCAGGGCCGACAAAGGCATACCGAACAGTGAGCTGAAGGTGTGGCTTTTCAAGGCATTGGCCGACATGCCGAATTGCACCATGGCAGCCCGGTTGGCTGCCAGGAATTTGCCTGCGGGCGAGAAGGCGGCTGCGCCTTCCACGACTGAACCCAAAAACTCTCCGCGCTGGTGAAATTGCACAATGATCGCGTCTTGAAACGAGCTATTGAACAAATGATTTTCAATCATTTGTGCAGACATACGCACCAAGCCCATGGTGTGTCGGTGGTAGCTGCGATAGTCGCCAGTTACATCAAGTACGCCAATGGCCACGCCATTGGGGTCGAAGATCGGTGCTGCTGAACAAGTCAGGAAACGGTTCACATCCAGAAAATGGTCTTGACCGTGAACGACAGTGGGCAATTCTTCAATCAGCGCGGTGCCAATTGCATTGGTGCCCTTGTGTTCCTCGCTCCAGGTGACGCCTGGCGCCAGGGCCACTTTCTGGGCTTTCACCAAGAAATCATCATCACCCAGC
>NZ_SWKN01000006.1:1465755-1497589 GCF_005871185.1 Limnobacter alexandrii
GACCGTGAACGACAGTGGGCAATTCTTCAATCAGCGCGGTGCCAATTGCATTGGTGCCCTTGTGTTCCTCGCTCCAGGTGACGCCTGGCGCCAGGGCCACTTTCTGGGCTTTCACCAAGAAATCATCATCACCCAGCGATTCAATAATGGTGCCGCTGGCATCGGTCAACAGCACCATGCTGTGTGTGTTCACCACCTGCTCATACAGGGTTTCCATGAAGGGCAACGCACACGATTTCAATCGGTTGTTTTTTTCGATCAGTTCTCGCAGTGCGCTGCTGGGCGGTGGCGCCATGTCCACTTTGGACGTGGTGTCCAAGCCCGCGGCGGTTGACCGCTGGTGTGCTCGCCGAATGAATTCGAGGTGTCCTTCCGTGCCCGGGTCGATCAGTTCAATCACTTGGGCGTTGGATGCGAGGCTGCCGCCATCCCGCTCGGATAAGAAAGTCATCCATGTCTCCTGCTTCATGTGGTGCTGCGTTTTTTATGTGTGGTTTTAGGTGCAACTTGAAGCGCTGAATGTTTTTAGTTGTATTGATGTTTCAGCTGCTATGTTGCCCAATGCAAGCACTGTGCCAACTCAATTCAATGTGTTCCAGAATGAAACACCTTTTGATGAAAAGTAGCACAGATCAACCCAAGAGACCATAGAGTTCGCCATTTGTCACAATTGGTAAAACTAATTCACAAATTCAAATGAATAGGGTGGCATGGGGATTGCAGTAGCTGGCCTGTGTTGAATCATTCTTAGAAAGACAGGAGTTGTGATGTTAGTTCGTAAAGCCCTAGTGGCCACCCTTTTTTCCCTGGCCGCGTCAGTGGCAGTTGCACATGGTGATGTAACCCCGCAGGTTGTGGATGTGTCCACGCTAAAGCCTTTGGGCGATGACATGCTGGACAGCAATCCCTACGTGGGTGACAAGGAAGCCATTCGCGTTGGAAGTTCGGCCTACAACCAGAACTGCGCGCGTTGTCACGGCCTTGAAGCAGTCAGCGGCGGTATTTCTCCTGACCTGCGCAAGATGAACACTGAATGCGATTCTTTTGCAGGCAAGAAGGCAAAGGAAGAGTGCAAGGTTGAAATCGACACTTATTACCGCAACTCGGTTTTGGGTGGCAAGGTGCGAGGTGACCGCGTGTACATGCCAGCGTTCGCCGGTATTTTGAGTCAGGAGGCCATTTGGGCCATCAAGGCTTATGTGGAAACCCGTCCGTTCGAGTAAATAGCGGGGTTTTCTGAAGAAAGGCCGCCACTGGCAGTGCGCGGTCTTTCTACTCAATCCAATCATAAGAAGCGTGTCCAAGACGCAAAATAACCGGAGACTGTTATGAATGTATTTGTGAAATGGTGTGGCGCGATTGCGCTGGGCTTTTCAATTCAGCTGGGTGTGTACGCGCAGGAACTGAGCGACTGGGCCAAGGTGCAGGCCTCGGGTGTGCTGACTGTGGCGGTTTATAACTACCTGGCACCGTATTCCCACGAAGGCAAAGGCATTGATGTGGACATTGCCAAAGCTTTGGCCGCCAAACTGGGCTTGGGCTTGCGGGTTCGCGCTTTCACAGAAGATGAAGAGTTTTCCGACGACATTCGAAACATGGTGACACGCGGGCACTACCTGGCGGGTGCGCCTGCAGATATCTTGATGCACGCGCCTGTGGATGCGTACATCATGCAAAAAGAAGATCAGGCGCTGTTCTTCTCTCCTTACACCCGTGACGATATTTTTGTGGCGCGTAATGTCAAGAAATTGCCAACCCTGGACAGCCTGAAGCCGTTCTCGGAGGCGGGCAACAAAATTGGCGCTGAAGCCGCGGCCTTGCCCAGCATTATGCTGGCCGGTGCAGATGGTGCAGCCTATGCTGACAATTTGGTGAACTTTAAAACACCCAAAGAAGCTGTTGATGCCATGGTCAATGGGGAGCTTGTCGCTGTAATGGCCACACGGGCTGAGTTGGAGTGGGCGCTGCACCAGCACCCTGACAAGAAGGCCGACTATTTCGTATCCAAGGTGCCACACAATTCACTGCCACCCAAGGGTTGGGCTGTGGGAATGGCCACCAAGAAAACCAACAAGGAACTGGCCGAGAAATTGACGGTGGCAATGAATGAACTGAAAGAAAGTGGCGAGATTGAGAAGATTTTCGCAAGCTATGGCGTGAAGTACATGCGCCCCTGAGTGTTGTGCTGAAAATTATCGCAAAGAATCCCTGTCATTTGGCGGGGATTTTTTTTGCAACAGTTGTTGCAGTTTGAAACAACTGTGTTGCATCGGGAAAACCCGAGGCCATGAAATTCGGGAAACTGTTGCCGAGACTGGCGCAAATAATCTTTTCAAGTTGGCAGGCTTATTGCATAAGAGTGTGCTGTATGGAGTGCGGTAGAAAAGCCTAGAAACCAATAAACCAAAAAAGCGAGGAACAACGGGATGCAAAAATCTCTTCACATCACGCCCGACAAATGCACGGGCTGCCTTCAGTGTGAAATGGCGTGTAGCTATGAAAACTACCAGGTGTTCAACACCTCACTGTCTCGAATCAAGGTGTTCGACTTCCACCACACCGGCAAAAAAGTGCCTTACACCTGTACTCAGTGCGATGAGGCCTGGTGTTTGCACGCTTGCCCGGTTGAAGCCATCACCATGGACAAGACCAATGGTGTGAAAGTGGTTTCTGAGGACACTTGTGTGGGTTGCAAGGTGTGCACGATTGCTTGCCCGTTCGGTACAGTGAACTACGTTCAGGAAACCGGCAAGGTTCAGAAATGTGACCTGTGCGGCGGCGACCCCGCTTGTGCAACAGCCTGCCCAACCGGCGCGATCACTTTTGTGGATTCCAACTGGACTGGTTTGGACAAGATGAAGCAGTGGGCTGAGAAACTGAGTAATCAGGCTCACGCGTAATTCAGAAGAATAGAGAGAAGGGAGTAATACAAATGGCATGGACCGGTAAAGTACTGCGTGTGAACCTGACTGCAGGCACCTGCACCAGCGAAGACTTGAGAATGGATTGGGCAAAAAGCTACCTTGGCCAGCGTGGTTTGGCCACCAAGTACTTCGTTGAAGAAGTGAATGCGAAAGTGGATCCACTTTCACCCGAAAATAAGATTATTTACGCAACAGGCCCACTCACCGGGACGATGGCTTCCACTGGTGGCCGTTATTCAGTGATTACCAAAGGCCCGTTGACTGGCGCAATCGCCTGTTCAAACTCAGGCGGTTACTTCGGCAATGAACTGAAGAGTGCTGGTTGGGACATGGTGATCATGGAAGGCAAATCACCCAAGCCTGTGTATCTGTTGATTGAAAATGAAAATGCGAAGTTGATGGACGCTTCTGACCTGTGGGGCAAGAGCGTGTGGGACACCGAGCCCGCCATCAAAACCAAGCATCAAGATCCGTTGATGCGCGTGTGTTCCATCGGCAAGGCTGGTGAAAACCAGGTGCTGTACGCAGCGATAGTGAACGACCTGCACCGCGCTGCGGGCCGTTCAGGCGTGGGTGCCGTGATGGGCTCCAAGAACGTGAAAGCCATTGCAGTGCGTGGTACCAAGGGTGTTGGCAATATTTCCAACCCCAAGGAATTCATGAAGGTCACCTACGAGAAGAAAAAAATTCTCGCAGAGAACGCAGTAACCGGCACAGGCCTGCCCACCTATGGCACGCAGGTGTTGATGAACGTGATCAACGAAATGGGCGCGATGCCCACGAACAATCACCGCGATGTGATTTTCGATGGCGCCAAAGACATTTCTGGCGAAAAAATGCACGAGCCACGCAAAACCGACGGCAAGGCCAACCTGGTGACCAATCAGGCTTGTTTTGGCTGCACGATTGCTTGCGGCCGCATTTCCAAAATTGATGAAACCCACTTCACCGTGGAAAACAAGCCCCAGTACCACGGCGCATCCGGCGGTCTGGAATACGAAGCGGCTTGGGCTTTGGGTTCGTCCAATGGCGTGAACGATCTGGAAGCGCTCACTTACGTGAACTTCTTGTGCAACGAGCACGGTATTGACCCGATTTCACTGGGTGCCACTGTGTCTGCAGTGATGGAACTGTATGAATTGGGCGTATTGACGGAAGAACAACTGGGCTGCAAAGCGCCGTTTGGTTCCGCCGAGGCCTTGGTGAAATTGAGTGAAGACACCTGCAACGGCGTTGGTTTCGGCATTGAAATTGGTCAAGGTTCCAAACGCCTGACCACCAAGTACGGCCACCCAGAATTGTCGATGAGCGTGAAGGGCCAGGAATTCCCGGCCTACGATTCTCGCGGTATTCAGGGCATGGGCTTGGCGTATGCCACCTCCAACCGCGGTGCCTGCCACCTGCGCGGCTACACCGTGGCGTCTGAAGTGCTGGGCATTCCAGTGAAAACAGACCCCCTGGTGACCGATGGCAAGCCAGCCTTGGTGAAGGCATTCCAGGACGCAACAGCGGTGTTCGACTCAGCCGGTATTTGCGTGTTCACCAGCTTTGCCTGGACCTTGGCCGACGTTCAGCCCCAAGTGGCTGCGGCCTGTGGCGATGAATTCGACATGGCCAATCTGGAAACCATGGGCGAGCGCATCTGGAACATGGAGCGCCAGTTCAACCTCGAAGCCGGTTTCACGAAGGCTGATGATGACCTGCCAGCGCGTTTGAAGAAAGACGCTGCAAAAGTGGGCCCAGCCAAAGGCCTGGTCAACGGCATCGACAAAATGCTGCCTGAGTACTTTGAGCTGCGTGGCTGGGACACCGAAGGTCGCCCAACCTCCGCAACACTGGAGCGCTTGGGGCTATGACCGGAACCACTCCAACACGGCACGTTATCTTGGGTAACGGGCCTGCGGGGGTGGTCGCTGCCGAGCAAATTCGCAAGCAGCGGCCTCGCGATTCAATCGTGATGGTGGGTGCCGAACCGGAACCCCCATACTCCCGCATGGCTATTCCTTACCTGCTGATTGGCAAGGTGGGCGAGAAGGGTACTTACCTTCGCAAAGACCCTGACCATTTCAAGAAGCAGAACATTCAGGAAATTCGCGCACGCGCCACCAAGCTGGACACCGCAGGTAAAAAAGTGGTGCTCGACAATGGCGACGTACTTGAATACGACAAGTTGCTGATTGCAACGGGTGCACGGCCAATTTCACCACCCATTCCCGGTGTTAATTTGCCCGGCGTACACCCCTGCTGGACACTGGAAAATGCGCGGCAAATTATCGAGCTGGCCAAGCCCGGTTCACGCGTATTGCAAATGGGCGCGGGCTTTATCGGTTGCATCATCATGGAAGCACTCGCCTTGCGCGGTGTGAAGCTGACGGTGGTTGAAATGGGCAACCGCATGGTGCCCCGCATGATGACTGAAGGCGCAGGTTCCATGATTCGCGACTGGTGTATCAAGAAGGGTGTAGATGTGCATTGCTCCACCCGCGTGGAAGCCATTGAAGTGGGCAGCCAAGCCGAGCAGCAAAGCCTGATTGCCAAAATTGGTTCTGCCATTGGCTTTGGTACTGCAGTGGCCGCCAAAGACGGCGCACCCTTGCGTGTGAAGCTGTCCAATGGGGAAACGCTGGAAGTGGACTTGGTCATTTCTGCCACGGGCGTGAAGCCAAACCTGGACTTTCTGGAAGGCAGTGGCCTGGAACTGGATCAAGGTTTGCTGGTGGACGATCACATGCAAACCAACATCAAGGATGTGTATGCCGCCGGCGATGTTGCACAGGTTCGGGATTTCTCCACGGGTGAGAAAACCGTGAACATGATTCAGCCTGCCGCCGCAGACGATGCACGCATTGCTGCCCAGAACATGATGGGGCAGGGCACGCAAACACAGGGCAGTTTGGCCATGAACGTGCTGGACACCTTGGGCTTGATCGCTGCCTCGTTTGGTCAGTGGTGGGGTGCTGAAGGTGGGCAAAGCGTTGAGTTGCAAAACAAGGACGAATTCACCTACCTGCGTTTGGAGTTTTTAGACGATGTGCTGATTGGTGCAACCAGTTTGGGGCTAACGAACCATGTTGGCGTCATGCGGGGTCTGATTCAGGGCAAAATCCACTTGGGTGAATGGAAAGACCATTTGCTCGAAGATCCAACCCGATTAATGGAAGCCTATCTGGCTTGCGCCCAATCACAAAGCACATGGAAATTACCTTCAAACTCTTTGCAACACTGACCGATTATTTGCCAGCGAACCGCAGCGACAACGCGGTTCGTTTGCAGGTAGATGAAGGCAGCACCGTGCAACAAATTATTGATCAGTTTCACTTGCCCGAAAAACTAACCCACCTGGTGTTGGTCAACGGCGTGTACGTAGACCCGGCTGATCGAACCACGAAAGTTTTGACCCCCGATGATGTGCTGGCCATTTGGCCTCCCATCGCGGGTGGTTAACTGCATGGCGATTTTCAACACCGACAAAGCGTTGGACATGTCGTGCACCGAACGCGAGTTGCGTCGCTGGGTGCACATGATTGCTGAATTGTTTCCCATGATTTCAGAACAAGCAGGCCATGCAGATTTTGAGGTGCAGGGCGGCACGGCGCGCATTGCCTGGAAAGAAATGCCAGACCGTGTGATCGCTTTGGTGCGATTGAAACGGATGGAAGTGATATTGGCTTTTTCTGATGGCGTTCCTGCAGATGCCAGGGCGAACTTTTCCAAACAGTTCCAGATGCACACTTTGCGGGGCGGTGGCTGAGGCTGAGGCTGGTGATTGGTGATTGGTGATTGGTGATTGGTGATTGGCGAGGTTTGGGTGCGGCAGCGGCTGGCCTAAGCAATGCTTCTGATCCGGCTTGATGCTTCTGGCTTGGGGCATGCGAAACGCTTAAGCGTCTTCGCATCGACCTTTCAGGTCGCCCCTCGCTGCGAATCCGCCGGGAAGCCTTGCAAAGCCGGCCAACCGCTGCCACACCCAAGCCTCACCTTACTACTCACAACACTCGAACATCGCCAGTGCGGTTGCCAGCGCGCTCAGGCTGCAATGCCCTCGCAGCGCCGATCAAGAAAACCTGCCCTTGGTGTTGAATTCACCGTCCGTTCGGCAACGCCGAAAGCGCAGCCCGCCCGCTGTTTAGCGGGTGCGCTTAGGGCGGTTAATCAATACCAAGGGGGTAGTCAGGTTTTCTGGCGCTAGAGGGTATGCGCCTGAGCAAGCCAGAAGTCAGGCAAACGGGTATGCACCTGAGCAAGTCAGGCAAGTGGCTTACTTGCTGTCAGGCTTGATCGTAAACGACTCAACGCCTCGATTCTCGAACGTCGCAAAGTCGATGCATTCACCAGCCCGCTGCGTGATCGCATCAAGCGCACAAAGCGTCCAGTTGTCGGGTGTCAGTTCGGAATTAGCCAACGAGATTGCAGGTACAGTTACCAGTGATTCTGGCGCCCATCGATACCAACCATTGTCCAGAACGGCATTGGGTGCCGGGTCTATTCCGGCACCGCTGCCTTTCACAAAGGTTTCTCTCAACACCAGCTGTTCATTTTGAACCTGCCAGTGTTCCACCCACCCGGTTTTTTCCACAGAGTGTGTCCAGCTCAAGGAAAACAGCAGGCCCGCCAGGCAGGCTGCCGATTTCCCCGCGATGAACACACACAGGCTCATGCCGGTTGCAATTTGCCTTTCACCGCACGCATGTTGCGCCAGGCCATGAAACCAAACACAACTGCCAGTGCAAAACCGACTTCATCGGTGATGGGCAAGGCAGCGATGAGGGTGAATGATGCAGCCATGCCCAGCACACGCAGCCACAAAGGAAGCTTTGCGCCCAGGTAGCCGATCACCGCCGCGCCCCACAAACCAATTGCCAGTACAGTTTTCACCACGATGTATATCACCGCTGGAATGTAACCAATCTCACTGGCCAGTGGCCCACCGTCCTGAAGCATCAATGCGGGCGTATACACAGCCATGAATGGGATCACGAAACCAGCCGCCGCAATTTTCACGGCTTCCATGGAGATGGTCAGGCCACGTTCTTTGGCAATGGGTGCGGCTGCAAAACAGGCCAGGGCCACGGGCGGTGTCAGGTCTGCAAGAATGCCGAAATAAAACACAAACATGTGGCTGACAATCAGTGGCACGCCCAGTTGTTCAAGCGCCGGGCCTGCAATGCTGGAGGTGATGATGTAGTTGGGAATGGTAGGAATACCCATGCCCAACACAATGCAGGTGAGCATGGTCAAAACCAGCGACAGGAACAGACTGTTCTCGCCCACACTGACCACGAACTGGCCGAAGGTATTGGCTGCACCGGTCAGTGTCATGGTGCCGATGATAATGCCCACCATGGCACAGGCCACACCCACAGGCAGGGCCGACTTGGCACCGTCGGCCAATGAATCACGGCAAGCAGCCAGTGTTTCACGGCCACCTTTCTTGAATGCATTCACCGCAATTAGCGCCAAAATTGCACCCGCGATCACCCAGATACCAAACTGCAAAAATGCGGCACAAACCACGCCCAAGCCGATCCAGAACAAAATTCGAATCACCGTATTGGGCAAGCCGATCGCGATGGAGGCACCCAAAATAAGCACCACGGTGAAGGCCAGGCCCACGGTGCCCGCAAACAATGGGGTGTAACCACCCACCAGTAGCCACACCAAGGCAATCAGCGGAATGACTAAGTACCACTGGTCTTTCACGGCTTTCCAGGGATTGGGCAGGTCTTTTTTCTCAAGCCCCTTCAAGCCATGCTTGCCAGCCTCAAGGTGCACCATCCAGAATGCGCCAAAGAAGTACAAAATGGCGGGGATAATGGCGGCTTTCACAATTTCGGAGTAAGCCACACCTAGTGTTTCAGCCATGATAAAGGCCACAGCGCCCATGACTGGCGGCATTAACTGGCCACCCATGGATGCTGTTGATTCGACACCGCCTGCGAATGCGGCGCGGTAGCCAAACCGCTTCATCAGTGGAATGGTGAATTGCCCGGTGGTTACCACGTTGGCAACGCCAGAGCCGGAAATCGTACCCATCAGTGATGAAGAAACCACGGCCACCTTGGCTGCGCCACCTTGTGCATGGCCCACCAGGCCGAGAGCGAAGTCGGTGAACAGTTTGATCATGCCCGCTTTTTCAAGGAAAGCGCCGAACAGGATGAACAGGAAAATATACGAGGCCGACACATAGGTCGGGATGCCGTAAATGCCCTCTGTGCCATAGGCCATGTGTTCAATCACCTGGTGAAAGTCGTATCCACGGTGATCAAATGGCGCTGGCAGGTACTGGCCAAACAGGCAATAGGCGAAGAAAGCACCGCAAATGATGGGCAACGCTGGCCCCATCAGAACCCAGGTTGCGATAAACACAGTCGCGATCGCGATCACACCCAGGTAAATGTCCAGTTCGGTGGGGTCACCCGCACGCAGCAACAGTTCCGTGTATTCATACCACTGGTACCCGGCTACACCCACTGCGGAGAGTGCCAATAACCAACCCACTGCCTTGATCGCCGTATTTTTCTGAATGGCAATCAGTGGAAAGGTGAGTAACAACAGAAAGCCCACGTGAAAGGCGCGTTGTACCTGGCTGGGGAAGTCAATCAAATGTGCAGCAGTGGCAATTTGAAATGCCGAGAAGAGCACGGCAATCCAGAACAGCAAACGTCCTTCCCTGGAACTGGTAAAACCAGCGGAAGTGGGGTCATGAAAGCCGGCGGAAGTTGTTGCAGCAGTAGAGTCGGGTGTATTGGACATAGACAAAAAGCCCGGATAGGGCCTCTAGAGAAGTGAGGTTGTAAGCCACATCCCGGCGGGATGTGGCAACTTCTTGATTACTGCAGGGTTAATCCGATCACTTGATCAAACCTTTCTCACGGTAAAACTTCTCGGCGCCGGGGTGCAAGGGCACGGGCATGCCTTGCAGGGCATTTTCAAACTTGATGGCATTGGCAGCCTTGTGGGCAGAGCGAAGTGCCTCAAGGTTTTCCCACATCAGTTTGGTCATTTGATAGGCCGTTTCGTTGGAGACCTCGGAATGGGTGATCAGGAAGTTGACAACCGCTGCTGTGGGTACATCTTGGGTTTGACCCACATAGGTGTTGGCAGGAATTGTTCCTTCCACATACGGCGCGCCCAGCTTTTTCACAACCTCGGCGGGCACTGCAACCATGTTCACTTCCATGGAAGTCGACAAGTCTTTCAATGAGGCCACACCCAAGCCTGCAGACTGCAGGGTGGCGTCCAGTTGGCGGTTTTTCATCAGTTCAACTGATTCTGCATAGGGCAGGTATTCAGTTTTGCCCAGGTCTTTGTAGGTCATGCCGGCGGCTTCGAGAATCGCGCGTGCATTCAGTTCAGTACCAGATTTGGGCGCACCCACCGACAAGCCTTTCCCCTTGAGCTGGGCCAGGCTGGTAATGCCCGAAGATTTGGAGGCCACGATTTGAACGTAGTTGGGGTAAATGGCTGCAATACCGCGCAATTTGTTGAGTGGTGCCTTGAAGCCAGCTTCAGCATTGCCTTCCCAGGCCAGTTTCACAGAGTCACCCAGCGAAATACCCAGTTCACCACGGCCTTGTTGCAGAAGGTTCAGGTTCTCGACAGATGCTTTGGTCGATTGCACTTGCGTTCGGGCACCGGGAATATTGTCCGCATACACTTTGGACAGGGCCACACCGATTGGGTAATAGATACCCGAGGTGCCACCTGTGAGAATGTTGATGAATTCGGCCCGGGCGGGAGTTGTAGCCAGCGCCAAACCAGTGATGGCCGTGGCCAGAATTGCAATTTTCGCTTTGCGAAGCATCATGCGTCATTCCTCCTGAGAAAGTGTTGTCGTATTTTGGTTGTGCAATGAATATCCCCGAGAACGTCGAAGGTTGCAAGGCAAAGCAGCCAGTTTTTCGGGAAAATACGGGAAAATACGAATGAGGAATACGTGAGTAGCTTTACTCGCCAAAACCAGGCGGCTTCCTTCCAAAGCCCTGGCTCCAGGCCCAGAAGGCCAGTTCGAAGTCGGTGTGTACCCCCAGTTTTTGACGAATTTGTGACAGGTTGTTGCTCACGGTCTTTCCACTGATTCCCAGGCTTATGCCCACCTGCTCGATGGTATGCCCTTCGACCAGTAGCCTTACCACGTCGACTTCTCGGGGGGTCAAGCCACTTGCTGTCACGGTTGGTGACTCCCCGGTTCCATCGCTTGGCACATTCTGCTTTTCCGGGGGCTGCACGGGGAGAGCACCTGTCAACATGCCTTGAGTTTGCACATCGCTGGACACGAAGGTTTGCTCGCCCAAGGCCATGCGAATGGCTTGAATCAATTCATCCGGTTCACTGGATTTCGTGACGTAAGCCCGCGCTCCCTGTTCCAGCGCCTTGGCGGCGACCACGGGGCTGTCATGCATCGACAGCACAATCAGCGCCAACCGAGGCCATTTGAGGCGGACACGCTTGATCAATTCCAGGCCACTTTGACCGGGCATGCTGATGTCCAGTACCAAAGCGTCACAAGCCTGGGTTTTCAGCAAGGCAAAGGCCTGGTCCGCATTGCTGGCTTCACCGACTACCGAGAGATCATGCTCTGAATCGATAAAACGCTTGTAGCCTGCGCGAACTGCAGAATGGTCATCGACCAGAATGATTCTGGATTCAAGCGGCATGGTCTGTCCTCGCAACAGGCACATGGCAACGCAGCACAAACCTGTCTCGTTCGGTGTTCCACAGTACCCTGCCATGAAGGCTGGCCATTCTCTCGCGAATGCCAGTGAGTCCCAGTGAGGGCGTGATTGGTCCTTGTGAATCAAGGCCGTCATTCTCAACAATCAAAATAAACTCCTGTTCCTGATCATTGAAACCGGCCAATACTTTTACATTTTTCGTGTTTGCATGGCGGGCGGCATTGGTGAGCGCCTCCTGCAGGGTGCGGTACACAGCAATCGGTGCGTCCTTGGACAATTTGGGCGTGTTGGGTGCCCAGGCAAAGTCAACATACCAACCATGGCGCTTGGCCCAGTTGTCGAGCAAGTCCAGCGCTGCATCACGCAGTGAAACTTCGAGCAGCAGGTGCGGTTTCAATTCCCGCAGCGAACTGCGCAGCCAGCCCATCATTTCCTGCGCCTGGTCGTGCACGGCCTGTGCCGCCTCTTGCACATTGGCCTGCGTGTTTTTCACCAGAAACGCCGAGTTCACAGAGATGGAAGTGAGGGATTGGCCGAAGTAGTCATGCAGGTCTTGAGCAATGGCCTGTCGCTCGCGTTCCTGCAAGTCGACAACCCGGTTCAGCAGATCCCGGCTTTTTTTCTGCTCGGCGTTCAGGGTGTTGATCAGTTGAAGCACGCTGTCATGGATGCGTTTGAATTCTTCAATCCTGAATTCGCCGGAGTCATGCAGGCTTGGCGCGGGCAGGTTCGGGTCTCGGTCCGCTTCTTCGTAAGTGCGCAGGCTTTGCACCAGTTGCTGCAAAGGCTTGTTCAAAGCGGGCTTTAGGGAATACCAAACCACAACGCCACTACCGGCTGCCATTAGCAGCAACATGGCACTGATCAAATAGAGTTCCCTTCGGGTTTCCTTGCGTTCCTGTTCGGCCTTGCGTTCAGCCAGTTGCTGGCGCAGGCGTTGCAATTCAATATTGCTCAAGGGTTCTGCATTTGACAGGCCTCGGTGCAAGTCGTCCACCAACTCCGATGCAGCGCTGTACTCGGTTTTTACATCGAGCCGCCCCATGGCGAACACCACCAACACGCAGCACAAGGCCCAAAGGCCCAGCCAGGTGAGTAATCGTCGAACCAGCAACTCGCTTAAACGCATGGATTGCAAACTTTGATTGAATAGCAACAATGTGCACCAGAAAGCGGGTGTGTAGAAGGGGGGAAATCCTTTTCGGGAAAACTTCCCTGTTCGGATCTGGCATTATTGGCAAATATACAAGAAACAAGTCGCGTGGTTGCCTGGCCAATCTCCATGGCGCGCAGAGCAGGTCAGCCATGCGACTTCTAAAACTAAAAATCCAGATCAAAGGGCTGTGTATGTTTGCGCGTCAAATTTCGTATGGGCATGTTTGCCTTATGGCACTCTCGATTTCGTCCATGTTCCGCCCGGCTCATGCCCAGCAGCTGGAGGAGGTTGAAGTTATTTCCACAACCCCATTGCCGGGTGCGGCCATGTCTGTCGATCAAGCACCTTTCAGTGTCAAAAAGATGGATTCCCTGGAGCAAAACTCCGGCAGGGAGTCGATTAGCCGAAGCCTGTTTCGCGGTATCAATGGTATGCAGGTCACAGACAATCAAGGCAATCCGTATCAGTCCGATGTCACCTATCGCGGTTTTTCAGTCACACCCTTGTTGGGTACACCACCGGGTTTGTCGGTGTATGTTGATGGGGTACGCCAGAACGAAACCTTCGGTGATGTGGTGCGCTTTGATGCCATACCGCAATCGGCCCTGAAAGAGGTCACTGTACTGCCTGGCACCATGCCGCAATTTGGCTTGAATTCACTGGGCGGAGCCATTGTGATGCAAACCAAAAGTGGTCGCGATTTTCAGGGCACACAGCTGGATGCCGAGCTGGGCGATTTCGGGCGCACCCGGTTTGGTGTGCAGAAGGGCTGGGTGGACGAGCCCACGCAACGTGATTTTTATGTGAACTTCAATTCCTTCAATGAAGACGGCTGGCGGGTGTTGTCACCCAGTTCGGTCATGCAGCTGTTCGGGAAAATGGGTGTAGTGTCTGGTGACACACAAACCAATTTCAGCTTGGCGCTTTATGAGTCTGACTTGAACGGCAATGGTGTGGTGCCCCGCAGTTTTTATGAAGAAAACCGGGCGCAGTCCTACACCTATTTTGACAACACCCAAAACACGGGCGGGCAGTTTGCAGTGGACTTTACGCGTTACCTGCAAAGTGGCGCAGAGCTGACTGCAAATGCCTATTACCGCAGTTCCAGATCGACCACCTTTAATGGCGATGGCAACGAGAACGAGGACTACCGCTATGGCGTGGCCGAGTTCGAGCCAGATCGGGCTGAGGTGGAAAACAACCTTGGACCGGGCACTTACAACCTGACCTGTAGCGCACCTGCATCCATGGCTTATGCGCCGGGTTCTGTGACGTTCGATGAAAACGACCCCGCGGCAATTGACCCCGACAGTGCAGATTGCCCCGGTGCAAACAACCGTGGCGTGTTGAATCAGGACGTGGTGGGTGTGGGCCTGCAATATGCACTGGCACCCATGGGCGCACACAAGGTGCTGGTGGGCACACAGCTTGAATTTGGCAAATCGGATTTTCGCCGCAGCTACGCTTTGGGCGTGTTCAATCCTGACAGGACTGTGCGGGAATTGTACGCGCCCATTGAACAGGTGAATGTGGAGGCGAACAACCGTCAGTTTGGTGTGTACGCACAAGACGTGTGGACGCTGAATGACAAAACCACCTTGCTACTGGGTGGCCGCTATAACCATGCATCGGTAAAAACCACAGACCGTTTAAGCCCGGTGTTGATCAATGAGGAGGGTGAGGCTGGCCCCGGCTTGAACAACGACTACACCTATCAGCGGTTCAATCCTTCATTCGGGATTTCATATCAAACCGCCCCGCGCAGCACCTGGTACGCCAGCGCAGGAACCAGCAACCGCGTACCTACCCCGGTTGAACTGGCTTGTTCGGACCCCGAGTTTCCCTGCCTGTTGCCCAACGCGATGGCGGCTGATCCGTTCCTGGAGCAAGTGATCACCTCCACGGTTGAGGGTGGTTACCGTACCCGTTGGGTGAGTGGCAGCAAGCAATATGGTTTTTCATTCAATATTTTTCGTGCCAACAACAAGAACGATATTTTGTTTGTCACCGATGGTGCCGGTTCAGGGGGCTTTTTTCAGAACTACGGCAAAACCCGTCGGCAGGGCATGGAGCTTGATTTTGACTGGGACACATCGGAATGGAATTTCGGTGCCAGCTACCAGTACCTGGATGCCACGTTTCAAAGCCCGGCACGTTTGGCCAGTGAAGGCAATAGCAGCGCAGTGGATTTGAATGGTGACCCAGCGGTGGAGGGTGGTTTCATTCAGGTGCAACCTGGCAACAAGATTCCGGGGCTTGCTGAACACAATGTGAAGTTATCGCTCGGCTACAAGGCCAGCAATTCGACCACGTTGTATGCAGACATGCAGGCGCAAAGTGAGCAGTACGCGCGCGGCAATGAAAACAATCAACACCGGGCGGGCGTTTTGAATATTCCTGGTCAAGGGCCAGTGGAGTTCAAGGACAATGGCCGCATTCCGGGTTTTGCTGTGTTTAATTTGGGTGTAAACCATGCCTTGAACAAAAACCTCACCCTGATTGCACGTTTGAACAATGTGTTTGATCGTGAATACTTCAATGGGGCTTTGTTGGGTGGCAATATTTTTGACCGCAACGGTTCATTGGTTGAAGACGAAGACGACATCACTTATGAATCATTCCTTGCGCCCGGTACCCCCCGAAATGCGTGGGTGGGGGTGAGCTTTCGGTTCTAGTGTTTTGCCGCTGCCCCTGAATCGGCTATGCTTTCGAAGTTCTGTTGATTCAGGTTTGGCTTTCCCATGTGTTTGAATATTCGAAATATTACCTTTGCTGTTTTCTTATCCCTGCTTGTGCCCATTGCCCAAGCCCAGTCGGGCGACTGCTGGCAGCAACACCGTGCCACTGTGTATGAGTGGACTTGTGCAGGGCAAAGCCTGCCTGCTGAGGGTCAGGATTTCGCACTGTCGATTGTGGTGGTTGATTCACCCAAGGCCTTGATGGTGATTGATTCCGGTGCAACTGCCGCCGTGGGCGAAAGCGCGGCAGCGGCAATTCGCTCCAAGTTTGGCACCAAGCCTGTGTGGATTCTGAATACCCAGCCCAAGCCTGAGCATGTGTTGGGCAACGTGGGTTTTCGATCCGCCTTTGCCGGCACACTTGCGCCGGGAGAGAGTTTTTTAAACCGTGTGGTGGCAGGTAAACGCACCGCCGACTTGATGCGTGAACGCTGCCCCACTTGTATCGACAATTTTTCAGAACGCATGGGAAGTGATTCTGTAAAAGGCACGGAATCTCTGGTTCCAGGTCGAATTTTGCGCACCAAGAGCGGCCATCTGGGTTTGTTGCAAAGTGATTGGGTGCCCTGGAAATTTCGCCTGTACAACGACCTTGAAACTGAAGAGGCCTTGGTGTTGCGCAATCAAGAGTTGAAGCTTTGGTGGGTGGGCTCGGCGGTTCAAAACCGGGACATTCCCGATTTGTACGACGGCAATGTGGTGGAGCGCATCAACTTTCTCGGGCGCCTGAAAGCCCGCATGGGGACAGATGACACATTGCTGACGTCGTTTGGCGCCCTGGGCAGGGACTGGATCGAGCGCAATTTGAATTACTTTGTGCGGGTTCAACAAGATGTGCTTTACGGCCTGGAAGAGGGCGTGAGCGAGGTGGAACTGATCGAGCAAATTAGTGCGCAAATCAGCGAGTTTCAAAACCCGGTGTACGTGCAGACCGACCCCGGTGTGAATGCCAAGGCGCTTGAAACCCATCAATTGAACATTCAGCGCATCTTCCGCCAAACAGAGCCATTTGCTTTTTAGAAGGCTTGCTGGAATGTAGCTTGCTAGTAGTCTTTGGAACTGTTGCAAACTGAAACAGGCGAATAACAACACAGGGACTACTTGCATTGACTACCAACAAAACTCACACCCTGTTTTTGCTGTGGGTGCTGCTGATCAGCCTGACTGCTTTTGGTTTTTACATGACCTGGCACAAGGGCCTTTTCCAATGGATTATCTTGACCGACAACACGCGGATTTGCGTGGTGATCGTGCTGGCTTTTTTCGCTGGCAGTGGGCTTGCCGGTTGGCGCAGTGTTTATTTGAGCAGGCAGACCCAGTATTTCGAGCAAATTCGAAGTGGCTTTGCCGACTTCAAACTGGGGCAATCCATTTGCCACGACTATCTGACCCATCCCCTTGCGCATCCCAGTGAGGGCCAGTTGATGGCCGAGGTGATGGCTGAGCGTGCGCGTGGCACACACCAGGTGGGCTGGTTTGTTACCGGGCTGATGATCAAGCTCGGTTTGTTGGGCACTGTGGTGGGTTTCATCATGATGTTGAGCAGTCTGGAAGGTTTGGAGCAACTGGACATCTCCGACATCAAAACCCTGATGCAGCAAATGACCCAAGGCATGGGCGTGGCCATGAACACCACCTTGGTTGGTTTGATTGGCAGCATTTTGTTGGGCTTGCAGTTTTTGATGCTTGATCGCCATGCGGACAAACTGATTGCGGCCACTGTGGACTATGCACACCGAAACGTGAAAGCGAGCTAAGCAGAATGCCGCTTTTCAATCACAAGCCAGACTTTGAACTGGACCCGTTCACTGATCTGATTTTCAACGCGCTGTTGATTTTCACTTTTCTGTTTTTGATGGCTTTGTTGCTTCTGAACCCGCCAGCCAAAAGCGGAATCATTGACCCCAAGGCCGAGTTTTTGGTGACCGTAAGTTGGCCCGACAACGACCCCAACGACATCGATGTGTGGGCTGCCGGGCCCGCAGGTGCGCAGGTGTGGTTCATGCGACCACAAGACGGCCTCTTGCACCTGGATCGCGACGATCGTGGCTTGGCCAATGACACTCAGGAAATTGAAGGGCAAGTGTTTGTCAACCCCTTGAACCAAGAGGTGTTGACCATTCGCGGTCGCCCCCCTGGGGAATACATTGTGAACCTGCATTACTACAAAACTGAAAACAACCAGCCTGTGCCCGTGAATGTGTATGTGGCCGAGGTAAACCCGAAATTGAAAGTGTTGCATTACTCCACGGTAAACCTGGTACAGCAGGGTGATGAGGTCACTGCAGTGCGGTTCACGATTGATGCAAACGGCACAGTGAGCAATATCAATCAACTTGAAAAATCTTTGGTGAAGGCAGACGGAAAATGAATGAAGTGTTGGTGGGTTTGGGCATTGCCTATATTTTTCTGGCGGCGCTGCTGTTGCTGGCTCTTGTTTATGGCCGTATGAACTGGACAATCAAACTGATTCTGATTGTGGTGTCTGTGGGTTTTTATTGGGTCAGCTACATCAATTGGCAAAATGCACAAGGTTGGCCAAGCCAGGCTGAATTGCCCAAACGCTTTTTGTTTTATGCGGTGGTGGTTGAAGAACCCGACAAAACAGAAGGAATCAAGGGGCGCTTGTTCGTGTGGGCCAGCGACCTGGCCAATGACAGGCCATCAGACACACCACGTGCTTACGAGTTGCCCTATGACAAAGAACTGCATGTCAAGCTGGATGCTGCACAGCGTCAAATGCGCAACGGCAATTTGCAAATTGGGGAGGTGGGGGGTGAGTTGTTTGATCCACAAGCCACACGTGACAACACACGAATTGCAGACAAGAAAATTGATCTGGAGTTCACGGACTTGCCCGACCCTCAGTTGCCGGAGAAGTAAGCCATGTTGAAAATCTTAGGTGTGGCAGTGTTGGCATTTGCCCTGGCATCCTGTTCAAAGGTGGGCGGGGGTGAATACTTTCCCTTGAGCGAGGGCATGCAATGGCAGTACCAACTTGATTACGTGATGCCCGATGGCAAGAACAAGAAAGACCTGACGATTCGTACCGTGGGAATGTCCAGTTTCAAGACAGAAGACGACGAGATTCAGGGCATGGTGCGAAGAACGTCGGATGGCACGGATTACTTTGTTCAAGAGCGTGAAGACGGTTTTTACCGTGTGGCCAAACGCGTGATTGTGCAGACCAAACCGCAGGCAGACAAAACCCCGCGGCTGATTCTGCCCAAAGGGCGAAACCTGCGGGTGGGTTACACCTGGACCATGGACACCAGCCCTTATGTCATGCACTGGATGCCTCCTTTTATCGAGGCCAATGGCAGTATCAAGCCATTCGATTTGGTGTACGAGGTGGCTTCAATGGATGACACAGTGGAAACACCAGCCGGCATTTTCGAGAAATGCATACGGCTGGAGGCTACCGGCAAAATGGTGTTTTATGCGGATGCCAGTGCGGGTTACCAGGAAATTCTGATCAATCACAGCGAATGGTATGCACCCGGCGTGGGTTTGGTGAAACTGGAGCGGGAAGAACCACTGGACACCAGCATCATGAAAGGCGGCAAGGTCACCATGGTGCTCACTCGCCTGGTTCAATAAGTGCACGTAACCGTGTTTACTTGTTGAACAGCCCTTCGATGACTTGGTCACAAAAACGTTCACGCTTTTCCCCGTTGCCGGTGACGGTGCAATGTTCGATCAACACCTGGTCGCCAACAAGGCTGTGAGACTCTACACGGTCGGCGTAAAGCAGAATTTCCTCGGTGTCCAGGCTGAACTTGGAATCCAGGTCCATCTGGTTCAGGTCTGGCCTGCGCCAGTGCACCGTGAACAGCGGCTGGTTTTGAAACACCTCGCCTTTCTGGTTTTGTAGTTCGGTGACTGCCTGCACAGACAGCACGGGGTGGCTGTTGAATTCTTGCGGGTAGTAACGTTTCATTTCCCGCATGATGTTGTAGGCGTCGGTTGCGAACAGGGTCACGATGCGGTTGCGCGTTACAAAAGTAATTTGATCGGTATTTAAGCCCCGAACTTCTACAATGTTGCCGTTGGCCATTTTGTCCATGGAGTCTGGCGCGGGGGGGCTGCAGGCAGCAAGCAGTGCGATACAGGTCAGCCAGGTGGCATGTTTGACAAGGCGCATCGTGGGGCGCATCGTGGTCTCCGGTGTTGTGTTGTTGTGCCAGCAGTATAGGGGGTAAATGTTGTCACCGGGCTTACACCGGGTTCTTACTTCCGGCAAAGCTTGCGCAAAGCCGACTCCAGTTCGGCGGGCTTTGGCGGTTTGGCCATAATTGCGTCAACATGGGGCACTTCTTCCTGACTTAACGACATTTGTTTGCCCCAGCCCGTCAGCATCAGTACCGGCGTGTTCGGGCTAAGCGTTTTAATCATTTCAGCCAGTTCCTTGCCATCCATCTGGGGCATGCCAAGATCGGTGATAACCGCATCGAATGCGGCTTCTTTGCGTGCAGCCTGATTGAAAACCTGGGCGGCCAAGGCGCCGCTGTTTGCAGCTTGAACCTCATGCCCAGACATTTCCAGAATGGCCGTCATCGCAGCCAGTACATTGGAATCGTCATCAACCAGCAACAACTTCAGTGGGCGCCCGGTGTCGGAACCAGATTCCGTTGGCCCGGAATGTGAGGTGTCGTTGTTGCCCGGGGCGTGAACCGGAAAGTACAGATCAATGACCGTGCCTTTGCTGGCCTCGCTTTGAATTTCCATGTGACCGTGCGCACGTTGCACAATGCCATACACCATGGACAATCCCAGCCCGGTGCCCCGTTCGCCTTTGGTGGTGAAGAATGGCTCGAAACAGCGTACTTGTTGCTCGGGTGTCATGCCAATTCCATTGTCTGCAATTTGGATCACAAGCTGCGGCTTGCCGTGATTGTCGCGGAATGCTGTTTTCAACTGAATTTGTCCACCCTTGGGCAAGGCGTCCACTGCGTTCAAAATCAGGTTGGTGAGTATCTCGCGCAATTCAGTTTCCGACATCGGCAGTTTGGGCAACGGGCTGCTCAGCTCATGTGCGATGGTGATGGTAATTCCGTTGCGCAGTGCCATGTCGCCCCAACGTGGGCGGGTCAGTTCAATGGCCTCCAGGCACATGTCATTGGCATCGCAAACCTGGGTGGGTTCTGCCTCATTTCTTGAGCGTGCAAATCGCCCCATGCGGTCTACTGTGTTGCTGACATCATCAATCGCAGTTTGAATAATGCGAAGTTGTTTGTACCCTTTCTCGCTGATGCTTTTTTCAGTTTCCAGCAACGACTCCAGGTAGAGTGTGGCGGGCGAAATGGCATTGTTGATGTCGTGCGCAATGCCGCTGGCCATGCCTGCCAGCGCATGCAAGCGTTCCTGCTGCAGCACCATGTTTTGTGTGGACTGCAATTCACGGTAGGCTTCCTGAAGTTCGTTCAGCAACTCCACCTGCGACAAGGCCACAGACACATGCTCGCTCAACTGGTCCACAAACTCGATTTCTTCGCTTGAAAATGCATCAATTTCCGTGCGTGAAATCACGAGAACTCCAAGCACCTCGTCGCCCTTCATCAAGGGATTGATAATCAGGCTGTACAAGCCACCCAATGTATTCATGGCTGCACCAATTGGGCCCCGCGTTTCGCCCATATTGGCGTTGTGTACCCGTTTTCCTCTTAAAGCGACTTCCAGATGAACGCCGTGCCCCTTAACCTGTGCACCCACGAACAGTCCCAGTTTGTCGGCCAGGGCCTGACTGCGATTTCCAACCGAACGAACCGTTAGCGTATTGCTCGCGTTGTGGTAGGTGGCCATCAGGCTGAAGTCGGAGGGCAGCCGTTCTTCCACATGATTGACAACCACGTTGTAAATGGAGTCGAGGCTTTGACGGTGGCTGATTGCGCGTGTAATTTGATTCAGCAGCTGCATGCGGGCCAATTGAGCCTGGCTTTCGCGTTTGGATTGAACCAGGCCACTGACGTTCTGTTCAAGAATATCTTGTCGTAGTTTCTGCTCGGTGATGTCACGCTGAATGCCGATCCAGTGGGTGCATTTGCCCAGTGGGTCTATCATGGGAACAATTTCGAGATCCACCCACATTTTTTCGCCGTTTTTTGTGTAGGTGATCAGTTCCTCGCGCACCGCTTCCTGGCGGGAAAGTGCATCACGAATTCTGTTTTTTGCCTCAGCCTGGGTTTCTTCCCCTTCAAGCACTGCGGGCGTTTGACCGTAAATTTCTTCGCGCGTGTAGCCTGTGCGTTCCAGAAAAGCCTTGTTGACATACTGGATTTTCAAGCCACCAGTTTCGAATGCTTCAGCGTCAGTCACCAGCACCATGTCATTGAGCCGCTCAAGACAGGTTTGCAAAAGACGAAGGCTTTCCATGGTCTTGGCTTTCTCGATGCCATTGATCAGGTTGTCCAGTGCCATCGAACGGTTGCGCGCCACCGTGTCGAGCAAATGAACCATTTCTTCGCCAAAAAAATGGGTTTCATCACCCATGTACACGAGGCCAGAATGCAGTCGGCCATTCAAGTGCAGGGGGATAACCGCCATGGACTCAAGCCCCCTGGCAATTGCTTCTTCCAGCCAGTTTTTGGCCATGGGTTCGTTGCGTAAATCGTCGACCACATACACCTGGCCTGTGCGCAGTTTTTGCAACAAGGGCGAGTCAGGTCTCAAGATTGTTTTGGACATGATGGTCGAGACAAAATCGGTGTCTCGGCCGCCACACGCAGCCACCGAAAATTCGAGCGTTTCCCGTTTGAACTGGACCACCCAGACCAAGGGAATTTTTGCCAGCCTGGGCGCAGCTTCGCAAATTTCCTCGTACATGGCTTGCGCACTGTCGAAGGCAGGCAGGCGTTGATTGATGTGGTTTTGCGCCAGCAAAGCACCATTGATCCTTTCCATCATCACGTCTTTTTTTCGCTGCTCCGTGATGTCCTGTATGCAGCCGTGAATACGGGCGGGCTTGTTGTCAGCGTCCTTCATGACTTCGCCTGCGATTCGCGCCCAAATTCGACGATTCTTGAATGTGGTCATTTGAACGACGATATCGAAAGGCTGACCGTTGGTTTTTGCATTCTCGATGGCTTCGGCTATCACCTGTTTGTAACGGCCCACGTACAGGTTCATGCCCTGTTCAAGGTTGGGTATTTGGTCAGAGTCGTGGTCAAGCAGTTGAAATGTTTCTTCCGACCAATAGACCGCATCATTGTTGATGATGTCGATAGCCCAGCCACCCAGTTTTCCGATTTGACCGCCCAGGCGTTGAAGCGCCATGTTGAATTTCAGTGCTTCCAGTGCATCTTGCTGCTCTTGCAGTTCGTCAGTGGACGGTGGTGCGGCACTGTACACATTGGCCTGTTGTTCAAGTGGGCTTGTGGACAATTGCTTGCCATGCCGTGGCAAACAGACTTTGAACTCGGCACCTTCGCCCAGTTTGCTGCTGGCGTGAATGGTGCCGTGGTGTCTTTCAATGATCTTTTTTACATTGGCCAGGCCCATGCCGTGCCCCTGGAATTCATGCTGACTGTGCAGGCGCTGAAATGGCTTGAACAGGTTGGCTGCAAGCTCGGGGTCGAAGCCAACACCGTTGTCTTTCACCGAAATGGTGAGCAATTCATCCGATTCCTCCACGTTCACCTGAATTTCCGGGTGTGTGTTTTTACCACTGAACTTCAGGGCATTTGAAAACAGGTTGAGAAACACCTGTTCAAGCAAGGCCTCATCGCCTTGAATTGCAGGCAAGGGTTTAACACGCCAGTTTGGGCGGGGGCCGTCGCTTTCAAGCTCTGACAATATTCTTGCGCGCGAAACCACATCGGCCAGATTGACCGTTTTGAAGTTCAATCCAGAGTCGCCCAACCGCGCAAATGCCAGCAGGTCCGCCACCAGTTTGCTTCCCCGATCACTGCTTTCCTTGATGCGTTGAATGTGCAACCACTCTTGGGGTGTAAAACTGCTGCTGGACCGGTTGCTTAAGCCTGTTGCATGCCCCTGGATCAGGTGCATCACCGAGTTCAGGTCGTGAGCAACCCGTGCCGCAAAGCTGTCAAGGTCTGCGTTCAGCTGAGTGAGGCGTTGGTTGGCCGTGGTGACTTTGTTGAGCAGGGCTGCGTTTTGTTGACGCAGTCTGCTGTTCTCCAGCGCGCGCTGAATAACCGGCAGAATTTCGTTGAATTTGAAGGGTTTGAGGATGTAATCGAGCACACCCATCTGGATTGCCTCGACAGCAGTTTCAATGCTGCCGTGGCCAGTCATTAAAATTGCGCTCAGGTCGGGGGAAATTTGTTTGGCCTCGCGAATCAATTCTGTTCCGCTCAAAGCCGGCAATTTCAGATCAGTCAACAGCAGGTCGCAGGGCTGCTCACGCAAGGCCTGCAAAGCATCGCTTGCGTTTGAAAAGCCCGCAACCGTATAGCCTTCCAGTTCAAGAAGGGAGGTTAATGCTTCTCTTTGTAGGGTTTCATCGTCAACCACATACAGGCGTGCCGACAGGTTCATGGAGGCTCCTGCACTATTTTTTCTGCTCTAGTGCATGGTATCGAACTTAACGGTATTTAACGATAGCCATTTTGGAGCCCCTTAGCTTTGCAGTTCTTTTTCCACGTAGTGTCCAGCCATGTCAGCCAATCCCCTGGCCAGGTCATCGAATGAAAAGCTTGGGTTGGGGTGGTTCAGGTAGCGGATCATGGTGGCAATGCCGCTGTTGATGAAAATATAGGTCATGGTTTGCAGGTTGTTCAGCCGCAAAATTTCCGGGTGTTTGATCGCGTGTTGAACAAACAGGTCGCCCAGCGCACGGTAAATTGGTCCGAAGGGCACATGTTTTTCCATCAGGGCCGATTCACGGGCGCAACGCAGGTACAGTTCATCGTCTTTTTTCAGAAATTCTGCAGTTTGTGCGATCAGTTCATACACCGCATCGCGTAGCGAAAGCCGAACAACGTTGCTTGTTGCACCCTGAATTACACCGACCATCTCCTTGGAAAACCGCTCTCCCATGGCGCTGAAGATCGCTTCCTTGTTCTCGAAATACTCATAAATCGAACCCACACCCACACCTGCATACTCTGCAATCTGTCGCGTGGTTGCACCTTCTGCGCCGTGTTTGGCCAGCGCAATGAATGCGCCTTGAACAATGGTTTCTACCGTGTTCTGTGAGCGGGTCTGCTTTGGTTTTCTGGTCATGAATAAATCCGAATTGAATCCGAACAAACGTTCGTTTTAATATGACATTGTTCAATGTCACGGTCGCTATGTCAAGCGCAACAGGATTCAACCATGTTTGGAAAGAAGATTACCAAGGGGGCCAATGCCGTGGTCACCGGCGCGGGCAGCGGCATTGGCCGTGCCTTCGCACTTGAAATTGTTCGGCGTGGCGGGCGCGTGGTGTGTGCCGACATCAGCCTGGAACGTGCGCAGGAAACCGTGGACCTGATCATGGACATGGTGGCGGGCAAGTTGAAAAACCCTGACCTGGTGTTTGTGCCGCAGGCCTGGGCGGTGAAATGTGATGTCAGCAAACTGAAAGACGTGGAAGCGTTGGCCTTGCAGGCTGAAGAGTTGCTCGGTGGCAGCGAAGCCAACACGGCGATTGATTTGGTGGTGAACAACGCTGGCGTGGGTGCGGGTGGAAAACCCATTGGTGAAACCACCATCGACGACTGGAAGTGGACCATTGGCGTGAACCTGTGGGGTGTGATCCATGGTTGCCATGTGTTTGCGCCGCGATTGCGACAAAAGGGAGCAGCTGCCAAGTGCGGCATCATCAATGTTGCCTCCACAGCCAGCTTTGCCGCAGCACCTTTAATGAGTGCTTACAACGTGACCAAAGCAGGTGCACTGGCTTTGAGTGAAACGCTGGCAGCCGAGATGGCTGGCACTGGTGTCAATGTGACTGCGCTTTGCCCCACTTTTGTAAAAACCAACATCACGAAAGACGGTCGCATTGATGCCGCATCCAACCAGTTTGCCAACAAGCTGATGGAGTGGACTGGTGTGTCGGCTGACGGTGTGGTGAAAGAAACACTGAATGCATTGGACAAAGGGCAACTGTATGTGTTGCCTCAACTCGATGCTCGCATGATTTGGCGCATGAAGCGCTTGATGCCCCGCAGCTACACGCGCGGTGCTGGTTTATTGGCCCGTGTGGCCGCCAAAGCTTTTTAAGGAGTACACAAAATGCCCCAACTCGATCTGGAAAAAACACTGCGTCGCATCAAGGAAAATCAATGGGCTTTGGCCGACATTGATTGGGATGCGCCTGGTCGCGAGATGATTACTGAAGAACAGTGGCCCAAGCTGAAAGCTTTCATGGCCGACCTGACCTGGATTGAACACATTGGTGCGCGCGGCTTTGCAGCCATGGCGAAAAAAGCACCCAATGACACATTGAAAGAAATCTACACCTGGTTTCATGCGGAAGAACAACGCCATGCCAACGCAGAACTGGCACTGATGCAACGCTGGGGCATGCTGGAAGACGGCGAGATTCCCGAGCCCAACATCAATTTGCGTTTGACGATCGAATGGCTGGACAAATACAGCGATGACATGCCCCTGAACGTATTGGGCAGCGTGATCCCCATGCTGGAAGTGACGCTGGACGGCGCGCTGTGCAAATTCTTGCTGGACGAAGTGAAAGACCCGGTGTGCCACGAGGTATTCAAGAAAATCAACGCCGATGAAGCACGCCACTTGGGCGTGGATTTTCATGTGCTTGAAATGCTGGGCCATGGGCCAATGTACCGCCTGGCACTGGAGTCATTCGCAGCGGCCATCAACCCGAAGTTGCTGTTGGGCGTGGTTGTGTACTTCCCCTTGTTGAACCGCATGCGCGACAACATCGTGACCATGGGTTTGAAAGAAGAAAAACTGTATGAAGCCATGGCGAAGTTTGAAAAGTACGGTGGTGAAGCCCCTGAAAGCCGTCGCAATCCCTGGTACCAGCTGATGCGCTTGCACGGCCAGTGGGTGATTGATCGCAATAACCGCTTTTACCATGCACCCGTGGATGCAGCCGTGAAGTTGTCCAACTACATTCCGAAAAGCTGGCTGCCTGAAGTGCCAAGCTGGGTGAATAAATTGACGTGGCACACCACCGCATAACTGAACTGGAATTTGCTATGACTAATCAACGACTGAAAACCAACAAGCCACGTGCGCAAGCGCTGAAAGCCGAAGCGGGTGCAAGAACCACGGCACGTTCAGCTGCGGGCACGCGTCGCAAAACTGCCAGCAATGGCGGCGAGCATGTGTACGACACACTGATTATTGGTGCCGGCTTTGCGGGGCTGGGCACTGCCATCAAACTGCGTGAAGCGGGTGTGCACAATGTGGCCATTCTGGAGCGTGCTTCTGAGGCAGGCGGCACTTGGCGTGACAACCAATATCCGGGTGCAGCCTGTGATATTCCGTCGAATCTGTACAGCTTTTCATTTGCACCCAACCCCAATTGGTCGCGCAGCTATTCTGGCAGCAAGGAAATTCTGGGCTACGTTCACAGCCTTGTGAATGACTTTGGTCTCGAAAAGCTGATTCAGTATCGGCAGAACGTAAGCCGAGTTGAACTGGATGATGCACAAGGTATCTGGATGATTCACACTGACGGTGGCCAAGTGTGGAAAGGCAAAACCGTGATCATGGCCAGCGGCCCTTTGGCCAATGCCAGCTTTCCGAAAATTCGCGGCATTGAAAATTTCAAAGGCAAGAAAATTCACAGCGCGCAGTGGGATCATGAATACGACTTCACAGGCAAGCGTGTCGCTGTAATTGGTACCGGTGCAAGCGCCATTCAAATCATTCCGGAGCTGGTGAAGAAAGTCGACATGCTCAAGGTGTTTCAACGCACGCCAGCATGGGTAATGCCGCGGCCAGATTTCTCAACATCTGATTTCAGCAAGAAGGTGTTTGCCAAACTGCCGTTCACACAAAAAGCGATTCGCGAAGCACTGTACTGGACCCATGAAAGCATGGCCCTGGCGGTGATCTGGAGTTCGCCTGTAACGCGCATTGGCGAGCGTTTGGGGCAAGCGTTTTTGAAATCGCAAGTGCCCGATCCCTGGATGCGCAGGCAGTTAAAGCCTGATTACAAATTGGGTTGCAAGCGTATCTTGGTGAGCAACGATTATTACCCAGCGTTGCAGAAAGAGAATTGCGAGCTGATTACCTGGCCAATTGCAAACATTGTAGAGAAGGGCATTCGCACCTCGGAAGGTATCGAGCACCGTGTGGATTGCATTGTGTTCGCAACTGGCTTTGATGTGCCGAAAAGCGGTACACCGTATCCAGTGAAGGGTGTGGGCGGCCGTGACCTTGCCACAGAATGGCAACGCGGTGCACAGGCTTACAAAAGCATTAATGTGAGCGGCTACCCCAACCTGTACATCATGTTTGGCCCCAACAGTGGCCCGGGTCATAACTCGGCGTTGGTGTACATGGAGCAACAAATTGCGTATGCAGTGAAGGGCATTCGCACCATTCTCGATTCAAACCTGAAAATGCTGGATGTGAAGCCGGATGTTCAGGCCAAACACAATGCGAATATTCAAAAACGTTTGGCGAAAACCAACTGGAATTCAGGTTGCAAAAGCTGGTACCTGACCGAGGATGGTTTCAATGCCACCATGTTCCCCGGCTTTGCCACGCAATATGCCGCGCAAATGTCGAAGTTTGACGTGAAGGCGTATCGGCAGGTGAAAGCCGACGTGGCTGCGTGAAGTTTTAATCAAGGTAGTGGGAGTAGTACCGCCCCCATCGACTCGTGACGGTCCTGGGGGCTTTTTCATTCAATGGTTACGATTTGGTAAACCAGATTTCGTTGACCAGCCCAATCAGTAAGGCAATGATCACAATCACATCGGCCTTGACCACCCGGGATATCAAGGGGTTGTAATCGCCCACATTCCAGGCAATTGCAATAAAACCCACCGTGCTCACCAAGCCAAAGCACATGGCCAAAAGGCGCAAATCTGTTTTGAACATGGCTACCACGAACAACACACCCAGCAATCCAAACAACAAGGCGCGATGTTGCATGGCGATCAACAAATTGGGGTCGGCAATTGCCACACCGTAAAGCTTCTCGAGTGCAGCTTTTCCCATGATTCCGCTGAGTGGCAAAAAATGGATGATGGCCGCGATGGCCAAAGCGACATTGCTGATCCAGTTCATGGTGTTGTTCCCCTTGTTGAGGTTCAAGTATGAGATAAGATGAGTCGTCCAATCAATGACCTCGCAGATCAATGTCCACCCCCGCTGCTGAAATGACCGATCTTGATCAAGCCCCTGTACCTGTAAGCCTGATGCAGGCTTTCTGGTTTTGGCTGAAACTGGGTTTCATCAGCTTTGGTGGACCTGCCGGGCAAATCGCCATCATGCATGAGGAGTTGGTGGAGCGCCGCCGCTGGATTTCCGAGAAGCGGTTTTTGCATGCCCTGAATTACTGCATGTTGTTGCCCGGTCCAGAGGCTCAACAGTTGGCCACTTACCTTGGGTGGTTAATGCACCGCACCTGGGGGGGAATCGTTGCGGGTGCATTGTTTGTGTTGCCCTCGCTGTTTATTTTGATTGGCTTGTCGTGGGTGTACATCGCCTATGGCGATGTGCCCGTTGTTGCCGGCATTTTCTACGGCATTAAGCCAGCGGTGACTGCAATTGTGTTGCACGCAGCACACCGCATTGGTTCGCGGGCATTGAAAAACAATTGGATGTGGGCGATTGCTGCTGCGTCGTTTGTGGCTATTTTTGCCATGAACGTGCCGTTTCCAGTCATTGTAGCCACTGCGGCAATTATCGGCTTTGTGGGCGGAAAAATGTTTCCTGCCAAGTTCAATGGCAGCGCAGGGCATGCCAGTGCGAAAAAATCGTATGGTGCTGCCTTAATTGACGACAACACGCCAACACCCGAGCATGCCCGTTTCAGCAAAATTCATTTGGCCAAGGTAGTGGCAGTGGGTGCCTTGTTCTGGCTGGTGCCCATGGGTTTGCTGACCGCAAGCCTGGGTTGGTCAAACACATTCACGCAAATGGGCTGGTTTTTCACCAAAGCGGCTTTGCTCACCTTTGGTGGTGCGTATGCCGTGTTGCCTTATGTGTATCAGGGTGCGGTAGGCCATTATGGCTGGCTGACACCCACACAAATGATCGATGGCTTGGCTTTGGGCGAAACCACGCCGGGCCCGCTGATTATGGTGGTGGCATTCGTGGGTTTTGTAGGCGCTTATGTACAAGCCGTATTTGGACCCGAGAACGCATTTGTCGCTGGCGCTCTGGCCGCAGCACTGGTGACATGGTTCACCTTCCTGCCCTCGTTTTTGTTTATTTTGGCGGGTGGCCCGCTGGTTGAAAGCACACACGACGATTTGAAATTTACCGCGCCGCTGGTGGCCATTACTGCTGCGGTGGTGGGTGTGATTGTGAACCTCGCCGTGTTTTTTGCTTATCACGTGTGGTGGCCCAGCGGGTTTTCGGGGCAGCTTGACTGGATAGCCGCTTCAATTTCCGCATTGACTTTGATTGCTTTATTTGCCTTCCGAATGTCGATTTTGCATGTACTCGGCGCAACCGCCCTGCTGGGCACTTGTTTGTCCCTGTTTGGCTTTCTGTGACCACAAGGCCATGGCAGGCAGCGGTTCGCTTCGTGACAGGCATTCAGATCTTGAATAGGTTTGTCGTCCCACTTTTATTTTTTCGTCGTCGCCGAGGTTTTCTGCAATTTTTAACCAGTACAGTTTTGTGTGTGGGCTAAGGTTGGCGGCTGCCTGATAATAGTCCAGTTTCCCGATCATCTGCCCGTTGGGTGCTGCCACAATAGCGCCTGGTGCCATGGCTTCAGCAATGTTGTAGCAGCTCATCGCCAATTGATGCGTGTTGCTACCCGTGGTTTTGTGACCACCTTGTTCAGCCAGCAAAACATGGCTCAAATCGCCGGCAATAATTTGAGGCAATCCCTTGAATTGATTGTTGATGCTGCTGCTGTTTGACGATAATTTGTTGTTCATCTCGTCCAGCTGTCGGGTAAGCGAAGAGGTGACTGCCTGCATAATGGTCTCCAGGTTGTTCCAAGTTTCATTTGAACGACTTCGTAACGGCCAATAAAAGAAGAGTTCCAACAGAATGGAGACAGGAAGTGATCACCAAAGAAACAATGAATGAGTTCATCAACACGCAATTTCCGCAAAGCAAAATCACTGTTGAGCAGGTAGACGGAGACTCAGCCACCATTCGCCACAAAATCACGCAGGCTGAATTGCGCCCTGGTGGCACTGTGGCTGGGCCTGTGATGTTTTTGGTGGCTGATTGTGCGCTGTATGTGGGTATTCTGGGGCGAATTGGCATTGTGCCTTTGGCAGTCACCACGAACATGAATATCAACTTTCTGAGAAAGCCTTCAGCAGACCGTGACATTATTGGGGTGTGCAAATTGATCAAAGTGGGCAAAACCCTGGCCATTGGTGAAGTCAGTGTGTACTCCGAAGGTTTGCCTGATCCCGTGGCGCATGCAGTAGGTACTTACGCCATACCGCCGAAAAAAGATTAAAGGAGCGTTTCATGAGCAATGTGATTCGAGTACTGGGTATTTCCGGAAGCCTTCGTGCAAAGTCTTGCAACACGGGTTTGTTGCGTGCTGCAGCGGGGCAGTTGCCCGAGGGCATGGAAATGCACTTTGCCAATTTGATTGACTTGCCATTCTTCAATGCGGACCTTGCTGAAAGGCCGGCTGCGGTTCAAACCTTTTTTGATCAGTTGCAACAAGCTGATGCCTTGTTGCTGGCTTGCCCGGAATACAACTATTCGATTGCACCCGCCTTGAAAAATGCGATTGACTGGGCATCGCGCTATCCCGACAACGCCTTGCTGGCTGGCAAACCTGTGGCCATTTGCGGCGCGGGCGGCGGCATGGGTACGTCACGGGCCCAATACCACCTGCGGCAGGTGTGCGTGTACCTCGATTTGCACCCATTGAATAAACCCGAGGTGTTCGCCAATGCCTTTGCAGGTGGATTTGATGCGGATGGCAATGTAAGCGATGAGAAAATCAAGGCCAACCTGGCGGCGCAATTAAAGGCTCTTCAAGCCTGGGCAGTGCGCCTAAAAGGGTAGGGGTGAAAAAAATTTCACTTCAACCCTAAAGAATCATTTTTTCCAAGCGTTAATGAATCATGAGCAGCGCACGACAGTGCACGACACTGAAGGCGACTCGCTCTTAACTCAATAAATTGCTTGGAGAAATATCATGCTAGGAATCAACACCAACGTAGCCTCACTGACCGCCCAGAAGAACCTTTCAGGCTCTGGCATCGGTTTGAACAACGCGATTGCCCGCCTGTCCTCAGGCCTTCGTGT
>NZ_SWKN01000001.1 GCF_005871185.1 Limnobacter alexandrii
CGCCTGTTCTATTAGAATTGTAAAGAAGATTGTTTCCTCAAGTTGCTGATAATAAACAATTTATTTAAACTCAATTCACAAGTAAGCTAACTTTCAGTGAGAGTACAATTGTAAAGTAGACAGACTGTAGATTAAAAAGGTAAAGTAAATAGAAATTACTCTGTCCAAGTCTATATTATGGCCTCAGAATCGATGCGTCACATCAAAGGTTTAAGTGACACCATCTGGGCTGACTTTACAATTTGGCCAGGCTTTGATGAAGCTTCACTAGCTCCAGATAAGCTAGCCAAATTCCTCAATAGAAAAGAGGCAATCAAGGCCTATTTAAGCGGCAGTAAAGTTGCTACGATTCGAAAAGAATATGGTATCTCAGAGCCTCAAATCTATCGCTTAATCACTGAACGGTGTATTTGCAATCACCCTGACGGCCAAATTTACGGCTGGCGAGCACTGATCCCACGAACCAGAATAGTTCAATTCAAAAGACGTTCACCCATCGTTATTAATCAGTGGGGACACGGTGCTGTTGGCGCTTTTCAAACGCTACTAGACACCTATCCGGACGTCAGAGAGGCTTTACACAAAAAAATTCTTAAAGTCCCCAATACTCGAAAAAAGCTTGGAATGTTGTCAACTTCGAAACGATCGATTTGGCTCTGGTTTCTCCAAAGTCTTAGAGAGAAAGGTCTTGAAATCAAAGGGGAGTGGCCTTTTAATACTAAAACGAATGGATATCACACAATTATTAAATACATTGATAAGGTGCTCCACGAAAACCCTGGCAAAGCAATCCTGATACACGGTGGAAATGAACTTCAGAGAAAAATGCAAGCGGGAGATGGTGTTGATCGACCAGTTCACCGCCCGTTTCAACGTGTAGAAATGGACGCCCACAAAATTGATGGGCGCTTCACCGTTGCAATTCCTTTACTGGAGGGTGGCTACCAGAACGTCCTGATCCACAGGATATGGGTGATTGTGATCATTGAGGTGGTGACTCGATTGGTGCTCGGATATCACATGAGTCTTCGAAAAGAGATTTCTAAAGAAGACGTGCTTCGGGTGATCAAGAAGTCCCTTTCGCCCTGGGCGAAGAAAAAACTGCACCATACCGATAAAGACTTTTATATCGATGGTGCAGGGTTTCCCTGTGTTTTAGGGGAGCAATTTACGGGCATATGCTGGGACGAAACCTCAATTGATGGTGCACTGGCCGAAAAAGCAAAGGTGGTTACAGAAGTACTAAAAAATTCGGTTGGGTCGATTCTTCTTACTCCCGAGAATTCGTATGCGATAAGACGAACAAAAGACGACCGACCTTTCATCGAAAGCTTTTTTAACAAACTCGGAATATTAGGATTTCAGAAAATCTCCAACACCACGGGCAATTACCCTGGAGCAACGAAAGGCAGAGACCCAATCGGAGTCGCGGTAGCCTCAGAGTTCCAATACGAGTATGCAGAAGAACTCCTCGACATCATCATTGCTAATTACAACGCGAGAATCCACTCAAGACTTAGTGGTCGATCACCTCTTCAGTACCTCCAATATCTGGTTCTTAGCAAGACCTTCCAACCCAGAGTGATTGATCCGCAACACCTTAACACTTTCTTCAGTTACAGAAAGCTGTGCATGGTCAAAGGTGGTCTAGACGCTGGAAAGAGGCCATACGTTAATTTTGAGAATGGTGTCTACACAAGTCCCATCTTGGGTCAAAGACACGATTTGGCGGGGAAAAAGATCTGGATTACAGCGGATTCTGATTCAGACTCCAGGGTCATCAAAGCGTCTTCACTGACTGGTGAACACATCGACAATTTACGCGTATCACCTCCATGGAATCGCGTTCCTCATAACTTCGAGACACGGAGATTAATTTGTGGATTAATTCGTCAAGGCAAATTCTCTTTGCAGAACCAGCAGGATGCGGTGGAATCTTACATAGCCGAGATTGAATCGTCTGGGGGTAAGTTTCCTCCCCATCCAGCCTATCTAACAGCTCGAAATTTTCTGGTTCAATCCAACGACACAATTCATCAGACCACTGACAACGAGCCCACAAAGTCTGATATAGCTTCAAATGAAACCAATAAGAGCACGGAAAAGCGGATTACCTACAACACTGAAGATAAAGTCAAGTCTCGCTCTACAACCAAAAACAATACTGACAGCAAGAATAAGCGGAAAACTACCCCACGCACCTTCGAAGCAGCAGCGCATACCCAAAACTCTGCATCACTTCCACCACGACGAAAAGCTGAAAATAAATAGAGACGACGATGACTGAGATTTCACGTGATCATCCGGTTTGCACACAAGAATATGCGATTTATACCCCTCCTATTCATGAAATGTGCGAAACAATCACCAGATGGATTGAGCAACGTCAGACTGGTGGCTACATTTATGGACCTTCTCGATTCGGAAAATCGAAAGGCATAAAATCCTTCTTGGCTAAGATACTCAATGAAAAGTTCGATACTGAATTCCCTTTGATGATTTGGTCACATCCAACCAATAGCAAATCCGAGAGAGAATTTTGGAATCTTCTTCTAATGGCCTCAAGATTTGAGTTCAAAAATCCAATCAAACCAAAAGCAAAAATGGAGGCAAAATTCCTATTCAAACAACATCTTATTACACTAGCCAACAGAGTCAAATACAACTACATCGTAATACTGATTGATGAGGCTCAATTGGTTTTACTAAATGAATGGCATTGGCTATTGAGCTTACAAAATGAGCTCGATCTAGAAGGGTATAGGTTAAGTATCATTTCAGTAGGCTCACATCAAATTTCATTCCAACCCAATTTTTTTGCAAGAACGGGTGATGCACATATCGTAACAAGATTTCTAATGCACCATGCTCGATTTCACGGAATTAGATCATTAATTGAACTGGAATACATTCTAGAAGGATACGATGAGGATTCCGAGTGGCCAGAAAATAGCGGTGTAAGTTATACAAAGTATTTTTTATCAAACGCTTTTGATGATGGCTTTCGTTTAACAAGCTTGGCATTCTTAATTTGGAATGAACTGATTGAAAAGTACAATTTAGCATTCAAATCGTTTAAACCAAAATCGGATCAGATTGAAATTCCCATGAATCAAATCGCAAATTTAATTGAGAGAATATTAAAAGATATGGGCAATAAGTCATTTGATCATCTGGAGTCGAACCTGAATTCACAATATATTTCAAATATACTTGTTCAACAAAACCTTACGTCACAGATATGGACAACTTCCACAGATTGATTGAGTTGAATTCTGAAAAAGAACATCAAAATAAGTATCAATTATTCAACTGGAGATCCGAGCTGTACGATGCCAATGACAATACATATTTTTTGCTAGCGAAATTTGCATTACTCAATAAGTTAAAAATTGAACAAGTCAATGAATTTTTTAATCAATACTTTTCCATTGATATTTTTAACCTAAATTTATCTGAGCATCGTTCTTTAAAGTATCTTTTCTCAATCTTTAGTAACCAGGCTTACATACAAAATAATTTAATTACAAAAAGTTCTGGCGATTTAAATATTCTTGGAATTCCTTTAATACAAGACTACTACGTGAATACACGTCATCAAGAAAAAATTATTCGTTATTGTCCAGAATGCATTAAAAGTTACAAACTGCCAGAACATGCGTCATTGAAGTACTTAGATCGATGCCTATTTCACAACGTAAAGTTTGAAATTTTCTCTTGTAATCATCGAGTCATTCGGTTAAAAGAAAGAAGTGTCAAATGCCACATAAACTTTATTCGCATTTTTTGCCCAGATTTCCCTACACCACCAACGAAAAAGCATAATGTACCAAGTCAGTTCTCCACTGTCCTTAACGACCTAGACAAATGGAATTTTTCTTTGAAAGAAATTTGCGATAAAAAATTAGGCAAACATCTTCATACATTCAAAAATATGGATTGTGCTATTCCCGAACAATGCGCACATTTCGTTTTAGTAAAAGAATTATCACTCCCAGAGTCTCTTCGTGAGTTTACGATTCCAACTAACGCGATCAGAAAAATAAATTCACTCTCAATTTCTAACAATTCTGGTTTTTCATTTTTTGAAAACTTCACTTATTTCCAGTTTGTTGCTCTTCCTGTGGTTTATTCATCTTTCTGTTACCTTCATCGAAAAAAAGAAGCGTCATTTATTCAATCTTTACTTAGTTTCTTCGACGAATTAAAATTAGCCTTAATAAATAAAACTGAAAAATTCTGGTATTTACATGAAAATGATGGAATATGGACATCTTCTGATAGCAAGGGCCTATATTGTGGCGTGCTGATTCATGATCTATTAATAGATTGGCTTACTGAGTTGTGGCTTCCTCCTCTTTACACCAGCATTCGTAGCAGGCGCTTGCAATATTTTAATAATTTTCATTTAATGAATGAGGATTTGGTAAAATCCGCCTCATTCATTCCAGTAAAAAGTAATATTTCTGAAAATAAAATCGATACTCTTTTTAGTTTTAACAGGGTAAAATTTCAAGAATTTGCTATACCCAACTTTTCTTCAGAACAGATGCTTGCCTTAGATTCTATGTGCGATGAACTTGTAAAGTCTTACATTCATGACGCTAGGGTGTGGCTTAATAGAATTGAATGTGGAGAAAAACCGGATCACTTTCCACCAAGAAGTCGGGCGTTGCTATCACTTCAAAAAGTTCAGAATCAATACCGTTTGTTTAATATCCAAATCGATTGAAATGTGACATTCATCTAGTGCATCATTCACTTAGTTGATTGACTGTCGAATCTCGAGGTTCTAGTATATGAAAATTAGCGAAGTAGCTAAGCAACTCGGTTTGAGTCCTAAAACTATTAGATTCTACGAGGACCAGGGCTTGATTGCACCGAAAAGGGCTACTTCTGAGTCTTGGTTTACCTCCGGTAAAAACCGCGTTTTCGGGCAAGAGGACTTGTCCAGACTTGATTTTGTCAAAAAGGCACGCGAACTTGACTTCTCGATCAAAGAAATTCAGTCAGTGCTGGATTATTACGATCAGGGACCAGCCTGCGGTTGTGGCTCCAGAGCGAAAGTAGACGAATTAATCGCGTTAAAATTAGTTGAAGTCCAACAAGTGAAGATTCACCTTGAGGCGCTAGAACAAAAGTTGACGGACATTCAGGCGAATAATGCTGCAATCGCGCATGAACTTGCACAAAACCCGAATGAACCAGAAGGTGAGTTTCTAATTGCTGACTACATTATTCCCATCAGAAACGATGCCAAAAAATAGCGCTTGACCTTCCAGTGGATGGAAGGTCCACGATCTGTATGGGAGTGTTCCCTTGTCTTGTTAAAGGAGATTTTGTGATGAAAGTTAAAATGTTCGCAGCCGCGGTTGGTGTGTTTGGTCTTGTAGGGGTAGCCTTGGCAGCATGCCCACTTTGCGCGTAAAGCGTTAGTTAGACCGGGCCGCATCGGCCCGGTTGTCTTTTGGGTAAAGTTTCACGTGAGTGAAAAAACGAACTGGATGGGTGACTTGTCGATTGCAGATGGCATCGGTGTATTCCGAGGCAGTGTCGGAGACAACACAATGCATCGGCACTGGGCAGCCCAAATCACCATCGCATTAGAGGGTACTTTTTATCTGGAGATACCAGGTTTAGACTGTTTACCTGTTCAAGCTGCGTATTTCAGACCCAACGTCGAACATCGCCTTGTGACCGGAAAGGTTTGCTCGTTTTACTTTGACCCAGCATCTCGATTGTTCGACCATTTGGTTGACCCAAGCTCAGGTCTAAATGACAGTTGGGGGGCTTTAGAGCTCACAAGTTGCCTTAAGACGTTGGTCAATGCAAAAAACCCTCTAGAAGCGATACTGACTGTCTTGCGTCCAAGTCGAACAATGGATTCAAGAATATATTCTGTACTTTCCCGCATACACTCTGCTTTGAATGAGGAAGATTACACAAACCGCTTCTCTTTGGCAGAGATCGCGGGTATGTCGCCTTCCAGATTCTCACATTGGTTCGTGGAACAACTCGGAATTCCGGTTAGGAGTTACAAAAAATGGCTAAAACTCCGTTTGGCGATTAACGCGATGCTAGCGGGAGAGTCTCCAATCGACGCAGCCCTCGCTGGAGGATTTAGTGATCAGGCTCACATGAGCCGGGCGTTTGCACATGCGTTTGGCATTACCTACATGAGCGCCCAAACGGCAATAACAAGCCATAAAAATCGGTAGCTCTTTCATTCAATACAAAGGGAACAGATTCGTTGAGTATTGGCGTTCATCAACAAATCTTGGGGAATCCGTCATGAATGATTTAGTTCGCTTGGGCTCATATCCGATTATTTTCGGTATCACCGCCTTTGCTCAGCTCTTATTAATTGAAGCAGGTATTTCTCATTGGCCGTATGCCATCTTGGTTGCTGGTGCAGGCATTAGCGCAGTGGCCATCTTGGAAAGGGTCTTGCCGTACGAACCATCTTGGAACCTAGACCATGAAGATACCCTTCCTGATATTCTTCACGCAACATTTAGCTTGGGGTTTATTTTTGCAAGCGTTGAAATAGCAGAGATTATTCGTGTACTTGTTCCTTTCTCAAAAGTTTGGCCAAACACTTTGCCACTATGGGCTCAGGTATTCGTAGCCGGTCTCATCATTGATTTTGGACTGTGGTTGATGCATTGGTTGAGCCACAAAAATGATTATTTGTGGAAACTCCATGCACTGCATCACAGCGCCGAACGCCTGTACTGGCTTAATGGTGAGCGCCGCCACCCTCTGAGCGCTTTGCTTTTGGCTGGCCCGGGAACACTCTTAGCAATTTTTTTAGGAGCTCCTGCGGAGGTGGTTGGATGTTGGTACACGATAATTGCAGTCCATTTGGCGTTCCAACACTCAAACTTAGACTACACAGTTGGCCCATTAAGAAATATTCTCGGTGTAGCCGAAATCCACCGCTGGCATCACAAGAAAGAGTACGAGGATTCTCAAGTCAACTTTGGCGAGTTTTGGATGATTTGGGATCAACTTTTCAGAACTTTTCACCACACAGTCAACGGAGTAAAAAAAGGGGAGGTTGGCATGCGTGAAAAAATGCCAACCACATACTTGAAACAAATTGCTTGGCCTTTTCGGAGAACAACAAGTGTTAAAAAACATGGGTAACTTCATTCTAAATTAAGGAATAAAAATGGCTCAGGTTTATCGACATCATTTCGCGCATTCTCAGTTTTGTCCTGTCACCAGGGATTCGTGGTCTAGTAACACGAATTGCCTTTCTGAATAGGCGGGCATTTCATCGACCCATACGAACAAAATACACAGCAATCGCCCAGCTTGGGCTTGAGTAGCGTGCTGCAGTGCCCACACTGGAAAAAAAACTGGCACGCGTTTGTGGGCATAATACACGGCGTGCTTACGCCACAGCTTGGGCAGGTCAAAATCGATTCAAGTACAACGTCAGTCATGGCACCTTCCCCTTATTTTTACATGAACCATGGCACGGCCAGCATGAGCAGTGAAAGCACTGCGATGCCCCAGAAAACCATTTTCTGGCCACGGCTGCAGCTTTCGCAATCCGCTTTGCGCCAGAACATTTTGTAATAAGCCAGCGCCAGCAAACCGAGCGTGATGGCGATAAAAACGGGTCGATAGGGTTCCAGGGCGGTGACCATGCCCAGCAACGAACTGCCCCCCACGCCTGCAGCCAGCAGCAAAAGCGGGCCAAGGCAACAAATGGAAGCCCCGAATGCCGCCAGTGCGCTTGCGATCAGGGTGCCGGTATTTTGAAGTGGTTTCATGTTGATTACTCTGAATGCAGTGTGAAAATGGTATTGTGAAAGCCGTACCCAAGTACGGAGTCAATAGGCATGATTAAGAAACACATATTGAGCATTGGCGGGTTGGCCCAGGCAGCAGGCGTGAATGTTGAAACGGTTCGCTACTACCAACGCGTGGGCATGTTGGCACAGCCTGCCAAGCCCCTGCACGGTATTCGTAAATATGGTGTCGGCGACGTTAAGCGGATCAGCTTTATCAAACGCGCCCAGTTATTGGGTTTTACTTTGGCAGAGGTGTCTGAACTGCTGGTTTTGAGCAACGCTAGTTCCTGCCGCGAAACCCAAGATCTGGCCGAAAGCAAGCTGAAATCTGTTAGCGAGAGAATCCGCGACCTGACTAAAATGCAAGATACATTGTTGCAGCTTGTGGCTCGGTGCAATGCAGCAGACGACTCGACCAGTTGCCCCATTATTGACGCATTGGTGGGTGAAGATTAATTCCATCATTCAGGCCTAAAGGGTTACCTATACTGCGTCGATTTGTGTAAAGTTTGCCGCGAATTTATAGACCTACTGGATTAGGTGACAATGACGAAGCCATCAGCCAACGCAAGCTAGATTGATGCTAATGACCATCTTGAATGGTAAGACAAGGTTGATATTAAATTTGTTTCCAGCTTTGTACGCAGAGACAGACAGTGGTCGATTTTTGTTCTCACGTGGCGTTGAGCCTAGTAAAAAGCGACTAGTGCGTTTATCTGCACTTCTTTAATTGAACGTTCGATACCTAACTAAATTATTAACGATGTTTTTATGATTTCGCATTGGGCTATTGTGTTGTGACCCAAGCATTTGGCACGCAAACGTTGCAATTCGCTCCGAAGTGCTTGAAGTCTGCTGATCCTTTTGTCGATCTCAATCAATTTGTCGTCAATAGCCTCGTTAATTGGCTCGCATGACTCACGGGGTGAATGTTTGAGTTTCAGTAAAGAGCGTATTTCATCCAATGAAATGTCGATACCGCGACAAAACACCACAAATGCTAGATCTTCGAGATGATGCTCGCCGTAAACCCGGTAGTTGGAGGCGGTTCGGTCTGGTGCACAAAGCAGGCCTTCCTTCTCGTAATAGCGTATTGCCTCCACCGTTATTCCCAACTTCTCGCTTAATTCACCGATTTTCATCAATTCCTCCTCGAGCTTGACTCTAAAGCTACTTTAGGGTTTTTAATGAACATATTGCAATTTCACGAGGAGATCAAGATGCCTGGTTGTTCAACATGTCACGACCATCAGCCTGCCCAAACAGTTTCACCAACCTACAAAAAAGTGTTGTGGGTTGCTCTGATTGTCAATTTGGGCATGTTCATCGTTGAGGTGGCTTCAGGATTGAAAGCGGGTTCGGTCTCCCTGTTGGCCGATTCGCTTGATTTTTTTGGTGATGCCGCGAATTACGCCGTTTCCCTTTTTGTGTTGGGCATGGCACTTTCGATTCGTGCCAAGGCGGCCCTTGTTAAAGGTGCCACACTCGGAATTTTCGGGGTAGGCGTTTTGGCTTTCACTGCTTATCGCCTTTGGACTGGGCAAGTTCCTGAACCTTTGACGATGGGAGTGATAGCGGTGTTGGCGCTTGTTGCCAATGTGGCTGTAGCTTTGATGCTTTACAAATGGCGTGAAGGTGACTCAAACATGCAATCGGTGTGGCTTTGTAGCCGCAATGACGCGATTGGAAATGTGGCTGTGGTCGCCGCTGCTGGCTTGGTTGCCTGGACCGGCAGTGCATGGCCTGATTTGGTGGTTGCTGTGTTAATGGCTACTCTGGGTATTACCGCGGCTAGAACCATCATCGCGCAAGCATGGCGCGAATTGAACCAAACCAGTGTGTGATACTCTTACGCTCATGAAAAAATTTTTCCTTGTCCTTCTCATGTTGGTATTACCGCTTCAAGCAGCGCTTGCAGCGGTGGAAACCTATAACGGACACGGCGCAGAGCATGAATCTGCGATTGAGGCAGTGCTTCATACCCACGATGGGCATGATCACCACGCTGCACATGACTCTCATCAGTATCAACAGCAGGACAACAAGCAGCAAGACCAAACCTGCGATGGTGATCACCACCATTGCCACGCCCACAGTGTGAGCGTACTGCCCAGTTTGTTGACTTTTGCCACACTTCCCAATGCCTTGGACCAAGAACCTGAAGAGTTCAACGGCTTTCAATCCTTCTCGTCAAACCGCATAGAACGCCCGAAGTGGGTCTGAACAAAACCTGAATTAGCCACCCTTTGATGCCTGCTTGTGCAGACCGAAAAGGGCAGTTCATCTGTTTTGTTTGGAGAAATTACCCATGTATTCACCACATCGCGTGGTGTCCACTTGCTTGGTCATATTGCTGTTTAACGCATCTATACCTGCGTTTGCACAACAATCCATGCCAGTGGAAACCGAATTAACTGTTCAAGACGCCTTTGAATCAGCATTGAGCATCGATCCAGAAGTGCAGTCGGCACTGAAGCGCATTGAAGCATTCAAAGCGAGAAGGAGTGCGGCCAGCGCCTTGACTGCCCAACCACTTTCTCTGGAAGGATCGTATCGATCTGACCGGAACTACAACAACCAAGGCTTGCGAGAAATCGAGCTAGGTGTGTCCGCACCCATCTGGAATTGGAACGAGAGGGCGCGTACCCAATCATTGCGAGACACAGAAATTGAGTTGGTCCAGCTGCAGCTTGAACAAAAGAAACTGGAGCTTGCAGGCCTCGTTCGGCAAACAGTTTGGAATACCTTGGGGGCGAATCTTGATGTTGAGATTGCCCAAGCGCGACTGAAAACAGCCAAAGAATTGATGGTCGATGTTGAAAAGCGGGTTAAGGCCGGTGACTTGGCCCAAACCGATTTTTATCAAGCATCCGCATTGTATGAGCAATCCCGTGCTGAACTTCTTCGCGCTCAAGGCATTCTGGGTGACGTCAGTGCTGATTATTCAGCCACCATCGGTTTGCCTGTTTCAATACTTTCACGGATTCAAACCGAGAGCACCGACATTCCCAATGGTTTGAAACCGCTTGATCACCCCGCTATCAAGTTGGCACAGCTTAAGGTGATGGCCCAGCAACAACAAAGCGATTTGGTGCAAACCCAAGCGCGGGCGAATCCTGAGGTGGGTTTGGCCATCATCAGCGATCGTGGTGCATTCACCTCGGCGAGCGAAAAGTCGTTGGTGATTTCAACGCGAATTCCTTTGGGCAACTCGTCGGAATATCAAAGCCGGGTATTGCAGGCAGAAAGTGAAAGCATTGCTGCTCAAGCCGCATTAACAAAAACCCAGCGACAGATAGTTGTTCTTGGTCGCGTTGCTGAAAGTAATTTGGATATGTTTGCTCAACTCAGGGCCTCTGCTCAAGAGCAGGCCAAGTTGGCGGCGAAAACCTTTGAACTCTACAAAAAGTCATTTGATCTAGGTGAAACCGATTTGCCCACCTTGCTTCTTGCCGAACAGAAGGCCTTTGAGGCCGATAAGCTGGCCCGGAAATCTGCCATCGAATATGCCGCAAAAGTTTCTGCCTACAAACAGGCCTTGGGGCTTCTACCATGAACAATATTGAGATCAACGTCATGCAAAAAATCAAATTTTTAACCTATATGTTGTCAGCCGCAGTGCTAGCCAGCTCGATTCTCTTCTCTGCGATAGCGTACGCAGGTCCGGGTCACGACCACGGTGATGAAGCACCTGTTGCTGCTGGTGAAGCGTCGCCTCGCGTGGTCATGGAATCAGAATTGTTCGAGGCGGTCGGCATTTTGAAAGGTCGCATGCTTGAAATTTACATCGACCATGCAGCCACCAATGCACCGGTGCAAAACGCCAAGTTGGAACTGGAACTGAACGGTCAACAGGTGCCCGTTGAATTGCACAGTGAAGGCGAGTTTGATGCGCAGTTACCCGAGGGAATCGAGGAAGGGACTGTGGCTGTGAGCATGACTGTGTCTGCAGGCGAGGATATCGATCTTTTGGCTGGGGATCTGATTGTTGGTCACCACGACGATCTCGATAGTGTTGAAGAAGTGCAGTCACGTCTCTCGATAATAGTCTTGTACGGGATTGGTGGATTGTTGATTCTCGCCTTGTTCGTGGTCGGATATCTTCGTCTTAAATCAAAGGGAGAGAAATAATCATGTTGAAAAAACAGTTTGTTCTCTCTGTATTGGCATTCAGCTTGTCAGCGCCGCTTTCTGTGTACGCGGGCCCTGGGCACGATCACGGCGACGAAGCACCCGTAGCAAGCACTGGGGACGGTCCTAAGCGACTCGCTACAGGCGAGGTGTTCCTGCCAAAACCTGCTCAGCGGCAGTTGGACTTGCGAACACAAGTCGTTCAAGTAAAACCTCAGGCCAAAGTAATTGAAATGAACGGTCAAGTTGCACTGGATCCCCAATCGGGCGGTGTAGTACAAACCAGCCTAGGGGGCTTTTTTGTGCCTTCGAGTACGGGTGTTCCGCAACTGGGAGAGCCAGTAAAAAAAGGGCAAGTTTTGGGATTCATCCAGACCCCCCAAGCCCCCTTGGAAAAGTCAGCTCAAATGGCTCAATTGTCGCAGTTGAAATCTGAACTGGCGTTGGCCAAACAACGCTTGGAAAGGTTGACCCTACTGGCCGACACCGTACCCAAGAAAGAAATTCAGGCCACCCAAGCGCAGGTACAAAGCCTTGGTGAGCAAGTGTCTGCGTTATCTGGCGGTATTGGCTCGCGCGAAGAGCTTCGTTCTTTGTCAAACGGCGTTGTGGCTTCGACGGCAGCAATTGCTGGCAAGGTGTTTTCTGAAGGTGACGTGCTGTTTGAAATCGTGAACCCCAAAGTGGTTCGTATTGAAGCCACTTGGTTTGAGCCTAACGCGGTTCCCCAGTTTTCCTCCGCTCAGATTCCTGCAGGTGAGAAAACTTTAAAACTAAATTACGTAGGTGCAGCCAGCAGCGTTAAAAATCAGTCGCTTTCTTTGGTGTTTGAAGCCCGCAACGTCGAAGGCTTGCGCTTTCCGACTGGGCAGCTTTTGAAGGTGTATGGAGAACTGCTAGATCAAATAGACGGTATTGCCATACCCAGTGCTGCGGTGGTTAAAAATGCCTCTAACCAAACCATAGTCTGGATCAAAAAAGAGCCTGAATTATTCGAGCCCAAGGTCGTGTTGACTGAGCCGCTGAACGGCGTCGAAGTGTTGGTACGAAGTGGCCTGACCGGTGATGAACGCGTGGTTGTTCAGGGCTCGACCTTGATCAACCAGGTTCGATAAGGGAGCGTCGCTATGTTTCAAATGCTATTGGATGGCAGCCTGAAAAACCGGCTGCTGGTACTGCTCGGCGCGCTCATTTTGACCGTGTATGGGGCCTATACGCTGACCCAAACACCGGTTGATGTATTTCCTGATTTGAATAAACCAACGGTGACCGTCATTACCGAAGCCGGTGGTATGGCCTCGGAGGAAGTCGAACAGTTAATTACGTTTCCTTTGGAAACAGCTTTGAACGGCCTTCCGGGTGTAGAGGTCATTCGCTCGGTATCCAGTGCCGGACTCTCGTTCATTTACGTGACTTTTAATTGGGATACTGAGATTTATCGGGCACGTCAAATGGTGTCTGAGCGGCTTTCCAGCCTGGAAGAATCCATTCCCTCTGGCGTGGCGCCGGTGATGGGGCCGGTTAGTTCGATCATGGGCGAAATCATGCAAATCGCCATACCGATTGATTCGAGCAAGACTACACCCATGCAAGTGCGCGAGTATGCCGATTGGGTGCTTCGACCCCGATTGTTATCGATTCAAGGCGTGGCCCAGGTGATTCCGATTGGTGGCGAAGTCCGCCAGTTTCAGGTTCAACCAGATTTACAGCGGATGGTTAATTTGGGCATTACGATTGAGGACTTGCAGCAGGCCTTAAGCGGTTTTGCATCCAATACATCGGGTGGATTTTTGGCACTCAATGGGCGTGAGTACCTGATTCGTAATCTTGGAAGAACATCGTCTTTGGAAGACCTCAGCAAGGTGGCTGTGGGTTCAAAAGACGGTGTGCCAGTGCTGCTCAAGCAAGTTGCCAGGGTTGATTTTGCGGCTGCTGTTAAACGGGGTGATGCCGGGTTTGAAGGCAAACCCGCTGTTATTTTGGGTGTACAGAAGCAGCCAAGCGCCGACACCATTGCCTTAACCAAGAGAATTGAAGAAGCCTTGGTTTCCATGGGCAGCAGCTTGCCAGAAGGGATGGAAACACCGCGTGTGACTTTCAGGCAGGCCAGTTTCATCGAAGCCTCAATTTCCACCTTGCAAGGAAAGCTGATTGGCGCTTCGATATTTGTGGCTGCAGTGCTATTTTTCTTTTTAGGTACGATTCGCCCGACCATGATCGCACTGGTTGCAATCCCCGTGTCTATTTTCATCACCGCCTTGGTGTTTGAGTATTTCGGACTGTCAATCAACACCATGACGCTGGGCGGGTTGGCCATTGCCATTGGTGGTTTGGTCGATGATGCCGTGGTAGACGTAGAAAATATTCTTCGCCGCCTGAAGGAGCAAAGGGCCAAACACCCTGGTGTTGCTTTCGACCTGGTGGGCCTTGTGCGCAAAGCATCTCTGGAAGTACGAACCGGCATTGTGTACGCCACCGTCATTATTGTGCTGGTGTTCATTCCACTGTTCGCATTGCCCGGTATTGAAGGCAAGTTGTTTGTTCCGCTGGGTATCGCATTTATCGTGTCTACCCTTGCATCGCTGGTAGTTTCGGTCACAGTGACACCCGTGTTGTCGTATTACCTGTTGCCTGGCATCAAGGATCTTGACCACGGCGATACTCGCGTGTTGGCTTGGTTGAAATCCAAATATCACCGCAGCCTGTCTCGGGTACTTAATAACCCCAAAGCGGCGATTTGGGCTGGTGTGATTGCAGTAATCCTTGCAGGCGCATCTGTACCCTTTTTTGCAAAAACATTCCTTCCGCCCTTCAACGAGGGCACCTTGCTGATCGGCATGAGGCTGAATCCTGGTGTCACCTTGGAAGAGTCCTCGAAATTGGCCTCTCAAGCGGAAGTGTTGCTCAAAGACATTCCAGAAATTACGCATATTGGGCGGCGCAGTGGTCGTGCAGAACTGGATGAACACGCTGAAGGTGTGCATGTGTCCGAACTGGATCTGGGTTTGATTCCTGCCGGTGACATGACACGACCCATGGCGGAGTTACAAGCTGAAATACGCGAACGACTCCAGAACTTGCCGGCGGCTATCGCCGTGGGGCAGCCAATCTCCCATCGAATTGACCACATGCTCTCAGGTGTACGTTCGCAAATCGCGATCAAAGTGTTCGGGGAAGACTTGGATACCTTGCGGGGCACGGCAGAAACTCTGCGCGCAGAGCTATCAACAATTGATGGGCTGGTTGATCTGGAAGTCGAGAAGCAGGTACTCGCACCAGAGATCAAGGTGCGGATCAACTACGATGCCGCATCCCGGTATGGTGTGTCTTCATCGGAAGTTTTGCATTCTCTACAGGCTTTGATTGAGGGCGAGAAAATTACCCAGGTGGTTGAAGGCAATCGTCGTTTTGCCCTGGTTTTGAAACTGGCAGAGAAAGACCGTAGTTTGGAGCAACTTAAGACTCTTCTGATACCAACACCCTTGGGTGCAGTGCCGTTGTCTGTGTTGGCTGACATTGAAGACAGTGACGGGCCCAATCAGATTAGTCGTGATGATGGCAAACGCCGAATTGTGATCTCAGCCAATGCGCAAGGCCGTGCACTTTCCGATGTGGTTGAGGATATTCGCGCCACAGTTGCGAACACTGATTTGCCGGAGGGTTATTTCATCACCTTGGGCGGACAGTTTGAAGCTCAGGAAGAAGCCACGAGATTGGTGGGTTTCTTGTCCATTATTTCCCTGGTCCTCATGTTTGCGGTGCTCTACAGCCGTTATCAGTCGGTGCGCTTGTCGGTCATCATCATGGGCAATATTCCGCTGGCCATGGTGGGTGCGGTTCTTGGCTTGTGGTTATCCGGGCAACCTTTGTCAGTGGCCGCGTTGATTGGTTTCATCACGCTTGCAGGAATCTCGGTCCGCAACGGCATTTTGAAGGTGAGCCACTACATCAACCTGATGCGATTTGAACACGAGAAATTTACCCAGTCCATGATTGTGCGCGGATCGATGGAGCGGTTAAGCCCTGTGTTGATGACGGCACTGGTCACTGCATTTGCTTTGGCACCATTGTTGTTTGAAGCAGAGCGTCCTGGTACTGAAATTTTACACCCGGTTGCAGTTGTAATTTTTGCTGGCCTGATCAGTTCAACCTTGCTGGATACCTTTTTAACGCCAGCATTGTTTTGGGTTTTTGGGCGCAAGGATGCCGAGAGGCTGATGGAACAATCTGACGCGCAAGCATTGTAATTTTTTAAATGGAAGGAGATAAAGATGAAATCAATCAAATTGCTTACAACAACTTTTGGTCTTGTTTTGGCCTTGAGTTCAGGCTTTGCTGTGGCACAGGAAAAAGATGAGCACAAACTTGAGCCCAAACATGGCGGTGTAGTGGTTGAAGCCAACCACATCGAGTATGAATTGGTGGTGAAGCCGGAAAATGTTCAATTGCATGCAGTTGATCACGGCAAGGTGATGGACTTGAGCAAAGCCAAGGCCAAAGTGGTGTTTCTGGTGGCCGGTCAAAAAATGGAAAGAACACTGGCGGGTCAGGGGGCGCTTTTGTCGGGTGAGGGTGTTGACTTGAAGGGCTCTGCCTACACCGCTGTGGCCACTGTGGAATTCGCCAACAAGAAGAAAGCCACAGTTCGATTTAAGCAAAAGTAAAGGGTGAGGCGATGGCAATGATCTGACGATATTTTGTTCAAGCCTTTCCCACCGTCTTTACATTTTTACTCCGAATCTGGGTACCGGCGAGCATCCTCGCCGGTATTTATGAGCGCCGACTAAGAATTTTCGCAGCTATTGGAGAAGTAATCATCTGAATGACTGCAAAAAATGCGGCTGGAATCGCTATTTCCGATGGAAGACCAGATGCCGCCACAAATGCAGCAGCGATGCTGAATTCCTTTTTGCTTACTGTAAAAAGGTATGCGATCACTTCTTGCCGGTCAGAAGTTAGTAATCTTGCTGTCATTCCTACTGCGTAGCCAATGAGATTCAAACATAAGGCTGCCCCAGCGATAACAAAGGCGTACAAGCCATAACCGATGATTTTTTCCGCGTTCGGTCCCACGACAGCCAGAAGAATCAGAAGATAAATGACGGATCCAATCCCTGCGTAAGTTGAATCATAGCTTGAGATGAGTTTCGTGAATCTCGTACGCAAGCTCACACCCAAAACGGTGGGAATAAGGACAATCAATACCAGTTCGACAATAATCGATACAAGAGGAACTTCCAGTTGTATGCCTGTCAGTGATAAAAACAGGAAAGGGACGATGAACGGAGATAACACGGTATTAATGGCGTTAAAAACCGCTGCAAGGGCAACATTGCCCCGCGCCATCAGCACGAGTAAAGGAGATGAAACGTCGGTTGGTAGCGTACCAACCAAAGTTTGACCCGCAGCCAGTGGACCGACTCCAAAGAAAAAGCGACCCGTTAACATTCCAGCAATAGACATGGGTATGTAGACCAATCCCAGCGCCAAAATCTGCCTTGATGGTTTGCGAAGTACTAACCGCACGTCATTCGCATCAAACGTCAGACTAATGACAAACATCAAAAGTGCCAGCATTGGTCCGATTGCGGGCTCCAGAAACTGGCCCGATGCTGGGACCAATAACCCCAGTAATGCAATTCCAATCACAAACCAAACAAGGTTGGATTCAATGATGAAGATCAGTCGGCTCATATTCGCAAATCTAGTTTGAAGGTTTGACGCAAAATGTTTGCAAGTGCGCTGTTGGAGTGGTTTCGCTTTTAATGAACTTGGGCCAAGCGATGGACCGCGTTTGTCCTGTTGTCTCGATTTGAAATACCACCTAACTCCGGGTGCGAAGCGCTACTATCTGACTTTTTGCTGCCAGCTCGCTTAGTACGCCACATTCGGCTGAAACGCCGGGATTTAAGCATCGGTTACGCAGCCAAGTGAGATCCTTTTCCAGCAACTTCAGTTTCTGCATTTGAAGGCGCGCGTCAGCCAAGTGCTTGTCCAAGCAGTCGTTGACTTCATGACATGGCGTGCCAGCATCGTCTTGGATCGCGATGAGTCGGGCGATTTCCTGCAACGTCAACCCCAATGCCCGGCAGTTGCGAATGAAAGCCAGTCGCTCTAGAGCTTCCAAACCATAGACCCTGTAGTTTGATTCGGTTCTTGTTGCATTGCTCAACAGGCCCTTTCGCTCATAAAAGCGGATCGTTACGGGCTGGCAACCAACGGCTTTTGCTAAATCTCCGATCTTCATCCCGCCTCCATTGACTCTACACTAACTATAGGGTTTAGCATCCTTACATCCTGAATTCTTAAGTCGCCACATGACCACTGAAAACAATCATCAAGAGAGCACCTTTTCTATACCGAAGATGGATTGCCCTTCGGAAGAAAATCTGATTCGCATGGCATTAAGTAGTATTGATAATATCGAGTCGCTGCACTTCGATCTGTCCCGACGAGAACTCAAGGCCCGGCATCAGGGAGAAGCTAATCGCTTGCTGGAACGCCTGCAGCCACTTAACCTAGGTGCAATTTTACTGGATACTCAACCGGTAAGCGTAAATGCTGAGGCAGGCTTGCTGGTGAGTGTCTTTTCCGTACCGAAGATGGATTGCGCCTCCGAAGAGAATCTGATTCGAATGGCCGTCCAGAATGTGCCCGGTGTGCAATCGCTGTCGTTCGATTTAAGCAACCGGGTCGTTAAAGCAACCCACAATGGCTCGCCCAATGAGTTGTTGCAAAAGCTCGAATCGCTTAAGCTTGGAGCTATTTTACGAGGGTCTAAGCAGGCAACTTCCTCGCCTGCCTCTACTGCTGCGATTGATGATGCCGCCCAGGCGCGTACTTTGCGCCTTTTGCTCGGTATTAACGCTTTCATGTTTGTGATTGAGTTGACAACGGGCCTAATCGCTCAATCGACTGGCTTGATCGCCGACTCTCTTGACATGTTCGCCGATGCTGCCGTGTATGGTTTGGCACTTTATGCTGTGGGACGTGCGGCAAGTATGAAGTCTCGCGCCGCGCATCTCGCGGGCTGTTTGCAGCTACTCTTGGCCGTCGGAGCCTTGACTGAGGTTGCTCGGCGCTTTGTGTATGGTAGTGAACCAGAGTCCATCCTGATGATCGGAATGGGCGTCATAGCCTTGATTGCTAACGTGAGCTGTTTGCTTCTGATATCAGGCAAACGCGAAGAAGGCGTTCATATGAAAGCGAGTTATATATTTTCCGCGAACGATGTGATTGCTAATCTCGGCGTTATAGCGGCCGGCGCCCTGGTAATGTTTACTGCTTCTCCTTACCCGGACCTTGTTATCGGCACCATCATTGGTGTGATCGTTTTAAATGGTTCGCGTCGCATCCTGCAGCTCAAATGAAGATCCTCCGTCCTTGGTACTGGATTGCCTTTGCAACGCTATTTGCAGTGTTGGATCAGGCATCCAAAGCAATGATTGAAATTTGGTTGCCTTTACACAACTCAATACCAGTTGCTGCGCATTTCAATTTGGTTCATGTGCTCAATCCCGGTGCCGCGTTCAGTTTTTTGGCTGATCAGGCAGGTTGGCAAAGGTTATTTCTTGCCGGCATTGCAGCTTTCGCGTCTGTATTTCTGGTAGTTTTGATCGTTCGAAAACCAAGGTTCATTGAGGCGACTGCCTATTCCCTGATCTTGGGCGGTGCGGTGGGTAATCTCGTCGACAGAATTGTTCGGGGTGCTGTGGTCGACTGGCTCGACTTTTATGTCAATCATTGGCACTGGCCGGCCTTTAATTTGGCCGATGTGTGGCTTGTCATTGGTGCTGGCTTATTGATATTGTCGGGTTTCAAGCAGAGGGCTAGGCAACCCCCTCAAAATGAACAATCCGCCTAAAAAGATTACTAAATGCCCCGTATGGTTTCTCATTGGATCGATAGAACCGGATCTCACCTGACACTGGATCTGTATTCAGATTCTCCAGGATTTGAATTGGCTTATTTTTTGATCTTGACGTCTTCGACATGCGAATCCTCCTGAGCGGTGTGCAATTCATGATTAATGCCAACCGACTCGCAATGTTCAAGAACCAGAACTTCAATGAAATTAGTGACACTTCTTCGAACTCGTTTCGCAGCTTGCTCAGCAGCAGCCTTCACGCGAGGTTCGACACGAAGTGTCATCGATACGGTCTTAAGTTTGAGTTTTCCTTTTGGCATGAACGCATTATACAGTATTTAACAAAGCATAATACATTTATATGTACTGCGTTTATACTGCATATTCATTGAGATAGGCATACAAGAATTTAGGTGTGACCCACCGGTGTAGATTGTCGTTTCGTGTGAACCGAAAAGCCAATCACCGTAACTTGATTTTCGCTGCTTGCAAACACATCACCACCATGCAGTTTCGCAATGGCCGCCACAATAGCCAGGCCAAGTCCGTGATTGCTCCCCGTGTCACTTCGCCCCTCTTCAGCACGGAAAAAGGGTTCAAACAGACGGTTCAATTTGACTGGGTCAATTGTCGGGCCTTCATTCGAAACCCTGATCCACACCCTCTCTGCTTCTTGGGTAATGTGCACGGTAATTTCTGTGTTGGTCTGCGCATATCGAATGGCATTGGACAGCAAGTTACTCACCGCTCTTTTAATCAATTCAGTTTCAACTTCCACATTGGCATCGCCCTGAACTGTGATGCGAAGCTCCTTGTCTTCGGCCAACTGTTCAAGGTATTCCGCGACTGATACCACCAACTGACGAAGACTTTGCAAAGGTTGAAGTTGTAGTTCTCTGCCCTGGTTTGCATTGGCCAGGAAAAGCATGCTGCGAATAATTCGTGCCATCCTGTCTAGTTCGTCGAGGTGGTCCCCCACAATTTTTTGAAGTTCATCACCTTCGATCAGTTTGCGGCGTTGAAGCAGCTCATGGCTGATGGTCAAGCTCGACAGTGGTGTATTCAATTCATGTGCAACATTGCTGTTGAACAGTTTCAATTGCTCGCGGTTCTCGCGCAGTTGCCCCAGTAAGCGGTTGAATCCGTCGATGAAGGGGCGCAATTCAAGCGGGGCTTTGTGGTCGTCCAGCACCACATCAAGCGAGCGTGGCCCCAAATTGTGAATACGTTCAGTCAGTCGGTTGATGGGGCGCAAAACCAGGCGAATCAGTCGCATGCTGATCAACACCGACACCAGGATCCACAACACGATGGACGATGCAAAAATTCCTGAAATGAAGTTCAGAAAACGTTCGTCATCTACGGTGCTCACTGCCAGTTCAACCCGTTTGGCTTGCAGTTGGGGAAGTTCTGTTTCAAACACTTGAGAGAATTCCCGAATAGATCCCTCTCCGTTGAAGAACACCTCTGGCCCGAACATGCGATTGCCCTGGCTGTCAACAACTCGGGCTTGGGTTCGACCTTGCCCACCCAACACTTCTTCCAGGCCATGTTTCACGTCTTCGGGTGAATATTCGGAAGTAGGTTTTAGTAAAAGGTGTTCAACTGCATGAAGCGCACGGCTTGCAGTTTCCTCCTGTTGCCTGGCCTGCCAATAGTGGATGCAGCAATACACGAGTACAGCGAGTAACACCACTCCCAGTACACTGACGGAGCTGGTCAAACCGATGGTGGCTCTGGAAATTGATTTCACGCTCACTCCTTGCCCTGGGTCCTGATTTCGAGAACGTACCCCATGCCGCGAACGGTATGAAGCAAAGGGATTTCGTACGGATCGTCCAGCTTAATCCTCAACCTGCGAATCGCCACATCAATCACATTGGTCTCGCTGTCAAAATGCATATCCCAAATCAGCTCAGCGATTTCTGTGCGGCTGATGACTTCGCCCTTTCTTCGCAGTAGTAGCCAAAGTAGAGAAAATTCTTTCGCAGTTAACCGTAAATCCTTGCCTCCGCGCTTGGCGGTGCGGCGTACTGCGTCCAATTCCAGATCCAGCAATGTCAACAAGGTTGTCTGGCTCTCGGTAGCTACGGTCGATGTTCTACGCCCCAAGGCGTGAAGCCTGGCCACCAGCTCGGCAAACGCAAAGGGTTTTACCAAGTAATCATCTGCGCCGGCTTTCAGACCGCTTACCCTGTCCTCAACCATGGCGCGCGCTGTAAGCATCAGTACCGGAATACTTTTTGATTGGCGCAGGGCGCTCAACACGGCCAAACCATCAATGTCAGGCAACATGCCATCAAGAACAATCACTTCGTATAGCCCCTGCGTGGCCAAATGCAAACCATCAATCCCATTGCGCGCCAAATCGACCACAAAACCTTCTTCGGTCAATCCTTTCTTTAGGTAATCGGCCAGCCGCAGGTCGTCTTCGATCAAAAGCAGTTTCATCGACTTTTCTTGGTTGTTATGCAGGTGCCCAGTATAACCACCCCGAATTTGGTGAAGATTACATATTTGTAATGTACCGGGAAGGTAGCTGACAGGTGCCCCTGACTAGACTGAAGGCTTGGGTCTAGAAAAACAACCCTCCAATTCGAGTCAATCAGGAGATCATCATGAAAAATATTAAAATCGCCGCTGTTTTGATTACCACCTTCGCGATTGCTGCACCTGCAGTGGCACTTGCCGATGCTGCCTTCCACCCCGGTCAGGGCGATGCGGTGTATGAACCCCATCTGGGATACAAAGATCCAGCGAAATCTGCGTCACACGCCAGCAAGGGATTTCGCGGCTACAGCGCAAACATCATTGGTTCTGAAGCCAGCGGTGATGGGACCACACACGGTGATTGGGGCAACTCACGCTCTGGAAAATCCCGTCAGGAGGTGCTGCGTGAATTGCAAAGCCAAACTCTAGAAGAGCGTCGTCTTGCTAATTCGAACTAAAGGCAAGGTTTGACATCTGCGAAAGCGATGTTATTCTTTGGAACAATCACCGGACCGCGCAACCATGACCAAAGTGATCAAATCACTGTTGATGTTTGTAATCGCCACCTCTGTCATTTTTCAGGGCACGGCGCTCGCGGTCATGGTGGGTTGTCATACCGGTGATGTTGAGCAATCTGCCAGTGAGTTCAGCCCATCCCCGTCGATTCCGGATCATTGCGCTGAACACACCTCGGCCGGAAACGGACTACACCCGGCTTCAGCCGACCATGAGTCCCAAGAAAGGCCCTGTTGCAGTTGCGATGCCATCTACAAGGCAAAACTCGACCTGCCAGTGGTTGAAGTTGGTTTGATCGAGTCCAAACGCCTTTTCTCCGTTTCTTTCTCTTCAATTCTGCCCAGTGCCGACCTGGCGCTGCCTTACCGACCGCCCATTCTGGCTTAAGCCAATTCTGAATTTCATTTCTTGATTTCATTTTATCGGTGGAGGTACGTGTATGCGCACGGCTATTCAATTACTGCTTGCGGGTTCAGTTCTCGCAGCAAGCACAGGGTTTGCAAATGCCCAGTCAGAGGGTTTGCAGATTGAGTATCAATCAGCCTTTGAGAACTACTCAACATGGAAGCCCAAGGAAGGCGACCGTGATTGGGTGGGGGCCAATCAGAATGTCGAGAAAATTGGTGGCTGGCAATATTACGCCCGTGAGCCTTACCTGAAAGATGGTGAAGACCAGCAACCCATGCAGGATAGCGGCATGGGGCATGACATGAGCAAGATGAAAAAGCCCATGAACCCCGGTGAAGCTCACCAAGGGGGGCATTGATGAAAACCTTGAGATACACGGCAATGGCCTTGGCGATTGCAGGTTTGACTGGTTGCGCCACTGTCAACATGGATCAATCCATGACCAAGCTGAATGAAACCACAGCGTCCATGACCGACAAGAAAGTGGTTCTTGCTCTGAATGATGAGCAGCGCAAGCAGCTGCGAGGGCAGGCAGATGCGCTGTTGAAAAAACCACTGAACTTGAATTCGACAGTTGAACTGATGTTGGTGAACAGTCCTGAATTCCAGGCTTTGCTGGCTCGGGGCTATAGCGAGTCTGCGTTGGCTGCCCAATCGGGTCGAATTCCCAATCCAATCTTCAATTTCGAACGAATAACAGTTGGGGATGAACTTGAAATTGGACGATTGTTCAGTTTTGGTTTGCTCGATCTGGTCACGCTTCCCTGGCGTCAACAGGCTGCAACTTTTCGAATTGAGCGAGCTCAACTGCAGTTGGCTGGCGATGTAATTGGGCAAGTGGCTCAAGCGCGCTCAGCTTGGGTCGATGCAGTGGTCGCTTTGCAAAAACAGCAATATGCGGAGCAAGTATTCGAGAATGCTCAAGCCAGTGCTGAATTGGCCAAACGCATGGAAGAAGTGGGTAACTTCACGATTATTCAACGCATTCGTCAGCAAATGTTTTATTCCGATGCTGCGCTTGGCTTGGCCATGGCACGTCAGGAGGCTACATCTACCCGGGAAAAGCTGGTTCGCGTACTCGGGCTGGACGCACAGCAATTTGAGGAGCTAAAACTTCCAGATCGCTTGCCAGACTTGCCCGCTACTGTGAAAAAGCCTGAAGAAGTGTCCAGACAAGCCACGGCGCGGCTCGATGTTCAAATGGCCAAGCAAGCATACGATGCGGCATTGAAAGTGTCTGGTGCTGAAACCGTGAGCTCCTTTGTAGACATTGAGGCTGGGATTCGCCGCGATTCTGTATTTGACAGAGACTCCGGCTCCAAAACCAACCCAAAGGGATATGAACTGGACATTCGATTGCCCCTGTTCGATTGGGGTGGCTTGCGGCGTGACGCGTTTTCTGCCGAGTTACTGGCCAAGGCCAACACGCTTGAGGCGGTCATGAGGAATGTTGATTCAAACCTGCGGGAAAGTTACACCAATTACCGCACAGCTTATGACATTGCCAAGCACTATCAAACTGAGGTGGTTCCAATGCTCGATACCTTGGCCGAGCAAAACACACTGCGTTACAACGGCATGTTGATTGGTACTTTCGAGCTACTTGCCGACAGTCGCAATCAGGTGCGTTCCATCGAGTCATCCATTGACGCATCAGCGAACTTTCTGCGAGCTCAACTGGCCTTGGATGCTGCATTGATGGGCAGTCCAAGCGATGTAAAGCTTTCCATGGGCACCCAAAGTCCAGCGGCTGAAGCCGCTGCTGGTCATTAAAAGATTTGGAGTAAGAGCAATGAATTCCAGAAGAGATTTTTTTAAGTTTGCCGGCATGGCCGGTGGCGCAGTGGCGGCAGCCAGTGTCAGCAAAGTGGCCATGGCCGCGCTGCCCGAGCCCGTCATTCAAACCTCGCCTGACACCATGGACCCATTGACCCCCAACACTGGGCGCCCCTATAACCCAGTGGTCACCTTGAATGGTTGGACCTTGCCTTGGCGCATGAACAATGGCGTGAAGGAATTCCACCTGGTAGCAGAACCCGTGGTGCGTGAGATGGCACCAGGTATGGTCGCTCACCTTTGGGGCTACAACGGACAAAGCCCAGGCCCCACCATTGAAGTGGTGGAAGGTGATCGCGTGCGTATTTTTGTGACGAACAAACTACCCGAGCACACCAGCGTGCACTGGCATGGCCAGCGCCTGCCCAATGGCATGGACGGTGTTGCAGGCCTGAACCAGCCGGCCATTCCTTCCGGCAAAACCTTTGTGTATGAGTTCGAGGCCAAGCGTCCCGGTACCTTCATGTACCACCCGCATGCCGATGAGATGGTGCAAATGGCCATGGGCATGATGGGTTTTTGGGTGACTCACCCCAAAAACAAACATCCCTTGATTGATAACGTGGACCGAGATTTCTGTTTTCTGCTGAATGCCTACGACATTGATCCTGGTGCGTACACACCAAAGATCATGACGATGCTCGATTTTAATTTGTGGACGTGGAACAGCCGCGTGTTTCCGGGGATTTCGCCCTTGTGTGTTCGAAAAAACGACAAGGTTCGGATACGAATTGGTAACTTGACCATGACCAATCACCCCATTCATCTGCACGGCCATGAATTCGAGGTAAGTGGCACCGATGGCGGCCCCACACCCAAGGGAAGTCGTTGGCCCGAAGTGACCACTGACATCGCCGTGGGGCAAATGCGTCAAATTGATTTTCTGGCCAATGAGGAAGGTGATTGGGCCTTTCATTGCCACAAAAGCCACCACACCATGAATGCCATGGGGCACGATCTTCCCACCATGATTGGAGTGGATCACCGCGGTATTACCAAAAAAGCCCGGGGACTCGTTCCCGAATACATGGTGATGGGTGAACGGGGCATGGCCGACATGACCGAGATGACGATGCCGATTCCTGACAACACCATACCCATGATGACGGGCGATGGTCCATTTGGCTCCGTGGAAATGGGCGGCATGTTCAGCATGTTGAAAGTGCGCAAAGACCAAAAGCCTGGGGATTATTCGGACCCAGGTTGGTACAAGCACCCGGCCAGAACCGTAGCCTTTGAATATGAAGGCCCGGACATGCCCAAGCCAGTTACGTCCGACAAGGCAGGAAAACCCGCCATGAAATCCAGCAATCGACCTCAGGAAACAATCGAGTTGAAGGTCAGAAAACCTCAAGTCCATTCGGGCCACTAAGGAGTTAATCATGAAAAAATCATTCGCAAATCATTCCCTATCGCTACTGCTTGGCGCTGGGCTTTTATTGCCCGTGGCCGTATTGGCGCACGGCACTCAAGAACACAAAAAGTCAGATTCCAATGCACAGCCAGTTCTTGAGCAAACCGCTTGGGGCATTGCCGGTACTCCGACCAAGATAGACCGCACTGTCAAAGTCGTAATGTCCGACAGCATGCGCTTTGAGCCATCCTCGTTGCAGTTCAAGGAAGGTGAAACAGTGAAGTTTATTGTCAAGAACGAAGGAAAGCTGATGCATGAGTTTGTTCTGGGGACAAAAGACAAGAACCTGGAGCATGCAGACTTAATGAAGAAGTTTCCAAACATGGAGCATGAAGAGCCCTATATGGCACATGTGGCTCCGGGCAAAACCACTGAGATGGTGTGGACTTTCAACCGAAGTGGCGAGTTTGAGTTTGCCTGCTTGATTGCAGGCCACTTTGATGCAGGTATGCGCGGACCACTGCGCGTAGCCAAATCCTCTGGAGCTGAAAAGTGAAGCGAATTGCTTTTGTTGGTATTGCAACTGCAATTTTGGCATTGGGTGTTTTTGCTGCCATCAAACCTGAGACTTTCTCAACTGTTGAGAAAGTCTCAGTGGCTGCAACAGAATCTGATGCCAATCAAGTTTTACCCATTCATGTACACAAAACAGCGACCTGCGGTTGCTGCGGCGAATGGATTAAACACTTGGAAAAATCGGGGTTTTCCGTGAAGTATTCGAATCACGAAGACCTAGACAGCATTAAGGCGCAGTTCGGTATCGAAAACAATTACCAATCCTGTCACACAGGAGTATCGGCGAATGGCTTTGTGTTTGAAGGCCATGTTCCAGCCAAGTACATAAGGGAATTTCTGAACGAAACACCCGAGGATTCACTTGGTCTGTCCGTTCCAGCGATGCCAGTTGGCTCTCCTGGCATGGAATATGGCAACAAATTCATGCCTTATCAGGTGTTACTCCTGAAAAAGGACGGAAGTGTGTCCGTTTATGCGGAAGTAAAAACCTATCAAGATCAATTTTGAACAAGTAACTCAATAAACATTGAAAGGAAACAATCATGAAAAACCAGTTAATCAAAATCGCTTCTATCTTTGCATTGTCAATTTCGACTTCAGTTTTTGCCGGGGGAGATCACGGCGTCCATTCAAGTAAAGCCGGTGAGCAAAAGTCCATGGAAGGTATGCAGATGAAGCAGTCCGAGATCATGGAAATGACGCAGGGCGAGGTGAAAAAAATTGATCCGAAGACTGGTAAGGTCACCTTGAAGCATGGCGAAATCAAAAACCTTCAAATGCCACCTATGACCATGGTTTTCTCGGCCAAAGAGGCGGCGCAACTGGAAGGCCTGAATAAGGGCGACAATGTTCTCTTTGCTGTGGATCAAAACATGAACATCACCCACATCGAGAAGAAACAGTAATCAGGAGAAGCACCATTGCAAAGTAAACCTGGATTTCCCAATGGATCGGTCATTGTGGGTAAATTGGGATTGATGTTGAGTTTGCTGGGTTCCGCAATGGTGCTTTGCGCCTGTCAAACAGTCGGAAATTTTGTTCATCCGGAAAGTCACAAACCAACGGTTACAGTAAAGAAGGAACCTTGGTTTAGCGCCGAGCGTGCTACCCGCACACAGAAAATGGAGGAGGGCTTTATTTTGGTTCTCTCCGGTGGAGGGGTTCGTGGCTTTGCCCACATCGGAGTTCTTAAAGCCCTGGAGGAATTGGGGCTTGAGCCCCGAATGGTGATTGGCACCAGTGCGGGTGCTGTCGTGGCTGCGTACTGGGGCTTGGGCTATACAGCCGATCAAATGATGCAACGTGCAGAATCACTAAATAACAGTGATCTGTTTGTACCCGTGTTACCGAATCTGGGACAGCCAGTTTTAAAGGGCGAGGCTGGAGTTTTTTCGGGTCAGTTTCTTGAACGGCAATTGCGCAGGGATTTCGGCATTCAAACATTTGAAGATCTCCCGAAACCAATTGCCATAGTGGCCACAGACCTCCAAACAGGTCATCCCGTGGTCTTTAATGCAGGTGATGTCGCCCAGGCAGTGCGGGCATCTTCAACAATTCCAGGTATCTTCACGCCACCTTCCATTAATGGCCGTCTTTACATCGATGGTCAGGCCAGTTCTCCACTGCCGATAGTTCCGGCAAAACGCTTGAGTGATCTTCCAATTCTTGCCGTAGACGTGGTGTATCCCCCCGAGCTTGCTGAGGTCTCTACGCTTACCGATTTGATGTTTCAAACCTTTTTGATATCGAGTTTTAGAATCAAAGAACTGGAGATGTTACAGGCGACAATGATCATCGCCCCTCAGTTAACCAATGTTGGTCAACTGGGTTTGAATGATCGTCATTGGGTATTTAAAACAGGTTATTTGGAAGCCAAAGAAAAACTTCGGAAAGCTGAAAAACTGCTGAAGTGATTTGTTAATTATGCACGGGTTGGCGGCGAATTAACACCAACCCTTGACCCCTTCATTAGCTTGCATCGCCTTCTGTGAGATCAACGCTTTTGATCTCACTCAGTACCTCAGCCCGTGACTTCGACGATTCGAATTCGTGTACCAACACTGTCGAATCTCCGGCCAGAGGGTTGAACTGATCTGCTTTTACCGCTTGTTGATACTCTTTTAGCACCGTTGCTTGGGTGGCCAGTTTGCCTTGGCTGATCAGTGCCACATGGTCGGTGCCATCACCGTGATCTGTAGGGCCGCTGGCCAAGGCAAAAGCTGGAAGCGTTGCGGAAATGGCAAACACTGTGGATGCGATCAATTGACGTGTTTTCATGGTAATTCTCCTTGAGTGTATCAGTTTGGGTTTTGCCTTTGCTTTCAATCAAGCGTTGGCATGACTCACACTTTACGCAGGGGCGAATGACCAGATCCTCTCAATTGAATTACAAATTTGTAATACACCAGAACACTAACCGGTAACCACAACCGGAACCAAATATGATCGCGTTGAAATAATGTCGCAAGCAAGATCGAATTAATCAAGGGAAAGATCATTTCCCAACTCTCAATATTGATGAATATCCGATCAGGTTGGGATCCAACATGAAAGATCTCAGTACTTCTTTTAACGCATCTAACTGCCACTTCTCTGCCCATGGAGAGAGCACTATCTTTTCCAGGGCCTTGTTCAAATCAAACTGAACGAACTGAGGTTTGTCATCAAAACTTTCATGGGATTCGGTTAGTGCGATGCGAAATTCCTGCTCAGCGAAGTAACCTTGCTGCTTGTGAAACGTGAAGAAAAAGTTTTGCTCATCGGGGACTCTATCGAGGATGTAATTGATATATTTAACCGGACCAACAATGTAGTCATTGGTCGGATCAAGTGCAGCAATTAAATCACCAGCAGTAGTTTTTAAAGCAACTCCGTTTTGTCTGCTACCGTAAACTCGCCACATCAAGGAGCACTCATCGTCAGATTGCTGCCAGCTCGTCACCCATGTTCTTTTGCGGATACTTTCTAGATTTTCCGTAAGGGCAACAACTTCGTCGACAGATCTCGAGAAACATTTGCTGTCGTCGGAAAAGTCAATATTCAGAGTTGCTGAATTGCTAAAGGGCATGCGGCCTTCAAAACCGTCTTCAAATTCAGAAAGATTCGTAAACTTCAGCTTCTGTCCGGTAAGGAGACTCAAAAATCCATAGATGTCCATATACCGCCACAATGAGGTACCGTCACTCCAGTCACCTTCATTTATACGTGTAACAGTGCCCAATCCACACCCCTTTCAAAACGGAAAATTTATGTAAAAATAACATGCCGTCAGTTCTATGACGCATCAACAGAAGGCGAGGGTGCACAAAGAGGTATCGATTTCACCAGCACAAAAAACATGACCACCCCTAAAATGATGAATTGAATGTTGCAATGATCTGCTCTCTAAACTGACCAGCCCATTCCAACCGAGCACGGGAAGACCTCGCTGGTTCTGAATCGAAGATCTCTGGTTGAGGCGTTAGGTGCAGGTCATCATTGCAGCGAATTTCCGAATAGTCGTTGAGCTTTGTTGAAGCATCAAAAGCCCTGCCAATCCTCTGCTCGGCGGCTACATGTGGGCGAGAACCATCAAATTGAACAACACGAGACTCCGGGATTTCATGGTGAAGCTCATTTGCAAATTCGACTAGAGTTGGCTCAGCAAAAACAAACATCCAACCATCTTTATCGACATCATTGGTCATACGCAATATTCGACCCAAAACCTGTCGGAAATGCATTTCCGTTTTGACAATACTGAGGTGGCAACACACTTGCAACCTTGGAATATCAGTGCCCTCGCTAATCATCCCAACGCTAACAATCCATTGTTCATTAGAGTACCTAAAAGCATCAATTGTTTTCGAAGCATCGTGATCTCTGTAGGTGACCACTTTCACGGACTGCGCGAATGTATTTGAAAGCTCAGCGGCTATAACGTGTGCATGCTCAACCGATCGAGCCACAACAAGACCAGCCGCATTGGGGTTTTTTAGGCGAATTTCCTTAAGTTTTTGACACCCACGATTCAGCATGAAATGAACAGCCTGAGGATTTTGAATGAGTTGGTCATACGTAATGCCATTCGAGCTCAGTAACTCGGCAAAGGATTCGAACGACTGGATTCCGCTTTGTAGATTCCTCAAGAGAATACGATCGTGATCAATGAGGACCAGCTTTGGATTTCGGCAAACTCCATCATGGATTGCCTCGGCCAAACCATACTCATAATCACAGCGAACCTTGCCTTCAGGATCAGTGTATTTGGCAAGTACGATTGGCAAGTCATCACTTCGCCAAGGCGTACCACTAAGTGCAATACTGAAAGTGGCTTTACTTTGAATTCGCAGCAAAACCTGTTCCCCCCAAGAATTTGAGTTTGAAAGATCACTGCCAGCACAATGATGAACCTCATCCAAGACCACTAAAACACGATGGGAATCGAATATCTGCCAAAAATCCGCTTGAATGAATAACAAACTTTGGTAAGTGTAAGCGCCGCCTATTGCACCAATTTGCCCATCAAATCGACGTCCAAGCACTTTGGTGAAAGTATTTGAGGTGTTTTGTGCAACTTCAATTGATGGTGCAAAGGTCAATACAAAATCGATTTTATTTGCTTGGAGCAGACTTTTAGCCAGTTCTGCGGATAGCCGGGTTTTACCCGACCCAGGCGTTGCCAAGCACATGAAATGTGACTGAGTTTTGAACCAGTTCAAAGCACCCGTAAGACAGTTGGATTGCCATCGACGCAGCTTCATAAAACGGGATCTTTCGGCATGCCAGCAAGCACGCTTTCAATGGCGCGAATCTTTCCGAGTATTTTTGAACTGACATCCCTGGACTTAAGGTAATGAGGCTCGAGCTTGGCTTTAAGCTGCGGATAGGTTTGGTGCAAGCGCAGATACTCCTCGGATTCACCGATCGAAGACAGCAAATCGACCTGATAAGTTTTTACCAATTGATCCAATTCGTCTCGAATGCAAGTATCTTTGACCGGCAAACTGGGAGCCCCATGCTCGACTTGCGTGGGCTGATTGGGTTGCCTGGGCTGTTTGGGCCCCCGCTCAACTGTCACTCTTTGCTTAAACACTGAGGCTACAAAAAGAGGGGTTTTCTTGTAGCGAGCAAATTCAGAAATGTCTTTGCTTTTTTCAAGAAAACCTGCGGTTAGAAGCCTTAGAACCACCCGGTACGCACGTTTGTGATAGTCACGCAAGGTCATATTTGTTTCATCTTTACATTCATGAATAATCGCGTCTCTCAATTCCATGACTGTGAAATTGTTCAAATTCCCCTCAATCAGAACTGAATAAAACTCGGGTGAAAGACTTCTTGTCATGATGCTCCATCGGTGTCATTTCCCCCTGGCTACTGGCAACTGAAAAAAGGGGATTTTAAGAAAGGACGGATTATAATCCGTGGCTATTAAAGCCGCAAATTTGGATAGTTCTTGCCTCTAGAGAGGCAACTATGCAAGACGTGGTAAAAATATTCGGCAACAAAGTACGCGCAGCCCGAAAACTAAGGGGACTTTCTCAAGATGAATTGGCACTGAGAGCGGAAATTGATCGCAGCTATATGGGAAGGATTGAAAGGGGAGAGGTGCGTATCACCCTTGAAAAGGCCTACAAACTTGCAGCCACCCTCGGATGCGACATCAAAGAGTTGTTGCCGTAGTCATCAATTTGACCAACCAACGCGGTGAGCCGTTGAAGTGTCGGCATGACGCTGATCATCGTCGGTATGTAAATAGATAGAGGTTGTGCTGATCGACGCATGGCCCAGATTGTCCCGAATCACTCTCAAATCAACGCCTGAATTTGCCATGTGAGAGCCAGCGGTATGGCGAAGCCAATGGGCTGAAGCCGATTCAAGCTGCGATGCACGACGTAAAGCGTGCATATCTCCTTGCATGCGCAATTTGGCCGCCACATGTGCAAACAAATCGGTCACAGTCCCATGTATGGAAGATCTACCAACCCTAACGCGAAAATTACGGGCTGAACCAAACAGCGGAACTTGCTCCTCTTCACTTGGAAAACCAGGCACCTGAATATAGGATCGGTACAGCAACAACTCATCAAGAAACTCTCCGGAAATAGGAATTTGTCTCTCTTTATTGCCTTTACCGACAACCCTTAGCCACCACAATTCTTTGCCATCTGAGGCTCTTCGGCAATAAAAATCACCCATTGCCCCCTGTGAAACCTCGGAAATGCGCAAACCACCTAGGTAAAACAGTGAAAACAACCACCTCAAGCGATGGTACCTGGACAAATCAGTCGATCTCAATTCGAGGATAAAAGCCTTCACCTCAAGCCACAGGGTGGGATCAAGGTAGCGAGTAATAATTTTAGGCGCACCCGATGATCTGCGCTTGCCCAAAGCAAGCGGATTACCCACCAAATACCCGGACTCAACCAACCAACTAAACATCGAACTAAGGATAACCAAGGTCTGCCTTTGACTACTTGTTGACAAAGGCCCTGCAAAGGGACGCCAACGTTGATCGTTGCGCCCGAATCGACGTCCTGGGGAAGACACCCAAAAGTCCGCAGGCTGCGGATCTAACAAGAATTGCCTATAGAGCTGCAGATCTTCATACACGAGTGAGGAAAGTGGTTTTGACAGCTGCAAAACAGACCACAACAGCAACCGCTCGGCCTCTTTGCGGTAACTATCAAATGTACTTTTAGAGGCCTGAAACTGCATGAGCCACGCAGAAATGGCATCGACATCTCTGTTGGCCGCAATTTGCCGGGAACCAGAGGCACGATTTACTCCAGTAGAACCATCAAAAGCACTGATTTGGAATGCTGGATTCTTGGAAAAAGCACTGGGAATGAGCTCAAAACTCAAAACAACCTCGGGTGAACAGGTACATTGACATTATAAGTGTAATGTCAAAATAGATCAATTAAAACGTTTGTTTATTACGTATTATGTAATAATACATATCAATGAGGACAAAACTGAGGCGCTCCGTGAAAGAAACTGACTTCGATAGCGATATTCGTCAACAAATTCAAAAAATGATGGATCAGGGCTTGGCCACGATTGATGTTTACAAAAGGACTTGTGAAATTCTGTTTTTTCAACACGGTGTCGTGCCAACCCCCACAAAACTCTATGGATTAGTAAAAAAAGGCAGCATGGGAACTCCAACCAAAGCAGTTCAAGAATTTTTCGCGTCGCAGCGAGAGAGGAGCAGGGTAGACCTGGCAATACCGGGCATGCCAGAAAGTTTGAAATCCGGTTTTACCGATGCACTGAAAGAAACTTGGCGGCTCGCTGTAGAACTTGGAAATGCATCAACTAACGAACAAAAAGAAGTCCATCAAAAAGAACTCTATCGGCTGCAAGAAGAAATGGACAGATTGAGAGCCGATAACACCGCACTTGAGACGACCATTAGTCGACTTAAACAAGCTGATGCTGATAAAAATGCACATATCATGGATCTGCAGGAAACTATAAGACAAGAAAAAACCCGACTTACAGTTGAATCTAAACGCCTGCAGGATGCAACTCAGCGATGCAATGATCTAGAGCAGCAACTAGACAAAGCCAGACAAGACTTCTTGGCGGAGAGCAGCAGACTTTCGAAAGAACACGATAGCGCGTTGGCTCGTCTTAAGGATCACGAAAATCGTGCCTTGATGGAAATTGAAAGGGAACGGCAAATTGCAAACAAGGCAGTCAAAGACGCAATAACGGTTCAAAAATCCCACACCGAGGAACTCAATCTCAAAAACTCGACAATACGAGATATCAGCACTCAATTAGAAAACCTCAAGGGGGAATTAAACTCTGTTAAAACGAAACTCGAAGTTTCAAATGAGGACCTCCAAGCTTCTAGGCGTAACCATGATGAACAGTTGAGGCTTAACGGCCAGCTACAAACCCAGTTAAGGCACCTACAATCTAAGATCAGCGAAAAATCACCAAAACAACATATCCGAAAACCCCGCACTACAAAGCAAACGACAGACTAATATTTGCTCGGTGTCCTATCCTGAGGTAGGCTAGAGGGTTACAAAAAATATTTCTTCTTTACAGATTTAATCGAAATAAATCAGCTCTTTACAGTTTTATACAAAAGATCGTTACAGTTTTAGTAGAACAGTCG
>NZ_SWKN01000002.1 GCF_005871185.1 Limnobacter alexandrii
AAAAAACCCCGCGTCCTTTTGGGAGCGGGGTTTTTTGGAATTGGAGAGCCTGACGATGTCCTACTTTCACATGCGAATGCACACTATCATCGGCGCTAAGGCGTTTCACGGTCCTGTTCGGGATGGGAAGGGGTGGTACCACCTTGCTATGGTCGTCAGGCAAAGAGGGTTGGCTGTAAGTGCGGTGCATTGATTGCACTTACTTGTTAGCTAACCAGCGTTGCGGCTGATTGGCTCGATTTGGAACTGATGAGTTATCTGTTGAGACAGCGCTGCTATCTTGATGATGCGTGTTGCGGGTATATCTTTACAAACTACCTTGGTTTTCATTCGGGTGTTAGCCCGAGGTAGATTTACTGTGTTGTTTCATGTGCGTATCTTTTAAGCAAGGCTCAATGCTATAGAGCCAAGCCGCACGGGCAATTAGTACTGGTTAGCTTAATGCATTACTGCACTTCCACACCCAGCCTATCAACGTCGTGGTCTTCAACGGCCCTTCAGGAGGATCAAGTCCTCAGGGAAATCTTATCTTAAGGCAAGTTTCACGCTTAGATGCTTTCAGCGTTTATCTCTTCCGTATTTAGCTACCCGGCAATGCCACTGGCGTGACAACCGGTACACCAGAGATACGTCCATTCCGGTCCTCTCGTACTAGGAACAGCCCCCTTCAAATTTCCAACGCCCACGGCAGATAGGGACCAAACTGTCTCACGACGTTTTAAACCCAGCTCACGTACCTCTTTAAATGGCGAACAGCCATACCCTTGGGACCGGCTACAGCCCCAGGATGAGATGAGCCGACATCGAGGTGCCAAACACCGCCGTCGATGTGAACTCTTGGGCGGTATCAGCCTGTTATCCCCAGAGTACCTTTTATCCGTTGAGCGATGGCCCTTCCATACAGAACCACCGGATCACTATGTCCTGCTTTCGCACCTGCTCGACTTGTCAGTCTCGCAGTCAAGCACGCTTATGCCATTGCACTATCAGTACGATGTCCGACCGTACTTAGCGTACCTTCGAGCTCCTCCGTTACTCTTTAGGAGGAGACCGCCCCAGTCAAACTGCCCACCATGCACGGTCCCCGACCCAGATAATGGGTCAAGGTTAGAACCTCAAACAGATCAGGGTGGTATTTCAAGGATGGCTCCATGAGAACTGGCGTTCCCACTTCAAAGCCTCCCACCTATCCTACACAAACCGGTTCAAAGTCCAATGCAAAGCTACAGTAAAGGTTCATGGGGTCTTTCCGTCTAGCCGCGGGGAGATTGCATCATCACAAACACTTCAACTTCGCTGAGTCTCAGGAGGAGACAGTGTGGCCATCGTTACGCCATTCGTGCAGGTCGGAACTTACCCGACAAGGAATTTCGCTACCTTAGGACCGTTATAGTTACGGCCGCCGTTTACTGGGACTTCAGTCAAGAGCTTGCACCCCATCATTTAATCTTCCAGCACCGGGCAGGCGTCACTCCCTATACGTCCACTTTCGTGTTTGCAGAGAGCTGTGTTTTTATTAAACAGTCGCAGCCACCATTTTATTGCAACCCCTTCACCCTTCCACTGTTCATGGTCAAGCTACAAGGGCGTACCTTCTCCCGAAGTTACGGTACCAATTTGCCGAGTTCCTTCTCCTGAGTTCTCTCAAGCGCCTTAGAATACTCATCCCGCCCACCTGTGTCGGTTTGCGGTACGGTCAACGTGTAACTGAAGCTTAGAGGCTTTTCTTGGGACCACTTCCAATGGGTTCGTAGCCGTAGCTACTTCCCCCCACACCCTTGAGTATATGACAGCCGGATTTGCCTAACTGTCCTCTATGATGCAGGGACCAGGATATCCAACACCTGGACCACTTTCCACGATCCGTCCCCCCATCGCATTACACGTCGGTGCAGGAATATTAACCTGCTTCCCATCGACTACGCATTTCTGCCTCGCCTTAGGGGCCGACTAACCCTACGCCGATGAACGTTGCGTAGGAAACCTTGGGCTTACGGCGACAGAGCCTTTCACTCTGTTTATCGCTACTCATGTCAGCATTCGCACTTCTGATACCTCCAGCATGCTTTACAACACACCTTCGCAGGCTTACAGAACGCTCCCCTACCACATGCACTTACGTGCACATCCGCAGCTTCGGTTATCTGCTTAGCCCCGTTACATCTTCCGCGCAGGACGACTCGATCAGTGAGCTATTACGCTTTCTTTAAAGGGTGGCTGCTTCTAAGCCAACCTCCTGACTGTTTTAGCCTTCCCACTTCGTTTTCCACTTAGCAGATATTAGGGACCTTAGCTGGCGGTCTGGGTTGTTTCCCTCTTGACACCGGACGTTAGCACCCGATGTCTGTCTCCCGAGATTGCACTTACAGGTATTCGGAGTTTGCCATGGTTTGGTAAGTCGCGATGACCCCCTAGCCATAACAGTGCTCTACCCCCTGTAGTGAGACTCGAGGCACTACCTAAATAGTTTTCGGGGAGAACCAGCTATTTCCAGATTTGTTTAGCCTTTCACCCCTATCCACAGCTCATCCCCTAACTTTTCAACGTTAGTGGGTTCGGTCCTCCAGTTGGTGTTACCCAACCTTCAACCTGGCCATGGATAGATCATCTGGTTTCGGGTCTACACCCAGCGACTAGACGCCCTATTCGGACTCGCTTTCGCTACGCCTTCCCTACTCGGTTAAGCTTGCCACTGAATGTAAGTCGCTGACCCATTATACAAAAGGTACGCCGTCACGGAACAAGTCCGCTCCGACTGTTTGTATGCACACGGTTTCAGGATCTATTTCACTCCCCTCCCGGGGTTCTTTTCGCCTTTCCCTCACGGTACTAGTTCACTATCGGTCAGTCATGAGTATTTAGCCTTGGAGGATGGTCCCCCCATGTTCAGACAGGGTTTCTCGTGCCCCGCCCTACTTGTCGTACGCCTAGTTCCACAATCGAGTTTTCACATACAGGGCTATCACCTTCTATGGCCGGACTTTCAAGACCGTTTTGTTAACTCAAATGCTAAATCGTACAGGCTGTTCCAATTTCGCTCGCCACTACTCTCGGAATCTCGGTTGATTTCTTTTCCTCTGGGTACTTAGATGTTTCAGTTCTCCAGGTTCGCCTCGCACAGCTATGTATTCACTGTGCGATACCCCTAAAAGGGTGGGTTTCCCCATTCGGACATCTACGGCTCAAAGCTTGTTTGCCAGCTCCCCGTAGCTTTTCGCAGGCTACCACGTCCTTCATCGCCTATGACTGCCAAGGCATCCACCATGTGCACTTATTCGCTTGACTCTATAGCGTTAAGCCCTGCTTCAAGTTACTCACTTAAAACAACACTGTAATCACCATAAAAAGCAAAGTAGTTTGTGTGTATTCTAAATTTCAAGCGCCGGTGCATATCAGGAACGATACACACCCACTTCTTGAGAAGAACGATGATGCAATCGCATCAATCAAAATATCTACACCTTCGTTAAAAGGAGTATCTATCTCGATATCTCATCATTTCCAAATTGTTAAAGAACAAGTCCAAATCGTGATGATTTGGCGACTCTTACAGCCAAATGAATAAACACAGCATTGCGCCTATTCATTTGACCGCAAAACGATGCAAACCTTGCACCCCTTGCCTAACCGCTAACAGCCAATCTTTATTCAAACACTCGATACAAACTTCATGTTTTTACGCAGCACTAAAACTTGGTGGAGGTGAACGGGATCGAACCGATGACCCCCTGCTTGCAAAGCAGGTGCTCTCCCAGCTGAGCTACACCCCCAGGTGTTTCTTACAACTACTTCAAACCAATGGTGGGTCTGGATGGGCTCGAACCATCGACCCCCGCCTTATCAAGACGGTGCTCTAACCAACTGAGCTACAGACCCCGTAAACTTTTCAGCCCCAGGGCCCTGACCTCTAGACAGTTCTTTCGTTCTGCACTTAAAGGCCCTCTCTTCTTGCTGCTTGTATCTTCGCGTCTAAACAAACCGATAAGTGTGAGCACTACAACCAAACAAATTCAAGACTTGATCAATTTCTCTTTCTCTAGAAAGGAGGTGATCCAGCCGCACCTTCCGATACGGCTACCTTGTTACGACTTCACCCCAGTCATGAATCCTACCGTGGTGACCGTCCTCCTTGCGGTTAGACTAGCCACTTCTGGTAGAACCCACTCCCATGGTGTGACGGGCGGTGTGTACAAGACCCGGGAACGTATTCACCGCGACATTCTGATCCGCGATTACTAGCGATTCCGACTTCACGCAGTCGAGTTGCAGACTGCGATCCGGACTACGATCGGTTTTCTGGGATTGGCTCCACCTCGCGGCTTGGCAACCCTCTGTACCGACCATTGTATGACGTGTGAAGCCCTACCCATAAGGGCCATGAGGACTTGACGTCATCCCCACCTTCCTCCGGTTTGTCACCGGCAGTCTCATTAGAGTGCCCTTTCGTAGCAACTAATGACAAGGGTTGCGCTCGTTGCGGGACTTAACCCAACATCTCACGACACGAGCTGACGACAGCCATGCAGCACCTGTGTGCAGGTTCTCTTTCGAGCACCAATCCATCTCTGGAAAGTTCCTGCCATGTCAAGGGTAGGTAAGGTTTTTCGCGTTGCATCGAATTAATCCACATCATCCACCGCTTGTGCGGGTCCCCGTCAATTCCTTTGAGTTTTAACCTTGCGGCCGTACTCCCCAGGCGGTCAACTTCACGCGTTAGCTACGTTACCAAGGAAGTAAATCCCCAACAACTAGTTGACATCGTTTAGGGCGTGGACTACCAGGGTATCTAATCCTGTTTGCTCCCCACGCTTTCGTGCATGAGCGTCAGTGTTATCCCAGGGGGCTGCCTTCGCCATTGGTGTTCCTCCACATATCTACGCATTTCACTGCTACACGTGGAATTCCACCCCCCTCTGACACACTCTAGTCGTGCAGTCACAAATGCAATTCCCAGGTTAAGCCCGGGGATTTCACACCTGTCTTACACAACCGCCTGCGCACGCTTTACGCCCAGTAATTCCGATTAACGCTTGCACCCTACGTATTACCGCGGCTGCTGGCACGTAGTTAGCCGGTGCTTATTCTTCAGGTACCGTCATCCCCCTAGGGTATTAGCCCAAAGGATTTCTTCCCTGACAAAAGTGCTTTACAACCCGAAGGCCTTCTTCGCACACGCGGCATTGCTGGATCAGGGTTTCCCCCATTGTCCAAAATTCCCCACTGCTGCCTCCCGTAGGAGTCTGGGCCGTGTCTCAGTCCCAGTGTGGCTGATCGTCCTCTCAGACCAGCTACTGATCGTCGCCTTGGTAGGCCTTTACCCTACCAACTAGCTAATCAGCCATCGGCCGCTCCAATAACGTGAGGCCTTGCGGTCCCCCACTTTCCCCCTCAGGGCGTATGCGGTATTAATCCGGCTTTCGCCGAGCTATCCCCCATTACTGGGCACGTTCCGATGTATTACTCACCCGTTCGCCACTCGTCAGCGGAGCAAGCTCCCTGTTACCGTTCGACTTGCATGTGTAAGGCATGCCGCCAGCGTTCAATCTGAGCCAGGATCAAACTCTTCAGTTTAATCTCTGCAAAATTTACTAAACTCGACGGAGTAGATGTTTATAAAAGCCTTGACAGCTTTCACATTCATTTACTTTATTCCGTGAGCACTAACTCTGAATCGTGATTCAAAGTCATTCTTTTTGAGAAAAGAACAAACCTTCAACCCATCTGGTCAGTGCCCACACTTATCGGCTGTTAACTTGTTAAAGATCGCTTCGAAATTTCTGCTAACCTTGCCGCTCTTCACTACTGTCTCGTTACCACCTGAGACCCTGAAGAACCGCTTGTTTGCTTCGTTTCGTGCTGCTTGTCGTGCAGCAGAGAAACGAGATTATGCACATC
>NZ_SWKN01000003.1 GCF_005871185.1 Limnobacter alexandrii
CAAAGCCCACCTTGTCTCTTGGTCATTATTCTGAATCCGCAAGCTGCTCTCCCCGGTATCATTTAATAACAACAACAATCAAGGTTCACCCATGCAGTTGCGCCTCGCCATTCAAAGCAGTCTGTTCGCTCTGCTTGCCATGTTCTCAGCCTTTTCTTGGTCGGCTGACCGTTGGGTTATTCAGTTCAAGGAAAATGCCGATTCTTCCAGGCCAGGTGTTCAGCAACTGTCGCTCGATGCCAGGCGTGCCGATTTGGCCGCGAGACTTGCCGAGTTGTCCAATGCCCACAAAGGCAGTTTTCAATTGCTGAGGCCCTTTGGTGAACTTGGTGCTGTGGTTATGTCACCGAGTGGTTCTGACACTGAGCAAACCCGCCTGCGATTGTTGTCTGATCCCATGGTTGAATCGGTTGAGTTGGACCGCCGCATCCAGTTGCGTGCGCAGTCGCCTCTTGTTGGTTTGTTGAATGCGCTCGATTTGTCGCGCCGCAGTCGGTCTTGGTTTCATCAGGATCTAAGCACACAGCCCGCCTCGATCAACACAGGCGCCATGTGGGCCAATTTTCATGGCACTGCACCCACAGTGGTGGCTGTTTTGGACACAGGTGTGTTGCCTGGCCACCCGATGCTTCAAGGCCACTTGCTTTCTGGCTACGATTTCGTGGCTGATCCTGTAATTGGTGCCGACGGTCAAAGCTCCCCTGGCTCTGACCGGGATTCAGACCCAACCGACCCAGGCGATGGCGTGGGCCCAGCCGACTTGTTGGCCGATGCCGCCTGTGCTGGGCTGAGCCAGTCGAGTTGGCATGGCACCTTCGTCTCTGCCCTGCTTGCTGGTAACCCGGTATCCAGCGAAGGCATTTTTTCAGTGAACTGGAATGCAGCAGTGTTGCCTGTTCGTGTGTTGGGCAAGTGCGGTGGTTTTTCAAGTGACCTGGCCGACGGTATTCGCTGGGCCGCTGGCTTGAGTGTGCCTGGTGTTCCCAACAATCCGTTCCCGGCCAAAGTCATTAACCTCAGTTTGGGTGCAGAAGGCGCCTGTGTGCCCTCGATTGAAGGCGCTGCGATAGCTGCAGCACGCCAGGCAGGCTCTCTTGTGGTTGTGGCTGCCGGCAATGATGGCAGCACGGTCGATTCTCCTGCCAATTGCCCCGGTGCTTTTGGTGTGGCTGCAATTGACCAAGAGGGGTTAAAGGCGAATTACAGCAACTTTGGCCCGAGTATTCAGCTTTCAGCGCCAGGCGGCGATGCTGCATTTCCAATCTGGAGTGCGAGTAACACTGGTTTTGCAGGGCCCTTAACGAACACTTACAACACCAAAATTGGCACCAGTTTTTCTTCACCCATGGTGGCTGGCGCGGCTTCCCTGTATTGGTCACTGAACCCGTCGGCCTCAGTGGCTACTGTGGAAGACATGTTGAAAACCTCGGCCCGCCCTTTTCTTTCCTTGAGTGGGCGCCCCACTTGCACCGGCGACACCGCTGGCGTGGAATGCAACTGCACACGCGCCTTGTGCGGGGCGGGCATGCTCGATGTGGCCAATCTTGTCAATTCTCAGGCGGTAGCCGGGCTCACTAATCTGTTTTCCAATAGTGGCAATGTAATTCCTCCGGGCCAAACACGAACATTTTCTGCAATGGGAAGCCTGAATTCTTCTGGTCAGGAAGTCAGTGCAGTCAGTTTTGATGTGATCAATGTGCTGAAATCGTCTGCAGATGCCCCCAACCCTGTGTTGTCTGTCAGCGGGCTGAATGTGGATGTCACTGCGCCCGTCGGCGTTACTGGATTTGATCTTCGTGCGCAGGTGTCAAACGGGCGCATTGCGATTGCATCGGTGATCGTCGCCAATCCGGGCGCCACATCCCCTACTTTGCTGGCCAGTTTGCTTTCTCCCCTGATTAACGGCGCTTCCGCAGGTTTGGGGGTCCCCTCCTCGGCTGTGGGCGATGCGGTGGTGGATGACTCCGGCAATGGTGCTGCCCTAGGCAGCGCAGGCAGTGGCGGCGGAGGTGGCGGTGCTGTGAATTGGTTGGGTTTGCTGGGCTGTGTGTTTCTATTTCGTTGTTTTAGAAGAGAAAAATCGATTTAAGGTGTGGCTGTTTGGTTAAATACAACGTTAGAAGCGGCGCTCCAATCTGTGACATTACTCAATGGTAAAGTTCAGTTGTTGACTCGTTGGTCAGCAAATGATGCAGTAAATTTTGAGAGGTGTCGTATGAAAGCTCTTCGTTCCTACCCTGGTGTATTGGTGTTGTTGTTGATCGCTTCAGCCATGTTGGTTCATGGTTTGGTGGATTACATCAACTATGAAGTAGCAAGCCCGAGTATTTTGGCAGCCCTGGGCTGTGTATTCTCCGCAATTTTGCTGGTTGCTGTGTATGAGTTCAAATCATTCAAGGCCAACCGCAAACTGGTGCGCAACAGCAAGGTTTAATTGCGTTTGACACCGTCTGAAAGGCCTGTTTTCGCCGCATTCTGTGCGGCGATCACGGCCTGCAAGTTTTTCTGAGTACTCTGTGTCAAAGGGTCGTCGCTGCCCAATGCGTCTGATCGAATAATGTAGGCGCGGCTCAGTGCCACTTCTGCCCGCTTCAGGTCCCCTGCCCTGTACAACACAACCCCCAAGTTATTTAAAGATTGGCTGGTTCTGATGTCGTTGGGGCCAAACGCAGCCTGTCTGACTTCAAAAGCGGTTTGGTAGTTTCTTGCGGCTTCTTGCAACTGGTCGTTGCGCATTTGGAGCGTACCCAGAAAGGTCAGAATTTCAGCGCGAATGGGTTCGCTTTTGTAGTTGGGTGAGGAATTGATGATTTCAGCCAACACCTGAAAATTCTCCAGTGCCTCTTGTTCCTTTTCCAGGTCCAGCAAACCAACAGCGTGGTTCATGCGTGTTTCAAGCGTACGGGCATTGGTTTTCCCCAAGCGAATTTCATACACAATGCGCGACCGCTTAAATGCAACTTCAGATTCTTCAGCTTTGTTTTGCAGGGCATAGTAGGTGCCAAGCGCGTCTTGCACCATACCTGCTGGCAATGAATAGCGGCCAATGGATTGTTCAACAGTGCTCAAGGTTTTTTGAAAGTGCGCTTCGGCACGTTCCATTTGATCGGCTTGTGCGTAGGTTTGACCAATCAGTACCTGTAAACGTGTCCACGATTCGGCAGCAGCCTGATCCTCGCGGCTTAGCGGGCTGTATTGACTGGCTTCATTCCAGGTTGAAATGGCCAGGTCAGCTTCGTTTTGCGCCAGGTAGGCTTTGCCCAGTGTTTCAAGAATTTTTACGCGTTTGGCTTGTGTAATTGGTCCGGTCAATTCCAGTCGGCAGGTTTCCACAGTGGCCCCCACCGGTTCTTTGCCAAAACTGTTTTCACAACGGGTTAAATTTGAACTTGC
>NZ_SWKN01000004.1 GCF_005871185.1 Limnobacter alexandrii
TGACCTGCCCCGGATTTTTCGATCCAGCGTGACTTAACTACAATGGTCTCTCAACGCAGCGAGAGACGAAATGAAACGAGCCCGATTCAGCGATGAGCAGATTGTTCGAATCCTGAGAGAAACAGACAAAGACACGGTTGTAGAGGTTGCCAAACGCCACGGTGTGAGCGAACCGACCATTTATGCATGGCGCAAGAAATTTGGCGATTTAGAAACCGATGAGGTTCGACGCCTAAAAACTCTGGAGGCCGAGAACGCTCGACTTCGTAAGCTGCTGGTGGACCGAGACCTTGAAATCGAGGTGATGAAGGAAATCAACAGAAAAAAGTGGTGAGCGTGCAAGCACGTTTGGAACAGGCCCATTACGCGATCGGTCGTGGGGTGGGTCAACGACGTGCTTGCACGCTGATGCAAGTGGCCCGATCAGGCCTGTATTACGAACCCAAGATGCCAAGTCGAGACCTGCCGATGATTGATGTAATGAAACGTTTGTCAGGGCAATACCCAAGGTTTGGATCAAGGCGAATTCGAGTGTTCTTGGCCAGAGAGGGTCTGCAGATTGGCAAAGAGCGTTGTTCAAGGCTTTGGAGTCAGGCAGGCTTGCAGGTGCCTGCCAAAAAGAAGCGGCGTAGAGCGATTGCAAGCGCTGCGCCACGGCCTAAGATGCCAGATCAACGCAACACCGTGTGGAGCTATGATTTTGTGTATGACGCGTGTGCCAACGGTCAAACCATCAAATGTTTGACTGTTGTGGATGAATACACTCGGGAGTGCTTGGCAATCGATGTTGCCGGCAGTATTCGTTCCAAACGAGTCATTGATGTACTGAGCAAGCTGATCAGTGTGCGGGGCGCACCGAGATACCTTAGGAGCGACAACGGCCCGGAATTCGTGGCGACCAAGCTCCTGGAATGGGCGGTGCAAGAGAAACTTGAAAGTGTGTTGATTGATCCCGGCAAGCCATGGCAAAACGGCACCAACGAAAGTTTCAACGGCAAGTTTCGGGATGAGTGCCTGTCGATGGAGTGGTTTAGAAACAGACTTGAAGCACGAGTAATTATTGAAGACTGGAGGCAGCATTACAATGCGGTCAGACCGCACTCCAGTTTGAACTACCTGACCCCGAATGAGTTCGTGGCAGGATTGCAAAACGATTTATCAACTGAGACCAGAAAGTTAAGTTCTCAGTGGTAGGAAATTCCCGGGCAGGTCA
>NZ_SWKN01000005.1 GCF_005871185.1 Limnobacter alexandrii
ACTGCAACAGGCTCAGAACGTTGTTGGGCAACTGGTTGGCCTGGGCCAGCATGGCGGTGCCAGCCTGCTGCAAAATCTGTGAGCGGGTCAGTGCTGCCGTTTCCTTGGCGAAGTCTGCGTCCATGATCCGTCCACGTGCCGCTTGCAGGTTGGTGCTCGATGTATCTGCAAAGGCAGCCACCTGCTCCAGTCGGCTTTGGCCCGCACCCACCACCGCACGAATTCCGGTGATGGCGTCAATCGAGGCGTCCAGCGTGTCAATGGCGGTCGTGGCGTTGGCCACAGTGTCTACCGCATTCAGGTTGGCCTGAATGGTGGCTGCACCGTTGGTCATGATGGTGGTCAGGTCGTTGCCTGCGGCCAAACCATCGTCAGTCAAATTCAGCGCCAGGGTGTCGGAAACTGCGTTGCCGGTGCCCACCTGGAAGCTCAGTGTTTTGTTGGCGGCATCAAACATATTGTTGCCGTTGAAGGTGCTGCCGGTCACAATGCGGTCCACTTCGTTGGCCAGTTCCGTGTACTCACGGTTCAGGTTTACACGGTCGGTGGGGTTCAGTGTGCCGTTTTTGGCCTGAACAGCCAACTCACGCATACGTTGCAGGTTGTCGCTGATCTTGC
>NZ_SWKN01000007.1 GCF_005871185.1 Limnobacter alexandrii
TCGGTGTCCTATCCTGAGGTAGGCTAGAGGGTTACAAAAAATATTTCTTCTTTACAGATTTAATCGAAATAAATCAGCTCTTTACAGTTTTATACAAAAGATCGTTACAGTTTTAGTAGAACAGTCGCTTGCCTCCTGGGCCACAGCCAGCGGTGCGGCTACCCACGCACACAAACCCAGGAAAAAAGAAAAAGTCCAAGCGCTTTTCATAAACACCATTGTTGTTGTCATTCGATTGTTGTTACTGAAGAGTATTACTAAAACCAATTGCTGTGTTTGGCAGTACAAAGGTTAATAGCAACATTACTAGTCATCATGGGCCATCATTCAAGCGTTGAAGTAAACCGGGTAGAAAGTTTGGGAAAGAAATTTGAAACTCTCGCACTGGTTGACAGACTCATGGAAGAGAACGAAGCTCTTAGACGTGAGCTTAACCTAAAAACTGCCAGGTTAAGGACTCTGCAAAAAGCAGTGCATGCGTTTTTGATGGGAACCGACGATCAAGACAGCAACAAAGCCAAGCTCATTGAGCAAAGCAAGGAGCAGCCATGACACACTTTGATTTCAAGGAATGGGCCGATCTGTATCAGGTTGACCCGGTTGCATTCGAGCAGCGCCGCGAAGCGGTACTCGAAGGCTATGTGGCCAGCGTGGATTCTGAGCACCGCTTGGCGCTTGAGCAAACCTTGTTCAAGATCCGCATGATTCGCCAACGATCCAAAAGCCCACTTCAATCGGCGATGGAATCATCAAAATTGATGTGGGAGTCGTTTGGCAAATTGCGAGAGCAGGTGCAAAAGCTGGAGCAAGAGCTAAGCCCTGCCCCCCTGAAACAAAATGGTTTGCGCTTGATTGACGAGAATTACACTTCAGCAGCGGATACAGCCGCTGCTGAAGTGGAGCAAGCCGAGCCAGCTGCAAATATGGCTCGGGTTATTCCATTTACGGTTTCAGGCAAACGCGCCCATTAACTGAAACACTCACCCGGCTTGATCCAGCGGCCGGGGCCACTTCCATGCCTTTGCTCATCATGTCGGCCGATGCTGCATACATTCTTGGGTAAGACGGTGGGCCTTGGTTCTCATCGTTGATGGACACTTCACCCAAGGTATAGCCCGTTTTTCCAAAGCCTTTTGCAGCAACGGTTGCCTTGTTCTGAAATTCTTTCATTGCACTTTGCAGCAACTTTTCACGGCTTTGCTCAATTCGAGCTTCGCTTGGAAAGTATTCCAGATTGCTTAGCGTAAGACCTTCTGCAACATTCAGGTTTTTCTGGGCTTTCAACGCTTGCACCGGCATCTCGAAAGTGAGCGAGCCCACGCCTTGCCAGGTTTGAATCACATTGTTTTTTCCGTACTGCGGATAAGTTTGAATGTTGTTTTTCAGTTTGGCGATGTCTTTGTTTTTGGACAAATTGTTGATTGATTTTTCCAACACGGTGTTCACGGCATTCATTGCTTCATTGGCCGTGCCCGCCTGAATTTGTACCTGCCAATTCAGGCGCACCATGTCGTTGTCCACTTCTTCGCTGCTGATCGCGTTGAGGTTTACTGCAGGCGTTTTCTCGCACAGGTCTGCAAATGCAAGCGATGGTGCCAGCAAACCGACCGATGTACTGAACAAGGCGATTTGCAAGGTGTTGGATAATTTCATGTGTGGTCTCGTGAAAGTGAAATAACAGTCAATTTGCAATTCAGGCATTGCTACAATGATTGAACCACAAACAAGCATTCAAATAACGCGTAATCCGCACGACTGGCTGACATGGCAGAACACCTGAGACAACCGAAGTCCCTGATCAGCACACTTTTCACCGTGCTGATTTTGGTGGGTGCAGCAATCGTGTTGTCGCCCTTCCTGTTGGCAATTTTGTGGGCAGGCATAATTGCCACCGCATTTTGGCCGCTGCATTGTCGCATTCGCGGGCGCTTTCCCGGCAAGCCCAATGGCGCTGCATTTCTGACTACCTTGGTGGTGGCCTTCCTGTTGGTCGGTCCCATGATTGGTTTGATCGTGTTTATGGTTCAGGACATTCTTGAAATTACCACCTTCTTGCGACAGGCCGATGACTCCGGCGTTGCGGTACCCGACTGGCTACCCCAAATCCCGGTGCTGGGTGAAATGCTGGTGGCCAGCTGGAAAGAATATTTAAGTGTGCCAAAGCAAATTTCCGGACTGCTGCGTGAAACCCTCACCCAGCGTTTGGGCGATGTGCAAGGCACAGCGTCGGCTATTTTGTTGGAGTTACTTGGGCGGGTTGCAACGCTCTTTTTTGCTTTGTGGGTGTTGTTCTTTTTTTACCGCGATGGCTCCAGCATCAGTATTCGAATGAACCGAATTGGCACGGATTGGCTGGGGCAACGCTGGAAGCCGTATGTCTCCCACATGCCCCCTGCCCTGCGTGCTGCGGTTAACGGGCTTGTGATTGTAAGTTTTGCCGAGGCAGTTATTCTTTCGGTGTTGTTTGCGGCCTGTGGTGTGTATGCGCCTGTTCTCTTGGGCACAATCACGGCATTGATCGCCTTTATACCCATGGCTGCGCCGGGGCTGCTGGCTATATTGGGTATGATTCTGTTTTTGAGCGGTAACGGGGCCGAGGCCATTGTGCTGATTACTGCGGGCATGTTGGTGGTGCTGATTGCCGATTACCTGGTTAGGCCCTTGTTAATTCAAGGTGGCACCCATTTGCCATTTCTGGCCGTGTTGTTCGGTGTGTTTGGTGGCGTGATCACCATGGGCATTGTGGGCTTGATCATTGGCCCTGTGCTGCTGGTGTTGTTGGTGGTGTTTTTCGATGAAGCATCGCACGCGCATCACCACGACACACCCGAGTCCATCAATTGAGTAACGATTTGATCAAGCGAGTTTCACCATGACAAAAGCAATTCAGTTTCCATCACAAATTGGCACGCCCCTGGCACCAAATGCTTTAAAAGTGATGCTCTTGGGCAGTGGTGAACTGGGCAAAGAAGTGATTATTGCCTTTCAGCGCTTGGGTGTGGAAGTGATTGCTGTGGACCGTTACCCCAATGCGCCCGGGCACCAGGTTGCGCACCGCTTTCATGTAATCGACATGACCAATGCAAACGCATTGAAAGCCTTGATTGCTCAGGAGCGCCCCCACATTGTGGTGCCCGAAATTGAAGCGATTGCCACACCGGCCTTGAAAGAACTTGAAGCAGAAGGCGCAGTGCGCGTTGTGCCCACAGCCAATGCAGCATGGCTAACCATGAACCGTGAGGGCATTCGCCGCTTGGCGGCTGAAGAGTTGAATTTAAGCTGCTCGCACTATGCCTTTGCAGACGATTTCGAAACCTTGAAGCAGGCAGTAGAAAAAGGCATTGATGGCAAAAAGCCGGTGGGCTACCCCTGCATCATCAAGCCTGTGATGTCATCTTCTGGCAAAGGGCAATCCAAAGTGGACAGTGCCGGTGAGCTTGAGGCCGCTTGGGATTACGCAGGCAGCGCCGGGCGCGTCAACTCAGGGCGTGTGATTGCTGAATCGCTCATCGAATTCGAGTATGAAATTACCCTGCTCACCGTGCGCAGCCGCAACCCCAAAAGCGGTGCAATCGAAACAAGCTACTGCGAACCAGTTGGGCATATTCAGGTCGCCGGCGATTATGTTGAAAGCTGGCAACCCCAAGCCATGAGTGCAAAAGCATTGGACGAGGCCCGCAAAATGGCTGACCTTGTCACCACGGCCTTGGGTGGAACAGGCTTGTTTGGTGTTGAAATGTTTGTGAAAGGCGACCAGGTTTGGTTTTCTGAAGTAAGCACCCGCCCTCATGACACAGGCATGGTCACTATGATTACGCAGTGGCAAACCGAATTTGAATTGCATGCGCGCGCCATTTTGGGTTTACCCGTGGACACCAGCTTGAAAACACCAGGTGCCAGCGCGGTGATTTACGGTGGGGTGGACAAAGTAGGCATTGCCTTCGAAGGTGTGGCTGATGCGTTGGCCGAGCCCGGCACGGATGTGCGTTTGTTTGGCAAACCCGAGTCGTTTGTGAAACGGCGAATGGGTGTTGCCTTGGCGCGCGATGTGAATGTGGAAGAAGCCCGCGCGAAGGCGAAGCGGGTTGCTGCGAAAGTAAAGCCTATTGGTTGACTTGTTTGGCTTGTGTCACTGCCCGTTTGGAACTGACCTGCTGTGGGGCTGCCTATGGCATGCCCGTCTGCCTTGATCAAGCCCGCAGAACGAGTGGCCATCCTTTATTAATTCAGCCCCAAACTCTCGCGGTATTCCTCGTAGGTACCACGATAATCGGTAATGCCGTCTTCACGCATTTCAAAAATGCGCGTGGCAATGCCTGATACAAACTGGCGGTCATGCGACACCACAAACACCGTGCCCTCGTATTTTTCGAGCGCATACTGTAGCGATTCGATCGATTCCATGTCCAGGTGGTTGGTGGGTTCATCAAGCAGCAACACATTGTGGCGACCCAGCATCAGGCGACCAAACACCAGTCGGTTCTTCTCCCCACCGGAACATACCTTCACTTGCTTGGAAATTTCATCGTTCGAGAACAGCAAACGCCCCAAAATGCCGCGAATGGCTTGGTCATCGTCACCTTCCTGCGAAAAGCGTTCCGTCCATTCACGCAAATTCAGAGGCACGTTGAATTCGTCGCTCACGTCCTGTGCCATGTAACCCAGGTCTGCATTTTCCGACCATTTCACTTCGCCGTAAGTGGGCGCCAATGCTTTCGCCAGCAGCTTCAACAGTGTGGTTTTGCCCATGCCGTTGGCACCCACAATGCCCACCTTGTCGCCCGCCTCTACCATGATTGAGAAATCGCGGATCACCTTGTTGTCGCCATACGCTAGGCTGACATTGTCCAATTCAACAGCCAAGCGGTGCATTTTCTTTTTCTGCTCAAAGCGTATGAATGGATTCTGGCGTGAGGAAGGTTTCAGGATCACAGTGTCTTGCTTGATTTTCTCAATCTGCTTTTGACGTGATGTGGCCTGGCGTGCCTTGGACTTGTTGGCGGCAAAGCGGCGTACAAAGTCTTGCAAATCTGAAATACGTTCTTTGGCGCGCGCATTCGATGCCTGTGCGCGTTCACGGGCCTGTGCTGCGGCCAGCATGTAATCGTCGTAGTTGCCAGGTACCACTTGCAAGGTGCCGTAATCCAGGTCAGCCATGTGGGTACACACTTCGTTCAGAAAGTGACGATCGTGGCTGATGATAATCATGGTGCTTTCATACTGGTTAAGCACGTTTTCCAGCCAGGCAATGGTGTTGATGTCCAGGTTGTTTGTGGGTTCATCCAGCAACAACACATCGGGTTTCGAAAACAGCGCTTGTGCAAGCAACACCCGCAGTTTCCATCCAGGGGCAATTTCACTCATTGGGCCATTGTGGCTGTCCAAGGGTATACCTGCACCCAACAACAGTTCGCCAGCGCGTGCCTCGGCTTCATAGCCACCAAACTCGGCATACACCGCTTCCAGGTTCGCGGCGCGCATGTAGTCATCATCCGTGGCCTCTGGGTTGGCGTACAAGGCGTCGCGTTCAGTCATGGCGGCCCACATTTCCTTGTGACCCATCATGACCACATCGAGCACGCGGTGATCTTCAAATGCAAATTGATCCTGGCTTAGCTTGCCCAGTCGAACATTGGGCTCAATGACAACGGTGCCGCTGCTGGGCTCCAGGTCGCCGCCCAGAATTTTCATGAAGGTGGATTTTCCGCAGCCGTTTGCGCCAATCAAGCCATAGCGGTTGCCATCGCCAAATTTCGCGTTGATGTTTTCAAAAAGCGGCTTGGCGCCGAACTGCATGGTGATATTGGCTGCGGTGAGCATAAGTATTGGAAAAGTCAGTGATTTTTAACGAAGGGGGCATTATACATGCCCAAGCTTCCGGTGCGCTGAGTGAGTGCTCTGACTAAGGCCTAGCGAAGGTTTTGAACCAGGCGTGCGCCGAGTTTGCTGGGCCCTGCTTCGATGGTCAAGGTGCCCTGCCCGCCTTGAAACCAACAGGCCTTGGGGGTGCAGTGCCCAAACGGGAAATTCAGCAGCACTGGCACTTGTTTCAACTGGCTTCGTACAAATTCAGCGGCACTGCTCAGGGTGTAACCATTGTCATGCGTGCCCGGTTTGGGTTCACAAAAGTTGCCAAGCACAATTGCCTGTTGTTGGGCCAACACACCAGCGTGCAGCAATTGAAGCAGCATGCGTTCAATTTTGTAGGCGGGCTCGTTCACATCCTCAAGCACTAAAATGCCACCGGGCACACTGGGTAGCCAAGGCGTTCCCAGCAAGCTGCACAGCAATGTCAGGTTGCCGCCCCACACTGGGCCTTCTATCGTTGCGGTATGGCCTTTGGTGTTGAGCCCGAAACAATCAACAGGCCATTCAATCTCGACAGCCTGTTCGTTCACAGCACGTAAAAAATGTTTGGCGGTTAAAGGGTCTGCGCCCTGCTCAGCGCCAAAATCAAAACAAGCCATGGGCCCATGCAACAAACTGACAGGCTCGGCGCCTGCTTTCATCAATGCCAGTTGCAGGCTGGTAATGTCGCTGTGGCCGCACAACAAGTGAGCCTTGGAATTCAACAGCGATGCGAGTTTCGGGAAATTCAACTTCGGCAACAATCGGCTTAAGCCGTAACCTCCGCGGGTGGCCATCAGCAGGCTGGGCGTGTCCAGTTTAAATGCGCTTTCCAGGCTGGCCATGCGTGTGGCTTCATCACCCGCAAAGCGCTGCACGCGCAGGCGTGCCTCAGGCATTTCCGAAACACAAAAACCGTATTGATTGCTTAAATGCCCGCAGGCGAGATCCAGCAAGGCTTCATCAATCAGTGCGCCACTGGGTGAAAACATGACAAGCTGATTCAGGGCATTGCGCTGTTTTGAGTTCAATTCAATTCCGGTTTCAAAAGTAAGGTCACAGGTACTGCTTCCAGGAACGCACAGGTTCACCGCTGAAATAATCGCACAAACTGGCCAGTATGGCGGCCTGTTGTGTGTGTTGACCTGCTTTCAACACGCTGCTTCGCTCAGCCAATGTTTCGCATACTTGCTCAAGGCCTGTCTGCAACAAGTCTTGCGGCACTGTAAACCCAAGTTGTGCAAGTTCCTCGATGGTTTGCTTGTTGGCATTGGGCAAGTGCAGCAGGCTGCCCAGGTCAGCAATGGTTTGCTCTCTTTGTTTGCGGCGTGCCTTAAAAAAACTGCCCAACAATTCTTCGCTTTCCTGTGCCATGTAGCCAGTTTCAAAAACACAGGGGTGCCAGGCTTGTGCTTGTTCGTACACCAGCAACGATTGTTTCAAATCGCCGTTGTAGCGTGACTGTGCGCAACCCACCACCACCCTGCCAATTCGAGCATGCAAAATGGCGCCAATGCACATGAGGCAAGGCTGAAGCGTGACGTACAAAGTGGCCTGCGCCCCCAAACGGTAGTTACCCGCGGTTTGACAGGCCTGTCGAATGGCCTGTATTTCAGCATGCGCACAGGCATCATTCAGGGAAACAGGCGCATTGTGTGCTTGGGCAATGGCTTTCCCATCCATCACTATGGCTGCGCCAATCGGTACTTCGCCGCCCAGTGCGGCAAGCTTTGCTTGCTGCAACGCAAGTTCCATCCAAGGCATGTCCTCGGCCTGTCCTTGGTGCGTCAGTATCGAAAATTTTCCGGGCAGCTTGCTGGTCTGCATAGTCTTCAAAGTAAGCCGAATAAAGTGTTGTCAGTTTGACATAAAAAAAACCCGGCACCAGGCCGGGTTTCTATTCTGTGGGCCGCTTCAGCTTTTACTGGTCAGCCTTGAGCAATCTGCGTTGATTCCACGCAATGATTTCACCGACAATTCCTCGCCTGAAAGCCAGCACCACCACAATGAAAATAAAGCCGGTCACGATGGTGACCTGTTCGCCTAGCGAGCGGAACCAGGCAATATCGGTTGTCACCGCCATCCAGGTGCCAAATTCACCGATGCGGTTTTCCAGGGCAATAATGACAATGGCGCCCACAATGGGGCCTGCAAGTGTGCCCAATCCTCCAACGAGGGTCATCAGCACCACCAAGCCAGACATGGTCCAGTGCACATCAGTCAGTGTTTCAAACCCCAGCACCGAGGCTTTTGTGGCGCCTGCCAAACCCGACAAAGCGGCTGACAACACAAACACCAGCAACTTGTATTTGTCCACGTCGTAGCCCAGTGAAATGGCGCGTGGTTCATTTTCCTTGATCGCTTTCAGAACTTGCCCAAAGGGCGAATGCACTGTGCGAACAATCAGGGCGTAGCCTGCGATGCAAATGGCCAATACGACGAAGTACAAAGTAAGGTCGTCACTTAGATCAACAACACCAAACAAGGTGCCGCGGGGTATGCCCTGTAAACCATCTTCACCGCCAGTAAACGGTGCCTGCAAAAAGATGAAATACAGCATTTGTGCAAGGGCCAGTGTAATCATCGTGAAGTAAATGCCTTGCCGCCGTATGGCCAAAGCACCCATAACCAAACCAATGAGCGCTGCGAATGCAACGCCTGCCAACAGGCCAAGCTCAAAGGGCATGCCCAGATCGCGAATGACATAGCCTGCAATGTACCCCGCACCGCCCAAGAATGCGGCATGGCCAAAAGACAAGAGGCCTGTGTAGCCAATCAGCAAATTGAATGCACAGGCAAACAGTGCGAAACACAGCAGCTTCATCAGCAGCACCGGGTACATGAAAAATGGTGCAGCCAAGGCGAGAATGATTGCCGCAATGGCGATAATTGTATTTTTGTTCATCGTGTCAAACCCTTTATTTCTCGCGACCGAACAAACCGGCCGGGCGAATCATGAGCACAATGGCCATGATGATGAACACCACTGTGGCTGACAATTCTGGATAAAACACACGGGTCAATCCTTCCACAATTCCCAAGGTAAGCCCGGTGATGATTGAACCCAGAATGGAACCCATGCCTCCAATAACCACTACCGCAAACACCGTGATAATGAGGTTGGACCCCATCAGCGGGGAAATTTGAATGACCGGTGCAGCCAGCACGCCTGCAAAGGCGGCCAATGCCACGCCAAAACCATAGGTGAGTGTCACCATGAGGGGTACGTTAATGCCAAAGGCCTCAACCAAGCGCGGGTTTTCAGTGCCAGCACGGAGCAGGGCCCCAAGCTTTGTTTTTTCAATCATGATCCAGGTGGCAAAACAAACCACCAGCGAGGCCACCACAACCCAGGCCCGGTAATTGGGCAAAATCATGAAGCCCAAATTGGTCGCACCCTGCAAGGCTTCTGGCACGGTATAAGGTTGACCTGAAACACCATAGATCGAGCGGAAAATTCCTTCCAGCATCAAGGTAATGCCGAAGGTCAGCAAGAGGCCATACAAGTGGTCCAGCTTGTAAAGCCAGCGCAACATTGTTTTTTCAATCAGTATTCCGAAGGCGCCCACCAACAAGGGCGCAAGCAACAGCATCACCCAATAATTCAGGTTGAAATAGGCCATGCCCATCCAGGCGAAAAACGCGCCCATCATGTACAGCGCGCCGTGTGCAAAGTTGATCACATTGAGCAAGCCAAAAATAACAGCCAAACCCAGCGACAGCATGGCGTAAAAAGAGCCATTCACGAGACCAAGCAGCAGTTGCCCCAAAAAGGCCTGCAAAGGTATTCCAAAAATTTCCATAAGTACGAGTCCAGCATTTGCCCCCGTGGCAATCAAACCTCGGGGGCATTGGTCTTATTGTGGTTTTACTGAATTACTTCCACAAAGCGCACTTGGTCTCTGCTTTGGTGGTGAACGCCTGTTCGCCCGGAATGGCCTGTACAACCTTCAGGTAATCCCATGGTTTTTTGGATTCTTTGGGGTCTTTTACCTGCATCAGGAACATGTCATGAATCATGCTGCCATCGGCACGGTAGTAGCCGTTCTTGGCGTACATGTCGTTCACCTTCTGCTTGCGCAGGGCTTCCATCACTTTGGCACCATCATCGCTGCCCGCTGCTTTCACCGCATTCAGGTATTGCAGGGTTGCTGAGTAATCGGCTGCCTGCAAGCTGCTGGGCATCTTCTTCATTTTGTCGAAGAAGCGCTGCGACCACTTTCTGGTTTCATCGTTTTGATCCCAGTACCAGCTGTCCGTGAGGTACATGCCCTTGGTTTGGCCCAATCCCAAAGCGTGTACGTCATTGATGAACATCAACAGACCGGCAAGCTTCATGCTGCCGGTAACGCCAAATTCATTGGCTGCCTTGATGGAGTTCACGGTGTCGCCGCCCGCATTGGCCAAGCCCAGAATTTGAGCGCCCGAGGCTTGTGCCTGAAGCATGAAACTTGAGAAATCAGATGCAGACAGCGGGTGGCGAATTGCACCCTTCACAGTACCACCGTTGGCTTTCACCACGGCAGTGGTGTCAGTTTCAAGCGAGGTGCCAAAGGCATAATCAGCGGTCAGGAAGTACCAACTTTTACCGCCCTGCTTCACCACCGCTGAGCCGGTACCTTTGGCCATTGCCACGGTGTCGTAAGCATAGTGAATACTGTAGGGGTTGCATTCTTCATTGGTAATGCGCGCTGTACCTGCACCAATGACGAAGTTGGGCTTTTTCTTTTCATCCGCTACTTTGGCCATGGCCAGCGCTGTACCCGAGTTGGTGCCGGAAATCAGCATGTCCACGCCCTCCCGATCGAACCACTCCCGTGCCTTGCTGGCGGCAATGTCAGCCTTGTTTTGGTGATCGGCAAACACCAGTTCAATTTTCTTGCCGTTCAAAGTGCCACCAAAATCAGCGATCGCCATTTTAACCGCCTCTACACCGCCGGGGCCGTCGATGTCGGCATACAAGCCAGACATGTCAGTGATCACACCAATCTTGATTGTGTCGTTGGAGTACTGTGCCTGGGCCGAGCCAGCAGCAAATGCAAAAAGCGCGGCCAGACCGGTTGCGATTGGTTTTAATTTCATCATCATCTCCTTTGGTTTAAGTCCAATCCCTTGAAAGGTTGGTTTTTATACGCCCAGCAGCGAATGCAGCACGGGCATTTTTTCATCGAGTTCCGAGGCGGCAAATGCCTCCACAATCTGGCCGTGCTCTACCACGTAGAACCGATCGGCCAGGGGTGCAGCAAAACGGAAATTCTGTTCCACCATCACAATGGTGTAGCCTTTGGATTTCAGGGTGGTAATCATCCTTGCAAGGGCTTGAACAATCACGGGCGCAAGCCCTTCTGAAATTTCATCAAGCAACAACAGTTTGGCACCGGTTCTCAAAATGCGTGCAACTGCCAGCATTTGCTGTTCACCACCCGACAAACGCGTGCCCTGGCTTTTCTTGCGTTCAGCCAGATTGGGAAACATCTCGTAAATTTCGGCCACACTCATGCCCTTGTCGGTCTTTGAGACAAAAGGAGGCAGCATCAAATTTTCCTCTGCCGACAGCGAGGAAAATATCCCCCGTTCTTCCGGGCAGTACCCAACACCCAGGTGGGCAATTTTGTGGGTGGGCATGTTGATGGCTTCGGTGCCGTTGATTTTGATCGACCCTTTGCGTGAACCAGTCAAACCCATGATGGCACGCAGGGTGCTGGTGCGCCCTGCTCCATTTCGTCCGAGAAGCGTGACAACCTCCCCGGTTTTAACAGTCAGGTTCAGGTTGTGCAGAATATGCGATTCACCATACCAGGCGTTTAAATCCGATATTTCCAGTGCATTGCTTGTTGCTGTGTTGCCCATCAGTGCGCACCCTCCAGTACGCCCGTGCTGGAACCCATGTAGGCCTCCATCACCTGTGGGTTACGCGACACCTCCTCATAACTTCCCTCGGCCAGTACCGCGCCGCGCTGAAGAACCGAGATGCGATCGCTAATGCCTGCCACCACATTCATATTGTGTTCAACCATCAAAATGGTTCTGCCTGTCGATACTTTTTTAATCAGTTGGGTTACACGATCCACATCTTCATGACCCATGCCTTGTGTGGGTTCATCCAAAAGCATCAATTCGGGTTCCATGCCCAGGGTTGTGGCAATTTCAAGTGCACGTTTGCGGCCATAGGGCAGGTCCACGGTCAGGGTGTCTGCAAAGCGTTCCAGATCAACCAGAGAAAGCAAAGCCATCGCTTTGTCGTTCAGCACAGAGAGTTTCTTCTCGCTTTTCCAGAAATGAAAAGAATTGCCCAGAGGACGTTGCAAGCCAATGCGTACGTTTTCAAGCACGGTGAGGTGCGGAAAAACCGCGGAAATTTGAAACGACCGAATGATGCCCTGCCTGGCAATCTGGGCTGGTTTGGCACTGGTGATGTCTTTGCCGTTAAACAAAATTTGACCCGATGTGGGGGCTAAAAATTTCGTCAACAAATTGAAACAGGTTGTTTTACCTGCGCCGTTGGGGCCAATCAAGGCATGAATATGGCCACGTTGTACTTTTAAATTCACATCGCTGACCGCAGTGAATCCCTTGAATTCCTTGGTCAACGCCCTTGTCTCCAACACTACTTCTGCCATGGGTTCTCCATGTTGTCATTGTCGTTATGCCAACTGATGCCGGGCTGCACCAATGGTTAAATATCGTCAATGATGGTGGCATGTGTGTTTTCATTCTGGAATTAGGGCAAACCTCACCCCCTGAATGCAAAAAAGCCCGCATGTGCGGGCTCTCTTGTAAGGCTGAAGTAAGTGACTGGTTTCGCCGTGGGTGGCTTATTCCCATTCAATGGTCGCTGGCGGTTTTCCAGAGACGTCGTACACCACGCGATTGACGCCTTTTACTTCGTTGATGATGCGGTTGGAAATGCGCCCCAGCAATGAGTACGGAAGGTGGGCCCAATGCGCGGTCATGAAGTCTTGAGTTTGTACGGCGCGAATGGCCACCACATATTCGTAAGTACGGCCGTCGCCCATTACTCCCACTGACTTCACTGGCAAAAATACCGCAAAAGCCTGACTGGTCAGGTCGTACCAGCTTTTGCCAATTTGTTCATCGGTACACAATTCCGCTGCTGCGTCTTTGGCGGTGGCTTTGGTGTTACGCAATTCTTCAATAAACACGGCATCTGCACGTTGCAAAATTTCGGCATACTCAGCTTTCACTTCACCCAGAATACGAACGCCGAGGCCAGGGCCCGGGAACGGGTGGCGGTACACCATTTCAGGATCAAGCCCAAGTTCTACGCCAAGTTTGCGCACTTCATCCTTGAACAGATCGCGCAGGGGCTCAAGCAGTTTCAGGTTCAGCGTGTCGGGCAAGCCACCCACATTGTGGTGGCTTTTAATGCTGGTGGCTTTGCCGGTTTTTGCACCCGCTGATTCAATCACGTCCGGGTAAATGGTGCCTTGAGCAAGCCACCTGGCGTTGGCGCGCATGCCCGCCTCGCGCTGGAACACATCCACGAATGCTTTGCCAATAATTTTGCGTTTTGCTTCAGGGTCGGTGACCCCTTTAAGCTGTCCCATGAATTCTTCGGTGGCATTGACATGCACCACGCGCACACCCAAATGTTTGGCAAAGGTTTCCATCACCTGCTCGCCTTCTTTGAAACGAAGCAAGCCATGGTCTACAAACACGCAGGTCAGTTGATCACCAATCGCCTTGTGGATTAACGCTGCTGCAACTGAAGAATCAACACCACCCGAAAGGCCCAGAATTACTTCATCACTGCCCACCTGGGCACGAATTTTTTCAACTGCTTCATCCACAAAACTGGGCATGGACCAGTCACCTTTGCAGCCGCAAATGTCGCGCACAAAACGCGCCAATATCTCCTTGCCCTTTTTGGTGTGAGTAACCTCAGGGTGAAACTGCACGGCATAGAAACCGCGTGTTTCATCGGCCATGCCAGCGATTGGGCATGAGGGTGTAGACGCCATTAGCTTGAAATTGGGTGGCAGTTCTGTGACCTTGTCACCGTGACTCATCCATACATTCAACAGGCCGTGGCCTTGCTCGTTGGTTTCGTCTTCAATGCCATCGAACAACTTGGTGTGGCCGTGGGCACGAATTTGAGCATGGCCAAATTCCCGCACTGTACCCGCTTCAACTTTGCCGCCCAGTTGCATGGCCATGGTTTGCATGCCGTAGCAAATGCCAAGCACGGGTACACCCAGATTGAACACCAGTTCTGGGGCTCGGTCGGTGCTCTCTTCATAAGCTGACTGGTGGCTACCCGACAAAATAATGCCTGAGGCACCATAATCTTTGATCCGCTCCGGTTCAACGTCGCAGGGCAAAATTTCACAGAAAACGCCGCATTCACGCACACGTCGCGCAATGAGCTGTGTGACCTGTGACCCGAAGTCGAGTACCAAAATTTTCTGATGATTCATGAGGTGTTCTTTGAATGTCTTAAAAGTAATTGACCCAAGGCAATGTTGTGCCGGGTTTAGCTAAGGCTTAACAAGCGATCAACCGCCTGCACTGCCGTGCATTGAAGCTCGTCGCCGGACAGGCTGAGAAAGTTGATGTCCACATCAACCAGTGCCTTCACGCCATGAGTTTCGAGTGTGGTTTCACGGAAGCTGGTTTTTAGCTGTTCCAGCAAACGGGCGACCTCTGAATCGGTCATGCCCGAACCAACAGCCACAAATGCATCTGCGCCCAACGAACCTATGCTCGAACCATTGGGCAAGGCATCGCGAATGATGGACGCGGTGAATTTGGTGAAATCAACGATTCGGTCGCGACCGAACCGGTTCAAAATCAGATCAAATGAACTGAGTTTGACGTGCACCAAGGAAAGATTTTCTCGCTTGCGCAAAGCGTGTTCCAGTTCTTTGTCCAGCAGTGCCTCAAAGCCACGCCTGTTCCATGAGCCCACAATTGGATCAATCAGCAGTGACCTTTGGTTCTCATTGAGTGAGCGTACAAATCGTGTCACCACATTGTCGTCTACCGGCTTTGCAATTTCCGCTTCAACCAGGCGAGCAAAATCGCGTAGATCCTGCCTGTCTTCTTGGGAAAATGTGCGTGGTACGCTGTCAATTACGCAAAGCGTACCAATGGTGACACCGAATGAATCACGAATGGGTTGACCTGCATAAAACCGGATTCTCGGCCCATCCAAAACCAATGGGTTGTCCATAAAACGCGGATCAAGCAAGGCGTTTTCCACAACCAACGGTTCATCACTCAAAATGGCATGTCCGCAGAACGAAACTTCACGATCTGTAGAGCAGGCGTTCAGGCCTTGTAGCGATTTAAACCACTGAATCTCTTTGTAAACAATGGTGACCAGGGCGGTGTCAATATCAAAGTGCCGACAAACCAAACGCGTGATGCGATCAAACCGGGCCTCGGATGGGGAGTAAATCATCCCCAGGTTTTGGATCGCCCGTGTTCTTTCTGCTTCGTTGTCTGGAATGTCAGGTTTTTGCATGGCTGCTTCGCTGTATTCAGGCTTTGTTAATCGACATGGTAGTTCGGTGCTTCTTTGGTAATTTGAACGTCATGCACATGCGATTCCCGAATGCCTGCCGATGAAATTTCCACGAACTCGGCTTTTTCATGCATCTCGGAAATTGACCTGCAACCCACATACCCCATGGATGAACGAACACCGCCCACCAGCTGGAAAATAATGGAAAGCACAGAACCTTTGTAGGGCACTCGACCTTCAATACCTTCGGGCACCAACTTGTCCGCATTGTTGGCTGGGTCCTGGAAGTAGCGGTCGGCAGAGCCCTGCGTCATTGCGCCCAGTGAACCCATGCCGCGATAGGCCTTGTAGCTACGCCCTTGGAACAACACCACTTCACCGGGTGCTTCTTCGGTGCCTGCAAACATGCCACCCATCATGGCGCAGCTGGCGCCAGCGGCCAGTGCTTTGGAAATGTCGCCGGAATAACGAATACCACCGTCTGCAATCACGGGTACGCCAGTGCCTTGCAGGGATTTGGCCACATTGGCGATCGCGCTGATTTGAGGAACACCCACACCAGCGACAATTCGCGTTGTGCAAATAGAGCCGGGGCCAATGCCCACTTTGACACCGTCTGCACCATGTTCCATCAGGGCAATGGCTGCACTGGCTGTTGCAATGTTGCCGCCAATCACATCCACTTGCGGGAAGTTCTGTTTCACCCAGCGAACGCGGTCCAGTACGCCCTTGCTGTGGCCGTGGGCTGTGTCAACCACAATCACGTCCACACCGGCTGCCACCAGTTTTTCCACACGTTCTTCCGTGCCATCGCCGACGCCCACGGCAGCGCCCACGCGCAGCTTGCCGTGAATGTCTTTGCTGGCCCAAGGGTGTTCAGTGGCTTTTTGAATGTCTTTGACCGTGATCAGGCCTTTCAGGCTGTTGTCTTCACCCATAACCAACACGCGCTCCAGGCGGTGTTTGTGCATCAGGGCTTTGGCTTGTTCCAGGCTGTCGTCTTCCGACACGGTCACCAAGCGTTCGCGCGGGGTCATGACATTGGAAACCGGCTGATCCAGTTTGGTTTCGAAACGCAAGTCGCGGTTCGTGACAATACCCACCACTTTGCCATTCTTGACAACAGGCAGGCCTGAAATTTTGTGTTGCTGTGTAAGTGCAATAACCTGACGAACGGTCAGTTCAGGCTCAATCGTAATCGGGTCGCGAAGTACGCCAGATTCGTGGCGTTTCACTTTGGCCACCTCGGCCGCTTGCTGCGTTGCTGTCAGGTTCTTGTGAACAATACCGATTCCACCTTCCTGTGCCATGGCAATGGCCAACCTGGCTTCAGTCACTGTGTCCATGGCGGCGGACACCAGAGGAATGTTCAGGCTGATGTTTCGGGTCAGTTGGGTAGACAGGGATGTGTCTTTTGGAAGAACGTCTGAAAACGCAGGAACCAGCAATACATCATCAAACGTTAACGCTTTCTGCGTGACACGCATGCAATTTCTCCTTGCGCAAAAGCGAATTATAAAGGATACCCAGCATGCCTGTTTTAGTTTGCAAACAGAAAAACCGGGGAAATTAAAATTTAGGGCATGGTTTTTGATTGCTTGCGGCTTCGGCGCTCATATTTGGCCAATTCTTTCTGGCGTTTCGTCAGCACTTTGTGTTGGGCACGCCTGCGGCGGCTTTCCATGGGGTCGAAGCTCAGCCCGTCGAGAATCTCGATCCGGTCGCCAGGGTGCAATATTGTGCTCTCTGTCGCATACAATCCGTACACAGCGACCGCACGCTCCTTGAACAGGCCTGTAATCCGGTCTTCGTCCAGGCCTATGGCACGCAACGCCTGCTCTAGGGTGGTTTTTTCAGGCAAATCCAAAGGGGTTGGGCTAGACGTGAGTACACCGCCATCGCCGGGACGAAGTTCCAGCCAGTGCACGATCATCACCCTGCCCCAGTGCTGTGAAGTGATTCTGCCCGTTTGATGAAAGAATCTACAAAACTATTGGCCAGGCTTGTGAAAACAGGCCCAACCAATTGTTCAAGCACCTTGCTCGAGAATTCGTAAGTCAGCTTGAAATGCACTTTGCAAGCCTCAGGTGTGAGTTCAATGAAATGCCATGTGCCCTCAAGGTGGGTAAAAGGCCCTTCCACCAGGCTCATGTGGATTTCCTGATGCGGTGTCAGGGTATTCATGGTGCAAAAGCTTTGTTTGACACCTTTGAAGGCAATTTCCACGGTTGCTTTCTCGGTGTTTGAGTCGACGGGCTCAACGCTTCCTGCGCCGCACCACGGCAAAAACTGGGGATAATCGGCCACCGCCCGCACCAAATCGAACATTTGTTGCGTGGAAAAATGAACCAACACGGACTTTTCTACAATGGCCATGAATGCTGAAGGGTTTGTTTCCCGCTGGGAGAAAGGATTAAACTCTCTATTTTAGCGTTTTTCACGCTGCGCCGCACCCAAAGGACGTTTTCGCCGAATTCATGAGCATTATTGACAACAAAAAAGCAGGTTTTGATTACTTCATTGAAGAGAAGTACGAAGCGGGTATTGTGCTGGAAGGCTGGGAAGTCAAATCCATTCGCGATGGTCGTGTGCAAATCAAAGAAAGCCACATTGTGGTTCGCAATGGCGAGTTGTGGCTGTTGAACTGCCATATTTCGCCATTGACCAGTGCATCCACCCACGTCAACCCGGTGAACACCCGCACACGCAAGCTATTGATGCACAAGAAAGAAATTAATCGCTTGATTGGCAAGGTGGAGCAAAAAGGTTATTCACTCGTGCCACTTAACCTGCACTTCAAAAACGGTCGGGTGAAAGTGGACATGGCCCTGGCCAAGGGCAAAAAGCAACACGACAAACGCGATACCTTAAAAGACAAGGACTGGAAGCGGGAACAGGAACGGTTAATGAAGATTCACCGCACCTGATCCAACTAACCGGGCAATCACTTGCCCTGCTTCACGACCTGCATCGCCGCAGCCACCATGGACCCCATATTGGACAGGTCGCCTGGCAGTATCAATGTGTTGCCCACTTTGGCCACACCTGAAAACGCCTCAATGTATTGCTCGGCCACTTTCAGGTTGACGGCCTCCATACCACCGGGCTCGGCCACAGCGGCAGCCACTTTGCGCAGTGCCTCGGCCGTGGCTTCGGCAATTTCCTTGATCGCGCCAGCCTCACCCTGAGCACGGTTGATGGCTGCAATTCGATCACCTTCCGATCGGGCGATGGCCGATTCACGCTCGCCATTGGCGATGTTGATTTGTTCCTGTTTGCGGCCTTCCGACGCGGCAATCAGGGCACGCTTTTCACGTTCTGCTGTGATTTGAGCCTGCATTGAAAGTAAAATCTCACGTGGTGGTGTTAAGTCTTTGATTTCATATCGAAGAACCTTCACACCCCAGTTCATGGCTGCTTCATCAAGTGCCTGAACAATTGCCGCGTTGATCATGTCGCGCTCTTCAAAGGTTTTGTCCAGTTCCATTCGACCAATGATCGATCTCAAGGTGGTTTGTGCCAGTTGCGTAATCGCGCTGATGTAGTCGCTGGAACCATAGCTGGCCCGCATCGCGTCCGTTACCTGAAAATACAGAATGCCATCGACCTGAAGCTGGGTGTTGTCTTTGGTAATACACACCTGGCTGGGTACATCCAGCGGAATTTCTTTCAGGGAATGTTTGTAGGACACACGCTCGATGAAGGGAACCAGAAAATTCAAACCGGCCTGCAAGGTTCGGTCGTACTTGCCAAGGCGTTCAACCACCCACGCGCTTTGCTGCGGCACAATGCGCAAGGCTTGACTGACGAACACAATCGCCAGTATCAATATGACAATTGAAACTTCCATGAATTTTCTCCTTAGATTCGCAGGCCTGGCAACGTGGCCAGACCGATTACGCGTGTGTGGATACGCTTTTGACTTTCAGGACATTGCCCTGAACATCGACAATTTGATGCAGGCCTGTTACAGGCGTGCTGTCTACACTTTCAGCAGCCCAGTTGGCTCCGCGGTAGTGCACATTGGTACGCCCGCCCGCATTCCAGCTTGAAATTTCAAGCTTGTTGCCAATGTCGAGCAAATCATGTTGTTTGTCGGTTTTGCTTCGTTTGATCGAACGGTTGCGAAGTAAAAGGCTGCCAGCCACCGCGAACACGGCGGCTGCGCCAATTTGAATCTCAAGACCGTAGCCCAGGTAGGCCATCAATGCGCCAACGGCTGCACCCAAGGACACCATGAGCAGGTAGAACGTGCCTGTGGTGATCTCGGCAATCAACAAAATACCCGCCAATACCAGCCACAGTGAAAAATTGCTCAATGGTGTTGCTCCTTTTTACTTTTTGTTGAACTTGTCAGCCAGCTTTTGCCAAGTATCAATCACGGTGTCGGGGTTCAGGGAAATGGATTCAATCCCTTCGCCGGCCAACCACAATGCAAAGTCAGGGTGATCGGAAGGCCCCTGCCCGCAAATGCCCACATACTTGCCTTTGGATTTGCACGCCTCAATGGCCTTGCTCAACAAGGCACGCACGGCAGGGTCACGTTCGTCGAAATCAGCTGCAAGAATATCTAGGCCTGAGTCTCGATCCAGGCCCAAGGTCAGCTGGGTCAAATCGTTGGAGCCAATCGAGAACCCGTCAAAATACTCCAGGAACTGGTCAGCCAGCACCGCATTGGACGGCACTTCACACATCATGACCACTTTCAGGCCGTTCTCGCCACGCTTCAGCCCGTTGCGGCCCAGCAGGTCTACAACGCGTGCAGCCTGGTTCAAAGTACGCACGAACGGAATCATGATTTGAACGTTGTCCAGGCCCATTTGTTCCCGAACACGCTTTAGGGCCAGGCATTCCATTTCGAAACACTCGGAAAATTCTTCTGAAATGTAGCGGGCTGCACCGCGGAAACCCAGCATTGGGTTTTCTTCTTCGGGTTCATAACGGCTGCCACCAATCAACTTGCGGTATTCATTCGATTTGAAATCGGACATGCGAACAATCACAGGCTTGGGATAAAACGCTGCCGCAATGGTTGCGACGCCTTCAGCCAGTTTGTCGACGAAAAAGGCAACGGGGCTGGCATGGCCGCGGGCCACACTTTCCACGGCTTTCTTCAAGTCGGCATCCACATTGGGATAATCCAGAATAGCCTTGGGGTGAATGCCAATCGCATTGTTGATAATGAATTCAAGGCGGGCCAAGCCAACACCCTTGTTGGGCAATTGGCAAAACTCAAAAGCCAATTGCGGGTTGCCCACGTTCATCATGATTTTTACCGGAATTTCAGGCAGTGCACCACGTTTCACTTCGCTGACTTCCGTTTCCAGCAAGCCTTCGTAAATATAGCCTGTATCACCTTCCGAACAGCTCACTGTCACAAGCATGCCTTCAGTCAGTTTCTCTGTGGCATCGCCACAACCCACCACGGCTGGAATACCCAGTTCACGGGCAATAATCGCGGCATGGCAAGTGCGGCCACCACGGTTGGTGACAATGGCAGCAGCACGTTTCATGACGGGTTCCCAGTTGGGATCGGTCATGTCGGTCACCAGAATGTCGCCAGCCTGTACGCGGTCCATTTCAGAGGAATCATTGATCACCCGAACGGAACCTGCGCCAATCTTTTGACCAATCGCTCGGCCCGAACTCAAAATCGCTGAATTGCCTTTGAGTTTGTAGCGCAATTGCACGTCATTGTCTTTCTGCGAGTTCACGGTTTCCGGGCGGGCTTGCAAAATGTACAGCTTGCCATCGATGCCGTCTTTGCCCCACTCAATGTCCATTGGGCGGCCGTAATGTTTCTCGATAATCATGGCGTATTTGGCCAACTCGATTACATCGTCGTCGTTCAGTGAATAGCGGTTTCGTTGCTCGGCAGGAACATCCACGGTGCGCACGCTTTTGCCGCTTTCTTTCAGCGCGTCAAACTCCATCTTGATCAATTTCGATCCGATTTGACGGCGAATAATGGGGTACTTACCCTCAGCCAAGGTGGGCTTGAAGACATAAAATTCATCCGGGTTTACAGCACCCTGCACCACTGTTTCACCGAGGCCGTAGCTGGAAGTGATAAATACCACCTGATCAAAGCCGCTTTCAGTGTCCATGGTAAACATGACGCCTGAAGCTGCCTTGTCGGATCGAACCATGCGCTGCACACCTGCGCTCAGGGCAACATCAGCGTGGGCAAAACCTTTGTGTACACGGTATGAAATGGCGCGGTCGTTGTACAACGATGCGAACACCTCCTTGATTTTCTCAAGCACATCTTCAATACCGGTCACGTTCAGGAAAGATTCTTGCTGACCCGCGAAAGAAGCATCAGGCAAGTCTTCGGCTGTGGCTGAGGAGCGAACCGCCACAGAAATATCGCCACCGCTTTGCGCCATCATGGTGGCGTACGACTCACGAATTTCCTTTTCTAGGTCGGCAGGCAGGGGGGCGTCAATCACCCATTGGCGAATTTCGGCACCGGCTTGGGTCAGTGCGCGAACATCATCCACATTTAGGGCATCAAGCTTGGCGTTGATGCGCTCAACCAGATTATTGGCTTTCAGGAATTCACGAAAGGCATGGGCCGTGGTGGCAAAACCGCCGGGCACGCGCACGCCTGTTTCGGCCAATTGGGAGATCATTTCGCCCAAAGACGAATTTTTACCGCCGACAGTTTCTACATCTTCCATTCGAAGTTTTTCGAATGGGGCAACAAGAGCTGTTGGGCTAACTCCTTGATTTGTTGACATTGATTCACCTTGTAGTTCAAAAGAAATAGTGAATGGCGCGATTTGGGCGCACGCGCATCGACTATTTCCCCTGATTTCTTTTTATGATTGTAACTGTAACCCGACCTTTTGCCACCGCTACACACAGGATTGATTCATGTCAGAAAATGTAAGCCAGGAACGCACCGTGGTATTTGTGTCAGACGGAACAGGTATTACCGCGGAAACCCTTGGCCACTCGGTCTTGTCACAGTTCGAAGGCATTCGTTTCAAACAAATTCGTATCCCCTTTATTGATTCAGAAGTGAAGGCAATCTCAGCGCGCCAAAAGATCAATGACATTGCAAAATACGATGGTCAAAAGCCGATTGTTTTTAGTACTTTGGTGAACTCGGTCATTAACGACGTGGTGAAACAGGCCGATGGCGTGTTCATGGATTTGTTCCTCACTTTCGTAGAGCCTTTGGAAAAAGAGCTGGATATCAAGAGCACTCACCGCATTGGACGTTCACACACCATTGCAGACAATGAACAATACAAGAATCGAATCGAAGCAATCAACTACACCCTTGCGCATGACGACGGGCAAACCCACAAAGACCTGCAAGCCGCCGATGTGATATTGGTTGGGGTATCACGTTCAGGTAAAACACCCACGAGCCTGTATTTGGCTATGCAATATGGCATTAAGGCCGCGAACTACCCTTTGATACCTGAGGATTTTGAACGGGGTGAATTGCCAACCGCCCTACCCCCATTCAAAGACAAAATTTTTGGACTCTCGATTTCACCTGAACGCTTAAGCGAAATTCGCAACGAGCGTCGACCAGGCAGCAAATACGCATCACTGGAAAATTGCAGGCAGGAAATTAAAGCGGCTGAATTCATGATGCGCCGCGAGGGCATTAGCTGGCTGAGCTCGACCAGCAAATCGATCGAAGAAATTTCAACCACGATTTTGCAGCAGTTGAATTTGGGCTCGCCGATTTATTAAACGCGCTTAAAACAAGCTTTGTTGTGGGTCAATTTGTACAACAGGCTCGCCAATTTCTTTTTTCTTGCCGCGTGGCGCAGGCGTGCCATTGCGGTTTGGATTTCTCGAGCCGTGTTTTTCGTAAACGCGTTTTGATTCCTCCGCAAAACCTTTGCGATGCCTGAATTCGGTAATGTTCGCTCGCGCTTTGGCAATTGCCGTGTCCGGATCAACTATCGGCCAAGGGTAATCCTGGCCTAAAATGCAGGCACATTCTTGTTGAATCAGCTGTGGGGTATTCCAGGGTTCGCCTATCCACGGATCGGGAATATTTTTCAGCTCCGGTATCCAGCGCCGAATAAACACACCCTGAGGGTCGTGGTCTTTGGCCTGTTTCACCGGGTTGTAAATACGCAAGGTGTTGATGCCTGTAACACCTGATTGCATTTGAAATTGTGGGTAGTGAATGCCGGGTTCGTAGTCGAGAAATTCACGCGCCAACATGGGCGCAGTATGCCGCCAATCCAGCCACAACTGGTATGAAGCAAAAGCCACCAGCATGGCACGCATGCGAAAGTTGACCCAACCCGTGGCGCGTAGCATTCGCATGCATGCATCAACCATGGGAAAGCCGGTGCGTCCTTCGATCCACGCCAAAGCTTTGTGATTCTCTTCCGGTGTCAGCTCGGCAAAGTTGCGCATGTTGTTCAAACCGCGGTGCGCGGATCGATATTCAAGCTCAGGTTCGCTTTCCAGTTTCTGAATAAAATGGCAATGCCAGTGCAATCGACTTTCAAATGATTTCAGGGACTGTCGCCACTGCGTTTGAACCTTGGGTGGCAGTGCGCTTTCCGCCAGTTGTTGGCGAGCCTGGCCCAACACTTCAAGCACTTCCCGAATGGAAATTACACCAAAAGCCAGGTAGGGAGAGATGCGCGAGCAGGCTGATTCAGCGCTTAAGGGGCTGGACATCTCGAAGCGGTAATTCATTCCGCGTTCATTTAAAAATTCATTCAGACACGCATGCGCATGTCGCCGACCTCCGCGTTGGCGCAAGGCTTTGTCGCTTAATTGTTTTGGATAAAAGTGCGCAACGTGAGCCCATTGGGGCCAAAGTGATCGGTTCAATTGCGCACAGGGCAGTCCATTTTCTTCAAGCTTTTGTTGCAGGCTTTGCGGAAAATCAAACCAGGTGGCTTGCGAAAGCCCCGAGAAAACGGGTTTGGCTAATACTGGTTTGCGCATGGTTTCGATCCAAAGCTTGCCCCAGTCGTCTCGGTTTCCAAGCCGCCGCACTACTGCATTAGTCGGAAACTCAACCCAGGTTGTGGTGTGTTTTTTGCACCAGGATTTGATTTCTTTGTCTCGCTCAAAGCTGGCCCAGTTGCCCGTTTCTTCGTGGCTGTAAATGCTGAGTTGCTGGCAACACAACGCCAGTGTTTGCAAGGCAACAGGTGCATTGGCTTTGGCCAGCAGCAAAGGCACATGCTCGGGCAATTGCCCCGCTAATTCCTGCAAACATTCACGGGCAAATTCAAAATGTTGGGGAGCACTGTCGGGCTGCTTGATCAGTTTGGGTTCAAGGCAGTACAAGGCCACTACGCAACCATTGCTCTCCTGTGCGGCTGCAATTGCCGCATGCCAGGGGGCATGGTCGCTAAGGCGCAGGTCTTTTTTTAGCCAAACAAGGTGCAGGTGCATGCAGCAAAATCCAAATACCACTGTTTAAGTGTACAGTGTATTTGATTTTACCGCCTTTGCCGAAATTGTTCAAACAAACACACCGCACTGCTGCTGCCCACATTCAGGCTTTCTATGGTGTTGCTTTGTGGAATTCGAATGTGTTCACTGGCGCGGTCAAGCCAGGCTTGGCTTACACCCTGCCCCTCACTGCCAAAAACCCAAACACCCGCAGGTTTCAAATCGGCGTCGAACAAATCAATGCTTTTGGGGTGCAGGCTGGTTACCCGCACGGGTACTTTGAATGTAGCTGATGAAAGTGCTTTCAACAAATCCTGCTCGGGGTAAAGTTGCAAGGTAAACTGGGCGCCCATGCCCGCACGCAGCACTTTGTCGCTCCACACCCAGGCACTGTGGTCGCTCAATGCCACTTGCTGAACCCCGGCCGCAGCACAATTGCGCAACAAAGTACCCACATTGCCGGGGTCTTGAATACCGTCCAGCAAAACAACGTCCTGAGTCAAATTTAGGGCTGCACTTGCATTCACCGGTTTAAAAAAAATCATCGGTCCGGTGGGGGTGCTCAACTTGCTCAGCTTGGAATAAAGGGTATCGCTGAGCACCAGGCAGCGAACTTCCCCATTTTCAAGAACATCGCTCAGGGCTGACATGGTCAACCATTCGGGCTTGTTCAATAAACTTTGAGGAATCCAGATTGATTCAATGTCAACGCCCGGTAAATGCAGCAGCGTTTCAGCAAGATGCAAGCCTTCCGCTGCGGCCAAGCCACTGTTGCGCAAAGCATGGTTGGAGCTCAGCAATTTGATGGCCGCTTTCAACCGTTCATTTTGGGCTGATTCAATGTGCGTGAAATTGCGTTCGTAACTCATGGTCGCCTTTAGAACGACAAGTTCTGTTGCATCCGTTCCAATGCCTCACGCACCGGCCTGAACGATTTTCTGTGAAGCTGCGTAGCCCCATGTTCTGCGAGCAAAGCCATGTGGCGCGCAGTGGGGTAGCCCATGTGAATGTCCAGTTCATATTGCGGGTATTGCAGCGCATGGGTTTTACACCATTCATCTCGGGCAACTTTGGCCAGAATGGATGCGGCTGAAATTGCAGGAACTTTGGTATCGCCTTTTACCACAGCGACTGCCTGATAATCCCATTTGGGTAACTTGTTTCCATCCACCGCAATCAAGCATTGCTCGGGTTTCAGTCCGGCTTGTTCAAGCACTGAATCTACGGCACGCCACATGGCCAACAAACTGGCTTGCAGTATGTTCAAGCGATCAATTTCTTCAACTGTGGCTTGGGCCACTGCACAGGCCTTCGCTTGTTGTTGAATTGCCGCCGCCAGAATGTCGCGTTTTTTCGGGCTAAGGGTTTTTGAACAGGCCAACCCCTCTACCGTGTTGGGTTGGTCCAGCAAGGCCGCACCAGCCACCACCGGGCCACACAGGGGGCCGCGGCCGGCTTCATCCACGCCAATCACCTGTAAGCCACGTTGCAAAGCATAAGCCTGAATTTCTGACCATTCCTGAAACTTAGCCATTCATCACCTGCTGAATGACGCGGCTTGCAATTTCTCCTGAAGGCTTCAACAAACGCTGGTGCTGTTCTGCAAACAGAGTTTGAAGGCGGTCACGGTTGGCATCGTTGTCGAGTTGAAACAGTGCTTTTTCCGCCAGTGCAAGCGGTGTCGCATCGTCTTGCAGCAGTTCGGGCACAGCAAATTCATTCAGCAAAATATTGGGCAAACCCACGAAGGGTTGGTAGCCCTTGCCTTTCATCATTTGGTAGCTTATCCAGGGCATCTTATAGGCAATCACCATGGGTTTGCGGTACATCATGGCCTCGAGTGTCGCGGTGCCGCTGGCCAGCATCACTGCGTCAGCCGCAGCCATACATTCATGAGACTTGCCCTCAATCAATGTCCAGCGGTCCAGCAATTGGGGCGGAATCATGGTTCTGAACATGTCCAGCAATTTGCTGGCCGGTGGCATCGGGGTTACGAACCGCAAGCCCGGTTTTTGCTTGAGTAATTCCACGCAGGCTTGAACGAATTCAGGGCCAATGTGTTTGACCTCGGCACTGCGACTGCCCGGCAATACTGCAAGCAGTTGCCCTTCAGTTTGCAAGCCAAGTTTGCTGCGATAGGCCAATGGGTCGATTGTTTCGGGTACCAGTGCCGCCATGGGGTGGCCAATGTAGGTGGCCGAGATTCCTTCTTTGGCTAAAATTTCAGGCTCGAACGGAAATATGCACAACACATGGCTGCAGGCAGCTTTTATTTTGTGGATGCGCTCCATGCGCCAGGCCCAAATGGATGGGCACACCACATGCACCGTGGGCACCCCACTTTCACGCAAGGCAAGTTCAAGGTTCAAGTTGAAATCGGGGGCATCCACAGCCACAAATACTTTGGGGCGATTGTCTACTGACCAATGCTGAATCAGGTTCTTGCGCATCTTCAGCAAGCGCGGCAAGTGGCGCAAAACCTCGACATAGCCGCGCACCGACAACTCTTCAGAGCCATGTAGGGGCTTTACACCCAAATCGCGAAGCTTGGGCCCCGCAATGCCCTCCATGGCCAGCGTTTGGGTTTGTATCAGATGCGCAATGGCCAAGGCACCTATCCAGTCTCCTGAGGCCTCGCCCACGGCAATGGCCAGGTCCACAGGAGTGGTGGAATATTGTGTGCGGGTATACGCCATGGCTTAACGAATAATGCCGCGGGTGGCTTCGTCAAGAAATGTCTTCATGTAAGCAAGGTGTTGCTTTGCATCGTCGGGCGCAGCGGTGGTCAGCGAATCAATTGCTTCCTTGGCTTCAGCGATGCTTAACCCCTGGCGATAAATTGCCTTGTAGGCCCGTTTGATGTTCAAGATTGCATCGGGTGAAAACCCCCTGCGCTTTAAGCCTTCCGAGTTGATGCCTGCCGGCGCTGCCGGGTAACCCGCTGCCATGACAAAGGGTGGTACGTCTTGCATCAGTTTGGTTTGAAAGGCAGTCATGGCATGGTCGCCCACGCGAATGAATTGGTGCACGCCGCTCATGCCGCCCAGAATAACCCAGTCGCCAATAATGACGTGACCGGCCAGTTGCACGCTGTTGGCGATGATGGTGTTGCTACCAATGTGGCAGTCGTGCGCAATGTGCACATAGGCCATAATCCAGTTGTCATTGGCCATGGTGGTTTTGCCGCCATCTTGCACTGTGCCGGTGTTAAAGGTGCAGTATTCGCGAACAGTGTTGCGGTCCCCAATAATCAGTTTGGTGGGTTCGCCTTTGTATTTTTTGTCTTGTGGGTCGCCGCCAATGGTGGCTGAGCCATGAAACACATTGTCTTCACCAATGGTGGTGTGGCCGCTGATGATCATGTGCGGGCCAATTTTGGTACGGGCTCCAATTTTTACATTGGGTCCGATGACGGAGAACGGACCTACTTCCACTGTGCTGTCGAGTTCAGCCTTGGGGTCAACAATCGCAGATGCATGTATGGGCATTAACGTGTTCCTTACACTTCGCGGGCCGTGCACATCAAGTCAGCAAGCGCGACCACATTGCCATCCACAAGCGCTTTCGCAGCGTATTTCCAGATACCGCGCGAAACACGCTCCACCTGAACATCCAGCATCAGTACATCACCAGGCACCACCGGGCGTTTGAATCGACAATTGTCGATTCCCACGAAGTAATACACCAGGTTTTTGTCGGGCGCTGCTTCCATGGATTTGAACGACAAAAGGCCTGCAGCCTGTGCCAACGCTTCCATGATCAACACACCCGGCATCACCGGATGAATCGGAAAGTGACCGGGAAAAAAGGGCTCGTTGTAGCTCACGTTTTTCTGAGCCAGAATTCGAACATTGGGTTCGAGTTCAAGCACTCGATCCACGAGCACAAAAGGGTAACGGTGCGGCAAATTTTCCAAAATGCCTTTGATGTCCATAACTGGCGTATTCATAGCTTCTGAGTTCACACTTTTAAATTTGGGTTTATTGTTATTTCAGCTTGTTTTTCAACTCACGCACATCACTGCGCAGTTTTAATAATTGTTTGAGAGTCACCGCAGTTTTCTCCCAATCCTTGTGTTCTTGCAGTGGGAAAATTCCAGTGTAGGCGCCCGGCTCCTTGATGCTGCTCATGACCACTGAGGCCCCGGAAACATGGGTACCATCCGGAATATTGAGGTGACCAAACACCATGGCCGCCCCACCCACCGTACAGCGCGCACCAATACTGGTACTGCCTGCGATACCCACGCAGCCAGCCATGGCAGAGTGATCCCCTACCGTGACATTGTGAGCGATCTGGATTTGATTATCCAGTTTTACCCCAAAACCAATCAGGGTGTCGTCCAGCGCACCCCTGTCGATGGTGGTGTTCGCACCAATCTCAACATGGTCAGCAACAAGTACCCGGCCTACCTGCGGAATTTTGACCCATGCTCCTTTTTCATTCGCAAAGCCAAAACCATCCGCACCGATCACTACCCCAGCGTGCACAATGCAATGCGAGCCTATCGTGCATTCGTCGTACACCGTAGCATTCGGATAAATGCGAGTATTGGCCCCCACTTCAACATGGTTGCCCAGCACCACGCCTGCTTCAATTCGACTGCCATCACCCACTTTGGCATGGGCACCGATCACGCAATTTGCTGCAATCATGGCGCTGGGCGCAATGGTAGCGCTTGGGTCTACAACCGCACGCGGATGAATGCCGGGTTGTGGCTTGAATTCACTGTGGGCCACCCACCATTGTTGTAATTTGGCGTAGTACAGGTAGGGGTCGCTGACCAGCCATGCCACCGGAGTAGTCACGGTGCCTGAACTTTCTTTCAAAAATTGGCAAAGGGATTCAAACTGCGATTCGCGGACCAGAACCACTGCCGCTTTCGTAGAAAGCAGTTGATCGCGAAACTTGGGATTGGCCAGAAAGCCGAGGTGCTTTCCCCCGGCTTTTTCAAGTGGCTGAATTCCGGCAAGCTGTATGTCGCCAGAGACCACAGAATCATCACCAAACGAAGCCAGTCTGCCGCCAAATTGCTCAAGCAAGGTGCTGAGCTTCGTCTCAATGAAATTCATTGACGCGATTTACTTCGCATTGTCCAAGCTGCTGAGCACTTGGTCAGTGATGTCGATGCGCTTGTTGGCATAAACAGCTTCCTGGAAAATGATGTCGTAATTTTCCTTTTCTGCGATTTGACGGATTACACGGTTTGCGCGCTCCACCAACTCACCCACCACTTGGTTTTTGCGTTGGGCCAGATCTTCTTCAAACTCGCGACGCTTGCGCTGGAAATCACGGTCCATCTCTGCCAGGTCCCGTTGACGACGAACCTTCTCGGCCTCAGGCAGGGTAATGGCGTCTTTGTCGAGTTTGGTGGCCTCGGCCTTCACCTTGGTGGCCAAGTCTTCCAGTTCTTTCTGGCGCTTGGAAAAGTCACGTTCGAGCTTCTTTTGAGACTCAACAGCAAATTTGGAATCGCGCAAGATACGCTCGGTGTTTACAAAACCAATTTTGGTCGCTGCTTGGGCGTGGGACATGGTTGGCAACACAACAGCCAGCGACAAAACACCACCAATCAACAATTTTTTCACACTATTCAAAACCATTCTCCAATATTTGTTCGAATTTAGAAGCCTGTACCAATCGTGAACTGAACACGTTGGGTTTCGTCCTGTGGCTCGCGGTTCAGCGGTACACCCAAGCTGAACTTCAATGGCCCAACTGGGGACAACCAGGAAATACCGACACCGGTTGAGTAGCGCAATTCTCCAAACTTGACTTTCTCATTGGTCTGGAAAACATTGCCCGCGTCCAGGAATGTAAATGCCCGGAAGGTGCGGTCTTTCGACATACCCGGAATCGGGAAGAAAAACTCTGCATTGGCAATAACGCGCTTGGAGCCGCCAATGGGTACATTGTCCGCATCACGAGGGCCCAAGGTGGACGAGCGATAACCACGAACCGTGCCAATACCACCGGCGTATACATTGCGGAAAATCGGATAAGGCGAGTCACCCAGACCGAAACCACCAGTGATTTCGCCATTCAGCGCCAAGGTGTAAAGCTTGCCAATCGGAAAGTAGAACTGTTCCTGATAGGTTGTGCGAATGAATTCCTGATCGCCCAATGGTGTTGCATATTCAGCGGTCAATCGGGTTACCCGGCCACGTGTTGGCGCAATGGCTGAATCTCGAGAATCAAACGAGTAGCCCGCATTCAACAATACCGCATAGCTTGAATTGCCGAAATCATTGACATAGCGACGGAAACGGTCAGGGCTGAATTGCCCAACTTCAAGATCTGTACCTTCGTAACCAGCACCGAATGAAATTCGCTCGAATTCACTGATTGGGTAGCCAAAACGCAGGCCTGCACCAGTGGTTTCAATGATGTAGTCACCCAGATTCAACTCGCTGGGGTCGGTGCGGCGGTTGTACACCTCGAAACTGCGTGAAACACCATCAATGGTGAAGTACGGGTCTGTTTGTGAGAATGAAATTGTGCGGTTCACCTTGCTGGTGTTCAACTCCAGGCCCACCGTTTTACCAGTTCCAAACAGGTTTTGCTGCTGAATGGCGGCTGATAGCACCAAGCTGTCAGTACTAGAAATACCGGCACCCAGCAAAAGATTGCCTGTCGGTTTTTCCTCAACCTGCATGTTCACGTCGATTTGATCCGAGGTGCCTGGTACGGGTTGGGTTTCGATATCAACGTTGGAGAAATAACCCAAGCGGTCAACACGCTCTTTGGACAACTGAATTTTCCGGGAGTCGTACCAGGAAGACTCAAATTGACGGAATTCACGGCGAATAACTTCGTCTTTGGTGCGAGTGTTGCCACCCACGTTCATGCGACGAACATACACACGTTTGCCGGTGTCCACGGCCATGTTGATGTTCACCACGCGTTTTTCGCGGTCAAGATCGGGAATCACGTTGGCATTTGCAAATGCATAGCCGTAGTTACCCAAGCGGTCTTGAATGGCTTTGGAGCTATCAGTCAACAACTCGCCATTGAAGGTTTCGCCTTTTTTCATCTTGATCAGGGAACGCAATTCATCATCGCGACCCAGCAACTGACCAGTCAGTTCGATGTCACCGAAGGTGAATTTCTGACCTTCCTTGATGGTGATGGTAATGAAAATGTCTTGCTTGTTCGGCGCAATTTGAACCTGGGTATTTTCGATGTTGAAATCGGCATAGCCGCGGTTCAGGTAAAAAGAGCGCAGCTTTTCAATGTCGCCGCTTAACTTTTGCCTTGAATACTGATCATTCTTGCTGTACCACGACATAAAGCCGCCGGTGCTGAGTTCAAACTCCTCAAGCAACTCCTCTTCCTCAAAGTCCTTGGCACCCAGAATTTTAAGCTGCTTGATGGATGCAGACTCGCCTTCATCCACGTTGAATGTAATTCCAACACGGTTACGGGCCAGCTGATCCACCCGGGTTTGAACCTGCGCACCGTATTTGCTGCGCGAAAGGTACTGGCGCTTCAATTCTTGCTCGGCCTTGTCAAGCAGCGACTTGTCAAAAATGAGGGATTCGCCGATACCGACACCCTTCAGCGCCTCTTTCAGCGTTTCTTTGTCAAATTCTTTCGTGCCGTTGATTTCTACGGAAGCGATTGCCGGGCGTTCAACCACGGTTACCACCAACACATCGCCTTTTGCAGAAATTTTGACATCTTCAAAAAAGCCGGTTGCAAAAAGCGAACGAATGGCCTGCAAAGCTTTTTCGTCGGTAAATGTGTCACCCACGCGAATAGGCAGGTAACTAAATACCGTGCCCGCCTCAGTGCGGCGCAAGCCCTCTACCTCGATGTCTTTCACCACAAACTGGGTTGCCTGGGCATGCACAACACCCACCGACAAAGCACAGGTGGCCACGACTGGGTAAACCAAGCGCGCTGGAAACAGAGTACTTCTTATTGTCATTCAGATCGTTCCTACCAGCCCCGTCAGGCTGGAACCAATATATGAAGGCCTTTAGAAAATTAGCCTTTGAATATCATTAAAAAAAGCAACACTGGTCAATATGCCAATCAGCAAAATACCCAGTTTTTGACCTCGAATTTGCCAAACTTCATCGACTGGCTTGCCTATGACGATTTCGGCCAAATAATACATCAAGTGCCCACCATCCAAGAGGGGGATCGGCAAAAGATTCAAAATGCCTAGGCTAACAGAAACCATGGCCAGAAAACCGAAAAAAGGAAGAATCCCGAGGCTCGATGATTGTCCTGCTGCTGAAGCAATGGAGACTGGCCCGCTGAGGTGCTCCCACGACAAGTCGCCTGTCACCATTTTACCCAAAGCGACCAGCGAAAATACGCTGACCTCCACCATTCGACCGGTGCCTTCAACGATCGATTCGAGTGGATTCAGTGGATTGTTCACGATCACCGACTCGCCGCCGATCGACAGGCCCAGACGACCAATGGTTTCGCCATTTTCAAGTTGGGTTTTCTCAGGCACGGCCAGCACAGTGATGTCTTGATCGTTGCGGCGAATGCGCACGCTGGTTTCCTGTGCGGGGCGGTCTTTGATCAGGCTGGTAAATTGGGCCGATGTTTCAACAGCAATACCATCGACGCTGAGCAACTGGTCATTGGCAAGAAACCCTGCCGCAGCAGCAGCACTGCCCTCGCCCACAGCCCTGACCAGCACACTTTTTTCGATGGGAGAAAAACCAAGTTCACGCGCCAATGAGGGGCCCAATTCAGCATCCACCTCGGCGGACGGAACTGGATCCAGAAACAGCTCGTAGCCCCCGCGATTCACTTTGATCGACAGGTCATCCCGGAAAAGTCTAGCCTTGATCAAGGCCCAAGACACTTCATTCCAGTTCTTGGTCTGGTCGCCATTGACTTCCTTGATTTCATCGCCTCCCATCAAACCCGCGTTGGCGGCAATTGAATTTGGGGTTGGCTCGGAAACCTGCGTGGCGAGACCCATGGGCTGCATGTAAGCCAAAAAGCCGTAAATTAACGCAGCCAGAATAAGATTCGCCAAAGGGCCAGCCAAAACAATGGCAATGCGCTGGCCAACGGGTTTGCGGTTGAATGCTTCTGAGAGATCAATGTCGTGGCCCTTCAAGCTGTCCGGGTCTCGTTCGTCGAGCATGCGCACATACCCGCCCAAGGGAATCCAGGACACAGTCCATTCCACTTTGGTTTTTCGATTGATCCATCTGAATATGGGTTTGCCAAAACCGACCGAAAACCGGATTACGCGCACGCCATAAAAACGGGCCACTGAATAGTGGCCATATTCATGAATGAAAACCAGTATGCCAAGGGCAATCAGGAACGAAACAATTGAATTCAGCATTTAAATCCTGCGTTTAAAACTTTCCAGTGCATTCGGTTGCAAAAGCACGCACTTCGCTGTCCAGTGCAAAAGCATCGTCCAGGTTGGCAATCGACGTTGAAGCAAAACGGGCCATACACATCTGCGTCAGCTTCACAATGTCCATATAAGCAATCTTTTCATTCAAAAACAAGTCCACGGCAATTTCATTGGCTGCATTGAACACTGGCGCCATGGTGTCGGGTTTTTCAAGCACTTCAAAAGCCAACTTCAACATGGGGAAACGACTCAAGTCGACTTCCTCAAAGTCCAGCTTGCCCAAGGCTGCCAAATTAAGGCGTGGCGAGCCCGACTCAATTCGGTCTGGAAGGCCCAATACATGCGCAATCGGAGTTCGCATGTCTGGGCAGCCCAGTTGTGCCAACATGCTGCCGTCTTTGTATTCGACCAGCGAGTGAACAATCGATTGCGGGTGAACCAGCACGGACAGTTGACTGGCAGGCAAACCGAAAAGCCACAACGCCTCGATCAACTCCAGGCCCTTGTTCGCCATGGTGGCACTGTCTACCGAGATTTTTCGTCCCATCACCCAGTTCGGATGTGCAATGGCTTGGGCAGGACTGACTTGAGAAAGTTCCGCAAGGTTTTTGTTTCTGAAAGGGCCTCCAGATGCAGTCAGAACCAGTCTTTCAATGCCAAACTCGCCCGCCCTGCTCAAATCGTAATTGGCAGGCAAGCACTGGTAAATCGCATTGTGCTCAGAATCGACAGGCAAAATTGTGGCGCCCGAGCGCAAGCAGGCCTGAATCATGAACTGCCCGGCAAGCACGAGCGACTCTTTGTTGGCCAACAGCACCCTTTTCCCGGCCTGCAAGGCACTAAGCGTTGGTTTAAGGCCGGCAGAACCCACAATGGCAGCAACCACAATGTCGACTTGGTCGCTTTGGCAAAGCAGCTCAAGATCACTTTGACCGCCAATTTCGGGAATGTAGCCCAGTTGCTCGCAAAGCCTGGCGCTGTAACCCAAGGTGTGCCACTGATCCAGTGCATCGGGGTCACAAATGATCAATGCTTGGGGGCGGTGCGTACAGGCTTGCGCAAACAACAGTTCAATGTTTTTGCCAGCAGCAAGACCATAAACCTGAAAACGTTCAGGGTGCCTTGCGACCACGTCAAGGGTGTTGACACCAATGGTGCCCGTGGCACCCAGAATTAGTAGTTTTTGCAAATCCATTGTCCAACTCAAGCCACAATTGCACTGACCAGCAAAATTGCCAGGGGCAGCACGGGCAGCTGCGCATCTATTCGGTCCAGTACGCCGCCGTGGCCTGGCAACAGCTGACTGCTGTCCTTCAGGCCTGCCCTGCGTTTCAGCATGGACTCAAACAAGTCACCTACCACGCTGTAGGCGCTCAACACCACCAGCCAGAATGTGAATACCATGGGATGCCACCGGTCAAAGGCCATGGCCTGCCAGGTCTGCTCCAGCTCGGGATAAGTGCCGGCCAGAAAAACGACAATCCAGCTGAGTGCCACCACGCTGAATGCACCCCCAATTGCACCTTCCCAACTTTTTCCCGGTGAAATTCGGGGAGCAAGTTTGCGTTTGCCAAATGTTTTTCCGAAGAAATAGGCAAAAATATCGGCTGCAAAGCAAATAGCAATGGCACTTAGCAGAAATACAATGCCGTGGGTTTTGGTGATCACCAAGGCCAAACCCGCCGCACCGATCAGCACATAGCCTACAAAGCCGTACAGGTTTTTGTTGGCCAATATGCCAACAGACACGTTGCGCAGGCACCAGGGTGCAAAAGCAACCCAGAATATGCTGGCCAGGGCAAGCAAGGGAAACGCTTGTGTTTGAAGATTGATCAGGCGCTCAATCACGACACAGAGTACACCGCCAGCAATGGCGTAAACCACAGCCTTCCCGGGTTCGAAAAGGCCCAGCCTGGCCCACTCCCAAAATGCGCCAACAAGCACTGTCAATACGAAAAGATTCCAGCCGATTTCGCCGCCATACAACAGAACCACCAGCAACACGATCAGCAGGACTACAGCCGTGATCACACGCGTTCTAAGCATGATTTGTCTCAATTAGGAACTTGGTCACTGGGCGGATTGCCGAACATTGGCCACAGGCGGCTGAATTTGTTCGGAGGTTCGACCAAAGCGTCGTTCTCTGTTGTTATAGGAATCAATGGCCTCCAGCAACATCGGTTTGCCGAAATCTGGCCAAAATTTGTCCGTGAAATAAAACTCAGTGTACGCCAACTGCCACAACAGGAAATTGGATACCCTTTGTTCCCCGCCAGTGCGGATAAACAGATCAGGTTCTGGACTGCCCTGTAGGCACAGGTGCCTTGAAAGATCGGTTTCCGAAATTTGGTCCGGATTGTTTGCCAATTCCGGATTGCTTTTCAGCATGTTCTTGGTGGCCTGGAGAATATCCCACCGACCACCGTAATTGGCCGCTATGTTTAGAAACAAGCGGTTGTTGTCTTTGGTGAGTTCTTGAGCCGAGGCAATCGCTGCCTGCAGTTCAGGCTCAAACGCCGTGGTGTCGCCAATAATTCGAAGGCAAATGTTTTCCCGGTGCATGGCCTCGACGTCTTTGCGCAAGACGCGTATGAACAAACGCATCAGCAAGGTGACTTCCTCGGGGGGCCTGCGCCAGTTCTCGGAGGAAAAGGCAAACAGGGTGAGGTGTTCCACGCCAAGCTCGCAACAGGCTTGAACGGTGCGCTTGACCGCATCTACACCACGCTTGTGCCCCGCGAACCGGGGCATGAGGCGACTTTTTGCCCAACGGCCGTTTCCATCCATCACGATTGCGACGTGCTTTGGAATGTTGGATGTGCTGGGCACATCCAGAGTTGAGCTGGTGTAGACGGTCATGAATGACTTAAACCGTCATGATTTCGGCTTCTTTGGACTGTAATACCTGATCGACTTCAGCCACAAATTTGTCGGTCAATTTTTGAACGTCGGCCTGTGCGCGGCGCTCGTCATCCTCAGAAATTTCTTTGTCATTGACCAAGCGTTTCAACGCCTCGTTGGCGTCACGACGCAGATTACGAATGGCCACCTTGGTTTGCTCGCCCTCGCCTTTGATGAACTTGGTCAACTCTTTACGACGCTCTTCAGTGAGCGCGGGCATTGGCACGCGAATGGTTTCGCCCATGGACGCCGGGTTCAGGCCGAGGTCAGATTCACGAATGGCTTTTTCCACGGCGTTGGCCATGTTCTTTTCCCACGGCTGAACCACGATGGTGCGCGCATCAGCAAGGCTCAGGTTGGCAACTTGCGATATTGGAACCATGGAACCGTAATAATCAACCTGTACGTGGTCCAAAATGCCAGTGTGGGCACGGCCAGTGCGTACCTTTTGCAGGTCGGTTTTCAGGGATTCGATGGATTTCACCATCTTTTCTTCAGTGGTTTTTCGAATGTTTGCAACGCTCATGATTAAACTCTCACTGCCTTGTTGGATTAATTAGTGGATCAATTAGTCGATTGAATGGCCAGTTAGTTACATGTGCACCAAAGTGCCCTCGTTTTCACCCCCAACGGCGCGGTGTAATGCGCCCGGCTTGTTGATGGAAAATACCCGAATAGGAAGCTTTTGGTCGCGACACAAGGCAAACGCAGTGGCATCCATGACTTCAAGATTCTTGGAAATCGCTTCGTTGAATGAAATTCTCTCGTAGCGGGTTGCGGTGGGGTCTTTGTTGGGGTCAGCGGTGTAGATGCCGTCCACTTTCGTGGCTTTCAGCACCACCTCGGCGCCAATTTCCGAACCACGCAAGGCAGCCGCAGTGTCGGTTGTGAAAAATGGGTTGCCTGTGCCGGCCGCAAAGATGACCACTTTGCCTTCTTCAAGGTATCGGATCGCTTTGGGTCGAATGTAGGGTTCAACAACCTGCTCAATGTTCAGCGCCGATTGAACCCTGGCCTCAACCCCGGCACGCCGGAAAGCGTCTTGCAATGCCAATGCGTTCATCACAGTGGCCATCATGCCCATGTAGTCGGCAGTGGCTCTGTCCATGCCGGCTGCACCGGGGGCAATTCCCCGAAAAATATTGCCACCACCAATAACAACTGCCAACTCCACACCCGATGCGGAGACTTCTGCAACTTCAGCAACCATTCTTTCAATGGTTTGACGGTTGATGCCGTAGGAGTCTTCGCCCATCAGGGCTTCGCCTGACAATTTGAGTAACACACGTTTGTATGCTGCCATTCAAGCCTCTTGTTGGATCATTGTCAGGATTCTATAACGTAAAGCACAGAACTTCGTAGACGTGCAAATAAAAAGGGGCTTCCCGTGTCGAGAAACCCCTCTTCAAACCAAGGAATTAACGGCCTGCGGCAGCGGCTGCAGCTTGTGCGGCAACTTCAGCAGCGAAATCGTTTACCTTCTTTTCAATGCCTTCGCCGACGATGAACAGGTCGAAGCCGTTGACTTCGCTGCCTTTGCTCTTGAGCATGGCTTCAACAGTCAATTTGTCGTCTTTCACGAAAGGCTGGGACAACAGGGCAACTTCTTTCAAGAACTTCTTGATAGAGCCTTCAACCATTTTTTCTGCGATGTCGGCTGGCTTGCCAGACTCTTCAGCCTTGGCCTTGGCCACAGAACGCTCGCGGTCGATGTCTTCCTGTGGAACGCCACTTTCGTGCAAGGCCTTGGGTTTTGTTGCGGCGATGTGCAAGGCAACGTCTTTGCCCACGTTTTCATCAGACCCGGTGTAATCAACCAGCACACCGATTTTGCCACCGTGAATGTAGGAGCTCAGGCTGCCTTTGGCTTCAACGCGCTTGAAACGGCGTACGGACATGTTTTCACCAATCTTGCCGATCAAGGCGGCGCGAACAGTTTCAACGGTGCCTTCGCCCAAGGGCAATGCAGCCAGCGCTTCAACATTGGCTGGGTTGTGGTCGGCGATCAGCTTGGCTACATTGGCTACAAATGCCAGGAAGTCGTCGTTCTTGGCCACGAAGTCAGTTTCACAGTTAACTTCAACGATTGTTCCCAACTTATTGGAATCATTAATATAAATCCCAACCAGGCCTTCAGCGGTCACCCGTGTGGCCGCCTTGCTGGCCTTGCTGCCCAACTTGACGCGCAAAATTTCTTCAGCCTTGTCCATGTCGCCAGCGGCTTCGGTCAGGGCTTTTTTGCATTCCATCATTGGTGCGTCAGTTTTCTCGCGCAGTACTTTAACCATTGCTGCTGTAATTTCAGCCATTGATTTTCTCCTAAAGTCGGATTCTGAATTAGATAAAAAAAAGGGGCGACTGATCGCCCCATTGGAAGGCAAAGGCCTGATTAGCCTTCAGCTCCCTCTTCAGACACTTCAACGAAGTCGTCGCCGCCTTTGATGGCTTCAACCACATCGTTTACAGCCTGGTCGCGGCCTGCCAGTACGGCATCGGCTACGGAGCGGGCATACAAACGAATGGCGCGGGCGGAGTCATCGTTACCGGGAACAATGTAGCTAACGCCTGCTGGCGAGTGGTTGGTATCCACAATGCCAACCACTGGAATGCCCAGCTTTTCAGCTTCAGTAATTGCAATTTTGTGGTAACCCACGTCGCACACGAAAATTGCATCAGGCAAGGTGGGCATGTCTTTGATGCCACCAATTGACTGGTTCAGCTTTTCGAGTTCACGGGCAAACATCAAGGCCTCTTTCTTGGACATGCGCTCAGTGCCGCCATCAGCGATAATGGCTTCCATGTCTTTCAGACGCTTGATGGATGTTTTTACGGTTTTGAAGTTGGTCAACATGCCGCCCAACCAACGCTGGTCAACGTAGGGCATGCCACAACGCTGCGCTTCTTCGGCGATGATTTCCTTAGCCTGGCGCTTGGTGCATACAAACAGGATGTTGCCGCGATTGGCTGACAGACGCTTCACGAATTTCAGCGCGTCGTCGAGCATTACAACGGTTTTTTCCAGGTTGATAATGTGAATTTTGTTACGATGGCCGTAGATGAAAGGGGCCATTTTTGGGTTCCAGAAGCGTGTTTGGTGGCCAAAGTGGCAACCAGCTTCCAGCATTTCGCGCATTGATGCTGCCATGAATTTCTCCAGTATAGACAGGGTTAAATGGGTTTGTACTGGGCCAGTGTTGGGTTAACAACCCCAAATAACTAGCACCCTGTCGCACAAACCATTAAATTTACTCTTATGCGTTAACTAACTAAGTAGTTAGCCTTAGCGCCAGAGCAGCCGAAGATTATACTCGGTTAAAATACGTTAGCTCAAGCAGGAATCAAACAAAACCATGGATATTGTGATTAAAAACGAGCACGACATTGAAAAAATGCGTGTGGCTGGCCGTTTGGCCTCGGAAGTTCTTGATTTTATCGGTCCACATGTCGTGGCCGGCATTACTACCGAAGAACTCGACAAACTGTGCCACGATTACATGGTGAATGTGCAGGGCACCATTCCCGCACCGCTGAATTACGCACCTCCGGGTTACACCCCCTACCCCAAATCAATTTGTACTTCGGTCAATCACCAGATTTGTCACGGCGTGCCGGGCCCAAAGAAGCTTAAGAACGGCGACATCATCAATATTGACATCACCGTGATCAAAGACGGTTACCACGGCGACACCAGCCGTATGTTCATTGTGGGCGAGGGTTCACTGGCTGCAAGACGCCTGTGTGAAATCACCTTCGAGGCGATGTGGATCGGTATCGAGCAGGTTCGACCTGGTGCAACCTTGGGCGACGTGGGCGCTGCCATTCAAAAGTTTGCGGAAGGATTTGGCTATTCCGTAGTTCGGGAATTTTGTGGCCACGGAATTGGAACAAAGTTTCATGAAGAACCGCAGGTATTGCACTACGGCAAGCCAGGCACTGGCGTGAAATTGCAGGAAGGCATGATTTTTACAATCGAACCGATGCTGAATGCGGGTCGCAGGGAAATCAAGGAAATGCCGGATGGCTGGACTATTGTGACCAAAGACCACAGCTTGTCTGCGCAATGGGAACACACGGTGTTGGTGACAGCCGATGGCTATGAAATTTTGACACAGTCTGCTGGTACACCAGCGAATCCACGTTTGAAAACACAGGCGGCGTGACTTGAGCAACAAACCGGCAACAACTGCTGAAACTTCATCTTCACTGGACTTGAACGCGGTGCGGGTGAATATCAAAGACCGGTTGAAAAGCCAGGCGCATCAATGGCTTACGCCTTTTGACCAGAATACGCCCGCATCAGGCGTAGAAGCTGCCCTGAAAAAGCGCTGTGTGTGCGTAGACGAAGCCTTGGTGCGCCTGTGGAACGCCATCGGCATGCCCAGGCAATACAGTCTGGTTGCGGTGGGTGGCTACGGCCGAGGTGAGTTGTTTCCGTTCTCCGATGTGGATGTACTGATTCTGATCGATCAGGAGCCCGATGAAGTCAATACCGAGAAGCTGGAAACTTTTTGCGGCTCGGGATGGGACATTGGCCTTGAAATCGGGCACAGCGTAAGAACAAGGGATCAATGTATTGAGGAAGCCGGCAAAGACATCACGGTTCAAACAGCACTTGTCGAGTCGAGATTATTGACTGGCAATGCCAATTATTTCAGTGAGTTGACTGATAGTTTGAATAGACTACTTGATGTCAAAACTTTCTTTCGCAAGAAAACCCTGGAACTTCGACAACGCCATGCCAAGTACCAGGAAACACCCTACAGCCTTGAACCGAATTGCAAAGAAAGCCCGGGTGGGCTGCGTGACCTTCACGTCATTTTGTGGGTTTGTCGAGCCGCACACTTGGGCAATAGTTGGGCAGAAATGGCCCAAAAAGGCCTGATTACTCCGTTTGAGGCTGCGAAGTTACGAAACAACGAGCGAACACTCAAGAAGATCAGATACCAATTGCATGTCACTACTGGTCGCCGTGAAGACCGGCTTGTGTACGATGTGCAAACCCAACTGGCGGAGTCTTTGGGTTATCGGCCCACCGCTGCAAAACGATCCAGCGAACAGTTGATGCAGCAGTACTATTTGGCTGCCAAGGCTGTGATGCAGTTAAATACCATCTTGCTTCAAAACATTGAGCTGTCGATATTTGGTGCCAATGCTGAGCCCGTGGTAATCGATGAGGAGTTTCAAGAAACCGATTCTTTGCTCGATATTCGCGACGACGAGGTGTTTGCCCGAAACCCTTCCGCCATGCTTCGCGCTTTTATCGTGATGCAACAAAACCCGCGATTGAAAGGCATGAGTGCCCGAATGCTGCGTCAGCTTTGGCACAGTCGGGTCAAAATCAACAGCGATTTCAGGAAAAACCCGGTGAACAAAGCCTTGTTCATCGAGTTTTTCAAGCAACCGCAAGGCATTGTGCACGAATTGCGGCGCATGAATGAAACCAGCGTACTGGGGAGATACCTGCCGGTTTTCAGGAAAATCGTGGGACAGATGCAGCATGATTTGTTTCATGTTTACACGGTAGACCAGCATATTTTGACTGTGGTGCGCAATTTACGCCGCTTCACCATGGCAGAGCACGCCCACGAATACCCCTACTGCAGCCAATTGATGGCCAATTTTGATGACCATTGGTTGTTGTACATTGCAGCTTTGTTTCATGATGTCGCCAAGGGACGTGGCGGCGATCACAGCGTGTTGGGTGAAGTGGATGCCCGAAAATTCTGCAAAGACCACGGACTGAATCAAGAAAATACGGATTTGGTGGCTTTTCTCGTGAAACACCACCTGACCATGTCGAACACCGCCCAGAAAAAAGACTTGTCAGACGTTGAAGTATTGAAAGAATTTGCTGCGCTTGTAAAAACGCCCAGAAACCTGACAGCCCTTTATTTGCTAACTGTGGCCGATATTCGCGGCACCAGCCCGAAGGTTTGGAATGCCTGGAAAGGCAAGTTGCTGGAAGACCTGTACCGCCTGACCTTGAAGTATTTGGGTGGCGAGGCCCCGAACCGGCGGCAAATGCTTGCAGAGCAACAGGCTGAGGCGCGCAGAATTTTGCGTCTGTATGCGCTTTCGGATGACGTGCAGGACAAACTGTGGGCCCAGCTGGACGTGTCGTATTTTTTACGACAAGGCCCAAGCGACATTGCATGGCACACACGGCACCTTTACTGGCGTGTTGATGCCGAACAACCGATTGTCAAAGCACGCCTTTCACCGATTGGCGAGGGCCTGGAGTTGCTGGTGTATACCCGCGATGAAATGGACCTGTTCGCGCGTATTTGTGGGTATTTTGATTCAAAGAATCTGAGCATTCTGGATGCGAAAATTCACACCACTGCGCATGGCTATGCCCTGGATTCTTTTTTGATTCAGCATGACAGTCACAATGAGTTTTATCGTGAAACTTTGTCGCTGCTGGAGGCAGAGCTTCAGGACCGGCTCATCAAACGCCAGCCACTGGAATCGCCAGTATTTGGGCGAATGTCCAGGCAATCCAGACACTTTCCGGTGCGCCCTTCGGTTGATTTGAAGCCCGATGAAAAAGGAAATCAGTATTTACTGACCGTGTCAGCCACCGACCGCACAGGCTTGCTTTACTCCATCACGCGACTGCTGGCGCAATACAAAGTCAGTGTGCAAGCCGCCAAAATTATGACTTTGGGCGAACGGGCTGAGGATACTTTTCTGCTTTACGGCCAGTCCTTGAATTCAGGAAAGCTGCAAATTCAGCTGGAAGCTGAACTTCTCGAATTGCTGTCAATCTGAGCGAGATGAAAGGGTCAGCCTGCTGCCCTTTCATTCATCATGCAGTTGCACCATCGATTTGATGATTCCCATGACACGCCCCATTCCTTCGTGAACAGTCTTGCTGATTTGGGCATGCGAAATTTCTTGGGCGCTCTCGCCCACCCCGGCTGCCTGGTTCACCACCAAGGCCAAATGTGCATACGGTATTTCTAGCTCGCGAGCAAGGCAGGCTTCTGGCATGCCCGTCATGCCAACAATATCTGCACCATCGCGCGCCAGTCGTTTAACTTCCGCTGCGGTCTCCAGGCGCGGGCCCTGGGTGCAGGCATAACAACCGCCCTGCACCACTTGCTCTCCCACCGAATCGGCTGCCAGGCAGAGTGAAGTTCGAAGTGCGTGGTCGTAAGGCCATGTAAAGTCGATGTGTTGCACCGCCTCGTTGTCACCTTCAAAAAAGGTGGCATGACGCCCGTGTGTGTAGTCGAGGATTTGATCGGGCACCACCAACTGCCCAGGCTTTAGATCCGGGCGAATTCCACCCACGGAGGCCACGGACAAAATACCGTCGATATTCAGTTGCGACAAAGCCCAGATATTGGCCCTGTAGTTGATTTGATGCGGAGCAATAGTATGCCCGTAGCCGTGGCGAGCCAGAAACACAATTTCGTGGCCCGCGAGGATGCCGATTGTAAGCGCGCCCGATGGTTCACCATAAGGTGTTCGTTGAACCTTTCGCATGGTGATTTCGAAGCCTGGCAATTGGCTTAAACCACTTCCTCCCAACACTGCATACATGATTTACTTCCTGTTGTTTAGGTATTGCGCAAACTCGGCTGCCACCTCGTGGTGTTTCAGGCCCAGTTCAACTGTGGCTTTCAAATAGCCCATCTTGGAGCCGCAATCAAATCGGGTGCCGTTGAAGCGATAAGCCAAAACAGGTTGATCTTCAAGAAGCGAGGCAATTCCGTCCGTCAACTGTATTTCTCCGCCAGCGCCTTTGCCGGTTTTTCGGATGTGGTCGAAAATTTGCGAGTTCAATACATAACGCCCTACCACTGCAAGGTTGGTGGGGGCGTCTTTGGGGTCGGGTTTCTCAACAATTGCATTGACCCGCTCGGAGCGATTGTTCCAGGGTGTACTGGAAACAATACCGTACGATTTGGTCTCTGCTGGGTCGACCTCTTGTACCGCCAGCACACTGGCATGTTCACGCTCGAATACCTTAACCATTTGGTGTGTTACAGAGGGCGTGCCTTTGTCCACATCCATCAGATCATCGGCCAGCAACACAGCAAAGGGTTCTGTGCCCACCACGGGCTCTGCGCACAGCACTGCGTGGCCCAGCCCCAGGGGCTCCATTTGGCGTATGTAAATACAGTTCACATGGCTGGGTACAATATTTTTTACAATCTCAAGCAGTGCGGTTTTTCCGCGAGCCTGCAACTCCGCTTCAAGTTCATAGGCTTTGTCGAAGTGATCCTCAATAGAACGCTTGCTTCGACCAGTAATGAAAACAAGCTCACTTAAACCCGCTTCCAGTGCTTCTTCAACCGCATATTGAATCAGTGGTTTGTCCACCACGGGCATCATTTCTTTGGGGCTTGCCTTGGTAGCTGGCAAAAAACGGGTGCCCATACCCGCAACAGGAAACACTGCTTTTCTAACTCGGGTCATGATTGCTCGCTCCGTAATTGAACAATAGAGAAATAAAATAATAAACGCAGTAATGATTTCTGCTCAATTTTCCTGATTAAAGCATACCTTGAAATGTATTTTCATCAAGCACAGTGACGCCCAGTGCTGCAGCCTTGTCCAGTTTGCTGCCAGCGGCTTCTCCTGCCAACAAATAATCTGTTTTCTTGGACACTGAACCTGTCACTTTGCCGCCACGCGCGACAATCAATGCCCCTGCTTCGTCGCGACTATATTGACTCAAGGTGCCTGTCAGTACGAATGTTTTTCCAAAAAATGGATGTGATTCGTCGGCGGTTTGGGTTTCCTCCGTGGGCCAGTGCAACCCAAGCGAAATCAACTCTCGTACAACGTGTTGATTGGCAGGCTCATCAAAAAATTGTCGTATCGATTCAGCCACCACGGGGCCAACATCATTGACTTCAAGCAACTCTTCCACTGTGGCGCTCATCAGCCGATCAACATTCTTGAAGTGCGCCGCCAAATCGCGGGCTGTGGCTTCACCAACATGCCGTATTCCCAAACCGAATAGAAACCTGCCAAATGTGGTTTGTTTGGCGTTTTCAATGCTGTCGAGCAGGTTGCGTGCTGATTTTTCGCCCATGCGTTCAAGCTGAACCAAGTCATCAAATTCAAGGCGAAACAGGTCGGCCGGAGTTTTTACCCATTCCTTGTCGACCAATACTTCAACCAGCTTGCTACCCAGGCCTTCAATGTCAATGGCGCGACGGTGTGCAAAATGAATAATGGACTGGGTAAGCTGGGCTTTACACACCAGGCCACCGGTGCACCGGAAGGCAGCTTCGCCCTCCTCCTTGCGAACCAGTGAGTTGCAGATTGGGCAGTGCGAGGGCATGACAAATGCAGTGCTGCTAGCGCTGCGCTGGTTACCGGGAAAGGGTAAAACCTCTGGAATCACATCACCCGCGCGGCGAACCAAAACCTGGTCGCCCACACGCAAATCCTTGCGCTGGATTTCATCCAGATTGTGCAAAGTGGCGGACGACACCACAACACCCCCCACCTTCACCGGTTCGAGTTTTGCCACCGGGGTAATTGAACCTGTTCGGCCAACTTGAACTTCAATGTTCAGCAAGCGGCTGAGCACTTCATCGGGCGGAAATTTGTGGGCCACCGCAAAACGCGGCGCTTTGGCCACGTAACCCAGTTGGTCCTGAAGATCAAAAGAATCTACCTTGTACACCACCCCGTCAATTTCAAAAGGCAAAGTGCTGCGACGCTCGCCCACACTGCGATAGAAGGTCAACAGTCCTTCTGCACCCGTGGCCGTCTGGCTAAGTTCTGAAACAGGCAGGCCCATGTTTGCCAACCATTTCATCATGGCTGATTGACTCTTCAACTCACGCAACTGTTCTCGTTCCAAGGCTGCGCCGTAGCAGTAAAAGCGCAAGGGTCGACTGGCCGCAATTTTGGGGTCTAGCTGCCGAATGGTTCCTGCCGCAGCATTGCGCGGGTTTGCAAATACTTTTAGACCTTGCTCGGCCTGCCGCTGATTCATTTGCAGGAAATCTTTTTTGGTCATGAAGATTTCACCGCGAATTTCGAGGTGTGCTGGTATTGCATTGCCTTTTAACTTAAGGGGCAAACTGCGAATGGTCTTAACGTTGGCAGACACATCTTCGCCCACGGCTCCGTCGCCACGGGTGATGGCTTGTTCAAACAGGCCATTGGTGTAGTGAATTGAAATCGCAAGGCCATCGAACTTGGGATCAACTGCGTAGGCAATGGTGGTGTCGGCAGGCAGGTCGGCGAGTTCTTTGACTCTTCTGTCAAACGCAAGCACATCGCTGTCTTCAAATGCATTGCCCAGCGACAACATGGGCACGCGGTGCTTTACCTGCTCGAATCCGTCCGCTGGTTTGCCACCGACACGTTGTGTGGGTGAATCGCTTTGAATCAGTTCGGGGTGTGTATTCTCGAGTTGTTGGAGTGAAAGATAAACCTTGTCGTACTCGGAGTCTGGCACTTCAGGTGCGTCGAGAACATAGTAGGCGTGTTCCCAACGGTTCAGCTGTTCAATCAGGCGACGCATGGCGATGATCGGTGACTCTTCCCGAGAACCGGAACTGTCACCACCATCGTCGCCTTCAAACAAATCCAGATTGGTCATGAAAACAGAATACGAGCCACAGGTGCACCAGGTTTGAAGCCTGAATCCGTCAAATTGCGAACCCGTTCAATCAACTGGTTGTAGATGCCCTCGATGGCCTGTGTACTCAAGGTTCGGCCAGAGTCGTCCATCAGCGGCGCGCCAAATTTTTCATTCATGCCATGACAAACAGTGACGATATCCCCCAATGCCTTGATGGGCTCAGCAGAATTGGGCACATCAATGCTAAAACTCAGCAATCGTTTGCCTGGCGCATTGTGAATCACCATGCTGGCCAAAGTGCCCGACTCATCATTGAGAAACCACTGGTGGCCTTTTTGCACCCAGCCGGCGACTGCCAGCATGTCAACCGCGGTACTTTCCTGAACAGTTTCTGGCAACAGGCAGTGCAATCCAAGCAAAGTATCCAGGGCGGCGGCGGCTTGGTCCAGCGTTTCAGCCTTGGCCACCACTTCTTTCATTTCGGGGAATTCAATGTCGGCATTCTGGTCTTCAGCAAATCGCCTGAATTTTCCGAGTACCTCAGAAAATTCGATTGAAGTGAGCGGACCTTTTCGGTTGGCAATTTGAACGCTGGCTTTGAAAGATTTTGCAGTGCCTGCATAGGGGCTGGCTTTGAACCACAACGTTTCAGTACTTTCACCAGCATCGGGGCTGGCAGAATAAATAATTCGCTTGCGGTTGATTTGCTCAAGCCCATCAACCAGCGCTTTCCAGGTGTTTGCGTCCTTGTCTTCGTCGAATCGAATAATGAAATCTGCAAACAACCTTTTGTCGATGGTCATTTGTGGTTCGTTTTGCAAATGGCTGTCGCTTTGACTTGCATCAGGGGACGCTTCACCATTTGTTTCATCAAATTCTGGGGAGGACTCAAAGCTTTGCGATCCCGAAAATCCTGGCTCTGTGCGTTCAAATCCAGCTTTGGCGGTGCCAGAGTTCAAGAGTGGGTCTTGATCGGTTTCACCAAAACGTTCACTGGCCTGTTTGCGCAGCCGATAGTCTTGCCACCAGTTGTAAGCGATCATGGCAGCAATGCCACCACCACCAACAATCAGCAGGGTTAGTTGTAAATCGTTCATACGGTTTCTGTTGCCATTTTTTCTGCAGCGGCCAAGTCAACGGCAACAATGCGGGAAACACCTTTTTCCTGCATCGTGACGCCGATCAACTGCTGCGCCATTTCCATGGCGATTTTATTGTGGGAAATGAACAAAAACTGGGTTTGTTCAGACATTTGTTTGACCAAGCGGGTAAAGCGCTCGGTGTTTGCATCGTCCAGCGGTGCGTCAACCTCGTCGAGCAAGCAAAACGGCGCGGGATTCAATTCAAAAATTGCGAAAACCAGTGCCGTGGCCGTCAGCGCTTTCTCGCCGCCCGACAAAAGATGAATGGTGCCGTTTTTCTTGCCTGGGGGTTGGGCAAACACCTGCACACCAGCATCCAGAATTTCGTCGCCGGTCATGACCAATCTTGCCTCGCCACCACCAAACAACTTCGGGAACAGGCGTGAGAAATGTCCGTTAACAACGCCGAAGGTTTCGGAAAGAAGATCGCGTGTTTCTTTGTCAATTTTGCGAATCGCATCCTCAAGGGTTTCCATGGCTTCCATCAGGTCACCGGCCTGTTGGTCAAGGAATGATTTTCTTTCGGTTGCGGCAGCCAGTTCGTCCAGCGCAGCCAGGTTGACCGCGCCCAACTCTTGCATGCCGTTGGTAAGGCGGGTTACCTCAGCCTGAAGCACGGATGCTTTGGGAGGTACCTCCATGGCAACGAATTGCTGACCCAATTCGTTTACATCGGCCTGTACTTCATCCATCAAATTCTTGTATTGCTCAATCGTCAGATCGGCGGCCTGAATTTTTAAAGCGAGGTCTTGAACTGCATCCCGCAGGGGGTCTGCCTGTTTGTCACTTTCTTTCTCTGCACGTTCAAGTTCAGAAACCTTGGCCATAATCTGTTCAAGCGCATCGCGAGAAACTGCCACTTTTTCTTCGGCAATCACTCTTTCTTCCAGCGCAGCTTGCAAAGCTTCCTGGCCTTCTGTTTCCGAAAGCCCTTCTAGTTCAGCCAATGCCAATTGCTTTCGCTGCTGAATTTGCTGAATCTGGCTGCTTGCAAAGGCAATGTCGCGTTCGCATTCACGTTGGCGTGATTCCTGATTGCGAATATTGAATTCGGCATCCTGCTTCTTACGCAAAGCACTTTGTACTTGCGCCTGTTTGTCGCGCAAGGCTTGTTCAGCTTCCGTTACTTTGTCTTTCTGGCTTTCCAAAGCGTCGCTGGCCACAGCAAGCTGTTCATCCAGTTCAGCGTATTTGTCTTCCGACTCAAGCAAAATCGCCCGCTGTTCCTCCAGCTCACTTTGAAGCAAGGCCAGGTCCAAGCCAATTTGCTCGCGGCGACTGTCAGCCCTGCTTTGCTGTTCTTGAAGGCGAATCAGTTGTACCTGGGCCTCGTGCAGTCGCTTGGTTAAACTTTCAACCAGGTTGCGTGCTTGCACCACATTGGCTTTCATTTCACCGGTGCGCAATTGCAGTTGATCGCGCTTGGCCATGGATTCATTTTTCAGCATGTCGAGCGCGCGCACTTCAGTGCGCAAGGCTTCAATTTGCTGTTGGCGCTCAAGCCGACCGCTTTGGGCGTTGTCGGCGGCGTAGAAAGACACGCCCGTGGCGCTGACACAATGCCCCTGTGGCGTGAAAATGCGTTGGCCCGGTTTCAGTGTTTTGCGTTTGGCCAGTGCTGCCGGTAAATCTGGTGCCAAAAGGTAGCCAGCCAGCGACTGAATCAAAGACTGTTGAACGGAAGAATCTGAGCTGCGCACCAAACTGGCGAGGTCTTCGGGACCAACATTGAGATTCAGGCCTCCGCTGTTGCTGGCTGATTCCATGAAAGCGACTCGCGCAGGAGGTGGCTGTTTGGCAAAACCCTCAACCATGTCCAGAGTTCGTACCTGAAAGCTGTCCAACGATTCACGCAACGCCGATTCAAGCGCCCTTTCCCAACCACGCTCCACCTGCAGTTTGCCCAACAAACGCGGGGTGTCGCCAAGGCCGCTGCTTTCTACCCAAGGCTTTAATTCAGCACTTTCTGCCAGTTGCTCATTCAATTTTTCCAGTGCTTGCAGCTGGGCCTGCGCATTGGCGTGCTTGTCTCGCTCGGTGTTGAATGCTGCCTGAATGTGGTCAAGCTCTGCACTGCCCGTAGCCAGCTTGCTTTCAAATTCCGCAAGATTGCCTGTGGCGTCACCAAGCTCCCGCTCCAGGGACTGAACCCGCGATTGAACCTCATCCAGTTCATGCACGGAAGGCGCTGCAATTTGTTGTTTTTCACTTTCCAGTCGATCCAGCTTCACTTGAATCGTGCTTTCGGCGCGGCTGGCCGATTCTTGCTGGGAAGAAACCTGGCTAAGTGCCTGCTGAATTTGCATCACGCCTGAACGTTTTTGATCCACGGCCGAACGTGCGGCCTGTAATGCAAGTTCAACTGGCTCTACAGCCAACTCGGCTTCTTCAAGTGCGATGATTCGTTCTTCCAGTTCGGCTTGCTGCTCTTCCGTGGATCCACTGATTTCTTCCAGTCTCGCCTTGGCATCTTCCTCGCGCACCGTCCAGTTTTGAATTTCAAGTTCAAGCTCGGCCACGCGGGCACCCAAACGGGCGCGCGATTCGGCCATCACGCGCAAATCAGCCTCGAGGCGGCTAACCTGTCGGTTGGCCTCAATCCACTGAGTTTGGTCGTTTTCAAGCTGCTGCTGGGCGTCCACCTGTTTTTCACGTACGGCAAAAAGCTCGGTTTGGGTGCTGATGGACTTGGCTTGAATGGCTTCAAGGTCTGCCTTGGCACGTTCAAGCTTGGCCTGGCCCGTGTTTTTCTGTTCCAGTGCCTCGGAATATCGGATATACCAAAGTAGGCGCTGCTTGGTGTTTTTGGCCTCTTCAAGTTCCTTGAACTGGCGGGCCACGGTGGCTTGTTGCTCCAGTCGCTCAATCTGGCTGGTCAATTCGCGAAGAATGTCCTCGATTCGCGTGAGGTTGTCGCGGGTATCGGCCAAGCGATTGCCAGTTTCCCTGCGACGCTCCTTGTACTTCGACACACCCGCAGCTTCTTCCAGAAAAATTCGCAGCTCTTCTGGGCGGGCTTCAATAATGCGGGCAATCATGCCCTGACCGATAATCGCGTAAGCGCGCGGCCCAAGACCAGTGCCCAGGAAAATATCCTGAACATCGCGACGGCGAACCGCCTGCTGGTTGATGTAATACGTTGAAGCGCCATCGCGTGTGAGCACGCGCTTTACTGAAATTTCAGAATATTGGTTCCAGCTGCCGCCAGCGCGGCCTTCAGCATTGTCAAACACCAGTTCAACGCTGGCGCGCGAGGCTGCCTTTCGGTTGGTGGAACCATTGAAGATCACGTCTTGCATGGACTCGCCACGCAACTCGGACGCCTTGGATTCGCCCAAAACCCAGCGGACCGCATCGATGATATTGGATTTGCCACAGCCGTTCGGCCCCACCACGCCCACCAAATTACTGGGCACGGCAAAGGACGTCGGTTCAACAAATGACTTAAAGCCAGCTAAACGAATGTGAGTTAATCGCACGATGAGGTGGAAATGAGACCAATAGAACGAATAAAAACTTCAACCCACGGGAACTTGAAAACCCGCTGACCTTATAATAGCAAAGCCTTTGCGCTTTACGCCGGGCCCCCGCCCTTAGTTGGCAGGATGATTGATTTGTTTAACGCCACAGTGGCCCAAGGCCCCATCGGCTCAAGAGAGAAGCATGAGTAACAAACCCAGCCGCGATTTACAGACTTTTCCGAATCCAAACCCGGATCGCCCTTACCACGTTCACATTGAAGTGCCTGAATTTACATGCCTTTGTCCACTAACAGGCCAACCCGATTTTGCCACTTTGGTGATCGACTACCTGCCTAATCAAAAGAATGTGGAGCTGAAAAGCCTGAAAATGTACATGTGGAGCTATCGCGAGGAAGGTGCTTTCCACGAGGCAGTGACCAACAAAATCCTGGACGACCTGGTGGCCGCAACCGACCCCCGCTACATGAAATTGACCGCAAAATGGTATGTTCGCGGTGGTGTGTACACCACGGTGGTGGCTGAACACCGCCATGCCAGCTTTCAGCCCCTGCCGAAAGTTGAACTGGACTCCATTTCAACCATGAACCCTACTCGTGGTTAAACAGCAATTGCGGTGAACCCATTGAAAAACCTCGACAAACTTCAACCTTACCCATTTGAACGCCTGAGGGCCTTGTTCGCTGGCAGTCAGCATACGGGTGGCCTGACGCACGTTAATCTGTCAATCGGCGAGCCGAAACACCCGACACCGGAATTGATCAAGCAGGCCTTGATTGACAACCTGGATGGTTTGGCGGTTTACCCGGGGACACAGGGTTTACCGGTTCTCAGAAAGGCAATTTCGGACTGGATCTTGCGTCGTTTTGATGCTTTGGTCGACCCTGAAACCCAGGTTTTACCAATTTTAGGCTCGCGCGAGGCCTTGTTTTCATTCGCCCAGGTTGTGTTGGATGGTTGTGAGAATGACAGTTGCGTTGTTTTTCCCAACCCCTTCTATCAAATTTACGAAGGCGCCACTTTTCTTGGTGGTGCAAGCCCTGTATTTGTCAACATCGATCCGGCAACTGGTTTGTCGAACTTTCATGCCTTGAGCCCAGATGTTCTGGCCAAAACAAAGTTGATGTATGTGTGTTCACCCAACAACCCCACAGGTGCGGTGTATTCGCTGGAAGATTGGCAAAAACTGTTTGATTTGGCCGATGAATACAACATCGTGATTGCCTCGGATGAATGTTATTCAGAAATTTACCTCGATGGCACCGCTGCGCCGATTGGCGGGCTTGAAGCGGCAAGCCGCTTGGGGCGGTCCGATTACAACAATCTGATTGTATTTTCCAGCCTGTCCAAGCGCTCAAATGCCCCCGGCCTGCGCTCGGGTTATGTGGCTGGCGATGCCGACCTGATCAAGGCGTTCCTTCGTTACCGCACCTACCATGGTTCAGCCATGTCGACCACCATTCAAATGGCCAGTGTGGCCGCCTGGAATGATGAAGAGCATGTGGCGGAAAACCGCCGTTTGTACACCGAGAAGTTCAAATCTTTCAGCGCCATTCTTGAAGGCAAGCTTGAACTGCATATTCCACCCGCCGGCTTTTATTTTTGGGCCAATGTGGGGCAAAGCGATACAGGGTTTGCGAAGGAGTTGTATGAGCAAGCGCATGTTACCCTGTTGCCCGGAAGCTTTTTGGGCCGCGAGGTGAATGGATTTAACCCCGGCAGCAACCATGTGCGGATTGCGCTGGTGGCCAGCCTGACCGAATGCAACGAAGCCGCAAACCGAATTAAAAATATTCTCTGACACAGGAAATCACCATGACAACAAATCATCAATCCATTATCGAAGCCGCTTGGGAAAACCGTGCAGACATTTCCCCCGCGTCAGCCCCTGCTGAAGTTCGCGCCGCCGTTGGCGACGTACTTGAAAAGCTGAATTCTGGCGAGTTGCGTGTCTGCTCCAAAGAAAGTGGTGAGTGGGTGACCCACCAGTGGATCAAAAAAGCAGTGCTGCTTTCCTTCCGCCTGGAAGACAACAAACCCATGGCGGCAGGCGGTTTCACCCAGTTTTACGACAAGGTGCCCACCAAATTTGTGGACTACACCGAAGAGGATTTCAAGAAAGGCGGTTTTCGTGTGGTGCCTCCCGCTGTGGCGCGACGCGGCAGCTTTATTGCCAAGAATGTGGTGCTGATGCCCAGCTACGTGAACATTGGTGCATACGTGGACGAAGGCACCATGGTTGACACCTGGGCCACTGTGGGTTCTTGCGCGCAAATTGGCAAGAATGTTCACCTGAGCGGTGGCGTGGGCATTGGTGGCGTTCTGGAGCCCCTGCAGGCCAACCCCACAATCATCGAAGACAACTGCTTTATCGGCGCACGCTCTGAGGTGGTGGAAGGCGTGATTGTCGAGGAAAACTCCGTGATTTCCATGGGTGTTTATATCGGTCAAAGCACCAAAATTTACAACCGTGAAACAGGTGAAGTCACCTATGGCCGTATTCCTGCCGGCTCCGTGGTCGTTAGCGGCTCATTGCCCAGTGCCTGCGGCAAATACAGCCTTTATTGCGCTGTCATCGTGAAACGTGTGGATGCGAAAACACGCGCCAAAACTGGTATTAATGAATTGCTGCGCAACGCAGAGTAAGGAGAACCCGACAGGATGACAGCCAAGGTATACGGAATTCCAAACTGTGGAAGTGTAAAAAAAGCCATTGCTTCCTTGAAGGATCAAAACGTGGACATACTGTTCCATGACTTCAAAAAGCATGGCGTACCTGCACAGCTGCTGGACGAATGGATAGCCACCTTCGGATTGGACAAAGTCATCAATCGAAAAGGCACCACCTGGCGTGGGTTGGACGAAGGAATGCAGGGCAAAGCCGATTCACCTGAAGGTGCGAAGGCCCTTCTGCTCGAATACCCCAGCATCATCAAACGCCCGGTGGTTGAATTAAACGGCGTACTCAGCATTGGTCAAACCGACTTCAGCGAAGGCAATTCATGAACCAGGATCATGCCGCACACATTGCGGTCGACCCCAAAGAACTTCACACCGTGCGCGATTGGGTGCGGTTTTACGTGAGCGAAATGCGCCGTGGTCAGGTATTTTTTGGGCATGGTTCCAGCAATGCTTTTGATGAAGCGGTTTACATGGTGCAGTCTGCACTCTGCTTGCCAATTGGCGACATGGGGCCGTTTTGGGATGCGCGTGTTACAGCCCATGAATCCAATCGCTTGATCCGGTTTATTACGCAACGCGTGGTAGACAGAAAGCCCGCCAGTTACATCACTGGCGAAGCCTGGTTGCAAGGGCATTCCTTCAAGGTCGATGAACGCGTCATTATTCCGCGTTCCTTCATCGCCGAACTACTGGCCGATCAGCTAACACCCTGGGTGAATGCTCCAGAAATGCCGTTCGACATATTGGACATGTGCACAGGATCTGCTTGCCTGGCAATTTTGGCGGCTTATGTGTTTGAAAATGCGCAGGTTGACGCTGCCGATTTGTCGCCTGAGGCCTTGAGTGTTGCGCGTGAAAACATTGAATTGCACCACATGAAGCAACGCGTAAATGCCATTGAATCCGATTTGTTTTCGAATCTGAATGGCAAGAAATACGACTTCATCTTGACCAACCCGCCTTATGTCAATGAGGCCTCCATGAAAAAGCTGCCTCCCGAATACCTGCACGAGCCACGCATGGCTTTGGCCGGCGGAGACAGTGGCATGGACCTTATTCAAGACATTCTTGAGCAAGCCCCGAAGCACTTGAAAGACGGTGGTTTTCTGGTGGTAGAACTTGGCAATGAAAAACTGCATTTCGAGGCAGCTTTCCCGCATTTAAATCCCATTTGGCTTGAAACCTCGGCAGGTGACGAACAAGTGTTTTTGCTCAACAAAGAAGACTTGGTCTAAACCCACTCAATGATTCAAATTAATAACCTCAGCATTGCGCGGGGCAGCAAGCCCATTCTCACCAATGCTGAACTCACCCTGTTCCCCGGTGAAAAAGTCGGTCTGATTGGTCACAACGGCGCAGGCAAATCCAGTTTTCTAAGTGCCCTTCTTGGCGAGCTTCATATTGATCAAGGCAGCATCGACTTGCCCAAAGTGTGGCGGCTTTCCTGGATTGACCAGGAAGTGACTGCAAACCACCTTAGCGTGATTGATTTCGCACTTGAGGGAGACCGCGCCCTGCACGAAGTTCGACAGAAAATTCATGCTGTTGAAGAAAGCGGCGACATGGAGCAACTTGGCCATTTGTATGAACAGCTTGAGAACCTGGACGGTTACACGGCAGAAGCACGCGTGGCCACCATTCTTCATGGCCTAGGTTTTAAAACCGAAGACTTGCAACGCAAGGTGGGCGAGTTTTCTGGCGGCTGGAAAATGCGTTTGAACCTGGCCAAGGTGCTGGGCTCCAGGGCTGATCTTATTTTGCTGGACGAACCCACCAACCACTTGGACATCGAAGCTGTGGTGTGGCTAGAGCAGTGGATCAAGCAGGTCAATAGTACGGTTATTCTGGTGTCTCACGACCGCGATTTTCTCGATGAAGTGTGTACCCACACCGTGCACCTGAACAATGAAAAACTGACCAAATACACTGGCGGATATTCCGCATTTGAACGTGCATTTGCAGAGCGTGCAGACCAGGTCAGCCAGGCCAATAAAAAGGCCGCGGGCGAAATGGAGAAACTGCAGAAGTTTGTGGATCGTTTCAAGGCGAAGGCCAGCAAGGCGAAGCAAGCACAAAGCCGGGTGAAGCGACTTGAAAAAATCAAGTTGATTGAAACATTGCAGGTCGAACCCCATGTGGCCATTCCGTTTATGGAACCGCACAAAAGCCCAGACCCTCTGGTGGTGTTGAATCGCAGTGATTGCGGCTATGCAGGCGTAGCCCCTGTTCTGAAAAGCATCAGCCTTGAACTTCGCCCCGGCGACCGTATTGGCCTGTTGGGCGCCAACGGCAACGGCAAAACCACCTTGGTTAAAACCTTGGTAGGCGAACTTAATATGTTGGGTGGTGAAAGGGTTGAAGGCAAAGGGTTGGTGTACGGCTACTTCGCGCAAGATCAAATTGAATCGCTTGATATGAATGCGACACCCTTGCAGCACATGTCGCGCCTGGAGCGGCAAATTTCCGAGCAAAAAGCGCGAGAATTTCTGGCGCGCTATCACTTTCGGGATGACAAGGTGCGCCAGTTGGTGGGCAGCTTCTCGGGTGGCGAGAAATCAAGACTGGCACTGGCACTACTGGCCTACAAACGCCCCAACCTATTGCTGCTGGATGAACCCACCAACCACCTTGACATTGCAACGCGCCAGGCCTTGGCCAGCAGCTTGCTGGAATTCGAAGGTGCTTTGGTTATGGTGTCTCACGATCGGCATTTGCTTGAATCAATCACAGATCGTTTTTGGCGTGTACACCAAGGGGCCGTAACCGAATTTGATGGCGACCTCGACGATTACGCCGAGTTGTTGCGCAAGGAAACCAATGCAGAAAACCGCAACGCGAAACAAGGCAGTTCTGGCAACAAACCAGTTGTTGTTAAGGTTGCCCCGGTAGACAGACAAGCTGTGAATCAGCGAATTAAACAATTGGGAAATCAGCTTAAGAAGCTGGAGAAGCAAATCGAAATTGATCAGCCGAAACTGGTCAAATTGGATGACGATTTGGCTCAATGTGACTACAGCAATCCAGCTGATTCGAAAAAGGCGTCTGACCTACACCATGAACGCAGTGCAATAGCCAGTCGCCTGGAAAGTGCCGAGACTGAATTGCTTGAAGTGTTGCTGGAAATCGAGCAGTTGGAAGAGTCGCTTGGCGTAGCCTGATCTTGATTTGACCACAACTACTCCAAGATACCCTCTTCGCTCAGAAATTCTCGCCATGCATTTGAATTAAAGCAAAGCGCAGAATTAAGTACGAGACTGTCCAGCTGCGTCAAATTTTCACGAAGTAACTGGCGTTTTTCTGCACCGGTTATTTCGCACATTTTTGCTCGCACATGGCTTTTCACAATATCAGGAACGCCTAACGTGGGTTGGTATTCTGCCTGGTGCAACTGATGCCCCAGTATTTGTCGCAACAATTCCTCGGCGTCAGCAGCTGAGGTCAACTGACCTTGTTTGGCATCTTGAAAAGCCAGTTCAATCAAACCAATTTGACTGCGTAGCAACAATGCATCCACAGTCCGGTGTAATTCAAGTGCGCGGTTTCTCGAATCTACCAAGCCGAGGTAGGATGCTGGCAGTGTCCAGCATGAAATGCCTGCTCGATTAATTAACTCAAGACTGATTGCCAGTGAAGACCGGAGTTCAGGTTCGAGACAGTTGGGGTTCAAAGTGCGAGTGAGCGAGCCTATCTCATCGTCGACATATTGTTCATCATTTCCAATCAAGGACTCCAAAACGCGTGGGCTTCCAAGCAACCGGGACGTTGTTTCATTCGAGAAAGCCGTGACATGTTCCCGCCCAGTGGATGTCAGGTCGTGCGGCACTAAAGCTTCAGGGGGCTGGTAGCTGCCGCCTTGGCCATTGAAACCAGATTGCCCCTCTTCCTTTTTGTTGAAGTACTGACGATACAGCAGCCACGCCATCGACAACAAAACCAACAAACCCGCAAACAGGGGCAACAACAATTCCTGGATCATATTCGATGTGCCCTTGGCATCTGGGTGTTCATCAAATCCAATGCCGTTTGGCGCATCGCTATTGCCTTTTCGGCTTTCAATCAAGCCCGCGCCGAACAAATCGGTATTCAAGGACGCCACTTCCACAGCCTTGCTTGAACCAGTACTCTCTGTTTCGGGGGTTGTAGAAGCAAGGTGAACGGTTTTCTCTGGACTCTGAACAACGGGTGTTTCAACGTCCCCTTGTTGTGGGTTGATCCCAGGCGTGTGATTGACCTGCCGCGGTGGTGGCCGGCGGGAATTGGCCAGCAATGAAGAACTTTCGGGATCAAATGTCGATTTAGTACCAACGGGGCGAGAAAATGTCTCGGCGTCTTGCTGCCACTCGCCCTGTTTCATAATGAATGTCCATTTCGTGGTGAACACGATCAATGGGCATTCCGACACCAACTCCATTTCAATTACTGCGTCGTTGACAGGTGCAGTTGACCTGAACTCCAGCATGCCTCCACGACGAATTGTCGGATCAAACTGAACCAATACCTCTCCGGAATCCGACGAATAATCACTGCCGGCGACCCGCTCAAGAGAACGTACTTTTGCCCTGAGGCAGGTAGAACGCAGCTGCGACTCCGTACCTTCAGGCATATTGCTGAGTGTGCTTTTCAAATTCAGGTGTTGACCTATTTGCTGCACACCCACCGGTGTCGAAATTTCCAGTCCAAAGCCCTGAACCGGAAAAAGTACAAAAAATGAACCAAGAATGGAAACCGCCCAATGACGATTCATTTCAGTGGCTTTGGTCCAGAAAATTGACATGTCAACGCTCGGTTCAATGGTTGCAGTAAGCGTCAGCATACGCATGACAACATTGACTGAGGTATCCTAGAAATGACCTAGCACGAACGTGTTAGCCCACTTGCTTTACTGGAGAGCGTTGATTGAATACTCCGAAAAACAAGCCAATCGAGGTTTATACCTGGACAACACCCAATGGCTACAAAATTCAAATTGCCTGTGAAGAAATGGGACTTCACTGGAAACCGATTGGCGTTGACATTGGCAAGGGCGATCAATTCAAGCCCGAGTTTTTAAAATTCAGCCCAAACAACAAGATACCGGCAATCATTGACCCGAACGGCCCAGACGGAAAGCCGCTGGAACTTTTCGAAAGCGGTGCCATTCTCATTTATCTGGCTGAAAAAACCGGTCAGTTTTTCGGAGAGAATCACCGTGAACGTTTGTCGATTATTCAATGGTTGATGTTTCAAATGGGCGGTGTGGGGCCCATGTTGGGGCAGGCGCATCATTTTCGGATTTACGCGCCCGAACCAATTGAATATGCTATTAACCGGTACACCAATGAAGCCAAAAGGCTTTATGAAGTCATCAACAAACAACTCAGTCAATTTCCCTACATTGCAGGAGAGAATTACTCGATCGCTGACATGGCTTTGTACCCTTGGGTTTATCGATGGCAACGCCAAGGCATTGAACTAAGCGACTATCCTGCGGTGCACAAATGGTACGACGAGTTAAGTGCACGGCCTGCTGTCATCAAAGCCTTGAATGTAAATCTAGAATGAGTGTTCTTATCAATCCTTAAACTGTTCAGTACACTACGGTCAATTTTATAAAAACAGAAATTTGGGAGACCTCCTTATGGCGAACATCGCCACATTCTTGTTCCAACATGACGACACCCCCAATCGCGTGTTGTACCGTCAGTTCATTGACAACGAGTGGGTTGATTTCAAAGCACGGGAAATGATTGACCTGGGCAGATCCTGGCAAGCTTTTTTCCGTTCCATGGGTTTGCAACCCGGTGACAGAGTTGCCATTTGCCTGAAAAACAGCGTGCATTGGGTGGCATTTGACCAAGCCGCTGTGGCCATGGGGCTTGTTTCAGTGCCGCTTTATGTGGACGACAACGCAAGCAATATTGCGTATTGCATTCAGGATTCAGGCTCGCGCGTCGTTGTTGTTGAGAACGACCGAATTGCACGCAATCTGCTAAAGGAAAAGCTGAAAGACGTTCGCGTGTTGTCGATCAAGTCAGACATCGACAAAGAAGCCGACGGCGTTGAAAATGCGAACCACGTGCTCAAGAGCCTTGACAAGAAGCTGGAGCCCTTTGAACTGCTCGACCTTGAGCAAAATACACTGGCCACGATTTGCTATACCTCGGGCACATCAGGCCGCCCGAAAGGCGTCATGTTGTCGCACAAAAACGTAATTGCCAATGTGGACAGCTGCTTCCAGTTGGACATTGCAAAACCGGATGACGTATTTTTGTCATTCCTGCCGATGTCACACATGTTCGAACGCACGGGTGGTTATTACCTGCCCTTGCGAGTGGGTGCAAAGGTTATTTATGCCCGTGGCATCAACCAATTGCCAGAAGACCTGGCGACCCAGGCACCAACGGTGTTGTTTGCGGTGCCGCGTATTTTCGAAAAATTTTATGGTCGCATTCAAGCCTCGGTGAAAGACTCGCGCTTCAAGCGCAAAGCATTTGAGAAGTTGGTCGATGTTGGCTGGCGAATGGAACAGGGCAAAGGCGGCATAGTTGATCACTTTCAATTGCCCTTGCTACGCGCGAAGGTGGCACAACCCATTCTGGAAAGACTCGGCGGTCGCCTGCGCTTGGCCGTTGTGGGCGGTGCTGCGCTGGACAGCACCATAGCCAAGGCATTCATCGCCATGGGGCTACCCATTCTTCATGGCTATGGCATGACCGAGGCCTGCCCCGTAATTTCCGTGAACCGCCCCGAGGGCAATGTTCCTGAATCCGTTGGCCCGGCCTTGCCCAATGTCGAAGTGATGCTGGGTGAAAATGACGAGCTTCTGGCGCGTGGCCCCAACATCATGTTGGGCTACTGGCAAAACGAAGAAGCCACGAAAACCGCAATTGACTCGGATGGTTGGCTGCACACCGGTGACGTGGCCGAGATTAAGGACAAGCGAATTTATATCCGAGGTCGCATCAAAGACATCATGGTGCTGTCCAATGGTGAGAAATTTTCGCCGCAGGACGCCGAAATGGCCATTATTGGCGATGATGTGTTCGAGCAAATCGTTCTGATTGGCGAGGGGCGCCCTTTCATTGGCATGATTGCGGTTACCGCCAATTCCAATGAGAAGGAGCTGATCAAGCGTGCCAATGAACGATTGCAACATTTACCCCGCTACATCCGCGTGCGGCGCATTATCACCACCAAAGAACCCTGGACAGTTGACAATGGCCTTCTGACACCAACTTTGAAGGTGAAGCGCCCGAAGGTGGTTGAGGCATTCAAGGATCGAATCAACGACCTGTACGCCGAGGGCATGGGAGATTGATTGTGTTGCCCTGCGCAGAAAAAAGCCCACTTCGAAGTGGGCTTTTTTTATTCAGCTGGCAAATCATCGTGATCGTAGTTGTCTGATCCGATTCGGGCCAAAAAGTCTGCTGCACGGTCTGGGGGCGGGCAAGTCGATCTGAGCCCGTCAATGTAGGAAAACAGATCTTCCGAAATATTTTGCCACATTGGGTCAAGCACCACATCCACGCCCTCATGGCGCAACAATTCGGCGGCGCTGGAAAAAGCACCATCGCCGGTCAGCAAAACCACCTGTTGAACCTGGCGTTTGTAGGCCAAAGTAGCAAGGTCTACACCCATTCTCAATTCAATTCCCTTGGGGTAAGAATCGGGCGTAAAGTCCTCATCCGCCAGGTCGTCGACTGAGATACGCTTGCCGAGCAAATCTGCCATGGCGTCTTCATTCAGTTTCCACGTATCAGCTTCTCTAGCCTCACCCAGCTTCACCGCCAATTTCCGCTTGCGCTGCAATTGACGCTGAAATGCGACCCGGAACTGCCCTTCCTTGGATTTTGACAAATCAATTGACTGTTTTGAAACGGGCAAGGTAACCCGCTGGGTAAACACGGGTGTGTCATAGAAAAAGATGCGAAACAGATGGCGTTTTGGCTGATTGCGTTCAAACAAATGGGCCGCTGACAAACGCCAAACTAGGTCGGCCATGACTTTTGCGTCGTGATGAACCGAACTGGGGAAAATTTGACGAATTCTGCGAATGAAGAACGGGCCATCCACGAGAATAGCTGTAAGCATATAAGCCTTTGATAAATATAAGAATAATAATGCCGCCAAATTTATTTTGGCATTAAGAAATAATTTTCCATAAATATACTACCACTGAAATTCCGTCAAAAATAGCGATGGCGGCACCCATTAAGAGGGAGAAAGATACAGTGCAAAATTAGCAATACACATACAATCGATAAGTAATGTGCTTACATCTTATTTATTACCCCTATAACTGAATTGTGCGGAGGATGAATTGAGCAAAAATCTGGACAGTAGCTTGAACGACACCGCTAGAAAACAAGACAAATACTGGCTGTATATTTTGTCCAATAGCAAGCCAAATGGCCCCCTCTATCTTGGTGACACAAACTGCCTGGTTACCCGGATGGAAGAACATCTTCAGGGGCTGCGCCGGGATTATGCGCATTACCATCGACTTGATCGCCTTGTTTATTTTGAAGTGTGGTCCGACCATGACAAATTTGTAGCGCGCCTACGCCGGGTCAGAAATTGGCCCAGAGACATGCGCCTTTTGTTGATCGAATCATTGAACCCCGACTGGGACAATTTGTTACCCCAGTTTTTGGCTGAATATACAAATAAAACAGTAAAAGAATCGCAGAAAGACCAGGAAAAGGCGGCTTAAGGATTTTTTTGAAAAACAGGTATTCCAATTTGCAGGTTCAGCGTTAACAATAATTGAACCTTTCCTTGCATCTCACCCACCAAGTAGCATTGCTTTTGATGGTTGGGTCAAGGGAATTTGGTTAGAGCCTCGGTGTGAATCTGAAAAACCCCGAGCCCAGTACCAATAGCGTTGCAGCATGTTTTTCAGGAGTTCACCATGAGTTCGATTGCAGAGCGTTTGACTCGGTCTTATTGCCTGTTTCACTGGTTACAGGTAAAGCCTATTCCGGATCAAATTCGCTCAAGTATTGCCTACAGCACGCTCGAACAAGAACTTTTGGCACTTAAAGTAAAACCTGAAGATCTTGCTGCAGTGGGTTCAGATGTCACAGACAATTTTGAAGAATCCCGGTTGGCGTTCATGGTCCGGTACAGTGGTCTGACTTGGTCCACCTGCTCTATTTTCTGCGATGCCATAGAGAACAACAGTTGGCTTCAAAACGGCACGCCGTTGTTGGTTCAATTCACCGGCGTAGACGCAAGTGGCCAAATTGGGCTGCCCAAAGTCGCCCTGGGCGATTTCATGTTTCTCAAGCCCAGCAACGTCTGGATTGACAACAATCGGGTTGTTTCATTCACCGTGCGTTGGAACAAGCATGAAACTCGGCGCATGGAGCGGTTTATCCGCCTTGCTTCTGCCCGCCATGGGCTTGAAGCCACAGTCAGCAATATTGCGCAGAGTGAAAAGTTCATCGCAGCCATCAAGGCTACTGTTGGTGCGCAATAAGCAGTTCGCTCAGCGAATCTCGTCAAGCAGTTATTGAAAAAGGCACCTTCGGGTGCCTTTTTAATTGCTAAAGTATCGCCATGCAAAAAACCAAATCCACCACCACAGCCCTGTACGACCTGATTACGGGCGATGAAGATGCACGAGTTTGCAAAGATATTCCTGACGAATCTTGCAAACACCAACCTGTTAATTTTTTTCTGCACCTGCTCAGCAATTTTTTCACCAAGTTGGCCGATGAAATAGCCAGTGCACGCCTGGTGTTCCCTTGGGTGCTCGGCCTGTTGGGCGCACCCATGCTGCTGGTGTCTTTGGCTGTGCCCATTCGGGAATCGGGTGTGTTGCTGCCGCAGCTGTTTATTGCAGCCAAAATCAGAGCCAAAGCGCTGCGAAAGTATGTGTGGATGTTTGGTGGATTGCTCAGTGGTTTTGCCCTGTGGGTATGCGGCTTTGCGTTAATCATCGATTTGTCGGCAGAAAATGCGAGCTGGCTGGTCTTTTGCGCCCTGTTGGTGTTCAGTTTTGCGCGAGGTGTGTGCTCAGTTGCTGCCAAGGATGTGCTGGGAAAAACTGTCTCAAAGTCGCGGCGAGGCACGCTCATGGGGCTGGCCACCAGCGTTTCAGGCATATTTACCCTGCTTTTGGGACTCAACCTTGGTTTCTACAACCAGATAAAGAGCAACGAACTAATACTGGCAGCCCTTTTTGCAATTGCCGGGCTGTGCTGGATTGTCGCATCCGGCGCAATTTGGGCCATTCGAGAAGAACCAGGCGCCACAGAAGGCGGCGGTAATGCCGGCATTGAAGCATTGAAATCCCTTCGTTTGCTGAAAGATGACAAACCTTTTCGCAATTTCGTGATCGTTCGCACCCTGTTGTTGAGTGTGTCACTGGGCGCACCCATGCTGATCATTCTTGCCCAGAATGCCTTGGGCAATGCCGCGTTGATTGGTCTGTTTTTAATTGTTTCTGGCTTGGCCAATACGGTGTCGGGTTACCTGTGGGGGCGTTTGGCTGATTATTCAAGCCGTAGCCTGATGGCAATTGCAAGTGGCATCAATGCCTCGGCGGGTGTTGCTGTGCTGCTCATTCTACAGATTGAGGCGGATATCAACGCTTTGGTGCTGTTTGTGACTGCCTATTTCACGGCTTCGGTGTGCCTGGCGGGGGTGCGTTTGGGTCGTAAAACCCTGCTGGTAGACATGGCCACCGCAGAAAACCGATCGGCCTATGTTGCAGTTAGCAACACAGCGATCGGATTCCTTATTTTGATTGTAGGCGCCGTGGTCAGTTTGGTGGCGGGGCAAAACACGCACGCCATGTTGTGGGCCTTTAGCGGACTTTCGGCATTGGCATGCGTACTAAGCCCAATGTTATTGCCCGCCCAGCGGGCTTGAACCCTTAATCATGGTTTCAATACTGTTTTACCGCCCATGTAGGGCTGAAGAACTTCAGGCACTTTCACCGAACCGTCGGCTTGTTGATAATTCTCCAGCACTGCCACCAGCGTACGCCCTACCGCCAAGCCAGAACCATTCAAGGTGTGTACAAATTCGGTTTTACCAGCGTCGTTTTTGAAGCGTGCCTTCATGCGGCGTGCCTGAAAACTTTCGCAGTTGGAGCAAGAGGAAATTTCACGGTAGGTGTTCTGCGCAGGCAACCACACCTCAATGTCGTGGGTGCGAGTGGACCCGAAGCCCATGTCGCCAGTGCAAAGCACAATAACCCGATAAGGCAAGCCCAGTTTTTGCAGAATGTTCTCTGCATGTTGGGTCATTTCATCGAGTGCGGAATAGGAGTTTTCAGGGTTTTCAATGCGCACCATTTCTACTTTGTCGAATTGGTGCTGACGAATCAATCCGCGTGTGTCACGGCCATAGCTGCCCGCCTCGGAACGGAAACAGGGTGAATGCGCCGTCATTTTGATGGGCAAGTCAGCGGCTTTCAGAATTTGATCAGCCACCAGGTTGGTCAAGGTGACCTCGGCAGTTGGGATCAAGTACAAAGGTTCCGATGTGCCCTCTTCTCCACCCTTTTTCACCGAAAAAAGATCATCTGCAAATTTGGGCAGCTGGCCTGTACCCTTCAGGGTTTCACCACGCACAATGTAGGGCGTGTAGTGTTCGGTGTAGCCGTGCTGCTCGGTGTGGGTGTCGAGCATGAACTGCGCCAAAGCGCGGTGCAGCTTGGCAATTTGCCCCTTCAGCACGGCGAAACGAGAACCGGACAAATTGGCAGCAGTCTCGAAATCAAGCCCAAGCTTCTCGCCCAAGTCCACATGGTCTTTCACGTCGAAATCAAACTTGGAAGGCGTGCCCCAGCGTCGCAATTCAACGTTGTCGTCCTCGGATTTGCCCTCGGGCACGGATTCATGCGGCAAATTCGGAATATTCAACAAAAAGGAATTGACTTCATCTTGCAAGGCGGCCAAATCGGTCTCATTGCGCTTCAGCTCATCGCCCAGGCCGGCCACTTCGGCCATCACGGCCGACACATCCTCACCCTTGGCCTTTAGCTGGCCAATTTGCTTGGACATGCTGTTTCGCCTGGCCTGCAATTCCTCGGTGCTGGTTTGAAGTTGCTTGCGTTTGCCTTCCAGTGTGTTGAATTGTTCAACGTCGAGACTGTAGCCGCGTTGGGCCAGCCGTTCGGCCACATTGGTCAGGTCTTTACGAAGCAATTGAATGTCTAGCATGAAAATTTCCGAAATGCGTTGGTGCGAATAGCGGTGATGGTACTAAAACTTCAAGCCTGATGAGGCTGAAGATGGGCGCTTCTTACTTTTTTTGACGGGCTTCGGCATTGCGCTCGGCAAGCCAGTTCAGCTTTTCTGCAATTTTACCTTCCAGTCCGCGATCTGTGGGCTGATAAAACTGGGGTGCCTGCATGCCTTCTGGCCAATAACTTTCGCCTGCAGCATGCCCGGCTTCTTCGTCATGCGCATAACGATAACCGCTGCCATGTCCCAGTTCCTTCATTAACTTCGTGGGTGCATTGCGCAGGTGCATGGGCACGGGCATGGAACTGCTCTGCTTCACATGCGCCATGGCTTGTTTGTAGGCGTTGTAACATGCATTGCTTTTTGCGGCAATGGCGAGGTACAGCACACACTGGGCCAAAGCCAGTTCGCCTTCGGGACTACCCAAGCGTTCGTAGGTTTGGGCTGCTTCATTGGCAATGGTGAAGGCACGCGGATCAGCCAGGCCAATGTCTTCCCAGGCCATGCGCACAATGCGGCGGGCCATGTAGCGCGGGTCTGCCCCGCCATCGAGCATGCGGCAAAACCAGTACAGCGCTGCATCGGGATCAGATCCGCGAACCGACTTGTGCAGGGCAGAAATTTGATCGTAAAACGCATCACCCCCTTTGTCGAAGCGGCGAATTTGCGAGGGGGCAATTTGTTTCAACGCGGGCAAACTCAAACTGCTCTGGCCCTGCGCTTTGATTTGAAGCAGTGTTATTTCCACCAAATTCAAGAAGCGGCGTGCGTCTCCATCGGCGTAGGCGCACAGTGCGTCAAAAGCATCGCTTTCCACATCAATGCGGGTGCCCAATTCGGCCTGTGCACGCTGCAACAGCTGTTTGAAATCATCGGCGTTCAAGCTGTTAAGCACATACACTTGTGAACGCGACAGCAAGGCTGAATTAACCTCAAATGAGGGGTTTTCAGTGGTGGCACCGATGAAAGTGACCAATCCAGATTCTACAAATGGCAATAATGCGTCTTGCTGCGATTTGTTAAAGCGGTGAATTTCGTCAATGAACAATATGGTGGATTTGCCAGTGCGCGCATACTCACTGGCCTGGTCAATCGCCGCGCGAATTTCCTTGACGCCGGAAAGCACAGCAGACAGGGCGATAAATTTCGCCTTGGCCGCGCCTGCCAACAGGCGTGCCAATGTGGTTTTGCCCACACCGGGTGGACCCCACAAAATTAGAGAATGCACGTGTTGCTGCTCAAACAGCAGGGTGAGCGGTTTTCCCTGGCCTAGCAGGTGCGTTTGCCCGACCACCTCGCTCAAACTGAGCGGGCGCATCCGTTCGGCCAGTGGCACAGAACCCGCAGCAGCGCTTTGATTCGCTGGCGCGGGCGCATTGTCGGTGCTGTCGCCAAACAGGTCTGAAGTCATTGCGTTTTGATCAGGTCTACACCAGCGGGGGCTTTGAAATCAAAATAACTGGCCGGTCTTTGCTTGGCAAAGTCCCAATTGGTCAACTCCAGTTGGGTAACCTGGCCCAAGGCATCATGAATTTCCAGATTCACTGGCAAACCATCTTTCCAGCCGATGCGGGCATAGTCAAACAGGCTGTCCTTTTCTTTGGGGCGAATAACGAGCCATTCTTTGCCGTCTTTCATGCCCTCGTCTTTCAGATTAAACAGTTTGTCGACGTCTTTGCTGCCAAACAGCAAGGCGACAGGTGTTGAATCCATGGCATTGCCAATCGGTTTTTGCGTGGCGTGTCCCATGTCTTCGTCGTAGGACACCACGGTGTTGCCGTTGGACAGCAACAGCAGCGGATAAGGCTTTTTGATTTCCCAGCGAAACTTACCGGGCCGCGAGAATGTGAACTCTCCGGTGCCGCGTTGCTTCACAGCGCCACTGGGTGAGATGACCACTTGCGAAAACTGGCCCTCGGCGAAAGCACGGTTCTTGACAAAGTTGTTCAATGCTTCCTGGGCTGAGGCCCAAGCCGACCCAATTGCGCCTGCACTCAAAGCGGTTGCCAACAATGATCGAAACAAGAATTGTTGAATTCGCATGAACTTCTACTTCCTATAAAGTGCACTACCCTGAATAACGCATGTTGCCAGCCAGGGTAAACAGACTTTACTGAACTTAATGGATGGCTGGGAAAAACTACTCGTCATCCTGGCCGGCTTCGGCGCGCGCCAGAATTTCCCGGTTGCCGTTGGATTGCATGGCCGAGACCAAACCGGCCTGCTCCATGCTCTCGAGCAAACGCGCTGCACGGTTGTAACCAATGCGCAAATGGCGCTGCACAAATGAAATGGATGCCCTGCGGTGCTTCAGCACAATGCCAACAGCTTGGTCGTACAGGGCATCTTTTTCGCCATCGAAACTGCCCGCAGTGGCGTCCATGCTGGCATTGCCGCCTTCTTCCGCGGTGCCTCCCTCCAGAATGCCTTCAATGTAGTTGGGCTCACCGCCCTTCTCTTTCAGGTATTCAACGACGCGGTGCACTTCTTCATCTGATACAAAGGCACCGTGCACGCGCTGTGGCACGCCAGAACCAGGCGGCAGGTACAACATGTCACCTTGGCCCAAAAGCGCTTCAGCGCCCATTTGGTCCAGAATTGTGCGGGAGTCGATTTTCGATGAAACCTGAAACGCGATTCGGGTTGGAATGTTGGCCTTGATCAAGCCAGTAATAACATCCACCGAAGGCCTTTGAGTGGCCAAAATCAGGTGGATACCCGCCGCTCGGGCTTTTTGAGCCAATCGCGCAATCAGCTCTTCAATTTTTTTGCCCACCACCATCATCAAGTCAGCGAGCTCGTCGATCACGATCACCAACATCGGCAAAGTGTCCAAAGGCTCTGGCGCATCGGGCGTCAGGCTGAAAGGGTTGGGAATGCTGTTGCCGCTTTTCTTGGCTTCTGCAATTTTTGCGTTGTAACCCGCCAGGTTACGCACACCCATTTTGCTCATCAAGCGGTAACGTTTTTCCATTTCGCCCACAGCCCAGTTCAAGGCGTTGGCGGCTTGGCGCATATCTGTGACCACAGGGCACAGCAAGTGTGGAATGCCTTCGTAAACGCTCATTTCAAGCATTTTCGGGTCGATCAGGATTAAACGTACGTCTTCTGCGCCGCTTTTGTACAGCAGCGACAAAATCATGGCGTTAATACCCACCGATTTACCCGAACCAGTGGTACCCGCCACCAGCAGGTGCGGCATTTTAGCCAAGTCAGCCACCACCGGTTTGCCTGCAATGTCTTTGCCCAAAGCCATGGTGACTGGCGATTTGTTGGTGCTGTACACCTGCGAACCCAGAATTTCCGTCAGCTTTACAACCTGTCTGCGCGGGTTGGGTAGTTCCAGCCCCATCAGGTTTTTGCCGTAAATGGTTTCCACCACGCGGATGGACACCAAACTCAGTGCGCGCGCCAGGTCTTTGGCCAAATTCACCACTTGCGAGCCTTTCACACCGGCAGCAGGCTCCACTTCAAAGCGGGTAATGACGGGACCGGGCTGGGCTGCCATCACCTGCACCTGCACTCCAAAGTCGCTGAGTTTTTTCTCGATTAGTCGAGAGGTGTATTCCAGCGTGTCTGCGGACACGGTTTCAATGGCCGCAGGCGCATCATCAAGCAGGCCCAGTGGCGGTAGTTCGGTCTCTGTCAGCTCCGCAAACAAGGGTTGCTGCTTTTCTTTGATGGCCTGTACCGAGGGTTCGGCTGCCACAGCCAGAGGCTCGATCCGAATGGGCTTGTGTTCTTCAAATTTCTCGCGTTTCTGCTCCACTTTCTCAACGCGGGCCAAGGCAACCTTCTTGCCCTCCTTGCGGTCGAAATAGGCGGTAATCAGTTCTTTGGTTTTAAACACCAAGCCTTCCAGAAAGCCGCCAACCCTTTCCGCCATCACGGCCCAACTCAAGCCCAGCAGGCCGCTCAGGCCAGCTGCCGTGCACAGCAGCAGCAACATGACCGCGCCTGACAAGCCAAGCAGTTGTTGAAAAATACCTGCAATGGTTTGCCCAACCACCCCACCAGCCCCGGCGGGCAGGTTTTCACCCTTGAAAATCGACAGGGACTCAAGGCCCATAAAGCCGACCCACAACACGATGAACCCAATCGGCCTTACCCAGGCAATCCATTTTGGCAAAGGCTCACTGAAACCCGGAAGCTCAATGGCGTCGACCATTTTCCGGGCGCGCCACAGCATGAAAAACGACAATCCCAACAGTGCGTAAGCCGAATAACCTGCGATAAAAAACAGCAGGTCGGACAAATGGGCACCCACAGCGCCACCGAAGTTGCTGACGACACTGCTGCCCGACTCATGAGAGAAGCTGTCGTCGCTGCTGCTGTGCGACACCAGAATCAGAAACAGGTAGATGGAAAAGACAAGCAGACACAACCAGCGGATTTCCAGCAACAACTTGCTGATCCGAAGGGTGCCTGTATTTTGTGTGGTCCTGGAATTCACTGTAATAAGAGTAGCCCGCAATGCAGCATATAATTGAAGTCTGTATTCTGACAAAGTTCGAGCCAAATATCTTGAACAGACACCATTTGAAGCACAAAAGAGGTAGCAATGACCAGTTCTAACACGCCACGCCACGCCAAAGTACTGATTTTGGGCTCTGGCCCCGCCGGGTACACTGCTGCAGTGTACGCTGCCCGGGCCAATTTGAACCCTGTTTTGATTACCGGCATGGCCCAGGGCGGCCAATTAATGACCACCACCGACGTGGACAACTGGCCCGCCGATGCCGAAGGCGTGCAAGGCCCCGACCTGATGAGCCGGTTTCTGGCCCACGCAGAGCGATTCAACACTGAAATCATTTTCGATCACATTCACACAGTTGAATTGCAACAACGTCCATTCACGCTAAAAGGTGACTCGGGCGTGTACACCTGCGATGCACTTATTCTTGCAACCGGCGCCAGTGCCATGTACCTGGGCCTGCCTTCTGAGGAAGAATTTGCCGGAAAAGGCGTTTCAGCCTGCGCCACTTGCGATGGTTTTTTCTACCGCAACCAAGAGGTGTGTGTGGTCGGTGGTGGCAACACTGCCGTTGAAGAAGCGCTGTACCTGAGCAACATTGCCAAGAAGGTGACCGTGATTCACCGACGCGACAAGTTCAAAGCCGAAGCCATTCTGATCGACAAGATGATGGACAAGGTGAAGGAAGGCAAAATCGAGCTGAAAACCGATTACACCCTCGACGAAGTGTTGGGCAATGAAATGGGTGTAAATGGTGCACGCATTAAATCAACCAAAACCGGTGAAACACAGGACCTTGCCCTTCAGGGCGTATTCATCGCAATTGGTCACAAGCCCAATACCGATATTTTTGAAGGGCAGATCGAAATGAAAAACGGGTACATCACCACCCGCAGCGGTTTGAACGGCCTGGCCACCATGACCAGCATTGAAGGCGTTTTTGCTGCTGGCGACGTACAAGACCATGTGTACCGCCAAGCCATTACCAGCGCAGGCACAGGATGTATGGCTGCACTGGATGCACAGCGCTGGCTGGAATCCCAGGAAGGCTGATCCCTCCGTTTTTGCGGTAGAAATGGATTGAAAAAGCTGACTTCCATGGCCGACCTTGAAGGTGTCAGGCGCTCGCTCAAAGAGCAGCGCCTGGAAGCCGAGCGGCAGGAAAAAATAAAGGCCGCAGAGGCAAAAAAACTGCAAGATGAAGCCAACTTGTTCAAAAAGCTGGTTCGCGACGTCACCCCACTACCCGAAACCAATCTGAAAATTCACGAACTGGAAAAACCAGCTCCCATCGCCCGGCAACGCGAGCTGGATGATGAGGCCGTGCTTTGGGAGAGCATTTCCGATGAAATGGATGTTGAGCGGTTTTTGGAAACTGACGACAAGCTGTCCTATCGCCGTAATGGTGTTGGCGTAGAGGCCTTGAAAAAACTTCGGAAGGGGCAATGGGTTATTCAGGCCCAAATCGATTTGCACGGTTTGCGATCCGATGAAGCACGCACTGCGGTGGGTGAATTTTTGCGCTCCAGCGTAAAACATGACATTCGTTGTGTCAGAATCATCCACGGCAAGGGCTTGGGTTCAATTGGCAAAGAACCTGTGCTGAAAGAGAAAGTAAAACGCTGGTTGGTACAAAAAGATGAAGTACTGGCTTTTTGTCAGGCCCCGCCCCGTGATGGTGGCGCAGGCGCCCTGCTGGTCATACTCAAAGCCCGACAATAACAAGACACACTACGGAGACTGCACACATGAAAGCCGCCAGCAACCCGATTGAATGGCAACAAGGTTTTGCCAAATCCAGTACTACAGGGCTGAATATGGCCTGGGAAAGTGCAGGCCCTGCGGATGGCGAAACCATTTTCATGGTCGCGGGCCTTGGTTGCCAGCTGACCATGTGGAATGATGAATTTTGTGCACCCTTGCTACAGCGAGGCTATCGGCTAGTTCGCTTCGACAACCGTGATATCGGCTTAACAGACCAACACCCCACCAGCATGAAAGTGAATGTGCCAGCCACATTCATTCGCAACAAACTGGGCCTGAAAACCCCCACCAATTACAAGCTAGACACAATGGCCAATGATGCCATTGGATTGATTGAATCACTGGGCCTGAAGCGCCCGCACCTTCTGGGCATCTCGATGGGCGGGATGATTTCCCAAATTGTGGCTGCCAAGGCACCCGAGAAAATTGGCAGATTGGTTACCTTGATGTCGAGTACGAACAACCCAAAACTGCCCATGCCCACGCCGAACGTGTTGCACAACATGTTCCTGAAAAAACCCAAAAGCCAGAAAATTGATGATGTGGTAGCGCATGTGGAACGGGTGTTTACCGCCATTGGAAGCCCCGGCTATCCGCCAGACCCACTGAAGTTACGTGAACGTGCCAGAAAATCGTATAACCGTGCCTACAAGCCTGCGGGCGTGTTGAGACAAACCCATTGCGTGGTGGCCACAGGTTCAATCGAGGACTACACACGGGAAATCAAGGTGCCCACTTGCGTGATTCACGGGCTGGATGACCCACTATTGAAAAAGGCCTGTTCGGAACGAATCGCCAAGCTGGTGCCCAATTCAAGGCTTCATTTGATCAAGGGGTTGGGTCATGACTTGCCAGAACCCCTGGCACCCACTTTCGCAGAAATTATTCACGGCCACCTGAGCTGAGAAATATGGTGAGAAGGCCGTGTTGGTGGCTGATCTCTTCACTTGTTTTGAATTGAAGCGCTCAACATCTTCACGGGGTCGACCCATCTATCAAACTGTTCAGCAGTCACAGCCTTGGATGCCAGGGCTGCCTGTTTTAGTGTGCAGTTATCAGCTTGTGCCTGTTTGGCAATCTCGGCAGCGCGGTCGTATCCAATGTGCGGCACAAGTGCGGTAACCAACATCAAAGAACTTTGCATAGACTCGTTCACCCGCGCGTGATTCACCTTCAGTCCAGCGACACAATGCTGGGTAAAGCTGCGCATGGCGTCCGACAGAAGGCGGATGCTGTCGAGCGTGTTCAAGGCGATCAAGGGCTTGTACACGTTAAGCTCAAACTGGCCTTGACTCGCTGCAAAACCGATGGCTGCATCGTGCCCCATAACCTGGGCGCAAACCATGGTCATCGCCTCCACCTGTGTCGGGTTGACCTTGCCGGGCATGATGGAACTGCCGGGTTCGTTTTGAGGCAGAATCAGTTCACCTAAGCCAGCGCGTGGGCCACTTCCCATCAATCGAATGTCATTGGCTATTTTGGTCAACGCAATGGCCAGCATTCTCAATGCACTGTGAAACGCCACCAATGCTTCGTGACCCGCCATTGCTGCAAACAGGTTGTCGGCTTGAGTAAACGATATTCCCAATCTTGACGCCAATCTATTGGCCACCTGCTTGCCGAAGTCAGGGTGGGTATTAAGACCGGTGCCCACTGCCGTACCGCCTATGGCCAGCTTGTGCACGGCACGCATGGTGGAAAGCAGGTTTTGCTGGCAATGCCTCAACTGTGCCCCATAGCCACCAAATTCCTGACCCAAGGTGATTGGTGTTGCATCTTGAAGGTGTGTGCGACCAATCTTGACGATCGACTCAAATTCAAGGGCTTTGGCAGACAGCGCACTGATCAAATCGTCGAGCGCAGGCATTAGCGCTGACTTCGCCTTCAGGGCGACAGCAATGTGCATGGCAGTGGGGAACACGTCGTTTGACGATTGGCCCAAATTGACGTCGTCGTTGGGATGAACTTTTTGATTCGATTCGGCCCCCAGCGCGGAATCCTGAGTGGCCAGGTTTGCAATCACTTCATTGACATTCATGTTGCTTTGCGTGCCCGAACCAGTCTGCCAAACGGACAACGGGAAATGATCATCGAACTCCCCGGCCGCCACCCTGTCAGCGGCTTTGGCAATGGCGCGTGCCATGTCAGGTGTCTGCATTGTCAAATCACTGTTGACACAAGCAGCTGCCCACTTGATCAAGGCAAGCGCATGCACGACATCCATGGGCATACGCTGTTCACCAATGGCAAAAAATTGCAAACTGCGAGCGGTTTGTGCCCCCCACAATACGCCGGCAGGCAGGCTAATCGAGCCAAAGCTGTCTGATACAGTGCGTGGCTGGTCCGCGCTGATGGCGGGATTGGATAATTTTTGATGGGGAGGGTGCATGGCGCTTGGTCTCCAATTGCAGGAAGAATGAATCTGTCACTGAATTTTAAGGCCCACGAGCCAACCTGTATGAGCGTTGGCTCACCCACTTTTCCAGTCACATTCTTAAATGGCTGCTTCGCCTTGCTCGCCGGTACGAATGCGAATAACGCGCTCTACATCGGTGACGAAAATTTTACCGTCGCCAATTTTGTTGGTGCGCGCCGCATTTTGAATCGCATCAATGGCTTGATCAACCAACTTGTCTTCGATCACCAGTTCAATTTTTACCTTGGGCAGAAAATCAACCACATATTCTGCGCCACGGTACAACTCGGTGTGACCACGCTGACGCCCAAAGCCTTTCACTTCGGTCACTGTCAGGCCGGTTACACCTACCTCTGACAATGCTTCACGTACTTCGTCCAGTTTGAAAGGCTTGATGATTGCGCTGACCAGTTTCATTCTTGGAATCCTTCTAGATCGTTGAACTTGGATGTAATTGGATAGCGCCAGTCGCGACCAAATGCTCGGTGCGTGACCCGAATACCCACGGGCGCCTGTCTTCTTTTGTATTCGTTGATACGGAGCAGTTTAACAGCCTTGAACACGTCTTCCTTCTGAAAGCCGCTTGCAATGATGTTTTCAACCGATTCATCCTTTTCCATGTATCGGGCCAAAATAGCATCAAGCACCTCGTAGGGTGGCAAGCTGTCCTGATCCACTTGATCTGGCCGCAATTCTGCAGATGGCGGGCGTGTAATGATTCGGGTCGGGATTACTTCAGACACACTATTTCGGTACTCGCACAGCTGATACACCAGTGTTTTGAAAATGTCTTTGATCACCGCAAAACCGCCCGCCATGTCGCCGTACAAGGTGCAATAACCGGTGGCCATTTCACTTTTGTTGCCCGTGGTTAGAACAATGCGCCCGGTTTTATTGGATATGGCCATGAGCATGGTGCCGCGAATTCGCGCCTGCAGGTTTTCCTCGGTGGTGTCTACAGCCAGGCGCTTGAACAAGGGTGCAAGGCTTGAGTCGAAGGCATTCATGCAGTCTTGAATGGATATTTCATCGTACTGAATACCAAGCCGCTTGACCATGTCGCGAGAGTCATCGAGCGAAATATCGGCAGTGTATGGCGAGGGCATCATCACCGCTCGTACCTTGTCTGCGCCCAATGCATCCACCGCAATTGCAAGCGTCAATGCAGAATCTACCCCGCCAGACAATCCAATGATGGCGCCCGGAAAACGGTTTTTGGTCACGTAATCATGTACGCCCATTTTCAGAGCTTCGTACACCTGCGCGGTCAGTTCAAGTTCGGGTACACAGGGTTGGTGCGCCTCAAGAACGATGGGCTCGCCGGGGCGGGCCACTGCATCCAGCATGGCCAAAGCCTCTTGAAACTGAGGCAGGCGCATGGCCACATGCTGCTTGCCGTCCATTGCGAATGATGCGCCGTCGAACACCAGTTCGTCTTGCCCACCCAGCATATTGGCGTACACAATCGCCATGCCTGTTTCTTGAACACGCTTGGCCACCATCGATTGGCGAATGGTTTGTTTTCCCATGTGGTAGGGCGATGCATTCGGCACCAGCAGTACCTCAGCCCCTGCTGCCGCAGCGGCTTCAGGTGCGTAGCGATTCCAGGTGTCTTCGCAAATATTCACGCCAAACCGAATGCCATCCACCTCGAATACCAGGGGGCGATTGTCGGGTGTGAAGTAGCGCTGCTCATCAAACACCTCCCGATTCGGCAAATCGTGTTTGTGGTACATGCCCACAACTTGGCCCCGATACAACACAGACGCAGCATTGAACAGCTCACCTTCCCTGCTTGCCGGGTGACCAACCACCACGTACAAATCAAGCTCGGCCAGGTTTTGTAACAATTGGTTAAATGCGTTGTCGGTTTGACGCTGAAATGAAGGGCGCAACAACAAATCTTCAGGCGGATAGCCCGTGATGGAAAGCTCGGGCGTGAGAAGAATTCGCACGCCCTGGGCAGCCGCCTGCTGCGCATATTCAAGAATTTTTGCGCAATTGCCTTTTAAATCGCCCACTGTCAGGTTCAACTGTGCAATGGCCAATCGGACTCGGGATAAACTCACTGGGTACCTGCGTAGTAGTTGTCGCCTTTATGAATTATCGCATGCAGATTTGCCAATCCATTGGCGAGATCGCACAAGCTGAATGGAATTCACTTGTGTGCAAATGCAATGGTGGCTTGCTTCATCCTGCCCTTCGTCATGAGTACCTGCTGGCCTTAGAGGCCAGCGGCAGCGCCACGGCTGAAACCGGCTGGGCACCCTTGCACCTGGCCATTCATGGCGATGCTGGCGAACTCTTGGCAGCCATGCCCCTGTATTTGAAATCCCATTCTTACGGCGAGTACGTGTTCGACTGGGCCTGGGCCCAGGCTTATGAGCGCAGTGGGCAGCGTTATTACCCCAAGCTGCTGTGTGCAATTCCGTTCACGCCAGTGCTGGCGCCCAAGGTACTGCATGCAAGCCCTGAAGCGGGCAAGGCACTTGCGCAAGGCCTGGCACAACTGACATGGCAGGCAGCAGAAAACACAGAACTGCTCGGCACTCAAATTTCTACTCTTCACGCTTTGTTTTTAACCCAGCAAGATCAGCAATTGTTGTTGGGCGAGGCCACAAGCCTGAACAACAGTAGCCGGCATGTGGTGCAGTTTCACTGGCACAACGAAAGCCCGGTTAGCGGCAAACCATTTCATGGTTTCGATGAGTTTCTGGAAAGCCTCAACCAGAAAAAGCGGAAAAACATTCGCGCAGAACGCCGCAAAGCCACTATTGAAGGTTTGGAGATTCAACGTATTCAGGGCGCAGAAGCCAGCGAAGCTGAGCTGGCGTTTTTTTATCAATGTTATTCACGTACGTACATGGAGCACTTCTCCAGTCCGTACTTGAATTTTGACTTTTTCAAGCAAATTTGCACCACCATGGGTGAGCAGGTATTGCTTGTTCAAGCCAGCCTGCATGGCCAGCCCGTGGCCAGCTCGTTTTTTCTGTACAGCGAAGAACGGTTGTATGGGCGCTACTGGGGCTGCATTGAAAACCTGCCCTGCCTTCATTTTGAATTGTGCTATTACCAAGCCATTGAATTTGCCATAGAACAAGGCATTGAGTGGTTTGAAGGCGGTGCACAGGGCGAGCACAAAATGGCGCGTGGCCTGAACCCACAAACCATGGTGAGCGCCCACTATGTGCACGACAATGGGTTCAAACTGCCCATTGAAAACTTTCTGCGCCGGGAAAAAGCCCATCTTGAGGCCTATGCAGTTGAGCTAAGTGAACACACCGCTTTTCGGGCCAACACATCACTGGAATCATAAAAAAAGCCAACCGACAGGTTGGCTTTCTTGTGTGCGGAAAAACAGCGAGCTTAGCCTTTGTAATTGGCCACGCCATCGCGCAGTTCTTTTTCGACATCCGCCATGTCGCCCCATCCTTCAATTTTTACCCACTTGCCTTTCTCAAGGTCTTTGTAGTGTTCAAAGAAGTGCTGGATGCGGGCCAGGAATTCCTGAGGCACATCAGAAATGCTTTGATAGTGTTTGTACTGTGGCAACAGTTTTTCGACTGGAACACCCAACAACTTCGCATCACCGCCCGATTCATCGGTCATCTTCAACATGCCGATTGGGCGTACACGCACCACGCAACCTGGTTGCAGCGGGTAAGGCGTCATGACCAGTACATCAACGGGGTCACCATCCGCTGCCAGTGTTTGCGGAACATAACCGTAGTTGCAGGGGTACTGCATGGAAGTGCCCACAAAGCGATCAACGAACAGCGCACCGCTTTCCTTGTCAATCTCGTACTTGACCGGGTCGGAGTTGGCCGCGATTTCAATGATCACGTTCACATCGTTTGGAATGTCCTTACCGGGGGAAATGCTTTCGTAGCCCATGCTGATTAATCCTTAAAATAAAATTTGGTCGTATTGTATCGAATATTGCTTTAAGCAAGCTGACGATCGTTCTGAAGGTGATTGTTCAGTTTTTCTCGCCAAACCTTGGCGCGTTCGCCTTGATTGGCCGACTCATACAAACGCTCAAGCTTACCGGCCACATGGGCCGAGGGTTGTTTTGCGTACACCGCTTCAAAACGGGAAATGGCCTTGCCCCACAACTGCTCTCTCTCGCAAACATCAGCGGCCAGCTCCAGCAAACGAAGGTCGCCAGGTTGCTGGGCCAGCAGGCGTTCTACATTTGGCAGGGCCTCCCTGGGCTCAAGAACGGCAACCTGGTGATAAATCGGCAACAAATCCCTGTTGTAGTTTTGGTGCAGCGCTGTTTCCAGCAAGGTGCGCGCAGCAGTGACCAAGCCACTTCTCAGCAAACCGGCGGCAAGCATGCGCAACACACCCATGTTTTCCAGCTCGACAGGCTTCGCATTGGACAACACTTCCTGCATTTTTGCAGCGTCCTGCCCAGCGTTTTCTCCCAAACCTGCATAAATACGCAGTAGGGCCTCATTTTTTTCACCATTGGTCAGTGCGGAAACAGCAACACACGCGCGGTATTGCACCAAGGCGTCTTGCCAACGGCTCAAACCCATCAGCGCCAACATGCGCAATCGTTGAACCTGGGGCAATTTTGCAGCCAAAGGATCCATGGCTTCCAGCATGCTCAAGGCACCCGAGAAATCCTGCTTGGACAAAGCCACCTTTCCGCGCAACACTGTGAGTGCGTGGGAATGTTCACCCACTTTGGCTTTTTCCTGATTCAGGATTTCTTCAGCAATGTCGTAGCGGTCGGCCTGAATGGCAGACATTGCACGGATCAAATAACTCAAATCTGTTTCAATGCCAGTTTTACTGGCTTGGTTCAGGGCTTTGTGGGCGCCTTGTTCATCGCCAGTAATCAACGCAATCAAGCCCTGGGTGTTGGCCTTGAGCAAGGCGTTTTGCTTGCGGTTCATCCAGTATTCTTTGAATTTGCCAGGAAGCTGGCTGGATGCGCGCCACGCGCGCATGGTGACGTACAACACCAAGAACAGCAGCAAAATTGCAATTACTGCAAAGTTCAGCGACATGTCGATACGATACTGACCAAAAAAAATCAGTACCTTGGACGCATTGCCCTGCGCCATCAATGTGACTGCTACAGCCACAACAACAACCAGCAACAAACCAAGCAGTTGCTTCATTGGCGTTCCCCCTGCTGCCCCGCCACGGCCAACCTGAGCGCCGCAGAGGTGGCCTGCAATTCTGGCAACACCAAGTCAAGTTGAACTTCGCCAATTTCGGCGAGCACGTTTTGAGCGCGCTGAACCTGAATGGATTTGCCATCAAAATAGGTGTTCAGCAAGTTGCCAGATCGTTCAAGATCCGACTTTAACAACGAGGCCTGACGCGACAAAAGCGAAATGCGCGCATTCAACAACGACAATCGCAGCGTGTTGCGCAAATCAGTTTCTTGCCGACTGGACAACATCAACACCTCGGGGCTGTCTACCTTGGTCACTTCGATCAGCGATTTAATGTCGTACCAAACAGTTTGAGCGACCTGTTTTATGGACGCCCAAGCCTTTCCAAACCCTTGCTGTTGAGGCTCAGTTGTGCCGGCAGGCGGTTGTGTTTCAGACGTGGCCTGGGGTGCTGTTTCCTCAGTCAACTCGGCCAGTGTTTGGTCCGTCGTGGCTTGCACACTTGAAAGCATGGGCAAACTTTCAACAGAATTGACGACCGAATCCAGAGAAATGGCCAAACGCAACAAATCGTCACTGGGCAAAGCCTTGATCTCGGACAAGTCTTTTTCCAATGCTGTTCGCAAATTCAACAACGATGGCTTCTCGGTGCCTTCCAGCAAATCGATGGCCTGGGACAAAGCGATGGACGCGCCCTTCACGTTGCCCAACAAGTACAGCTGCCGTTTGGCAATGGATATCAACTGCTCCACTTCGCTGAGAGACACTTCCGTTCGACTGGCCAACAGGCTGTTGTAGACCTCTTCCAGGCTTGCGCGTTGGCTGGCCTCTTCTTTCTGCGCCAGTTCCAGCAAGTCAAAACGGGTTTTCAGGTCTTTTGCAAGGTCGCTGGATTTGCTGATTTCTTCTTTCACCAAATCCAGTGTGGTGGATTCTTTCTGAATCCGTTCACCGAAAGCCATGCGTGTTTTTTCAATCTGGTTTTTTCCGGCGAACGCAATTAGCAAAATCAGCACGAAGCTGACCACCGAGATAAAAAAAGCGGCTTTGCCTAACCATTGCCCGGAGGGCTGGGAATTGGCAACCGGTTTTGGGTTGGCAACGGGCGTGGCAGTGTTGGTTTGATTGTTGTTTTCCATGCTTTTCTTGTTGGATTTCAGCCATGAATTCACCGATTGTATCCCTGTTGCTATCTGGACAACATGGGCATATCCCAATTCCCTGCATTTGGCCGTGATGCGGGGGTGTGTGGTCAACACGGTGGCCTTTGCTTTCAATGCATTGAGCTGTGATTCAGATTTGCGTGCCAATTGCGAATCAAGTACCTCAATGGTTTCACTGCTGGTAATCCAAAGCACCGCGTCGGCTGTTCGCTCAAATAGGGCTTCGCACTGCGCGTCGCTTTGTTGTATCACTTTGCGGTCATAGCACTCAAGTACCGTCACGTCGTGCTTCATTTCCTCCAGTTTTCTGGGAAACTCGACACGCCCCCTTGGACCCTTGCACACCATAACGCTGCAGCTACCCGTTTCAAAATGAGTGGCAACAAGCCTGGCCAGCCCATCGGAGTCTTCACTTTCCTGATCGTTTTCACCCGAGGGGGCAATAATTTTGTCTTTGGGGATACCCAGGTCCAGGGCCAACTTCGCGCTTTGCCGGCCCATGACACCGCAATAAACACCCTCCGGCCACTGCCCCAGATTACTTACTGCAATCTCGAGCACCGAGGGGCTGACAAACACAATCAAGCGCTTGGGTTTTGCGGCACTGGCATCAAGCCAAGGTCGAATCGTTGAAATTGCCACCAAATCGGGCACCAATTCAAACACCGGGAAATACATCACATGCCCTGAATCCATTTGATCGAGCTGACGCTTCAAATCTAGGCGCTGAGTCAGATACTGATCGGGCAACTTGGGTTTGCAAACGACCAAAGTGTGAGTCATGTCCGGGAGTTATCCTTTAAATTGTTGTATGGCAGATTCAATCAAGGTCTGTGCGCCTTCTTGCAACAGGCCTTCTATGACCTGATTTGCAGCAGTTTCCCATTCCTGCAAACTTGCCTGTGCACTTTTTTCGATGACTTCCTTGCCATCCGGGCTAGCCACAAGGCCGCGCAAGGTAAAGGTTTGGGCATCATTCAGTGTGGCATATCCGGCAATTGGCACCTGGCAACTGCCGCCCAAGGCCTTGGACACTGAACGCTCAGCACTTACCAAAGCGGTACACACTGGGTCAATCAAAGGCTTTACCAACTCAGCCAGTTGCGAATCACCGGCTCGAATCTCCAGGCCCAAAGCGCCCTGCCCCACAGCCGGCAACATATCGGTGGAATCAATGACATTGCGAATTCGGGCGTGCAAACCCAAGCGTTTCAAGCCCGCGGCAGCCAACACAATGGCTTGATACTGCCCAGAATCCAGCTTGCCAAGGCGAGTATCGAGATTGCCGCGCAGTGGCTCTACTTTCAAATGTGGGTAGCGAGCCAAGACCTGAGCTTGCCTGCGCAAGCTCGAGCTGCCAACCACCGCTCCTGCCGGCAAATCAGCCAGGCTGGCATAGTCATTGGATACAAATGCATCGTGAGGGTCTTCCCGGGTCATGAAGCCCAACAGCTGAAACTCCGGGTCCACGTCCATCGGAATGTCCTTGCCGGAGTGAACGGCCAAATCAGCGCGGCCCTCAAGCAAGGCGTGCTCCAACTCTTTGATAAAAAGTCCTTTTCCGCCAATTTTTGCCAGTGAGCGATCCAGAATTTGATCGCCTTTCGTGGTCATGCCTACAATTTCAACGCCTGAAACCCCGGGCATGGCCAACAAAAGGTCTCGAACATGTTCAGCCTGCCACATGGCCAAGCGACTTTCCCTTGATGCAATTCTTATTTTCATTCAGTGTGGCGACACGGCTGGTCGTGTTTCAGTTAATAAATTTCAGTCAATTCCCCACGGCAAGGCCGTGAGAAGGCGTTTATGCCGAAAGTCTAGCACGGCAACCCCTTATAATTAGGCCCTGTTCCAAAGTGCATAAAGGATTCCCCATGTCGAACCAATGGTCCAAAAAACAGGAAGCATGGTCAGCCCGATTCAATGAACCAATGTCTGAGCTGGTCAAACGCTACACCGCGTCCGTGTTTTTTGACAAACGGCTGGCTGACTTCGACATTCAAGGTTCGCTGGCCCATGCCACCATGTTGGCTGAGTCAGGTGTCATTGCCGAGTCCGATCTTCAGGCGATTCAAAGTGGGATGTCGCAAATTCTTGATGAAATCAAGGCAGACCAATTTACCTGGCAACTTGATCTTGAAGACGTGCACCTGAATATTGAGCGCCGGCTGACCGAACTGGTTGGCGATGCAGGCAAACGCCTGCACACAGGCCGCTCTCGCAATGATCAGGTGGCCACGGACATTCGTCTGTTTTTACGCCACGAGGTGGATCGCATCCAGGGATTGTTAAAGGCACTGATCAATGCGCTGGTCACTGTGGCCGAACGCAACCACGACACTGTCATGCCCGGCTTTACCCACTTGCAGGTGGCACAACCTGTAACCTTTGGCCACCACTTGCTGGCCTATGCTGAAATGTTTGAACGCGACCTTGAGCGCATGCAAGACTGCCGCAAGCGAATTAACCGGCTACCCTTGGGCGCGGCTGCACTGGCTGGCACCACATTCCCAATCAATCGCAACCGCACCGCAGAGTTGCTTGAATTTGACGCGCCCACGCGCAACAGCCTCGACTCGGTTTCCGATCGGGACTTTGCCATTGAGTTTTGCTCGGCCAGCAGCATTCTGATGATGCACATGTCGCGCCTGTCTGAAGAACTGATTATCTGGATGAGCCAGCGTTACGCGTTTATCGATCTTCCCGATCGCTTCTGCACCGGTTCGTCCATCATGCCGCAAAAGAAAAACCCGGATGTGCCTGAACTTGCGCGTGGTAAAACCGGCCGTGTTTACGGCCATCTAATGGGACTGCTCACTTTGATGAAAGGGCAACCCTTGGCCTACAACAAGGACAACCAGGAAGACAAAGAACCTTTGTTCGACACAGTCGATACGGTGGTCGACACGCTCACGATTTTTGCTGAAATGGTCGAGGGCATTCAAGTAAAAGCCAGCAATATGCGTGCAGCCACACTGGAAGGCTATGCCACTGCAACCGATCTGGCGGATGCCTTGGTAAAACGCGGCATGCCCTTCCGCGATGCACATGAGGCGGTAGCCCGCGCCGTGCGCTATTGCGACACCCAGCAATGCGGGCTGGAGGCCCTGACAGTGGCACAACTGCAAGAGGCGCTGAAATTGACCGAGTTGGGCTACAGTGACGATTTGGTGAATCAGGCGTTGTGCGCCGTGCTTACGCTGGAAGGCTCGCTTCAAGCGCGTAACCACATTGGCGGAACCAATCCAGAGCAAGTCAAAGCCGCCGCAGCGGAAACCCGCAAACGGTTGGGTTTATAAAGTTGAAAGGCTTACTGGCCATTTCACGCGGCATCGACCGCTTGAACACCCGGCTGGGATTGGCCGTGGGTTGGTTGATCTTGATCACAACCCTGGTGTCTGCCTACAACGCAGTCGTTCGTAAGGTGTTCGATACCAGCAGCAATGGCCTGCTTGAAATTCAGTGGTATTTGTTTGGTGCCGTGTTTCTGCTGGGCGCCGCCTATACCCTGCAACAGAACGCCCATGTGCGTATCGACGTAGTAGCGAGCCGCCTCACCGAGGCTACCCGCGCCTGGATTGACATTGTGGGGCATTTATTTTTCACGCTGCCATTGATCGGTTTTGTCGTTGTCTCTGGTTGGGACTTTGCCTATGAATCATTTCGAATCAATGAATACTCTGCCGACCCCGGTGGTTTGATTCGCTGGCCAGCCAAGGCATTAATCGTCGTGGGTTTCGCACTCCTTGGCTTGCAAGTGTGCTCGGAAATCATCAAGAAGATTGCCGTCATCAGGGGACATACCACGCCATGCCAATAATCCCGGTCGAGTGGTTGGCCCCCCTTATGTTCGCAGTCTTAATACTGTTCATGATCAGCGGCTTTCCCGTGGCATTTGCCTTGGCTGCAAACGGGCTTTTGTTTGGTTATATTGCCATCGAGCAAGGGCTGATGAATGTAGCCCTGCTGCAAGCACTGCCTGATCGAATTTTCGGAATCATGAGCAACGACACACTGCTTGCCATTCCGTTTTTCACCTTCATGGGATTGGTGCTTGAGCGCAGCGGCATGGCTGAAGACTTGCTGGAAACAATTGGTCAGCTTTTTGGTCGTGTACGCGGCGGTTTGGCCTATGCCGTGGTGTTGGTGGGCGCCCTGCTTGCAGCGACAACAGGCGTTGTTGCTGCCTCGGTAATTTCGATGGGGCTAATCTCCTTGCCCATCATGTTGAAGTACGGCTACAGCCAATCAGTATCCACTGGGGTAATCGCAGCCTCGGGCACCCTGGCGCAAATTCTGCCTCCATCGCTGGTGCTGATTGTCATGGCCGATCAACTCGGGGTATCAGTGGGGGCCATGTACCAAGGCGCGCTTGTTCCTGCGCTGTTGCTGGTCCTGCTCTACATCGGATATGTGTTTTTAGTTACCCGAATTCAAAAAAACGCTCTACCCGCTTTGCCTCCAGAAGCTTGTTATCTGGGTCAAGGCAATTCAGCGCTGCGAATACTGAAGGCAGTTATTTTCGTGTTAATGCCTCCATTGGCCTTGGTATTTTTGGTTTTGGGTACCATTTTTCTTGGTATCGCCACGCCCACTGAGGGCGGTGCAATGGGCGCCGTTGGCGCTTTGTTGATTGCGGCTTCCAAGAAACGGCTTAGTCTGGATTTGCTGAAACAATCAATCGATTCCACAACCAAGCTTTCTTGTTTTGTGTTGTTTATTTTGATTGGCTCTACGGTGTTCGGCCTGACTTTCAGGGCTGTTGAAGGCGACCTGTGGGTAGAGCATTTGATGGGCGACTTGCCCGGCGGTGAACTTGGATTCTTGATCGCTGTTCAAATATTGATTTTCGTATTGGGCTTTTTTCTGGATTTCTTTGAAATTGCCTTCATCGTCATTCCATTGCTTGTGCCTGTGGCTGACAAACTGGGTGTTGACCTGGTGTGGTTCGGGGTCATGATTGCCATGAACATGCAAACCTCTTTCCTTACCCCACCTTTCGGTTTTTCATTGTTTTACCTCAAATCCGTGACACCCAAGGTGGTCAAAACGCTCGAAATTTACAAGGGTTCATTACCTTTTATCGCCTTGCAGTTGCTCATGGTGGTGCTTATTTTCGCGTTTCCCCAACTGGTAAGCCAGGAAGAAAAGGTGAAGTACGAGGACAGCCCATTGCAGCTGAACCTGCCCGTGCAAAATTACGGCGCTGGGAATGACCCTGCAGAACAACAACCTTTTGTACCCAGCTTTAGCGAGTAATCGCAGGGCAACTTGCTAATTCATCGAGCCAGTTTTTTCGAATTCAACGCGACAACTTCAGCCTTGTTTGAAATTCGATCGGCAAGTTCGAGCACGAATACTGTGCCGCCTTCTTTCACATTGCACATGGACAAATTCCATTCCATTTCCTGGCAAAGGCGCTTGACCACATACAAGCCAATGCCAGTTTTGGGAAGGTCACTGCCAAAAGTCGAAAACTTCGAGGCTCGATCATGAAGAATATCTTCCTGAATTCCTGGGCCTGAATCTTTGACCGTGAACCGGTGAATGCCACCATGACGTCGATAGGAAAAGGCCACCCCGCCCTCCTGCGTGTGTTCGACTGCATTGAATACCAAATTGCCCATCACCCGCTTCAGTCGCCTTGTATCGGTGTGAATCAGGAACTCTTCAACATCTACGGTAAAAGTCAGTCCTTTGGTTTCAGCCAACTGCCCCATCCACCCTTCAAGCGATTTGCAAAGTTCGGTACTGGAAATACTCTCGATCCGTTTTTCACGTTGCTCTCCCAACTCCAGCCTGGTGGCCTCCAGCATGTTTTCGGCCAAATCATGAAGCCAGCGCTGACAGCTGGTCATTTGGCGAATGACCTGATTGGACGCAGTGTGTTGCTGGAAGGTGTCCAGCGACGGGTGACCAACCAGCAAGCCTAGCGCATGCAAGGGTTGGCGCATGTCATGTTGAACACCCGCCAACCAGCGCAAACGCTCTTTCCACTCGCTTAAAACGCCATGCTTGGCATTTCGCCATCGCGCCTGCTGACTTCGGCGATTTTGAATTCGTTGTTTGGCAATGCTGTACCGGTGTTGCCTTTCAAGCAAAACCGCCAACAAAGTAAATGGAGTCACCCAACACAGTACGGCAAAGCTGAGGTGCTGCCAGTTCAGCGACAACACCCACCCACCAAAGGCAGAAACAAAAACCAGAAACCAAAGTTTTTCAGTGGGAGGCACCCGAAATGCTCGCCTGCAAGACACCTTGGCATTGAGCAGGCAACCGCTGATAAATGCGATATAGGCCAATTGAGCCTGAGCACCTGTGTCCAGCCCCAGCAACTGAAAAGACAAGGGCAACAAACACAGCGAAGCGAGTAGACACGCATCATAATGCTGCTGCACCCATGCACTGAGGCGATTGATTTGTCTCATTGTGCGAGGCTTAATCGGAATAAACCTCATCGGTTTTTTGTTCCTGCCATGCACGGTACAACATGGCTGCCTCCAGGCGGTTACGGGCATTCAGGCGAGCCAGAATACTTCGAACGTGGGTTTTCACGGTTTCGGGAGACAAGCCCAAATTCTGGGCAATTTCATGATTGGACTCGCCTTTTGCAATTCGATACAACACAGACACTTGACGCTCTGTGATTCGAGCCATTCGCTGCCCAATCGTAAATCCACTTGCATGCTGCGTTTTTTGACTGATTTGGTCAGTCCAGTTGTTGCGCCGCAAGCGCAGCACCATGCTGTCAAGCACGCTCAACACCCGGTCTTGGGTAATGCCTTTGGAGACAAACTCTGTTTCTGGATATTCATCAGCCATGTCACCCAAAATTTCTTCATTGCCTGAAATGACCAGCGTACGGCTATAGTCAAAAGTTTCGAGTGCAGTTTCAAGCACTTTTTCGGGCGCCATGTCGGGCAAACCCAAGTCGAGAAGCACAAGGTCTGGTTGCTCAAAACGGCTGTGCTCCAGCGCAGGCCCAATTCGGCTGAACAGCTTGACCTCGAGATCGGTGTAGCGCGAATTCATGATGTCGCGCAAAGCCATGGCAATAATTGGGTGATCATCAATAATAAATACGCGTAGCTGATTAGGAGTCGACATAATTTGTCCCATACAAGTCAAGTGTCAGAAACTGTCATTCAGAACTGAATAGTGCCCATGCCATTCATTACGACAGTCAAAGGAAGTGCGAACAACCCCGATCGGGGCGACACTGCGTTGGGTGACTTGCGCTGGGCTTTTGGTTCCATTAAACGAAAAAGAGCGGCCAGTCAGCCGCTCTTTATATCTGACCACCGTTGAGTAGGTCAAAAACTTACTTCGATCTGGGTATGTATGAGGCCATGGAATTTTCAGCGACCCTGAACCAGTTGTTCTGGTCATTGCGGAAACGGTTCCACGAGGTGAATATTTTTTTGAATTGCGGATTGTTTTTCGATTCGTCGGCGTAAAGCTTCTCAGATTCCTTGTAGGCAGCGTCAAGAATGTCGCGTGGATAAATTCGAAGCTGTGCACCGGCCTGAATCAATCGACTCAACGCAGCAGGGTTTTTGGCATCGTATTCAGCTGTCATGGTGACATTCACTTCGGCTGCGGCTACCTCTAGCGCGGCCTGATAACTTTTGGGCAGTTTGTTCCAGGCATCCAGATTGATGTAAAAACTCAAAGACGGGCCTGGCTCCCAAAACCCCGGGTAGTAATAAAACTTGGCCACTTTCTGAAAGCCCAGTTTTTCATCGTCATACGGACCAACCCACTCGGCGGCATCAATGGTGCCTTTTTCCAAAGCGGGGTAAATATCGCCACCAGCAATGGTCTGCGGTACCGCACCCAAAGCGGCCATGATTTTGCCGCCAAACCCGGGTATCCGAACTTTCAGACCTTTCAGGTCGTTCAGGTTTTTCACTTCCTTGCGCCACCAGCCGCCCATTTGGGTTCCAGTGTTTCCGCCAGGAAAATTAATGATGTTGTAACCCTTCAAAAATTCGCGGGTCATTTGCAAACCACCCCCGTGATAAAGCCAGGCGTTCTGTTGGCGTGCGGTCAGGCCAAAAGGCAAGCCAGCCTCAAATGCGAATGCAGCATCTTTTCCCACGTAGTAGTAGCCGGCGGTATGGCCGCACTCCACAGTGCCACGCTGCACAGCATCCAGCACCTGCAAGCCAGGCACAATTTCGCCTGCAGCGAAGGGGCGAATATCGAACTTGCCTCCGGTTAATTCAGACACCCGTTTGGCCAACTGGGGGGCGGCGCCCCACAAGGCATCAAGGCTTTTGGGGAAGCTGGAGGTAAGCCGCCAGCGAATGCTTGGCCCATCGGCAGCCAAGGCGTTTGCACCTGTGGCAGCGGCAGTGCCTGCAGCGGCGCCCAAACCCGCTTTTTTAAGAAAGGAACGACGTTCCATTGCTTGGTCTCCTTTTGTTTTAATTCCCTGCAACGGTCATGGACTCAATCAAAATACTGCCGACATGCTTGCTGCCTCGCCAATAGGCATCGTCGCCCACGGCCACAATATTGGCCAGCATGTCTTTCAAATTGCCGGCAATGGTAATTTCTTCAACGGGGTGAACAATAATGCCATTCTCAACCCAGTAGCCAAATGCACCGCGTGAATAATCGCCGGTAACACCATTCACCCCCTGCCCCATCATTTCGGTAACCAGCAGGCCGGTACCCATGGTTTTCAGCAGCGCATCAAGCCCACCTGAAACTGTTTTGCTAGAGCTGAGAATGAGGTTGTGAGTGCCTCCTGCATTGCCCGTGGTTTCCATGCCCAATTTACGGGCTGAATAACTGGACAGGAAATAACCGTTGCACACACCTTTTTTCACCACGGTGCGAGCCTTCACTTTCACGCCTTCCTCGTCGAATGGCGAGCTGCCATGTGCACCTTCAATGAACGGATCTTCCTTGATGGTGATGTGCGGTGCCCATACCTGCTTGCCCAGCGAATTCAATAAAAAGCTGGTTTTGCGATACAGCGAAGAGCCCGACACTGCACCCACATAATGACTTAACAAACTTGCTGCAATGGGTGCTTCAAAAATGACCGGGCAGTTGCGTGTGGTAATTGGTTTAGAACCCAAGCGAGCCAAGGCACGTTGTGCGGCGTAAGCGCCAATTTTTGCAGGCTTGGCCAGGTCTTTGGCTTTGCGCTCGGAGGAATACCAAAAATCGCGCTGCATGGGGCTGTCTTTCGATTTCTTGGCCTGCGCAATGGGAGAAACCGACAAGGAGTGACGTGAATAGGGATAACCACCTTTGAAACCCTTGCTGTTGGCTGCGAAAAAGTGCCCGGACTCTGTGGACACATTGGCACCGTCTGAATTTCGAATGTGCTTGCTGACATCAAAAGCTGCCTGCTCCATGGCCAAGGCTTTCTCAACGGCCTTCGCAGTGCTCAAATTCCACGGGTGGTACAAATCCAGATCACGATGGCGCCTTGAGATATTTTCTTCATCGGGCAAACCGGCGAATTTGTCCGCAGCTGTATATTTTGCAATGTCCAGGGCTGCGCGAATGGCTGAATCAATTGCTTCCAGCGAGAAATCAGAAGACGATGCGTTTCCCCGCTTTTTACCCTTGAACACGCTCACGCCAAAGCTTTTGTCACGTGTGTGTTCGATGGTTTCAATTTCACCCATGCGCACGCTGACCGACTGGCCCACCGCCTCGCTGATGTCGACCGCGCAATCGGTGGCCCCCAGCGACTTGGCTTTTTTCAATGCGTATTCGGTTAATTCCTGAAATGTCTCGGATTTAAAGCTAAAGCCCATATTGCCCTGCGAAAAATGCTGCCAAAAATGGCTAATATACAGCCCATGGAACCAGAAAACGACAAACAGGGCGAGTTTGAAGAATATGATCGCCCCAGCAAGTCCGCAGTCAAGCGAGACATGCTGGCCCTGCAAGATTTGGGCAAAACCTTGTGCGAAATGCCTTATGACAAAGTCAAACGGGCACCGATCGGCGAACGCCTGCTTCTCGAAATCGCAGAATTTCACAAATGCAAATCATTTGGTGCTAAAAAGCGGCAAATGCAATTCATTGGCAAACTGATGCGTGACGAAGAGCACGAGGAAATTCAGGCTTGGGTCAACGGTGAAACCGTTGAGCAAAAACTGAAAGTGCTGCACTTGCACGCGGCTGAACAGTGGCGCGATCGCCTGATTGAAGAACCGGGTTTGCTGGCCACTTTCATTGAGAGTTACCCCGCTGCCGCGCGGGAAAACCTGAATCCGATTATTCGCCAAGCCGTTCAGGAACGCGCCGCCAAAAAGGCACCGCGCAATTTCCGCCAGTTGTTCCAGATCATTTACCGTTTGATCGAAGAGAAAGCCGAGGAAGATGAAGCATGAGTTTTGATGCCGTAAAAATTGGTTTGGTGTCGGTAAGCGACCGTGCATCCGCTGGTGTCTATCAAGACCAAGGTATTCCAAGCCTGAAAACCTGGTTGCAAAACGCCTTGCTGAACCCGATTGAATTTGTTGAAGTGTTGATTCCAGACGAACAGGCGGAAATTGAGAACGCCTTGAAAAAGCTGGCGGATGAACACCACTGCAACCTGATTTGTACAACCGGTGGCACAGGCCCCGCCAAACGCGATGTCACTCCGGAAGCAACACTTGCCGTGGCCCACAAGGAAATGCCGGGTTTTGGCGAGCAAATGCGGCAAATCAGCTTGCATTTTGTACCCACGGCGATATTGTCACGCCAAGTTGCGGTAATTCGCGGTGAAAGTCTTATTTTGAACTTGCCAGGCCAACCCAAAGCCATTGCGGAAACCCTGGAAGGTTTGAAAGACAAAGAAGGCAACAGCCTTGTGAAAGGTATTTTCGCAGCTGTGCCCTATTGCATTGACCTGATCGGCGGCCCCTACATTGAAACCAATGAAGCCGTGATCAAGGCGTTTCGGCCGAAGTCGGCCCTACGAAAGCCCGTAGAAGGAAATACACCATGAGCCAGGGTTCAAAAATTGAGTGCGTTGTTGTTGAAACCGGCCCCAAACCCGCCGCCTGTGTAGTTTGGTTGCATGGCCTGGGTGCGGACGGCTACGACTTCGTTCCCATTGTCAAAGAACTTGAACAAATGGGTTTGCCCGACACTCGTTTTGTATTTCCCCATGCACCGAAAATTCCCGTCAGCATCAACGGCGGCTATGTGATGCGTGCCTGGTACGACATTAAAAATGTTGATTTGCAGCGTCAGGAAGACGAAGGCGGCATACGACAAAGCGAGGCCATGATTGGTCAGTTGATCGAAGATCAAATTGCGCTTGGCTTTTCGCCTGGAAAAATTGTGTTGGCTGGTTTTTCCCAAGGTGGGGCAATTGCTTACCAGCTTGGTTTGCGAACAAGCCACAAACTGGCAGGCTTAATTGCCTTGTCCACCTACCTGCCTTGTGAAAACACCCTGGATTCTGAATTGAACCCGGCCAATCTGGCTATTCCTGTACTGGCAGCACATGGTGAGCAAGACAACATTGTTTTGATGGAACGCGGGGAAAAAGCAGTGAAACTACTGCAAAGCAAAGGCATGAATGTTCAATGGCACACCTACCCCATGGCGCATTCGGTTTGCGGTGAAGAAGTGGTTGAAATTGCCAATTTCTTAAAGCGCATACTTTGAATTAATACTGTATAAATAAACAGCCGTTTTAATGTATACTTGAGTTTAGTAATAACCAAGCAGGTGTACTTATGCCAGCGCAAGCGCAACAGCTGATTTCGATTATTGAACTGGAACGCGCAATCAATTATTGGCGCTCGAAATATCCTTCATCCAGGGACACCATGACGCTCTGTCCCCAAGCATCCTGCCTCGCAGAGCTATACGCCCGCATGATCATTTTTCAGACACACGAAATTTCGATTGCCGAGTTTTCAGCCAAGGCCAAAAAAGCACTCCGAGAGGCCGAACAGGCCTACGCAGGTCGACAAAATCAGGCTGCCTGAATCTCAAACATTCATGAAGCTTAGTTTGCGCGGCTTAGCAACAAGTGGGCAGCGCTCCACAACTGGCTTGAAACCGGCGCATTGCATGGCCCTTTTAGCTGACTGATTTGCCAGCCATTGGCACCCGCGCGTCGCAATTCCAATGTGCCGCGCTGTGGGCTGTGTCCTTTGATCTGTAAATGAAAAATACAGATATCACCTGCCATACATCGGTCTATGTAGGATGGCACGCAATGGTGCATCTTTTTGGCTTCATTCAACAGCGCATTCAAGGAGTTCAATTCAATAAACTCGATGTTGTCACCCAAACTGCCCATGCCCAGAATTTCAGGCCAAAACACATTCTGGCGACCAAGGTCCAAATCCAGTTCAACCAAATGCCAATGCGCCTGGCGGGCCATTAAAGTGTCGTATGTCCAGTTTCTGGAAATAAGTACCGGGCGTTTGGTCACACTGGCGGCGCTACCCAGCAACCAGTCTGTAATCAGGGGAAACTCTTCCAGCTCCAGCTCTCTGCGATGCTCAAGCTTCAAGTTGCTCTCGCGGCGCTCCAATGCAAGCCGGGTTCCCCGCAAAATATTCAAGGCTGCCACCGTATTCAAATTCTCGTGGTTGCGCCTGAGCCATGTACTTAAACCCCCAAAACCGAGCAAGGCGGAGGTTTGCTTGTCCACCCAGGAAATCGGAATTGCTCTGTCCACTGCAGCGTGAAAATTCACCCAACTCAGGTGGCTCAATTGCCCCCAATTAATGCGGGCAATGTAAGCGGTCTTTTGATGGGTCAACCATCGCCAGGTTTGCTGGTTCATGCCTTGCGCCAACATTCGGTTTTTGACCACTTGCCAATTGGGTAAATTGCTCCACATGCCGCGGTCTTGGGCCAGCAATGGTGCCAATGCCAGGTTTTCATTCAACCGGTCCTGAAGAACAGTTTTAAAAGCAGCCACTTGGCTTAAATCTAGCAAGGTGGTGTGTTTGGGTACAACTCGCAAAGCCAACTTGAACACATGTGCACCGTAGCGTCGGCGAATTGCACTGGTCCATGCTCTTTGAATGTCGTTCAGGCTGGCCGCTTCAAGTGGAAAATTCAAATCGACGTTTTGCAAACTATTCGGGATCTGAATACTGGGCGGTGCTTGCCACACCGAACGCATCAATTCCGATTTCAAGTTCCATGCCGCCTCATCTGACAAAACCACGCTGCAAGATTCTGCAAGTTTTGCACGGGCTTTCATGCCCCATTCAAAATAAAGCCCGGTTCTGGTGCTCACCAAACGCGCAGGCAGTTGCAGCGACTTAAGTCGCGGTATGCTGGTGGCTGTGTTCAATTCAAAATCTAACAAAGGGCGCATGATGGACAACAAGGCAGAAGAACCCGTCAACATTGAGATCTTACAGCAAGGCGAGATCTGGAAAATTTCCATCAATCGACCCGAGGCTCGCAATTGCGTTGATCGATACACCGCCGACCAGCTTGAAAAAGCGTTTCAGTCATTCGAAACGGATGCCTCGGCACGCGTTGCCATTTTGACTGGCGAGGGTGGCAATTTTTGTGCAGGTGCAGACTTGAAAGCAGTTGCATCGGGCGACCCAAGCCGCGTCAATCGCATGGAACGGCACGGCGCTGGCCCCATGGGGATAAGTCGCATGGAGTTGAGTAAACCAGTGATTGCTGCAGTGTCTGGCTACTGCGTGGCAGGCGGCTTGGAGTTGGCAGCGTGGTGTGACATGCGCGTTGCTGATAGCACAGCCGTATTTGGTGTTTTTTGCCGACGCTTTGGCGTGCCTTTGATTGATGGCGGCACTGTGCGTTTGCCACGTTTAATTGGTCAAAGCCGGGCCATTGACATGATTTTGACTGGTCGACCTGTTGAAGCCGCAGAGGCATTTTCATGGGGATTGGCCAACCGGTTTGAAAAAGAACGTACAGCCCTGCAAGGCGCTATTGAATTGGCCAGCTTGTTAAGCAAACACCCGCAAACCTGCATGCGCAACGACAGACAAAGCGTATTAACCCAGTGGGGATTTGGTGAACGTGAAGCACTGGAAGAGGAGTTTGAGTTTGGGCTGAATACCCTGAGTTCTGGCGAAACGGTTGAAGGCGCAACGGCATTCAAGGAAGGTTCGGGCCGCCATGGCGAAACCATTCAGCAGGCTAATTAGTTCAGGCTGACAATTACGCCAAACTGTGCAGAGTTGGACACCCGGCGAGAATCGGCTGCGGTTGAATACGTATTGGACTCCATGCCGAAAAACCAGTTGGCCATACCGCCGCGATGGGTCAGCAAATACAACCCCTGGGTTTCACTGTTCAGCGTTGCGCTGGACAAGCGACCCGGGGTGTAGACAAGACTCAGGTTTTCTTGCAGGGAAACCTGCACGCCACCGTAAATCGCTTTTATAGATGACTCTGATTCTGCTTCGGAAACCACCAAACCAGTTTTTGAGGGGTTGCCGCCTGATCGAACAACTGCCCCCTCGTGAACCAACACACCTCTGAACAAATTCACTTTGCCCAACAGGCTTGATGCTGGCATTGTTTGTTTCGGAGTTGCAGCGGGCGCTGCGACTGAACGCGTCCCAAGTTTTCCGCTTACTTTCAAGGAAAGTGGTTCAGCGGCGCTGACCCCGCCCAAGTAAAAATACCCTGTCGTCAAAGCAAGTGTAATCAAAGCCAGCTGTTTTGAGCCAATTAGCGCCATGACACACCCCCCTTTCCATACAGAACTTTACTTACTTCAATTAACGGTCACCTTGAGTTTTACTGAATTGCAAGATTGGACTAACCCCATTGCGGGTGGGCACCACATTTGATCCCAAGAATCAAGATCAAAGCGGTTTTTAGAGTGCTCAATCTACTTCAATACCTGAAAGTAACATTTTTGAGCTTTGGTGATACACTGAAATGACTACATAAAAGTCACTACTTCGAGCGAATACCCCTCGCAAGTTCACTGACCACAATACCGGAGACAACAACAATGCATTCTTCTGCCCGAAGAACAGGTTCCCTTTTTCCATTGACACGTGTGACCACTGCCATCCTTTTGGGCTTGGCATACTGTGCATCTGCTCAGGCAGGCGGTACTGCATTTGACGCCACCAGTATTAGTGCCATGGGAAATGCATCTGCAGGGCAAGCGGCAGAGGCAGGTGATGCGTCCGTTCTGTTCGCCAACCCGGCCGCACTAACCCGGTTTAAACGAGCAGAACTGACTCAAGGTGCAGCGGTTATTACCATTGGCACCGATTACACATCGACCCAAAACAACGACGGCGCGGATTCAGGTGCACCGCAGGGTCAAAATGGCCAGGTGTTCAGTCGCAAAGACGGCTATGACGCCGGCGCACTTGCGCCTAATTTGTTTATTGCAATTCCAATCAATGAAAAACTGGTGATGGGCTTTGGCGCGTCAGCCTCACATGGTCTGGTAATTCACTACGACGAAAATTTCCCGGGGCGCAATCAAGGCCGCGACATTGATTTCAAGGTAACCCGCTTGAACCTGGGTTTTGGCTACAAATTAAGCCCCACATTGTCTTGGGGTTTGAACGGATCGTATGAACGTTACTTTCAGTCGATCAAATTGAAGCTGAATTACCGCGAGGCGGTTGAAGCCTTGGCACCTGGCTCCGCTGCACTGATTGAAGGACCTGCAGGCGCATTGATTGGCGCACCACCCATTCCCGGTGAGAGCAATGCGGGCCTGCGCATGTTTGGCTGGGCATTCAATGCGCAATTGGGTGGTTTGTGGGAGCCCACTGAAAACACGCGTGTGGGCATTTCTTATCGACCAAAAACTGAATTCACGGGCAACCGTGGCAAGTTCAAGCTTGATGACTCGCCAGAGCAAGCCGCATTTCGCGCATTCTTGAACAGCGATGGTCTGATCAACAATCTTGCATTTGGCGCACTGGGTGTGAACGGTCCCCAGGCGGCAGGTGACTTGGCCCCCGAACAAATCATCAAACAGGAAATTACCTTGCCCGATGAATTGCGGCTATCCGTGTTTCACCATGCCACACCCAAACTCGATTTGATGGCCACCTACACACGTCAGGATTTCTCGGTGACCACATTGAATTTTGTGCGTGAAAGCAATGGCAGAACGCTTGAAAATATTCCGCAAAACTTTGTTGCAGCGGAATCGTACCGAGTTGGTTTGAATTACAAACTGTACAAAAGGCTGACCCTGCGAGCGGGCTATGCGATTGAAAACAGCGTGATTGATGATGAGACGCGAATTACGATTTTGCCAGACAGTGATCGACAATATTTTGCGTTTGGTGGTCAGTTTGATTTAAGCCGTGACACCAGCATTCACTTCGCCTACCAAAAGCTGGACACAGACCCTGCCCCAGTTGGCAACAACACAGGGATTACGCCAGCTGAAGTGCGCGGTGGTGACTTTCAGGGCAATGTACAGCTGGACACCCACTTTTTTGGCATTGGCATTACCGAGCGGTTTTAATCAGGACTGCACACCAAGCGCGCGGAATAAACCAGCAATCAAGGTTGCATAATTGGTTTGTTCCGTGGCCAATGCCTGTTCGGCGTTTGCATAAACGCGCTGCGCATCCACCACATCCAGAAAGCTCACCAAGCCCAGCTGATACAACGCATCCGCTTGCTCAAAGCTCCGTTTACTCGAGACCACTGCTTTGCCAAGCGCTGTTTGCCGCAAAGTTGAGGAATCAATTGCAGTCAGTGAATTCTCCACTTCCTGCGTAACCACCCTCAGCACCTGTTCATATTCAGCCAATGCACCCTCTGCACGGGCCATTGCAGCATTCAAGCGTGCATCCCGGGCGCCACCATCGTAAACAACCTGGTTTAGCAAGGCAGCAAGGGAACCAATCAAAAGGCTGGTAGCCGGGTTTGAATTGATTGCAGTGCTGCCAATTTGTATATTGGCCATCAATTCAATACTGGGGTAAAAATCAGCTTGCGCCACGCCCACCTCGGCGGCTGCCTGGGCAAACCGGGCCTGTGCCAACTGGATATCCGGACGAGCTTGAATGACCTGAAAGGGTACGCTGACCGGAATGCCCAAACCGTATTCTGGCAAATCGCCATCGGGCCTGAGCAATTGCTCGTAGGCCCCCGGAAACTGACCACTCAGGGTCGCCAAACGGTGGCGAGAATCCTGCAAGGCTTGCTGCAAAGGCGCAATACTCGCCCGTAGATTTTCGACCGATGTTTCTGCCCTTCGAACATCGAGCTCGGGCGACAAGCCGCTTTCAAAACGCGCTTGAACAATTGCCAGTGTTTTTTCCTGCAACTCAACCGACTCCCGAAGCATGGCCAGCTGTTTTTGATTGCCACGCAATCTCAAATACTCTTGGGCAACTGCTGTGCTGGTTTCGATAATTTGTGCGCGCAAACCAGCCTGCTCCGCCATCAAATTGGCTGCAGCAGCACGCACTTCCTGCTCAACCCGACCCGCCAAATCAATTGGCAAGGTAAAGCCCAAACCCAACAACGCACTGCGCTCATCGCGGGCGTTGTTGCCGCTTGAACCGCCGGCGGTGTTGTTCGAGCTGTTGTTGTTTCGATCTGATTTTTGGCCGCTGACTTCGGCATCCAGCTCAAGTAGCAAGGAATCGCCAGCCTCACTCAATTCAAGCAGCGCGCGGGCCTCCTTTACACGGGCAGCAGCCGCGGCAATCTGAAAGTTGTTTTGTATGCTTTTGCCCACCAGTTCATTCAATATCGGATCGTTAAATCCTTCCCACCAACGGACACCGGCTACCCCGGCCGCCTTTACACTGCTCAGGTTTTGCAAAATGTCCTGCGCCACGAACTTCTCAGGCGGTTTCGTTTCTGACTGGGGCAAATCGGGCGCGGTTACAGCGCATGCCGACAACAAGGTCAGCGGCAACAACAGGCGAAATATCCAGGCGTGGCGTTTCATACATCCACCTCGCCTTTTTTCAAGCTGATTTCGTACGCTTCAATTTCCTTGTCCAGCAATTCTGCAGCGTGTGCCCTTGGTTTCATGAAAGGGGCGATAAAACTGTAGCCCATGGGTGCAAGGTACAAGGTGAACAAGGTGGACAGTCCCAAGCCGCCCAACACCACCCAGGCGATTGCCTCTCGCGCCTCGGCACCTGGACCTGAGGTCAACACCAAAGGCAGCACACCCAATAAAGTCGACAGCACGGTCATTGCAATCGGGCGAAGCCGCATGCGTGCGCCCTCTCGAATGGCCGATTCAATGCTGTGTCCCTCATCGCGAAGCTGGTCCATCAATTCAACCAGCAAAATCGCATTTTTGGTCATCAAACCAATCAGCAACACCAAACCGATTTGACTGAACAAATTCAAAGACTGATTGGTAATCAACAAAGCAAACACAGCAGCCGCAAGCCCAAATGGCACTGTAAACATCACCACCAAAGCACTGCCCACACTTTCAAACTGCGCAGACAAAACGAGAAAAACCACAATCAATGCCACTGCAAAAGTAATCAGCATTTCATTGGAGGTTTCTTCAAGGGTGGCTGCCTCGCCGAGAAAAATAAGGGTTGAGCTTGAAGGCAATGTGGAATCTGCGACCGCGCGTATTTGTTGCATGGTGGTGCCCAGGTCGGTGCCCGGTGGAATGCCAATATTCAACTCCACTGCCCTGCGTTGCGCATGGCGATCAAGTTCGGCGGCAACACCGCGTTCTTGCACCGTGATCATCGAGGCCAGTGGCACCAGTTGACCGGTTTCGCTGCTGGTATAGATGTTTAGCAAATCAAAGGGTGAATTCAGGCTGCCATTGCTGGAGCCCAGCATAACCGGCACAGCTTGGTCGCCCACACTCAAATCAAGCAACTGGTATTCATCGGCCATGATTTGCAAAGTTTGAGTAACCCTGCTGACCGGTACCTGCAAATCACTGGCTTTCTCACGATCAATTTCAAAACCAAGTTCAGGTTGAGAAGTGTCGTATTGAACGCGCACATCCTGCACAGCGTCAATCTGTTTGATCAGGGCATCAGCCAACAAATCAGCATTGTTGGCCAGCACATCATAATCATCGCCCAACAAGGCAATTTGCAAACCCCCGCCCCCACCTCGAATATTCAAGCTGCTTTCGTTCTGAAAACGAACTTGCGAACCAGGAATACTCGAGAGCTCATTACTTAGTTTCGCGGCCAATTCTTGTTGGGTGGTGTCGCGTTCGCTCCAGTCGGCCAAATTGGCTTGAATTGCTACACGGTTTTTATCATATCGGCCAACGATCGTGAACATGTCTGTGATGAGTCCCTGTTCCTGATAAGGCCTCATGATGTTCTCGGCAATTTGTCCTTGCCTTCCGCTGTATTCAAGCGATGCGCCGTCTGGCCCGGTGAAATCAACCACCAATCTACCCCTGTCCTCTGGAGGTACAAGCTCTTGATTCAACAAAGTGAACGTGAGTCCACCCGCAAGCGCCACGCCGAGAAACACCAGCAAAAAAATCAGTCTGTGATGTAGAAAACCATCCAGGGTTCGGAAATATGCATTTGCAATCCGCTCTCCAAACACCTGTAGAACACCGAGAAACCTGGTTTTTTTGCCTGTGGTGGATGGGTCGTCTTTCAATAGTTTTGCAGCCAGCATTGGGCACAAACTTAGAGCGACGAAGGTACTGATGATGACAGCCATCGACAACACCATGCCGAACTCTCGGAACAGGCGACCTGTTTCACCAGGCAAGAAAGCGATTGGCAAAAATACCGCCACCAAAGACGCAGTGGTTGCAATAATTGCGAAGAAAACCTGTCGCGTGCCCAGCACCGAGGCCACCGTAATGCTTTCCCCCAGTTTTTTTCGACGCTGAATGTTTTCAAGCACCACAATGGCATCGTCAACGATCAAGCCTGTGGCCAACACCAAAGCAAGCAAGGTCAGCATATTGACCGAAAAGCCGACAATCCAAATGGCTGCCAAAGTACCTACCAGTGACACAGGCATAGTCACTGCGGGAATCAGCACCGCTTTCCATTGGCCAAGAAACAAGGCGATAACGATCAAAACCACCATCACGGCAAACATCAAAGACATCAACACCTCTTGCAAGGCACCTTTGATAAATACCGAGTCGTCGGAAATCATGATGACCTGCAAGTCTTTGGACTGTACGTTAATTTCCGCCATGCGCTTTTTCACATTGTCCGCAATGGCAATGGTGTTGCCGCCAGCTTGCCGCAACACACCCATGCCAACAACCGCACGGCCATTGAGAAGAGAATATGATTCAGCCGACATGGGGCCGTAGTACACCTCGGCCACATCACGAACCCGTATGCCGTTTTTGATCAGTATGGAATTGATTGCTTCTGTGTCAATTGTGGAGGCATTTGCACGCACCAACAATTCCTGCTTGCCTGATAAATAACTGCCTGCCGGCACATCCAGGTTCATGGTTTCAAGGCTGGCCAGCACATCGGTTGCCACCATGCTATAACGGGCCAGCTTTGCAGGGTCAAGAAGCACGCGCAGCACGCGGGGTTGGCTGCCATTCAGCGGAACATCGGCCACGCCGTCGATTGACACAAAGGCAGGCACCAGATCGCGTTCCACGCGCTCGGCAAGATCCTGCATGGCCAGCGTGTTGCTATACACCGCAAGCTGAACCACAGGCCGCGCATCGTCATCGGCTTTAATCACGAGAAGCTGATCAAGGTTCTCAGGCAACTGATTGGTAATTCGACTCACCGCTTCCCGCACATCGTTGGCAGCCACGTTCACATCGATGTCAGGTGAAAACTCCATGCGCACGCGCATATTGTTTTCTTCGCTTGAACTTTGGATGCGCAACACACCAGAAACCCTGGCCACCGCGCCCTCCACTTTGGAGGTTACTTCGGCATCCATCGTAGTGGGCGAAGCCCCTTGGTAAACCGCACGAACAAGGACAACAGGCCTGTCGATGTCGGGTAGCTCACGCACCTCAACACCAAAAATACTCACCAAACCGGCAAGCATGATCAACAAATTAAGTACAACAATCAACACGGGTCTTTTCAAACCCAGCGCTGTTAATCCGTCTGTTGCGCGACTCATTGAAGCGGGTCCTCAACCTGTTCAACGGTTACGCCTTCGGAAAGCCGCAAGCCGCCTTCGACCACCACAATTTCGCCTTCCTTGATATTGCCTTCGAGAAACACCCGCCCTTGGCGGCGATCGGCCACACGCACATTTTCGCGGTCGGCCTTGCCATCGCGGACCATCCAGACATAGGAGCCTTCCCGATCCCACTGAAGCGCGATTTCAGGCACCGAGGCCAGCATTTGTCCCTTGACGGCCATTTGTATGGCAAACGACATGCCGGGGCGCAGCACATCATCCGGATTGCTGATGTTGGCCCGCACCCTCAGAGATCGTTTTTCTACATTTAAACGACTGTCCAAAGCCACAACGCGTGCCTTGAATTGTTGCCCGGGCACGGAGGGGGTCGTCGCCACGACCTCGATCTGTGTCATGTCACTGGCACTTAATTGGGCCACCAGTGCTTCCGGCACTTCAAAGTCGACGTAAATCACTTCGCGAGAATCGACGCCGGTAATTAAAACACCAGGCCCAATTCGCTGACCGGGATCAATGTCTGTAATGCCGACAACGCCAGCAAATGGCGCCCGAATTTGATGGTTGGAAATGGCCAGTTTGGCCTGATCAACAGCCACTTGCGCAGCCTCGTAATCGGCTTGAGCTGAATCGACTTGAGTTTGAGGTACTGCCCCCTTGCCAACTGCTTGCTTGTATCGATCCAGCAGGCTTTTGGTATTCCTTAGCTGTACTTCAGCAAGTCGAAGTGCCAATTGCTCTTCTCGATCATCTTGTTGGACCAGCAAATCGCCCTTTCTGACTTTCTGCTGCGGCTTGAAAAGCACTTGGGTCACCTTCTCATCCACCACGGCAAACACCTCGGCAGACTTGTCGGCCCAGCCGGTTGCGATCGCACCAAACGAACTGCCTGTTGATTCAAGTTTTACAGTTTCAACCAGCACCTTGGGCGCAGCCCCCTTGCTGCCCTGTTTTGGAGTGGTTTGGGATTGATCGCCAAGCAAAGTTTGGGACACCGAATAGGCCGCTCCCAATACAAGTACGACAACAAGAAAGTAAACCAGACGTTTGATCAAGCCGAAGGCTCCACTGCAGATGCGACGAGAAAGGTTATCACGTATGAAAGTACCTACAACCTGACCAAGATGCAGCAAATAAGTTCGGATATCCCCTAGTGGTTGGGGTAAACGATAGGAACCATGAGGGCTTTGATAGAGACTTTAATCGTCAATATCTTCGTCGTCGTCACTGACGGCATCAATACCTGCTTCAACGACAGCACCGGTGACCTTAATGCCAGTAGAAACCACAGCACCTGTGATTGAGATGGCTGCGCCTGCCGTGGCACTCGCCACCGCGCAACCTTGAATAACTGGCAGGGTAATCACGGCCAGCGAGAAGAAAACCGCTTTGTTCGGGAATGGGTTCATTGTCACCTCGCAGCCGTAAATAAAAAACGCTTCTGACCCGGTGGGTGAGAAGCGTTTCATGCCAAATTTGGCATCCCCAAGGGGATTCGAACCCCTGTTACCGCCGTGAAAGGGCGGTGTCCTAGGCCTCTAGACGATGGGGACCTAAAACCGTGTGCTTTGGTGGAGGTAAGCGGGATCGAACCGCTGACCTCTTGCATGCCATGCAAGCGCTCTCCCAGCTGAGCTATACCCCCGAAGCGAAGACCGAGATTATTAATTATTTCATTTAACTTGTCAACAAGCTGCTGACACTTTTTAAACAAAACTTTTAAATCTTTTTGCCTTCTGCCTGCATTGCCTCAGCAATTCGAGCAGCCCGAATTATACACATATTTGTCGGGTACACTGCAAGTGATTTTTTTAAAAAAACAGAAGCAAACAACAAATGAAATACTGCAGCGCATGTGGCACCCTGCTTGAACTCCGAATTCCTGCTGGCGACAACCGGGAACGGGCTTGTTGCCCAGGGTGTGGGGCCATTCACTACGTGAACCCAAAAATTGTAGTCGGCACCATTCCTACCTACGAAGGCAAGGTTTTGCTTTGCAAACGGGCCATTGAACCCCGCCATGGTTTTTGGACACTGCCTGCTGGATTCATGGAACTGAACGAGACTACCCACCAGGGCGCTGCCCGCGAAACCTGGGAAGAAGCTGGCGCCCAAATTAAACTGGGGCCTTTGTTCACCATGTTCGATGTGATTCGCGCCGATCAGGTTCACATCTTTTTTCGCGCCGAGATGCCCACCCCCACCTTCAGTGCGGGCGAGGAAAGCCTCGATGTGAAACTGTTTTCCGAAGAAGAAATTCCATGGGACGAGCTGGCATTTAAAACCGTCTCGAAAACGCTGACCCTGTTTTTTGCAGACCGGAAAGCCGGGCGCTACACCTTGCACACTGGCGATGTATTCGACCACACTGACTGGGCTGACTCGCAATTCAAGGCCGGATGACAAAGACCACCATACCCTGGCTGGACTCCCCGGGCGAATTTCCAAACACGGCGCACGCGCTTGAATACCCGCCCGGCTTGCTTGCCGCCAGCCTGGAAATCAATGCGGACTGGCTTGAAGCAAGTTACGCGCGCGGAATTTTCCCTTGGTATTCTCAAGGGGAACCTGTGCTTTGGTGGAGTACCTCCCCCCGAGCTGTGTTGTACACCGCAGAATTCAAGCTACACCGCTCTTTGGCCAAAGCAATCCGCAAGATGAATGGCACCCCGGGAAGCGCCATTCGCCTGAACACAGCCTTTGAAGACGTCATGCGGGCCTGTGCCGCACCTCGGCCCGGGCAAGATGGAACCTGGATTACCGAGGAGGTAATAGGCGCTTACACAGCCCTTCACAAACGGGGTTTGGCTCACTCCGTCGAGCACTGGCAGAGCGGCCAATTAATTGGCGGCTTGTACTGTGTTGCTTTGGGTAAAATGGTGTACGGTGAAAGCATGTTTGCCACGCAAACCGATGCATCCAAAGTGGCCTTCGCTCATTTTGTGTATTGGCTAAAGTCACAGAATGTGCACATAATTGATTGCCAGCAGGCCACCGGACACTTGATGTCCATGGGTGCCCGCACGGTAAGCAGAAAGGTGTTTGAGACTGAGATGGCGAATTCCATCGTTCAGCCAGCCTTGAATTGGGAACCTCGCGAACTTAAATGGACGTATGACCAGACCTAAGGAACTGCCCTTCTCTACATTGCAGTTTTATTCGACTGCGCCTTATCCCTGTAGTTACCTGGACAATCGCCTGGCCAGGTCACAGGTGGCCACGCCAAGCCATTTGATCAATGCGGATGTATACAGCGAGTTGGTACGCATGGGCTTTCGCCGTAGCGGCCTGTTCACCTACAAACCCCATTGCGACGGCTGCAATTCATGCAAACCCCTGCGCCTGAAAGTGTCTCAATTCAAGACCAATCGCAGCCAACGGCGCACCGTGAAGGCTTTTTCAAACCTGAAACCCAGCGTCCAGCGCCTGCATTTCAATTCTGAACACTATGCGCTGTACCTGAAATACCAATCTGCAAGGCACCATGGTGGCGGCATGGATGAAGACAGCCGTGAGCAGTATTCTCAATTTTTGCTGCAAACAAGGGTGAATTCGCGTTTGGTGGAGTTTCGAAACCCCGAAGGCAAACTGGTGATGGTGTCTATCATCGACATTCTCACTGATGGCCTGTCGTCTGTTTACACTTTCTTCGATCCAGAAGAGCAAAGTGGGCTGGGGGTTTACGGGGTGCTTTGGCAAATTGAACAATGCCGGGACTTGGAGCTTCCCTACCTGTATTTGGGCTACTGGATCAAGGAAAGCGAGAAAATGGCGTACAAAGCCCGCTTTTCCTCAGCCGAAGTTCTTCAGGACAATGCATGGCAGCCCTTGGCTGAGCCGAAGCACAAATAGAAGCTCGGTTTCCCCGTTACAATGCGGGCTGTTACGTTCATATCACTGGTGTTTAAGAACTGCCATGTTGCTGCCCTATTCGCTTGTTCGCCCTGCCCTGTTTTCTCTCGATCCTGAGAAAGCACACCACGTCACTTTCAGCAATTTGCAAATGCTGCGCAAATTGGGTTTGCTCAAACTTTTTTCGCCCAAAGCGGTGGCTGACCCGGTGAAAGTGATGGGTATCGACTTCCCAAACCGCGTGGGTTTGGCAGCCGGACTGGACAAGGACGCAGCCTACATCAGCGAACTGGGATTGATGGGCTTTGGCTTTTTGGAAGTGGGCACAGTAACGCCGAAGCCACAACCGGGCAACCCGCAGCCCCGCCTTTTTCGACTGCCCAAAGCCAATGCATTGATTAACCGAATGGGCTTTAACAATGAAGGCGTGGATACACTGATACGCAATGTGAAAGCCAGCAATTATCCAGGCGTGCTGGGCATCAATATAGGAAAAAATGCGGTCACACCAGTTGAAAATGCAGCAGACGATTACTTGGCTGCACTGGAAGCGGTGTACCCCTATGCCACATACATCACGGTGAATATTTCCTCACCAAACACGAAAAACCTGCGCGACCTGCAAGGCGGCGACAGCCTAGATATTTTGCTGAGCTCGTTGAAGGAAAAACAAAAAGCACTGGCTGATGAGCATGGCCTTTACAAACCCATGGCCTTGAAAATTGCCCCCGATCTGGATGACGAGCAAATTGACGCCATAGCCAAGCGGCTTACCCATTTCGGCTTTGACGGCGTTATTGCAACCAACACGACAATCGACAAAACCAGCGTGGCGAGCCTGCCGCACGGCGAGGAACAAGGTGGCTTGAGTGGCGAGCCGGTGCTGGAAAAATCCACACACGTGATCAAACGCTTGTACGCCGAACTGGGCGATGACATTCCAATTATCGGAGTTGGTGGAATTTCAAGTGGCGAGCATGCCGTGGAAAAAATTCGTGCTGGTGCAAAGCTGGTGCAAATTTACACCGGTCTTATTTACAAAGGCCCCGAATTGGTGACTGAATGCGCAGCCACCATACGCTTGAACTGTAAACCGCATCTGCTGAAAAAATAATATTTATTTCTTCTTGCGCTGCTGATACAGATTCGAGAAGGTTTCTCCAGTGGGCACTGGAAAATCACGTTGATCGGTCCAGCCACTGGCGCCGGGCAAGCTGTGAATTCCACCTTTGCGTTTGCCCCACCAGGCCATGGCTTTGATGCCAATGCGTGACAGTATTCTGTACAAGGCTGGGCGTTGCGCCACAAAAGCCCACACCTTGAATGCTGCTTTTTCTTGCCAGGGACGAAGTCCTCGAGAGAATTGCTGTTCACGCAATTTGCGCAGCAAATCGGGGAGTGGAATTTTTACCGGACAAACCACATGACACTCACCACACAAGGTGGCCGCCTGTGGCAAATCAAGGGCTTTTTCAATGCCTGTATAACTGGGCGTAAGAACCGATCCCATAGGGCCCGGATAAACCCAACCGTAGGCATGACCACCAATTTTTTGGTACACAGGGCAATGGTTCATGCATGCACCGCATTTGATACAGCGCAGCATCTCTTCGAACTCCCCGCCCAGCAAACCAGTGCGGCCACCATCCAGAATCACGAAATACATGTGCTCGGGACCATCCAGATCGCCTTCCCGCTTCGGGCCAGTCAACAGCGACACGTAATTGGAAATACTTTGTCCCGTTGCCGAGCGCGGCAGAAGGCGAATCAAAGTGGCAAAGTCTTCAAGGGTTGGCACCACCTTCTCAACGCCTGTAATGGCCACATGGACGCGCGGGTTGATGGTACACATGCCCTCATTGCCTTCATTGGTGACCAAGGCCACAGAGCCTGTTTCCGCAATAATGAAGTTGCCACCTGTGACACCCATGTCGGCGGCCAAAAACTGGGGACGCAAAATTTCACGTGCCTCACGGGTCATCTCTGCAATGTCGGTTTTGCGGGGCAAGTGGTGATGTTTTTCAAACAGGTCAGCCACCTGTTCTTTGTCTTTGTGCACCACAGGCGCGATGATGTGGCTAGGTCGCTCGTTGTCATTGATCTGAAGAATGTATTCACCCAGGTCGGTCTCTCGCACCTTCACATCGACTGCCTCAAGCGCCTTGTTCAGCGCCATTTCCTCAGTCACCATCGACTTTGATTTGATCACTGATTTCACGCCGTGCTTCTGGGCAATTTTCACCACCAGTTGCGCTGCCTCTTGCGGCGTGCGTGCAAACAAAACCTTTGCGCCGGTCTCGGCTGCTTTTTGCTCAAACAACTCAAGCCACACATCCAGACTCTTGATGCTTCGGTTGCGAATTTCTACGGCCGCAGAACGCGTTCCTTCAAAGTCTTCCAACTCCAGAATACTGGTGGCCCTTGCATTCACAAACTTTGAAGACAAACGTTTCAGGTTTTCCTGCAAACGCGGGTCGTTCAGCTTCTCGCTGGCCTTGCGCTCGAAAAACATGCTTTGTACTTGCATGGTGTTACTGCCCCACTTTAAATTTGACCGGGCTTGCGGCCCGTGAGCAATTCGGCCACATGCAACACCTGTGTGTTATCTCCCATGCGGCGCAAACGACCCTCAATATTCAACATACAACCCAAGTCGCCAAGCACCACGGCCTGTGCGCCAGTGGCTTGCACCTGCTCACATTTGTCGGTGCAAATTGCGCTGGACACCTCTCCATACTTCAAGGCAAAAGTGCCGCCAAAACCGCAGCACTGCCGGCTGTCTTTCATTTCAACAATTTCAACACCCCCCATTTTTCCAATCAGGGTACGGGGTTGCTTTTGCACACCCAACTCGCGAAGCCCACTGCAAGAGTCGTGGTAGGTGATCTGTTTTAGTTCGCTGACGTCAAGTTTGACCTTGTCTACGCCCAACACGTTCACCAGAAAATCGGTGAGTTCATAGGTGCGCGCAGCCAATCTTGCGGCACGCATTTTCAAGTCGGGGTCGTTCTTGAACACTTCCGTGTAGTGGGTTTTTGTCATGCCTGCGCAAGAACCCGATGGGGCCACTACGTAATCAAACTGCTCGAATTCGGTCAACCATTTTTGAGCCAGCTTGTGGGTACTGTCCAGGTCGCCCGAATTCCAGGCCGGCTGACCACAACAGGTCTGGGCTTGAGGCACAACCACCTCGCAACCCGCTGACTCCAGCAACTCAATGGTTGAAAAACCGATGGAGGGCCGCATGGAATCCACAAGGCAGGTAACAAACAAACCGACGCGCAAGACATTTCCCCAAAAGTGTCAGAAAACCCGTCAAGTGTATGCAGCACGCCGCTTTCCGGCCAGTAGTGATAACCATAACGAGTGACGTATTTCACAATATGGTTTAAACTTCTCACTGCATGAAAAGGAACTACCCCGTATGAGCGAAGAGTCAATTGGACGCACCAGTATTCAGGTGATTGAGCGAATGATGCAGTTGTTGGATGCCCTGGCTGAACACCAAGATCCCGTAGCATTGAAAGACTTGGCCCGCGACACCAAGCTGCACCCTTCCACGGCGCACCGAATTTTGAATGACCTGGTGGCTTGCAGGCTGGTTGACCGTACCGACCCCGGCTTATACCGCCTGGGTATGCGACTGCTCGAGCTTGGTAACCTGGTAAAAGCGCGATTGAACGTGCGTGATGCAGCGCTTGAACTAATGCGCAAACTGCACCGCCTGACTGGCCAAACAGTCAACCTTTCCGTTCGCCAGGGTGATGAAATTGTGTATGTGGACCGCGCTTACAGTGAGCGCTCCGGCATGCAGGTGGTGCGTGCCATCGGTGGCCGTGCCCCCTTGCACCTTACTTCGACCGGCAAGCTTTTTCTTGCCAATGAATCACCAGAAAACCTGAAGTTGTACGCGGACAGAACCACTTTGCGCGGCACCACTTTGAACAGCTTGACTACACTTGAAAAGCTGGAGAAAGAACTGCTGCTGGTAAGAACAGAAGGGTTCGCGCGCGACAACGAAGAACTTGAGATGGGTGTTCGTTGCATGGCCGCGGGCATTTACGACGATTCGTCGAAACTGATTGCAGGTTTGTCTATTTCTGCACCAGCAGACCGAATTCAGGAAGACTGGCTTCAAGAGCTGATGCACACCGCACAGCGAATCAGTGCATCACTGGGATGGCAAGGGCGGGTAACCCCACCCAGCGGTCGATTCAGGCTGTAATCTTATTTGGTAGCGTAAGCAGCAGTACTGGGTGCCACGGCCATGACGTATTCACGAATACGTTCAGCATCGGCAAACCGGGCCTGGGAGCCCAGGGCATCGAGTAATACGATCACGAGGTTGCGATCGCCTACCCTCGCCTTCATCACCAGGCAACGCCCTGCTTCATTGATAAAACCAGTTTTCTGAACCTGAATATCCCACTCTTTGTTTTTGATCAGGCGGTTGGTATTCCTGAAATTCAACTGACCTTTGCTGGACTGAACTGAAAATTGAGGATCGGTTGAAAACTGGCGAATCAGGGGAAAGCGTTGGGCATGAAGTACCATGCGGGCCAAATCATTCGCGCTCGACTTGTTTTCGACTGACAAACCTGTGGTTTCAGCAAAGTTGGTATTGAACATTCTCAGCGAAGCCGCACGGCGGTTCATCTGTGCCACGCACGCAGCAAGGCCCCCGGGGTAGCTGCGACCAAGTGCAGAGGCCGCACGGTTTTCAGAGGCCATCAGTGCCAGATGAATGAGCTCGCGGCGAGTAAACTCGCTGCCGGGCTTCAGGCGCGAGCGGGTATTTTTGTAGTAATCGATGTCGTCGGTGGTGATGGTAATTACTTCATCAAGATCAAGCCCTGCCTCAAGCGTGACCACTACCGTCATGATCTTGGTAATCGATGCAATGGGAAGCACAGCCGAGGGATTCTTGGCGTAAAGCACCTCGAGTGAATCGGCATCGGCGACCAAAGCCACTGAACTGTTCAAGGAAAGCGGATCGTGTGCCTGTTTCAGGTGTGCCCGCTCAGTTTGACCAGGCGCTGCTTGAACCACGGGGCTGAACACCATGGAAAAAGCAAGAAGTGTTGAACCAAGTAATGCTTTGTAGATCATGGTGTTTTGTCTTTTATTATTCAAACGAATGTTTTGTTGAATTCTACGCACAATTGTATTGGGCGCCAAGGTACCAGATCGAGTGATAACAGGGTTTTAAGTCCTTTAATTCGAGCGATTTCTTAAATCTACCCGTTCAGCATAGTTTTGATCGGCTTTGATGGTGTTTGCCATAGCTGACCAAACGCTTGATCACCCCAAGTTGCAGATCGGTCAAATGTTCAAGGTCTGGAAAATACCCACCCGCCATGACCGCAGCCACCGGTAAATCGTATTGTTGAGCCCAAGACAAGACCATTTGGTCTCGCAGTACAATGCCTTCGTCGCTGAGGGCCAGCTTTCCCAATCGATCGGCTTGATGCACATCAAGCCCAGCGACGTACAACACCAGGTCGGGCTTGAAACATTGCTCAATCTGGATCAAGGACTTTTCAAGCTGCGTAAGATATTCCACATCCCCTGTTCCATCAGGCAATTCAATGTCCAGATCACTTTTCTCTTTTTGGAAGGGATAATTTTTCTCACCGTGCATTGAAAAAGTGAATACGCTGGAATCATTTTCCAGGATGGCCGCGGTACCGTCGCCCTGGTGCACATCCAGATCAATTACCAATGCTCTGTTTCCCTTATTGGCAGAAATCGACCTGAACGGGCTTGAATTCAACCGCGCGATCCCGTCCGTCTGATAAACGCGCGCAGCCACTGCCAAATCATTGAATACACAAAAGCCCCCGCCTTTGTCACGCTTGGCGTGATGGGTTCCTCCTGCCAGGTTGACTGAGGCACCGTGCTGCAGCGCACTTCGAACTGCCGCCACCGTGGCACCCACCGATCGTCTAGAGCGCTCAACCATCCGCTCGGACCAGGGAAAACCGATGTCTCGCTGTTCATCTCTGGAAAGACTGCCAGTTTCAACACGTTTGATGTAATGCGGGCAATGGACCAGAGCCAACTGCCCAGGGCTTGCAGACTCCGGCACCGAAAGCTTTATAAAACAGTCGCTTGTATTTACTTTGTTACGGAGAATTCGATACTTTTCCATGGGAAAGCGGTGCCCGGGAGGCAAAGGAAGTACAAATTCATCGGTGTAAAACGCTTCAATCATGATTAATACAACAGAACGAAGTCAATTTATTGCGTTGCAACATTTTTGTTGACATGCAGATTTTTTTTGGTAGAATTCATTTTGTGCACCGCATCAAACGGTGTCGAAAACAACCCAAGTGGTACGAAACCTGACGGAGCAAACTATGATGATGACCCCCGAACAATTCCTTGATGTGCAAAAAGCCAACCTTGAAAAGATCCTGGGCCTTAGCCAGCAATCGTTCAGCAACGTTGAAAAGGTAGTTGAGCTGAATCTTAACGCCGTTAAAGCTTACATGGAAGATAGCGTTGAAGCCGTGAAAGCCTTGTCTTCAGCTAAAGACATTCAAGAATTTGTAGCGGTATCAACATCAGTGACTCAACCTTTGTCTGAAAAGGCTGTGTCTTACAGCAAAGACCTGTACTCCCTGTCTTCTGGCATCGCTTCTGAAGCGGCCAAGCTGGTTGAAGAGCAAGTGTCTGAGAACAACAAGAAATTCGTTGAGCTGTTTGAATCAGCCAGCAAGAATGCGCCTGCCGGTTCAGAAAGTGCAGTTGCACTGATGAAATCAGCAATTACCGCAGCAAACACCGCTTACGACAGCGTAAGCAAGGCCACAAAACAAGCTGTTGAAATGGCAGAAGCCAACGTAGAAGCCGCAACCAAGGCAACTATCAAGGCCACCAACACAGCCACGACCAAGGCCCGCAAAGCAGCTTAATTCTGTTTTGTTTGTAAAGATGTCTCCTCGTTCCTCCTGGAACGAATTCTCAAAGCCTGCCCTCTTTTGTGGCAGGCTTTTTTTTATTTGATTAACTCAAACTCACAACACATATTTTCCAGAATCTTCACCAGCTCGGTGAACGCAGTCGATACCACTTCCTTTTTTCCAAAATCGCCCCTGGCTTTTACACCCAGTTCAATGTGTCGCGCCAATTTGTTGTCGCCCACACTGGGCAGGCTGTATAGCTTGCACGCTGGGTAAGTGGCTTCAAGCTGCTCCATCACTGGTGTTATTCGTGCCTCTGGTGTGTTGAATAGCAACAGGGCTTTTTTGTATTCAAGCTCTTGGTGATGAAATTGTGGATAAAGCGTGTCCAGTACCCATTCGATCATGGGCCAAGCCATCACAGGAAAACCTGGAACGAAATGGTGTTGAGCCACTGTAAAACCGGCAATGCGATTGTAGGGGTTTGGAATCAGGCTTGCACCAGCCGGGAAATCAGCCATTCGCAGGCGAAACTCATCCAAGGGTTGCCCGCTTTCTTCGCAACGCTGGCGAATTAAATCCACCGCACCTGCGTGGCGAACTACGGGCACACCCAAAGCCTGGGCTGCCGCTTGTCTGGTGTGGTCATCGGGTGTTCCACCAATACCGCCGCAGCTAAGTACGATATGGTTGCTTGCGAAAGACCGTTTCAATGTGTCGGTTAAAAATTCACGGTCGTCGCCCACCATTTGAACCCAGGACAAGTGCAATCCTCGAGCGGTCAAACGTTCAATTACAGCTGGAATGTGTTTGTCTTGCCTTAAGCCCGACAAAATTTCGTCGCCCACCACAATGAGGCCAATTTTGGGTACTGCCATGTTTGTGCTCTTGCGTGTTTAGTTGGATTCAATCACCGGCATGTCGATCACTTTGTCGTCTCGAATTTGCGCCAGGGATGCCATGTAGTGTCGGGTGAAAGCCAATGCGGACATTACCGGCATGATCAACAAAATGGGAGGAATAAAACTCAAGAATGCGCACACCAAACCAATGAGCCAAGCCGATGTGCTGTCCCGCTTTTTGATTTCCTTGATTTCAAGCTTTGTCGCATGCCCAGCCAGGGAGTCAAAACGCATCACCGCCATCAACAAATAGGCGGTGAGCAAAATGGGCAATACAAAGGCCATGCCGGGGATCAACCACAAAGGCAGCGTGGCAATCCAGGCAACAAGAAAAATCACGACCGCCTTCAAAGTAACCCACAAGCTCATCACCATGCCGGAGTCGCCCTTCTTTTCAATTCCTTGAAATTCCTTTTCTGTGAGGTAGTTGACCACCGGCGGCGTGACGTACAAACCAGCCAGCAAGACCGCAGAAGTTGCAACAATGGGCCACAACAGGCCAAAGACGGCCAGTGGCACCAATATGAACTTCAGCCATCCCATGAAAGCTGCATCAGTGGCCAAGGCGTCAGCCGAGAAATCAAAACCCAGATAACCCAAGGCCCAAGTGGCCGCACCGACCAAAGGGTCGATCGACAGCCAAATAACCACCAACCAGAATACGGATGCGATGGCCACCGACACCAAAGTCAACATCAGCATTTTTGGACGAAACGAATCCACAAGCGCATTAAACAGAATGGACATTGCGTTGTTCATAGAGCTTCCCTTTATTGTTGTCGCCTTGCCATGGTTTCCCAAGCCTTTTGTAAGCGCTTGACGGAAACTGGCATCGGCGTACGAAGTTCTTGGGCAAACAGCGACACCCGAAGTTCTTGAAGCTGCCAGGCAAACTGGTTCAGGCTTTCATCTTCCTGGCCCTTCAATTGTGAACTGGCACGGACCCAGTGTAATTGAAGATCCATGACATCTTTCATCAACTGCTTGTCCCGGTCGACTGAATTGCGCACCCGCTCAAGACGAATCTGCGCCGCTTTCAAGTAACGCGGGTAATGGGTCAGTTGCTCCCAGGGCTTTTTCAGCAAGAATCCTTTGGGAAGTAGCCAGTTCAACTGGTTTTGAATGTCAGCAACGCACTCTGGAAATGACTTCGAGAAAGCTTGAAGTTTTTTATTCAGTACATTGTATTCATTGAGAATAATTAGAAGAATTTTTCCAATTTCCTGAGCAATTAAATTCATTCGGCTGCGTGCTTCTTGGGCCTTGCCGTTGAACTCATCTTGCGTGGTGGGCAAGCCAGCGGCCAGTGCACTGCGCATCAAGGTCAGTTTGATCCACTGCTGTTGAAGCTCCTCGGATGACCCCAGGGGCATGTACAACATGGCCACTTTTTGAAAATCGAGCAGGTTCTTGGTCAGGTACTTCAAGGGCTCTTTCAGCGCGATATTGAACAGGCGTAGTACGCCGTCCAGGTGCACCTTGCGGGCAATGTCTTCTTCATCGAACACTTCCACAATGCAATGGTCGCCCATGTCTTTCAAGGCTGGGTAGCCGAAAAAAGTCTGTCCGCCACGCTTGATTTCCAGCATGTCCGGCAAATTGCCGAAGCTCCAGTCAACAATGGGCTGATCACTGAAGGCAGTTGCGCCGGATGATGCGGATACACTGGCTGAATTCGAGGATGGTTTTTTTGGCGAGGCAGGCTGACCGATACCACCCAACTGCCCACCCACCTGGGCGCGAACCTGCTCCACCACGTCCGAGCTTTTAAAACTTTCCTGTGCTTTGCGCCCCCATTCTGCCTTCAAGGCCGACAAACTGCGCTGCATGTCCAGCTGGCGACCATGTTCGTCGAGCAATTTGAAATTCATGAAATGATGGGGCGGCAGGGTTTCAATTCGGAAATCGCTCAGCAAAGGACGGGCTGGTGTTTCACTGGCCACGAAATCACGAAGGCGTTCAAGAAGTGGTTTGTCATACAGGCTGGAATCGAAGTGTGCCTCAGCAAACTTCTCGGCAAATTGGGGCACAGGCACACAATGCCGGCGCAACTTTTGCGGCAAGCTTTTCAGCAACAACAAGGCTTTTTCTTTCAACATGCCGGGCACAAGCCATTCCGTGCGGCCTGCGTTCACCTGGTTCAGCAACATCAAGGGAATGGTTAGCGTAACGCCGTCGCGCGGGCTTCCGGGTTCAAAGTGATAACTCAAATCAAAGGCCAAACCGCCCATTTCCAGCTTCTTGGGATAAAACTCGGTCGTGATGTCCCCTGCCTTTTTGCTCAGCAAGTCTTGCTTGTTCAGGTACAAGGCAGCCAAGTCTTCCTTGCTGGCTTGTTTGGCCCAGTTTTCAAGGGTTTGCTGGTTGTACACACCCGCCGGCAGTTTGTCGTCGTAGAACTGGGCAATCAGCGCTTCGTCCACCAAAATATCCTGGCGGCGTGCCTTGTGCTCCAGCTTCTCAAGGTCTTCGATCAACTTGCGGTTGTGCACATAAAAAGGCACATTGGTTTTTACCTGCCCGGGTACCAAACCTTCATGAATCATCAACCTGCGTGCATCGGCTTGATTAAACCTCGCCAAACTTACGCGGCGCTGGGAATAGATTGGCAAACCGTAAATGGTGCCTGTTTCCAAGGCAACCGCCTGGCCTGAACCCTTTTCCCAATGGGGATTGTTGTGGTTGCGCTTGACCAAGTGTGCGCCAACCTTCTCTATCCAGTCAGGCTGAATTTTCGCGACGCTACGGGCATACAAACGGGTGGTTTCCACCAGCTCTGCGGCCATGATCCACTTGCCGCCTTTCTTGAACAGATTCGATCCTGGGTGGACTGAAAATTTGATGCTGCGTGCACCCAGGTAAATCGGGTCCGTTTCATGTTTCAGCCCGATATTGCCCAACAAACCCGCCATCAGTGCCATGTGAATTTGATCGTATTCCGCGGCCTTGGTGTTCAAAACCCACTTTTGATCTTTCACCATGGCAGTCAGCTGCTGGTGAACTTCGCTCCATTCCCGCAGGCGGTTCGCTGACAAAAATTTGCGCTGAAGCGTGTTCTTCATTTCACGGTTCGTCAGTTCTTTTTCTTTTAAATCAATATAAAACTTCCATAACTTCAGAAACGACATGAAATCTGATTCGGTGTCATCAAACTGCTGTTGGGCATTGTCAGCAGCCTCTTGTGCGTCAATTGGACGATCGCGTGGGTCTTGAATCGACAGTGCAGATGCCAGCACCAAGAGCTCGCGCAGGCAGCCCCGTTGGCTGGCTTCAAACAGCATTCGAGCAATTCGGGGGTCGAGCGGCAACTTCGCCAGCGCACGGCCGATTTTCGTCAAATGCCCGGCATCGTCAAGCGCATTCAACTCGCTGAGCAATTGGTAGCCATCAGCGATTGCCCGTCCCATGGGGCGCTGCAAAAATGGAAAGTCTTCCACCTCAGTCAAATGCAGGCTTTTCATCCGCAAAATAACCGAGGCCAAAGATGAGCGAAGAATCTCAGGATCGGTGTAATCAGCACGGCCTGCAAAGTCTGCTTCAGCATACAAACGAATGCACACACCGTTGGCAACCCTGCCGCAACGCCCTGCCCGCTGGTTGGCCGAAGCCTTGGAAATTCGCTCCACCTGCAACATTTCTACTTTGTTGCGGTAGCTGTAGCGCTTCACACGGGCCACACCGGAATCAATTACATAGCGAATACCTGGTACGGTAAGCGAGGTTTCCGCCACGTTGGTGGACAGCACAATGCGCCGGCGCCCACTGGGCTTGAAAATACGCTCCTGCTCTTGCGCGGTCAGCCTTGCAAACAGGGGCAATACTTCCAGCGTTTGCCGCATGTTTTTACTCAGGAAATTCGCCATGTCGCGAATTTCACGCTCGCCGGGCAAAAACATGAGAATGTCGCCCGACCCCTCGCGACACAACTCTTCAACAGCATCAAGCGTTGCCGCTTGAAATGCATCTTCATCCACTTCATCTGCCGGATTAACTGGCGCATTCTTGCGGCGACTGGTGTCGAAATCGTTGGGGTCTTTGTAACGGACTTCAACCGGATACAAACGGCCTGACACTTCAATGACGGGTGCCGGTTGACCCGCCGAGTTTTCGAAGTGTTTGGAGAAACGTTCAGCGTCGATGGTGGCCGACGTCACAATCAACTTCAAATCGGGTCGCTTGGTGAGCACCTCTTTCAAATAGCCCAACAAGAAATCAATGTTCAGGCTGCGCTCGTGCGCCTCGTCAATGATGATGGTGTCGTACTTCTTGAACAGCGGGTCTGTCTGGCTTTCGGCCAACAAAATACCGTCAGTCACCAGCTTTACGGCTGTACTGGCATTCGACTGGTCTTGAAAGCGAATTTTAAAGCCCACCCACTGGCCAAGCTCGGAATTCAGTTCTTGCGCAATGCGTTTGGCGGTTGCTGTGGCAGCCAAGCGTCGTGGTTGGGTGTGCACAATGCTTTGCCCGTTTAACCCACGCCCCAACTCCAGGCACATTTTTGGCAACTGTGTGGTTTTACCAGAACCGGTTTCACCACACACGATGACCACCTGATGCGCTGCAATCAGCTGTTTGATTTCAGCGCGACGCTGGGAAACCGGCAGTTCTTCGGGGTATCGAATTTCTGGCAAGGACTGAAGGGTTTGTTCTTTTGACAACACAAATGACCAATATTGGGTTCAAATTCCGATCAAATCGGGGAAATACAGTGCGAAGGCTGGACTACACACAATCGGAAATTATAATCAATCGAACGAGCGGCCGCGGCTGCCCACAGTGTATTCCCTTTTTTCAGGACAGCCCCCAAGCCCATGAGTAACGCCCCCAGCCACGATGACCTTTCCATGAACAGCCAAACTTTTGTTCAGTGGTTGCGAACCGTTGCACCCTACATTCACGCGTTCAGGGGCAAAACTTTTGTAGTCGCTGTTGATGGCGAGCTGGCTTACCAAGGCTATTTGAATTCGCTGGCTCAGGATTTGTCGCTGCTCCACGCCATGGGCATGCGCATTGTGCTGGTGTGTGGTTCTCGCCCGCAGGTTGAAGAACAACTGGCATTGCGCAATATTCAACCTGCCTTTCACAAGGGATGGCGAATCACCGACAAAAGTGCGCTTGAATGCGCCAAAGAAGCGGCTGGTGAACTTCGGCTGGACATTGAAGCCGCGTTCTCGCAGGGCTTGCCCAACACACCCATGGCACATTCCTCCATGCGGGTTATTTCAGGCAACTTCATCACGGCACGCCCCATGGGCATTCTGGATGGCGTTGATTTGCAACACACCGGCCTGGTTCGAAAAATAGACGTCACTGCCATCCAGATGAGTTTGAACAGCAGTGCGATTGTGCTGCTGTCTACGATTGGTTTTTCGCCCACGGGCGAAGCATTCAACCTGAGCATGGAAGACGTGGCAACGAGCACCGCACGTGCAATCAAGGCCGACAAATTGATTTTTGTCAGCCAGATCGAGGGTATTTTCGACAAAAGCGGCAAATTGCTTGAGGAACTTGAGCTGGACCGAGCCCGTGAGATCATGCTCCAGAATGATCTGCCTGAGCTGACCAAAGACTATCTTGAATGCTGCATTCTGGCAGTGCAAGGCGGTGTGGGACGTGCGCACATCGTGCCACTAAACCTGGATGGTGGCGTGATGCTGGAACTGTTCTCGCACGACGGTGTGGGCACCATGGTGTCTGAAGAAAACCTGGAAAGTTTGCGCCAGGCCACATTGGATGATTCCGGCGGTATCAAAACGCTAATTGAACCACTGGAAATGGCAGGTGTGCTGGTGCGCCGCGGTCGTGACCGCATCGAACGCGATATTGATCACTTCATCGTGCTGGAACACGATGGTATTTTGTGGGGCTGCGCTGCCATGTACCCCTACCACACTGAGGGAGTTGCTGAACTGGCTTGCCTGGTGGTGCATCCTTCCTGGCAGGGTACTGGCGACGGCGAACGTTTGCTGAAAAAAATTGAACACGACGCGCGCAAACAGGGCTTGAAACAATTGTTTGTACTGACCACGCAAACATCGCATTTCTTTTTGAAACGCGGCTTTGTAGTGGGCGACATCGACAAACTTCCAATCGAGCGGAAACGCTTGTACGACTGGAACAGAAAGTCGCAAATCATGATTAAAACGTTGTGATTGGGCGAGCAAGGCGCAAGTGATGAGTACCTTCAAACACAAGCCATCCACACACGGCCCAAGCACTGAAATTGTTCACTCCAAGCCTGTGAGCGCAAAAGGCTTTTCGGCCCTGCCTGTGCCCGTTTACCGTGGATCCAGCACGTTTTTTGAAAACACGGCGGCACAACGCGCAACCGTGAACCCGATTGGCCTGGACTACAGCTATGGTTTGCACGGCAACCCAACCCAATACACCTTGGCCAAGAAGCTGGCTGAAATTGAGGGTGCCACGCACACGCTGGTGTGCCCGTCAGGCCTGACCGCCATTGCACTTGTGGCGCAGGCCTGCCTGAAAAGCGGCGACCACTGGCTCATTCCCGAGAACGTGTATGGCCCCGTGCAAGCGCTTGCGCGTAGCCTGCATGCCGACTACGGTGTGGAGTTCTCGGAATACGACCCTTGCGATGTTGATACGGTGGCAAGTGCCCTTCAATCAAACACCAAACTGGTTTGGACTGAAGCCCCTGGCTCTTTGACTTTCGAAGTGCCGGATTTGCAAGCCATTGTGAGCCTTGCAAAAGCCCACGGTGCGCGCACCGGCATAGACAACACCTGGGCTGCCGGAATCGCCTACAAACCTTTTGAGCACGGTTTTGACTTCAGCGTGCAGGCCTTGACGAAATACCAATGCGGGCACGCCGATGTGTTGATGGGCGCAGTGTTGAGCAACAACACCAAAGCCTTTGCAGATTTGGAACGGCGCAACCGAATACTGGGCCTTGGCGTATCGCCCGCCGATTGCGATTTGATTTTACGCGGACTGCTTACCCTACCCTTGCGTTACCAGCGGCAAGCCGAAAGTGGTTTGGTGGTGGCCAAGGCTTTGAAGCAACACCCCGCGGTTGCGCGGGTGCTTCATCCTGAATTTCCGGAATGCCCTGGTCATGCTTTTTACAAACGCGACTTCAATGGGTTTGCCAGTGTTTTCTCGGTGATCTTGAACGCCGAGTACACCGATGAACAGGCCTGCGCAATAATCGACAGGCTTGAACTGTTCAAGATTGCGTATTCATGGGGCGGCCCAGAGAGCCTCGGTTTGGTGGTGAACATACCGGACAGCCGAAAGCGGCACTTGGCTGATGCCAATGGCCAGTGTGGGCCAATTTTACGGCTTGCAATCGGACTTGAGGATTCTGCTGATTTGATTGCCGATTTGATGCAGGCGCTGGATGCTGCGACTGAATCACAGCATCCCTGAAACCTCAGTCAATTTACTCTTTGACGCAATCCACAAAATAACTGACGTTGCCTTGCTCATCTTCAATTCCCACCAGGCCGTGAATGTCTGTCTCAAAACCTGGGAACTGCTTGTTGAAATCTCGAGCAAAGCGCAGGTAATCAACAATCGTGGCGTTGAACTTTTCACCAGGAATCAACAAAGGAATACCGGGTGGATAAGGCGTTAACAGGGCCGATGTAATGCGGCCTTCCAGTTCGTCAATGGCCACACGTTCAATTTCTCGATGTGCAACCTTGGCGTATGCATCTGCTGGCACCATGGCCGGTTGCATGTCGCTGAGGTACATTTCGGTGGTCAATCGGGCCACGTCTTTGAGGCGATACATATTGTGAATTGTGTTGCACAGGTCGCGCAGCCCCACACGCTCGTAGCGCGGGTGTGCCTGGCAAAACTCAGGGATTACACGCCACAAAGGCTGGTTTTTGTCGTAATCGTCCTTGAACTGCTGAAGCGCAGTCACCAAAGTGTTCCAGCGACCTTTGGTAATACCAATGGTGAACATGATAAAGAAGGAATACAAACCTGTTTTTTCAACAATAACACCGTGTTCAGCCAGGTATTTGGTCACAATTGATGCAGGAATACCCGCATCCGAGAACTGACCGTTGACATCCAGACCCGGGTTCACAATCGTGGCTTTGATCGGGTCAAGCATGTTGAAACCGTTGGCCATTTTACCAAAGCCGTGCCAGGTGTCGGTGGTATGGATCAGCCAATCGTCACGTGGGCTCATGCCCTCTTCGCTCAGCACATCGGGGCCCCACACCTTGAACCACCAGTCATCGCCAAATTCTTCAGCCACCTTGCGCATGGCACGGCGGAAATCGAGCGCCTCCATGATGCTTTCTTCGACCAAAGCAGTACCGCCAGGAGGTTCCATCATGGCTGCTGCCACGTCACAACTTGCAATAATTGCGTACTGCGGGCTGGTGGAGGTGTGCATCAAATAGGCTTCGTTGAAAATGTGGCGATCCAGTTTCCGGTTTTCACTTTCCTGCACCAGAATTTGTGAAGCCTGCGACAAACCTGCCAGCATTTTGTGAGTCGATTGCGTGGCGAACACCAAGGAATCTTTGGTGCGCGGGCGGTCCCGACCAATCGCATGCATGTCTTTGTACATGGGGTGGAAACTGGCGTGCGGCAGCCAGGCTTCGTCAAAGTGCAAGGTGTCAATTTCAGAACCCAACACCTCCTTGATCATTTCAACGTTGTACAAAACACCGTCGTAGGTACTTTGCGTGATCGTCAAAATGCGGGGCTTCTTGTTCTTGGCTTTGCTTGCAAACGGGTGGTTCTCAATTTTCTTGGCAATGCTTTCCGGCTTGAATTCATCCAGCGGAATCGGGCCAATAATGCCCAGGTGGTTGCGCGTGGGTGTCAAAAACACGGGAATGGCGCCGGTCATGGTGATTGAGTGCAGAATCGATTTGTGGCAGTTGCGATCGACCACCACGATGTCGCCGGGTGCTACGTTGGCATGCCAAACCATTTTGTTGGAGGTCGATGTGCCGTTGGTCACGAAAAAACAATGGTCTGCATTGAAAATGCGGGCGGCATTGCGTTCGGAAGCTGCAACGGGGCCTGTGTGGTCCAGCAACTGGCCCAATTCATCCACAGCGTTACACACGTCGGCACGCAGCATGTTCTCACCGAAGAACTGGTGAAACATTTGCCCAACCGGACTTTTCAGAAACGCCACGCCACCCGAGTGCCCGGGGCAATGCCAGGAATAGGAGCCGTCTTGCGCGTAATGCACCAAGGCACGAAAAAATGGCGGCGCCAATGAATCGAGGTAGCTTTTTGCTTCGCGAATAATGTGCCGGGCCACGAATTCGGGTGTGTCCTCGAACATGTGAATAAAACCATGCAATTCTTTCAAAATTGCATTCGGAATATGCCGTGAAGTGCGGGTTTCGCCGTACAGATAAATTGGAATATCCGCGTTCTTGAAGCGAATTTCCTGCACAAAATTGTTCAGATTCTGCAGTGCGTCTTCAATTTCCTTCTTGCTGCCCAATCCGAACTCTTCATCGTCAATTGACAAAATGAAGGCGCTGGCGCGGCTTTGCTGCTGTGCAAACTGGGAAAGATCGTGGTAACTCGTGACTCCCAATACCTCTACGCCCTCTTTCTCGATGGCGTCGGCCAAGGCACGGATGCCGAGACCAGATGCGTTCTCGGAGCGGAAATCTTCGTCAATAATGACAATGGGAAAACGAAATTTCATTGATCTTCCTGTGATCGGGGTTCAACACAAAACAAGGGTGCATTATCCACTACGCAGCCCCCTGTTCCAAGCCCTATTGTCGCGCATTTATCCCTCTATGTAGTGACTTCACAGAAATGTCATCTGGCACAGGTTCAATAGGCAACTTTCTCGCCAACTTGCCCCACATGCTGATCAGTTCGTCACAAGCCTGGCCCTCCTCGGTTACAGAGCCACAAACACCATTTCGACCGGCTCGCAGCTTGACCAAACGCCTGGACCAGTACATCAACAATTTCGACATGGGCTTTGAACGCGTTGCCAAGATACGTGCCAAAGTGTTGAGTGGCAACGGCCACATGCATTCGTTTGACAAGACGCTTGCATATCCCGAGCAGTACAAAAGCCGAACCGTTCGCGCATTGATACACCTGTCCAAGCACATGGAGGAACTGGCTGAAAGCCTCGCAGATATCTCGGGACTGGCCGAGCGTTTGACACGAAACCTGATCTCATCCGGAGAGAAATCAGACATGGCACTGGTTATTGCCTCTGGCGTTGGGCGAGTGATCTCGGGTCAGCTTAATTTCAGCGGCATGGCTATTCACAAAGTAGCTGGGGCCGGCCTGTATGCCGTATCGTCAATTTTGAGTATTGCCGCACTTGGTTTGATTAAAGCGGGCTGGGGGGCACGCAGAACGGAGCCTGAAACAGAGCATGCCCGCAGAAAGTCAAATTTTGAGTCCAGTACCTACCTGATTGTTGCAAGAAGATTGATTGACATCAAAGAATCCCTGCTTGGCAAAGTACTCCACAACACGGATGAAAGTGGTAGCAGGCGGCCCAGTATATTTCATCGATGGGCAATACATTTGTCGAGACAAAAGCATTCAGTACCTCAACACATGTGTTGCAGACGCAAAGCCAACTGCAACTACATTTGGCAAAACCTGCATCAGTACGGCCGTGTTACACGCTCACTGATGCATGTGGCCTATGGAATATTTCAGGGCATCAACAAATTGCTGGTGTCTTACGACAAACATCTTGGAGCCGCCATCGGGAATTACCTACTCAAGAAGAAAACCGGTGCAATTCTGGGCTGCCGCCTCGGAATGACGGTGTCGGTGGGAAGTGCCGCAGCCTTGTCCATACCTCTATCGCCATTCTTGATTGGTGTTTCCACTGTGGGCGCAATGGCCTGTGGGGTCGCTTTGCTGGCCTTGGTATTGGCCAGGTTGAATGTTCAGCTTGGCCATGATTGGAAAGGCAACATTCAACGCCCCGGGTCGAATCAGGTTTTTGGCAATGTAACGCCAACTTGACCTTGATACTTGCCACCGCGGTCGCGGTAAGAGGTTTCACACACCTCGTCGCTTTCAAAGAACAGCACCTGTGCACAGCCTTCGCCCGCGTAAATTTTGGCAGGCAATGGCGTGGTGTTTGAAAACTCAAGAGTCACATACCCTTCCCATTCAGGCTCAAACGGTGTGACGTTCACAATGATGCCGCAACGCGCATAGGTGCTTTTTCCCAAGCAAATAGTGAGCACATTGCGAGGAATTCGGAAATATTCCACAGTGCGCGCCAGGGCAAAAGAGTTCGGCGGAATAATGCACACATCGCCTTTAAAATCGACGAAGCTTTTTTCATCGAAATTTTTTGGATCCACGATGGTGCTGTTGATGTTCGTGAAAATCTTGAACTCATCTGCGCAGCGAATATCGTAGCCATAGCTGGATGTGCCATAAGACACGATTCTCTTGTCGCCTGCATAACGAACCTGGCCTGGCTCAAAGGGTTCGATCATCCCTGTGCTCTCAGCCATCCTGCGAATCCACTTGTCCGATTTAATGCTCATGTTCACTTTGCTTTAATGAAGTTCAATAGCCGAAATGTTACATGAGACAAGACATTACTGATTCATCCCATCGAGAATCTCGGTTAATTCCTGCATCACCGAATTGGCCAGAGCATCAAAAAATGCCTGGATCAAATTGGCCATTTGCGCACCCGTGACCCCTTGCAGGGGCAACTGCATCAAAAACTCCAGATTTTCAGTCTCCATATTGATGCCCACCTGATATTGGAAGTCGAGCACGTGAATCATGGTGTGAGCTTCTGCCAGAAAATGGAGACATATTTCTGCCGAACTTGGCTCGTTCATGTTGTAAAGCGGGAATGCCATGACCACCCACCTTGCGTTTTGGGACTCGCCGGCGCGAAAGGACAGCTCAAACTGTTCTTTTTTTGCCATGATGACACCAAGTCCGTCATACCAGCGCATGCCAGCCAGGCCAATGGCCTCATGCAACAAGCTTGCCTCCTGGGCAGTGAAACCAGATTCGAGGCACGCAGAAACGGGGGGGGTTGCTCTGGCCCCCTGAGACCGAGAGCCCAAAGGAGAACCTGACGCGAAATTTTTATTCATGAAACAAGACAACTCAGTCAATTGGATACTGATTGAGTACGACCAAAAGGTAGAAGGTTCCGACCGTGCTTGCGTCAGACCAGAAGATGATGCCGTGAAACCTCTTGAGAAATGGCAGTGACCATGCCCCCGGAATCAGCAAGGTGGCCTGTGGTGGGCAATTCAATCAACCTTGATCGCAGAACAATTTCTGAGAGCAACCTTGAGCCACCCGGCGGACACACTCTGTCATTCATTCCCTGAATGATGGACAAAGGCCAGTTGGCCTGGGCAACCTTTGACAGCATTGAATCGAGATCGGCTGGCGACAGAAAGCAGTCGTGTTTCAGGAAATGGGCCTGCAGGCGATATTTGCGCACCAATGCAAACTCTTGAACATCGTTCAGAAAAGGTCTTTGGCTGTCAAAATTCGCAGCCTTGCCGGTTAACAAAGCGGTTTCCAGTTTGTTCCAGGCCACGGAAAGTTCGACAAGATGCTCGGGTGTGGCCACCTCAAAGCATTCGCACACGAAATCGGTGCGTGCGCCGGGCCCGAAATGTTCCGCAAAATAATCAGGGGCAATTCGCTCCAGCGATTCAAAGAAGGCATCCACGCGCGGGCGCATGGGTAAAAACGGAGCACGCAACACCACGCTGACAACCTGATCGGGGCGATAAGCGGCGAGAGCCAATGCCAAAGTACCTCCCCAAGAACCACCCAGAATATGAAACTTCGGGATGTTCAGTCGATCTGCAACCTCAAGTGCGTCGTCTATGAATCGCTGCAAGTCGATCACGCTGAGGTCCAGGTCTTCACTCAAGCCACTGTTGCGTTGATCAAAACCGAACCAGGGTAGACCAGCAAACCGAATCGGTGCCACATGAGAAGCCCCCAAGCTGCCGCCGGGACCACCATGAATTACCAACCAGGGAAGTTGACGGGTGCTGTGGGAAAATGACTGGGCTCTACCCTGCTCGGCCCAAACGGCAAGATTGCCATCGGCGTCCAGAACAAGATTGGGGGCCGACCAAACGCCGGCCAGTCCCGCCTTGGGTGCGGGGCTGGCGATTCTTTGAAAGTTCAACTCGTCTTTAGGCACATTAGCCCCCAAGGCGCCCTGGAAACAACAGTTTAAGTGTTCTGCACCACAATCGATGGAAACTTCAAGGACATGTCTTTGGATTGCTCTGCAATGCGAATAGCCACTTTGCGTGCAATTTCCTTGTAAGTTTTCGCCAAATCGCCATCAGGGTCAGCCACCACTGTGGGCTTGCCTGAATCAGCCTGCATGCGAATTCGCATGTCAAGCGGCAAACCGCCCAGATAATGGATGTTGTAATCCTTGGCCATTTTCTGACCGCCACCGTCGCCAAAAATATGCTCTTGGTGGCCGCAGTTTGTACACACATGAATGGCCATGTTTTCAACCAAACCGAGAATAGGCACACCCACTTTCTCAAACATTTTCAAGCCCTTGCGTGCGTCCAGCAAAGCGATGTCTTGTGGCGTGGTCACAATTACCGCACCCGTCACGGGTACCTTCTGCGACAGGGTCAACTGAATATCGCCTGTGCCGGGTGGCATGTCCACAATCAGGTAATCCAGGTCTTTCCAGTTGGTTTGCTTGAGTAACTGCTCCAGCGCACTGGTTACCATGGGGCCACGCCACACCATGGGTGTGTCCTCATCGATCAGGAAGCCGATCGACATCGCCTGCACGCCGTGGCCTTCCATGGGGTCGATAATTTGACCATCGTCCGATTGCGGACGGCCAGTGATGCCCAACATGGTGGGCTGTGAAGGGCCGTAGATATCCGCATCCAGCATACCCACACGCGCACCCTCAGCGACCAGCGCCAAAGCCAGGTTTACCGCGGTGGTGCTTTTGCCCACACCGCCCTTGCCTGAAGCCACTGCGATAATGTTCTTTACATTCGGCATCGGCTTCAAACCGCGCTGAACGGCGTGGGTTTGAATCTTGATGGAGGCATTTACGCTGACGTTTTCCACGCCGGGCACCTGAGCGCGCACAGCGGCAATCGCCGCTTTGCGCAAACCATCTAGCTGGCTTTTGCCGGGATAGCTTAATTCCAATTCAAAACTGACATCGCCGCCGTCTACTTGAATATTCTTGATCAGTTTGGCGCTGATGAAGTCTTTGTTCAAATTGGGGTCAATGACACTACGCAATGCATCGCGTACGGTGTCGGTACTCACTGACATACACACTCTCCTTGAATCTTGTCTGGTATGGTCTTTCTCTGTATAGGCGTGAGTCTAGCCTGTTTTTCACACAGCAGGCTTACACCGAATGGAAAGCCCGGCGTTCTAATGATTGTCGTTTACCCTAAAGCTATTAAATTCCATCTCGCAATCGTCAACTTCTATGAGTTGAGCGCCACACCAACTTTTTTTGCGCACAACTTGATAGCATTGCGGCACAAAAATTCAAATGTTGTTGGAGATCTGGAAATGAAAACCTATGTATGTATCGTGTGTGGCTTGATTTATGACGAGGCTGCCGGCATGCCCAGCGAGGGCATTCCTGCGGGTACATTGTGGGCCGACGTGCCTGCAGACTGGCTTTGCCCGGACTGTGGCGTGGCCAAAAGCGACTTCGAAATGGTTGAAGTGTGAGCACGACTGGGCACTACCACTTGGCGTAATGGTCCTCGCACCAACCCGTCAAACCATTCAATGAGTAAGTGGCACCGGTCTCAGTTAAAAAGACAGTGCCCCGAAACTCACCAAAACACTGGTTAAACCGACTGGCCAACACCAACAGGTTTCGGTGATCGTCGATGCTGCCTTTGGGTGTGAATTGCAAGTCGACTGCGCCGCATTGTGAATACACACGCCAAGGCGCGTGTACATTGTCCCGGTCGTATTCAAAAAGCACGAGTGGCAGGTTGTGCAGTTTCCCATCGACCCACAACACATTTTCGTGTGCGCTTGTTTCATTCACGCCACGGGCCACGTTCAGTGAAAGCAAGGGTTGCCCGGGTGCAGTCCGACCACTGGCACATGCCCAGTTCCAGAATGTTTCGCGTCGCAAAAAACCAGCAGTCCAATCGTGGTAGCAGCCATCCTTCTCGGGATTGATCGAATAGTCGACGCCATTCAAATGAACATGACCACTCACCGCCCCACCGCTACTTTTCTGGGCATAGGCAAAGCCTGTATTGGCAATTGGCGTATTCAGAGCGAGGGTTTCCGATTCGCGACAATCAATTGACACTTGACCATGAAATGAATCGCCAAACCTGAAATTCAGTGTACGGGCGGTTTCAGTTCGCACAGCAAAAACTTCGTGGTTTTTCTTGAGCGGGTGAGTCCAGCCGCTTTGCCCTATTGGCTTGTAATCACTTTGAAATCCAACATCCAAAGGCAGATCAAACTGAATTCGATGCAAACCCGTGGCGGTGTGCAGGTACGCGAATGTCGAATTCAGCAACCCCAATCGAACCATGCCGCAGCCGAATGTAAACCCCTGGCCCAGTGCGCCATAAAAATCGAAGTGCTTAAACAGAAAACGCCGCTGCCAAGCCATGCGCTTTGCACCCATGGCATTGCGAGCATCGTATTGTTGCCAGTTAATACAACCGGGCAAAGCGGACATTCGGCCCCAGGTGGGTACACCTTTGGCATTGATGAGATTCATAAACAAAAACGGGCAAGTTAGACTTGCCCGATTTTGTCACGTTTTGCCTCCCGCTAGAAAGGCGAATTCACTTCACTGCAAAGCGTTTGATCAAACTGGTAAACCACCGCCAATCGCATCCGTAATGATCGCTGGATCCAACATGCTGGTAATAGGTGCCAAAGGTGAGTCGGCTGCCATGCCCAGCAAGGGATCAAGCGCAGCATCCAAAGGTGTACCAGTGGTGCCGCCCGTTGAATCACCGCCGCCTGCGCCGCCTGCCAAATCAGTCAATGGGCCGAGCACTGCATCCAAAGGCGTACCTGTGGGGCCGTCTGTTTCACCGCCACCTGCGCCACCCGCAGCGTCCGCCAATGGGCCGAGTACTGCATCCAAAGGTGTGCCTGTGGGGCCGTCTGTTTCACCGCCACCACCGGCTGCATCTGCCAAGGGGCCGAGCACTGCATCCAGAGGTGTGCCCGTGGGGCCGTCTGTTTCACCGCCACCACCGGCCGCGCCACCCAACATGCCTAGTGCATCAGCCAAGGGATCAGTAACCGCAACTAAAGGGGTGTCAGCCAAGGCATCAAGCACAGGGTCAAGTACTGCATCCAAAGGAGTCCCTGTCGTGCCGCCGGTATCGCCGCCGCCGTCGTCGCCACCGCCGTCACCGCCATCATCACTGTCATCCACTGAACCACCACCCGTGGAATTGGTCGGGCCTGAACCCTCGTCGTCACTTGAAGACGCCAACAATCCCAAGCCCACGGCACCAGCGCCCACAGCTGCGGCCGTGCCGCCCAAGGAGCCACCCGCCAACAAACCGCCGCCGAACAAGCCAAACATGCCGCCTTCAGCGCCCGCTTGCTCAACACCTTGCAATTCAACCATTTCCGCGAAATCAGGGTCAAGGTTTGCAATCGTTACGCCGTCATCCGACAAGGCTTCGAAAACAAATGCAGTTTGACCATTTTTCAGCGTGGTGTCTGCAATTACGCTACCGGTGGGAGCAACCAGCAAATTGCCGATTGGTTCGCCGTAACTGTTGGACAAAATAATGGATGCACGTCCGGAATCGCTGGCCGTGATTACATCGCCAGCCATGATTGAATCGCCAGCAGCCAATGATCGGGTCTCGCCGTCACGCATAATGCTGACCGGGCCTTCCAACTCATTGACCGAACCAATTACCTGTGTGGACATGTCGCCTCCAAAATCTTTAAGTGTTTGTGTTGTCGAATTTGTAAGTAATACTCTGACAACCTCAATGCGGATTCAAAACCGCTTTTATTTAAACCAGAATCAGTAAAACTGCGGCCAGAACTGCACCCCACACGGCACCGATCAAAGGCATCATCCATTCATACCGGGAAAATACCGGACGCAGTGCTTTTTCAAATTCCATGGCGGGCAAACCCGACAAACGCTCGACAATCACTTCCTCAATTCTGAGTGCGTCGTTCAAATACACGCGTGCAGCCATCAAATGCGCTTCAAGTTTGCTTGCAAAAATTTTGGCAGCATCGCGCTTGATGGCAACCCATTGCTCGGCGCCTAAAATAGTGACCAGCAAAGGTTTAATTCCACTGGACTCCAAGTCCATGACCCGCTGCACATGGTAATCAATCAACGATGACAAATTTTTTGCATTGGGTCCACGACAAAGCGCCAGCACAATATTCTCAGTGGTCAACACCTCGCGTGCAGCGGTTTGGGCAAACAATTCAGAGATGTGTTTTTGATCCCGGAAAAAGAAACCCGTGAAATTACCCAGACGAATCGTGCCGTGATCGGGATGGAAAAACAGACTTTCCAGTGCCAACTCGTTGGCCAGCGCACCAAGCACCACACCCACCACGATCAACCAGTACCATTGGATGCCAAACAAGGAAATTGCCGCCAGCAAAACACCCACCACAAGCCCTGCGACCAGGGAAAAACGAATAAGGTAGGCCATGGGGTCTTTGCCAGCGCTTTTGAACAGATCAACGACCAGAAATGGCTTGCTTGTGACTACATCCAGCACCAGCGTCTTCAGGCTTAGGTAGTAGGCAGGCTTTTTTTGCAAATCCAGAATGATTTGCTTGGCCACTTCGGGAACAATGCCGCGAATTCTGAAAATAATCGAGTTCTGTAGAAAACTCGGCAAGCTCTCCCACAAGGTTGGTTTGTGCTTCAGCATGACTTCACGACAAGCCAGATCTGCTGTTTCTTGCATGGGCGGGGTCAAGCGATCCGACAAACCTTGCGCTGGGATGCGCTTGATCATTTCATCCAGAGGAAGTAGTTTGTGAGTCATCAAGCGCACGGCAATTTCTGCCATGACAGATTTTTGATGCGGAACCAAACCCTGCCAGCCCAGGCCTTCAAGGCCCAACTGGTGTAAACCGAGTTTTCTGAACAGAGGAATACGCCAACCCTTGAATTCTTTCGGATTGAACATGAGCCAAAGGGCTGCGGCCTGAAAAAACCAGGCCAAAAAGAGTCCGGTAGCCGCCATAACTAGAAAAACAGCCCAGGCAGGAAGCCCCAAATGCAGGAAGGAAAAATCCAAAACGGTCATCCTGAAGTAATTATTAAAATAATTGATCTAATTTCCACCCCCTGAAGGGCAGTCATTGATCGTTATACTGGCGAACGAGACAAGACAGATTAGAAAAAGCCGTCCAAAAAATAGATCGACGACTATATATCTTTATACTTTACCAACAAAAAATAAGATTCTAAGGGGACGCCTTTCATGGATTGGGCAACTATTTACGTTGATGTTCAACAGAACTACCTCTTTTACCTCTCAATCCCTGTAGTTGCCGCCATCCTTGGTTATGTCACCAAGATTGCTGCGGTCAAAATGATGTTCTACCCCATGAAGTTTGTGGGTATTCCACCCTTCTTCGGCTGGCAAGGCATTGTGCCGCGCAACGCGCTGCGCATGGCGTCTATTGCTGTTGACACCATTACAACCAAGTTGGTGTCAGTCAATGAAGTGGTTTCCAAGCTGGACTCTGAACGTTTGGGCAAGGAACTGGAAGGCCCGGCGATGGAGGTAATTGAGACTATCATTCGCGAAGTGATGTCCAAGCACCAACCGCGTCTTTGGGAAAGTTTGCCGAACTTCGCCCAGAAAAAACTGATTGATCGCGTCAAGAAAGATGTGCCTGGTGTTATTGCCAGCGTGATGGAAGACATCAAGGGCAACATCGATGAAATACTTGATTTGAAGGCCTTGGTCATTCGAATTCTGATGAAAGACAAACACCTGCTGAACCGTATCTTCCAAGAGGTAGGCCGGGAGGAGTTCAAGTTTTTTGGTGTGTCAGGCCTGTACTTTGGTTTCATGATCGGTGTGGTGCAGATGATTCTGTGGATTCTTCTAAAAGAACCATGGATTCTGCCCGTGTTCGGTTTTCTGGTGGGTTTCATTTCTGACTGGATCGCTCTGAACATTCTGTTCGAGCCTAAGAAACCAATTCCGTTTGGCTCTTACACCATTCAGGGTTTGTTCTTGAAGCGCCAACAAAAGGTAGCCGCTGACTACGCCAAAATTATTGCACGCGATATTTTGACGCCCCAAACCATTATTGGTGAAATGGTGGCGGGCCCCCTTTCCGAGCGCGTTCAGAAAATGGTGGATGAACGCGTACGCGAGATGGTGGACAGCAAGGCCAGCATTGTGAAACCGTTCGTCGTGATGGCTGTAGGTGCGGAATCATTCCAGCGCATGAAGCAAGACACCTCTGAAATGTTGATGGCGCGTTTGGCCGATGTGATCATGCACGCCGAAACCTATGTTCAAACATCGCTTGATATCGAGAACGTGGTTGGCAAAAAAATGCAGGCCATGACACCGCTGGAATTCGAAGGATTGTTGCGCCCAGTGTTCAAACAAGAGGAATGGATCTTGATCATGACCGGTGCCATTCTGGGTGGCCTGGTGGGTGAAGGGCAATTGATGACGATGATCAAACTGGGCATTATTTAAACACTGCAGTATCAAAAACAAAAAACCCGGCAATGCCGGGTTTTTTTATGGGTGCCAAGGCTTGTGTTAAACCTGCACCCTTGCTTTGGCCAAACCGGGATTTTCCCGACCTGTTTCTGCAAACTCCACGAACTCGGACACGCAGTTAGCAACCCATTCCGAATGGCTTTGCACCACCCAATGCTGTGCATCAATGTCTCTACGCCAAACATTGTGGGCATAGGGGTAACAAGACTCCACCAAGGCAGTCGTCACAAACTTGTCTTTGGTGGGAACCAGCAATTGCACGGGCACCTCGGTTTGGCGCAAACGCGGATTGCTGATACGGGGCAACATGTTGGCACGGTACAGGTTGATGCCGTTCACGCCATCCTTGCGCTGTGTGGGGTTGGCATCGTGTTCCACACCTTCCATTTTTTTCACAATACCCGGCCAAGCCTTGTCCAAACCCATTTTCCAGGCGGTCGGCGCCAAAAATGGCAATTGGAAGGCATACACATACCAGGAATGCATCAACTGACCCATCACATTGCCCAAGGCTTTGCGGTTGTTGGCTGCAAAGCTGTTGCGCATCCACATGCCAATGTGATCAAGGCACGGGCCTGAAATACTGGTGTAACTGGCAATGCGCGATTTCAGGCGATGATCGGTGACACTTTCCCAAGTTTGGATGGAGCCCCAATCGTGCGCAACCAGGTGCACAGGCTGAGTGGGGCAAACCGCACGCATCACCGCCTGCAAATCCTCGGACAATTTGTTGAGGGAGTAATCCCACATCCAGCCTGGCTCGGTCGACTTGCCACAGCCACGCACATCATAAGTAACCACATGAAAATGATGCTTCAAAATTTCAACCACAGGATCCCACACGGTGCTGGAGTCGGGATAACCATGCACCAGAATGATGGTGGGGTTGTGGGGTTCGCCATGGCTGCTTACGGCCAGTTCCACGTCGCCTGAATGTACAAGCATTTGGCTCATCTGCCGCTGCTTTTCGTTTGTCTCTGTCATGGGTGTTGTGCCCTTATTGGATGTTGTTGTGGTGTACCTTCGACTCCACTTTATAACCCCCATTGAAGCCGTATTCTTTCAAACGGGTTAGAGTGGCAACTCCAAATAAGCAAATAACTAAAAAATAGAATGACTTACAGCGTTTTTTGATGCAGTGCGTTATTATTGGGCCGTTCCAAAAATTTACGAGAATTAAAGCCGCGACCATGTCAAACCTGATTCAAGAACAAGTCACCGAAGTCCATCACTGGAACGACACGCTCTTTAGCTTCAAAACCACGCGAAGCCCAGGGCTGCGTTTTCACAACGGCCATTTCGTGATGATTGGTCTCGAAGTGGAAGGCAAGCCCTTGCTGCGTGCGTACAGCATTGCCAGTGCAAACTATGAAGAGCATCTCGAATTTTTCAGCATCAAAGTGCCCGATGGCAAGCTGACCTCTCGTTTGCAGCACTTGAAAGTGGGTGATTCGGTACTGGTGGGCAAGAAGCCCACAGGCACGCTGATTCTTGATGACCTGAAGCCCGGCAAAAACCTGTTCATGTTTGGCACTGGCACAGGCTTGGCCCCTTTCATGAGCCTCATTAAAGACCCCGATGTGTACGAGCGCTTTGAAAAAGTGATTTTGGTACACGGCGTACGCTACGTGAACGAATTGGCCTACAGCGAATTCATCACCGATGAATTGCCGAACAATGAGTTTTTCGGTGACATGGTGCGCGAGAAACTGATTTACTACCCCACGGTAACCCGTGAAGAGTTCAAAAACGTGGGGCGTATTACAACACTGATGGAAAATGGTGAACTGTGTAAGGATGTTGGCTTGCCACCCCTGAACCCTGAAACCGACCGTGCCATGATCTGCGGAAGCCCCAGCATGCTGGCCGACATCCGCGGCATTCTGGATGCCAAGGGTTTTGTGGTTTCTCCTGGCGTGGGCGAACCTGGCGACTACGTGTTCGAGCGCGCATTCGTCGAAAAGTAATTCCCCGGCTATTCGCAAAAAAAACCGGCATCAGAATTATCTCCAGATGCCGGTTTTTTTATGCTTGAAACAAACTGATTGATTTATTTGACAGTCGTTTTTTCTGCTTCCAGTTCTTCCAGCAAAGCCTTGGCGTGGCGCATGCTGTCCATGGCTGCCGGGAACCCACAGTAGACACTGGCATGAATAATCAACTCGCGCAGCTCATTGGGAGTTACACCATTGTTGATTGCCCCACGCATGTGCAGCTTCAGCTCATTGGGCCGGTTCAAAGCAATCAGCATGGAGACTGTTGCAATGCTACGAATTTTGGGTTCAAGCCCTTCACGGGGCCACACGGTGCCCCAAGCATGAGCGGTCACAATGTCCTGAAGTGGTGCTGCAAAATCATCGGGATTTGATACAGCCTTGGCCACATAGTCTGCACCCAGTACTTTGGTGCGCATTGCTTTGCCTGTGTCGTAATTGGCCGGCTTGTTACTTGCCATACTTCTCCCCCAGTTTTTCAATGAAACGGTCAACCAGTCCATCAAACATGGTTTTAATAAAACCAGGTGTGGCGGCTTTCAACAGCATGGGTACCTTGATCTCCCGCAACTGTCCATTGATTTCAATTTCAATGTCCACTTGTTTGCCATTAGGCTTGAACTGGAATGCGCCAGACAGGCTTGCATTGCCAATGCCCTCTTTGGCCTTGAAGCTTAAGCGACCATTGGCTTTGTCCACCTCATAGGTAGCCGCATAATGAACTGCATGTGAAACACCCATGGCACCGATGGGCTTAAGTTTCCACTCAAAGGTGTTCGGATCCAGTTTATTCAGGCTTTCCAGTTTTGGGAAAATTGAAATCAGCGGTTCAATCGCTTCCAGATCAGCCAAAACAGCATCGTAATTCAAGGCCACCGTGGCAGTTTTATCCAGTGAAAGCTTGCTGTCCATGTCAAATTCTCCTCTAGTTTTGGGCCATGCTCCTCATGCTGGAGTACACTGGCCGGAATAATAATTTGGTTAAATAATACTCATGAGTAACATACCAGCAGATCCGCTGTTGCGGATTAAAAAGCTATCAGATTCGCTTGAAAATAATGAATTTGAAAACACCTCCGCACTGATTTTTGCATTCAGACAGGAAAAGGACCTTCTGCGCGATTTACCTGCGGTATTCGAGGGCGCACTTGAAAGCATCCTGGAGCGCCTTGAAAGCACCGCCATGTTTGGCGGGGAAAGCTGTTCATTCAGTCAAAGCGACTTGCTGGCCGCACTCACCATTTGGCTGGAAAAAGCAAAGTCCTATCTCGAAAAACAACTGGGCATTGTGTAAAAAGACCGTGCAATTTTCAGGCAGTTTTCTGGGCAATTTCTTCAATCAACCTGTCCAATTTCTCAAAAGAAACTGGCTTGGTCATGTGTAAATTCATGCCGGCCTGCGTCGACATCGCAATACTTTTGTCATCAGACAAACCCGACAGGGCACAAATAAAACTGTGCTTGGACGCTGCCTTCTCAGAAGCACGAATTACTTTCGTGGCTTCATGACCATCCAGATCGGGCATGTCAATGTCCATCAGTACCAGGTCAAAACACTGTTTCTCGCACAGTTCAACAGCGGGCAAACCACCAGTGGCTTGCATCACCTGATGCCCCCTCTTCCCGAGGTATCGATCCAGTAACTTGATGTTCATGGGGTGGTCATCGACCACCAAAATACTCAAAGCCTTTGAAGGCGATTCTGCGGTTTGACTCGACTTGGTCTGACTCAAGCCTGAGGCCAGCGGCAAATTCAAACTTACCGTGAACACTGACCCCACGCCTGGCTCGGAACTGACATCAATACGCCCACCCATCAGCTCGACCAACCCCTTGCAGATGGCCAAACCCAGACCGGTGCCACCGTATTGGCGGTTAATTTCCCGACTGGCCTGACTGAAACGCTGAAACAGCTTTTGCAGCGCTGGCTGACTGATACCAATGCCGCTGTCAGCCACTTCGATGAACACCTCGATTCGCCCCTGTGTGGGCGGCGAAGTCATTAATCGCATTTTTACATAACCAGTGTCAGTGAACTTCAATGCGTTGGACACCAGGTTTTGAACAACCTGCCTAAGCCTGTTTGCATCACAATGTACAAAACAGGGACCTTCGGAGTCATTCACCAAGGAAAATTCAAGATTCTTTTTAAGGGCCAAATTGCGGTTCAGTGAATACACTTGGCGCACCATGGCATTCAAATCAAATGGCGACGGGTCAAGCTTCAAGCCATTGGCCTGAATGCGTGAATATTCCAGCACATCACTCAAAATCAAATGCAGGCTGGTGGCTGAACTGGAAATGTTGCGGACATCGCCACGCAACTCTGGGTCGTCCAGTTGCTCTTCAAGCAACTTGGAAAAACCGATAATCGCATTCAGTGGGGTGCGCAACTCATGGCTGATGGTGGCCAGAAATTCGGACTTGGCTCGATCGGCGCTTTCGGCCAGCTCTTTGGCCAACACCAAATCGCTGACATCCAGGCAAACGGCATACATGCTGACCCCGGGAACTTTCGCCTCGCGTTGAAGGGTTAGCTGGAAATATTGGGGTTCTGCCCCGCTGCGCCTCGTGCTGGCAAAAACCAGCGACTCTCGATTGGGAAATGCCTCTGGACGCGACAACACGGTGCGAAATGCAGCGTGATATTTGGGGTCGATGTGTTTGAGCACCGTAGTCCAGTCGGCAATGAATTCAGCCCGGGTGAGCGAAAAAAACCGTTCAATTGAATTGTCGACATTTTCCACCCGGACACGGCCCTGCTCAGTCACGCTGAACTCGACAACAAAACCATTCAGGCAATTCTCGACACTGAGCAAGCGGCGTTTTTCTTCCTCAAAACCGGCCAGCAGCATGCGTTGCTGCTGATTCAAGCGATGTACCGTATTGACCAGTGTTTCAAAAAAGTCGTTGCCCGCCAGATAGTCGGGCGCGACTTCCTGGCTTCCCAGGTTCAACAAACTTTCCTTGAGCTGAAAACTCATCCATGCACGGGTCAGCACACTGCCCGCCACGCAGGAAACCACCACAGTGACGAGCAGCAGCAAAAGCTGCCCAAACCAGGCCAGGTCGCCCAACTGCGTCCAAAACACAATTGAACCAACCACACCGACGGCAAAAAGCAAACAGAGCAAAGGGTGATTGCGCCATGAGTCGTCGATGACTTTCCGGACTATCTTGCTGAAAGATGCAACGCTGGCCGAGGGTGGTTTCAAAAAAGCCGCCTATAAAAATGGCTTAGACCGAGATGGTTCGGGACAAAAACTCAAGCGAACGCCCCCTGGCCAATGCTGCTGCTTTTTGCTGATACATCGGGCGTCCCCAACAGTTAAAGCCATGGTCCACGTTCGGATAAGTGTGAATTTCAACGCCGCGATTAGACTCGAATGCGGCTTTGATCTGTGACACTGCGTCCATGGGAATAAAACCGTCTTTTTCAGCGAAATGCATCAACATCGGAATTTTGGCTTGCGGCGCACGATCAAGCGCTGTGTGAATACCACCACCGTAGTAACAAACACTGGCGTCCACTGCCCCTGGCGTGGTGCCCACCAGGTAGGACAACATGCCACCCATGCAATACCCGAGGCTGGCTACTTTGCCAACCACTTCAGAACGCGTCTTCAAAACTTCGGCCGCAGCACACAAATCCTCAACAGCCTTGGGGAAGTCCATGCCCTGCATAAGCCCGAATCCTTTCTTGAAACCAGCCTCGTCATAGCCAATGTCAACGCCGGGTTCCTGGCGCCAGAATACATCGGGGGCGAGCACCACAAAGCCATCACTGGCGTACTGGTCCGCTACCTCACGAATATGTTGGTTCACACCAAAAATTTCCTGTATCAGCAAAATGCCAGGGCCTTTGCCCGTGGGGGGAAGGGACAGGTAAGCGTCAAACTGGCCGCCATCTTTGGCATTGATCGAGATTCGTTGGGACTGCATATAGCTCCTCTCTATTTGGATGAAACAAGTGACTCTGGATTGTAACAGCCAGATTTTGCTCGAATGCAATGTACAAGACTACAAAAAGCAACAGAAATTAAAAAATACTGTACACAGTTACAGTGTTTATTGTACAGTTGTTTTCAGGGCGACATAAAAATAGTCAGAGGAGTAATCAAGATGAGCATCAAGCGATTCACCGTGTTTTTTGTTCTGTGGGTATTGGGTTGTGCATTTGTTCTGGAACCCGCTTTCATTGCACCGTTGTTTGAAACCAGCAGTACCCTTGAACTGGCTTTTGCCGGCAACCACGGTCAATTGGGCGGCCTAGAATTAAACACAAATGGCAGCACTGCGGTAGAATCAAGGGACCATTTCAGAGTACTTTGTTTGCTCTACTTCGGCTTGCCAGTTGCCGTTTACCTTGCAACGCAGTGGAAGGAACTTTAATTCATCCGTGTTGAACCATGAAGTATGTTGTAGCTGGTGTGTTTAGTGTTATTGCAGGTGTTTTAATTCAGGGTTGTGCGGCATCGAATCCCTACTTCGATTCCAGCAAGCCCCACCACAGGCCCGATGGCTTTGTGAACTCCGATGGCACCATTGTTTCAAAACCGATGTCCGACCTGCTTCGCTGGTACCGCGAAAGATTCGGCAAAGACCTACCCCCACCCCCCGGTGAATTCATCGCCAGCTACGCAGATTTTCCACAAAAGGCCTTCGACAAAAGCCAGCTTTCCGAGTACTCGGACACCACAGCCACCTGGCTGGGGCATGCCACCGTTATGGTTCGGGCGAACGGTTTCACCATGCTGACTGATCCACACTTTTCAATTCGCGCATTCCCCGTGCAATGGGCGGGCCCTTCCCGGAAAGTTCAGTCACCAAGCCGTGTTGAAAACCTTCCCAAAATTGATGTGGTGGTAATCAGCCACAGCCATTACGACCACCTGGACCACAACACCGTGGTCAAACTGGCCAAACAGCAACCTGACACGCTCTTTTTGGTGCCCCTGGGGCTTGAATCGCTCTTGAAAAGCTGGGGTGTAGAAAAGGTGAAGGAAATGGACTGGTGGGAAACGCACACCATTGGACAGAACCAGATTACTTTTGTACCGGCCTACCATTGGTCTGCACGCACGCTGACCGATAGAAACAAGTCGCTGTGGGGTGGCTGGACACTCAAAAACCCGGATTTGAGCTTCTATTTCTCAGGAGATACCGGCTACAGCAAAGATTTCGAAGAAATTGGCAAACGCCTGGGACCCTTTGATTTCAGTGCGATTGCAGTAGGTGCCTACGAGCCGCGCTGGTTCATGAAGGCCCAGCACATTAATCCTGATGAAGCCGTGCAAATTCACAAGGATGTACGTTCAGCCAAATCGATGGGCATTCATTGGGGTACGTTCGAGCTAACTGATGAACCGCTGGACCAGCCCATCGGCGATTTGAAGCTTGCCCTCGAAAAGAATGGCATTGCCCCCGAGAACTTCAAGCTGCTGGGCCACGGGGACACAATTGATTTACGTTAAAGGCCAATGAAAAAAGTAAATGACTTAGATTGTCTGTCTAGGTCAAATCAATTTATTGAACTGCGGCATGCAGTGCCGAACTAGGCTCATGGTCAGCAAATCATTCAGCTGTTCGTCTGTGGCTTTGTCTGAAAGAAAGTGTAGCCCTGCAAAGGAGGCCCACGTGGTTTCAGACACTCTGAATGGCGTGTCCTGAATGATCAAAATCTGTGTGCCTGCGGCATACATGTTCAACAAAGTGTTTTGAATCAAAGCGCTTGAACGCTGGAAGCTGGCACGTACAACCACCACCCCCACATTGAGATTCTCTGCCGCCAGGGTCAACTCTTTGCCGGTTTGGCGGGGCAAAACTTCGTGTTGGCCCCAAACTTTCTGAGCGAACACACAAATTTTGTCCAACAACTGTTTGTTGGGTTCCAATACCACCACACCGATTGAGTCTTGCGCTGCTGACATTTTGTTCGCCTTTTTGTCTAGGACAACTTTGATCATTTGACCACAAGCCATTGGGCAGGGCAATGCAAATTACTCTATATGCTCAATAAAGATAATTAATATGCAGTGCAATAACCATTAACGCACATTTAGAGCGCTTGGCGGCGTGAAGGTTCCTGCTGTTTTGAATTCAAAACAGGGTTTTAATTGACAATTGCGGACAAAGGGGAACCTGGCTTAGCTCAAACCCAAGTACGGCTTGAGTAGCTCGTGCAGGCGCAATTCGGCCCGCAGGGTTTTCAGGGTGACCAACACCCCACCAATGCGGCGGTGCAGGAATATGATTTCCTGAGGCGGTATCTTGAAATGCTTGGACATCATTTTCAATGCCGCCGTTTGACCGACCCTGGCCGGCAAATCGGTGTCGCCAAACCGGTAGGCGCCGCCGGGGGTGTATAGCCGTTCGGGCACCATGGGGTCGAATGGTTTGCGAAACGGCTCGACAATCAGCTCGGTTAAATCGCCAAACCCTTCCAAAAAGGACTGAGGAGTATTGGCGTCCATCAATCCGATGTCCAGAACGCCTCGCGCAACTTCTTGCCTGTTGGCCTGAAGAGACCCACGAACAATCCGCCCATAGCTTTCTACAAAGCTTGTTTCAAAGGGTCGGGTGGCGCCAAAGTCGAGCGTGACAATTTGATCATTCTCACCCTCGGGATCAATACGAACCCTGTAATTTCCGAAATGTGGATCAGTCTGAACCAGATTCCACTCAAAAAACTCAGTAACAAACAATTCGGCAAAGCTTTTCGCCAAGGCATTTCTTCGGCTTTGCGACAAGGCTTGAACTTCTTTTGACGAAACCGAATACCCGGGCTCATAACGCGTGGTGAGCACGCGTTGGGCGCAAAACTCGGGGTACACCTTGGGCACGATAAACCGTGGTTTGTCCGCTAGCCTGTCGTAAAAGGTTTCTGTAAATTCCCGTTCCTGCACATAGTCACATTCACGAACCAGCATGTCGCGCAGTTCATTGAACACGTCAGACAAGTCGAGTGCCTTGGGCGCCAGGCGAGTCGCGGAAATCAAGCGCGACAAGGTTCGTATGTCGGTGTCAATTGCGTTGGCCACGCCCGGATACTGAATCTTCACCACGACCTGTTCACCAGTGGCTTTGATGGTGGCTAGGTGGGCTTGCCCGAGGGATGCAGCAGCAATGGGTTTTCGTTGAATGTCCAGCTTCGCAATGGTTTTTTCACCCAAAGCGTCGATCAATTGTGGTTCAACAAATGACCAGCTAACCGCCGGTGTATTGTCTTGAAGTGTGGCCAATACCTCCACAGCTTCTTCGGGCAAAAAATATTGTCCGTACAAGGAGAGCATTTGCCCCGCCTTCATGACACTGCCTTTCAACCGCCCCAGCTCGTCTGCCAACTCTTTGGCCTGGGCGCGATAAAAGTTTCGATTCGCTTCGTCTTTGGACTCACCACGACGAAACAAATTGCGCACGGTGTGTCCTGCAATTTTTGCGCCCGCTCCTACCCCCATGCGAGTCAATGCAACGTTGCGCTCAAAGGCACCGGTTTTAATTCGGTCCATGGTGCTGCTGTCGGCATTTACGTCTTCGTTGTCGGGTTTGTCCTGCTCGGCCATGCTGCGAAAAATCCTTGCGAATACAAAGTGAGTTGGGCGACATTGTAGTGGCTGGTCGCCCTGTACTGATGAAAAAGCACTCTAAATTCCGAGTGCAATTTCCGCTTGAGTTAACGCATCAATTTACGCAGTGCAGCAGGCGTAAAATCGCCCGGTTTCACAGGCACATTGAATTCTGTAGCAGGTTCTTCATTCTGGAATGCACTGAATACCGATTTTCGTGCATTCAGGTCGTGCTGAACTTCACCGGAGGTGTACAAGCCGGGTGCATCGTAGGCTTGCATCAGGTACAGCATTTTGACGCGCCACAGCTCGCCTTTGGTGTCGTACTGGTCCATCAAGGCCACATACCAACTGTCTTCATCCACATACATGGTGCGTTTGGAGTAGATGTGCTCTGCGCCCTGCTTCAATGTGCCTTCGATCACCCAAACACGATGCAACTCAAACCGGGTCAACTCGGGCTTCACGAATGCATCATTGAGCATGTTGTCGTATTTCAGGCTTTTGTCACTGAGCTTGTAGTTGTTGTAGGGAATGTACATTTCACGTTTGCCCAGCAACTTCCAGTCAAAACGTTCAGGCGAACCGTTGAATCCATAAATATCGTCCACGGTGCGCAGGGCGTCGGTGTTGCCAGCCGGCGCAGCATGCACCAGTTCAGGTGCACGCAAAACCCGCCGTTGGCCAGAATTTACAATCCATGCGTTGCGGGTGTCGTCTTTGAAGTTCAGTGTATCCAGAACCAATAGTGCCTCACCCGATTGGGCCGAGGGTTTGGTGGATTCGCCGATAAGAGCAAACAACAAAGTACTGCCAGCTTTGCCGATTGCAGGTGCCCAGGCAATTGTTTGGCTGCTGGCGAAAGTTATTGGCCTGCTGCCATTGCCAGCCACAAAGCCGGCCGTGTGCGACCGCAATGTTTGTGCGGGACGACGCAGCAAAGTATTCCAGACCGCTTCAAGACCGTTTTTGGGCTGCGGAAAAGGCACGCTGGTGGATTGCACCCCCTCAACCGCAAGGCCGCCATGTGCCAGCTTGACTTTGCCAGCTTCCGTACTGATGCTGCTCATCATCTCTTGAGAAAAAGCGGCGGTACGATGTGTTTTGTAAACAGGAATGCTGTAGTTCGGGTAGCGTTTGATCAGGGCGATTTGGCCAGCAGGCAAAAACTTTTCATGCTGGGCTAAATTGCTTTGGTTCACCACAAACAACGGTTTTTCGCCTGCAAATGGATCGACATAACCTTTTTTGGGATCAAATCCGGCTGGAACTTTTGTCAGCCCACCGGTCCACTCGGGAATGGTGCCAGCCGCATTGCCTGCTATTTCAGCGCCCAAAGCGTTTACTGCACCTGTTTGCGCCAAGGCAATCGTGCCGCTTAGCGCAAAGCACACTGCCGAGACCAACATGCCTCGCAATAATTCAAATCGCATTTTGTCTCCTGCTTCTGGTTCTGCTTTCTTGTTGTGAGTCTACTTTACCGCACTGGCAGGGCGTGCAAACAAGATGCGGCAAAAGTCGGCGCCTTTGCCTGAGCATGCCGGTATTTGGTCTGCAAAGTCGCTGGGTTTAAGCACCTGGCAAGCCATACCAAGGTCTTCCATTGCCAATTGCAAATGCCCGGCTGTTTCGAAATGCAGGTGCACTTTGCCGCGAACAAAAATGCCAAGCCCGGCCACAAAGGCCTGCGCCAGGGGATCGGAATTTTGGGCCTGCAAGTGAATATCGGAGAGATAGGCGCCATGCTGGAACTGGGCCAATGTGGAAGAAATTCTCGCCCACAGGTTCAACACTGCCTCTTTGTCAAAATAATTCAACAGCCCTTCGGTCACCACCACCAAGCCTTTCCGGGTGTCCAGTTGCATGACCAAACCATCCAGACTATGTGCCCCCTGCTCTGCAAAAGCATCGACAACTTTGATGTGGTGATTCGGGCAGGCCCTCAAGCGCGTGGCCAGCAACTTTTTCTTTTGGGCCACCATGCCGGGCAGGTCGGCCTCGATGTAAGTAATTTTGTCGCCATAGCGCTCAACAAAACGGCTTCCACGAGGCGACAAGCCTGCTGCGATTTCAATAATTTGAGTGGCCTTGCCTGACTCAATCAATTCAGTCAGGTGGTGGTCGATCAGGTCGTGACGCGCCAACAAAAAATCTTCGAGTGTTGGACCACCGAAACTTCTGGACACAAACATGGAGGGTGCCAGCGCCATGTGCAGCGCACTGGCAGGCATTGATTTTAGTTCGGGAATGGATCGCCCCGAAGTTTGCCAAACCTGCCCCGTGTACAAGGCCGTGGGGCTAATGCGAGCAGCGGACAACCACTGCGAGGCAAGTTTTTTAACCATGAGATCCTTTACACGATCGAATATTCAAGCAAAGTTTCCAGAGGGACAATTTCCAGCGCGGTCTGGTTGGTACCCTCCAGATAAACTGGTGGAGCAACACCAGCCTCATAAGCCTCAAGCCAGCGGCTGGCGCACACGCACCAGCGATCTCCAGGTTTTAAGCCGGCAAAGCGGTACTGAGGCATTGGGCTGATCAGGTCGTTGCCCATGCGCAGCTGGAACTCCAGAAACTCTTGAGTGACTTTGGCACACACCACATGGCGACCCAGATCGTTGGGACCTGTGCTGCAACAACCATCGCGCATAAAACCAGTGAGGGGCGCATAGGAACAGGCGAGCAATGGCCCACCAAGAACATTTTTATCTTGTTTCACAGTAACTTTCGACATGAATTATTTTGAACCGGGAACAGGCACAACGGCCATGGTGAGTCGGGAAATGCAGCTGAGTTTTCCAGCGTCGTCATGCAGCTCGATACTCCAGACTTGCGAGCTTTTTCCGGCATGCCACAATTTGGCGGTACCGGTTACTTTGCCGCTTCTAACGCCACGCAAATGGTTCGCGTTGACCTCTTGCCCAACACAATAAAATTTGCTGTTGTCGACCAGCAAATTGGCGCCAATACTGCCCAGTGTTTCGGCCAACACCACATTCGCACCACCATGAACCAGGCCAAATGGTTGAAAAGTGCGTGTGTCTGCGGGCATGGTGCCACGAATGTAATCGTGGCCTACTTCAGTAATTTCTATGCCCAAGGCCTCACAGGCTGTGTTTTTACACATGGCATTCATGTTTTCCAGATTGGGGTTGGAAAACCAAATGGATTGTTGATCTTTTTGCATGGCTGCAGTGTCTCTATAAGTTTAATTTGTGTCCTATTTTAGGCATGCAATTTAAACTTTTGGACAGGTCCCGATAAGTTTGGCCACTGTATTGGACAAATTTAGTCCAGTTTCGTCTTTTAAGTGCTGGCAATTGGCATACAAATCAGCCTCGTTTACTGAAAACCCAGCGCCCACAAGGGCCAATGCGATCACATTGCCGCTGGTGCAGGGTGCCAAGGCCACAGCATTTCCATCGAATGCATCCAGCAATCGCTGTTTGCTTTGTTCCGAATCCTTTTGATTGCTCAATAAATTGGCCACCAAGTAACCCTGCTCACTCAGCAAGGCTTTGCAATTCAGGTAAAACGCAGTTGAGTTCAAAGGCCCTACTTTGGCCTTGCCATCAAAGCCGTCCACCATGATCAAATCGAATGGGCGTTTATTGTTGGCTACGGCACTGGCCATGTAGTCGGCACCGCAATTGATTTCAACCTGAAAGCTTGAGGAAAACGGCGGCAGTTTGAAGTGCATTTGCGCAGCGGCCACCACTGCATGCGATATTTCCACCACGGTAATTTTGCAATTGGGCCTGTGCTTGTGCAAAAACTTGGGCAAGGCACCCACGCCCAAACCCACAAACAAAGCGTTGCGAGGCCAGTTTGCATCGGGGTTTAACAACAGCGGTGCCATCATTTCGCGGGTGTATTCAAGCTCGAGCGCATAGGGCCTTGCAATGCGCATGGCTCCTTGCACCCAATCGCTGCCAAAATGAAGTTGGCGAACGCCCTTTTCTTCGCTGATCAATATGTCCATAGGGCGCAAGAATAACCGAATTATTCAAACAGGGCTTGCCCCATGAACAATCGGCTTCCTTCGCCTAAGCCCTCGGCCAACCTCCAGTGTGCAGGCAACAACAACACAATGGTTGAGCCATGCTCAAACCACCCCAGTTCTTCACCTTTGTGAATGGGGACATGCGTACGCACACGTTGTGGGCCTCGGTCATTCTGATTGAATACCCGGCCAGTGCAATGCAATCGAATGCCAGCCACCAAAATTGCCGCCACTGGAACAATTGCAAAAGGCTCACCCTGTGCGGTTTTGCCACTTAATACTGCGCGTTCGTTTTTACAGAACAGTTTTTCGACGCGCTTCAGTGCCACCGGGTTTACATTCCAGGTATCGCCATGAATGTAATCTACCTGCTCCACCACACCGTCAATTGGCGAATGCATGCGGTGATACATGCTGGCTGTAATCCGAATCGTGAGGTATTGGTGACCATGAAATTTCATGGCCAACACAGGGTCCACCAACAGTTCTTCAATGGCGTATGGAAAGCCTTTTACTTGTAGCAGGCTGCCGTCTTCCACAAGGCCATGCGCACCTAAAATTCCATCGCATGGGCTGGTGGCTGCTGCATGCGTCGCCACTGGCCGCGCGCCAGGCTTCAGCGCACGGGTAAAGCAATCGTGAATGGAATTGAATTGCTGCTTTTGTGCCTCTTGCAGGTTTAAATCGGCAAACTGGCGCCACACCCACAAAGCGGATTGGGCAAACCATGGGTGTTTGATTTTGCTGACCTTGCCCATCAGCCAGGAACTGAACAATCGCGGAATTCGATTGGTCAGCATGAAGTTGGCACTTTCCTGCAATTGAATGCGGGACGATTGAAGCGAAGAATGTGCCTGTGTGTTTTTTTGCAATTTAATCAGCCTGTCACCGAGATGGCGTACAACCATACCTGTTGTATTTGACAGAAATGTGTATGAACCTTGACAGCCTGACTTTGCTTATTGGCGCCAGCGCCAGTGCTTACCTTGTATTCAAAGCCCATCGTCGACTTCAATTGTCGCGTGCGAAACACCCTGGCTTGAGCGGACATGTGCGCATGGCCAAGCGTGTATCGAAACTGATACCGCACTACAGCCTTGAGGGTGATTCATTTTTCAATTGCGACGGGGTCAGTGATTTGATTGTTGAGAGACGCCGCAAAGGCTTTGAGGCACTTTCAAACCAACTACTTGCCCGCTCCCCACAGGGTAAAAATTTGCTCGAACAGGCGATCAGCAGTATTTCCGATGCGCAGTTCACCCACAAGTACCGGGTACCCTTTCAATTCAGAAATACGGTCAACGAGAAATTGTTGCCTGCACTTTTTCTGAGCAAATCAGAGGGAGTACACGTGTGGGACATTGACGGCAATGAGTACATCGATGTCACTGGCGCCTACGGCACCAACCTGCTGGGCTATGACACCTACAAAAGCTTTATTCGCCAAGCCGCACTGGACATGGATTCACTGGGACCCGTGTTGGGGCCCTATCACCCAGTCGTATTGGACAACACACGGCGAATTCTGGCCTTGGCTGGTCAAGATGAAATTTCGTACCACATGAGCGGCACTGAAGCCGTGATGCAGGCTGTACGCCTTGCTCAGTACCACACAGGACGCCAGCGTATTGTACGTTTTGCGGGCGCTTACCACGGCTGGTGGGGTGATGTGCAACCTGGCATTGGTAACCCCGTGAGCGCAAACAGAACATTGACGCTGCAGGAAATGAGCCAACGCACACTTCAAGTGCTGGCCACAAGAAAAGACATTGCCTGCGTGTTGGTCAACCCGCTTCAGGCCTTGCACCCCAACACCAATGCGCCCGGTGATTCGGCGCTGATCAGCAGTGGCCGCAAAGCAGGCTATGACAAAGAAGGCTACACACAATGGTTGAAGCAGCTTAGGCAGGTGTGTACGGAAAACGGCATTGTGCTGATACTGGACGAGGTGTTTCTGGGATTCCGTTTGGCCAAAGGTGGCGCACAAGATTATTTTGGGGTGCGTGCCGACATGGTGACCTATGGCAAAACACTGGGCGGCGGTTTGCCTGTGGGCGTGTTGTGCGGCAAAGGCGAGTTGATGAAGCGTTACCGCAACAACAAACCAGCAGATATTTGCTTTGCTCGGGGCACATTCAATTCGCACCCGTATGTCATGCAAACCATGAATCTGTTTCTAAAGCACATTGACAGTGTTGAAATTGAGCGCATGTATCAAAACGTGGACACCGCATGGAATACACGGCGCGCCGCCTTGAACAAACGGCTGGCTGAACTGGAGTTGCCAGTGGAAGTGCAAAACATGACCTCGATTTTCACCATTCTGTACAACAAACCATCGCGCTTTAACTGGATGTTTCAGTTTTATCTGTTACAAGCGGGAGTCATGCTGAGCTGGGTGGGTTCGGGGCGGATGATTTTCAGCCACAACTACACGGATGCAGATTTTGACGTGTTTTGTGACCGCTTTATTCAAGCGGCCCGCTGCATGCAGGCCGACGGCTGGTGGGACACCGGCGAGGCCTGCAACAGCAACAAGAAAATTCAACGGCGAGTGCTGAGGGAAACCTGGCGTGCCTTGACATCGTCCATGGGGTCAATCAACTGACCTTTCAACAAGTAAAAAGGTGATTTGTAGTAAATCTTCACGTCGTGGAATGGGTCGGTGATAATTTTCAGGGCCCAAACCAAACCTGTTTCGATGTCGCGAATGAAGAACAGGTGAATGGTTCTGAACACCAAACCGCCCAGCCCCAACCACAACCACGATTCACCCACACTGCGCACAAAACTGCTCATGTCGGCACCAGTCGGCGACAGGCCAAAGGTAGATGGGCTGAACCAGATCAACACTGGCAAGGCACCCCAAATGCTCAACAAAATCACTTTGCGACGCAGGTTGTAACCGACCTTGATGTCTTCTTTGTGATCGTGCGTGGCATCGTTCACGTAGTCATAGGTTTTGGGCTCGAAAAAGAAGTGGCCAATTTGACGGCTGGTCATGGCCACCAGCCAGGCTACCAAGGCAGCAGACACGGGGTCGATGAACAGCAGTACATAACCAAACAGGAAAGAAAGCGCGCTGAGCAGGTGCAGGCTTTGATTGATGCGGCTGTGATGGTAATAGCGGTGGTCGTCCCAACGCTGTTCGTGCAAAGTCTCGAAGATTTTTTTCATTTAGGCGATACAAGGAAGTGTTGAAAAAGTACTAACTTCCCTTTATGCCAGTGTGATGTTGCGGTTTTGTGTCCAATCATCGCAATCGCTTAATCAGCGCGTACTTCATCGCTTAATCAGCGCGCATCCCAATGCGTTCGCCTGAAAACCTGTAATTCCCTTTTTGAAGTTCACACTGACTCACCAAGCTTGGCAAAAAAGATGGCCAAGCCTTGGTGCCAGCCTACGGCTGACCGTGGCGTGTGAATTCAAACGGGCAGGTTTTCTTGAAGGCGAAACGATTGGGACATCGCTGCCGATTCCGCGATAAGACGGTGACTGATTAACCGGACATCGTTGAACCAAGAACACCCAACGTTCGTTGATTCTGCTGGTAGTGACAGGTGACCCGCGGCGGCCAGTTTGTTTCGCCAACTCGGTAGTGGGTTTGCCTGTTCCAAACTTCAAGAAAACCGCCCCGGTTTGGATTCATTCGCTGCGTTTGGCGAGTAGCCAACACCGAGACTCGGCCATGTTTTTTGCCGAGCTCGGTGAGCAAGAATAAATTCAAAAAGGGATTAAGCGGTTTTCAGTGAGGAATCGGGCAACCCCGACGAGGTGGCGAAACAAACCGGTAACGCGAAATCGGCAATGCCGCCGATTTACCGCCCCAACTCACCTCTCGCAATCACTTCCTTCATGATCTCGGAGGTACCTGCATAAATAGTCTGTACCCGCGCATCGGTGAAGAATCGGGAAATTGGATATTCTTCGGTGTAACCGTAGCCGCCAAACAATTGCAAACACTCGTGGGTCAATTTCACCTGCAACTCAGTCGACATCAATTTCAAGATAGAGGCTTCTTCGGTGGTCATCGCGCCAATCTTGAATCGCGCTTCACACTGCTTCAAATAGGCTTTGGTCAACTCCAGCTGTGCGCGAAGCTCTGCCATTTTGAAACGGGTATTTTGAAACTGGGCAACTGTGCTGCCGAAAGCCTTGCGCTGAGTGACGTAGTCTACTGTAATCGCCATGGCACCTTCACAGGCACCCACGGCTTGTGAACCCAAGCCAAGGCGCTCGCGCGGCAGTTCTTGCATCAGGTAGATGAAACCTTTGTTTTCTTCGCCAAGCAAAGCGTTTGCGGGTACGCGCAGGTTGTCAAAAAACAGTTCAGCCGTGTCGTTAGAATGCTGGCCCATTTTCTTGATGCCCTTGCCTTTCTTGAAACCGGGCAAGCTGCTGTCCACCAAAAACAGACTGATGCCCTTGGCACCTTTGGTGGTGTCGGTTTTGGCAGCCAACACGATCAAGCCACAATGCAGGCCATTGGTAATGAATGTCTTTGAGCCATTGATAACCCACTCATCACCATCGCGAACCGCGTTGGTGCGCATGCCAGCCAGGTCGCTGCCAGCGCCAGGTTCGGTCATGCCAATTGAACCCACCACCTCACCCGTGACCATGCGTGGCAACCACTGTGCCTTTTGTTCAGCCGTGCCCAGGTTATTGATGTAAGGCATCACAATATTGGCATGCACGTTCAGTGCGGTGCTCAGTGAATGCAGGTTCAAACGGCAGGTTTCTTCAAGAATCATCAGGGCGACTTCAAAAGGCGCACCCGCAGCACCAAACTCCTCGGGCATGTCAGGCCCCAGCATGCCGGCAGCACCCAGCATCAGCCAGGTTTCTTTCGGCATCCAGCCGTCTTTCTCCCACTGGTCGTAATGCGGAATCACTTCCTTTTCAAGACAGCGCAACAGCATGTCCCGAAACAAAGTGATGTCCTCATTTTCAGCAACTTTGGATTGATCCACTGATTGCCCGATTAATTGGTCCATTGAGCCCATGATGATTCCCTTCCTTAAATACTACTATCACTTCGCCTGCATGCGAATGCTGCCGTCAATGCGGATGGTTTCGCCGTTCAGGTAATTGTTTTCTACAATGCTGACGCACAAGTGGCCATACTCTGCAGGCGCGCCAAAACGCTTGGGGTTCTGAACCATGGCAATGAGCGGCTGGCGGTATTCTTCAGAAACGCCCTGCATCATCGGTGTATCGAAAATGCCCGGAGCAATGGTCATGACGCGAATACCGTAACGACCCAAATCGCGGGCCATGGGCAGTGTCATGCCAACCACCCCGCCCTTGCTGGCTGAATAGGCGGCCTGGCCTGTCTGGCCATCAAATGCTGCAACAGAAGCGGTGTTGATAATCACGCCGCGCTGGCCATCTTCATCAGGCGCATTCTTGGCCATGGCTTCTGCAGCCAGGCTGGAAATGTTGAATGTGCCGATCAAGTTGATGTTGATGGTTTTTGCAAAAGCTTCCAGTGGAAGGGCTTTGCTGTCGCGGTCCAGTGTTTTGCCAGCCGTGCCCACACCGGCACAGTTCACTGCAATGTGAATGGCGCCAAAGGCAGCCATGGTCGCATCAATACCGGCGCGCGCAGAAGCGGCATCAGCCACGTTCACCTTCTGGAAAATCACCTTGCCGGGGTGCGCAGCTTCAGCAGCCTTGCCGGCTTCTTCATTCATGTCGAACACTGCAACCTTGGCACCAGCAGCAACAAACTGCTCTACAGTGGCCAAACCCAAACCAGACGCACCACCAGTGACCACGGCCACCAAATTATTCAAATTCATTGAAAAGTCTCCAAAACTGATGTTTTTATGAAATAGATGGATGATTAACCAGAAGGTTAACGCAGAAAAGACCGGCTTGGTGGAGGTTGAATTCGAACGAACGTTCGTTTTTAATCTTGTAGCGAAAATTCAGTGGCCTTTTTTCAGGTCCACATTCAGATACCGCCAGAAATCGGCCGCCACTGGCGAAGGTCGCTTGCCATTTGGGCGAACCGTGTACCAGTTGGCGTGAATCGGAAAGCTTTGCACATTCAGTATTTGAAGCCCGCCAGTGGCAGAACCGGCATTCAATGCATGTTCAGACAACACCGCAAGCCCCATACCCCCCTGCACTGCCTGCTTAATTGCCTCATTACTACCCAACTCAAGCCGCACTGTGGGCTCAAAGCCGAGGCTTTCAAAGTGCGAATCGCAGGCCAGGCGGGTACCCGACCCCCTTTCCCGCAAAATGAACGGATAACGCAAAAGCTCGGTTGGTTTGATGCGTTTGCGCTGTGCCAAGGGATGGTTGGCTTGAGCAACCACCTGCAGTGAATTGGTCATGAACGCCTTGGCTTCGACATCCAGATTGGCCGGTGGCTTGGACATGATGTAGAGGTCGTCCAGATTGTGTTCAAGCCGCTGAATCACCCCGTTGCGGTTTAACACCTCCAGAGAAATTTCAACCTCTGGATACTTCGTGCAGAAATCACCCAACAAACGAGGCACAAAATATTCCGCCGTGCTCACCACAGCGACAGTCAACTTGCCACGTCTAAAACCCTTGATGTCGTCAATTCGCTGCTGAAACGCTTCAAGTTCACCCAGCATGGCGCGCGCTGTGGTCTCGAGTTCCAGGCCTGCCGGGGTTAAATACACTGCTTTGCCGATCACCTCGTAAAGCGGTAAACCCACCGATTCAGACAGCTCCTTCATTTGCATAGACACCGTGGGCTGCGTGACATGAAAGTGTCGAGCCACGGCCGTGATGCTTTTCAGGCGTGCCAGAGCTGAGAAAAGGTGCAACTGCCGAAAAGTAAGGTTCATATTGCTACATAACCTTTTGATGATGGAAATTATCGAATTTCTGATTTTACATGATTGTTTGTTCTGAATAGCATGGGCGCACTTTCAAATACCTCAAGCATCATGAACAACTTCACCGACCCCGCCATTCTTTTCTTTCTACTGGGTATATTCAGCGGCCTGGTCAAATCAAACCTTGAAATACCGGCACAGGTCAGTCGATTTCTTTCCCTTTACCTGCTCATGGCCTTGGGTCTCAAAGGCGGTTTCGCCCTGCATGAATCGGGATTCAACACGCAGGTGCTGGGCGGCTTGGGTACTGCCGTGATGCTGGCTGTGCTGGTACCACTGATCAGCTACCCCATTCTGAAACGGTGTATCTCTGCGTTTGATGCCGCAGCGATTGCAGCCACTTATGGTTCCGTAAGCGCAGTGACCTTCATTACAGCCGTGCAGTTTCTTGAGAAGTCTGATATCGCCTACGGTGGGCACATGGCTGCTGCCATGGCACTGATGGAGTCACCCGCCATTATTCTGGCTGTACTATTTGCCAACGCGGCGCGCAAACAAACGCGAGGAGCGAATTCTGCACCCGTTCCCGGAAAAGGATTCGGCCACTTGTTACAGGAATCATTCACAGAAGGCGCACAATTGCTGCTGTTGGGTGCCATGCTGATCGGTTTCATGAGCGGCAGCGCTGGCAAAGAAGCCATGCAACCCTTCACCGGCGACTTGTTCAAAGGCATGCTAGCTTTCTTCCTGCTCGACATGGGTTTAACCACAGCCAAACACCTTCCGAAACTAAAAACAGTGTCGAAGTGGATGATTGCCTACGCGGTGATCGCACCCATCGCACACGCCACCTTGGCCTGGTTATTGGCCAAAGCCACGGGTGCCAGTGTGGGCGACACAGCCTTACTCATGGTGCTGGCTGCCAGTGCTTCCTACATTGCAGTGCCTGCTGTGGTGCGTTATGCCATACCTGAAGCCAACCCCAGCCTGTATGTGGGGCTTTCGCTGGGTATCACCTTCCCGCTGAATATTCTGGTGGGCATACCCGTGTATGTGCAGTTGGCGGGCATTTGATCGGGTTAATCACCTCGGGTGAAACAGAACCTGTGAATTTGATCTGCTCAGCAACGTTGTCATACGCTCCTGATTTTGTGATTAGGAGCAGTCATGCCCACCAAAGCCATTTGCCATTATTTTCATCGCGATGTAATTATTCCAACACTCGAAACCATGGATATGGGAGGCGACAATGTCGCTGAACTATTACTCGGAACAGCCTTGGTTGAAAGTAGACTAACTTGGCGAAGGCAAATGGGAAATGGACCTGCCCGGGGCTTGTATCAAATGGAAATGGCAACTCACGACGACATTTGGGACAACTATCTTAGCTATCGCAAATCTTTAGCTGACAAAGTGTTGCAATTCAAAACCAGCCACTTGGCGAACGCAGAGGAAGAACTAATCAACAATGATTTGTATGCCACAGCAATGGCACGTATTCATTATGCAAGGGTTAGGGAAGCAATACCCGATGCGGGCGACATCGAAGGTATGGCCAACTACTGGAAAAAATACTACAACACAATTTTGGGCAAAGGATTCCCCGACAAATACATCGAAGTGTGGAATCAAACCGTCGGGGAGCTAACTTGCAATGCTCAGTAAACACTACATCTGTGTGGCCGTGATGTGCTTCTTAGTACATCCCACTTCGGCACAAACATTGAAGTTCATAGAAAACCCGACAATTTACATATCAGGCAAGGCCGATTTAAAAGTGAATCAAGACGCGCAAATGACCTTTGAGTCCTTTGTTAGAAATTGGTCGCAATTTGAAATTTTGGTCGACAAAAAGCTGTTTCCCATCGAAGCACCAAATTGTAAGGAAACAGTTCAGATTCGTTTCAAAGGAATCGAACCTGTAAAAGAACAGTCCACCCCCATACAGAAATCGAGATGGGAATTATTGCAACGAATCAGAAAGGGCAATCGCCAAGACGCTGCACCCATCTTTTTGCATATAGACACAAACCAATATATGAAGAAAGCGTCTAACGGAAAGTATGTGCTGGACTATTGCAATGTGTTCGTCGAATAAAACACCTGGCCATCAACCCAACAACTCAATCCCATCCAGTTCCCGTGCGCACACTTCACGCATCACCGCCACAAAATCGGCGGTGTAATGCTTGCCCGCAATTGCTTTGGGTAAAGCCGCATACAAGGTTGACACCAATCCCTTGCGGCCCAGCGGCACTTGGGCCACATAACCGCGATCCACGTAACCTTTCACAGCCCAGGCCGGCAAGGCTGAAAGCCCGCGCTTGCTGGCCACCAGTTGCAGCAGGGCCACGGTCAGTTCACTGCTGCGGCGCTTCACCTGCACACCGGCGGGTGTCAGGAAATACTTGATCACGTCCAGCATGTCATCGGGTACCGGGTAAGTCAGCAACACTTCACCTTCGAAATCGGAAGGCTTCAAATAAGCACGCTTGGCCAGTTTTGAATCCACAGGCACAAGGCCCACCATCTCAAAGCGAAATAGGGGAAATGAAACAATGCCCTCTTCCTCGCACAGCTCGGACACAATCGCCAGCTCTGCATCGCCCTTGTGCAGCAAGCCCACAGGGTCAGCATGAAAACCGGAAACAATGTCCAACTCCACTTCAGGCCAACGGTTGCGGTACACATCCATCGATGGCATTAGCCAGTCAAAGCAAGTGTGGCACTCCACAGCCACCCGCAAGGGGCCGCCTGCGCCTTGCTTCATTTGCAAAATATCCAGTTCAGCCTGGTCAACCTGCCCCAGTACCTGCCCAGCCAGCTGCAACAGGCGTTGCCCCACCACGCTGAAACGACTTTGCCCACCCTGCTTGTAAACCAGTTCTTCTCCCAGCCAGTCTTCCAGCGCTTTGATTTGATGTGACACCGCGCTTTGAGTAATGCACAGCACGTCGGCAGCGCGGCTGAGGCTACCGGTTTGTTCAATGGCCTGCAAGGTGCGCAGGTGTCGCAATTCCAGGATACTTTTTGACATGAATTCTATTCACTATTTTCGATAATATTATTCGTTTGAATAATACTCTGTTTATGTCGATCATGATGTTTTAATTGCCACACAAGAAGAAACACCATGATTAAAACGCACACCCTGGGTTTTCCCAGAATCGGTGAAAACCGTGAATTGAAATTTGCACTAGAAAGCCACTGGCGCGGCGAAACCACTGAGGAAGAACTGCGCGCCACCGCGCATGAACTACGCCTGAAGCACTGGCAGGCTCAAATTGATTCCGGGCTTGATTACATTACCGTGGGTGACTTTTCCTTTTATGATCAAATGGCAGACCACATTCAACTACTGGGCTGCGAACCTGCCCGCTTTGAATTCAAATCAGAGCAAAGCAAATTGCAGCGCTACTTCACCATGGTTCGTGGCAAATCAACAGAGAACCACAGTTGCACACATGTCCACGAAACCTGGGCACTAGAGATGACCAAGTGGTTTGATACCAACTACCACTACATGGTGCCGGAATTCACATCAAACACAGTATTTAAGGCGCATACAGCAAGCCTTGTAGAGCAAATTGAACAGGCCAAAACCTTCAACCATCCGATCAAAGTCAGTTTGATTGGTCCGCTCACATTCTTGTTTCTAGGTAAAAGCAAGCAGGCAGGTTTTGAGCCGTTTGATTTGCTCGAACAACTGCTGCCCGTGTACGGCCAAATTCTGGCCGAGCTTAAAGCAAACGGCATTGAATGGGTGCAACTGGATGAACCCGTTCTGGGCCTGGACCTGCCCGGCAATTATCTGGCTGCATACGAACGCAGCTACTTGCAACTGAAAAGCAGCGGCGTAAAAATTTTGTTGGCTACTTATTTTTCAACCACGCAAGGGCATACCAGCCCAGTGTGCAAATTGCCGGTAGACGGTCTGCATATTGACTGCGTACGCGCTGAAGAGGACTTGCCTTTGGTATTGGACTGGCTGCCCAACTACAAAGTGTTGTCGCTCGGCTTGATCGATGGTCGCAACATCTGGAAAACTGACCTTCAGGCCGCGCTTCACCAAATCGCCAAATGTTTTGATGCCGGCAAAGGTGAAGTATGGCTGGCACCGAGTTGCTCGCTGTTGCATGTACCTTACCGTTTCAACAACGACACCACCATCAACCCGCTTGTAAAACCTTGGCTGGCGGGTGCCATCGAGAAACTCGAAGAACTGGAGTTGCTTAAGCAAGCCGCTAAAACGCAACTGCAAGGAAAAACACTGACGGGTGCTTTGGCATCGCTTTGGAACGAACATCAAGCCACTGTCAAACAACGCACTCAAAGCCCGCTTCTGAACAACCCGGAAGTGAAGGCCCGCCTGGCTGCATTGGCTCCGACTGCCGACCAGCGTGGCAGCGAGTTTGCTATTCGCCAGCAGTTGCAACGCAAGCGTTTTAGCCTGCCCGCCTACCCCACTACCACCATTGGCTCGTTTCCACAAACCAAAAACATTCGCAACTTGCGTGCACGGTTCAAGAAAAGCGAGATTGATGAAACCACTTACTGGCAACACATCAGCCAGGAAATTCGGCAAGCCATTGAGTTCCAGGAACGTATCGGCCTGGATGTGCTGGTACACGGCGAGGCAGAACGCAATGACATGGTTGAGTATTTTGGCGAGCAACTGGAAGGCTTTACTTTCTCAGCCAACGGTTGGGTACAAAGCTATGGTTCACGTTGCGTAAAGCCGCCAATTCTGTTTGGTGACGTATCTCGCCCCAAAGCAATGACAGTGGATGTAGCCCGCTTTGCCCAAAGTCTGAGTGAAAAACCTGTAAAAGGCATGCTCACAGGCCCAGTCACCATTTTGCAGTGGAGCTTCGTGCGCAACGACCAGGCCCGCGCTACAACCGCCCTGCAAATTGCGCTGGCCATACGTGATGAAGTGGCCGAACTGGAAGCTGCGGGCATCGGCATGATTCAAATTGACGAACCAGCCTACCGCGAAGGTTTGCCTTTGCGGAAAGCACGCTGGGACGATTATTTGAACTGGGCCAGCAAAGCCTTCCGCATTTCAGCTAGCCCCGTTCGAAATGACACGCAAATTCACACGCACATGTGTTATTCCGAATTCAACGATATTCTGCCCGCCATAGCGGCCATGGATGCCGATGTCATTACCATTGAAACCAGCCGGTCCGACATGGAACTGTTGCGTGGTTTTGGTGAATTCGATTACCCCAATGAAATTGGCCCGGGTGTCTACGACATTCACTCGCCCCGCGTACCGGCTCAGGATGAAATTGTTCGCTTGATTCGAAAAGCGGCACAGGTGATTCCACCCGAAAATCTGTGGGTGAATCCCGATTGCGGCCTGAAAACACGAGGCTGGGAAGAAACCGAGGCGGCTTTGGCTGTGATGGTGAAGGCGACACAGGTATTGCGGGACGAACTGCAAGCTAAAAACCGGTCTGAAAAAACTGCTGCATAATTGCTGCACAGGGGGTTAAAAACCCCGTGGGCACGGGAAAATAGGACTAAGAACACCTATTTTCCCGGAGATCCCAAACCATGAAGCACGACCCCATCGTGATCGTATCGGCCGCCCGCACCCCCATGGGTGGCTTTCAGGGCAGCATGTCTGGTTTCACCGCCAGCGAACTGGGCGCACACGCCATTCAACAAGCCGTGCTGCGTGCCGGGCACCCCACCCTTTCTGAAAAAGTAGATGAAGTGATCATGGGCTGCGTGCTGCCAGCGGGACAAGGTCAGGCCCCTGCCCGCCAGGCCGCGCTTACTGCAGGTTTGCCATTGAGCAGCGCCTGCACCACCATCAACAAAATGTGCGGCTCTGGCATGAAAGCAATCATGATGGCACACGACAGCCTGTTGGCTGGCAGTACCCAGGTTGCCGTGGCGGGCGGCATGGAAAGCATGAGCAATGCCCCCTACCTTCTACCCAAAGCCCGTGGCGGTATGCGCATGGGGCACGGGCAAGTGATGGACCACATGTTTCTCGATGGCCTTGAAGACGCCTACGAAAAAGGCCGTTTGATGGGTACCTTTGCCGAAGAATGCGCAGACCAATACAGCTTTACCCGCCAAGCGCAGGACGAATTCGCCATTCGATCCTTGGCACGCGCCAAAGAAGCCACAGAAAATGGCAGTTTTCAATGGGAAATCGCGCCCATTGAAGTGGCCAGCCGCAAAGGCACTGAATTGATTGGCTCGGACGAGCAACCTATGAAAGCCGACCCGGCCAAAGTGCCCACCCTGAAACCCGCCTTTCGTCGCGAGGGTGGTACGGTGACAGCTGCCAACAGCTCTTCCATTTCCGATGGCGCAGCCGCTGTGGTCATGATGAAACAAAGCCAGGCAGAAAAGCTGGGCATCAAACCTTTGGCGCGCATACTGGGGCACAGTACCCACGCGCAAAAGCCAAGTTTGTTTACCACCGCGCCGGTTGGTGCGTTACAACGCCTGTTTGAGAAAACCGGGCTAAATGCTGCACAGGTGGATTTGTTTGAAATCAACGAAGCATTCGCGGTGGTGACCATGGCCGCCATGGTGGATTTGAACCTGTCCGCTGACAAAGTGAATATTCATGGCGGTGCTTGCGCCTTGGGCCATCCGATTGGTGCCAGTGGAGCCCGAATTGTGTGTACCTTGATTGGCGCCCTGAAAAAAACCAATGGAAAAATTGGTGTGGCCAGTTTGTGCATTGGCGGCGGTGAGGCCACAGCACTGGCCATTGAACTGATCTAAATACAACGAGAGATAAAATGGAAAGTGTTGTTTACTTTTTGCTGGCGGCAGCACTGGCCGTGCCTCTGTTCAAGAAACTGGGACTGGGTGCGATTCTTGGCTATCTCGCTGCCGGAGTAGTGATCGGTCCACAAGTATTGGGGCTGATTGATGACCCGGAAAAAGTACTGCACTTCTCTGAAATTGGCGTCATCTTGCTGCTGTTCGTCATCGGCCTGGAACTGGAGCCCGCCAAGCTTTGGGCCATGCGCGCCAAGGTGCTGCTATTGGGTTCGGGCCAATTGTTCATCACTGCTGGCGTCATCTATGGTGTGCTTGCCTTCCTGTTCGAGATGAACAGCAATACTGCATTGGTGATTGCATTGGCCTTGGGCCTCTCGTCTACTGCATTTGCCATTCAACTTATGGCCGACAAAGGCATACTGGGCAATGAAGACGGCAGGCGCGGTTTCTCCATGCTGCTGTTTCAAGACTTGGCAGTAGTCCCAATTTTGTTCGCTGTGCAGGCGTTGGCACCCGTTGAACCCGACACCGACCCAGGCCAGTGGTGGCTGGCACCCGCAGCCATTCTGGGCTTGATTGTGTTTGCGCGTTACCTGATTAACCCCGCCTTGCAGTTTATGTCTCGCTACGGTGGCCGGGAAATCATGACCGTGGTGGCCCTGCTGATTGTGCTGGGCGCTGCTGTGGTAATGGAACATGCCAACCTGTCCATGGGGCTGGGTGCTTTCATGGCGGGCATGATGTTGGCCAATTCCTCGTTTCGCCATCAACTGGAAGCTGACGTTGAGCCCTTCAAAGGCCTAAGCCTTGGCCTGTTTTTCATCTCGATTGGCATGACCCTGAATTTTGGCCTACTGGTTGAATCTCCATTGACAGTGTTGTTTGGCACTTTGGGCCTGATGTCATTGAAAGCGCTGATCATCGTCGGATTGGTGATGCTTGCCGGGGTTCCTTTCCCACGCGGCCTGATGCTGGGTTTGATGCTGTGTCAGGGTGGTGAATTCGGTTTTGTGATCATGGCGCAAGCCATGGAACTCCGCCTGCTGGGTGAAGGCACTTCCGGCATGGTCAATTTGATCATCGGCATTTCAATGGCGCTAACCGCACCTGCGGTGTTGTGGTTTGAGAAATTCACCGACAAGCAAATTGCCAAAGCACCCGAAAATGTTGAAAAATTCGACTCGAGTGAATCCGAAGCGCTTATTCTGGGATTTGGTCGTTTTGGGCAGGTCACTGGTCGTATTCTTGCAGCCAACCAAATTCATTTCACGGCACTGGACAAGAATGCCGAACACATAGAATTTGTAAAAAAATTCGGCAATCAAGTGTATTACGGCGATGCTTCGCGGGGCGAGGTACTTGAAGCAGCCGGAATTGGAAAGGTTCGTACCGTAATTGTGGCAATCGATGATCCACAAATGTCGCAGGCCATCGTGGAATTCATTGTTCACCACTACCCAAAAATAACCATCATCGCTCGCGCGCACAATCGAAATGATTACCTTGCATTGAAGGCGGCTGGTGCCCATTCTGTGGTACGAGAACTATTTGCGGGGGCACTGGAAGCCGCCACTGAGGCACTGCATGCGCTGGGCTATAGCGATGGCCAGGCCATGCAAAAAGCAGAAACTTTCAAGCAACACGATGAGAACCTGCTGAACAAGCAAGCCAAGGTACTCGGTGATAGCGAGAAAGTGATTGAAATAGGCCGGCAGGGTCGTGAAGAACTTGAGGCCATATTCCAGCAAGATCAACGGGCAGCCAACAGAAGCTAACAATGGAAATTATTCAATTTTTCAAAGACCTTGAACCCACGGTTGAACAGGTTTTCAATTTTCTGGAAGGTCGGTTGGGCAAACTGATTTTGTCGGTTGCGTTAATTATGCTGGCCACCACCATCAACCGCTTCATGCATTGGCGATTGTTGCGGGAGACCAATGCCTCAGCACCACAAACCGGCAATGTGCGAGCCACATGGGTTCGGCGCAAGAACATCGTGTGGGTTACAGCCCTGTTACTGGTACTGGCTTTGTGGTCTGGTCAAATCACGGGTTTCCTGATTTCCCTGGCAGCCATCGGTGGTGCGCTGTTGATTGTCAGCAAGGAATTCATCTTGTGTCTGTGGGGTGCGCTGGTCATTTCCTTGAACAAAAGCCTTCGAATTGGAAGCACCATTGAAGTTGGAGAATTCACAGGGCAGTTGGTGAATACTGGTTTCGTGACTTTCGAGCTGGCTGAAATCGGTCCATCCAAAAAGCAAACTGGCCGCCTCCTCTCCTTGCCCAACAGTCTGGTGTTTACACAGGCGATGAAAAACCTTTCGGTGTACGGCTCGTATGGCATACACCTGATCGATTTTAATTTCGACAAATCCGTGAAAATTCAGGCTGCTGAATCGCTTGCGCTTAAATTGGCCAATGAGGCAGGCAAACACTGGATAGAGGAAGCCGAGCGTCATTTCTCGGCTGTTGAACGTGACAACTTCGTGGATTTGCCCAAGGCCAGGCCTGAAGTATTCTGGGCCAGCGTAGACGAAAAATGCCTGCGCATGACGCTGCGCTTTGCCTGCCCTTTGAACAAGCGGGGGCAACTCGAAAAGTCAATTGTGAAACGATTCTGGGTTGAGTACAGCGAACTAAATACGGTTCAGCAAGAAACGACCTCCAGCGCAGCTTGAATCATTTTTGCCCGGCCTTGGTCGGGCATCAATTCCAAGGTGCTGCTTAAATTCAGGAAGTCTTCGCACTCCACAGCAGGCGATACCAGATAGCCTTGAACGTAGTCCACCCCCAGCTCTCTGACCTCTCGCAGGGTGTGTAAATCTTCCACCCATTCAGCCACACATTTGCAACCAAGGTCGTGAGCCAGACCCACAATTGCAGTGATCACGGCGTGGCTTTCTGTGCTGTGACAAATGTTTTTCACGATAGACCCATCGATCTTGATTACATCGGCATGCAGGTCCATTGCGTACCTGAAGTTGCTGTACCCGGCACCAAAATCATCCAGGGCAATACGTACACCCAACCCACGCACCTGCTCAATAAAGTTCTGCACAGCCTGCAGATTGATCACGGAACCTACCTCTGTAATTTCGAGGCACAGTTTTGATGCATGACGTTGATGCGCCCTGATCAAGGCCAATGTATCTTGAAGAAAAATTTCATCATTCAAAGATCCCGGTGACACATTAATGCTTATCACACCCAACTTGCGCAATTCATCGGAGTGTTCATCCAGAAAGTCCAGTGTTTGGCTCAACACCCAATTGTCCAGAAACGCGGTGTGCCCGCCCCTTTCGCAAGCTTCAATCAGAAATCCGGCAGAATTCAGTTTGCCGTTGTCGCCCTTTATTCTCAATAAAGCCTCTGCATAAAGTGGGCCATCATGCTGGCTCAAAGCCAGAATGGGCTGCCAGGCCAAAGTCAATCCTGCTGGCAATTTTTGGTCATCCAGTCGCCGTATGGTTCTGGATTGATCAAGCAAACTACGGGTCTGGTTTTGCTCAAAAACCACGCGCTCAATGCTGCCGTTGCGCTTGGCTCTCGATTTGGACTCGCGCATGGACGTTTCAACTGTTTCCATCACGTCCAGCACATTGTCGACAAGCCCTTGAAACACCAGGGTAGCCAACACCGCCGTTTGAATACTTCGCCCTTCGAATTGAAAAGGTACGGTGTCCAGCCTGTGCAAAAATGCGTTAAAAGCCTCTTCGGCTCGAGCTGTGTCATTTTGGTGAATCATCACTGCAAATTGATCGACATGAAGACGTGCAATTTCGCCATGCGCGTTCATGTGCCGGTAAAGCTCGGTATGAAACGCTTGCAACAACTGATCTGAAACTGCCACACCGTAGGCACTAATCAAACGTGAGAACTGTTGAATATCCACACAGAAAAAAGTAAAGCATGCAGCGCGTTTGTTTAACTTGTTGTGAATGATGTTTTGCAATCCTCTTCGATTCAACGCACCAGTCAATTCATCGTGTGTAGCCTGATACTGCAAAGCCAATTCTCTGTCCTTTCTTACTGTGAAATCTGCGACAACACCGACAAGTTCTTGATGATCCCGACTAAGCACCAACTCGTACCATCGGGTTTGTCCATCGCCAACCACCACAGGCAATTCGCGCCGAGAGGACTTGCCAGGCACTTCAAGCAGATTAAACAGAGCGGCAAGTCGTTGTGGCTGAAGAAAATCAAGCGTTGGTTTGCCGTTCTGATTCAAAAACAGATCGGTAAACTGTTTGTTGAAATTGAGCAGTTCTCCCCGGCGAGTACAAGTGAACATTGCGGAAGGCGCAATATCAAACACTCTCTCGAGGCGCTCGTGGGCCTGCCTGACTTCCCGGGCTGCGAGTTGCTGCTGCCATTGTGCCTTTCTTAAAAACTCGGCCAAGGCAACACCAGTCATGACACTGGCCAGCACGGTGACAGAAGCACTGTTGAAATATTGGAGTAGAAATCGTTGATCAAACCAGGCCGACAACACTTCTGCCACCGCACCTGTCAGAGAAATCAGAATGGCGGCCAGATAGTAAATGGCCACCCTGTCGCGCTTTTCCAGAAAGTTCTGAATCACCACCCAGGCGACCACAAATGCGGCCACCAGACTCATCGGCCAGAACAACTCAAGAAAAGTTCGATACGGAGAAAACAGTGCCAGCACCGTCAGAATGACACTGGCGCATTGTAAAGCTCGCAAAACACCAAGCCATGACTCGCGACGAATGTTGTCAAAAAGATGCCATACGATTAAAACTGTGGAAGTGAAATACATGGCCAGCGCCAACATGCGAGCCCGCATGAGCGGCTCTGATTCCAGCTCGAAACCGAAAATCGAATGGTCCCAACCCTCGGACAAAGCCACAAGTCGAAGACTTGCAAACAACCAGAAGCCATAGCAAATGAACAAGGTACTTCTTGTCATGAAAGCAGCCACAGCCACCATGCCGATCATGAGATAAAGAACACCTTCCAGAAAGCTCTGGCGTCGTTCAGCAATAAAAATGGATTCGTTGAAATCGGGGGCACTCTGAAGACCCAATTCAAGGCTTGCCGGTCCCACAAATTGGAACTGGCAAATTATTCCCCGCAGATTGCCTTGCCCCTGAAGGTTTGCTGACACAACGCGCCCCTGATTGACCTCCAGATTAATTTCCTGCAGTGTTCCTTCTTGCAGGCTGAGCCAGCAACTGGATTGCACCAAGTGCCTTGAGCGAAAAAGAATATGTTCATACTGTTGAGCCGTCGAGGACGGCAGACTGGCATATATCCAGTAAGGCGTTTCCTCCAAATGAGTGCGCAACACCTGGCGTTGTGGTTCACTTTTCAATCGATGCAACACATTGAACAAATTGCCGTGTGCCTGCTCTTGAGGAATACTTGCGAAACCCAGGGGCAGCTCATGCGGCGTATTCTTGTCAAGCACCGAAAGGTTTACAAAAGCCACCAGCAAGAACAACCCTAGCAAGATCAATGACAACAAGGGCGTCAAGGGTGTTTTCTGAAATGAATCTGCGACAGCAGTGTGCATAGACATCATCCAATTGAACTCAATCTGCTTTGTGTTTCCAGTTCCAAAGTTCGCATCTGGATGTTTTGCAACAAATCAGGATGAATATTTGAGAAGTACACGGAATGCAGGGGGTTGGCACTTAACAGCCAACGGGCCTCGATCTGGAATACATCGAACCAGAGTATTCGGTGGGGAATCATGCCAATGTGTTTCATGGCGACAAACTCATCGGGTTGCAGCACATCCTCCAGTTCAAAGCGACGGTACTGACGATCTACGGGGAAGCGCACGCAGAGAAAGCATCGCTCCACCGCATTTGCACGGCTATACCAATAAGCTGCCTTAATCAGCATCAGCCTCAATGCAAGTCCGTTTGAACGCGCAGGTATGGCCAACCTCGATATTTCGGCAATTCGTCCACTCTTCAGGGCTTTGGGCAATACATACGAGTCCTCAAGGCGAAGTGGCTGCTGCTTTGCTATTTGAACCCTGACCGTACCAATGCAACTGCCGTCCAGTTTGGAGTATGCCAAGAGCACTGCAGAGTCAGCATGGCGGTCATCGTCATCAGGTAAGGCGAGCTTTTCTCCAAGCAAAGGCAAGTGTTTGCCGTAAGCAAGTTGGCGAGCATTGGCGGCGAGCTCCAGGTCGCGATCATTTTGTGCAAGGGCAATCCAGAAAGGCAGTAATTGTGAGGTTGAATCAGACAGGAAATTGATCGCTGAGAGCGTGGACATTGGATTCTCCGAAGTATGGACTCACCTTAAATATTTCACATCCAATTTGCGTCCCCCCGATCGGGTTAAAGCTCCGGTCACCCCCCATCACCCTTAGGGCCTACAAATAATCGCTATTCGGAATATCGATACAAGGTTTATTGAGTGTGAGAGAATCTTGCAAAACACAATTAATTCAGGAGACGCGACGCAATGAAAAGGAAAGAATTCGACATGGTTGTCTTTGGCGCAACAAGCTTTGTTGGTCAAATTCTGGTGCAGTATTTGTGGAAACGCCATGGCTTGAATGGTGAAATCAAATGGGCGATTGCCGGTCGTGATAGCGATAAATTGGCGGTGCTGAAAAACCGATTGGGCGAGCAGGCCCGGGAACTTCCTGTGCTGCTGGCCAACGCCAGCAAGGAAGCCGACCTGCAAACATTGTGTGCCAAAACCAAAGTGGTCGTTTCAACAGTTGGGCCCTACGCCCTGTATGGTTCAAGCCTGGTGAAAGTGTGTGCCGAAACCGGTACCGATTATTGCGACCTGACGGGCGAAGTACAGTGGATTGCCAGGATGATTGAAGCCCACGAAGAAACTGCCCGACAAAGCGGCGCGCGCATTGTGCATTGCTGTGGTTTTGATTCAATACCTTCGGATTTGGGTGTGCTGTTTTTGCAGAACGCGGCCAAGGTGCAGTATGGTGAGCCTTGCCAACAAATCCGGATGCGGGTCAGAAAGCTGAAAGGCGAATTTTCAGGCGGCACAGTGGCCAGCATGATCAACGTCACCCGCGAGGTTGCAGCCGACCGTTCGCTGGCCAAAAAGCTGGCCAATCCTTATTTGATTTCCCCTGCCCGCCTGGCTGCCCGGCAACCCAACGTCAGCTTTGCAGAGTTCGACCCGGAAGCAAAAAGCTGGCTCGCGCCTTTCGTCATGGCGGGTATCAACACCCGCGTGGTCCATCGAAGCAATGCACTTCAAGACTATGGTTATGGAAAGGAATTCAAATACGACGAAGCCATGATGACGGGCAATGGATTCAAGGGCCGCATGACCGCGATGGGACTGGCTGGCGGAATGGCAGGCTTTCTGATCGGTGCTGCGCTGCCACCCACACGTTGGGCACTCGAAAAATTTGTGGTGCCGAAACCGGGCGAAGGACCCAGCGAAAATTCCCAGAAACGGGGCTCATACGACCTTCGCTTTTATGGCACCACCAGCAAAGGCAAGAAACTGACTGCCAAGGTAACCGGGGACATGGATCCTGGTTATGGATCAACCGGAAAAATGCTGGGCGAAGCGGCGGTGTGCCTGGCATTGGACATTGACCAACAACGTGGTGGTGGTTTCTGGACGCCCGCATCGTTGATGGGAGAGCAACTCATGGGCAGGTTGCAACAGCATGCCGGCCTTACCTTCGAGTTGCTGCAAGACTGATCGTGCAACGAATGGCGTGTTGATCAACGCGCCTCAAACCGAAGCAGCAAGCGTCCAAGCTGGTCATACAGTTCCATACGCTGACCCAGAATATTCCAGCTTTTGACCTGGGTCAGCGTTGCAATCAGTTCATCGTCCACATCGCCGGGTTGCAAACAGGCCATGCGCGTGGCAGCAATCATCCTGGTTTGAATCAAGTTTTTATCGACCGAATAAGTACCCACCAGCTGATTACAACCGCCCGAGCCACTGAGTCGCTCATTCTCGGAATGAAACATCAAACCGGGCGCACGCCCGGACTCGGGCAACACCACCGGCTTTCCCCTGAGCTGAACCAGTGTCCAGAATTGATCCGTTAATTTTGCTGAAAACAAGGCTGGGGAGCAATTCGCCTGCGCAATGTCCTCAAAACGCAAAGGAGTTACGCTTGGCACCATTTGGTTTCCTTCCATGGCAGGCGCCGGCTTAAGCTGTGCATACAAAGTGGCCAACAATGCCTGACCCGGTTCATCGCGAAGCTTCAGGTAGGCTTGTTCAAGTTTCGCATTGTCCCCCATGGTCAGCACCGGGAATTCCAAGCCACTGGCGCACTCGGTAAAGCGCCCGGCATCTGCGTAATACCGGTAAAGCCCTTTGAGGGGGAACAGTTTCAAATCCAGTGGGTCGACCTCTGCGCTGCGCGTCAACTTGTAGTTCAGATCCGAGAAAATGGTTCTCGCCTCCAGATCAAGCATCTCAAGGGTGTCCGGTTGTTTCACACGAAAGTAACGAGGCTCGGATTGTTGCCCCTGAATTATCAACACATTGCCGTAGTGCGACATCACCCACCTTCCCAAATCAGATGCTTGATTGGGTTTGGGTTCACCGAGATAGATCTGCTGCGAGAAGAACGTACCATCGGCACGCAAGGTGATTCGAGTTTCAATGCCCTCGCAATTGGCGCAAGGCAGGATAGCTGCAAAGGTGGCGGGCAACTGGGGCAAGGGAACGGGAACTGCTTCAGTGGCCTTGACCGCACTTGAAGAAAAAAATGCAAATGCCAGCAGCAAAGCTGCGCGGAACTTCTTAAACATCATCCTTCCCCTGTCAACGTGTCCGTTTTTCATTATTACATCCAAACATTTATCAACAAAGTACAAGCTTCATCTCATCTGGAGTTTGTTGCATGCGAATTCGAATCTTTTTTGGCAGTCCACTTGTTCTGTTGCTGCCCGCCCTGATTGCATGCACTGGCGAAGAGCCCGTGGCCGGGACAACCACGCGCACCAATGTGTCTTCAATCGAGCAGAATTCGCCTTGCTTTAACAACACCTGCGCGAGCCTGCAAGAACTGCTGACCGTTCCCGATGCAGAGAACATGATTTTCTCAAACGACGGTCGTTTGTTTGTATCGGGTGGGCAATCCGTTGTTGAAGTGGTGAAAAACGGCGATGACTTTGCGGCCCAAACAGTTTCAAGCGGCGTGTGTAATTTCACGGGCTTGGCCATTGCAAGAAACACCCTTTACGCCAATTGCGGCGACGGTACTTTGTGGGCAGGTGCCTTGAACAAGTCGCCAATGACAATAACGCCAGTATTCAACTACACCGGCATGGCTTTGGCCAATGGGCTGACCAGCAGTGCCGACGGCCAAACGCTGTACGCTGTAGATGGACCATTGGCCGCTACAGCCTTGCCCTCTCCAAAAATTGTGAAACTTGCGATTGCGGCCAACAACCCACTCCAGGTGGACAATCAAACCACTTGGCTTGATCTTGCCGGGCGTTTTCCGAACGGCATTCAACGCCGGGGCCAACTGCTTTATTTCACAGACTCTGAAATACCCAACCTGGGTCGGTTGAACGTGGTGCCCATCCGCACCGATGGGTCGGCCGGAATGCCCCTGGTCTTGGCAAGCCTGCAAAGTTTGCCTGACGATTTCTCGATCCTTTCCGATGGTTTTGCCGTTACTTACTTTTTAACTGGTCAGGTGATCAAACTCAATTTTCAGGGCGCGCAAGTGGATGGATTCAATCCATTAACCTTTTCAACTGGTACTTCCCAGGTGATGCAAGGCCGCCCACCGCTATTTTCCAGCACCGATTTGCTGGTGACCGAGAAAGGTATTCTGGGTGAACAAAGCAGCCCCATCGGCAACAAATTGACGGTGGTGCGCAAGGCAACCGTTGACTAAAAACCAGGAAGACAAAAAGTTAAAAAAACCACTTGTATTGATAATAATTATCATTTACGATTAATTCTCATTTGAATAAAACGGGAGTTCTTCATGCAGCAGGAAAACTGTACCGCCCAACTAGGCCAGTGGCTGGCTGGTAGCGAAAATGGTTCAGTCTATTACTGTCAGGAAACAGAGGTTGTTTCACTGTGCCTTCACTACATGACCCTGCGCTTTGAAGCAAAAGCTTTTCGTGATTTGCTGGGCATGATGGGTTTTGCGCAAGCTGAAATTCAACGAATCAAGAACGCTTTGGAGCACCCTACCCTGCAAAGCCAGAACCGGGCTGTTGCGGGTGGCGCACTGCACTGATTCAGAAAAGGGAATCGCACCATGAAAGTTGCAGCCTGCGTGAACAAATCAATGGATACTTTGCTGATGGAAAATGATGCCCTGTGCAGGCAGCTGGCCAGGCTTCAGGAACGCGCCAGTGAGCTGATCCAGAAGCGATCCGCTGAAGTGGAACAGCTTTCTACCGTGGTGGAATACTTGAGTGCTGAACTGCACGACAAAGAGGCAATGATTTTGTTTTTACGAGCGAAGCTTCAGGAGTTCAGGAAAATTGCTGAACTCCAGTAAGCCACGTTGGTTTAATTGGTTTGAAGGTATCCGAAATCGAATTTGTGGGTGTCCTCATCTACGCGAACAGTCACTGTGATGTTCTGCGCGCTGCTGGCTGACAACTTTCTCGCCACAATCACTTCACCTTGTGTTTGCTCGCCCGGGCGAACCACCTTCGGCTTCAAGCTGTACTTCTGGATTCGATCGAAATCTGCAAAGGCCTGCTGAACATCCACGCGGTCATTGAAGTCGGTGTAGAAGAATGCACCGCCGCCGTGGAAACCGCGCTGAAATGGCGAGTGGTAAAAAGGCGAGTAGAAAATCGGGGCCCGCATGCCGTAAAACGACAAGCGATTCTGTACATCCTGAATTTGTGCTTCATAGCTGACCACCGTGGCAGGCTCGCCATTGAAGGATACAGTCACGTTTTCGGTTGAAAACTCAACTGGAAATTTGCCTTTGTTCACGAAGGTCACGTTAAAGCGCGGGTTGTCAAACTGCCGCATGGAGTTGTAAACCGATCCAACCTGCACAATGTGCTTTTTCTCTGAACTCAAAGACTCAAAGCCCTGGTTTTGCACCGGCACCTGGTTCTCGGCCACCACAGGCCGAACACTGTACATGGAGGCGCATGCACTCAAAAGCAGTGCCGAACCCGCAACCACAACACTTGACACGCTGAAACTACGCATTTGAATCACCTTTTTACGACTGAAGTTACTGCCAAAAAGCCAATTTATTTTATCGGTATTCCATAGACAACAACAGATTACCTTGGTTCAGTGTTGCGGCCTTGGCACGCTTTCTGCATTGCAACATGCATGCGGACAAAATGCGTTCCAAAGGCGGAATTTGCACCGTTCGCGAGGATTGCCTGCACTTTTTGAGTGCGGAAGAACAATTCAATGCAGCAAAAACGGGCAAAGGCGCCCACTGAGCGAATCAAATCAACAATTGACTCGCCGGTGGGCGCCTTTTTATTTTGATTTCAAATAGGGCCAATCGCCATGAACGACCATGCCAAACTGAATCTGTTTTCCTTCACCGGGAAAATGAAGATCCTGCACATGAGCTGGATTGTATTTTTCATCACCTTTTTTGTCTGGTTCAACCACGCGCCCATGCTGGCTGCCATCGCAGAATCGCTCGGTTTGAGCAAAGAACAGGTGAAAACCCTTCTAATCCTGAACGTGGCGCTGACCATTCCCGCCCGGATATTGATCGGTATGTTGACTGACAAATTCGGACCAAGGCTTGTGTATGCGGCTTTGCTGTTTGTGTCTGCCTTCCCCTGCTTCATGTTCGCGTTTTCAAGCGACTTTGCACAAGCCGCCATTTCCCGCTTTCTGCTTGGCTTTATCGGCGCTGGCTTTGTAATTGGCATTCGTATGGTCAGCGAATGGTTTCCGGCCCACCAACTTGGCACTGCCGAGGGCATTTACGGTGGCTGGGGCAACTTCGGTTCAGCGGGTGCGGCCATGCTTCTGCCCACAATCGCCCTGATGTTTGGTGGCCCGGACGGCTGGCGCTATGCCATCGCGATCACAGGCGCACTGTGTTTGATCTTCAGTGTGGTGTGGTACTTCAATGTCAGCGACACACCCAAAGGTTCCACGTACTTCAAGCCCAAGAAAAGCGGCGGCATGGAAGTGACCAGCGTCAGCGACTTTTACTTCATGTTGCTGATGAAATTGCCCATGTATGGGGCTTTGGGTTTACTCACCTGGAAACTGTCGCCCGAAGGCGTCAGCATGCTCTCGGCAGCTGCAGCAACGGGCATCTATGGCGCGCTAATCCTGATTCTTGTGTACGACTGCTACAGCGCTTACAAAGTCAACAGCGAGATATTCAAAACCCCTGTACCTGAACTGCATCGCTACAAATTCAAGCAGGTGGCGGTTTTGAATGTGCTTTATTTCGCAACATTTGGATCAGAATTGGCAGTGGTGTCGATGTTGCCATTGTTCTACTCAGAAACCTTTTCGCTCAGCCCTGTCTACGCGGGCCTGTTGGCATCCATGTACGCATTCATGAACCTGATGTCACGCCCCGGTGGCGGCTGGATCAGCGACAAATTTGGCCGCAAACGCACACTGCTTATTCTGACTGCCGGCCTGGCTGCGGGTTATGCGCTCATGGGCTTGACCAACTCAAGCTGGCCACTGTGGCTTGCGGTGATCACCACCATGGCTTGTTCCTTCTTTGTGCAAGCGGGCGAAGGCGCCGTGTTTGCAGCCGTACCGCTGATCAAACGCCGATTGACCGGCCAAATTGCCGGCATGACAGGTGCCTACGGCAATGTGGGCGCAGTGGTGTACCTCACGGTGTTGTCATTCGTCAGTTATCAGGCTTTCTTCTTCGTCATTGCCCTGACTGCTGTGCTTGGTTTCATTACACTGTTGTTCATGGAAGAGCCTCAGGGTCACATGGCCGAGGTGAAAGAAGACGGTACAGTTGAATTGATCAAGGTGGGCTGAGACATTTGAGTACCTCGCTGCGGGTTCGATTCGGTGGTTATTCCATCGCAGGACAAAAGCCTGTGAATCAGGATGCCTTTGCTGCCTGGTGTGGGCAGGCCGAATCGAATTTGCTGAAAGGCGCCGCAGCGGCGATTGCCGACGGGGTCAGCAGCTGCGCCGATTCCCATGTGGCCAGCCAAACCGCAGTGACCAGTTTTCTGGACGATTACTCTTCCACGCCCTACACCTGGAGCGTTCACAAGTCGGCAAAGCAAATTATTTCCAGCCTGAATGCCTGGATTTACCAGCAAAACACCAACCGGGCCAGCCACAACGACAGCCTGTTGACCACCTTCAGTGCCGTGGTATTGAAATCAAACACGCTGCACTGTTTTCACGTAGGCGATTCGCGGGTTTACCACGTTCGCGGTGACGCGATAGAACGACTGACGCAAGACCATGTGCGCACTGAACGTGGGCAAGAATATTTGTCGCGTGCCCTGGGTGCAGACCGTCACCTGGAGCTGGACTACAGCACCCATGAATTGCAAGTGGGAGACCTGGTGTTGCTGAGCACCGATGGTGTTCATGGCGTACTGAAGCGCTCTGAATTGCTGGCCTTGATCGCACGGCATGGAAGTGGTGAACTGGAGTTGCTGGCCAGGCAAATGGTGGAAACTGCCCTGAATGCAGGCAGCGACGACAACCTGACCGTGTTGCTCATGGCGGTGGATGCCCTGCCCCACGAAACGCTGGACGAGGTGCACCGCAAGCTAACGCAATTGCCCATACCGCCAGTGCTGCAGGTGGGCAATAAAATCGATGGTTATGAAGTACATGAGGTTATTTTCAGTGGCACACGCAGCCACATGTACCGCGTGCGCGACATGGAAACCGGCGAACAATTCACGCTGAAAACACCCTCTTTGACTTTCGCAGAAGATGCGATATATCTGAGTGGTTTTGTTCGCGAAGAATGGGTGGGGCAAAGTATCCAGCATGTGAATGTGATGCGAACCCATGTGCCCAAACGCCCGAAGCAGTTTTTGTACTATTTGGGCGAGTACATTGAGGGAATCAACCTGCGCGAATGGATGTACGACAACCCGAAACCCAGTGTGGATGCGGTGCGGCGAATAGTAAAACAAGTGGTTGCAGGTTTGCGTGCATTTCAACGCGCCGACATGGTTCACCAGGACATCAAGCCTGAGAACATCATGATTGACTCAACAGGGTGCGTGAAAATTCTCGACTTCGGTACCGTACTGATTGCAGGTGCAGATGAGCTGATTTCACCACTGGACAAATCAGTGCCGCAAGGCAGCGTGAATTATGTGGCCCCGGAATACCTGATGGGTGAAGTGGGTACTTTCAAATCCGATTTGTTTTCCTTGGCTGTGGTGGTGTATGAAATGCTGACTGGCAGCTTGCCCTTTGCAGAAAAAACTGTGAAGCAAGTTGAATTGAAAAGCTACAGCGAGATGCGCTACATTCCGGCCAACCACCCGCGCCGTGATTTGCCCTTGTGGGTTGAAGCCTGCCTGCGCAAAGCGCTGCAACCCAACCCGCGTTACCGCTACGATGCGCTCAGCGAATTTTTGCAAGACCTGACTGTACCCAACACCAAGCTGGAAGCCAGCGTGGCCAAGCAACCCCTGATTGAAAAAAACCCGGTGGTGCTGTGGCAAGTGCTGGCATTGGCTTTGCTGGTATTGAATTTGATTCAACTGTTGATCAACTAATTTTCAAACTAACGCGCCAATATCTGAGCTGGCATGGGTGCCAATGGCGCGGTTCGCACACTGCTGCTGGCCTGCACTGCCATGCCATGCAAGGTGACTGAATCAACCTGATTTTTGAATCGCGGCGTGGGCAGGCGGCTGGGTTCATCACTGGCAAAACTGATCATTTGAACGCCCAACACATCAGGTGCGTTCTCTTGCAACTTGTTTTGCCACCAGCATTCAAACACTGCTTTGTCTTGTTCCAGTTGCACAATACCGTAACCGTGCTCAACCCACTCCATGAATTGCACATGCTTGTTGCCCAGCATGGTGGCCGCTTCAATGGCACGGCTGGCGGCAACATGCACAGCGAATGGACTGCCTGGCAAAGCATTGGCGACGATTTCATCTGCCCCGCCCCGCCCCATTGAAGAAGGTGCAAACTCAACAGCAGCTGAAGCTGCGCGCAAATTCACACCGGGCAAATTGGCAGTGGCCGCGCGCTGAAAACCCGCAGCAATGTTTTCAGGCGAGGTGCCCTGCCGCAAAGTGGGCAATGGAGGTGCCACTTGGTACTGATTCAACAAGGCGGTTTGATCATCTTCCACCACATCGCTAATCCAGTTGCCATGCATGTCCCCTGAAACAAACACCGTTCCATTCACAGCAAGCGTTTCTCCACCACCACGCAATTGCGAAATCAACAAATTACGCTCGGTGTTGTAATCGTTCCAGCGCACGGGCAATGGCACCACAGGTGAACCCACCACATTGGGTACCACCCAGGGTGCAATCCAGGTTTGATTGTTCAATACCTTCCAAACCACACCCTCGGTTTCATCTTTGCGCAGCTGTGAAAGCAACCAGTCGAACTGCGTTTTTCCGAACAAGGTGGGTGTGCCCTCAGGCAGGTGTGAGGCGTCGGCCTCCAATCCATATCCGGGTAAAAAGCTTTGCGTGTCCAGCGCACGAATACTGGCCAGCGGACCGTAGTTCAAACTGCGGTACACCAGCAAAGGGTCCACTGGCGAAGGGTATTCTGTGTCGGGGTAAAAAATGAATTCGCCGCTGCCATCGGCCTTCACTGGTCGAGAAGGTGTCCATTCCCAAAAAGCGCGCGTGGTGTCTTGCAAGGTGCAGGTGGACTCGACCCCATGGGGCAAGGTGGTGGGCAATTCATTGCCGAAACCCGGATCAATGTCGTGGTTGTCCCAAGTAATGAACCACGGGTGTTGCTGGTGCGCTGCCATCAAATTGGGGTCGGAACGAAACAGCGCATAGCGCCTTCTACATTCGTCGATATTCAGCCAGTCGCGATAATCCACATAGGCTGTGTCTTCAATGTTTCTACGCGCACGCACTTGCTCATCTTCATCCACGAAATCGTAAATGTAATCGCCGCAATGAATGACCAAATCCAGATCCTCACGTTTCCCAATGGCGCCATAACCACTCCAGGTGCTTGACCAGTAACTGGAGCAGGACACCACCGCCAGCCGAATGGCTGAAACCATGTCAGCTGGCGCGGTTCGCGTGCGCCCCACGATGCTGCTGTGTGGGCCGGTTTTGAATTGGTAGTAGTAGGTGGTTGCAGGCTGCAAACCCTGCGCGTCCACTTTCAAGGTGTAATCGTTTTCTGCAACAACCCGCTGCGTGCCGCGCCGTATCACATTGTTCATGTCGGGCGTGGTGCTGACCAACCAACGTACTTGCACGCCTTGAGTTGGGTATTCAGGCAAGGTAATTCGGGTCCACAAAATCACCCGGTCGGCCAAGGGGTCGCCACTGGCCACACCGTGCGCAAAAGGCATGGCCAACACCATGGGAAAATCAAAACCTGCTGGCTCGAAACCAGGCTGAGGCAAAGCCTGCTCGAATTCATTGCTGGCAATCGGTGTTCCCGTGCCAGGGCCTGGCTCAGAAGGATTCACTGGACCAGCAGGGCTGTCGGTGAGTAAGTTGTCTCCGCCACACCCCACGAGGCCAGTTGCTGCCATTGCTTTCAATACATCACGCCGCTTCATCCCGTCACCTTTCTCTGTTATTCAAACTTGTACTGGCAAAGCGCCAGAAAGGATTGAAAACAGAAAAGAGCAGCCTTACTAGATGACTTGTCTTGACAAGGAAATATGTCAAATGCGTGGCATTTCACACTGAGTGGTTTACCCAAACCATGTGTTCTGTTGCGCAGTATAAAACTTTGCCGCCCACGACACTTCAACAGGTTTCACCATGCATCACCACATCATTCCCTCATTCAAACGCCGTGCCCTGTTGCGGGCCATGTTTCTTGGTGTGGGTGTCACGGCTTTGCCGTTGCTTAACGCCTGCGGCTCTGATTCCAACGAGTCCACATCCACTGCCACCCCCACTGGCCCCAATGAGAGTGTCAATCCACCAGTGGTGAACCCTCCCAGCCTTGGGCCTTTGGCGATGGAACTTCCATTGCAGGCCGGGCCGCTGGCAGGCATTGGTGAACTTGTCGCCACGGGCGTGGACAATATTCTCGCGCCTGCTGGCTTCACAGTGCGCCCGGTAGCCCGGCATTTGAGCAACCCTGTGCTTGGCATCCCTGATTTGTTGGGCTTGACTGGTTACAACTGGCACATGTTCCCGGACGGCGGTGCCGTGTTCCCTGCTGAAGACGGCGGCTGGGTGTATGTCTCCAACAGTGAAACCGAGGCACCACAAGGCGGTGTGGGTGCACTGCGGTTCAATGCACAAGGCGACATTGAATCCGCGTACAGAATTCTCACCGGTACCGCACGCAATTGCGCAGGCGGAGCAACACCCTGGGGTACTTGGCTTAGCTGCGAAGAAACCCAAACCGGCGTGACCTGGGAATGTGACCCCCTGGGCAGCACTGCCACTGCCCGCGAACTGCCTGCACTGGGTGTGTTCAATCATGAAGCAGTGGCTGTGGACATGGCCACCAAAACATTGTTTTTGACCGAAGACGCAGGCGATGGTCGCTTGTATCGTTTTGTATCCGAGGGCGATTTGCGCCCGGCAGTCAACCGGCAAATGGGTTTGAACATGGAGCAAGGCAAGTTGCAGGTTCTGGAGATCGATGGTTTCGAGGCTGGCGCCTATCAGGAAGACATTGCCGTGGCCCAGCGCGTTCACCGCGTGAAGTGGGTAGATGTTCTTGAACCGGAAAACCCGCAAGCCCAAGTGCGCTCGCGAACCAGCACCGCTGGTCTGCCGGTGCCGGGCACCGTGTTTCGAGGCGGCGAAGGCATTTGGATTCAGGAATTTCCGCAGGAGAAAGCGCCTTCCGTGAGTGGTGCGGCCAAGCCCATGCGCGCTGTGGTGTTCTTCGCCTGCAAGGGCGACAACCGGGTGTATGCGCTGGACATCGACAACGACTTGATCGAAGTGGTATTCGACAACAGCCAATTGGGCGACGGCGCAGGCTTTGACGACGTGGACAATTTGGTGATTAGCCCGGCTGGCGATGTCATCGTGGCCGAGGACGGCGATGCCATGCGCCTGATGGTGATGATTCCCAATCAGCCCGCGAAAATTTTGCTGCAAATTACAGGTGGCGGCAGTGAATTGGCAGGGCCTGCCTTCTCCCCGGATGGTTCAAGGCTTTACTTCAGCAACCAGCGCGGGCCCAACCTGCCAGCGCTGCCCGGCTTGCCTAACCTGCCGGGCACAGGCGCCACTTACGAGCTTCTAATACCGGAAGAATTCCGCGCTTCAGTTAATTCCGCTGTGTCGGCCACCTGACACAAGCTGAAGGAACACTCAAAAATATCGGGCTGGCTTGCAAGGACAGTGTAAGCCAAGCCCCGAATGATGCAGACAATACCAAACACAATGATTATTTCGAAGTATGCTTTGGTAAGCATGTATCAATACTAAAAATAGAAGGTTCAACTTGGCCAAACCTGTCCGCAAGTCCAAAGGCAAAGAAGTAACTCCCATTAGCGAAGGCGCAAAACTGGTTGATCAATACTTTGATCATGTCGGCGAAGCTTTTCTGCGCCATGCCCCCGAAATAGACCCTGAAAAACTGAAGGACTGGCGCCCCAAGCTGTTCAGCTTCACGCGCTTGAACCCTTGGTATGGCGGCCTGGTAGGCGTACACCGCAAACGCATTGGTGTGGGTAGAGACAAACTGGTTTGGCTGGAAATTGGCCAGGAAAGCAGCCCTGCCCTGTTGCTGATGCATGGCTTTGCCGCCGCGAAAGAACACTGGCTGCCATTGCTGCCATTTTTTGCAGGCCAGTTTCGTATTTTGATCCCTGACCTTCCCGGCTGGGGTGAAAGCGGTTTCAACCCGGATCGCAATTATGGTCTTGAGGACCAAACCGAACGTTTGCATGACTGGCTCACTGAAATTGGCGTGCACAAAGTGAACGTGGTTGGCAATTCAATGGGCGGCGCTTTGGCCGGTCTTCTGGCTGCACGCTTTCCTGAAATGGTCACCACCCTGGTGTTAATGGATGCACTGGGCCTGCCGGGCACCGAGGAAACCGACTTCATCCGCGAGGTGCTGCGCGGCAAAAACCGCCTGGTTCCGCGCGCGCCAATGGACGTGATGAAATTGACTGACCTGGTGTTTCACAACCGGGCACTGGCCGCATCGGCTGCATTTTTCTCAGCCACTGAATTGATTCACCGCAAAGATGTGAATGGCTTTCTGTTTCAGGAAATGTTGAGCCGCCGCCCGGATTACACGAAAGCAACTTTTGAAGACATTTCAGCGCCTACGCTGGTGATGTGGGGCAAGGAAGACGATGTGCTTCACATCAGCTGCGCCTACGAGTTCGAGCGGCTGATCAAACGTGCAGAAATGTGCCTGTTCGACGGTGTAGGCCACCTGCCCATGATTGAAACCCCCTACCCCTGTGCACAAGCCATCAAGGAATTTGTACTCCGGAACCTTTGATTGAATATTCCCCTGCGCTTGGCTATTTTGTAGCATTTTGCTACAATTAAAGCATTCACAGGTATTGAATCAAGGAAGTACACCATGGCCAAAGCCTCTTCACCCATTCGTATTCAGTCGGATTTGATGAGCAATGCCGCCGTATTGGGCAAACTTCACCACCGCAGCGCCGCTGAACAAATCGAATACTGGGCGAGTATTGGGCAAAAAGTTGAAAGCCTGCTCGACCCCGAAACCTTGCTGCAAATCAAGGCGGGCCTGTTGCGTATAAAGCTTGAACAAGTGAATGCACCGCCGGTGAGCGCAGACTGGGTGTTTGGCAACCTGGACATGAAGCGCGCCACCGGTGAATTGACCCAGGAAGTCAGTCAAAACAAATTGCGCTACCAGGCCAGTACCACTCACCCCGGCCTATTGGAACAAATTGGCCCGAAAGGCGTGGTGAAAGTAGGTCAGTTTGAAAACGGCCAGTTCAAGCCAGTCAAACTGGCATGAAGCAACTGTGGCTGCTGGTGGGCGGCAACGGGGCTGGCAAATCAACTTTCTACCGCACCCAGTTAAAGCCATTGGGCATGCCGTTTGTCAATGCTGACGACATTGCCCGCGATGTATTCCCTGACGCACCGGAAGAGCACAGCTACGAAGCGGCAAAAATTGCAGAAAACCTGCGCAACAGCCTGCTTGAACAAGGCAAGAATTTTTGTTTTGAAACTGTGTTTTCGCACCCCTCCAAAATCGATTTTGTCGCCAAGGCCAAAGCATTGGGCTACCAGGTCGTGATGGTGTTTATTCATCTGGAACAAAGCAGCTTGAACAAGGCCAGGGTGCACCAGCGCATCGAAACTGGCGGGCATGCAGTGCCTGAAGAAAAAATCGAAACCCGAATTCCGAGAACGGTTGACAATGTATTGAATTCCCTGCCCTTGTGCGACGATGTGTGGGTGCTCGACAACTCAAGTGCACAAGAACCCTACAAAAAAGTAATGCGCATTCAAGCCGGGGAACTGCAGCAATTCACGCATCCACTGCCGCAATGGGCGGAACGTTTCAGCACCATGTGAACGAATGCGAAAGCTGAAGGTCATAAACAGACAGTTTTAATTTTTTGAGTGGCACGAATTCGTGATGAAACCGGCAATGCGACCCCGAACCTTTTTACTCATGGCCTGCCTGGCCGTGCTATCCGCATGCAGCGCCATCAAACTGGGTTACAACAACTCCGCAAGCATTGCGCACACTTACCTCACCAGCAAAGTCGATTTCGACTCGGACCAATCCACCTTTCTCAAAACCAGCTTGAACGAGATTGTGGAATGGCACCGCAATGCTGAACTGCCGGTGTTGGCCAATGAATTGCAAACAGCTCGCCAGGCTTTGGCTGCACGCGACGGCGTGGTCAGGCCGGTGAGTGCAGAACAGGTACAAGCCTTGAACCTGTCGATCAGGGCATCATTGCGTCGCACCGCCAATGAGGCAGCCCCAATCATTGCAAAAAACATGTTGGGTTTGTGGCCCAATCAAATTCAAGACATTCAACAGGCACTGGACAAATCCAACGTCGAATACCGCGAAGAACGTTTGATGCAAAACAATGACCAGCGAGTGCGCGAATCGACTGAACGAATGAGCAAACGCTTCGAGCGGTGGCTGGGCACATTGAACCCCGTTCAAGTGAAACAGATTGAAGCCTGGGCACGAACTGAGACAAACCGCGCTGAATCTCGCTATGAAAAACGGCTCGCCAGACAACAGCAATTCATGGCATTGGTGAGCAAGGCAGCCAACCGTCAAATAGACCAGGCCGCATTAAGCCGTGAAATCGCCCGACTGCTCAATGCCTGGCAAAGCCCGGCCACTGCGGCTGAAATAGAGGAAAGCGAACAACGGCAAAAAGCAACCATTGCGCTGATTGTTAATGTTCTGAATTCGGCAACAGCCGAACAACGTAACAATGCAGCCGACCGTGCAGCGGGTTGGGCCAAAGATTTCCAGATTTTGGCCAGCAACAGTTAAGTCTCATTTGAATCCATCAGTACTTTGCTGAAGTAAAAGTTCATTGTGCTCAATACACCCATGGACCTTTACTGTGCCTTGTACCTCTCAAACAAAACTGATCGCCTTAAGCCTTAGCGCACTACTGGTTGCCTGCGGCAGCGATGACACTGCGCTTTCCAACAACCCGGGCTCAGGCACACCTGTGAACCCGCAAGAAACGGCGCAGTGCAATGAACAGTCCTGGTTTGCAGGCGTTACCGAGATTTGCAATGGTGTGTTGGTATACCGCGATTATGTGTATGACGACTACGGCGCAGACACCGGCTTGTTGTCACCCAGCCCGGCCCTGCTGAACCTGGCCAGTCGTGGGGGACAATTGGGTAACCCCTTGGCCAATACACCAGGTTTGCTGTCACCCACAGCAGGCGATTCACGTTACCCGGCAGGTGCAGAAAGCACGGCCGATCTGGTTGAACTCCGCATCAGCCGACAAGGCAATACTTACACTGCCACTTTCGAGATGAATGCCCTGTACGACGCAGGCCAAACCATCGCCGCAATTGCACTTGATTCTGACAACAACCCTGCCACGAGCACCGAAACCCTGCTGGGGCTGACCGTACAAGGTGCCGATGTGGTGTATGAATTCAATGCAGGCAACCCCGATAGCAATTTGATCACCGGCACATTCCCGGCGCCAGCCAGCAAGCTGTTCAAAATATGGGCAGTCACAGCCCAAAACAGCAGTGAAGTGATGAACGTGGCGTTCCGGGGTACGGATGAGGAAGCCGGCGCAGAAGGCACAATACCGGCTCAGGTATTGCCCAACAAAGGCAACTGGTGGGAAGATAAGCAGGCTGCCGCGCTGGGCGCGGGTGACATCAGCCCGTTTTTGCACAAGTCGACAGCCGCAAACTGACCGCTGGAACCACAGAAAAAGCGGTGGTCGATGCAGGCTTCAAACAACGGGTTTACACCTCGAAATACACCGCACCAAACTCCACAGGCGAAGGCATGGTGCTGCAAGCCGAATCATCAAGCCCCGAGACCGACAGTCGCTTCTGCGGCCAATACTTTCATTTCGTGGGCAAATACCAGCCCTATGGTGTGTACATTCCCGAGAACGGCAACTTTGACGACCAACGCAGCTTGCAAATGATCATGCATGGCTGCGAAGCCAACCACGCCAGCCAGATCAACCAGCCCGGTATGCAAGCGCAATTTGGTGATTCGCTGGATCGCGTACTGATCTCGCCCTTGGGGCGTGGCCCATATGGTTTTTATTCCGGCTTGTCTGAACGCGATGCGCTCGACGTGCTGGACGACGCATTGAATACCTTCAATATTGATGAAGATCGTATTCTGGTGGGCGGGTACTCCATGGGTGGCTATGGTTCCACACGCCTGGCCGCGCTGTACCCGGACCGATTTGCGGGCTTGAGTAACTGGGTGGGCTTCACCGGCAGCATTTTAAACACACCACTGATTGGCGATGCGCTCATTCAGGGTGAGCAAGCGCTGGCTGGTGCCCTGCCCTTTGCCTTGCCTGTCAGCAGCACCATTGGTGGTGTGGGCAACATCAGCAATTACCTGGGCAATTTGCGCCACATACCTGGTACGCATTCATATGGCGCACTTGATGAGCTGGTGCAAGTGAATACCGGCCTGGACTGGGCGCTGAAACTGAGCCAAACCGATGGTGTGCTGTACGAATTTTACATGCACCTGGTGGCCGAACACCTCACCTTGATTGCGTTGGACGAATGGAGCAAAGAGGCTGAGTTCACACGCAACTTGAAGCGCGTGAAAAACCCGGGTCGAATTACCTACAAAACCAATGAAGCATTCGCCTACCCTGAATACGAAATCAAACACGACAAAGCCTACTGGCTAAGCAATATCAAGGGACGTGCGGAAGGCGACATTGCCATGGATGTTGAAAGCTTTGCCTGTGCCCGAAGCACCAACAACTTTGAAAACGGTCAAACGGCGGGCAATGGCCCCGTGCCCTTCATTCAAACCTTCCGCAGAATAATGGGTATGCCGGTGCAAGCGGCCAGCGAAAACCGCTTTACCGCAAACCTGAGCAATGTGGCATCCATGCGCATCGACACCACTGCGAGTTGTCTGCAAAACGGCGCAGCCTACACTGTGGTGTCAGACGGCCCAGTGGTGCTGAATTTCAGCAACGGTAAGGTACTGAATCTGCCCGCCGGCACCAGCACGGGCAACCTCTAAACAATTACCCGGCAAGAAGGTCTTGTACCTTCTTGCTGCTGTAAAAACGCTGAAGATTACGACGCAGGAAACTTTCTGCAAGCCCTTCCTTGATCATCAAGGCGGCAAGGTCTGGAATGTAATTGTCCAACTCGTCCGTAATCATCTCGTGGCTGATGCCGATGTCATCGAGCAGGTCCTGCAAGGACTGGTCGCCGTACTTTTCAAAGAAAAAGTCCACACCCAAATCAATGCATGATTTCAGGTACTCCGTGTTTCGAAACTCCAGCCAGAACTCATAACCCAGCACCATGAATTCTTGCAGATCTTGCTCGGTCAGGTAATCACGGTAAGCTGTCAGCGGCCATTCACGCACCACATCCCAAAAGGCCAAAGCACTGTTCATGGCAGTTTCGCGATACTGCTCGTTGTCCAGGGTTTCATCCACCATTTCAAGTGAGCCTTTAACGCCACTTTCCATCAGGTTGCGCACCCGGTCTTCAAGCCCCTCGGACAAATCAGGCGCTTTGGTGCTCAGCCATTCGCGCACCTTGCGCGTGCTGCTGGCCACGGTGGAGTACTTCATCAGGTTGTTCTGCTCAAACACATAACCTTTGAGTACGGTAAAAATAACGTCCGATAAAAAATGCCGAAACGGCGTGCTGTTTCTGATGTTGGTCACGGCATGATCAAGTACACCGTCTTGCTCGAATATTTTCTCGATGAACTCAGTGGCGATTGAGTCAGACACCACCTCACCAATCTTTGTGGTCTGGCTGGCTGGAAACTCAAAAATCCGGTTGGCAATTTCACCGAACAGTTCAGGAATGGCTCCGCCAATTTCCATTTCTACGGCATAACGTTGCGCAGTGGCTTTAACCTTGTTCTCATCCACTGCATCGCGCAGGCGAATGTGCTCGAACCGTGCAAGCACATGCCCAATTTCGTCGGCCAGCAAAGCCTGGAATTTTTTACCTTTCAGGTTTTGTAACCAAAAGGCCACCTCGGCTTCAAGCAGTTGCGAAGCCAAGTCTTTGGGCTGGTCAGCGCTGGTTTTAGCCATGTTCAATCCGATGTGTAGTAGTGTTGAGTGATTCTAACCTGCCGTATCGAGGTTCCTGTGTTGAAAAAACTGATTACTTTGCTGTTTGTTAGTGCAAGTGCTCCAGCCCTGGCCCACCTCACCTGGATTGATGTTGGAGAACAAAGTCTTGGATTGTCTACCGGGCACAATTTTCCGGCCAAGGAAATTACGGTCAAGGGCGAATATGTTCAGTCGATACGTTGCACAACCATGGCTGGCGAGTTGTTCGAGCTTGGGTTTGATGCGCAAAGCATTCGCTATGTTTACCCAAAAAAACCAGCCAATTGTGTTGCCAAACTTAAAACCACTTTGATCGAACTAACACCAGCCCAGGGGGTTCAGCACTTTTCCGAAAACAAAGTGAGCAAAACACTGATCGATCAGGTACGGGCCACCCAAAAGTTTGAGGAAGAGTATTTCAAACTTGCACAAATCAGGCCAGTACTGGTTGGCGATCCGCTGTACAACGAGGACATTGCACAGTTTGTGAGCAAGCCCGACGATCCAAAAACGATTTATGTGTACAAAAATGGTGAACCTGTACCCAACCTGCCGGTGGGCCTTGAGTACCCGGAAACCCCGATTACCCTGTGGAGCAATACCGACGCTGAGGGCAAAGTCAAATTGATCTTGCAACCTACATCAAAAGCGCTATTAAGAGCACTGATCACGGAACAAAAAGGCTCAGGCTACAAAAGCCAGTTTCTCTCTGTCATTCTGGAGCCCCGATGAGCACGTTGCCAGGCAACCTCTCTAGAATTGCAAACTCGCCGTCAGGCGAATATGTCTTGGTAATGCGGGGTGGAATGTTTTTCCAAACGCCGCATTGCCAGCCAGAAAGTAGTCCTGAGCGTACTGAATATCACTGTTTTCCCGATCAAAAAGATTAAAGATTGAAAGGTTCAGACTCAGGTCTTTGTTCAGCCTGAAGTTAGCGAACAGATCTGAATTAATGACAGAATCTGACTGAATGCTCCTGTCTTCAGTCAATGGGGCGCTACCCACATATTTGAACTTGTAACCAAGTTTCAGATCTCCCCAGGTTTGACTCAGTGACACCGCGGCGGACTCCTCTATTGCATTCGGAATTCCGTTGTCGGCCACATTCACAAACCGGGCATCCACCAGCGTGACAAAACCATCTATTTCAAATCCCGTTTTGTTGAAGTAACTTGCAATCAACTCCAGTCCATTTCTTTTTGTTGCACCATTGGGTTCTGTGGTGCCAGCGTCGCCCACAAATACAAGTTCTGAATCACTTTCCAGTTGAAACAAAGTTGCCGAGGCGCTCAGGTTTTTGCTGGCGTTGGTGGATTTTATTCCCAACTCAGAGCCTTTGGTTTTTACCAGATAATCAACCGGATTCGCCGTGAACAAGCCACGGGGATCATTGCTGTGAAAACCACGGCCTGCCGCAAAAAACAACTCGGTGTTGTGTGCAAAGGGCTTCACGCTGGCTGTAAATTTTGGGCTGACTTGCGAATCGCTGCGATCGCCTGAGCGATCAAGATTGGGGGTAGAGGGATCTTCATCGTCATCAAACTGACCATTCAAGTCGACATCAAAACTGTCATAACGCAAACCACCCGTCAGCTTTAACCATGACACAGGCAGCAACTGTTGTGAAACAAATAAACCAAGATTTCTTTGCTCAAAGGTATCTTCATTTCGAGTGGCCAAACGTTCTCTTGCGATCGACTCGTATAAACCAGCAGGTTCAACATCATCAACCCGATAATCGATTCCCATTGCAAGTTGAGATCGCATGAAAGACAAGTTCTCGAACATGGTGTGCGTTACGCCACCACCATAGGTGGTTCGACTATCGAATTGATTGAATTGATCTGACCTGACACCTGGCCGACCAAACACTGAGTTGTCGCGAAGGCCGTAAGTGAAGTCGCTAAACAAATCGAGCTTGTAATCCGCAAGGAATACGCGAACTTGTGTGATCGACTGGTCCCAAACCGTGGTGAAGTTACCAGAAACCGCATGCCTTTGGGTAAATCCACCGGCTGTCGGATCAAGACTACCAAAGCGATTGACCAAGCCTCGCTCCACTGCCTCGACTGGAATGTGATCTGTCGATGTCCATTGCGATTCATATCCAGAGTATTGCACTTCGAATTTCTTGCTAGCGTCAATTCGATGACTCAACTTGAGCAGCATATTGTATTTGTACTGGTTTTCAGCTACTTCCCAAGGACCGTCATTCTCAGTCACCTCAAAGGCATACAGAAGCTTGGTTTGTTCATCATTCAATACAGTTGAATTGGCCAGCAAACCACGGCGGTATCCAAATTCCCCGACCGAAAAAGATGCAAGCCCTCTTTTCAACTCATTCACATAATCAATATTCAATGAACCCGCAGAACTGAAATCGCCATCTTGGGCAAAATAGGGTCCTTTGCGATATTCGATCCTCGACAACAGTTCAGGAATGATCATATTGGAATCAGCATAACCTTGACCATGTGCGTGGCCGGGCAAATTCAATGGTGCGCCCAAAAAATTAATTGATAAATCTGTACCGTGATCAAGACTAAAACCACGAAGAAAATACTGATTTGCCTTGCCTCCACCGGAATGTTGCGTGATGTTCAATCCGGGCACTGCTTCCAATACATCAGAGGATCTTGCTGGGTTTTGATTGGCCAAGCGTTGCTGCCCCAAAACGCCCTGGGAACTTGTAATGCCGCCCAAGGTGTGAATGGCTTCAATGTTCTCAGTCACTGAAATTTCATCCAACTCCTGACCATCGAAGTGAATGCCGTGGGCCCATGCTCCACCAACGCTTGGTAAAAGAATAAGAATGGAAGAAATTTTTAATTTCATTCAAGTTTCCTTTGCAACAGATGGAGCGCTTCAAGCAGACAAAAAAATCCCGTGACCCTTCCGAGCCACAGGACCTTCAACACATTACATGACTTTTGAATCAATCAGGAAGATCAAAGGGTTCTGCTGTTTCAGAAGTTGCAAGCATAATTCCACTTACATCTTCTGGCTCACCAGTCTCCGAAGTATCGCGCAACAAAGCACTCGCCTCGGATGCGTTGATATTTCCGTCACCTGCCGCACTTCCCAGGTTAAACGGAGAGCCGTCACCTCCGCAGGCAGCCAAGGTGAGCAGCAAAGCTGCGCCTCCCACCAGTCCAAGTTTGCTTGTCAGTTTCATGATCCTCTCCTTACGGTGCCGAAGCAGTTTGAGTTGGCGCAGGCGCACCTGAACCCGGCGTTGGCGTACTCAAGAAAGGAAAACGATTCATGAATGGCACGCGTGCCTGATCGACCGCATCGTGGATACTCAGGGAAGTGTCACCCAATGGCACACTGCCTGAACTGCAGTCCGAACTCAGGTTGGTACCTGGAACGGTGTTTAAGCCCAACATATTGCCACTGCCATTGGCCACACACAATCCACCCATGACTGCAACCAGCGAGATATCGACCACATCATCAATTGGGCGACGCCCGTTGGGAAACCCGGCCGGATCACCAAAGGCCAAACCAAGCTTATTCTGGGAACCAATCGGCGTGGGCATCTCTTCCGTATTCAAACGCAGCATTTCTGACAACACCAAATTGGCAGGGCGATTTACACCTTCGATGCCTGCGAGGAACACATTCAACAAATCCGTACGCGGAAAGTTGGTGGGTGCAGCACCTGCATTGCCAGTCTGTACCAAACTGATTAACTGCGGCAGCGTTGGATTAGACACATAAGTCAGAAATTGACCATCGCCACTGGGCTTGGATGCATTGAAGCGGTCTTTGTCTTTCAAACCAATTACTACCTCATTCACCAATGGCATACCGAGGCGTGAAACTTGAACCCATGCGCCGCCCACTTTCTCAGCGGTTTGGTGGCCCTGGGCCGGCACGCCATCACCAATTTGAACTTGACGAACACTGGCAGTTGTCCAACCACCTATTACGTTTTCAGAACCAGGGGTTAAACAATCCTTGTGAATTTCAAGCGCAATACTGGTGACGTTTTTGTCTTGAATGGAATTTTCGAAAGCTGCATTTTCAAAGGCGCGATCAGAAATCACATTAAACGGTGCATTCACCAAGTCAAAAATAGTGCCAAGGTTCACTGCAAAGCCTTCCTGGCGCTGCCCCACAAACACCCGTGCCTGGTTGGTTCCGCTGGAACAACCGGGAATGGTCACATTGTGAATGTGTGCGTCTGCATAAGCCTGATAAGCCGCTGCATTGCCCAAGGTTTTTTCGCCAATGTAATCCACTGGTTTTTCCAAGGTGGTGCTGCCTCCACTGGTTTTAGCTGCCAGCGTGCGGTTGCCGTTCCGCCGCCCGTCTCGAACCACGGTCATGGTGTAGGTTTCATTCAGGTTCAGGTTGGCATCGCCCACCGTGGACACCCTGTCTTGCTGAATAATCGGGATGCTGACCGATTCCCCGCCAATCGTCTGCTTCAAATCGCGCAAATTGTTACGGAAATTAAATTGGAAGGTGATTTCCTCTTGCGCATCACCATCGTTGTCGATGTGGATCTCATAAAGTGCGTTTGGATCCATCGAGAAGTAATTTGGGCCACCATACCCGTCCTGCAGGGGCTGATAATTCGCGATTAGAGTGATGAAATCTGACCGGTTGGTCTCGTAACTGCGGAACATATAGAAATCTGTTCCATCAGCTTTGGGCGTGGTGGTAATTGAAGGTGCTTCGCGATGACTAGATGCCATGGCTGCCGCACTTACCAGAGCCAAAAGGCCTGTTGCCAAAAAATGTTTTTTCAGTTTTATATTGTTGTTCTTGCTTGTTCCTTCCTTCCTCTGTGCTTTCATGATTACTCCCTTGCTTCCAATTGGTACTTCTAAAAACTACACTTGCCGAATTACATTTTGAGTATAGGTTTCAATATTCATTATCACAATGACAATTTACGCAATAATTACTATCTTATTAACCTATATACAAGTTTACTAACCGAACAATTGGGTTCTGGATGCGCCAATATAAATATTACGAATTCGTCTTGGTCGCTTTTGTGGCCGTGTTGCTGTGTTCAAACTTGATCGGGCCGGCAAAAATTGCCGAATTGAACTTGCCCTTGTTTGGCACAGTTACCTTCGCTGCGGGAGTTTTGTTTTTTCCCATTTCTTACATATTCAGCGACATTCTGACCGAGGTGTATGGTTATGGCCGCGACCGCAGGGCTGTGTGGGCCGGCTTTGGTGCCTTGGCATTTGCTTCATTCATGGCATTTACTGTGGTGAACCTGCCACCCGCGCCTTTCTGGGCAGACAAACAGCTTGCGATAGAAAGTGTGTTTGGCAACACCTGGCGCATTGTGCTGGCTTCTTTGATTGCATTTTGGAGCGGCAGTTTCATCAACAGCTTTGTGCTGGCCAAAATGAAAATATGGACTCAGGGCAAATGGCTGTGGACACGAACCATTGGCTCGACAGTGGTGGGTGAATTTATTGATTCAAGCTTGTTTTACACCATCGCATTCTGGGGAATCATGACCACGGATCAAATCATTACAGTGGCGTTAACCCAATATGTGTTGAAAACAAGTTGGGAAATACTCGCCACCCCGCTAACCTACTGGATTGTTGCGCGCTTGAAACGTGCGGAAAACGAAGATTACTACGACACTAACACCAACTTCACACCCTTCAGTTTGAAGGTGTAAAACCGTTCAGCCCTATACGGCGCGCAGTAATAAAATGGCGTTGCCAATAGGGGCTGACAAGCTTGGCAATTTCAACACCCGCACGTGTGGACACATGCATGAATTGATTGTCACCCATGTAAACACCCACATGTCGACGTGTAGGGCCAGTGCGAAAAAACAGAAGATCGCCGGAGCGTAACTCGGCGATGTCTACTCGCTCGCCTAGGGTCATTTGCTCACGCGAACTGCGAGGCAATTGGTACTGAAATTTATCCTTGAACAAGGTTTGAATAAAACTGGAGCAATCGACACCGTTTGCGCCAGTTCCACCAAGTTTGTGGCGTGTACCCGCCCAATTTGAATAATGGGCCAACAGCGCATTTTGAATTTCATTGCTATACGAATGCTGTACTTCAGGCTGATTCAACAAGGAATCCGGGGAGGAATTACTGAATGACAAACCAGGCCAAAACAACAAACCCAACACCAGAAAACTGCTTTTCAATTTGTTGAAGCGTGAAACACCGGCCATGCTTATATTCCCAAATCAAGTCTGTGCGGCAAACCGCTGAGATTGCGGCTTGCCGGTTTGAACAAAAGCCAGAAAATTATTTATTGGCAAAATACTCGTTCGTAAGTTTCACGATGACGGGTGACAACAACAGCAGAGAAATCAGGTTGGGCAGTGCCATGAACGCATTCAGCGTATCGGCCACCAGCCACACAAAATCAAGCTGAGTCACCGCACCCACCATCACAAAGCCTGTCCACAACACGCGGTAAGGCAATGTGATTGCCGTTCCGGCAATGAACTCCCAGCATTTTTCACCAAAATACGACCAGCCGATGATGGTCGAGAAAGCAAAAAACGCGAGTGAGATTGCAAGTACATACTCACCAACACCAGGCAAGCCAGCGGCATAGGCGCTGGAGCTGAGCGCTGCACCGTTCACACCGCTGCTCCACACACCAGTCACGATAATCACGAGGCCTGTCATGGTACAGACAATAATGGTGTCGATGAATGTACCCATCATGCCAACCAAACCAGACTCGACCGGGTTTTTGCTTTTTCCGGCTGCCTGAGCAATACCCGCTGTTCCCAAACCAGCTTCATTTGAAAAAATGCCACGTGCCACGCCGTAACGAATGGCCAACATAATGGCGGCGCCTGCAAAACCACCTGTGGCAGCAACAGGACTGAATGCGCTTTCAATGATCAGGGCGAAAGCGGCGGGAATTTCCTGAATGTAAATGCCAAGTACGATCAGCGAGGTAATGATGTAAGCAATGCACATGAAAGGCACAATTTTCTGGGCCACCGCACCAATTCGCTTCACGCCACCGATCAATACAAAACCCACCAACACGGTCATCACAATTCCGGACAGCCATTTGTCGATGCCAAATGTCACATTCAGCACATCGGCCACACTGTTGGACTGCACCATGTTGCCGATACCAAAACCAGCCAGGCCACCAAACAGCGCAAAGGCCATACCCAGCCATTTCCAGTTTTTGCCCAAGCCATTCTTGATGGCATACATGGGACCACCCACTTGTTGTCCACGGGCATCCGTTTCACGATAATGCACGGCCAGCAACACCTCGGCATACTTGGTGGCCATGCCGACCAGGGCGGTCATCCACATCCAGAACAAAGCACCTGGCCCACCCAGCGCAATCGCTGTGGCTACGCCCGCAATATTACCGGTACCCACAGTGGCAGCCAATGCAGTCATCAGGGCAGCGTAAGGCGTGATGTCGCCTTTGGCGCCCTCATCAGGCGTGCGGCTTTTCCAAACCCAGCGAAATCCCATGGCTATCTTGAATATGGGCATGAATTTCAGGCGCAACTGCAAAAACAGACCGGTTCCCAAGATTGCGACAAGCATGGGAGGACCCCAAACGATGCCGTTGATTGCATTGACAAACTGCGTGAGTGCTTCCATGCATTGTTCTCCTTGTTGTAAAAAGCGATGCGCCGAATTGGTGCTGCAGTGGCGAATTTTCAGTTTAGTACGCAAGCAATATGCCTGCGACACCTTGTTTAACAAATCGCGCAAATTATTGACATAAAAAAACCCCGGACCGTGCCGGGGTTTTTCAGAAAAAGTATCGCAACTTACTGTTTCTTTTCGGGCTGCTTTTCGCCGGCCTTGGGCTGATCGCCCAGAATCGACTTGGCAGGACAAATTTTAAATGCAGGACATTTTTGACAACCAACAGCAATCGCAATCGGGCAAACAGTCATGGCGGTCCTCGTTTTTGGTTATGGGAAAACTCCCACGTTCAGTATTGCAGATTAGTGCAATGTTCCGCTAGGGGATTTATTCAGTTGGTGATTGACAAAATTCTGCGCAGCCTTGCGCGCAAAATTTTCTTCTTCGGTGGACACGTCATCGAGCAGCAATTGCAGTTGATCAGGCAGGTCGGTTTCAGGAAAAAGTACCTGGTAAATATAAAGCCAACTTAATGCCACGCCGCGATCCTTCTGCACTTCAACACCGTCGAGATACAGCAAAGACAAACTCAGCATGGACAAAGGCGAGCCAAGCTTGGCGGCCTCAGTTAGATAAGCCAAAGCAAGGTTGACGTTCTTTGGAACACCCTTGCCATGCAGATAATAAACACCCACGTTGTGCATGGCTTGCGACAAGCCGCCTTGTGCAGCTTTGTCGAAATATTTGAAGGCTTGAATGAAGTCGGGTGTTGTCGAGCGCTCCAGTTCAAGTGCCAATTGATAGGCCGAATTCGGGTCACCCAAATCGGCAGCCTGCTGCAGGCGTTGTTGGGTCAATTGCGCATCGGCTTCCAAATGCCCCTCAACGCCACCCTTGTAAATTTGTATCAAGGTCAGTACGGCCATCAACACATTGGCCTGTGCAGCCTCCTCAAGCAAGGTCAGGCCACGCGAAAAGTCCTGCACGCCCAATTCGCCAGACACCAGCAAACGGCCAAGAATCACCTTGGCATCCACCTCATTGGCTGCCACACCTTTCTCCAGCCACTGCAGGGCCTGCTCGCAATCATCGGTGCTGCGGTTCTCCGCATACAGGTAAGTGAATGCAATCAGGTTACAGTGCCCGTCCCAATGCTCGCCCAGAGTTTCCAGCAAACGCTGGCGGGCCTGAAGTAATTTTTTCTCGACGAAAAGGGATTTGATTTCGTCGGTGAATTCGACTGGGGGCTGGGATTGCATGGTGTGTTAAACGTAAACTGAGTGAATCGAGATCTTACTGAATAAACATGAACACACCCTATATTGCCGTTCAAATCAAGGAAGATGTTTACACCCAGATGAAGGCGCTGCACGAGCGCGCCTCCAAACCCATCAGCGATGAAGACAAAGCACTGGGGGCCGACCTGCTGGCGCAAACCTATGTGCAGCTGCTGGACACCTGTTTTACCCACCTGCTCGACGAGCTGAACAAAACCCAGCCCGACAAAATGCTGCAAGACGCATCGAAGGTGATTCACAAGGTACAAAGCGAGGCACAGCATTACATTGGCTGGCTGATCAAATTTATTGCCAACAAACGCGTGCCGCCTGTGATTCACCATTTTCACGACATGGTGCACCTGCTCAAGCTCAATGGCCAGGAACATCCCTACATCGTAATTCCGGTCACTACAACTTACGCAGAAAGTGCCAGCGATGTCATGAATGCGCTGGCCATGAAAGACGATACGCGCATTCAAGAAGGTGTTGAGCTGTTGATTGAGGCGATTGAAACTGCACTGGTGCCGCTGGTGTACACACCCAACGACCTGATGGGTTTTAATTTTGTAATCAGCAAAACCATCAACGGCGTGATCAATGTGCTGCACACCTTGTTCAAACACACCTTGCGCAAACTACCGCCGCACATTGAAATAGAAAGCTACCCGGCCATTGCGGCTCACTTCGAAACATTTCTGATTAGAAAGTAAGGTTCAGGTGCTTTGAATGAATTGGCGGAGCAGCGGAAATACTTCGCTTTTCGCAGCTTCGCCGCGAATCATCTGGCTGTGGGAGAAGTCTTTGCTAAACCCTTGTTGCACTGCGCATTCATGCCAGGTTTTCGGACCGCCCAAAGCGTCGTAAATTCGTCTGCAACCCTTGATTGGTGCTACTTCATCACGACCACCTGCAATCACCAATGACGGCACATTGACCTGCTGAAGCGCCTGCAAATAATCAAAACCATCGGCTCCTTTCCAACTGCCACTCAAATTCCACTTGCACCACTGCACCAGCAGCAATGTAGGCTCACCCTCAGGCCCAATGGGTACCAATTTTCGGGGTGTTCGGCCAAACAATCGGGTTAAGGTGCCCAAGGCAGCAACCCGCATTTTTTCTTTCAGGTTGGGCGCTGCGTCTGTCACTTGTGCGCCAATCAGGCTCAGGCTTTTGATCTGTGAAAGCCTTTCAGGTTGCCGGGCCAGCAGCATCAAGGCCAGCAACCCGCCACCGCTGTGTGAAGTCCAATGCAGCTGTGGGTGCCCAGTGTGTTGAATCATGAAATCGATCGCAGCGGGCAAATCATTGAAAGCCGGGTATTCAAAGTTTTGCTTGCGATGCGCGGGCTTGGCCTGCCCATGCCCACCCCATTCCAATAGCCAGGTATCGAATCCTTGCTCTGCAAGAAAAGCACCCAAATGTTCTACCGCAAACAGGTTGGACAAGGTGCCATGCGCCACCACCACAGGCAAACCCACGGGGTTTGCTGGCGTGTAGCGATGCAAGGCCACATGGCCCCCCCCCTGCATGGGAACGAGGTGGGTTTCCTGTTTCAACTGCGAACCTGCCATGTTATTCAAGCAACAGGCTTGGAAATAAATTTCACCACCTTGGTGGCCCAACTGCGTGGCGTAAAGCGAATGCTTTGAGCCATGGTCCAGTTCAGGGCACCGTGAATGTAAACACGCTGGTTTCGCTTCATTGCGGCATAGCCTTTCACGGCAACATCCTCAGAACTCGGCATGCGTTTTCCTTGCACCAAAGCCGACTTCTGCATATTGGCTTCGGCCTGGAAACCCGATGCAGTTGGGCCGGGGCACAAGGTGCACACGGCAACGCCGCTGTCTGCCAACTCTTCGGCCAACGCCTCGCTGAAGCTGAGCACATAGGCCTTGGTGGCGTAATACGCAGCCATGTAAGGGCCTGGCTGAAACGCGGCAGTTGAGGCCACATTCAAAATTTTTCCGCGGGTATTGAGCAAATCGGGCATGAAACCACTGCACAGCACCGTGAGTGCTTCCATGTTCAGGCGCAACATGCTGGTGGTGTCGTCCACTGGCGTGTCTTTGAACAAACCATAGGTGCCCACGCCTGCGTTGTTCACGAGGTAACTGAGTTCAATGTTGTGGGCTTTTACCTTGGCGATTAATTCGGTGGCGGCATTGGGCTTGGACAAGTCTGATCCAATCACAAGCACGTCAACTTTGTACTTGCCCATGTAGTCAGCAGCCAATTCCGCCAGCTTGGCCTCGTTGCGGGCACTCAGCACCAGCGAAATTCCGTCTTTTGCAAAACACTCCGCCAAATGCAAACCAATACCCGAGGATGCGCCTGTCACCAATGCCCATTGCTTCATTACTCTTCCCCTCTTCTTACAAAATCAGCGATTGCCCACAAGGCTTTGTCGGCCTTTTCCACAAAAGCATTGAACATTTGAAAGTTGTGCCACATGCCTTCATACACTGTGCAGCTTACTGGTACACCAGCGGCTTTGGCACGCTTCTCCAGCAATAAAGCGTCATCGAGCAAAATTTCATCACTGCCCACCTGAATGAACATTGGCGGCAAATCATCAAGTTCTGCAAACACGGGTGACACACTTGGGTCGGCTGGCAGTGTTTCGCCGCAATACGCGCTTACCCCACGCTGCAAAGGCACCACGCTCAGCATGGGGTCGGCCTTGGCTCTGCTTTGAATGGAGGCCGAAGTCAATGTCATGTCAACAAAGGGAGAAATCATCACCAGCCCGGCAGGCAAAGGTATGCCTTCGTTGCGCGCATAAATGGCCATGGACAAAATGTGCGCCGCGCCTGCAGAGTCACCGACCAAAGTAATATTTTGGGGATTTACATCGAGGTCCAGCAGGGCCTGGTACGCCGCCAGTCCATCTTCAAGGGCTGCGGGGTATGGGTCTTGGGGCGCAAGCCTGTAATCAACCAAGAACACCCGCGCGTTGCAGCGCACAGCAAGTTCGCTGGCCAAGGGCAAATGGGTTTCAAGCGAGCCTGCAAAAAATGCGCCGCCGTGCATGTGCAGTAAAACTTGATCAGTGTGCGCATTCGCTGGTCGAACCAATGCGCACATGCAGGTGCCCAGTTCCAGATATTCAACGCGCGCATCGGGCCGAACTTTGAACAAGGGTGCACCAGCATTCATGGTGGCTGCAAGCCAACTGAGCGGAATTGGAAGCTTACCGGGCGCCTTGAAAGTGCTGCGCAAGGTTGCACGAACAGCCTTCTCGGCCACAAACTGAATCGGGTTCATGGGTGCAGGGTCTCCGAATGTTACAGCGCAATGCAATTTACGCTGTTTTTGTTATTTTCTTCAATATAACGAATTTGTAGCTGGCCGCAGGCTGCCCCCTCCACCCTGCCCGGCAACAAGTTAGACTATTACCTCCAATTCAATAAAAAATTCCGTGAAAACAAACGCTTCCCCAAAACAATTAATTCTTGGCTTGATGTTGGCTGGCAAGGGTCGACAAGTGAAGGCGGCACACATTGTGCTGGCTTGCGGCCTGTTTGGTGTTTCTGAGAACAGCGCACGCGTGGCCATGGCGCGCCTGGTTGCAGAAGGTCAGTTGAAATCGGCTGGGAGGGGTGTTTACACCTTGGGCAAACAGGCTGCATTCACCGGCCAGGACATTCAGGCCTGGAGCAGCAGGCTTACCGCCACCTGCACCTGGAATGGCAATTTTTACGCGGTGTTCACCGCACACCTTGGTCGCAGCAATCGCAAGCAGTTGCAACTGCGCGAAAAAGCCCTGGCCCTATTGGGTTTTCGTGAATTTGAGCAAGGCCTGTTTGTACGCCCGGCCAATTTGAATCTGGGTTTGTCGGGCATTCATGAAAAACTGCTTGCACAAGGGGTTGAAAAGGAAGTGCTTGCCTTTGAATTGACACCTGCCAACCCGGCACAAATCAGGCTGATTCAAAAACTCTGGGACATCCGAAAACTTGAAAAGCTTTACACCAGCCACACGAAAAAGCTGAACGACTGGATGCAAGGCTACTCACGCATGAAACTCGAAAAAGCGGCTCGGGATGCATACCTGGTAGGCAGCCAGGCCATTTATGAAGTACGTCGAGATCCCCTGCTTCCTGCTGAATGGGTCGATGCTGCTGCACGGCAGCAATTCTTTGAAAGCGTGCTGCGCTTTGATGAAACAGGCACCAGGGTGTGGCGCGAGTTGCAACTGCGCATATTGAAAGACGAAGAAGTGATCTAGAAAAGCATTTCATTACATCGCTTTACTTTTAATTCCACATCTGTAATATTACATCCACAACTGTCAACGTCATTGATGGTAATGATGTACAAGGCTCTGTGGAGGCTGTCATGCGCACACCGGTTTCTATTCACCAGAAAGGTTCGAGCTTTCCGGTTCGTCGAATGGATTTTGATTTCACCAACATCAATCGCCATTTTGTCAACAATGACCCTGCCAGCAGCCACCTGTGGACTGCCTTTCAAGCCTACTTTCCTGAAGGTGAACAGTTTTTCGTAGATGCTGTTCGAGACGCCAAAAAGTGGGTGAAAGATGAGGCGTTACTGAGGGAAATCAGTGCATTTATCGGACAGGAGGCTATGCATGGCAAGGAACATTTGCAAGCCAATGCCGAACTTAAACACCAAGGAATCAATGTAAATGGCTGGGATGCGCGTACACGCTGGGCACGCAAAAGGCTCAACAAATTACTGTCGGTAAAAGCCCGCCTGGCAGGCACCGCAGCAGTTGAGCATTACACCGCGGTGATTGCCGAACACATCATGAAAAGTGAAGAATTCCACACCATGATTGTCGACCCCACCATCAAGAATTTGATTTACTGGCATGCCATGGAAGAAAGCGAGCACCGCGCTGTTGCCTTCGATACTCACAAAGCGGTGGGAGGCACTTATGCCCAGCGCGCCATTGCCATGAGCATCGTGTCGATCATCATTGGCCCGGTGGTATTTGCCGCCATGGTGAGCTGCATGAAACAAGACGGGGAGCTGTACAACGCAAAATCATGGTTGAAATGCGCCGACCTGTATTTGGGGCGCACAGGTCTTTTCCGTAAAATGATTCCTGATCTGCTTTGCTTCTACAAACCTGGCTTTCATCCCATGCAGACCAATATGGATGCCCCCATGAAGTTGTGGAAAGAACGACTGTCGCTGGTTTAAATAAAAAAAAATTTGAACGATTGATTGAATCTGAGTTACATTTCCATCAGTATCAATGTTAATCGTTGTAAACATAGGGTCTTTACTCAAGCATTATTCATTGAGAAGACCCAGTAAAAATTTTAAAAACAACCAGCAAAAAACTCACGACACTCGAAGCCGGGCGCACAGCGACCCAGCACGTCGGAGCCAGGAGACAGACCAATGGTGTTTTTGCAGCAAAGCTCCCTTCGGAGAGCCTGTGCCGTGGCCTTTTCAATCACGGCGTTTTCGCTCAGCCAGCAGGCGTATGCCGGCGGTACAGCCAACGACAATCAAAGCACGATGGGCATTGCCACGGCGGGTGCCGGTCAGGCCGCTGAAGCATCGGATGCGTCGGTAATCTTCTTTAACCCCGCTGCTTTGACCCGCTTCAAACGCATTGAGGTGTTGAATGTGGCCAGTATTGCCACCTTCGACAACGATTACACCTCAACTCAAGACAACGATGGTCCCCCAACCGACGATGGGCGCCAGGGCTCCAACGGTGAGTTTTTCTCCAGAAAAGACGGTTACGATTCTGCGCTGTTTATTCCAGGCCTCTTCGTGGCCATTCCAGTCAGCCCCAAGTTGGTCGTGGGTTTCAGTGCCTCAGGCTCACACGGTTTGTTGACACGTTACCGTGAAGATTACCCTGGCCGGGGATCTGGCCGCGAGAGTGATTTGAAAGTGACCAGGGTGAACTTGGGCTTCGGCTACAAACTGACCCCCACCCTTTCAATTGGTGCCAACGGATCGTATGAACGTTATTTCCAGTCGATCAAACTGCGTGTGAACTTCCGTGACGCGGTGAGCAAACTGGGGCCACCCGGAACCGAAGCGCTGCTGGATGGCTTGAACGCCTTGGGTCAAGCGCCTCCCATTCCCGGAGAAACCGATGGCAAGCTGCGTATTTTTGGCTGGGCTTTGAATGCGCAGGCAGGCTTGCTCTGGGAGCCCACTGAGCGTACCCGCATTGGTGCCTCCTATCGCCCAAAAACCCGATTCAATGGCAATCAAGGCGAGCTGACCATCAACGAAAATGCGGACACAGCCGCTTTCCGAGACTTTTTGGCAACAAGCCCGTTGATTGGTGTGGGTGGTCCGATTTTGGGCGTGAACGGTCCGCAAGCGGCTGGCGACTTGCTGCCGCAGCAGCAGGCACGCCAAAGCGTAATTTTCCCGGACGAGTTCCGTATTTCACTGTTTCACCACTACAGCCCGAAGCTAGACCTGATGGCCACTTACACCTATCAGGACTACACGGAAACATTCCTGCGTTATGAACGTGTAGCGACCGGCCGTGTGATTGAAGACGTGCCACAAAACTTTAAAGTGGCGCACGCCTATCGTGTTGGCTTGAACTACAAAGCCTACAAGCGGCTCACCTTGCACGCTGGTTACGGCATGGAAAACGGCGTGGTTGGCGACGACTTGCGCATTCCAATTTTGCCTGACAACGATCGCCGCTTCTACGGCATCGGCGCAAGCTTCACCCCAAGCCGCGACACCACTGTTTCAGTGGCCTACGGCATTATCGACGTAGACGCCAGTGTGGTCGGCAACAACGATCAAGTGACGCCACGTGAAGTGTCTGGCGGCGAGTTCAAAGGCATTGCTGACCTCGACGCCGATTTTGTGTCATTCAGCTTGATTCAAAAGTTTTAAGTGTTGATAAAAACACCCTTGAGGCAGTAACTTGGAACGGTCGCTTTATGCGACCGTTTTTTTCGCCTGCTCCACCTGTGCACGCAACTCCACTTCCAGCGCAGGGTCTAATCTCAATTGCTTGGCCAGTTCTTGCAGATAGCTGCGTTCCATAAAACTTTCCTCGTCCACCACCAACACACTGGCCAGAAACATTTCCGCGGCCAATTCAGGTGTAGTGGCATAACTTGCAATTTCCAGCGGATCCAGTGGCTTGTTCATTTCTTGATCAAACCAGCGTTGCAGCTGAGGGTCACTGGTTATTTTTGCAATTTCTCCATCAATCAGCTGGCGCTCTTTGGCATCAATATGGCCATCAGCTTTCGCGGCACCGATTAGGGCGCGCAAAATCGCCTGGCTGTGCTGCTCCACCTGTGGTTCCGGCAAACGGTCTACTGTTTGCGGCTCGTGCGTGGCAGCAATATTGCCCTGCTGCTGTTGCCAATTGCCATAGGCCTTGTAGGCCAGCACGCCCAATGCCGCCAAACCACCATACGTAACCACCTTGCCTGCCATTTTTTTGTGGCGCTTGTTGCCCAACAGCATGCCCAAGGCTGCCGTAGCTGCGGCACCGCCGCCAGCACCCACCAACACGTCTTTCATTTGCATGTTACTGGTGGCCTTGCCACCGCTTTGCAGCATGCCGGTACCGGCTTTCAACAGTTGATCAATCAGACTTTTCGAGTTCACGCACAGCTCCAGTTTTTTGTTATTGAACTGAATGGACTGCCGCAATTGAAAAAGATTCCCCGCTTACTTGGGCGAGGTGTCGTAGGCGCAGCGAAAACCGATGTGGGAGGTACTGCTGGCCCCGGCAACACCAATTCGGGCAGCGGGCCGGTATCGCAGGCAATATTCGGCTGCGCACAGGTGTGAACCGCCTTTCAGGGTGAACAGGGTGTTGGCATCTTGCTGGGGGCTGCACGAACAGCAAGTTGCAGGCTGGCTGAATGACGACTGAGTCCATTCCCACACATTGCCAATCATGTCGTACAAGCCATGACCATTGGGCGGAAATTGACCCACAGCCACAGAACCCGGGCTTCCACCTGGCGCATAAAACCAGGGAAATGAACCTTGCCAAACCTGCGCCATGCGTTGGCCGTTGGGCGCAAATTCATCGCCCCAAGCAAATTGGGAGTTGAGCAAACCACCGCGTGCAGCAAATTCCCATTCGGGCTCTGAAGGCAATCGCCCCCCGGCCCAGTTGGCATAGGCCTTTGCATCTTCAAGGGCCACGTGCACCACCGGGTGTTGATCGAAATCGCCGGGCAATTCATTGCCAGGGTGTGGGTTGTGCCAACACGCACCCGGCACTGCTTTCCACCACAGGTCGGGATTGTTCAAAGGCACTGGGCCTGGGGTCATTTGAAACACATGGGAATACCCCTGGCGCTCAGCCACAGTGACATGCTGTGTGGCCTCAACGAATTCTGCAAAGTCTGAATTGCGCACAGGAAAAACATCGATGGCAAACTCGGCCACGCTTACGGTGCGCTCGGGACGCTCTTCGGGATAGTGGCGATTCGAACCCATTCGAAACTCGCCACCCGAGAGCATTTTGCAGTTTCTAGACATTCAATCCCATTTGGCTCAAAAAGCGCAGCATTTCAACCGGATTGACTTTACTGGTGTCCACATCAATTGTCACCTTGCCCAACTTGCCCTGAAAAGGATTGGGGCCGCTGTACCGGGTCGACACCTGGTTTCCAAGGTCGGAACCCACAGTAAAACCATCATAACTGGTTGAGAACAGCACGCGCTTGAAGGTGTGTTTGGCCACTTGCTGGCCATTCACAAACAAGGCGCCCTCGCCGTCGAATGGTCGGCCAGTCATGCGCTGCTGGTATTTGATTTTCAGTTTCCCTTCCGGCAATACGGCATTCGATTCCATTCGCTCAACATAGGGCACCAGGCTTTGCTCGTAACACAGCTTGCCGTTTTGAATGTACAAAACCCAGCCTGCGTACTTCGCCCCCTGAGCCAGCAGCACGCCATCGCCCGCCGCATTGTTGCGCTCACATTCCAGCTCGATGGTGTGAGACAAACCACACACAATCGGCGCCACGTCGCGGGCCAAACGCTCCACGGGTGGGTAAAAATCCCAACGTGCACGAAGCCCTTTCTCTTGCCTGTCTTGCACCAGGCGCAGCACCAGGTTTCGGTCGTCCAGTGGCAATACATTGTGCTGTTGCGCGGCCTGCAACCATTTGTCCTTCAAGCGTGCAACCACTTCCGGAAACTGGCTTGAAAGGTCTGTGCCCTCGGCTGGGTCCTTGCTTAAATCGTAGAGTTCCCAAACATCATCTTCAAAAGGTTTGCCTCGGGTGTGACGCGCCACTGCACGCCAATTGTTTTCCATGTAGGCACGGTGACCACCCAACTCAAAATACTGTTCAGTGCGGGTTGGGCTGTCGGGTTTCGCAAAAGTGGGCAGTACACTTTGGCCCTCGATTGGTTTTTGAGGCTGCCCTTTGTACACCGAGGGGCGCTCTACACCCGTGGCTTCAAGCAAGGTGGGGAACAAATCAACCACATGCACGAAGTTCTCGCGCAATTCGCCTTGCGCGGAAATACCCTTGGGCCAACTTACAATCAGCGGATCAGCCACACCGCCCAAGTGTGCATACTGCTTGTACATTTTGAATGGCGTGTTCGATGCACTGGCCCAACCCATGGGGTAATGGGGAAAGGTTCCTTCCTCGCCAAGCACGTCATACAGTTGCGCAGCTTCCTCAACAGGAATCGGTCGACCAAATGCAGGTGCAAACACATTGGGTGTGCCCGTGGGCGTGCCTTCAGGCGAACCACCATTGTCAGAGAACAACACCACAATCGTATTCTCGCGCACGCCCAGTTCATCCAGGCTTTGCATCAGACGCTCAATGTTCGAATCCATATTGCTCATCAAGCCTGCATACACTTCCATGTAGCGTGCTGTAATTTTTTTATGCGCTTCCGGTAGCTTGTCCCAACTGTCTGAACCAAATGAAAGCGGTGGCAATTCAACTGTGTCCGGCATGATGCCAAGCGCCTTTTGCCGCGCAAGGCGCTCGGTGCGCACGGCATCCCAACCTTTGTCGTATTGGCCCTTGTACGCATCACGCTCACTGGCACGGGCTTGCAAAGGCGAATGTGGCCCTGGGAAAGCAAGGTGCAGGTAGAACGGTCGCCCCGGCTCCAATGCCTGCTGAGTGCGAATGTAGGTAATGGCGCGATCGGTCAGGTCATCGCACACAAAATAATCGGGGGTGTCTGGTGGCTCGACTGGTGCAATGCCATCGAACAATTCCGAAGGTTTGAAGTAATCTGTTGAATGCCCTTGAAACCAGTACGCACGGTCAAAACCGCGTTGTGTGGGCCAGTTGTCGTAAGGACCATTGGCACCAGTGGTGTGTGCATTGTTGACGTGCCATTTGCCACTGAGAAAAGTTGACCACCCTGCCCCTTGCAACACCTCGGCCAGGGTGGCGGCTTCATGGGTTAAATCACCACGGTAACCTGGATAGCCAGCATCAATGTCGGCCAGCCAGCCCATGCCCGCAGAATGATGATTCAAACCCGTCAAAAAGGAGGCGCGAGTGGGAGAACACATGGAACAGGTGCGAAAGTTGGTGTACTGCAAACCTGTTTTTGCGAGCGTATCAATTGCAGGCGTTTTGATCTCACTGCCATAACAACCCAAATCGGAAAAACCACAATCGTCCAGCAAAATGACAACCACATTCGGTGCGCCCTCTTTCGCCTTGGCTTTGCTGGCGGTTGCCGGGCGAGAATCCTGAAACGACAAGGCAACCTGCGCAGCCTCGCCTTCCGGCAGGGCTTTGGGCGTCATCAATGCACGCGCCTTTGTGTTGGCCACATGCGCACCGGTGGCAGCAACGCCCACCGTGGCTGCACCCACAGCAAGGCCAGACAGGAATGCACGTCGTTTCAAGCGTTTGGGAGACAAGTCTTCGGAATTGTTGTCCTCGTTTTGATCATCACTGTGCTGCGCCATGCTTGTCCCCTCTGTTGAATTGGTGTGTCAGTTTTCTTATTGCTTAACTAGTGACACTATTTGTGTCACTATATACAAAAGAAATTCGAATCTCAAGGAGTCAAACACATGGCAATGCCAAAAGTTTTGAAGGTGCATGGTCTGGATCTTTCTTACTTCACCGGAAAGCTTGAAGCCTACTTGCGTGGCAAGCAAATTCCTTATGAACTGATAGAAATGGACACCAGCGACTTTAAACGCTGCGGCAAGGCAACTGGTGTGGCACAAATGCCCCAAGTGGAGTGGCTCGATGGGCAATGGCTGAGCGACACCACCTTGATCATCGAATTTCTGGAAAAGTTGAAACCGGAAACGTCCATCATGCCTGAACACCCCACGCTTCGATTTCTCGCGCAACTGCTGGAAGACTTTGGCGATGAATGGCTGTGGAGGCCAGCGCTTTACTATCGCTGGGCCCATGCGCAAGACGCAAGGCTGATGAGCCACCGCCTGGCCGACGGCATGATGCGAGATGTACCGTTGCCTTTCTTCATGCGGCGCTGGGTGATTCTAAACCGACAACAACTGCACTTTTTATGGCTTGACGGTGTACGAAAGCGCACGGCCAGACGGGTTGAGGCGCACTATCTGGAAACGCTGGATGCACTTGAATCAGTTTTGAACAATCAACCCTTCATTCTTGGCCAACGCCCAACACTGGCCGACTATGGTCTGTATGGCAGCATGTTCAGGCATTTTTTTTGCGACCCCACACCGGCAAGAATAATGCGCACTCGCGCCCCGGCCGTGCATGAATGGGTTGCTCGCCTGTGGAACACAACATTGGCCGACTACAACAACACGCCTATACCAACAGAAACGCCCAGTGATTTAAAGCCACTGCTAAACATTGTGTGCAATGAATTCTTGCCCTATATGCAGGCCAATGAGGACGCGATTGAACGCGGTGTAAGGAAATTTGAATTCAATAGCCAGTCAGTCCAATTCAAACTGCCCACACAACGTTATCGTGCCTGGCGCTACCAACGCTTGCGAATGCGCTACCAGTCACTGGATCGCCCGAGCCAACAAGAATTGAACGCGTGTTTTCCCGAACTGGGCACAGCACTGGCCAAACCTGTAACATGCCCAATCGAGGCAAGAATCAAGGGATTGCCCATTACCACACCCACAACAATGACAAGCAGAACATGGTGAAAGTAGACGGTCGTACCACGCGCGGACAAGCCAATAAAAAGCAAATTGTTCAGGCACTGATTGAACTGATTCGAGAAGGCTACCCAGCGCCCACGGCAGAAATGGTTTCTGCACGCGCCGGGGTTGGCCTGCGCACTGTATTCAGGCATTTCAAAGACATGGAAACGCTTTACCGGGAAATGACAAGCGAGGTGGATGCGATTGTGGCACCTGTCCTGGCCACCCCGGTTTTGGGCAATAACCTTCAAGAAAAACTGATGCATGCGATTGAGCGCCGCGCCGACATGTTTGAAAAGCTGGCCCCGCTTCAGGCTGCAAGCCTGGTGCACTTGCACGAGTCGCAATACCTGAGGGACAGGCAAGCCAGCACGGTTGAATTGCAGCGTCACTTGCTCAAGGCTTTTTTACCCAGCGAAATTGTCAAAGACAAAGCCTTGTTTGAGGCGTTAGATTTGGTGCTCAGTATTGAAACCTGGCTAAGGCTTCGCAGGGAACAAAAGCTCAGCGTGAAAGCCGCCAAAAAAGTGCTTCAGCGCAGCGTGGAACAATTGCTGAAGTGAATGGCTAGATAAGACTGTGCAGCAAGGCATCAAATTGTTCGATGCCTTGTTCGCGAGTTAGCACGCCATCGCGAATCAACTGGCGAATTCCCCAAAACGACAGAATAACCATCCAAGCAAGACCGGTGGCAGCTGCTTGATCCAGGTCTTTCGCTTTTCGAATCGCGGGCACCCAAAGCTTCAAAATCACATCGCGAATACCCAATCGAATGGTCTCAAGCTCGGGCGAATTCAAACCCGAACCAGCAATCAATTGCCACAACGCATCACCCTTGCCCACTGGCATGTCCAAAGAAACCAATACCGCCGCACGTATCGCCTGTTTGATGTCATGGGGATTGCTGGTAATGGCCAGGGCTGTACCTTGCATGGTGTCGGTGAAAATGGCCCAGGCAGTGGCACCCAGCAAACTTTCAAGGTTTGGAAAGTGCTGGTACACCAACTGGCGGCTGACACCAGCCCTGTCGGCCAAAGCACTCATGTTCAACACGCCCCAGCCCGCTTCTTCGACCAGATCTGCGGCCGCGTTCAGCAGCGATTTTCTGCGATCGTCCTTGCCAAGGTAAGGCCTTTTTTCCTGTGTTGCGCGTGCGTTCATTCAAATGAGCTGAGAGGTTGAAGCTGGTCACAGTGTGACACACTTCCAAAGAAATTGACATGGTGTAAATATTAATGTTTTAATGAATTATTCGAAACCCGCAAACAAGGGTCACATGAGACAAACCTACACTTTGTATGGCTGGCATCTTTCCTATTTCACAGGCAAGGCGCTTTGCTATTTGCGTTACAAACAAGTAGACCACGTGCTCAAGGCAGTGAATCTGTTTACGTTGACCCGAACCATCAAGAGAAAAACCGGTGCGGCAGTCATGCCGGTGCTGAAAACACCCTCGGGTGAATGGATACAAGACACCAGCGAGATCATTGACTACATTGAGTCGCTGCACCACAAGAACCCGGTAACACCCAATACCCCGGTCCAGGAATTTGCTTCCATGCTGTTGGAGGCCTGGGGCGATGAATGGTGGGTGCCAATTGCCATGCACACGCGCTGGAATTACCCGGAAAACTTTGCCTTGTTTGAACATGACGCCGGGAAAGCCTTGCTGCCGTGGGCACCACGATTTTTACAGAACAAGGCAGCGCAGCGCCCTGCAAAAATGCTGCGAGGCATGCTGCCCTTTGTGGGCATAGTGCCCGAGCAATACAGCACCATGAATGAATGGACTGTGCACATGCTGGATGCTTTGAACCGGCACTTTGAACAGTTTCCGTTTCTACTTGGTGCACGGCCCAGCCTTGGCGACTTTGGCCTTGTTGGCACCATGTATGGTCACCTTGGTCGCGACCCCTGGCCCAAACGGGAATTGATCGAACCGAGAGCTCATTTGAATGCATGGCTGGAACGCATGAAGAACCCGGCTGTGCATGCAGACCAGGCGCTGTTGGGCAACGATGAAATTCCTGCGACCTTAAACCCGGTTTTCAACTCCATATTCGAGGAATTCATACCGATGGTGGCACAGGTTGGCGAGTTGGCTACGCGGTACGCACAGCAAAATGGCTTGAATCAGCGTCTTCCCCGACGCATCGGCGAAGTAACAACCACCATGGGCGGAAAACCCTTCAAGCGAGGTGCCCTGCCCTACATGATCTGGATGATGCAACGCGCACTCGACAGCTACCAGCAAATGGCCGATAGCGACAAACACGATGTTCGCACCTGGCTTAAGCAACACAACGCAGAACAAATATTGAACCTGAACCTGCCCCGCGTAGAGCGCCGGGCATTGACCGTGGCAGTAACCGCAATGCCAAAACAAAGCATGGAGAATGCAGCTTGAGCAAAACAGTTGTTATTACAGGGGCCTCATCGGGCATTGGAAAAGCATTGGCACTTGAATTTGCACAGCGCGGTTACAACCTTGGCCTGGCTGCACGCAGGCTGGACAAACTTGAAGCACTACGTGCCGAGATCGCTTTGATGCCTGGTTGCCAGAATCTGCAAGTCGAAATCATTGAACTTGATGTTAACAACACCAGTGCCGTTGGGCCAACTTTGCACACAGTATTCAGCCATTTGAACCAGGTTGATGTGGTCATTGTGAACGCGGGAGTGAATAAACTCACGGGCGTGGGCAAAGGACAACTGAACGATGAACTGGGCTTGATGCAAACCAACCTGATGGGTGCAATCGCCACCGTGAATGCTGCAGTGGAATGGTTTAAAAAGGCCGGTGGTGGCCATGTGGTGGGAATTTCATCGCTGGCTTCGCTTGCCCCCATCCCGAAGCAAGCAGCCTATTGTGCAACCAAGGCCGGCTTCTCCATGTACCTGGATGCCGCTGCCATTGAATTGAAAAAATACAAAATTGATTTCACCAAAATTCTTCCCGGCTTTGTCAAAACTGACATTGTTGATGACATGGACAAGTTTCCGTTTTTGGTTTCGGCAGAACAAGCTGCCCGGGAAATGGCCAAGCACATTGAAAAACGCCGCAGCGTGGGTGTGGTACCAAGCTACCCCTGGAAACTGTTAAAGCCCTTGCTGGCCAATATGCCCACAGGTGTTTGGCGCTACATGAAATGAACAAACCATGAAGCCCTCCTATTCCGTTCTTGGATTCATTGCAGTGGCTGCACTGATCGGTGTGCTCGAATGGCGCAGCAGCGAGCAGGCCGCCAGCAATGAACTGGTGGTGACTGAGGCACAGCGTGCCTTCGTGCGCGAACAAGTGCTGCAAGCGGGCGAACAATCCGTAAGCTCCGCAAGCTACGAGCAAGCAATGGCCACTTACATTGATGAGGAAATTCTGTACCGGGAAGGTTTGAAGCTGGGTTTGGAAAAAGACGACTTGATCGTAAAGCGGCGCGTGGTGCAGAAAATGCGCTTTGTGCTGGAAGACATGACCCCAATTGCATCGCCCACGCAGGCGCAACTTCAAACCTGGCTGGATCAAAACACGCAGCGCTATCAAACCGAGCAAACGATTATTTTTGATCACCATTTCTTCAGCCGTGGCAAACGCGGCGATGAGGCCATTTATCAGGCTGGCCTTGCTCGCAATAGTTTGCTTGCAGGTCAGGAAGTGGCTGGCGACCCGTTTCCCCTGCACACAGGTTCTGAACTACTGAGCCGGGAAAGAATTACCAAAGAATTTGGTGTGCCCACCAGCAAAACCATTTTTGACTTGCCCCTTGGTGAGTGGTCGCAGCCCGTGCAATCACCACTGGGTGTGCACCTGTTTAAGGTGACCCAGAAAAATGCCGGCCGTACCATGACACTTGAAGAGGCAGGCAGTCAACTTCGATCCGACTTGATTGCAGCCCAGCGAGAGGCCGTCAACGACGCCGGCCTGGCTGCCCTGCGTGCCACCTACTCCATCAAGGAAGTCCCGTGAACCGGCTGGCTTTCGCTTTTGTGCTTTGCATGGGTTTGCATGGCGCACCTGGAACAGGCCATGCCCACGAGATGGGTACTTCTGCATTGATTGTTCATGAAAGTACTCAAGGCACGGGGCAGTTTGTATTCAAACGCACTGTGGGCTCGGACGACAAAATACCTCCGGTTGATTTTCAGTTTTCGCCAGCCTGCGAATTGCGCGATGTCAGCACGGAGTGGGAAGGCAACACGGAATTGATTCAACGCGGCAATTTTTTCTGCAGCAAAACACTGGCTGAACATGACATTGACGCAAACGGATTCACCCGCCTTGCACCCGACTTGATTGTTCTTGCAACCCCACTGCAAGGTGACCGAATTCACGCGGTACTTACACCAAAGCAGGCCAGCCTTTCACTGGGCGATGAAATCCACCAAACACCACCTCTGGAGTACCTGAGTATCGGGATTGAACACATTGTGTTCGGTCTGGACCATGTACTGTTTGTCACCGGGCTTTATTTGCTGTGGAAAAAACGCGAGCAAAATTTGAAGCAATTGATTGGGCAATTCACACTGTTCACTGTGGGTCACAGCCTGACCCTGGCTTTGCTGGTGCTGGGCTGGATTGCAGTACCCACCCGCGCCATTGAGGCGTGGATTGCGCTGAGTGTGTTGTGGCTGGCCTGGGAATTGGTGCGCAAAGAACCTGCCCGGCAATCGAATTGGTCCCACCTCTTATTGATTGCAGCTTTTGGTTTGTTACATGGCTCAGGCTTTGCCTTGTCGATGGAAGAACGAGGATTTCCAGAAGACGCCCTTTTGAGCACCTTGCTGCTGTTTAACATTGGCATAGAAATCGGCCAGCTGTGGATTGTCACGGTGCTGGCCACTGCGTTCGCACTGCTCGAGAAAACCCACCTGCCCAATAGCACACGCCTTGCCCAACACGCGCTAACCCTTTGCATTGGCGGCGCTGCCCTGTACTGGACGATTGAAAGGATTCACAGCTATGTTTGAAACCCGTAGTGCGGTGCTTAAATTGTTGCCAGTGCGCCTATTCATTCCGACCCTTTTTGTGCTCAGCCTTTCAGCTTGCCTGAATTCAAACGACACACCCGTGGCCCAAGGCGATACACCCACGGTAGTCGCGCCAGCAGAGCGACCAGACGATGTTGAATGCTTGGGCAGCAGCGTGCGCAAGCAGGCTTTTTTTGGTGACTTGCACATTCACACCAAACTTTCATTCGATGCCTATTTTTTCAATTCCATCAACGGCCCGCGCGAGGCTTATCAATTCGCCAAAGGCGAGAACGCATTTTTGCCGTCTGGAGAAGATCCAGATGCGCCCATGCGGCAAATCAACATTGGTCGTCCGCTTGATTTCGCAGCGGTAACAGAGCACGCGGAACAACTGGGGACCTTCTCCAACATTTGCGAACTGCAGGGTAATATTCCGGCTGGCACCAATCCGGCCTGCGGTGTTTTGGGGCAAGTGATTCGTGACAATGTGTCGGTGTTCATCACAGGCAATGTGCCCTTGTATTTGCAATTGGTCACCAGCGCTGGCAGCCGAATTCCCAGCACACGAACCTGGGAGGAAATTCAGGCTGTGGCCAATGCCGAAAATCAACCCTGCAAATTCACCACCTTCAATGGTTATGAATTCTCATCCAACAAAGGCGGCCAGGTACTTCACCGAAACGTGATTTTCGAAGGCACAAAAGTGCCGGGCGACGTGATTAGTTCGATTCCACCGATTCCGACTACCGACAACACCAACGACGAGTGGGGCTTGTTTGATCGCCTGAAAACGGAATGCCTTGATGTGGAAGGCTGCGATGTGGTGACCATACCCCACAGCACCAACCAAAGCGACGGACGATTCGCCCGGGCCCGTCAAGCCGATACCGGACTGCCACTGGCGCGAAACAACGTCACATTGACCGCAGCCGATGCCACCTTGCGCAACACCTTTGACCGTTTGTTCGAAATTGTTCAACACAAAGGCGCCAGTGAATGCATCACTGGCTTTAACAAAGGGCTGACCGGCGGTGAAGAATCTGGCTGCGGATTTGAGGAATGGAAAACCCTGTGCAAAGGCAATTCAGATGATCCCGCAGAATGCGCCAAAGTGTGCAAGGGCAAGCCCACCGACCCGCTATTTTGCCAGGTCAACCGCTTGCAAGGCACGGGAAAAAGCATACACGCGGCCAGTGAGTGCACAGGCAGCGATATCGGTGGATCTGCACCCGCCGATTGTACTGCCCCACTGGATTACGCCCGCAACGTGTTACCCGAAGGTGCTGCCATTCAACGCAAACTGGGTGTGAACCCTTACCAGTATGGATTCATCGGTTCAAGCGACACGCACAACGGCATCGCTGGCAACACCGACAAAACGAAATTCTCGAAAAACTCAGGCCATGGCGGCGTGCTCGACGACGAACCCCATGAAGCCTTGGGCAATTGGGAATGCAAGCAGCGACCATTGCCAACCGACTCCATCACAGGCTTCAAGCTGCCATTCAGCACAGAATCGGCTGCCGACCCCAACAACTGCGAAGAACGCGTGTTTAACCCCGTGGCATCCAACTTCACGCCGGGCGGACTGGCAGGTGTTTGGGCCCGTGAAAACACACGCAAGGAAATTTTTGCGGCCTTGAAACGTCGCGAAACTTTTGCCACTTCGGGCTCTCGCATGCGCATTCGCACCCTGGCATCGAGCAAGCCCTTCCCCGGCAATATTTGCGAACAATTGGCTGCAGGGGCCAGCCCGATCGAAGAAGGTTTGGTAGACGGTGTGCCCATGGGCGGTACGCTGGAAGTCAAAAACACCGGGCCGTACATTGTGGCTTATGCGATTCAAGACCCGGGTGGCGAAGAAGCTGGCGTGCCTTTACAGCGACTTGAACTGATTAAAACATGGGCCGATGCAAAGGGCGATTTGAAACAACAAGTTTTAAAGCTGGCTGAAAATGCCAACGCCCCTCAGCCGAATTCAGACTGCAGCATTCAGCAACAAGGCCCCGAGCAAATGTGCGCGGTGTTTCACGACACACAATACCAGGCCAATACGGGTGCCAGTTATTACGCCCGCGCACTTGAAAACAACTCATGCCGCTGGACCACAAAAATGTGCACCGCCAAAGGTGTGCAATGCGAAGCACTGCAACCAGGTAATGGCTTGTTTTCTGCTCAAAGTGGTTTCGCAGGCTTTGAAGGCTGCTGCCGCATTGAAGGCGAACCAGGTAACTTCCGCGGAGACTTCCGCTTCATCACCCAACAGGAACGTGCCTGGAGTTCTCCAATTTGGGTGGAAAGTCCAAAACAATAAACAGGAAAAATCATGGTCAAAAAACTGTTGATTGGCGCTGTCGCTTTGATCGCTGCAGGTGCCGCAGTGGCCTACTTTCAACGCCATGAAATTACCTTGGCCATGGTCGAGAAAGTGGCCAGCAAACGCATGCAAGACCCACTTGCTGCGCTCAGCGATGGCCTGCACATTGGGCTTTGCGGCACAGGCTCACCTTTCCCCGACCCGGATCGTGCAGCGCCCTGCACTTTGGTCATTGCAGGCAAGAATATGTTTTTATTCGATGCCGGCAGCGCGGCCGCCAAGCAAATTGCGACTATGGGATTCTCCACAGGTCAACTCAAAGGCGTGTTCATCACCCACTTTCACTCGGACCACATTGATGGGCTTGGCGAGGTACTCATGACACGCTGGGCGCAACACACCGAAGGGCAAAAGCTGACCGTGCATGGCCCCAGCGGAATTGCGCAGGTCATGAACGGGTTCGAGACCGCTTACACACAAGACACCGGCTACCGCACAGCCCACCATGGCGCCGCCACAATGCCGCCTGAACTGGCGGGTGCCGACGTGAATGAATTTACAGTGCAAAAAGGCAGCTACACCGCAGTGCTGCAACAACCCGACCTGCTGATCGAGGCCTTTGCGGTGAATCACCAGCCCATCAACCCGGCAGTGGGTTATCGAATTTCCTACAAAGGCCGAACTGTGGTGCTGAGTGGCGACACCACCAGCGATGCACAAGTGAAAGACGCAGCCCGCAATGCCGACTTGTTGGTGCACGAGGCCCTGAGCCCGGAATTGGTGGCCCGCCTGCAAGACACGGCCATTAACAACAATCGCAGCAAACTGGCCAAAATTTTCTCGGACATTCCCAACTACCACGCAACGCCCTTGGACGTGGCTGTGTTGGCACAAGAAGCTGAAGTGGGCCATGTGGTGCTTAGCCACATTGTGCCGCCCTTGCCCCTGCCCCCATTGCGGGAAATATTTCTGGGCAAGGCCCCCGATGTGTTCAAAGGCCCCTTCCGCATTGGGGAAGACGGCGATTTCATCAGCCTGCCCACAGGCAGCAAAGAGGTAATTTACGACCGTCGATAAAAGTTTTTTCCAATTCGACAAGATTTCTTGTTACATTTGAAAAAAATGAGAATTGGAGACAAACATGGCAGATTCGACATTCGACGTGGTCATCACGGGTGGACGATACTTCGACGGCACAGGCGGCCCATCGGCACTGCGCCACATTGGTATTAAAAACGGCCGAATTGCTGCGGTCAGCGAAACCCCGCTGCAATACCAGGGCACGCCCAAAATTATTGATGCCTACGGCCACTGGATTACCCCCGGATTTCTGGACACACACACCCACTACGATGCGGAAATGATTGTGGCGCCCAGCCTGTCGGAATCGGTTCGCCATGGCGTGACCACCGTGTTGGTGGGCAGTTGTTCGCTCAGCATGATTTGCAGCGAGGCCGAGGATGCTTCAGACATATTCACACGTGTAGAAACCGTGCCCCGTGAAAAAGTACTGCCCATTCTTCAAGAGAAAAAAACCTGGAATACACCCAAACAATGGGTTGAGTTTGTGAAGCAACAACCCTTGGGACCCAACCTGATTTCATTTTTGGGTCACAGCGATTTGCGCGTTGGCACCATGGGCCTGCTGGACTCCACTGACCGGAAAGTAAAACCGACCGAGTCGCAAATGCAGCAAATGGAAGCCACGTTGACCGAAGCCATGGAGGAAGGTTTCCTTGGTCTTTCCACCATGTGTCTGAAATGGGACAAAATTGACGGTGACCGTGCCTGGTCAAAAAGCCTGCCCAGCACCTATGCCCGCTGGAGCGAGCTTCGCCGCCTGAACAAGATTTTGCGCAAGTACCGCCGCGTGCATCAGGGTGCACCCAATGCGGCCAACCCGCTGCAAATTTTTGAGTACCTGATTGAAACGCTGGGCTGGATTCGCAAGCCACTCAAAACCACACTCATTGCACTCATCGATTTAAAAGGCAACAAAACCGTTCGCCCCATGGCGCAAATTTCAAGCCGTGTGGTGAACTGGCTGGGTGGCGCATTCCGCTGGCAATTGCTACCCACGCCATTCACGGTGTACGCCGATGGCATTGATGTGGTGTTTTTCGAAGAGTTTGGTGCGGGCGAAATGGCGCTTGATCTGCGCACACAAGTTGAACGCAACAGCCTGCTTCAAAACGAAGACTACCGCCGCCAATTCCGCAAGTTTTACGGGCAAAAGCTCAGCCCCCGCGTGTGGCAGCGCGATTTCGGCGATGCGATTATTCTGGAGTGCCCAGACACGAATTTGGTGGGCAAAAACTTTGATGAGGTAGCCCGTGCCCGCAAAGTGCACGTAGTGGATTTGTTTCTGGATTTGGTGGTGCAGTTTGGTCGCCAGTTGCGCTGGTATACCACGGTGGGCAACCACAAGCGCGAAGTAATCCGCGAACTGGTGCAAGACAAAAACACCCTGATCACCTTCAGCGATGCGGGCGCGCACATTCGCAACATGGCGTTTTACAACCTGCCCTTGCGTTTCCTGAAACTGGTCAAGGAAACCGTCGAGGAAGGCAAGCCCATCATGAGCATGGAGCATGCCGTGTGGCGTTTAACCGGCGAGCAGGCCGATTGGCTGGGCATTGAGGCAGGGAAAATTCGGGTAGGTGACCGTGCCGATTTGGTGGTACTTGACCCGGAAGCCTTGAACCAGAACCTGGAACAAGTGAGCTGGGGTGACATGGAAAACTTTGGCTTGCAACGTTTGGTGAACCGCAACCCAGGTGTTGTGAAACACGTGCTGATTAATGGCAAGATAGCAGTCGAGAATGAGGCCGTAGTGCCCGAGCTCGGCAAAGAAATGGGCTTCGGGCAATTTCTGCCTGCAAGAACCTGAAATTGAGAAAATCCACGGAGAAGCACGATGATTGGATATGTAACACTGGGTACAAACGACCTGCCCAAAAGCGGTGAATATTTTGACAAGTTGTTCGCACCGCTTGGTGCGAAACGAATTCTGGAACTGCCACACGGCATTTTCTGGGGCACCAGCATGACCAACCCGTTCATTGGATTGATGAAGCCCGCCAACGGCCAGGCCGCCAGTGTGGGCAACGGCACCATGGTGGCGCTTACCGCCAAAGACAGAACACAGGTCGATGAATTCTATGCACACGCCAAAACACTGGGCTGTACTTGCGAGGGTGCACCTGGTGAACGCATGCCTGGTTTTTATGCGGCCTACTTCCGTACGCCCGATGGGCACAAAATGAATATTTTTAAAATGGGATGAACGAGTGAACCCGATTGATTCAACTCTGGACGAGTTTGCAGGTCTTGAAGAAGTGCCTGCCCCCTGGACACTGACCGGCAAAGGTCTGATTGTTGTGATGCGCAGCAAAGCCGAAAGGCTGATGGCGGATACGCGTATTCCATTGGACATTCGCGACACATTGAAAACGCCGTTGAGTGTTTTGATGTACGTGGACTACACCCATTCCAACGCAGGACCCTACAAGGAATTGCTTTATATTCCAGGTACGGCACAGTTCAGCGAGAAACTCGGTGGCAAACGCTTGCCCACCATCAGCAACATTGTGGTGAGCAGCGCAAGCAGCGTGAAAAATGGTCGAATCAATTGGGGCATTCCGAAAAACCTGTGCAGCTTCGATGTTGCGCAGGGCCCCGAAAATATTCAGGAAATCAGCCTGCATCAAAACGGTGTGCCACAGTTTGAACTGGCTTTTCGTGGCAAGGGTTTTTCCTTTCCAATCAACACCGGCCTGGTGCCAACTTTCATGAAAACCTTGGGCCAACACTGGCAAGGCAAAGAATTTTTGTACAGTCCCAGCGCGAAAGGCAAAGCCCGTTTTGCCAGCGTACACGTGCTGCAAAACCTGGGCGATGCCTTTCCGGATATCGACATCAACGATGTGGTGACCGCACTGGAAATCACCCAATTTCAGATGACGTTCCCAGTGGCCCACATCGCTTGAACAGATTTGACCAGCTTAGCGGTCAAACAAGGGCTGCAAGTCAGCCTTTTTAGTGATGCCCGACTGCATGGCCAACATCAACAAAATTCGGGCTTTCTGGGGTGACAAATCGTCGGCCATGATTGCGCCAGCATCAAACGTGGTTTTACCACCGCCCACAAAACCATAGTTGGCCATGACGCGGCCTTGGTGCACGCGGGTTGAAATTACCACCGGTACATTTTTTGACAAGGCGTATTGCACCGCTTCGAACATGGGCACATTCATATTGCCCATGCCCAAGGCCTGAACCACAATGCCCTTCACACCACGATCAACTGCATTGCGCAAGGCTGCACCAGTTGCCCCACCATACATGGCGACAATTTCAACTTCCGGCATGGGGCCATCCACCAACTGAAAGGTTTGGCGACGCAGCGGCGTAGTGGCGTACATGACTCGGTCTGGATACACCTCGCCAATCAGGCCAAACGCACCGCTTTGGAAGGTTTCAACATTCTGGGTGTGGGTTTTGGTCACATAACGCGCAGCATTGATCTGGTTGTTCATGGCCAGCATGACACCCTTGTTTTTGGACTGCGCATCCACCGCGATACGCACTGCATTCAGCAGGTTGCGAGGGCCATCAAAATCTGAAGAAGATGCATTGCGCTGCGCGCCGATCAACACCACAGGCTTCTCGGAACGCACGGTCAGGTCCAACCAGAATGCTGTTTCTTCCAGGGTATCTGTGCCATGAGAAACGATCACACCGGCCACTTCCGGGCGAGCCAAAGCGGCATTCACTTCTTTGGTCAACTGCACCCAGCGGGGTGGATCCATGTAGTCTGAAGGCACATTCGACAGGCTCTTGACCTGAATGTTGGCGTACTTGCCCACATCGGGTACCGTGGCCAACAGGTCTTCACCTGAAATGGCAGGCACCGGGGCGTTTTTCACCGGGTCAATTTTCATGGCGATGGTGCCGCCAGTTGCGATGAACTGCACCACAGGTTTGTCTTGTGCATGTACAGCAAAGGTAGTGGTCAGCAAGGCTGACGCAAGCAAGGCTTTCAATTTCATCCCATTCTCCTGTTTTTATGAAATTTGCCTCGACACTTGGATTGTCGAGGCGGGTTAACTCTAACAGGGTAAGTAAATTACCCATGGGTCACTTAGTCGGAGTAGCCACAGGACTTGCCACACTTGTTAACAATCGCAGAATTTGCTAAGCATCGCGATGTAACCTTTCCACGAAGCCCGGCGAATACCCTCCTGAACACAACGCAGCAGGTAGAGGGCGGTATGACAAAAGGCGTGAACTTGACAGCTGGCACAGGTGCCCTGGCGCTTATTGGCCTGAGCAGTGGCAACGCCTTTGCACAACAAGGCACCTGCAATTGGACGAGCCCGGCCGAGCGCATGATTGTCGCCGAGCTATACACCTCCGAAGGCTGTAGCAGCTGCCCACCCGCGGATCGCTGGCTAAGCAGCCAGTTAACTACACCTGAACGATCGAGCAGCATTCTGGCCCTTTCATTTCATGTGGATTACTGGAACTACATTGGCTGGGAAGACCCCTACTCCAAAAGGCAATTCACTGAACGGCAGTACGCCCACAAACGGGCTGGCAATGTAAGTCAAATTTACACACCGCAATACGTGTTTTCAAATCGCGAGGTTCGCCGCTGGGGCCAGGCCGGTGTTGTCCCTCAGCGATTAACGGCCATGCAACAAGACAAGGCACCCGTGGGCTTGCAAGTTTCACTTGAACGAAAGTCGGCAAACCAGGTCGAAGTCAAGGTGAAAACACAATGGCTTGATGAACGTTATTCAAGCGGGCGCGTGTTTGTAGCCTTCTACGAGGACAATTTAAGCCAACAGGTGAAAGCCGGAGAAAACCGGGGAGAATTGTTGAAACACGACCGGGTGGTTCGGCACTTGAGCGAAGCGAAGAAAGTGTCACCAGCCACGCAGGTGCAAGTGTTCAACTACACCCTGCCCGCGGACTGGAACCAAAGTAATGTAGGACTGGGTGTTATTGTCGAGAACAATGAATCCAATACCGTTCTTCAAGCATTGAATGCACCAAGGGCCTTGGGCCAGTGCAGCTAATCAACATTGATTGAGTTATTGAAACAAGGAAATACCACCATGCAACGTCGTACAGTCATCGCAGGTTTGGCCGCAATTGGCGCAGGCCTGTTTTTCACAAAACCCATGAGCTCGATTGCCAGCATGAACAAACTGAATAAAACAGAGGCCGAGTGGCTGAAAATCATCAAAAAAGACCAGTACAACGTTTTGTTCAAAGAGGCCACCGAGCGCCCATTTTCCAGCCCTTTGAATGATGAAAAACGCAAAGGAACCTATGTGTGCGCCGCCTGTAACTTGCCACTGTTTCCTTCCCAATACAAATATGACAGTGGCACGGGTTGGCCCAGTTTTTTTGATGCCAACAAAGGCAGCTTGGGCACCAAAACTGATTACAAACTGATTTTGCCGCGCACGGAATACCACTGCAGCAATTGTGGCGGCCACCAGGGCCATGTTTTCGACGACGGCCCTGCCCCAACCGGCAAGCGTTATTGCAACAATGGCCTTGCATTGGCATTCGTACCGGAAGGTCAAACCTTACCCGCAGTGCGCAAGGCTTAAAACATGAAACACATGAAACTGCAAACCACACTGGCCATTGCTTTGGACCTGCTTGCGGCAACGGGCGTGCAGGCTGAAACAAAAACCGCCGTGTTTGGTGGCGGCTGCTTTTGGTGCACGGAGGCCGACTTCGACAAAGTACCTGGCGTTTTGAAAACGATTTCAGGCTATGCGGGCGGGCAATACAAAGACCCGGATTACAAGGTGGTGAGTGCGGGCCGCACAGACCACACCGAAGTAGTTGAAGTGACTTACGACGACACAAAGGTTACATACAGCCAATTGGTCGAGTACTTCTGGAAAACCATTGACCCCACCGTGAAAAATCGCCAGTTTTGCGATGCCGGTACGCAATACCGCAGCGGGTTTTATTACCTGAATGAGGAACAGAAAAAAGTTGCGGAAACCAGCAAAGCCAAACTGCAGGCCAGTGGCAAATTTAAAACCATTCACACCGAAGTAGCACCGGTGATCAAGTTTTATCCCGCCGAGGAATATCACCAGGACTACTACATCAAAAACCCGATTCGCTACGGCTATTACCGCAACGGTTGTGGTCGGGACAAGCGCCTGGAAGAACTGTGGGGCGCCAAGGCGTCTCGTTGAGCCGCCCTGGATTTCACTAAACTCAGGAGAACTTCAAACCTTTGAACTTCTCCCGCAGTTCAGACTTTTGCACCTTGCCTGTGGCGCCAATCGGCATGGCGTCCACAAACTCAACGTCATCTGGAATGTGCATTTTGGTGATGCGTCCCGCGTAGAAATTCAGAATGTCTTGTTTGCTGACTTCTGCACCAGGGCGCTTCACCACGATCAACAAGGGCCGCTCATTCCACTTTTCATGGGGAATGGCGATCACGGCGGACTGCAACACGGCCGGGTGCGACATGGCAATGTTTTCCAGGTCGATTGAACTGATCCATTCCCCGCCCGACTTGATCACATCTTTGGTGCGATCGGTAATTTGCATCAAGCCGTCTGGCGCCATGCGGGCCACATCGCCCGTGGCGAACCACCGTTTACCTGTCGCGTCGTGGCTGAATGCTTTGGCACCATCGCCCCCGTAATACTCGTGCAACACCCAGTGCCCACGCACATGCAACTCGCCACTTTGCTCAAAGTCCCACGGCAACTCTGTGCCGTCTTCGGCCAGCAATTTCATATCAACGCCAAAAATGGTGCGCCCTTGCTTGGCTACAATTTCGTATTGTTCTTGTTTCGGCAAATCGCGCTCATTGCCGCTGAGTTTGGACACTGTGCCCAAGGGCGACATTTCCGTGCTACCCCAACCTTGCATCAACTCCACGCCCATTTCGTCAAAAGCCTGAATCAAACTGACGGGCACAGCCGAGCCGCCCACCAGCGATCGTTTCAAGGTGCTGAACGCAAGCCTGTTTTGTTTCATGTGATTGATCAAACCCAACCAAATGGTAGGCACACCGGCAGCCACAGTCACTTGCTCATTCTCAAGCAGCTCGTAGATCGATGGACCATCCAGTTGCGGGCCGGGCATCACCAATTTGCACCCCGTCATCAAGGCCGCATAAGGCAAGCCCCAGGCATTCACATGGAACATGGGCACCACGGGCAATACGGTGTCTTTGCGGGTGAGCGCAATTGCATCGGCGCAATTCGACATCATGGCGTGCAACATGGTGGACCGGTGCGAGTACAAAATCCCTTTGGGGTTGCCGGTGGTGCCTGAGGTGTAACACAGGGTGCAGGCAGAATTTTCATCGAACTCGGGCCACACATACGCATCGGTTTGGGCGTTCAACAGGCTTTCGTAATTCAACAGGCCAACCACAGGTGGATCCGCTGGCATCTTGTCTTCGTCAATCAATAAAATCCAGTTCTTGACACTGGGGCAGTGCGGCGCAATGGCCTTGATGAGCGGAGCAAAAGTAAGGTCGAAGAAAATGGTGGTGTCTTGCGCGTGGTTGATGATGTAGATCAACTGCTGGGGGGTATATCGAGGGTTCAAAGTGTGGGTAACGGCACCCATACCCGCCACCGCGTAATAAATTTCAATGTGGCGATGACTGTTCCAGGCAATGGTGCCAATGTTCTCGCCCTGCTGAATATTCAAGCCATGCAAGGCATTGGCAAGTTGCCTGGCCCGAGCAGCCATGGCCTGGAAGGTAATTCGATGCAAGTCTCCTTCTACCCTTCGACTCACCACTTCTTGCCAGCCGTAAAAACGCTCGGCATGCACCAAAATTGAAGAAAGCAGCATTTCCTGCTTCATCATCAGACCTGGCTTCAACATCTTGTTCGTCTCCTCTGCATTGTATTTTTTTAAAGTGTACCGCAGAGGATCGTAACGGTGATTCTATTTTTGAGGGTTCCGACTTTGACCAGCTTTCCAGATCACCCAGATCACCAAGGCTTGTAGCGGCAAGCGCAGGTACAACAAAACCACGGGAATATCGGCAAACTGATCCGGGTTCATCGCCATGTGAACATTGGCAGGTAACACCGCCACACAAAGCGCAATCAGGCCATATGCTGCCCATTTTCGGGTGCGTTGAACAAGAACACCAACACCACCCAGAATTTCGAAGACACCGCTGATTTTGACCAGTGCTTCCGGGTTGTTGAAATACGGCGGGACGATGCTGGAGAAAAAATCCAGCAGTACAAAATGAAGAAGGCCTGCACCGATGAAAAATACGGCGACGATTAATACAGAGACTGGAAACATTAGGGATTGATCAGGCTGATGGTGCCCAGAATGATAGGCCATGTTCCAGTGTAGGTTCCATCTTCGGGTCGGGTTTTGAGGTCGAGTTGATACACAATTCTAAATTCACGGGTCAGCAACTGATCAACATCATCCAGACTGAATGTAATCACCCCTGCACCACCTGGCGCAAGGCTGACTGACTTTCCAATTTGTGTGCTGTCTTGAAACAAACTGACCGAGATACTGTTGACTTGATCATCCAGATAATGAATTTTGTTTCCCTTCAACATGCTAAGCCTGTTGTTTACGAAATTCAGTGGAACGGAAACAATCGGTGTGGTGTTGGTTCGAATGGAAAAACAGCCCTCGGATGTCGCACCCTGACAACCGCCAACAATCGTAGAGGTGTAATTGACGGATGGCCCGCGTCCATTGCCATTGTTTCCATTCGAATTGCCAGGCGCAGCTGACGATTTCACGATCGTGACTATTGCCGGCTGTGTCACCGCAGAGGCAGTGGTGGTTGCACCTATTTCCACGGAAACACGGGGATTGGCAATCGCAGTTGCTGCAATCGCATGCATGCTTGGCATTGCAAACAGTAAAACTGCCACAGATGATGCTTTATAGATTAAGCGCATATTTTTCTCCGCACCCATGTCAGTAACTGATCGTCAAGGTCAAAGTGCCCGTGTACAAACCTGCACTTACATTCAAATTGGTACCAACATCCAGAATTCGACCATACAGCGTAAAAGTGGGCGGTGTTGAAAACGAAAGCGGTTTGCGTGAATTACCCAGACCAAGCGGACAATTGCCAGTGAATGAAAACACAGCAGAGCCTGCCACACTTGGGTAGACGTTGCTGTAATTGGCATCGGAATACACACCATAGGTGACTGTACTGTTCGAGCTTTGCAGCACTCGTGTTGCGTTGCTGGATGAATCTGAAAGCGTCAAGAAAGTACTGCCAGACACAGTTGTTGTGCCAAGGCCTCTGCAAGTGCAACTCATTTGCACACTGCCCACTGTCGTGCGATTGCCGTTGGAAGGCTGATAGTTTCCGAATGCAAGGCTACCCCCGCCCAATGAACAAGAATCCACGTCACCAGCGTGGGCTTTGCCGCCCAACAATCCGAGCCCTGCAAATACCATTACCGCAGAAATAAAGGCATTCAATGAATTGTCAAGCATGTCAATGTTCCCAGGTCAATTGGCGAGCTGCTTTCTCGAGTGCTCTTGTTCAAATCAAATTCAAAGTCACATTCACCGCCCTTCCATCGCGCGGTATAGGCAGCGGCATCGGGTGCATCAGCAAGATAAACCAGCCCCTCAGTGCCCACAACCAGGTTCATAGGGGTTCCATCTCGCTTGAAAATTGGCGCTCCCGAAGGCACATCGTTTCCTTCAGCATCTTTCAAAATGAATGTCACCGAGCGCACAAGGCGCACCGGAAAATCGAGCACAACACCACTTCGGTAATAAGGCACACCCACCAGTTCAGTTGCGCCAATTTCTACTTCAAAAGGAAGGTCGGCCTGTTCAATTGAAATACGGTTGTCTTCATAGGACCTTAAATTGGGCACCACCAATGCACCACTCGAATTCGTTCGCCCCACTGCCTGATTCTCGGCAAACACTGTCACACCTTCGAAACCCTTGACCCGCACCACACCAAAGCTGTCATTCAAGCGCCTGGAAAGGTAAACCCCTCCATCCATGAATACCGCACTACCCGACGCACCCACGCTTTGACTGGTTTGTCCCTGTTGGGCACTGGCAGAAGCAGTGACTGTGGAGTAATTGAAATTTCGCGCCACTTCAGCACGGTAAGTGTTATTCAGGCCCGCCTCAAGACCATAGCCCGTGCCCAAGCCAAGCGGAAGGCTTTTCCGGAACTGCGCGCTCGCAAACAGTTTGTCGCTGCCCGACTTGCTGACTTGATACGAGGTAGACCGTGTTTGATCCAAGGGCAAAAAAGCGCTGAGGAAAAAAGAACGTTGACCATCCGCCAACAAAGATTGGGTGTAGGACAAGCTCACAGATAACTTGCCAAACAATTGCAAAAAGTAGGCAGTCGAGAAAGTTTCGTTCGGAATTCCAGCAAACTCAGACGATGAATACGTAAAAGACACTGCACCATATTCGCCAAAACCATATGAAAACCGGGAATTCAATGCATGCGAAGTAGTGCGCTGGGGACCAAACTCGGAAATAACGCGAAAATTTTCAGACGCTTGCTGATATTGAATACCGACCGCCGAGGTGCGCGCCTGCCGCTCAAACCCCGCTACAGTCAAAGTACCTGAGCCTTGATCCGACTGGCTACCAGCCAGGTCAAAGTTAACCGCCCCAAAGCCCGCCAAAGCCTGCACAATGCCACCGCCTGCCAGCCTGCTGCTTGCACTGGATTCAGCATGAAAGCCAGCGGTGAAATTATCGGAAAAACCGTACCGGTGTGTTGCGCTGATTAATGCATCCCCGTAGTCGCTGCTTTCCCGACCAAAATTGCGCCGAAGCTGACCAATTTCATAGGAAAAATCATGCTGTCCATTGCGCAACAAACCAGGGCTTTGGTAAAAAGATTGGGTCAGAATTTGCTCCCGACCCGACGCGTCTCGAATAACCACACGCACATCGCCTACACCAGTGCTTGATGGAATGTTGTCGATATTGAACGGGCCGGGGGCGACCTGTCGGCGAGATTGCAGCACATTGTTGACAAACACCTCGACCGTCGACGGTGCAGTAGCAATGCCAGTCGCGGCCCGCAGTGGGCTGGAGGTCAAATAAGGTTGGGTACGAAAATTGGTGGCGTATTGAATGCCGCCTATCCGGTTACTGATGCTCCAGGGAGCCGCTTTTGAAATAGAGTCGCCCAAGCGCAACGAGGCCACCGAGTCGGGCAAATCCATTTCCCAGGTCGAGTTCAACCTTACCGCTCCCGATTGGGTGGGGGATTGGGAAACAAAAAAATTGCTTGATCCGACACCGTATGGCGTGAACACCGCAGGCTCAAGAAATGCAGACGTGAAATTTTCACTGTCAATTGACGTGCTGGACAAATCGTAATTGAAAAAAGCACCAAAACCCGAGGTTAACGTGCCTTGATTGCTGGCTGACTGGTAGCTCATGGAGCGAGCAATGAAGCGTTCTGCTGCGGCATTGAACTGAAGAAAAAGATTCTTCTCGTCAAACACATAGCTAGTGCCCTCTGCAATCGGTACCCGGTAATACACAGCACCACCATATTCAATTGTTGGCAAACCGTTGGAGTCGATTCGCCACGCAGAGAGTTCTTGTTCCTGAGCATACAAATCATTAGTGACGCCAAACAGAACTACCGAAGGATCGGGTAGATCCGTGCCGTTAATTCGAACCTGCACGACCAACTCTTGAAACGCAGACGTATCCACCTGAACTTCCTGACCAGCCGCTGCCTTGATTTGAAACAACAGCGCACAGAGCATAAGCAGGAAGTAAGGCATTGATCACCACTGCCAAATCAATTGTCGAAGGTCACGGTTTGATCAATCAATAGTCCCTCACCTATTGCTTGAATTTTCAGGGTTTTGCCAGGCTCGGCACCTGCACTTGCGGTGGCCAAGGGGTAAACCTTGGTAGCACCAGCCAACACCTGTATCACTGGCGGCGCTGTTTCCAGCGACAGGCCAGTGACGGTATCGATAATTTTCACCTCAACCGCTTTCACATACACATTGCCCGGATTGTGTGCACTCAGGGCAAAACTCCCGTCCGGCAGTTTCAGGTATTTGAACTCCAGTGCTTTTCGCTCCACCTTTGCGGGCACGATGTGCACGGGAATATTCATTTGCAAAGCCACACGAACCCCGCCTTCTTCAAGCGGCTTTTCTGAAGGAATTTCTTTCACAAACAATCGATACGTTTGCTCTGTAGAAAAGTCTTGGCGATTGCGCAGTGCAATTCGCACAATTTGAGAGGCTGCAGGTGCGATATTGAACACCCGTGGGCTGATCAAAATATCCTTGCTGGCCTCATACACTTCCTGACCGTCCTTCTGCGACCATGCAAAGGTATCCAGTTGCATGGACAGTGGTTCATCAGCGGATTCATTGGTAATTGTCAGCGCGTAAGTGGGCTGACGCGAGGGCATGGAAATATTCACCGATGACACGGTGAAATTGCCTGCCTGCGCACCCAGGTTGGTCAGGGAAAGCAGAATGAATGCAGAAATTTTTGTCCAGATATTCATAGGCTTGTGGCAGAAAGTAATTAATAAAAAACAAAACCCCGGCGCTCGGCCGGGGCTGTGCTAAGCATCAATACAATGTGCCTGAATGAATTAATAAGTCAATGTCACAGTGGTGGTGGCTGAGTAGTTGCCAGCACGTGCATTTTCATAAGCGGCTTCCTGAATGGTCGCAGTGACGTTGTGTGACTGGGCCTTGCCAGCACCAAAACCTGCACCAGTACCACTAGGAGCAGCAATCGCCAAAGTTGAAGGAATATCAAAACCACCACCAGCCAAACCCAAAGTCAATGTTGCAGGAACACCCAAGGTGTAAGTTGTGGCGTTGGTGCAATTCACACTCACAGCACCGCTGCTTGACTTGGGGCCTGTGGTGTCACCCGCTGTAATTGGTGCAATCACGATGTTGTTTGCGCTGACTTTACAGAACGCCAGAACAGAAGTGGACACTGTGAAGTTTGCAGTCGTGGTTGACTGGGCAAACGCAGCAGAAGAAGTTGCAAGAGCGATTGCAGCGATCAAAGAAGTTTTAACGATTTTCATGATTTACCTTGTTTGCCTAAGTTGAATGGAAACTGTTGGAGCACCTACGTTGTTCTGTAGTTTTATGTAGGGGATTCTCAACACACGCTGTTCCGTGAACCACTACAAACTCGCAAACGGATACTGTCATCTGACAACAATCATGGTCAACGTAAATTTTTGATTTCACAGCGTTTTTAAACATTGTTAACAAATCGTCAACTTCGATTTAATACAAGTTAAAGCTCTTTAGGCAAAAGTCGCAATCCATATGACAAATACGCAGTGCGGTCACACCGCATTTTTGAACGTATTTTTGGAGAATTAAAAAGGTAAATTTCGGGAAATTTAAACAAAAAACCCTCGCCTTTTGAGCGAGGGTTTTTTTAATTTGGTGCGGCTGGCAGGATTCGAACCCACGACCCCTTGGTTCGTAGCCAAGTACTCTATCCAACTGAGCTACAGCCGCTGTGAAGAAGCGAGATTATGCCCCAAACAATAATGTTGTGCAAGGGTAAGCCTGCGCTTTTTACAAAAAACTTTAACAATCAGCTTGCAGGCTGTACTGGGCCACCAATTTGCGGAATTCCGCCTCCTGGCGATCCAGTTCTTCATCGCTGTAACGCAGCTCGTTTTGCAGCACAAATCGAACCTCATTCATGCAGGCCAGGGCAGCATTGCTGTCCAGAAAAAGCGCCCTGCTTCGACGCGCCAGCACATCTTCAATGGTTACCGCCATTTCTTCCAGCACAGCCTGTGCAATTTCAGCTTCATTCAAATCAAGATTCTCGTGAATGGCCGAACCGGGTTTGCGCAGGGGCAAATCATCCTCTAGCCGCATGTGGCGGGTTCGGGTTGGCTTGTTGGCCCAACCATGTTGCTCGCACACCAAATCAACCACTTCCTCAGCCATGCTGCGGTAAGTGGTCCACTTGCCGCCAGTAATGGTCACCAATCCGCTGGGCGCGGTAATTACTGTGTGTTCGCGAGAAATACTCTTGGTGTTCTGCTTTTCGCCACCCGCGCTGACCAAAGGCCGCAAGCCCACGAATACACTTCGCACGTCGGCGCGCGTAGGCGCATTGGCCAGATACTGGCCAGCAGTTTGCAAAATAAAATCCACTTCTTCGGGCAATGCGTCAGGCTCCCAAGGGGAGTCTTCGCGGGGCGTGTCAGTGGTACCAATCAGTGTTTTGCCCAACCAGGGCACCACAAACAACACACGACCATCACTGGTTTTAGGCACCAGCAATGCTTCCTTGGCCGGGTAAAAATGCTGATCAACCACCACATGCACGCCTTGGCTTGGGCTGAGCATGGGCTTCGAATCAGCTGCATCAAGTTTGCGAATGTCGTCGACCCACACACCGGTGGCGTTAATCACGGCCTTGGCCTTGAAAGTCAGCGTCTCGCCACTGAATTCATCGCGGGCTTGCACGCCACTGATTTTCTCTGCGCTTTTTACAAAGCCGGTCACGGGCATGTAGTTCATCGCCATGCCACCCAGTTTGTGTAAAGTTTTCATCAGGGCGATGGCCAGCCGTGCATCGTCGAACTGTGCATCAAAGTAGCGCACACCACCATGCAATTTGTGCTGAGAAATGGTGGGCACCGCGCGCAGCACCTCATTTTTCTTCATCATGCTGGTGGGGCCTACACCCAACTTGCCTGCCAGCATGTCGTACATTTTCAGGCCGATCCAGTAAAACAGTTTCTGGAACACATTTCGCACCGGAATGACAAACGCCAAAGGCTTGACCAAGTTCGGCGCATTCACCAACATGCGCCCGCGTTCCTCTAACGCTTCTTTCACCAGGCTGAAATTGCCCTGTGCCAAATAACGCACACCACCATGGGCCAGCTTGGTGGCGCGTGAACTGGTGCCTTTGGCGAAGTCGTGCCCTTCCAGCAGCAGCACCTTCAGGCCACGGCTTGCAGCATCCACTGCACTGCCCAGGCCGGTGGCACCACCGCCAATCACGATCACGTCCCATTCATATTGCGCTTGTGCCTTGAGTGTCAATTCATCAAGGTGCTTTTTACGACTAAGCATCTGCCCATCCTTTGGAACGTTCTACTGCGCGGTGCCAGCGATCAAGCAATGCACCGCGTTCATCAATACTCATTTTGGGATCGAACCGCGCATCCACCTGCCAGTTGGCCAGCAGGCTTTCCTCGGTGTCAAACACACCCACTGCCAGGCCTGCAAGGTATGCAGCGCCCAATGCAGTGGTTTCAGTCACGGTAGGGCGCACCACGGGTACACCCAATAAATCAGCCTGAATCTGCATCAACAAATCATTGTTGGATGCGCCGCCATCTACCCTTAATTCACTCAGCGGCTTGGCACCATCCCGCTGCATGGCCTGCACCAAATCGACTGTTTGCAGTGCGATGCTTTCCAACGCTGCACGTGCAATGTGAGCCTTGCTGCTGCCCCGCGTCATGCCCACCAAAGTGCCCCTTGCATAGGGGTCCCAATGTGGTGCACCCAGGCCCGCAAATGCTGGCACCAAACACACACCATCGGTGCTTGGCACGCTGGCCGCCAATGCCTGTACATCGGCAGACTTTTCAATAATGCCCAAACCATCGCGCAACCACTGCACCACTGCCCCGCCCATGAATACACTGCCCTCCAGCATGTAACTGGTTTTGCCCTTGACTTGCCAACCCACGGTGGTCAATAAACGGTTGTGGCTTTCAACCACTTCACGGCCTGTATTCATCAACATGAAGCAACCAGTGCCGTAAGTGTTTTTTGCTTCACCAGGTTTGAACGCAGTTTGCCCAAAGGTTGCTGCCTGCTGATCACCGGCAACACCCGCAATCGGAATGGCTGCGCCCAGCACCGCTGGATCACACTGCGCAATTTCGCCGCTTGATTCGCACACCTGCGGCAACATGCTGGGTGGAACATCAAACAACTGGAGTAATTCGGAATCCCACTTCAGTGATTCGATGTTCAGCAACATGCTGCGCGATGCATTGCTGACATCGCTTGCATGCACTGCACCACCAGTCAGGTTCCAGATCAACCAACTGTCGACTGTGCCAAAAGCAAGTTCACCTGCTTCAGCTTGGGCACGTGCACCTTCCACATTGTTCAAGACCCAGTTCACTTTCGTGGCTGAAAAATAGGAATCCAGTTCAAGCCCCGTGCTGCGGCGAATCAAGGCAGCTTTGCCCTGTTCACGCAACTTGTCGCAATACGCAGCCGTGCGGCGGTCTTGCCAAACTATGGCGTTGTACACGGGTTTTCCGGTTTTTCGATTCCACACCACTGTGGTTTCACGTTGATTCGTTATACCAATACCAGAAATATCTGAAGGCTTTAAGCCCGCTTTTTTAATCGCGCTGCGCGCACAAGTCAGCTGTGTGTTCCAAATATCTTCAGGCCTGTGCTCGACCCAACCCGCCTTAGGAAAAATTTGCTCGAACTCTTGCTGAGAACTGGCAACCACTTGCGCCTGCGCATTGAATACAATGGCGCGCGAGCTGGTGGTGCCTTGGTCCAGTGCCAAGATAAAACCCATGCGGTCGTCTCCTTTCTTGTTGTTACTTTCTTTGCCCAGTGCTGTTCCAGTTGCCCACATGTTTGTTCAAAAAGGCCTGCATTCCTTCGGCCTCAAAACGGCTTACACTCCACAACTCATCGGTCAACACGTCGCTGTTCAACCAAATGTAGGTCTCGGCGTTCAAGGTTTCACCACTGGTATTCAGCAGCACTTCAATTTCACGACGTTCGTATTCAGGCCCCTCGAATGCGTCCAGTTTCTTTACATCGTCCGGCAGCACATTCAGCCACACCAGGCCCTGCACTTGCGCAGTAGGGTTTGCCACCATGGCCGGGTAGGTTTCGCCGGGCACCGCATGGCGTTGATAACCCTTGGCAATTGCATTTAGGCACGGGTAAACACCCTTCACCACCTGCCCCCACACTGGCAAATACATGAGTGATCCGTACACAAAAACATGTTTACCGTCTTGCTCAAATTTCGAGCCCATGCGATGTTACCTTCTCAGATGAAAAACAATTAGAAAATGCCTGCAAGGAGACGATATGAAAACAACAACTGATTTGTTCAATTTACAAGATAAGGTAGCTTTGGTCACGGGTGCAACCCGCGGAATTGGCTTGGCATGCGCGGAATTGCTGGCCAGCAAAGGGGCCACTGTGATTATTTCAAGCAGAAAACAAGAGGCATGTGAGCAAATTGCTGCGCAATTTCAAGCAGATGGCCTTAAAGCAGTGCCCATGGCCTGCCATTTGGGCGAGATGGAACAAATTGAGGCGCTGTACCAACAAATTGAAGCCAAGTTCGGAAAGCTGGATATTCTGGTGAACAACGGCGCAACCAACCCACACTTTGGGCCAATCTACGACACCGATTTGGCTGCCTTTCAAAAAACCTGCGATGTGAACATTCGTGGCTACTTTTACATGAGCAGCCATGGCTGTAAATTGATGGCCAAGAACGGCGGCGGCAGCATTATCAATGTGGCCTCAGTCAATGGCGTGATCCCCGGCTTGTACCAAGGTATTTATTCAATTACCAAGGCCGCTGTTATTTCCATGACCAAAGCCTTTGCCAAAGAATGCGCGCCGATGAAGGTGCGTGTGAATGCACTGCTGCCCGGTGCAACCGACACCAAATTTGCTTCAGCACTGGTGCACAACGATGCGATTCGCAGTGCCTTGCTGCAGCATGTGCCCATGAACCGCGTTGCGCAACCCAGTGAAATGGCGGGCACAGTGCTTTATTTGGCTTCCGAGGCTTCCAGCTACACCACCGGCGCATGCATCAATGTGGATGGTGGCTACCTGGTGGTGTAAATATGACAGGGTTTACTTGATTTGTATGCCCTTGTAATCTTCAGCATTCAGCGTGCGCCCCATTTGTTGCCAAAGAATGTGGCGCATGCGCTTGAATGGCACCAGGCGTGAACCCAACCACACGCGCGCGGCATTGTTGCCGTACACAATGCGTGGTTCGTTTTTCTTGATGCACTTCAACACGTACTCGCAAATTTCGTCGGGCGGCGTGGTCAGGAATTTCTTGGCAAACTTTTCATGCTCAGGCTTGCTGGCAATGTTGGTATTGATACCACCAGGGTGTACCAAATGCACTTGCACTTTGCTGTTGGAAAGCTCCACCATCAGCGACTCAGTAAAGCCGCGCACTGCAAACTTGCTGGCGCAGTAATCTGAATTGCTGGGCGTGCCCACCAAACCAAAAATACTCGACACATTGACCACGGCGCCTTCACCGTTGGCCAGCAGTTGCGGCAAGAATGCACGGGTGCCATGCACCACACCCCAGAAATTAATACCCATGACGCGCTCATAACTGTCATCGCTCAAGGCCCAGACTGGTCGCCCTTCTCCACTGACACCGGCATTGTTAATAATCACATGCGCATTGCCCAAAGCGGCTTTCACTGCCTGGGCAAAAGCGTACACCCCTGCCTTGTCGGACACATCCAGTTTCTCGGCATACACCTGCACACTGGCGGCTTGCATCACCAGTTTCTCGGTTTCTTTCAAACCTTTTTCGTCGTAGTCGCACAAAGCCACTTTGCTGCCAAGTTTGGCAAACATCAGTGCGTAGGAGCGCCCCATGCCTGACCCAGCACCGGTGATCACCACGACTTTGTCTTTGAAATTTTTCATGCGGCTGCCCCTTCTGTGAGCAATTCAGATTCATCGGATTGTGCAGGCTTGTGTTGCGCCAATGGTGCTTGCAACACATGGTCGTTCATCTTGAAATTCCTGGCCATGCGCAGGTAGGTGTAACTAAAGCCAGGAAACATGGCCACCACATGGCCGCTTTTGCTTTTGTACCAGCTGGTGCAACCACCGCGTTTCCACACGGTTTTTTCCATTTCGCTGTGAATGTGGGTGGTGTAGCGTTCTTCGGCTTGGGGCTTCACTTCAATTGCAGCAGCTTTTTTCGCTTTCACTTCAGCAATTGCACGCATGATGTAGTGCATCTGCGCTTCAATCACGAAAATCGCAGAGGTGTGCCCAATACCCGTGTTGGGACCAGTCACGATAAACAGGTTGGGAAACCGGGGCACAGTGGTACCCAGGTAAGCGCGCGGAAATTCATTCCACACATCAGCCAGTTTGGTGCCGTTTGTTCCAACAACGGGATAAGAGATCACACCATCCGTGGCGTCATAGCCTGTGGAATACACAATGCAATCCAGATCAATCTGCTCACCGCTTTGCGTCTTGATGCCTGTTTCATTAATCTCGGCGATGCCGTCGGTTCTGTCGTGCAGGCTCACATTGGGGCGGCAATACGCAGGGTAAAGCGTGTTGCTCAAAATAATACGCTTGCAACCAATCGTGAAATCGGGCGTTACCTTCTTGCGCAGCTCAGGGTCTTTGATCTGCTTTTTGATGTGATGCAAAGCCTCGCGCTGGGCAATGTTCTTCAATGCAAAGTCAGAATACTTGAATGCAATCACCCGGCTTTCCAGTCCCCAATAGATGGCAGCTCGGGCCAGTTTGCGAATGGGCTCCACTTTCAGCAAGGCACGTTGCCAAGGCTTGAACACCCGGTCTGGGCGCGGCAGCACCCAGTGGGGCGAACGCTGAAATACATGCAAATGCCCTACTTCAGGCGCAATGGCGGGGATCACCTGTGCTGCGCTAGCTCCGCTGCCGATAATGGCTACACGCTTGCCTGTGTGGTCGTATTGCTGGTCCCAGGCATTGGTATGAAAGGTTTTTCCCTTGAAGGTGTCGCGTCCTTTGAAGTTTGGAATCACCGGCGTACTCAAAGGGCCAGAGGCATTGATCACAAACTGCGCCTTGATCACATCGCCTGTTTGCAAATGCACATGCCAGCGTTGTTCATTCTCGTGCCATTCGGTGCGCTGCACATTGCTGTTGGTGCGGGTTTTCTCGCGCAGGCCGTGCTTGGTGATCACATGCTCGGTGTACTGCTGAAGCTCGGCACCCTCGGCAAACATTTGACTCCAGTCGTAAGGTTCACTCTCGATGGAATACAACAGCGATTGAACATCCACAGCAGCGCCGGGATAAGAGTTCTGACACCAGGTGCCGCCCATGAAATCGCGGCGCTCCAGCATGATGAAATCTTCAATGCCACGCTTTTTCAAATTGATGGCTGCGCACTGGCCACCAAAGCCACTGCCAATAATTACAACTGTGTATTCACTCATGCCAAAGCCTTTTCGGAAAGTTTTTGCTTCCGTGAATGTATATCTGACAACAATCATTGTCAATTATAAATTCACCAATAGAGGGTAGAACCCTCCCCCTAATTGGAGGATTAAAAAACTGGCGCACTTGCAAAATTGATGGGTATTAAATACCAATCAAACAATTTAGGAGCAAATCCATGGCCGCACCCCAAGCATTAATCAAAGACCTCGAAGGCGAGGTTAACGTGAGCCGCAACGGTGAAGTGGTGGCCGTGAAAGCTGGCGACTTTCTCCTGCCCGGTGACGAGGTAGTGACCGGTGCCAACGGACGCCTGGCACTCGAATTTCCAGGAACTGACGGACAAATTCCGGCAGCGGGCGTGATGACGGCCAACGGCAAACTCACCTTGGGCGAACAACCCGGTGCCAACGGTCAGCAGCAAATTGTGGTACTTGAAGACGGTGAATGTTTTGAGTTCACCACCGAACTTGCCGAGAACTCAGCCGCCGCCGAGGGTGGCGCAGTGGCTGGTTTGTTTGGCGCTGGCCTGCTGGGTGCAGGCAGTGGCGGCCTGGCCGGCGCGGGTGCTGTGGCGGCAGGCGCATTTCTGGCGGGTGGTTCAGGCGACTCGGGCGGCAGCGATACTTCCAGCGGCGGCAGCAACATTAATAATGCCGGTGTGGGTGCTGGCGAATTTTCTTCTCAAGACAGCCCACAAAGCCTTGAAGAATTTGCCTCTGAAAACCTGACACAAGAAAACCTGCAAGACAGTATTCTTCAGCCAATTCAAGATGCTGTACAAAACAGCCAGAACAACCCTGAATCCACACCAGACAACATTGCTGTTGCGGTAGAACAAACTGGCCTAGGCGTGCTCGAGAACGTGCACGACGCTTTGGTAGCCACCACAGGTGAAGGCACACCACAGGCTGACCTCGTACAACAATTGGTCGATGGGGTGAATGAAACACCACTGGGCGAACCACTCAGCCCGATCACCACGCCACTGAGCGAGGCAGTCAACACCGACCTTGGACTGGATACCTTAATTTCTGCCTTGCCCAATGTAGACCCAACAGATGGTGGCTTGGTGACCAGCGTGGTTGATTTGGCTGATGGCATTACCCAACCCATTAGCGAACAGGTGGAACCTTATGACCAACTGCTTCAAGGCTTGCGGGACGTGGCTGTAGAAATTGACAATGTGCTGGATGGAGTATTGAGCCAGGTAACTACCGAGGTTCCAAACCTGGAAGGCTTGGGCGATGGCACACCAGCCCTGCCCGCGGAAGTGGAAGGTGGCCTGGCCGATTTGGTCGACGGTATTCTGGGGGGTGCAGACACCTTGCAGTCTGCGCTTGAAGGCGCGGGTGGCTCTGGTTTACCGGAAATTCCCGAAGGCGATTTACTGGGCACACTCAGCAGTGGCATTTCTTCCGGTGCAGATGCACTGGGTGGCGAACTGGGCGGCTTGCCTGGCTTGCCAACCGATGGCTTGCCCAGCTAATACGCATCACACTTTATATTTGTCATCAAGATTTCATCTTTGAACAATAGGCTCGATCGTTTTACAGCGATACGAGCCTATTTTCATGAACAAGACCAAAATTCAACTGTTCGCACTCAGTGCGATTGCAGCAGCTACATTGGCTGCATGTGGTGGCGACAACAACACAACGCCCGCCGTCAGTGCCAGCGAAACCACCAGCATAGCCAGACTGAGCACCTACAACTCCGGGGTGTATGACGCATCTGCCGCTGAGATTCCCGCCTATGACCCAATCAGCCAACGTTTGTTCGTGGTGAACGCCCAAGCTGGCGCAATCGATGTGCTCGATTTGAGTGACCCGGAAAACCCCGTACTTGAACAAACGCTGACCACAAATGCCTTGCGTGCCGGTTCTGTTGTCAACAGCGTTGCGGTTGCCAATGGCATTCTTGCCGTGGCGGTTGAGGACGCAACAAAAACCAACCCAGGCTTGGCAGCTTTCTACAGCACCGAAACCCTGGCCTTGCTTGGCTCCGTTGCGGTTGGCGCACAGCCAGACATGATTGTGTTTACACCCGATGGCACCAAGGCCTTGACTGCCAATGAAGGCGAACCCAGTGACAACTATCAAATTGACCCCGATGGCAGCGTAAGCATCATCGACTTGAGTACACCATCGATGCCAGTGGCCACAACGGCCAGTTTTGCAGGCTTTGACGCAGCTACATTGCGTGCCGCTGGCGTCAGGATTTACGGCCCGACAAACACTGCTGGCGGCAGTGTTCTCGAGGGAGCAAGTGCAGCCCAAGACATCGAGCCAGAGTACATCACCATTTCTCAGGACAACACCACCGCCTTTGTGACCCTTCAGGAAAACAATGCCATTGCAAAAATTGACATTGCCTCTGCCACGGTTACCGACATTCTGCCCTTGGGCGAAAAAGACCACGGCATCGCAGGCAATGAATTTGATGCCTCGGATGAGGAAGACGGCGCAATCAATATTCGCACCTGGCCCGGCGTGCGTGGCTTGTACCTGCCTGATGCAATCGCCAGTTACACGGTAGGCGGCAATACCTTTTTGGTAACCGCCAATGAAGGCGATGCCCGCGCTTGGGGCGAGGACAATGACGCCTATTTTGCCGGTGATTCAACCCTGGGCTTTGTTGAAGAATTCAGAGTGAAGCACTTGGTCAATGCCAATGGCTGGGCTGGTCGATTGAATGATGATCTGCCACCCCAACTCAATTCACTGGCGCAAGGTGGTTTGCTCAATCCATTGGTGTTTGGCTATTGTGGTGCCACTGCAAGCAGCCCGGGCGCATGCCGCGCTGATGACATGTTGGGCCGATTGAACATCACATGGACCATGGGTTATCAAAAAGACGTCAACGGCAATCCTGTCCTCTACGACGCAGCCACTGGCTTGGTCTCGCCCACAGGCACACGGATCATGTACGACAAGCTGTATTCCTACGGCGGCCGCTCCTTCTCCATTTTTGATTCAAACGGTGCCTTGGTATTCGATTCAGGCTCAGAGTTTGAAAGGTTCTTTGCCAGCGACGATTGCATGGTGGGAAGTGCCCGCAACATTCCATGCAAAGACTTCTTCAATTCCGGCCACGATGAAGGCAACGCCTTGGACAGCCGCAGTGATGCGAAAGGCCCCGAGCCGGAGGGCATTGCAGTAGGCACGGTGGGCACCAAAACCTACGCCTTTATTGGTCTGGAACGTTTTGGTGGTGTGTTGATTTATGACATTACCAACCCCAATTCTCCGTTTCGCGTGGATTATCTGAATACTCGTGAAATTTGGGACATGGAACCCGAAGATGCCACCACGCCAGCCGAACTCGCTGCATTCGGCGATCTGGGCCCGGAAGGCCTGGTGTTTATAGCGGCGACCGATTCCCCAACAGGTGAAGATCTTTTGGTGGTGAGCAGTGAAGTGAGTGGAACAACTACCACCTATTCGCTGAACTTGCCTCGTTAAAACAAATAATCGATTGACCCATGCATAAAAAAATCCCGGTATCGACTACCGGGATTTTTACGTCACACGCAAGAAATTAAAGCGTGTTATTGAGCACTACTTATTTGCTCAGACTGTTCGAAATCACCCACACGTTCGCTCAGCGAAAGCACACGATAAATGTCAACAATCTCACCACCAAGGTCAAGCGTGCGCATTGTGTCGTTTCTCGCGGCCTCTCCAATCTCCAGCTGAGGACCTGTTTCAAACTCGGGTACGTCAGGATTTTTGCTGACACTGTCCAACTGAATTGCATCGAAGGAAAGCGTGGTACCAGAGACGCTGTAGTCCACAACCACGATTCCGTTTTGCTCATCATCATCGCCACTTGCAGCCAGGTCAGTGGTGACAATCATCAAACGGCTATTGCTCAGAAAATAATAAAATATCGAAGCCACATTCTCGCCAAATTGAACGCTGCCGTTGGCTGCCGGTTCTCCCACAGTGGGCTGAACACTGGTGCTGATTCCCGAACCATCATCAGAATCTGGCGGTAAAATTTCATACCAGCTACCAATCAGCGAATCTTTTTGATTATTGAATCGCTGGAAGGTCGCCACAATTTGTGTGCCCTCATCATCAATATTCAGCACCAGTTGGGCACCACTTAATTCAATCGTGGTTCCAAACAATGCACCATCAGGATCGGTAGATGAATCGTTGGGGCCATCACTTCGCAACCTGCGCGGCAAGCTGGTCAGTTCAAACGAATCGGAGTTGGCGTCAAAGTTCAGAGTACCCACACCCACCGTTGAAAAAGAATCACCGAGGTCATATTCAGCAAACACAAAAGAATTGATGGGTCCCGAGCCAGTCGCTGATGAATTGCCAGCATCAAAACTGATTAACACATCAAAACTGCCGGAAGGATTGATCGTGGTACCCTCTTCCTGAACACTCACCAGGCGCCAATTGCCTTGAAGTTCATTGCGATAAAAACGCAATTGCGCTTCTGTTTCATTCACCGGGTCGGGATTGTCCATACCTTCATCTCGCACACCCTCGCTTGAATCCAGCGCGGTTTGGAACTCGGTTTGGAACATGGCAGGCTCGGCGTTCAAATTGGCAGCAAGCGCCTCTACGTTACCCAGGGTTGCGCCTTCCCGAATCTCAATTGCACCGTTCTCAGTATCGCCATCATTGTCGAGTGTTTGAAAAAATGTGGTCAGGTTAAGCAATACGTTTTGGCGCGCTTGTACCGCGTTCATTGCATCAGCAGGAACCAGTGCTTCAGCAATAACCTGCGGTGTAACCCGGGCACCGGCGGGAACATCGATTTCCAGACCTGCAATGTTGAATGTGATGGTGTCGCCCTCTGTAAATTCATACAGACCACCGTTCATAGTGGTGCCCGCAAGCCCGCTTGGGGCCCCGGTATATGAAACACCATCAATGGGAGAGTTGGAAAGTTGCCCCGTTCCTGTCGGTGCAGTGGATGATCCAGCCGGGCTTCCGTCTCCACCGCCACCGCCGCAACCCACAATCAAAGCAGCGCTACATGTAGTTAATAAAAATAACTTTTTAATTCCCATGAATCCTCCTAGATACTCGTAATTATTCAAACTGACTTTTAAGTGCATTATTTTTAATTTAATTATTGAATTAATATACTACGAAAGAATCATTAGCGGAGAGATATATTTGAACGCATCAGGCGCTTCGCAATACCGCAGTGCAAAAACAAAAAGCCCCTTACGGGGCTTTTTGTTTTTTGGCGGAGAAGGAGGGATTCGAACCCTCGAAGAGGTTGCCCCCTTACCTGATTTCGAGTCAGGCCGATTCAGCCGCTCTCGCACTTCTCCATGGGGCGCAAGTATATAGCATTCATGCAGAACACAAAAACACTCAGAACAACAAACGGAGACAACTTTTGAACAGCACAGCAAACAATCGGCTTATTTTCCTGGGCTTTATCGCCGCCGGCTTTACCAACCTTTTCGGCATGCTAGCGGCCAGCGAATTCTTCAGTAACTCGGCTTTTCATGAATTATCGCCCGAAGTCTTTTCTCCCTTTGGCACTTTCATGGTCATGGTTTGGGGCTTGGCTTATCTGGCTGTGGCCAAACAAGCGCATCAACTGCCCGCAATCTGTTTTGTATTCGCCTTTGAAAAAGCAATCTATGTGTATACCTGGGTGATCTGGATCAGCAGTAAATCCGACATGCTGCCCATCATTCAAGAAGAAACTCCCCTGCTCGCCTTGTTTTACTCAAGCTACGGCCTTATCGATTTGGCCTATGCGCTCTTTTTTGCATGGGTAGGAATTCGCGCACTTCAAAAATAAGTCCCAGCAAGGCACATCAAACTGGTGCATGCACCACATCCATCAAAACCGGCGCACTGATTTATTTGGTGCGCCGCACCAAACTCGCTTCATGCACCAAAATTAGCGCGAAATCTCGCACTGATTTCAACCAATTTCACATCTGCGCACTTCTTTTTTGCATGGCACACATTCTGCTAAGTGTGTAGTAAGACCTATGCCAACGAGGGACTGGGTCAGATGATTTTATGCAATGAAGTAAAGAAGTACCGGACAACGGCGTCCATCCCAATCTTGCTGGGCAGGTTTGGTGGTGTGCGCCGTTTTTTCTTGGTTTGATTTTTTCAAGGACGCACATGATGAGCAACAAACCTACTGACAAAAAAACTGAACTGTCGGAAACACGCCGTACTTTTATCAAGCAGTCAGCCGCAGTGTGGGGCTCTACCCTGCTGGCCGGTTTCGGCGCCCCATCCATCGTAATGGCCCAGTCCTCCAAAATTGAAACCACCAAAGCCAAACTGGGTTTCATCGCATTGACTGATGCGGCACCTTTGTTTGTCGGTATTGAAAAGGGCTTCTTCAAAAAGCACGGCATGCCCGATGTCGAAGTGCTCAAACAATCATCCTGGGGCACCACACGAGACAACCTGGTACTCGGCTCTGCAAATGGGGGTATCGACGGAGCGCACATCCTGACCCCCATGCCCTACCTGATCAGCACTGGCGCAATGACTGCCAACAACATTCCCACCCCGATGTACATTCTTGCCCGTTTGAACCTGGGCGGCCAGTGTATTTCCGTCGGCGAGGAATACAAGGCCTTGAAAGTAGGCACTGACACACGGGAGTTCAAGAAAGCCCTGATGGCCAAGAAAGGGGGCGGCAAAGCAGTGAGCGCGGCCATGACCTTCCCTGGTGGAACGCACGACTTGTGGATTCGTTACTGGATGGCAGCGGGCGGTATCGACCCGAACAACGATCTGTCTACCATTGTGGTGCCACCTGCACAAATGGTGGCCAACATGAAAGTGGGCAGCATGGACACCTTCTGCGTGTGTGAGCCCTGGAACAAGCAATTAATCAGCCAGAAGATTGGCTACACCGCGCTGACTACAAGTGAGTTGTGGCAAAACCATCCAGAGAAGGCCTTGGGCATGCGCAAAGACTGGGTGGATGCAAACCCCAACGCAGCCAAAGCCTTGGTGATGGCCGTGATGGAAGCACAAATGTTCTGCGAAGACCCGGCCAATCGCGAAGAAGTGGCACGCATCTGTTCACAGCGCCGCTGGATCAACGCCCCCATGACCGACATTGTGGATCGCATGAAAGGCGACTTCGATTACGGCACAGGCCGCGTCGTCACCAACAGCCCACAGCAAATGCGTTACTGGAAAGACCAGGCATCGTATCCCTTCCAAAGCCACGACCTGTGGTTCCTTACCGAAAACCAGCGTTGGGGCTATCTGCCTACAAAGCTGGACACCAACAGTCTGATCAAGCAGGTGAACCGCGAAGACATTTGGCGCCAGGCCGCAGCCACTTTGAAAATCGACAAGTCTGCCATTCCTGCTGGCACATCGCGTGGTGTAGAGAAAATGTTTGACGGCAAAGTGTTCGATCCAAAGAACCCGAAAGCCTACCTCGACAGCTTGACCATTAAGGCGATGAAATCATGATGACCACTGACTCTCTTGAACGTTTGCAAACCACGCGCAAGGTGAAAAGCAAGCCCTTCATTGAAACAGCCGCTTTCAAACAAATCAAAGAAAGCTTGGGCAAGCTGGTTCCGCCTGTCGTGGTCATAACCATCTTGTTGCTGATTTGGGAAATCCTTTGCAGCACTGAAGGTGCCCGTCTGCCTGCGCCCAGCAAGGTGATCACCGACACGTGGGAATTGATCATCAACCCGTTGTACGACAATGGTGGCAATGATGTGGGCATGGCCTGGCAAATTCTGGCCAGCCTTGAACGTGTGGCCATCGGCTACAGCCTTGCCGTGATTGTGGGTGTTGCGCTGGGTGTGTTGGTGGGCCAATCCACCTGGGCCTTGCGCGGCCTTGATCCACTGTTTCAAGTGTTGCGCACCGTACCGCCGCTGGCTTGGTTGCCTTTGTCACTGGCGGGCTTTCAGGATGGGAATCCATCCGCAATCTTCGTGATTTTCATCACAGCCATCTGGCCCATCATCATCAACACCTCGGTTGGTATCCGCAACATTCCCGAAGACTACCGCAACGTGTCGCGTGTTATTCAACACAACGGCATTGAGTACTTCTGGAAAATCATGTTACCCGCCGCTGCCCCCTACATTTTCTCAGGGCTTCGCATTGGTGTGGGTCTGAGCTGGCTGGCCATTGTTGCGGCGGAAATGTTGATTGGTGGAGTGGGCATCGGCTTCTTTATCTGGGACGCCTGGAACAGCTCGCTCATCAGCGACATTGTTCTTGCGCTGGTCTATGTCGGCATTGTCGGTTTCATTCTTGACCGCTGCGTGGCCTGGGTGGGCAACAAAATTACACGCGGTACTTCCGCAGGCTAATCAGGAACACAAGGAGTAACAAAATGAGCGATCGTTTCTTAAGCATTTCTCAAGTTCAAATGAAGTTTGAACGCAATGGCATCGTGAACCCTGTGTTGAAAGACATCAACCTGGAAGTGAACCGGGGTGAATATATTTCACTGATTGGTCACTCGGGTTGTGGAAAGTCGACAGTGCTGAACATCATTGCTGGTTTGTTGACCGCCAGTGAAGGCGTAGTGATTGTCGACAACAAGGAAGTGAATGCTCCGGGTCCTGACCGCGCGCTGGTGTTTCAAAACCACTCCCTCCTGCCTTGGTTGACTGTTTACCAGAACGTTGAAATTGCCGTTGAAAAAATATTCAAAGGCAAAAAAAGCAAGGCCGAGCAGCGCGAATGGATTTTGCACAACCTCGACATGGTGAACATGAGCCATGCGCTTGATCGCTTGCCCTCGGAAATATCAGGCGGCATGAAACAACGCGTGGGCATTGCCCGTGCACTGGCCATGGAACCCAAGGTGTTGTTGCTCGATGAACCCTTCGGTGCTCTGGATGCACTCACACGTGCCCACCTGCAAGACGAGGTCATGCGTATTCAAACCGAGTTGAAGAATACCGTGGTGATGATCACCCACGATGTAGACGAAGCCGTGTTGTTGTCCGATCGCATCGTCATGATGACCAACGGCCCATCTGCCACCATTGGTCAAATTCTCGACATCGACCTGCCCCGCCCTCGCGACCGTTTGGCCCTGGCTGACGACCCCACTTACAACCACTATCGTCACGAAGTACTCAGTTTCCTGCATGAGAAACAGCGAAAGGTTGAGGCAATCGACAAACATCGGCAGATCAAAACAAAAACTGAATCAAAGGTCAGCGCAAACGCCTGATCTGAAATTCAACCCATCAAAAACCGCCACAAACCATAGTGGCGGTTTTTTTTCGTCCCTAGGGAAAGTACCGATGGGTAAGGGTTTGCTCCTATTTAGTTCGATTTGGTACGCCATCACAATGCAGGTTCGAAAAGTAAAACCAAAAACAACGGTCGAAAGCTAAATCAATTTAAGGAGGCAAAATGACTGACTCAGTGAACAACCAAAAGCGCCGCGATTTTATCAAAGGCACATCAGTGGCTGCAGTAGGTGCAGGCGCCATGGCGTTCCCCATGATCTCCACTGCTCAAACAGTGAACATGCGCTTCCAGAGCACATGGCCCCAGAAAGACATTTTCCACGAGTATGCAGTTGACTTTGCCGACAAGGTCAACAGCATGACTGGTGGTCGCCTGAAAATTGAAGTGCTGCCAGCTGGTTCAGTGGTAAAAGCTTTCGACTTGCTGGATGCTGTAAGCAAGGGCACGTTGGACGGTGGCCACGGCGTTATTGCCTACTGGTACGGTAAAAATGCGGCGGTTGCACTTTGGGGTTCAGGCCCATCTTTCGGCATGGACGCAAACATGCTGCTGGCCTGGCACAAGTACGGTGGCGGCAAGGAATTGCTGGACGAAATTTACGGCGACCTGAAAATGGACGTGGTTTCTTTCATGTCTGGCCCAATGCCAACTCAGCCTTTGGGCTGGTTCAAGAAGCCAGTGACAAAAGCCGAAGACCTGAAAGGCCTGAAGTTCCGTACCGTTGGCTTGTCTGTAGACATGTTCACGAAGATGGGTGTTGCTGTTAACGCGCTGCCCGGTGGCGAAATCGTTCCTGCGATGGACCGTGGCCTGCTGGACGCCGCTGAATTCAACAACGCATCTTCAGACCGCCTGTTGGGCTTCCCAGACGTGTCCAAGGTGTGCATGTTGCAATCGTTCCACCAGTCTTCTGAACAGTTTGAAATCATGTTCAACAAGACCAAGTACAACAAGCTGCCAGCCGAAATCAAAGCCATTATCGCAAACGCTGCCGAGGCTGCATCTGCTGACATGAGCTGGAAAGCAGTGGATCGCTACTCCAAAGACTACATGGAAATGCAGAGCAAAGATGGCGTCAAGTTCTTCAAGACACCAGACAGCATCTTGAAGGCACAGTTGAAAGCATGGGATGAAGTGACCAAAGAAAAGTCTGCTGCAAACCCCATGTTCAAGAAAGTGTTTGAATCGCAGCGTGCATTTGCTGCACGTGCAGCCAAGTGGCAAGCCGACACATCCGTCGACTTCAAAATGGCCCAAGCGTTTTACGCACAACAAAAGAAGTAATTTAGTCCACAGCGAAAAGCCAGCACCTGCACAACGGGTGTTGGCTTTTTTTTAACCGAACCCGAGGTTCACCCCATGTTAGCTTTCCTTCATTTGGTCGACAAAATTTCCACCAAGGTTGGGCATCTCTTTGCCTGGACTATCGTACTGTTGACTGGAATTATCGTGTTCGAAGTATTCACGCGATACGCCCTGAACAGCCCCAATCCTTGGGTGTTCGATGCGTCTTACATTCTTTACGGCATCCTGTTCATGATGGCAGGTGCTTACACGCTGGCCACCAACGGCCATGTACGTGGCGACATTCTCTATGGCTTTCTTGAGCCCAGAACACAAGCCATTCTTGACCTGATTCTGTATTTCGTTTTCTTCTTCCCCGGCATCATCGCATTGACCTACGCAGGGTACACATTCGCTGACGAGGCCTGGGCGATCAAGGAAATGTCGTCCATCACCGCAGATGGTCCCCCAATTTACCCATTCAAGGCATTCATTCCGCTGGCAGCTGTTTTCTTGCTGCTTCAGGGCGTAGTCGAAGTGATTCGCTGCGTCATGTGCATCAAGGATGGAGCATGGCCCAAGCGTGAGGACGATGTGCAAGAAGTCGATGTAGAGAAGCTCAAAGCAACTCTAAGCAAGAAATAACAGGATCAATCATGAAAAAAGAACTATATTTTGGTGTCGCCATTATGGCAATGATCCTGATCGGGGTTGCCATTTCCATGCCCGCGCCATCGGAAATGACCAATGGCCATTTGGGCTTGCTGATGCTGTCCCTTATCGTTGTGGCCATTATGCTCGGCTTCCCAACAGCCTTTACCTTGATGGGCATGGGCGTAATATTCACATATTTTGCCTATGATCAAGACATACAGAAAACGCTCGACTTGATGGTGCAGTCGACCTACAAGGTGATGACCAACGATGTGCTCATCTCAGTTCCCTTGTTTGTGTTCATGGGCTACCTGGTTGAACGTGCAAACCTGATCGAGAAACTTTTTAAATCCCTCCACTTGGCCATGGCTCGCCTTCCCGGCGCCTTGGGCGTTGCAACACTGGTCACTTGCGCAATCTTCGCAACGGCGACAGGTATTGTGGGTGCGGTGGTTACGCTGATGGGCTTGCTGGCCATGCCCAGCATGTTGAAAGCGGGCTACGACACCAAAATGGCCGCCGGTGCCATCACCGCCGGTGGTTGCCTGGGTATTTTGATTCCACCTTCAGTGCTGTTGATCGTCTACGGTGCCACAGCCGGTGTTTCAGTAGTACAGTTGTACGCAGGCGCATTTTTCCCCGGCATTATGTTGGCAAGCTTGTATGTTGCCTACATCATCATTCGTGCAAAACTGAACCCGAAAAGTGCACCTCCCTTGTCTGAAGAAGACCGCAAAGTGCCGCTTAGCCCTGTTCTGGATTCGCTCAAGCGTACCTATGGCAGCAGCCGCGCAGTATCGGCCTTGGTCAACGGTATGAAAGGCCGTCGTGAAGGCAACCTGACCACTGGGCAAGTAGCCAATCAGTTCTTCGTGGCCATGTTGCCCGCAATTTTCGCAGCGTTCATTCTAGGTTTGGTGTATTCCTCCCTGACGGCACCCAAGGAAGCTGCATTTGACACATCTGGCCTGGTCAGTTTTGGGTCTGAGTATCAGGGATCCAGCAGCAGTAATTATGACTTCGGCTTCGATGAACCTGCTGGCGCTGAAACCACGGAAGCAGCCCCCGCGTTGGAAGAACCCACGGAACCCGCCGCCGCTGCAGAAGAACCCGAGTCCACTCCTGCACCCCTGAACTTCTGGATTTCTCTGTTAGTGGTGGTTGGAGTACTTTTGTATTACTACTCCCGCCTCAGCTTCGAACGCCTTGAAGTATTCAAGATGTTGCTGACCTCCTTCTTCCCGCTTGCAATTCTGATTTTGGCGGTGTTGGGCAGTATCGTATTTGGCTTTGCAACGCCGTCCGAGGCCGCCGCTGTTGGTGCATTCGGTGGTTTGTTACTGGCGGCCGGGTATCGTCAACTCAGCTTCCCGGTGTTGCGTGAATCTGCCTTCCTTACCTCCAAAACAACCGCCATGGTGTGTTGGTTGTTTGTGGGCTCATCCATTTTTTCAGCGGCATTTGCGCTGCTGGGTGGTCAGGAATTGGTTGAAAACTGGGTGTTGTCTTTGGGCCTCACGCCAATCCAGTTTTTGCTGTTGTCCCAAGTCATCATTTTCCTGCTGGGCTGGCCTCTGGAATGGACAGAAATCATCGTGATTTTCATGCCGATTTTCATTCCACTGCTGCCCTACTTTGACATTGACCCATTGTTTTTTGGCTTGCTGGTCGCCATGAACCTGCAAACGGCTTTCCTGTCACCCCCGGTGGCCATGGCAGCGTTCTACCTGAAAGGCGTATCGCCACCCGGAGTCACGCTGAACCAGATCTTCTTGGGCATGATTCCCTTCATGTTCATTCAGATCTTCGCGATGTTCGTGCTGTATGTGTTCCCACAAATCGGTATGTGGTTGCCTGGCGTGCTTTACAGATAAGCAATGCGTTGTTGACTCGTCTGAATGCAAAAAACCGCCCACGAGGCGGTTTTTTGTTTTCATCATTCGTTCGTTCGAATCTACTCACAGGTCGCAAAAACAAAAAACCCGCCACAAGGGCGGGTTTTGATGTTTTTGGCGGAAGCTGTGAGATTGTTATCGCACCTTGCGGTGCTCCCTCGTTTCGTTCCCATTCGGGAACTCCACCGAACTATTATTTTTACGATCCGTTCGTTCGAATCTACTCACAGGTCGCAAAAACAAAAAACCCGCCACAAGGGCGGGTTTTGATGTTTTTGGCGGAAGCTGTGAGATTCGAACTCACGGAGGGCTCGCACCCTCGCCGGTTTTCAAGACCGGTGCATTCAACCGCTCTGCCAAGCTTCCGAGCCCACAATTATAACCACAAACCCTTTGGTTTGGAAACCTTTCGGATCAATATTTCCCTAATATTCCTCAGCCTTTCAAGCCCATGCGCTTTTTCATGGCCTGCATGCTGACATAAGCCAGCACCGCAATCGTGGGTATGGCCACAGCAATGGCCAAATCGGGAGAAACTGGCACACCCATGGTCTTTAAACCCTTGGCCAAATAACCCACCAGGCTCGCACCATAGTAGGAAATCGCGACAATCGACAGGCCTTCCACAGTTTCCTGCAAACGCAACTGCACCTTGGCACGCTTGTCCATGCTGGTCAGCAACCGCTGGTTCTGGCTTTCCCGCTCAATCTCCACGCGCGTACGCAGCAGCTGGGTCACACGTGAAATACGGGCCGCCAACTCATCTTGCCTGCGGGCAGTCCAGGTGCAGGTTTTCATGGCAGGGCCCAAACGGCGATCCATGAATTCACCAAAAGTTTGCATGCCCACCATGGGAATTTCTTTCAACTCGGCAATCCGCTTTTTCACCAAATCGGTGTACGCCTCAGCCGCGGTAAACCGCACCCGGTTTTCAGCGCTCAACTGCTCCACACGTGCCGCCAAATCAGTCAACTGGCTCAACAACTTTCTGTCCAGCTCAACATCTTCTGAGGTTACTTCGGCCAGGTCTTCGGTTTTGCTGGTTTCAGCCATTTCCGTGGCCAGCTTCACCAAGCGATCCTCATAGGAGGACAGCTTCGGCAATGTGGCGCGCGCCACTGGAAAACTCAGCAACGCCATCATGCGGTAGGTTTCCATCTCGATGGTGCGCTGAACCACCCTACCCAGCTGTCGTGAGCCCATTTTCAAATTACAAATCAGAATACGGGTAGCACCGCGATCAGCAATTCGAAGGTCGGAAAACACCTGTCCTGCCCCATTCGCAATCATGCCGCCAATCAAGGTGTTCCCATCAAAATAGCCTGCAACACTGCGAGGTTCGCGGGGACTTTCTGTTTTTTGAACGAACAATTCAATGGCCACCAACATGATGCCGGGCAAGGCTGCCATCCAGCTGGGGGGTAATCTGCGGGTCACTGGGCGATCAAACACAATCGCATGGTCAGCCCGCTCAAAGAACGTCAGGGTAATGAATTCATTGTGGCGCTCCAGGCGCAAACGCAAGGCCGATTCGCCACCGCACAGGCTCAGGCTGACCTGGGGTGCGGCCAATTCCTCATCCGAAACTGGTTTGCATCCACAGTAGTCGACCAAGGCCTGCAACTGCCCCACAATCGCGGGCGTCACTTCACCTTGCACCAGCAAAGCAATGTGAAACACCCTTTCCTGCGGCCACAAGGCCTCGGTGGGGCGAGAATGGACTTCATCATTGAGTGCTTGCCGCAATGGATATGGCTGGGGCAGCAGGTTGCTTTTGTTCATGGCGAAAGGTTCTTGAAGCGATCAGCTTCGATTGCGAAGTTCAGGCCAGGCTTTCATCAAGTAATAGCACATGGACCACACAGTCAACACAGCCGCCACATAAATACCCAAAGTGCCCAACAACTGGAAATTGATGCCCATCCAGGTTTCATTGACCAACAACATGGGGATGGCCACCATTTGCGCAATGGTTTTGAATTTGCCAAGCCAGTTCACGGCCACGCTGTTGCGGGCCCCAATACTGGCCATCCATTCCCGCAGGGCGGAAATTGTAATTTCACGTCCGATAATAATCAGTGCGATAAATGGGCCGATGCGCCCAAGGTCGACCAAGACAATCAGGGCTGCCCCCACCATCAGCTTGTCGGCAACCGGATCAAGAAACGCACCAAACGCCGAGGTTTGGTTCCAGCGGCGGGCCAGGTAACCGTCTACAAAATCGGTAATGGCTGCGAATACAAAAACCCAGGCGCCCACCCAGTTTTGCATGGTGATGGACATGACTGTTTCGGGCAGAAAATAAATGCCGACAACCAGTGGAATCAAAATAATCCGGACCCAGGTCAGGATCATGGGCAGGTTCATTGGCATATCTGTTTTTCTTTTGTTAAGGTGAAAATACACTCTCTAGAGGTACAGAATATATCAGCGTGAACGCCCATTGAGGCACACCTGTTCAATGCAAACGCCGATATATTTCTTCAGCCAGTGTTTTCGAGATCCCATCGACGGTTTGTAGATCCTCAACGCTGGCCGCCTTCACACCACGCAAACCGCCAAAACGGGTCAGCAACTTTTGCTTGCGGCGTGCGCCAATGCCTTCAATTTCATCCAGCTCGGAAGCCTGACGCGCCTTGGCCCGCTTGGCCCGCATGCCTGTAATCGCAAACCGGTGGGCTTCGTCTCGAATTTGCGCAATCAGCATGAGCGCAGGGTGACCAGGGCCCAACTCAAGGCTTGGCCTACCGTCGGGAAACACCAAAGTTTCCAGGCCCACTTTGCGGTTCTCGCCCTTTTTCACGCCCACAATCAGGCTGATGTCCAGTCCAAGCTGCTCAAACACTTGCCGGGCCACTTCAATTTGCCCTTTGCCCCCGTCAATCAGCACCACATGCGGCATCACAATTGGGGTCTTGCCCTCGCGCTGATATCGACGTGTTACCGCTTGGCGCATGGCTGCGTAATCATCGCCTGGTGTAATGCCTTCAATGTTGTAGCGACGGTATTCGCGACTTTGCATGTCGTGGTTGTGAAACACCACACACGAGGCCTGCGTGGCCTCTCCTGCGGTGTGCGAAATGTCAAAACACTCCACGCGCAAAGTGGCCAGCAAATCAATGTCCTCGGGTGCTGCGTCCATGGCAGCTTCAGTGCCTGGTGGCAACACGGAATCGCTGGCTGTGTCACCCTGTGGTTTGAGGGTGCCCCCCAACATGCTGCTCGCCTCGCCTGCCTGCAAAGCTTCCTCCAGCCGCGTTTCAAGGCCCAATGTTTCAACCAGTGCACGGGTTCGGAACTGGGCTGACCCCTGCTCTGCAATTCGCCTCGCAATCGCGATTTCTGCATTGTCCACAGCCATGTCCAACCACTTGCGTCGCTCGCTTTGCGGCTGGCGGATCAGGTTAATTTTCTTGCCTGCTTGCTGGCTGAGTGCCATCAGCAATTCGGGGGCATCCAGATCCTGATTCACAATCAACAGGTTTGGAATCGGCCTGTCCACATAGGCTTGGCTCAAAAACGCCTCCAGCACCTCGGGGCCAATGTCCTCGCTGGCCTGTGCCACACTGGGAAACATGGGTTTGTCGCCCAAATGCCGGCCGCCCCGCACCATGGCGAGGTTTACACACACTGCACCGCCTTTGATCACCACAGCAATAATGTCTGCATCGTCATCACCACCCGTGGTGTCTACAGACTGCTTTTGCAACACACGGCTTAGCGCACCCAACTGATTGCGGTACATGGCCGCTTTCTCAAACTCCAGCAAGCCACTGGCTTCCAGCATTTTCTCTTCCAGATTGGCCAACACTGATTTGTGGTCGCCCCGCAAAAAACGCGAGGCTGCTTCCACATCTTTTGCGTAATCCTCAGGGCTGATCCAGTTCACACAAGGTGCACTGCACCGCTGAATCTGGGCCTGTAAACAAGGGCGTGAACGATGGGAAAAAACAGTGTCCTCACAGGTGCGCAACAAGAACACTCGCTGCAAAACCTGAATACTTTCTTTCACGGCCCAAGCATTCGGAAAGGGTCCAAAGAACTGTGATTTTTTATCGACTGCACCCCTGTAATACGCTACCCGTGGGTACTTGTGATTGGTCAAGCGAAGGTAGGGATAGCTTTTGTCATCCCGAAACAGAATGTTGTAACGCGGGCTTAAGCTTTTAATCAGGTTGTTTTCAAGCAGCAGCGCTTCTGCTTCCGTGCGGGTGGGGGTTACATCAACCCTCACAATGCGCTCTACCATGTGGCTGGTACGCGGGCTGGCATGGGTTTTCTGGAAATACGAAGACACCCGCTTTTTCAGGTTCTTGGCCTTGCCCACATACATCACAGTGCCGTTCGCATCAATCATGCGATACACACCGGGGCGTGTGGTCAATTCTTTCAAGAACGCCGGGATATCAAAAGGAGAGTCGGGCGCTTGTTGCTCGTCGGTCATCGCCCTGCCCTTATGCCTTCAGGAAATGGCTGATCGATTGCAGCACAGCCTCGAACATGGGTGCGGTCAGCCTGCCGGTTTGCGTGTTGTAGCGGCTCACATGGTAACTGTCAAACAAACGAAATGCGCCCAGATCATGTTCAGCAGCATGGCCAAACTTGAAAGCACTTTGTTTCTGATCCATCGCCTTCAACACGGCTTGGTGCCCCACCAAGCCCAGTGCCAGCACTGCCTTGGGCGGGTGCACCTTGAACTCATGGGAAATGAACTGGTTGCAGGTTTTAATTTCCGCAGGCGTGGGTTTGTTTTCAGGTGGAACACACTTCACGGCATTGCTTACGCGTGCATTCAACAGCTGCATGCCATCGCCCACCGCTACGGAAACCGGTCTGTTGGCAAAACCGTACTTGTGCAAAGTGCTGTACAACAGGTCACCACAATAATCGCCCGTGAATGGGCGCCCACTGCGGTTGGCACCGTGTAAACCTGGCGCCAAACCAACAATCAACAGCTCGGCGTTGGCGGGGCCAAAAGGCGGCACCGGGCCATTGAAATGGCTTGGAAATTTTTCGCGATTCTGTTCATGAAAAGCATGCAAACGCGGGCAGGCGGTGCAATGCACATCAAACACTTTGGCTGGCCATTGCTGGTCCATGGCCAAGGGTTGCCATGCCAATTCTTTTTCCATTTAACCCAATGCCTTGCGCGCGTTGTAGAACAAACGCATCCACGGTGAATACTCGCCTGCATCTGTCGGTGCCCAGCTCATTTGCACGTTACGGAATACCCGCTCAGGGTGCGGCATCATGATGGTGAAACGACCATCTGGCGTGGTGAAACCGGCCAGTGCCTCGGGGCTGCCATTGGGGTTGAATGGGTACTGCTGTGTGGCCTCGCCCTGTGAATTGACATACTGCACAGCCACCAAGCCCTCAGCAGTCAATTTGCCGTGGTTGCCCTGGCGTGAAAAGTCTGCGCGGCCCTCGCCGTGCGCCACCACCACTGGCACCACCGAACCTTCCATGCCACTGAGCAAAATGGACGGCGTCTTGTTGATTTTTACATTCACCAAGCGGGCTTCATATTGCTCGCTTTCATTGCGCATCAGTTTTGGCCAATGCGTTGCACCAGGAATCAAATCAGCCAAGGTGGCCATCATTTGGCAACCATTGCAAACACCCAAACCGAACACATCACTGCGACCAAAAAACTCCGCAAACTGATCAGCCAGCACGCTGTTGTAGCGAATGGTTTTTGCCCAGCCTTCGCCAGCACCCAACACATCGCCGTAACTGAAGCCACCGCATGCAGCCAAACCTTGAAAATCAGCCAACTTGCGCTTGCCAGTCAGCAAGTCGCTCATGTGCACATCCACAGCCTCAAAGCCCGCAAGCGTGAATGCGCCTGCCATTTCCAACTGACCGTTCACGCCTTGTTCACGCAGCACTGCCACGCGGGGTTTGGCACCGCTTGCAATAAACGGTGCTGCCGGGTTTTCTGCAATATCAAAGCTGGGTTGCCACACCAAAGCATTGGGCAATTCGGCGGCAGCTTTGTGTTCGTTTTCCGCGCACGCCGGGTTGTCACGGCGCTTGGCAATTTGATAGCTGGTGTCATCCCAAATACCTTGCAGCTTGGCGCGGCTTTCGGAGTAAATGCACTTGGCATCGCGGTAAAACTCAATTACATCTCGGTCATTTGGCTTGCCGATGATATTGCTGTGTTTGCTCAGGTTGAAATCGCGAAGCACTTGCATGGCTTCGCTTTTCTGCGCAGCGGGTACCTGCAACACCACACCCAGTTCTTCGTTGAACAAGGCTTTCAGGGTAAGCTCGCCACGCTGCACGCTGACCTGCTCCGGGCGAATTTTAAAGTCGCCCCAATCGGCCGAATACGGGTCTATGGTGATCAAATCCAGGTTGATCGACAAACCACAACGGCTGGCAAAACTCATCTCGGCCAAGGCCGCCAGCAAACCACCATCTGAACGATCGTGGTAGGCATGCACCAAGCCTTTTTCACGCAGGGCATTCAAAGCCTGTGCAAAGTTCTTGATGTCGCTTGCGTCCTCTACATCGGGCACATCTGCACCCAACTGGTTGGTTACTTGTGCAAGCACGCTTGCGCCCATGCGCATTTTGCCGCGCGCCAAATCAACCAAGACCAACACTGTGTCATCCGCTGTGTTCAGCACAGGCGTGAGCGTACCGCGAACATCGTTGATTTTCGAAAACGCGGTCACGATCAAACTGACAGGCGACAAAACTTCCTTCTGAACATCGCCCTCGTTCCAGCGGGTGCGCATGGAAAGAGAGTCTTTACCCACAGGAATACCCAAACCCAATTGCGGACAAAGTTCCATGCCAATCGCTTTCACAGTGTCAAACAATGCGGCATCTTGCCCAGGTGTGCCGCAAGCGGCCATCCAGTTGGCGCTCAGCTTCACATCTTCCAGTTTCTCAACCGGTGAAGCCAGCAGGTTGGTAATACTTTCTGCAATCGCCATACGGCCTGAGGCAGGCGCATTCAACACAGCCAGCGGTGTGCGTTCACCCATGGCCATGGCCTGCCCTGCGTAGCCGGTGTAATCGTCAATCGTCACTGCCACATCAGCCACAGGCACTTGGTAAGGCCCAACCATTTGGTCGCGGGCGGTGAAGCCTCCCACAGTGCGGTCGCCAATCGTAATCAGGAAACGCTTGGAAGCCACAGCCGGGAATTTCAACACCTGTTCAATGGCCTCGCCCAATTCAGTCTGGGTCAAATCCATTTCTGCTTTCACTGGCTCAACGCGCTTGTCGTTGCGCTCCATGCGGGGAGGCTTGCCCAACAGCACTTCCATGGGCATGTCCACTGGGTTGCTGCTGCTTTCCGCATCCAGCACTTTCAGTTGGCGTTCATCGGTAACCACTCCCACCACGCAGAATGGGCAACGCTCACGTTCACACAGTTGCGTGAAAAGCTCCAGCGACTCGGGTGCAATGCCCATCACATAACGTTCTTGCGATTCATTGCACCAAATTTCAGCAGGGCTCAAACCGCTCTCATCCAGATTTACCTTGCGCAAATCGAACTCAGCACCTTTGTTCGATGCATCCGCCAATTCTGGAAATGCATTGGAAATACCACCCGCACCCACATCGTGAATACTCAAGATGGGGTTGGCTTCGCCCAAGGTCCAGCAACGATCAAGCACTTCCTGCGCACGGCGTTCCATTTCAGGATTGGCACGTTGCACTGAATCAAAGTCGAGCGATTCGGTGTTCGAGCCAGAGTTCATGGACGATGCAGCCCCACCACCCATACCAATGCGCATACCGGGGCCACCCAGTTGAATCAACAGGCTGCCCGCTGGCAAGTCGCATTTGTGGGTGTGCACTTCACGAATATTGCCCAAGCCACCCGCAATCATGATGGGCTTGTGGTAACCGTAAACCCTTTCACCTACGCGTTGCTCGAATGTGCGGAAGTAGCCGCCCAGGTTCGGGCGACCGAATTCATTGTTGAACGCAGCCGCACCAATTGGGCCGTCAATCATGATTTGTTCAGGTGTTGCAATACGCGTAGGAATGCCAACAGGCTTCGGCTGCTCGCTACGTTGCTCATTGCGCTGATCAAGCGGCACCAGGGCGTCTTGCCCGCTTTCCCAGATTTCCTTGCCGCCATCAAAACGCAAGTGCGAGGTGGTAAAGCCACACAGGCCTGCCTTGGGTTTGGCGCCACGACCTGTGGCACCTTCATCGCGAATTTCACCGCCCGAACCGGTGGCAGCACCCGCGTAAGGCGAAATGGCTGTGGGGTGGTTGTGGGTTTCAACCTTGATCACAAAATGCGTGTTTTCTTCATGCGGGCGATACACACCGTCTGCATCCGCAAAAAAGCGTTCAGCCTTGCCACCAGCAATCACTGCTGCATTGTCGGAATATGCAACCACCGTGCCTTGGGGCGTGGTTTTGTGGGTGTTGCGGATCATGCCGAACAGGGTTTCGCTTTGAGCCTGTCCGTCGATGGTCCAGGTGGCATTGAAAATTTTGTGGCGGCAGTGCTCGCTGTTGGCCTGCGCAAACATCATCAATTCCACATCAGTGGGTGAACGGCCCATGGCGGTGTAGGCTTCTAGCAGGTAATCAATTTCATCTTCGCTCAAGGCCAAGCCCAATTCGCTGTTGGCCTTCACCAATGAATTGCGGCCCTCGCTCAATTCCACAATTTGCAGGCTTTTGCCTTGCAGGGGCAAAAACAGGCTTTTCACATCAAACCCATCGGGCAACACGGTTTCCGTCATTCGGTCGTACAAGGCTACCTTCAAGGCCTGCAAAGCAGCGCCTTCGGGCAGTTTGCTGCCGCCCAGCAAACCCTTCTTAAAAGTCAGCTGAAACTCAACGCCACGCTCCATGCGCACCACATTGGCCAAGCCAGCATTGTGTGCAATATCGGTGGCCTTGGAAGCCCAAGGGCTTACCGTGCCCAAGCGCGGCACTACCACGCAACTCAGGTCAATGCGGTCCAAAGCCGGCGCGGCGTGGCCGTAATCCAGCAAACCTTCCATCACCTTGCGCTGATGGCCTTCCAATGCACCACGCGTGGCCACGAAGTGAACGAAATGCGCACGCACTGCCGACACATTCGAGTCAATGGCTTGCAGGCGTTTCAACAAGCCTTCTGCACGAAAAGCAGACAGGGCAGACGCGCCGTTGAAGGTAGAAACATCGAATTGATCAGCCGAAGACAGGGCAAGAGACATGACAGCAGTGGGGGTGGTTGAGGTAATCTTGAATTATAAGTGCTACAGCCCCAAAACTGAGCGCAAAGCCCGGATAAACCACCCTGAATTTCCATGGAATACGCATGCCTGAACTGATTGACCTACACCCTGAGAACCTTGGCCATGCCAACTGGCAGCAGGTGGACCAAAAATCAATGCCGGTGCTGTCGGTAAAGCAAATTCGAGCATTAGAGCAGGCTGCTTTCGCGCAAGTCGATTCGTTCTTGCTGATGCAGGCCGCAGGTGTGCGTTCAGCCCTGAAAATTGTGGATCAAATTGTTCACAGCGAGACACATTCAGCGCGCTGCCTGGTGCTGGCCGGGCCGGGCAACAATGGGGGCGACGCCTGCATTGTTGCCGGAGAACTGAAACGCAAAGGCCTGCAGGTGGATTTATATCAGCTTACCGAAGGCAAAACAGGCTCCAAAGACCGCATGCAGGCAGTACTTTGGGCACTGGCCCATGGCATACAGCCCATAGAACTTGAACCCGACATGCCATTGCCAGACATTCAAAATGGCACTGTTGTTGTCGACGGGCTGCTTGGCATTGCCTGTGACCGCCCGCCTCAGGGCTTGATTAAGCAGCTGATTCAACATGTCAATGCCCACCACCACAAGGCACGGGTGTATGCCCTGGACTGCCCAAGCGGGCTGAACAGTGACACGGGCCATGTACCCGGCGTGGCCATTCAGGCCCACACCACCTTCAGCTACCTGGCCTGCAAACATGGACTGTTAAGCCAACAGGGAAAGGGTTTGTGCGGTGAGCTGTGGGTAGACAGCCTGAACTGTGACGCCTTGCTCGAGAACCTGGTAAAAGCTGACAAGCTGGGTTCGGTCATTCGGGTTTTTTCACGCCACGAACAGCTGCAACGTTTACCGATGCGCAGCCATGAGCACCACAAAGGCAGCTTTGGCAGTATCGCCGTTCTGGGCGGCCAACAAGGCATGGTGGGTGCCTGTGTGTTAAGCGCCAGAGCCGCCTTGATGCTCGGCTGCGGTCGCGTGGCCTTGAGCCTGCTTCATGAAGCAGACATGCACTTGCCCGACGTTCAACGTCAAGGCCAAACGCCCTTTCTCGATTTGATGTTTCCCGAGATCATGAACAAGGGTATCGAGGAGAATTTGGCATTTGCAGACACCGCCGTGGTCGGACCCGGCCTTGGGCAAAGTGAAGACGCCTTGCGCATGGTTTGCGCACTGCTTGAACACGACAAAGGCTTGAACATGGTGTGGGACGCTGACGCACTGAACATGCTCGCGGCAAATTCGGACTTGCGGGCACGATTCAAACACTACAGGCAAAAACACCCGGGAAAAGCCATGGTTTTTACACCACATCCTCTTGAAGCGGCACGCCTGTTACAAAGCACCACCGAGATGATTCAGGCCGATCGTGTTCAAGCTGCGAGATCGCTGGCCACTCAATTTGATTGCACCGTGGTGTTGAAAGGAACCGGCAGCTTGATTTGCAACGCCACACAACTGGAAATCAACACCACGGGTGGCCCGGCACTGGCAACCGCAGGAAGCGGTGATGTGTTGGCCGGTGCGGTGGCCGCCATGTTGGGCCAGGGGCTTGATGAGTTCGAAGCCGCTTCGTTTGCTGTTTACCTGCATGGCCTGGCCATTGAGCCGCTTGGCCGCGAACGCGAGGGCTTGTTCATTTCACATGCCAGCGAAATAGCCCAGCGCATGAAGTCGTGTTTAAACCACCTCTTGAGCCAAAGCGCCCGCCGCAATGGTTAACTGCCGCGAACAACGGGCGGCCAGTTTGTCATCGTGGGTGACCAAAATCAAAGTGGTGCCCAACTCTTTCTGCAGGTCAAACATCAAATCGATAATTCGCTGACCGGTTGCAAAATCCAGGCTGCCGGTGGGTTCATCTGCAAACACAATCGTGGGTTTGCGCACAAAAGCCCTGGCCAGTGCCACACGTTGCTGTTCACCGCCTGAGAGGGTCTTGGGCGTGTGGTTCAAACGATCGCCCAAACCCACCCGATCCAGCATTTCCTTGCAGGCCTTTTCGCGATTGGGCATGGGCGTAAGCTCTGTAGCCAGCATCACGTTCTCAAGCGCACTCAAGTGGTCCAACAGTTGAAATGACTGAAACACGAATCCCACATGCTCAGCGCGCAGGCTGGCTCGCCGGTCTTCGTTAAGTTGAGTTAAGTCTTCCCCCAAAAAGCGAACTGCACCGCTGGATGGAATGTCCAACCCTGCAAGCATGCCCAACAAAGTGGATTTGCCTGAACCTGAAGCACCCACGATGGCAACTGCTTCACCTTGATTTATAGTGAAAGAAATGTTTTCGAGAATGGACAAACTGCTTTGCCCGTCTTGAACCAACTGATTTAAACCTTCGACTTCGAGGATTGCACGACTCATGTTTGCCTTTACTGCAAAAAAAATTAGAAACGCCTTGGCATTTGGCCTGATCGCTTTCGGCTTATCCACCAGTGTATCCAGCTTTGCCGCAAATACAGGCCAGGAATGCAAAATTCTGGTGATGGGCGACAGCCTTTCAGCCGCCTATGGCTTGCCCAAAGAACAAGGCTGGGTCGCTTTGATGGAGAGCCGTTTGGCTGAAAAGTTCCCCCACTGCAAGGTGGTGAATGCGTCGGTATCGGGTGAAACCACTGCGGGTGGCAAAACACGCCTGCCTGCGCTGTTGAAACAACACAATCCCAGCCACATGATTCTGGAGCTGGGTGCCAACGACGGATTGCGCGGTTTATCGCTAGACACCATGAAAGACAACCTCACCAACATGCTGGTGGCGGCCCGGCGCAATGGCACGCAGGCTGTATTGATTGGCATGCAAATTCCGTCGAATTACGGGCCAGCGTATGCCCGCCGTTTTGGTGATACTTTCGGAGAAATTGCACGCAAACAAAAGGTGCCCTTGGTGCCATTCATGCTTGAAGGTTTTGCGCTAGACCCTGCATCGTTCCTGGCCGATGGCATTCATCCCAATGCCGGCGCACAAGCAAAGATTCTGGAAAATATTTGGCCGACGTTTTCTGCAACGTTAAAGTGAATGCAAACTTGCCTGTGAGGAAGGGGCCGCTGATGGTGCGGCCCAGATTTGCAGTAGCGTTGCATCGTTCTGCCAATTCAAGATCAAGTCAGAATGAGTAACGCGCTGCAAACCAAGATCAAAACGTCTTCTTGATCTCGACTTCAACACGCTTTTTCATTGCATCGCGAGCAGCCAACAACAAGGCTTCCTGATACACCTGCCCGGCAATGTTTTCGTAGTACTGCACCACTTGCGGGTCGGCCTTTGCTTTCACTTCCGAAGACGGTGCACTGCTTTCAACCCAAGCCACTGCATAGCCGTTGTTGCCCAGTCCAACCACCTTCGCTTTGGGTAGTTCAGACACACCTGTGTTCAACACGGACTGAGCCACCAAACCAGGCAAGCCTTCGGCATTCAACGCCGATACAGTTCTAGAATCTGAGAAATCGTCCAGCAACGCTGAACCAGCCTGTGGCTTTTCACTGTCCAGTTTTGCCGCCAAGGTATCTGCGTCTTTCAAAGCCGCCTTGGCCGCTTCTTCCTGCTTCAGTCGTGCCTGAATAACCGGCTTCATCTCTTCCAACGGCCGTGCGGTTGCAGCGGTGTAATTCACAATGCGTGCAGACACCATGGCTTCACCCACTTGTACAGCCTTGGTGTTGTTTTTGTTTTCAATTGATTCTGATGAAAAAATTTCAGCCATCACCTTCGCATCTTTCAACACTTCAGGTGCATTAACCGCACCTTGTGTCAAACCGTTGTGGGTTTGCGGCTGTACACCAATTTCCTTGACCACATTCTCAAACGACTGCCCGCCTTCGTATACCAACTCGGCGAAACGGCCTTGTGCATCGGCATACTGCGCAGTCATTTTTTGATTTTTAATTTCATCTGCAATTTGGTTTTTCACTTCCTCAAGCGATTGCACTTCACCACCGCGAATGTCGGTAACTTCTACAATGTGATAACCAAACTGGCTTTTCACCAAACCGCTCAACTCACCTTTTTTCTGAGTGAACACGGCTTGCTCAAACTCGGGAACCATCGCGCCTTTTCCAAAAAACCCAAGGTCCCCACCTTGATTCGCTGAGCCCGAATCGGTTGAATACTGCTTCGCAAGTTCAGCAAACTTGGACGGATTCGCTTTCAACTCCGCAAGTACTTTTTCAGCTGCAGCCTTTAGCTCATCAGCAGAAGCTCCTTCTTTCTCGGCATCCAGCAAAATGTGGCGGGCACGACGCTCTTCAGGTGTTGAAAAACGAGCCTTGTTTTGTTCGTAGTAAGCAGCGATGTCTGCATCGCTAACTTGAATTTTTGATTTAATGGTATCTGGCGACAACACCACATACTCAACATCGGCTTTTTGTGGAGCCATGAACTGCGCTTTGTTGGCTTCATAAAATGCGGCTACTTGCTCATCGGTAATGCTGACGTTTGCCAAGTAAGGCGTCAAATCAATGTTCTTGACCCGCACTACACGGCCAGCCAATTGCACATCGTCTAATTGGGTTTTTAATGTGTCGGGAAAAAATGATGCGCGCAACACCGGGTCCAGCACCTGGTTTCTCGCCAATCCAAAACGCACATTCGCTTCGTGTTGAGTCGGCGTCAAACCACGCGCCGCCAATTCACGCTTGTAAGTTTCGAGGTCAAATTTGCCATCCACCTGAAACAAGGGAGTGCGCGCAATGTCTTCGGCCAACGCTTTGTCTGAAGCTGTCAAATATTGCTTCTGCACAGACTGCTGAAGCAAATATTGCAACACCAATGTGTCGAGCAACTGTCGATTGATTTCGGGTGATTCAAACACCTTGGGATCAAAGTTCTCGCCAGACTGTGCTCGTGCTTCTTCAATGCGTTCACGCTTCACCTGATCGAACTCTTCCTGACTGATGGGGTAGTCGCCCACGATCGCCAAGGCATTGGCATCTGCGCTGACAGTGTTGTATCCCTCAAGACCAAACAAGGCGAATGCGGGTGCAATAAACAGCAGCAGCACAAACTGCATGATCTTCTGATTGTTTCGGATGAATTCAAACATGGTTTTTGATGGCGTTAGTGTTGAACAACAAGCGGATACTATACCTGAAGGTACACACCGGGAAACCGTGCGGGGCGCGGCCGGGGTTGGAAATGAATGAGCGCGGAAATGAAAAAAGGGAATCCGAAGATTCCCTTTTTTGTTTGGCGGAGTGGACGGGGCTCGAACCCGCGACCCCCGGCGTGACAGGCCGGTATTCTAACCAACTGAACTACCACTCCAAAGTTGGTTGCTGTTTCGCAATGTTGGTGGGTGCTGAGAGGCTCGAACTCCCGACCTAAGCCTTGTAAGGGCTCCGCTCTACCAACTGAGCTAAGCACCCGACGCTCACTGTTTTACTAGTGTTTGTCTTGCTGCGAATCAGCCAAGACCGCAATTATATACAAATTAACTGGGCCTGCAATACCTTTTGTCAAAAAAATTTTAAATTTAGTTCACTGCGTCTTTCAGGGCTTTGCCAGGACGGAACTTTGGCACTTTGGCTGCCTTGATTTTGATTGTTGCGCCAGTGCGTGGGTTACGGCCGCTACGTGCAGCACGCTTGCCAACAGCAAAGGTTCCAAAACCAACCAAAGTTACTGAACCACCTTTTTTCAAAGTAGTTTTAACAGCAGCAATCATTGCATCCAATGCACGACCAGCGGCCGCTTTGGAAATTTCTGCTGACTCAGCAATTTGATCGATCAGTTCGGTTTTATTCATGTAAAAAGCCCCCTCATGGTGACAAATAAAAAGTGCCCAAAATCAGGCACCACGTTGCTTCCAGTTCTTAATTTAGACATGCCTGAAACCTAGCTGTCAACACATTTTGCGGGCTGATAACCCTTATTTTTAAGGCCTGGTGCGGCTTTCCGCGATGCACAAAAAAAAACCTCCGCATTTTCGTGCGGAGGTCTGTTTAAAATAACGATTGATATCAGTGCTTTACACTGGGGTTTGCAGCAGCCTCATCAGCTTTGCCAGCAATCACCTCTGCTGGCTCGGAGACTGGCTCTGGAAGCGATTCCAAGGCATGTTGCAGCACTTGATCGATCCATTTCACCGGAATAATCTCCAAACTGTTCTTCACGTTGGATGGAATTTCCGCCAAATCCTTCACGTTTTCTTCAGGAATAAGTACGGTTTTAATGCCACCACGGTGTGCAGCCAACAGCTTTTCTTTCAATCCGCCAATGCCCAACACTTCACCACGAAGGGTAATTTCACCAGTCATCGCAACATCAGAACGCACAGGCATATTCGTCAAAGTAGACACCAATGCAGTGGTCATTGCGATACCTGCTGAAGGCCCATCTTTCGGTGTGGCCCCCTCGGGAACATGCACGTGAATGTCGCGCTTTTCAAACGCATCGTTGCGAATGCCCAAGCGGTTAGCGCGTGCGCGAACCACTGAACGGGCAGCCTCCACCGATTCTTTCATCACATCGCCCAAGGAACCCGTGCGAATCACGTTGCCCTTGCCAGGCATGGAGACAGTTTCAATGGTCAGCAATTCACCACCCACTTCTGTCCATGCCAGACCAGTCACCTGACCCACTTGGTTTTCTTTCTCGGCCATGCCGAAATTGAAGCGACGAACACCCAAAAATTTGTCGAGGTTCTTTGGTGTGACCTGCACTTTCTTTTCGTTCTTGCCCAACACCATTTGACGCACAACCTTGCGGCAAATCTTGGACATTTCACGCTCAAGTCCACGCACACCAGCCTCGCGGGTGTAGAAGCGAATGACATCGCGAATCGCTGCTTCGGAAACGCTCAGTTCTTCGTCTTTCACGCCATTGTTTTTCAACTGCTTGGGCAGCAAATACTTTTGCGTGATATTTACTTTCTCGTCTTCGGTGTAACCGCTCAAGCGAATCACTTCCATACGATCAAGCAGCGCATGCGGAATGTTCAGCGAGTTCGCGGTGGCCACAAACATCACGTCGCTCAAGTCGTATTCCACTTCAACATAGTGGTCCACAAAAGTGCTGTTCTGCTCAGGATCGAGTACTTCCAACAAAGCCGATGCAGGGTCGCCACGGAAGTCTTGACCCATCTTGTCAATTTCGTCGAGCAAGAACAGCGGGTTGCGAACACCCACTTTCGTGATGCTGTTCAAGACCTTGCCTGGCATCGAACCAATGTAGGTTTTGCGGTGACCACGAATTTCAGCTTCGTCGCGCACACCACCCAAGGCCATGCGAACAAACTTGCGGTTGGTCGCCTTGGCCACAGATTGACCAAGCGATGTTTTACCAACCCCGGGAGGGCCCACCAGGCACAGAATTGGGGCCTTGAGTTTGTCCACACGCTGTTGTACCGCGAGGTATTCAACAATGCGCTCTTTGACTTTTTCCAAACCATAATGGTCTTCGTCCAGCACCTTCTCGGCATTGGCCAAATCATTGTTGATTTTGGTTTTCTTCTTCCAGGGCAAACCCACCAGCACATCGATGTAATTGCGAATCACCGTGGCTTCAGCCGACATCGGTGACATCAACTTCAGCTTCTTCAATTCGGCTTCAGCTTTCTTCAAGGCTTCCTTGGGCATGCGTGCAGCTTTGATTCGCTTTTCAAGCTCTTCCATGTCCGCGCCGTCTTCGCCTTCGCCCAGTTCTTTCTGGATGGCTTTGACCTGCTCGTTCAGGTAGTACTCGCGCTGGCTTTTTTCCATTTGGCGCTTCACACGACCGCGAATGCGCTTTTCAACCTGAAGAATGTCGATCTCGGTTTCGAGTTGAGAAAGCAAAGCTTCCAAGCGCTGTGCAATGCTGAAGGTTTCCAGAATGGACTGCTTCTGCTCGAGCTTCAATGGCAAGTGGCTGACAATGGTGTCGGCCAAGCGACCGATGTCTTCAATGCTGGCCAGCGATGTCAAAATTTCCGGTGGAATTTTTTTGTTCAATTTCACATAGGAATCGAACTGCGCCATCACGGCACGCTTCATGGCCTCCGTTTCGGGGCTTTGTGAAGGATCGGGCAGCAAAGGCAAGGCTGTGGCCGCAAAGTGTGTACCCTCGTCGCTTACCTTGGTCAGGCGCGCACGCTGCACACCTTCTACCAATACCTTCACAGTGCCGTCGGGCAATTTCAGCATTTGCAGCACATTGGCCACGCAGCCAATGTTGTAAATGTCTTTGTCGCTGGGCTCATCTTTGGTGGCCGATTTTTGTGCCACCAAAAGAATACTTTTGCCAGTTTCCATCGCGATTTCAAGTGCCTTGATGGATTTTGGACGACCCACAAAAAGAGGAATCACCATGTGTGGAAACACGACCACATCCCGCAAGGGAAGCAATGACAATTCGATGGGTTGTTCCGGAAGCACGTTAGTTGCTGACATATGAATCACCTATTAAATGCATAACCCTACAGTGGGGTTAAAACGCGCTTATTCAAGCTTTATTTCACGACAAATAAACAATACCACTGAAAAGAAAAAGCCCAACCGTGGAGTTGGGCTTTTTTTGTCATTTTACAATCTGTTTTGACGTGGTTTTCAGCATCAGGATTTGTCTTTGCTGCTGGCCACTTTGGGCTGGTCTTCGTAGATCAACAAAGGTTGGCCTGTGCCGTTGATTGTATTTTCATCAATTACCACTTTCTTGACATTGGTATCGCCAGGCAGGTCGTACATAATGCCCAGCAAGGCCTGTTCAAGAATGGTTCTCAAACCACGCGCACCGGTTTTGCGCTGAATCGCTTTCTTGGCAATTGCGCTAAGCGCTGAGGGACGAACTTCAAGTTCAGCACCATCCATTTCAAGCAACTTCTCGAACTGCTTGACCATGGCGTTTTTGGGTTTGGTCAAAATCTCGATCAGAGCCGGTTCATCCAGTTCTTCAAGCGTGGCAATCACAGGCAAGCGACCCACCAGTTCAGGAATGATACCGAACTTGATCAGGTCTTCTGGCTCAACTTCGGCCAAAAGGGTTCCCACATTGCCCTCTTCCTTGCTTTTCACCGTGGCACCAAAACCGATGCCCGAACGCTCGGAACGGTTGCGAATTACCTTGTCCAAACCTTCGAACGCACCACCCACGATAAATAGTACGTTGGTGGTATCGATTTGGACGAAATCCTGATTTGGATGCTTGCGCCCGCCCTGTGGAGGAACAGAGGCAACAGTGCCTTCGATCAATTTCAGCAAGGCCTGTTGTACGCCCTCGCCCGATACGTCACGGGTGATAGACGGGTTATCCGACTTGCGGGAAATTTTGTCGATTTCGTCAATGTAGACGATGCCGCGTTGTGCTTTTTCAACTTCGTAGTTGCAGCTTTGCAGCAGCTTCTGAATGATGTTTTCAACGTCTTCACCCACATAACCAGCTTCGGTCAGTGTGGTTGCATCGGCGATGACAAAAGGCACATTCAACAAGCGGGCCAGTGTTTGCGCCAACAAAGTTTTGCCGGAACCCGTGGGACCAACCAGCAAAATATTGCTTTTCGTCAATTCGATGTCGTCTTTCTTGCTCATGTGGCGCAGGCGCTTGTAGTGGTTGTAAACCGCTACAGCCAACACACGCTTGGCTTTGTCCTGACCAATCACATATTGATCAAGAATGGCACGAATTTCTTGGGGGGTAGGCAGCTTGTCGCCACCACCTGTGGCCGTGGCCTCGGCTGCTTCATCACGAATGATGTCGTTGCACAACTCAATGCATTCATCGCAGATGAACACAGAGGGCCCTGCGATCAATTTTTTAACCTCATGCTGGCTTTTGCCGCAGAAGGAGCAATACAGCAGCTTTTCGCTTGAGCCTTTCTTTTCTGACATCTTTTATCCTCTGGAAAGCCCCCTTGGGGGCAATCAAGAAATCCAGGTTTTAATGTTACTGCAGTTACTTCTTGTCGGCTGGAGGCACACGGTGCTTCAACACGTCGTCAATCAAGCCATACTCTTTGGCAGAGTCTGCACCCATAAAGTTATCACGATCTGTGTCACGCGCAATCTCTTCGATTGACTTACCTGTGTTCTCGGCCAGAATTCCGTTCAATTTTTCACGCAAATACAAAATTTCCTTGGCGTGAATTTCAATGTCCGATGCCTGACCTTGCACGCCACCCAAAGGCTGGTGAATCATGATACGGCTGTTGGGCAGGGAAAAACGCTTGCCCTTGGTGCCAGAAGACAGCAAGAACGCGCCCATACTGGCGGCCAGGCCTGTACACAGCGTAGAGACATCAGGCTTGATAAACTGCATGGTGTCATAAATGGCCATGCCAGCAGACACAGATCCACCCGGGCTGTTGATGTACAGCGCGATGTCTTTGTCAGGGTTTTCGCTTTCCAGAAACAACATTTGGGCCACGATGACATTGGCCATTTGGTCGTTGATCGGCCCCACCAGGAAAATGACGCGCTCTTTGAGCAAGCGCGAATAAATGTCATAGGCCCGCTCGCCCCGACCACTTTGCTCAATCACCATGGGAACATACATATTGCCTTGGGTTTCAAGCGCACCAGAATTGTTCATGTTGTTAGTCATAGAGCGAGGGTTCCAGATCATTTATTTATTTCCCATCAGTTCGTCAAAGGACAATTTCTTTTCAACCACTTTGGATTTGCTCAAAGCGAATTCAACCACATTGTCTTCCAGAATAACCGCTTCTACATCCGCCAAACGGGCGCGGTCCTGAAAATACCACTGCATTACTTCTGCGGGGTTTTCGTAGCTTTGCGCCTGCTCTTCGATGAAGGCACGCACTTGTTCTGGCTTGGCTTGCAGGCTGTTTTCTTTCACCAAGTCTGACACGATCAGACCCAAACGAACGCGACGCTCGGCTTGTGCAGCGAAAATGTCTTCGGGCAACTGGATTTCTTCCACGTTTTGCATGCCGCGGGCTTTCAGGTCCTGACGGGCGCGAGAGGCCAGTTCAGTCGTTTCTGATTGAATCAGCGCCTTGGGCACGTCGAATTCCGTCACTTTCAACAAGGCATTCATGACCGCTTCCTTGGTTTGCGCCTTGGTGCGGTTGCTGACTTCGCGGCTCAGGTTCACGCGCACGTCTTCACGCAGCTTTTCCAGCGAACCGTCGGCAATGCCCATGGCCTTGGCGAACTCTTCGTTCAGCTCGGGCAACTGAGGACCTTCCACTTTCTTGATCGTGATTGTGAACTGGGCAGTTTTGCCTGCAACATCCTTGCCGTGGTAATCGGCGGGGAACGCCAGGTCGAAGGTTTTCTCTTCGCCTTTTTTCAGGCCTTTGGCCGCAGCTTCGAATTCAGGCAGCATTTGACCTTTGCCAATCACGAAGGAGAAATCTTCGGCTGTGCCGCCGTCGAAAGGCACATCGTCAATTTTGCCCACGAAGTCGAGGGTAACTTTGTCTTCTTCATCCGATCCGCGATCAACCTCAGCGAAACTGGCACGCTGCTTGCGCAGAATTTCAATGGTTTTGTCCACTTCGGAGTCAGAAACCTCAACCACGGTTTTTTCGATTTCAAGCGTGGCGAAGTCACCAAACTTCACCTCCGGGAACACTTCAAAAATGGCATTGAACTCAAATGAGTCGTCAGCGGCGTCCTTGGCGGCTTCGATGCGGGGCTGACCAGCCACACGCAGATCCTGCTTTTGAACTTCTTCGCTGAAAGTACGGCCAATTTCGTCGTTCAACACTTCGGAATGCACTTGGGGACCATAGTTCTGTACCACCATTTTCATGGGCACTTTACCTGGGCGGAAACCGGGCATGCGAGCTGTGCGAGCCACCTTTTTCAGGCGCTTTTCAACTTCAGCATTGATTTTTTCAACCGACAGCTTCAAGGAAATGGTTTTCTCGAGCGGGCTGGCGGTGGTGGTTGTTTCAGTCATTTGGAACTCTTGAACTAGTTGCCTTGGTGTAGTTGACCAAGGGGGTGGTTAATGGGCGTAAAGGCTCTACAATTGCCGATATCTTACACAAGTATGAAGCTGCTTTGGCGGGGGCTTGGTAAAACTGGACCGCCCCAGAAGCGATATACCCGGGGCACAAGAGGGGTGGTGCGGATGAAAGGACTCGAACCTTCACGTATTGCTACGCCAGAACCTAAATCTGGTGCGTCTACCAATTTCGCCACATCCGCATGCAGGCGCGCATTATAGCCCGATTTTAACTTTGAAGCCCTTACAATGTCACTTATTGACTGCAATACCCCAATTTAGAAGGTGACATGGCTGTATCTCTTGAAAACCCGCTTGCCTACTGTCGCGAAAAAGTAAGCGGGGAAACCGCTTCCCTGCACTATGCAACCCTGTTTCAAACCGAAGAGTTCAAGGCGTTTTGGCTGGGCTGCTTCACGCTGAACCATGAATTGCGTCAGGCTTGCCTGAAACAACTGGAGGCTGGCTTGACACAAGTCAAACTGGGCTGGTGGCAAAATGCCCTGGCTGACGCAGCCAGTAACAGCAACCCTCACCCGGTGATTACGGCCATTTCAAAACCTGTGATTGCAAAAATACCCGCTGAACACTGGGGTGAGTTGATTAATAAAGTTGCCAGCGGATGCGAACCCAAGCGCTACAACAGCATGGCGGATTGGCACAAAGATGTGCTGCTTGAAACCAAACCGTGGGTCAGTTTGATTCAGTCCCGTTTCGCTGATGCAAGCACGGACTGCACGCAACTGCAGGAATTCTGGGCCACGGCCACACGGCTATGTCAGCTTCTCCGGATGGCCAAGTACCTTGATCAGGGGTTTCAACCCTTGCCGGTCGAATTACTGGCCAGGCACGGTGTTACCGCAGAACAACTGAAGCGCAGGGAACACAACGAAGCCACCCATGCGATGTTCAGCGAGACAGGCAATCATTTGCTTGAAAATGCCGAGCTGGCGTGGAAAAGCATGCCTGCCGATCAACGCCTGTTTGCCAGACCACTGCGGGCGTTGTTCCGAATGCGCGTGGCTGAGCTGAAAGTGCACAAGAGTGCCGGGTACCACTTGTTGACTGAGCAGAAAATTATCACCCCGTTCAAAAAATTCACCACGGCCTGGACCACGCAGGTGTTGCGATGGTAGGTGCCTGATTCAGCTTAAGGCCGGGGTTTGCGGATGCGGTAGGCCGCAGCGTACAAGGCGGGCAGGAAAAACAGGGTTAATAGAGTAGCCACAATCAGCCCGCCCATAATGGCCACCGCCATGGGCCCCCAAAACTGGGAACGCATCAAGGGGATCATGGCCAGCACGGCTGCCGCTGCAGTCAACAAAATTGGCCGGGAGCGCCGAATGGTTGAACCAATAATGGCCTCGTAGGGGTCTACGCCCGCAGCCCTGTCCTGCTCAATTTGATCCACCAAAATGACCGAATTCCGAATAATCATGCCAAACAGGGCAATCACACCCAGCTGCGCCACGAAGCCAAACGGGCGCGCTGTGATGATCAGGGCCAAGGCGGCACCAATAATACCCAGTGGCCCGGTGAAGTAAACCAGCAAGGTTCTTCCAAAGCTTTTCAGTTGCAGCATCAGCAAGGTGAGCACAATAAACAGCATCAAGGGCACATTGGCCATGATTGATTCTTGGGCTTTGCCCGAATCTGCTGCGAGGCCATCCAGATTCACACTCACCCCGAGCGGAAGTTCGGCACGCAAGGGATCGAGCGCTTTATTCATGGCCAGGGCCACCGTGGTGCCCTGAATGCCCGAAACCACATCGGCCTTCACGGTAATTCCAAATTCGCCGCCTTCACGCCAAATCACCCCGGGCTCAAAACTCATGGTGACCTTGCCCACTTGGGACAAAGGCACATAGGCGCCACTCGCCGTGGGTACATTGGCATTCATCAATTCAGCCAGGGTGTCGCGCTCGCTTTCGGGATTGCGAAACACGATGTCGATCAAACGGTTGTTTTCCCGGTACTGCCCAATGGTAGCGCCCGACAAAATGACGTGCGAGGACTCTGCAATGCTTTGGCTGCTGACACCCAAAGCACGAGCACGGGCCTGGTCTACCTCCACCTTCATGACTTTGATGTTTTCATTCCAGTTGTCATGCGTGCCACGGGTGTATTCGCTTGAAGCCACCGCCTCCTTCACTTTGTCGGCCACTACACGCACTACGCGAGGGTCTGGGCCTTGCACCACAAACTGCACCGGATAAGTCACAGGCGGACCATTGGGCAACAGGGTAATTCGCGGGCGAATATCCGGAAAACTGCTTTCGAGATGTTCTTTGAGTTTGCCCCGAAGTATTTCCCGATCCTCGAAAGTTTTGGGAATCACAATCAGTTCGGCCAAATTACTTTGAACAAACTTTTGGTCAAGCGACAAATAAAAACGCGGTGCCCCGTCACCCACAAAACTGGCATAGCCCTGCACTTCCGGTTGATCGGCCAGCCATTGCTCTAGCCTGATGGCCTGCTTTTCAGTTTCCTCAAATGCAGTGCCCTCGGGCAACCACAAATTCACCATGATTTCCAGGCGATTGGAATCGGGGAAGAATTGCTGCTCAATGAATTTGAATGAATAGCCGCCACCAATGAAAGCGATCACCGTGACGGCAATCGTGATCCAGCGGTGGTTGACGCACACCTCGATCCAGCGACGGAAACGCTGATAAAACGGTGTATCGAAAACCTCGGCATGCCCTTCACCATCCTTGGGTTTCTTCAACAGCCAATAACCGATGTAAGGCACAAAAATAACCGCCACAAACCACGAGAGCACCAAGGCAATGGCGGTGACCGCAAAAATTGAATAGGTGTACTCGCCAGCCGCTGACTGTGCCAAGGCAATAGGCAGGAAACCTGCTGCGGTAATCAAGGTCCCGGTGAGCATCGGGATCGCGGTGGAATCGTATGCAAAAATTGCGGCATCGAAGCGCGAATAGCCCTCTTCCAGTTTGCGCACCATCATTTCAACCGCAATGATGGCATCGTCCACCAGCAAACCCAGGGCGATAATCAGCGCACCCAGCGAGATTTTGTGCAGGTTAATGTTGAAAAACGACATGGCCAAAAAGGTGAGCGCCAATACCAATGGAATGGTCAACGCGACCACCAGACCGGGCCGCGTGTCAATTCGAAACGGCTTGCTGTGAAGGCCCAAACTTAAAAAACTGACCGCCAGCACAATCACAATCGCCTCGATCAACACTTTGACAAACTCGTTGACTGAAGTGCTGACTGATTTCGGCTGATCCGCCACGCGCTGAAGCTCGATTCCCACGGGAAGTTCCGCCAGTATGCGGCGCTCTACTTTCTCCAGTTCCTGACCCAAGCGAATAATGTCGCCACCATTGACCATGGAAATACCCAGGCCGATGACCTCTTTGCCGTTGAAGCGCATTTTGGACACAGGCGGGTCCAGGTAGCCGCGATGAACGTGTGCGATGTCTTTGAGCAAGAGTGTGTTTCTGCCTGCCCGAATCGGCATATTGGCAAGGTCATCAATTGACTCGAACTGACCCTGTACCCTTGACCACACCTTTTGATCCTCAAGGCTTAAAACACCCTGAGAAGTCACTGCGTTCTGGCTGTTGATTTGATTGAAAATGTCTTGCGCGGAAATGCCCAATTGGGCAATTTTGTAGTGCGAGACATCGATAAACACCTTTTCAGGCTGAACACCGAACAATTGCACCTTGGCCACATCGGGCACTTTGAGCATTTCCTGGCGTACTTGCGTCACGAAGTCTTTCAACTCCGCGTACTCGAAACCATCTGCGGAGAATGCCAGCAACACCCCGAAAGTATCGCCAAATTCGTCGTTGAAAAATGGCCCCACCACTCCACGCGGCAGTGTCCCTGCCATGTCGCTGACCCGTTTTCGGGTGGTGTACCAAATATCGGCCACTTGTTTGGGTGGTGCGCTGTCATCCAGCTGAAGAAAAATGACGGTTTCGCCAGGTTTGGAGTACGAGCGGATTTTGTAGGCGTAAGGAATTTCCTGAATGACCTTTTCAATCGGGTCAGCCACCTGTTGCCCCATTTGCATGGCTGTTGCGCCCGGCCAATAGGCCCGCACCACCATGCCGCGAAACACAAAGGGAGGATCCTCCTCTTGCCCCAAAGAAAAGAATGCAGCCACCCCGGCAAAGATGAACACAGCCAAGAGGTAGCGAACCAAGGGCTGGTTTTCAAGCGCCCAACGCGACAGATTGATTTTTCTCATTTGGAGAGGTCGCTGGTTTCGATGAAGCGACGAACCTTTTGTCCTTCATTCAGAACATGGGTACCTGCGGTCACGATCAACTCGCCATTGTTTAGGCCGTCTTTCACCAGAAAGTCACTTTCAGAAACGTCATAAGGCTGAACAACGCGTTTGTTGACCACACCTTGCTTTTCGTCAAACACCCACACAAAAGCGCCAGTGTGTTCAGCCACCAAAGCGGAAATGGGCAATTTGAAGGCGGTGGACTCGGCAGCTTTGGAAAATTCCACCGTCGCGCTCATGCCGAAACGGGAAATTCTGGAAGGGTCGGCTACATCAAGCAACACCGCAAAAGTACGGGTGACTGGATCGGCCACAGGGGAAACTTCCCTTACCTTTGCATTCAAGGTCTGTTTGCCAGACCACAATTGCACCCGTGCCTCCTGCCCTGGCTTGATCTCGCTGACACGGTTCTCAGGGACAGCCATGCTGACTTGAACATCATTCTCATCGGCCCATTGCACGACAGCCTGCCCGGGGGCCAGGACCTGCCCTGCTTCGGCATACACGGCGGAGATTACCCCCTGGCCTGGCGCCCGCAGGTCGCCATATTGGCGCTGATTCGCCTGTGTGCTTAATTGCGCACGTGCCTGGCTCAAACGGCTGCTGGCAGCGTCAAATGCCAATTGCCGACGATCCAGTTCGGCCTGACTGATGAAGTTTTGCTGCTTCAGGGTTTTGGCACGTTCCAAATCCGTTTTCAACTGGGCATGCTCGGTGCTTGCTGCATCAAACTGCGCCTGGGCAGCCTGCAAGGCAAGGCTCAAATCCTGAGGATCAATTTTGGCCAACACCTGCCCTTTTGTAACCTGGTCACCCACATCAACCAAGCGCGTGGTCAATTTGCCACCCACCTGAAAACTGAGGCGTGCCTGATAACGGGGTTCAATTTGACCCGGAAAACTTTCTTCAAAGGTACTTGCACCAGCCTGAAGCTCCATCACCCGCACAGGGCGAATCACTTCTGTGGTGTCAATTTCGGGGCGGGAACAAGCAGCGAGCAGGAGCGAGCCCACGGCGGCCCAAACAACAGGCGAGAACAAACAGCTTTTAAACATGGATCGCTCGATAGAGTGAATTTATTGTTATCTGCGCAATTGTCGTTGTAATCAAACGCCAAGTCAAAATTCGGTTAAAAACAATCCAGCTTGTCGCGCAGAGCAGCCAGCGCCTTCTCAACGCGGTCAACACCAATCACTTCAATGCCATCAATGGGCTGCTTGGGTGCGTTGCTGGCTGGCACGATGGCATGGGTGAATCCAAGCTTGGCGGCCTCTCGCAAACGCTCTTGCCCACGCGGCGCTGGGCGCAATTCACCCGACAATCCAATTTCACCAAACACCACCAATTCTTTCGGCAGGCGTTTGTTTCGCAGAGAGGACACCATGGCCAACACAATGGCCAAATCGGCGGCAGGTTCTGAAATTCGCACACCGCCCACGGCATTGATGAAAATGTCCTGATCAAAAAACTGCAAACCTGCGTGGCGATGCATCACCGCCAACAACATGGCAAGGCGGTTTTGCTCAAGCCCCACCGACAACCTGCGCGGTGAAGGTGAATGCGATGAATCGACCAAGGCCTGTATTTCCACCAACAGTGGCCGGGCACCTTCTTGCGTGCACATGACGCAAGAACCTGCTACCCATTCGGCCGTTTGCGACAAAAACAAGGCTGAGGGGTTGTTGACACCTTTCAGTCCGCGATCGGTCATGGCGAACACGCCCAGCTCATTAACTGCACCAAACCGGTTTTTAAAGGCGCGCACCAGGCGGAACGAGGACTGCGAGTCGCCTTCAAAATACAGCACCGTATCCACAATATGCTCCAGCACGCGAGGACCGGCCAAGGTGCCTTCTTTGGTGACGTGGCCCACCAAAATGGTGGTAATGCCCATGGCTTTTGCCAGCCGGGTAAGCTGGCTTGCGCATTCACGCACCTGGCTGACCGATCCTGGCGCGGCACTCAGTTCGCTGGTATACAGGGTTTGAATGGAGTCGATGACCAGCACTTGAGGTTTGTGTGTTTCAAGCTGGGCCACAATTTGCTCCAGCTGAATTTCAGTCAACACATTCAAATTGGTGTGTTCCAGCCCCAGGCGTTGGGCACGCAAGGCAATTTGTCCAGCCGATTCCTCGCCGCTGACATACAGGGCAGAAGTATTTTTGGCCAGAGTAACCATGGACTGCAAAAGCAAGGTAGATTTGCCAATACCCGGGTCACCGCCCAGCAATACCACCATGCCCGGCACCATGCCGCCGCCCAGCACACGGTCAAACTCGGGTACACCACTGCTGAAACGTGGATGGTCTTGTGCTTGAATCTCGGAAAGCTTGATGACACTGCTGCTTTGCGCGGCCAAGGCAGCAAACCGGCTGTGTTTAGGCGGCGCGGCAGCGCTGACTGCCGATTCAACCAGTGTGTTCCAACTGTTGCAATCGGTACATTGGCCCTGCCATTTCGCGAACACGGCACCACATTCAGTGCATTGGTATTGAGTTTTACTTTTGGCCAAAACGGCAGGTCCCTTTTACGACTAGGCTTCTAAAAATGGCACACGGGGCGCAATCGCGCACAGCAGTTCATAACCAATGGTGCCACAACGGTCAGCCACCACATCGACCGGAATGTGCTCGCCCCACAATTCAACTGCACTTCCAACATCGGCATTCGGAATGTGGCTGATATCAATCGTCATCATGTCCATCGACACGCGACCTGCCACAGGCGCAACCTGACCTTCCACATAGGTGGGCGTTCCGTCGGGTGCGTGGCGTGGGTAGCCATCGGCATATCCGCAGGCCACCACAGCGATACGCCCGCTGGCGCTGGCTTCCCACCGTGAGCCATAGCCAACCCGGTCGCCCTTCTTCACGGTCTGAACCGAAATAATCTCGCTGCTAAAAATCATCGCTGGCTTCAAGCCATAGTTGGCTGCCGCATTGGGGCCCGGGGTAGCGCCATAAATGGCAATTCCAGGGCGCGCAATATCACCCGCCAGGTCGGGAAAATTGAGGCTGCCTGCTGAATTGGCAAGACTGCTTTGCCAGTGGGCGGGCTTCAGTTCCGTCAGGGTTTGATATTGATTCTGTGCAAAAGGGGCACGAGCCCGAGGCTCAGCTTCGTCTGCATTCGCAAAATGCGTCATTAACACCGGTGTGGGCCACTGATGCTTCAGGGTGAACGCGTCCAGCCACTGAATAGCAAGCCTGGCTTGAAGCGGCTGAAACCCCAGGCGATTCATGCCGGAATTCAACTTCAAAAAAATTCGTGGCTTGTGGGCAGGTGCCAGCTGCGTAAAAGTTTCAAGATCGTTCAACTGGTTTTGATTGTGAACCACCCAGTCGCAACGCAATTCTGCGGCCTTGAGCAAGTCTGCCCGATCAAAACAACCTTCGAGCAGCACAATGGGTTTATTCCAGCCCAGGCGACGCAAACTGGCTGCGCCGTCTATCTCCAAAATGGCCAGGGCATCTGACTCTTGCAACCCCGCCATAATTCGTTCCAAACCATGCCCATAGGCGTTGGCCTTCACCACTGGCATCACCGCGACATTGCCCAGCAAGGCCCTGATTCTATTGATGTTGGCTGAAATGGCGGCAGGTTTGACCACTGCACGTATAGGTCGCGGCATGGGCTGGCAATTGATGGTTTAAGGGTTGGCTCGAACTTCGTAAAAAAGGCATTGCTTAATACGTGAAGCGTCTGGATATGATATAACGCCTCAACACCGTTGAACGAGCAGCGAAACGGCGAAATCGCACTAAATGGATTTCGCTCAATTCACAGTTGAATGAAACCCGGCTTTTACACCATCATGGCGGCGCAGTTTTTCTCGTCGCTCGCAGACAACGCACTTTTGATTGCGGCAATCGCATTGCTGTTTCAAATCCAGTCGCCTGACTGGATGACGCCATTGTTGAAGCTGTTCTTCGTGGTGTCGTATGTGCTTTTGGCACCCTTTGTTGGCGGCTTTGCAGACACCCTGCCCAAAGGCAAGGTGATGCTGATTACAAACTCCATCAAAATTGTGGGCTGCCTGATGATGTTTTTCGGCGTGCACCCACTGCTTTCCTACGCAGTGGTTGGGCTGGGTGCAGCGGCCTACTCACCCGCCAAATACGGCATCCTGACCGAATTACTACCGCACGACAGGCTTGTAGAGGCCAATGGCTGGATCGAGGGGCTCACTGTGTTGTCAATCATTTTGGGCACTGTGTTAGGCGGTGTCCTGATTGCACCGGGCACCAGCCAGTACCTTATGCAGCTGCACATTCCGGGCGTCACCGACAACATGGACACACCCGCCGAGGCCGCAATTTTTGTCATCACTTCAGGTTATTTGATTGCCGCGATTTTCAACTTCAAGATTCCCGACACAGGCGCACGTTACGAGCCCCAGCTAAACCATCCAATCATCATGACCCGCAAGTTTTTCGGCTGTGTAAAACAGTTGTGGAACGACAAGCTGGGTCAAATTTCATTGGCAGTCACCACGCTTTTTTGGGGTGCCGGCGCCACCCTTCAATTCATTGTGCTGAAATGGGCTGAAAGTGCCTTGGGCTTGCCCCTGGACAAAGGCGCGATCCTTCAAGGCGTTTGCGCATTTGGTGTGGCTGCCGGTGCAGTGGCTGCGGCCAAAATGATTCCCTTGAAAAAATCAATGCTGGTACTGCCCATGGGTATTTTGATGGGTATTGTGTGCATGACGATGGTGCTGGTCAACGACCAAGGCATGGCCTACCTGCTAATCACGGTAATTGGTGCCCTGAGCGGATTTTTCGTAGTGCCCATGAATGCCTTGCTTCAACACCGAGGCCATGTGCTGATGAGCGCTGGACGATCCATCGCCATTCAAAATTTCAATGAAAACATTTCAGTGCTGACCATGCTTGGCATTTACGCCATTTTGATCAGTTTTGATGTGCACGTGAACAACGTGATTTTGATGTTTGGCGGTTTTGTGATGGCCACCATGTTGATGGTGATTCTTTGGCATCGCCGAAACCAGCGCCTGTACAACGTAGAAGCAAGAATTGGTGAAGACCGCCCTGTGGGCGTGCCACTGTAACAAGCAAGTTACACAATACCTTGCTGTTTCAACAACAACAAATCGTCCCACACTTTTGATTTTTCCTCTGGCCTGCGCAACAGGTAGGCCGGGTGGTAAGTGACCACTGCAGGAATATCAAGGCCATCCAGAGGAACCTGGTGAACCACGCCCCGCAATTCTCCCACTGGCTTTTTGGTGTTCAACAGGGTTTGAATTGCAAAACGCCCCACCAACAACAACACTTTGGGTTGATTGGCTTTTATCTGCTGAAGCAGGTACGGCGAACACTGCTCAATTTCCGCTTGTTCGGGATTGCGATTGCCCGGTGGGTGGCACTTCACCACATTGGCTATGTAAGTGTTGCTTGTGCGGCTTGCCCCAATTGCCTTCAACATGCGGTCCAGCAACTGACCTGATTTACCCACAAATGGCAGGCCTGAAGCATCCTCCTCTACGCCCGGACCTTCACCCACCACCATCAGGGGCGCATGGGGTATGCCATCGGCAAACACGGTTTGCTTGCGTGTTTCGCACAGGCCACATTTTCTGCAAGCGGCAACCATCTCTCGCAGCGACTCCAGCGAGAGTGCGTCGGGCAAATTGGCTTCTGACGCCTCGCGATCCTCTGTTGCCACCGAGCCAGACTTTGAAAGGCTATCTTGCTCCCTCAATTCCCAAACGGGACCGATGCCCATGGCATTGAACAGATCGGCTTTGCTTCGAGTGCTTGTCATTAAAGTGAGCCTGTAAATCGTTTAAACATCACCAAGGCATCTTCGCGACCCAGTTGAGACGGGTAGTAATTCTTGCGCGCACCGATCAACTTGAACCCCTCTTTTTCGTACAAATTCTTGGCGGTTACATTACTCGGCCTGACTTCCAGCAGCATGCCGGTTGCATTGGCCAGTTTGGCCTGACCCATGCCCCACTGCAACAGGTGTTTGCCGTGCCCCAACCCTTGCAAGTCAGCACGAATGGAAATATTCAGCAGGTGGTACTCGTCCACTACATGCATCATGACAATGTAGCCGGCCAACTCCTCGTTCAGCCACATGCAATGCATGTGGTAACCCGCCCGCAAGGAATCGAGAAAATTGCGATCCGTCCAGGGAAACTCGTAAATCTGGTTCTCAACCAGAATTACGGCGGGCACATCAGCCTCTGTCATGGGTCGAATACTAAACAGCGCCATGTTTCAAAGCCAATCGTTCAGTGGTGGTTTGCGCAACCTTGTCACGCACATACAAAGGTTGGCAGTCAAACGGCGCAGCCACTCGTCCTGCCGAAAACTCTTGCCATGCCAACTGCGCCAGCCGAATTGCAGACACCTCGCCCTGTTGTACCTCAGTGCGTGAACCTTGCAGTTGGGCATACAAATGCGCATCGCACACAGCAGGTCCCTGAATATTTTGCAATTCCACCATGGCCAGCAAGTGTGGTGGCTTGATCCATTCAGTGCCCAGCCCGGTTCGCTGAATACAAGCTGCGTAAATTTCGCTCAAGCGTGCGTCCATTAAAACAGTGACCGGCTGGTCTTGCGGCTGGGCCGGCAACATGCATTCAAAACTGGTCAACGGCACAGTGGGCACCTTCCACGCCACAGCCAAGCCCTGCGCAATTCCACATGCGGTGCGCAGGCTGGTGAAGCCACCTGGCCCAATGTCAACCGCAACAGCCGCACACTGGGTTTGGCTTAAACCCGCCTGTTTAAAATGTTGCTGAATCAAGGGCAGCAGTTGCGCCGACTGGCTTTTGTAATCGGCAATGTCAAAGCTGAACAAGCAAGTAGCGAGGGAATTTGAAGCACCTGGTTCGGCTGCTGCAGCCACTTTGGCCACGCCAGAACTTGTACTGATTGCCAAAATAAACCGGGAAACCATCACTCGCCTTTCACCATCAGCACCACAGCTTGCGCCTCAATGGCTTCCTTGCGCCCCAGGTATCCCAGCTTCTCATTGGTTTTGGCTTTGATGTTCACCGCATCCAAGGGCAAGCCGCAAAGGCCGCTCAAACTGGCGTGCATGGCAACCATGTGAGGTGCAAGTTTTGGGCTTTGGCAAACCAGGGTGGAATCTACATTGATCAAAGTAAATCCTTTTTGCTTCGCTTTCTCGATGACATTTTTTAACAGCACACCGCTGTCAGCGCCCTCAAATTGTGGGTCTGTATCTGAAAAATGGGTCCCAATGTCGCCCATGGCGCAGGCCCCCAAAATTGCATCGGTAATTGCATGCAACAAAGCATCTGCATCGGAATGGCCCAGCAAGCCCAGTTCAGAAGGAATATGAAGCCCGCCCAAAACCAGCTTGCGCCCCTCAACCAGGCGATGCACATCGTAACCTTGCCCCACTCGCAGGCGGCTAATTTCAGTCATTCAGTGCACTCCTGATGTAAATCCAGCAATTTGGCCACTATTCGTAAATCTTCAGCCTGGGTAATCTTCATGTTCTCTACATGCCCCGGCACAATCAAGGGCCCAATGCCCATGGTTTCAATGGCACTTGCATCGTCGGTCAACTGGGCGCCTTTGTACAGGCACTCGGAAATCGCCATGCTCAATGCCTGCGCCCGAAACATTTGTGGGGTTTGCGCAGCCCACAATTGATCTCGGGGTATGGTGTGCAGAGCAATTACTTCGCCCTCCTCGGCCACACTGGTTTTCTTCAAGGTATCAGCCACAGGCAAGGCCAGCAACGCCCCTGCAACATGTTCACTGCCTTGGTCGATCAAGCTTTTCAACGCAGCGGCACTCAAGCCGGGGCGGGCGGCGTCGTGCACCAGTACCCAATCGGTTTCGCTGACCAAAAAATTTTGCAGCAAATGATTCAGCCCATTCAACACGCTGTTCACACGTTCCTGGCCACCCACCGGTAGGCACTGCACCTTTGGATTGCCCTGGAACAGCGCCGTGGCTGTAGTGTCGTCCCGCGCCACCACCACAAACACTTGTTCAACACGTGGATCGGCCAAAAGCGCGTGTACACTAAGTTCCAGCACTGTTTTTGTGCCCAGCATGGCGTATTGCTTGGGAGTATTTCCTCCAAAGCGACGCCCCGCACCACCCGCGGGCACCAATCCAAAATATCTGGCAGTTCTTGCCATGAAAGCCTGTTCCTATGCGGGCACTTGCCGCCGTATAATACGGGCCTTGATTCATCGACCCAAAACCCGAACTTGAAGCCCACTGGAAAACCAGCATGGTTGCAGTATCCAAGCGGGCAAACTTTATGCTGTCACATTTTACTTCTTCTTTTCAGCTAACCGGTGGCCACAGGCTCAGCTTGGCGCACCCGCCCGGCAGTGCTGACGCATTTTTGCTGGGGCAACTGTGCACACAGGCCCAACAGCAAAACAAACTTTGCCTGATCACCTGCGCCAACCCGCACGACGCGACCCGACTGCAAGAGGAAATCTCCCTGTTTGCCCCCAGCCTGAAGGTGCATTACCTGCCCGATTGGGAAACATTGCCCTATGACAGCTTGTCCGCTCACCAAGACTTGGTGTCTGAACGCCTGGCCACGCTGTATCAAACCCAACGTGGCGATCTCGATGTGCTGATCACCGCAGCCAGCACAGCCATTCAAAAACTGGCGCCACCGTCTTTTTTGGCAGGCAGCACCTTCTACTTCAAAACTGGCGACAAACTGAATGAGAAAAAGCTGCGTGAGCAATTGACCATTGCAGGCTACAGCCATGTGTCGCAAGTGATGACCCCCGGTGAATACTGCATTCGGGGCGGCATTATCGACTTGTTTGCGACTGGCACTGCTTTGCCTTTTCGCATCGATTTGTTTGATGATGAAATTGAATCCATCAAAACATTTGATGTGGACACACAACGCAGCCTTTACCCTGTACGCGAAATGCGCTTGCTGCCCGGTCGCGAATATCCAATGGATGAACAAAGCCGTGCGCAGTTTCGCAGCAAGTGGCGCGAACGCTTCGAAGGCGACCCCTCGAAAGTTGGCATTTACCGCGACATGGGCACGGGCGTGGCCAGTGCAGGTATTGAGTACTACCTGCCCCTGTTTTTCGAGAACACCGCCAGTCTGGTTGATTACCTGCCGAACAAAGAATTGGTGTTCATTCAACATGGCGATGTAGACCAAGCCTTGCAAACGTTCTGGGCAGACACACAAAGCCGGTTTGACTTTCTGTCAAAAGACATTCAACGCCCTATTCTTCGGCCTTCCGAAATTTACCTGAATGCCAATGAATTCTTCAGCAGTTTCGAGAATGCTGCGCGCGTGAATTTGTCGGCATCCAAAAACGCTTTGGTGCCTGAATACAGTGGCGCACTGCTGCCCGACTTGGCAGCAGATCGCAAAGCAGACGACCCGATTTTCAAGTTTCGAGGTCTGGTGGAACGAACAGGTGCAGGCAGCTACAAGCAAGTGATCATGGTGGCGCCCAGCGATGGCCGCCGGGAAACACTGAACCAGTATTTTCTGGAACACAAACTAAAACCACACCAAACCGAAACACTGCAAAGTGCGCTGGAAAGTGACGAGCGTTTTGTGTTGTGTACCGCCGTGCTGGATCAGGGTTTTGGTGTTCACCGCGGGTTGGAAGCACAAGTTGCATTCGTAACCGAAGCGGAATTATTCTCGCTCTCGCCACGCCGTCGCGGTGCGCGCAGGCAGCAGGAAAGGCAAAGCAACGTTGAATCCATGATTCGCGATTTGTCTGAACTGAAAATTGGCGACCCTGTGGTACACCAGCAGCATGGCATTGGGCGATACAAAGGACTGATCAGCATGGACCTTGGCGAAGGTGCCTCGGAATTTCTGCACCTTGAATATGCAAACGGTTCGAACCTGTTTGTGCCGGTTGCCCAGCTGCATGTGATTGCCCGCTACAGCGGCGCAGACCCCGAAAATGCACCCGTGCATGCTTTGGGTTCAGGCCAATGGGAAAAGGCGAAAAAGAAAGCGGCAAAAATGGTGCGCGACACCGCGGCTGAATTGCTGAATCTTTATGCCCGTCGAGCCTTGCGCAAAGGTCATGAATTCAAGCTGAGCATTGGCGACTACGAAGCCTTTGTTGAAAAATTCGGCTTCGAAGAAACCGCCGACCAAGCCGCTGCAATTCGCGCAGTAATCGCCGACATGACCTCGCCCCGCCCCATGGACCGTTTGGTGTGTGGCGACGTGGGCTTTGGCAAAACCGAAGTGGCATTGCGCGCTGCATTTGTCAGCGTAATGGATGGCAAGCAAGTGGTGCTGCTGGCCCCCACCACTTTGTTGGCCGAACAACACTTTCAAACCTTCTCTGATCGGTTTTCTGATTGGCCAGTCAAGGTGGTGGAGCTGTCACGTTTCAAGTCGCCTAAGGAAATTCGCGATGCTGTTGAATTAATCAACAGTGGTCGCGCAGACATTATTATTGGCACCCACAAAGTACTCAGCTCTGAAGTTGAGTTCTCACGCCTTGGTTTGGTGATCATTGATGAAGAACATCGATTCGGTGTACGCCAAAAAGAAGCCTTGAAAAATCTGCGCGCTGAAGTAGATGTGCTTACGCTGACAGCAACACCCATTCCACGCACACTGGCCATGAGCATGGAAGGCATTCGCGACTTCTCCGTAATCGCCACTGCTCCGCAGCGCCGCCTGTCGATTAAAACATTCGTACGCCGAGAAACTGACAGCGTCATTCGTGAAGCTGTACTTCGTGAATTGAAACGTGGCGGACAGGTCTACTACCTTCACAACGAGGTGGACACCATCGAGAATCGACGTGAAGCGCTTGAGAAAATTTTGCCTGAAGCACGCATTGGTATTGCGCATGGGCAAATGAATGAACGCGACCTTGAACGCGTGATGCGCGACTTTTATCAGCAACGTTTCAATGTGTTGTTGTGCACTACCATCATTGAAACCGGCATTGATGTACCCACAGCCAACACGATTGTCATTCACCGTGCCGACAAATTTGGTTTGGCACAATTACACCAACTGCGAGGCCGGGTTGGCAGAAGTCACCACCAGGCGTACGCCTACATGATGGTGAACAATGAAGAAGGTTTGAGTAAAAACGCCGAACGCAGGCTTGAAGCCATCACCATGATGGAAGACCTTGGCAGCGGCTTTTATTTGGCCATGCACGACCTTGAAATTCGCGGCGCCGGTGAAGTGCTGGGTGCCAACCAAAGCGGCAATGTGCACGAAGTGGGCTTCCAAATGTACACCGACATGCTGAACCATGCAGTGCGCAGTTTGCGTGCAGGCAAGGAACCCGATTTAACTGCACCACTCAACGCAACGGTAGAAATCAACCTGCACACACCCGCGCTATTGCCTGAAGATTACTGCCCAGATGTGCATGAACGCCTCACCTTATACAAGCGCCTGGCCAGCACGGAAGAAATGGACTTTATTTCAGAGGTTCAGGAAGAACTGATTGACCGCTTCGGCAAATTACCCGAGGCTGCAACAGCACTTCTGGAAACACACCGGCTACGCATTTTGGCCAAACCCCTGGGAATCGCAAAAATTGACAGCTCCACCGATGCAACTGTGGTTCAGTTTGATGCTCAACCCAACGTGGATGCCGGCAAAATCATCCTGATGATTCAGAAAGAAAAAGACATGAAACTGGCCGGTGCAGAACGTTTGCGCATCACGCGGAGTTTCCCGAAAGTCAGTGACCGTGTACAGTTTCTCAAAGGCTTGATCAAACAACTGGCTTGAATCCATGAACCACACTACTCGCAAATTCTTCACATGGTTGCACTTTCTGGGCGCGGCAATTCTTTGCGGGTTTGTTTTGAATGCAGGGGCAGCTCAAGCTGAGCCTAAACCGCAGGGCGAAGCGGGTCTTGCAGTTTACAAAGCCCTCCTGCCCAAAGCTGAGGCAGGCGATGCAGAGGTACAAACCACACTGGGCCTCATGCGCCTGCGCGGTGACGTGGTCGAGCGCGATCTGAAAGTTGCGCGCGTGTGGCTGGGCAAAGCAGCACTGCAAAACCACACACCTGCCCAATACTATCTGGGCCAGTTGTTGCTGCTTGATGTGTTTGATGCAAACCCAAGTGATTTGAACAAACAGTTGACTGAAGGCATGGGTTGGCTACGCCGCGCATCGCGAGACCAACACAACCCCTCGCAGTTGCTGTATTCGCAAACCGTGCTGGAAAGCCAACTGGAAAGCCCCTTCGGCCACAGCAAAGTTGAAGCCCAGCAACACCTGGATTCTTGTGCTGAAGTGTACTTGCCGTGCACCCAATATGCGCTGCAACGACTCGATAAGGGCGAGGAAGAAGTTTACTGCCCCAAAAGCGAACTCTGCGAACAAAAAAAACGCCTGCTTTATACCTTGGCCAATGCCAACGATGCCAATGCGCGTTATCGCTTAAGCAAATTTGAAGGCGAAGACCGCATGTTTTGGGTACGGCGGGCCGCACGCCTGAGCCACCCGAAAGCCAGCCATGAACTGGCCGAGCTTGTACTGAAAAATGAAGTACCCCTGCAGCCTGAAGACCCTGCCGTGCTAGCCTTGCTCAATACAGCAGCGCAACAAGGCTTGCCTGAATCCATGCACTTGCTTGGCAACCTGCTTTACGAAGGAACCCGATTTCCTGTCAACAGGCCCTTGGGGTTACAATGGTTAAACCTTGCGGCGCAACAGGGTCACGAACCCTCGATTGAACTCTTGGCACAAATTCAAGAGCCCGCCGGCAACATTCCCGCTAACGACAAGGTAGAATCCGCGCAACCCACGGAGAGCACACCATGAGCCGACTATTCTTTTCCTCCCAATCACTGACCACCGCGCAAGTGCACACCGCACTGGACGCACTGAGCCTCCCCACACTGGGCGTCGAAGTACTTGAGCAACAGGTTTGCATCGAAATTCCGGAAGCCTACACACTGCCCAAGGCAGCCATTTCCGAAACCCTGCACCCCCTAAGCCGCACACACCGGTTCGACTTCGCAATTCTGGAGGCTGAATTCCAAGCCAGCGAGTACAAGCTATTGGCCATGGACATGGACAGCACCTTAATTACCATTGAATGTATCGATGAAATCGCCGACTTTGCCGGCAAGAAAAAGGAAGTGTCTGAAATTACCGAAGCCGCCATGCGGGGTGAAATCAAAGACTTTTCCGAGAGCCTGAACCGCAGGGTGGCTTTGCTCAAAGGCGTGCCGGAAAGCTGCCTGCAATCGGTATTTGAAGAACGCCTGCGTTTGTCTCCTGGCGCACAAGAACTGATTGCCTATGCCAAAGCCAATAAATGGAAAACTTTGCTGGTCAGCGGTGGCTTTACTTTTTTCACCGACAAAATGAAGGAAGTATTGGGCCTGGATTACACCCGATCAAACACACTTGAAATTGTGGAAGGCCATTTGACCGGCCGCGTGTTAGGCACCATTGTCGACGCCGAGGTAAAGCGCGAGACCGTGCTTGAAACCTGTGCACTACTGGGTTGCGAACCTTCTCGCGCCATTGTGGTGGGCGACGGATCGAACGATTTGAAAATGATGGAGATTGCTGGGGCAAGCGTGGCGTTTCATGCCAAACCCGTGGTGCAGGAAAAAACTGACTTTCGTATCAACCACGGTGGGCTGGACACGATTTGTAAGTGGTTTGAAGCGAATATCTGACCAGCGAACCGAGGTTTGGGTAGAACACCCAAACCTCATCAATCTGAACTATTTGACCAATTACATCCGCTCAAAAATCGCAGCAATACCCTGACCACCACCAATACACATGGTCACCAGTGCGTAACGACCTTGAATGCGCTGCAATTCATACAAAGCCTTCACGGTAATGATTGCGCCGGTTGCGCCAATGGGGTGACCAATTGAAATGCCTGAACCATTGGGGTTCACCTTGGCTGGGTCCATGCCCAATTCTTTGGTGACGGCACAAGCCTGTGCTGCAAACGCCTCGTTGGCTTCAACCACATCCATGTCTTCAATTTTCAAGCCTGCTTTTGCCAAGGCTTTTTTGGTTGCGGACACAGGGCCAATGCCCATGATGGTTGGCTCAACACCCGTGTTGGCATACGCCACCAAACGGGCCATGGGCTTCTTGCCAGCTTTCTCGGCTGCACCACGTTCCATCAACAGCACAGCACCAGCGCCATCGTTCAAACCCGAAGCATTGCCTGCGGTCACTGTGCCGTCTTTCTGAAACACGGTTTTCAGTTTGGCCATTCCTTCTACAGTGGCGTCACCGCGCACGTGTTCGTCGGTGTCAAACATCACCGGACCTTTGCGGGTTTTCACTTCAATCGGCAAAATTTGCTCTTTGAAATACCCGTTGGCAATCGCATTGGCCGCACGCTTGTGGCTTTCAACTGCCAAAGCGTCTTGGTCTTCGCGGCTTACGTTGAATTCTTTGGCCACGTTCTCAGCGGTTACGCCCATGTGAATCACATGGAAGGGGTCGTGCAAAGCACCCACCATCATGTCGATGCCCTTCATGTCGCCCATGCGTGCGCCCCAGCGGGCGGCGGGCAAAATGTAGGGGGCTTTGCTCATGCTTTCAGCACCGCCACCAATGGCCACATCCGCGTCGCCCAACATAATGCTTTGCGCCGCAGTGACAATGGCTTGCAGGCCAGAACCGCACAGGCGGTTCAAAGTAAGCGCAGGCGTTGTTTTGTCCAAACCGCCTTCAATCGCTGCCACGCGAGACAAGTACATGTCGCGCGGCTCAGAATTCACCACATGGCCAAACACAACATGACCCACTTGGTCGGCGCTTACACCCGCGCGTGCAACCACTTCTTTCACAACCATGGCGCCCAACTGCGTTGGGGAAAAATCTTTCAAACTTCCACCAAAGTCGCCCACTGCGGTGCGTACACCGGCTACCACTACCACTTCACGTGTCATTTTCCATCTCCTATTTTTTATTAAACGATTCAGCTAAATGATTCTGTTATGCAATTCGACCCCAAAGGTCGTGTTCATCACAGTCATCGATCAGCACATTGATAAAGTCGCCCGGCTTGGGCTGCTGGGTCGGGTTCTCAGGCATGGGTACAAACACATTGCCATCAATTTCAGGGGCATCGGCTTTGCTGCGCGCCACAATGCCCTCTTCGTCGGTTTCGTCGACCAACACTTGCATCACTTTGCCCAACTTGGCTTCGTTCCGGCTCAGTGAAATCTTTTCCTGCACTTCCATCAAACGTGCCCGGCGCTCTTCTTTCACCTCTTCCGGCACTGGATTGTCCAAGGCATTCGCCACAGCACCCTCCACAGGTGAATAGGCAAATACACCCACGCGGTCCAGTTGCGCTTCCTCAATAAAATCAAGCAGGTGCTTGAACTCATCTTCAGTTTCACCCGGAAAACCAGTAATGAAGGTACTGCGCAAGGTAATGTCTGGGCAGGTGTCACGCCAGGCACGAATACGTTCAATGTTTCGTTCCCCGCTGGCTGGGCGCTTCATGCGCTTTAATACATCGGGGTGTGAATGCTGAAATGGAATATCCAGATACGGCAAAATTTTGCCTTCAGCCATGAGTGGCACCACGCGGTCCACATGGGGGTACGGATACACGTAATGCATGCGCACCCAAATGCCCAGTTCGCCGAGTTCTTCGGCCAACTGCTGAAACTGTGTTTTCACAGGGCGACCATTCACAAAGTCGGTGCGGTATTTCAAATCCACGCCGTAAGCGGAGGTGTCCTGGCTCACCACCAGCAATTCCTTCACGCCCGATTTTTTCAGGCTCTCGGCTTCACGAATTACCTCGCCGATTGGACGAGAAACCAGATCGCCTCGCATGCTTGGAATAATGCAGAAGGTACAACGGTGATTGCACCCTTCCGAGATTTTCAAATAGGCGTAGTGCTTGGGGGTTAACTTCACGCCGTGGTCAGGCACCAAATCAATAAAGGGATCGTGCGGTTTTGGCAGGTGTATGTGTACCGCCTGCATCACCTCTTCAGTCGCATGCGGACCGGTAACAGCCAACACCTTGGGGTGCAGCTTGGTAATCATTTCCTTGCCTTCATTGCCATTCTTGGCACCCAGGCAACCGGTCACAATCACCTTGCCGTTGGCATGCATGGCCTCGCCAATGGCATCCAGGCTTTCCTGCACAGCGCTGTCAATAAAACCGCAGGTGTTCACAACGATCAGGTCTGCGCCCTCATAGGACGCAGATACCTTGTACCCCTCTACTTTCAGTTGGGTCAGAATTCGCTCGGAATCCACGAGGGCCTTTGGGCAACCCAAAGAAACAAAGCCCACACTCGGTGGGCGCTTGGCAGAAAAGGTGTCGTCTTGCATATTCAGGTTTTATTTTTTCGTAGGATCCGGCTTGGGTTTCGCAGCACCTGGCATTCCAGGCATGCCGGGAAACTCGCCCGGGTTTGGAAATCCAAAATTTGTGAACATGCTGCGGGTCTGGTTTTGAAACTGATCCTGCATTTGCACAAACATGTTTTTGCTTTGTTCAATGTAGTTGCTCATCATGCTTTGAATAACCGGCGTTTGAACACTCATGAACTGAGACCACAATTCGGGGTTGGCAAACTGGCTACCATCGGCCACATTCTTGCCCTGATCCTGAAAGCTGTTCTGAATGTCCATGAACGCTTGCAGGTTCTTCTCAAGGAATGTGCCCATAATGCCCTGCATCGCATTGCCGTAAAACCGAATGATTTGCGACAGCATGGGAGAAGTGAAAATTGGCACACCCGCTGTTTCTTCTTCCAGAATGATCTGGAGCAAAATGCTACGGGTTAAATCTTCGCCGCTTTTCGCATCCACGACTTGAAAGCCTTCGTTTTCCAGCACCAATAGCTTTACATCGCCCAAGGTGATGTAACTGCTGGTTTGAGTGTCGTACAAGCGTCGGTTCGGATACTTCTTGATCAGTCGTGTTGCTTCAGCCATGCCTCTCATCTCTTTCTTGTGGTGTTATACGCCGCCGCACCTGCGTGGGTGAACGGTCTGAATGCCAGTGCCACAGTGTTACAGGTTGCCAAACAACCCAGCACAAACAAGCACTTACAAAAAACAAAGCACTGCACGCTTTTTCAACGTGCAGTGCAACATCATACCGCCTTTTTGGCACTTGGTTGCCGAAAATGCACCAAGGATTAACCCATGTGCAAGCCACCATTCAGCGAAAAGTCGGCGCCTGTTGAAAAACCGGAGTCCTCGGAGGCCAACCACGCACAAATGGATGCGATTTCCTCAGGCGTACCCAAACGCTTCACCGGAATGGTGTTCACAATCTTTTCCAACACATCGGGGCGAATGGCGCGAACCATGTCTGTACCAATGTAGCCCGGGGAAACAGTGTTCACGGTCACGCCCTTGGAGGCCACTTCTTGTGCCAGCGCCATGGTAAAGCCACGCAAACCAGCCTTGGCTGTGGAATAGTTGGTTTGACCGAACTGTCCCTTCTGGCCATTCACCGACGAAATATTGATGATGCGGCCAAAACCCTGCTCAACCATGCCACCGATTACCTGCTTGGTCACATTGAACAGCGAGTTCAAGTTGGTGTCGATCACGGCAGACCAATCATCGCGGCTCATTTTTACGAAAGTACCATCGCGGGTAATGCCGGCGTTGTTCACCAAAATGGAAACCGTGCCGTGCTCGGCGCGCACCTTCTCGAAAGCAGTCACGGTGCTGTCCCAATCAGCCACATTGCCTTCACTGGCATACACCTCGTAACCCGCGCTGCGCATTTCGCCCAACCATTTTTCCTTGCGCGGTGAATTGGGGCCACAACCCGCGATCACGCGGTAGCCCTGTTCGCACAACTTTTTGCAAATGGCCGTTCCAATGCCGCCCATACCACCTGTCACATACGCTACTTTTGGTTCACTCATGATTCACATCCTTTTCTGTTTTATTGATTTAAATTTAGTCGACTACTATCGGGAAACGGCCAAAGCCACACCCATGCCACCGCCGATACACAAAGAGGCCAAACCTTTCTTGGCATCGCGCTTGTTCATTTCATGAATCAAGCTAACCAGGACCCTGCAACCTGACGCACCAATGGGGTGGCCCAGGGCAATCGCACCGCCGTTCACGTTGATCTTCGATGTATCCCAGCCCATTTCCTTGTTCACTGCACAGGCCTGTGCAGCAAACGCCTCATTGATCTCCATCAGGTCAAGTTCGGCAGCAGTCCAGCCTGCTTTTTCCAGACATTTTTTGGAAGCAGGAACAGGCCCCATACCCATGATTGTGGGGTCCAGGCCAGCACTGGCATAAGCCTGAATTTTTGCCAACACCGGCAAACCAAGTTCTTTTGCTTTTGCTGCGCTCATCAACATCACGGCGGCGGCGCCGTCGTTCAAACCCGAGGCATTCGCGGCAGTCACGCTGCCCTCTTTCTTGAATGCGGGTTTCAAGGCAGTCATGTTGTCCAGTGTTGCGCCCAAGCGAGGAAACTCATCGGTATCGAACACCAAGGGGTCGCCTTTGCGCTGCGGAATGCTCAGCGGGAAAATTTCGTCCTTGAACTTGCCAGCCTTAATCGCAGCCTCTGCTTTGTTCTGGCTTTTCACTGCAAATTCATCCTGCTCTGCGCGGTTGATGCCGTACTTCTCAGCCACGTTCTCGGCGGTAATACCCATGTGGTACTGGTTGTACACATCCCATAAGCCATCCACAATCATGCTATCGACCAGCTTGGCATCACCCATGCGGAAGCCATCGCGGCTGCCCATCATCACATGGGGCGCTGCACTCATGTTTTCCTGGCCACCAGCAATCACAATTTCCGCATCGCCACAGGCGATTGCTTGTGCACCCAGCATCACCGCTTTCAAACCTGAACCACACACCTTGTTGATGGTCAGGGCAGGTACACCCACTGGCAAACCAGCCTTGATCACTGCCTGACGCGCCGGGTTCTGGCCCGAACCTGCTGTCAGCACCTGGCCCAAAATCACTTCAGAAATTTGCTCACCTTTCACGCCGGTTTTTTCAAGCAAACCTTTAATTACATGTGCACCCAATTCCGGTGCAGAAATTTTGGCAAGTGATCCACCAAACTTGCCCAGTGCGGTTCGGCCCGCGGCCACAATTACCACTTCAGTCATGTCAACTCTCCTTACAGGTTTTATACGGCTCGCTGTTTGACGTATCGTCCAGGTGCGGGCTCGATCGGTTTGTATTTGGTATTGCCTGGCTTGGCAGGCGCTTTCACTTCGCCGCCTTTCATGGGTTCAAGCCACTGTGCCCAATCATTCCACCAGCTACCCTGTACTTCCTTGGCTTGTCCGAACCACTGTTCGGGTGTTTCTGGAATATCGCCTTCACACACCCAGTAATTGCGCTTGTTTTTATTGGCTGGGTTAATAACACCTGCAATGTGCCCACTTGCACCCAACACGAAACGGGAATCACCACTGACCAAATGACTAGTTTGAAACGCACTGGTCCACGGCACAATGTGGTCTTCACGAGTTGCCAAAATATAAACAGGACAATCAATCAAGCCCAAATCTACCGGCATGCCACACACCACAGCTTTTCCGGGTTGGCACACCTTGTTTTCCAGGTAGGTGTTGCGCAGGTACCAGGCAAACATGGGGCCAGGCAAATTGGTGCTGTCACTGTTCCAGTACAACAAATCGAACACAGGCGGCTTTTCACCTTTCAGGTAGTTGTTCACCACGTAGTTCCAGATCAAGTCATTGGGGCGCAAAGAGGAAAACGCGCTCGACAAATCTTTGCCCGGCATCACGCCACCCTTGCCAATACTTTCTTCACGGGCTTTCACCTGCTCTTCATCCACGAACACACCCAGCGCACCTGTGTCAGTGAAATCGAGCAAAGTGGTCAGAAACGTGACACTGTTCACACTGTCATCGCCACGATTGGCCAAGGTTGACAGTGCTGTTGCCAGAAGCGTGCCACCCACACAGAACCCGAGCACGTTCAGCTTGGGCTGCTTGGAAATGGTCTTGACCACCTCGATTGCTTTGATTACTCCATCCTCAACATAGCCATCCCAAGTGAAATGACCATCGGCTTCAGTGGGGTTTTTCCAGGACACCAAAAACAGCGTGTGCCCCTGCTCCACCACAAAATTCACCAGTGAATTGCTGGGCTGCAAATCAAGAATGTAGTACTTGTTGATACACGGTGGCACAAACAGCATGGGCTGCTTGCCCACTTTTTCAGTGCTTGGCTTGTACTGCAGCAGCTGGAAGTATTCACATTCGAACACCACATCGCCCGGCGTGGTGGCCACATTGACACCCACCTCGAAAGCACTTTCATCGGTTTGGGAGATTCGACCTTTCTGCATGTCTGCCATCAGGTTCTGAATGGCCTGGGTCAGGCTTTCGCCTTTGGTTTCCAGCAGTTTTTTCTGTGCTTCAGGATTGGTTACAAAAAAATTGGATGGGCTAAGCGCATCCACAAACTGCTCAACTGCGTACTCGACCTTGCGCTTTTCTGGGCTGCTGTCGGGCACCAACTCGACAATGCGTTTGGTGAAGCGTGCATTCAGCGAATACATTGCCGCTGTGAACTCATATACACCATGATCATGCCAATCGGGCGAAGCGAAGCGCTTGTCACCCTGAATCCAGGTGTCCAGCGACACCGGTTGTGTCGGTTTGGACTCGGGATTGGGCAAATTGGAAAAGGCCGAAGCCAGCAAGGCTGACAACTCCGCAGCGTACTCGGTCTGAATTTGCCCCAGGGAATGAACCGGGATTTGGGTTAGTGCTGCCTGGCATGCACCCATGATCGAGTTCATGAAAGGCTGAATGGCGCCCATGGTGGCATTTTGAAGAGGCGCTGCCGCCTGCAATCCGGGCAATGAGCCGAACTGCCCGAAGGCCCCCATGGCCTGTTGAAATTGGGCCTGCATTTGCTGCTGCATTTGTTCTGCGACAGGCAATAGCTGACCAAAGACCTCATTGAAGTCTGGTATTTGTTTGTTCACCTTCCTCTCCTTTGTGGGGCAATGTGCTCCCTTAGGCTCGACGGCCTTTTATATATTGTGCACCGCAACATTTTGACTTGTCAAATAATTGTATGCCTCTGACCCTTACTGTTTGCTGATCCGGCAGATTTCATGCACCATCTCCAGTGTATTCGCATCACCCTTGAGTTCACAAAGATGTACATCGTAATAATTGGCTGGATGTATGTGGTCACCTTGATGGCAGCCACAGAAACAAACCTTGTGGCTGGAATTGTCACATTTCTGTTTTATGGGGCGCTGCCCTGTGCCGTGCTGGCGTATCTGATGGGAACCAAGTCGAGACGACTCAAGCGTCGTGCTCAGGAAGAAGCCGAATTAGCGTCGCAAAACGCCCAGATGGAGACCCCTGCTGCTGCCCCCGCCGATGAGAAAACCAACGCGAATCCGTAAGCGTATCCTGCCCGCCCCCTTCTATATTGCCGTCACCTAATTCGCTCAATGCAAGGCGGGCCAGGGCGTATATGTCGGCCAGGTATTTGCTTTGCCCATCGTGCAATGAATTGACAAGCTTGAAACATATCGCTGCTGACGCATTTTGCTGAACGAAGGCCTGAAATACCTCTGCCCCAACCTCAAACGACTCAGGGCCGATGGCAGGTCCCATCCAGGCTTTGATTTGGGTTGACGGCACCATGCAAGCCTGGCTGAGGGACTTCACACTCGCTTGCAACACGCCAGCATGCAAGCCACGCCAGCCCGCGTGGGCTGCGGCAACACCCAATGGTTTGCCGTCACGGCTCAACGCCACGAAAACAACGGGCAAACAATCTGCTGTCATAACGGCCAGCGCTACATCGCTGCTGACGCTGATCGAAGCGTCAGCCTGCGGTGGTGCAGTCTTGGATGAATCTGCATCACTTGCATGCTTCGCATCAAACACATGACAACCGTGCACCTGATTCAACCAAACAACCGGGGCACCCATTTCATGTTGAACAACGCCGCGCCTGTTAACAACATCGTCTGGCCGGTCACCGACATGCGTACCCAAATTGAAACCATAAGGACCCGTGTCAAAGGCAGGGTCATCGAATCCAGTTCGCGTTACACACACCTTCACCCCCGGCCAATTCGGACTGATGTCAGCCAGTGGCAGGTATTTATTCGATTTCTTCGAGATCATCATCGTCATCAAAACGCACCAGCACCGAAGCTTTGTGTTGGTGAGCTTCCTCCAACACAGCCTCTTCAACCTCGTCACTGTGAAAGTCTATGCCTGCCATTTCACCCAGCAAGCGCAAATCTTCTGGTGCTTTGGCCACATACTCGGGCCACTCATGATTGCCCAGGCTTTCGTCCCAATCCTCGGCAGCCTCATCAGCGCCCTGCACGTGAAAATAGGCAGGATCGGGAAAGCTAAGGTGTGTCGCATGCAAGGCCTGCCGCTCGAATTTTTCGCCATTGGGCAGTTCAATCGAGGAAAGCCGCAAGGCGGAATGACTGCCAGCGCCTTTAATTTTATAAACCGGGTCGGCCACCAAGGCAAAGCCGGCATGTTGGGCATGCACTCGAATTTGATGGGTACGCCCAGTTTCAAGGCGGCACACCATCAACGTGACTGGCACCTCCAGCAATTCGCCAAAAGCCACCGGCGTGAAATGGGTTACAGCGGGCTTGCCATGGTCAACAACCGCCATACGCAAGCGATTGCGTGGGTCGCGGCCCAAGGGGTTATTCACAGTCAAGGGGTTGGCAATTCGGCCCCACACCATGGCCAAATAAACCCGTTTTACGATGCGAGCCTGTAACATTTGAACCAGCTTCACCTGGGTTTCCTGCGTTCGGGCTACTACCATCAAACCGGTGGTGTCAGCATCCAAGCGGTGAACAATACCGGCGCGAGGCACATGAATCAGGTCTGGGTCCAAGTGGTACAGGCCATTCATCAAAGTGCCTGTCCAGTGCCCAGGTGCCGGGTGAACCACCAGGCCTGCCTGCTTGTTGACCACGGTGTATTCCTTGGTGCGGGCCACAATGTCCAAATTCATGTCCTCGGGTATCAAGGCCTGCATGTGGGCCAACACCCCAGGGCTTAGCTCTATGCGGTCCATGCCCTGCACTTTCTGGTTGCCTTTGGCCGCAGCCACACCATTGACCAGCACCCGCTCCTCTTTCAACCAGCCCTGCAAGCGAGAACGGGAATACTGCGGGAACAACTCGGCAATCACTTTGTCCAAGCGGGAACCTCCCAATGCCATGGGTACCCTGGCTTGCAAAGGTTGATCAGGTTGTGCGTTTTCCGCGTCGGCTTGAATTTGGGACGTCATAAATTAAAATCGAATCTTTCAATTGAGTATGCCGCCGGTGGGCGGCACGGGCTTTGCCCGATATAATGGAAAACCATTGATGATCAAACAGGGACACTTCGGGTTTCGAAATCACATGAACAAAACCACACTGGCCCCGCGCACCTCTTGGCTGCGCACATTATCGCAGTTATTCCTGATCCCCGCGTTGATTTTCGCGCTGGCCGCCTGCGGCTCGGCAAAACAATTCGATGAAACCGAGGGCTGGAGCCCTGCCCGCCTTTACGAAGAAGCCAAAGCAGAAATTGATGTGGGCAACTACGAACGCGGTATCGAACTGCTGGAAAAGCTTGAAGCACGCTACCCTTACGGTCGTTTTGCCCAACAGGCGCAAATTGATACGGCATTTGCTTATTACAAAGCTGGAGACAATGCGCAGGCATTGGCTGCCACTGACCGTTTCATCAAGCTATACCCCAACCACCAGAATCTAGATTACGTGTATTACCTGCGCGGCTTGATCAGCTTCAACGAGGACAAAGGCATTTTTGCGCTGCTGTCGGGTGAAGATCAAAGTGCCCGCGACCCCAAGGGGACACGTGCTGCGTTTGATGCATTCAAGGAAGTGGTTAGCCGTTTTCCTGACAGCAAGTACTACGACGACAGTAAATCGCGCCTTCAATATCTGGTGAATGCACTTGCGCAAAACGAGCTACATGTGGCCCGCTACTACTACAAACGTGGCGCCTACCTGGCCGCCGTTAACCGCGCGCAAGAAGTGGTGCGTCGATTTGAACAAACGCCTTCTATTGAAGAAGCGCTGTTCATCAGCCTGCGCTGCTACCAGAAACTGAACATGACTTCCCTGGCTGCGGACACCGAACGCGTGATCAACCTCAACTTTAAAGACAGCCCTTATTGGAATATGGATCTTCCCGAAAAGGAAAAAGTTGAAGCCAAGTGGTGGCAGGTTTGGAAAGACTGATGCCTGATACGTCAAGCGGCACAACAAAAAAGGATCCTTCACGGATCCTTTTTTATTTCATACTTATTTCGTACGCTTGTCTCGCATAAACTCAATCGCCACCCTCAACTCTCGCGTGCGCCTGAACGGCGGCAAACTTCGCCACAGCAATTTGCCATAGCCTTTTTCAACCAAGCGGCGATCACCAATCAGCAACACACCCCAATCCGATTCGTCGCGAATCAGGCGGCCAGCACCCTGTTTCAAGGCAATGGCTGCGTCGGGCAAGGACAAGTCCTGGAACGCATTGCCACCGCGGTTTTTAATCAATTCACTTTTGGCTTGAAACACCGGATCATCGGGTGGAGCAAACGGCAACTTGTCAATAATGACCAAGCGCAGCCCTTCGCCTCGAATATCCACACCTTCCCAGAAACTGGCTGCACCCACCAAAACCGGGTTATTCAACACCCTGAACTGATCAAGCAACTCGGCCCTGGAGGCTTCACCTTGAACCAACAGGCTCCAATCCAGTTCGTCTTTCTCAATTCGTTCACGCAGGTACTCTCCAACCTGCTTCACGGCGCGATGGCTGGTGCACAGAAAAAATACACCGCCCTCACTGGCCTGTAACAGCGGCCACACCGCATCACACAATTTTTTACTGAATTGGGGCTCGTTGGGAAAGGGCAAATTGTCGGGCACGCACAGCAGCGCTTGCGATTCATAATCGAAGGGGCTGGGCAACAGCAACTGCTGGCAATCATCCAGCCCCACTTGCAAAGTGAAATGCTGCAAGCTTTCTTTAATACTTAAGGTGGCGCTGGTGAACACCCAAGTCTTGGCTTGTTCTGCATACAGCTTGGCAAATGCATTCGACACATCCAGCGGCGAATCACAAAACTGCACGACATTGGTTGACACACTGACCCAGCGCACCGACTGCTCATCGGATTGCGCTGTTGCTGGCGAAAACCAGTCTTGCCAGCGCAGGCACAGTTCACTGGCACGGCTCATCAGCTTCACCCAAGACTCATTGCGCACCGACAGGGGGCTGATCATTTCAATCAATCCCTCCAAGCGACTTTCAAAGTCGGTGCACACAGCCGCAACACCGTTCAAAGCCAAAAACTGGGCATGCGTGAAGCGCGCTGAATCAATTTCGGTGCCAACAATGCGCCGAATTTCCTTCAACGCCAGTTCCATGGGGCGAAGCACAGCATCCCAATCACCAGCATCTGCACTGGAAGTGCGCCCTTCAATGAGCACGTCCCGCAAAAACTCCTGACATTGGGCGGTGGATATGGCTTGCCCAAGCAGGCTTGTTGCGATGTCTGGCAACTGATGCGCTTCATCAAACACAATCACATCGCAGGCCGGAAGCAGCTCTGCAATTCCCTCTTCCTTCAGCGCCAGGTCTGCCAAAAACAAATGGTGATTCACAACCACCACTTCCGCATCCAGCGCATCGCGGCGCGCTTTGTTCACAAAGCATTCAGAGGCATTGGGGCACTCGCCGCCCAAGCAATTGTCTTTGTTGGAGGTTACCCAGCTCCAAACGGCTGAGTCCTCGGGTACACCTGCACAATCGGCCCGGTCACCGGTGTGGGTGCGGCCAGCAAATAGTTTTACCTTTTGTAAATGATCCACTTCGCGGGGCGATGGCAACCGTGCTTCTTTCAAAGCCCGCTCAAGGTGGAAATGACATACGTAATTCTGGCGGCCCTTCAACAATGCGACATTGACCGGTACACCCAAGGCTTCGCGCACCAACGGCAGGTCTTTGTTGAACAGTTGGTCCTGCAAAGTTTTGGTGGCGGTGGACAACAACACCCGTCGCCCGGACAACAAGGCTGGCACCACATAAGCGAAGGTTTTGCCGGTGCCTGTACCCGCCTCCACAACCAACGCACCTTGGGTTTCAATGGCTTGCCCCACAGCCTGTGCCATTTCAATTTGCGATTCACGTGCGCTGAACCCGGGCAGTCGGCGGGCCAAAGCACCACCAGGGGCAAAAGCCTCGTTCAAGGGTTCAGAGAAATCAAACATGCAGGATATGGGCGCGTATGGACGTGATGGTTAGGCGGGAATATCGGGTTCAAGCTGAATTTGCAACAGCGTAATTGAGTCTTTGATTTGCAATTTGCGCTTTTTCAGCCTTCGAACCTGCAACTGATCAAAACCCGCCTGTGCCGTCAGCATGGCGATAATTTGATCAAGATCCCGGTGCTCGACTTGCAGTTCTACAATTCGTCGCTTGATCGATTCGATGTCTTCAGTGTGGACCATGGGCATTCAGGTTGAACCGGCTCGGTGGTAACACCATTGTAGCCGCAAGTGAACAAAGGCTGGTATCAATCTACCCGAAGTGGATCACCCATTCTGCGGCCAATTTTAGTTCGGCGTTCTGGAACGACGATTTGCATATTCATCCAGGCGAATCATGTCCTCAGCCTTGCCTTGAACTTCAAGGTGCGCCCGGCGAATTTGTGCGCCTTGCAGACGCACATCATCCAAACAGCTGGAAACAAAAAACTTGTTGTAACAGGCGCGTGATTGCTCATTCAACTCGTACTCAAGGTACTCAAGTTGTTTTTCTCGCTCGGCCACATAGGCACGTGCTTGCTCAAGCGTGTTGGGTGCCTGTGGTTTGCTGGCCTGCAACTGAACCGTACTACAGGCAGCCAGTACCAGGGCCGAGGCAGGCAAAATGCGGGTGAGCAGGCCTTGCATCCTGACACCGGAGGACTTCACAAGCTGTGGCACAATGCCCTGCTTACTTTGAAAACTCATAGATCAGAATCCATGTCGCTTGTTCAAAATCGAATTATCGCCCAGTTGGCTCAAGAATTGGGTGCCGCACAATCACAAATCAAGGCAGCAGTCGATTTGTTGGACGAAGGTGCAACTGTGCCTTTCATCGCCCGTTACCGAAAAGAGGCCACGGGTGGGCTAGACGATGCAGTGCTTCGTGATCTTCAAGAACGGTTGGTGTATCTGCGTGAACTGGAAGATCGACGCAGCAGTATTCTGGAATCCATTGAAAGCCAGGGCAAATTAACGCCCGAACTGAAAGCAGCCATCGAAAAGGCCGAAAACAAGCAGACGCTGGAAGACCTGTATCTGCCCTACAAGCCCAAGCGCCGCACACGCGCCCAAATTGCCCGTGAAGCTGGCCTGCAGCCACTGGCCGATGCGATTCTTGAAAACAGGCAGGCCGTACCCGAAGAATTGGCAACGGTCTATTTGAATGCAGAACATCAGATCAATGACACCAAAGCTGCACTGGACGGTGCCCGCGATATTTTGGCGGAACAATTTTCAGAGAACGCAGCCTTATTGGCACTTTTAAGAAACCGCTTAAAAGCCGAGGGCGCGATTCGCGCTGCCGTGGTGCCTGAAAAAGCCAGCGAGGCAATCAAGTTTCAAGATTATTTTGAGCATCAGGAACCCTTGAGCAGCACGGCTTCGCACCGCATGCTTGCCATGCTGCGCGGCCGTGAACAGGGATTTTTGACACTGAAAGTGGACCTGCCCGAAGTGTGGGAAGCCGAAAGCCCACGCGCGCCCCACCCTTTTGAATCTGAAATTGCACGCCTGCACGGCATTGAGCGAGACGACAGCCCACGCGGCAAGTTCTTGAGCGAAACATGCCGCTGGACCTGGAAGATCAAACTGGCCAGCACCCTTGAAAGTGAAGTGATCGGCACGCTACGTGACGCAGCGCAAGCCGAAGCCATTACCGTGTTTGGTAAAAACCTGAAAGACCTGTTGTTGTCAGCACCAGCCGGTGGTAAGGCCACCATGGGCCTGGACCCGGGTATTCGCACGGGTGTGAAGGTGGCAGTGATTGACAGTACAGGCCAGGTGGTTGAACACGCCACAATCTACCCGCATGAACCCCGCCGACAATGGAATGAATCCATCGCCCTGCTGGCTGCGCTGTGCCAAAAACACAATGTTGAATTGATTGCCATTGGCAACGGCACCGCCAGCCGGGAAACCGATCAGCTCGCTGCCGACTTGCTCGCGCAACACAAAGACCTGAAAGCCACTCGCGTGATGGTGAGTGAAGCCGGCGCCTCGGTTTACTCTGCCTCGGCCTTGGCATCGGCTGAACTGCCTGATCTGGATGTCAGCATTCGCGGCGCGGTGTCGATTGCGCGTCGCTTGCAAGACCCCCTGGCTGAATTGGTCAAAATCGATCCTAAATCAATCGGTGTAGGCCAATACCAGCACGATGTGGATCAGCGCCAGCTGAGCGGTCGTCTTGATGCAGTGGTTGAAGATTGCGTCAACGCTGTGGGTGTAGAAGTGAACACTGCTTCTGAGCAATTGCTGTCGCGCGTGTCGGGTTTGAATGCATCGGTGGCGAAGGCGCTGGTTTCATTCCGAAATACAAATGGCAAATTCAAAAGCCGCGAAGACCTTCGTAAAGTACCGCGCTTGGGTGACAAAACATTTGAGCAGGCAGCGGGCTTTCTGCGCATTCATGGTGCGGAAAATCCGCTGGATGCATCCTCTGTACACCCCGAGGCTTATATTGTTGTCGAGAAAATGGCAGCCAAGGTTAAAAAGCCTGTGGGTAGCCTGGTGGGCAGTCGTGAAGTGCTCAAGGAATTAAAACCTTCGGAGTTTGTGGATGAGCGATTTGGCCTGCCCACTGTTCAAGACATCTTGGTAGAACTTGAAAAACCAGGCCGTGACCCACGCCCCAGCTTCAAGACTGCGAAATTTGATGACAAAGTGCACACCATGGCTGATTTGAAGCCTGGCATGACGCTGGAGGGTGTCGTCACCAATGTGGCCAATTTCGGCGCATTTGTTGACATTGGCGTGCATCAAGATGGCCTGGTGCATGTTTCTGCTTTATCCAACACCTTTGTGAAAGACCCGCACACCGTGGTGAAAACAGGGCAGATTGTGAAAGTGAAAGTGCTAGAAGTGGACATTCCCCGCAAGCGCATTTCATTGACCATGAAGATGGGCGATGAAGTGCCGAAAGCAATGCCCGGGCAAACTGCCGGGCGGCAGATTCAAGCCAACCGCGCAGGCGATTCAAGAGGAGATCGACGCGGAGGTGGCACTGCTTCCAGTTCGCAACAGGGTGCGGGGTTTGCCAACAATGCATTTGCTGCCGCCTTTGCAAAAGCGAAAGGAAACAAATAAGAAAAATTAAAGTCGCACCGCGTTTCGCTTCGGCGAATCCAAATACTCTTTGGATTGCATTTCGACAATGCGGCTCACCGTGCGGAAGAACTCATGCGCCATTGCACCTTCGGTGTACAGTTCTTCCGGTTCCACAGCAGCCGACATAATCAGCTTCACTTTGTGGTCGTACAACACATCGATCAACCAAGTGAAGCGACGCGCCTCGGAGGCCATGCCCGCACCCATTTTGGGCACACCACTGAGAATCACGGTTTGAAACTGGCTGGCAATTTCCAGGTAATCGTTTTGCGAGCGCGGGCCACCGCACAGGGTGGGAAAATCAAACCACACCACTGAACCCGCACGTCGTACCGCCTTGATGACGCGTGATTCAATTTGTAGCTCTGCTGGCTCATCGGCTACTTCGGCCAAGCGCTTGAAGTCTTCGGTCAACTGCCTGTCTGCGACGTCATCAAGCGGCATCAGGTAGGTATTCAATTGCGCCAACGTGCGGCGGCGGTAATCCACGCCCACATCGACATTAATCACGTCAAGTTGCTTATTGAGCAAAGCAATGGCGGGCAGCAAACGATCGCGGTGTAAGCCGTCTGGGTATAGGTCATCGGGCTTGTAGTTGGACGTCATCAGGAAAGTCACGCCGTTGGCGAACAAGCCATCCAGCAGGCGATACAGAATCATGGCATCGGCAATGTCCGATACGTGAAACTCGTCAAAACAAATCAAACGGTAACGCTTGGCAATGCGAGCAGCCACCTCGTCCAGCGGGTCCTGAACCCCTTTCAGATCATCGAGTTCGGCATGCACACCGCGCATGAACTCATGAAAATGCAAACGCACCTTTCGCTGTACGGTAACAGAGTTGTAAAAGCAATCCATCAAAAAACTTTTACCGCGGCCTACCCCACCCCACAGGTACAAGCCCTTGGGAACAGCTGGGCGATTCAAGAATTTTTTAATAACACTGCTGCGGGCTTTTTTGTATTCAACAAACTCATCGTAAAAAAGCTGCATGCGGTCTACCGCCTTTTGCTGTGCAGCATCCGACTGGTAACCACGTTCGGCCAAAGTTTGTTTGTAGTATTCCTGAACGTTCACGATGATGAATTTGAATCAATAGAATTAAAAAAACGGCCGATGAAGCAATTCACCAGCCGTTTCGGATCGACACTGAGCTAAATATTAACCGTTCAGTTGACGCTTGTCGCAAGCCAAAGCCGCTTCCTTGACCACTTCAGACAAACTGGGGTGCGCATGGCAAATGCGACCGATGTCTTCAGAAGAAGCCTTGAACTCCATGGCCATGACCGCTTCCGCAATCAAGTCAGAGGCATGGCTATTGATGATATGCACACCAAGAACTTCATCGGTGGTGGCATCGGCCAACACTTTCACAAAGCCTTGAGAATCACCCTGCCCCAGCGCACGGCCATTGGCCATGAACGGGAACTGACCTGCCTTGTACTTGCGGCCTTCCTGTTTCAACTGTTGCTCGGTTTTACCCACCCAAGCCACTTCAGGTGAGGTGTAAATAACCCATGGAATGGTGTCGTAGTTGCAATGGCCAGCCTGCCCAGCCATGATTTCTGCAACCATCACGCCTTCTTCTTCAGCCTTGTGCGCCAACATGGCACCCCGAATCACATCGCCAATCGCGTAAATACCAGCCACCAAGGTTTGGCAGTGGGCATCCACATCAATCTGGCCACGGTCATTGGTTTTCAGGCCAACGGCTTCCAGGTTCAAGCCATCGGTGTTGGGTACGCGGCCCACAGACACGATCAGTTTGTCGCAATCCAGCTTTTGGGCTGCCCCATCGGCATCGGTGTAAGCCACTGAAACGCCTTTCTTGCTGGCCTTCACTTCACCAATTTTCACGCCCATGTTCATCTTCAAACCTTGCTTGGTGAAGATCTTCTGCATTTCCTTGGCCACACCTTCATCGGCTGCAGCCAGGAAATTGGGCATGGCTTCGAGCACGGTTACTTCCGCACCCAAACGGCGCCACACAGAGCCCAGCTCAAGACCAATCACGCCCGCACCAATCACGCCCAACTTCTTGGGCACAGCGCCAAATTTCAGGGCACCCTCGTTGTCGCAAACGATTTCATTGTCTACAGCAATCCCGGGCAAATGGCGGGCCTTGGAACCTGTCGCGACGATGACCTGTTTGGCAGTCACTTTTTCTTCACCGGCCGCACTTTTCACGGTCAACTCGAAACCACCATCGACCTTGCCGGAAAAACTGGCCCAGCCCTTGATGGGCGTGACCTTGTTTTTCTTGAACAGGTATTGAATACCGCCGGTCATTTTCGCAACGATCTCATCTTTGCGCTTGACCATTTTGGCCACGTCCATTTTCGCACCAGTCACCGTGATTCCGTGATCTTCAGCATGATGCTGGATCTTCTCGAATTCCTCGGAAGAGGCCAACAAAGCCTTCGATGGAATGCAACCCACATTCAGGCAAGTTCCGCCCAAGCGTGGTTCACCCTTGGGATCATCGTATGCATTGCCTTCAATACAGGCCACTTTCATACCCAGCTGACCCGCGCGGATCGCGGCGATGTAACCGCCGGGGCCCGCACCAATCACTACTACGTCGTATTGTGTACTCATGAGAATTCCCCTTACAGTTCCAGCAGCAAGCGTGCTGGGTCTTCCAGGGCTTCCTTCATTGCGACCAAACCAAGCACCGCTTCACGACCATCAATAATTCGGTGGTCATAGCTCATGGCCAGGTAGTTCATTGGGCGAATCACGATTTCACCGTTCTCGACCACTGCACGCTCTTTCGTGGCGTGAATACCCAAAATTGCCGACTGGGGTGGATTGATAATCGGGGTGGACAGCATGGAACCAAACACACCACCGTTGGAAATCGAGAATGTACCGCCTGTGAGGTCGTCCAGGCTTAGTTTGCCGTCTTTGGCTTTCTGGCCGAATTCGGCAATCTTCATCTCAATGTCGGCAATGCTCATTTGATCGGCGTTGCGAATAATCGGCACCACCAAACCACGTGGGGAACCCACGGCAATACCGATGTCGAAGTAGCCGTGGTACACAATGTCGTTGCCATCGACAGAGGCATTGAGCACTGGGTACTTTTTCAATGCAGCCACTGCTGCTTTCACGAAGAAGCCCATGAAGCCCAGCTTGGCACCATGTTCTTTTTCGAACTTGTCCTTGTACTTGTTGCGCAAGTCCATCACCGGCTTCATGTTCACTTCGTTGAACGTGGTCAGAATGGCGTTGGTTTGCTGAGACTGTACCAGGCGCTCTGCAACGCGTGCGCGCAAACGGCTCATGGGCACGCGCTGCTCTGGGCGGCCTTCAATCAAGGTTGAAGGATCAAGCGGCGCTTTAACTTCGGGCAACAGGCTGACTGGTTTGGCAGCAGCCGGTGCAGCTGCTGGTTTGGCGGCGGGAGCAGGCGCTGCTGCAGGTGCATTCAAGGTGCCAATTACATCGCCCTTGGTGATGCGACCATCTTTTCCGGAGCCTGCAACTTGGTCTGCACTCAGCTTGTTCTCCGCCATCATTTTGGCGGCTGCTGGCATGGCGACAGACCCATCAACGCTGGCCGAAGGAGCTGGAGCGGATGCTGGGGCTGCTGGTGCTGAAGCCGCCGCGGGTGCAGGCGTTGCGGCAGCAGGTGCGCTTGCTGAAGCACTTGCTTCCGTGTCAATTTTCGCCAAAACCTGGCCTGCGACAACGGTTGCACCGTCTTCGCAGAGAATTTCAACAATAACACCGCCAGAAGGCGCAGGCACTTCAAGCACAACCTTGTCGGTTTCAACATCGATCAGGTTTTCGTCACGCTTAACCGCGTCACCAGGTTTTTTGTACCAATTCAACAGCGTTGCTTCGGCGACAGATTCGGACAGTTGTGGTACGACCACTTCTACGATTGCCATGGAATATTTTCCTTTTGAATTCTTTGTTCAAGTGCGGGCGACCACCATGGCCAGCCCGCGTCCTGTAGTTACTTGGTGATCACGAAACCCTTGAGCTTGCCAAAAGCAGCATCGATCAGCGCTTTCTGCTGTTCGTTGTGCTTGGCGTAATAGCCCACGGCTGGAGAAGCTGACGCCGGACGGCCCGCATAACCCAGACGCTGTCCTTCCGACAGGTTTTCAAGCACGTTGTGCTGGATCTGGAACCAGGGTCCCTGGTTTTGCGGTTCATCCTGACACCACACCACATCGGTCACATTGGGGTATTTGCGCAGTTCTGCGCTCAATGACTTGTGCGGGAATGGGTACAGCTGCTCGATACGTGCAATCGCAACATCTTTGATGTTGCGCTCACGACGAGCCGCGATAAGGTCGTAATACACGCGACCGGAACAAAGGACCACTCGCTTGACCTTGCTGGCTTCCAGTTCGCCCTGGTCACCAATCACTGTCTGGAAGTGGCCTTTTGACAGGTCTTGCAGGGAAGATGTGGCTTCCTTGTGACGCAACAAAGACTTCGGCGTCATGATGATCAATGGCTTGCGGAACAAGCGGATCATCTGGCGACGCAACAGGTGGAAAATTTGCGCTGGCGTGGTCGGCTGACACACCTGCATGTTGTTCTCGGCACAGAGCTGCAAATAACGCTCAATTCGTGCAGAGGAGTGCTCAGGGCCCTGACCTTCATAACCGTGAGGCAACATCATGACCAGGCCAGAGGCACGACCCCACTTGACTTCACCTGAAGAAATAAACTGGTCGATCACCACCTGGGCACCGTTGGCGAAGTCGCCAAACTGGGCTTCCCAAATAACCAAAGTGTTGGGTTCGGCAGTGGAGTAGCCGTATTCAAAACCAAGCACAGCTTCTTCTGACAATACAGAGTCGATCACCGTGAAGGGTGCCTGGCTTTCTGAAATATTTTCCAGAGGCACATAGGTACCCTCGCTCCACTTTTCACGACCCTGATGATGCAAAACGGCGTGGCGGTGAGTGAAGGTGCCGCGACCACAATCCTGACCAGTCATGCGAACAGCATAACCAGAGGAAACCAGAGAAGCGTAAGCCAGGTGCTCACCCATGCCCCAATCCAGCAAGGTTTCACCTTGACCCATGGCAGCACGATCAGCGATCACTTTTTGCACCAAGGGGTGAACCTTGAAGTTTTCAGGCACTGTTGTAATACGTTCGGACAGACGCTTGATTTCAGAGATAGGCACCGATGTGTCAGCCGCATCGGTCCACTTCTTGTTCAAGTAAGGTGACCAATCCACCGCAAACTTGCTCTTGTAGTTGGTCAGCACGGGATCGGCGCGGTTGTGCTTGCCCTCGTCCATCGCAGCGCGGAAGTCAGCAACAAGTTTTTCTGCGCCATCTGCACTAAGAATACCCTGCATTACCAAGCGCTCAGCGTACAGTGCACGCGTGCCGGGATGCTGGCCAATTTTCTTGTACATCAAAGGCTGAGTAACGGCCGGGGTGTCTTGTTCGTTGTGGCCCAGCTTGCGGAAACAGACAATGTCGATCACCACGTCTTGCTGGAATTCCATGCGGAAATCGAGCGCCAACTGGGTTACGAAAATCACTGCTTCGGGATCGTCGCCATTGACGTGGAATACCGGCGCCTCAATCATTTTGACCACGTCTGAACAGTACAGCGTGGAACGACTGTCGCGAGGATCGGAGGTGGTGAAACCGATTTGGTTGTTGATCACGATGTGAACCGTACCGCCTGTGCCGTAGCCACGCGTGTGCACCAGGTTCAGTGTTTCCATGACAACACCCTGACCGGCAAAAGCTGCATCACCGTGCACCAGCACTGGCAACACCTGCTTGCCTTCCTTGTCACCACGACGTTCTTGACGAGCCTTCACCGACCCTTCAACCACGGGGTTGACGATTTCAAGGTGAGACGGGTTAAACGCCAAAGACAAGTGCATGGGGCCACCGGGGGTGGTGACATCGGATGAAAAGCCTTGGTGATACTTCACATCACCCGCGGGCAAATCATCGGCATGCTTGCCTTCAAATTCTTCAAACAACTGGCTTGGGCTTTTGCCCAAAATGTTGACCAATACGTTCAAACGGCCACGGTGAGCCATGCCAATAATGGTTTCTTGCACACCGTTGGCACCACCACGCTGAATCACCTGGTCAAGCGAAGCAATGAAAGACTCACCGCCTTCAAGTGAAAAACGCTTCTGACCCACATACCGTGTATGCAAATAGCGCTCGAGGCCTTCAGCAGCGGTCAGGCGCTCGAGAATGTGTAACTTTTCCTCAGTCGACAGTTGAGCGGTACCCAGGCTGGTTTCCATGCGTTCTTGCAACCAGCGCTTTTGGGCGGGGTCGCTGATGTGCATGTATTCAATACCGATGGAACGGCAGTAGGTGTCGCGCAAAGCCTTCACGATGTCGCGAAGGGTCATTTGATCTTGACCAAAGTAGGTGTTGGTCGCGGAGAACGTGATGTCCATGTCCGCTTCGGTCAAACCGTAGAAGGCTGGATCAAGCTCCGGAATGTTCGGGCGTTCCTGGCGCTTTAGCGGATCCAGGTCTGCAAATCGTGAACCCAGGAAGCGATAAGCCGCCACAATGGACTGCACGTGCACCTGTTTCTTGGCCACTTCCAGGTCGGCAGAATGTATCTGCGGCTGCAGGAAGCCTTTTTTGGCACGTTGGGCAAAAGATTGAACCACCGGCGCATGGGCCACGTCTTTCTCGTTCACGTCACCGTGAGCGGAAGGCACCATTTGCATTTGGTCAAAGTAGGCGCGCCATTTGTCTGGCACAGATCCTGGGTTGTCCAGGTAGGCCTCGTACATTTCTTCGACATAGGGCGCATTGCCCCCGAACAAATACGAGTTTTGTTGTAATGATCGCATCATTTGCGCTTCACCTTTTTCCGAGTTTCTCGTTTCAAAGATGTGGGGTTCGGACTCGACCTTGGCTATTGCCATCGGACCGAATCCCTACACACGTGGGTTAAACCGCACTCCCCGTCTGGTTTGTGGAGCCCCTGCCCCTAACCAGATAGCAAAAAACAGCCAAATAGACTGTTTTAAGAGTTAAGCCCAAAGGATAGCAGATTAGAGAAAGCGCACTAAAGCGTTGCCTGAGATGAATGTGAAAAATGTGGTGAAAATGAAAAAAGCCACCCGAGGGTGGCTTTTTGTTGTCCAGTCGAATCGAGATTTAGCGCTGATCGATGGGTTTCACGTTGCGGTGTGCTGCACCGTTGAACAGTTGACGTGGACGACCGATTTTGTACTCGGGGTCTGCAATCATTTCGTTCAACTGAGCAATCCAACCCACGGTGCGGGCCAGCGCGAAAATGGCCGTAAACAGTGGTACAGGAATACCGATCGCCTTTTGAACGATGCCTGAGTAGAAGTCCACGTTCGGGTACAACTTGCGCTTCACGAAGTATTCGTCTTCCAGCGCAATCTTTTCCAAGGCCATCGCAATCTTGAACAATGGGTCGTCGTGCAAGCCCAATTCATTCAATACTTCGTGGCAGGTTTCGCGCATCAGTTTCGCGCGGGGATCGTAGTTCTTGTACACGCGGTGACCAAAGCCCATCAGGCGAACGCCAGAGTCTTTGTCTTTCACCTTGGCAATGAAGTCGCCGATTTTCTCGACGCCACCGTTGGCTTGAATTTCTGTCAACATGTTCAGGCAGGCCTCGTTGGCGCCGCCATGAGACGGGCCCCACAGACATGCAACGCCAGCAGCAATCGCCGCGAAGGGGTTGGTGCCGGAAGAAGCACACAAACGAACTGTTGAAGTTGATGCGTTTTGCTCGTGATCCGCGTGCAAGATGAAAATGCGGTCCATGGCGCGCACCAGCACGTCGTTGACCTTGTATTCTTCGCAGGGGTTACCGAACATCATGCGCATGAAGTTGGCGGTGTAACCAAGTTCGTTCTTGGGATAAATGTTGGGTGCCCCGATGCCGTATTTGTAGGCCATGGCAACCAGGGTTGGCATTTTTGCAATCAAGCGGATTGCAGAAATATCGCGCTGGTTTTTATCCAACAGGTTCATCGAGTCTGGGTAAAAGGCAGACATACCGCCTACCAAACCAGTCATCACAGCCATGGGGTGTGCATCACGACGGAAACCGCGCAGGAAAAAGTTCATCTGGTCATTGACCATGGTGTGCTTGGTGACCAGGTCGTCAAATGTTGCTTTTTCGGCCACATTCGGCAATTCACCGTTCAGCAACAGGTAACACACATCCATGAAGTCACATTGCTGTGCCAGTTGCTCAATGGGGTAACCGCGATACAGCAACTCGCCTTTGTCACCGTCAATGTAGGTGATGGAGGAATTGCAAGACGCAGTGGACAGGAAGCCTGGATCGTAGGTGAATTTGCCGGTGGATCCGTACAGCTTGCGGATGTCGATCACATCGGGACCAATGGTGCCTTTGTGAATGGGAAATTCTACCGAAGGGGTGCCGTCAGTAAACGACAGCGTGGCCTTGTGTTCTGTGCTCATCGGATTTCCTTCTAATGGGATTGAAATTAAAGTTCTCGCATCATCTGGATTACCTTGCGCACCTCAGGTTTATCCAGATCCCCTTCCGGCTCTTTTCGGCCTAGGAACAGGTCAAGCAGGACGTTGTCGACTTCTTCGAACAGCACAGTCAATGCCTGCACGTCGTCGTTGGTCAATTCCATTTCATGCTTGTCGAAAAATCGTTCGATAATCAGGTCGTTTTCCAATAGGCCTCGCCTGGCGCGCCAGCGTAAACGGGCACGTTGAGTTGGATCCGCCTGATGACTCTGATTAGACATAAACTACAACAAAAAAAACGGGGTTTTGCAGTGCACAACCCCGATTTGAATAAAAAAATCCGAACAAGGGTTCTAGACGGCGCGACGCACCATCAATTCCTTGATCTTGCCAATTGCCTTTGTAGGATTCAAGCCTTTTGGACACACGTCCACACAGTTCATGATGGTGTGGCAGCGGAACAAACGGTATGGATCTTCCAAGTTGTCCAGACGCTCACCGGTGGTTTGATCGCGACTGTCAGCGATGAAACGATAGGCTTGCAACAAACCGGCAGGGCCGACGAACTTGTCAGGGTTCCACCAGAATGATGGGCAGCTGGTAGAACAGCATGCGCACAGGATACATTCGTACAGGCCATCCAGTTCTTCACGTTCTTCGGGCGACTGCAAGCGCTCCTTTTCAGGGGGAGGCGTGTCATTCACCAAATAGGGCTTGATTGAATGGTACTGCTTGAAAAACTGGGTCATGTCGACGATGAGGTCGCGAACAACAGGTAGGCCAGGCAGCGGCTTCAGCACGATAGGCTGTTTCAAGTCGCGCAAGTTGGTAATGCAAGCCAAACCATTTTTGCCGTTGATGTTCATGGCGTCCGAGCCACACACACCTTCACGGCATGAACGGCGATAGGCCAGTGACTCATCCACATCGCTCTTGATGCGCATCAACGCATCCAGCAACATTTTGTCGGTGGGCTCCAGCTCCACTTCCAGCTTTTGCATTTTCGGTGCTTCGCCGGTGTCGGGGTCGTAGCGATAAATCTCAAAACGTACGATTCTCTTTTCACTCATTTTCTGTACCTCGTAACCTTGATTAGAACGTCCGCTTTTTGGGCTGGAAGGTTTCAACTGTCATTGGCTTCAGGTTCACTGGCTTGTAGTCCAGGCGGTTGCCTTCGGAGTACCACAGGCTGTGACGCATCCACTTGTCATCATCACGCTCTGGGAAGTCACGGTGGGCGTGTGCACCACGGCTTTCTTCACGGGCAGCGGCAGACACCATGGTGGCCTTGGCAGTTTCCTGCAGGTTGGCCAGTTCCAGGGCTTCAACCAAGGCGGTGTTGAACACTTTGGATTTGTCTTTCAAGTGAATGTGCTCAGCTTGCGCGGCCAAGTCGTTGATCTTGGTCACGCCTGCTTCCATCAATTCAGTGGTACGGAACACGCCACAGTGGTACTGCATGCCCTTGCGAATGGCATCGGCCACCACACGGGTATTTTCACCACTGGTAGACGTCATCAACTTGTCAACACGCGCCATGGTGAGGTCAGTGCCATCAGCTGGCAATTCCTTGTGGCTACGGGCCTTCAAGTTGCTGTTCACAATGTGATTACCTGCCGCACGACCAAATACGATCAAGTCGAGCAAGGAGTTGGTACCCAAGCGGTTCGCGCCGTGTACGGACACGCAAGCACACTCGCCGATGGCGTACATGCCATTGATGATCTCGCTGGGGCCGCCCGGTACTTTGGGGGCTACAACCTGCCCATACACATTGGTGGGGATACCGCCCATTTGATAATGGATGGTTGGAACCACTGGAATCGGCTCTTTGATTGGGTCTACGTTGGCAAACTTGATCGCAATTTCGCGAATCGAGGGCAGACGCTTCATGATGGTGTCGGCGCCCAGGTGGTCTAGCTTCAACAACACATAATCTTTATTAGGACCACAACCACGGCCTTCCTTGATTTCCTGGTCCATTGAACGTGACACAAAGTCGCGTGGAGCCAAGTCTTTCAAGGTGGGTGCATAACGTTCCATGAAACGCTCGCCTTCGCTGTTCAGCAAGATGCCGCCTTCACCGCGAACGCCCTCGGTAACCAGCACACCGGCACCAGCTACACCTGTGGGGTGGAACTGCCAGAATTCCATGTCTTCCAGAGGAATGCCAGCGCGTGCTGCCATACCCATACCGTCACCTGTATTGATGAAGGCGTTGGTGGATGCGTCCCAAATGCGACCAGCACCACCAGTGGCAAATACGGTGGTTTTGGCTTCCAACACCATCATTTCGCCGGTTTCCATTTCAAGCGCTGTTACGCCCACCACGTCGCCGTCGGCGTCGCGGATGATGTCAAGCGCCATCCATTCAACAAAGAACTGAGTGCGGGCACGAACGTTGCGCTGATAAAGCGTGTGCAACAAGGCGTGGCCTGTGCGGTCGGCGGCCGCGCAAGCGCGCTGAACCGGCTTTTCACCGAAGTTGGCTGTGTGGCCACCAAATGGACGCTGGTAAATGGTGCCGTCGGGGTTGCGGTCAAACGGCATGCCAAAGTGCTCAAGTTCGTAAACCACTTTGGGGGCCTCACGACACATGAATTCGATTGCGTCCTGGTCACCCAGATAATCGGAACCTTTCACGGTGTCGAACATGTGCCAGTACCAGCTGTCGTCAGACATATTGCCCAGCGATGCACCAATACCACCCTGCGCAGCCACTGTGTGTGAGCGTGTGGGGAATACTTTGGACAGCACGGCTACATTCAGACCAGCCTCTGCCAACTGGAGCGAACAACGCATACCCGCGCCACCCGCACCTACAATTACCGCGTCGAATTTGCGACGTGGAAGGGAAGTTTTAACTGCAGTCACTTTTAGACCCTCCAGAGAATGTCAGCAGCGTAGCCGGCAGCACCGAGCAGCCACAACGCCGTAAAAACTTGCAATGTCAGACGAATGCCGGTGGGCTTGACGTAGTCCATCCAGATGTCGCGAATACCGATGTAGGCGTGATAGCACAGTGACAAAATGGCCAGCAGTGCAAGAATTTTGCCCAGGGGGAAAGACAATACGGTGAAATTGAAGAAACCAACCCACTTCACGTAATCGAGATCGGGTGTGAACAACACAGCCAGAAACAGGCCGATTGTGTAAACCGCCATGATGACCGCTGTAATGCGCTGCGCCACCCATTCTTTCAGGCCGTAATGTGCACCAACCACCAGGCGCTTGGAACCAATATTGTTACCCATGATTAAAACACTCCGAACAGTTTCAGACCGAACAAGGCGGTCAGGCTCAAACTGACAGCGAACACAATGCCCGCACTTTTGCTGGCGGCGTACTTTTCAGTGCCCATGTGCACATCTAGCGCCAGATAGCGGATACCGGCTGCAAAGTGATGCAGGTAAGACCAGATGAGGCCCAGCAACACGATTTTGACCAGCGGGCTGCTGACCAGTGATTGCATTTCGAGGAAAGTGAGTTCGGAAGTGATGCTTTTGTCAAAAAGCGGCAGGAGAATGACGGGAAGTGCCAAAAACAGCACGGCGCCACTGACGCGGTGCAAGATGGACAGTTTCCCGGCCAATGGCAGCCGGTACTTCAGAATTTGTGTGACATGTATGTTCCGGTACTCCGGACGTTTCTTCGCAACAGTGTTTGACATGCTCGAGTTCTTATAAAAGTGATTGGGAAACGGGCCGAAACCCTAAGCCTTTCGGCTTGAATCCTTTAAAAAAAACCAATATCGGACAACGATATATTTTGAACCAAATCGACCAAGGCTTAAAGCGGGAAGTTTTTGATTTTGAGCACCAAATGAAGCAAATGCATTCTTTTGCCCGCAAAAGACTTGTATCAATTCAATACAATTCATTCCTGTATGAAAACTTGTCGGTCAAGTACCATCCACGACGAAGCTCTACTGGTTTGTCAGCATACGTCATTGAAAGCCGCTCGACCAGCAACAAAGGTGTGCCTTCCTCAACCTGCAAAATGGCTGCGTGCTCGGCCTGGGCGCTGACCGCCTTGATGTGCTCGTTGGCCCGCAACATGCGCACATTGAAGCTGCTTTCAAGAAAGCCATACAGGGTGGAATTCCACTGCTGAAGCCGCTCGAGCGTAAGCCCCTTGTATTGGGAAGCAGGCAGCCAGATTTCGTCAAAAATGCGCGGCACGCCATCAAAACGCATGACACGCTTGACCACAAACACGGAGTCGCTGGGTTTGATATCAAGCAATTTGGCAATCTGGGAACTGGCGCGAACCCGCTCCACAGACAAATAGGTGGATTTGGGCTTCACGCCCGGCTCTTCATCGGCTGCGAGGCGCAAAAACCGGTACTCTGATTTGGCCTCGTTGTGCGTAGCAACAAAGGTGCCCCGCCCCTGCTTGCGATCCACCAGGTTTTCGGCGGCAAGTTCGTCAATGGCTTTGCGCACAGTGCCTTGGCTTACGCCATAGCGGACAGCAAGTTCGGTTTCAGACGGAATGAGTTCACCCGGCTTCCATTCGCCGTCTTGCAGGCTTTTCAGCAGCAAACCTTTGATTTGCTGATAAAGCGGGCTGAACGTTGGATTGACAGGTTGCAAATTGTGTCTCGATCTTGTCTTTTCGGATTATTGTGTATCTTATATCTTATAGAGGACTTTTAGAAGTTAATCCCCTCTAAACCACCAAGTTAGTCAACAAGGTGTCAGTGTTTGGCGCTAAACTATGGCCTTCGATTTTTAATCCTTTGGAGTGTTTGACATGACCAAACCCGCAATGCGAGTTGCCGTTACAGGCGCTGCCGGCCAAATCGGCTACAGCTTGTTGTTCCGTATCGCCAATGGCGACATGCTGGGCAAAGACCAGCCCGTGATTTTGCAGTTGCTGGACATTACCCCTGCCCTGCCCGCAGTGAAGGGTGTGGTCATGGAACTGGAAGATTGCGCATTCCCGTTGCTGCAAGGCGTGGTGATTACAGACGACCCAGCAACTGCCTTCAAAGACGTAGACGTTGCATTGTTGGTTGGCGCACGCCCACGCAGCAAAGGCATGGAACGCAAGGATTTGCTCGAAGCCAACGGCGCAATTTTCACAGTCCAGGGCAAAGCACTGAACGACAACGCCAAACGCAGCGTGAAAGTATTGGTTGTGGGCAACCCTGCCAACACCAACGCTTACATTGCTCAGCAGTCCGCACCCGATCTGGACCCGAACTGCTTTACTTCCATGCTGCGCCTGGACCACAACCGCGCATTGAGCCAAGTTGCTGCCAAAACCGGCAAGCCAGTTGCTTCAATCGAGAAGCTGGCAGTTTGGGGCAACCACTCACCCACCATGTACGCCGATTACCGCTTTGCAACAATCGACGGCGCATCAGTAAAAGACATGATCAATGACCAGGAATGGAACGCGAACACTTTCTTGCCAACTGTGGGCAAGCGTGGCGCTGCCATTATCGAAGCGCGTGGCTTGTCTTCTGCAGCCTCTGCTGCCAATGCTGCGATCGACCACGTTCGCGACTGGGTATTGGGCACCAACGGCAAGTGGGTCACCATGGGTATTCCTTCAGACGGTTCTTACGGCATTCCGGAAGGCACACAATTCGGCTTCCCAGTAACTTGCGCCAATGGCAAGTTTGAAATTGTGAAGGGTCTGGAGATTGATGCGTTCAGCCAAGAGCGCATCAACATTACCCTGAACGAACTGATGGAAGAACGCGAAGGCGTGAAGCACTTGCTGGGCAAGTAATTCGCAGGCAATTCGTGATAAAAAGAGCCAGCAGAGATGCTGGCTTTTTTTATTTGTACTGAGGGAAATACCGCGTGAAGAAGCACAACCTGGATTTGGCGACCATTTCCACCATTTTGTACAGCGAAGACCATGCGCAGGTGAACCTGCCGGTGTGTGACCACTACACAGGTCGCCCGAAATACTTTGAGAAAGCTTTGCAGATTCGTGCGGAGATTGGGGCCTGTTTCGACATCACGCTGGACTTGGAAGATGGTGCCGTGGTGGGCCAAGTGACAGAAATTGCCACATGGGCCGCTCAAAGCCTGGTTGATTTTTCTGCCCGATATGGTGGAGAAACGCGCAGACCAGGCGTACGACTTCACCCGGTGCAAGACCCAGCGTTTGAACAAGAACTACCTATTGTGCTGCGCGAAGGTGTGCCCTTGCCCGCCTACCTGATGCTGCCGAAGCCTGAGAACTTTGACGATGTGAAACTGGCGATTGGACGCATTCGAGAACAGTGTGCAAAGGCGGGTGTTGAACCCCCGCCTTTGCATGTGCTGATCGAAACCCATGGCGCATTGGCTGCGGTGCACAGCATCGCCGGACTGGAGGAAGTCGAGTCGCTTTCATTTGGCATTATGGATTTCATTTCCAGCCACCGCAGCGCCATTCCAAAAACAGCGCTGAACTCGCCAGGCCAATTCGAAAACCCCTTGGTGCGCCGGGCAAAATTAGAGATCTCTGCAGCCTGCCACCGATTTGGCAAGGTGCCCTCACACAACGTAACCCGTAACATTCGCCAACCGGAAATGGCAGCTGAAGATGCAGCGCGCGCGAAACGAGACTTTGGCTTCACACGCATGTGGAGCATTCACCCGGATCAAATTGTGCACATTGTGTCGGCCATGCTGCCCACCGACTCCGAGGTGGATGAGGCCGTACAGGTTTTGACTGAAGCGCAGAAAGCCGATTGGGGACCAATTCAAATCAAGGGTGAACTGCACGACCGGGCCAGCTACAGGTACTTTTTTGAGGTGCTGAATGCGAGATCGAATCGCGGCGCTTAAAAGGAAGACCCTGGCTGCGTGAGAAACTCCAGTTCTTCAGGGGTGGATTGACGATTCAGAATTTTGTTTCGGTGTGGGTAACGCCCGAAACGATCAATGATTTCCTTGTGCCTCAGTTCGAAGTTGTAGTTGTTTTCAGGCGCCCACTCCCGATACAAATGCTCCGCCTGAACATGAATGACTTTTGATTCGCTGTGCATGTAAGGCAACAACAAGAATGCGCACTCATCGGGGTTCAGATCATTCAATACGCCCTTGGCAACCGCTTCTTGTGCCAAAGCCAAGGCCATCGGGTCTTGGGCAAAGGCCGAAGGGGTGTTGCGGTACACATTTCGAGAAAACTGATCCAGAACAATGATTTCTGCAAGCCGACCTTTCGCGGAAGTGCGCCAGGAATAGAATTCACCCTGCGCGGCTTGCCGGAGTTGTTCGCCATAACGCAGACGAATTTGCTCATCAAACAAAGGGTCGGCAGACCACCAGGATTTCGGCTCGATGTCTTCGAACCAGAATTTCAATACGTCGGTGAATCGCAACTCAATCAATCGGGTCAGGCCTCATAAGAAGTCAACATGACATTGGCAGCAGCTTCACGCAGGGGAATCAAGGCTTGGTAGGCATCCGATTGGAACCAGCCGTGCGCTGCCTCAAGACTTGGAAAGCGAATAACAACAATGTCGTTGTATGCATTTTGAAGCGCCAAATTTTCGGCTTTCACGCCCCGGAAAACCAATTCAGCATTCCATGGAACAAGTGTACCGGGCACTTTGTCCCGGTACTGCTGCCATTTGAGCGGATCGATGATGCTGATTTGACCGACTACATATGCACCCACTGTGACAACCCTTACTTAACAATTGCCTTTCTTGGCTTGACCGGGAGGGCAATGACCACCGCCGTGGCCACCGTGACCACCTGGATCAACTACCACTGAGCCCGCTGGGGTGTACACTGCACAACTACTCAAGGCGAACATCAAGGCCATCATGGAAAACAATGTTTTCATGTTTCATACTTCCTGAATTAAAGAAATCAATCGAATTTTGATATTCCGTATAACGGGTACAACCCACTTAAGTTGACTGCCTCTCGCTAGTATGCGTTAACCACACGGGGAAGTGCGAAACCAGCACGACATTCTTGCACCAGAGAATCAGGACAACACTTGAAAAAAACACCAATTACCCAACAGCTTGATCAGCGAAAGCCTTTTCGAATGCTGGCATGGGCTTTACTTGCCTCGCTTGTTTTGGCTGTGGGCATATTTGAACTGATGGGATGGCCTTTTTTGGCCAAACCAGCCGAACAATGGTTAAGCAGAACACTTGAAAGAAACATTGAACTGACACAACAGGATGAAAACAACCCTGAATTTAAACTCAGGCTGATTGGTGGTGTAAGGCTGAAGATGGGGAATTTCGAAGTGGCCTCTCCCACCTGGAGCGAATCACCTTTCATGATTCGTGCAGAAAATGTATCCCTCGGCCTGCGTTATCGGGACCTCATCAAGTGGATCAACGCGCCTGAATCTGCAATCCGAATCAAGTCGCTCTCGGCCCAATCGCTGGATGGCCATTTCGAGCGCCTGAAAGACGGGCGCGCTTCCTGGCAGTTTGCCAAAAACGAACCAGACTCAACACCCGCCCTCGCCCCTGAGTTTGGTTTGCTGGCAATCGAGCAAGGCCTCGTGAAATATCGAGATGAACTTCTTGATCTTGATCTGAATGCGACCGTGAATTTGCAGGAAGGCGATGTTCAAGCCGATGCCCTGACAGCAACGGCGCGGGGTTTGTATCAAGGCAAGAAGCTGGACATCAAACTGAAATCAACAGGCGTGTTGCCTTGGGTGGCCAAACAAGCAGCGCCTATACCCGTTGAATTGAATGTGTCTTTGGGTAGGGCCCGATTGCACTTCAAGGGAAAAGCTGCTGACGCCTTGGGCATGCAGCAGCTTTCTGGGCAATTTGCCGTGAGCGGCTCTTCATTGGCTGCCGCAGGCGAGGCACTTGGAGTGACGTTGCCAAACACGCCGGCCTTTCGCACAGAAGGCAGCCTGGTTCGCGATGCCAGCAATTGGCAGGTCAACATAAACAACGCAATGATTGGCAACAGCCGCCTGAATGGAAATTTTGTGTATGACGGCGGGAAGAAACAACCATTGCTGACCGGGGAACTGAAAGGACCTTCTCTGGTGCTGGCTGACTTGGGGCCAACTGTGGGCGCACCGGCTGAAAAACAAGTTGCAACAGCCTCGGCCAAAGGCAGAGTGCTGCCGGACAAACCGTTCGACCTGCCTTCCCTGAGAGCAATGGATGCCGATGTAAAAATTGACATCGACAACCTGGATTTGGGCAGCGAAATATTGAAGCCACTTCGACCCTTGCGGGCACATCTGGCAGTGACTGAGGGCGTGCTGACTATTTCAAACATTGAAGCAAAAACTGCGAAGGGCCAGCTTGCAGGCGTTGTGCAATTGGATGGTCGAGAAGACCTTGCTGTGTGGGATGTGGACCTGAATTGGGCCAATGTACAGCTTGAACAATGGTTGAACATGCCCAGAGCGGGCAATGAACCACCCTATGTGACTGGCACCATGAACGGTGCAGCCAAACTGAAGGGACAAGGCCGCTCGACGGCTGAAATACTGGGGAGCCTGGCCGGCAACGTGCGAACACAAGTGCGCAACGGCACCATGTCGCATTTGATTGTTGAAGCGGCTGGCCTGGATGCTGCCGAAGCGCTTGGGGTCTGGTTTCGGGGCGATGACGTGTTGCAAATGACCTGTGCGTTTGCCGACCTGGATGCAAACAATGGCGTACTGCAGCCCAAGGTATTTGTGATTGACACACAAGACTCGGCAATGTGGGTGAATGGCAGCATTTCAATGAAAACAGAAGCCTTGAATTTGAGGGTGGTTGTAACACCCAAAGACTTTAGCCCGGTTAGCTTGCGCACGCCCTTGCTGATTACTGGCACCATGGGCTCGCCCGATGTGTCTCTTGAAAAAGGTCCGTTGGCTGGGAAAGTAGCGGGTGCCGTGTTGCTTTCGCTATTGAACCCATTTGCTGCCTTGATCCCGTTTGTGGACACTGGCACCCCGGATACGCTTGAAAATTCCAACAAAACAGGCTGCTACGATTTGGCAGCACGCAGCAAAGCACAGCGAGAAAAAAATTGACCAAGACACTTCACCCTAGAAACGCACATGGGGACGGCTATGATTTCGAGGCTTTGGTGTTGACCTACCCTGCCCTGAAAAAATATGTCAAGCCCAACAATCATGGTCGAGACTCCATTGATTTCGCCTTGCCTGCTGCCGTGAAGGCTTTGAATTGCGCGCTGCTGAAACACCATTACGGAATAGCTGGGTGGAACGTGCCGGAAGGGTATTTGTGCCCGCCCATTCCAGGCCGGGTGGATTACATTCACTACGCGGCGGATTTGCTTTCGAGCTGTGGAATCAAGGCAAGCGATTCAAGGCAGGTGAAGATGCTGGATATTGGCACCGGCGCCAATGGAATTTATTCATTGCTGGCAGCCAAGGTATATGGCTGGCACTGCACAGGCAGCGAGATTGATACTGTGAGTTTAAAGAACCTTGCTTCGGTGCTGGACAACAATGAAGAACTGAAACGTTTGATTGATTTGCGCCTGCAACGCGACAAGCGGAAAATATTTGAGGGCGTGATCAAGCCAGGGGAACGATTCGACCTGAGCGTGTGCAACCCGCCGTTTCACGCTTCGCAAAAAGAGGCCATGAAGAGCAATCAACGAAAGGTAAACAGTTTGGCCTTCAACCGTGGGGAAAAACCAGGTGCGAAAGCGCCCGCAGGTTTGAACTTTGGTGGACAAAAAAACGAATTGTGGTGCGAAGGCGGGGAAATTGGTTTTCTGCAAACCATGATCAATGAGAGTGCGCAATTTGGCAAACAGTGCAGGTGGTTTACCACGCTGGTGTCAAAGGCAGACAATGTGCCTCAAGCGAAATGGCACATGCGCAACGTGGGTGCGCGAGATATTCTTGAAGTTGAAATGGAACAAGGCAACAAGACCACGCGCATTGTAGCGTGGTCTTTTGCATAGCTGTTAGCGGCGTCGACCACCCACCAGCAGCAGGAAGGCCCCGGCAACAATTGCACCCACGCCAGCCCACATCGGCACATTGACCTCTTTTTCCTGATCCACTGTAATTTCCAGTGAACCGATTTTTGCTGCGGTGGATTCTTCGGTGTAGCTAAAGCCGCCGTAGGCCAAGCCCAAAGTGCCTGCAACAATCAATAGAATTCCAATCAGTTTCGTGGCTTGCATTTTTTGTTTTCCTGTGAGGTTTAGGTATTCAGTGTGTTAACGGCAGTCAAGGCCAAACGACATACACCCTAAAAATCTTGTGAGTGAGGTAATGAATTTGCTTTGGCCCTCAATGCAAGATGTACCTTGCAAGCGCACCAGCCAAATACAATGTTCAGTGCAATGTATGACACCACCATACCGCCAATTAATAAGGGCAACCAAAGAAGCAGTGGAAAGATTAACTGATCCGAATATACATCGCTTACATCCCTGCTTTCAATCAACAGCGGCACGATGACAAACACCACGAGAAGATACCAACCTGTAGACACCAGCATACAAGCAAGGCTTAGTCTGCGCTTTTCTTGAATAGAAGGTACTCGATCATTTTCTTTGACAAACTTGCTGACCACACCCATTGATGCCGATATCAGCATAATCATCTCGAGCGAAAAACCGAACTTAACGTCGCTCAAGAGTAGGACTAACGCAACGCAAAGAGTAGCGAAAAAGTAATAGGTGGCGAACAGACAGACATATCTTAAGACTCGGGGCTGCGCTAAATTCATAAACAGATTGCTCTAAACGTAGAAATATCGAGCAGTGAGTCTCAGACAAATAAAACCTCTTGGCAAATGAGTTAAATGATCACCCTCATTGCGGGTGATCCGATTCAAAAAAACCTACCGTTTAGCAATGATGTACACAGCGTGAACGATGCCTGGAATGTAGCCCAGCAAGGTCAGAATGATGTTGATCCAGAAATGCTTGCCCAGCCCTTCTTGCAAAAATACACCCAATGGTGGCAACAAAATTGCGATAAGAATTCGGATGAGATCCATTTAAACTCCTGAAAAAATAAAAAGTTAAGTAAGTACTACTCAGGCTAAGCGATGCTTCAAAGAGTAACGCAAAATTAAATCAATCGTGGACATGGCATTTATTCTTTTATTTTTCCCCTCAACGCCTTGACCTGCCCACGAATGCTTTTGCCTTCCAGTCTGCGACGTTTCGAACCCAAAGTTGGGCGAGTTTCGCGACGAACCTTGACTGGCTTGGCCACCTCGGCGATTAGTTCGTTTAGACGTGCAAGCGCTTCCACCCGGTTTTGTTCCTGGCTACGTGTGGTTTGAGCCTTGATGACGATTACACCTTCCTTGGTCAAACGCTGGTCTTGGAGGGCGAGTAATTTTTCCTGGATGTATTCAGGCAAGGACGATGAACGAATGTCAAAACGCAAATGAATGGCACTGGACACCTTGTTGACGTTCTGGCCGCCTGTGCCCTGGGCGCGAATGGCGGTAAATTCGACATCAGATTCGGTGAGCATGGGAGGTTTGTAGGTCATTGCGCTACACCCCTTTACCCAAGCGCCACACGGTTGACCTGCTGATGCCCAATCCCTCAGCCACTTTATTCACCTCACCGTTGGCCATATCCATGGCTTTGCGAACAATTGCGGCACGGTCACCTTTGGAACCCCTGCTGTAAGCCAAGGCGAGTTCGTTCATGGTATTCCCGCTTGGGCTTGCCTTTTGTTCCGACTGTGAGGCTGGCAGGTTCTGTTCAGCTGATTCAATCAAATCCGGAAACCAGCGGTGCCAGGATGAAAGATCATTTTCCTGCAACATCAATACCGCCGCCCTGCGGCACACATTTTTTAGCTGGCGAATATTACCGGGCCATGGCAGGGACTGAAGAACCGGCAAAGCCAGTTGAAGAAACGCATCAAACCGTGATTTGCTGACACGCACAGGTGTTGTGCGCAAAAAGTAACCTGCCAATTCACCGATGTCTTCGATACGCTCCCGCAATGGCGGAATCTGAATCAGCATTTCATTCAAACGGAAATACAAGTCTTCACGAAAGCGCCCTGCTTCAACCGCGCGCTGTAAGTTCACATTGCTGGCAGCAAGCAAACGAAAATCAACTTTGCGAGATGAGGCGGACCCGATGCGACGAACGGTGTTGTCCTCCAGAATTCTTAACAGCCGGGTTTGAAAGGCCAAGGGCATGTCACCAATTTCATCAAGAAACACGGTGCCGCCTTGCGCGCTTTCAAACATGCCGGCACGCCCACCTTTCACGGCCCCGGAAAACGCGCCCTCTTCATAACCAAACAACTCGCTTTCCAGCAGGCTTTCCGTGAGCGATGCGCAGTTTATGGCTACGAATGGTTTGCCTGCCCGGGGGCTGGCCGTATGAATGGATTGGGCGACCAATTCTTTGCCCACACCGGTTTCGCCTTGAATAAGCACAGAGAAATCAATGCTGCCGCACAAGCGAATGGTGTTGCGCAGTTTTTCGACAGCAAGGCTATTGCCGATGAGGTCTTGCTCGGTGTGATAAGTGTAGGCCTGACTGTTTCGGCGCACTCCGCCCGAGGCTTTGGCACCGGCAAGCCGAATGGCCTCCTCAAAGGCCTTCACCACACCCTGGCGGGAATAAATCAAAATGGCGTCCAATCCCATTTCCTGCGCAATCTCGGTCACCAGGCCCGACCCCACCACCACCTTGACACCCAACTGTGCCAACTCTCGTACTGCGCGGCGTGCATCTTCAGGTGTGCGGTAAGTGCGGGTATTCAAGGGCACATCAAAGGCGCGCGCGAACTGCACCAGCTCATCAAATGAATGTTCGTAACTGACCAAGCCCACCGCTGATGACGCTTTTCTGGCGGAGGCCAAGGCTTGCATCACATCAAAACCATCGGTGCGAATAATGACGAGCGGTGCTTCAAGCTGGTTTTGCAAGAATGCGCCATTCGACCCGGCTGCAACAAATACATCTGCCGTGTCGGTGTAATAGCGGTTGCGGGCATAAGCCAATGCGTCCTCATAGGCCTTGGGCACAAGCTCGATATTGGCTGAAGCAGCATAGTCTCGGGCAATTTCCCGCAGGGTACCCGCCAGCGCACTGATGCTGAACACGACAATTCTTGGTTTCATTTAAAACATACCCAATCAATTTTGAAACATAAAGAGGTTTCATTTTAAACAAAAAGGTTTCAAATGAACAGGATTATTTTCTATAAAATACTTTATATAATTCTTTCAAATTATTGTTTTATCGCATTTATTTTAATAACTCCCGGAACTGGCACGAACCCTGCACTACACAAGAAATACAACAAGGAGAACACCATGACCCAAAATTCTGCAGGCGCCCGTTTTCGCCAGGCTGTAAAAGAAGAACAACCCTTGCAAGTGATCGGTGCCATCAACGCCAACCACGCCCTGCTGGCCAAGCGCGCTGGGTTTAAGGCCATTTACTTGAGCGGTGGCGGCGTGGCCGCTGGTTCACTGGGCCTGCCCGACTTGGGCATTTCAGGCCTGGACGATGTACTGACAGACGTACGCCGCATCACTGATGTATGCGACACCCCCCTACTGGTTGACGTTGACACAGGTTTTGGATCATCAGCCTTCAACATTGCCCGCACCACCAAGGCCATGATGAAAGCTGGTGCAGCAGCCATGCACATTGAAGACCAAGTGGGCGCCAAGCGCTGTGGCCACCGCCCAGGCAAAGCGATTGTGACGCAGGCTGAAATGGTCGATCGCATCAAAGCTGCCGTAGATGCGCGCGGCTCAGACGACTTCGTAATCATGGCCCGCACAGATGCATTGGCAGTAGAGGGTTTGCAATCAGCGATTGACCGTGCCTGCGCTTGCGTAGAAGCCGGTGCCGACATGATCTTCCCTGAAGCCATGACTGAACTAAGCATGTACCAACAGTTTGTTGATGCGGTGAAAGTGCCTGTGCTGGCCAACATCACTGAGTTTGGCTCTACTCCGCTGTTCACAACCGAAGAACTGAAAGGTGTGGGTGTGGGCCTGGTGTTGTACCCATTGAGTGCTTTCCGCGCGATGAACAAAGCCGCACAGAATGTGTATGAGGCTGTACGCCGCGACGGTACCCAAAAGAATGTGTTGGACACCATGCAAACTCGCATGGAGCTGTATGACAGCATTGGCTACCATGATTTTGAACAGAAACTGGACGCCTTGTTTCAGCAGAAATAACTTGAAGAAAACACAATAAACAATTGTTATAAATAATTTATTTTAGACAGGAGACAGCAATGTCTGAGCAACAAACAACAACCCCCGGCTTCAAGCCCAAAAAATCTGTAGCCCTTTCAGGTACCGCCGCTGGCAACACTGCCCTGTGTACAGTGGGCCGTACCGGCAACGATTTGGCTTACCGTGGTTACGATATTCTGGATTTGGCAACCACCACCGAATTTGAAGAAATTGCTTACTTGCTGGTGCATGGCAAACTGCCAACCGTGGCCGAGCTGGCTGGCTACAAACTGAAACTGAAAGCCTTGCGTGGTATTCCTGCAGGCGTGAAGCAGGCTTTGGAAGCCCTACCCCCTTCAGCACACCCCATGGACGTGATGCGCACGGGTGTTTCCGTGCTGGGCTGCCTGCAACCCGAGAAAGACGACCACAACCACCCCGGCGCGCGTGACATTGCCGACAAGCTGATGGCATCACTGGGTTCCATGCTGCTGTACTGGTACCACTACAGCCACAACGGCAAGCGCATTGAAGTAGAAACCGACGATGATTCTATCGGCGGCCACTTCCTGCACCTGCTGCATGGTGAAAAGCCACGCGACAGCTGGGTTAGCGCCATGCACACCTCGCTGATTTTGTACGCAGAGCACGAATTCAACGCCTCTACGTTCACCAGCCGCGTGGTGGCAGGTACAGGATCGGACATGTATTCCGCGATTTGTGGCGGCATCGGCGCACTGCGTGGCCCCAAACACGGTGGCGCCAACGAGGTGGCCTTCGAAATTCAGAAGCGTTACGACAACCCTGATGAAGCCGAGGCTGACATTCGCGCCCGTGTTGAACGCAAAGAAGTGGTGATCGGTTTTGGACACCCTGTTTACACGGTCAGCGACCCCCGCAACGTGGTGATCAAGAAAGTGGCCGAGGATTTGTCCAAAGAACAGAACAATATGAAGATGTACAACATCGCTGAGCGCCTAGAAAGCGTGATGTGGGAAATCAAGAAGATGTTCCCGAACCTGGATTGGTTCAGCGCTGTGAGCTACCACATGATGGGTGTGCCCACTGCCATGTTCACACCCCTGTTCGTGATTGCCCGCACTTCCGGCTGGAGCGCTCACGTGATTGAGCAGCGCATTGACGGCAAGATTATTCGCCCAAGCGCCAACTACACCGGCCCTGAAGACCAGAAATTTGTACCCATCAAGGACCGCAAGTAACAAGGGCAATGAGCATGAACACACAATTCCGTAAAAACCTGCCCGGCACGGCACTTGATTTTTTCGACGCCCAAGAGGCTGTGGATGCGATCGAGCCCGGCGCCTGGGACAAGCTGCCCTACACCAGCAAGGTGTTGGCCGAGCAACTGGTTCGCCGTTGCGAACCCAGCGCACTGACCGACAGCCTGAAACAGCTGGTATACCGTAAGCGCGACCTGGACTTTCCCTGGTACCCCGCGCGCGTGGTGTGCCATGACATTCTGGGCCAGACCGCTTTGGTGGATTTGGCTGGCCTTCGCAATGCGATTGCAGACCAGGGTGGTGACCCTTCCTTGGTGAACCCAGTGGTTCCCACGCAATTGATCGTGGACCATTCACTGGCGGTGGAATGTGGTGGCTTTGACCCCGATGCATTCCAGAAAAACCGTGACATTGAAGAGCGCCGCAACGAAGACCGTTTCCACTTCATTAACTGGACAAAAACTGCATTCAAGAACGTGGACGTGATTCCAGCAGGCAACGGCATCATGCACCAGATCAACTTGGAGAAAATGTCGCCGGTGGTGCAAGTGCGCGAAGGCGTTGCTTTCCCCGACACCTGTGTGGGCACGGACAGCCACACACCCCACGTGGACGCACTGGGCGTGATTTCCATTGGTGTGGGTGGTCTTGAAGCTGAAACCGTGATGCTGGGCCGTGCGTCGATGATGCGCCTGCCCGACATAGTGGGTGTGGAACTGACCGGCAAGCGCCAGCCCGGCATTACCGCCACCGACATTGTGCTGGAACTGACTGCATTCTTGCGCAAAGAACGTGTTGTGGGTGCCTACATCGAGTTTTTCGGTGAAGGTGCAAACAGCCTGAGTATTGGCGACCGTGCGACCATCTCCAACATGACACCGGAATATGGCGCAACCGCTGCGATGTTCTACATCGACGAGCAAACCATTGACTACCTGAAACTGACTGGTCGTGAAGACGAGCAGGTGAAACTGGTGGAGCAATACGCCAAGCACACCGGCCTGTGGGCCAGCAAGATGGTGGGTGCGGAATATGAACGTGTGCTGACATTTGACTTGAGCAAGGTGGTGCGCAGCATGGCGGGCCCATCGAACCCGCATGCGCGCGTGGCCACCAGTGATTTGGCGGCCAGAGGCATTGCGGTGAATCTGGACAAGGCCCGCGAAGAGGAAGCAAAAGGCCTGATGCCTGATGGCGCGGTGATTATCGCCGCCATCACCAGCTGCACCAACACCAGCAACCCACGTAACGTGGTGGCAGCCGCTTTGTTGGCTCGCAAAGCCAATGAAATGGGCCTTGTGCGCAAGCCCTGGGTTAAATCTTCATTCGCACCTGGCTCGAAAGTAGCCGAGTTGTATTTGAAAGAATCTGGGCTTCTAAGCGATCTTGAAAAGTTAGGCTTCGGCATTGTGGCGTTTGCCTGCACCACCTGCAACGGCATGAGCGGCGCGCTTGATCCTGTTATCCAACAGGAAATCATCGACCGCGACCTGTACGCCACAGCAGTGCTTTCAGGCAACCGCAACTTCGATGGCCGCATTCACCCGTATGCGAAGCAGGCATTTTTGGCTTCGCCCCCTTTGGTGGTGGCTTACGCCATTGCAGGCACCATTCGCTTTGACATTGAGCAAGATGTACTGGGTGTGGTCGATGGCAAGGAAATTCGCCTCAAAGACCTGTGGCCTTCAGACGAAGAAATCGATGCGATTGTGAAGGAATTCGTGAAGCCCTCGCAGTTCCGCGAAATCTACATTCCCATGTTTGACCTGGGTGCGATTGAAGAAGCGAAAAGCCCCTTGTATGACTGGAGGCCTCAGAGCACCTACATTCGCCGCCCACCCTACTGGGACACCGAAGGCCAAGGCGCTTTGGCTGCGCGACCACGCACGCTTAAAAACATGCGCCCACTGGCCGTGCTGGGTGACAACATCACGACTGACCACCTCAGCCCATCGAACGCCATTTTGATGAAGAGCGCTGCTGGTGAATACCTGCACAAAATGGGTTTGCCTGAAGAGGACTTCAACAGCTACGCCACACACCGTGGCGATCACCTGACCGCGCAACGTGCCACATTTGCCAACCCCACGCTGCTTAACGAAATGGTACGTGATGAAAACGGCAATGTGAAAAAAGGCTCACTGGCCCGCATTGAACCTGAAGGCAAGGTGACGCGCATGTGGGAAGCGATTGAAACCTATATGGACCGTGGTCAACCGCTGATTATCATTGCAGGCGCTGACTATGGTCAGGGTTCTTCACGCGACTGGGCGGCCAAAGGCGTTCGCTTGGCCGGCGTAGAAGCAATTATTGCCGAAGGGTTCGAGCGCATTCACCGCACCAACCTGATTGGTATGGGCACCCTGCCCCTGGAATTCAAGGCTGGCGATACTCGCCACACCTACAACATTGACGGCACGGAAGTGTTTGAAGTGTTGGGTGAGCGCAGCCCGCGTGCAACCCTGACTGTGGTAATGACCCGCAAGAATGGTGAGCGCGTTGAATTCCCCGTGACCTGCCGTTTGGACACAGCCGAGGAAGTGTCCATTTACGAAGCTGGCGGTGTGTTGCAACGTTTCGCGCAAGACTTTCTGGAAGGTAAGGCAGCATGACGAACAAGCCAAGCCAACAACTGAAAGTACCCGCCACCTACATGCGTGGCGGCACCAGCAAGGGTGTTTTTTTCAGGCTGCAGGATTTACCCGCCGCCTGCCAACAGCCCGGTGAAGCACGCGACAAGCTGTTGTTGCGCGTCATTGGCAGCCCAGACCCTTATGGCAAACAAATCGACGGCATGGGCGGTGCCACATCCAGCACCAGTAAAACCGTCATTTTGAGCAAAAGCAGCAAGGCTGACCATGACGTGGACTACCTGTTTGGTCAGGTTTCCATCGACAAGGCGTTTGTGGACTGGAGCGGCAACTGCGGCAACCTGTCCTCGGCAGTGGGTTCATTCGCGGTGGCCAGCGGTTTGGTGGACCCGACACGCGTGCCACAAAACGGCACTTGTGTGGTGCGCATTTGGCAAGCCAACATTGGCAAAACCATCATCGCGCACGTGCCCATCACCGATGGTCTGGTTCAGGAAACTGGCGACTTTGAACTCGATGGCGTCACCTTCCCGGCCGCTGAAGTTCAGCTAGAATTTCTAGACCCGGCTGATGAGGGCGAGGATGCCAATGCTACCAATAGAGGCGGCAGCATGTTCCCCACCGGCAACCTGATCGACGATCTGGACGTACCCGGTGTGGGCACGCTGAAGGCCACGCTAATCAATGCAGGCATCCCGACCATTTTTGTGAATGCGGAAAGCATTGGTTACACAGGTTGCGAATTGCAAGACGACATCAACAGCGACCCGAAAGCCTTGGCCATGTTCGAAACCATTCGTGCCCATGGTGCGGTAAAAATGGGATTGATCAAACACGTGGACGAGGCCGCCAAACGGCAACATACGCCCAAGGTGGCTTTCGTGGCCCCGCCTAAAACCTACACCAGTTCAAGCGGCAAAGTGGTTGAGGCCGCGGGCATCGACCTGTTGGTGCGCGCCATGAGCATGGGCAAACTGCACCATGCCATGATGGGCACAGCTGCGGTGGCCATTGGTACGGCAGCTGCTGTACCGGGTACCCTGGTAAACATCGCGGCAGGTGGCACTGAACGGGAAGCCGTTCGCTTTGGCCACCCCAGTGGTACTTTGCGTGTGGGTGCCCAAGCTGTGCAGGAAAACGGTCAGTGGGCCGTGAAAAAAGCCATCATGAGCCGCAGCGCACGCGTGCTCATGGAAGGCTTTGTTCGTGTACCCAGCGACACCTTTTAAGCACTGACTCCCGAGTACAAGGGCGGACGCTTGTCCGCCCACGGCTTGGCCTGCTCCAACTGAGCAGCCAGGTTCAGCAACACATGTTCCTCACCAAATCGACCCGTGAACATCATGCCCACCGGAATATTTTGTGAATTCCAGTGCAATGGCACGCTCATGGATGGTTGACCAGTTACGTTGGCCGGCATGGTTTGCGAGCAATACTGATACACCCGTCGCCCAGCCTTCAGCACGAAATCTTTTTGCTTGGCGATGAAACCAATCGGCAAATAACTGAGCGCTTTCAACTCAACCATTTCCTGAGCGGTCGGGCGCAGCCCGCCCACCGAGATTGGCAATTCGCCCAGTGTGCTGGTCAGCAAGGCGTCGTAAGGCTCAAAAAAGGTCATCCACTGCCTTGAAAACTGGGCCATGGTCCACACTGCATTGGCCACATCGCCACCGTTAAAACTTCGACCCAATTTCATTAGTGCCCAGGTACGTGCCTCGAAATCAGCAGCTTTGCCTTTACGCCCCAATATGCGCTCACCTTCCTTCAAAGTGGCTGCCATTTCAGAACACACCAACACGGTGTAGGCGTAAATGAATTCTTCTTTGTTAATCGGCAGGCGCACCTCTTCACATTTGTGGCCAAGGCTTTCAAGCAGCTTGACGGTGTCCAGCACACCCTGCTGGCAATCACTGTGCAGGGTTTCGCCCAGTGCTGGGTCAAGGGAATAGGCAATTTTCAGCTTCTTGGGCTTTGCTTCAATGGCCGCCGCGTAAGTTTTTGCGGGTGGCGCAATTCGCAACAATTGGCCAGGGTAATTGCCGTGAAGGCAATCAAGCATGTGTGCTGAATCCCGTACCGTGCGCGACACCACGTGCTCGGCAATGAAGCCAAACCAGCCATCGGCTTGATCAGGGCCAGAGGGTACCCTGCCACGCGTAGGCTTCAAACCAAACAAACCGGTACACGATGCAGGCACGCGGATTGACCCCCCGCCGTCACTTGCACTGGCCATTGGCACGATTCCCGCCGCCACTGCGGCAGATGAGCCACCGCTGGAACCGCCAGGGCTACGAAGTGGGTCCCAGGGGTTGCGACACGCACCCGTCAGTTCAGGCTCGGTTGACGGCGTGATCCCAAATTCCGGGGTGGCAGTTTTTCCAAAAATATTCAGGCCAGCCTGCTTGAAGCGCTTTACGTACTCTGAATCTTCAGAAGGCACAAAGCCTTTGTAGAAACGACTGCCGCAGCTCATTTCAACACCTGCATAGCTGGCAATCAGGTCTTTCAACAAAAATGGAACACCCGCAAAAGGTCCTTCCACGGTTTCTTTGGCACGTGCGCGTGCGATGTCGTACATGGGTCGAATCACCGCGTTGATGCGTGGGTTGACTTTCTCGGTGCGCGCAATGCTCTCCTCAAGCAATTCACCAGCACTTACCTCGCCTTTTTTAACCAACTCGGCCAGGCCAAGGGCGTCGAACTGATCATATTCTTTAAAACCTGCCATTTTTATTGTGTCTCCCAAAAACCTGAACATCTATGAATGTAAGTGAATATCTTACCCCACTCAGGTAATACCCACCCAAACCGCAAACAGGAACAATAAGGCATCTCGAATTTTAATCATCGCGAACACTCATCATGAATCCGCCCACGCTCGCGTGTGTTGTATTTAGCGACTATCCAATCAAGACAATGGCTTACCAGCGCTTTTTGAGCGGACTGGGAGAGGAAAGGGTTCACTTGTTGCGCAACCTCAATTCCGACATCAGCGAGATTTCAAACGCGAAACTTGTAATTTGCGACATGAATATCATGGAGGAGTTTGAGGAGCGAGCACTCGCCACACTCGAACAAAATTTTCCAAAAGCCAATATTCTGTTTCTTGAAGAAGACCACAGCGACATGCGCGTGAAATTCTCAAACCACAGGGACATTTGCCGGCTTGGAAAACTTGCGGAAATCAATGTGATTCATTCAACCCTGAAAGAATTACTTTTGCAGGTCAGCCGGAAATCAAAAAAATCACAGCGATTCCGAAAAGAACGAGTGGAGCAAACGTAAAAAAGCCACCCGAAGGTGGCTTTTTTATGCACTACAACAAGCAGCATTACGCAGCCAATTGCGCCTTGTTCGCAATTTCCACGAACTCGGGAATCTGATCGAAGTTCATGTAACGGTAAACTTCACCAGACACATTGCCCAGCATTTTCACCTGCTCCATGTACTCTTCCACAGTGGGGATCTTGCCCATCAGCGCGCAAACGGCCGAAAGTTCAGCCGAGGCCAGATAAACCCGAGTATCAATACCCAAGCGGTTCGGGAAGTTACGTGTCGAAGTAGACACGCCTGTTGAACCCTTGCGGATTTGAGCCTGGTTACCCATGCACAGTGAACAGCCCGGCAATTCCATGCGCGCACCCGTGCGGCCCAAAATACCGTAGTAGCCTTCTTCGGTCAGGATGTGCTGGTCCATCTTCGTGGGTGGTGCAATCCACAAACGGGTTGGAATGTCGCTCTTGCCTTCAAGCACCTTGCCAGCTGCACGGAAATGGCCAATGTTGGTCATGCAAGAACCGATAAACACTTCATCAATCTTGTCGCCAGCCACTTCACTCAGAAACTTTGCATCATCAGGATCATTCGGGCAGCAAAGAATTGGTTCTTTGATGTCAGCCAAATCAATTTCGATCACTGCAGCGTATTCAGCATCTGGATCTGCTTTCAACAATTCAGGATTGGCAATCCACTCTTCCATCGCCTTGATACGGCGAGTCAGTGTGCGAGCATCTTGGTAGCCCTGAGCAATCATCCACTTCATCAAAGTGATGTTCGATGTCATGTATTCGATGATGGGCTCTTTGTCCAAGTGAATGGTACAACCAGCGGCTGAACGCTCAGCAGAAGCATCCGACAACTCAAACGCCTGTTCCACCTTCAACTGGGGCAGACCTTCGATTTCCAGAATGCGGCCTGAGAAAATATTCTTCTTGCCTTTCTTTTCAACAGTCAGCAAACCAGCTTTGATGGCATACAAAGGAATGGCATGAACCAAGTCGCGCAAAGTCACGCCAGGCTGCATTTCACCTTTAAAGCGCACCAACACAGACTCGGGCATGTCCAAAGGCATCACACCTGTGGCTGCGGCAAACGCAACCAAGCCTGACCCAGCGGGGAAAGAAATACCAATCGGGAAACGGGTGTGTGAATCGCCACCAGTGCCAACCGTGTCGGGCATCAACAAGCGGTTGAGCCAGCTGTGGATAATACCGTCACCTGGGCGCAGGGCCACGCCACCGCGGTTTTCGATGAAGTCGGGCAGTTCGTGGTGCATTTTCACATCCACGGGCTTGGGGTAAGCCGCAGTGTGGCAGAACGACTGCATCACCAAGTCGGCAGAGAAGCCCAAGCAAGCCAGGTCTTTCAATTCGTCGCGAGTCATTGGACCCGTGGTGTCCTGAGAACCCACGGTGGTCATCTTGGGTTCGCAGTAAGTACCGGGGCGAACACCTTCCACGCCACAAGCCTTGCCAACCATTTTCTGGGCCAAGCTGTAACCTTTGCTGGAAGCAGCCTGTGAAGAGGGACGACGGAACACGGGGCTTGGGCCGTCACCCAATGCAGCGCGCGCGCGGTCTGTCAGGCCACGACCGATAATCAGGGGAATACGGCCACCAGCGCGTACCTCATCAAACAGCACATCGGTTTTCATGCTGAATTCAGCAATCACTGCACCGTTTTTCAGGGCCTTGCCTTCGAATGGGCGCAATTCAATTTCGTCACCCATCTCCATCTGGCTTACGTCAAGCTCGATTGGCAACGCGCCGGCGTCTTCCATGGTGTTGAAGAAAATTGGGGCAATTTTGTTACCCAGACAGTAGCCGCCAAAACGCTTGTTCGGGATGAAAGGAATGTCATCGCCAGTGAACCACAATACGCTGTTGGTGGCTGACTTGCGTGAAGAACCAGTACCCACCACGTCGCCCACGTAGGCGATTGGGTTGCCCTTGGCGATCAAGGCTTGCAGCTGCTTGATCGGGCCAACCTTGCCTGGTTCATCGGCTTCAATGCCGGGGCGTGGGTTTTTCAGCATGGCCAAGGCGTGCAGTGGAATGTCGGGGCGGCTCCACGCATCGGGCGCAGGCGACAAATCGTCGGTGTTGGTTTCGCCAGTGACTTTGAACACGGTCAGCTTGATGCTCTGTGGCACTTCCGGGCGGCTGGTGAACCACTCGGCGTCGGCCCAGCTTTGAATCACTTTCTTGGCATTTGCACTGCCCTTGTCGGCCAGATCCTTCACATCGTGGAAGTAATCGAACATCAACAGTGTTTTTGACAAGGCTTCAGCAGCAATCTCGCCCACTTCGGCGTCATTCAGGGCATCAATCAATGGCTTGATGTTAAAACCGCCCAGCATGGTGCCCAGCAAGAAAGTGGCCTTCTTGCGGTCGATCAGCTTGCAGGAGTCAGAGCCAGCCACGATAGCGGCCAAGAATGCAGACTTCACTTTGGCTGCATCGTCCACACCAGCGGGAACACGGTTGGTAATCAGGTCGAGCAGAAATTCTTCTTCGCCTGCGGGTGGGTTCTTCAGCAGCTGAACCAGATCAGCGGTTTGCTGAGCAGACAAAGGCAATGGAGGAATGCCCAACGTTGCGCGTTCGGCAACGTGTTGGCGATAGGACTCAAGCATGAGATCTCCCTAGATTGGGTGGGGGTCAATAGAAACTGTGTAATTTTGAGGCAGTTCGCACGCGCACACAAGTGTTGCGATGCAAAAGTGGCGGGGTTTCGAAGCCTCTCAAGTCTTATATATGATATAGGACTTTCCCTTATATTTGAAGGGGCTTGGACCGATTCGCCCTGCTTTTAGAGCCTATTGTCGCTTTGCACGCTGATATTTCGCAGGGCTTAAGCCAGTTACACGCTTAAAGGCATGGGTAAAGGCACTTTGATCGTTATACGCTAAAAAGTTGGCAATGTCGGCCAGGCTTAATTCGCCCGCCTCAAGGCAGTTTTTGGCCATTTCAACCCGCACCCGCTCAAGTTCATCCCGAAAACTGCTGCCCTGCTCCTGCAAGCGCCTTTGTAACGTGCGCGTGCTCATGAACAAGCGGCGTGCAACCTCGTCCAGTGAAGGCGAGCCAGCGCTGACCGATTCCTGTATGGTCTTTTGCAGACCTGCAATGGATTCATCACCTGCCTTCACCTGTTTCAACAACAATTGCGCCTGCTGGTCCAGCATGCTTCGCATAACATGGTCCGGCGATTTCAATGACGTTTCAAGCAAACTGGCGGGCCACACCACCTCGGTGTAATTGCCTGCAAAGCCAACTTCACATTGGAAAAACGCATTGAAATCAGCTGGATTGACGGGCTCCGGATTAATAAACCGCACACGGCGTGGGTACACCGGTGTAGCAATCAAATGCTGGGTGAATGCAACCAGCACCCCAATGGCCACCGAGTCCACCCAATGGCCCGGGCGTCCGCGTTCAGCCCCCCAACGCAAAATAATTTCATCGCCCTGAAAAGCAACATTCAGCGCATTTACGCTGTACACCAAATTTTCAAACTGCTGCAAACGGGCAAACGCTTCGCCCAAATTGGTGCAGCAACTGGCCACATAGCCCAACAGCCCCATGTTGGCCGGGCGTACATGGGCTGCTATTTTAAGTGGCATTGCAGGGTCTTGAACTTGTTCATGGGTCCATTGCAACATGGCTTGCCATTGCGGCACCTCGATTCGATTCAACTCGCCAGCCACGGGCCTTGCAAAAGGTATGCGAGCAGCCACTTCGGGGTGAGCGCTGGCCAGCCAATCAAAAAGCAGGTTCACGTAGCTGGCAGAAATATGTCCGAGATTAGAGTGCTGATCCATTATTTGACAATAAGTATTGTCAGAAGAGTTTTACCTGTTCTATGCTAGCGCGTATTCAACACAACAACCTCAATAATCAAACACCACGCCATGAAAAAACACGCCACTGCAATCAAGCGACTCACAACCCTTTTCGCAAGCACCGCACTTCTTGGATTGAGTGCCTGTAGCGTCCAGGCGCCTGAAGGTGAAATTCAGGGTGCGGCTGGCCTGGCCATTGCCGCAGAACGTGCCATTTCTGGGCTGGAACGCAAAGTACTTCAAATCGACGGCTTTGTGGTGCCTTACTTGCAAGGCGGCCAGGGCGAGCCCCTGGTTTTGATTCACGGTTTTGGCGGCTCGAAAGACAACTTCAATCGCGTGGCCTACTACCTGACGAATCACTACACCGTGTATTCCATTGATGTACCCGGTTTTGGCGCGTCCACCCGCGACATGAATGCCGACTACGTGATCAACACCCAAATTGACCGCGTGCATGAAATCATCGAAAAGCTGGGCCTTGAACAAGCACACATTGGCGGCAACTCCATGGGCGGCTGGATCACCGGTGCCTATGCGGCCAAATATCCCGAAAACGTGGCTTCGGTGTGGTTTTTGGCACCAGCGGGGTTACTGGAATCCAGAAAATCTGAAGTGATTCAGAAGTTCGAGACAACGGGTGAAATTGTTTTAACAGCAAGTAATCGCGAAGAGTTTGAAAAAATTGTGGACGTCGTGATGTACGAGCGCCCTGCTTTCGCACCGGGCTTTGTGGTGGATGCCATGGCCGCCCGCGCTGCAGCAGACCAGCCATTGCATCAACGCATTTACAAAGATTTCAAATCAGTACCCTCTGACTTGGCGACGGTCTTGTCTTCATCCGATTACAAAGGCCCCGGCCTGATTGTGTGGGGCAAGGAAGACCGTGTTTTGCATGTGGATGGTGCAGCTGAACTAAAAACGGCAATGCCCGGCTTCGATGTGATTTTGATGGACAAGGTTGGCCATGTGCCGATGATGGAACAGCCTGAGCAAGTGGCAGCAGATTATGTGAAATGGCGGGAGGCGATTGCGCAATAAACAACCTGGCGCAATTTCACAAAAAAAAAGGCTTGATCTCACAATATTCCTTGCCAAAACCCGCGCACAATTCAAAGCATTAAAAAACCAAAACGCGGAGACACACGCATGGAACAGTTGATCAACCAGGCAATGCCCACTTTCAACTTGCTATTCGGACCCAACCCGGATTGGAAGCAGGTGTTTTTAACACTGCTGACACCACTTTTTTTGGGCGCCACCTTGGTGGAATACCTGTATCTGAAAAAAGTGGGTAAGTCCTTTTTCTTCAAGAAAAATGAAGTGATCACCAACATGCTGTTAGGTGGCAGCTACCAAGCCATGGAACTGGTTTGGTTCGCACTGTTTGTGTCCGCTTTCATGGAATGGATTTACACCTTTCGAATTGCCACCATTGAAGTCACTCCACTCAGCTTTGCTGCCCTGCTCTTCGGAATCGAGTTTTGTTATTACTGGTTCCACCGCGGCAGCCATCGTGTGCGCTGGTTCTGGTGCGCCCACGTGGTGCATCACAGTGGTGAAAACATGACCACCACCACAGCCATGCGTCAAAGCCTGTTCTATGCAGTGAACCTGCATCAAATTTTCTGGGCACCCATGCTGATTATTGGTTTCCCGGTATGGGCCGTGCTGCTGGCTTACGGCGTCAACCTGGGCTATCAATATTTTGTTCACACCCAGGCAGTGAACAAGTTTCCAAAATGGTTTGAATACATTTTCAACACACCCAGCCACCACCGCGTTCACCATGGCCGTAACGATGAATACATCGACAAAAACTACGGCGGCGTGTTGATCATCTGGGATCGCATTTTTGGTACTTTCGAACCCGAGGTTGCATCAGTGGACTACGGCATTGTTCGTCAACCCAAAACAAACAACATCTGGACCTTGAACACGCATGAATGGCGCGACATGTTTTCAGATGCACTCAAGCCCGGCCCACTGTGGCAACGTATCAAACACATTTGGGCGCCGCCCGAGTGGGTACGCCCAGGCCTGAGCGATCAGTCCAACCTGCGCGACAAAACAATTTAAGCAATCTTCTCGTACTACAATGGGTGGAACCTTAGAAGGACCACCCATGCGCAGAAAGCCACTTAACACAGCCTCCCGATCCAAACTGTCCAAGTACGCCAAGCCTTTGGCAAACCTGGCCATTCTGCTTGCCGACGCTGGCAGCCGGCTTGAACGCCGTTTCTGGAAAAAGAAGTTGTTTGCTGCGCTGGCCCCCATGCTTGAGGGCCGCAGCGACACCACGCTGATGCAAACCCTTGATCACCTGTACAGCACGAACTACCGCGCTTACGACGAGCTGGCCTTCGCCATTGAGAACACCGTGGAAAGTCCTGAACTGGGTCAGGAAGAGGATATTTTGTTGTTGGCTGCGCCAGTGCTGGCTTGGTCTACCTACAACATTCCATCAGGCAAAATTGAAGAGGCCACTGTGGCTGAATTCACCGCCCTGCTTCAAAAAAATGTGCTGTCTGATCATGCCCACCTGGTGCTCACCAACATGCTGTTCAGCCCAGACCAGCTGCCTGAAAGCTACACCGCAGCAGCGGAACTGGCGCGCCAATTGGGACAAGCTGCAATCGACCGTGTCAAGGTTCGCATCGACACTGAAAACCTGCCGGCCACACAAAGCTTTCTAAGTGATGTGCGTTATCTGATCGGCGCCATTTCAGTACCTGCCGGTCAACCTGCGTTCAAGTGGCAGGTCGAGGCACACAGCAATGGCACCCTTCTGAGCAAAGAAGAAGTGCTGACGAACTGGCGCTTGACTGGTGGCCAGGCCTTACAAAAAATCATGCCCGGTTGCCTGCTTGAACTGATGCTGCCCAACGGCCTGTACAACGCCTGCCGCGAAGCTGAAAAAGAAGCGCGTGCCTATTCCGTGCGCGCATCAGCTGCCTTTCTTGAAAGTGCGCTGGATGTTCCCACCCAGAAAATTCATGCCAGCGTGGGCGCATTTGTCGACCGCGGCGAAATTGAAGAATACCGAATCGGTTTTTCCGTGGAAGGCAATAGCGACATTGTGCACGGTGTGGTGTGGCCATTGATTGGTGAAGAATATGGCAACGAACCAGACCCGGTTTACGAAAAAGACATTGAAAGCGAACCCGACAACCCGGTGATTCGCTCCAAGATTGAAGCCTTGCTCAAAGAAGTCGGCATTCGCCAAATCAAGGTGCTGGAAGAACGCTTCCCGCTGGAGTACTGTGAAGATTGCGGATCGCCTTTGTACCCCAATCCGGAAGGCGAGTTGCTGCATGCAGAACTGCCTGAAGACTCGGAGTTGCCCAACAGCATGCACCTGCACTAATTTTTTTAAAAAGGGAGAAACAGGTATGTCAACCCTGAAGCATTCAACACTCAGCACCTTCACCTCTAAAACAGGCCAGAAAGGCCAGTTTTATAGCCTGCCCAAACTGGCTGAACAGGGCTATCCCAACCTGCACCGCTTGCCAGTATCGATTCGCATTGTGCTTGAGTCGGTGCTACGCAACTGCGATGGAAAGAAGGTGTCGGAAGAACACATTCAGCAGTTGGCCAACTGGCAACCGCAAGCCAAACGCACCGATGAAATTCCGTTCATCGTGGCCCGCGTGGTACTGCAAGACTTTACTGGCGTGCCTTTGCTCGCAGATCTTGCAGCCATGCGCAATGTGGCCAGCGACATGGGCCAGAACCCGAAAAAAATTGAGCCATTGGTACCCGTGGATTTGGTGGTCGACCACTCTGTGATGATTGATCATTTTGGCACTGCTGATTCATTGCGCCAAAACATGGAAATTGAATTCGAGCGCAACAGCGAACGCTACCAGTTCATGAAATGGGGCATGCAGGCTTTTGATACCTTCAAGGTAGTGCCACCGGGCATTGGCATTGTTCACCAGGTAAACCTGGAATACCTGTTCCGAGGTGTTCGCAGTGCAGTGAAAGCGGGCGATGAAAACGAGAACACCGTGTACTATCCCGACACACTGGTGGGCACAGACAGCCACACCACCATGATCAACGGTGTGGGCGTTGTGGGCTGGGGCGTGGGCGGCATTGAAGCGGAGGCCGGCATGCTTGGCCAACCGGTTTACTTTTTGACACCCGATGTGGTGGGTGTTGAATTGACCAATTCGCTGCGCGAAGGCATTACTGCCACTGATTTGGTATTGGCCATTACCGAGCTGCTGCGCAAGAAAAAAGTCGTGGGCAAATTTGTTGAATTCTACGGCCCCGGTGCGGCCAGTTTGTCGGTCACCGACCGCGCAACACTGGCCAATATGGCACCTGAATATGGCGCCACCATGGGCTTTTTTCCGCCAGATTCAAAAACCGTCGAATTCATGCGCAAAACAGGCCGCACCGCGGCTGAAGCTGATCGATTCGAGGCTTACTTTGAGGCGCAAGGCCTGCTGGGAATGCCTGCACCCGGCGCGATCGATTATTCAGAAGTGGTCACGCTCGACCTCGACACTGTGGAGCCTTCACTGGCCGGGCCCAAGCGCCCCCAAGACCGTGTGTTGCTCAAAAACATGAAACAGCAGTTCAACACGCTGTTTTCTGAACCCATGACCGCAAATGGGTTCGGTAAAGACGCCAACACTTTGAACACCCGCTACCCCACCGGACTGAACAAGCTGGAGATTGGACACGGCGATGTACTGCTTGCCGCCATTACCAGTTGCACCAACACCTCCAACCCGGGCGTGATGCTGGCTGCTGGCTTGCTGGCGAAAAAGGCAGTTGAGAAGGGTTTGAAAGTTCAACCACACATTAAAACATCGCTGGGCCCAGGTTCACGCGTGGTGAGCGATTACCTCGAGAAAACAGGTTTGCAACCTTACCTCGACAAACTGGGTTTCAACGTGGCTGCATACGGCTGCACAACCTGTATTGGCAATGCAGGCGACTTGCTGCCAGAAATCAACGACACCATTTTGAAGAACGATGTGATCGGCTGTGCCGTGCTATCAGGCAACCGCAACTTCGAAGCGCGTATTCACCCCAATTTGAAGGCCAACTTTCTGGCCTCGCCACCGCTGGTTGTTGCCTACGCACTCAGCGGCAAAGCCAATATGGACATGACAACCGAGCCAATTGGCACCGGAAGCGACGGCCAGGCTGTTTACCTGCGAGACATTTGGCCCAGCAATGCAGAGGTCAATGAATTGCTGCCCACTGCACTGGATGCGCCCACATTCGTGCGCCTGTACAGCAACTTCACAGAAGGCCACGACTTGTGGAACAACGTGCCCGCCCCTGAAGGGCAGGTGTACCCATGGCCGCAATCCACCTACATTGCCAAGCCGCCTTTCTTTGACGAGTTTGCAATGCAACCCACCACAGTGGAAACGATTCGCGGCGCAAAACCTTTGCTGATTCTGGGTGACTCAGTCACCACCGACCACATCTCACCGGCGGGTTCGTTTAAGCCCACAACGCCTGCAGGGCAATATTTGCAGCAACACGGTGTGGCGCAAAAAGACTTCAACAGCTATGGTTCGCGACGCGGTAATCACGACGTCATGATTCGCGGCACCTTCGCCAATGTGCGTGTTAAAAACCTGATGATTCCGCCCGATGCAAACGGCAACCGGATCGAAGGTGGCTTCACCATCAAAGACGGCAAACAAACCACGGTGTATGACGCTGCCATGGAATACATTGCGCAAGGCACACCCACCATTGTGCTGGCTGGCGAGGAATACGGCACCGGGTCATCTCGCGACTGGGCCGCCAAAGGCACTCAGTTGTTGGGCGTGAAAGTGGTTGTGGCACGCAGTTATGAACGCATTCACCGCAGCAACCTGGTGGGCATGGGTGTATTGCCACTGCAATTTTTGGGCACCGATTCCATTCAAAGCCTGAAGCTGGACGGCAGCGAAACCTACGATGTCATTGGCTTGGCTGAAGACACCGCCCCGCAAGCCGAGTTGGAGCTGCGAATTACCCGCGCCAACGGTGAGGTTCAGGATGTGAAAGTGCTAAGCCGGATTGATACGCCAATCGAGGTGGAATATTACAAGCACCGCGGCATTTTGCCGTTTGTGTTGCGAGAGTTGCTGGGGGCCTAAGCCCAGGGCGGGCTTAGCCCTTGCTGCTTCTCGCCTGCTTCGCACCCTGACGGATCAACAGCAGAATTGGTATCAGCGCGATGAGCACAATCATCAGCGCTGGTACCGCCGCCTCAGTCAATCGTTCATCAGAGGCAAACTGATACGACCGCACCGCCAGTGTGTCGAAATCAAAGGGGCGCAACACCAGTGTTGCAGGTAGTTCTTTGATCACATCCACGATGACCAGCAACATACCGGTGGCCACAGAACCCTTCAGCACCGGCAAATGCACATGCCACAACACCTGCCGTGGCGTACGCCCCAGAATACGGGCGGATTCGTCAATGTGCCGGGTAATTTGCTGCAAGCCAGAGTCCACTGACTGCAATGCTGCGGAAGTAAAGCGAACGTTGTAGGCGTACACCAAAGCCAGCACACTGCCTGTCAAGGCTGGAACCTGCCAGCCCATGTCATAAGTGAAACGATCAACTGTGGCCAGCGGCAACAGTATTGCGATTGCCAAAATTGCCCCGGGTACGCCATATCCCAGGGAAATCAAACGGTAAATGGCGGTAACCCACCACACATGCGCCTGACGCTTCACATAGGCCAAAAACACCGCAAGAACCACTGCCACGGTGGCTGCCATGCCACCCAACAATGCAGAATGGTAGGCCCATTTCAGACTGCTGGCCCAATCAATCGAGGTGTCAACATCCACCACCAAGGCCAGAAGTATCAATACTGGCAACACAAAACCCAACACAAATGGCATCACTGACAGAAGCACAACCCACCCGGCCTGCATGCCCTTTAAACGTTTGCGTTCAACCACACTGCCCTTGCCCGACTGCGTGTAAAACTGTGCCCTGCCACGCGCCTTGGATTCAAAAACAATCAAGGCGAGCATCACAGCCAGTAACATCACCGCCAACAATGCGGCACTTTCCCGATCACCCAAATTCAGCCAAGTGTTGAATATGGCAGTGGTGAATGTGCGCACACCAAAGTAAGACAGGGCACCGTACTCTGCCAGGGTTTCCATGAGGACCAAGGTAAGCCCAACCACCCAGGCTGGGCGGGCCACAGGCAAACCCACCTTGAGAAAAGCGCTGGTGGCGCTGTGCCCCAGGGAACGGGCGGCATCGAGCATGGAAGGACTGCGCCCCAAAAATGCTGTGCGCGCCATGATGTACACATAGGGATAAAGCACAAAGCTGAGCACCAGAATTGCACCTGTTGTAGACCGGATCTCGGGGATTCGGAAATCACTACCCAACACACCACGCAAATTGGACGCCAACCAACCCGAGTACTGCAAGGCGTCTGTGTAAGCATATGCAATCACATACGACGGCATGGCCATGGGCAACAACAACAACCACTCCAGCCACTTGCGACCGGGAAACTCATGTGCAGAAACCCACCACGCGGGCAACACGCCCATGGTGCTGGTCAGCACCACCACGCCAAAACACAGGTAAACCGTTTGCCAAATGAGGTCGGGAAGAATGGTACTGGCCAAATGGGTCAGCACTTGTGGCGCTTGCAACAGGCTAAAACCCGCCAAGCCGAACAGGTAGACGAACGGCAGCAACAGCAGCAAAGCCAGCAGTGCAACAGAAATGCGACTTCTTAACCCCAGAGTAAACAAACAAACCGCCCAGACATGGCAAAATAGAAGTGAGAACGATTTTACTTTAAGTTCATGCAGCACACCTGCCGCAAAGGTGAACTGCGTAGTAAACAGACCACGGTGCACCCGAAAAAATGAAACAAGCCACTGCCTTGAGCATCAATGAACTGAGCATTCTGTACCCCGGCAGCAGTATACCTGCCGTTCGAAATGTCAGTTTTGAACTCGCACAGGGCGAAATCGCTTGTTTGTTGGGCCCGTCTGGATGTGGCAAAACCACCCTTCTGCGCGCAATCGCAGGCTTTCTGATGCCCACGCAAGGCCACATTTTGCTCAAAGGTGAAAAAGCAAGCGAACCTGGCAAAGTACGCAGCCCCGAGAACAGAAATGTGGGTGTGGTGTTTCAAGACTACGCACTGTTCCCCCACCTCACTGTTCGAAAAAACATTGAGTTTGGCTTGCACAAACGCAGTGAACAGGAAAAACGCAATCGCAGTGGCGAGTTACTTGCGCTGATTGGCCTGGAAGCCCTGGCTGACAGGTTCCCCCACGAACTGTCGGGTGGTCAGCAACAGCGTGTGGCACTGGCGCGCGCGCTGGCCCCAAAACCCACGCTCATTTTGCTCGACGAGCCGTTTTCAAACCTCGACGTTGAACTCAAAGAACGACTCACTTTCGAAGTTCGCGAAATTCTAAAGGCCGAAAACATGAGTGCCATTCTGGTCACCCACGACCAACATGAGGCATTCAGCATGGCCGATCGAATCGGGGTGATGCACGCCGGAGAATTGCAGCAGTGGGGCTCGTCTTACAGTCTTTATCATCAGCCCAACTCGCGCATGGTGGCCGATTTTATTGGCCAAGGCGTATTTTTACCCGGCAAGAAAACCGAACAAGGTCTGCAAATCGAGTTGGCCCACCTCCGGCTGACTGAAGACCAACTGCCAGAAAACGACGAGTTTGATGTGCTGATCCGTCCTGATGACATTATTCACGATGACGCCAGCCCGATGCTGGCCAAAGTGGTACGCAAGTCTTTTCGTGGCGCAGACTTTTTGTACACCCTTGAGCTGGAAAGCGGTGTGCATGTGCTGGCACTGGTACCAAGCCACCACAACCACGCAATAGGCGAACCAATCGGAATCAAGCTAGAGCTTGATCACGTCATCACATTCGACAGAATTTGATTATCAGCCCAGGTCGGATGAACCAGTACCACCTGAGGACAAGCCAGCGTCTGTGTCTGAATTGCTCGCAGTAGAACTGATGGACGAGGCACCACCGGCAGACGCAAAAAGCTCGGAAGCCTCTTGAATACTACTGGGGCTGGAAAAATCGAGCGTGAGCGGGAATGCCTCTGGCGAAGTAAACAAGCCTTCCAGAGTAGCCGCATAGGCCAGTGAATGTGCACCCCCAGCCAATTCTGGCTGCGCGAACAGACCAGAGTCAATTTGCATGGACGTCAACAATGAGTCTGCATCAAAGGAAGCCACTTCTTGAATGGCGTTACTTACGTCACCCGACAAATCACCAAACATATCCTGGCTTAGGGTGTTCAAGTCCAGCACTTGGGCTTGAATGTCGGCAATAAGCTGAGTCAATTCCGAATGGCTCAGTTCGCCATCCAAAGCGTGCTTTACACGCGGCATGACATCCAGCAAATCAGAGTTCAGGGCTTCAAATGACACTTGTTCATTCATGGTATTCAGAATTCCTGCAGTGTCTGCATTGGCTAGCAAGGCTGGCTCAACACTGGCCAAACTTGAGGCACTTTCGAATACGCTGACGTCGCTCACGCAAGCTTGGGAAATGCATCGCAACTCACCAAAGCCAAGAGAAGGCGCATTCGAAAATTCTTTGGGATCAAGGCCGTCAGAGGAAGAAAAGGCAATTTTCGATGAACCAGATGAAGGCTCAAAACTGTCAAAAAACTCGATTGTCGCTCTGCTGACAGGGTCGCGCAATTCACCAGCTGCGTAGCTGGAATCGGCCTGCACTGACAATTGAATGACGGAATTTGACATAAAACCAATTTTTTTCGTGACGTACTACCAGTTTATACGATAGGCCACTCAAATTGGATTCAAAACACCCCCCTATCAAAAAAGGGGGTGAGTTTTATTTGTTTTGGTCCAAAGAACCCAACAGACCATCCAAAGCGCCTCCCTCAGAGCCTGCACTGGAAGAAATGCCGCTGCTGAGCGAATCCAGCAAGCCAGCATCGGATTCACTGGGAGAACTACTCAAGCCGGACAACAAGCCACCACCGCCCGCAATCGGATCAAGAATTGGATCCAGAATTGGGTCAACAAGCGGATCAGTGATATCAGTCACAGGATCAAGGATTGGTTCAACGATTGGATCAACCACCGGATCAGTGATATCGGTAATCACATCCACAATTGGGTCAACCACTGGGTCAGTGATGTCGGTAATCACGTCCACAATTGGGTCAACCACTGGGTCAGTGATGTCGGTAATCACGTCCACAATTGGATCAACCACTGGATCAGTAATATCGGTAATCACGTCCACAATTGGATCAACCACTGGGTCAGTGATGTCGGTAATGGTATCGATGATTGGATCAACCACCGGATCAGTAATGTCCGTAATAGTGTCCACGATGCCGGTGACAGGCTCGGTAATCGGGGAAAGATCCAGGTCTGGCAAGGAACCTACCAAAGATACGATCTCATCAAATGTTGAATCCAGATTCAACAAACTGTCCAACTGTGGATTGGCACCTACATTGATTGTGCCCAACAAGTCGGTCAGTACCGTTGATACCTCGCCAGCGTCTTCGAAAATATTCAGTCCCAAATCACCGCTGGGCAAGCCGGTTTGCGCCGCAAACTGGTTCTGGACATCACCACTCAAATTGTCAAACACAGACTCAAAAGTGGTGTTCAGCAGATTAATTTGATCAAGCACAGCATCGATGGCCGTCTGCAAACTCTCTGGACTGGGATTCTGGCCCAAACCGCCGATGAGGCTGTTCAAAGCGTCTTCCGGGTTTATTCCACCACCACCCTCCAGCATCGCCATCAACTGCGCGAACTCAGCAGATACAGGCACCATAGAACCATCCGCGTTGGCCACTGGCTTTAACAAAGGAAAATCAGAAATTTTTGAAAGGTCGGTTGGCTGCGACAAAGCCTTGTTGCCCAAACCGACTAGGCTTGCAGAATCACCCACTGCTGTTTTGCCAAAGGTAACTGGCGCCGCGCTGGCCACTTGGGCTGCCATGCCCATGGCGCTGGATGCACCGCTGATGTCAGCCGCCGCAACAGCACCCAAGAGGCCAGCACCGGAGTATGCGGGCGACAATCCCGAAAAACTGCCGCCTGACTGGTTCGATGAATGCAATTGACTTTTTGCCGCAGCGCCGGGGAAACCGGAATTGGCACTTAAACCTTCGAATTCGGATGTATTCAGAGTGGACTGCAGAAACTGCATATTCAAGGCAGAGGGATCGGCGAGCTGTTGCTCTGCGCGCTCTACAGCCAAGTCTTCGGCCGTGTTCTTGATGTTGTGAATATCGTCACCCATTTTTGTCGTTCCTCTGGGAATCGCCCCGTTCATGCCAGTTTCTCAGGGTTCTTCCCCTCGAAATGGATGAAATAAGGCAGTAAAGTGCCCCTGTTCAATCAGTGTGAGCACTTTACCGACAAAAATCAAGACTTTACCGATAAAACCTGGGGTCCAGTACCGGTGCCGGTTTCAAACTTGGGCGCAGTTCTTTCTCGGCCGCGCTGCCCTGAACCCGGCTTCGTTCCGAGCTTTTTTCAACCTCAAGGCGCTGTGCCGGGGTCAATACGAATCCGGCTGCTTTTTCAACTTCAGTCTGGCTCACGTCCAAACCAAGCTTCTCGGCAATTTTCTGGTCTGCGGGGCTACTGGCAATGTCCGCAGTGTCTTTCAAGCTGCTTTCCAAACGTTCCCGTTCTGGAGTTTGAGAAAAGAACAACTCAAACCAATCCCCTTCCGCGCCCGGCGTGGGCATCATCAGGCCCATGGCATGCATCAGGCGAAAGCTTGCGTCCCTGGCGTCGAACACCGCATTGATGTAAGCAATCAACACGTTGAAATACTCCACCTGCGCATCCAGCATCACGATCACGGTTTCACGGCCAAAGTCGCGAAGCCTTTTGCGGTTTTTAAATACCTGGAGTGAATCTGCGTAAGCGCCACGCAATGTGACTGATCGGGATTGTCCGGCCGACCACTTTCCCCACTGGAAACGAACACTCTCCTCAACCCGCAGACGCGCTGCTGCCAGCTGTGCACGTCGGGTATCAATTGTGGCTGCAGCCTGGTTTACCCTGGCTACCTGTTCGCCGCCTGAAAAGGCGCTGTACTGCAAACGCAGGTTCACAGAGCTGTCGGTTCTGTCGCCGGTAAATGGGTCGGGTTCACCGAAAAATTGCTGAATCCCCACCAGGTTCAAAGACGGGTACAGGCTTGCGTCCTCGGCCGTGTAATTGTGTCGAGCCTTCACGATCTGGCTTTCTGCCACGCGAATTTCCGGATTGGAAAACAGGGCTTTGGTCACCGCCTCATCCACCAACTGAGGCAGCATGTTGCGTTGAATTTCCAGTTCCGGCACGTTGTAACCCTCGGGATAAACTCCGAAGTAGCGGAAGTACGTGGCACGCGCCTCCTCAAACTGCCCTTCAAAATTCACCAGTCTGTCGCGGGTCACCGCCAAACGAGCTTTGGCAAATTGTGCGTCGGTAACACCACTTCCACCGAGCTCAACCCGGCGCTCTTCCAAAGCCAGCAACTGAGCCACTGCAGCTTCGGCTGCACGAGAAGCTTCCACCAACAAGGCATTGCGCGACAAGGTGCTGCTGGCCAGAAAGCTTTCCAGCACCACATCCTGAATGGTTTTTACAAACTGCCCATCGGCAATGGTGCCGTCAGTTTCAGCCGCCTTTACTCTCGCGGTAATTCGACCCGCGGTGTACAGCGGTTGGGTCACAGTAATGTCGGTTGACTGTCGGTTGGTCACCGTTGAACTTGAACTGGCATTTGCGCCCACGGTAATTCTTGGGTAGTAGGCAGCACGGGCACCATCTTCAATAAATTGCGAGGCATTCACATTGATGCGTGAAGTCACAATTTCCGGGTTGGTGCGCAACATGTTCAGGAAGCGAACCTTGGTAAGTTCTTCCTTGCTCATTTTCGCGGCTTCGGCTGGCGCTATGCGTCGGGCACGAAACTCATTGTTGTCGTTGCCCAAAGCAACGGAAGGTACATCGTTTTCGGGTGGCAGGTCCTGCGCACCCACTGGAAATGCAAGAAGGCCCGCAATCAGCACACAAAGTGCTTTGCGAGCCCATACGCCCCCTTGGGTCATGTCCAATTGTGTTGTCATGTGTGGCTTTATGGTTCTCTGAAGGCTTCTTGCTTCAGCTTCAATACAGGTTTTAACAAATAATAAATGAAGGGCTGTGAACCCACGTTAATATCTACTTCGGCAGTCATACCCGGTGAAATACGCAATGGCGCATCAGGCGTGCCAAAAAACGCCTTGTCGGTGCTCACAATCAGCCGGTAATAGGGTCCAGTTTCTTCGGTTCCCGGGTCGGTGTCGGCGGCAATTTGCGTCACCTTGCCGGGCAAGGTGCCATAACGCAAGAAGTCATAAGCGGACACCTTCACTTCCGAGGCCTGGTCCATGCTGACATAGCCGCGGTCGGCGGGAGACAGCCGGGTTTCAACCACCAAAACTTCATCCACAGGCACCACTTCCATAATGGGTTCGCCTTGGCGAACTACGTTGCCCACCGCTTGCAGCTTCAGGTTTTTCACGACACCATCAATCGGCGAACGAATCACAGCACGGTCGCGCTGATCACTGGCTCGGTCAATTTCGTCTTTCAAGCTGGCCAGCTGACGTTCAAGTGTTGTGAGTTCATCAGCGGCCCTGCGGCGGAATTTGCCCTCTTCTTCCACGCGGCGAGCACGACTTTGTCCAACGGAGGCCTGGGCCGAGGCAATGGTTTGGCGCATCGAGGCAATTTCAGCGGTCAAGCTGTCGTAATCGCGCTTCTTGGTGAGGTACTCCAATTGCGACACAAGGCGCTCGCGCACCAGTTCCCGGGTAATTTCCAATTCTCGCAAGGTAGTTACCGAGCGGTTCTCAAGGCCTTCAAGCTTGGCCTGCAACTCGCCTACTTTGCCTTGGTTGCCCAGCATCTGGCTGTCATTCACGCCCAAAATACCGTTCAGTTCTGTCACACGCGCAATGTAGGTGGCTTGTTCCGTGCGGAACAAATCCGGGTAGGTGGCAACAATTTCTGGCGGATATTCAGGTGCTTTGCCCGAGGCTTCACCCAACAAACGCGCACGGCTCATTTCAAGTGCAGCGCGTCGGCTTTTCAATTCTTCGATGTTGATGCCTGATGTGGCCAGGTTCAGTTGAACCAGCATGGCCCCTTCTTTCACCAAATCGCCTTCTTTCACAGCCAAGTCTTGAACAATACCACCTTCCAAGTGCTGAATACTTTTGACTCGGGTTGATGGAATCACCTTGCCCGGTGCGGTTACCACCTGGTCGACGCGAATGAACAAAGAGGCGAACAAGGACAAGGCGATCAAACCCAGTGCGAACCTGCTTTTGGTGTCGAAACCTCCGCCGTTCGGCTTGTACAAGGCCGGAACCTCGTAGGGTTTCAGGTCATTTTTGCCGACTTCGGCCAATGCATTGTTGGACTTCATGATTTCTCGACCTTCACTCATCAGGCTTGAGCAGCCTTGCCGCCGGCATCCTTACTTGCTTGCCCTTCCTGTCCATTGCCGCCCAATGCCTGCTTGGCAGCATCAGCAGAAACCTGAGATGCCGCCTTGGGCGCGGCTGGCACAGGCTTGGGTACAGAAATGCCGTACAACAGTTTCAGCATTTCTGGTGTGGCACCCACATGCAACTTCGAAGCCTTGTCCAGGTAAATAATCTTGTCGCAAATCGACATTAAACGCACCGAATGCGTCACCATGATGATGGTTTTAACTGTGGCCAGGCTTTTGAACACGGCCATCAAGTGAGTTTCAGCGGCAAAATCCAGATCATTGGTTGGCTCATCGAGCAACAGCACCGGAGCATCTGACAAGAAAGCCTGGGTAATGGCCACGCGTCGGCGTTGACCGCCCGACAAGCGGTTACCGCCCTCGCCCACCTGCGTCATGTAACCGTCAGGCATTTTGGCAATAAATTCATGTGCGCCTGAACGCTTGGCGGCCAGCAAAATTTGCTCGTCGCTGGCGTCGGGATTCGAGCGGCGCAAGTTTTCAACAATCGTGCCTTCAAACAATTGCGACGTTTGCGGCAAAAAACCAATCCATTTAGAAAGTTCTTGGCGGGAGAACTGCGACAAATCATATTCGTCCAGCAGTACTCGGCCACTTTGTGGCTCGTAAAGACCACGCAGCAATTTCAACAAGGTTGACTTGCCCGCACCGTTGTCACCGGCCAAGCCGTAAATGCCACGGGGTCCAATTTGAGCTGAAACCGATTTGACCACTTCTTTTTGAGCACCCACGTGCTGATAACTCACGTTTTCCAGGCGCAAAGCGCCTGAAGGCATGGGCAGGTTCAAGCCGGTGTGCTGCTTCTCTTCATCTGCAGCAAACACTTTGTTCAAGCGATCTGTGGCTTCGCGGGAATGTGCAATCGAGCGCCAGTGGCCAGTCAGTGCTGCCAATGGGCCAATCGCCTTGGCTGCCAGCATGTTCGAGGCAATCAAACCACCTACAGTCATCCATTGATTAATCACAGCATAAGCACCAACCGCCGTAATGGCCACGTTCACGCACAACATAATGGAAACAGACAACTCGCGCTGGTCTTCCATTTCACCGTTTTTCTGAAAGGACTCCTGAACCCACGAGTTGTAGCTTGACACCCAGGCTCGTTTGGCAGAATCGTCTTGCACCAAACTTTTAATGGCTTCACGGCCACGGCAAACCTCGGCCAACACTTCATCGCGGCGGCGCGCACGTGAAAACTCTTCCACACGACGCTTTCTGAATTCTCCCGAGCTGTACCAGGACAAAGCCGCCAAACACGCCAAGCCAACCAGCACCACGGGAAGCACGGGCAAGGCGATGGTGGCAATCAAACCAATGGCCAAGATGGCAAACGGCAAATCCAGAATGGTCATGGCGACCGCGCCACTCCATACCACGCGCACGGTATCAACATCTTTGAACAGGGAATACCAAGCCGCAGTTGAGCGTGCCTCAAGCTGTCGCAGTGGAATCGACAGAATTTTGTTCATCAACTTGCTGGCAACTTGTCCGTCGATTTTCACAGCAGCCACGCGCAACACTCGGGCACGGAATGAACGCAGAATAAGGTCGGCTGCGAGCAAAATACCCATGCCAATCAACAAGGCAGTCAGCGTATTCAAGCCCGAGCGGTAAATAACCCGATCGTAAACTTGCAGGGCAAACACGGCAGGAAACAAGGCCACCAGGTTGACGAAGATCGACAACAGGGCTGCACGCTTCAACAGAGGCAAAGCACTGCGAATGACTCCTTCAACTGTTTTGGAGTTGGATGCTTCAACTGCACCACTGGCTTCAGCAGCAGCTTCCCCAGACTTTTCCGGTTTCAAGCCGAAATTCCAGAGTGCTTCGAGTCTTTCTTTGAACAAATATTTAACCGACATTGCGAGTCCCTAGGTTACACAGCGCCCGCTGAACCGGCCATGCGCAACTGTTGCGCTTTGAGTCGTTCAAGCAAAACCAAATAGGAGGCGATCAAGCGGACCACCGCGGGGCGCATGCCTGCCAATTGTTCACGGGTCAATTTGGCCAGCGGATTGTCCAATCGGGTTTTGGCATCAGGCTGAGAATCTATTGCACGGCACACCCGCTCAAATACATTGCTCAGGGCGGCATCCACTTCCGCTTCCGACATGGCTGAATACAGCACTTGCGGCTGTGTATCAATCAAGCTGAGCCGCTCCTGCCAACCCAACACCGACTTGGCCAATACAGGGTCCAGCCTTAACTGGCCTTCAAACGCGGTGCGCTCTGCCCCGCGCATTACACCAAGCACATAGTCGGCAGCCAACCAGTTTTTTTCATCATCAGTCATGGGGCCCCCTTATGCCACAAATCCGGATTGCTCGGCATCTTGCCTGCGCGAACTGCTCGCGGCCATTGCTGCCAAACCTTCGGACTGAAATTCGTCATACACGGTTTTCAATTCGATCAAGCCCCTGCGGACCCAGGTTTTAACCGTTCCCAAAGGCACATTCAGGTGTTCTGAAATTTCCGCATGGCTCATGCCATGGGTATATGCCAAAGTCAGCACCTGGCGATACTTTCCCTCGAGACGCTGCACACAGGCTTGCATCACGCGGCTGGTTTCCTTGTCGTCACTGCTTGCAGAGTGGGCTTCGAACACCAATTCATTGGGTTCATCGTCCTGATCCGAAAACTGGTCCAGTGAAATCGAGTTCACCGTGTGGCTTTGTTGGGCAATCAAATCCAGAGCCCTGTTTCTGACCACTTGGTGCAACCAGGTTTCTGGTGCGGACAATTTGTTGTTGAATGTGTGGGCATACCGCCAAAGACGAATGTAAGCGTCCTGAAGCACGTCCTGAGCCAGACCGGGCTCCCGAACAATGCGCAACGCCACCGCAAACATCTTTCGTGACGTGAGTTGATACAACTCCTCAAACGCCTTTCGATCGCGATTTGCAATTCGTTCAATTAAAGAAGCGAGCTCTTCTCTCAACCTGGCTGTCCCCGAGATGAAGTCATCTGTGTGTGTTTGATACGTCCTGATACTGTTAATTTACAGTCGAGCTGGACTTTGGTTTTGTCAAAAAGGCCAAGTTTTACTGCTCAAACCACTGAATAGGGCCACCCAACAAGGGGGGATGTAACTCTTTAGTATCCCCTAGCTAAGGGATACTAGCAAAAGTTCCGATTCCAGAACAGTACTTGTACTGTCTATTTGCTTACATAGCCGGTCAAAATGCAATCCCCCCCAAAGTGATTAGCTTGCTTGAAATTACCTACACTGCCTTGAATCCAAAATTTATTACCTGAAGTACAAATCGAATAAGCGGTAACCCAAATAAATCCAACAGCGGGGCTAACAACAATGACCTTAATACCGAGCTGGCCAAGCCAGCCACACATGGGTGGGACTATGAAGAATGAAAAGGGCTTGGCAGGTCGACCAGTAACGCCCCGCGAAACGGGCATTCAAAGCACCCCCCCGGGCAGAACAATCAGCCTTCAGCCCATGTTTGTCACCAACCGGACAACCCTGGAAGAAATTGACAACCACCTGGCCAGCGCTGAAACGCGGATCGTGGTGATCACCATCGAAAAAGGCAACCGGCACGGCGAGGCTGTGGTTCAACATATTGGATCGAGCTATTCTGATGTGCGGGTTGTACTGGTGTGCGAGGGCAATGCCCAAGACATTTTGGCCATGGCATTCAAACCGGGCGTGTGGGCTTGCGTGGGTCGGCAGTCCTCGGTGGAAACGCTTCGTGAGGCAATTGACACTGTTGCAGCAGGCGCCCGTTATGTGGCACCTGAGCTGGTGAACAGCAAAGCAAGCACCTCTTATGCTTCTACTGAACAGCAACACCTGAGCAATCAGATGAACACGCTGGCCGAGCAGGATGAAGGCGCGCAGTTGACCCGTCGTGAACGCCAAGTGCTTACCTTGATTGCCCAGGGCCGCCCTCGCCGTGAAATCGCGGAACTGCTCAAAGTTTCTCCGCGCACCATCGACGCTTACCGGGCGCGTCTGCTTCAAAAGCTGAACCTGGACTCCAGTGTTCAACTGGTGAAGTACGCGATCTCGGCGGGCATGGCGAGCTAATCGCCAACTCAGGTATTTTGAAGTCATAACAAGCTTAAAAACCCCGCAGCAACGCGGGGTTTTTTGTTTGTACAGCTAAAATGGCGGTTTAATGCCATCCCACTACTGATCCAATATGAACAAGAAAGCGCTTGTGCTGTTTTCAGGCGGCCAAGACAGCACTGTTTGCCTGGCTTGGGCCTTGAGCAAATTTGAGCATGTTGAAACCGTTGGTTTCGACTATGGGCAACGCCATCGAATTGAACTGCAATGCAGGCTGACAGTACTGGAAAGAATGCGTGAACAGTTTCCCGAATGGGCGCCCAGGTTGGGCGAAGACCGCGTGATTGACCTAAGCTGGCTTGGACAAATTTCTGATTGTGCATTGACCGAAGAACGCGAAATCGAGTTGAGCGAAACCGGCTTGCCCAACACCTTTGTGCCGGGACGTAACCTGGTGTTCTTTTTGATATCGTCTGCGGTGGCCTACCGCAGGGGCTTGTCTACGCTGGTGGGTGGCATGTGCCAAACCGACTTTTCTGGTTATCCCGACTGCCGTGAAGACACCTTGAAGGCTTTGCAAGTGGCCACCAACCTCGGGATGGCCAGTTCATTCCGGTTCGAGACACCGCTGATGTGGATCGACAAAACCGAAACTTTTCAACTGGGCGAGCAACTGGGCGGCAAGAAATTGCTTGAAATCATCGTTCGCGATACCCACACCTGCTACACAGGCGACCGAAGCCACGAACACGAGTGGGGTTTTGGTTGTGGTGAATGCCCAGCCTGTGACTTGCGCAAACGCGGGTGGAAAAACTACATTTCACAACAGAATCAATAGCTTGAAACCAAAAAGGGCAACTTCCCCGAAAGCCGCAACAGGCTTGGGTTTGCACAACTTTTAAGCAGGTAAAAAATAAATGAAATTATTTTGCAAAAACGTTTGACACAAAAAATTTTCTTGCTATAATTTCGTTCTCTCAACGACGACACGTTGTTGAAATGCGGGAATAGCTCAGTTGGTAGAGCGATACCTTGCCAAGGTATAGGTCGCGAGTTCGAGTCTCGTTTCCCGCTCCAAATTCCTAAGGGGAAGTGATACACTTCCCCTTTTCTTTGCCCGCCACATTTTGGTGGAACACCCTTGGCGGGGTGGCAGAGTGGTCATGCAGCGGACTGCAACTCCGTGTACGCCGGTTCGATTCCGACCCCCGCCTCCAAGTTTTCAAGCCATCAGCCCGGGTGGTGAAATTGGTAGACACAACGGACTTAAAATCCGTCGCTTACCGTAAAAGGGGCGTACCGGTTCGATTCCGGTCCCGGGCACCACAGGCAACACTCTCCACACAATCAATCGCGCGTACAATAGCGCATTGCGTCTAGAACAACCCCAAAGAACAACATCGTGACTCGCCGAATTCTTGTTACCTCTGCCTTGCCGTACGCCAACGGCGCCATTCACTTGGGCCACTTGGTTGAATACATTCAAACCGACATCTGGGTTCGCTTTCAGAAAATGCAAAGCAACGAGGTGTACTACGTGTGTGCTGACGACACCCACGGCACCCCTGTTATGTTGCGTGCGCAGGCCGAGGGCATTAGCCCTGAAGAATTGATTGAGCGAGTCAGCACCGAACACCAGCGCGACTTCGCCAGCTTCCATGTGGGCTTTGACAACTACTATTCCACCAACGCGCCCGAGAACAAGGCACACTGCGAAACCATTTACACACGCCTGCGCGATGCAGGTTTGATTCAAACCCGCTCAGTTGAACAGTTCTATGACCCGATCAAAGAAATGTTTTTGCCGGACCGCTTCATCAAGGGCGAATGCCCGAAGTGCGGCGCAAAAGACCAGTACGGCGATTCCTGCGAAGTGTGCGGTGCCACCTATCAACCCACTGAGTTGAAAAACGCTTACTCCACAGTGTCAGGCGCAGCACCTGTGCGCAAAAGTTCAGACCATTATTTCTTCAAGTTGTCCGACCCGCGTTGCGAAAATTTCCTGCGCCAATGGACACAAACCCCCGGGCGATTGCAAGTCGAAGCCAGCCGCAAAATGCAGGAATGGCTGGGTGAAGAAGGCAGCGGCAAACTGGCTGACTGGGACATTTCCCGCGATGCGCCCTACTTTGGTTTCGAGATTCCCGATGCTCCGGGCAAATACTTTTACGTGTGGCTGGATGCACCTGTGGGTTACTTTGCCAGCTTCCAGAACCTGTGCGAACGGATCGGCGTGGACTATCAGGAATTTCTGAAAGCCGACACGAAAACCGAGATGATTCACTTCATCGGCAAAGACATTCTGTACTTCCATGCCCTGTTCTGGCCCGCCATGCTTGAATTCGCAGGTTTGCGCACACCCACCAAAGTGAATGCGCACGGCTTTTTGACAGTTGATGGCGCAAAAATGAGTAAAAGCCGTGGCACCTTCATTACCGCGGAAAGCTTTATCAAGCAGGGTTTGAATCCTGAATGGCTGCGCTATTACTTTGCGGCCAAGCTTAATTCAACCATGGAAGATCTCGACCTGAGTTTTTCAGATTTCACCGCCCGCGTGAACAGCGACTTGGTGGGCAAGTACATCAACATTGCCAGCCGCAGTGCAGGCTTTTTGGTAAAAAACTTTGAAGGCCGCGTGCTTGATTCAGCCATGCAGCACCCCTTGCTTGTGGATATTCGGGCGCAAGCCAATGCAATTGCCACACACTATGATGACCGCGAATATGGCAAGGCCATTCGCGAAGTGATGGCCTGCGCTGACAAAGTGAACGCCTATGTGGACCAGGAAAAACCATGGGAGCTTGCGAAGAACCCGGACAAACAAACTGAGTTGCAAACAGCTTGCTCCATTTGCCTGGAAGCCTTCCGCTTGCTCACCCTGTATTTGAAACCCGTACTGCCCGTGTTGGCTGGCAACGCCGAGAAGATTCTGGGTGTGTCTCCAATGGTTTGGGCTGATGTGAACACACCATTGAGCAGTGCAACACCTGTGCAGGCCTTCAAGCACTTGATGCAACGCGTAGACCAAAAACAAATTGATGCATTGATTGATGCCAACAAGCAATCCTTGGCTTCTGCTTCAGCAGCGCCGGTAAAAACTGATGCCAAAAAACCTGCCAGTGAAGCCGCAAGCACCACGTCAGGCGATTTCATCAGTATTGATGACTTCACCAAGATAGACCTGCGGATCGGCCTGGTGAAAGAATGCAGCGCGGTTGAAGGATCCACCAAGTTGCTTCAGCTCACAGTTGATCTCGGCGAAGAAAAGCCACGCAATATTTTCTCGGGCATTGCTGCGCACTACAAGCCAGAGCAACTGAACGGGCAATATGTGGTGGTGGTGGCCAACCTGGCGCCACGTAAAATGAAGTTTGGCATTTCTGAGGGCATGGTGTTGTGTGCCGCCAGCGACGACGACGCAGCGCTAAGCACCCTGACAGCTTTGGGCAAACTGACGCCAGGAATGAAAATCAGCTAAAAAGGAAACCATGGCCACGCCGCAATTTCTCAAAACGCTCAAGCCATTCAAACCACGCATTGTGGACAGCTTGCAGGGATACAACTCCCAGCGTTTTTTGAAAGACTTGGGCGCCGGCATTACGGTGGGCGTGGTTGCCCTACCACTGGCCATGGCATTTGCAATTGCCAGTGGGCTTGAACCGCAAACTGGCCTGTTTACTGCGATTGTCGCGGGTTTCATCATCTCCGCCTTTGGCGGCTCCAGCGTTCAAATTGGCGGCCCCGCCGGTGCATTCATCGTGGTGGTGTTGGGCATCGTCAACCAGTATGGCGTGGCCAACCTAATTGCCTGCACACTGATGGCGGGCGGCCTTCTGTTCTTAATGGGACTGACCGGGCTTGGAAGCCTTGTCCGCTTAATTCCTGTCAGCATCGTCATTGGCTTCACCAACGGTATTGCCGTACTCATTGCCCTGTCACAAATCAAAGACTTTTTTGGTTTGGATATAGAAGTCACTCAAGGTAACTTTTTTGAAAAAAACTGGGCCCTGCTCCAAGCCATTCCTGGCCTCAATTGGTCAGCATTTATATTGGCCAGCGTAAGCCTGGCATTCCTTTTTCTCTGGCCCAAATTGTTTGCACTGCTCAGCAAGGGGCACACCGAGGGCACGTTCCCGAAAATTCTTCAAAGCGTTCCTGGCTCGGTGCTGCTGTTGGTGGTGGGTACTTTGGTTTCATACAGTCTTGGATTGAATGTTGAAACGATAGGCAGCAAATTTGGTGAAATTCCCCGTATCCTCCCCACTTTGGCACTACCGTCAATTGAGCTTGCCAGCATTCAAACCCTGATTGGCCCAACCTTGACCATTGCGTTTCTGTGCGCCATCGAATCACTGCTGTGTGCACGCGTGGCCGATGGCATCACCCATGAAAAACACGATCCCAACCAGGAACTGATGGCACAAGGTTTGGCCAATATGGCATCTCCCCTGTTTGGTGGCATGCCTGCCACTGGCACCATTGCCCGAACGGTAACCAATATTCGTTCGGGTGGTAACTCTCCGGTTGCCGGAATTGTGCATGCCCTCACCTTGCTCATCATTATGCTGGTGGCTGCACCACTGGCCTTTCATATCCCCTTGGCAGTGCTTTCAGCCGTTCTTATGTTCGTGGCTTACAACATGGGTGAATGGCGAGAGTTTCCAAAATTGAAACAGTACACCACGGTGTACAAGGTCATTATGCTGGCCACTTTTCTGCTCACCGTGATCGTCGACCTCACAGTTGCGGTTCAGGTTGGGCTGGTTTTGGCAGGTGTTTTCTTCATATACAGGGTCTCCACGCTCACAGAATTCATTCCTGTTTACCTGAAAGATGAAGACAGGGCGCGAGGAATTGCGGCCTATAAAATTTACGGTTCCCTGTTTTTTGCAGTGGTGGGAAAAATTGAAAACCTCATCCTGAACACGGGAAAATCCACCAAAGTTTTGATTCTCGACCTTCACCAAACCATTTCAATCGACACCACCGCACTGGAATGTCTTGAAGAACTGAACCTGGAGTTGCAGCGCGCAGGCCACACGCTGATCTTTTGCGGGCTGAACAGCCAAGCCTTGTCCCTGTTCAAACGCAGTGGTTTCGCAGCCCAACTGCAAGCGGGGCAAGTACAGGACGATTTTTCTGCTGCGATGGCACACGCCCATGCAATTTCTATCGAGGATCAGGCTGGTGCCTGATAAAATAAAGAAATTCCTTATAAACCATTTATTTGGCACACCACCATGCAATACGAATCTGAAGCCACCCAATTTCTGGCCCAACTCAAAAATGAGCGCCCTCATCTGGAAAATGAGCAGCAAAAAGGTCGTGCCTTGTTGTGGGACAAGCAACTGGATAGAACGCTTCAAGAAGGATTCAAAGAAGCCAAGGTTGCCCAAAAACCCTATGTGTATCAAAGCAAATAAAGTGCCGTCACTTTGAGCAGCGAACTCGACGACATCAGTGTACTGAACCCGAACGACAGCACACCCGACACGGTGGATGGTGTCGGTTTGGCTCGCCTGTATGGCGCCCCGCTGTTCAACATGCCCAAAGACCTGTACATACCGCCAGACGCGCTGGAGGTGTTTCTAGAGGCATTTGAAGGTCCTTTGGACTTGCTGCTGTACCTGATTCGCAAGCAAAACTTCAACATTCTCGACATTCCCATGGCGGAGCTGACCCGCCAATACCTCACCTACATCGAAGAAATTCGAACCCGCAACCTCGAGCTGGCCGCAGAATACCTGCTGATGGCCGCCATGCTGATCGAGATCAAATCGCGCATGCTGTTGCCAGTAATTCCCAAGGATGGTGAAGAAGAAGCTGAAGACCCGCGTGCCGAATTGGCCCGCCGCCTGATTGAATATGAACAAATGAAGCTGGCAGCCCAGGAACTCGACAAAGTACCGTTGGTCGGCCGAGACTTCTGGATTGCACACGCCTTTCATGACCCCAACACGGTTGAGCGCTTTCCCGATGTCAACCCTGAAGAACTGCGAGATGCCTGGCAAGCAATTTTGCGCCGAGCATCTTTAGTAAAAGCACACACCATTTCTCGAGAAGAATTGTCGGTGCGTGAGCACATGACCATGATATTGCGTCGCCTTCAAACTCAAAAATTCGTTGAGTTTTTCGATATGTTCGATGTTGAGCGCGGCGTACCTGTGGTGGTGGTTAATTTCATTGCAATGCTTGAATTGACCCGCGAGGGTTTGGTGAAGGTCACGCAGGCTGAGCCGTTTGCCCCCATCTATGTGCGGCTCGGCTATGAGGCCACGGGTGGCAGTGGCGCAGACAGTATCGTTCCAGCGTAGGCCATTTGTAAGGGCGTAGGTACCCATTAATTGCTCAGGTACCAGTCCGCTTACATGCCCAGGTGCATACCCTCTGGCACCCGAAAACCTGTATTCCCTTAGCTGAGCAATTACTGGCTAGCGATGTACGCTGCAGGGATTTGCGACTGAAAATATGACCTGAGGTATTCGGCTGTGAGCAAGGTGAGATTTGAGTGCTGCACCGCCTTGCCGGATTTGCAAGTCTTCCCGGCGGCTTCGCAGCGCGGGGCGACCTGAAAGGTCGATGCGAAGACGCGCTCGCGTTTCGCATGCCCCAAGCCAGAAGCACCAAGCCGGATCAGAAGACTTGCTTAGGCAAGGTGATGCGGCATTCAAGTCGAGCACCATGCCCCAACCTAAAATACCCGCGGTCATTGGCACATCCGATTCAAAATCGCGCAGCACCCAAACCTCAGGAGGCCAAGACCGGATTAGCCAAAGAAGTCCTTCACCTTGTCCATCCAGCCCTTGGCACGCGGTGAATGCTTGTCACCATCCGCGGTGCAAGACTGCTCAAACTCCTTGAGCAATTCTTTCTGACGTTCAGACAAACGCACCGGGGTTTCCACCACAATGTGGCAGAACAAATCACCTGGGTAAGATGAACGGACACCCTTGATACCCTTGCCGCGCAAGCGGAAGGTTTTTCCAGTTTGTGTGCCTTCAGGAATATCAAATGAAGCCTTGCCGCCCAAGGTAGGCACTTCAATGGTGCCGCCCAGCGCAGCCGCCGCAAATGAAACCGGCATTTCGCAATGCAAGTCGTCACCGTCACGCTGAAAAACAGCATGTTCTTTCAAGTGCACTTCAACATACAAGTCACCCGCTGGGCCACCGTTCACACCGGGCTCACCCTTGCCGCTTAAGCGAATACGCATGCCATCGTCGATACCGGCAGGTACTTTTACTTCCAGTGTTTTGTTGGTTTTCTTGCGACCCAAGCCCTCACAATCGTGACATGGGTGCGGAATCATTTTGCCAGTGCCGTGGCACTTCGGGCAGGTTTGCTGCACGCTGAAAAAACCTTGGGTCATTCGCACCGCACCCGATCCACCACAGGTGGAGCAGGTTTCAGGCTTGGTGCCTGGCTTGGCACCACTACCCGAACATGTACCGCAGTTGTCCCACACTGGCACGCGAATTTGGGTATCAAATCCTTTGGCAGCCTGCTCCAGGGTAATTTCCATGTTGTACTTCAGGTCTGAACCACGGTACATCTGCGACTGGCGAGAACCACCGCCGCCTGCACGGCCACCAAAAATATCGCCGAAAATATCGCCAAATGCGTCCGAGAAATCCGAAAAGCCACCAGCGCCTGCGCCACCCATGTTGGGGTCAACACCCGCATGACCATGCCGGTCATAGGCAGCGCGTTTCTTGGGGTCGGTCAGCATTTCATAGGCTTCTTTGGCCTCTTTGAATTTGGCCTCCGCATCCTTGCTGTCGGGGTTGCGGTCCGGGTGATACTTCATGGCCATTTTCCGATAGGCTTTCTTCAGCTCATCGTCTGTGGCATTTTTTTGCACACCCAAAATCTCGTAGAAGTCCCGTTTTGCCATGTCAGTCTCAATTCGTGCAGTTGCTGTTTAAACACTGCTTTTATTCGTACAAAAAGGGCTTCACTGAAAAACCGCAAAATGTGCAGCCAGCCAGTGTGCCCTTGGTTTCAAGCGAGACACCGCAAGGTGTCCCGCAACCCACATTACTTGTCCTTCACTTCCTTGAAATCAGCATCCACTACATCGTCTGCATCGTCTTTCTTGGAAGAAGACTGCTGCTCGCCATCACCTGGGTTGGCACCGGCGGCGGCACCTTCAGCAGCTTGTTGAGCCTGCATGTCGGCATACATTTTCTCACCCAGCTTCTGGGCTGATTCGGCCAACTCTTTGGTACGGGCATCAATGGCGTCTTTGTCCTCGCCTTTGGCTGCCTCTTCCAAAGCCTTGCAAGCCGCTTCAATTTTTTCCTTCTCGCCCGCTTCCAGCTTGTCGCCATACTCACCAAGGCTCTTGCGGGTGCTGTGCACCAGCGCATCGGCCTGGTTCTTGGCTTCAGCCAGTTCGCGGCGCTTCGCATCATCAGCCGCATTGGCTTCAGCGTCTTTCACCATTTTCTGAATTTCATCTTCAGACAAACCAGAGTTGGCTTTGATCACAATCTTGTTCTCTTTGCCCGTACCTTTGTCTTTTGCAGACACGTGCAAAATACCGTTGGCATCAATGTCAAAGGTCACTTCAATTTGTGGCACACCGCGTGGTGCGGGTGGAATGCCTTCCAGGTTGAATTCGCCCAGGCTTTTGTTGTCGTTCGCCATTTGGCGCTCACCCTGAAACACCTTGATGGTCACGGCAGGCTGATTGTCATCGGCAGTTGAAAATACCTGGCTGAACTTGGTCGGGATGGTTGTGTTTTTCTCGATCATCTTGGTCATCACGCCGCCCATGGTTTCAATACCCAAGGACAATGGCGACACATCCAACAACAGCACGTCTTTGCGATCACCACTCAGTACGGAACCCTGAATTGCTGCGCCGGCAGCCACAGCTTCATCGGGGTTCACATCTTTGCGCGGTTCTTTGCCAAAGAAGTTCTTCACTGCTTCCTGAACTTTGGGCATGCGGGTCATACCGCCCACCAAAATAATGTCGTCAATTTGCGAGGTGGACACACCAGCGTCTTTCAAGGCCATTTTCATGGGCTCAACAGTGCGGGTAATCAAGTCTTCAACCAATGCTTCCAGTTTGGAGCGGCTCAATTTCGTGGTCAGGTGCACGGGTGCGCCATTGGCCATCGCAATGTAGGGCTCGTTGATTTCAGTTTGCTGTGAAGACGACAATTCAATTTTTGCGCGCTCAGCTGCAGCCTTGATACGCTGCAAAGCGATTGGGTCTTTCGACAAATCAACACCGTTGTTCTTTTTGAACTCGTCGATGATGTGGTCGATAATGCGCTGGTCAAAGTCTTCACCGCCCAGGAAGGTGTCACCGTTGGTCGACAGCACTTCAAACTGCTTCTCGCCGTCGATGTCCGCAATTTCAATAATTGACACGTCGAAAGTACCGCCGCCCAAGTCATACACGGCAATTTTGCGATCGCCCTTCTCGGCCTTGTCCATGCCAAAAGCCAATGCAGCGGCAGTGGGTTCGTTGATAATGCGCTTTACATCCAGGCCTGCAATCCGGCCTGCATCTTTGGTGGCTTGGCGCTGGCTGTCGTTGAAGTAGGCAGGCACGGTAATTACAGCCTCGGTTACTTCTTCGCCCAGATAATCTTCAGCGGTCTTCTTCATCTTGCGCAGCACTTCAGCTGACACCTGTGGGGGCGCCAGTTTTTGATCACGCACGCCAACCCAAGCATCGCCATTGTCGGCTTTCATGATAGTGAAAGGCATCATGTCGATGTCTTTCTGCACTTCTGCGTCTTCAAATTTGCGACCGATCAAGCGCTTCACCGCGTACAGGGTGTTCTTTGGGTTGGTCACAGCCTGGCGCTTGGCGGGTGCGCCCACCAGAATTTCGCCGTCTTCCATGTAGGCGATGATGGAAGGGGTAGTACGCGCACCTTCCGAGTTTTCAATCACCTTGTAGCCACCGCCTTCAAACACTGCAACGCAAGAATTGGTGGTACCCAAGTCAATGCCGATAATCTTTCCCATGAATTTCTCCGTGATTTCTATATTCAGTAATGTTCTGTTATCCCTGATATGGGGCTAAAGCCCTTCAGTTCAAGGGGTTTTTCAACCCACTGTGTGAAATTTATTGCGCCGCTTATTGTGCAACCGAGACCAAAGCGGGTCGCAGCACGCGATCATTGATCAGATAACCCTTTTGCAGCACCGCAACCACGTGGTTGGGCTCCACAGCCGGCTCAACTGAGCTGCCAGGCACCATGGCCACGGCCTGGTGCTGGTTGGGGTTGAATTTTTCGCCGATCGGGTTCAATGCCACAATTTTGCCGCGCTCGAAAGCAGCTTCTAGCTGGCGCAATGTTGCAGCCACGCCGTCTTTCAGGGCTTCCGGGGTTTGATTTTCAACGGCCAGTGCCATTTCAAGACTGTCGCGAACAGGCACCAAGGATTCCGCAAACGATTCAATCGCGTACTTGTGCGCCTTGGCAACGTCCTCTTGCGTGCGGCGGCGCAGGTTTTCCATGTCAGCGGCCAAACGCAGATAAACCTCCTTGGATTTCTCAACCTCATGGTGCGCATTTTCCAGCGCTGCCTTCAAGACAGAAACCTCATCTTGGGGCGCCTCTTGCTGAACAGCCTGCTCGGTTTCATTCTGGGTCTGCGCACCTTGCTGCTGACCTTCTGGTGCCTGGGCAGACGTTTGCTCGTCTGTGGCCGGCTTTCCAGTGGGTTCTGACATGTCTTGTTCCTCCGTTTAAATTCAAATGGGGCGACAAGCTTCAACGCTTCGCCCCTGCTCTGAACGGCAATTGGGGGCTTGAATTCGAATTTCAAGCCCCCAAGCTGCAATATTTACCATTTTCCCAATAGGGATTACTGAAGGGATTATTGAGCACCCATCTCCAAAGCCAGTTTGCGGCTCTCGGCCAGCTCTTGCGCCATGGATTCTTCATACCCCATGTCCACAGGCCAACCCTGCATGTGCTGTGCCGTAATCTCGGACAACATGGCCGCCGCCAATTCACTGTCGTTCAGGCAGGCAATGTAATGAAACTCGCCACCACCAGCATGCTGAAAGTCTTCGCGGCCTTCCTGATTGATTTCCTCAAGTGTTTCAAGGCAATCAGCCATAAAACCCGGGCACATCACATCAATTCGCTTGGTACCCGCTTGGCCCAGGGCTTCCAGTGTTTTGTCAGTGTATGGTTCCAGCCATTTGGCTTTGCCGAATCGGCTTTGGAAAGTAACCCGGTAATTGCCTTTTTGCAGCCCCAACTCCTCACCCAACAGGCGCGCAGTTTTGTAACACTCGCAATGGTAGGGATCGCCTTTCAGCAAAGTCATTTCTGGCACGCCGTGAAAACTGAACAACAGCACATCCCCCTGCTCAAAATTCGGTTTGCCATTGGCTTGCCAGTGTTTGCGCACACTTTCTGCCAAAGCGTGAATGTAGGCCGGGTGGTCGTGGTAATGCTTCACCAAACGCAGCTCGGGAATATTGCGCACTGGTTTTGCCCAGTCAAATACGGCATCAAATACTGAGGCGGTTGTGGCAGCAGCGTATTGTGGGTAAAGCGGAAAAACCAACACCCTGTCGTAGCCGTCTTTGCGAAGCTGATCCATTCGGCTGGCCACAGAGGGGTTGCCGTAGCGCATGGCCAAATCCACCCGAACATCCCAGCGCCGTGCCTTGAACGCCTCGCTGAGTACCTTGACTTGCCGCTTGCCAATCGCCAATAAAGGAGAACCTTCATCAGTCCACACGGTGGCATACTTGGCAGCAGATTTTTTAGGGCGAATCTGCAAAATGATGCAATTCAAAATGATCCACCAAATCAACTTCGGAATCTCGACCACGCGGGGGTCTGATAAAAACTCTTTCAAATAGCGACGCAGGGAGGGGGCATCGGCATTGTCCGGGGTGCCAAGGTTAACGAGTAAAACCGCGGTTTTCTGGGGCGTGCCGTGACGAAATGGAGCTTCGGTGCGCATGGGTACTACCTATTGAACAACAAGCCTGAAAGTATACCCAAAGCTGACTGCCGGGGTGGCTCGCCCTACTCCGGATCGGACAAAGCCGAAGACACCAGCTTCGATGTGATGTCCACAATCGGAATCAATCGCTCGTAAGCCATTCGCGTGGGGCCAATTACGCCCAAAGTGCCCACCACCTCGCCGTTGACCTGGTAAGGCGCCGAAATTACGCTCATCTCCTCCATGGGCACCAGGCTGGAATCGCCACCGATGAAAATTTGCACACCCTCAGCCCTGTTTGAACTTTCGAGCAGGCGCAGCAAGGCGGTGCGCTGTTCAAACACACCGAACATTTTTTTCAACCTTTCCATGTCAGTTGACAAATCCGACACATCCAGCAATTTTCGTTCGCCCGATAACAGCACCCCGTCGGCCTGACTTTCCTCCGCCTCTGTTCCCGCATTCACGGCGGCCTGCATCAGTTTGCTGATGTCTTGGCTAATTTGGTGCAGCTCTTCCGACAACCTTTGTTTGGCCTGCTGAAAACTCAAACCTGCAAAATGCTGGTTGAAAAAGTTTGCGGCCATGGTCAATTCGCTTTGTGTGTAAGGCTTCTCGACAATCAGAATCCTGTTTTGCACATCACCATCGGGCGTGACGATAATCAACAGCACTTTGCGATCGGACAGGCTCAAAAACTCCACATGTCGAAACAGGGCTGCCTTTTTGGGTGCGGTAATTACCCCGGCAAACGACGACAAACTGGACAACAAATTCACCGCTTTGCTCAACACACGGTTGGGGTCTTCCCGTTGAATGCCACCACTCAGTGCGGTTTGAACATCGATGGCCAACGGCTTTACGGTCAACAATGAATCCACAAACATGCGGTAGCCCTGCGGCGTGGGCACTCGGCCTGCCGAAGTGTGTGGCGAAACCACCAAGCGCAACTCTTCAAGATCGGCCATTACATTTCGAATGGTGGCCGGGCTCAAATCCAGCGTCGAATACTTGGACAAAGCCCTGGAACCCACCGGGTTACCCTCAGTGATGTACCTTTCAACCAATGTTTTCAATATGGAACGGGCGCGTTCGTCTATCATCAATGTCACTTCAAATGCGTGTTGCGATACGATTGGGCTTAGGATTGAACCCAAGGCTTCACTTTACGACAAAAACAGGGAATCAAGAATGCCGAAACAGAAAGGGATGTGCATTGCTGTGTTTGCCAAGCATGGCGCCTCCCCAAAACAGGCCATTTGGCGCAGCGTAGTCGATTTGCTCGCCGCCAATGCATTCCAGGTGCTGGTGTGCGATTCCATGTTGAGCAGCAGTTCTACGAAAAAATCAAAACCTGAATGTGATCAAGCCAATTTTGAATTTGCGAATTTGGCACTGATCAAGAAAAAAGCAAAAATTGCGGTGATTATCGGTGGCGACGGCACCTTTCTGGGTACCGCCCGTGAACTGGCAGATTGCAACATTCCTTTGATCGGGATCAATCAGGGTCGCCTGGGCTTTCTCACCGACATTCGACTCGACGACATCAACCCCACCTTGATTGACACCATCAACGGCCAGTCAGTCTCGGAAAATCGGGCGTACCTTGAAGGTCAAATTTTACGACAAGGCAAAGTGGTAGAAAATCATATTGCCCTGAACGACATTGTGATCAGTCGAGGCATTGTGGGCGGCATGGTTGAACTGCGTGTGGAAGTAGACGGCACGTTTATGTATGACCTGCGCGCAGACGGACTGATCATTTCCACCCCCACCGGCTCAACTGCCTATGCCCTGTCAGCGGATGGACCAATTTTGCACCCCAGCCTGGCGGGCCTGCTGATTGTGCCAGTGGCTCCGCATGCGCTGACCAACCGGCCAATTGCGTTGCCCCAACACAGCACCATTGATATTCATGTCACTGGCGGCAAGCAAACTGGGGTTCACTTTGACATGCAGTTCAATGGCCGTGCCAAAGTGGGTGATCAAATACGGATCAAGGTGTCACCACACCCTATCCAGCTTTTGCACCCGGCACGCTATGATTACTTCGCCATGTTGAGGCAAAAACTGCACTGGAGTGCAAGCCCAACAGAAGCCCCCCACAAAACTCGAGGACTCAGAGACAGCGGCCATGCTAAGTAGTTTGACCATTCAGGATTTCGTTATTGTCGACAAACTCGATTTGCATTTCGCACCCGGCATGTCGGTGTTGTCCGGCGAAACCGGTGCTGGCAAATCAATCTTGATTGATGCACTGTCGCTGTGCCTGGGTGCGCGCGCCGATGCCTCACAGGTTCGCGAAGGTTGTGAGCGTGCCAACATCACCGCTGTGTTCGAGATCAACCCTGCGGCCAAAGCCATTCTCGATGAACAATCCATCGACTGCAGCGAAGGTGAAATGCACTTGCGACGCGCCATTGAATCCAATGGCAGATCAAAAGCCTACATCAACGGCACACCGGTACCCGCCAGCACGCTGAAAGAATTGTCTGAAACCTTGATCGATATTCACGGGCAACACGCATTTCAAACGCTGGCAAAGCCGGGGGAGCAGCTGCGTCTGCTCGATGACTTCGGGCAACACAGCGCCTTGGTTCAAGCCACCGGGCAAACTTATTCCGTATTGAAAAATGCGGAAAAGACGCTGAAGCAAGCCCAGAGCAGTCAGGAAGACCGCGCTGCGCGTCTTGAAAACCTGCAGTGGAAACTGGACTCACTGAGCAAAGTGGCCCCCAAGGCTGGCGAATGGGAAACGCTAAGCAGCGACTTCGACCGCTTAAGCCATGGTGCAGAACTGATCGAGGGCACACAACATGCAAGCGATGTGCTGTCGCAAAATGAAAACGCCTTGCTCGACCAACTTACCCATGTCATCGAAAAACTGAGCCACTTAAGCACCCGCGACCCGGCGCTTGAAGGGGTGGTCAAAACGCTGTCTGAGGGTGAAATACTGATTCGGGAGGCCAGTTACGATTTGGGTCATTACCTGAAACACAGCGATCTGGACCCGGACACACTGGCTGAAGTTGAAGCACGCATGTCGCTTTGGCATGAAACCGCCCGCAAACTGCGCATTCAACCCGAAACACTTCACACGGAAATGGAAAGTGTGCAAGCTGAAATCAAAGGGTTTGAGGAAGGTTTTGATGTTGAACGGCTGCAGAAAGAACTTCAATCTGCGCAGCAAAATTATGAAAAACAGGCCAAGCAATTGACCGAAGCGCGCCTGAAAGCAGCCCAGGCTTTGTCAAAACGCGTCACTGAATCCATGCAAACCCTGAGTATGCAAGGTGGTGTGTTTACGGTCGATGTGGCTAGGGGCGAACCTTCAGCCAAAGGCAGTGATTCAATCGAATTTCGGGTGGCCGGGCACCCCGGTGTGACGCCCCAAGCCATTCAGAAGGTAGCCTCGGGCGGTGAACTTGCGCGAATCAGCCTGGCGATCACTGTCAACACTGTCGAAAGCACTCCTGTTCCTACTTTGATTTTTGATGAAGTGGACAGCGGCATTGGGGGTGCAGTGGCAGAGACTGTGGGCAAATACCTTCGTCTTCTTGCGAAAAACAAGCAGGTGCTGTGTGTCACCCACCTGCCGCAAGTTGCGGCACAAGGCCACAATCATTTCCAGGTCAGCAAAGACATCTCAGCGCAAACAACGCGCTCAAAAATTGTGCAACTCGAAGCCAAAGCCCGAGTAGAAGAAATTGCAAGAATGCTGGGAGGGCAAGTGATTACCGAGGCCACGCGCACGGCTGCGCATGAAATGATTGCCTCGGCAAACGCTTAACTTTACTCGCTGCTGACTTATTTGCGTCGGTTCTCGCAGTCTTTTTTGGTGCAGGAACCGTAAAGCGACAAGGCGTGGTCATGAAGTTCGAAGCCGCGGTCTTTGGCAATCATTTTCTGGCGACGCTCAATTTCTTCGTCAAAAAACTCGACCACCTTGCCACACTGCACACACACCAAATGGTCATGGTGTGCACCTTCATTCAGTTCAAACACTGATTTGCCGGTCTCAAAGTGTTGACGGGCGAGTAAACCAGCCTGTTCAAACTGCGTTAAAACCCGGTAAACCGTGGCCAGGCCAATGTCCAGGTCTTCTTGCAGCAACAGTTTATAAACGTCTTCAGCACTCAGGTGGCGATGTTGCCCGCTTTGGAACAATTCCAGAATTTTCATTCTTGGCAGCGTTGCCTTTAAACCAATGCTTTTTAGATCCGTTGCTGTAGTCATGAGTTTGGTACCATTCTGAGGCTTAATCGAGTTCAAGTAGCTTATGATAACGCCTTTGCAGGACATGTTAGCGCACCGATTAAGGTACTCTGTTCCCACTTCACATGCGAATTCACAAAACAATGCGTATTTTACGACTGAATTTGATTCTTTGCTCGGCCTTGGCCCTAGGGGTTTCCGCGTGTTCCATCATTCCGGACAACTATGTGCCCTCCTTTGTCAAACCCTACAAGTTTGACATTCAACAGGGTAACTTCGTCACCCAGCAAGACGTTGCCAGGCTACAAGTGGGCATGACCAAAGAACAGGTTCGCTTCATTCTTGGCACACCGTTGTTGAATGACGCCTTTCACGCCAACCGCTGGGATTACGTGTACCGCTTGCTGCGCGCCGACGGCCAAACCACGCAATCACGTTACACGGTCATTTTCGAGAATGAGCGCCTGGCTCGCCACGGTGGCGAGAACCTGCCCGCCAGCCCCACTGATTTGCTGGGTCCGGACAGCGCCACCAAAGTGCCAACCGAACCTTTGCCATCGGAAAAACCAGCCAAAGACATCCAGGATTCTGAATCTGCAGTGGGCGGCACAGACCGCGCACCCGTACTTAAATAACACGCCATGACTAAGCCAATTCAAATTGCGATTGCCGGCGCCAGCGGGCGTATGGGCAAAACACTGATCGAAGCCATTCTGAACCACCCCGACTGCGAACTCGCTGGTGCTTTTGATCAAGCGGGGTCGCCCAGCATTGGTCGCGATGCAGGTGATTTCATGGGTATTTCCTCGGGTGTGCTGGTCACTGACAATCCAGACACCGCTTTGATCAATGCCGATATCCTGATCGACTTCACCCGCCCTGAAGGCACATTACAACACTTGGCGTTGTGCGAAAAACACGGCGTCAAGGCTGTGATTGGCACCACCGGGTTTGAACCCAAGCAATTGGAAGCATTGAAAAAAGCTTCTGAGAAGGTTGCCATGGTGTGGTCGCCCAATATGGCGGTCGGCGTGAATGCCACATTCAAACTGCTTGAAGTGGCCGCTAAAATTTTGTCACAAGGCTATGACATCGAAGTCATTGAAGCACACCACAGCAAAAAAGTGGACGCTCCTTCAGGTACCGCGCTTCGCATGGGTGAAGTGGTGGCCAAGGGCATGGGAGTTGATCTTCAAGACGTGGGTGTGTTTGCACGCGAGGGCATTACCGGCGAGCGTAAGGCAGGCACCATCGGCTTTTCGACCATCCGCGGTGGCGACATTGTAGGCGACCACACGGTGCTGTTTGCCGGCATCGGGGAGCGCATTGAAATTACGCACAAGTCATCAAGCCGCATGACCTATGCACAGGGCTCAATTCGCGCTGCGAGGTTTTTGATTGAGCACGAAAAAGGTTTGTTTGACATGCAAGACGTGTTGGGCCTGAAAACTTTGTTTTAACCTAAAGCGAAACTGTAGTAGATTGCTGTAAGCAACTGTATAGTCAAGTTAAAATACCAACAACAGCAACCCTCGGGACTATTGCCCGAAGACGGAGCCAGCCAATGACGCAATCACTGCTTGCGAAACTCGACGAACTTCAAGTCAAAGTATCCAGTCTGGCCAAAGCACTTGAGCAAAGCCGGCATGAAGGAAAGTCGGCCAAGGATCAAATTGAAGCCCTGCGCCGAGAAAACGAACAGCTCCACAAGAAAGTGAATCACGCACAGGGTCAAATCAACCAAATGTTGAACCAATGGTTCCCTGAACTTGAATTGAATTCGGAGGAATAATTGGAAGCACTTGACGTCAAAATCATGGGCAGGGAATTTAGAATCGCCTGCAAGCCCGACGAACGCGCTGCCTTGCAGCAGGCGGTCAATATCGTAGAAACAAAAATGTCCAGCATCCGCAACACCGGCAAGGTGGTTGGGCTCGATAAAATCGCGGTCATGGCGGCGTTACAAATTGCGCACGAATCACTCGTAGGAAGTAATCCTTCCAACCCCGTTTTAGGACTGGACATTGAGACGATTGAGCGTAAAATCGAGGCTATTGAACAAATGGTCGATGGCAGCCTGAATAGTTCGGGTGCAAGCAAGCCCAAAAATGCCGATTTGTTCGAGTAAAGAATTTTGTTTTATCTCTGCCGTGTCTGTATTGGCCAGCATTCCGTGAACCAATATTTGTGATCCCGGTTGCGGATTTTTCAGGGTCGGTGTGATTCCCTCTTAGTCAGGGAAACCTAAAGGCCCTAACACTGCGACCCACTTGAACCTTAGGTTCAGGGATCGGGCCAGTATGGCATCGGCAGAGACCCCACACCGGGGCGATTGAACACAGGTTCAATCGCCTCTTTTTTTATTCATTTCAGCCTTAAACCAAACAATTCAATCATCATGTTCGATCCGGTTTTCATAGTTTCACTGCTTGTCTTGGGCGTGGTCAGCGGCGTGTTGGCAGGTCTCTTGGGTATTGGGGGTGGCATGTTGCTGGTGCCCTTTCTTACCTTTCTGATGGTGAGCCAGGGAGTGCCTGTGGAGCATGTGGTGCACTCCTCCATTGCCACTTCACTGGCCATCATCATGTTCACCAGTATTTCCAGCATGCGTGCGCACCACAAAGCGGGCGCAGTGCGGTGGGACATCGTGAAGTTTCTCACACCGGGTATTCTGGTTGGCGGCTTTGTGGGGTCCAAAGTGGTGTCATATTTGCCTACCAAAGAACTGGCCTTGGTTTTTGGTGCATTCGTCATTTTCTCTGCCTACCAAATGTACGCCGACAAAAAACCAAAACCAACACGCACATTGCCAGGCAAAGCAGGCTTGGCGGGCGTGGGCAGTGTTATCGGGGCGGCGTCAGCCATTGTGGGTGCCGGGGGCGGTTTCTTGTCCGTGCCCTTCATGGTGTGGAGCAACATCAATTTGCGCAATGCGGTGGCAACTTCCGCCGCACTGGGCTTTCCAATTGCGGTTTTTTCAAGTGTTGCCTATGTGATCAATGGTCAACATTTGCAAGGCATGCCCACCGGCTCACTGGGCTATGTGTACTTGCCTGCAGTGGCCTGCGTGGCGGCAATGAGTGTGTTGTTCGCACCCTATGGCGCAAGGCTGGCACACACACTGCCGGTTAAAAAGATCAAGCGCATTTTCGCCCTGCTGCTGTCCTTTATTGCCTTGTCGATGATTTACAAGGCCGTTACGGGCTTCTGAAGCAGAGTCGAGCCCACAAGCGTGGCTTTATTTGCCACGCTTGCTGCCCTTGCCAGCTTTCGCTTGGGCAGCTTCCAGAGCGGTCATCGTCTCGAAACCAGTCGGCTTGTTCCTCGACCAGGCCAACAAAGCGAACCCGCCCAGAATCATCGGCACGCACAGCCATTGGCCCATGGAAAGACCCAGTGACAGTGTTCCCAAAAAGCGGTCTGGTTCGCGGGCATACTCCACTACAAACCGGGCTGCGCCGTAGCCAATCAAGAACCAGGCAGACACTGCCGCGCGTGGGCGCGGCTTGCTGGCAAACCACCACAGGCCGATAAACAGCGCAATGCCTTCCAGGCTCATTTGGTACAACTGCGAAGGGTGGCGCGCAATGGCATCCCCGGCTTGCGGAAACACCACGCCCCACCAACCTTCTGTGGGCCTGCCCCACAGTTCACCATTGATAAAATTACCCAAGCGCCCCAGTGCCAAACCTATTGGTACGGCTGGCGCCACAAAATCCATCACATCAAAAAATTTCCAGCCTTTGTATTTGCCATAGATAAAACACACCAGCAACACGCCCAGAAAGCCACCGTGGAACGACATGCCGCCTTCCCAAATTGCGAGAATTTCGCCCGGGTTGACCATGTAATAGTCGGGTTTGTAAAAAAACACATAACCGAGGCGCCCACCCAGAATTACCCCCAAGACAGCCCAGGTCAGCATATTGTCGACATCGCTCATCTTGATGGCGGGAAACAGGTGTAATCGACGTTTGGCCAACATGATGAAGGCCACAAAGGCCAGCAAATACATCAAACCGTACCAGCGAATGGCGACAGGGCCGATCGAGATGGCAATGGGGTCGAATTCAGGATGTACAAACATGGAAAGCCCGGAATGTAAAAAACCGTTCAATTGTACTGCCCTAGGGACTACCCTTTGATGAATGAGCACCTTCCTGCGTCCAGTGGAGCATCATAAAATGGTAAATTCTCGTTTTGAATCCAATTCCACCTGCGAGCTTTTGCAATGAGCATCAATCGACGTTCCAAGAACATCACCCAGGGCGTGGCCCGTTCGCCCAACCGTGCAATGTACTTTGCCATGGGCTACAAAGACGAAGACTTCAACAACCCCATGATTGGCATTGCCAACGGGCACTCCACCATCACGCCATGCAACAGCGGCTTGCAGCCCTTGGCCGATGCTGCAGTGAAAGCGGTGAAAGACGCGGGTGGCAACCCACAAATTTTCGGCACCCCCACCATTTCTGATGGTATGAGCATGGGCACCGAGGGCATGAAGTACTCGCTGGTTAGCCGTGAGGTCATCGCAGACTGTATCGAAACTGCAGTGCAAGGCCAGTGGATGGATGGCGTGCTGGTGATCGGAGGCTGCGACAAGAACATGCCCGGCGGCATGATTGGCATGGCCCGAATGAACGTGCCCGGTATTTACGTGTACGGCGGCACCATCAAGCCCGGGCGCTACAAAGGCAAAGACCTGACCATCGTGTCTGCCTTTGAAGCCGTGGGCGAATTCACGGCTGGCCGCATGAGCGAGGAAGACTTCAAGGGCATTGAAAAAAATGCCTGCCCAAGCTCTGGTTCCTGTGGTGGCATGTACACAGCCAACACCATGAGTTCAGCGTTTGAGGCTTTGGGCATGAGCCTGCCCTATTCCAGCACCATGTCGAACATTGATGCGGAAAAGGTGACTTCAACAGAAGAATCAGCCCGCGTGCTGATCGAAGCGGTTCGCAATGACTTGAAACCCCGCGACATCATCACCAAAAAGTCGATTGAAAATGCAGTGGCTGTGCTGATGGCCACGGGTGGATCAACCAACGCAGTGCTTCACTTCCTGGCCATTGCGAAAGCAGCAGACGTCGCCTGGAGTTACGAAGACTTCGAACGCGTGCGCCTGCGTACACCTGTCATTTGCAACCTGAAGCCTTCCGGCCAGTATGTTGCAACCGACCTGCACGATGCTGGCGGCATTCCCCAGGTTATGAAAGTATTGCTGGATGCAGGCCTGCTGCACGGCGATTGCATCACCATTACCGGCAAAACCATTGCGGAAACACTGGCCGATATTCCTTCTGTGCCCCGCGCCGATCAAAACGTGATCATGCCGATTGAAAAAGCCCTGTACAAGCAAGGCCACTTGGCAATTCTGAAGGGCAACCTAGCCCCCGAAGGTGCTGTGGCCAAAATTACCGGCTTGAAAAACCCGGTGATTACCGGCCCAGCCAAAGTATTCGACGACGAACAAAGCGCGATGGACGCAATTTTGGGCGACAAGATCAAAGACGGCGATGTGATTATTCTTCGTTACCTGGGCCCCAAAGGCGGCCCCGGCATGCCTGAAATGTTGGCACCCACCTCTGCCATTATTGGCAAAGGTTTGGGCGAGACAGTGGGCCTGATTACTGACGGTCGTTTCTCCGGCGGCACTTGGGGTATGGTGGTTGGTCACGTTGCACCGGAAGCCTACGTGGGCGGCCCGATCGCACTGATCAAGGAAGGCGATTCCATTACCATGGATGCACACCAAAAGTTGCTACAAATCAATGTAAGCGATGAAGAATTGGCGAAGCGCCGCGAAAGCTGGGTGAAGCCGAAGCCACGCTACACCACCGGTGTACTGGCCAAATTCGCAGCCTTGGCCAGCAGTGCCAGCAAAGGCGCAGTAACCGATGGCGATCTCGACCTGTAAACCTGCGAATGCGTTACCTCAATGGAAAACCCTGGCGCTGGCGTCGGGGTTTTTTGTTGTTGAAATTTCGAATTCGTACCTCTAGCTGGCGCTTTCTAAATTGCTGCCGACGAACATCCAAACCAAGCCAGGGCTCGAAAAGCTCGAACCAGCAAACGGCCAAGAGAAAAGGCAAAGCGATAGAAAACCATTCCCAGTTGGTCACGGGATGCACACCGCCAAGTTTCATTGAAAGCAAAAGGATGCCCAGAAGGATAAAAATCATGCTGTTTAACATGACAAACAACCGGGTTGTCTGCCAAAATGACGCCCGAGACGTTATTAATGTGATAACTGTAACAAAGTGAGGAGTTCAGTATGATCAAGCAAATGGGTGTCTTGGCGATTGCAGCCACCATGGTTGCTCTACCGTTGTCTGCCAGCGCCGACGAAGCATTGGCCAAGAGCAAAGCCTGCTTGGCCTGCCACCAGGTTCAGAAAAAAGTAGTTGGCCCAGCCTTTAAAGACGTGGCTGCCAAGTACAAAGGTCAAGCAGGTGCGGAAGCCATGCTGGCCGGAAAAATCAAAAACGGTTCGAAAGGCAACTGGGGCCCAGTGCCCATGCCAGCCCAAAACGTGACCGAAGAAGAAGCCAAGAAATTGGCAGCTTGGGTGCTGGCTCTGTAATCACAGCCTGCAAACGAGTGAAAAAGCCAAGGTGTTGCGCCTTGGCTTTTTTTTCGTCAAGTACTCGCTAATTCACCACTTTCACCGGAAATTTGCCTTGAGGTCCATAGGAATTCAAGGTGACCGCTGCATTCAGTACATCGCCCACTTCGTCAAAGGCAATGGTCCCGATCACGCCTTCATATCGAATGTCTTTTAGCTTCGGAAGATACTTCTTGGGGTCTGCCGACTTTGCGTTTTTCATGGCTGTGCCCATGGCCATCACCGCGTCGTAAACAAAAGGTGCATAAACCTGAATGTCTGTCTTGAACTGGGCTTTGTACCTTTTCTCAAATGCAGGTCCGCCCGGCATTTTACTCAAAGCCATACCGCCCTCAGCGCAAAGTACGTTCGAGCCTACATTGTCGCCACCCAAACGCATCAACTCTGCCGTGCAAATACCATCACCGCCAATCAGCTTTGCCCTGATACCCAACTGCTTCATCTGGCGCAACATAGGCCCTGCTTGCGCGTCCATGCCCCCGTAAAACACGAGATCAGGATTCACCCGCTTGACCGAGGTCAGAATAGCTGCAAAGTCGGTGGCCTTGTCGTTGGTGTAGTGTCGTTCCAGCACCTTGACGCCTTTGGCTTCCAACTGCTTTGTGAAAATATCGGCCAATGGTTGACCATACCCAGTGCGGTCGTCGATGACCACCACACGCTTGGCTTTCATTTCATCGACTGCGTACCTGGCCAAAGCAACGCCCAGGACGCCATCGTGCGCAATCACCCTGAACACCGACTCGAACCCCTGCCTGGTCACTTTCGGTGTAGTGGCTGATGGAGTAATTTGAGGAATGCCGCAATCGTAATAAATACGCGAAGCGGGAATGGTGGTGCCGCTGTTCAAATGCCCCACAATGCCATTGACCTTCATGTCGCACAATTTTTGCGCAACGATTGCCCCGGTTTTCGGGTCGGCTGCATCGTCCTCTGAAATCAGCTGGAATTTTGCGGTGCCACCATCCAGTTGAATTTTCATTTTATTCAAATCATCAATGGCCAGCTTTGCACCCGATTCATTGTCTTTGCCATAGTGGGCCTGCGGACCTGAAAGGGGCGCAATGTGCCCAATTTTTACCAACACGTCCTTGGCGCTCGCCGCACCGCTTGACAAGAACATCGACACTGACGCACACAACAGTGCATGTTTCAAAGGTCGAGAACGAGAAAAGCTCATGACCACCTCCAACTTGTTTTTATGATTAATTTGCTCAATGTAGCATCTAAACCGGTAATGGGTTTGCCTGTCAATTAACTGACTTCTTTGTGAATCAATGCACGGTACTGGCTTGCGAATTGCTCTATTCTTTTTCCGACACACCTTATTTCAATTGCATCGGCGTACATGGATATATTTGCGCAACAACTGATCAACGGCTTGGTACTGGGCAGTATTTATGCTTTGGTGGCACTTGGGTACACCATGGTCTACGGTGTTTTGGGGTTGATCAACTTTGCACATGGCGAAGTCGTGATGATTGGTGCCATGGTTGCCTTCAGCGCCATCACCTTGTTCCTGGGCCTGTTCCCGGAAACCCCGGGCTGGATACTTTTCCTGGTGGGCGTACTGTGCGCTGTACCTGTGTGCATGCTGGTCAGTTTCTCCATTGAACGCTTTGCCTATCGTCCTCTAAGAAATGCACCCCGGCTTGCCCCCCTGATCTCAGCAATCGGTGTTTCAATTATTCTGCAAACCCTGGCCATGATCATTTGGGGGCGCAATTACCTGATCTTCCCCACCACCCTGCCGACAGACCCCATCATTTTGCACACCTTTTCCCCAAGTCTTGATCACGATTACGAAAGAATTGTTTCCATCACGCCGGTGCAACTTCTCATCGTGGTGGTATCGGCAATGCTTATGTTGAGCCTTACCTACATGGTCAATCAAACGCGGCTGGGCAAGGCCATGCGCGCCACCTCTGAAAACCCGAAATTGGCCGGGCTCATGGGTATCAATGCAAATTCCGTGATCGCCGCCACATTCGTCATTGGCGCAGCGCTGGCCGGAGTGGCTGGTGTGATGGTGGCCGCAAACTATTCAGTGGCTCATTTTTACATGGGGTTTTTGCCGGGACTCAAAGCGTTTACTGCTGCAGTGCTGGGTGGTATTGGCAACATTTACGGCGCCATGTTGGGTGGTCTACTCTTGGGCATTGTCGAAAGCCTGGGGGCTGGTTATTTGGGGCAGTTGACCGGCGGTTTTTTGGGCTCGCACTATCAGGATATATTTGCATTCGCTGTGTTGATTCTGGTGCTTACCCTTCGGCCATCCGGCCTGTTGGGTGAAAGGGTATCGGACCGCGCATGAACAAGCTTGCAAACCGCCATCAACAAATTATCGGCTTCCTCTTGGTCGCAGTTGCGCTGGCCGCCCTGCCCTGGGTTGCAGGTTTGATTGGCAACAGCTGGGTTCGAATTTTGAACATCGCCTTGCTTTACGTGATGTTGGCGCTGGGCCTCAACATAGTAGTGGGCTTTGCCGGTTTGCTCGATCTGGGTTACATCGCCTTTTATGCAGTAGGCGCTTATGTTTATGGTTTGCTGGCCTCTCCCCATTTAACAGACAACTTCGAAATCATTGCCACGCTGTTTCCCGACGGCCTGCATCTTTCGATCTGGCTGATGATTCCCTTGGGTGCATTGATCGCTGCAATTTTCGGTGTGTTGCTCGGTGCACCTACCCTTCGGTTAAGGGGCGACTACCTGGCCATTGTCACCTTGGGGTTTGGTGAAATCATTCGACTGTTTTTGAACAACCTGAATGCGCCAGTCAACATCACCAATGGCCCCCAAGGCATCAACATGATCGAGCCTGTACAAATTGCAGGGGTTCGTTTTTCACGCACGGTCGATATTCTCGGCATCGAAATTTCTGCACTTCACCTTTACTACTACCTGTTCCTGGCGCTCACACTCATCATGATTCTGGTGTGTATGCGCTTGCAAAACAGTCGGATCGGCCGTGCATGGACAGCCCTGCGAGACGACGAAACTGCCGCAAAATCCATGGGCATAAACACCCGCAACATGAAGCTGCTCGCCTTCGCGCTGGGCGCCTCTTTTGGTGGTGTTGCGGGTGCCATGTTCTCTGCATTTCAGGGTTTTGTCAGTCCGGAATCCTTTGGTTTGATGGAATCAATTATTGTGCTTTGCATGGTGGTGCTGGGTGGCATGGGTCATATTCCCGGTGTCATTTTGGGCGCACTTTTGCTGGCTGGCTTTCCTGAAGTATTGCGGCAAGTTGTTACGCCAGTTCAGGAGTTTTTGTTTGGTGCCGTGCTGGTGGATGCAGAAATACTTCGATCATTGATCTACGGGCTCACCATGGTCTTGGTGATGCTGTATCGCCCCAAGGGGCTTTGGCCACAACACAAATGAATACACCCCTGTTTAGCGCCTCGCATCTGAAAAAAAGCTTCGGTGGCATCGCAGCTGTGGATGATGTCAGCCTGAGTATTCAGGCTGGGCAAGTCATCGGTTTGATTGGCCCGAATGGTGCAGGCAAAACCACCTGTTTCAATTTGATCACCGGTTTGTACACGCCCGATGCAGGTCAGCTTTCCTTTCAGGGCAAAACCTATAAACCAGACTCGCCACACGAAGTAGCCAAAATGGGGCTGGCGCGTACCTTTCAGAATATCCGTCTGTTCAAAAGCATGACTGCGCTTGAAAATGTAGCCGTGGGCATGCACAGCAAAACCCGGCAAGGCGTACTGGGTGCCATACTTCGAACCCCGGCACAGCGCCGCGAGGAACAAGGTGTTTGGCAGCAGGCCATGCATTGGCTGAATTACGTGGGCATTGGTGCTTACAGCCAACACCTGGCGGGGCAACTTTCCTATGGCGATCAACGACGCCTGGAAATTGCACGGGCCCTGGCCAGCCAACCTGCACTGCTGGCGCTTGATGAGCCGGCCGCAGGCATGAATGCCACCGAAAAATTAAAGCTTCGAGAATTGCTACTTCAAATTCGACGGGATGGAAAATCGATCTTGCTGATTGAACACGATGTCAAGCTGGTGATGGGTATTTGTGACGAAGTTACCGTGCTGGACTATGGCAAAGTGATCGCCCAAGGCACACCAGTACAAGTTCAGCAAAACCCCGCCGTGATTGAAGCCTATCTTGGGGGGCTGCACCATGGTTAATGCAATGCTCAATGTGCAAGGGCTAACCGTGACCTACGGTGGCATACAAGCGGTAAAGGACTTGAGTTTTCATGTGCAGCCAAGGGAACTGGTGTGCCTGATTGGCTGCAATGGTGCAGGTAAAACATCAACCATGAATGCAATTGCAGGCTTGTTGCCTTTTCAGGCTCATGCCGCAACCTTCAAAGGTGTAATCGACTTGACTGCCCTGCCCGCGCACCAACGATTATCCAATGGCTTGGCCCTGGTGCCCGAGGGACGCGGAATTTTTACCCGAATGAGCGTGCTGGAAAACCTTGAGTTGGGCGCAAACGTACGATTACAAAAGGGTTGTTCACAAGCCGAGATTCGCGTTGATCTCGACAAAATGCTGGCGCTGTTTCCTCGCATCAAAGAACGACTGAAACAACTTGCTGGAACGCTAAGCGGCGGAGAACAACAAATGTTGGCCATGGCGCGTGCGCTGATGGGCAAACCCGACATGCTGCTGGATGAACCCAGCATGGGTTTGGCTCCACTGATGGTCGAGAAAATTTTTGAGGTGATTCAACAAGTGCACCACGAAGGAATGACCATCTTGCTGGTGGAGCAAAATGCACACATTGCCTTGCAGCTGGCCAGTCGTGCCTATGTCATGGACTCGGGCCTGATTGATTACGAAGGCAAGGCCTGTGAACTGATCAACGACCCGAGAATTCGTGAAACTTACCTGGGGCAAATACCGCAATAAAATGAATCCGCTTTATTGCGCATCGGCCATGGACGTGAATGAGTCCGCAAAAAACTCGTCTTCTGGCAAACCACATTGCGCAGTAAAGTCGCGCTGGGCTGATTCAATCACAATGGGTGCACCACAGGCATAAACCTGATGCCCGCTCAAATCCGGGAAATCTTGCATTACGGCCTGGTGTACAAAACCTGTTCGACCTGTCCAGTTGCATTCGGCTGTGGCCTCGGAAAGCACAGGGACAAATTTGAAATTTGCATGCTCGGCAACCCACTGTTTTGGCAAGTCCAGCATGTACAAATCAGCCTTGGTTCGCGCACCCCAATACAATACAAACTCGCGGTTGTTGTTTTTGAAGAAGGCCTGCTCCAGCAGCGATTTAATGGGCGCAAAACCAGTACCACTGGCCAATAACACCACAGGTTTTGTCGAGTCATCCCGCAAGAAAAAAGTACCGAACGGTCCTTCAAAGCGTAAAATTTCGCGTTCTTTCATGCTGCTGAATACATGATCGGTGAACAAACCGCCCGGCATGTGACGAATGTGCAACTCAATTCCACCTTCCTGATAAGGTGCATTGGCAAGCGAGTAACTGCGGCGAGAACCGTCACGCAACATAAACTCAATGTACTGCCCGGCATTGAATTGCAGCACCTCATTGGCAGGCAATTGCAATTTGAGAACTGCCACATCGGCAGCAGGCTTTTCGATACTTTGCAAACGACAAGGCATTTTCTTGATTGGAATATCACCCAAACCTGACAGTTCGCGAACCTTCAACTTCACCGGGCTTAGCGGCTTTGCGCAGCATGTGAGTACTTTTCCGCGCACACGTTCTTCTTCACTTAAAGCACGCGACTGGTAGGTGCCGTAATCCACTTGGCCTTCAATCAAGTCGGCCTTGCACGATCCACATGCACCGTCTTTGCAGCCGTATGGCAAAATAACATTTGCGCGCAGCGCTGCCGACAACAAGGTATCGTCAGGCTCGCATTCAAACTGTTTTTGACTGGGAAGAATTTCTACGTTGTGAATCATCAAACTACTTTCCGTGACATCGACAAACCCGACGGGCTATTTTTCAAACGCAGTTTGCCCCGTCGCTTCAGGCAAAGCAAATTAAGCATTGCTGGATGCGGGCAAGTGGGCTTGGTCTTGTTGCAAACCTATCCAGGTCAATATTTTACAGCGACTTACCGCCCCGGGGCGGACTCAGCGGCAAAGCGCGCTGCCATCGTGGCATGCAAGGCTCGCCCACTGGCCATTGATCTGAATTCAAAACCGGATTTGCTACGCCTTATCTCGCTGGGCCACCGAATAGTCTGGATGGCACCTCCCAACTCGAATGTTCACACAGACAACACCCTGAAAAAACTGATTTTGTGGGCGGCCACGCGCGCCAAGGCACACGACAAACCAGCGCCGCGCATCAGCTATGTGTCCACCACAGGTGTGTATGGCAATGCGCAGGGCCAGTGGATTAACGAATACACACCATTGAATGCGCAATCGGACAGGGCCAAACGGCGTGTACATGCTGAAACCCAATTGCGCCTGGGCTTAAAACATGGGGTACACGTACACCTGCTGCGCGCGCCCGGCATATACGGCGACAACCGCCTGCCAATTGAGCGCATAAAAAATGGCACACCTGCTTTGCTGCCCGAGGAAGACGCCTGGTCAAATCACATTCACGAACTGGATTTGGGCCGCCTAAGCCGCTGGGTGAATTACAAAGGCGGCGCCTTTGAAGTACTCAACGCATGTGATGCCAAGCCCAGCAAAATGGGCGACTATTTTGATTTGGTGGCCGATGCATTTCAGCTGGCCCGCCCGCCCCGTTTTTCACGGGAAGAGGTGAAGCAAATGGTCAGCCCCATGATGTGGAGCTTTATGTCGGAATCTCGGCGGATTGAATCGCTTAATCAGAAAAAGCTGGGATTTCGTCTTCGCTATCCCAGCGTGGCCGACTTTCTGGCAGTGAAGTCCTGATCGAATACCGGTTTGTTGTTCAGGCAAACATTTTGTCGATGTTTTTGTCGATTTCGGCCTGAATTTTTCCCTTGAATGCTTTCAACATAAAGCCCAAGGAAATGTCGACGGTGACGTCTTTGTCGGTCACATCCAGCTTGCCCTTCACGCCAGAACGCGTGAAGTTCAGGGTGTTACCTTGCCACTGGCTATCCAACTGGAATTCTTTTTGCAATTGATCCGCCAGTTTTTGCGCAGTTTGCTTGGCTTCTTCCAGGGACAAATTGTGTGCTTTGCGGGCATGAATATCAGACATATTGGCTCACTCTTGAAGGTGTTATGACTGCATATTAACCCAGTGCGACATCACACGGTAGAGAACCAAAAATCGAAGGCCATTTTAGAAGAAGGTGTCAGGTCATTCTCAAAGCCCACCACACGTTTGGCAAAGCGCATTTGGGAATCAATAATGCGCTTGAAAATTCGGCTGTTCGCCGATTCACGTGCAATGATTTTGCGCCAAGCGGTCAACTGCGCCTTCAAAATATCGTCGGGGGTTACGTAATAACGAACACCCTGTTTGCGGCGCATTTCCTCGTAATCGGTTGAAAACCGGTCGGAGGCCTTCCAGCTTAAATCAGCTGATGAGGCCTGCAAGGCATATCGAATAATCGAGCGCAAAGCGAAGGGCAAGCTGTCAAAACGCTGCTTGTTGAAAATAACTTCAAATACCTCGCTGCTTTGATGAAAGCTGCGAATCATGCACACCGACGACACACTGGGAAAACCCAACGCACGGTCTGAGCTGGGGTTGTTAAACTCCGCAGCATCGATCAAGCCTTTGTCGAGCCACGGCACAATGTCCGCAGGCTGCAAAGCTGTGGTGGTCAAACCCAGCTCCTTGAACACTTCGGCTGCCAAACCCACCGCACGGAAACGCATTTTGTCGAGATCCTTGATGCTCTCGATTCGATTCTTAAACCACCCCAAAGGTTGTGGCGTCAAAGGCCCGTACATGAAGCCCTGAATATTCAGGTTCATTTCTTTTTGAACCAGCTCGTCGTACAACTGCTGACCACCACCGTACTGAAACCACGCCAAAATCTGGTTTGAACTCATGCCAAAACTGGGACCACTGCCAAACAGTGAAAACGCCGCATGGCGATCATGCCAATAGGTGGGAACACCATGGCCCCCATCTAGCTGCCCCTTGTGCACGGCGTTCTGAATACCGAAAGCCTTCACAATACTGTTGGTGGGGTACACGTCGATGCGCAACTCGCCGCCCGACATGTCATTGACCTTCTTGGCAAAGTCTTGGGCAAATTCATTGAAAATGTCTTTGGTGGGCCAAGTGCTTTGAAACTTGAACACGATCGGCTTGGCTGTTTTGACCACCGCAGCTGACTGGGTAAGCGCGGGGGTCGCAATGGCTCCCGCAGCACCTGCCACCAAAGCCTTTTGTACAAAGCGTCGCCGGGAGTCGTCGCGCATGCTTATTTGCCAACCAGAATTAAATGCACCCGATACGGGCCATGAGCACCCAACACAATGGTTTGCTCAATGTCGGCCGTGCGCGATGGGCCAGATACAAAATTCAATGCACGTGGCATCACACGCCCTTCCTTTCTTAAAAGCTGAAAAGCGTCTTCCATGGTATGCACCACCTGGTCTTCCCGGACAATTGCAATGTGTGTTTCGGGCAGCAGGTGCGTGCTGGCGGGCTCATCGGCTTTGCTGGCAAACACCAGGGTACCGGTTTCGGCCACTGCGCAGGCTACAGCGCTAATGCCAATCAGATCATCGCCTGTCGGGGCACCCAAGCGCACTGGGTGTGGCAACACCGACCAGTCCAACTGGCCTAAAGCTGGCCAAATGGCCACGGTTCCCGCCAATTCATTCTCGGCAAGGTATGCGGCACAGGCTTGGGGCACATCAGAAGCGGACTTGACCCGTTGCACGGTACACAGCATCGCTTTCGATTTCTCTTCAAACAAAGCCACCACATTTTTAACCGGGCTTGGTGCCGGGCCGCGGGTTTTCCTGGCCAGGTAACCTTTGGCCAAAGTCATTTCATTGTCGTGCATCGTTTCAGGCCGGGATTGTAGGCTGCGAATCCGATTCAGAATTTCTGACCTCGCCACTGAAGTGTCCAGGTCGTCGTCGTTGAAAGATTGGCTCAAAGTGCACCCTTGGCAGATATTCGTAGCGACCATTATAGAAAAACCACGCCACTGCCGCCCCTAGGGTATGCCCCATGGCAGTTGCTTATTTCGAGCGGAGTTTCAAGTGCAAGGTGGCCCAATCGATTACAATGTCACGTTATCTTGCTTAACCCATCATTTTCACCATGACACACGTAGTTACCGAGTCTTGCATCAAGTGCAAATACACCGATTGTGTGGATGTATGCCCAGTCGACTGCTTTCGCGAAGGCCCCAACTTTCTGGTGATCGATCCAGACGAGTGCATCGATTGCGCCGTTTGCATTCCCGAATGCCCTGTCAACGCAATTTACGCTGAAGAAGACGTGCCAGCCGACCAGGTCAAGTTCATCGACATGAACGTGGAACTGGCCAAAGATTGGCCGAGCATCACGCGCATGAAAGCGCACCTGCCCGACGCCGATGACTGGAAGGACGTCAAAGACAAGCTGCAATACCTTGAAAAGTAATCCAGTTCAAGGCAGTTCCAATCGAGTAGTTGCATGAGTGAAGTTGAAGACAAATACACCCGGGAAACCATCACCAGCGTACGCGTTTGGGTACCAGGCAAATTGTTTTCCTTCACCTGCACCCGTCCAACAGGCTTTCGCTTCACGGCCGGGCAATTTGCAAGGCTGGGCGTGGACAACACACTACAATTGCCCGACGAGCCCGAAATTATCTGGCGCGCCTATTCCATGGTGTCAGGCCCGTTTGATGAGCATCTCGAATTTTTCTCAATTGTCGTTCCCGACGGTGCCTTCACGAGCCACCTAAGTCAGCTTCAGGTGGGTTCTCCTGTCTACATCGACAAAACCAACTTTGGTTTCCTCACCACGGCTCGTTTTGAAACCGGCAAAGACCTCTGGCTATTGGGTTCAGGAACCGGTTTAGCACCCTTTCTCTCAATTCTTCATGACCCACACACCTGGGAGCAGTTTGAAAACATCGTGCTGGTGCACAGTGCCCGCACTGCAGAGGAACTGGTTTACCAAGACATGATTAAAGGTTTTGTTGAGCATCCCGTGCTGAGCGAACTGATTGAGAACGTCAAAAAGAGATTTCTCTATGTACCTGTGGTAACCCGGGAGAAAGTGCCCAATTGCTTGGGCGAGCGGATAACGACACTGCTTGAGCAAGGCACCCTGGCTGAACACACGGGCTTGCCCATGAATGTTGAACGCAGTCGATTCATGATTTGCGGCAACCCTGACATGGTGAGCGATATTCGCAAAGTATTGAAATCAAAAGGTTATGCACCCGCCCGCCGAAACAGTCCAGGTGAAATCGCAGTTGAAAACTATTGGTGATCGAAGAATCATTCAAACATGTTGCAATGCAGCAATGTTTGCAAGATAATCGTCAGGAACCTGACACATAATTGTCAAAACATGACAATCGCCTAATCAAGCCGGAGGCACCCCCATGCTGTATCAAATGCACGAATTTCAACGAGCACTGCTTAACCCGATGACCATTTGGGCAGAGGCTGGCTCCAAGCTTTACAGCAACCCGTTCAGTCCCTTGGCCCACTTGCCCATGGCGCGCCGTATTTCAGCGGGTTTCGAGCTGATGTACCGCTTGGGCAAGGAGTATGAAAAACCTGAATTCGGCATCACCACCGTGAAGTGTGGTGACCGTGAAGTATCGATTGCTCAGGAAATTGTTGAAACCAAGCCATTTTGCAAACTGATTCATTTCCGCAAAATGATCCCTGCGGAATCCAAGCCGCTAAAAGCCCAGCCCAAGGTTTTGGTGTTTGCGCCCTTGTCGGGACACCATGCAACCTTGCTGCGCGATACAGTCAAAACCCTGCTTCAAGACCATGATGTATTCATCACCGATTGGGTCGATGCGCGCATGGTACCCCTGTCCGAAGGCGAGTTCCACCTCGACGACTACGTGCATTACTGCATCGAGTTCATTCAGCTGCTGGGACCCGATGTACATTTGATTTCAGTTTGCCAGCCCACCGTACCCGTAATGGCGGCAGTGTCGCTGATGGCCTCGAACAAAGACCCGAAACAGGCCAAAAGCATGACCATGATGGGCGGCCCCATCGACACCCGTGAAAGCCCCACCGAGGTGAACAACCTGGCCACCAAAAAGCCCTATTCATGGTTTGAAAACAATGTCATTTACAGTGTGCCACACACCTACCCAGGCTACCTGCGCCGTGTATACCCCGGCTTTTTGCAGCACCTTGGCTTCGTCAGTATGAATCCGGACAAGCACGCTCAAAGCCACTACGACTTCTACATGCACTTGGTTGAGGGTGATGGCGAAAGCGCCGAAAGCCACCGCCAGTTTTACGATGAATACAATGCTGTGCTGGACATGCCCGCAGAGTATTATCTGGACACGATTAAAACCGTGTTTCAAGACCATGCCCTGCCCATGGGCACCTGGGAAGTTCGCGGCCAGCGTGTCAAGCCCGAAGATGTAAAAACCGTCGCGCTGCTCACCATTGAAGGTGAGCTTGATGATATTTCCGGCCCAGGCCAAACCAAAGCCGCCCTCAAGCTTTGCAAAAACCTGCCAGCTGACAAGAAAGAGCATTACGAAGCCATGGAATGCGGACACTATGGTATCTTCAGCGGTCGCCGTTGGCGCGAGAAGGTATACCCGAAAATCCGTGAATTCATTGCCAAGAATGCATGAGCAACTTGTACAACAAATAGATGATCTACTTCCTCAAACCCAATGCACACAGTGTGGGTTTGAGGGTTGTTTGCCATACGCCAAGGCCTTGGCCCGACAAGAGGCCGACCTGAACCGTTGCCCCCCAGGCGGCGAGACCACAATTGCGGCATTGTCTGCACTTCTCAATCTTCCGAGAAAACCTGTAGACCCCGACTGCGGCACCACCATTGAACGGCACATTGCCAGCATCAACCCCCAGCATTGCATTGGCTGCACACTGTGCATCAAAGCCTGCCCGGTGGATGCAATTGTGGGCAGCAGCAAACGCAGGCATGCTGTGCTGGCCGAGCTTTGCACTGGCTGTGAACTTTGTATTCCTCCCTGCCCGGTTGACTGCATCGACATGGTGTTCATGCCTGAATTCAGCGACTGGGATCAAACCCAGGCGCATGCGGCCCGCGCGCGAATGCAGCTTCGGGAAACACGCTTGATGCGGCAAAAACAAGAGCAGGCCGAAAGACTCGAGGCCAAGGCCATCCACAAACTGGACGAGCTTGATGACACCCCGAGCCCCGATGCCGCAGCCAAAAAAGCAGTAGTGCAGGCTGCACTGGCCAGGGCAAGGGCACGGCGACAGGCACAAACACCATGAACAAAGAAAAACGGACCGAAATTTTCAAACGCTTTCAGCAAGCCAACCCGGAACCAAAAACCGAACTGGAGTATTCAACGCCGTTTGAACTGTTGGCTGCAGTCTTGCTCAGCGCGCAGGCCACCGACAAAGGCGTGAACATCGCCACGCGCAAATTGTTCGCAGTGGCCAATACGCCGGCGGCCATTGCCGCGCTGGGTGTTGCCGGGGTTGAGGACTACATCAAGACAATTGGCCTGTTTCGATCCAAAGCCAAGCACCTTGTTCAAACCGCCGAAATTCTGCGCGACCAATACAAGGGCGAGGTTCCCGCCGACCGCGAAGCACTGGAAAGCCTGCCCGGCGTGGGTCGAAAAACTGCCAACGTGGTACTGAATACTGCATTTGGGCAACCCACCATGGCTGTCGATACGCATATTTTCCGGATCAGCAACCGCACCGGCATTGCCCCGGGGAAAGATGTGCTCGAGGTTGAGAAACGCCTTCTGAAACTGGTGCCGCAAGAGTTTATGTTAAACGCGCATCATTGGCTGATTTTGCATGGTCGCTATGTGTGCAAAGCACGCAAACCGGAATGCACTCGTTGTAGTATCGTGGACTTGTGCGAATTCAAAAAGAAAACAACATGAGCCACGCAATTTGCGTTCAAGTGTTTGCAGAGCCCAGGTTTGAAGACGCGAGCACGCTGATTGAAAGTGCCGTGGAGAAGGCCGGGCTTCGGCGCCACTCCGACTACATCAGCCGGGTCATTCTGTTGTGCACGCCGCATTTCGCCCCTTTGTTACAAGACCTTGCGCAACTGTGCGTCAGCAAAACCAATTGCATGAATGTATGGGGTGGCTGTGTCTCTGGCCTGTTGGGCCAAGGCCAGGTTTTCAGCAACGAGCCCACCGTGTTGATCGCCGTGTTTGGTGAAGAGTATGAAACCCCACAAGACAAGCCGCCCGCAGGGCATTCCGCCTTGAACCTTTGCATGGTTGAGCACGAGCAGGTACTGGCAGATCACTGGACACTGGCCGATTGCGAGCCCAACTCAAGCGTGGTGCAAGCCGATACGCTAGGTTTATTGTCTTATGGCGCAAATTACGCAAAAATGCCGCGAGTTGAGCACGGTCGACTCAGTGGCGAGGCCATTTGCTCAACCCAACTCTTGGTACAAAACCCATTGGTTCTGAATTCTGAGGGGCTCACGTTTCTGGGACCCTATCAAACAGTGACAGAAAGCAATGGTCTGTTTCTGATCCGAGTAGGCAATGAGAAAGCCGCTGCTGCCCTTCAATGCCCCAGTGAACAGCCCCGCCCAGTGGGCATGCGTTTGCAGGTGGTGCACGACAAGGGCGAAAGCTGGATACCCGTAATGGAAATTCATGCCGATGGCACCTTGGGACTGGCCGCACCTGTGCTGAAAGGGCAAAAGGTGCGCCTGGCCCACCGAACACCCAAGGCAATTGATCGTGAAATTCACGAATGGATGCCCGCTGTCGGCGCTCATTTCAATGGCAAAGCGCCCCAAGTGGGTGTTCTTTTCGCGGGCTTCGAACGCAGCCAAATGTGCCATGCCGATGACAACGACATCGCCACTGTACTGGCCAATTTCCCGAATACCGAATGGATCGGCGTTTTTGGTCAAGCTGCATGGCTTAACCAAGGTGGCACAGTAGTAACGCCCCCTAGAAACAATCGACTCAGCCTGTGCCTGTTTGACACGCCACAGGTGTAACACACGAGGTAAGTTCTTTATGTTCAACCCCACGCGAGACCAAGCACGACTGTTTTTCCTGAACAGCTGGAAGAAATATCACAAAGAAGAGCCATTGAGCGAAGCGGAAAGCCTTGCCCTGCAATGGATGACCAAACACCCCGAGTATTTTGAAATTTTTGATGCCGAACCAGAATCGATTCTTGCGGCCGACTTCTCGGTGGAAGCGGGCCAAAGCAATCCTTTTCTGCACTTGTCCATGCACTTGGCAGTGGCTGAACAGGTCAGTATCGATCAGCCACCCGGCATTCGGGCTGCTTTCTCAAAACTGTGCGAAAAAATGGGCGATGACCACAAAGCGGCCCATCAGGTGTTTGAATGTTTGGCCGAGCAAATTTATCAGCAACAGAAAAACGGTGTTGCTTTCAGCAGCGAGAACTACATTCAATGCATTCTGGAACACAGCGGGGTTTGATTCACCCCTGCTTTCACCATAAAAAACCCGCTTCAGCAACAAGGCTTCAAGCGGGTTTTTTATTAAGCTCAGTCCACCAAGACTGACAATCAATTTACTTCTTCAAGTACAAATCGCCTTCAAGCGATGCAAAAAATGCGGACAAGTCCTTGATGTCTTGCTGGCTTAGACCCGCGGACATTCCCGCCATGATCGCATTGTTGCGGCCGCCCTTCTGGTACTGCTTCAAGGTATTGGCGATATAGTCTGCATGCTGACCAGCCAGCTTGGGGTATGAGGGGTCCATGGTCTTGTTCCAGTTGCCTTCAACAGCGTGGCAAGCCGCACACTGGGCTTCGGCCTTGGCCTTGCCTGCTGCAATGTCAGCAGCCTGGACTGAGAATGATGCGGCAAACAAGGCTGCAGCGATAGCGAATGTAGTTTTCATATTGAGATGTCCTTTTTGCTATTTACTTGGCTTGCGCGTAGTACGCGGCCAGGTCAGCGATGTCTTGTTCGGTTAGCGTTTCAGCAATACCGCGCATAGTGGGGTGCTTGCGATCGCCCTTTTTGTAGGCGTTCAGCGCTGCCTCAATGTACTTGGCATTCTGGCCGGCAATATAGGGTACGTTGTACACCTCGGGGAAGCTGGCTTTGTAACCGGGAATACCATGGCAACCGATGCACATGGACTTCTTCGATGCCGCTGCCTCGGCGTTGCCTTCAACAGCCATTGCGGGGGTGGCAAAAGCCACCGCAGCCAACAGGCCGATAGCGCTCATTGCGCGAACAGTCAAACCGATACGTTTCATCTCGCTCTCTCGTCAACAAATGTAATTGGAGGTCAGCCGCGCCATTTTGTGTAAGAGGTGGCGCTGGGCAAAAACCTTGCTATTTTACGGTCGATCTGCCGCTTAGTCTATGTACAGCTTGCCGAAAGCGCCAAATTGGATGAAAAATTCAGCAAATAAGCCCTGAAAAGCCCTTACACTGGCGATATTGAATTACAAGGAATTACAAAAATGCGTTTTGAAGGTAGCAAAACCTACGTCGCAACCGACGATCTCAAATTGGCTGTGAACGCAGCCATTACACTGCAGCGTCCCTTGCTCATCAAGGGTGAACCCGGTACTGGTAAAACATTGCTGGCCGAAGAAGTGGCGGCCTCACTCGGGCTTGAACTGATGCAGTGGCACATCAAATCAACCACCAAAGCCCAACAGGGCCTTTACGAGTATGATGCGGTGAGCCGACTGCGAGACTCGCAACTGGGTGAAGAACGTGTCAAGGACATTGCAAATTACATCGTAAAGGGCGTGCTTTGGCAGGCATTCGAGAGCGACAAGCCCGTTGTGCTGCTGATCGACGAAATCGACAAAGCCGACATTGAATTCCCGAACGACTTGCTGCGTGAAATCGATCGCATGGAATTCTTTTGCTACGAAACCAAGCAATTGATCAAGGCCAAGCACCGCCCCATCGTCATCATCACTTCGAACAACGAGAAAGAGTTGCCCGATGCATTCCTGCGTCGCTGCTTCTTCCATTACATTCAGTTTCCTGACAAGGCCACCATGGAAAGCATCGTGGCTGTTCACTTCAAGAACCTGAAAAAAGAACTGCTTGATGCGGCCATGGCCAGCTTTTTTGGCATTCGCGCCCTGCCCGGCTTGAAGAAAAAACCCACCACATCCGAGCTGATCGACTGGCTGCGCTTGCTGCTGGCTGAAGACATTCCCGCCAGCGCACTGCAAGCCAAAGACGGCAAAGAAGCCATACCGCCCATGCACGGCACCCTGCTTAAAAATGAGCAAGATGTAGAACTGTTCAACCGCTTGGTGTTCATGGCCCGCCAGGGTCGCTGATAAAGGCTTTTGCTGTGTTACTGGATTTTTTCTTTCAACTTCGCGATGCCAAAATTCCCGTCACAGTGCGGGAATACCTCACCCTGCTTGAAGGGATGAAGGCACAGTTCATGACGCCAAGCCTGGACAACTTCTACCATTTGTCCCGCCTCACGCTAGTAAAAGATGAACGCTTTTTCGATCGGTTTGATCAAGTGTTTGGCAGCTATTTCAAAGGGCTGGAAAAGAACATGGATTTGTTCGCCCAGTTGCCGAAAGACTGGCTGGAAAAGCGATTCAACCGCGAATTCACACCTGAAGAAATGGCAGCCATTGAAGCCATGGGTGGGCTGGACAAGCTGATGGAACGCTTGAAAGAACTGCTGAAAGAGCAAAAAGAACGGCACGAAGGTGGCAGCAAGTGGATTGGCTCGGGCGGCACCTCGCCTTTCGGTAACAACGGCTTCAATCCTGAAGGCGTTCGGATTGGACAAGACGAGAGCCGCAACCGCCGTGCCGTGAAAGTGTGGGATCAGCGCCTGTACCAGGATTACGACGACGAACTGGAAATCGGTACCCGCAACATCAAAATAGCACTTCGGCGGTTGCGCCGGTTCGCGCGCGAAGGTGCACAAGAAGAACTGGATTTGGACAACACCATTGAGTCCACGGCGCGCAATGCAGGCTGGCTGGATTTGAAAATGCGCCCTGAACGGCACAATTCGGTGAAGGTATTGATGCTGCTGGATGTGGGCGGTTCCATGGACGACCACATTCGCCGCACCGAAGAATTATTCAGCGCCGCCAAAAGCGAGTTCAAACACCTTGAGTTTTACTACTTCCACAACTGCGTCTACGACTTTCTGTGGAAAAAGAACCACCGCCGCCACAGTGAACGCTTTCAGACCCACGACATACTGCGCACCTACAACAGCGACTATCGACTGATATTCGTGGGCGACGCCACCATGAGCCCCTATGAAATTCTCCAGCCGGGTGGCTCGGTCGAGTACAACAACAAGGAAGCTGGCGCAGTGTGGTTGCGTCGTTTTCTTGATCGCTTTCCGAAAGCCGTGTGGCTCAATCCGGAACCCGAAGGGCTTTGGCAATATCGCCAAAGCGTTGAAATCATTCAAAATATTATGGAACACCGCATGCACCCCCTCACGGTGGCCGGGCTTGAAACTGCGATGCGATACCTTAGTAAGTAATCCTTGTATTCCTTTTTCTGACCCTCCCCGTTATTAGCAACACAAACACATTTCGTGTGGAGAAAGAAAATGGAAACCAAACGTACCCATCCCCTGATTATTACTGCCGCTGTCGCCGTAATTTTGGCCGCGGGCATTGCAATTGCCTCCATGACGGGCCTGCTGCCCAGCAGTAACGCCAACATGAGTGATCAAGAAATCGCCCAGATGGAAGAAGAAGCGCGTCTGGAAGAAGAGGCAAAAGCCAAAGAAGCCGCGGCCGCCAAGAAAGCCGCTTCGAAGCCTGTGGCCTCCAAGCCAGCACCCGTTCAAACTGCCGCTACATGCAGCACCTGCGGTCGGGTTGTTGAAATTCGTCAACGTACCATTCAAGGTGAAGGCTCCGGTATCGGTGCTGTGGCTGGTGGCGTCGTAGGCGGCTTGCTGGGCAACCAGATTGGCGGCGGTAGCGGCAAGAAAGTAGCCACAGCAGCCGGTGTGGTTGGTGGTGCAGTATTGGGTAACAAAATCGAAAAAGACCGCAATTCATCGACACAGTACGACGTGGTTGTTCAGTACGACGCTGGCGGCTCAGACGTATTCAGCTTCAGCAGCCCACCCAGCTGGCAGTCTGGCGACCGCGTAAAAGTTGTGAACGGTCAGATCACCTCTAGCCTGTAAACCCGCTCATCTGTTTACAGGATTTGTTTGGTCACCCAGCAATGGGTGGCCTTTTTCATTTGTAGTTGCTGGCATTGGAACCAGTTCAGTGGCACAGGCACTCAATTCAAATGCCCTCTTTTTGAATTCAAGGCTTGAAACATGACTGCACTGAACAACCAGGATTTACTGAACGCATTGGCCAACTGGGTCGGGCAACAAAAATGCCCCTATCGCGAGGACAACAAAGTGAAGCAAACTTCAGTCAAACTGGTTTCCAATTCGCCAAATGCATGGCTGGAAATCAAAGAAACGGACAAGGGGCTGATGGAAGTCACATGCATTCACCGACTCATGGAACAAGACGAACACAGCAACCTTGAAGAAATTCGCAAAGAATGCACACAATTCAATGCCTTGATGGAACGCGTGCGTTTGCCGGTTTACATGTGGGAAGACAGCGATAAGTCCGAGTTTCAGTTGCGCTGGCAGGAAACCCTGCTAACGCATGCAGACTTGAAATATGTACAAAGATTTTTTGAGCAATCGCTTTATTTGGCCAACGCCCTGCAAAGCCGATTGGGCTGGGCTTTGAATGATCAAGCCCAGCCACTCAGCCATTAATAATTGCCAGCCTCAGGCTTTGACGGTCAGCAGCAACATGTTCAAGCGTCGAACAAAACCAGCCGGGTCTTCCAGCTGCCCGCCTTCTGCCAGCACCGCCTGATCAAACAACACATTGACCCATTCATCGAAGTGATTTTTTTCAATTTTCAAGCGCTGAACAAAAGGATGTTCAGGGTTTAGCTCAAGAATGGGTTTTGTATCGGGTGCATTCTGCCCAGCCTGCTTCAGCATGCGCTTCAAATGCTCGCTCATGCCCGTTTCGTCGGCCACTATACATGCAGGGCTGTCGGTCAAACGCAATGTAACACGAGCCTCTTTGATGCGGTCTTTCAGCAGGTCTTCAACCTTCTTCAGCACATCCTTGAACTCGTCCTCAACCTTCTTCTTGGTTTCCTTGTCTTTTTCATCTTCAAGGGCACCCAGGTCAAGACCGCCTTTCGCGCAGCTTTGCAACTCCTTACCCTCAAATTCTTGCAGATAGGAAAGCATCCATTCGTCCACGCGGTCGCTCAGCAGCAGCACTTCCACACCCTTCTTCTTGAACACTTCCAGGTGCGGGCTGTACTTGGCAGCGGCATAGGTGTCGGCAGTCACGTAGTAAATCTTGTCCTGCCCTTCTTTCATGCGGCCCACGTAATCAGCCAATGAGACAGTTTGCGCTTCGCCTTCACTTTGAGTGCTTGCAAACCGCAGCAACTTGGCGATGCGTTCCTTGTTGGCTGGGTCATCGCCCATGCCTTCTTTCAGCACCTGGCCAAACTCTGTCCAGAAATTCGCGTACTTCTCTGCCTCGTTCGCAGCCATGTCTTCCAGCAGGCCGAGCACTTTTTTGACAGAACCTTCACGAATGGCTTTCACATCGCGGCTTTCCTGCAAAATTTCACGCGACACGTTCAATGGCAGGTCAGAAGAATCAATCACGCCTTTCACAAAACGCATGTAAGGGGGCATTAACTGCTCGGCATCGTCCATGATGAACACGCGCTTTACATACAGTTTGATGCCTTTTTGCTGGTTGCGATCCCACAGGTCGTAGGGCGCTTTGGCTGGAATGTACAACAGCGAAGTGTATTCAGACCGGCCACCCTCAACACGATTGTGGGTGTAGGCCAGCGGGTCAGCAAAGTCGAAGCTGATGGTTTTGTAAAACTCGTTGTATTGCTCGGCAGTGATGTCACTTTTTGAACGGGCCCACAAGGCATTGGCCTTGTTCACGTTTTCCCATTCGCCTGTGGCCTTCATGCCTCCGGCTTCTTCGTCCCATTCCTCTTTCAGCATTTGAATGGGCAAGGAAATGTGGTCGGAATATTTGGTCAGGATGCTCTTCAATTTCCAGCCAGAAAGCAGCTCGTCCTCATCGGCTTTCAGGTGCAGAATAATCTGGGTTCCACGGTCTGCTTTCTCAATGGCTTCCACGCTGAATTCGCCATCGCCTTTGGATTCCCATTCCACGCCCTCGGCTGCTGGCAAACCCGCCTTGCGTGAACGCACAGTTACCTTGTCGGCCACAATAAAAGCTGAATAAAAACCCACGCCAAACTGGCCAATCAAGGCCGCGTCTTTTTGCTGATCGCCGCTCAACTTGCCGAAAAATTCCTTGGTGCCACTTTTTGCGATGGTACCTAGGTGCTCGATTGCGTCTTCCCGGCTTAAGCCAATGCCATTGTCTTCAATCGTGATGGTGCGGGCTTCTTTGTCAAAGCTCACGCGGATTTTAAGTTCGCTGTCGTTTTCAAACAGCCCCGCGTTATTGATGGCTTCGAAGCGCAGTTTGTCGCAAGCGTCCGAGGCATTGGATACCAGCTCGCGCAGAAAAATTTCCTTGTTGGAATACAGCGAATGAATCATCAAATGCAGAAGTTGCTTCACCTCTGTTTGAAAACCCATTGTTTCCTTCATTGCACCCATGTTATTTGCTCCCTTCATCTTCTTGGTTTGGATGCGGGGGATATGGGGGTAAAGTTTAAAATTTCAAGACGAAAAAAAAGCCCCGAAGGGCTTTTTTTAACTGGCCTTGCGCAAGGTATCCGCCTTGAACTTGATGTCGAGCTCCCTGCCTTTTCGACCACGCTTGCCCAGGCGCTCGGCCAGCAAGCCAGGTTTCAAAACCTCCTCGCGGTCTTTGCCGCCACGGCCTGTGCCAGCAACCACCAGGCTGTCAGCAGGGCCAAAAGCAACAGCCGCCACCAAGGAATCTTTGTCATCCAGAGGCAACAACTGCACACCACGCCCTCCGCCGGAAAGCTGTTTCAACTCCTCAAGCATGAATACGTGGAATCGCCCGCTTTCAGCCAATACGGCCACGCGGTCGTCTGTGGGCTGCAACAACACAGGTTGCAACAACTTCTCGCCTGGGTTCAGGCTGATAAACTGCTTGCCGGCCTTCATGCGGCTTTCCATATTGCCAGCAGTGGCCACAAAGCCGTAGGCCGCACTGCAAGCCAGGAACACTGGCTGGGTAGCAGGTGCCGCAAGCGCATGGCTCAGCGTACCCCCATTCAACTCCACCAGGCTTTGGGCAGGAATGCCATCGCCCCTGCCGCCCGGCCAGGCTGAAACCGGCACGCTGAACACCTTGCCCAGCGCATTGCCGGCACCGAACAAATAAGTGATGTCGGTGGTTTTGCATTCGAACGAAGCATACAGCGCATCGCCCACCTTGAAGGTGAATTGGGCGGCGTCGTGGCCGTGGCCCTGGCGGTTTCGAATCCAGAATTTCTGGGAAACAATCACCGTGGTAGGCTCTTCCACCACTTTCACTTCCACGCTGGCTTTCTCGGCTTCTTCAATCAGGGTGCGGCGGTCGTCGCCATAGGTGTCGGTGTCTTTGCGAATTTCACCAATAATTCGGGTTTTCAGTTTGCCTTCGTCGGCCAACAAGGCTTCCAAATCGGCTTTCTCTTCGCCCAGTTTGGCCAACTCCTGCTCAATCTTGATTTTTTCAAGGCGAGCCAACTGACGCAGTCGAATTTCAAGAATGTCTTCGGCCTGGCGATCACTCAGCTTGAACGCCTCGATCAACGCGGGCTTGGGCTCATCGCTTTCACGAATCACCTTGATCACTTCATCAATGTTCAACCAAGCGATCAGGCGGCCTTCCAGCACGTGAATTCGGTCATTCACCTGCGCCAAGCGGTGCTGGCTGCGGCGGGTTACGCACACTTTGCGGAATTCAATCCAGTCCAGCAACATGGCAATCAAACCACGCTGGCCCGGGCGGCCGGCATTGTCGATGCTCACCAGGTTGATCGAGGTGTTGGTTTCAAGGCTGGTGTGGCTTAACAGCAGGTTGGAAAACTCCTCAACCGACACATTGCGGCTTTTGGGCTCGAACACCAAACGCACCGCGTTTTCCTTGCCCGACTCATCCCGCACGGCATCCAGCATGGCCAAAACCTGTGCCTTCAGGTTTTGCTGCTCAGTACTCAGCCCCTTCTTGCCAGCCTTTACCTTGGGGTTGGTCAACTCTTCAATTTCTTCCAGCACTTTGGCAGTGCTGGTGTTGGGTGGCAGTTCTTTCACCACCAACTGCCACTGGCCACGGGCCATTTCTTCAATGTCCCAACGGGCACGTACCTTGATTGAACCCCGGCCACCCGCGTAAATCTCTTTCATCGCGCTGGCGGGCGAAATAATTTGCGCACCACCCGGGAAATCGGGCGCCGGCAAATGACCCATGATGGTGTCCAAATCAGCATTCGGATGCTTGATCAGGTGGATGGTTGCCGCCGCCACTTCCCGAATGTTGTGCGGCGGAATGTCAGTGGCCATGCCCACTGCAATGCCAGAAGCGCCATTCAACAGCACGAAAGGCAAGCGCGCTGGCAACAGCTTGGGTTCCTGAAAACTGCCATCGTAGTTCGGAATGAAATCGACGGTGCCCATGTCCACTTCATCGAGTAGCAGCTTGGCGATTGGCGTTAAGCGGGCCTCGGTGTATCGCATCGCGGCTGCGCCGTCGCCGTCGCGGCTACCAAAGTTGCCCTGACCGTCAATTAATGGGTAACGCAAGGTGAAGTTTTGCGCCATGCGCACCAGCGCATCATAGGCGGCCTGGTCACCATGCGGGTGGTACTTACCCAGCACATCACCGACCACACGGGCCGATTTCACAGGCTTGGCGTTGTTGCCCAAGCCCATTTCATTCATGGCGTACAGAATGCGGCGCTGCACAGGCTTTTGTCCGTCTGCGCACTCGGGCAGCGCCCTGCCCTTCACCACAGAAATGGCGTAATCCAGGTAAGCGCGCTCGGCATACAGGCCAAGGGTAATCGTTTCAGAATCGTCGCCAGAAGGAGGCGTTGCATCCAGGGTAAGTTGTTCCATGCGGTGCTTCGAGGTTTCTTATTTTGAGAATTGACGTTGACGAAGGGTTTCAAACAGGCAAACCGAACTGGCCACCGACACGTTCAGGCTTTCAACACTGCCTATCATCGGGATTTGCACCAACTGGTCGCATTTTTCACGGGTCAGGCGGCGCATGCCATCGCCTTCAGCACCCAGTACCCATGCAATAGGGCCATTCAAATCGGCATCGTACAGGGTATCTGTGGCCTCACCAGCCGTGCCGATACACCACACGCCGGCGTCCTGAATTTCTTCCAACGTTCGGGCCAAGTTCGTGACTGTAATTACAGGGATTGTTTCAGCCGCACCGCAGGCCACTTTGGACACCACCGGCGTAATGCCCACCGATTTGTCTTTGGGCAATACCACAGCATGCACACCAGCTGCATCGGCACTGCGCAGGCAAGCACCCAGGTTGTGGGGGTCGGTCACGCCATCCAGCACCAACAACAAAGTATTTTTGCCGTGGGTGTCAATGATTTCGAACAGGTCGTTGCTTTTCACCAATTCTTTGGCAAATGCAACCACGCCTTGGTGCTGTTTGTGACCTGCAGCTTTTTCCAGACGATCGGAATCGGCGGCACTTACTTTCACGCCAGCAGCTTTCACCTTGTCGATGAATTGCTGCATGCGCTTGTCTTTGCGGTGTTGGTCTACCAACACCTCTTCCACGCTGGCCGGGGCTGTTTTAACCCGGGCTGACACGGCATGAAAACCATACAAAATGGCCAATTGAGTCGCTCCGCTTATCTAGGTTTTTTCGCTGCAGTGCGCATTTTAGACCCAGTGGCAGGCTTGGTACGGCTGACACGCTTGGCTTTTTGAATTTCTTCCTTGCGTTTTTTCTCGGCAGCCGCCTTGCTGCGCGATTCATCGGCAGCCCGCTTCTTGTTCACACCACGTGTGGAGGCACCTTCTTCAGGTGGCAACACAGGGGCGGTTTTGCCTGCGTCTTGAACAGCTTGCTGCAGTTGCGAGGTGTTGGTACGGCGGCCTTGCTGACGCTGGGGCCGATTGCCTGCTTTGCCACTTGGCTTGGCTGAACCAGGGTCACGCATCAGGCTTTCAAACTTCACGCCCTGCACCAGGCGGAATTCAATTCGGCGTGCATCCAGGTCAACTCTGGACACCTGCACATTGATTGGATCGGTCAGGCGGTAGCGAATACCACTGCGCTCGCCTCGCAATTCATGCAGGCTGTCGCTGTACTGGAAATACTCGGTACCCAGTTCAGACACATGCACCAAACCCTCCACATACAAGGCATCCAGCGTAATGAACAAACCAAAGCTGGTCACGCCCGACACATGGCCCTGGAAGGTATCACCGACGCGCTCTTTCATGAAGAAGCACTTCAGCCACGACATCACATCACGAGAAGCCTCGTCTGCACGTCGCTCAGTGGATGAAAACCAGTTGCCGGATTGATCCCAACGGGCAATCTCCTCGGCCTTGTCCACCCGGCGTTTGGGGTCGAAATCTTCGAACTCACGCTCATCCAGCGGCAGTGGCACATAACGCTTGCCAGCCAACAAGGCCTTGATGCTTCGGTGAACCATCAAATCGGGATAACGGCGAATGGGCGACGTAAAGTGTGCATAAGCCGGGTAAGCCAAGCCAAAGTGGCCACTGTTGTGCGGTGTGTAAATGGCCTGCTGCATCGAGCGCAGCATCATGGTTTGCAACAAAGCCTGATCAGGGCGGCCCTGAATTTTTTTCATGAGGTTGGCGTAATCGATACTGGTGGGATCATCGCCGCCGTCCAGCGTCAAACCCACTGAGCGCAAAAAGGCACGCAAATTTTGCAGTTTCTCAACTGTTGGCCCTTCGTGCACGCGGTACAAGCTTGGGTGTTTGCTGCGCTCCAGGAAATCAGCAGCGCACACATTGGCAGCCAACATGCACTCTTCAATCAAGCGGTGCGCATCGTTGCGGCGTTTGGGTACAATTTTGTCGATCTTGCCATCGGGGTCGAGCATCACCTGCGTTTCGACTGTGTCAATTTCCATGGCCCCACGGCGCTGGCGCGACTCAAACAGCACCTTGAACAAGGTGTACAGGTTTTCAATGTCGCCATACACATGGCCCATGGCCTTGGCAGCCATGCTTTGCGGATCAGTCAGTGCGTCCCACACCTGGTTGTAGGTTAAGCGGGCCGCAGAGTGGATCACCGCGTTGTAAAACTGGTAAGCCTTGATTGCGCCTTTGGGGCCGATGATCATGTCGCACACCAGCACCAAGCGGTCCACGCCAGGGTTCAGCGAACACAAACCGTTCGACAACTTCTCGGGCAACATGGGAATGACCCGGCGCGGGAAATACACGGAGGTACCACGCTTGGTGGCCTCTTGATCGATGGGGGTGCCAGGCAACACATAATGGCTTACATCAGCAATCGCCACCAGCAAACGCCAGCCACCCTTGGTGTCGCTAGACGGGGTGCAGTACACGGCATCATCGAAGTCGCGGGCATCCTCACCGTCAATGGTCACGAATGGCACGTCGCGCAAATCCACACGGCCTTTCAGGTCTTTGTGTTCAACCTCATTTGGAATGCTTTCCGCCTGATTCATGGTCATCAAATTGAATTCATGCGGCACATCGAATTTACGCACGGCAATTTCGATTTCCATGCCGGGGTCGTCCAGCTCGCCCAGTACCTCGGCCACTTTGCCGATTGGCTGGGAATGGCGTGTGGGTTGCTCGATAATTTCAACCGTAACCACTTTGCCCGGTGTGGCATTGCCCACGTCTTTGGGCGACACCAGAATGTCGTGCTTGATTCGCTGGTCTTCAGGGATCACCAGCAAAATGCCACGTTCAGACACCAATCGCCCAACCAGGCGGTTGGTTTTGCGTTCTGTCACTTCGACAATTGTGCCTTCTGGCTTGCCACGGTGGTCCGTGCCGGTGATGCGCACCAACACGCGGTCGCCGTGCAACACCTTTTGCATCTCACGCGGTGAAAGGAAGGCGTCTGGCCCGCGATCGTCGCGAACCAGAAAACCAAAGCCGTCACGGTGGCCCGCCACACGGCCTGCTACAAAATCAAGTTTGGTAGAAAGCAACAACATGCCTTTTCTGTTGGGCATTAATTGGCCATCACGCTCCATGGCGTTCAGGCGTTTTTCAATTATGGGAATTTGGTCTTCAGTGAGTTTGAGGTGCTCAAAAACCTGTTCGCGGGTTAAGGGGGCTTGCGCTTGGCGCAGTACAGCCAGGATGTCTTCACGACTTGGAATTTTTATTTCTGTTTTATGCATTGACAAATTTATTTATTTCATTAGAATTCACGGCTCGCACCTGTGCCCAGGTGGCGGAATTGGTAGACGCGCTAGGTTCAGGTCCTAGTGGTGGTAACACTGTGGAGGTTCGAGTCCTCTCCTGGGCACCAGCAGTTTCTTCTCTATGCGTTCAAACGCAGTGTACAGCACTTTCCCGGCTTTAAATTCGAATTTCCCAGGCGCTTTGCGAATTTGCATTGCCACTGGTGTTTGCAACACAAATTCGCCAAAAAATTCACCTAGAAACCATAGCCCACGCTGAAAATCAGACTACTGTCGGTTTTCTTCACGCCGGGTGGTGGCATGTTGTCGTAGTCCACATTCAACTGTGTGGCCACGTTCACGTTTTCAACAATGGGAACACGCAAACCAATTTTGGTCTTAAACAACGCATCGGCTGTGTCTTCAAGACTGATCGACAAGTCATTGTTGTTGAAAAACACCAAGCGCTTGTCCCAGAATTTGCGCTCATAATTCAAGCCAAGGCTTAGGGAAGGGAAAGACTCGTCAGGCGCAACAATGTAGTCTTCATTCACGTAAGCCAAACCATATTCAGTCGACAATTTGGCAAGTTCGGTTTCAAAAAACTGATAACCGTAACCTGCGCCCAGCGAAGTTCTCAAATTCAAATCGGCAAGTTCGTCCTGCTCGCCTTTGGCATTCACAAACAGGTAATCCTTTTCGCTTAAAAAGGCATCGTACTGCGTCAGTAGATAACGGTTTGACGTGGTAGTAACACCTGCGGACTCGGCCTCATTCACCTCCGCCGCCACGGTGTACCTGCTCTCGGGTGTCCGGGCGATCAGCTCGGCGTCAAAATTCAAGGCATCGTCTTCAGAATTGCCTCGATTGAACACACCACCCAAATTCGCCCTGCCCGTGTATTTCACCGAGTTATCTACCACGGGCGGGTTAAACATCGCGATGTCTGCCCTTTGAAGGGGCCTTGAGCGACCCAGATCGCCCTGATCAATGATCAGCTCGCCTTGCTGGCTTAAAGTCACCTTGCCCTTGGCTGTACTGCCATCCTTGAGCTTGACCGTGACACCTTCGTCAGACTGCAATTCAAGCACCTGCTTCCAGGGCAACTGGACTTCACCAAACAATGGCGACTTGAGGGTGAGAATGTTGTCACTCAGTTTGATGACTTCACCGCTCAGGCGATCGCCGTTTTTTAGCAGCACATTGGCCGCATTAACCGGGTTGCTGAACAGAGAAAGTGCTAGCGCACAAGCGGAGGTGAATTTGAACACAGGGGGGAAATTTTTTGCGGCTACTTCTTGTAAGACAGGCATTGTCCCGAGGTCTCCTTGGCAGGTAAATGGACCCATAGGATACCACACCGGGCTTTAGTGCCTTTTAAGCGGGAAATAAGGCTTTTTTACAGGAAGTTAATGCGAGATTTTCAGAGAAAATCGCGGGTTTCGAAAGGCTGCACAATCCAGACATCGGATTCGAGATACTCGGCAGCAAAATCCGGTTTGAAAACAGAAGCAGGCTTGACCCAAACCACTGCCGTTTTCAGTTCGGTGATACTTGGACAAATCTTGTGCAAATGCCCACAGAGGGCTTGCATTGTGTGCCCGGTGTCCGCGAGATCATCGACCAGCAGCACCTTGCCTCCGACTGGGGAAACCGACGCAATGCTGGCCGAGAGCTGCAAGTCGCCTTGGCTGGTGCCCTCTTCGTCTCGATAGGACGAGGCGGCAATCACGGCCATGGGTTTTCTCAGCGAACGGGACAAACCATCGGCCAGAAACAAACCACCACGGGATACGCCCAAGATGCAATCGGGATGAAAGCCAGAATTTTTAACGGCGTTCACCACCTGATCAATCAGGTGGTGGTATTGCGCATAATCAATATGCAGCTTGCCGTTCATGCGCGAAAGCTTTTGACTCAGGCTTTGTAAGGGTGACGAAGCACAATGGTTTCGTCGCGGTCAGGGCCAGTCGAAATCATGTCAACCGGCACACCGCACACAGCTTCCATGCGTTTCAGGTAGGTTTTCGCCTCTTCCGGCAAGTCATCAAACTTCTTCACGCCAAAAGTAGTCCCTTTCCAGCCCGGGAAAGTTTCGTAAATTGGTTTACAACCCTCAACTTTGTCGCTGCCGAAAGGCAGAAAGTCTGTTTTGCTGCCATCGGCCAATTCGTAGCCCACACACATCTGAATGGTTTCCATGCCATCGAGCACATCAAGCTTGGTGATACACAGGCCCGATACACCGTTCAACTGAATGGTACGGCGCAAGGCGGCCGCATCGAACCAGCCACAGCGACGTGGGCGACCTGTTACCGAGCCGAACTCGTTGCCCTTCTTGGCAAGGTACATACCTTTCTCGCAAAACAGCTCGGTAGGGAATGGGCCGGAGCCCACGCGCGTGGCGTAGGCCTTGGTAATGCCCAATACATACTGCAAACGCTGCGGACCCACGCCAGCACCGGGCGAAGCCGCACCAGCGATGCAGTTGGAGCTGGTTACAAACGGGAAAGTACCGTGATCGATGTCGAGCAAAGCACCCTGCGCACCTTCAAACAGCAGGTTTTGACCTTCGTCATTGGCCTTCTGAAGCAAGGTGGGTACATCTGCCACCATGTTCTTGATTCGGGGCGCCAGTGCCATGGCCTTGTCAAACACCACCTGGGCATCCACAGGTTCGGCACCCAAATACTGGGTCAACACAAAGTTGTGGTAATCCAGCACTTCATCCAGCTTGGCACGGAATTTTTCGGGGTTGAACAAGTCTTGAACACGCAAAGCCCGGCGCGCGGCCTTGTCTTCATAGGCTGGGCCAATGCCACGGCCAGTGGTACCAATTTTTGCATCGCCGCGCTTGGCTTCACGGGCTTTGTCCAGCGCCACATGGTGATCAAGGATCAATGGGCAGGTTTCGCTGATTTTCAAGCGGCTTTCAACTGAAATGCCACCGGCTTGCAGCTCATCGATCTCACTGAGCAAAGCCTCAGGCGACAGCACAACACCGTTGCCGATGTAGACCTGCACATCCGGGCGCAAAATACCGGAAGGAATCAATCGCAAAATGGTTTTCTTGCCGCCAATTACCAGCGTATGACCCGCATTGTGACCACCCTGGAAGCGAACAACGCCTTGGGCATGGTCAGTCAACCAGTCCACCACCTTGCCCTTGCCTTCGTCACCCCACTGGGTACCAATCACAACCACATTTCGAAAACTCATTTCAATTTCTCCTGATTCATGCCAATCGGCACCACTTTCCACACGGCGTTGGCCTGTACAAGCTGCCGATCACATACAAACTCTTCTTCCTCTTGGGCGGTATTGGGTAGCGACTGCAGCACCACCTCGCCCTGGCCGCGCAATTCGCGAATGACAGCCATCAATTCAGTGTCATAAACCCAAGGTGCACGAATGGCGGTTTTGGGCCTGGAATGCACAGCTTGCAATGAAACCAGCTCGCGCAAATCCACGGAAAAACCAGTGGCTGGGCGAGCACGGCCATACACAGCACCCACATCGTCATAGCGACCACCACGCAGAATAGCGTTGGGGCAACCTTCCACATAGGCCGAAAAAATAAGACCGCTGTGGTAATCAAAACTGGCCAAGTCTGCCAAATCCAGAATAAGCGCTGGCATGGCCGACACTGTTTCCTGCAAACGAGCAATCAAGGTGCGCAATTCATTCAATACTGCGCCCACCTTGGGGTTGCGCGGCAAAGTTTCGGCTGCCCGGTTCAACACACACTTGCTTCCACCCACCGAGCCATACAAACTCAACAAAGCCAACACATTGGCCTTGCAAGCGGCTGAAACACCGCCCAGCAAGGCCTCTAAGGCAGGTCGGTCTTTTTGTGCCAAGCAATTGTGCAAGCTGCGAATCAGGTTGTCGCTCAAACCTTCCCCATCTACCACAGCGGCCAACAAGCCTGCATGCGAGAGGGCAAGGCGATACCCTTTCAATCCCGACAAGTTCAGGGTATCCACCGCCAAATTCAGAATTTCCAGGTCGGCCTCAATACCACCGCAACCATAAAGCTCAGCACCACACTGCAAGGGCTCCCGGGTGTTGTGCAAACCCAAAGCCTGTGTGTGCAACACTGGCCCGCAATAGCACAGGCGGGTTACGCCTTTGCGGTTCAAAATGTGTGCGTCGATGCGGGCCACTTGCGGCGTTGTATCAGCCCGCAAGCCCAACATGCGCCCACTGGCTTGATCCAACAACTTAAACGTTTGAAGGTTCAACGAAGCGTCCGCATTGCCGAGCAGAGACTCGGTGTACTCCAGCATGGGAGGCATCACGAGCTCGTAGCCGTAAACGCGAAAGCGGTCCAGCAAGGACCGACGCAATTCTTCAATGCGCCGAGCCTCGGAAGGCAAAACATCGGCGACAGACTCTGGCAAAAGCCAAGCAGACATGACTATTCCAACTCTTTAAAGAGTGTTCTAAAACAAAAAAAGCGTGATACCGATGAGAATCGCCACCAGCCCCACAAACCGTATTTGTCCTTCTGTGAGCGAGGCGATCTTGAGAAAGGTCTCTTTCCACTGTTTTGGAAAAAGAAAAGGCATAAGACCCTCGAGAATAAACACGAGGGCCAAAGCCAGCCACAAGGTCTCGCTCATATCAGTTTTCCCAGAGCCAGACCTTTCAAGCGAAAGCGATTAAGCCACGCAAGCGCACGAAACCCCAAGTTATTGCGTTTTCTGCAAAAACTTGAAGAAATCGGACTGCGGATCAACCACCATTACATCAGACTTGGATGTCAAAGACTGCTTGTAGGCATCCAGACTGCGGTAAAAGGAATAGAACTCAGGATTGCGACCAAAAGCGGCATTATAAATCGAACCGGCCTTTGCATCACCCTGCCCTTTGACAGTTTGTGCTTCTCTGTAGGCTTCAGCCAAAATCACAACCACCTGACGGTCGGCATCCGCGCGAATTTGCTCAGCTTCAGCAGCACCAGTGGCTCGCAGATCGTTGGCCACTCGCTTGCGCTCGGCTTCCATACGACGGAACACCGATTCGCTGACTTCCGGCAGCAAATCAACACGCTTTAAGCGTACATCCACGATTTCCACGCCAATCTCGGTGGCTTCGTCTTTTACCTTTTCCACCACTGTGTTCATCACGGTGGTGCGCTCTCCAGAGACCATTTGAGGCACTGTACGCTTGGTAATTTCCTCGTTCAGGGCCGATTTGACGACCTGCGACATCCGGCTTTGTGCCAAGCGGGAGTCGCCGCTCAAACGAACAAAGTACAAGCGCGGATCGACAATACGCCACTTGATGTATGAGTCGATCAACAGGTTTTTCTTCTCAGAGGTGATGAAGCGCTCTGGTTCGGGTGTATCAATGGTTTGAAGCCTCTTGTCCAGAAAAATCACGTTCTGGAAAGGCGCTGGCAACTTGAAATACAAGCCAGGCTCCTGGCGAACCTCTTCAACCTGCCCCAAAGCAAACACAATGGCGTACTGGCGCTGATCCACCACATAAAGGCAAGTGTTGGCCACAAAAAAGCCAATCAACGCAGCCGCTACTACTACAAAAATCTTAGGCATGATTAACGAGCTCCCCGGTCGCGATTGCGCATGGCATCGCGAATACTAGTGTCAAATCCGTCGTTTGCAGCGCGTGGTGCAGAAGGACTGGTTTCAGCCGCTTTGGCTGCTGCGGCCGCTGAGGCAGCACTGCTGCCATTTGCGCCTGTTGCGCCGGTTTTTTCAATCAGTTTGTCCAGCGGCAAATACAGCAGTTGGCTGTTGCCCTTGGAATCAACAATGACCTTGGTCACGTTGGTGTAAATTTCCTGCATTGCGTCGATGTACAAACGGTCTTTGGTGACTTTGGGTGCCTTTTCATACTCGGTCAAAATAGCCTTGAAACGGGCTGAATCACCTTCAGACTGTGCAACCACACGCGCCTGGTAACCATTGGCTTCTTCAAGCAAGCGGGCGGCATTGCCTCGCGCACGCGGAATGACGTCGTTGGCATACGCTTCACCGTCGTTTTTCAAACGCTCACGATCCTGACCGGCCTTCACTGCATCATCGAACGCAGCCTGAACCTGTTCAGGAGGCTGAACGCCCTGCACGGTTACGCTGGACACCAAAATGCCCGTGCCATACTTGTCCAGAATTTCCTGCATCACTTCGGCGGTATTCAGGGCGATTTGCTCACGGCCCTCGTACAGCACAAAGTCCATCTTGCTTCGGCCCACCACCTCGCGAATAGCGGTTTCAGCCGCCATTTTCACCGACTCATCCGGGTCAATGGTGTTGAAAAGGTAGTCACCTGCGTCTTTAAGGCGGTATTGGACCGCGAACTGGATATCAATGATGTTTTCGTCTTCCGTCAGCATCAGCGCTTCGCGCAGCACTTTGCTTTTCACGTCGTTGCGATAACCCACCTCAACAATGCGCACCTGGGAAGAATTCACCACTTCATGCGACTGAATGGGATAAGGCAAGCGCCATTGAAAGCCGGGCATAGAAGTGTGATGGTATTTGCCAAACTGCAATACCACGCCTTCACGACCTTCCTGAACAATGTAGAAACCGCTGGCCAGCCAGACCAGCACCGCAACCACGACTACCGCGGTAAAGCCTTTGCCCGCATTCTCCATGCTGGGGCCGCCACTGCCGCCGCCACCCAAAGGGCCGCGTGGACCACCGTTGTTTCCACCCTTCTTGCCGAACAGGCGATTCAACCTGTTGTTGAAGTCGCGCCACAGTTCATCAAGGTCAGGCGGACCGTCCTGACGGCCACCACCAGGACGACGATTGTCTTGATCTTGAGGCTTTCCGGGTTCATCGTTGTTTTGATTACCCGATGAATTTCTGCCCCAATCCGGATCATTCATTGACATGCTTGTTCCTACTGCTGAAAAATTAATTGTTGACGTTCAGGCCCACTGCAACTGATCTGACTGAGTGTCTGCACCTCTGCTTTGAGCGTAGAAGTTGCCAGCAAGTTCAGTCAGACATTCTCGCAATTCAGGAATGCCCAGCCCATAGCGTGCACTCACCGCCACGGACAAAATCTTACCATCGCCGTTGCGCTCGACTTCCACAGAACGCTCGCAGGCGTCTATTTTGTTCCAGATGATCACCTGTGGAACATCTCCCGCTTCGATCTCGTGAAGCACTTTGTTGACCTCATCGATCTGGCTGTGCCGCACGGGCGAACTCACATCAACCACATGCAACAACACATCGGCATGCACCGCGCTTTCCAAAGTGGCCTTGAAAGCATCAACCAGTGAATGTGAAAGGTCGCGAATAAACCCAACCGTGTCAGACAAGGCCATATCGACCTTGGGCGCAAGCCACACGCGACGCGTGGTTGTGTCCAAGGTGGCAAAAAGCTGGTCGGCCGCATAAGCCTTGTCGCTTGCAATCGCATTGAACAAAGTACTTTTACCCGCGTTGGTGTACCCCACGATGGCAACAGTGAATTGACCTCTGCGTTCACGCTGCCTGCGTTGGGTTTGGCGCTGTTTCTGCAGCTTCTCAAGTCGGGTTTTTAGCTGCTTGACCTTCACCCCGATCAAACGGCGATCTGTTTCAAGCTGGGTTTCACCCGGCCCACGCATGCCGATACCGCCCTGCTGACCGTACAAATTTGCGTTGCCACGCACCAAGCGGGAAGCCATGTATTGAAGTTGGGCCAGCTCAACCTGTAACTTGCCCTCAAAACTGCGTGCGCGAATGGCAAAAATGTCGAGAATTAAGCCAGTGCGGTCGATCACGCGCCGGCCAAGCGCGTTTTCCAGATTTCGTTGTTGTGCGGGGCTTAGACTGTGATTGAAAATCACAAGCTCGACATCTTCGGCGTCACAGTGTGCGAGTATTTCCTGCACCTTGCCTGAACCAATGAAAGTAGCGGAGTCGGGCGAACGCCGTTTAGACACAAAAACGCCGATCACCTCTGCACCTGCAGAGGTGGCCAGTAGAGCCAGCTCATCGACACTTTCGCGGAACTCGTGTTGACCTAGGTCAAGTGCAACCAGGGAACTACGCGTCATTTCAAACCGCGGAAAAAATGGAAAGTGAAGATAAGTTTACTCCTTCACCTCGGGGGTGAATGTAACGGAACGGCCTGGCACGACAGTCGAAATAGCGTGCTTGTAGACCATTTGGGTTACGGTATTACGCAGCAAAACCACGTATTGATCAAAAGACTCGATTTGGCCCTGAAGCTTGATGCCGTTGACCAGGTAAATGGACACGGGCACATGCTCTTTGCGCAGCAAATTGAGGAAGGGGTCTTGTAGTAATTGCCCTTTGTTACTCATAACAGCTCCAGACTGTGTTGATATTATTAAATGTCAGAGCTTTTGGCTCGTCACGCTTAGTTTACAGAAAGCGCTTATGGGTGCCAAACGTAAGCCCTTCTTTTGTTGATATGGACACTCTTTTTTCACAAAAAGTTCAAATCCAACGCGGAAGAGTGATGAAGGTTGACACCACCTGGTTAGCAGGGGGTTAACTCAAGCCATTGAGACAAACGAGGACGCCGAATAAATTCCTCCTGAAATTCAGTCAGTTTCGCGGTGGATTGAGGCAGGCGGGCCGCCCACTCTGCGGTCAAAGCCGGGTCGTACCACAAAGCCTTGGCCACCACCTCCGCGCTAATGTTGGCGGGGTCGCAAATCAGGGCGAAGCGATCGTCGCCCCGGACAATCGCCAACAAACCAATGACACCGTGGTCGATCAAGGCACTGAGAATTTCATCGAGTTGATCCGGTGGCACCTTGGCAAATACCCGTAGTTCTTCCATGGTCATGCCGGGCTTGTCCTGCTGACGCGATTTTTCCAGCTCGACCAATACACTCAACCCCTGTAACCAACGCTCTCCAGGGCGATTGCTAGGGTTCCAGTACCCAGTGCGGGCCACCGGCAAAGCTGCCACAGTGCTTGCGCCCAGCAGCACGATGATCCAGCTGACGTAAATCCACAGCAAAAAGATGGGAAATGCAGCCAAAGCACCGTACAAAGCGGTGTAGCTGGGGAAATGCGTGATGTAGGCCGCAAAAGCCCGTTTGGAGATTTCGAACAACACCGCTGCCAGAAGTCCGCCTACCAATGCATCTTTCCAGTGCACGGCCCGATTGGGCACAATTCGGTAAATGAAAGCAAAGGCCAACACGGTCAAGGTTAGCGGTATCAGGTTCAGGGCTGGGAACATGCCTCCCAAGACAGGATTGACGCCTGCCATGGTTTCTCCGATCAAGGCAGTAGACACGCTGATGCTCAGACCAATCAGCACAGGGGCCAGCGACAACACCGCCCAATACAACACCACCTTGTTCATGGTTGAGCGCTGGCGTTTCACGTTCCAGATTTGATTGAACACCCGGTCTACCGTGAACATGGTGGTTAAGGCAGTGATAACCAGAAAAACAATACCAATTGCAGTGAGGCCCTTGGCTTTGTCAGAGAACTGTGTGACGTAAGTCAATATGGTTTCCGACAGGGTTTCAGGGAAAAAACTCTCGATCAAATACCCCTGCAGGGAGGACTGCAGACGATCGAACATTGGAAACGCCGTGAATATGGCCAACACCACGGTGGCCAGAGGCACCAGCGAAAGCACAGTGGTGAAAGTGAGGCTGGCCGCCACCTGGGGCAGGCGTTGTTCGCTGATGCGCTGGCTAACCAAACGCGTGAACGCAATCCACCAGCGCAGATTCAGCGGTGACAATTCCACGTCTTCCACGCTGAATGCACGGCGGGCACCACGCATGAAACGTGCAGTGCGGGTTTGGCTTTCTCCGCCGGGCTTGCCAACGGCTTTGAAACTCTTGGTCTCAGTTGTTTCGGAAGGTGCGGCTGAACTCATGCGCTTCGATACAATAGGGGTTCCAACAGCCCCCATGATAACCCTTAAGCATGATTGAAGTATTGGTCTTGTACTACAGCCGGCATGGTGCAACCATGCAATTGGCCCGTGAAATTGCACATGGTATTGATTCAGTGAAGGGTGTTTCGGCACGAATTCGCACTGTGCCCGCGGTGTCTGCGAACACCGAGGCGACCGAATCAGATATTCCAGAACAGGGCCCTCCGTACGCAGAACCCAATGATTTGAAAGAATGCGCAGGCCTTGCAATGGGCTCGCCCACACGGTTTGGCAACATGGCAGCACCCATGAAGTATTTTCTGGATGGTACCGTGGGTGCCTGGCTGGCTGGCGACTTGATCAACAAACCCTTTTGCGTATTCACCAGCACCGGCAGCTTGCACGGTGGCCAGGAAACCACACTGACCAGCATGGCTTTGCCTTTGATTCACCATGGCATGCTGTGGCTGGGCATTCCCTATTCCGAGCAGGCGCTGAATGACACCACCACGGGAGGAACGCCCTACGGCGTTACCCATTGGGCCGGTGGCCAGGGCCAGAACCCGGTTTCCGACCATGAAAAAGCGCTGGCCCGCGCTCAAGGTGTACGCTTGGCCAAGGCCGCGTTGGCCCTACAACACATGGACAAATCTTGATGAGCAGCACCCCTGAAATTGATTCAACCCGCAAAAAGGCCTACTGGGCAACAGTCAGCAGCTTGTTGGCCCTGATCGCCCTGTGCGTGGCCTGGGAGCTTTTTATTGCACCCATTCGCCCCGGTGGCAGTTGGCTGGTGCTCAAGGTGTTGCCCTTGCTGCTCGTGGTACCCGGTATATTCAAACAGCGCGTGCGCACTTATCAAGCCACCTCACTCCTGGTGTGGCTATACTTTGCAGAAGGTGCCACACGCGCGAGTTCCGACCCGGCGCTGGCTTCACAACTCATGGCCGGTCTGGAGGTGCTACTGACCATTGCGCTGTTTGCCAGTGTCAGCGTGTTTGCACGCACCTACAAAGTACCGAAAACCAAGGCAGCTTGAACGCATGAATGAATTTCTTGAACAGTTGCGCAAACAGGTGCCAGGGCTGCTGATCAACACCGATGCAGCTGTTATTGCCCAAGCCTGTACCGACTGGCGCAAACGCTACCGCACCAGTGCGTTGGCTGTTCTGGAACCCATGAATACCCGACAGGTACAGGCCATTGTAAAAACATGCGATGCATTCAATGTGGCCATTTCAACCCAGGGCGGAAACACCGGGCTTGTGGGTGGGGCGGTACCCGCAGCAGAGGGACATGCTGCCACACGCGCGCATGTGGTGTTGAAAACATCACGAATTCGGGAAGTGCTCAAACTGGACGAGAGCAACATGACGTTGACGGCCAGCGCTGGCTACACGCTGCATGAGATTCAGGAGTTTGCGGACGCCCACGGGTTTCTGTTCCCGCTCAGTCTTGCCTCCGAAGGCACTTGTACACTGGGTGGCAATCTGGCGAGCAACGCTGGTGGCGTGGCGGTGCTGCGTTATGGCAACACCCGCGAATTGTGTCTTGGACTGGAGTTTATCAATGCGCAAGGTGAGCTGTGCGGTGATTTGCGCGGATTGCGCAAGAACAACACAGGCTACGATTTGCGACATCTGCTGATTGGCTCTGAAGGCACCCTAGGATTGATTACCACAGCCTGCATGAAGGTGTACCCTCGGCCGCAAAGTCGCTGTGTGGCCTGGCTGAACGTGGAAAACATTCATGCTGCCACAGAAGCGTTGGGATACATCCAGAAGAGACTTTATTCCGAACTGTCCAGTTACGAATGGATGAATGCTCAAGCCATTGATGTGGTTGAAGGCCAATTTCCAGCCCGTGCACCCAAACATGGCCAGCAAGGTGACCACGTGTTGGCTGAATTCACCTCGCTCGGCACGGAGTTCGAGCTAAGGGACCGAGTACAGACGGCACTGGCCGAGTTGCTGGACGATCTGGCCAGTGTGCAAAATGTGACCCTTGCCCAAAATGGCCGTGAGATTGAACTGTTCTGGGCTCTCAGGGAGAACATCTCGGAAGCACAGGCAAAGCATGGCTTGAACGTCAAGCACGATGTGGCCTGCCCGGTATCCGCCTTGCCAAGATTCCATGACATGGCTCTGCAAAGCATCGAGGAGCACGGTATTGACGTTTGCCCGGTTTTGTTTGGACACCTCGGTGATGGCAACCTGCACTTCAATTTGTCAGCACCGGCGGGCAAGGATGCTGCCACGTTTCTGGATCAACACCAGAGCACTTTGAATTCGCTTGTCCACGAAGCCATCCTGAACTGCGGAGGTACCATCTCGGCAGAACACGGCATCGGACAACTTAAGGCAAGCTTGTTGCAGCAAGTGACCTCCACCAGCAACTACAACATGTTCAAAGCCCTTAAGCAGGCCATGGACCCCGCCGACCTGTTCAATCCGGGCAAGGTGATCATCGTTTAACGTTGTTCATTTTCTGTGTGAATATGCTCATCCACCAAGATACGCGTTGAGTCGTCAAGACTGCTCAACAAATTCTGATTGCATTCCTCGTCCAGATCAAAGCGTTGCATGAGTTCTCCTTCCTTCCGAACAAGCTCGGTGGCTTCATCGAGACTGGCAGGTGAAACAATTGAAATGAACATGGAACTCAAAAGCCGCTCAGTCTGAAACTTCAGCAGACCGCACTCTCTCTGCAACAACGAATACTTCGGCAGTGCCTGCTCAAGTGTCTCTCGAATCTGCATCAATTCCTCAGTCGGTTTCAAGTTCGGAATCAAGGACAACAACTCTTGATGGCGAGCCAGACTGCCACTGATGCGTTGCATGGCCAGTGGAATTTCAGTGGATAGTCCATGGAGCGTTTCCCGAGCATTCAGGACTTGGTCTTGCATGAACAAAGCGTAATTAAATCGTACAGACTGAACCGGGTTACTCATGACACAACCTCTTGATCAAAGCCACTTGGTAACTGACTGAGTTCAAGAGTTCAGACGATCGCGCTTACTTTTTGCAAGGCTTCCTGCACCACACCCCAAGAATTTGATTTGAGTTTGACTGAATCAGACAAGACCTGCCGGTACAAACGCCCGCCGGGTTGACCATGAAACAAACCCAACCAAGATTTTGTGAGGTTGCGAACAGACTCACCCCGAGTCAACTGATCCTCCACATAAACCTGCAACTCGGTCAGCACATCGAATCGGGTTTTGACATTCACCCCATCGGACTTTTGCTGAATGATTCGGTCAAACCCTGCCAATAGCCATGGGTTGGAATAGGCCTCTCGACCAATCATGCAGCCGTCTGCCCACTCAAGGTGGGTTTGAATTTCCTTCAGGGTGGTAATGCCCCCGTTCAAAATAATCTGAAGATGAGGAAAATGCTGTTTCAAACGTTTTACAACTTCATAACGCAAAGGAGGAATATCCCGGTTTTCCTTCGGTGACAGGCCTTTCAATACCGCATTGCGGGCATGCACAATAAAGGTTTGACAACCCGCCTCGCTGACCTTGCCCACAAAGTCGTAAAGCATGGTTTCAGTTTCGTCATAGTCCAGTCCAATTCTGTGCTTCACCGTCACGTCGATTGAACAGGAATCCCGCATGGCTTTAACGCAATCTGCCACCAAATCGGGTTCAGCCATCAGGCAAGCACCAAAAGCGCCTTTCTGTACACGTTCTGAAGGGCAGCCCACATTCATATTCAATTCGTCATAGCCCGCAGCTTCAATCCACTTGGCACACTGCGCCATTTGAGCCGGATCACTGCCGCCGATCTGAAAAGCGACTGGGTGTTCTTCCTCGTTGAATGCCAAAAACCGATTGCGGTCGCCGAACACCAAGGCACCGGTGGTGATCATTTCGGTGTAAAGCCAGGTGTGCTGGCTGATCGCGCGGTGAAACCGTCGGCAATGCCGATCGGTCCAGTCAATCATCGGGGCGACAGAAAGGGTTCTGGGTTTGAATGTCATGTCTTGGATTCTACAAACAAAAAGGGCGAGGCCAAAGCCACGCCCCTTCGAAGATTCAACCTTGCATCTTATGCAGCGTCGCGGCTTGCCTTCTTGCGTTCATGTTCTTTCAGGAAACGCTTGCGAATACGAATGTTCTTCGGCGTAATTTCCACCAGTTCGTCTTCGGCAATAAATTCAACCGCGTATTCCAGGTTCATCTGGATGGGTGGAACCAGGCGAACGGCTTCGTCAGTGCCCGATGAACGAACGTTGGTCAATTGCTTGCCCTTGATCGGGTTTACAACCAGGTCGTTGTCACGGCTGTGAATACCAATCACCATGCCTTCGTACAGGGCTTCGCCCGGGGACACAAACATGCGGCCACGGTCTTGCAGTTTCCACAAAGCGTAGGCCACAGCGTCGCCATCGTCTTGGGAAATCAACACGCCGTTGTGGCGCTCGGCTGAACCACCTTCGCGAACGGGTGCATATTGATCGAACACGTGACTGATCAAGCCAGTACCGCGTGTCAAAGTCATGAAGTCGCCCTGGAAGCCGATCAAACCACGCGCGGGAATCTTGTATTCCAGACGCACACGGCCTTTGCCATCGGGTTGCATGTCGAGCAAGTCACCTTTACGACGACCCAATTCTTCCATCACGCCGCCCTGGTGTGAGTCTTCCACATCCACGGTCAGCATTTCATAGGGCTCACACTTTACGCCGTCAATTTCCTTGAACACCACACGTGGGCGGGACACCGCCAGCTCGTAGCCTTCACGGCGCATGTTTTCCAGCAAAATGGTCAGGTGCAATTCACCACGGCCAGACACTTCAAACACGGTGTCGTCGTCGGTGTCTTTGACGCGCAAGGCCACGTTGGCTTTCAATTCACGTTGCAAACGATCGCGCAACTGGCGGCTGGTCACAAACTTGCCTTCACGGCCAGCCAGCGGCGAGGTGTTCACCATGAAGTTCATGGTCAATGTGGGCTCGTCAATCGCCGGAATTTCCAGACCTTCCACAGCGTCTGGTGAGCAGATGGTAGTGCCGATGCCAATTTCTTCAATGCCGTTGATCAGGCAAATATCGCCAGCTTGGGCTTCTTCTTCCTGAATGCGCTCCAAACCGCGGAATTTCAACACCTGGTTGATGCGGCCGTTGAAAGGCACGCCGTCGGGACCGTTGATACAAGTAACTTGCTGACCCACACGAACAGTACCGCGCTTGATACGGCCAATGCCGATTTTACCCACGTAGCTGTTGTAATCGAGCGATGTAATCTGGAACTGCAAGGGACCATTTGGGTCGTCATCACGCACGGGCACGTACTTCAAAATGGCTTCAAACAGGGGGCGCATGGTGCCTTCACGTACATCGGGTGTGTCGCCAGCAAAACCGTTCAAACCGGAAGCGTAAACAATCGGGAAATCCAGCTGTTCATCGGTTGCACCCAACTTGTCGAACAGGTCGAAAGTTTGGTCGATGACCCAGTCAATGCGCGCACCGGGACGGTCTACCTTGTTCACCACCACGATTGGCTTCAAACCCAGGGCCAAGGCCTTGCGGGTCACAAAACGTGTTTGTGGCATGGGGCCTTCTACGGCATCCACCAACAACAACACAGAGTCAACCATCGACAACACTCGCTCCACTTCACCGCCAAAGTCGGCGTGTCCTGGGGTGTCAACGATGTTGATGTGGGTGCCTTCGTATTCAACTGCGCAGTTCTTGGAAAGGATCGTGATACCACGTTCTTTTTCAATGTCGTTGCTGTCCATGACGCGTTCTTCGAGCTTTTCGTTCTCGCGGAATGTGCCGGACTGGCGAAGAAGTTGGTCAACCAGCGTGGTTTTGCCGTGGTCCACGTGGGCGATAATTGCAACGTTACGTAATGCGCGTGTCATAGATTTACCTGAATCAATCTGTCGGGTCGAAGCAAGGCGCCCTTCCCATCCGTTTCTAAAATGCCTGTGCCCATAAACTGGGGCTCGCCTTTGAAGGCCATGTTGTTCACATCCTGCGCGGGGGCTTCTCCGTACACCCGCACTCGCCCTGGCTTGGCATCAACCAAACTCAGTGGCAACCGCTGCCCGTGCGAGAACCGCCGGGCAAACTCATTGTTCAATTCAACTTTACCCAGGCTGCCCAATAATGCATCAACCGGGAAAAGCACCGCATCCAAAGCGTCAAAGGGGGTTTCCGATTCACCGAGCACTTTGAGTGCATCCAGGGTGTACGCGCGTTCCACTTTCAAGTCACCGATTGCGGTTCTGCGCAATTCCGTGAGATAGCCCGCTGTGCCCAAGGCCTTGGCGATGTCTTCGCCCAAGGTGCGCACGTAGGTGCCTTTGCTGCAATTTACTTCCAATTCAATGGTGCAACTGCTTTCACCATTGTGTGTATTGTGCTCAACTTTGATGACATCCAATTGATGGATCAAAAGGGTTCGAGCAGGTCTGTCCAATTCAATGCCTTCGCGAGCATACTCGTACAAAGGCTTGCCGTCTTTCTTTAATGCAGAAAACATGGGTGGAACCTGTTGAATTTCCCCAACAAATTTCGCACACACCTGTTTTACTTCATTCTCTGAAATGCTTTCAAGGGCGCGTGTGCTGACTTTCGTCAATTCGCCCTCCGCATCCCCTGTGTTGCTTGAAAACCCAAGCCGCACAGTGGTTCGGTAAGTTTTGCTGGCATCAATCAAATCGGCAGCAAACTTGGTGGCCTCGCCGAACATCAATGGCAGCAACCCACTGGCAAGCGGGTCCAGCGTACCTGTGTGGCCGGTTTTTTCAGCCCTGTACAAGCGCTTCACGATTTGCAGGGCTTGATTGGACGAGAAACCAGTTGATTTGTCGAACAACAGCACACCCGACAAGGCGCGCTTTTGTTTCTTAGTCTCCGCCACCGTCGCCACCACCATCCGAATCTGTGGCACCACCACCCTCGCCTTTCAGCGCCCGGTCGATCATCTGGGACATTTCCGCCCCTCGCTCCACCGATTGGTCGTGTTTGAAACGCAAGGTAGGCACGGTGTGAATGTGCAGCTTCTTGAAAATCAAATTGCGCAAGTAACCCGAAGAGTCATTCAAGGCCTCCTCAGTGGTTTCGGCTGAACCTGTCAGCACCGAGAAATACACAGTTGCGTAGGCATAGTCGGGCGTCAGTTCCACATCCGTGATCGTGACAAACCCAAGCCGTGGGTCTCTCAACTCACGGGGAATCAGCTCAGCCAGGTCTTTCTGGATTTGCTCGGCAACCCGAATACCTCTGGCTGGTGCTTTTTTCTTGTGACGCATACTTTCCTTTTCAAACCCGCTTAAGCCTTACAGCTGCGTGCGGGCCACTTCCTTCACTTCAAATGCTTCCAGAATGTCGCCAACCTGGATGTCGTCGTAGTTGTGCAGCTGCAAGCCGCACTCAAAGTTCTGGCGCACTTCCTTGGCGTCGTCTTTGAATCGCTTCAGCGAAGCCAACTGGCCTGTCCACACCACCACGTTGTCGCGCAGCAAGCGAACGCCCGCACCACGACGAATTACACCGTCGGTCACCATACAACCTGCGACAGAACCCACTTTGGAGATCTTGTACACTTCGCGGATTTCAACGTTGCCGATGATTTCTTCTTTCTTGTCTGGCGTCAACATGCCGGTCATGGCGGCTTTGATTTCGTCCACAGCGTCATAAATGATGTTGTAGTAGCGAATATCCACGCCGTTGTTCTCGGCAGTTTTGCGGGCGCCTTGGTCGGCACGCACGTTAAAGCCGATGATGACCGCCTTGGAAGCCACCGCCAGGTTCACATCCGATTCACTGATGCCACCCACTGCGGCGTGCACAACCTGCACCTTGACCTCGTCGGTCGACAGTTTTTGCAAGGCATGCGACAAGGCTTCTTGTGAACCCTGTACATCGGCCTTCAAAATAACGGCCAGACTCTTGACTTCGCCTTCGGCCATTTGCTCAAACATGTTTTCCAGCTTGGCGGCTTGTTGCTTGGCCAGCTTCACATCGCGGAACTTGCCTTGACGGAACAAGGCAATTTCACGGGCTTTGCGCTCGTCTGGCAACACAATCACTTCTTCGCCTGCAGCAGGTACGTCGCTCAAACCCTGAATTTCTACGGGAATGGAGGGACCAGCCGATTCGATTGAACGGCCATTTTCATCCACCATGGCGCGCACACGGCCAAAGGCAGAACCTGCAAGTACCACATCACCTTTCTTCAAGGTGCCGCTTTGTACCAGCACGGTGGCCACAGGACCACGGCCTTTGTCCAGGCGGGATTCAACCACCAAGCCTTTGGCTGGGGCTTCGATCTGGGCTTTCAGTTCCATCACTTCGGCCTGCAAAAGCACTTGCTCCAGAAGGTCGTCGATACCTTGGCCGGTTTTGGCCGACACTGGCACCATGGGTGAGTCGCCACCATATTCTTCCGGCACAACTGAATGGCTGATCAGTTCCTGCTTCACACGTTCAGGATTCGAATCAGGCTTGTCCACTTTGTTAATGGCAACCACCAAGGGCACGCCTGCCGCTTTGGCATGGTGAATCGCTTCAATGGTTTGTGGCATGACACCGTCATCGGCCGACACCACCAAAATAACAATGTCGGTCGCCTTGGCACCGCGAGCACGCATGGCGGTAAACGCCTCGTGACCTGGTGTGTCAAGGAAAGTGATCATGCCGCGTTCAGTTTCAACGTGGTAAGCACCAATGTGCTGCGTAATGCCGCCTGCTTCACCAGATGCCACTTTTGCGCTGCGAATGTAATCGAGCAGCGAGGTTTTACCGTGGTCAACGTGACCCATCACGGTAACCACCGGTGCGCGAGCCACTGAAGGTGCCTCGGAATGCGCCACGCCGGCTTCTTCGATCATGGCTTCTGGATCATCCAGCTTGGCAGCGATCGCCTTGTGACCCAGTTCTTCGGTCACGATCATGGCAGTGTCTTGATCCAGCACTTGGTTAATGGTCACCATTTGACCCATTTTCATCAGGCACTTGATCACCTCTGCGGCCTTCACGGACATTTTGTGCGCAAGCTCCGCCACTGTGATGGTTTCGGGCACATGAACGTCACGAACCACAGGCTCGGTGGGCTGATTGAAGTTGCTTTGTTCCTGGCTGTGGCGGTTGTTCTTGCCCTTGGGGCCCTTCCAGCCACCCGCACCTGTGCGGCCAACACCGGTTTCACCGCGTGTTTTCAAGCCACCACGGCGACGGCCTGGTTCTTCCTTGGCACCGGGTGCACGAACGCCTTTGCGACCGCGCTCTGAGGAATCATCATCCCCGGCTGCAGCCAGTTTCTCGGGCTTTTTGATTGTTGCGGCTGGCTTGGCAGGCTCAACAGGCTCTTCGGCCTTCATGACCTTGGCTGGCTGAGACATCATGCGGTTAATTGCCGCAACCTCGGCTTCAGCCGCTTTGCGAGCACGTTCCTGATTGGCGCTGGCCTTTGCAGCGTCTTCCGCCGCCTTTTTGGCCTTCTGTTCGGCCTTCAGGGCATCGGCCGCGCGCTGTTCGCGAGCCTTGGCTTCCTGGGCGCGTGCTGCTTGCGCTGCTTCATCTTTGGCATCGGCTTCTTCATCTGCTTTGGCAGGCTGTGCACTTTCAGCCTTGGCTTGTTCTACGGCTTCGTGGGCAAGGCGCTCTTCTTCGGCGCGCTGGCGGGCTTCTTCCTGAAGCTTCAGTTCACGTTCACGCTCTTGCTCAAGTTTGGCCTGTTTTTCTTTCAGCTCCGCCTCTTGGCGGGCTTTCAATTCAGCCTGACGTTGGGCTTCAGCATCGCGACGAGCCTGTTCGGCGGGATCAAGCTGGGCCTCCATGACCGGCTCGCTTTCGCCTGCCTTTTCAGCACGCTGAACAAACACGCGCTTTTTACGCACTTCAACCTGAACTGTGCGCGCACGGCCGCCTGGGCCTGCTTGCTTGATTTCACTGGTCTGCTTGCGGGTGAGGGTAATTTTCTTCTGACCGCTTTCAGATCCGTGCGCCTTTCTCAGGCTTTCCAAAAGCTTTCCCTTGTCCGCTTCAGTAACTGCATCTGCCTCAGAGGTTTTGCTTACGCCAGCAGACTTCAGCTGCTCCAAAAGAACATCGGCGGGCATTTTCAACTCTGCTGCAAACTGTGCGACTGTGGTACTGGTCATCTACTATTCCTTCAAATTCCCTTGCTGACCGGGCCGAGTGGCCCGATTCGACTCTACTCAATGCGGTTTGATTTATTCAAACCAGTGTGCGCGCGCTTTCATAATGATGTCGCGTGCACGTTCTTCTTCAATTCCTGCAATTTCAACCAATTCATCAACCGCCAATTCGGCCAGGCCTTCCCGGTCTGAAATCTCAGCGGCGGCCAGTTTGCCGACCAAATCGGCGTCTACGCCTTCGATGGACATCAAATCGCCTGCGCCTTCAACAATTTCCTCGCGTGCAATGGCTTCGGTCAACAAGGCATTGCGGGCGCGGGTTCGAAGTTCTTCGACAGTATCGGCATCAAATGCTTCAATTTCCTGCATTTCGGCGATAGGCACGTAGGCTACTTCTTCAAGGCCGGTGAAGCCTTCTTCGATCAAGATGTTGGCCACTTCTTCGTCCACATCCAGCTTGCTGGTGAACAGTTCACGTAACTTACCGACTTCTTCTTCGGAACGCTTGGCTGATTCTTCAGGCGTCATGATGTTGATTTGCCAGCCGGTGAGGTCGGAAGCCAGACGCACGTTTTGACCACTGCGGCCGATGGCTTGCGCCAACTCGGCTTCGTCAACCACCACTTCCATCACATGCTGGTCTTCATCAACCACGATGGATTGAACGGTGGCTGGCGACAAGGCACCAATCACAAACTGGGCCGGGTCTTCAGACCACAACACGATATCAACACGCTCGCCACCCAATTCTTGGGTCACTGCCTGAACGCGGGAACCACGAACACCTACACAGGTGCCGATTGGATCAATACGGCGATCGTGAGCCAGTACGGCAATTTTGGCGCGCATGCCAGGATCACGGGCAGCACCCTTGATTTCCAGGTGGCCTTGTTCAATTTCAGGCACTTCCATGGCGAACAGCGCTTTGATGAAGTCGGGCGAAGTGCGTGACAAAATAACTTGCTGACCACGCGCCATGCGGTCTACCTTCCAAAGGTAGGCACGCACACGGTCGCCAGGGCGCAGGCTTTCGCGGGGAATCATTTGATCGCGCGGCAAACGGGCTTCAATGCGACCGCTTTCAACGATGGCGTCACCACGCTCCATGCGCTTGACCTGACCGATCACGATTTTGTCGCCACGGTCCAGGAAGTCTTGCAGAATTTGCTCACGCTCAGCGTCGCGAACGCGCTGCAAAATAACCTGCTTGGCTGCTTGTGCACCAATTCGGCCAAATTCAACGGGCTCCAGTTCTTCTTCGATGAAGTCGCCCATTTCGGCTTCTTCGTCGTGCTTCAAGGCCTGGTCGAGAACCATTTGATAAGCGGGGTCGTAGAAGTCTTCTTCCGTGACCACTTCCCAGCGACGGAATGTGTCGTAGTCGCCCGTGTCGCGGTCGATGGACACGCGAACATCCACTTCTTCATCGAAGCGCTTCTTGGTTGCGGAAGCCAATGCCAATTCGAGCGCACCAAAGACGATGTCTTTGTCCACGTTTTTTTCGCGCGCCAACGCATCAACTAATAAAAGCAACTCACGGCTCATTCCAGGGCTCCTAAAACTTTAGATGGGGGACCAGACGGGCACCCGCCAAATCAGTAATTTCAAAATCAAGCAAGTAAGGTTCGGCGTTTTTACCATCGGGTGTCACCAAGACCCCCCAGGTTTGCTCTTTGCCTTTTTGCAATACACCTTTGAACTGTTTTTGATTGTTGATGGCCCGCTTGAACTTCAGGGACACCTCTTGCTCTAAAAACCGTTCGAAATCTTTTTTGCGACGTAACACGCGATCGACGCCCGGCGAGGAAATCTCGAGCCGCTCGTAGTTGACGTTTTCGACAGTGAACAGATGGGTAAGCTGGTGACTGACTTTTTCGCAGTCTTCCACTGTGACACCTGTTGGCGAATCAATCATGATGCGCAACAGGCCATTGCCTTCGCGCTCAATGTCGGCCACTTCCAGGCCCAGCGAGGCAATCACGGCGTCGGCTTCTGTTACCCAGGACTCTGACCACACGCCAGACCATGAATTGCCAACAAACTCTTCAGGATTGATCACTTCGCTTCTTCGCCTTTACTAATTCGCTTGCTTCGTCTTCTAAAATGCTTCAAAACCGCCTTACCAAAAAAAAATGGGCCTGTAAGCCCACTTCATTTGAGACACCCTTTTTGGAGTGGGCGCTCAGGCAGCCTCAGAGAATAACCGAAACTGCCTTTATTTTCAAGTAATTTCCAGCTTGTGGAACTACATGGTTGGGGCTTTCCTGCGTCTGCGCTGCTGTGGTTTCTGGGCTGCACCATTTCCACCTTCACTGCCGCGGCCGGGACCTCTACCGGCAGAAGGTCCACCTGTTCGCGGTCCAGCATTGCGTGGACCCGCGGGGCGCTTGCCTGCACCGGCAAACTTTCCAGCCGGGGCGTTGCCATTGCCGTTGCCGTTGGCACCAGACCTGTTGCCATTGCGGTCACCACCATTTCCACGGCGCGCAGAACCGCCAGCCGATGACAGGTTGTTCTGGTTGCTCAATGCGGCAGCAGCGGCGGCACCCGAGACAGTGAGGTAGGTTTGTGTTGGCGTGGTAAAAGCCAAGCCGGGATCGATCAAAGGCTGACCATTGCGGCGCTTGTTGTTTTTCGAGCCAATGTTTTTCTTGTCGCGGCGAATGGCACCCTCTTGGGCGGACTCATCAACTTTCAAACCCAGAGACTGCATGTACGACATGGCCTCCAGCGCTTCCATCTCCATGTGGCGACCACGCTTAAGCGTGGAAGGCATCATGATATCGCCAAACCGGGTACGAATCAGGCGGCTGACCGTGAGGTTACATGCCTCGAACATGCGGCGAACCTCTCGGTTACGGCCTTCTTTCAAACCCACTTTGTACCAGCGGTTGGCGCCCTCGCCGCCAGCGGCATCGACGTAAAGAAACTTGGCTGGGCCATCATCAAGCTGAATACCGGTCAGCAATTGCTGGCGCTGCTCCTCGGTCAGCTCGCCCAAAATGCGCACAGCGTACTCGCGCTGCACTTCGTAGCGGGGGTGCATCAAACGGTTGGCCAACTCGCCGGAAGAGGTGAACAACAACAAACCTTCGGTGTTGAAGTCGAGACGGCCCACGGCGATCCACTTCCCGTTTGAAATCTTCGGCAATTTCTGAAATACGGTGGTGCGCCCCTGAGGGTCGTCCATTGAGACAATTTCACCTGCGGGCTTGTGGTAGATCAGTACACGCGGAGGTTTGGATTTGTTTTTGCGCTGAATCAGCTTGCCATTGACACGCACCTGGTCAGTGGGCAACACGCGCTGGCCCAGGTGGGCGGGTTCAGCATTCACGGAGACACGACCAGCAACAATCAGTTCTTCCATCTCGCGGCGTGAGCCCATGCCTGAATCGGCCAACACTTTGTGTAATTTGGGGGCCAGTTCGGGGTCGAGCCGTACATTCAATTTGCTGCGATTTTTTCCAGCGCCACCGCCCTCTTCAGACTTCAGCCCCTCAACCTGATTGACGACCTCGCCCCACTCCATGTCTTGGCTCTCACTGTCGACACTGACAATCAGTGGCTCAGAAATCGGATTGGTTTCGGGTGTTTCAGTTGCTTTGCGCTTGTTGGTTCTCATCGTTTTCCGCTGTATCGCTGTCATCCACATCAAATGGAATGACCTTTTGTAATTCATCAGCCAGCTGCTGGTCTTTTTCATCATCCAGTGCAGGCAATTCGCTGAGGCTGGCCAAATTCAGGTCAGCCAAAAACTGGGCCGTTGTTGCCCATAGTGCTGGGCGTCCCGGTGCATCACGGTGGCCGATTGACTCGATCCAGCCGCGATCTTCAAGTGCCTTCATGACCTGGGTAGACACAGTGACACCACGAATGGATTCAATGTCGCCCCGGGTAACCGGCTGCTTGTAGGCAATAATTGCCAAAGTTTCCATGGTAGCCCTTGAGTATTTCGGGGGCTTTTCCGGATTCATTTGCTCGAGGTAACGCTTGACGTCGTCTCGGGTTTGAAAGCGCCAACCGGTTTTTACCTGTACCAATTCCAAACCCTTGTGGGTCCAGTCGCGGCGCAGGTCTTCCAGCAAGGTGGTGACTACCGAGGCGTCAATGGCATCGTCGAACAAACGCATCAATTCTTTGATCGCAATAGGTTCGACCGAGCACAGCAAAGCTGCTTCTAATATGTTTTTAGCGCGCTGGGGATCCATCCAGGCGGACTCACTTTAAGAAATTCAGGTGTTGATAGGGAAATAGTGCCGATTGGTCCTGCAGGCCGGAGTGGCTGTTGCCAGCGGGGTGCAGGGGCGCAGCGTGAAACGAGTTGCGCGACGGGCATTTTATAAACCGATGGCGCATTGTAACCACGTTATCCACCGATCAGCAACCACTTGATCACACAATTAATTTCAAAAAAAACGGCCCACCGAGGCGAGCCGTATCTGAAAGTAACCCTTGGAGGGTCGGAGACATTCACAGTGTGCCCAAGTAAAGTGCACTGAACATCCCCATCCTGGCTTACCCCAAGTGTTATGGAACTTATCCACAGTGGGCGGGGAAAACCTTCCCTATTCGCTGTGGATAAAATTTTCAGCCCCTTGATTTTGTGTAGTTTTTGGTTGGTTGATTAAAAACTGAGCATGCGCTCTAACCGCGATCAGGACTGGCTATTTCAGCTTTCCCAGCGATAGCCAACGCCCGCTTGGCGGATGCGCTTCCAGACAGCCTCTTTTTCTTCATCGCTTTTAAACAGCCAACCATCGACTTCATCCAGGGTGCGACCACAGCCCATGCAAATGTCGTCTCCGAGGTTGGTTGAACAAAAACCCACGCAGGGGGTATCGGCTTCGGGCCACACGGGCAGATTGGCGTATTCAGGTTTTGACATGTTGCTGCTTTAGTTGGGGTTGGGACGGTACTGTTTCTTCAAGCGAATATAGAGCACTTTGGCGACATGTGCGACCACCGAGCCGTCGGCGTGGGTAATGTCGACCTCGAATGTGTGCAACACCTTGTCGCCTGTGGCCGCTTTGGATTTGATTTCATCCAGTGTTTGATCATCGACTTGGTACACCCCCTTGACCAGGCCTTTGCCCGGCGCAATAAAACGGATGTTGGCCTCTTGATCCCACACGTGGTAGCGACTGCCCAAACGCTTCATGAGCACCAGCATGAAGAAGGGATCGGCCATGGCATAGAGCGAGCCGCCAAAATGAGTGCCCATGATGTTTTTATTGCGACGCGTGAGCGGCATGTGCACTTCAACTTTTTCGAAATTGGCGCTGATGTGATGCACATGAATACTGGCACCGCGCAAAGGCGCGTAAAAATTCATGGCCCTGCGCATGAATTCGGGTTTGTTTGAGAGGTTTTTCAGAAATTTTTTAAACATTTTTTGCTGCGAATTTTTCTTGTGGTTTCAGTAGGATAAAGGTTTTTGAGGGGATGTTTGTGGGTTGAACAGCGTTTGTGCACTTGCACACAAGGCGGAAACCCGCTATAGTTTCGTTCTTACCAGACGCGGGGTGGAGCAGTCTGGCAGCTCGTCGGGCTCATAACCCGAAGGTCGTAGGTTCAAATCCTGCCCCCGCAACCAAATACTCAGAAAGGTCAATCACTTAGCGGTGGTTGGCCTTTTTGTTTTGTGACATTAAATGCCGGTTTCGGGCGGGGTGTTTGTCATCTAGTGTGAAATTTCAGCTTGAGCGAGTGCCAAAACAAATTCGGGCGATCGACACAACGACCAGCTTAGACTGGTATCGTAGCTTCATAATAACTCACTATCAAAATTTGAAAGGTAGTCGAAGGCACTCCCCTGCTAAGGGAGGTAACGCAACAGACCCGGACAATCAATCATCGTCAGCATCGTCCCCTGACACTGAGTTAACGCGGCGAGTGGCTAGCGCGACTATTCGGTTCGCCTGAGTAAGAAGCGTCTGCCTGAGACCCTTTTGAACCTTGCGCTCTGCGATAACCCGAGCTAGGTTAGCCAAAGTTGCCGCTCGTCGTGCCAGTCTTAGATCCGGATGATCTCGAAGCGCACTTACACTGTCAGACACAACCTTGGCCCGATAAGATTGCGGCAGGGATACGACTGCGGAACCTGGGGTTGGAATTTTCTCATTCAGCACTGCGTTGAAGGTAGACCTTTGAAGCACCTCTTGGTAAACCGCGTATTCAATCGAATTGAGAATATCCTTTGCATTCTTGGGAGGGTTTATCTCGAATTCAGGCTTAGGCCAAACTTCGATATAACAAACCTCATACGGATCAAGAACACTCATAGCAACGGCATCAGTTCTTTGATTGGTCAAATGCCGTCTTATACGAGTGGATAGCTTTTCGTTCGTCTGACCCACGTAAATTGGCTCTTTGTCGTAATCAAAAAAGGCATACACCCCCCATTTGTAAGAGCCAATTTGCTTGTTCTTCCCGGTAGTTGGATCGATCCAAGTGTGCCGAAGAAACTTATCCAATTGATCACGCAATTCTGCGGTTTCAAAAGGCAGCTCGCTCGTTCCATCTGATGGTAAAGAACTGGGCGTGTCTGGGAGCGTCACGCGACCTCCTGCAAATTATGATCCGCTAAGTTGGCCAAAATTATCGGTTCAAAAACCTGTCGTGAAAGATGCTGGACCACTGGCACCACAACACCGTCACCAGCCAAATGGTATGCATCGTTGTATCTTTCGGGCAGTTTATAGCTGTCCGGGAGCCCCATTAGACGAGCTGCCTCTCGCGGTGAGAGAAGCCTGCTCCTGATTGTCTCTCCCTGAACAAATAATAGTGTCTGCCGACTGGAACCTCCGGAAGGGGTTCTTAAACAGCCTGCAATACCATCAAAGCGAACTTCAGCTCTAGGCACACCATTACGAGTCCTTATGTAAACTCCACCGACATTCAATTTGCCAGAGGCCTGGGCACCCATTACTTTTCGCCGATTATTTGAATCCATAAATTGCATTAACTTCGAGGTGTAGTCCGGCTCATGCCACTTAACACCTATTGGATCACACTCAACTACATCGATTAATCGAGGCACAGGTTGATTGGGCTCAGATAGATTCCACCAAACCCAACGATCTCTCTGCTTTTCATGCAATGAATTGTAAGCACGTAGTATTGATGCGGGATGCCAAGCTGCCGAAGGCCCACCAGACGTTATCTCTGGCGGCAGTTCAATTTCGCTTGATGCTGCCACAATAAACAAACGTGGGCGCGATTGCGGGACAAAATGCACGCTGTCTATTACAACAGCTCCAACCAAGTAACCCAAGGAGGTCAACGCATCGACGATCAACGAGAAGTCTTTTCCATCACCGGAAGTTAGCGTCCCAACAACATTTTCCACACAGATAAGCCTTGGCTGGTCTCCCCGACGCTTGAGACGCTTCATCACTTTCACGAAGCCCCAAAAAGCGCTACTTTTCTCACCACTGAGTCCCGCACCATTGCCCGCCAGGGAAAGATCCTGACAAGGAAAAGACGCCCATGCCAAATCAGCGCGAGGAAAAGCAACCGGAATCTTCAGTTTTGAAATATCTTCAACCACTAGTTCGGCATCGCCCCAATTTGCTATGTAGGCGTCTGCCTTCTTTTGACAAAAATCATTTGAAAGCAAACAGTTCCATGTAGGCCCAAGCGCTTCTCGCACCATTCCCCCACCCGCAAAGAACTCATAAAAAAAAGCCATCAACTACCTCTTTGTTTGTTGTTGGACAACTTTACCAAAATATCGTCAGAGTTACCCCAAAAAGCGATCGAATAGTGAAATCCCGCCACATAGGGCGAATCAATTACCTAGTCCATTGAAACGCCCAAGCGACATCCCGTTAATCAAGCTTCTTCAAAAGGTCATCCCTCCTCAGATGCGTATAACGCTCAACAATCGTGGTTGTGAGTTGTCCTGTGATTTCTTTGACCTCGAACACAGAAAGACCACGTTCAATCAAGCGTGAAACCGCCTCATGCCGCAGATCATGCAAACGGAAGTCAACAATGCGAGCTCGCTTCACCGCAGTGCCGAACGCACCCGTGATCGCGTCAATTTGCACGGGGAAGACACGCTCCCCAAACGACAGCCCTTTCAGGTAATCGAGTTGTTCCAGCGCCTTTCTCGACAACGGCACAAAACGCCGCTTCCCATTCTTGGTTGCATCCAGGCGTGCCCACCGCTGCTCAAAATCAACATCAACCCACTTCAGGTTACCCAGCTCACCACGACGCATGGCAGTTTCAACGGCAAGAACAACATACGGGCGCAACCAGTAGCTTGGATGCTCATCACATGATGCCAACAAGACCTGAAATTCTTGTGGGGTTAATCGACGAGACCTGGCGTTTTGAATACTGGGCATTCGCACACCTTCGGTTGGGTCGAGCAGTTTGCGGAAACCCCATTCATACTTCGCGGTTTTGAACACTGCTTTGATCACTTCCATGTATCTCTTCACGGTGGCGGGCGCATAACCACTACCGACCAAAGCATCGCGAAAATCAGCAATGTGCATACCCTCAATTTCTTCAAGGTTGCGATTAACGAGTGTGGGATAGAACCTGATGATCAAATCGATCCTACTGCGCTCGGTAACGTGCCCTTTCTTGGTGGGAGTCACTACCTCCCGGTAACGGAGCATCGCAGCCTTCAGGGTAGCAACTTCGAGCAAGCGCTGACGTTCGGGCGTAGCTCGCCTGAACTCAGCTTCCATTTGCAAACCCCATTTCAGGGCTTCATGGTATGAGTCAAAGGTAGATGAGATTCCTTTGTGCCCTGCGATGCGGACACGTGACAAATAACGGTTGTTTTTTTGAACGATAGTGGGCATGAGGCCTCCTTAAAAGTTGTCAATCAAAGCGGAGAAGCTTGATTTGTTAAGGAAGCGCTAAAGCTTTTAATTCACCGGGAGACGAGCCACAGCCATTGCTCGCGGCGGCTCATAACCCGAAGGTCGTAGGTTCAAATCCTGCCCCCGCAACCAAATACTCAGAAAGGCCGATCATCTAGGTGATTGGCCTTTTTGTTTTCTCATTCTTAAACTCGGTTTGCTGATTACCTCAGCGCTGGATTGAATGTGCCTGTTCCAGAACATAGTCAATAAACGCTCTCATCGCCAGTGGCATTGTAATTTGAGGCAGCCATAACATCCACGCGGTCTGACCGAAAGGTCCCTGCACATCCCACTCCGTGCACAATGGAACGAGTTTCTTTTCGCGTAGCTCTTCATCGATCAGAAAATCGGGAAGTAGTCCAACACCTTGATCACTCAACACCATTTTTCGGATGACTTCGCTGCTGTTGACCACCAGTGGACCTTTTACGTGAATATCCAGTGACTCCTGATCTTTTCTGAACTGCCAAGTTGCCTTCTCTCGTCTTGCCAGCGAATGAAACGCCATGCACGGCACCTGCGCCAAATCGCTTGGATGATGGATGGGATGCTTACTCAAGTAACCAGGTGAACCAGCGACAACAAAAGAAAACGTGTGAAAAGGTCTACCTACGAGATTGCCCGGGGGATTGTCGGTTAACCGAATGGCAATATCGATTTCCTCATGCAGCAAATCTACATGACGATCAGTCAATATCAATTCAGTTTCCACCAAAGGATATCGTTCAACAAACCCAGGCAACAACCTGCCGATGACGCTTTGCCCGAATGCATTTGAGGCACTGAGAGACAAACGACCAGAGACATTATGAGCATAAGTATTTGCCGCCAGCGCAGCCTTACTCGCTGACTGCACCAAGACTTTAGCATGCTGAAGTACAGATAAACCGGCCTGCGTAGCGGTCATTTGTCTGGTGGTTCGATGTAGAAGTGTCACTCCTAAATTCGTTTCCAACCGGCGTACCTGCTTGGTGACCTGACTCTTGGACAAACCCAAGGATGAAGCTGCCGCAGTAAAGCTTGCACCTTCAACAACATGCGCAAAGACAAGCAGGTCGCCAGCAAACTGGGCAAGGGAAATATGACGATCAATTATTCGCATATAGAAACAATCTTTTCATAATTTGTTAGATTGTTTCATTTAATTAGTAGAAATACAATCAATGTCAAGCTTAAGTACCCAACACTGAACGACACAAGGAACAACACAAAATGCCATTACTTCAACTTAACTTGACGCAAACTCGACTGGACAGTCAACAATGCGAAGCTTTATCAAGCGGACTCACGCAATTGATGTCGGAGATATTGAGAAAACGAAAAGATTTGACAGTTCTGAGCATTCATGAAAGCACTCCTGTGAACTGGACTGTCGGAGCACGAACGCTTTCGATGAATCAATGGTGCGCAAGTCTAATTGTCTACATTACAGATGGAACGAACACCGATGAAGAAATCTCAGAGTTCATCAGTTCAGCCGATAGCTTGATCAAAGAAGTCATGACGACTCCAGCGTCTGCACCGGTCTACATTGTGATCAATCAGATTGACTCTAATTGCTGGGGATACGATGGACAAACACAACGGGCAAGAAAGCTTGGCTCAGCTTAGGGTTGTTCGATTCTGCGGCAGACGAGTTGAGCAAACAGAACAAGAGTTTTCACTGGACACAATTACTGTTGATTAAATGGTTCAGGGTGAATTTCCATCTCGATATTTTCCAGTAACACCACAAGGTTGGCATTAAACTTTTCCGCTTCGGTTACAAAGGGAGCATGGCTTGACTCATCGTAAATGTTGACTTTCGAACCCTTGACTATGGCAGCCATGTCAATCGAAGAACTCACCAGCACGGCCCGATCAAACTGACCATGGCTGAAAAGTACGGGCACCTGAATAGATCTTAAAGTGGCAGCGTGGTCAACCTGACGAGAAATGGTATAACGGCGAACGTAGTATGGGGTCAACATGCTTGCAGCAACCCCCCGAGCATAGTTGTCTCGATGGATGGTGTCGCCGTAATTGGCCTTGGCGAGCGCTAAAACACCTTCAATTTGCTCATTGAAGCGCTCACTAGTCGCCAATTTGATTCGTTCGAAGTCAGGGCCAATATAGCCTTTCACAAACTCGTCGCCCACGCCCTTTAGAGCACCCACAAAGTTGATCGCCTTAAGATTCTTGTCACCATAAAGACTCAAGTAATCCATCAAAACAGTTGCTCCGTAGGAATGAGCGACAACTGTGATGTTCTGCAAGCCTAACTTGCGGATGACAGCGCTGAGATCGTCTGCCCAATTGTTTCCCGACACGTATTCGGCAGGATTCATCGATTTAGTGGACTGGCCATGCCCCCTCAAATCGAAGGCAATCAATCGGTAATCTTGCAATTCTGGCGCTGTCAGTTGTTGTTGCCAAATTTCCTTACTTTGAGACCAGCCATGAATAAACAACACTGGCTGGCCATTCGGATTCCCGTATTCACTGAACGAAATCTTCGCACCGTCAGTGGAGTAAACGTGTTCAGACTTAATCTTTTCAGCCTGGCACGCGCTCAATAGAACAGCCATTGGCAGCGCAACAAACATCAAAAACAAATGCGGAAAAAGTCCTCGATTTGAAACACTGATCATGATCGTCCCCGTTGATTTGACAAATCAACGTTAGCTGCTAACGGTTAACCAGTAGATGAATTTGATGAATGGGGCCATCAAATAATTGATTGATGATCGAATGCATGATGTGGCACACCAACTACCTATTACTCTTCCTCGTGCCGCCGGCCAGGAAACAAGCGAGAGTAGACCTGACTCATGATGGTGACGCCTGCAAAACCAGCCAGTCATATAATCGTTGCACTTGGGTTTGTTCTAGTGCGTGAGGAGAAGAACAGATATAGAAACTTTTATCAGTCAAGAACTCATAGTGGACTGGCGATACAAGCTTGCGATCATGAATTTTGTGCTCAACCAAAGCCTTGGGCAAAAGGGCTATTCCTTGTGATAACTCGCAAGCCTGAAGAAGCAAATGGATATCACTGTAGTAGGGCCCCCGCCGTGGTTCATCACACTCAAAGCCTTGCGCCAAAAACCATTCCTTCCAGCTGAAAATACTTTGCCGAAGTAGCGTGGCTTTCAACATGTTCTCCGGACTAACAATCCATGGATTGGCCTTTAAATAAGCTGGGCTACAAACTGAAACCAAAGCAACTTCAAAGAATCTGGCTTTAACCAAGCCCTGCCAGTCATCATCACAACCCATCCGCACCCCCAGATCCGCTTCCCCACCCCTCAAATTGGCAAGGGATGCAGTAATGGTGATTTCAAGGTCGATATCGGGATTGTCGCGCTGAAAAGCGGTCAAATAGTGACTGACCAAATGCGACCCTACGAGCGGTGACAAACTCAAGCGAACACGTTTGATGGCCTTGGCATTGAGCGCTGTGATCGCGTTCTCTAATGAAGACAGGATCTGTTGAACATGAGGCAAAAACAGTTCGCCAGCCTCAGTAAGCTCGGTTTGCAACTGTTGCCGGTGGAACAGGGTAATGCCAAGCCTTGCCTCGAGCTGTTGAATCCTGTGACTGATTGCACTTTGTGTCACCGAGAGCTCATCGGCCGCTTTGGAGAAATTCTTGTACCTCGCGATAGCTTCAAATGCAATCAACTCGGGAACACTAGGCACCTGACCGGTCGAGTATTTGGGTATGCGTCCGTTCATCAAAAACTCACTCTCAATTTCTGCCTGTAGGGTTAAATTAGAACGATGTGCAATTTTCTTTCCAAAAACCCCAAGAATACGCCAATGGGTTTAGCCTAACGATTCGGAAAACAGGGTTGTACTGACAGAATACGATAGTTACCAAAAACTTTAGTGTAGACCGTCGTGAAGCTTGATGCGTTTGCTAAGTCTCGTTCAGTCAATGTCATACCTGCAGTAAATAATCACTTCAGTCGCTGGCTAGACGCGCCAAACTTCTAACTGGACATCGAATTGTTCGCTATCGCTGGTCGGATGAATTTCCTTACTCGATGCACAGGGATGGAGAAAGCCACGGAATCAACGGACACACAATTGTTGAAATTGACGATGGCAACACTTACCTGACAGCGGGACTGGTCGGGCTTGGTGTGCAATGGTTGCCAGAGTACATGGCCAAGAAGCATCTCGAGAACGGCGCACTTGTTCAACTTTTCAAAGACTGGAAGTTCGAGCCCATGCCGCTCTATGTCGCCTACTCACCCAACCGATATGCCAGTAAACAGCTTAGGGTTTTCATCGAATGGGTGACTGAATTGATGGCGCAGCATGCGCAAGGCACTGAGTAAGGAATTGTGATGTTTACCGCATCATTTTCATTCAAGCCCGCAACCTCCTGGTTCTGTTCGTTCCCCACATGCTTTTGATGATAGACGCAAGAAACGCCCACAAGCCGCTTTCATTGGGTCGTGGATTTCCACCTTCAGAAATACGCTTTAGTTGACGGGAATACCAAAGAATCTCCATGATGCCCATTTTGTCGATTGCCTTGATTCCCGTCGAAATGGGACGTACCTGGTAATTGCAGTCCTGGCCATTGAGCAGCGCCTTGGGTGCATCAGGATCAATGGCCAGCAAACGTGCCAAACCCACAATATCGAGAGCACCCGATTGCAATGCCGAGTTCATCCCGGCGTAGCTTCTAAAACCACCCGTTACCATCAGTGGCGTTTTAACTTGGGCGCGTACCTTCTCCGCAAAGCTCAGAAAGTACGCCTCGCGATTGGAGGAGGACACCTTTTTGGTTTGTTCAACCACACCGCTCATGGCGGGTGCCTCGTAGGTACCACCAGAGATTTCGATCAAGTCGATTCCAGCGGCTGCAAGGCTCTGAATAGTGACTATCGACTCTTCTTCAGTAAATCCACCTTTTTGAAAGTCGGCGGAATTCAGCTTAATGCCCACCGGGAACTCTGGGCCAACCTGGCGGCGAATTTCGGCGTAAACCGCCATAACGAACCGGCGACGATTTTCTGCGCTACCACCCCACTGGTCTGTTCGCTGATTGTGATGTGGTGACAGAAACTGGCTGATCAAATAGCCGTGCGCACCATGAATTTGTACGCCACCAAATCCAGCTTTTTTGCATATCGCTGCACTGCGCCCGAAACGTTGAATGATGTCTTGAATTTCAGCTTCAGTGGCTTCGCGCGGAGTGAGAAAAAATGCAGCCATATCCTGCCGAAAGGGAATGGCGGATGGTGCCAAATTGAATTGGTTCAATCCCTTGGGCGACTGCTTGCCCGGGTGGTTTAACTGCACCCACAATGAAACGCCCTCTTCCCTGGCGGCATTGGCCCATTGCTTCAATATTGGAAGATCAGATTCATCTTCGATCACGATATTTCCAGGCTCGCCCAAGGCTTTGCGATCAATCATGACATTGCCTGTGAACATCAGGCCAATGCCAGACTTTGCCCAACGGCGATACAGCTCAACTATTTTTGATGTGGCATGGTTGTCATAGGTTCCAAGTGCCTCACTCATGGCCGCTTTGGCCAAGCGATTGGGTAACTCGACTCCATTGGGCAATACAAATGGGCGATTCAACAAATTGGTTTCGGGTTGGGCAAATGGTTTCATCGTGTTCTCAGTCCTAAATTTTTACGAATTCCAGCATCCAGAAAACGTGAGGGCAACACATTGCTCATCATTTTCAGGCGGGCGGCGGCTGTACCTGCTGTGTAAGCCAGGCGGGGTTTGGGTTCTTGTGCAGCTTTCAGAATTGCATCAGCCACCACTGAAGGGTTTTCTGCGGTATCAACCATTCTGGCCAAGCGCTGCTGAAGTTCAATTCGAATGTCTTGATATTCATCCATGGGAAATTCGGCCTGAGTAGAATTCGCTTCAATGGCGGTTTTCATAAAGGCTGGCTCGATTACCGATACACGTATGCCCATGGTCCGAAGCTCGTGGTCAAGTGATTCGGAATACCCCTTCAGGGCATACTTGCTTGCCGCATAAAAAGCCATGTAAGGCATGGGCAAAAAGCCCAACACCGAACCGATATTGATGATGCGGCCACTTTGCTGACTGCGCATATGTGGCAACACAGCGTTGGTGGTGCGCACCACACCGAAAAAATTGGTGTTGAAAATTGCTTGAGCCTGCTCGAGAGAAAACTCTTCCGCACCGGCTGGCGACAAACCTCGGCCAGCGTTATTCACCAACAAATCTATTCGGCCTGTTGAATCAATGATTTGATTGACCAGCGCCGCAACGGATTCGTCTTTGTCGACATCGAGCGGCAGCATTTCAAACGAGTGCTGCATGTCGGCACCTGGGTGCCTGCTGGTGCCAAATACACGATAACCCGCTGCTACAAGTTTTTGAGCGGTGACCAGCCCTATGCCGGAAGACGCACCTGTTACCAGTGCAACCGGTTTTTTGTTTTTGTTCATGATTTAAATCTCCCGTGGGTGCGAAATGTCAGTGGATTTCTGATCAGCAACTTGTTACTATCAAAACGAAACTCACTTTACCTGCAATTTCAAACAAAGTCACTATCAAATTAGTATGGACAGTAAAAATATTTCGGAAAACCCCTGCCCGATCGCACGAAGCCTTGCTTTTGTAGGCGATGCATGGAGCATTTTGATTTTGCGGGACGCGCATGCGGGCATCACCCGCTTTGACAATTTCCGCAAAAGCCTGGGTATAGCGCCCACCATGCTGACCAAGCGTTTGTCGGTGTTAACCGAAGAAGGATTGTTGGAAAAACACCGCTACTCCGAACACCCACCGCGAGAAGAATATTTATTAACCGAGGCGGGGCGAGACTTTTTGCCGGTACTCTTCATGATTGGAGCCTGGGGACGCAAGCACAGGGGCGGCGGAAAACTGACAAAATTTTTTGATGCGGAAGCAGGAACAGAAATTGAACCGGTGGCAATTGACGAAGCGACAGGTGCAAAAATTGGAACCCGTCCGATTCGGATGAGTTCCAGTGTTGAGGGGTGAGAGCACTTACTTCAAAGCTCAGGGTCACTTCACACAATAAAATTCCCTTCTGTGTTTCAAAGGTGTGCTGCCCGTCCATTGCCGAAAAGCACGATTGAAAGCACTTTGCTCCGAATACCCCAGCAGCAATGCTATTTCACTGAGGGACAGGGTTTCATCAGCAAGGTATTGCTGTGCAAGTGTTTGCCTCAATTCATCAAGCTGACCTTTGAAAGTTTTACCGCGTTCATTCAATGCCCGATAAACAGAACGTACAGACATGTTTAATTGAACCGCCACCCAAGGCATCGAAGCATTTCTTTCCAGCAACCCCCTGCTCATTGCTTTTTGAAGTTGAATCAAAAATTCATCAGAATGCTCAAGCCCTTTCAGCGCCGTTGCGGCCTGCTGCTCAAGCAGCTGCATCAGGTGCGTGTCACGGCTGTTGATTGGTAGCATTAAATTGTCTGCGCGCAGCCTGACTGCCAATTGTGGTCGGGCAAATTGCACTGGGCAGCCAAGCATGGCTTCATAAGTGGCCAAACCCGAGCCGCTCTTTCGCGGAAATTCGACACAGACGGGTTTAATGCGATGTGGGGCTATCAAAATTCCCAACACAGTGAGCAAGCCGCTGATCAGCACTTCGTTCGACAAGTCTGTGGAGTGTCCATTCTCATTGGTCCAGGCCAAACGGATGCAATCCCCGTCCACCGCAACCGAGGAGGCGGCTAGCTGCTGCAACAGCCCTTCGAATCGCTGCAAGCGCTGCATGGCTTGCCCCAGGGTTTCACACGAGGCGGCCAAATACCCCAAAACACCGACATCTTGAATCTGGGTCAATTTGCCGATTCGCAATCCGACATGGGGGTCGTTGCTGACCTGTGCCACGCGCTCAAGCAGAGCCCACCATTGCCCTATCGGCAATCGCTCGGATCCGGAAGAGGCCACATTCGTGTACTCATTCAACAAATCAAGACTCAGCCCTTCCGCTTCCATGAAGCGGCGAACAATGTGTGTAAGCCTCGCGAGAATGAGTGCGTGCTGATTGCTGGATGTGCTCATTGGCACATTATGTCAAAAACTAAAGGCCAGAAGTCAATATTCAGCGCACGTGCCTATGGATAATTCTTTTGAATCAAAACCGATTCACGAGTTCAACCCAAAGGTGTTGCGATGGATTTTTTGTACCAAACCGTTACTGAAGCATTGATCAATGTATTTGGCCGAGCGCCAGGTTTAAGCGAATTGATCCTGATCCTGATGCTTCCTTTGTTTGTCACTGCTTTTTTGCTCGAGTGGATCCATGTGCGATATCGCTCGGGAAACTGGAACATTGCCCGGAACCAGACTTTTTGGCTACGCGAAGTTGCAGCAAATTACGCCTTGGGCTTTGGCTTCTACATCTCCAGCGCCCTGATGAATGTCAGTTATCTGCTTGCATTGTGGGCGCTGCTTTGGGAGCACAGACTATTCACCATTCCCGTCAATGTGTTCACAGTAATTGCAGCCTTTTTCGTTCAGGAACTTTGCTACTACTGGTATCACCGAACTGCACACCGGGTTCGATGGTTTTGGGCTCAGCATGTGTCGCACCACACCGGCGAGATCATGAACATGTCAACTGCGGCCAGACAAAGTATTCTCAATGGAATAATAGGCACCTGGATTTTCTTTGTCCCTGCTGTTTTATTGGGCTTTTCACCCGATCTGATTCTCGGTTTACTGGCAGCCAACCTGGCCTACCAATGGTTTGTGCACACCGAGTCGATTGGGAAGTTTCACCCAGCCATTGAGTGGTTGTTCAACACACCGTCCAACCATCGAGTTCACCACGGCCGCAACGCGCAGTACATTGACAAAAATTACGGCGGCGTGGTCATGCTTTTTGATCATTTGTTTGGAACCTACGAACCAGAGCAGGAAAAAGTGCTTTACGGCACACCCCAGCAGATCAAAAGCCACAACTGGTTTGTACTGAATTTGCATGAATTGGTGGACATGATGCGTGATGTGACGGCGCCAGGTCCTGTATTGGAAAGGTTAAAACATTTGTGGAAGCCCCCGGGCTGGGTGCGCGAGGGACACGAGCCTATTCACACCTGGACCGTGGAAAGACAGCAAACGGCCAGCCAAGAAACCATTCAAGCCTTAAAACCATAAGAATAGGCACGCGACAGCCATTTCTCACGAGTTGTTGCGTGCGAATTCTTGACCGGCCCAAAACTGGTCACAGCAACAGGTTTAACGCCGCAAAACTCGAGAATCGTTCGCTTCATTTGATTGTGTCCCGGCATGCGATACACCAATCGGTAATACCAAGGGGGTGTGTCCATGGTTGCAATCAAATGGGCTGTGCGCCCGGCCAACAGGCCATCTGCCATCAAGGCGCCTTCTTTGAATTTAAAGCCGAACCCTGGCAACAAAATGCGGTCGAAAAATCCCTTGAGAATAGCGGGAATTGAACCCCACCAAATTGGATAAACAAAAACCAGGTGCTCGGCCCAAACAATGGATTTCTGCGCCTCCACCAGGTCGGGTTCCAACGCTTGAATGGTGTTGTAACCGTCGTGAAGAATCGGATCAAATTTCAAGCTGGGGAGGCTGAGCAATCGAACGTCGTGACCCGCAGCTTGCGCACCCCTCGTGTATGAACTGGAAATTGCGCCACACAAGCTGTTCTCGGAAGAATGTCCAAGAACCACCAGAATCCTTTTGCTCATTGTGAGCTCCTTTTGTCTGAACCAGAAAAAGGAGCTTAAAGCTTGCCCTTAGGGGCAGAGTCAACTGAAAGATCACAGTGCATCGAATCAGGGGAACTACGCAATTGCTGGTCAAACTGTTCCAGCAGTTCAAGTTGTGCCTGCGCTGCAGAAATTTCAGTTTGAATGGCCAGCCGCTTTCGCTGTATTTGTTCAAGCATGTAGTTAAGGCCAGAGTGAGAGCCGGGGGTGTTGTTGGCCAGTGCCTCAACAAGCTCCTTGAGCCTGAAACCAAGCAACTGGGCGCATTTGATGGTTTTTACTTGATCCACAGTTTCGGGGGCGTACACCCTGTAACTGCCCTTTCGAAGTGGCGCTTGTATCAAACCCAATTCTTCATACAAATAAATCGCCTTGCGGGAAGCGCCAGCGCTTTTTGCGAGTTCACCAATATACATGTCAGGCTCGCAGGTTAATGTGCATTGAAGCCCAAGAGGCTCATGAACTCCCCAGGCTTTTTGTAACCCATAATCTTTTTGGTCACTTCGGGTTTTGGCCCCATTGTCAATACAGCGGGCGTTGCAAAAACGCCCAGCTTTCTGGCCAACTGCTTTTCAGTGTAGACAGTGCCGTCGATCCAGTTCACAGGCAAATCACCCCGCACATTGATTGCAATCACATCGAACTTGCCTTCGATCTTCTCGCGATTGGTCCCCTCAGTGAAGTTCTCTTGAAGCAAATGGGCGCAGTAGGGGCAATCATCCAGATGAAAGAAAATGAGCAGCTTCTTTCCACGGGTTTGGGCGTCTTGAACATCCACGGGAATTTCAAGAAAGGTTTGTTTGAACCAGCTTGGCAATTCGTAATGCATGGGCTTGGGTTCAATGTCGCGGGCAAAACCCTGTGAGGAAAAAAGAAAAAAGAGAGCCAGCAACCACAATCTGTAGGCTATGAGGTGTGTTGAACGCTTCATGTCATTGGGATCGGCAATAGAATTAGCCAATCTTAGCGTAAGGAGCAAGTTCTGCAATAATTTGCGGCCAAATGCTGTCGCATCGTTCCCGGAAAATGTCGATGTGGCCCACTTTGCCCAACTTGAATGTTTCAGGCTTGATTTCAAGCCGTTTTTTGCTGGCCGTGGTGAACAGGCGCATGATGTCTTCGACATTGGGCAGGGTTGCAATTTCATCATCGCTGGCGTGTACAAAAGTAATTGGCGAATTGAACTGTTCAAACCAGTGTTGTTGAACACCCTTACCAAATTCATTTTCAACATACCCGGGGTTTGAACACCACCTGGCCCATTGCAAACCGACTCCCTTGGGCAAATTTTCACCCCAGCCGAAACGCTTGGCAGGCACGTACCCCAACAAAGCAGAACTGATTGGAATAACCCAACGCAGCATGAACTTCGCGCCATTGCGTTTGTCTTTGCGGATATTCTTCACATGCCCGGAAGAAGCCGCCACCGCCAATACGCCACGTACTTTGGCGTGGTTGTGCATCAAGCCGAACAACTGGCCCCCCGCACTGTGGCCAATCAAATAGGCACTTTCCTGCCCGGTCAACTCAAGCAGAAAATCCAAAGCAGCGGGCATGTCATACAAGCCCCAATCCTGCTTCTTCACCTCGCAATGCTTTACATGCGATTCCTGCAAAGACTTCCCGATGCCGCGGTAATCAAACACCAATACAGAAAACCCTTGCCCGGCCAACCAACGCGCGAAGGGGAAGTAAAACTTTTGAGTAATTCCAGTGGCGGGGCAAATCAAGACGGGCTTGTCATGCTCGCCACTTGCAGCAGGAAAAAAAGTGCCCGCGAGTGGCTGCCCAGCAGCCAAAATGCTGACTTCAAATGATTTGCTCATGCTGCTTGCCGTTTCCTGAAACTTGTCGATTGAATAAATACGCTCGAACAGTGTATTTGCAATATCGAAAGTGATCATCCAGGCAATGTGCAATTTATTGTTTCTGGTGAAGCAATAATCACGAATGAACAGATGGATCCGCATGTGTTCATTGCCGTGGCGAAACAGCTAAGTTTTAAAAAATACCGTCAATCGCATCCACCACAATGGCTGTGCCCACTGCAATCAACAGCAGATCAGTGCCCAGTTGAACATATTTGTGGTTCAGGGGCGGTGCAGGCAATCGAATGCGCAATTCATTGGGAATGTCGTAGTAACGAACATCGCTACCCAAGGCGCGGCCCTTTTGCCACTGCTTGGCCTGGCCTGGGGGCTGGCAGCCGTTGCCTTTTTTGGCCAGCCCGGGAGGGCACTTGCCTTTGGCAACCTGACCACCGTAGTAATCCCGCACAATGCGGGTTTCAGCACTGCCAAAGTTAAATGAAACCGACACCCCACCGTCTCGGCCTGAATCACGGCCCTCCGCACGCAGGCCCTTCTCGTTGCCACCGCCTTTGCGGCTTTCCTTTTGCCCACGTTGCTCGCTTTGTACTTTGTTTTTCCCCTGGTTGCCGTTTCCTTTTTCTGGCTTTTCGGCGTAGGCACTACCACTGGCAATTAACAAAGCGGCGGATGCAACAGTCAGGGTGCGCAGTATCGATTTAATGGACATGGGTGGCCTATAATTGCTTGTAACTTATTAGTAGTACCACCACGATGAATAACAAGCAATCCTTACTCGCTTCTTTGCAACAAAGCCGCGAGCGCGTTCTTGAATTGCTCAACAGCTTGAGTTCACAGCAAACCAAAGTGCCCTATTTGCCAGGCATCAACCCGCCAATTTGGGAGGTTGGGCATACCGCTTTTTTCTTCGAACGGTTTATTTTGCAGAACCTGGACAAAGCCCCCTCGTACAACCCGGCGCTCGACGACATCTGGGATTCCTTCGAACTGGCCCATGAGGATCGCTGGCAGGAAGGACTTTTTCCTGACAAGCCCGACACCCTGCATTACTTTGACGACACCTTTGACAAGGTGGCACAGCGCATTGAAAAAAAGCCGCTGACCGACAGCGATTTGTACTTGTACAAATACGCCATTTTTCACCTGAACATGCACATTGAGTCGATGGTGTGGGCGCGCCAAAGCCTGGGTTATGCACCACCGCCCTACTCGAACCAGTCCGTGAAAAGCCAGGTGGTGCTTACGTTTGAACCCACAGACGTTGAAGTACCCGCAGGGCGCTACCGAATTGGCATGCCGCCCGAGTCTGAACATTTTGCGACTGAAGACTTCTGCTTCGACAATGAAAAGCCGGGATTCGTCGTTGAAATGAAAGCGTTCAAAATCTCGAAAACCCTGGTCAGCAATGCCGAGTACCTTGCATTTATTCAGGCTGGTGGATACGAGAATGACCAACACTGGAGCATGGCAGGCCTGAAGTGGCGCAACAGCACCGGTGCAAGGCACCCTTTGTTCTGGAAAAAAGAAAACGGTGTTTGGCTTGAACGCCACTTCGACCAATGGCTACCCGTTCAAGGCGAACTGCCCGTGAAACACGTCAGCTATTGGGAAGCGCAAGCCTATTGCAAATTCGCCGGGCGACGCCTGCCGTCTGAATTTGAATGGGAAGTGGCCGCTTTGGGCAATCGAGAACAAGGTGCCTTCAACAAGTTTCCATGGGGCAACACCATGGAAGCACATCGGGTAGATATGGACAGCACTCAGCTGGCCAGGCTGCCGGTGACGGCCCTTCCCGAAGGTGACAGCCCGTTTGGATGCCGGCAAATGATAGGCACCGTGTGGGAGTGGACCGACAGCCTGTTTTTCCCCTACGACGGATTCACCATGGACATGTACCCCTTCATGTCGACTTTGCAATTTGGCGACCACAAGGTGGTGCGCGGTGGCTCGTGTGCCACTTCGTCCATACTCATTCGCGGTACCTACCGCCAAGCCTACACACCCGACCGCAACGATGTGTTCGTCGGCTTTAGAACCTGCGCCCAATAAGGCCCTATGTACAATCCATACGAAACTGACGAATTATTAAACCAGTACCTGGCCTTTCATTACGGCGTCGATTACTTTGAGGTGCCGAATTACCCGGTTCGCTGTGCCCAGCTGTGCCTGGAATTCATGGAAAATCGACCACGCCGCAAGGCGCTCGATTTGGGCTGCGCCGTGGGCCGAAGCACTTTCGAGTTGGCCTTGGGTTTCGATACCGCTGTGGGTGTAGACCTTTCCGCCCGATTTATCCACGCTGCACAAGAACTGCAACAAGGCAAGACGCTGAATTACTTTTTGCACGACGAGGGGGATTTGGGCAGGGACATGCAAGTATCGCTTGGCAATTTTGATTATGGTAGCTGTGACCAACGCGTTGCGTTTTCGCAAGGCGACGCCTGCAAGTTGGGGGCAGAACACACCGGCTACGACCTGATATTTGCCGGCAACCTGATAGACCGGGTGAACAACCCCACCGAATTTTTAAACGACATGCCCCACCGTATTGTGCCCGGTGGTTTGTTGGTTATCAGCTCGCCTTATACACTGCTGACCGAGTACACGCCCAAGGAAAACTGGCTTGGCGGCATTGAAGAAAATGGCAAACCAAAAACCATGCTTGAAGGCATGCAAGCCGTGCTTGCACCCCATTTCAAGCTGGTTCGCAAACCATTGAATGTTCCGTTTGTAATTCGCGAAACAGCCCGCAAGTACCAACACAGCATTGCGGAAATGACTGTGTGGGAAAGAAGGTCTGCTTAACCCCGGGTTGTTAAACCACGGGGAAAAGTGTCACGGGTACGCCGTTGACTGCGGCGTTGCCACTGGGCTCATCCAGCCATTGTTCATCGGTCAAATCGTTGCAACTAACACCCGCATGCGCTGCGGCCACTTGCAAACGAACCCCCGATTTGTCGTGCCCCCAACCATGCGGAATACTCACCACACAGGGCATTACATCGTCTGAAATTTCTACAGGCAATGTAATTTCACCCACGCGGCTGCGCACACGCACGCTGTGCCCTTCCTGCAAATTCAAACGCGCTGCATCCGCCGGGTTCACCATGGCGGTACAGCGGTTTTTGCCCTTCACCAGGCGTTCTGAATTGTGCATCCAGGAATTGTTGCTGCGAATGTGGCGCCTTCCAATCAGCATCATTTCCGTGCCTGCGCGCTTGCCGGCGTCCAGCAAATCAGTCACATAATTTGCTGCGGCCTGAAGTACCTCGGCGGGTGCCAGTTGAATTTTTTTGTCGGCGGTTTGCAAGCGGCCTGGAAAGCTGGGGCGCAGCGGCCCCAAGTCAATGCCTTCAGGGTGCAACTTCAATTTCTCCAAACTCAGCTTGTGCTCGCTACCCATGCCGTAGGGGCCCATTTGCAAACCCATGTCGAGAATCATTTGCGGCGGCATGGAAGGCCGGGCTGGCTTTCCAAGCTTGGCGCTGTAACAGGCAGCCAACTTGTCCATCAATTCCCAATCATCCAGGCTACCTTCCGGCTTGGGCAGTGTGGCTGCGCTGTATTTGGCCTGATTGCGTATACCAAAAATATTGAAAATCAAATCATAGTGATCATGCTCAAGGGGCGATGTCGTGGGCAAAATCACATTGGCGTGGCGATTGGTTTCATTGATGTACAAATCCACTGACACCATGAATTCAAGACCAGCCATGGCCTTGTCAAGCTGTTGGCCATTGGGTGTGGACAACACCGGGTTGCCTGCAATGGTCACCATCGCTTTGATTTGCCCCTCGCCCTCTGTTTGAATTTCCTCGGCCATGATGGCGCTGGGAAACTCGCCCAAGGCTTCAGGCTTTTGGCTAACCCGGCTGTGCCAACGGCCATAACTGCCTGGCTTGCTGTTGGGTGCAGCGATCAGGTCGAGCGCAGGGTTGGCCACCAGGCTTCCACCCACCCGGTCGGTGTTGCCTGTTACAAAATTAAGCAACTGAATACCCCACTGCGCCAAGGTGCCATGGCGCTGCGTGCAGGCACCCATGCGTCCATACGCAACGGCTTTCCCGGCATTGGCAAAATCACGCGCAATTTGGCGAATGGTTTCAGCCTCAATACCGCACTCGGCTTGTGCCACTTCAGGCGTTACCTTCGAAATGGCACCCAAAGCGGCATACAGGCCTTCACTGTGATGCGCCAAACGATCCATGCGGGTAAGCCCTTCGTCAACAATTGTGTTGATCAGTGCAAACACAAAGGCAGCGTCGCTGGCTGGCCTGATGAAGTGATGCGCATCGGCCACCTCGGCGGTCTCGGTTTTGCGAGGATCAATCACGATCAACTTTCCTCCGCGCGCCTGCAAGGCCTTGATGCGTTTGGCCACATCGGGCACGGTCATCAAGCTGCCATTCGATGCAATGGGGTTTGCACCCAGCATGAGGAAATAATTGGTGTGGTCAATGTCGGGAATGGTGATGAGCAACTGGTGCCCGAACATCCAGTAACCCAACAACTGCATGGGCAACTGGTCGACCGAAGTTGCAGAGAAACGATTGCGTGTTTTCAGCAAACCCAAAAAATTCGAGCTGTGGGTCATCAAGCCCCAGTTGTGCACGTTCGGGTTGCCCTGATACACGCCCACCGCATTGGCGCCGTATTTTTGTTGCACCTGGAACAAGCCCTCACAGGCCAGCTCGATTGCATCTTCCCAGGTGGTTTCTACCCACTGCCCGTTCACTTTTTTAACAGGCATTTTCAAACGGTCGGGGTCTTCCTGAATGTCCTTCAATGCCACTGCTTTTGGGCAAATGTGCCCACGGCTAAAGGGGTCTTGCTCATCGCCTTTGATGGACACAAGTTGATTGTTTTCAACCTCGATTTTCAAGCCACAGATGGCTTCACACAAATGGCAGGCGCGGCGATGAGTTTGCAAGTTTGTCTCCTGGCAGGTTCTCGGGTGGAACCCTGTTCTCGAAAGGCCAAGCTTTGTTGGCGCGTGCCTCATATTACTTGCGAAGGTGTAATACCATCAAGAGATCAACAGGAGACAACATGATCAACGCATACGCAGCTTTCGAGGCCAAAGGCCCTTTGAAACCCTTTCAATACGATCCCGGCGAATTAAGCGCATTTGACATTGAGATCGATGTTGACCATTGCGGCATTTGCCACAGCGACGTCAGCATGCTGGACAACGACTGGGGCCGAGCCAAATACCCCATGGTGGCGGGCCACGAAATTATCGGTCGCGTGAGCAAGGTGGGTAGTCATGTAAGCCACTTGGCCATTGGCGATGTAGTGGGTCTGGGTTGGCACGCAGGTTATTGCGAAAGCTGCAAAATGTGTATGGGCGGCGACCACAACCTGTGTAGCGCCGCCAAGGGCACCATTGTTGGCCGGCACGGCGGTTTTGCCGACAAAGTACGCGCACAGGCCATCAGTGCCGTAAAAATTCCGGCCAGTGTTAACCCGGCAACGGCTGGCCCATTGCTGTGCGGCGGCATCACTGTTTACAACCCGCTGGTGCAATTCAATGTTTCACCGCAAAGCAAAGTGGCAGTCATTGGTGTGGGTGGCTTGGGCCACATGGCAGTGATGTTTTTGAAGGCTTGGGGATGCGAAGTAACCGCTTTTAGCAGCAACGCCTCCAAAACCGACGAGCTACTGGGTATGGGTGCACACCATGTACTGAACAGCAAAGACCCGGATGCCTTGAAAAAAGCCGCCGGATCGTTCGACCTGATTTTGTCGACTGTGAATGTGAAGCTGGACTGGAACGCCTACATTGCCACATTGGCTCCCAAAGGCCGCCTGCATTTTCTGGGGGCTGTGCTTGAGCCTTTGGACATTGGCGTGTTTGGCTTGATGGGCCAACAGCGAACCATTTCTTCCTCACCCGTGGGCAGCCCACGCGTAATCGCCGACATGTTGAACTTTGCAGGCCGGCACAACATAGAGCCGATTGTTGAAACCTACGCATTTGATCAAATTAACGAGGCCTTGGACAAAGTACGCCATGGAAGCCCCCGCTTTAGAGTGGTGCTGTCGCGTTAATCCCCCTCCTTTTACCCCCCACCCCCACCCTTTGATGTGATTGTTTCAAAAGAACATTCGGAGGAATCTGGGTGGGAGGGTTCTGAATACACCAATAGAGAGTACAGCAGCAACGCTCGCAGGACTTTCCTCAGGCAATTCAATCGCCAACAACATGGCGTATTTCAGGGCACACCATCCAGTCGATCCATTCGACTGTGAATACAGCGAGTTGGCTGCGCACATCGAAGACACCGGTCTTTTGAACTTGAGCTTGCCATTTATCCTTCAAGGCCTCGCCGAGACTGAAGGCACCACCTGGCACTACTTTCGGGGCCTGATGAAAGCCCATGCCGAACTTCGGCCCAAGGTTAAAACCATCGAATCCACGCCTCGGCTGATTGGCGAACTGTTGAAAGTTTGTATTCACGAATACGACGCCATCAACCAGGAAGCTTTCGATGAAAGCCAGGCTTGCAGTCTGGCTGTGCTTGAAACTGCGGCCTATCTATTGGTTCACTACAGCCCGCATGAAGGCAATCAATGGCTTGATGCAATCTATCAAGATTGATTTGACACATTTAACAACCCCCTGAGACAACTGAATAACCGGGGGATTGCTGCAAAAGAAATTATTTCGTATATTGATGTATATTCGAATTAATAAAATTTGCAAAATCGCTGAATACCGATCCATACGAAGAAGGTAAAACGAATATGGAATTTGCTCTTGGTCTTGTCATTGTGCTGATGGCATGGAACACAAACGGCGAAACAGGTGCGGAGACTAGCGCCACTGCGGCCATTGAAGCACCCGCTTACGCAACTGTGACTGAAAAACGTGAGGAGCAACTCCCGTATTTCGCTGATGAGCTGTTGTCACGCAATGTCGAATTGGCGCGATACGATGCACCCGCCCCCTTGCCACAAGCCCGCAGCTATGAAGTACTTGCGCAGCCAAGCCTCGAACCCAAGTCGCCAAACGCAGCTTCAAGCAAAGCCAACAATATTCAGCTGGCCATGCAATCGCCCTCCTCGGATGTATTCATTGTTGACATTCCACCCAAAATTATTCGCGAAGCTGAACAGCTGGCTGCCCTGCCTGTGAAGCAGGAAAGCGCAAGGCTGGTTTTAACGCCACGTGCCATTCAATGGGAATTGCGTGTTGAGGACGGCCGATTGGACAAAGCCATTCGCCGTTGGGCCAAAGAAGCAGGCTACACATTCCGCTGGGACGCCGACCGCTACGTGATGATTGCAGCGGGCACTACCTTCTCTGGCACATTCGAATACGCCGTGGAACAGGTGCTTGAAACACCTGGAATCAAGAACAGCGAATACCCGCTGGAAGCCTGTGTTTACAACAACGAGCCCCCACTGCTGCGAATTACCCGCTTGGGCGATCAAAAAGAAGAGTGCCGATAAAACATGAAGACACCACTGAACAGAACACTGGTTTTCACTGCAATTGCAGCATTGATCGGCCTGGGAACAGCTGGTTGTACCGGCCCGCAGATCAAGGCAGAAGTGCAAGCCGACAACGACAACGGTTTGCGCAAGGTTGACCAGGTCAATACCACACTGCAAACCAACGGTTCGTTTCGTGGTGGCCGGCAATACGCCGATGAACAGGCCAAACAACAGCAGAATGCCAAGGTATTGAAGCGCGCCAGCAAAAGCTGGATCGGTGGCACCTTCGTGCATGTGAATGACGACGACAAACTGCCTGCAATTTTTCATGAAACCTACAAAATGAATTTTGCGGACAAAGGCCGCCCTGTGGACTTGAACACGGTGGCAGCCCGCTTGACCCAAATGGTCGGCATACCCGTGCGAATTCAGCAAGACGTATTCAACGCGCCAGTGAGCGCCGAACCTCGCCGTGGCGCACGGCAGTTGCCACCAGTCAACGCCCCCGCTGAAGCGGCGCCACCCCCATCAGGCCCTGTTGCAATCGACAGTGTGGCACTGGCACCCCGAACCACAGTGGGTTCAGTGGCCATGAATTGGGACGGGACCCTGATTGATTTTTTGAACAACACCACCGACAAACTGGGTTTGTCGTGGGAGTACCGCGACAACTCGATTGTCATCATGCGCTACACCACTGCCATGTACGAACTGGCCTCTTTCCCCAACGGTTATGAATACGCCATGAGCAGCGGCACGCAAGGCCGTGTGCGCGGCAATGAAGTGCAAAGCAATTCGAATTTGAGTGTGTCTGAGAAAGGAAAAATTGACGGCCAGGCCAGCATTTTGGAAGTGATCAATCGCATGGTGGCCTCGGTACCGGGTTCTGAGGTCATTGTGGCCGAGGGCACAGGCCGTGTGATGGTGAAAACAAGCCGTGACATGCAAACCCAGGTGCGCACTTTGATCCGCGCCGAAAATGCGAACATGCTCAAACAGGTGCATGTGCAACTGGACATTTACTCGGTGATGTCCAAAAAAGACGATCAACAGGGCGTGAACTGGGATGTATTTTTCAGAAGCCTTTCTCAGCGCTATGGCATTGGTGTGCTGTCGCCTGAATCGCTGGTTGCACCAGAAGCAGGCCTGATTGCACTGACCATTCCTGAAGCCTTACAAGGTTTCATTCCTGGTCAAAACCCGCCCAACAGCCCGACCAACCAACGTTTTGGTGCAAGTTCTGCCATCCTGCAGGCACTCAATGAAATTGGCGACAACGTACAACACCGCCCTATTTCACTTGTGGCTTTGAACAGGCAATGGGCGCGCAAAGCACGGCTTACAACCACTGGCTACCTGGCTGAAACCAAGCCTGCGTCATCTGGCGCGCTGGGTGGCGGTACTGGTGTGCCAGGTTTGACCACAGACGAAATTACAACTGGCGATCAATTTGCGGCCATGCCGTTCATTCTGGACAACAACACCATCATGCTGAAAATGGGCATTAGTTTGTCCGACCTGACCAGCCTGCTTGAAATTACCACCGGGGCAGGCGAAACCCTGCAACGTGTTCAAACCCCCAACACCAGCAGCATTTCTGACCAGTACACGATTGCGCTTCGCCCCGGTGAAGTGATGGCTATTACTGGCTTGTCACGCGATGTATCCGGTTTCACCGAACGCAAGCTGACTGAACAGGCACCGCTGTTGGCTGGTGGTTCGCGCAACTTGTCCACCATGCGAGAGAACTTCATCGTTCTGGTTCGCGCGGTGGTGCTGTAAAACGCGAGGATGCGCCATGGCTGAACAATCTGCAGTCGTTCACCAGCTTGGAAAAAAAGCTTACATTGCCGGCTTGAACTGGCAGCCCCTGGCGCACTCGGGCTACAGCAAACGCATTGCCGACATTCGGGAATATGCAGACCGCATTGATGCGACCAAGCATATTCTACTCAAAGGCAGTCAAAACGAATACCTGGGCCTTTACAATTTCGACCCCGACATTTCCGATGAGGAACGCACGGGGCAGGTGTACAGCCTTGCTGCAATGCTGGCCACACAGAATGAGCAGGAACATGCGATCTATGCCATTCGCATAGAGGCAGGCAGCAAAAAAGGCCAAATGGCCTTGGTGGTGATTGAACAGGGTGCACCCACCATGGACATGATCGGCAGCGATGCCGAGGTGGCCAGCACGGTGAACACCTACACCAATGGGTCGATCGAAAGTTCGGAATACCATGTGTACAGCAATGCGCCAGAACTGTTTCCGAGCGCCCTGCCCCTGGACATTGCAGCCCGCTTGGGCAGCTTTAACAATAAACATGCGCTGATTGGTTTACCCACCGATTTGATCAAAGCCTCTGGAGTTCTGGCTGTCGTTTTGCTGTTGGCCGGTGGCGCATATGGCGGCAATGAATACCTGGAGGCCAGTGCACGCGAAGCACGCATGAAGCAGGCGCAGTCCAGCATTCAAACCCCGCAGTACCTGAAAAAACTGGCCACCGACCAACGCAGTGTGGGCCTGGCCAATGCCGATGTGATTGAGATGCTGAACCTGTTGAGCGAACAGCCTTTCATGGCTCGCGGCTGGTTGCTGGAGGGCATTCAATGCAACTTGGGCAAGTGCGTGAGTGAATGGCAATCACAAGGCGGTTACACGCAAGAGTTGGTCAGCTTTTTGTACAACCAGCAAAGCAGCCCGAACCCCAAAGATGTCAACAAGCTGAAGTTCTCCTTTGCCTACGACATGGCGCCCAAGGGAATTCAGCAACTTCAAGACTTGCCCAAGAAACAGGAGGCCAGCGAACTGCTTTACCTGGAACAACAAGCCTGGCAAAAAGCCGGCATTCAATTCAAGGTAGATACGCAAGGCCAAACCTGGCCTACCGGTTTCAAAAGCATTCCACCCAATGTGTCGGTGAACCGGCATGCCACTGAGGTGACCGGCAGCCTGACGCTCATGAAAGACTTTCTGGACCGGTACCCTTCCGGCATTTACTGGAATCAGATTTCAATGAAGATTGAACCCAAAAACCTGGATGCCGCCGTCATGGTGACATTGAAGGGAGCACTGTATGCGTATTAATTGTTTGATTCGACCCCTTATTGCCATGACAGGTCTGCTGGTTTCAAGCGGATTGCATGCGCAAGACAATACCGCGGCGAAAGTTGAAACGAAGGCCGAGAATGTATCGGCAGTTACACCGGTTGAGAACATCAAGCTCAACGGGGTTACGGTGCCGTTGAACATCAAAACACTGGCGGAAATCCAAAGGCTGCAGGAAGAACAAGCCATGCGCGAAGAGCTGCAAGCTGCGCTGAAAATTGGTGGCAGCGTAAGCAGCACAAGCAGCAAACCACAGGCACCCGCCCCAGCAGCAGTTGTAGCAAGCAAACCTGCTGCCGCTACACCCGTGCGAACCGCCAGCAAAGCAGCACCCGCAATTTCAGCCAACACCCTGCTGGGTGTGTATGGCACCACAGGCGCAATGACCGCTGAAATTCAAACTGCAAGCCGAAGTGTGCGCACGCTTCGCGAAGGCGAACAGCTTGGCAAATTCAATATCAAGAGAATCACCCAAAACGGACTGGAACTGGTCGCAAGTAACGGCAACACGCAGCATGTCTCCGTGGGTGCGCAAGTGAGGTTTTGATCATGAAGAGAGACCCGGCACTGAATGTGTTGGCCACGCAGGCGGAGAAGTCGCTGAGGGTTGAAAAACTCAGTGAGCTGCCCGCGTTTTCGCGCGTGCTGACCGACGGCAGTGCGGGGGCTTTGTTGAAGCTGCCCGCAGTGGTGGAAAAACATGTGTGCGCCATTGAAACTGGCGTGAAGCGCGCAATCATTTTGTACGACGCAGAAAAACTCGCGCAAATTCGCCCTTTCATTTCACACCTGCGCGGCAAACTGATTGCTGAAAAATTCACATTCGAACGGCCGGAAATTGGTTGTGGTGGCGGCGTAATTGAGCATCTGATCGAGAACTCCCGAACCAAGATCGACAGCAATGAAGGTGAAGAAGATCCAGCCCTTGCGCAGTCCAAAGCAAAAGAAATTTTTGAATCCTGGGTGGCCTTGGCGGTACAGGAACGCGCAACCGACATTCACGTGCAAGTGGTCAACAACATTGCGGAAGTGAAATTGCGTGTGGATGGTGAACTTGAATTTCTGCGCGACCAGCAAGGTGGTGTGTACACGCCACTACAGGCTGAACGTGCCGTGGCTTGGGCCTACAACAACGCCTCGGGCAAGGGCTCGAACAGCAACAGCCAGTTTTCGGTTGGCGAGAACCTGTACTGCATGATTGCAGCCCGCGAAGTGGGTGGCAAACGCGTGGCCATGCGCTATCAGTCCATGCGGGGTTGGGCGGGTATCAAAGTGGTGTGCCGCTTGTTGTACGTGGACATTGATGCACCCACACTCAGCTATGAGCAGTTGGGTTATGCCCCCTCGCACATGAAGCAGTTAAAGAGTGCATCCAACACACCCTCAGGCACTATTATTTTTGCAGGTGTTACTGGATCCGGTAAAACCACCACGCTGAAAACTTTTATTGAAACGCACCCGGGCAATGGAACAGATGCGTTTTACTCCATTGAAGACCCCGTGGAATACCCACTGCGCGGCGTGCACCAAATTCCGATTCAGCGTGATTTGCTGGACCGCAAAGGCTCAGCTGCCAAATACGCGGAAGTTGTGGCGGGCTTGATGCGTGCCGACCCCGGCTGCGTGTTGATGGGTGAAATTCGCGACCCGGCCACTGCAATTTCAGCACAGCAAATTGTTGAAACCGGTCACATGGCTTGCGGTACAGTACACGCGCATTTGATCTCGGGCATTGTGCCGCGCCTGACCAATGAAGAAATCGGGATGAGCAGGGATGTGCTGACCAACCCGAATATTTTGACACTGCTGGTGTACCAGGCCTTGGTGCCCAAACTGTGCCCACACTGCAAAATTGGCGGCCGCCTGTATCAACATGGCATGCCCGATTCTGAGCATGTGTTTGAAGTACTCGACACGCTGGAAAACCGGTTTGAACTGGAACGTGAGCTGTTTTACTTCAAGAGACATGGCGGTTGCCCAAAGTGCAAACACCGCGGCACTGCGGGTCTAAGCGTGGTTGCTGAAATTTTGACACCCGACCGCAAGTGGCTGAACCTGATTCGCCAGGGCAAAGACTATGAAGCCATGATGTACTACCGCTCGAAATCAGATGGCAATTTCCGGTCAGAAAACATGGACGGCAAAACCGTGTTTGAACACACCTTGTTCAAAGCACTGCTTGGCGAAGTAGACCCACGACACTGCGAACGTTTTGACAGCTTTGACCGGTTCGAGATTATGAACGACGCAGACCGCGCCGAAACTGCTGCTTACACCTGAACATGACATTCAAAAAGAAACTCACCAGCTTTTTCAATGCCATCAACTTGATGGACTTTCGCGGCAAGCGCGAGGCATTTTACGAACAGCTTGCCAAATCGATTGAGAACAAGGAACAGTTCAAAACCTTTCTAGAAGAAGAACTGAAAATTGCGCGCCACAAGCGAACACGCAACAGCAGCCGGGAGGCGGCCTTGAAGCTGATGGTTCGAAAACTGAGTTTGGGCGACGACTTTTTGATCAGCCAAATTCTGGGCACAGTGATGCCACAAAACGACCGCATGATGCTGGCCGCCGTGGACGAAGCCAAAGACAAACCGGGTACTTTGCGTGCCTTGGCTGCGGCGATTAAATCCCAGAAAGAAGCCAAAAGCGTGATTTGGAAAGCCATTTTCCCGCCCATGGTATTGATACCCGGCGTGGCGGGATTCAGCTATGTGCTGGCCACTCAGTCCATTCCGATTATTGTGAAAGTTGCACCGCCTGAAGTATGGACACCGTTCAATATGTCGGTGCGCATGGTGGCAGAAATACTCGCCTCGCATGGCGGATTAATTGTGGCTTGCGTTATTGGGTCTATTGCAGCGTTCACCTATTCCCTGCCCCGCTGGAAAGGCAATATGCGCAGCAAGCTGGAGCAGGTGCCGCAGGGCTGGGGCTTCTTGCTGTTTCCAGTTGCCCCGTTTTTATTGCCGCTTTCAATTTACCGCGACTTTCAAGTCAGCTTGCTGGTGACCTCGCTCGCGGTGTTGTTAAAAAGTGGTGCCACCTTGTCTTCTGCGCTGGACACACTGAAACGCAATGCCGACCCTTGGATGCGTTGGCATCTGAAAAAGATCATGAACCACTTGAACGTGGCCCCCACCGACTACATACCCGCATTCAGCAAAGGGCTGATGAGCCCGAAATTATTGGCACGCCTGGCCACCACCATTCGCAACAATCCGCAGTTCGACAAAATTCTGATTCAACTGGGTACTGAAGGTGGCGAAGACATTCGCAATGAAATTGGCAATACCGCCAAGGGCTTGAATGCCGTGTTACTGAGCGCTGCTGCGGCTGTCGTGGTGTTTTTGTATGTGGGGCAGCTGTCGATCAGCCAAAGCATGACCGAAGAACTGGACCCTGTGAAAAGAATGCAACGCATGCGTTGAAATAAGTGCTTGACACAGCATGCATTTAATCTACAATAAATTCGTCTGTTGGTATATATACGGAATGCTTGGGCCAACATGTACTACACAATATCCCTTCGGAGAGGAATCAAAAATGATGACATCGCACACAATTAATGCCCGCCGCAAACAAAGCGGTATTACCCTGATTGAAGTATCAATCGGCCTGATCATTGCAGCGATTGTTGCTGCTGCAGCTTTTATCGCATTCCAGAACAATGCACGCCGTACTGAAGTGCAGGACAACATCAAGTTGATCACAGAAGTGATCAGCGAGACCAAGCAGAAGGTTGGTTCAACTTCGGGTTACACAGGGTTAACCAATGCTGTTGCTGCCCAGTTGGCTATTTTGAAGGTTGATAGTGCCGGTGCAGTATTGCCAAACAGCTACAACGGTACCATCACTATTGCAGAAGTCGATGCAAACAATGCATCTTTGACATGGTCTGATATTGAAGGTGATCAATGTACCGACATCATGCTGGCCGTGGCGAGCGGAATTACTGGGGTAGCAACTGATCCAGCAGCGACTGCGCCAACAGAACTAACTGCAAACGGTGCTTTTGGTTTGGATCAGTCCACCACAATTTGTGGCACAGGCGACACCCCCGTTGACCTGGTTATGTTCTTCGGCCGTCGTTAATCACATCATATGAAGTACATCAAGGGGGCAACATTGCCCCCTTGTTCATTTGAATCAAGGCGAGTTTCTTATGCTTGACTCACTGAAACACAGCAACACCAGGCACACCGGCTTTCTCAGCATCGAGTTGGCGCTGGTGCTGATCATCAGTGCAATCATTGCTTTCGCGGTGGTTCAACAGCAAGCCCGTTCTGCAAAAACCTCTGTCGCAAAAATTCAAGCTGACCAACTTAACCAGGTTGGCGATGCGCTGAATTCTTACACCGATTTGTACCGGCGCGGCATTTCTGCCCCCGGCGATTTGCAAGTTGACTTGAACAACGATGGCATCACCGACGTCACCATTCCCGAAACACCGGTTACTGGCAACGAGGGCAGCAAACTGACCCCCACCATCGAAAACCTGATTGATGTGGGCCTCTTGCCCGCAAGTTTCGTGAACCGCCCCGCTGCCTCGAATGGGCAGTTCATTACCCGCCTTTCAATTTTGCCGGCAGGCTGTTCAATGGCCGCCGACAATTGCCGCATTGAGGGTTACATCACCCTGAACCAGCCAGTCACCATAGGCGGACAAGACGGTGCCGCTGGCGAGTTCGACAGCGACATTGCAGGCGACATGCTCAGCTTCATGGGCGGCAATGGTTTTGTCACCTTGCAAGCCGACACACCCGCCACCAGCGCAGGGGGCAACTTCACAGTGGCGTTGGACATTGATGGCGACGGCGTAACCGACGCAAACACACCTGCGGGCGTACCTGGTGTACGCGTGGGTGCCCTGGCCTCTCGATACGATGTACGCAACCCAATTGCTGATGTGGATTTTTGCCGGGGCAACCGCACATTGAACTGGACGAACAGCGGCAATGCATGCACCACGGTTATTTTCAACGACACACCCGTGGGTTATCGCTTTGTGGCTGTTGACGCCGACACAGGTGGTGGCGCGGGCGCAGGCGGCAGTGCCTTTATTCGCTGCGTGTACAACCCAAACGCAAATCCGCCAGCACAATTGTCCATTCTCAGCAGTTGCTGTCAAAACGGTAACCAGGCTTGCACCCCACCTGCGGTGCCCTAATATGAACAGGCGACAGTTTCTTGCAGCAGCAAGTGCAGCCTCGTTGGCGACGCACCTGGACAAACTGGCTTGGGCCACACAAGCCCCAAACTACACCTTGCTGGATATTCAACGCGGGCCTGATCGCTTTCAAATTGATTTCAGCACTGCTGAAGGCTACAAAACCGCCGCCTGGCTTCTGCGAGATGTTCGGGCCAACCGGGTTGGCGTGCCCAACATTGAAATGCTGCAACTGGCGGCGTGGGCACAAGTTGTTTTGGCTGAACACCATGCCTACACCGTGTTTGAGGTGACCTCGGGTTTGCGAACCCATCACACCAATTCAATAATCGAAGGTGCTGCCCGCCATTCACGCCATTTGCCCGATCAACACGGGCAGTTTTACGCCATGGACATCAAACCGTTTGGTGTGAATATTGATCAATTGGCTAAAATCCTACAGTACCCCGCATTCGGGGGGGTTGGTGTTTACAGAAGCCATGTACATTTCGACATCCGCGATTACGCCACCCAATGGCGATCGAAAAAGTGATTAAATTCATCCACTTGAATGAATTTCTGTCAACCGCAAAGCGACACGATGCGTTGTCTATTTGTGTTAAATAATGATTTTCAACTCAAATTACAATTTGAGAGTTCGGATTCCGTATCATCATTAACCCACGAGATTGCTTTATCACGCGCCATGCCTCAAATTAACAACAAGAACAAGCCACGCACAGGTGCATACCTCAACCTGTTCAAGCAGAAATACGGCTTGACTGTGTCTAAAATGTGCGCCCTGTTTGGTATCAGTACCCAGGCGAAATTCAATTCAATTGTTCGCCCTCCGGCCGGTAGTTCAAGCGATGAACCGCTAGACCCCACGGTCGCTTTAATTTTGAGGTTGTACGAAACCCACGAGTCGTTGGTGCCTTTGAACAACGAACTCAGCCTGGAAGACACCTACAAAATGTTTCAGCGGGTGTTCGGGCAAGCCAAAGTGACTGAAAGTACCTTTGGTCAATTGTTGGGCCGCAGCGCAGGTTCGGGTTACCGGTGGTTGAACGGTTCAGGCAACGCCACGCCACAAGTGGGCATTGTGCTGGAAAGGCTGCACCACATGCTGGCCAGTGGAATGGAAGAACCGGAAGTGTGTTACCTGTGGCTGGACATTGTTCACCAAGAGTACCGGGCACGTAACCAAGTGCCACCGCTCAACGATATAGACGCAGTGAAGTTGTTGATTCAGAAGTACCCACTTAAATACAAACACATGGCGTCATGAAAACAACATGGATTACACCGAGGTCAAACTGATTGCTGTGTGGAGCGGCCCCAAGGCCCCACCCAGCCAGTTGAAACTTTCTGATTACAAATTGCCCGTAGCAGGTCGCATTCCGAAGAATTACTTCAATGCCCTGTACGGCAACCGCAATGCCTACATGGCCTTGGGTGAACTGTTGTCGCAAGCGCAAAAGGCGGGGCACTACTTTTCAACAGCCACCATCACTGTGGGCATTGAAACGCCACGCAAACCAGGTGTTGTGCATCTTGAAGACCTGGGAGAGGACAGCGGCACACAGTTTGTGAACTTGTCGCGTGTGTCCAAAGAGGTGGTGTCGGAAGTGGCCGACATTTACCGCGCTTGCAGTGCGTTCAAAAAAATGCCCGAAGGTGAAATAGACTGGCGCAAACCCTTTCGCTTCATGCCGGAATGCCCGGAGCATTTGCCCGTGGTGTTCGACCTGCTGCAATGCTCGGTGCTGGTACACCCGATTACTTTCACCACCACCCCCGATGGCAAGCACCACTTTATTGCCAGCTTTGATCCTGATCGGGTGACAATTCTGGATGCCCAGCCCAACCGGCATGAAATTGGTCCGCACCCGGACAAAATCATTCTCTAGATTTGGTACTGGGGCTTCGAACGCCCTGGTGCGTCAGGCCCCGGTTGCTGTGGCGGAAGAATGGTGATCACTGGCTGCGACAACTGATTGCTCAGCGAAAATGCCTTGGGCACCATGCCGTTTTCATCGGCATGCATGTAGATGATCGACATGACTGAAGCGCAGAAGCTGATGACCAACACGGCCAGCATGGTAAAAGCCACCGCCAGTATCCGCATTTTAAACGTTGGGTTTTTCGGGTTGAGTCCGTTCATGCCGCAGTCCTCCGCACCTTGGCATTTAACCTTACAACTTCTGTAAAAAATTACAAGCCTTCAAAGACTTAGAACGATTGCTTTTTTAGTGCCGCATGGTTTGCCATTTGGCAATGATGTCATGCAAGGCATCCAGACCATCGGTGAGCGCAGCTGGGCCGGGCTGCAGTATCAAAGGCGATTTAACCTCGAAAATTTGCTGGTGCTTCACGGCACCAACATTGCCCCACCCTGCGCGCGCAGCAACGGTTTCCGGGCGAAACTTCTTGCCGCACCAAGAGCCGATAATGATGTCGGGGTTGCGGCGAACAATCTCGCTGCTGTCGGCAATAATCCGATTCTTGCCCAAACTTTGCGTGGCCAGCTCAGGAAAACAATCGTCACCGCCGGCAATGCAAATCAATTCGCTCACCCATTGAATGGCACTAATCGGTGGCTCGTCCCATTCTTCAAAATAAACCTTGGGGCGCACAGTCCATTGGCTTGCTGCTGCTCGAATTTGTTCTACTTTCGCCTGCATTTCAGCAATTAGCCGCAAGCCCTTTTCCGCGGCACCCACCATAGCCGCCACCTGGTACATCATGCTGAAAATTTCAGGCACGGAGCGCTGATTGAATACAGTCACTTGAACACCATGGCGGATCAATGCACTGGCAATGTCGGCCTGCAAATCAGAAAAACCAAACACGCAGTCGGGCTTTAAAGCCAGAATTTGATCAATCTTGGCGGTTAGAAACGCACTTACTTTTGGCTTTTCCAGGCGTGCCTTGCGCGGCCGTACGGTGTAGCCGGAAATGCCGACTATCCTGTGTTCCTCACCCAGCAAATAAAGCCATTCGGTGGTTTCCTCGGTGAGGCAAACAATGCGTTGGGGCAGCTGGATCATTTGCACATGTCTTCGGTGCCGAAGCGAAAGCGGGCGCCAGTGTATTGCTCAATTTCTGCAACTGCCTTGCAGGGGTTTTCGCCACGATCGATTAAATGCTGCGCGGCGTAGTGGTTGGCACGGGTTTCGACCTGGTCAAGAAAACTTTTAAACTCCGGGTCTTGGCCGTAAACGCCCAAAAGCGTCATGAAAGCATTGTTCATCAGTTCAGTGTCTTTGGCGTTAGTTTGGTGAATGCGTTTCAACAAATCATACCCACGCCGGGGGTCGTCGTATTTCAGGTGCACCAGTTCATGCACAAAAACATAGCGCAGTGCCGCATCGCTAAGCCCTTCGGAAAACGCCTCGTCAATCACAATCTGGGTTTTGCCTTTGGCAAAAGCAAACAAGGGGCTTTTCTGAAAACCCATGCGGGAATACGGCACATCGTACTGCTGGCGCAGTTCTTCAAACATGCTGAGGGTGTCGGCGAAATCGCGCTGGGGCGGCGCGGTGCAACCTCCAATGAATGGGGGAAGAAGAACCAACAAGCTGCTTAAAATCAGTTTCCAGACCATTCAATAGTAAATACCCTGACAAGATATAAGCAAAATACTACTATCAAAGTTAGGTGCAAGTGAAGTTGAACCTATTTGGCGCGGCCAAATATACGGCCAGGCAAACCAGTGATTCCGGATATCGTTTTGAGAAAACCAATGGAATGGCTTAAATCCCCGACCTGCCCATGAATACTGGAAATTTGGGACTCGAAGGTGTGCACATGATCACTGATGCCATCCACCTTTGAGTTCAGATTGTCGACCTGTTGTGGGATCCGGTCCATTCTTTGAACTGTCTCCATAATGCGATACGCCATCACCAAAAACTCAAGGGCCGCTCTGGTTACCGCAAACGCGATCAACAAAGCAAACGGGGTTGCCGCAAGAACCGCCAAGCCAACCCAATGGGAAAACCAGAAAGCCAACACATTCGCAACAACAAAAAAAGCGAGAATTCCAAGCAAAAGCAGCCCATAGAAAACCGGCAGCAATTGCATCGACAGGTATTGCTTGAAACGAAAGTCGATCAAGCCTTTGCCAAAATTCTGTAGGCCCTGAAGAAAGCCTGAGTTGGCCGAGTTAGATGTAGTCACGATTTGTCTCCGATTTTTCTTGGTTCTTTTTACCTAGTGTACAACTGATAAGTGGTACCTGATGGATGCTCACGACCATCCCAAAATATTCACAAACTTTATGCGTTACACTGCTGGCCCCAATCATTTTTATTCATGGATATTCAGCATGTGGTTTAAAAACCTGTTCATCTTTCGCCTGACCAAGTGGGAAGAAACACCCGAATCGCTGGAAGACAAACTGGCCAAACAAGCCTTGCAGGCCTGCGGCGGCATGGATTTGCAAACACGCGGCTGGGTAGCCCCCAAAGCCGAAGGCGAACCCTTTGTGCACCGAAGTGGCCAACAGTTGCTGATATCACTGGGTCTTGAAAAAAAGCTGCTGCCCAGCACGGTGATCAACCAGTTCACCAAGGCGCGTGCTGCTGAAATTGAAGAGCGCGAAGGTTACAAACCCGGGCGCAAGCAAATGAAGGAAATCAAGGAAGCCGTGACAGACGAGCTTCTGCCACGGGCTTTCGCTATTCGCAGCCGAATCAATGCCTGGATAGACCCGGAAGGCAAATGGCTGATCGTGGATGCGGCCAGCCCCGCCAAAGCCGATGAACTGATCGGCATGCTGATGAAAAGTGTAGAAGGTGTGGCCATGGCCTTGGTGAAAACCAAAACGTCGCCCACCGTGGCCATGACCGCCTGGCTGGCTGAAAATGACAACCCACCACCCTTCACGATTGACCAGGACTGCGAACTGAAAAGCCGTGGCGAACAGGCCGCCACCGTGCGCTATGTGAAGCATTCACTGGAAGCCGAGGAAATTGCCAAGCACATCAAGGGCGGAAAAGACGTGACCAAACTGGCCATGACCTGGGCCGACAAGGTTTCATTCGTGTTGCATGAAAACCTACAAGTGAAACGGGTAGCTCCATTGGATGTGGTCAAGGAGCAAGCTGCCCTGAGCGCTGACGACGATGCCTTCGATTCCGACTTTGCCCTGATGACCGGCGAATTGCGAAAGCTGATCCCCGGTTTGATTGATGTTCTGGGTGGTGAATTAACTGGCGCGAATTAACAAATGGCCCGGCAATGTGCCAACAATTGACTGGAATTCAGTGCACAAGTGTTAACTATAGCCGCTTCGAAATTAACGATTTCGTTGCGGCAGAACCTCAACAAATAAGAACAATTATTAAATATTTAAATTTGAGTTCTTTGAAAGCGAAATCATTAGTATGATTTGGCATCCCTTGAACCAACTGGTAAAAACCAACCTTCAATGACCACACGAGTTGACCCCAATAGCCCGATCCACTGGCCCGGCGCAATTACCCTGTTTGGAACCACCATTGCTGCACTCATTCTTGTACCAGCCTATGCCTGGTTCAATGACTACAGCACGGCTGCCTGGGTGTCGTTCGTTGTATTGGCAATTTTGAATGGCATTTCGATTACCGCTGGTTACCACCGCCTGTGGGCGCACCGCACTTACGAAGCCCACTGGTCGGTTCGCTTCGTGCTGATGTTCTTTGGCACCATGGCCGTTCAAAACAGCATTTTGATTTGGGCTTCGGGCCACCGCACGCACCACCGCCATGTGGACGACACGGAAAATGACCCCTACTCGGCCAAGCGTGGCTTCTGGTTCTCGCACATGGGCTGGATGATTCGCAAATATGAATCGGGCAAGGAAGACTTCAGCAATTCACCCGACCTGCTCAAAGATCCGCTGGTGATGTTCCAGCACAAGCACTACACCGCATTGGCTTTGGGCATTAACTTCGGTTTGCCAGTCATCATTGGCCTGCTGGTGGGCGACCTGTGGGGCGTGGTGCTGCTGGGTGGCTTGGCCCGCTTGGTGTGGTGCCACCAAACCACGTTCTTCATCAATTCGCTGGCGCACATTTGGGGCCGCCGCCCTTACACCGATGAGAACACCGCGCGCGACAACGATTTCCTGGCGATTTTCACCTACGGTGAGGGCTATCACAACTACCACCACCTGTTTCAGTACGACTATCGCAACGGCATCAAGTGGTTTCACATTGACCCCACGAAATGGCTGATCGCAGGTTTGTCGTATGTGGGCTTGACCAAAAACCTGAAGCGCTGCGACAAATTCGCCATTGAGAAAGCACGCATTGCGATGCAATTCAAACGTGCTGAAGAAAAAATGCTGGCCCACCCTTCTACCATGCAAGCCCATGTAGACGCGATGAAAGCCCGCCTTGCGCAAGAATATGAGCACTACAGCAAGGCCTTGCAAGACTGGGCCAAACTGAAAGAAGCCTGGTACCAAGACACCAAGACCGCCATTAAAAATGGTGAGACCCTGGCGGCCTACAAAGCCAAATTCAAAGCCATGGAAATTGAAATGCGCCTGCAACGCAAGCGCTTGCAGGCACTGGTTCGCCAGGTACAGAAGCCAGCATTGGCTGTTTGAATAGCTAGATAAAACGGGCCAAGGTTACTGCAACTTTCGAGCCTGTACCAATGGCACCCACCCAAAGCCTGGCGAACAAACCGCCGGGCTTTGTTGTTTTTGCGGCCGCCTCGTCGCGGTGTGCGCATTCGTCCAGCTGGAACTCGATTAACTGCGCCTTGAGCGCCTGGTGAGTACCCAAAGCATTCAGCTTCTCGATTTGTTCCTGGTAGTGCACGTTCACAAAAGACTCCACTGCGGCGATGGTTCGGTACACCGCAGCTTGCCCAAACAAGGCGGGCAAAGCGCCTGTGATGAATCCTGCAATTCGCCAGGGCACCAACAGCCAACTGCGCCTGAATACCGGCAACAGTTCATTCATGGCATTTAAATGGCGTTGTTCGGTTTGCAAGTGTTCACTGGCAAACGCGCGAATTTCAGGGTTTTTTGAAACAGCCAGAATGCCTTTGTAAATCCACACGGCCCCGGTTTCACCAGCATGGTCGGTGCGAATGTCGGCCACCAAGGTGGGCGGCAAATGGCTGGTGTCGAACTTCAAAATAAAGCGTTGAATTTTTGGACGCACCGGCAAAAAACCCGTGTAGGCCTTTTCCATCAACCACAACATACCCGGCAGCTTGGCCAGCCACGCCAACACCCGCCAGCCCGCCAATTGCGCCCACACATGCACAAAAGCTGCAGCGCCACTCAGCAATTCACCTTGCGCCGTGCGCGTGTGAAAGCGCGCCATGAGTTGTTCTTTGGATTGGCCCTGCGGAAGCTGCGTTTCGGGCTTGGACACATCAACCCAGGCAATGGGTTGATCAGGGGTGATGTTTTGATACACCGCGATTTCCCGGCGGCACATGGGGCACGAGCCGTCGAAATACACTTCGACGCATTGGGCCTGATTTGAAACTTGCTGGTCTTTTACTGCCATGACCGTACTGCCTTACTTTTTAAAACATGAGAAAACCTTGAACGGTTAACCCAGTTTAACTGTGTACTTCACGCCGTCAAACTCGATGACATCGCCACCCACAATTTTCTTGCGCTTCTGGGTTTCAATTTGACCGTTGACCAACACATGGCCATCGGCGATTACATTTTTGGCCTCGCCGCCGCTGGACAACCAACCCTGAAACTTCAGGATTTTGTACAGCTCAACGGGTTCTTTGTTGATGATGACTTCGTTCATTTTCTTCCTCTATTCAGGCAGCAATCAAGGGGCGCACTTTGGATTTACTCACCTGCTTGGCATGCCAAAGATCATATTGCAGTTGTTGCTGTAACCAAACTTCAGGCGAGCCTCCGAGCCATTGGGAAAGGCGAATCGCCATGTCTGCGCTGATCGCGGCTTTTCCATTGATCATCCGGGAAAATGCGACTCGCGACACACCAAGCTGCAATGCTGCCTCGGTCACCGAAATACCAAGAGAGGGCAATACATCGAACTTTATGGTCAGCCCGGGATGCGGGGGGTTGTGCATATTACTCATAATTGTTGAATCCTGCTCAAATTTTGATCGACAGTCCACTCAGTGGTAATCCTGATAATCAACAACTTCAGCGTTATTGCCTCGAAAGCGAAAAGTGAGACGCCAATTACCACTAACCCAAATGGACCAATGATCTTTCAACTCGCCGGACAAACGATGCAACTTCCAGCCGGGAACATTCATGTCCAATGGAGAAGTGGCCACATCGAGCCTAAACAACTGTCGCCGCAACTTTTCCGCATGCTCGGGGTTTATTCCACGTTTGCTGCCCGAACGAAAAAATTTCTCGAGCCCTTTGTGCGCAAAACTGCTGATCATGAATTGTATCTCGTATCGCATCACGATACAACTTGAAATCAAAGATCAAGACTACCCGCAATAACAGGGGAGACCAAACCACTCACCAGAATTGAGTCATCCGTTCAGTATCCACCGCGCGGCCTTCTCGGCAATCATCAGCGTAGGACTGTTGGTGTTGCCACTGGTAATGGTGGGCATTACGCTAGCATCGGCGATTCGCAAATGCTTCACGCCAATCACTCGCAAGCGCGAATCAACCACCGCAGCCGGGTCGTTGGCTGCACCCATTTTTGCCGTGCCCACCGGATGAAAAATCGTGGTGGCAATGTCGCCTGCCAAACGCACTAATTCCTCGTCGGTTTGAAATTCCACGCCGGGCTTGAATTCCTCAGGCTTGTATTTGGCCAATGCGGGTTGCTGCGCAATATTGCGCGTCACCCTTAGGGAATCGGCGGCCACCTTCTGATCCTCGGCAGTGCTGAGGTAATTGGGTGTAATGGCGGGAGCTTCAGAGAAATTCCCACTCTTGATGTGAACCGAACCCCGACTGCTGGGGTTGAGGTTGCACACACTGGCCGTGAAGGCATTGAAGTTGTGCAAAGGCTGGCCAAATGCGGGCAGGCTTAACGGCTGTACATGGTACTGAATGTTGGGGTATGGCCGGTCTGCACTGCTTTTGGTGAATGCGCCCAGTTGCGAGGGTGCCATGCTCATTGGGCCGCTGCGCTTGAACACATATTCCATGCCAATTTGCGCTTTGCCCCACAGGCTGTTGGCCAGCGTGTTCAGGGTTTTAACGCCCTGCACTTTGAACACGGCACGAATCTGCAAATGGTCTTGCAGGTTGGCACCCACGCCGGGTTTGTCCAGCTTTACCTCAATGCCGTGTTCTTGCAACAAGCTACCCTGCCCTATGCCTGAAAGCTCAAGTATTTGCGGCGTACCAATAGCACCGGCGCACAGCACGGTTTCGCGCACGGCTTTCACTGTAAGCTCTTCACCGCCCTTCACCACCAGCGCGCCATTGCACACCAGTTCGCCGCTTGGGTTTCGCTCAATGATCAAATTTTTCACTTGCGCCTTGGTCCACACGGTCAGGTTCGGGCGCTTCATAATGGGGCGCAAGAAAGCCTTGGATGTATTCCACCGCCAGCCGCTGCGCTGGTTCACTTCAAAGTAGCCCACGCCAAAATTATTGCCACGGTTGAAGTCGTCGCTAGCGGGTATGCCCGCCTGTTGTGCTGCTTGTGAGAACGCTTCAAGAATTTCCCAACGCAGGCGCTGCTTTTCTACGCGCCATTCTCCTTGGCCACTGTGAAACATTGGCAGGTCGGTGTCGGCCAACTCGGCATGCGGGTTGTCGTAACGCCAGTTGCTTTCATGGGCCAAAAAGTCTTGCAAACAATTGTTCCAGTTCCAGGCCTCGTCGCCGGTTTGAGCGGCCCAGCTTTCATAATCGCGGGCTTGGCCACGCATGTAGATCATGCCGTTGATGCTGGAGCAACCGCCCAAGGTTTTACCGCGCGGGTAAATCAGCGAGCGGCCATTCAGGCCTGCATCGGGCTCGGTTCTAAAACGCCAATCGGTGCGGGGGTTGTCAATGCAATACAGGTAACCCACGGGAATGTGGATCCAGTGGTAATTGTCTTTGCCGCCCGCTTCCAGCAACAGCACTGAGTTGTTGGGGTTGGCGCTTAGCCTGTTCGCCATCAAAGCCCCTGCTGTGCCCGCACCCACCACAATGTAATCAAAAGTCCGCATGTCTACCCCGAGTTTATTTCTAGATAGTAACCATCACAGAAACCGCTTGGTGGGCTGCGCTGCAATCATTGGATTGGGGTTTTCCAGAGTTTTGCAAAAAAGTTAAAGATGAAATGACCAATCACCCGCGCTTGTGACGATTCCAAGCATGTCAGAATGACACCCAATTCCTTTACAATCATGGGCTAATTACCCATTCCAACAGCTCGAGGTTTCAAAATGACAGAACGCACCACCGTGCATGGCTTGAAAGTAGCCACCCCCCTGTACAACTTCATCAACAATGAAGTGCTGCCCGGCACCGGCATTGATCAAGCTGGTTTCTGGAAAGGCTTCGATGAAATCGTCAACAGACTGGCACCCAAGAACGCCGCCCTGCTGGCTGAACGCGACCGCATTCAGCTGGAAATGGACGCATGGCACAAAGCCAACCCAGGCCCCATCACCGACATGGCCGCTTATCAGGAATTCCTGAAGAAGATTGGTTACCTGGTTGAACAGCCTGCCAAAGTGCAAGCCACCACCGCCAATGTAGACAGCGAACTGGCCACACAAGCTGGCCCCCAGTTGGTTGTGCCCATTTTGAACGCACGCTACGCCCTGAACGCAGCCAACGCACGTTGGGGCAGCCTGTACGACGCCCTGTACGGCACTGATGTTATTTCCGAGGAAGGCGGTGCAGAACGCGCTGGCGGCTACAACCCCGTGCGCGGCGCAAAAGTAATTGAGTTTGCACGCAACTTTTTGGATCAGTCTTTCCCCTTGGAAGGCGCATCACACAAAGACGCAACTGGCTACGCTATTGCCGGTGGCAAGCTGCAAGTTGCCTTGAAGAATGGCAGCACTGCTGGCCTGAAGAATGCTGCGCAACTGGTGGGTTACCAGGGCGATGCAGCAGCACCTTCTTCCGTATTGCTGGTGAACAACGGCATTCACGCCGACATCATCATTAATCGCGCAACACCGATTGGTTCTAGCGACGCAGCCGGTGTGGCCGACGTGGTGCTGGAAGCAGCCTTGTCCACTATTCTGGATTTGGAAGACTCTGTTGCCGCAGTGGATGCTGAAGACAAAATTGTGGCCTACAAAAACTGGCTGGGTATTTTGAAAGGCACGCTGACAGAAAGCGTGAGCAAAGGCGGCAAAACCTTCACACGCGGCTTGAATGCTGACCGTGTTTACACCGGCGTGAATGGCGAAACTGTAACCATGCATGGCCGCAGCATGTTGTTCCTGCGCAATGTGGGCCACTTGATGACCAACCCTGCCATTTTGTGGGGCGGTGACAAAGAGATTCCCGAAGGCATTATGGATGCGATTGTGACCACCACCATCGCACTGCATGACCTGAAAGGCAATGGCGTGAACGGCATTCGCAACAGCCGCAAAGGTTCTGTTTACATCGTGAAGCCCAAGATGCACGGCCCTGTTGAAGTGGGCTTTGCTGCCGAATTGTTCACCCATGTAGAAAAGCTGCTGGGCCTGCCCGACAGCACCGTGAAGCTGGGCATTATGGACGAAGAGCGCCGCACATCGGTTAACCTGAAGGCCTGTATTGCTGCTGCTGCCAGCCGTGTTGCTTTCATTAACACAGGTTTCCTGGACCGCACTGGCGACGAAATGCACACCGCCATGCATGCCGGTGCCATGATTCGCAAAGCCGACATGAAGAGCAGCGCATGGATTACCGCCTACGAGCGTAACAACGTGCTGGTTGGTTTGAGCTGTGGCCTGAAAGGCCGCGCGCAAATTGGTAAAGGCATGTGGGCCATGCCCGACCTGATGAAGGCCATGCTGGAACAGAAAATTGGCCACCCCAAAGCCGGTGCCAACACTGCTTGGGTACCCAGCCCAACGGCTGCAACACTGCACGCCATGCACTACCACCAGGTGAGCGTGGCCGCTGTTCAAGCCGAGCTGGAAAAGATTGATGCCGATGCAGAACGCCCAGGCATTCTAGCCAACCTGTTGCAAGTGCCAGTGGCCACCAACACCAACTGGAGCGATGCAGAGAAGCAGCAGGAACTGGACAACAATGCCCAAGGCATTTTGGGTTATGTGGTTCGCTGGGTTGACCAAGGTGTAGGTTGCTCCAAGGTGCCCGACATCAACAACGTGGGCCTGATGGAAGACCGCGCCACACTGCGTATTTCCAGCCAGCACATTGCCAACTGGATTCACCACGGCATCGTGACTGAAGCGCAAGTAATGGAAACCATGAAGCGCATGGCCGCTGTGGTTGACCAGCAAAACGCTGGTGACCCCGCGTACAAGCCCATGGCTGGCAACTTTGAAACATCAGCTGCGTTCAAGGCTGCATGCGACTTGGTGTTCAAAGGCATGGAACAACCTGCCGGTTACACTGAGCCACTGCTGCACGCATGGCGCTTGAAGGTAAAAGCTGCTTAAGTTTGTTTAGCAGTTAGAAATGGAAAAGCCAGGTGCTGAAAAGTGCCTGGCTTTTTTGTTGGAACGATTACATGCTTAGTTGATCAGAAGTTATTCAACTTTGATCGGGAGAAAAGTTTCATCAGAAAGCTGAACAACAAATACATCAACAATCCTCCCATGGCGCCAATTACAAACCAAAGGCTGAAGAGGCCAAGAGAGTATTTGTAATCGATACCGCCACTTGAAAGATAAAACTCCGACTGCGAATTGTGTGAGAAACCCAGAGCGATCATCACGCTTGCCAGAACGAGGCCACATGCCAGGGCCACAATCAATGCCTTACCTTTAAGCAGTTTCATTTTTCTGCCTTCCGAAGCCATGGTTGTGCTAGATAGATTTTTTCTACGCGGGCGCCGTAATCACTCACACGTTGAGCATTGATGTTGTTGTACAAAGTAGCTATGTGACGAACCGAAGTACCCTGAGGAACATTTGCGGTAATCCGCTTGAGAATTTCTGCGCCAGCTCTGATGTTCTTGTACGGATCATTCATAGCTTGGCGGTTACCAAATGTGCTACCCCAGTACTCCACGTTCACATTCATCGGAAGAACAGATTTGTTCATCCCGAGAATCGCCAACGGCGCATCGTAATAACCGTGAGTTGTTTCCATATACATGATGGCTCGTATCAACCGACCGTCCAGCATTAGCTCGCGGGCCACGCGATCAATCAATGCTGAGTTTCTCGAAACCGCAGAGAACGCAGCTATTTCATAAATGGGCTCAGAGCCGTCTGCATTCGGGTTTTCAAGTACTACGAATTTGCAGGTCTTGATGTTTTGTACAAGACACTCTTTTCTTGCGGGTTGAACCATTTGGGCGTTGTTCTCTTTGACTGGAAGTTGAAGATGATCAACTTCGAGATTACAAGACTTTTGAGCGACTGCTAAATTGTAGGTTCGCTCACTCTTGAGCCCTTCAGCGTTGGAGATCTAATCGCACCAGTTCAGGTGTCAAGGTCGTCAGCTATTGTAAAAGTGCGAACTCCTCTATGCCTTGTTGAGTGATTTTCAAATTAACCTGAAAAAACTTCCTGGGAAGGTTGGGATTCGTTCGAGGTGAGATCAAAGCCAAAGCGCAGCTTGTTATTCATTTCTGACCACACGTCTTTATCAAATCCATGACAGAAATCGAACTTGAACGTGATTAATCTGGTTGGGGATAACAGCCATGCGGCACCTTTTAAACGAATTTAAAAAGGCACCTTAAAGAGAAGGAACGGGAGGTTACAAATTGCGGGGTGGTGGTTGCTTGGTGTGATTACACCGCGCTTTAACGGAAGGATCGTTCTTGAAACAGTTGATTCTGATTCGATGGGCAAGACCATCCCAGCCGTAGTGTTCAACAAGCTTCACGACGAGATTTTCTAGCGTGACTCCATGCATGGGATTATTCGATTACTCGTCACTCATGCCTGAAGTCGGTCCTTAGAATTGTGTGGTGGGCCTGGTCAGCCAGGCAGCTTTGCCGCAAGAACATCGACCTTTTCGATTGATGGCGGCGTGGCGAACAAGTCACCCGCTTTTTCCATCAGCGCAGCTGCCACCTTGCCGGAAAGATGAGCTTGTCGCCCGGCCTCATCTGGAAATGCATCGAAGATGCCAAAGGTTGATGGCCCCAAGCGAATACCGAACCAAGCTGTAGTAGCTGGCTCTGCCTGAACAAGGGGTAGACCACTTAGTAGAAAGTTCTCTACCTCTTTCTCTTTACCTGGCTTGGCTTCAAGACGAACGAACAACGCGAGTTTGACCATGACACATCTCCAATTTTTTTAAACAAACATCAAAATGCCCACTTTCCAGTAGGTCCAGTGACCTGCCCCGGATTTTTCGATCCAGCGTGACTTAACTACAATGGTCTCTCAACGCAGCGAGAGACGAAATGAAACGAGCCCGATTCAGCGATGAGCAGATTGTTCGAATCCTGAGAGAAACAGAC
>NZ_SWKN01000008.1 GCF_005871185.1 Limnobacter alexandrii
GCGGTCAGACCGCACTCCAGTTTGAACTACCTGACCCCGAATGAGTTCGTGGCAGGATTGCAAAACGATTTATCAACTGAGACCAGAAAGTTAAGTTCTCAGTGGTAGGAAATTCCCGGGCAGGTCAGCATCGCCATTGTCGGCTCTGAGGTTGCCCTTTACCGGAATCTCAAGTTCACCATGGTGACCGAACGCCCAGAAACCCTTGCTCTGAAACGGAGACAGGGTATAGCTCAGGCAGTTGTGGCTGGACAGGTCATACACGCGCCGAGGTGTACCGTGCTTCGCGAGGTAATCCGGCGAGGCACAGATTTTCATGGGGCTATCTCCCAGGCGCCGCGCTCTGAGATCGCTGTCCGCAATATAGCCGACGCGGAAAATCAGGTCCCAGCTGCCATCAAATAATTGTTGAGTTGCACGTGCCGTAGCTCCCGTGCCGTTTTACGTTGTCGCGTCCCCGTCTCTCATAGGCCAAAAGACATCACCTGAATCTTTGGATGCCTTAGCTAAGCTGCCACTTTCAGTCCTGATCGACCGGAAAAATGGCCGCCCTTGGCCTTGGCTATTTGCCGACGGGCAAACGTTCACGCCCAGGCAGCCAGCGCTTATCCGTGATGATCCAGATACGGAATTGGAAGTCATCCTGGCAGGCATGTGTTTTGGCCAAATTCCTGCCTATCTGGCTGAGCCTCATCTGCGGTCAGGAAAGCTGGTTGCTGTTTTGGCTGATCTCGCTCCAGCGCCATGGGAACTGTTCATATACCGCCCACAGCAGGGTCCTGTATCGAAGCGGGGGCGATTGGTGTACGACCACCTTAAGCAGGCTTTCTCAAACCCCAGGCTATTTCCCCAGGGCCTGGGGAAATAGCCAGAGACTCATAGACAACCCTGGTGCGAAGCACGGCGCGGGCACAGCTGATCCAGAAGTGAGCTGCAAGGGCGTGGAAATATGCATACGTGCCGGAAAATGATAGCGACATATTGACATATTTAGATATTGCAAATAATATTAACCCACAACCCGTGCGAGAAACCTTAGGAGGTACCCCCATGAAAGATTCCAGCGATACCTACCATGAGATCTCTGCCCATGCCCCCTTTGGTGGCGATAAGAAATCTGACCCAGGACGGGAAACGCACAACTCAATATTGGAAGCCTACAGGCAAAAGAAGAACATCGCCGTCAGCCTCAACGAAGCACCGCTCGGGCTCTTCAGAGCTCGTTGATCCATGTTTTTTTGACTTACAGAATCGAATATTTTAGATATGCAGGTAAATGAAATGACACACTCAGAACTTTTTAAAACCACTCAGCTGGGCCCATACCCGACTTACAAACCCTAAGCGCTCAGAGCCACGCCCCATAACTCAGGGCGTGGCACAGCGTTTGCTGACCGAGGAAGTTAAGCATGTACCAACCGAGTACGATTCCCTACCAAGAGCATAGGGGATTCAAACAGACCTTCAGACAGGGTCATCTAAGCCTTGGGCTGTTCTTTCCCCTGGAGGCTTTCCAGGGTGACACACCGCGCATGCTGGATCAGGTCGCGCTGGCCAAACGTGCAGAGGCACTAGGTTTTTCGGCACTCTGGTTTCGCGACGTCCCGCTCAGGGACCCAAGCTTCGGTGATGTCGGCCAGGTTTTCGATCCTTGGGTGTATCTGGGCTACATCGCAGCCCATACAACAAAAATCGCACTAGGCACCGCCTCCATCGCCCTTACCTTGCGTAATCCCTTGCACACGGCAAAGGCTGCAGCGAGCATTGATCAGTTGAGCGGAGGTCGTTTGCTCCTGGGAGTAGCCTCTGGCGATCGTCCTGTTGAGTTTCCCGCATTCAGCGTTGATCCGGAAATGCGTGGAGAGACCTTTCAAGAAAACCTCAATGTGATACGCCAAGCCCATCGAACACACTTCAAGCCCATTCGCTGGAGTCATGGCGAGTTACTGGGGGCCGATCTCGTTCCCAAACCTACGACTCGGGAAATACCGCTATTCGTAACCGGACACAGCCGCCAGTCGCTCGATTGGATCGCGCGTGAAAGCCATGGATGGATCAACTATCCACGTCCGCCAAAAATGCAGCGACTCATCGTGGAAGATTGGCGACAGGAAACGGTTAAACAATGTGGCGCTATCTACAAGCCGTTCTTGCAATCGCTGTATATCGACCTGGACGAAAACCCATCCACGCCGCCCTCTCCTATCCATCTAGGATTCCGACTGGGACGTAACCACCTTCTGGCCTTGCTGGATACACTTCAGGAAATCGGTGTAGATCACGTCATCCTGAACCTCAAGTATGGTAAACGTCCCGCAGCAGAGGTTATCGAGGAGCTTGGCAAGCATATCGTCCCTAAATTCGGCGGCGCGCAGGTGCCCGATAGTCCTACCTGACAGGACACTAGGATTTCAGTCCAAGCCTGCCCATCACTGCGAAGGGCAGGCGGGGAGATCATGGCGAAGCCTTGCAATTTGACGCGTGAATCAGGAAGATATCCAGATATCGGAAGAATAGGTATAAGAATTAATGACTATTGACGTCAACGAAGCCCTGAAAGCATTGGCGAACCCGATGCGCTTTACTATCCTTAATTGGCTCAAGGAGCCCAGGACAGCCTTTCCCGAGCAGGAAGTCGACCCAGAAACGGTAGGCGTGTGCGTCAGTATTATCCAAGAGCGCACGGGCCTCTCGCAGTCAACGACATCGCTTTATCTCGCCGCTCTACAGCGCGCGCAATTGGTGACATCGCAGCGGATCGGCCCCTGGACCTACTACAAACGCCACGATGAGAATATCGACGCCTTTTTAAAGGCGCTGCAAGAAAGAATCTAGGTATGCAGACCCAGGAAGTCATGGTGCATTCTTCAGCCCTCATCAGGAGGATGCGCCATGGCTACAGGTCTTCATACTTTGACAGCCGCCAAGTAATACGCCGTCGTAGGCCATTATTTAGCGCCAACCAATGACTAAATTTTTGTTACCTTTCGAGTGCCCGGATACTTTTCGGATGTACGTCGAGGCCCATTGATAAACGAGGTATCTATATGGCACGCATTGTCAGAATTCATGAATACGGTGACGCCAGCGTTCTGAAGCTGGAGGATCTGGAAGTATCGGCACCAGCAGCAAACGAGGTGCAGATTAGTGTTAAAGCTATTGGCTTGAACCGAGCCGAAGTGATGTTCCGCAATCACGCATACCTACAAGAAGCGGAGTTCCCCAGCCGCTTAGGCTACGAGGCCGCAGGCATCGTAACGGCAGTTGGTAGCGACGTAACCGAGATCACTATTGGTGACTCGGTCGCTCTGATCCCACCTTTGGATATTGCTCGCTGGGGCACCTACGGCGAGTTGGCCAATGTACCAGCCCACCTGGTGGTAAAGAGCCCTGAGAACTTGTCCTTTGAAGAGGCTGCGGCGTCTTGGATGCAGTACGTCACCGCCTGGGGAGCATTGATTGAACAGGCGAAGCTACGGCAGGGCGATTTTGTCATCGTTACCGCCGCGTCAAGCAGTGTTGGCTTGGCCGCCTTCCAAATAGCTCGAATGGTCGGCGCCACATCGATTGCGATCACTCGAACTCACGCGAAGAAGCAAGCCCTGCTTGATGCAGGCGCTGCGCATGTCATCGTCAGCGATGAAGAGGATATCGTCGAGCGTGTTATGACGATAACTGCCGGTCAAGGCGCTCGCGTTGTATTTGATCCTGTAGGCGGGCCGTCCTTCGAACCTCTCACGCAGAGCATGGCGCGGGGCGGAATTTTGCTGGTGTACGGCGCACTCAGCTCTGAACCGACACCATTTCCACTGTTTACCGTGCTGGGCAAAAGCCTGACTTTGAAGGGTTATCTCTACGCAGAGATTGTGGCCGACCCTGAAGCCCTGGAGAGAGCGAAGGCTTTTATTCTGCAAGGGTTGAAGTCCGGCGCGTTGCGCCCGATCATCGCAAAGACATTCGCACTTAGCGACATCCAGGATGCCCATCGTTTCCTTGAAGCCAATCAGCAGATCGGCAAGATCGTGGTAACTGTCTGACCAGCAATTATGGGGCTGAGAGCGTAATCCTTCGGCCCCGACTCAAGCCAGCCCTGATGACCGCTATTGGCCGACTCTGTTGAAAAAGTAGCTGCTCCCCCATGCTGTCGGCAGAATTGCTCTGTCCGCTAGCGTGGGGACGGTGAGCCGCCGCGTCGCAACTCCCTGACACCCCGGCCCAGCTTGCGGCGCAGCAGGGCCCGCAGGGTCGCCCCATCCGAATACCCGACCCGTGTGGCGACCTGGTCGACGCTGGCGTTTCCGGTGCGCAAGAGATGGACGGCATGCTCCACGCGCAGGTCCTGGAAATACGACAGTGGTGTCTTGCCCAAAACGCTTTGCAGCCGCCGCGCCAAGGTGCGCTCGCTTGTGCCCGCGGCGCTGGCCGCCTCCGCCAGCGAGAACCCCTGCGCGAGCCGACGTCTGGCCCAGCTCTCGAAGCGCTCCACCATTGGGTCGGCATGCGCAAGGTGGTCGGGAATCACGAACTCGGCTTGCGAACTGCGTGCCTCGACCAGCAGATAGCGTGCCACCAGGGCCGCCAGCGCCGGACTGCGCCCCCGGATGATGTGCAAGGCCAAGTCAACGTGGGCCAAAGCGGCACCCGCGGTAGTGAAGCGTGTCGAGTTCACGATCATGCGTGACTCGTCCAACGTGACGTTCGGATAGCGCTGCCGAAACATCGGCCCCAGCCACCATGACGTCGTCGCACGATGCCCATCAAGCAGGCCACTCTCTGCAAGTAAGAAACTACCGGAGCAGGCGGCACCAAGGTGCGCGCCAGCGGTGGACCACAGCTGTAGCGCGGCGACCGCATCGGGCACGTCGGGGCCTGTGAGCCGAGCCGAGAGCGTGTCAGGCATCTTGTCACCAAACGCGGGCACGAGCACGACGTCTGGTTCCGGCACACCACGCGCAGTGACCACGGGGACCGTCAAGCCCTGCGCCGTTAGGATGCGACGCCGCACGCCCACCAGCGTGAGCTCTATGTGCGCGGGAGCCTGTGGCAGCGAGCTCGACATCGCATTGGCCAAGCCCACTGTGTCAGTGAGCGCCGCAAGCCCCAGATCAAACACGCCATCACAAACAAGGATATGAAGTTTCATGGCAATAATGATATCAAAGTTGTCATTTTTGTCTATATAAATGGTTGTCATGAAGACTTAGACTGCAGGCTCGTCGGTGCTTTCACCTAAACCATTTACCCAAAGGATTACAATATGACCAAGCTCGCCCTGTTTGTTCGCCTCGAAGCCAAACCCGGCCAGGAGGCTGCGCTTGCCGACTTCCTGGCCAGCGCACTGCCGCTCGCCAACGCCGAATCCGGGACCACTGCCTGGTTTGCATTGAAGTTTGGCCCTTCGACGTTCGGTGTGTTCGATGCCTTTGCCGATGAGGCAGGTCGCCAGGCACATCTGAACGGCCAGATCGCCGCGGCCTTGATGGCCAACGCCGCGACCTTGCTCAGTTCTCCGCCCAATATCGAGAAGGTCGAACTGCTTGCAGCCAAACTGCCTGCATGACAACCCGAGGCCGATTTTGACGAATACCTGAAGCAGCCTGGTTTCCCCAAGCCAAGCCCAGGCATGAGCATGTGATGTTGCCGATCTTTTACAGCCCAGAAGCCCCGTAAACAGGGGCCTTTGTTATTTCGTTGCCGATCTGATTGCCGATGTGGCAGGTAAAAATCATTCCCGCAAAAAAAATATAGACCCAGTATTCAAGCGGGTCTTGAGGGATTCAAAAAATTGATTTTGCGGGAAAATTTGGGTATTAAGTTAATGATTTTAAAGCGTTTAGCCCCGGCCTGTTAATCCGCAGGTCCCTGGTTCGAGTCCAGGTCGGGGAGCCAAATAAAAAGTGAAAAGCCCTTGCGGTGTAAAACCGAAAGGGCTTTTTTCTTGTCTCGAAATTCTTGAAAATTTCAAACCATCAACGCTTAATTTCAAGCAGTTCCACCTTGAACTTCAACACCGAGTTCGGGGGAATCACCCCGGGAATGCCGCGCGCGCCGTAGGCCGTGTCTGCTGGGCAGGTCAACGTGGCTTTGTCGCCCACCGACATGGTACTGACACCTTGCGTCCAGCAGGGAATAACACCGCTTAGTGGGAATGTGGCTGGTGCGCCGCGCTTGTAAGAGCTATCAAACACAGTGCCGTTTGTTAACGCGCCCTCGTAGTGAACACTCACGGTCGACGTACTTTTTGGCTTTTGTGCACCTGTTGATTTCCCATCAATGGCCACAACAACGCCAGAGGGAAGTTTGATTTCCTCGGCAGCGGCGGTTGTTGGGAAGAGCAACACGGGTGAGAGAACAGAAATTACAGACCAAATCATTGAATGCTTCATGTTGATCAAATCGCTATTAGAAGTTGGGTAGATAAGGTTAACGCGTTATTTACACCCAAAACAAACCCCCGCAACGTTTTCACGGGCGGGGGCTCGTAACCGATACCTGGAAGCAACGGTTTAAGGCATAAATGATGTGTGTCTTGATTTATTTCTTTTTCTTTGCTGGCTTTGTATTTACTTTGGTCTTCAGACTTTGGCCAGGTGTGAATTTAGGCACTACAGCTGCTGCAATCTTGATGGTTTCGCCTGTGCGTGGGTTGCGACCCTCACGGGCTGCACGTGCGCCGGTTTGAAATGTACCGAACCCCACCAAAACAACCTTGTCGCCATTGGCCATTTGCTGACTCACTGTGTCGATGAAGGCATCCAACATTTTGCCAGCAGCGGCCTTGGAGCATTCACTTTTTGCGGCGATGGCGTCAATCAATTCGGTTTTGTTCATTGTTTATAGTTCCAAAGAGTTAATGAGCGTAGCTAACATGCCATGGAAAACCGCATGTAGCAAGGGGGTTCAGGTTGTTTTCACCTCCCTATGGGCGGTTTATTTTATTGTTTACCCGGCCTGAACGGCGGCGCCTTGGGAAACTGAAAAACACCGGGCGGTATTTCCACCTCCGGCGCTTTTTCGCTGGTCCACACATGGGCCATGGGTTGGAATTCGAAAGGTGGCCCCAGCCTGTCGGCAGCTACACCCAGCAGGCCAGTCAGTGCATCCACCGTGGCATACACAAAATCATTGCAGTGGCTGCATCGGCGGTATTGCTTGGGTTTACCCGAGCCACCTGTCATCTCAATCGCCTTGAATTCGCCTTGTGCGCAGTGTTCTTCGGCTTTAAAAAAAGCGGCCTTTGCATAGGGCATGCCGCTAATGGTTTGGCAGTCACGGCAATGGCAGATCAGCTGCGCAACCGGCGCTTGGGTAAAAGTAACGGCCAATTGACCACATTGGCACTGCGCACGGAAAGTGTTGTTTATCATCATGGTTTGGAAGCCTTGGGTTTATCGCTCAAAATCCAGCACCACTGTGGTGGCATCGCTGTTCTCGGTTCTTCTCAATAAAAACATTCGCATCACGCCGTAGCTTTTGGCGGCCTGCGTTTGGCCCACATAATCGCAAGCGAATTCATGTTTGCTGTCAATCGCCAGCACTGCTGCGAAGGTTTCAGTGACGTACACGCAGCCCTCGGGCGTCACGGGTTCAATTCGTGCGGCGCGGCTAACATGTGCACCCATGGCGGTTTCGCGCAGGGTGATGGGGTCCAGGGTTAAATACACTGGGCCAAGGTGCAAGCCGATTCTCAAGGCCAGTTCGTCGGGTAAACCAAGTGCGGATCGATCAATGCTCGCCATGCTTTCCTGCATGGCCAGTGCGCATTCGGCAGCGGCGGCAACGTGGTTGAACACGGCGAATATACCATCGCCCCAGGTGTTGATGCTGTGTAGTTGCCGCTGGTGTTGCGCTGTTACTTTGGCCAGTCGCCCCATGATTTGTTCTACAAATGCGGGCAGTGCGGCATCGCCAAGCTTGCTGAAACCTTTCACGTCTGCAAACAGCATGGCTTTGCTTTCGCGGCCGTGTTGCCTGGTGATGGCGGCTGCTGCGGAAGGTATCAAGAGCGGGTTTGCGGGTAGTTCTTCCGTGAAACGGGCTTGCTTGCTGTTCACCAAATACTGGGGCAAGCCGGTCAACTTCCATTGTTGCAGGTCGGCCTCGGTGCCTGCCTGGCTGCTGCTGGCAATTTGCCCGTCCCACACGCCAATTTGAGCCACGGTGGTATTCAAGTGCCGCGCATTGAGTATGGCCAGGCCCATGGCAATTTGGCTGCAATAGGCAAACAGTTGTTCGTCTTGCAGGTAGGCGTCGTCGGTGGCCATTCGCACGCTTCGAGCCGAATTCAGGCAGCGCTCGAACCGTGTAGCCCACTGGGGGCCGCACTGTTGCACTGATACTTTTACAAAATCCTCGCGATCAAAAGGCAGCACCACATGAAGGTCTGCGCCGCGTTGAAGCAAACTTTCTGCAAACAGAATGTCGGCGCCTCCCGCTAATGATCCATAGCCAACCCCCACGTTGTACAAGTCGAGCAATTGTTGGATTTTTTCCTTTACGCGTGTTTCCTCGTGGTCTGGAAAACGCCCGGCAGGGCTGATCAAGTGCCCGGTGTAGTGAATGACTGTGGGTGGCGTTGTAAAACCAAGGCTGCTGAAATCATGCCCCAGGCAGGCGCACAGGCGTTGCAATTGCCGCAGGGTGGAGGCCAGCGAGGTTCGGTTTGAACCAATCAGCAATGTGGTTTGTGGCACAAGTGCGCGCGCTGCGCCCAGTTGCCCTTGAATGAGCAGTGCTTCAATGCGCGTGGCGTTGACCCAGTATCGCTCGCTTGGGTCGGCCATGTTGTGTTGTTGATTTTGAAGCTGATCGTGAAGCTGATTTAGCACCACATCAGCCCATTGTGTGGCTTGCTCAAATTTGCCAGAAAACGCGGCACAGGCCGCTGCGTTAATGGCTGGGTAGTAGGCCTGCGGTGAATGGCTGTGCATGCGCCAAGCTTGCTCGTACAGTTGAAACGCGATTAAAAAACTTGCCTTGGCGGCGTCGCCTTTTTGGGCAAAACCCATGTCTTTGTGCAGGCGGGCCAGCAGGCATTGCACGTCAAGGTCTTTGCTGTTGGGCAAACCCATTTCAACAAAGCGGGCCATGGCCAATTGCGAGGCACCTGCATTGGCCAGTGCCAGCAAAGCTCGATGTTGAAGTGCGGTGTTGTCGGCTTGGGTTTGTAGTGCTTGCACTGCTGCATCGTAGGCTTTGAAAAATTCGCCTTTGCTGATCAGGTCTTTAACCTCTTGCAATGTAGTGCTCATGGTTGTTCACCCATGGCCCACCAAATGGCTTGTCCGTTTGCACAACGGGCCAGCAAGTGGCTGCCTGTGTTGTTCAATGCCAGATCGATGGCCTGGCATTGTGGTGCATCCAGGGTTTTGATTCTTCGCAGTGTGCTGCTTTCCCACACATTGATCGAGCCAATTTCATCGCTGCTGATGAGCAGGTCGGTGGCCGGGTGAGATCGCAGTGCCAGAATTCGACCGCTGTGATTGGACAAGGCGCCCAGCGTGTTGCCAGTTTGCAAATCGCGAATTCTGTATTTGGCACCAAAGCGGCGATCGGCAATCCAGGGGGCTCCGCTCAGTTCGGTTTGTATGCCAAAGCCAAAACCGCTTTCATAACCGTCGTTTTCTTGAAATTCAGCCCTGGTGGCAAAGCGTTCAACAGGGGCGCATTGTTCTACATCAAAGGTTTGAATTCGACGGTTTTCCCAACCGGTGCCGTTGGTGAACAGCATGTCGATGTTGAGCACGGTTTGGTCATCCAGAAAGTAGGCCATGCCATCGTAAAACTGTTCGGTGTGTTCAAGCTTGCATCGGGTTTTGCCGGTATTCGCATCAAGCAACAGCACGCCTTGTGTACCCACCAGCAACAGGTGTTTTCCGTTCTTCGACACACTCACCGGGCGAAGGCGATTCAGCTCGGCAAGCCAATCCATGTCAACATTTTGTTTGTAATTCAAGGTGGCTTGCTTGCCCTGGATGGTCCACGCGAACAATTCGCCCTGGGCGTTCATGGCCCAGGCCCGCCCGCCTGCGGGCGACAAGGCTCCCGCCACCAGTGCGGTGTTGGCATTTGATGGGTCAAGGCCAGGAAGCTGAAGGGCGGTATTGGCTCCTTCCCAAGGTTGTTGCACCAACTGCCCCTGGGTTTGCAAAGCAAGAAAACCGGATTGATCCGGGGGCAGTGTGGTTGCAATTGCACTGGTGCGCCCCTGCTGCAATCGTGCTGGAATCGAGAAGCGGTGCAGGGTAACCGTGCCGTTGCCGCCGTGGTTCAGCGACAGCCCCAGAAGGTGCTGCCCACTGCCGCCCATCGCAAGGATGTTGTCGGACAGGCCGCCCTCAGTGCCCAGCTCAGAGTCCATGCTTGCAATCAGTTGTGCATTGATTGGTGACAGTGAGCGATTGAATTCACCGGGTGCAAACAGACGGCTGTCGTCCTGATCAAACACAGGGTGCAAGTCGCCGATAGAGATTGCGCCATTGCGCAATTCATGCAAGTTCTCTTGCAGGTCTTCCCGAAGGGCCGCAGGGTCTTGTCGAAGTGATTTGCCTTCACTGACCACCACGTCATCGAGCGAAAAGTACAAGATGCGGGCTTCATTGCTGGGGTCGACTACCGCTAGGCTATGCCCTCGGTTGGACAAAGCCACACCCGATTCATCGGCCACCCACACTTTGCCCAGGGGCTTGAGTTGACCAATGTCTGGACCCAATTGAAAACCGTGAACTTCTCGCTTCACGCGAATCGCCAGCACGTCGTCCTGATTGCGAAGCACTTGCCGAACCTGCCCTTTGAAGCGACCCAGCAAATGGTTGCTGCTTTGTTGGTGAATCCACACTTCGTATTGCCCATTGGCTAGCGGTGGTTTGCGATACAGCAAGTCGCCATTTGAGAAGGCGCGCAGAAGCTGCACACCATCCATTTTCAGAATGGGTTGTGGCAATACAGTTTGATCCGGCGCCCAGGGATACACCGCGACACCGCTGCTGTGTTGAATCACAATTTGCCGGGCGTTTTCCAGCAATGCGATGTGTTCAATCGCGGCTTGGCTTGCAATGCGGGGTGTGTCCTCCAAAGGGTTGGAGGAGGTGCGAATGCTGAACTGCGAGGGTGTCCACACTGCATGGTGCTTGCCTGAATCCGAAAGGCTGACTGCGTGGGTTTCGCTGTCGGAAAAACTGGCTGTTTCAAGCGGTTCATTCCATTGGTCAAGATTGAACAACTGCCCGCCTGAGGAGAAGCTGTGCAGCATGACCCAGTCGCCTTTCACTTCCAGTGATTCAACCTCATAGGCTCTCAGTTCCTGATTGGTTGACAGTGACTCGGCCTGAAACAGTCGCACTTGCAGGCTGGCCATGGGGTCTTTTTCCAGCCGGGCCGCGTTGGCTTTGGCGGTGTCCAGCATGCTGGACAAGTCGCCTGCCATGGCCAGTTGGTTCAAGCGGTTGCGAAGCGCTGACCTCGCTTCACCTTCGGCTTGAACATGCTGAATGTAGCCAAACGAAGCCGCTGCAATCACGGCCAACAAACTGCCGCCCAGAAAGCCTGCCAGTGTCATGCGCCTGCGGGATTGGGTTTGATCCGACACGGCAATCATCTCGATCAAGTCGGCACCCAAAGGTTTGTCCTTCAGGCTCGATTCTTCCAGCATGGCCTGAGCGGATGCCAGGTCTTTTCCGCGAAGCAGGAGGCTGGGGTCCTTTTTATTGTTCACCCATTGTTGCGCCCGGCTTGTGAGGTCGGTGTGCCGCTTGAGCCATTCTGGGTCCAGGTTGATGCTGCGTTCTATCCAGGCTGCAACGGTGTTGGCATTGTCAGTGTCACGATCCAGCTTGAACCATTGATAAGCATTCAAGGCGGCGGGTATTTGGTGTTCTTCGACCCGGCTGTCGATCACAGGCAACAAGCGTTTGCGCAAACGCTCAGCGCGTTCTACTTCAAACCGACAAGCCAGCGAATCCAGAAAGTGGGGCGTGACCAGCACCACGATGAGTTGCGCCCTAAGGATGGCGTCTTCAATTTCCTCTTGCCAAAGGCTTGCGTAGTCGAGTGCGTTGGTGTCGACCCAGGCATGAATGTTTTTGCTGGCCAGACTTGTGCTGATGGCCTGGACCCATTCAGCATCCTCGCGCGCGTACGATATGAAAATTGGAGTGGTGTTCATATGGACCGAAGCTTGCGAGAGAAAGTCGATGTGGACACAGTGTACCGCTATACGAACTGCCTGAATTGTTCAATTGCATAACTGGCCGCAGGCGACGGCGAGCGGCTGCTCAGGTTGACGATTGCAATGCTGCTGTACAGCGCCGGAAAGTCGACAGTGTTCAGCTTCACCAGGCTGCCATTGTCCAGCAAGGGTTTGGCTGCAAGTTCAGTGGAGGCCGCAATTGTGTTGGTGCTCAAGGCCACTTGATGCAACAGGTTGACGTCGTCACATTCCAGTGCAAGTTGAGGCAGGTTGCGGCTGTTTTGCCCCAGCAACTGAGCCAGTCCAGCCTTAAGCATGTCAGGTAATTTGACAGAGGCTATGCCGTATTCCCAGGCTTCTTCAAACCGGTGGGCTTTGCCAGCCAAAGGGTGCTTGGCATGTGCATACAAATGTCCGTACTGGCGCATCAGGGGCTGAATGTTCAAATAAGGCGCGGCTTTGAGTTCTCCCGTGTCGGCGACGAAGAAATCAATTTCTTCTTTCAACAACAAAGCTAACAGGTTTGCCGGGTTGTCAATTTCAGCACGCACTGAAACCTTGGGAAATTCAAGGCGAATTTTCTCAATGGCCTTCCCCGCCAACGTGACTGCTGGGAAGGGCCCCACGCCAAACACCAGTTCACCCACCTCGCCTTGTTGATAAAGGCCAATGTCGCGCTTCAGCGATTTGGCTTCGAGTACCAGAATTCGAGCACGCTGAATCAGAAACTGGCCTGCCGGTGTGGGGCGTATTTCGCCACCCTTGCGCTCGAACAGAACCAGCCCTGTTTGCTTCTCGAGCGCCTGGATGCTTCGGCTGAAAGCGGGTTGGCTTAGGTGAACCTTTTGCGCTGCTTTGGCGAAGTGGCGCGCTTCGTCGAGCGCCAAAAGATGTTCCAGCTGATGAAGATTGGTCACTGTGATGCACTGCTTGCATTGAAAGTGAATTAATTATGCATTGGACGAATGAAGTCGACAAGCATTACATTGAATACATCGATTAATTCCCGAGGCCGATCATGCAAATTTCGGAATTTCAAAACGTACTGATTTTGATTGCAATTGCAGGCTTTGCCTTGATGGAATTCACCACGCGCCGTTACCAAACCACGGTGAATGCCACGGCGAACGACACCAAGCTGGAGTTGTTCATGTTCATCAGCCTGGTGGCGGTGACCCAACCCTTGGTTATTTTGATCACACAAAACATAGGCGAGGCCTGGTTTGTGCAGTGGCAGGGCATTTGGGCTGACTGGCCCTGGTGGGCCATGTTTGGCGTGTTGTTGTTGGGGGATGATTTAACGCAGTACCTGTGGCACAGGGCTTCGCATTCGCCGTTGTTGTGGCCTTTGCACCGCGCCCACCACTCTGCGCAGTATATGAGTGTGCGCATGACCTTTCGCAACAACTTTTTTTATTACCTGATGATGCCTGGCTTGTGGATTGCCGGTGCCCTCTTGTTCTTGGGTTTTGGCGGCTGGGTGTATGCCAGTTACCTAACCTTGAAGCTGACCATCATTCTGGGGGCACATTGTTCCTGGCGTTGGGACGAACCACTTTACAAAATCAAGGCCTTGCACCCGGTGATGTGGGTGGTAGAGCGCACCATTTCAACACCCGCCACACACTGGGCTCACCATGCGCTCACCAACAAAGATGGCATTGGAAACTACACCGGCAACTTCGGCAACATGCTTTTTTTGTGGGACGTTATTTTTGGAACAGCTCACATTACCCGCAAGTACCCTGAACACATTGGTTTGATGGATGACCGTATTCACGGTCAGGAGCACTGGGCTCATCAAATGTTCTATCCACTTGCCCATTCCAAACGGGCCGATTCGGCCCTGCGGTTTGGTGGCACTATTTACGATGAAAACAAGAATCCAAACTAAGCATTCAGGTAGCTGACCACCATTTCCACCAATTCAATTTCCAGCTCCTCGTCTGTGATGAAAGGGCTGGGTTCACTGATGGCACGGATCATGGTGAACACAATTGCGTTGGCAATGATGAAGCTTCGAATTTGAAGCCGTTCAGGATTGTTGCTCAGCGGGTTCTTCAGCAAGTACATCCGCATGAAGTCCAACAGGGTGTCTTGCAACAGCCGAACCACATTCTGGGTGGGCAGGCGATACCAGTTGCGCACCAGCTCAATAGCCAGGCCATCGTCAGCACGCAAAAATGACATGCCGAAATGCACCGACCGTTGCACCATGTCGCGAAGGTCGGTGGTTTTCTCCAGCACCAGTTTGTTCAAGCCTTCACGAAGATTCAGTGTGACCATATCGAGCAGAGCCTCGATAAGGTCTTCTCGCGAATCGAAGTACTGATACAACGAGCCCACACTGACCCCGGCCAGTTCGGCCACATGGTGCGTGGTGAACTTGTCCATGCCTTGTTCCCGAATGGACTGGGCAGTGGCCTCAACCAGCCGTGCAACCAGTTCCTTGGAACGTTGCTGCTGCGGAATTTTGCGCATGGGCTTTAGAACTTGCCGATGTAAAAGTCTCGTTGAATTTCATCCGCACGCGCCGGGTTGTTGGCGTATTGCGTGAAATCCGATACCCCGGTTTCGCGCAGTACTTCTTCATCCAGCCAGCTGACCTTGGCAGCAAAGCGATCGCGCTGATTGATCAATTCATATGCAGCGTCGGCCATTACCTCGGGCTTGCGCGACACATTCAAACCTTCTTCGCCGCTGAACATGCCCACTGCCGCAGTGGCAATCAAGGTGGCAGGCCACAGGGTTTTAACCGCAATGCCTTTGGCTTTCACTTCCTGCTGAAAACCCATGCTGAGCAAGGTCATGGAATACTTGGTGCTGGTGTAGGGGATAAATGCACCCAGCCAGCCTTCGTCCAGGTTTAATGGTGGGCACAAATTCAGCACGCTGCCCTTGCTGGCTTGCAGGTAGGGCAGGCATTCGCGCATGGTAATTAAAGGTGCACGGGTGTTCAGCGCGTGCATCAGGTCGAATTTTTTGGTCTCGGTAATGCCAAGTTGGGTAATGCCCAAAAACCCGGCGTTGTTCACCAGCAAATCAATGCCACCAAACTGCTGCACCGTGGCTTGAATTGCACGTTTGGTTTGTTCCTCGTCGCGCACATCGGTGGCCACTGGCAGTGCTTTACCACCAGCTTCAATCACTTCCTGCGCAACTGAGTGAATGGTGCCGGGCAGCTTGGGGTTGGGTGTGTCTGATTTGGCTGCAATCGTAATATTGGCGCCTTCGCGCGCCAATCGCAAAATGATTTCCCGCCCAATGCCACGGCTGCCGCCGGTGATGAATACGGTTTTATTCGACCAGCTTCCCATAATGCCCCTGTTTTTTAATTCAAACGGTCGTTCAGTTTAATACGACTTTTTGTTCGTATTCAACTCGCATTGACGGAAACGGGTGGCACGGCCTGTTGAACTTGCCTTTGTTGAAGTTCGGCCACCGCAATTTCTTGTGATTTACGGCCTTGGCGAACATGCCATTTGGCCAGGCCTGGCGTGCATCGGCCCAACACATGCAGGGCAGCCCTTGCGGGCACAGCCAATAAGGCAATGAAGGGACCAAAGGGAGCGCGTAGCCGCAATTTGCGGAACATGCGCGGGCCCAGCAAATACCACGATGAACTCAAGTGTTTTTGATGGGCATAAGCCCTGCGCAGGTTTTGAAAATTGTTGTAGCCTCGGCTAAGCGGCTCACCTGCCAGTGCGGTGGCCAGGCGGTGGGTAGATTCATCGGGTGGGGAGTGGGTGAACAAAAACCGCCGCAACTGAATGAGCGCCTGTGCCTCGGTGTCAACCAGCCATTCTTCTTTCACGCCCATTTGCCAGCCGATCAACTTCCACAGTTGCATGACTGCTTTTGAATTGCGAGGTGTGACCACAATGCCCATTTTGCGAAGACCCAGCAACATGACGGCACTGAAGCCCAGGTAAGTGGCGGCCATGTCCACCTGGTTAATCGGAAGCCCCCATTGTGTGGCATCCCATTGCGAACTGTGCTGCAACTGCCTGCGCACCAGTGCATGCATCCATCGAACGCGCAGCGTGGACATGGCACCCGGGCCCCCTGCATGGTTGGCGTGGGGGTTGACCACTTTCAGCCACCATTGCGCTGTGCTGGCCAGCCGGGGGGCTGCGCCTTTTTCCAGTTCGCCGGTCAGTATCAGGGTTTTGTTGAAAGCCACCATCAAGTAGCCGCCCATCAAGGCCATGTCGCGCAGCACATCGGTGGCAGCGCGCCCGGTGCTGTGAATGAATTGCACGCCTTCCTCGATCAAGGCCCAGTCTGCCCAGTCCGGGTTGGTGCAGGTGAACTGCAACAAGGTTTGAAGTGCATCACTGCCCTGACAGGCCAGTGGATTGTTCAACTGCAGGGCTTGGTGAAATTCCCGCCAATCGGGGCGGTCTGGCGACGCTTTGATTCGCGCCTCAATGTATTGGTCCATCACAGGGTCACCTTCAAACAAACCTTTGTGCAAATCAAGGTACTGTTGCTGGCTTGGGGCAAATTGCCCACCCAGCAGCTGTTTGATGGGCCAGGGTGTGCGCACCTGGGTCAGTTCAAATGGCCGAAGCCGGCTGGGATGAGGATGCGCAGAGGTGGTCATGTGGCTGAGGCATGCTGTGACGATGCCTCAGACTAAAGCGAATTTTTAGTCGCATTCAAGTCGCGTTTTGAAACCAGCGTTTGTTCATGGCGATCATGTCGAATTCATAGCGATAAAACACATAGCCCTGTGCAAACAAATCCTGCTCAAGTGCCTGTAGTTCTGCGGCGCTCAGGTTCACAATTTCCAGGTTGATGATGCTTGGTTTGAACTTCGAGAAATCGAGTTGCTTGAATACGGTGTAGTCGTAGCCTTCGGTGTCGATCTGGAATACATCGATCTGGCTTAGGTGGTTGCGTTCAATCAAGGCCATCAAGGGCATGCATTGCACGTTTTCAATGGTGACATATTGCTGATAATTCTTCAGCTTGGTGTCGCTGAAGGTGGACATGCCTTTGAGCCAGTCGGGCAGTTTGTGTTTCACAATGACCTCGGGCGCAATGCGATACAGCGGCCTGGTTTCCACCTGCTCTGTAATGGCCACGTTTTCGAATGCCAGCCCGGTGCAGCCCTGGTAGTTGTTGCGTGTGCGTTCCAGCATGTCGGGCAGGGGCTCAACCAACACGCCGTGCCAGCCAAAGTTGCGAATGAAGGGGTGAATGGGATCGTAGCTGACGCCGTCCATCGCACCCACTTGCACGAATTGAACTGGCTTTTTTTGCTGACTAATGGCCCAGAAAGCATCGTTGGGGTTGGAGTAGGGCAGCTGCCCGTGGCGCTGTTGCAATTCGCGTTTGTAATCCGCATATGCACCAGCGGCATGCTTCTGGTTGGTGACCACCCAGGTCAGCGCGAGTTCGCCGTGATTCACATCCATCAATCGATCGGGGGCCGTGCTGCCAAACCGAATTCCCCAATTGTGTTTGTACGCTTCATGGTGACATGCCGACAAAGCAATTTGATCGAGAAACCAAAGTGATTTGCCCTTGTGCAAATTGTCGTCAATGAAAGCCACCACCTGGGAAATGTAACGCTGTGCGGCGGGCGTGTTGTTCAGATACACCAAGCCAGCTGCAACCTGTTCCCAAAACGGTGCTGCCTTGGGTTGGCAAACAATTACATCATTGTTGTTGGCCAATTCGCCCAGGGTGGAAGCCCAGGGCTTGCGCCACAGGGCATCGGCATCAATCAGAATGATGGGTGCGTTTAAATGCGCGAGCAGGGCCTTGCTGGCTGCAAAACGACGGGTTGCAAACTCCACCACCTTGGTGGGCGACTTCAAATCGATTGTTTCTTGGGTGGCTGTAATTTCAAGTTGCGGATACTTTGCAGCCAAATCGTGCACGCCCTGCACAACGCTGGCGTTGGGTGTGTACAGGTGAAAATGAACCAGCAAATCGGCCTGGTTGTGTTCAAGCACCGAGTAAACCAGGGCCAGTGCATGTTCATAGAAGTATTTGTCGTCGCAGGCAATCAGAACAGTGGGTTTGGTGCGCTGTGTTTTTGCTGGTTCGATAAGCCATGCATAAGGGAATGCCGCTTCGGTGTGCACAGGCGGCGTGGCCAGGCTTGCAAAATCAACGGGTTCATCCGGCAGGGCACCCAGTTTGTACATGCAGGCCATGCTGAGAAGTTTGATCAGCGAATTGCTTTGATGTGCGCCTGAATCTACCAGCTTCAACAGGTAGGGTAGTGCTTCTTCGTAACGTTCTTCCATGGCATAAACCATGGCCACAATTTGTTGCAGGTGCGGCGAAGTGTCGACCACCTTTTCGTTTTTGCGCACCAAGGCCATGGCTTCATCAATTTCGCCAATGCGATACAAAATCTGAATGGCGTTGATCAGGTACTTCACGCTGGGTACTTTTTGCAGTACACGCATCAATCCATCGCGAATGCCTTTTTTGTACGCGGCGGGCATGGGTGTTTGAATGCCGTTGCGATGCTTGTCCATGGACAAATGCGATTGCGCAATCAGCATGACCATTTGTTTCAGTGCCAGGTCTTTCGCCGCTGGCAAACCCGATTGCACGGTGTGAAGGGTTTCAGCACACAACACAGGGTCGCAGGCATTGGTGTCGATCAGGGAAATCAATGTTTCTTTCGGTATTTTTCCAAACTCATCAAAGAAATAGGTTTTCACCAGACTGTCGCGATAGTACTGGTGCATTTCCTGGCTGCGTTTGAATTCCGTCACGAGGGGCTCCTGTGGCCTTTGGGGTTGAAACAATTCAAGCAAAAGGATAACCGCAGGGTAGCCGCACTGAAAACCGGAGAAAAGGGGGAATGTTGGGTCAGTGCGCTAGTTCAGCAGTTGAGCTGTGATGCGACGTGCAATCGGCGCTAGCATGTAGATCGCCGGTACCGCAGCCACGTAGCCGATCAGGTATGTTTTCCCCCAAGTGGTCAGAAAATTATGACTGAAGCCGAAATTGCTGGCGGTGGTGACAAAAGTAACAATACCCACCATGAGAAATCCCATGATGATTGCAAAAACAAGCTGGAACAATTTTCCGGGTTGGGTTTGGGGCACGGCGTTCATGGTGTGGCTGAATCGATTTTGGATTCGGGAATTTTAGCGGCAATTGTGGGTTGTTACCCTCAGGGTAAACACCCTCACATTGATTGGGCGTTTGGCTTTTTTATTGGGTTTAGTGTTTATGGTATTTCGCGTTGCCCCGGAAAATCGGCATGCGGCGGTGTTTAACACCAGCAGGCATGTGTTGGTGGATGCGTCGGGAGCGGGGCAGGGGCGCTACTGCATGGCAGCGGTGTGTATGGAGAACGGCGAAGTGCTGCATTTGTACAGTGCACCCTGTGAAGCATTCAGCTCAGTGCTGGCCGAGCAGGAGAGCATTGAATGGGCCTTGGGGCTGTGGTCCAATGCCTTGATTTGGAATGACTGCATACCCGCGATTGAAGCGGTGTTAAGCCAGCAACCCGCATTGGCCGGGCGATTGTATTGGCCCACACCCCGCATGCGAAAGCCCTTTCACGACATGGCACACCTTTTGTCGGTGAAAGCGCGGGGTTTTTCTGAACCGAGGCAATGGATTGTTGAAAACTCAGGCAACTTCATTGCTTTGGGCGTTGCTGAATAGCGTGTTCAATCCACCAAAGCTTGAAGCTTAAGTTTTCACCACGCCCGGGTCGGCCCGCTCAATAATTGCTTTCACATTCATGCCTTTGGGCAAGGCGCCATAATTGTGATGGCCCTGCGCTGCCAGGCGGCTTGCACAGAAAGCTTCGCTAACCGCAGCCGGTGCATGGCGTACCAACAAGGATGCTTCAAAGGCCAGGGCCATTTGATCCACCATGGTGCGCGCGCTGTACTGCAAGCCATGCAGGTCAGCCGGGTTCAGTTGCATGAATTGTTTGTTCAGTCCGTCCAGGTATTGATCCAGAATTGAATTGCCACCACGCGCCTTGTTCAATTCCGCATTGAAGGCCATCAGCACCGCGGGTGTTTTGCCAATGGCACGAAGTACATCAAGGCACTGCACATTGCCGCTGCCTTCCCAAATCGGGTTGATGACGCTTTCACGGAACAGGCGCGGGTAAATCGAATTTTCCATCACGCCGTTGCCGCCAATGCATTCCATAATTTCATAGCTGTGCTGGGGTGCGCGTTTGCAAATCCAGTACTTGCCCACCGCAGTGGCCAGCCGGGCCAGTTGGGCTTCGTGTTCATCGCTGTCTTTCATGTCCAGTGCGCGCGCCATTCGCATTGAAAAGGCCATGGCACCTTCGTACTCCAGTTGCAAATCGGCCAACACGTTTTGCATCAGGGGTTGGTCGATCAACTTGGCACCAAACGCGGCACGCTGTTTGCAGTGGTGAATGGCATTGGCCAGGCCAGCGCGCATCAAGCCCGCCGATGCGCCCATGCAATCAAAACGGGTCAGGCTGACCATTTCAATGATCGTGGGCACGCCACGCCCTTCATCGCCAATCAACCAACCCTGTGCACCGCGAAATTCCACTTCGCTGGATGCATTGGATTTGTTGCCCATTTTGTCTTTCAGACGAATCACATTCAAAGCGTTTTTGGTGCCATCGGGCAGCCAGCGTGGCACGGCAAAGCACGACACGCCTGCGGCCGTTTGCGCAAGAATCAAAAACACATCGCACATGGGGGCTGACAAAAACCATTTGTGGCCCACCAGCGAATACAGTTGCCCAGCGCCCGGCTGATTCACCGGTGTGGCCAGGGTGCTGTTGGCTCGCACATCCGAGCCACCCTGTTTTTCAGTCATGCCCATGCCCACGGTGATGGACTGTTTTTCATCAATCGGCAGATTGCGTGGGTCATAGCCACGGTTCAAAATTTTCGATTCAAAAATTGCAGCCACTTCGGGTTGCAGGCGAAAGCTGGGTACCGATGCAAAAGTCATGGTGACAGGGCAACCATGGCCAGCCTCCACCTGGCTTTGCATGAATGCCTTGGCACCACGCACCACATGCGCGCCCTCACGCGGGTGGGTCCACGGCTGGCTGTGCAGTCCTTCTTCCAGCGCCGATTTCATCAACTCATGGTAAGCGCCGTGGTAGCGCACGGCATCAACCCGGTTGCCGAAGCGATCGTGGGTGTCTAACTCCGGTGTGTATTTGTTCGCCAGAAAACCCAGCTCAAGGTAGCCAGGTTGGCCACATTTTTCGCCAAACGCAGCAATCTCGCTCACGCCCCAGGCTCCACCTTCTCGCTTCACACCTTCCAACAGTGCGGCATCGGTTGTAAACAGGTTGTAGCTGTGCAATTCACTGGCCACGTTGTGTACTTGGTGGGTTTCACCCACGATTGGGCTGGCTTGTAATTCTTTGGCGGTTTTCATGGCATTCATCCCTGTCATTCTTGGTGTATGCCCTAATAATTACTCAAAAGTGGCAATAATGCAAATAGATGTAATTAGTTGAATTGCTCTTCGCCTACTTTGTGCTGGTTTTTTGTACAGCGCTATGGTAGAACAAAGGTGTGCTCACCACGGAGAAACACCATGGCAACAACGCATCAAGTTGAAATTGATTTGAACACCCTTGTGATGTTGGTCAATGAAGTTGCCAAGGAGGACCCGCTGGATTACGGGGACCTGGCTGTGGACGAAATGGCCTTGCGCCATTCTTGCTGCCTGGGGGCGTTGAACATTCTCCAAAATGCGGCCATGTTCAAGGCCGAAGATCTCATTTATGTGCTGCTCAGCTCCATGGCGAAACTGATTGAGGAAAATGTGCTGCTGCATGCCCAGAACGTGGAGCGGGGTGAGCAAATACGCAGTGAACTGGTGGTTCAAATACTGGACCGCGCCAAGCAAGGGCGCTGACCGGCTGGTTCGATAAATCACTCAAGTTTCTGAATGGACTGCCGTTATCTGAGTTACAGATACGGAGAAAAACAATGGATGTTTCCCCCGCAGCCATGGTGAATGCCACGGTACAAATGCAGCAAGCGCAATCGATTCAACAGGGTCAAATTGCGGTGTTCAAGAAAACCATGGACATTGCCGAGTCGTCGGTGGCGCAGCTCATTCAGTCGATTCCCCAGCCACCACCTTTGGCCACCAGCGGCAATTTGGGTACTCGCCTGAACGTTTACGCTTGAGGTTTTTTGGCGAGAAGCCTTAGGCTTTGGTGGCCAGCATCAAAAAGCTTTGTTTTGCAGCTTGTTCCAGTTGTTTGCGGCTAAGGCTTGGGTCGTTGTCCTGGGCCAGCTGTGAAACCAGCCCATGGATTTGAACCACAATCATTGCAGCCCGCAGCTTGCATTCCGCCTTGCTGATCTTCGGCTCCAGGCCATAAATCAATTTAAAAATCTCTTTTCGTTCCCGGGCGTACACCGCCTCGACCAAACGCGCTGCAAACGGCAAGCGGTTTGACAGGGCATAAATTTCGGCCAACACACCGAAGGTCTCGGGCCTGCGAATTTCAATCAAAATCAAATCAATAATGGTTTTGAATCGCTCAAGCTGGCTTTTGTCGCTCATCGCGTTCATCACTTGGGCTACTGCAGCTTGGTAATTGTCCATCACATAACTCAGCAAGGCTTCCACCAGCGCTTCTTTGTTGGTGTAGTAATGCTGCACAGTGCTCAAGGAGATACCCAGCTGCGTGGCCACACCGCGCATGCTCAAGCCGGCATAGCCTTCGCTGGCCAGTATGGCTTGTGCGGTGCGCAATATTTCCTGCGATCGAATTTGACCTTTGTCAGTGGTGGCGTGTGTGCTCATGGGCGTTACTTTAACTCAGATAGTGCACCGAATATTGACAAATCGGTCACCTGACCTATAATCATTTCACTGCAACCGGTCGGTTGACCTATAACTTTGAGAGTGTGAAGAGACAAATGAGATACCCCAAGCCCAGCTGGATGAATTCAGACCTAGAACTGTACCGCACGAACATTCGCCGTTTCGTTGAAACCGAGATCAAACCCAACCAACACAAGTGGGCCGAGCAGCAGCACGTAGACCGTGAACTGTGGACCAAGGCTGGTGAAATGGGCTTGTTGTCTGCGGACATTCCCGAAGAATACGGCGGTGCGGGCGGCGACTTCACGCACATGGCTGTGTTGTTTGAAGAACTGGCGTACAGCGGCGACCGTTCCTTCGGTGTGCATGTGCATGCGATTGCAGCGCAGTACATTTTGAACCACGGCACTGAAGATCAGAAAAAGTACTTTCTGCCCAAAATGGCCAGCGGCGAGATGATTGGTGCAATCGCCATGAGTGAGCCCGGTGCAGGTTCAGACTTGCAGGGTATTCGCACCACTGCCGTGAAAGACGGCAACCACTACGTAGTCAACGGTTCCAAGATTTTCATCTCCAATGGTTACCTGGCCGATGTGATTATCCTGGTGGTGAAAACAGACCCCAACGCCGGCGCCAAGGGCACCACCCTGTTGTTGCTTGAGACCAAGAAAGCGGAAGGCTTCAAGGTGGGACGCATTCTTGAGAAGCTTGGCCAAAAAGGGCAAGACACTTGCGAGTTGTTCTTTGACAATGTGCGCATTCCAACCCAAAACGTATTGGGCGCCGAGGGCATGGGCTTTATGCAGCTGATGGTAGAGCTGCCATACGAACGCCTGATGCTGGGCGTGGGTGCCATGGCCGCCATTGAAATGGCCATTGAAATTACCCTGGAATACACCAAAGAGCGCAAGGCTTTTGGCAAAACCATTTTTGAGTTCCAGAACACCCGATTCAAAATGGCTGAACTGAAATCGCAAGCAGTGGTGGCCCGCGCATTCATTGACAGCTCCATTGAAAAGCTGGTGGCGGGCAAGCTGGATGCAGCCACGGCATCCATTGCCAAACTGCATTTGAGCGAGCTGGAGTGCAAGGTCATTGATGAATGCCTGCAGTTCTTCGGCGGTTATGGTTACATGATGGAATACCCGATTGCGCAAATGTATGCGGATGCCCGTGTGCAGCGTATTTACGGGGGTTCCAGCGAGATCATGAAGGAAATTATCGCCCGCTCTTTGTAACAAATCTTCGCTGTAGATAAACCCGCCTTTGGGCGGGTTTTTTTTTGTTTGTGCTCCCCCGCAAGTAGGGGGATCCCCCTTTTTCAGACACCATTTTTCGTCCGTTCCTGCCGACAATTCTTTCATGGCATTGAGCTAGCCCATTGGGGTGGTTCAATTCTCTCTTGGCCAGATCACACGGTATCTCTTCGGTTCCCGGATCACGCAGTTGACCAACGGTTGCCTTCATGACGCACAACCGACCCTTTCATCTGGGCGATTTGTGACGCAAAAGCCATTGCAAGAACACTTCTATTTGTGGGAACTCAAATGAAATTGACGCTGAAAAAATTACTCCTGACCGCATTCGTGGTCACCTCGATTCTTACTGCCGCTGTGGGCGGTCTTGGTTTGTACAACATGAGCCAGATCAATGACGCATCGCGTGCGATTTACGACCGCGAGTTGATGGGACTTTCCTACATCAAGGACGCAGGAATTCACCGCGCTGCCGCTGCGCGTGACTGGCGAACCATCCTGATTGCAAAAGATGAAGAAGCGCGCAAGAAAGCCCGTGCTGGCCTGGAAGGGCGTTTTACAAAACTGGAAGAAGTGATTGAAAAGGCAGACCCGCTTTTCATCTCGCCAGAGGGGCGTGAGCTGATCAAGCAGGTTCGCGAGAAGCACAAGAACTGGTTGAGCGCCACCCGTGCCTTGGCCGACGCCGCTGAAAAAGAACCTTTCTTGACGCTGCCTGCAGAATTTATGGCAACCTGGAAATTACAGGGTCAGCATGCGAAAGAAACCGATGAGTTGTTTGATCTGCTCACCGAGAACAAGGAAGAAAATGCGCTGAAGACTGTGGGATTCATTGACAGCCTTTATGAGTCTTCAAAATGGACTCTGACTGTGTTTGTGTTGTTTGCCTTTGCGGCAGGTGTGTCATTGGGCTTTTTGATTACCCGCAGTGTGATGCGACAAATCGGCGGAGAGCCTTCCTATGCAGGTGATTTGGTCAAACGCATCGCCGAGGGTGACATGACAGTGGACATTCAACTGGCCAAAGGCGACACCACCAGCTTGCTTCACGACATGAAGAAAATGACTGAACGCCTGGCTGGTGTAGTTACCGAAGTACGCGCCAGCTGCGACAGCCTAGCCACCGCAAGCGAGCAGGTCAGTGCCACTTCCGGCAACTTGTCCAATGCAACCAGCGAGCAGGCCGCCAGTGTTGAAGAAACCACTGCATCGATTGAGCAAATCAGTTCATCGATTACCCAGAACTCGGACAACTCGCGTGTTACTTCCGATATTTCGACCAAGGCCGCGCGTGATGCAGAAGAAGGTGGCAAAGCCGTTGCAAGTACCGTTGAAGCCATGCGCAGCATTGCCGACAAGGTCATGATTATTGACGACATTGCCTACCAAACCAACTTGTTGGCCTTGAACGCGGCCATTGAAGCGGCCCGTGCAGGCGAGCATGGCAAAGGTTTTGCCGTGGTGGCCACTGAAGTACGCAAGCTGGCCGAGCGCAGTCAGGAAGCGGCCCAGGAAATTGGGAAGTTGGCCGAGTCGAGCGTGGATGTTGCCGAGAAAGCAGGTACTTTGCTGAACAAAATTGTGCCGGACATCAAACGCACCAGCGATTTGGTTCAGGAAATTACTGCGGCCAGCGATGAGCAGAAATCCGCAGGTCAGCAAATCAGCCTGTCGATGACTCAACTCAGCCAGATTACCCAGCAAAACGCCAGTGCCAGTGAAGAATTGGCAGCCACTGCTGAGGAAATGAATGACCACGCAGCGCAATTGCAAAACCTGGTTGCCTTCTTCAAAACGAACAGCCAGCAAATGAGTCGCCTGAATAAGCAAGGCAAGTCCACGCGACCTGCGCACAAGGGCAATTCCTCAAATGCAGTTGCAAAAGCTGATGATGAATTTGGCGAGTTTTAAGACGCAGGCAACTGCCCGGAGACGGTCATGAACTTCATGAAAAAATGGTTTGCGAGTCGCGGTAAGTTGAGTGCAGATTCTGCGGAGTCAAGGCTTGCTGCAACTTCCGAGGCCCATGCGAAAGCACAGGCCTTGATTGAAACAAGTGAGCTGGACCTCAGGGAACTGGCTGAGCGATGGGCGCCCACATTGTGTTCGCAGTTGAGCACAGCCAATGGCCAAATGGAACAAGGTGTGGTGAAGTTGACTTCGGCTTTCTCATCGATTCACGAGCGCTTGAATGAAACCATGAGCCTGGCCACTGAAGCTGTGGGCATTATCGGCCAGGCCGGCGGAGCAGATCAAAGTTTGATCAAGCAGTCGCAGTCCAGCCTGGAGGCCATGCAGCAAAAGATCCGCCAGGCTTTCCTCGAGAAATCGGAGTTGATGGAAGAGGTGAAAGGCTTTATTGCCTCCACCGAGGAACTCAGCAAAATGGCTTCAGCGGTGGAAGACCTTGCTGCCAAAACCAATTTGTTGGCCTTGAATGCAGCCATTGAAGCTGCTCGTGCCGGTGAAGAAGGGCGTGGGTTCTCCGTGGTGGCCGATGAAGTAAGGAAGCTTTCAAATCAGTCTGCGCAAACCGGGCAACAAATTCGTACCCGCATTCAACAAATTGCGGTTGCAGCAAGAAAAGCCAGTGAAGGTGCCATTCGCATGGAGGTTTCGGATCAGGCTTTGCTTTCTGATTCAGACCAAACCTTCAAGCAGGTTATCGAACAGTTTGAGTCGGTCACTCGCCCTTTGCAAAGCGCAAGCGATGGCATTGTCAAAAACACCGGCTTGGTCAGCAATGAACTTGGCGCCGCAATTGTTCACTTTCAGTTTCAAGACCGCGTCAGCCAGATTATTGGCCATGTCGACCACAGCTTGAAGCAATTCGGTGAGCAATGTACCACCGGGCTTGATGCAATTTCCGTTGGCGAGTTGATGCACACGCTTGAGAGTGGTTACACCATGGCCGAAGAGCGCCAGAACCACGGCAGTGGCGCTTCAAACAAAGCGTCCCAGCCGTCCGGAAAAACAGACAGTGATGAACTGACTTTTTTCTGAATCAGGAGAAATGAACATGAGTAAAACAGTATTGGTAGTTGATGATTCCACTTCACTGCGACAGGTGGTGGGCATGACCTTGAAGTCTCAAGGGTTTGAAGTGATTGAAGGTTGCGATGGCAAAGACGCATTGACCAAGCTGGACGGGCGCAAGGTGCATTTGATTGTGAGCGACCTGAACATGCCAAACATGGATGGTTTGAGCTTTGTGCGGGAAGTTAAAAAGATGCCCGATTACAAGTTTGTGCCCATCATCATGCTGACCACTGAGACCGACGACACGCTGAAAGCCCAAGGGCAGGCTGCAGGTTTGAAAGCGTGGATGGTGAAACCATTCAAGCCCGAGCAAATGCTGGCCGCTGTCAACAAGCTGGTGGCTTGACCGCCACACGCCACAGGAGGGCGAAACATGGAACAGACTATCACCGGGCAAGCGCAGGTATTGCACTTCAGTGCATTCACGATTGCACAGGCCAGCAGCAACCTGAACCTGATCTCCGTTGCACTTGAAACGGCAGAAACGTTGTTGCTTGATCTTTCTGCATGTGAGGAAGTGGATACCGCCGGGCTTCAGTTGCTTGCTGCAATTCGGCTCGATCCGATGTATCAGAACAGAGTGAACTGGACAGGGTGCAACGCGGAGTTTCAGGCCAAGGCCGAGCGACTTGGTTTGAGCGATTTGTTGGCACCTGCCAAGCGAGGTTTAAATGAGTACTGAAATTGATCTTGATTCCATCAAGAGTGTGTTTTACACCGAGGCTTACCAGTTGTTGGCTGATGTAGAAAATCTGATTCTTCAGTTGGAGAAAAGTCCTGAAGACCTGGAATTGCTGAATGCTGCGTTTCGCGCCATTCACACCATCAAAGGCAGCGCAGGCGTATTTGGTTTTGCAAACATCACCCACTTTGTTCACGATCTTGAAACCGTGTTGGACCGTGTGCGAAATCAGGAACTTCAATTTGATTCTGCCTTGGGCAATCTGGTGTTGGCCTGTTGCGATCAAATTCATTCCCTGGTTGCAAGTTTGGAAAGCGGTGTAGACACAAACGATCTGGATGAGAAAAGCATTGCTGAACAATCCGCGCTGACCCGACAGTTGAAGGCGTACTTGCTGAATGAGGCGACAAGCCCCGTGGCAACCGGATTGCGCGCGTGGCTGATTCAGGTGGAACTGGGTGTTGACACATTTCGCGATGGTTTTGACCCACATTCCATTTTTAACTACCTTGCAAAGTCGGGGCAGTTCAAATCCATGGAGCCCCAGTTACAGCACATTCCCAAAGTAAGCGAGTTTGATCCGGAAACCTGCTTTCTGGGTTTCAATGCCCAGTATGAAACTGTGCAATCGGAGGCAGACATTCTGGATGCCTTCGAGTTTTTGCCGGAAGAGTGCAGGGTGTCAGTAACGCCCATGAATGCGGAATGTACCGTGCCTGCAGTTGCCGCGCCGGTTGCGTCAGTCGGCACAGAAGCCAAGGCAGTGGCCAAGAAAGTGCCAGCCAAGGCAGCAACATCCACCATTCGGGTGCAGTCGGACAAACTCGATGCACTCATTAACCTGGTGGGTGAATTGGTAATTGCCAATGCCGGAACGGTTGAACAGGCCAGAAAGGCACAAAATTTTGCGCTGCTGGAAGCCACCTGTGCAGTGGGTGCCTTGATCGAAGAAATTCGGGATGGCGCCTTGGGTTTGCGCATGGTTGAAATAGGCGAATGCTTTCAGCGTTTTCAACGTGTGGTACGCGATACCGCACAGGCTTTGGGCAAGGATGTGGACCTGATTATTCAGGGCGAGGAAACCGAGCTGGACAAATCAGTGGTTGAAAAAATTAGCGACCCCTTGATGCACCTGGTGCGCAATGCCATGGACCATGGCCTTGAAACACCCGACGAACGTTTGAAGGCAGGCAAGCGGGACAAAGCCACATTGACACTCAATGCTTACCACGACGGTGGGCACATTGTGATCGAGGTCCGTGACAACGGACGTGGTTTGGTGCACGAGAAAATTCGTGCCAAAGCGATCGAGAAGGGCATTGTATCGGCCACTCAAACGCTCACTGAATCTGACATCAACATGCTGATTTTTGCGCCTGGTTTCTCAACCGCAGCGGCAGTCACCGACATTTCTGGCCGTGGCGTTGGCATGGATGTGGTCAAGCGAAACATTGAAGCCCTGCGTGGCACGGTGAATGTTCGATCCACAGAAGGAGTTGGCACCACATTTGAAATTCGCCTGCCACTCACTCTGGCTATTATTGATGGTTTTCAGATTGCCGTGGGGCAAAGTGTGTATGTGATTCCGCTGGCCTATGTGCGCGAATGCGTAGAACTGACTGGCCAGGGCAGCAACAGTGATGCCGTGGATTTGAGCTACGACCTGCGCGGCGAATATTTGCCCTGCATACGTTTGCGCAAGGTATTTGGAGAAACAAGCGAGAAGCCCAAGCGCGAGAACATCATCGTGGTGAGCCACGGCGGAATGAAAGTGGGCATCGTTGCAGACCGCCTGTTGGGTGAATCCCAAACTGTGATCAAACCCTTGGGTGGTCTGTTTGAAGGCAACCCGGCCGTGAGTGGCGGCACGATTATGGGCAACGGCGAAGTGGCACTGATTGTTGACATTCCGAAACTGGTGGGTGAAGTGGGGCAGTCCATTACCCGTAGTTTCATGGTTCAAAACTGAATTTGAGGGAATTTTGAAATGAATGCTGAAATCAAGCAGTACCTGACTTTTCAGGTGAATCAACAAAAGCTGGGCGTTGAAATTTTGCGCGTCAAGGAAATTATTGAACATGGCAACATTACCCTGGTGCCCATGATGCAGGCTTGTATCAGTGGCGTCATCAACCTTCGAGGTGCAGTGGTCCCTGTCATCGACTTGTCCTCACGGTTTGGTCAGGGAAAAACCGCAGTGAACCGTCGCACCTGTATCGTGATTCTTGAATCAAGTGTTCAAGATGAGTCTCAGGTGATCGGTTTTATGGTCGATGCGGTGAATGCGGTGGTTGACGTGTCCAGCGATTCAGTGAATCCGCCTCCGCAGTTTGGTTCAGGTGTAAATACCGATTTTCTCAAAGGTGTTGGTCGAGTCGGTGAAGAGTTTGTGCTACTTTTGAATGTAGAGCGCTTGATGGACTTTAATATCGATCAGGACGCATTAACGCAGGCATCGGCCGCTATTGAAGAAGAAGCAAGCGCCAGCGCCTGAATATTTTTTGGGAAATTCTAGATGATCCGATACGCGGCTTGTGCCTTGATGGTGTGCATGAACATTCATTCGGCACAGGCCGGGCGTCCCATTGAAACTGACGATGCGTCGGTGACCGCACACAGAACCTGCCAACTTGATTTCTGGACAGAAACTGCCCTTGAAGTTCGACAAGACAATTTCAATGGAGGCTTCAATTTCCTGGGCAACAGCGAATTCAGTCTTGGGCTTGTCGCTGTTCATGGCAATCAGGAAGATCAATCCCTGGTTGCGCTTGGTTACAAACACATTCTTCAAGATTTCACTGAAAACTCAACGGGATTTGGCTTGGCGGCCAGTCGGGAATGGGGGCGCTTGAAATTCAATGATGAATCGTCGCAGGAAACGCTGCTTACAACCATTGCCTCGGTGCCCCTGCATGGCACCGATTTGCTGCTTCACTTGAATTTGGGTTACTTGCAATACAGCGACCAAACCCAAAGCGACAACAGTGTCTTCAAAGCGGCAGCACTGGATTATTCCTTCAATGAGCGGGTCGGGTTTTCTGTTGAAACCTATTCAGGTGTGAATGACAGTTTAAGTTGGCGCGTCGGTGCCCGTTACACCCTCATTCCCGATTTTCTGCAAGTGGATGCCAGCTACGGCAGCGACTATGGCACTTTTCAAGAGGTCAGGGCCTTCACGATTGGTTTCGGAATTACGCCGGGTTTTTGAATCACTTAAATATTTTTCACCACCATCAGTGCCGCCACAATGATGCACATCACGCCAAATGCTTTTTTCAATTGCGCACTTGGCATTTTGTTTGAAATCAAGCGCCCGCCCAACATACCGCACAAGGCGGCGGCAGCAAAAGTGATGCCAATTTCATAATTGAAAGCCCCTGCACTGGCACTGTTCAATACCCCAAAGGTGGACACAATCGCAATTACTGCCAGGGAAGTGACAGTGACCGATTGAACGCTTAAGTTGGTAAATCGCTGCAAGGTGGGCACCAGCACAAAGCCGCCACCCACGCCCAGCAAGCCTGATAAAAAGCCCGCGACCGCACCCGAGAAAACAAGTGCGCGCGCACAAGGCCAGGTCCAGATAAACCGCCCGGTTTCAGGGCTGCGTATACAGGGGCATTTGCTTTTTTCAGCATCGGGTGGCGCATCAATCACATTCATTTCTGAATTGGCTGCGCCCCGAAACGCATTGAAAGCCACCCACAGCAATACCACGGAGAAAGCCAGTCCCAGTGCCTTGGTGTCCACCTGCTGGGCAAGCCAAAAACCCACAGGGGAGAGGAGCAAGCCCACAAAACCCATCAATGCGGCTGCTTTGTAGCGCACCTCACCTGCACGCAAACCCAGCACCGCACCCAGCGTGGCAGCAAGGCCCACGGCCAGCAAACCAATGGGTGATACCTCTTGCACTGGCAGCCCGGTTGTAAACACGAGAAGGGGAACAGCCAGCACGCCACCACCAGCGCCAGTCAGCGCCATGACCAAGCCCACCAACAAACCCAAAGCCAGCGTACCAATCATGAAAATGCCTGCTTCAAAATTATTCCCTTTGCGAATTGCACGATGCAACATTGTGCCTTGCCCGGCTCTCGCGCCACGTTTCTTGCAGCGCAAACATGCAAGAGAGTCTATTATATGCGTTGTTGCGCATATGTAGAGGATTGGGGTTAAAAGATGATTTTCAAACAGCTTTTTGAACCGGTATCCAGCACATACACCTACCTGCTGGGCTGCGAGGAAACAGGGCAGGCCGTGTTGATTGACCCGGTGGTGTCTGTGATGGACCGAGATCTTGCGATTTTGAACGAGCTCGGTTTAAAACTCGCCTACACCTTGGACACCCATATTCATGCGGATCACATTACTGCGGCGCTTGAATTGAAAAACAAAGTGGGTAGCAAAATTGCGGCCCCGGCGTTTGATCGCTTGCCATGCACAGACCATGCAATAGAGGAAGGAAAACCATTTGTTGTGGGCGGTGTGCAAATTGAACCCCTACACACGCCCGGTCACACCGACGGTCACTTTTCCTATCGCTTGGGTGAACGTGTATTTACAGGGGATGCCTTGCTGATTGATGGTTGCGGTCGAACCGATTTTCAAAATGGCGATGCCCCCACTTTGTACAAAAGCGTGAAAGAGAAACTGTTCAGCTTGCCCGAAGAGACTTTGGTGTACCCGGGGCATGATTATCAAAACCGCCGGGTTTCCTCAATTGGGCAAGAGAAAAGCCGAAATCCTCGTTTGGGCGATGAAAAAAGTCTTCAAGAGTTTATTGAAATCATGCATAAACTGAATTTGCCTTATCCGAAGTTCATTGATTATGCGGTGCCTGGCAATCGTTTGTGTGGCGTGTGTCCAAGCCATTTGCCCGAGGAGCTTGAAAAATATTGTCAACAGATTACAGAAAGTAAACAAGGTTGAATCTATGATTGTGTTGTTCAGTGCCTGGTGTTTTTGTAGTGAATAACCTTGTATGCTCTTGTTTTGCACTTTGGTTTTTCACATCGAATGTTATTGAATCACGAATCAAGCCAACTCGTTTTAATTGATTATCAAGAAAAGCTGATGCCGGCCATACACCAGGCCGACGAGGTTTACAAAAATGCCTTGATACTGGCCACACTGGCCAAAAAGCTGCGCGTGCCGGTGTTTGGTACCGAGCATGTGCCCGACAAAATAGGTCCGTTTATTCCTGCCTTGGGTGCATTTTGTAAAGCAACAATGCGCAAAACCCACTTCAGTGCTTGCCCTGAAGGTTTGATTGATTTATTGACCAGCAAAGCACCTGCAGGCAACGCTCGCAGTTTGCCCAAACATTTGCAAAAGAATACCCAGGAATCAGAGCGCCCCAGTATTGTAATTGCGGGTGTTGAGGCCCATGTGTGTCTGCTTCAAACTGCACTCGATTTGCTGAATGAAGAAATGGAAGTGTGGGTGGTAACCGATGCTTGCGGCTCGAGAACAGATAGAAACCGTGATGCCGCGTTTGATCGCTTGGCTGGTAATGGTGCTGAATTGGTGACTACCGAAATGGTGGTATTTGAATGGCTGGAAAGTGCGGAAAATGAGCATTTTAAATTTGCACTTGACCTTATTAAGTAATCAATTTAATTTCACGTTTGTGATTAATAATAAATTTAATTACAATCGGGCTTGTTAATAAACTTCTTTAAAAAGAAAAAATGAAAAAACTAAACCTATCTGCTTTAAGTGCTTCTGAACTTCAACAATTGAAATCAGACATTGAAAAAGAATTGAATGAACGCAGTTCCAAATTGCAAGCCATTGAAGAAGTCAAGAAACTTGCTGCTTCAAAGGGTTTGAAACTTGAAGAATTGTTTGCTGAATTGGGTGGCGCAAAACCCAAGGGCAAGCGTGAACTGGGACCCGCGCCTGTGCGTTTCCGTCACCCCCAGGATTCCTCATTAACTTGGTCTGGTCGCGGCAAGCGCCCAAACTGGATGAAAGAAGCCATGGCCAAGGGCATGACAGAAGACCAAATGCGTGTGTAATGTCCACGTCAAATAAAAAAAGCCGCTGGTGAAAATCAGCGGCTTTTTTGTTTCACGCTTGCCTGATTACCCACCCAAGCCGCGCATCAGGTCTTTCTTCAAGTCGGCAACATCCTCAAGGCCAATCGCCAAACGAATCAAACCTTGCTTGATACCGGCAGCTTCACGCGCTTCCGGGCTAAGCCTTCCGTGCGTGGTAGTGCCCGGGTGAGTAATCGTGGTGCGAGTGTCACCCAGGTTGGCAGTAATCGACATCAACTGGCTGCTGTCAATTACCTGCCATGCTTTGGCGCGTGCATCGTCTTCATTCGCTGCTTTCACCTCGAACGACACAATGGCACCGCCTGTTTTTTGCTGCTTCATCGCCAATTTATGCTGCGGGTGGCTTTTCAGCCCCGGGTAGTACACCTTACTTACCGCAGGGTGTGCTTCCAGCCAGGTGGCTATTTCAAGTGCAGCAGCCGATTGCGCCAGCATGCGAATGTTCAATGTTTCCAGCCCTTTGAACAGCACCCAGGCGTTGAACGCCGACAGCGTTGGGCCGGCAGTGCGCAGCACAGGCAGAATTTTGTCTTTCAACAAGTCTTTGGGGCCGCAAATGGCTCCGCCCAGCACACGGCCTTGGCCATCGAGGTATTTGGTGGCGGAATGAATAATAATTTCCGTACCAAAATCGACTGGCTTTTGCAGGGCAGGGGTGCAGAAGCAGTTGTCCACCACGTTGTAAATGCCGTGCTTTTTGGCCAAGTCGCTCAGCGCCCTCATGTCCAGAATCTCAGTAAGCGGATTCGAAGGCGTCTCGCTGTAAAACAGCTTGGTGTTTGGCTTGATCGCCTTTTCCCAGGCCTCAATGCTGGTGCCATCCACAAACGTAGTTTCAATACCGAAGCGCGACAGAATGTTCACGAACAACTGCACGGTGGCACCAAACAAGGCTTTGGACGCAATGATGTGGTCGCCCGCATTCAACAAGCCCATGCAGGCCGTGGTAATGGCTGCCATGCCGCTGGATGTGGCCAGGCAGTATTCCGTGTCTTCCAGCACGGCCAGGCGTTGTTCAAACATTTGCACGCTGGGGTTGGTAAAGCGCGCGTAGACATTGCCCTCTTCGGTGCCAGCAAAACGTGCGGCAGCCTGTGCTGCGTTGTCGAACACAAAGCTGGATGTCAAAAACATCGCCTCAGAATGTTCACCAAATTCAGTGCGGTGGCTGCCCGCACGAATGGCCTGGGTGGCTGTGCCCCAGTCGGCGGGGTTCGCCTTGGGTTTCTTGTTGCTCATGATTGCAATCCTTGCGCAATTCGAGTTTGTACAGTTTGCTTGCCCAGCAAGTTCATTACCTTGTCAATTGAAGGCGTTTGCGTAATGCCCGTCAACATCAAACGCAGTGGCATGGCCAGTTTTGGCATTTTCAAGCCGTGGTTTTTAATGGTGGCTTTCACCAAACCATTGAGCGCTTCCACATTCCAGTCCACGCTGTTCAGGCCGTCATTGAATTCAGCCAAAGCGGCACGCACACCTGCTTCTTCCAGCATGGGCGCCAGTTCCTCTGCGCTCACATGTGGCACTTTATAAAACAGTGCCGCTTCGTCACGCAGTTGCACCAAGGTGGAAGCGCGCTCCAGCACCACATCCAACACATCGGCCAGTTTCGGGCCTTCAAATGCATTCACACCGTCTTGTTCCAAGCGTGTTTGCAAATCAGAAAGCAAGACCTCTTTCGGCGCCTGTTTCATGTAATGGGCATTCACCCATTTCAGCTTTTCCGGATCAAACTGTGCGGCCGATTTAGATAGGTTCGAAGAATCAAACCATTCAACCAACTGCTCACGGCTGAACAATTCGTCATCGCCATGGCTCCAGCCCAAGCGAGCCAGGTAATTGATCATGGCATCTGGCAAAAAGCCTTCTTCGTGGTACTGCACCACACTGACCGCGCCATGGCGCTTGGACAGTTTTTCGCCGTCATGTCCCAATATCATCGGCAGGTGTCCGTAAATTGGCTGCTCACCACCCAACGCCTTCAAAATATTGATTTGGCGCGGTGTGTTGTTGATGTGGTCATCGCCACGAATCACGTGGGTAATCTTCATTTCCCAGTCATCCACCACCACACAGAAGTTGTAGGTGGGTGTGCCGTCCTGGCGGGCGATAATCAAATCGTCCATTTCCTCGTTGTTGATGGAAATGGGACCTTTCACCAAATCGTCCCAGCTCACAGCGCCGCTCAGCGGGTTTTTGAAGCGCACCACGGGCTTGATGCCCTCGGGTGGCGCGGGCAATACCTTGCCAGCCTCGGGGCGCCAAGTGCCGTCATAACGAATACGTTGGCCACTTTCCCGTTGCTTTTCACGCATTTGATTCAGTTCGTCTTGCGTACAGTAGCAAAGGTAGGCATCGCCTTTTTCAAGCAGTTTGTCGATCATGGCCCGGTAACGGTCCATGCGTTGCATTTGGAAAAAAGGGCCTTCGTCGTAATCCAGGTTCAACCAGGCCATGCCGTCCATGATGGCTTGAACAGCTTCAGGCGTAGACCGCTCAACATCGGTGTCTTCCACGCGAAGAATGAACTGCCCTTTGTGGTGGCGGGCAAAAGCCCAGCTGTACAAAGCGGTTCTGGCGCCCCCCAAGTGCAAATAGCCTGTTGGGCTGGGTGCAAAACGGGTGCGAACTGTTTGATTTTGGCGATCTGTTGACATGGATTAGTGACTTTTTTTCAAAGAACTCATATTATAAGTTCAAGTAAATTCTTAAGTTATGGCAATGCACACATTCGACCGGCGATCATTTCTAAAAACGATTAGCACTTTGGCCGTCATTGGCTCGGTGGACACATTCCTGAATCGCGGTGTTCTGGCCGCGGGTTCCGATCTGGTTCCACCTCCCGATCTGTTCGATCCGGGACTGGTTGACCTTACCTTTTGGCTGCAACCGCGCACCCTTGAAATGGTACGCCCACAATCGGGCGAGCGCTTGAACATAACCTACTGGAAAGACGGACATCTTAACCCAATCGCCTATGAGCAGATTTGTGGTTTGCTTCGAGACGTGCAAGCAAATCAGGTTTTCCGCATGGACACGCAAATTATCGACACCTTGTGGGCTGCGCAGGCTTTTGTGCGTCGATACGGCTTTGTGGCGCCAGTTGAAATTACCTCGGGTTATCGCAGCCCGAAAACCAATGCCCGCTTGATCGAGCAAGGTTTGCCCGCTGCCCGCAATTCTTTGCACCTGAAAGGGCAGGCTGTTGATTTCCGTTTGCCCGGCCTGCACCCCAAGGTACTGGGTGAGCTGGTTGAAGGTTTCCGTGCTGGTGGCGTGGGCTTCTACTTCCGTGTGGGTGCAAAAGGTGGCTGGATTCACGCCGACACTGGTCCGGAGCGTGTTTGGCGTGGTTAAATAAGCCATCTAAAAAAACAACAGTGCGAGGGTGGTTTTTTGGCAGTTCTCCAGCGTTTCGCAAAAGCAGTTCAGTGGGGTGGTGGTTTTGTTGTGGCTGTGGCTTTGGGGCTTTCCCTGGCTGCGTGTAGCAAAGCACCCAACAATCCCTATGTTGAAACGGCTGCCGACCAAGAACTCGACACCCTCTACACCGCCTTCACTGCCCGTCCCAAGCACCTTGACCCTGCCCAGTCCTACACGTCCGACGAAGCAGAATTCACCTACCAAATTTACGAGCCGCTGTTTCAGTACCATTACCTGAAGCGCCCCTACCAGCTTGAGCCCTTGGCCGCCGTAGCCATGCCCACCCCGGTGTATCTGGACGAGGCTGGCAATGTGTTGCCCGACGATGCGCCCCTGGATGCCGTTAAAACCAGTGTTTACACCATTCAATTAAAGCCGGGCATTCAATACCAGCCGCACCCCGCTTTTGCCAAAGACGCCCAAGGCAATTTTTTGTACCACCAACTTGGCGACGAAGCCCGCAATTACAGCAGCCCCTTGCAGTTTGAGCAGCAGGGCACACGCGAATTGACTGCACATGACTATGTGTACGAAATCAAGCGGCTGGCCAGCTCGCGAATTGTGTCGCCAATTTTGGGGCACATGGGCGATTACGTGGTCGGTTTGGGCGAATTGTCCAAAACCCTGCAAGAGCACGACAAGGCACTGAAAGAAAAAATCCAGAAAGAAGCCGGCAACGCTTTCCCGCCAGCCACCGCAGATTTGCCGTGGCTTGATTTGCGCCAATTCGATTTGCCGGGTGCCAAAGCCCTCGATGATCACACGCTTGAAATTCGCGTAAACGGCAAATACCCGCAGTTTATTTACTGGTTGGCCATGCCGTTTTTTGCCCCCATTCCATGGGAGGCCGATGCGTTTTACAGCCAAAAAGGGTTCATAGAAAACAACCTGGTATTGGATTGGTGGCCCGTGGGCACCGGCGCCTACATGTTGACCGAGAACGACCCGAATTCCCGCATGGTGTTGTCGCGCAACCCCAACCACCGGGGTGAACCTTACCCGTCTGAAGGTGAGCCCGGGGATGAAGAGAAGGGTTTGCTGGCCGATGCTGGCAAAACCATGCCTTTCATTGACCGCGTGGTGTTCACACGCGAGAAAGAGGGCATTCCGTACTGGAACAAGTTTTTACAAGGCTATTACGACACTTCGGGGGTTAGTGCCGACACTTTCGACCAAGCCATTCGCGCCAGCGCTGACGGCGATGCAGCCCTCACCCCGGAAATGGCTGAGAAAGGCATTCGACTTGAAACCTCGCTGTCGACCAGCATGTTTTACTTGGGCTTCAATTGGCTAGACCCTGTCGTGGGGCCAGGCAATTCCGCCAAAGATGCAGAGCGCGCCAAGTTGCTTCGTCAAGCCATTGCAATTGCCATGGACTGGGAAGAGTTTTCCCAAATTTTCACGAATGGCCGCGCCGTGCCCGCCCATGGCCCAGTGCCTCCGGGCCTGTTTGGTTACGAGGAAGGCGAGGCGGGTTACAACACGCAGGTGTACAACATTGTGGATGGAAAGCCAGTGCGCAAGCCAGTTGAAGATGCACTGGCCTTGCTGAAGCAAGCGGGTTATGACAATGGCATTGACCCCAAAACCGGCCAACCCTTGACCTTGGCACTGGACACCACAGGTGGTGGCCCAGGCGACAAAGCCCGCTTCGATTGGTACCGAAAGCAATTTGCGAAATTGAACATTCAACTGGACATTCGGGCCACTGACTGGAATCGTTTTCAGGAAAAAATTCGCAAAGGCAATGCGCAAATTTTCTTCCTTGGCTGGAATGCGGATTACCCCGATCCGGAAAACTTTTTGTTCCTGCTGTACGGCCCGAACAGCCGTGCGAAAACGGCTGGTGAAAATGCCTCGAACTATTCCAATGCACAGTACGACGCCATGTTTGAACGCATGAAAACCATGCCGAACAACGAGGAACGCGCTGAAATTATTTCGCAAATGACCGACCTTGTTCAAGACGATGTGCCCTGGTTGTTTGCATTTGTGCCGCAGCAGTTTGGTTTGATTCACGAGTGGTACGGCAACGTGAAACCCAACGACCTGGCCCGCAACAGCATCAAATACAAAACAATCGACACCGCCAAACGCGATGCTGCCCGAAAGGAATGGAATCAGCCTGAGTGGTGGCCAATCCCCGTGTTGCTGATTGCACTGGTCCTGTTCATTTGGCCAGCCTGGGCAGCCTGGAAGCGCCGAGAACAAGCCATGGGGCTGCGTGAAGACCTTGCCACCTTGGCACACCACAAAGGGGGCGAACGCTGATGGGCAACTATTTGCTTCGCCGTGTGCTGTACGGCTTGTTGGTGTTGTTGGGCGTGAACCTGATCACCTTTGTGCTGTTTTTCCAGGTCAACAGCCCTGATGACATGGCACGCATGGCATTGGGTGGCAAGCGGGTAGCGCAAGAATCGGTGGATCAATGGAAGCGTGAAAAAGGCTACGACTTGCCCCTGCTGGTCAACAGCGAAGCCGAGGGCGCAGGCAAGTTAACCGAAACAATTTTCTTTCAAAAGTCGGTGCCCATGTTTGTGGGTGAATTTGGAAGTTCTGACGATGGCCGCAACATTGCCAATGAAATAGCAAAACGCGCCGGGCCCAGTCTGGCTTTGGCAGTACCCGTGTTCATTCTCGGTTTGTTCCTCAACATTGTGTTGTCCTTGTTGCTGACTTTTTTCCGAGGCACTTATCTGGATTTGACTGGCGTGGTGTTGTGTGTGCTGGCCATGTCCATTTCCGGCCTGTTTTACATCATTGGCGGGCAGTACCTGTTTTCCAAAACGCTGGCGCTGGTGCCCATTTCCGGATACGACGCAGGCGTGGATGCCTGGCGGTTTTTGATTCTGCCAGTCCTCATCGGTGTGGTCAGTGGTTTGGGTGGCGGCACACGTTGGTACCGCACTATTTTTCTCGAAGAAATCAACAAGGACTACGTGCGCACCGCACGTGCCAAGGGCTTGTCTGAAGTGCAAGTGCTCGGGCGCCATGTATTGCGCAACGGCTTGATTCCAATTCTCACAGGTTCCGTCACAGTCATTCCTCTTTTGTTCATGGGCTCACTGATTTCGGAGTCCTTCTTTGGCATTCCCGGCTTGGGCAGTTACACCATCGAGGCCATTCAATCGCAAGACTTTGCGATTGTGCGCGCCATGGTGTTCATTGGTTCCGTGCTTTATCTGGTGGGTTTGATTTTGACTGACATTGCTTACACCATCGCGGACCCTCGGGTTCGTTTGGCTTAAGGAGAGCAGGTCGATGATGCCTACTTTCTTGCTCACTGATGTGTTGATCTGGCTGCTGGTATTTGGCGTGCTGGCCTATGCTCGCAGTGTGGTTAAAAGTCCGCTTTCCCGTGCCTCTTGGGGCTTGGTGTTTCAATCGAAAATTGCCAGCGCAAGCCTGGTGGTGTTGCTGTTGGCAGTGGTCATCACTTTGCTCGACAGTATTCACCTTCGCCTGAATGCCGAGCAGCAAAGCCGTTATGCCAGCCCGATTATTTCTGTGCTGGATGTGGCCTTGGGCCCATTGGCCTATGAGCGTGAAAAATCCTATTCCGCGCCTTTGGCCACCCGTGCACTGAGCAAGGAAACCATGGAAGTGGATGGCAAGCCGGTGCGCGATTACGCCCGTTTGCAGTTTGGTGGTGCGCACTTGCAAGATGAAAGCCTGAAAGGGCAAGACCTGTTGAAGCGTGCTTACCAAGGTGCGCTGGGCGGTGCCGTGTTGTGGGCTTTTTTCCTGGCAGCGCTGTGGACTATTCGCCGGGCCATGGCCGATGCTGAACATCAAAATACCATCAGCGTGTTCACAGGCAGCGGGGCCTATCAGGCAGTGGTGTGGACCTTGTTTGTGCTGTGTATTCTGGGTGGCGTGCTGTGGAAGTGGGCCGAGGCCTACCATGTGTTGGGTACCGACAAGGTGGGTGTGGATGTGCTCTACATCGCTCTTAAAGGCCTGCGCACAGCCATGCTGATCGGTTTGCTTACCACCTTGCTCACTTTGCCCGTGGGCATTGCAATGGGCTTGGCCGCCGGGTACTTCCGGGGTTGGGTGGATGATGTCATTCAATACATCTACACCACCCTGAATTCAATTCCATCCGTGCTGCTGATTGCCGCAACGGTATTGATGTTGCAGGTTGCACTGGATGCCAACCCCGAGGCGTTCGCGTCCTCGGTTGAAAAAGCAGACCTGCGCCTGTTCTTCCTGTGTGCCATTTTGGGGCTGACCAGTTGGACAGGGCTTGCACGACTAATTCGCGGCGAAGTACTTAAAATGCGCGAGCAAGACTACATTCTGGCAGCAAGGGCAAGTGGTGTGTCCAGTGCAAAAATTCTGTTCTCGCATTTATTGCCCAATTTGATGCACCTAATTTTGATTGCCATGGTGATGGACTTTTCCGGCTTGGTGCTGGCCGAAGCTGTGCTCAGTTACGTAGGTGTGGGCGTGGACCCCAGCACCTTCAGTTACGGCACCATGATTAATGCGGCACGTCTTGAACTAAGCCGCGAGCCCATTGTGTGGTGGAGCCTGGTGGCCGCTTTCGTATTCATGCTGTTGTTGGTGCTTTCGGCCAACCTGTTTGCCGATGCAGTACGCGATGCCTTCGATCCCCGCGCGCGTCAGTTGAAACAATCTTTGGTGAGGGTGTAAGCGTATGAGTTTGCTCAACATCCACGGACTTACAACCCGCCTGGCCAGCGAAGCCGGTTGGGTGCATGCGCTCGACGATATTTCACTGGCCATTGAAAAAGGCCAAACCTTTGCCTTGGTGGGCGAGTCGGGTTGTGGCAAGTCCATGACAGCCCTGAGTATTGCTCGACTGTTGCCAGACAGTGGCGCAATTGTGGCCGGACAAGTGAGGTTAAACGAGAGTAGTGCAGGTGCAAATTCAAACAGCACCGATGTGTTGCGCATCAGCGAAACCGCCATGCGCACCTTGCGCGGCAAGCGCATTGCCATGATTTTCCAAGAGCCGGGCACCAGCCTGAACCCGGTGATGACTGTGGGTGATCAGCTGACCGAAATCATTTGCCTGCACACAGGCGTCAGCAAAGCACAGGCTTTGAAAGAGGCCGAGGAATGGCTTGCCCGGGTTGGTATTCCTGAGCCGCAAAAACGCTTGCAACAGTATCCCTTTGAAATGTCGGGTGGGCAAAAACAGCGGGTCATGATTGCCATGGCCTTGAGCGTGAAGCCCGATCTGTTGATTGCCGACGAGCCAACTACGGCACTGGATGTGTCCATTCAGGCCCAAGTGCTCGACTTATTGAAAACCCTGCAACGCGAGCAGGGCATGGCCATGTTGCTGATTACGCACGACTTGGCGATCGTGAAACAAATGGCCGACACGGTGGGGCTGATGTACGCCGGCCAACTGGTTGAAAAAGCCAGCACTGCCGAGTTTTTTGCTGCACCCCGTCACCCTTACGCACATGCCTTGGTCAAGTCGCTACCTAGCCAGGCCCAGCGTGGGCAGGCTTTGTATGCATTAGAGGGGCGAGTTCCCTCGCTGGTCAATCCAAAGCCGGGCTGTCGCTTCGCTGCCCGCTGCATGCATGCTCAGGAAAATTGCAGCCAAAGCACGCCGCAACTGCTCGCAGCCACTCAAACCCATGCGGTGCGTTGTTTCTACCACGCCGATTTGTCTTTCACAAAGCCAGGCACAGGCAGCACCAACTTTGGCAGTGCTCATTTTTCAGGAACCAGCGCCAGGGCGGTGTTGCAAACCGTGTCCCTGTCGGTCGCCTATCCTGAAAAAGGTGGTTTGCTGCGCAAACACTTCAAACCTGTCCTGAACAAGCTCGACCTCACCTTGCTGCAAGGCCGCACTGTGGCTTTGGTGGGCGAATCCGGGTCGGGCAAAACAACAGCGGCTCGTGCCTTGTTGGGCCTGTTGGGCAGCAATGCAAAAGTGGGGGGCGATGTGTTGATGGAAAGCCGCCCGCTGAGCCAGTGGGCCGAGCGTGGCCCCCAAGGCTGGCGCTCGAAAATTCAATTTGTGTTCCAGGACCCCTTTGCCTCGCTGAACCCGCGCCATCGAATCGCTGAAATTCTGGAAGAACCTTTGCTTAGTTTGCGTCCCGATCTGGATGCGGCAGCTCGAAAGGCGCGAGTGCTCAAGGTGATCGACCAGGTCAGCATGCCCGAAGAAGCCTTGGCCCGTTTTCCACATGAATTCTCGGGTGGGCAGCGCCAGCGCATTGCAATTGCGCGCGCTCTGGTTTCAGAACCCAAAATTTTGATTTGTGATGAACCCACTTCCGCACTGGATGTATCGGTTCAGGCGCAAATCTTGAATTTGCTAAAACGCTTGCAAACCGAAACTGGCGTGGCCATGCTGTTCATTACGCACAACCTGGCGGTGGTTCAGTATTTGGCTGATGAGGTGGTGGTGCTAAGGCATGGTGAGGTGGTTGAGCGGGGTTCGGCAGAGCAGTTGTTTGCCAACCCGCAACATGCCTACACCCGCCAGCTTATCGATGCTGCGCCCGTGCTGTAAAACCGTATCAGGATTCCCAACTGCCCGGTTTTGGCGTGTGAGGAATGCTCAATTTCATGCCGGGCTTGATCAGCTTTTTTTTGCCCAATCCATTTTGCTGTTGCAAGGCCTTTACGCTTACATCAAACCGCTGGGCAATTTCTCCCAAGGTGTCACCCTTTTTCACGGTGTAGCTGCGTTGGGGTTTTGGCGGCTTGTACTGTTTCAGGCTGGCCTGAATTTTTGCAGTGTACTCAACAGGCACCAGCAGTGTATTGCTGTGGGCCGCGTACAAAACAGGCTGGTTCAAGCCGGGGTTCAGTTTGCGAATCAACTCAAGTTCGACACCGGCCAGTCGTGCAATCTCTCGAAGGTCAACATCCGAGCTGCGTTTGATTTCTGCAAAGTAAGGTTTGTTTGGAAACTTCGGCAAGGTGGTTCCGAAGCGTTCCGGGCTTTGGATCAGGTTTTTAAGCGCCTGCAGTTTTGGAATGTAGTGTCGTGTTTCAAGGGGTAACTCAAGGTTGTCCAGCGTCGGCTCCAGGCCTGCCTCTTGGGCTTTTTTAATTGCCCGCAGTATCGAACCCTCTCCCCAGTTGTACGAAAGCAAGGCCAGGTGCCAGTCGCCGTGCATGTCGTACAGATAAGTGAGGTAGTCCAGCGCAGCGCGGGTAGACGCCACTAGGTCACGACGCTCATCCACCCACTTGTTTTGTTTCAAATCAAACTGACGTCCCGTGCTCGGAATAAACTGCCACAAACCCTCGGCCGCCGATGGGGAACGTGCGTGTGGGTTGAACTGGCTTTCGATGAAAGGCAGCAAAGCGAGTTCCGAGGGCATGCCACGCTTCGCGCATTCCTGGGCAATGAAATAAATGTAGGGCTCCGAACGCAACAACATGGTGTTGACCATGCGTTTGTTTTTGATGAGGGCACGTTCCCGAACCTTTACGGCCTGCGTTTCAAGGTCAGGTATCGAAAAGCCTTTCCGAATGTCGGCCCACACATCACCCGGTTCCTCGGCAAAGTCCAGTGTGATCAGGTCCAGCGGGCCGGACATCTTTAATTCAAGGCCCGGGTTGGGGGCCACCAGGCCGAACAGTTGAACTTCCTCGTTGTCAGCGTTGAATGCAATTTCGGCTTGTTGCGCATTGGCCAAGGCCAAGCCGGGCCCAGCGACAACACCCGCCAGAATGGCAAGCGTTGCCTTGAAACGACCGACAGTGGCCGTTTTGGCAGAAGGCTTGATTCCATTTTTGAACGAGTCGGATTTCAAAGAGCTTGGGTGCCGGGCAGGGCAAAGAGCGAGACGAAAGTGCATCCTATGTTGAAGTTTTGTGTAGGTCAATCGAGAGTTGACCCACGCCCCAGCCCGGGTGATACCACTTGAATTATTTCAAATAAGTGTGAATGTGAAAAATTGTTAACTGATTATTGCAATCAGAATTTGTCTTTGGCCTCACGTATTTGTTTGAATTCAATGGGGTTTGCTGCATTCATAAACAAATTGCTGAGCCGCTCGACACCCAGCGTTGTCGGAATAGTGCTTAAGCCTTGTTCCCGGATTCTGCGTACTTCAATTTCCCGGGCTTCAATATTTTTGGAGCCGGGTGAATAAGCCCGCGCGAACCGCAAATTGGATTCGGTGTACTCGTGCGCACAGTAAACGCGGGTGTTTGCAGCAAATTGATTGAGTTTTTGAAGTGATTCGAACATTTGCTGAGGGCTGCCCTCGAACAAGCGCCCGCAGCCACCGGAAAACAGTGTGTCGCCTGGAAACATCCACACCTCGTCGCTCTTCATGGTGTCTTTAAGCTCGATCACGTAGGCGATGTGGTCCAGGGTATGGCCCGGTACTTCCAGAACTTTTGCGACCAGGCAGTGCACATCCACAGTGTCGCCCTCCCGGACTGGGCGATTGATTTGTGCAACCCGTCCGCTGCCCGGGCCATAGACCGGCAGGTCTTTGCCTGCTTTGCTCAACAGCGCATCAATTCCCCCCACGTGGTCCATGTGGTGATGGGTGATCAAAATACCGCTAAGATGATAGCCATGGGCATCCAGAAAATCCTGAACCGAATTGGCACAACCCGGGTCTACCACCATGCAGGCTTTGCTGGGTTCATGCACGATCGCCCACAGGTAGTTGTCCTGAAAGGCCGGGATACCATAGACCGACCAATTCGAAACTTGAGAAGACTTGAATGATTCCATCTGAACCCCTGAACGACTTGAGTACACAACAAGCCCAAATGTTAGCACTCGATGCCTGGCTGAACACGCCAGCGGGCCGGTACTTCACAAGCCGTGAGCAGGCCTGGATCGATTCAGTGGTGCCCGACCTGTTTGGTTTTCGGGCCGTGCAATTGGGCACCCGGCTGGTCGATGGCTTGAAAGAAAGCCGCATACCCCACAGGGCTTATGTGCAGCAGGGTTTGGTGGCCAGCAAACCCGATGGGGTGGAAGTGATTACGCCCGATTGTTTTGCCGAGTTTGAAGAATTGCCTTTCGAGAGCCAATCGCTCGACATGATCGTGCTGCCTCATGTACTTGAATTTTCCGAAGACCCGCACCAATTGCTGCGAGAAGTTGAGCGGGTATTAATGCCGGAAGGGCGGGTGGTGATCACTGGTTTTAACCCCATGTCGTTGTGGGGCTTGCGGCATGCCGCCCTGAAACGCTGGGCGCCTGTGTGGCCGAAAGGTTGTGAGCCCATTCATTTAAGCCGCCTGAAAGACTGGTTGAAGCTGCTTTCCTGTGAACCCGAGTTTGGCCGTTTTGGCTGCTACCGTTTCCCGGCCTTCACCGAAAGTGGCTTAAGCCGCATGGGATTCATGGAGCATGCAGGTGATCGCTGGTGGCCGGTGTGTGGTGCCGTGTATTTTGTATGTGCGGTAAAAAGGGTGCGTGGCATGCGGCTGATCGGCCCGGCATTCAAAGACAAAAAAGTATCTTCACGCCAACTGAAACCCATGGCCAATAAGGCGCTGAATAAAACACCTACAATAGGCGACCGAGGATAAGGCCAACAGGACTGAATTGTGAGTGAACAAAGAATTGCCAGCGTCGTGATGTATGCCGACGGGGCGTGCAAAGGCAACCCGGGGCCAGGTGGCTGGGGTGTGTTTTTGCAATCGGGTGACCATGCCAAAGAATTGTGCGGCGGTGAATTGAACACCACCAACAATCGCATGGAATTGACGGCTGTCATTGAAGGTTTGAATGCCCTGAAAAAACGTTGCAGCATCGACGTGTACACCGATTCGCAGTACGTGCGTAAAGGAGTATTGGAGTGGATGCCCAAGTGGAAAATGAATGGCTGGAAAACCTCGGACAAAAAGCCGGTGAAAAATGCCGACTTGTGGCAAATCCTGGATGAAGCCAGCTTGCGTCATTTGGTGCGCTGGCACTGGGTGAAAGGCCATTCCGGCAACCCCGGCAACGAGAAGGCAGATGCCTTGGCAAACCTGGGCGTAGAAAAGGCGATGAAACAATGAGATATGTAGTTCTGGATACGGAAACAACTGGCCTGGAAGTTCGGCAAGGCCACCGCATTATCGAAATTGGTTGTATTGAGGTGAATGGACGGCAGGTAACGGATCACCATTTTCATCAATACATCAACCCCGAGCGCGAGGTGGATGAAGGCGCTTTTCAGGTGCATGGTATTTCCGATGAGATGCTGGCTGACAAGCCCAAGTTCAAGCAAATTGCCAAAGATTTTCTCGATTTTGTGCAAGGCAGTACCCTGATCATTCACAACGCGGCATTCGACATCGGGTTTCTGGATGGCGAACTTGAACGCCTTGGTATGGGCAAGATGGCCGATTACGTCGACGGCGTAATCGACTCCCTGGGCATGGCGCGTGAAATGTTTCCAGGCAAACGCAACAACCTGGATGCACTTTGCGACCGCTTGGGTGTGAACAATGCGCACCGTCAATTGCACGGCGCCTTGCTTGACTCGCAAATTCTGGCCGAGGTTTATTTGGCCATGACACGCGGGCAGGACAGCCTGGTGATCGACCTGAATGCACAACATGATGATGACGGCGTGGAGCGAATCAAACTCAGTGCGCTGAATTTGCCCGAACCAGAGCCGACTGAAGAAGAATTGGCCCTGCACCAAGCCTATTTGGCAGACATCGAGAAAGCGGCCAAGGGGCCAAGCGTGTGGAGCACGATCAGCCAGACCACGGACGAACAAGCAGCTTAAGGGAGGTACGCCATGAAAAAGGCGATTGCATGGGGCGTAGGCATTGTGGTGGGGGTGCCTATTGTGTTGGCAGCCACTGCAGCAATCTTGGTGAATACCATTGACCAGCAAGCCTTGCTGAACAAGGCCAGTGCGGTGGTCAAGGAAAAGCAGCAACGCGACCTCGCCTTCACTGGTCCTGTGCAGCTCAAGTGGTTTCCTTCCATTGGTGCCGACCTCAACGGTGTCACGCTCTCTGAATTTCAAAGCACAGATCAATTCCTGAAAGCTGACAAAGTCAGTATTTCACTGGCTTTGCTGCCCTTGCTCAGTTCTGAAGTGGTGGTCGATGCGGTTCAAGCCAGCGGTGTGACCGTGAACGTGGTGAAAAATGCGGATGGCAAGTTCAACTTCGATGATTTGAGCAATCCCGAGAAAAAAGACGAACCCCAAGCCGAGCCTGAACCAACTCAGCAAGCCGGTGAGCAGGCACTGAATTTCTCGGTGGATTCGATCGCGCTTGAAAACCTGAATGTGAGCTACCAGGACAAGCAGGGCGGGTTGGAAGCTTCGCTGAACAATTTTGCGGTGCAAAGCGGCCGGATTGAACCGGGCGTGCCCACTGACATCGCACTGAAAGGCAATGTGAAAGCCAACAAGCCACAAGCCGATTTGAATATTGATTTGAACACCCGCCTGGAGTTTGGCTTGGGTGAAAACCTGTATGCCAATTTTGAAAACCTTAAATTTGCTGTGTTGGGGCAACTGGATCAACAGCAAGCCGATGTGAATGTGCAGGCGAGCACGCTGAATGTGAACCCGAATACCTTGGAAGTGAAGGCCCAGGCTTTGGATGCCAAGGCCAAAGGGCAATTGCCCGGTGTGGGTGCTTTCGATGTCAGTTTGAATTCGCCCTCGCTTGAACTGAGCGAAACAGTCGCTCGAGGTGAAGCATTCAATTTCAAGGCAGATTTAAAGCAAGCCACACGCAGCATCAATGCCACGCTCGATTTAACCGGGCTGCAGGGAAATTTAAAACAAGCTGTATCGGCCGCCTTGAACACCACGGTGAATTTGGTGGAGGGCGAGCGTACCGTGAACTTGAAGCTGGCCAGCCCCATGAGCCTGAACATGAAAAGCCAGTTGATCGAGTTGGCTGCATTGAGCGGGCAACTGAATGTGAAAGACCCTGCCTTGCCTAAAAAAGAGGCCAGCATGCCCTTGGCAGGAAGACTGTCAGTCAACAACACCGAGAAAACCGCCGAGCTGGATTTGAATTCGAAATTTGAAGCCACCAGTTTCGATTTGAAGGCAGCGGTAAAAGATTTCGCCAAGCCCGCAATTACTGCAGTGCTGAATGCGGACAAGCTCGACATTGATGCATTGCTGCCACCCAAAAAAGCGGCGGATGCCAACAGTGCGGGCAAGCCTGCGGAAACCGCCAAGGACACGCCAGTTGACCTCAGCCCGCTGCGTAGCCTGAATTTGGATGTGACCGCCAATATTGGTGAATTGAAGGTGTCCAATCTTCAGGCTCAGCAAGTGAAAACCAAAGCAGTTGCGCGCGGCGGCAAGCTGACCATTTCGCCGCTGGATGCACAGCTTTATGGCGGCTCAACCAAGGGTGTGATCACTGCCGATGCAAACACCCAAACCGTGACCGTGAACCAGAACATGACCGGTGTTCAGGTTCAGCCTGTGATCAAGGCGTTGCTGGACAAAGACATGGTTGAAGGCAAGGGCAATGTGGGCATCAATATTCGCACCACCGGCAATACCGTGAACCAGATGAAAGCCGCGCTGGATGGCAAGGTGTCTGTCAGTTTGCAAGACGGTGCGATCAAAGGCATTAACCTTGCCGAGAAATTCAGAAATGCCAAATCGTTGTTGACTTCGGGGTCCAACGCCACCGAGAAAACAGACACCACCAAAAAAACCGATTTCAGTTCACTGGCAGTGAGTTTCGACATTGCCAATGGTGTAGCCACATCCAACGATTTGAATGTCATGGCGCCTTTGTTCCGAATTGGAGGTGCCGGGCAAGTGAACCTGGTCAAAAACAGTCTTGATTACCTGGCCAAAGCCTCGGTGGTCGCAACCAGCACAGGCCAGGACGGCAAAACGCTTGATTCTGGTTTGAATGGTGTGACTGTGCCAGTTCGTTTGTATGGCCCGTTCACAGGCGTGCAATGGGAGTTGCAATTCAAGGAACTTGCCAAGGAAGCCGCCAAGGCCAAATTGCAACCCAAAATAGATGAGAAAAAAGAAGAGTTGAAGGGCAAAGCCGAGGAAAAAGTTAAAGACGCTTTGAAAGGCTTTCTGAATCGCTAAAAGGGGCCCCATGGGGGTAGGTGCTTTGCAGGTCAATAGTTTGTTACCATCAAGGCAAATTATTCTTACCACGGTGCCCCTTGTCCGAACCTGCTGACTTGCCAGTCATTGAGCTAAGTTATGCCATCGAGCTTTTGTCGAAAAAGCTCGAAATTCAGCCCACTGAAGCTGAACAATTAATTCGACTTGCAAGACTGGTTCGATTGCCCCGTGGTGACACCCTGTTCGAACAAGGCGACGCCAGTCTGCATTTTTACCTTTTGTTACAAGGCCAGCTGAAAGGGCAGCGTTTTCGTCCCGACGGTTTTCAAGACCTGACCCTTTCTTTTTTCCCCGGTGAAATGATTGGTGAGCTGGGTTTTTTTGACCAGGCGCCACGCACGCTTACCATTTCTGCCCGTCGAGACAGTGTTTTGCTTGAAATTGACCAAGCTGCCCTGGAGCAGTTTGGTGAGTTCAGTCGCTCGGTGTATCACCACCTGATCCGAATGCTCGTTTCCCGGTTCAAGCGTGAATTGGGCTACAGCGGCCCCTTGAAGCAACACCAATTCATTTTGTTTCAGTCTTTTGTTCGCCCTGATGGGTTCAACACCCAAGCCATTGAAGGTTTTCAGTCGGCCATGGCCCGGCATTGCGAGTTGCGTCGCTGGAAGCAGCTCAGTGACGTAACACCGTCTGCTTCGGTCAGTGCCAAAGACTGGGTGGTTGAAATGATCGAGACGGAACCCATGGAGGCATTGGACGACCGTTTGATCGAAGAACTCGATTGCATGGTGGTAATGCTGTGTGCAAGCACTCTGAATGATTCACGCAGTTGCGAATTGTTGAAAGCCCAGTTGAAGTGTGCCGACGACGATTTGCCTGTGTGGTTTGTGCTGGTTCACGAAGCTGCCTGGGTTGAGCAGTCGGTGGTTGAGCGCATACGCAGCAATTTTGGCAGTGGATTCAAGCTGTTGCATGTGCGGCGTGGTTACCATTCAGACAACGCACGCGTTGCACGGCATATTCTGGGTCTTACCTTGGGTTTGGTGCTGGGCGGTGGTGGTGCCCGTGGATTCGCGCATGCCGGTTTTTTTCAGGCGCTTGAAGAGGCGGGGGTGATTGTTGATTCTGTGGGCGGAACCTCCATGGGTGCGCTGGTCGGTGCGCTGATTTCCTCGGGGCGCTCGGCCGCAGAGGTCAGCAAGGCGCTGGCCATCAGTTTCAAGAAAGGTTTGCCATTCAAACTGACGGATTACTGGATTCCCAAACATGGTTTTGTCAAAAGCAAAGCAGTTGACGAGGTATACCGCAATGCGTTTGGAGACCTGTTGATTGAAGATCAGCCCATTCCATTTTTCGCCATCAGCTGCAATTTGACCACGGGCAACCAGTTTTTGTTTGAGCAAGGCCCTTTGTGGAAGGCTGTGCGCGCCAGCACCTCCATTCCTGTGTTCTTTGAGCCTTTCATGGCCGGCAGGCATGTGATGGTAGATGGCGCACTGGTCAACAATGTGCCGGTCGACTGCATGCGGGCCCGGGGTGCGCGACGAATTTTGACCGTGGATGTGGGGCTTGAGGAAGACATCACCGCCCACATGGCTGCCGAAGGCAATGCGCAAATGCCCACCATGATGAAATCGCTGATGCGTGTGATCGAATTGGGGGGTATCGAGAAATCAAGACAAGCCAAAGTCATCAGTGATCTGTATGTTCAACCCCCCATTGAACAGATCGGCTTGATGGAGTTTGAGCGCAGAGAAGAGATCGTTGCCTTGGGTTACGAGGCTGGGCGTAAGGCAATTCCGGATATACTGGGTTTGCTTCACAAAACTACATAACAACGCAGTCGTCATTTTTACGAGGCTTTGATGCAAAAACACTCTACCGTAGAGGTGTTGGGTTGCAGCGGCAGTATCGGTATTCCCGGACAAGGAACAACAAGCTTCCTGATCGACAGCGACATTTTGATCGACGCGGGCACTGGCCTGTGCGAGCTTGATTTTGCCCGTCTTGAGCGAATTGAGCATGTCTTCATCACACATTCCCATCTTGATCACATCTGTGGCCTGCCTTTCCTGATAGATACGGTGGGTGTTGGCCGTGAACGCCCTTTGAAGGTGTACGCCACCCCCCCCACAATCAAGGCCTTGCGGCAACATATTTTCAATGAGGAAATATGGCCTGACTTTACAAAAATTCCGAATGCAGAAAACCCGGTACTGGAGTATGTTGAAATACAGCCGGAAGAAGAACTGGTGTTCGGTGAGCGCAGAATTACCACTGTTGAGGTGGATCATACGGTACCTGCCGTGGGCGTTTTCCTGACAACTCCCACTGGTGGGTGGTGCTTCTCTGGAGATACGCACCAAACAGACCGGTTATTCACCCTTATCAACCAGACAAAAAAGGTGGATTATTTCTTTATTGAGGCTGCTTTTCCTGACAAGGAGAAATGGCTTGCAGATTTGGCCAAGCATTTGTGCCCAAGTTTGTTGTTTGGTGAGCTTCAAAAATTAAACGCAGCATGTGAAATCTGGATCAGTCACCTGAAACCCAGAGAGCACGACCAGATTCAAAAAGAGTTACAGCAGTATCCGGGAACCCAGCCGCTGCGCATTCTATCGGCCGGAATGATTTTTAACATTTAACGGTTACACAACATTTCTATGACATTCAAACTTTCCGCAGTCGCCTGTGCAGTGGTGCTGTTGGTCAATTCGCATTTGCAATTTGCGCATGCGCAAACTTCGCCTGACAGTGCGCCCGGTTCCCAGTCCAACAGCGACCCATATCAAGAACCCAGCTTTGCCGTGTCCGGGTTTGAAGTAGTGGGGCCAGAACTGGTTCCGCGCGAGCAGGTAATGGCTGTGCTCAGCGGCTTCTCGGGACGGGAAATAACTTTTTCCGATTTGCGGGCCGCAACCGTTGCGGTAGAGCAGTTGCATGCCGAGGCAGGTTACGAAGTTGTACGCGTGTTGATTCCGGAACAGGAAATCAATCCTGGCGAGAAACTCAAGCTGCAAATTGTGGACGCCCGGCTTGATGTGGTCACTGTGGCGGGTAACGACTACTTCACCTCAGAATCCATTCAAGAAAGTTTGGTGGTGTTGCAGCCTGGTGCCTTGATCAACACCGTGGACATGGACAAAAACCTGCGATTGATCAACGACAACCCGGCAAAAATTGTTCGCGTACGCCTGGAGCCCAGCGACAAACCCGGCTTGGTGGATGCAAAGGTACAGGTGTCCGATCAAAATCCCTTGGCAGCCTATTTGACTCTCGACAACTCAGGCACCAATGCGACGGGTGACTTCCGCATGGGCCTTGCCCTGCAACACAACAATGCATTCAACAAAGGCCACATGGCCTCGTTTCAATATGTCACTTCTCCGGGCCGTTGGTCCGATGTTGAAGTGTTCGGCTTGAATTACAAAGTACCCTTTTATGGTTTGAACTCATTGCTGGAAATGGCTTATAGCGATTCCAACGTCGATGCAGGAAACTTGAGTGTGGGGTCCAGTTCTGTGTCGGTGGCAGGTGCCGGTACCACGGCGGCTATTCGTTGGGTGAAGCTGTTGGACCGCTTGGCCGGTTTTGACGCAAGGCTCACGTTTTCCCATGAAATCAAGGAATTTGTAAGTCAGGTACAACTCAACGGTTTTGGCCCCAGTTTGGTGCCGGAACTGGAAAGCAGGCCGGTGGGCGTGTCTTATTCCATGACCGAGGCGCTGGACTCCCGCCAGCGGGCATTTCAAATTGGCTACTTCAAAAATTATGTAACTGGTGGTAACAATTCCACCGCGCAGTACCAAATGACCAACCCGGCCGCAGAGGCCAATTTCGATGTGATTCGGGCCAACGCCAGTTGGTCTGAACAGGTCATGCCCGGCTGGCGCTTGACTGCACAGCTGGATGCGCAGCACACCGATTACTCATTGATTCCCGGTGAGCAGTTTGGCGCGGGTGGCGTTTATTCCGTACGTGGTTTCGAGGAGCGTGTCATTTCTGCAGACCGGGGTACACGGCAGTCGCTCGAGTTGATGGGTCCGAATGTCAGCAAAACTTTCGGCACATTGTTCGAACGTTTACAGTTTGTGGGCTTTGTGGATGCGGCGCAGTTGAAATTCAACAACCCGGTTTTTGGTTCGCCTGTTGAACCACATTTGATGTCCTACGGTGTGGGCGCGCGTTTCGCTTTCTCCCCCAAACACCAGTTTCGAGTTGACATAGCCAAGGTTGTGTCAGGCGTGCCTATTCAACCGCATGGTGATGTGATGTTGCACGTCACTTTTGCCACTTCCCTGTAAGGAAAGACACCATGAAATCCAATCGTCTTTCAAGCCCCCGTTTGAATACCCAGTTTCGTCGCAAGGCCGTGGCTTTGGGCGTGGCCATGGCCATTGCCAGTTCAGCGTATGCCAACCCCACCGGCATGTCGGTGGTTGCAGGGCAGGCCACCGCGCAAACCATTGGCAACCTGATGCAGATTACCAATACGCCAGGTGCCATTCTGAATTGGCAGCAGTTCAACATTGATGTGGGGCAAACCACGCAATTTATTCAGCAAAATGCAGCCAGCCAGGTATTCAACCGCGTTACGGGCGGCGATGTGTCACAAATTCTTGGCACCCTTCAAAGCAACGGGCAAGTGTTTTTGATCAACCCGGCCGGCGTGTTTTTTGGCCAGGGTGCCGTGGTCGACACAGCAGGCTTTTTGGCCAGTACCTTGGCCGCGTCCAACACCGATTTGTTGAATGGGCATTTGAAATTCAGCGATTCCACTGGCACAGCGGGTGGCATTGTGAACCAAGGTAGTTTGACGACACACTCGGGCGGCTCTATTGTTTTGTTGGCCCCCAGCATTGAAAACAGCGGCATTATTCATGCCGAGGGCGAGGTGCTTTTGGCTGCAGGCCACAGCGTCACGATTGTGGACATGCGGCACCCCACTATCGGCCTGACTGTTGCTGCCAAAGACGGCGACAAAGCTGTGAACCTTGGTCAAATCATCAGCAAAAATGCATCCCTGTTTTCGCATTTGGTGAAAAACAGTGGTGTGGTTGAAGCCACGGGTGCACAGGTGGGCGAGGGTGGTGTTGTTCGTTTCATCGCTCAGGGCGATGCATTGATAGGCGGGCAGGTTCTCGCTGAAAGCGCGCAGGGTAAAGGTGGTGAAATTGACATTACTGGCGAACGCGTGGCGGTGCTGAGCGGTGCCCGAATTTCTGCGGATGGCGCCACAGGTGGCGGTACCGTGCATGTGGGTGGTGGCTGGAAAGGGCAAGACGCCAGCCTGGCCAATGCGCAACAAACCGTGGTGCAGGCCAATGCCCAAATTTCTGCCAACGCCACAGCCAATGGCAATGGCGGTGAAGTGGTGGTGTGGGCTGATGGGCACACAGCTGTAGATTCTGAAGTGCAGGCCAAGGGCGGTGCTTTGGGTGGCAATGGTGGTCGTGTAGAAACCTCAGGCAAGCAAAGCCTGGCAGTCAGTGTGGCTGCGAATACATCGGCAGCCAATGGTGAGGCAGGGCAGTGGTTGATCGACCCAGCTAACCTGACAATTGTGGATCAAATTCCGCAGGGTGGATTCGACCTTGAACAAAGCCAGCAAAGTCCATTTTTCTCCACAGACGACATCAACTCAACCTTCTCTCCCACTGAATCATTTTTGCTCAACAGCACGGTGGTGGCGGGTTTGGAGAACAATGGTTTTGTGCAAATTTACACATCCGGTACACAACCCGGAGACGGTAATCTGACCATCTCAGCCCCGATTCTGATCGATGAGAATTTTACGCAGAGTTCGGGAATCAACCCTTTGCTGTTTCTTGAGGCCAAAGGCGAGATCAATATCGATGCAGCGGTGGGTTTGAATCCCGGTCAGCTGGCGTTTGATGGCTTTGATTTGAACTTAAGCTACGACATTGCCAAACCGGTTTACATCGATGCCCCGCTTTTTTTGGGAAATTCCGGCAGTTTGATTTTGTCGCCCTATGATGTGGGTACTGCCATGCCCACCAACACACCGGGACAGTTGCCACTTGATGGGGTGAACTTGCTTTCCGGCATGAACAACACCGGTTCAAGCGGCCCCTTGTTACTGAATCAAATTACGACAACAAGTGCCATCGCCACCGATCCCATGACCGAACAAAATTTGAATGTCGGGCCTGGAAAAACAATCAAACTGAATGTTCTGGGCGCAAATCTTCAGGTCAATCAACTGAGTTTGTTCGGCATCGAGACCACGCCTCTCACCGACATTCGGGTTGGGGTCGACAATTTCGATCTGCCGTCTCCAATTCAAGGCAATCTTCAGTACAACCAGTTAGATGCCAACAACCTGACCGTGGATGCTGGCAGCACGGTGTCTACATTCACCCTATTTGATCCCGAAGTGTCATTTGATTTGAATCCAAGCACCAACTTGAATCAATTGACCTCTAGCGGCAATGTGAACTTCAACGGTGGCTTTAACCAAATTGCTGAAATTGATACCAATTCAGGTACCCTGAATTTCCTGAGCAGCGAGGGCAGCAGCAGTTCACCTTTCGGTTTCTATCAAATTGGCGATATTGATGCTGGCACGGGAACTACCATTAATTTGGTGGGATCCAGCCTGTCCTACCAAAAGGCGGTGCTGAATGGAACCTTCAATGTGATGCCTGGCGAATTTGGTTCTTCTGCCTCATTGAATGCGATTGACACTGATCTGAATGGAAGTATCAATTTTGCCCCGGGTTTTGCTAATGCAAGTTTTCAGGCGCTCGGTATGGGCGCCAATTCACGAATCAATCTGTCGGCGGGTTCCTATCTTGAGTTGGGAAGGGCATTCGCATCGTCCTCATCGGGTGTAACACCAACCGTTCCACCCAAGCAGCAAGGCGCTTACATTTCCAGCACACAAGGCCAATTTGTTGCCCAACAGGGTGCACGCATCGTCATGAACGGGGCTGCCTCGGATGACTTTTTCTTCTCAGAGCCTCCCCTCCAAACTGCAAGTTTTCCAGGTTTCCCATCGGGTGGTGCAATTGTAGACATCACGGGTCTGGATGGTCGCCTGGACGCGCCGGTCACAATTGAAGTCAATGGTTTCCTGAATTCCATTCAAACCGGTACCGAGAATTTTGACTTCAATTCTGAAAGTGGTCTGGAAACACCCATCAACACCCTGGTGATTGAATCAGCCAACATTCAGGTGAATGCAGGTGGTGAAGGAAGTTCACTGAGAATTGGTGAAGTTCAGTTTTCCGAGACGCTGAACTCTGATTTTGAGGCAGTGGTGGATCTTGATTTCAATGGGTCGTTAACTGTGAACTCAGGCAGTGTTCGCCTTGAGGGCAAGAATGTCTCAACCACGGACGGTAATCTGACCGTAAATGGCCCCAGCGCCTTGATTGAATTGTCTGGTGACTTCACCTCGGCTGATTTGTTCAATGTGAACCGCACAAACGGTGGTCTATTGGCTGCGGAAGGTTTGTGGGACAACAGTGCGGTTAACGCCGCCAATGCGGCAACGTCTGCACCATTGAGCAAAGGCGATATTCTGGTCGGTGACGACCTGGCGGTTACGGGTGGCTTGCTCACCAGTGCAGGCACTGCCAATTCAATCAATATTGCGCCAGATGGCTTCCTTGAACTTCGCAACACTGAAGTAAGCTCAACCATCAATGTATCGCCCACCGCTGGCGTTTTACTGGCAACTCAAGACGAAAATGGTGCACCAGTAACGCCGGCAGTACTGAATGGTGCCAACATCAACATGGGTGGCGATTCCTTCCTTATTGTAGAAACAGATGCAGCAGGTGTGGCCAACTTGAATGGCACAGCCACAATCAGCTCGGGCACACAGGGCAATCTGATTCTTGCCGGTCGCCGGGCTTACGACCCCATGGCGGTGGACTCAATTCCTGATTCCATGACCCTGAATGTCGGCAGTGGAATCACGCTCAATGTGACGGGTGACGCAGCCAGCTTGCCCGAGGCACTCCAGTTTTACTATGCTCAACCGGGCGCAGTTCAGCCAGCCAGCAGACCAGTTTTTCTGGTGGGTCAATTAACGCCAGAGGTAGTGGCGATTGCAGAGTATGAGGATTTCGACGGATTCTCAACACCTGTCACCACAGTGCTTTCTGGCTTTGCCAATCCGTCTTTTGTGATCGACGGTACAGCCGATTCGCAGACCAGTGGGCTGACCTGTTCAGTGTCTGATTTCTGCGTGAAGTTTGATGTAAGTCAGGCTGTGAACTATTCAGGGCTGGTAATGACCTCACTGGGAGAACCAGCGCCAACCCTGGCCAACAGCGGAGTTGCCTTTGCCCCCGGTGCCGATCTCAGTGGTTTGCGCTACGCATTCCAAAGCATTGACGAGATCCGGTTCATGATGGGTTTGAACATCGTGAACATTGCTGATCTTCAAAGTGGTCGCCGCATTGTCAACGGTGCTTCTTCTACTGTGCGCTTGGGGCCCAATCAGGCCAACGAGACAATCGCCAACAACATTGAAAACAATGGTTTGGTTGAACTGCAAGGCAACTACACCTTCAGTGGTTTGCTCACTGGCACGGGTACGCTGAGCAACAGCGGTAACTTGGTACTCACCAACAACACGGGTAGCCTGATCCAGAACAACATCATGAACAGTGGCTCCATCAGCAACACTGGTGCGTATGTTCTCAACGGCCTGGCCTCATCTGGCACAGCAGGCTTTTTCAACAGCGGCAGCTTGACTTTCAATGTGGGCCAGTTCTCCTTCGGTAGCGGAGGCTATGTTCAGACCGCAGGCAATCTTAATGTGCAACCCGGCGCAGTCCTGAACGGCAATGTGAATATCAACGGCGGTGCCTTGCGCGGGTTTGCCAGCATCAACGGCAACTTGAATGCACAAGGCGGTCGAATTGTTCCTGGCGCGTCTCCAGGTTTGATGACGGTGAGCGGTGATTTGAATCTGGATGCGAACAGCATTATCGACATTGAAATTGCCGGTAACGGAGGCGTGCAGGGCACTGATTTCGACTGCATCATTGTGCAAGGCAATGCCAACCTGGCGGGGCAGCTGAATTTGATCGATATTTCCGAGGGCACTTTGACCGTTGGAGGACAGTACGCCTTCCTCGAAGCCAACACCATCAACGGTGCTTTCGCCGGTGTAGCAAGTTCACCAGCCAGCTCGGCCTACACATTTTCTTCCCCAGCGGTGGCCAACGCCCTGAATGCGCAGCAAGCGCCGATTCAGCAAATGAGCACATCCACGGTTGCTTTAAGCTCACCGCCACCTGTCATGCCAGAACCAACCTCACCCACCAGCCCGACTACCCTGACTCAAACCACAGGTACTTCGGGCTCAACTGTCGGGCAGAACTTGAACCAGGCTTTCACGCCCACTTCGACGTCTACGTCCACAACTTCGACCAGGTCCAGTGGCGCCACCACCACGACCACTCAACAGGAAAAGCAGGCTGTGACAACAGCGAATCAAAGCACGGGCGGAACAACATTCTCCCAGCAGTCCAATGACATTGAGTTGAAAACCACGCAAAGTAATCCACAGCGTGCTTCGGCGGTGTGCAAATGAGGACCCACAACATGCATCAATTATTGGCCCTTGGACTTTTCGCCTTTGCAATAACAGGCAGCCACACCGCATTGGCCCAAAATATTCAATCCAAAGACCTGGCACCTGCGGGTGCTGCGTCATCAAGTCAAGCAGCCAAGGCGGTTGTTGGTACCATCAAAGTAGTCACTGGCCTGGTCAATTTGCAAACTGCCGAGGGCAAAAACAAATTTGCCAGTGCGGGTACCAAGTTGAACGTGGGCGATGTCATCAACACCCAGGCAAAAAGCACCACGGTGCTGGAGTTTATAGACACCACGCAGGTGGCACTGCGCCCAAACACGCGCTTTGTGGTTGAAAATTATGAGTACCAACCCGAGCAACCGATTGCCGACAAAGCTGAATTCAAACTGGTCAAAGGTGGCTTGCGTACCCTGACCGGTTTAATTGGCAAACGTGGCAGTGCCGATGCATTTGCGCTGAAAAGTGAAACAGCCACCATTGGTATCCGTGGCACCGATTTCTCCGCTCGAATTTGCAAAGGCAATGAGTGTAATCGTTTGGCCAAAGGCGAGGCTGAAAAAGCCACAGCAACAAATACCTCCACAGCAGATGTTGCAGGGCGAGTCTCTCAATTGACTGGTGAATCGTTTGCTGTGTCTGCGGAAGGCAAACGCCGTGCTTTGCAAAAGGGCTCGGCTGTGTTTGCCGGGGAAACCGTCGATGTGTCTGAAGGGGGTTATGCGGTGCTCAGCATGGCTGACTCCACTCGCCTCACTTTGCCGGGCGGAAGCTCCATGCAAGTGGCTGCCTATCGTTACGCGCCTGCATCACCACAAACCTCAGTGGCTTCGTTCAAGTTACTGAAAGGGGCTGTGCGTGCAGTAACTGGGGCAATTGCCAAAGCCGAACCCAACAACGTGAAGTTTTTCACTGAAACCGCCACAGTGGGTATTCGGGGTACAGCGGTGGATATCGCGTGTACCTCGGTTTCCGGTGGTTTGGTGGTCTGCTCCGGCGGTGCGAACCTGACGGTTGAGCTGCGAAACGGACAAATCGTGGTGACCTCCGCAGGCGTGAACTCAATCATCGATGCCGGGCAATCTGCGGTCATTCCAGCAGGTGGCGTGAACATTCAGGTGATTAATTCTCTGACAAACGTATTGGGCAATGTACCCAATGCAGGGCCTTTACCTGAAACAACACCAGCGAATTTCGAAACGCTGTCGTCTACACCGGTTCAGTCACTGACTCAGGGCAGCGGTTCTTCCGATGAAGGTTCCCAGTTGTTTGTCGCTGTGAACGACGGCACCATTGTGATCAGTAACTCCAATCAGGCGCCGCTCGAGGTGAACCGGGGTGAAGGTGCATTTGTTCAAACTCAAAGCAATTTGCCGCCGCAATTGTTGACAGCTCCGCCCGATGTGATTGTTCAAGACATTACGCTGTCTGCCCCGCCATTCTCGGCGCCCCAGTGTGCGCCCTGATGGTAGGTAAGGCATGAGCAAATTGATCAAGTCCTGGCGAAAAATCGCCGGCAAGGCATTTCGAATCGGTGTGGGTTTTTCGTTCACGGCAGTGGCCCTGTTGCATGTGCTGGGCTTCGCGCCCAGCGAAGTGGTGAAGCGCCTTGATTATCTTATCTACGATGTAAGGCTTCGGGCAGAGGCACAGCTGCCCGAGCTTGACCCGCGCATCGTGATTGTCGACATTGATGAACAAAGCTTGAGCGAAGTGGGGCGTTGGCCATGGTCTCGAGATGTGGTGGCCAAACTGATTGTTGAGCTGACCGACAGGTTGGGTGCTGCATCCGTCGGTTTCGATATTGTGTTTGCCGAGCCACAGCAAAGTGATGCGCTTCTGGCCTTGGACACCATTATTGAAAACAAGCCAGCGCTTAGCAATCAGCTTCAGCAATTGCGATCAGGAATACAGGCGCGATTTGATCGAGATGCCCAATTGGCCGACATACTGGCTGACCGGCCCGTGGTATTGGGGTATTACCTGAATCAGGATGCAACTGCGCTATCTGGCGCTTTGCCGCCTGCCTTGTTCAAGAAAAGCCAGTTGGGAGATTTAACCCTGGACAGCACCAGCTGGCAGGGCTATGGCGGCAATATTCCCGTGCTTCAGAAAAATGCAGAGGGTGGTTACTTCAACCCGATTGTGGACGAGGACGGCACAGTTCGTTCCATTCCGCTGCTCGCTCAATTCAACGATGCCTATTATCAAAGTTTTGCGCTGGGCACACTGCGGCGGGCCTTGGGCAATCCACAAGTGATACCTGTGTTTCCGGAAGGTGTACCCGATGACTACGGCGCAGTTGAATTAATTGCATTGAGGTCTCCAGATGTCGAGTTGGACATTCCCGTTGAACGCGGCTTGCTAACCCGAGTTCATTTCCGGGCCAAGGGCGGTCCCAAGGCGGGCGGCTACCGTTATGTCTCAGCGGCCGACGTACTTGCCGGCACATTGAAGCCCGAAGACATTGAAGGTCGAATCGTGCTGATTGGCACCACGGCACCAGGCCTGCTCGATTTGCGAAGCACGCCCGTGAACCCGGCCTATCCCGGTGTGGAAGTGCATGCCAATGTAATCAGCGGAATGCTCGACAGCATTTACAAACTTCGGCCCGAGTATTCGCAGGGCTTGCTGTTTATTACAGTGTTGGCCGTGGGTTTTGTGCTGAGTGTGATGATGCCCATTCTTAGCGCCACCTGGTCGCTGTTGGTTGCACTTGCCGTGCTGGTGGCCAGCATCGCGATCAATTCTTTGTTGTACTTTCAGGCTGGTCTGGTGTTGCCCGTGGCGGTGGTGTTGTTGCTGGTGCTTGCCATATTCATGTTCGACGTTGCCTATGGATATCTGGCCGAGTCGCGCAGCAAGCGGCAGATGGTGGATTTGTTCGGAGAGTATGTCGCCCCGGAACTGGTGTCTGAAATGGCCGCCGACCCCACACGCTATTCCATGGAAGGTGACAGCCGTGAACTCACGGTGCTGTTTTCCGATGTGCGTGGTTTCACCACCATTTCCGAATCACTCAAGCCCAATGAATTGCGCGAGTACATCAATGAATACCTCACGGTGATGTCCGAGATCATTCGCTCTCACCGTGGCACGCTGGACAAGTACATTGGTGATGCCATCATGGCCTTTTGGGGGGCACCCATTGCCGATGCCGAACATGCTGAGTTGGCCACCAAAGCAGCCATTGCCATGCAGGAAGAAGCTGTGCGTTTGAATGAGCGGCTTTTGGCGCGAAATTGGCCAACGCTGGCCATCGGGGTGGGTGTGAATACCGGGCAAATGCGCGTGGGCGACATGGGCTCTAAAATTCGCCGTGCTTACACCGTGATGGGCGACGCTGTGAACCTGGGTTCTCGCCTGGAAGGCATCACCAAAACTTATGGTGTGGGCGTTATCGTGGGTCCACAAACCAAAGCCGCTGTGCCAGGCATGCTGTTTCAAGAATTGGATGCCGTGAAAGTGAAGGGAAAGAACGAGCCGGTTTCAATTTATGCGCCTTTGGGCGAGCGCACCGCACTGAACCAAGCCAGCCTCGATCAGCTGGAACAATGGAACGCATTTCTCACTGCGTTTCGCGCCCAGAAATGGCAGTTGGCGCGTGAACAATTGGCTGGATTGCAGGGCAGCGCTGTGACCAACGCTACCTTGCATACCCTCTACGAAAACCGCATCGAGTATTTTGAGTTGAACCCCCCACCTGAAAACTGGGACGGCGTTACCCAGTTTGATACGAAGTAAAACGAACCGATTCAAGCCAACCTGGTCGGCTTAGATCAGTTCGTTTTGCTGGTTCAAATACACCTCGGGTGAAATCCGGAATGCCGCGCCAGTAGGGCAGGCACGAACACACGCCGGGCCACCTTCTTTGCCGTGGCACAGGTCACACTTGTACGCTTTCTTGATCGAGTTTGCATCGTACTTGGCTGGGCGTTCACCCAAAGGGCCACCCGCGCCAAACAGCAGCCAAGACAACAAGCCGGTTTTTCTGGGGGGCGGTTTAACCCGCAATTCGATGGCGTTGTAAGGGCAGTTTTTGGCGCAGTTGCCACAACCAATGCAGGTGTCTGCAATCATCACTTCGCCTTTTTCATTTCGGCGAATGGCATCGGGTGGGCAGTCTTTCATGCAATGTGGCTGTTCACAATGTCGACAGGAATGTGCCAAGTGAATGTTCTGGAAGGTGGGCCCAGCGTCGCGGTCCAGGCGCGGTATTCCATCGTGTGTTTCTGCGCAGGCACGCTCGCAATTGTCACAATGCACGCACAGGTTCTCATCAATCACCAAGGCGTTGGTTGCATCTCCCAAACCTTGCTTCATCAGGAAGTGAATCAAATCGCTTTCGCGTTTCGCAGTGCTTTCCCGGAAAATGGCATCGTGAACCCGTTTGCCAATTTTGGCCTGCAGGGCTTTTTTCCAATTGCTGTTTTTGCTCAGTACGTCGATCACCGCGTCGGCCTGAATCAACAGCACTTCAGTCAGTACCGTCGCGGTACACGTTGTCTGTCGGTCTGTTCCATCGACCAGGTCAATTTCCCCAACATAGCTGCCTGCGGACACATAAGAAAGCACCGAATCCTGATCATCAATCAACTTGGACACTGCAACAGATCCGCGCCGAATCAAATGCAAGCCATCGGTTTTGTCGCCTTCACTGAACAGTTTTTCACCCCGTACATAGCGGGTCACGCTGATGCCTGAGGCAATCAATTGTTCGATTTCATCAGGCTCAAGTTGCGGTGCAAGGTGAGTCGACAAGGCGCGGCGCACGAATGTTTCGTCGAGAGTACGGCGCACCGCATCCACCGAGGCAATCAGCTTCAGCATGGCCTTGCGGGGCGTTTCAATCAACACGCAGTTTTCACCTGCATACACCGTGGCAGTGCGGCGTCGACCGGAGATCAGGCCCATCTCACCAAAGTAATTGCCTGTCTCGAGGTTGAGAATAAATGGCTTGCCTTCCTTGTTCACCAATTCAATGCCAACGCCACCCTGCACAATCGCAAAGAAGGTGCTGGTGTAGTCACCTTTGTGGAAGATGACAGAACCTTTCTTGGGTTGGTGAAGCGTTGATTCCAGCATGAACTCACGCAATTGAAGGCGGGTCATCTGGTTGAACAGGGGAACATTCTCGAGGATCATATCGAGCACGGCCGAGACGGAAACATCACCCAAGGGTTTGAATTTCTCAGCCAGCAGTGGCTCGTCTGCGGGTACCACCGGCAAGCCCATGATGGAGTCCACTACCTCATGGCCTTGGTTCATCGCTTGCTTGATCAAGGGGTAGCCACCCAAGGCACCAACAATAAACAAACCAGGCACATTGGATTCATAAGTTTCGCTAAGCGCAGGCACGGCGTTGGGGTCGCTGTTGGGGAATGTCACCCCAAAACTTTCTACGAGGCCACGGGGCGGTGTCGCGCCCAAACGGGCGATAATGCGGTGCACAGGCATGGCCTGCTCACCTTCCGGGCCTTTGTAGCGGTAGTTCAGGGTGGGTTCGCCTTCTTTGGCCTCCGGTATTTCCTCCACTGCACTGGTGCTGGTGTTGTAGAAAATGCGTAAATCTTCATTCCTGTCTGCCGAGAGAATCTGATTCAGGTTGCCTTCTTTACACCGGGCAAATTCATCTTTGCGGTTGATCAGCACCACCGTGTTGTTCTTCATCAAGGCGAGTGCGTTTTCAATGGCGGCATCACCCGCACCAATCACAATGATGGTTTCATTGTTGAACTCGTCAGGGTCAGCCAAGGTGTATTGAACATTCGGAAGATCGTCGCCAGCAGTTCCAATTTTTCGGATATTGCCTTGCAGGCCAATCCCAAGAATCACGGTGCGTGCTGTGGTTGTAGTGCCATCCTCGCAGGTCAGCTCGAACGGCCCGGCACCATCATTCAGTTTGACTATTTTGCTGACCGTTTTCTTGTACTGAATATTGATTTTTTGATTCAGCAGCTGAGAATCCCAGGTGCCTAAAATGCTTTCCCGCTTTCCTGCTTCAAAGGACATGCCACTGCGAAGGGGCAAAAAGCCGGGCTCAGCCATCACATGCTTGCCCTTTTGGTACTTGTAAATTGTGTCCGATGCATGGTTTTCTGATTCGAACAACACGTACTTGCAACCCAGTTGCTGCGCACGCGCCGCGGCGGATAAGCCCGCAGGGCCAGAACCCACAATGGCAATGTCGAGTTCGGCTGCAATGTCGGCAAACATGGGTTTGAGGTTGTCTTGCATGGTTTACGCTCCCACCGCTGCTTTCAGGGCCAGCAGTTCGGATTGAAATGCTTCGCGATCGTAGGCTTCATCATTGCTGAGCAATTTCAGCAAACGGTCCATTTTCGAGTTCACGGTTTGCGCAATGCGCGAATTGCCTTTGCGGGCCAAACCGTTGGCCACACTGCTGATCGACATATAGGCTTGCTCCGCACCCGCGAAATCGGCGTACTGGTTGCTGGCCGCCATGTTCACAAGGTCTTTCAGAATTTTTTCCAAAACTTGTTCATTGAATGGCACGGTGGCAACCACTTTGCGCACGGTGTTCAGTTGTGCGTGCAGCACGTTTGCTGCGCGTTCAACTTCAGTAAAGTTGGCCGCTGGCGAGGTGCTTGAAATGTGCAACTGATTCACCAGTTTGGCAATGTCACTGCTGTGCTGTGGTGCTGCCGCGCGAACAATGGCTTGAACCATGATGAGGCTGGAGTTATTGATGCGCGCCTGCCCCGGGCTGCGGGCGAGGTCTTTCGACCAGTCTTTCTTGCTCATGGGCGAATGGCAGGCGTGGCAGTCGAACATCATCAGTTCAGGCATGATGCCTTGGCGATTTCGCTTCGGGTCAGCAATCAATTCCAGCAGGTTTGCACTGCTGGCGAACTGGCCCATCGCCCAAATTTTTCCTGCATCATAAGCGCCTTTGCGCTTGACCCAATCCTCATCAATTTTGTAGTGCGGTGGTTCCAGCGCCATGAAGGTTTCAACTTCAATGGAAATACGCGGGTGGCCTGCACCCATAATTTGATGGGTAATGGGGCGGCTTGAATCGCCCACATGGCAACTGGTACACAGCTTGGCGGCAGCATAGGGGTCGCTGGTGGGGTATAGGCCATTTTCAATGTTCTTGGCATGGGTGGCTTTCGGTTCGACGTGGGTTTTAATCCACTTTTCGGCTGGGCCATGGCAGGCCTCGCAGTTCACGCCATCGCTTTTGTCAAAGCGGGGGCCTTGTTTGCTTGCAGGTACATTGTGGCTGTGGCAATCCAGGCACACCTTGGCTTCGTGTGCCGGTTGGGCTAGGCCCAGGTTTTTTGCAATGCGTTGCGATTGCGCATTTTTCAACACCGCATAGGCCTGGGTGTGTGGGTCTTCGCGCAGCCAGGTGGTGTATTCATTTTGCAAAACAGGCGTGGCCGTGCGTTCGGCAATGCTGCCATGGCAGGTGCTGCTGGCACAGTTCACCGTGCCCACCGATTGATGCGGCGACTGGTGTGGCATTGTTTGGGCGGCACCAGTCAGGGGCATGGTCAGCATGCCTACCAAAAGGGCAAGAGCAGACGAGGATAGAATGCGGGCTGTCATGGCTTAGTCCTTTCTGAAAGCCACAGAATTCACTTTGGGCTTGGGCAAGTAGTTTTCCTTTTCAACCTTGTCAGTCACCGTCCACAAACGGCCATCCGGGCGCAGGTAAAACGCTTCCATTTCCTTGCGTGTAAATGGGCGTGAACCAATGCGGCCGAACACCGCAATTTGTCCGCCAGTTTCATCCACCGCACGGTCACGGTCCAGTCCCTTCGACACCGACAGCGCCGGGCTTGGCGTTTTGCGCCATGCAATCAATTCAGGCATGGGCGCAGGCGAAAAGCCATAGAACTTGGGCTGGGTGTCTGGCGAAGTCAGTTGCAACACTTTCAAACCATTCACCCCATCGGCCACATAGGCAAACAACGATGCATTGGTAGAACCCACCACCACATCATGCGCGTCATTCAGTTGGCCGTCAGCAGTAAATTGTTGGTACACCACTGGCTTGCGTGGGCGTTCAATGTCCACAATCACCAAGCCCTGTTTTTTCGCCGCCACATAGGCGTAGGTGCGTGCCAGGTACACGCGTTGTGCGTCGGCCAGTGGCACCACTGCGCCGGTGTGTTCGGGCTTCTCTGGGTGGGTAATGTCAATCACTTCCAGGCCTTTTGCTGTGGTGGCAAACAGGTAACGGAATTGCACCGCAGTTGCGCGGGCATCCTGCAAGGGCAGGGTGGTAATGTGGCGCGGCTTCAAGGGGTTGTTGATGTCAACAAACACAAGCCCCTTGGGCGTGGTGATGTAGGCATAGTGCCCACCCAAGGTAATGTGGCTTGCGCCAGTCAGTACCCCGTTTTCATTCCAGGTTACAGCGCGTTCAAAGAAGTTGTTGCGGGGTTCACCATCGGCCAGCGTGTTCACATTCACTGCAATCAAACCTTCTTCACTGTCGGTGATGAAGGCGTAGTTGTAAATGGGGTGAAAGGGCTGTTCCATATTGGTAATGCGCATCAAATCGCCCTGGTTTTTCTCGGGGTTGATGGGCTGGTTGGTGGGCAGGGCCATGCAGGTGGCGTTTTTCGTGGCCACATGGGTGTCGTGGCCCAGCGGGCTGAACGGCGCCGTAATCACGCGTTGCCCATAGCCTTTGTTGGCCACGCTGGCTGCGTCGTAGGCGCGGAAGCCGCCTTTTCCTTCAGCCACAAACACATACTCGCCACGCAGTTGAAGGCAACTGGCCACGCCTTTGGTGGTGTGGTCCATCAGCGCTGGCACCACAGTGTCGGCCAGCTCCCGGTTGCGGTTCAAATGGTTTTGATAGAAATCAGGGTAGGCGTATTTGTGCAAGTAACTGCCCAGCACCGCTTGGGGTTCATCCCATTCGGTCACGGTCACTGCTGCAATGTGTTCTGTGCCACCCAGCCAGGCATTGAATCCGATGAAGTTCACGAAGTTGGTGCCCTGTAACAACAGCTGCGCCATGATGGCGTTGTTGTCATCCTCGCGTGACAAATGGCAATCGCTGCAGGTTTTGGTTTCTTCCTTGCGCTCGGTGTGCGGGTAATGCGGTGCGAAAGCTTGTGAAGAAAAACCACTGGCTGCAATCGGTGGCTGCTGAATGTAAATACGCTCGCGGTTCGCGTTCATTGACGACAGAATCAAAGCCGAGCTTGAACGAATTGGCGCTATGCGGTTGCCTTTCACCGGGCCATGTACGCCAAGCTGGAACATGTCGTCGCGTGCCACTTGCGGGTTGTAGGTGGCGTAATTCCGGGTTTCTCCACCCTCATAGTGCAGGCGTTCAGTTTTCCAGTTGGCTTGAATGGGCAAGTGGCAACCCGCGCAGCTGGTGGTCCAGCTCAAGTGACAGGTGAAGCAGGTCATCTTGTCGTTGTCGTGTGCCAGTTCTTTTACGCCCGGGCCCCATTTGCCATCCTGGCCCTCTGCGCCTGCACCCATCAATTTGGCGCGTGCTGCTTTGGCGTTGTACTCAGGGTGGGCCGGGTTCATGTTGTCTTTCACCAGACTCATTTCCCATTCTTTGTTGGGGTCCAGTGCCGCGCGCTGGTATAGCTTTCCATCGCGCCACTCGAAACGCTTACGCCCGTCTTGCGTTCGCAATTGGGTCAAATCGCTGCCGCCGGGTGGTGCGGCAGGCCCGCTGGTGCGCAAGGTGGGGTATTTGGTGGCAGTGCCATGGCAATCGGCACAATCCACTTCAACTGCGGCAGCCACTTCGCCGTAAATGTGGCCATTGCCGTGCATGTCTTGCGCAAAGTGGCAATCCACGCAGTGCATGCCCACGTCCAGGTGAATGGAGCTTAGGTGTACTGCCTTGTCGAATTTCTTGGGGTCGTCGTCGGCAACAACATTGCCCTCGGCATCCAGCAATGCGCCTTTGCGGTTGCGCTTGAACACCGCGCGGAAGTTCCAGCCATGGCCATGGTAATCAGCAAACTGGGTGTCTTTCAATTTGCTGTTCAGTGTGGACACGTTTTTAAGAAACTCAGGGTCGCTCCACTTGCCACGCACCGCCGCTTCTTCGGGGTTGCGATCCAGAATTTCGCGCATTTCCGAATCGGTGGGGTAGCGTTGCTTTTCTGGCCACATGTGCGGCGCATCGCTTTCGTAGTCCCACATGATGTAACCGTAATAGCTGTTCACAAACACGTTAGGCTGGTGCATATGGCACACCATGCACTGCGAGCTTGGAATGGCGCGGGTGAATTCATGCTTCACCGGGTGGCCACTTTCATTTTTTGCAATGGTTGGGTCAATGGTTTGTGTGGTGCCATCGTGACCAAACTTGGCGTAGGGTCCTGCGTGCTTTGGGTCGCGGTCGTTGGTGTAAATGGTGTGGCAACCTGTACAGCCTGATGAACGGTAATCGCCCGGTTGCTCATTGGTGCCCAGAAACCACAGGTGCGGGTCGTTCAAACGGGTTTTCGTCACGTTAATCAAAGGTACCGCAATTCGCTGGCCCGTGCCAGGACCCCGGTTAGACTGTTTGATGTCGGGCCGCCCTGGTTCATCCAGGCGCTGAATTTGACCCAGCACGTTGGGCAAGCCCACCTCGGGAAATATGCTGTTAATCACCTTCCCACCGCGTTCAAATACGCGGAATATGTCGCCCGGGGGCGTGGTTTCCCACGCGGGCAATGGCGCCAGTTCATTGAGAATACCCTTGTGAACAAACAGCTCGTTGTTGGCCTCCACCGGGTTTTTCAGCAAACCAGGTTGACCATCTTGCGTGTAAGCCTCGCCAAGAATGTAGCGCTTGTAAGGCAAGATTCCATTGTTATAAGAAGCACCGCCCCACAGCATGGCCGAGGTGCTCATCAGGCTACGTTCCTGGGCTTGAATGACCGGTAAATGACATGCACCACAGGCCTCGCGTGCAACACGCAAATCGCCCGGGTTGATGAAACGAATGTAAGCAGGGTGCTCTTTGTTCAGCTTGGCATAAGAACGTTTTGGGTTGGCTGACGAAGGGTAGTTCCAGAATTTCTCGTTGCGTGGCGCAATGTGCGCTTTGTCCAGCGCGGCACGGTATTCGGGTGCAAAGCCTTTTTCACGCGCAGCGCGGGTGTGGTCGTATGCCAACGAGCCTTGCTTGTCTTCTTTGCCGTTCCATTTCACGGTGGCGTCACCGCCATGGCAATCGGTGCAGCCCAACACCACGCCAGGGTTGGCATGCATGGTGTGTTGGTCGGTTTGTGTGTGGCAGGTCATGCAGCCTTCGGTTTTTGCAAAGGCCTGTTGCGCCGTTTGGCGTTCAGGCGCTGCAGGCGCCATGGTGTAACTTTTTTCAGGCAGCTTTTCACTGGCGGCATGAGCCACCGGGGCGATACCCAGAGTGGAAACAGCGGCCACTGCGAAACCCAATGCAAACAGCCAGCCCTTCCAGCGATTGTTGCTGGCGGGCTTTGTTGGAGGAGCAATGGCGGTATTCAAATTCATCAACAAACAACCTGCTTTAGAAACTCAAAATCACGTTAAACAGAAAGGAGTAAGGGTCCTTGTCTTCCGGAAACAATTCTTTGTAGCCCTTGCCAGGCAACAGCTTGGCAAACGACCCGTTCACCACCACGTTTTGCGAGAAGAAAGGCCGGTACTGAAAACCCACTGATGCATCAATGCCCAAATCAGTGGACGGTGGGCGTTGCTGGCGCAAAGTACCCAGCACATTGGTGTTGTCGAATTCAAGCTTGTTCAGGTTGGCCACCAAACGCAGCTCGGGCAATACATCAATATCGGCACCAACACCCACCAACAACAGGCCTGGGTTGATGAAATTGGATTGCCCTTGTTCCTTGCTTGAACGAAGTGAGGGCAGCACGCCATTTCTGCCCGATAGAAACACGCCGCCGCCACCGATCAAAGGAATATTCTGACGGATGAAAAAGCTGGTGTCGGCCCCTGCAAATTGGGGGTTCTCGAATATGGCATCAAAGCCTTCCGCCTTTCCGTCGAACGGGTCTTCATCGCCCGATGCATACAGGAAGCTGCCGCGCAAACGGAACCAGTCAAAGTCGCGCGACAATTCCGTGGCATGAAAGAATGCATCAATGTCTTGTTCGCGCTGGGCAAGCGGGTGCCTGTCTGTTTTACCTGTGGCGTAATAGGTGGAGGTGGTGATGTTCATGCGGCCATAGTGGCCGTCACCGCTGAGACCAAAATAGTCCACATGGTAGCCAAAGGGTTTTTGATCGCCCAATGAAGAGGGGCGCGCTAAAAAGCCGTTGGCATCGAAGTAACGTTCACCGTCCTCATCGTTGCGGTTGTGAATATAAGAAACCTGGCTGGTGAAACCCAAAAACGGAAAGTCTTGCCGGTACAGATTGGCCACGAAAAAATCATCGTCGCGCAGGTCTTGACGAATGTCGTTCAAGCCACTGTTGGTGTCTTTTTCAACCCGCTTGAAATAGCCGATGTTGTACTGGTAAATGTTGTTGTTGCGGTTGCCAAACAGGCGAATGCCCATGGGCAGGTCTTGGAACAGAAAGCCCCGGAAATCGCTGATGAAGGGCTGAATGCCCACGCGCAAGCTGTCGAAATCATAGCGATCCGACACGTTGCGAAGGTGCACGTCCACAAACGCTTCCTGAATGCCCACAAATCCTTCCCGGCGAACATCACCGGAAGAAGATGCGATTTTCAGCAGGCGGTCTTCATTCACCCGCACATCGGTGTAGTTGAACACCGGGGTTAAACGAAATTCGTAGTCTGGTGGTTTGAAGGTGGTGTTGCCCTTGGTCAGCGACAAACTGACGATCAGGTTGTGCGCAAAAATGGATTGCTCACCGTCGCCAAAAATATTGGCTTGCCCAGAAGTGCTCGATGTGGCTGGTGGCACTGGCACAGGAAAATTGCGTTGCTCGTACAGCGTGTCGGCAATAATACCCAGATTAAAAAACCAGTCGGGCCCCAGTGTGTTTTGCAACACAGGCAAGTCGCCCTTGATCACGTTCTGGTTGTAGGGGTCGAACAGCGGAAACTTGAAACCCAGCGACTGCATGATACGCCAGCGATCGGGCACTGCCACGGTTTCACGGGGCAGGTTGGGCAAGGGTGGTGGCACCTGGCTGGGGTCGATTACCGGAATTGCAATGTCGCGCGGCACAATGGGTGTGTCGCGCCCGGGAATGGCCCGTTGCACTTGCGGTGTTTGCGGAACCAAACCCGGTGTGGCTGTGCTCGATGGGCGTATGCCTGTGCCGGGCTGGTCTTGCAACACATCGGCCGAAAATGCGCGGGGTGCAAACACGCCCAAGGCTTGTTCGCCGTATTGGCCCGTGCCTTGTTGAACCCAGCCGTCGGTACTGCCCAAGAGGCTGTCCTGAATGCGCACGCGATACCAGCCGTTCTTTTCTTCAAACGCATCGACCAACTGGCCCTTGAAAAACTCGCCAATGGCGCGCGCGTTTTTTTGTGGCTGTGAATACACCACTGTTCGGTTGTCGAAAACCTGCAGCAACACCAGCGGGCGTTCCGCGTTTTCCAGTTCAGCGATTTCCGGTATACCCGCCACTTTGCGGGAAACCCGCTCAACAGTTTCCGATACCTGGGCAACAATGCTGGGCTTCGCTTCACTTCGAATATCAGCCCGAATTTGTGCCATGGCGGGCAAGGGCAGCAAGCCGGCCAAAATCAGCCCAACAGCCAGGGGTTTCAAACGCATGATGTGGTTGTTCTTGTTCATGGTGTCGGGCACACGTTTTGTTCACTGCTGTTGTTGAACGGAGTTTGCGGGCACTGCACATACTTCAAAAATTCGCCGGAGTTGGACAATTCATTGGCGGTGAGCAAGGTTGATGGGAATGGGCGCATGGCGCTGCCCACTGCTGCAGCCCCGTTGATTACGCCGAGGTAACCCACCATGTCATCCTGGTCCACACCATCGCCCGATACCCCGATTGCACCCACCAGTGTGTCGCCTTTGTAAATCGGGAAACCACCGGGGAAAATTTGCAGCCCGTTGGAGAAACGGCTTTGTCGACCAGCGGGAATATTGGCGTCGTCAACACAGGTGAGCGCTGCCGACGGTGAAAACTGGTTTGCCGCGCGGCCTGTGCCCGTGAGGGTGCCTAGTACCTTGTTGGTCACAATGTTCAGCTGAAAGCCAACGTTGAAAGGGCTCCACTGTGAAATGGGGGTTGAAAGCGGGCCTGTTGGGGTACCCACTTCACCGTCGGGAAACAAGGGGCGGTGCACATTGCCAATTGCGCGCGCTGAATAAGCCGCCGAGCCGTTCAAGGCATTTGAAGTTTGTGTGAAGAAGGTATTCATGGCGTTTGCAAAGGCGGCATGGTTGCCTGCATCAATTGCTGTGAAATCAGTCAAGGCTTCAGCCGAGCTGAATGCAAGTGCGGAGCGCGCTTTTTGAACAGACACATCAGTGCCAAAAATAGGCGCATCCGATGATCGTACCAAGCCCAAAACCTGGCCTGTGGTGTCCACCACACTAACAGTCACTTGCGCGGCTGCTCCCAGAGGAATACGAATTTGTGCTCGAGCCCGGTTGGCAATCTTCATGCCTTCAACCAGAATGTTTTGCACCTCAGGCTGCGTCAGGTTACCGCCAGCGCTTGGAGGGAAACGAACCGAGGTGTTGTCTGCCGGGTTGGTGATTAAGGTGAAGGTGTCCAGGCCATTAAAGGCGGGCGCCGTGGTGGCCACATAACCAGATTGGCTTGTGCCATACGATGTTCCTGCAATCACACCCGCAACTGCTTTGTAGCCAGCCACCGCAACAAAGCTTCCATTGCCAGCCAGCGATGCAGCACCTGCCACGGCGGGCGTGGTGTTGGAAAACTGGAAGGTTTGTCCGTTTGCAGTAATGCGGTTTGCCCGAATTTGCTCAGGCGCACGGAAGGCCTCGGGCAGTGCGGCAAAGGCAATTTCTTCTTCAAGGTCAACTTCATTGGTCAGAATGTCACGGTCCAGTCCGTACACGCCCTGCGTGCCAGCATCGGTCGATGCGATCACGCCAATACCACCTACCACCCGGCCTTCCTGATAAATCGGAAAACCACCAGGGTCTGCGGACAAACCCAAGGGCGATCGTTTCGGGCCAATGGTGGCATTTTGAGAAAGCCACACATTCAGATCAGAGCAGGGCAGTTGGCTGAACTGCACACCATACAGTGGGCCGCTGGGCTGGCCTGTTTCACCCGGTTGAAAAAATTCCTGAACAATTTGGCTGGCCGTTCGCGTGCTGAAAGCATTCCCTGTTGAAGACAGGTAAGCCCCGGTAATGGCTTTGGCAATTGCAGCCAATTCGCTGGGCACAGACTGCCCATCCAGACCCATGCCGTCGGCACCACTTAGTCCACTTGTAATGATTACGGAGGGGCTGGAATTGGTCATTTGATAAACCGCCAGCACATTGCCCACCCGGTCGGTGATGGCAATGGTTGATTGCACGCCGCGAGAAATGGATGCCTGCACCGCGCGGGCCACAATGTCGTTGACCTCTGCAATGGACAGGCTTTGCGTGCCCAAGGGTTCAATATTGAAACTGGGTTCAGACGAACTTCCGCCACCACCCCCACCACCGCAAGACACCAACACCAAAGGCGTTGCAAGGCAAACCGCCACCGCCATGGCGATTCGTTTCAGTTTTGTTGCTGTGCCTGTTACGGCATTAGGGCCGCTTACTGCATCTGTGCGTTTGCGCATCGACTTCTAACTCGCTCATCTTTGTTTTTCAATGGACCTGCTTGCCTGCAAGTCCCCAGTTCACTGCTGGTCTGTCTACTCAAGTTACTGCGTCGAATGGCGATTACTTCGCTGCCAGTTCTTTGTTATGTATATGGTATTCGTGGCACACGCCACAGTCCGATTGAACTTTGTTCAGCGCGGGTTTGCTGCCTGCATGGCAAGTTTGGCAACCGTCAATTGCGGGCATCAGCACATCGCTGGCTTCCTCGGACTTGCTTGCTTTGTGGCAACTTTCGCAACTTTCAAAGGCGTGGGCTTTGTGGTCGAACTTGGCCATGGGCATCCACGGGTGTGCCGGGTTAATGTCTGCAATTTCGTACTGCGGCATTCTGGAGCCCGAAGTTTTTGTGTTGCCCAAACCATCCACCGCTTTCACCTCGTGGCACACCGCACAGGCGGTATTTTCAAACAATTCCACTGTTGCAAAAGAGGCCTGCGCACGCGGGTTGCCGCTCAGGTTTCGAAGGTTGGAGCGGTTCGGGTTTTTCTCGCCGGGGCGTGCACGCAGCACCGCGCGTTGTGCATTCACTTTGTTGCGTTCTTCGGGGTGCAGTGCAAGGTAACTGTAAAACTCTTCCACTGTGCTTAGCACCGCATCAACCGGTCCGTGGGGCACCTGGCGATCCGGCAAAGCCGGTTCAAAACTCAGTTTGTGGCACTCTTGGCAGTGGCTTTCCATGCTCAGTGTTTTAAACCCGGTTGCCGTGTCTGCGGGTTCGTGGCAGTTGGCGCATTCCATCACCACTTTCTTGCTCGGGCTGTCGATGCCCTTGGGGTCAAGGTGAACGTCGTGGGGGAATTTCAGGCTGGTTTTTTCCACAATCGGTGTGTTGGCCGCCATGCGAATTCTGCGTAAATCGCTGGGTTCTGGCCCTGTTGCAACAGTAATTCGAAATGCCGGGTGTTTGTCGCCCGCAAAGTCGCTAACCGCAAGTGTTTCAGTTTTTGGGGCCACGGTTTTGATGTCGGTGTGACAAGCCGCACAATCGGCACCCACAAAATGTTTGTTCTGCTCTGCAAGGCTCTCGCGCCCTTTGTGGTCGCGGTGGCAGCTAGCGCAGCGGCCCTCTTCAAAAGAAGTATCCGGCACGGTTTGCTCGGCCACATGCAGCCCCATATTGCTGTGGCACACCAGGCAGCTTTCATCCTTCACACGCGAAAAATTACCTGCGTGGCAAGCCTGGCAATCACCTTCAAGGTTGGCGTGGGCTGAAGCCAGTGGGCCCGGGTTCCAAATCGAATCCAATGCCAGTGCCGTTGTGTTGCGTGTGCTTGAAACCGGTGTGCTTTGTAGGCTGGGGTGTGCATTCACAGGCAAATTTTCAATAGCCACGGTTTGTGGTTTTTCATCTGTGCTTGTGGGCTCAACACCAAAAAGCTCGGGTGCTTGCATGGCCAGCAAAGGCAACACAAGAAATGCGAAAAGAATGGGTACAAAAAGAATCCATGACAGCGGGCGTTTCAGCCCCAGGGGTTTTTGCAGTGCCTGTTGCTCACGTTGAAGCGGGCTTTTTTCTTGTTCGGCCATGTTCGCTTACCAGTAAATGAAAACAGACAACACGTGTGCAATCAGCGCTGCCAACAAACCAAACGACAGGGGCACGTGCACAGACAACCAAAGTTCAAGCCAATACCGCAAGTGATAATATCGGCGCAATTGTTTCAAAGCGCGCAATCGCTGCACCTGGTTTTTGTAAATATCTGAAAGGCTGTCCACCCGCGTCATCTCCTGCTGCAGGTATTCAATCGCTTTTTCGGTGGCACAGTTTTTCACAGTTCCCTTGCGCTGGCTTCTGCGGTCTGGGTAAATGTTTTGCTTGTGCGAAGAAGCGATAATTCGCCCCACCAGGTCAGCAGAATTTTTGACCAGTTTTTGAGCTTCGCGGTCGAGCGTTTGTATTTGCTCCACAATTTGTTCCGGGCTTTGTCGGTTCAACACGTTCGACATTTCGGTGGGGTAACGCAAATAAAAGCTAAGCCCCCACACACCTGTGCCAATCGTTGCCATGGTCAACACATAAGCTAGGGAATGCACGTTCCAGCCAATTTGAAAACCGGTGTGCAGTGTAGCCACCACCGACAGGGCCAGCCCCAAATAAATATGTGCTGAAACCCAGCCGCGCAAGTTGCCCGTTTCATTGGCGTATTGGCGCTTGCGAACCCCAAACCACATCAGCCAAAGAATGAGCAGGGCACCAATGGTTCCCAGGGTGTAACCCAGCCAGGTTCCGCCATTGGCATTAATTCTTGGTTGATCAAAAAGGTAGGCAAACGATGAAACGAGTGTCAGCAACAAGGCCCACTTCAGGAAAACAAATCGTTTGTAGTTGAACAGGTTGTCCTGAATCATGTGTTCAGCGCCTTGGCGAATAGTCAGAGGTAATGCTGCTCAGGGTTTACGCTTATTTCTGTATAGCCATCAATGTTACGTGATCATTGGTAATGTTAGTATCCCTACTTCATGTCTGGGGGTTAACAATTGAGTCTTGGCGTGGCCTTTGTAGGCTTTATCTTCCTGTTTTTTCTAGTATTTTGCCTGTATTTTTCGTGGAATGAATTTTTTTTCTCCAATGATCAAAAAACCACGAACGAGGTAGGGGCTCTGGAAGAAAGTCCCGAGTGGCGCGCGTTTTTGAACCGACGCCAGGAAATTGAAACAGACCCCACTCTCGATGCTGCAAGCAAGCAGGTGTTGATCGACAACTGGCTGACCATGGCCAGCGAGAGCAAGCCGCACATGGTTCCGGAAGGCTCATCTGCCGCACGCCTTGTGTGGGCCCGGCCAGCAGCCATGCCTTGGCTGATTGCAGGCAGCCTGGGGTTCGCGGTTCTGTTCACCTATTTGATTGGCGCAATGCACCCCGGCGCATTGAAGTGGCCCGACATGAATTCAAGCAACGCGCAGGCTCCCAGTGTGGACCAAGCCGTTGCCGCTTCAGCCGGGCATCCCGGCGACGGTGCCAATTTAGAGGACAGGCTGGCGGGCTTGCAGGCCAGGCTTGCAGAGCAGCCCGATGATTTGCGGGGTTGGGTATTGCTGGCCCGCACACATGCCTCCATGTCGAATTACCTTGAAAGTGCAACTGCCTTGAAAAAGGCCTTGGAATTGACACCCGGGCACCCGGACATTCTGGCCGATTTGGCCGACATGACCGCCATGGCACAAGGTCGCCAACTGGCCGGTGAACCGGAAACCTACATTGCCGCTGCCCTGCAAAGCGACCCACGGCATGAAAAGGCGCTTGCACTGGCCGCCAGCGCTGCCGAGCAAGCCGGCGACCAAAACAAAGCGCAGGTTTACTGGCAACTGCTTAGCCAGGTTCAACAAGCGAGTTTGAAACAATCGAACCCGGCACCCGAGGACATTCTCACCACGGTCAACGTAACCGTTCCTGAGGCCGCATTAAAAAGTCTGAAGGAATCATCGGCATTGTTTGTGTTCTTGAAGGCGCAACCCGGCCCCGGCATGCCACTGGCTGTGGTTCGCGTGCCAGCCTCCCAATTGGGTGCGGGTACGCTGGCGGTGCGTATTGGCCCAGGCGACTTTATCCAGGAAGGTGGTGTTGGCAGTTTGCCCGACACCGTGCACATTCAAGCGCGCTTGTCGATTCAAGGCATGGCCCAAACAGGCGCTGGAGATATCGAGTCAGCCTGGCAAACGCTTGCCCGCAACCAATTGGCCTCGGGTGTTGATTTAAGTTTGCCGGAAGTTCCGGCCAATCCATGATGCACGTTTCACTTTCCGCCGCGGGTTTGCATGTAAAAACGCCGGCGCTGGAAGCAGCGGGTGTGGTGTTGTCAGGCCCAATCGGGTTTGAATTGAAGCCGGGTGAAATCAATGTAATTCGGGGTGGTAATGGTGTTGGAAAATCAACCCTGCTGAGGTTGATGGGCAATGCATTGCCGGGCCAGTGTGTTTTGTTCAAACCCGAGTTCGGTCTGCGTGATGAATTGTTGGTTCACACACACTTGCAAATTGTGTTGAGTCATCTGGGTAGCAATGCCCACGGCGTTGAATCATTGCTTGAACAGGTCGGGCTTGCCAATTGGCAATACGAGCGCATCGGCACCCTTTCTTCCGGGCAGCGTGCACGTTTGGGTTTGTGCACTTTGTTGGCGGGGCCATTCAAAGTGTGGTTGCTCGACGAACCCTTGAACGCGCTTGATGATGAAGGTGTGGCTACACTGGCCAAGGCAGTGGCCACCCACTTTGCGCGCGGGGGCATTGTGTTCATGGCCACGCATGTGGATGCAGCAGTGTTAACGCAACACCTGCCGGGTGTGCCGGTGAAAGAGGGCAGGCTTGAACAAGGCTGCCTGCTGGGCGATTTTTCAACGAATGCTGATGCAGGCCCTGCGCAGCCCCGCAGCCATTCAGCAAAGGTGGCTTTGCCTGCACTGCTTAAGCGTGATTGGGCCGTGGCTTTGGGCAATCCGCAAGCCTTGCTGTGGGGTGCTTTGTTTCACTGGATGGTGCTCAGTTTTTTTGGAATTGGACTAGGCAAGCCCAGTGCAGAATTTGCGCAAGTGGCGGTGTGGGTCAGCTTGCTGCTGGCCCTGATGCTGGGTGCCAAAGACTGGTTTGTAGAAGATCACCGCACAGGCTGGCTTGGTTTTGTTGCAGGCCTTAATCCTGACAACATGGCCTGGTATTGGTTGGTGCGGGTGGTTTTTCTCGCGCTGTGCCAAGCCTTGGTGCTGGTGCCTGTAACAGGTTTGGTGGCCTTGCAGCTGGGTTTGTCTGGCGCTCAAACCTTTGATTTAACCCTGGCATTAAGCGCAGGCATATGGGCTGTGGCACCCTTGCTGGGCCTGGTCGCGCTGTTGGTGATGTTAACCCGGGGCGGCGCGGTGTTGGTTTACTTGCTTGCTTTGCCTTTGCTGGTACCAGTGCTAATTTTTGGGCTTGAGGCCAGTCAGGCCAGTGGTTTGGGCCGCAGTGCATTTGCACCGCTTTCCGTGCTGGCAAGCCTGGGTATGTTGGGTTGTTTGCTTGGGCCATTTGTGGCCAAGCGCCTAGTGGCTTTAATACAGGAATAACGATGTTTGCACAGTTGGCTTCACCCCCAAAATTTCACGCCCTGGCTAGTTGGCTATGGGTATGGCTACTTGCGGCCGGTGTGCTGTTGATGGGTTTTGGTTTGTACACGGGTTTGTTTTTGGCACCTGTAGACGTGCAGCAAGGCGAGGTTTACCGCGCCATTTACGTGCATGTGCCCGCCGCCTGGATGTCGATGTTTCTTTATCTGGTGGCCTGTGGGTATGCTGGGTTGAATTGGGTGTACCGCAGCGATGTGTCCGCCGTCATGATGCGGGCGCTACTGCCCACCGGGGCCTGGATGACTGTGTTGGCACTAATCACCGGCGCACTGTGGGGCAAGCCCACGTGGGGTACCTACTGGGTGTGGGATGCGAGAATGACTTCCGAGCTCTTGCTGCTGTTTATTTATCTTGGCCTGATCGCTTTGGGGCAATTGACCACCAACCCGGCCAAGGCCGATCGGGTTCTGGCGGTTGGTTTGTTGATTGGGGCCGTGAATATTCCGCTGATTTACCTCTCAGTGGTTTTCTGGAATACGCTTCACCAAGGTTACAGCGTGTCGATGAGTGGCAGCAGAATTCATCCTGACATTGCCATGGGCATGTGGCTTAGCGTGTTGGGATTCTGGTTGATTTGTGCCAGCACAGTGTTGAACCGTGCTCGGCGTTTGTTGGTACAAAGGCGTTGGCTTTAACGGGTAAAAGGCAAAACAATGATTCTTGATGCATGGCAAACAATTTGGGCTTGTGTGGGTTTAAGCCTTTTGGTTTTGTTGTTGGATGGCGTGTTGGCTGGCCGTGCAGGCCCCAGCAAAAACGATTTGGTTCGTCAGCAAAAGCGCGACAATCGAATGGCAGCAGTTGGCAAGGGAGCAGGCAATGAGTAATGCGCGCGCGCACAGGGCCGCCTGGCTGGCAGCCATTGTGGTGGTGGCTTTGGGTTTTGGCATTGCCCTGGTCAAAGTGTTCAACGAGAACCTGGTGTTTTTCTACACACCCACGCAAATTCTGGGCGGTGAAGTGCCCACCGGAGAAAAAACCTATCGCCTGGGCGGCATGGTTGAAGTGGGCAGCGTTCAACGCGAGACCGATTCGCTCAAAGTTCGCTTCGTGGTCAGCGACATGAACAACAAGGTACCCGTGGAATTCAACGGCATTGTTCCCGATTTGTTCAAAGAAGGTACCGGGGTTGTGGCTGATGGCCAATGGGATGGCACCACTTTCGTGGCCAGTGAAGTATTGGCCAAACACGATGAAGACTACATGCCGCCAGGGGTTCAACAGTGATCGCTTTTGTCTCGCAGTTTAGCCTGGCCCTGGCCACGGTGTTGGCCCTGTTCGGCGCAGTGGCTGGTTTTGCAGCTGTGCGCGGTGTGTACAACCATGCCCCGGCAGTGCCTTTGCTGAAATCGATTCAGCGCAATGTGTTGTTGGTTTCTGGTCTTGTATCAGTGGCCTTTTTGGGCCTTATCTATTCCTTTGTGATCAGCGACTTTTCAGTTCGCAACGTGGCAGAAAATTCGAATTTGGCCTTGCCCGTGTTTTACAAAGTGGCAGCCAGTTGGGGATCGCACGAGGGTTCATTCCTGTTGTGGGTACTCATGTTTGCGGGTTGGACGCAGGCTGTTGCATGGGCAAAATTCGAGGTGTCGGCCTGTTTCAAAGTACGTGTGTTGGCCACTTTGCAATTGGTCTTGGTGGGTTTTCTGCTTTACCTGTTGGTTGCCAGCAACCCGTTTGAATACCTGTACCCCACACCCGTGGATGGTCGGGATTTGAACCCGTTGTTGCAAGACATCGGCATGATCATTCACCCGCCTTTGTTGTACATGGGCTATGTGGGCTTTGCGGTTACCTTTGCCTTCGCCGTGGCCGGTTTGCTCGAGGGCCGTTTCGACATGACCTGGGCCCGCTGGAGCAGACCTTGGACCAATGTGGCCTGGGCCTTCCTGACCATGGGCATTGCCTTGGGCAGTTGGTGGGCTTATCGCGAATTGGGTTGGGGTGGCTGGTGGTTTTGGGACCCAGTCGAAAATGCATCCCTGATGCCTTGGTTGGCTGGTACGGCACTAATTCACTCGCTGGCCGTGTCTGAAAAACGTGGTGCCTTGCGCAGCTGGACTTTGCTGCTGGCACTCACCACTTTTGCTTTGTCCCTATTGGGTACATTCCTTGTTCGCTCTGGTGTGCTTACCTCGGTACACGCATTTGCAACCGACCCCGAGCGCGGTGTGTTCATTCTCGCCTTGTTGTTCATCGTTGTCGGTTCTTCCTACATTTTGTACGCGCTTAAAACAGGCGAGGTGGGGCAGGGCGGTAGTTTCAAAGCCACCGGGCGAGAATCGCTGCTGTTGTCAAATAACGTGTTGATGAGCGCAGCACTTGTGGCGGTGATGTTGGGCACGCTTTACCCCCTGGTGGTTGAAGTAATTGGTGGGCGAAAAATGTCGGTGGGGCAACCTTATTTCGAGGCCATGTTTGCGCCCATTTTGTTGCCTGCCGTGTTGCTGATGGCCTTGGGTCCCGATTCACGCTGGCGCGAAACCCGCCTTGCGCAATATGTAAAGCCGGGCGTTGTGGCCATGGGTGTGGCGCTGCTGGTGTTGGTGGGTGCTGCGCTGCTCAATGGTTATTTCAGCCTGTTGTGGGCCATTGGTGTGGTGTGCGCGGTGTTCATGGCGGTGGCTACTTTGGCCCACGCGGCGGTGGCCACACGCAAGGCCGGTACTGCCGTGCCTGAAAGTGGTTTGCTGTATCGCATGCGCCGTTTGTCACTTTCCTACTGGGGCATGGTGCTTGCGCATTTGGGTGTGGCCGTGTTCGTGGTGGGCGTTAGCTGGGTAAAAACTTTCGAGACAGAAACCGATGCTGTGTTAAAGCCGGGAGAAACTTCTGAAATTGGCCCATGGCGTGTCACCTTCATCGGTGTTGATTCCGTGCAGAGACAAAACCATGTGGCCGCACTGGGCGTGTTTGAATTGACGCGCGGTGACGGCACGGTAATCCACTTGCTGGAGCCCGAGAAGCGCCGCTATCAAAGTTCTGAACAAATCATGACCGAAGCCGCCATTCACAGCGACTGGTTTTCTGATGTGTATGTGGGTTTGGGTGATGCAGTACAAAGCAGCAGCAACGTAGGTGCCTGGGGTGTGCGGCTGTATTACAAACCCTTGATCAACCTGATTTGGTGGGGCTGTGCGCTAATGGCACTGGGTGGTTTGGTCACCGTGTTTGATCGCCGCTACCGCCCCAGAAAAAACGCGGTGGCAGCATGATCAAAAAACGCTTGCGCCTTTATTTGCCCATTCTGGTTTTGTTGTTTCTAGGTGTGTTTTTGCTACGCGGTTTGTGGCTTGATCCAAAAAAATTGCCCTCTGCCTTGATTGGCAAACCTGCACCAGCTGTGGTGTTGCCTGTGCTCAGCTTTACCGGGCCTGAGGCGGGTGCGGTGCAAATTGCCGACATTCAAACATTGCAAAATATTGATGCCCTAAAAGGCCAGCCCTGGGTGCTGAATGTGTTTGCATCGTGGTGCCAGGCTTGTTTGGTTGAACACCCGCATTTTATTGCCTTGGCCAAACAGAAAAAAATCAAGTTGGTGGGTTTGGCCTATAAAGACGACTTGGCCAACACCCGCCGCTGGCTGGCACAATATGGCAACCCCTACGATTTGATTTTGGTAGACCAGCAAGGCCAGTACGGCATTGAATTGGGTGTGTATGGCGTGCCCGAAACTTTTTTGATGAGCGCCAACAACACCATTATTCACAAGCAGGTAGGCCCCATACCTGCCGATTATTTTGACAGCATGGCACTGCCCGCCATTGAGGCTTCCCGATGAATGTGAGCGACCTGAATGCAGTTGAAAAAGAACAGTACAAAGAAGTGGCCAGCGAGCTGCGCTGTCTGGTGTGCCAAAACCAATCGCTGGCAGATTCACATGCTTCGCTTGCAGTGGACTTGAAAGAAAAAATTGCTGAGCAAATTCGTGCGGGCAAAACCAACGAAGAAATCAAAAGCTATATGCAAGACCGCTATGGCGAATTTGTAATCTACAAGCCTGCCTACAGCATGGAAAATGCGGTGCTGTGGTTGGGGCCTTTTGTGGTGCTGCTTATTGCCGTGGTGTTGGCGCGCAGGGTAGGGAAGAGCAAGGCCAACGCACCTGCTGCTGATGCAAGTGCGCTGTGGGCAGAAAACTTGTACACCAAGACAAAAAACAAAAAAGACGACTAATTGTTGGTGGAGCTATAGAATCAGTAGCTGCTCGTTAATTTTTTTTGCCTGCGCAGGCGGTACTCCCGCCAGCGATGCGAATTCAGGCCAGCGTTCAATGGCCTGGCGAACTTCTCGAATAACTCTGGGTGCGGAACCTATTGCAAAGCGCTCCGCCTCTTCCAGCAAATCAAGCTCTGCGAAATTCTTGAATTTTCCATTCACCGACATCAAGTGTTGGTGAGTCCATTCACCGTCAGGGTTGTGTGCAAAGGTAATGTCGTAGGCTGGTGCCAGTTCCCAGCTTGATCCTTCCTTCAGCAAAAACGAAAAATTCTTGCTGTGATCGTCGCAGTTCCTTCCCATCACATTGAATACCATGCGTCGAAATGCTTCCTCCTTTTGTTCATAAGGAAGTTGCAGTTTCACAATGCATTCGAATAATTGCGCGTAAGCATTCGTGCCTTTCTTTTTGTAGTCCAGGTGGTTGAATGCGCACAGCGTTTGGATGTGATGCCGCAGATTGTTTGCAGCCCGGTCAAAACGGCGTGTCATGAAGTGCGCACGGCCGTTTTCTTCAAGCAAGCGGCATTCTGAAATGCCAATATTTGCTGCCTTGGCCATCAAATAATAGGCATATTCAATTCGGCCATAGCCACCTGATGCACCCAGTTCATTGTCTTTGCCCATGCCGTCGAATTTCAGTAGCCAGTGTTCGAACCCTGGCGGTGTATCCACTTGTCCGGAACGAATTTCATGAGTGTTCCGGTTCCAAGCAATTACCGCCTTGGCACGGGCCCCACCTGCTGAAGTGCCCACATCAATAATGCTGCGCAAGGCGGCGTTGGTGTATTCATCTTCATCGTCGTCAAACTGACCAGTAACCGCTTTTCTGGCGTGTTCTACCAGGCGACTCAATTCAATTGATGTGGCCACACGTTTTGAAGGCCCGCGGCTTGGTTTGAATGTGAGTGCACCCATGGCGCGGTTACCCATGTAGGCCAGGCGATCAAGTGCAGTAATGTCGCTTTTGGACAAGCCACGCTCGGCCATATAACGGTCAATCAATGCATTGCCAAAATCATCGGGCAGGGCATCGGCCAGCATGGCTGGCAACCGTTTGTAGGTTTCAACGGGCAGGTCGGTGAACAAATACGGATCGCCGTTGTTCAAAGGCATTTGCAGGGGGGCAGGTTCAATGCCGGTTTTCAGAAAGGCAGGTGCGTAGGCAAAGGCGTAGTAGCCATACACAGGGTCTAGCGCTACCGCGCCCACTTGTTTGCCCCAAAGAAATACCTCAACACGATCCACGCGTTGATAAGCCGTGCTTTTTGTGCGTGCGGTTTTCTTCTTGATATTCATGGCTTGCTCACCTTGCGCCTTGCGCGCTGGCGAGGTGCTGCTTTGGCCACCATGGCCATGGGGTTAATGGTGGCAACAGGCGCAATGGTGTCGAACCAGCTTTCACGCCCCAAGGCGCGAACAACCTTCACCAGTGTTTGCAATGATGAACCTTCCCCGTTTTCCAGACTTTGCAGCGCACGGGTACTTACACCGGCTTGTTCAGCCAGTGTGCGTTGGTCGGTGTTTCGGCTAAGGCGAAGCTGTTTCAGGTTTTCGCCCAAAGCGGTTTCCAGTTCTGCAAGCGTTTTTTGAGTCAATTTATATAATTCCTAAAACGTGTTATTTCGCGTTTTAATCAATTTATCGTATTTTATGCGCGTTATTGAACGTATTGTAATAATTTGAATTTATTCGGTCAATGTGATGTTGTAAGCCGCGTATAAGCGCGCATTGGTATTTTATTATAGTTTTAAGCGCGTATTTCTGCGTAAAAAGATTATTAAATTTTATTAGGCTTGCTTGGTGCAGTTTTGCATGCTTACCCCGCAAATGCAGGGTGGCGCGTGTTGCCTTGTTGCGTACAACAAGGCTGGGCGGGCCTTTGGCTATTGCTTACTTCCCAAGAAATAGGGTGAACGGATCAGCTTGCTTGCTGTTGCATACTAATTAATTTACATTTTGAAACTATTGAAATTGCATCCCGAATACCTTTATTGGCTTTGGCACCGGCCTGCGGTAGCCATGGTGGGTTGGGAAAATGAGTACAAAACAAAACCCGGTACACATAAGCCTCTTTGGCTGTACAGGAAAAGTGTTTAGAGCGAATCACTGTACGCAATTGGCTAAGCAAACGCGGCGAGTTTTGGGTTTTGGTTATACTGTTAACTTGTACAGTATATTTCCTAGTCTTCGCTATGTGCAAAGGGCTCAGTTGGTTGAGGGGCTTCTAGGAGTGATGTTCGGATAAATGGATATCGCCGTTATTGTTCGATAAAACTAGTTACGTAATTTCGAGTTCAACGCATTTGGAGGAAACTAATGGCACGCAAACCTAAGGTTCTCGGCCTTGATGGGAAGTACCACCCTGCTGACTGGTTCTTAGGGCAAGATGGCAAATACCACGCGCCCGGTTCATTCTTAGGTCTTGATGGGCAGTACCATCCAAAAGGCCATCAACTTGGTCTTGATGGGAAGTATCACAAGCCAGGATCTACTCTCGGGCTTGACGGCAAATACCACGATAAAGGGACAACCCTAGGGCTTAACGGCAAATACCACAAACAAGGTGAGGTGCTAGGCTTAGATGGGAATTATCACCCTAAAGACCATGTCTTGGGCCTTGATGGACAATATCATCCCAGGAGCAGCACACTCGGAATGGACGGCAAGTACCATCCTCCCGGTTACTTCTTAGGTGTGGATGGCAAGTACCATCCTCCCGGTTACTTCTTAGGTGTGGATGGCAATTATCACCCTCCGGGATCTATCCTCGGAGTGGATGGCAAATATCATTGAGAGCCACATAACAATTCGTTCAAGCAGACGCCGCTTCGCCGCGCGACTTAACTCAGCCGTTAGATTTTCAACCTCATTCCGCAGCGTAGTTTTTGGCAACCATAATATGAGCGATCAAATGCAAACTAAGACAAAAGCCTCGGGATTTTTAAGCCTGCTTGCGCTGAGAGATTTCTTGATCGTCATGTGCATAGTTATTTTTGCGTGGAAATTAATTAACTCAGACATTCAAATTGATATGTCTGAATTTTCCTTTTCTGAATTATTAGCCTTATTGCTTTCGCTTTTTTCAGTTTGGTTATCAGTGGCTTTCTATTTCAAAGCGGGTGATACCAGCAATCAGTTTTATGACAATTCGTATAAATTCACTAAAGAAATGTCTGAAATTTTGGGTCGAATTGAAGCTGGCTTTGGGGAGAGATTAAGACATCTGGACGAAGGGTACAGTGGGATCCGCGACAGGTTTGATCGCTTGCCACATTACAGTAGCGCAACAGGCGCCGAAGTAAAACGCGAGGAGGAAGAAATCAAGAAGCGAGAAGATGAACAGCGTGCGCTTCTAGAAAACCTAGCCACAAGAGCAAAGCTAGCTGAAGGCGAAAAACAGGAGATATTCGCTAAGCTGGCCGAGAAGAACGAAGAGTTAGAGCAAGCTCGTCTTGAGCTTAGACACCTTCGTCTAAGAAATGAAGACCTATCCCCAAGTGAGCGCGAACTCAAACGAATGCTGTTTCGTTATGTTGCAGAGAAAATCAGAGAGGGAACGCCTGCTGATGCTGCCTTAGGCTCACCACTGGTTTCCGTGAACAGTATTTTTCGACGCATTCAAGATGGGCTATCTAGCGAAGCAATTCGCGATTTAAAGCGGTTTGATTTATTGGATGAAGAAGGAAACTTGACCCGTGATGCAGTTATGCGCATTCGAGTAGAGATGAAACGAATCTAACTAGTCATTCCACCGGACTGCCCGTAAAGCGCGGCCAACCGCTGAATTCAAACGTTAGCTCTCAATTGCAAAAAACCAAGGGGGAACCATGATCGAAACCGCAAGCCTGAGATTTCACAAAGTGAAGCATTGTGGTCTCTACAAGCAGCTTGGTCGGAAAGCTGAATTTGGCTCGTTCAAAGAGATTGTCGAGAACGTTAAGAATTGGTCGTCACACAGTAATCGACTAGTGCATAACACATGCACTTATGAGGTGTCCGCAGACGCTGATATGGATTTTCTCGAAACATACCTCGTTTCCGCAAAGCACGAATCTTCTACGGGGGACTACGTATTTGCTACGTGGAATCGAACCCATAACTCTGGTGATTCTGTTTACGGTCTCGATCCTAGTACTGCAGTTGATTCGGTAAGCAAGGGAGCTCTTCACAAGGGAAACCTCCCGGCCAAGTCCATTCCTGGGTACGCGTCATATTTCTGGTTAATACCGTCATCAAATACTATCGCTACGATTACTTTTGGGGTGCCAAGAACTGGGATGAAACCATTTGCCTACTGGCTGGAGAGTTTCATTCGCGCTGAAAGCAGATATGTACGTTTCGATAAAGAAGATAAATTTCTTGGGTACGCGGCGGGAACTTCCGCCCCCAATCCTGATCTGCATCCTCGTTTTGAGAGATCGCTGCACAGAAATCTTCCAAAGCGAGACATCATCATTAAATACAGGTCGCACATAACCGGCGTAGTGCGCAGGATCAACCTGACGCGAACAAAGGCGGCGCACCTCACTGTTCTCGAAAAGCTGGGGAGCTTAATGGGGGTAAGCTCCCAAACGTCCAACCAGATTGATGTGCCCCTCACATATGAGCTCAAGTATACTCCTAGTGAAGCAGACTTAGATGCGATAATCAAAGCTTATGAGGGAGATAGCAGCACCAGCAACTGGGAAGATGTGGGTTTCAAATTTCCCGCGAGCAACGCTTTTGGAGCAAATCAGATTGAGTGGTTGAGCAAGTCTTATGCAAAGGGCCAAGCTAGCATAGATGTGGCCTGGGTAGTTCCTGGCCAACTGCTCGATATGCAGGTTCTATTGAACACGCTAACGAAGCGGCGCAGCGAACTGGTTGCGTTGTTTGCAAGCTGATTTGGCATGCTCATGAAGTCAAAAGCATTTCGCTTCGTAGTCATTCTGTTCCTAGCCGTTGTAGTTCTGGGTGTTGCATTCATTCTCTTTACAGCGGGCATGCATATTCCCTACGAGTCACAGGAGAAATACTTCGAAAGTATCCGAAGTATCGCCGCAATAATATTTGGCGTTAGTGGTGCCTGGCTTGCGATAACGTACCCAAAAGCTATAACTTCGGCGGATAAGGCGCGGCAGTCGAGCGCTGAGGATCGAAAAAAAGCAATTCAAGATGCTGGAAATGACACCGAAGTCTTGCTTGGGTTCATCCACACCATGATCGTTTCTATATTGGTGATTTCCGTCTCGTTAGCTGTTCCATTTTTCAAAGAGGGACTATCGCAGTGGGGTTGGGCACTAACTTATAGGGAATATTTTCGTGGCGGACTTTATTCACTGCTTTGGATTCTGGCAGTCGTACAGTTGTCGTTGCTCTTTATTACGCTAAGAACAACAAATAGGGCGTTGCGCGAGCTTAAGCGACACATGGCAGAGGCAGAAGTAAAAGCAGACCGCGATGCGAACACCGACCATTGAGAGCTAACAACACGTTGCAGGTGACGTTTGACCCCCGCTGTCCACTTTTGCTGCAGCAAAAGCAGGCATCGCCTCAAACGCACCTGAACGTGGGTGTTAAGCGTTGTAAACACACATGACACTACCCTCAGATTTTCTCTCGGCTCTACGTGCACCGTCAATTGACGAACTGATAGAAGAGCAGAGGGTCACCTCATCTAAAGACCCGGTTGCCCCTACAACCTCTCGGGGTGCATACCTTTCACTCGAAAACGAAATCCCTCCGGCAGAACTGTTCTGCTACCTCGGTGCAAGGTTCGGACCTCCAAATGGAATACAGAACATATTGCGTGCGAATCACTCCGACAACATCGTTCATTGGGACTGGAGTCTCAAGTACCAATCGACATCCATTTATTTCTGGGGCACCAATTTCCGCACTGATCTCATTGTGGGATCCGGAGTTGAGTTTGGCGAGATCGAGAGAAAGCAACTAGTCGAACTCATAAAGGCGGACCTTAAATCGCACGGCTCTAAAATGAAAGAAGTACGAGGGCTCCTCCAGGATTGGGTCGAGTTCGTCAATCCATTCTGGCGTCTGACCAGAGCCATCCGCAACCTAAATAATGAGCTCTTGTCGATCGATCTAAAGGAACCGTCACGTAACGAGTATTACTCACCGTTTGACCTCTCAGCACGTGAAGCTGAGTGGAAGGCGCTTGGAGAGAGAATCAATCAAGCATTTGGTCTGTGCTTCGGCATCCGTTCAATGCTTCCAGTACGAGCTGAGTCATTTGTCAATCTATTGATCTTCGTGCTTGCGCGGCAGGACATTCGATCCGACACTCGCCTTATGGAGAACGCATACAGGCAGCAAATTGATATCCGGATTAAATCATTGCATATCACGTGCCAGGGATTTCACACTGCCGTTGACTATTCGAATGACATCTGCCGCAAGTTTCATACACTTATCAATGAACGCAACGATCTTCTGCATGGCAACGTCCTGCCAGACAAGATGAGCTTCAACGAGGTCTATTTTTTGGATAAGGTGCCAGTCTTCAAAGAGTACAAGAGCGTTTGGGAAAGAACGCTTGCTGTCGACATGCAGGCGATTGGACTGCGCAAAGTTGAGAACGAACTTCAGGTGGTAAATCACTTCATCGAGTACGTCATCTCTTGCCTAGAGCCAGAGCTTCAGGGGCAGATGCGAATGATCATGGAACGCAGAGATCTCGCAAAGAATAAGAAAACTGGACGACTTGGAATCCTGTTTCCAGAGCACTTAGTCGATAGTCGTCCGGTATTCACCAAGACAGATGAGTAACATAACGATGCCCAACCCCTCGCTGAACCTGACCCGCGAAGGCGATCGGGCAGGTTAGCTCAAATGTTTGGGCTTCCCCGAATACTTAGCACAAATAATCCCCCCAACCCACCAATAAAAAAACCGAACCCTAGTCACCCAAGGTTCGGTTTTTCAACCAAATCTATCCAACAACAATCACTTCAAAGGCTTGTAACGCACTCGCTTGGGCCGCGCACCTTCCTCACCCAAACGCTTCACCTTGTCGGCTTCGTATTCCTGGAAGTTGCCATCAAAAAACACCCACTGTGAATCGCCTTCACAGGAAAGAATGTGCGTGGCAATTCGGTCCAAGAACCAGCGATCGTGCGATGTAACAAGCACTGTGCCCGCGAATTCCAGCAGCGCGTCTTCCAGCGAACGCAGTGTTTCAACGTCCAGGTCGTTCGAGGGTTCGTCCAGCAGCAACACGTTGCCACCGGAAATCAAGGTTTTGGCCAAATGCAAGCGGCCACGTTCACCACCCGACAAATTGCCGATCAACTTTTGCTGATCGCCACCCTTGAAGTTGAAGCGGCCCAGGTAGGCGCGCGATGGCATCTCGAACTTGCCCACGGTCAAAATGTCGGCACCGTCGGCCACGCCATCAAACACGGTTTTGTCGTTGGGCAGTGAATCGCGGGCCTGGTCCACAACAGCCATGCGCACTGTAGATCCAATCTTGATGTTGCCGCTGGTGGGTTCTTCCTTGCCTGCAATCATTTTGAACAGGGTCGATTTACCCGCACCGTTGGGGCCAATAACACCCACAATTGCGCCGGGTGGAATTTTGAAGCTAAGGTTGTCAATCAGCAAGCGGTCGCCGAAGGCTTTGCTCACGTTTTCAAACTCGATTACTTCATTGCCCAAGCGCTCGGCCACGGGAATGAAAATTTCCTGTGTTTCGTTGCGCTTCTGGTATTCATGGCTGGACAATTCTTCAAAGCGTGCAATACGCGCTTTGGATTTCGCCTGGCGTCCCTTGGGGTTTTGGCGAACCCATTCCAGTTCTTTCTTCAAGGCTTTCTGGCGCGCGCTTTCGCTGCTTTCTTCCTGCTTCAGGCGATCCTGTTTCTGGTCCAGCCAAGAACTGTAGTTGCCTTTCCATGGAATGCCAGACCCACGATCCAGTTCCAGAATCCATTCAGCAGCATTGTCCAAAAAGTAGCGGTCGTGGGTAACAGCCACCACGGTGCCCGGAAACTTATAAAGGAATTGCTCAAGCCAATGCACCGATTCCGCATCCAGGTGGTTGGTGGGTTCGTCGAGCAACAGCATGTCGGGTTTGCTCATCAGCAAACGGCACAGGGCCACGCGGCGTTTTTCACCACCGGACAAGTTGGCCACGTTGGCTTCCCAAGGTGGCAGGCGCAGCGAGTCAGCCGCAATTTCCATCAAGTGTTCTGCATCATTTCCAGCTGCGGCAATCACGGCTTCCCACTTGGCTTGTTCTTCAGCCAGTTTGTCAAAGTCGGCTTCTGGGTCAGCGTAGGCGGCGTAAATTTCTTCCAGCTTTTGCTGGGCCATGCCCAGTTCACCCAAGCCTTCTTCAACCGCTTGGCGCACGGTGTGCTCGGGGTTCAGTTCTGGTTCCTGGCTTAGGTACCCAATGTTCAAATTGGGCATGGGCACGGCTTCGCCTTCAATGTCTTTGTCCACACCCGCCATAATTTTCAGCAAGGTGGATTTGCCAGAGCCGTTCAAGCCCAGCACACCAATTTTTGCGCCGGGGAAAAAGCTCAGCGAAATGTTTTTCAAGATCTGGCGCTTGGGGGGAACAATTTTCCCCACGCGGTTCATGCTGTAGACGTACTGGGCCATTCGGTTTCCAATTCAATAGGTTTAACGTTGCCGCAATTTTAAATCATCGCAGGCAGTTGGGGGGTTAAAGCTTGGCGTTCTTTGCTGGCCTCACCCAGCAAGGCCATGCCCAGCAGTGCGCCATCCTTGCCTTTGAACAAGGCCTTCACGCCATTCTCGTCGGCTGTAATTTCCCATTCACCTTCGTGTTCCGGCAGGGGTGGGTTGACCACGGCAGGGCAGTCGGGCGTTTTAATGCTCACCGGCATTGCGGGGAATTTGATGTCAGTGGGTTTGCCAGCCAGTGTTTGTGCCATGGCACGTGCGGCTTGCATCACCGGCATAATGTAAGGCAACACAAACTTGCCCAGGTATTCGGCGCAATCGCCAAGCGCGTAAATGTTTTCGTTGCTGGTTTGGCCAAGGCCATTCACCACCACGCCACGGGCCACATTCAAACCTGCGTTTTTGGCCAGTTCTGTGCGTGGTTTCAAACCCACTGCGCTCAACACCAAATCAGCCTGTGTGGTTTCGCCTGTGGAATCGGTCAATGTGTAGCCTGTGCCGGTTTTTTCAATGCGGCTTACGGTGCGGCCCAGCTTCCAGCTCACGCCTTTTTCGGCCAGCTTGTTTTGCATGAAGGTGCTGGCTTCTTCTGGCAGCAGTCGCGCCAGTGCGCGGTCGGCCAAGTCAAACACGGTGGTGTGAATATCGGCTTTCAGCAAGTCGTTCGCAAATTCGCAACCAATCAAACCCGCACCCAACACAGCCACTTCTTTTTTGCCATCCAGCAGTTTTCTGAATTCAGCATAGTCGTTCAGGTCGTTCACGCTAATTACATCGGCAGCGCTATTGCCTTCAATCGGTAGTTTGATGGTGTCTGCACCCAAGGCCAGCACCAAGTTGTCATAGCTGAATTCGCCCGCAGTGCTGGTTACTTTGCGTACAGCAGCATCGACGGCACTTACTGTGGTGTTGGCCACCAGCTCAACTTTCTGTTGCTCGGCAAATTTGGCGGCGGGTGTCATCACCAGGCTTTCTGCTGTTTTGCCACTGGCCAATGCGTTGCTCAACATGGGCTTGGAATAGAAGTCGCCGCTGTCGGCGGTAATCAGGCGAATTTCCGCTTCGGGGTCGGCTTTGCGAAGTTCTCGAACCAAAGTCCAGGCGGCCACGCCGCTGCCAATGATGGTGGTGTTCATAGTGTCATTCCTGTGTGTTGCACGTGAATTGCAATAGTCAATTTCTATGATTAATCTCCATCAACCATGAAAACGCTATCGTAAATATTGAGTACTGGCATTGTAAGCGCAATCCAAATGTATACGGGTGTTTACCAAACAGAGTGGCATTGGTTAAGATGCGCGTAGACATTCGATTTTCAAGCCACATTCTCAGTTAGGCTTGCTACATTCCTTTATTATCAGACGACTTCTACACAATACACATCAAAGGGAGACAACTTTGAGTACATTTGATCGCATCGGCACTTCTCGTTTTATCAAAACTGCGGCCTTGGCGCTTTCAGTCACTGTTCTGGCCGCTTGCGGATCAATTACAGGCGTCAAAGACATTCCCGAGTATCTGGATTCCGATTTTGAACATGTAGGACCACGCGAATTCATCACCAACATCGATCTGGCCCGAATCAAGCTGGGCATGTCGCCGCTTCAGGTACAAAACCGCTTGGGCATGCCCATGCTGAGCGCGAAAGATCAAGACGATCGCTGGGACTATGTATTGAAAAAAGGGCAGGGCGCTGAAGAAGAATTCGTGCCATACGCTGTGTACTTTAAAGATCAAAAAGTGGTGCGCTTGGCACCACTAACCCCACCTCCACCACCCGTGGCTGATGCAGCTGCCGAGGCACCGGCAGTGGATGCCTCTGCGGTTGCAGCACCTGAAGCCAGCGCTGGCGAAGTAATGGCACCCGAACCCAGCTTGGCTGTTGGCGCCGATGTGGGCGACGCAGCAGCAATTAATGACATGCTGAGCAACTGGGCTGCGGCTTGGTCTTCCAAAGACGTGGAAGGTTATCTGGGCTTCTACGCAGACACCTTTGAGCACGGCAAGAAGTCTCGTGCTGCTTGGGAGAATCAGCGACGTGCGCGTTTGTCCGACAAGGAAACAATTTCAGTCAGCGTGTCTGATGTGCAAATTGATGTGCAGTCCGAAGCCTTGGCCACGGTCAAGTTCAAGCAAGACTATTCATCGAATCGCTACAACGACTCGGGCACAAAAGTGCTGACCCTGTCCAAGGCCAGCGGCGCCTGGAAAATTCAAAGCGAAGAATTCCAGAAGTAATTTTTGGATCAAAGAAAAACCCCTTGCTGCATCAAACAGCAAGGGGTTTTTTTATTGTGTTCACAAAGAAGATTTACTGCTCGAAGATCTGGATTTTTCCGCAACCGTCCAAGCGCTCTACCAAATCGCTGCCCATCAACTTCGAGGGCGTGTAGGCACCGCCTGCCACATTCTTTTCCATCAAGATAAAGCTGGCCACAGCCAGTGATCCCATTACCGTCAGCGAATAACCGTTGGCAGTTTTTACCCGGGCAACCACTTTTTTACCTTCGGCATTGGTGGCTTCACCCCAAACATAAGCGGGCATTTTTGCGCGTTGCTCCTCATTGGGGCCTTCCACTTTCGCGGCTTGCTTTTTCAATATTCCCTGCACCAGCGACATGCCCAGAATAGGACGGGCCAGGTTGGCAGCGCGCATCATGCGTACCGATTTTGGAGAGGAGGGAATGTACACCTCGATGTTGCGAATGCCCGTGCTGTGAAATGCCGTGGACACATCGCCCCAAGGAATCGTGACCGCAAACTTGGTGCCATTGCCAAAGTTGATTTCGCGGGTGCTGTAGCCCAGGCCAACTGCCTTGATTTCACCGTCTTCACGCACCCGGCCACCCAGTTTCATGGCTTCCACAGTGGTTTTGGCGGTACCGGCTGAAAGACCGCTTCTGGAATCGAAACCCAAAGCCAGGTGTGTGGCGTCAGGCAGCATTTCATGCAGGCGGGCGGCCACGCAATCGGTTGGAATCACATCGAAACCCACGCCGGGGCACAGCACAATTTTCTGTTTGCGTGCCTTGCCGCTGAGCGACTGGGCCAGCTCAAACACCGAAATTTCACCGGTGATGTCCAGGTAGTGCGTTTTGGTTTGCAGGCAAGCCATCATCATGGGCTCGGCGGTTTCTGAAAACGGTCCTGCACAGTGCAGCACCAGGTCTACTTCATTGAGGCCTTCCAAAACCGCGGCTTCGTCGCTCAGGGAGAAAACCCGGCTGGGCAAACTCAGCTTGTTGGCCAATGCGGTTACTGCTGCTTCGTTTCGGCCGGCCAGAATGGGGCGCATGCCGCGTTTGGCAGCTTCACGAGCAATCATTTCACCGGTGTAACCATTGGCACCGTAAATCATCCAGGGCATTGCGTCTCCTAAAGCGCGTTGGAGCCCTCAGTGGGGCTCCCATGTTGTTTTGTTCAAGATTCCAGTTTGGCTTTGACACGGTCAAGAAAGGTACCAACCTGCGCATCAAATTCTGACTTCACAATGCCCTCGGCAATGCCTTTCATCAGGCGTGGCACTGGCATTTCGAACTCGCCAGTGGAACGGAACGAAATTGTACATGCCTTGGGGCTGTCTTCTTTGATCACCCAGCCGCCAGACACAGTGGCATTGCCTTCACCAGGAACCGGGTTCCAGTCAATTTTGGTTTTGCCATCGTTGGTGTACTTCACGGCGTACTTCACTTGGTGAGAAATGCCAGCTGCACCAATCTTCGCCATTTCCCAGCGCCACACCGCATCACCCAGGTCAACAATTTTGTCCAGCTTGGGGAACAGGGCCACGGTGTCCGCAACATCTGCCAACTGGTCAAATGCTTTTTTGGCACTGCAAGCCACTTTGAACGATTTTTCGATTTTCACATTCACGTTAACTGCCATATGTCCCTCGCTTTTTATTGTGGATGTTGTACTGCATGGGATGAAGTGTATCGGTTAATTGGCGCGCTTGTTAGCCCGATGAGGCAACTGGGTGGCGCTTCATTGGGGGCTTGTGAATTCTGGTGAATTACAGGGTTCAACTAAAAACAGTCGTGTTGCGATGCACTTTGTTGTGAATCTTTCAAAACGCCTGCCTGTGCTTATTCTCGGGCGTTGTTCAAAAATTTCATGTTGCAATGCAATGTAAATCATTGATTTTTTTCGAATTGAGGCTCTAGAAAAGTCGCTGTTTTTTTGGTGCAATGAGGTTGACAGTTGTTCACTGAAAGCGCATGTTACGCCTAAGTAACTTAGAAGTAACTTTGATGACATTCAAGGGGTATAACCATGTCAAATTCACTTTTCGCCGTTTTTTCAGCCATTGTGCTGATCGGCCTCATCTACAGCGGTGCAAACCTGCTGACCTTCACCGCCGCCATTGGTGCTGCAGCTTTGGGCTTCTATGCTCTGGGCGGCCTGGGTGAACTGGGTCTGATTGTGTTTGCCGCAATTTACCTGCCCATCGCAGTGGTGCTGAATGTGCCTGGCCTGCGCCGTGGCGTGCTGACCGCACCAATTTTCAAGGCCTTCAGCAAGGCGCTGCCCGCCATGAGCCCAACCGAGAAGGATGCGCTGGAAGCAGGCGACACTTGGTGGGAAGCTGAAATGTTTGGCGGCAAGCCAGATTGGTCCAAGCTGATGAACGTGAAGTACACCGAGCTGACAGCCGATGAAAAGTCGTATCTCGAAAACGAGACCGAAGAGCTGTGCAAAATGCTCGACGACTGGAAAATTACATTCGAGTTGAAAGACCTGCCACAAGAAGTGTGGGACTTCATGGGCAAGAAGAAATTCTTCGCCATGCTGATCGCCAAGGAACACGGCGGCTTGGGTTTCTCCCCCTATGCACAAAGCTGTGTGGTCGCGAAAATTGCAACCCGCTCTTTGACTGCATCCGTTACCGTGATGGTTCCAAACTCCCTGGGCCCAGGCGAGTTGATCATGCACTACGGCACGCAAGAGCAGAAAGACTACTGGCTGCCACGTTTGGTGGACGGTCGTGAAATTCCATGTTTTGGTTTGACCGGCCCTGAAGTGGGTTCTGATGCCTCTGCAATTCCAGACACCGGCGTGGTTGTAAAGCGCGTGGTAAATGGCAAAGAAGAACTGGGCATTGTGCTGAACTTCAGCAAGCGCTACATCACCTTGGCACCTGTGGCCACTGTGGTTGGCTTGGCCTTTAAACTGAAAGACCCCGATGGTTTGCTGGGCGACAAAAACAAGGTGGATTACGGCATTACCTGTGCCTTGCTGCCAGCCGACACACCCAATGTACAAATTGGTCGCCGCCATTTCCCCGGCGCGGTGTTCATGAATGGTCCAATCATTGGCCACGATGTGTATGTTCCCTTGACCTCCATCATTGGTGGCCGTGAAATGGCCGGCAAGGGTTGGAGAATGCTGGTTGAGTGTTTGTCAGCAGGCCGTGGCATTTCCTTGCCAGCCCTGTCTGCCGCTTCTGGTTGGGGCATGTACCTGGCCACTGGCGCGTATGCACGCATTCGTCGCCAGTTCAAAATGCCAATTGGCCGTTTTGAAGGCGTTCAGGAAGCAACCGGTAAAATCGGTGGCCTTACCTACAAACTGGAAGCATCACGCGTGTTGACTGCAACTGCGTGTGCCGAATGTGCACCTTCAGTGGTCACCGCAATGATGAAGTACCACATGACCGAAATGATGCGCGAAATCATCCTGCGCTCCATGGACGTTCATGGTGGTCGCACTGTCATTCTTGGCCCACGCAACTACCTGGGTCAGGCCTACCAGGCCATGCCAGTGGCTATTACGGTTGAAGGCGCGAACATCATGACGCGTAACCTGATCGTGTTCGGTCAGGGTGCAATTCGTTGCCATCCTTGGGTGCTGAAAGAAATGCAAGCTGCCCAAAACCCCAACAAAGAAGAAGGTCTGCGCGATTTCGACACTGCATTCTTTGGTCACTTGGGTCATATTTTCAACCGCGCCATGCGTGCCCTGGTGTTGGGCTTGACTGGTAACCGCTTGGCGAAAAGCCCCGTAAGCGGCCCCATGGCCGACTATGCAAAAGCGATTGAGCGCCGCTCTGCCGCCCTGGCATTCACAGCCGACGTGGCCATGGGTGTACTGGGCGGTGAACTGAAGCGCCGCGAGCGTTTGTCTGCCCGTTTGGGTGACGTGCTAAGCCACCTGTACATGGCCACAGCGGTGTTGAAGTACTTTGAAACCAACGGTCGTTTGGCCGATGAGCTGCCACACGCACAGTGGGCGATTGAAGATTCATTGTTCGAAATCGACAAGGCCTTTACCGAGTTCAACCGCAACTTCCCCAATAAGGCCATTGGCAAGCTGCTGAATTTCGTGGCTTACCCATTGGGCATGGGCAAAACCAAAGGCCCAAGCGACAAGGTAAATGCCGAAGTGGCAGAACTGCTGATGACTCGCAATGCGTTTGCCAACCGCTTGCTCGACAAAGTGTTCGTGGGTGAAGGTTTGTCCGACCCAACAGGTCGCATTCTGGAAGCTGCTGACAAGTTGTTGTCCATCGAGCCTGGTTACAGCAACTTCCTGAAAGCCGTGTCTTCAGGCAAGGTGGTGGGTGAAGGTCTGGAAGCCCAGTTGAAAGACGCTGTGGCCAAAAACCTGATCAGCCCCGACCTGGCCCAAGGCATTCGCGAATACGAGCCAATTCGTTTCGACGCGATCTTGACCGACGACTTCAGCAAAGACTATTTGCGCACCAATGGTGAAATTCCTGACGAGATCATTGAAGCCAAGCCAGTCACTGAGTACAAGGCAGCTGCTTGATTTTAAAGGGCAAGTTTTTCGGGACAATTTTGTTGTAGCGAAAACATCGAAAGGCCTCGCGAAAGCGGGGCCTTTTTTGTTACTCGTTCAGAATTTTTTGCGCTATGCTGAATGCATGGCAATTGAATTGATTCGTGACAATCGCTTTGGTGCATTTTTCTGGACGCAGTTTCTCGGCGCGTTCAACGACAACCTTTTGAAGTTCGCGGTTACGCTGGCAGTTACCTACAACGACGCGCTTCGCGGCAGTTTTTCTCCAGGCCTGCTGATCAATTTAATTGCGGCGCTGTTCATTCTTCCCTTTGTTATTTTCTCAGCCACCAGTGGTCAACTTGCCGACAAATTCGACAAAACCAAAGTGATGCGTTTGGCCAAGTGGCTGGAACCACCCATCGTGCTGATTACCGCAGCCGGCTTTCTGCTGAATTCGGTTGAATTGCTGATACTCGGCGTGTTTTTGCTGGGCACACAGTCTGCATTTTTTGGCCCTGCGAAGTACGCTTACTTGCCCGAACAACTGAAATCCAGCGAACTGGTCATGGGCAATGCCTTGGTTGAATCTGCAACCTTCATGGCGATTTTGCTGGGCACAATTGCCGCCGGTAGTTTGATGAGCCAGGAGGCTGGCAATGTTGCGGTTTACATCGTGTGCGGGTTTGGTTTTCTGGTGGCCTTGTTGGGCGTGTATCAAGCGCGGCGCATGCCACTGACCCCCTCGCATTCACCCGATTTGAAAGTGAACTGGAACCTGTTCACAGAAACCTGGCGCAACGTGAGCTTTGCGACCAATTTGCCGAAAGTTTGGCCCGCTTTGTTGGGCATTTCATGGCTTTGGTTTGTGGGCGCAACCTACTTAACCCAGTTCCCGCTGTTGTCAAAAACCCTGCTCAATGCCAGCCCGGGTGTGGCCACTGTGCTGTTGTTTGCATTCACCGTCGGTTTGGGTATTGGGGCGTTTTTGTGCGAGAAATGGTCGCGCAAGCGCATTGAAATGGGCTTGGTGTTGTGGGGCCTGGCCGTGATGATTGTGGCCGGTGGCCTGTTGCACTGGGTGTTGGTGGCTTATCAAACCAATCCCGATCAACAAACCGTGGTCGATTTCTTCAGTCAACTGAGTAACCTCGCGGTACTTGGTCTTTTTGTGCTCATCAGCATCGGCGTGGGTTTGTACAGCGTGCCCCTGTACGCCACCATGCAGGCTTTTGCGCCCAAGGAAAGCCGCTCGCGGGTGGTGTCAGCCAACAACATCATCAACTCATTTTTCATGGTGGTGTCTGCTGGCTTCGCCATTGCCATTTTGCTGGCCATGAAAGGCGAAGTGCTTTGGGTGTTCACTGCGGTCACTGCCATCAATGTGGTGGTTTTGGGCCTGTGGCTGTTCAAGCAGCCTTACGTGGTACTGCGCGCCCAGTTGCTTTTGAAGGTGCCGGGCAAACACCTGCCCCGCATTGAAAACATGGATCATCTTGGCGATTCGGGCGGCAACCTGATTGTGTTCCCAACCTTGCTTCATGAAAATTATTCGCAACGCATGGCCGGTTTGCCCATCGAGATGACGGTTGTTCTCTCTGGCCGCCTGAAGCAATCCCGGTTTGTGAACCGATTGCGCAAACATGGCTTTGTGCTCGAGTTCAGCAAACTGTCTGAAATGGACACCCAAAAGGAATTGATCAAGGCAATTGCGTCACACATACAGCAAGGCAAGTCGATTGCCATCGACAAGCCCATGTTCGAGTTGTTGCGCAAACAGTACCGCCTGGATGACATGCCCGGCGTATTGGCCAAAAAAGGTGTGGTGATGAATGTGCTGGAGTTTCTGGAAGAGCAGACACAACAAAAATTTGAAAAACGTGCAATTTCTCAAACAGTCTGGCGTCTAAATAAAAGGGAAGCTTTAACCGCTTCAGGGGTGTAATACCCCACTTGATAGGGAGATAGTGGTAACAGCACAGTTAACCAGAAAGTGTTGCAAGCACCAAAACAGCACAAAAATGTAAACAAACAAGCTGGCCTGTTTTTTGCAACTTTTTCGAGAGATGAAATTGATTGTTTTGGGCGCGAAATAGGTTCACGGCCGAAACAAAAGGCAAAGAAGCGTTGTGCAGGAGGACATCATGAACACAGAGCTTGAACCGCGTGATTTAAATTCCAGCGATTCTGACATTTTCGGTCAGTTTCAGTCTCGTTTTGCAGCGTTGCAGCAAACCGAGATGAGTCTCGAAGAGTACCTCGACCTGTGCAAAGTCGACCCGCTCACCTACGCCAGCGCTGCCGAACGCATGCTGCACGCCATCGGCGAGCCCGAAGTTATCAACACCCGCCACGATCCGCGCTTGTCCCGAATTTTCGCCAACCGCGTGGTGCGCCGTTACCCCTCGTTCAAAGAGTTCTACGGCATGGAAGAGGTGATTGAAAACATCGTTGCCTATTTCCGCCACGCCGCGCAGGGTCTTGAAGAGCGCAAACAGGTACTTTACCTGCTAGGCCCCGTGGGCAGTGCCAAGTCTTCACTGGCTGAACGCCTGAAAGCCTTGATGGAGCAACAGCCCATTTATGCACTCAAAGGTTCGCCCATCAACGAATCGCCACTGGGCCTGTTTGACCCTGCCCAATTTGGTGCCTCGCTCGAGGACAAATATGGCATTCCGCGCCGCTACCTCACCGGCATTGCCAGCCCATGGGCCACAAAGCGCTTGGCCGAGTTCGGCGGTGACCTGCGCAAATTCCGCGTGGTTCGCTTGATGCCTTCCACCTTGAATCAAATTGCGATTGCCAAAACTGAACCTGGCGACGAAAACAACCAGGACATTTCAGCCTTGGTGGGCAAGGTCGACATTCGCATGTTGAACCAGTTCAGCCAGGACGATCCCGATGCTTACAGCTTCAGTGGCGGCCTGTGCCTGGCCAACCAGGGCTTGCTTGAGTTCGTGGAAATGTTCAAGGCACCGATCAAAATGCTGCACCCCTTGCTGACAGCCACGCAAGAACGCAACTTCAAAGGCACGGAAGGCTTCGGCTCCATTCCCTTTGACGGCATAATTTTGGCGCACAGCAACGAATCGGAATGGCAACAGTTCCGCAACAACAAAACCAACGAGGCGTTTCTGGACCGCGTTTACATCGTGAAGGTGCCTTACTGCCTGCGCGTGTCCGAAGAGGTCAAGATTTACGAAAAGTTGCTTGAGCATTCTTCCCTGAACAAGGCACCGTGCGCACCCGGAACACTCAACATGATGGCGCAGTTCAGTGTGTTGACCCGCCTGAAAGAGCCTGCCAACAGCAACCTGTTCAGCAAAATGCGCGTGTACGACGGTGAAAACCTGAAAGACGTGGACCCCCATGCCAAGCCCATTCAGGAGTACCGTGACCAGTCCGGGCCCGACGAGGGCATGAATGGATCGTCTACTCGCTGGGCTTACAAAGTGTTGTCCAAAGTGTTCAACTTTGACCACCATGAAGTGGCCGCCAACCCCGTACATTTGCTGTATGTGCTTGAGCAGCAGGTGATTAAAGACAACCTGCCCGAGGAACAAACCCGCAAGTACCTTGATTTCATCAAGAGTTACCTGACACCCAAGTACGCCGAGTTCGTGGCCAAGGAAATTCAAACCGCCTACCTCGAAAGCTACAGCGAATACGGGCAAAACCTGTTCGAGCGGTATATTCAGTTTGCGGATAAGTGGATTCAGAATGAAGAATTCCGCGACCCGGCCACTGGGCAAATTTTCGATCGCGACTCACTGAACGAAGAACTGAACCGCATTGAAAAGCCTGCGGGTATTGCCAACCCCAAAGACTTCCGCAATGAGGTAGTCAACTTTGTGTTGCGTGCACAGGCCAGCAATTCCGGCACCATGCCGGCATGGACCAGCTACGAGAAGTTGCGTGAAGTGATCGAGCGAAGCATGTTCTCGAAAACTGAAGACCTGCTGCCCGTGATTTCTTTCGATCACAAAGGTTCGAAAGAAAGTCAGGAAAAGCACGACAACTTTGTGGACCGCATGGTGGCCAAGGGTTACACCGAGAAACAGGTTCGTTTGTTGGTGGAATGGCATTTGCGCGTGAAAAAGGCGTCTTGATCACGCAATACGCATAGAGGAGTTTGCCATGGGCGATTCAACCATTATTGATCGCAGGCTCAACGGCAAAAACAGAAGCTTGCCCAACCGCGAGCGCTTTATTCGGCGTTACAAAACGCAATTGAAAAAAGCGGTCGCGGATGTGGCCGGTGAGTCTTCCATTTCCGATGTCAGCGGCGACGGGCGCGTGAAGGTGCGTATTCCCACCCGTGAAGTGTCCGAGCCCACCTTTATTTTCGGACAAGGCGGCGATGTCGAGCATGTTGTACCGGGCAACCGCGATTTCGTGCCGGGCGACCGCATTCCACGACCCAGCGGCGGTGGCGAAGGGCAGGGTGGTGGTAAGCCGGGCAAGGGTGAAGGTGAAGACGGATTTACCTTTGTGTTGTCGCGTGAAGAGTTCTTGAACCTGTATTTCGACGACCTTGAATTGCCTGAACTGCTGAAGCGTGAAATTTCTTCGGTAAAGCGCATGAAAAGCCGCAACGCTGGTTATTCACGCACGGGCGCGCCCACCTCGCTTTCTGTGTTGCGCACCATGAAGGCCTCGCTCATGCGCCGAGTGGCGCTTGAGCCCCGCGACGACGATGAGGAAGAAGACGACGAGAAGGGTCAGCTGGATTTGCTCGATGATCCCAAGAAAAAGCCGTATGTGCCCTTTCTCGACGAAGTCGACCTGCGTTATCGCAACCGCGTAACCTACCCCGAGCCTTCCACCAATGCCGTTATTTTCTGCCTGATGGACGTGTCTGCCTCGATGGACGAAGCCAAGAAAGATTTGGCCAAACGCTTTTACACCCTGCTGTACCTGTTCCTCACCCGCAAATATGAAGAGGTGAAGCTGGTATTCATTCGTCACACCGATGAGGCGGAAGAAGTAAGCGAAGAAGACTTTTTCTATGGCAAAAAAAGTGGCGGTACAGAAATTATGCCCGCCATGGAGTTGATGCATCACATCATCGAGACCCGCTACCCTGGCAGCGCCTGGAATGTGTATGTGGCGCAGGCCTCGGATGGTGATGCCACCTCGCGCGATGCGCGGGCCAGCGCGGAGTACCTCTCTTCCAAAATCATGCCGCATGTGCGTTACTACGCGTATGTGGAAACCATGCCCACGCCCATGTTCGGCATGGCCCGTGCTTCTGATTTGTGGGAAAGTTTTGAACGACTGGAAGACAGCTTTGCCGGGCACTTTGCCATGCGCAAGTTGTTCAACCGCCGTGACATTTACCCTGTGTTTCGCGGTTTGTTTGAGAAAAAAGAAGTCGCCTTTGGGCGCTAGGAGTAGCAACATGGCCCAGCAACTTGACCTGGCCGGCAATGAATGGACGTTCGATCTGCTGCGCGACATTGACACGCAGCTTCACGACATTGCCGCCAACAAATACAAACTAGATACCTTCCCCAATCAAATTGAAGTGATCAGTGCCGAGCAAATGCTGGATGCCTATTCCAGCGGTGCCATGCCTGTCATGTATCCACACTGGAGCTACGGCAAATCCTTTTCGGTTAACGAGCACCTGTACGAGACTGGTCAACAAAACCTGGCTTACGAGGTGGTGATCAACTCCAACCCCTGCATCTCTTATCTCATGGAAGAGAACACCATGACCATGCAGACATTGGTGATTGCGCACGCCTGCTACGGCCACAATTCTTTTTTCAAGGGCAACTACCTGTTTAGGCAGTGGACCCAGGCCGACGCCATTATTGATTACCTGGTGTTTGCCAAAAAGTACGTGATGGAATGTGAGGAAAAATTTGGCATTGATGCGGTTGAAGAAGTGCTCGATGCTGCCCACGCCATACAGTACTTTGGTGTGGATCGTTACAAGCGCCGTTTTGAGTCCGAGGCCGCATTGAAGGTGAGGCGCGACGATCTCGCTGAAGAAAAGCGGCGGCAGTATGATGAAATCATGGCCAAGGTATCGCCGGTTGAGGCCGCTCAAATAGAGCGCCGTCAGGACAACTACCCCCGCGAGCCCGTCGAAAACATTTTGTACTTTATCGAGAAGGAAGCGCCCAAGCTGCGCGACTGGGAACGCGAACTGGTTCGCATTGTTCGTAAAATGTCACAGTACTTTTATCCGCAGGGGCAAACCAAGGTGATGAACGAAGGTTGGGCCAGCTTTTGGCATTACACCTTGCTCAATACCCTGTACGACGAAAAGCTGGTGTCCGACGGTTTCATGCTTGAATTCCTCACTTCGCACACCAATGTGGTGTTTCAACCCGATTCACGCGACGGGCGTTTTAGGGCCTTGAACCCTTATGCCTTGGGCTTTGCCATATTCAGCGACATTCGCCGCATGTGCGAAAAGCCCACTGAAGAAGACAAGCGCTGGTTTCCTGAATTGGCTGGTAGTGGCAATTGGTTGAAAGCGGTTGATTTCGCCATGCGTAATTTCAAGGATGAATCATTCATACGCCAGTTTTTGTCACCCAAGGTTATTCGCGATTTCCGTTTGTTCACGATCGCGGATCACAAAACCGAAAGCGAATTGTTCATTGACAGCATTCACAACGACGAGGGTTACAAACGAATTCGTACCCTTTTGGCCAACCAGTATTCGCGCGAAAGCATGGTGCCCGACATTCAGGTCACCTCGTATGCCCGAATGACTGACCGGTCTCTCACCCTGACTCACATGAGCCGCCGTGGCAGGCCTTTGAACACCGATGAGGCCGAGAAAACCCTGGCACAGGTAGAACGCTTGTGGGGATTCCCTGTGCATCTGGAAACTTCGGATGCGCATTGAAACCCATGTGCAGCAGCAGGCCAAGCTCGATCTCTCGGGCTCTGTTGCGCCATTCGAGCTGGAACTGCCAGACATGCCAGCTTCTGTTTGGGCCAGCCCCGACCTGTTGAGGTCGCGCTTTCACCTGGAAGCAGCGCGTTATTTTGAGTGTGAATCTGTACTGGCGGTTACCGGTATAGAAAGCGGTATTTCTGCGCTGGCGCGTCTGTTTCAAACCTGGTACGGATCGATGCGGGTGGTTTTGGCCGAGCCCAGTTTTGATCAATGGGACAAACGCTTTCGCCGTGCCAACCATGTGGTGCTCGATTGGCCCGTTGAACTGGTTCTCGAAGGTGAAATTCCAGAATGTGATGTTGTGGTGCTGGGCCGACCGGTCAACCCGACCTGCCAAATGATCAGTATCAAGCAGATCAAGCCTCTTGCCCGAAAGCTTCGGGAGCAGGGCGGCTGGCTTATTCTGGACGAGGCTTATCTGGACTGGACCGGTGAAGAATCTTACGCCTCCTTTATTGAAGCCGAGCCCGCCATTGTGCTTCGCTCGGTGGCGCCTTTTTCCGGTTTGGCCGGAGCAAACCTCGCGTTTGTGTGCGGCCCCAAGGCTGTGTGCACAGCACTGCTCAATGAAGTGGGCACGCAAGCGGTGTCTTCGCCACAATGGTGGCTGGCGCTGCAATATTTCGCGGCAGAAGAATGGAGAGCCGAGCAGTTGATTCGACTGGAGGCGGTGTGTGGTCGGCTCGAATCACTTTGGCGTGTTCGATTGGGCGAACATGTTCAAATTCACAAGGGCGGTTACTTCATCAGTTTTGCCCATCCAAGCAACGAGAAATGGGCTGCTGATCTTGAACAAATGGGCATTCTGGTCCGCGCCTACCCCACGGAGGTCAGCATTTTGCGGTGTGGCGCACCCAAAGCCGAAGTGGATTGGCTGCGCCTGGAGAATGCCGTGAACTCGCTGTGTGACTAGCGACTAGTCGTGACGCATCACTTCTTCGATGCCTCGTTCACGTGGTTTGGTAGACACCAGCAGGGTTTTGGCCAGGCGGTCTTGAGGAAATTGCCCGTTCTTGTCAAAAAACGAGTAAATGAAGGCAATGCCTGTCAGGTTGAAAAACCAGCAAAGCACGTAACGCAGCATGGCTTGCACCAATCCGACGCGTTCCCCGTTCTCCTTCACCAGTCGAATGTGCCAGGTTTTCATGGCCAGAGTTTGCCCGCCATGCCGCCAAAACCACACAAAATACAAGCCCAACACGGCAAAAAACCACCACTGGCGTGCTTCTCGAAGGTACAAGGCATGTCGGCTTTGGGTAAGGGTGTCGAAAAAGTAGCCCGCGATGAACAAAACACCGAACAGCAGCATGCTTTCATACAGCATGCTTGCAAATCGGCGTTTTCGGCTGGGGCTGATCAGCCCGTTGGTGAGTAGTCGTTCCATACCGGTATTTTATCGCCACCAAGAAGCAGGGCTTGCCCCTTATGCTTGAATGAGCACCGGTTTATTGCTTTTTGCCTTTGAATTCATCCCGCTTTTTGGGATCCAGGCTTTGATAGCTGTTCCAGCTTGAATTTCGTTCGCCTTGCCGTTTTTCCTTCAAGGCTTTGTAGTTTTCTCGCGCAGCTGCTTTTTCCCGGGGGCTAAGCTCGCTCCAGCTGCTGACACGTTCGCGCATGATGGCTTGGCGCTCGGCAGGTTCACCTTCGTATTTGCGCCCCACCTTCAACCAACGTTCTTGCTGGGCGTTGTTCATTGAATTCCACTCATTTTTAAGCGGAGCCAACAATTCCTGCTGTTTGGGCGACAACTCAGACCATTCAGTGTCTGCAAGTGCCTCGGCACTTTGCAGGGCCAGAACCAGCGCAAGCCCCAGCGTCAACAAACCGGAATAAAGTCGAGTCGCAACCATACCTGTCAATCCTCAGTCACTAGATCGATGTGGTGAAGTCGGCCGGCAGGGAGTCCATCCACTGCTCAATACCGTCTTCAGCCGGAATTGGATTGTTTTTCTCCAGTTCCGTGGCGTAGTTGATAAAACCGTTGTCCAGATAGGCATCTGGTGGCAAATCATCAGACAGAATGGCCGCGTCCAGGTCTGCTGTTTCGGAAATTCGGAGGTCGTAATTCTCGAGACCAAACTGCGCCACGCCAAATGCGGCACCTGCGATAAACAGTGCACTGACCGCCATCGACAAGGCAGGGCGATTGAACCATTCGGAAAATTGCTGGAATAAACCACTGACTTGGCCACCCAGGCGGCCAGCACTGGCTTGCTTGGTGCCGTGCTTTTCAGCGTGAAGCTGCACCGATTTGGTGATGGCCAGGTTAAGGCGATCCTGAATGTGGGGCGGAACTTGACCTGCCGACTCATCAAGTAGCCTTTTTACTACATTTGCGGTTAGCCGATCTTCATTCATTCCCGAAACCCCTGTTGCCTCAATACCTGTGCCAATGCCTTTGTCGCCCTGGAGCAATGCGTTTTTACACTGCCTTCCGAGCATCCCATGATCTCGGCAGTTTCTGCCAAGTCCATCTCTTCCCAATAACGCAAGATGAATGCCTGGCGTTGACGCTCCGGCAAATTTGCGATGGCTTCCTCGATGGCTGCCATGTTTTGTGATTGTTCAATCTCGTCCTGCGCGCTCGCATTCTGAGATTCATCCTGTGCGAGAAGGTTCTCAAGCACGTCGTAATCTTCTTCATCTTTCTTCTGAAAGCTCGAAAACAGCGTAGTCCAAGTGTTTCGAACCTTCTGGCGGCGATGGTAGTCCAGAATTGTGTTCTGCAAAATGCGGGTAAACAGCATTGGCAGTTCTTCTTTGGGTTTGTCGCCGTATTTGTCGGAAAGCTTCATCATGCTTTCCTGCACCAGGTCCATGGCGCTTTCTTCATTTTTTACGGCAAAAAATGCTTGGCGATAAGCCCGGTGCGACACCTCTCTCAAAAAATCCTCTAATTCTCGCGTGCTGGCCATAAATGTGTGTGTCGAGGTGGTGTCAGAGGGGTGTAGGGGTCGAGGCGAGAATGATTCGCAATATTTAACAATACGGCATGATATCAAAGCCGCGAGCTTTTTTCTTGACCCACAGCGGGCTTCGCACTAAGATCTCGTTCTACCCTGTTTTTGTCTCTAGTTAATCAGCATACCCTTGTTGTTTTAGCGAAAGACGCGCTAGGGCGCTGAACTTGTGGTTCAGAAGCCCATGGCCAACCTGCCCGACATAATCGGGTTGTGATCGCCAGCGCTTTGCGACATGTCCACACCCACAAGGTTGTTCATTTTCAAAAAGCCTGTGCCCCACGGCAATGCGATCCAGGACGGCATCCGACCAATGTCCCGTGGATTTTGTCAGGATTTTTTTAAAATGGAATATACCGGCGCGGAAATCGTTGTCAAATGTCTGGAAGAAGAAGGCGTCAAGCACGTTTTCGGTTACCCAGGCGGAGCAGTACTTTACATCTACGATGCCATCTTCAAGCAAGACGGTTTCGAACACATTCTGGTACGTCATGAACAAGCTGCTGTGCATGCAGCCGATGCCTATTCGCGTTCAAGCGACAAGGTGGGTGTTTGTCTCGTTACTTCAGGCCCAGGCTTGACCAATGCTGTAACCGGCATTGCCACAGCCTACATGGATTCAATTCCCATGGTGATTTTGTCTGGTCAAGTGCCCACGCACGCGATCGGTCAGGACGCATTCCAGGAATGCGACACCGTGGGTATCACACGCCCTTGCGTCAAACACAACTTCCTAGTGAAAGATGTGAAAGACCTGGCGCGTGTCATGAAAGAAGCGTTTTACATCGCGCGCACTGGCCGTCCCGGCCCAGTGTTGGTCGATATCCCCAAAGACATCACCATTCACAAAACCACGTTCGATTACTCCGAGCCCGTGAAAATGCGCTCGTACAACCCGGTGGTCAAAGGCCATCAGGGTCAAATCAAGAAAGCCGTGCAAATGATCCTGGAAGCCGAGCGCCCCATGATCTATTCCGGCGGCGGCGTCATTTTGGGTGATGCATCGGCCGAGCTGACCCGCTTGGTTGAATGGGTGGGCGCACCCACAACCAATACCCTGATGGGGCTGGGCGCATTCAAGGCCAGCGACAAGAAATTCGTCGGCATGCCAGGCATGCACGGTACCTACGAAGCCAACCTGGCCATGCAAAACTGCGACGTACTGATCGCAGTGGGTGCCCGTTTCGACGACCGCGTGATTGGTAACCCCAAAGATTTCGCGTCCATTCCCCGCAAAATCATTCACATTGATATCGACCCATCCTCCATTTCCAAGCGCGTGAAAGTGGATGTGCCCATCGTTGGCAACATCAAAGACGTGCTCGTCGACCTTATTCAACTGCTGGAAGAAAGCGGCAAGCGCGTTGACCAAGGCAAGCTGCAAGGCTGGTGGGAGCAGGTCGAAAAGTGGCGCGGCCGCAAGTGTCTGGACTACGCCAAGTCCGATGAATTGATCAAGCCACAATTCGTGGTTGAAAAGCTGTGGGAAGTCACCAACGGCGACGCATTCATTACCTCGGATGTGGGCCAGCACCAAATGTGGGCTGCCCAGTACTACAAGTTTGACAAGCCTCGTCGCTGGATCAACTCCGGTGGTTTGGGCACCATGGGTGTGGGCTTGCCCTATGCCATGGGCGTTCAAATGGCCAACCCCGATGCCCAAGTGGCCTGTATTACCGGTGAAGCGTCTATTCAGATGAACATCCAGGAATTGTCCACTTGCTTCCAGTACCACTTCACGCCAAAAGTCGTGAACCTGAACAACCGTTACCTGGGCATGGTTCGTCAGTGGCAACAATTGGATTATGGCTCACGCTATTCCGAAAGTTACATGGACGCCTTGCCTGATTTCGTGAAGCTTGTTGAAGCATATGGTCACATTGGCATGCAAATCACCAAGCCATCTGATGTTGAGCCAGCATTGCGCGAGGCCTTTGGCAAGTACAAAGACCGTTTGGTGTTCATGGACTTCATCACCGACCGCACCGAAAACGTGTGGCCCATGGTGAAGGCTGGCAAGGGCTTGTCCGAAATGCTGCTGGGTTCGGAAGAACTTTAACAAGGAGATGGCAAATATGAGACACATTATTTCCGTTCTCCTCGAGAACGAACCAGGCGCGTTGTCCCGTGTGGTTGGGCTGTTTTCTGCCCGCGGCTACAACATTGAAACGCTCACTGTGGCCCCCACAGAAGACGAAACCCTCTCGCGCATGACCATTGTTACAGTGGGTTCAGATGACATCATTGAGCAGATCACCAAACACCTTAACCGCTTGATTGAAGTGGTGAAAGTGGTCGATCTAAGTGATGGTGCGCATATTGAACGCGAGCTGATGCTGGTAAAATTGCGCGCAGTTGGTAAAGAGCGTGAGGAATTGAAGCGCACCGCTGATATTTTCCGTGGTCGCATCATTGATGTCACCGAGAAAAGCTACACCATCGAATTGACTGGCAACAAATCCAAGCTGGATGCCTTTCTGGACGCAATCGACCGCACCGCCATTCTTGAAACTGTCCGCACGGGCAGTTCCGGTATTGGCCGAGGCGAACGCATCCTTCGCGTTTGAACAATGAATTTAAATACCTGAATCAAAAGGAAAATGACATGAAAGTTTATTACGACAAAGACGCGGATCTGTCCCTGATCCAGAAGAAGAAAGTATCCATTATTGGTTACGGTTCACAAGGCCATGCCCATGCGCAAAACCTGCGCGATTCAGGCGTTGAAGTGGTTGTTGGCCTGCGCAAGGGTGGTGCTTCCTGGTCCAAAGCCGAAGGTGCTGGCCTGAAGGTGAAAGAAGTGGCTGACGCCGTGAAGGAAGCCGATGTAGTCATGATCCTGCTGCCCGACGAGAACATTCCCGACGTGTACAACAAAGAAGTGGCCCCCAACATCAAGGCTGGCGCTGCTTTGGCTTTTGCCCACGGTTTTAACGTGCACTACAACCAGGTAGTTCCACGTGCTGATATCGACGTGATCATGATCGCCCCCAAGGGCCCAGGCCACACCGTGCGTTCCGAGTACCTGAAAGGCGGCGGCGTGCCCTCACTGATCGCGATTTACCAGGACACAACCGGTAACGCACACGACATCGCTTTGGCCTATGCGGCTGCCAACGGTGGTACAAAAGGTGGCGTGATCGAGACCAACTTCCGCGAAGAAACAGAAACAGACTTGTTCGGTGAGCAGGCTGTGTTGTGTGGCGGTGCGGTTGAGCTGGTAAAAGCCGGTTTCGAAACTTTGGTTGAAGCAGGTTACGCACCTGAAATGGCTTACTTCGAATGCCTGCACGAGTTGAAGTTGATTGTTGACCTGATGTACGAAGGCGGCATTGCCAACATGAACTACTCCATTTCCAACAACGCGGAATATGGTGAATACGTAACTGGTAACCGAGTAATCGCCGACCAGGCTCGTGCTGCCATGAAGGAATGTCTGGCCAATATTCAAAACGGTGAATACGCCAAGCGTTTTATTCTGGAAGGCAAAACCAACTATCCAGAAATGACTGCCCGTCGTCGTTTGAATGCACAGCATCCCATTGAAATCGTGGGTGCTCAATTGCGCGGCATGATGCCCTGGATCAGCAAAAACAAGCTGGTTGATCAGTCCAAGAACTAATCAACTGCTTTTCTGCTGCAAAAGAAAACCCACAGTGCGAAAGTGCTGTGGGTTTTTTGTTTTCTGGCAAATTGGGGGCGCTGTTCAGATTCTTATTGAGCAATTCGCACAAAACTCACCACGCAGAGCCTTTTTGGCTTATAAAATCGGGGTCATAACCATTCACAACAAAGAGCTATGAACTACCCACATCCCATCATTGCCCGCGAGGGTTGGCCTTTTCTTGCAATCGTTGCCATTCTGGCGCTTGCGCTTCAATCGTTTGGCCTCACATTCCTGTCGGTCGTGGCGTGGATTCTGTTCGTCTTTGTGTTGCAGTTTTTCCGTGATCCTCCCCGTTACATTCCTGCACAAAAAAATGCGGTTGTATCGCCAGCCGATGGCCGCATCGTGGCTGTTGAGCGCGTGGAAGATCCCTATGCCCAGCGTGAAGCCTTGAAAATCTCCGTGTTCATGAACGTGTTCAACGTGCACTCCAACCGTATTCCGATTGGTGGTGAAATCAAATCCGTGGATTACTTCCCCGGTCTGTTTGTGAATGCCGACCTGGACAAGGCCAGTACGCAAAACGAGCGCAATGCGATTGTGATTCACACGGAAAGTGGTGCTACTGTGACAGCCGTTCAAGTGGCTGGTTTGATCGCTCGCCGAATTCTTTGCTACGTAAAGCCAACCGAAACAGTCGAGAAAGGTCAGCGTTACGGCTTCATCCGTTTCGGCTCTCGTGTGGATGTGTATTTGCCCACCGATTCCGTTCCCAAAGTTGCCATCGGTGACAAAGTTTCTGCCTCTTCAACTGTATTGGCCGAGTTGGTGTCCTGACTATGCGATTCAAGCGCAATAAAAACCGTTTTGGGGCACCACGTGCATTCTCAGCTGCGGCTGCGCGGCCAGCTGGTAAGCCCCACAAGGGTGTCTATTTGTTGCCGAATTTGTTTACCACGGCGGCCTTGTTTAGCGGTTTTTACGGCATTGTCATGGCGATGGGCCAGCAGTTCACCACCGCTGCAGTTGCAATTTTTGCGGCTTTGGTGCTCGATAGTCTCGATGGTCGTGTGGCCCGAATGACCAATACCCAAAGCGCATTTGGTGCTGAGTACGACAGTTTGGCCGACATGGTGTCTTTCGGCGCAGCGCCGGCACTGATTATTTATGAATGGTCACTCAGCGGCATGGGCAAGCTGGGTTGGGTTGCGGCCTTCGTGTACCTGGCTGGCGCGGCTTTGCGCTTGGCGCGTTTCAACACCAATGCTGCAGTGGTGGACAAAGCCTGGTTTCAAGGCCTGCCCAGTCCTGCCGCAGCCGCCTTGGTCACCGGGTTTGTGTGGGTGATGGACGATGCCAAAATGGCTGGGGCTGAACTGGACTGGTTGGCGTGGGGAATTACCTTCTACGCGGGTGTCACCATGGTGTCTAATGTGCCTTTCTTCAGTGGCAAAGACTTTCACTTCCGTCGCAGCGTGCCTTTTCTGGTGCTGGCCTTGATCCCCTTGGTGTTTGCGCTGGTGTCTCAAGACCCGCCCAAGGTATTGTTCGGTGTGTTTGTGTTGTACGGCTTGTCAGGCTATGTCGTTTACCTGGTTCGAAAGGTGAAGGGGCAGGGCTTGAAAGGCTTGGACATTGAACGAGACGAGCACTTTTAATCCATCTTGATTTTAGGCCGGGTACGTCGTATTCGGTCCCTCCCGGGTTCCCCGCAATACCGCTTCAGGCCTGCATTGTTGTATCCTTAGAGCATATTCAGGAGAACAACATGTCAGACCGCCTCATCATATTCGACACCACCTTGCGCGACGGCGAACAAAGCCCCGGCGCGTCCATGACCCGCGAAGAAAAAATCCGCATTGCCAAGCAGCTGGAAAAGCTGAAAGTGGATGTGATCGAGGCTGGTTTTGCTGCCTCCAGCAATGGCGATTTCGAGGCAATCAAATCCATCGCATCGGTCATCAAAGAGTCCACCGTGTGTTCTCTGGCCCGTGCCAATGACAAAGACATCACGCGCGCAGGCGATGCCTTGGCGCCAGCGGAACGTCGTCGAATTCATACCTTCATTGCCACGTCGCCCCTGCACATGGAAGTGAAACTTCGCATGACGCCTGATCAGGTTCTGGAGCAGGCCGTGAAGGCTGTGAAGCTGGCTTTGCAATACACCGACGATGTCGAGTTTTCTGCTGAAGACGGCTACCGCTCTGAATTGCCATTCCTGGCAAAGGTGTGTGAAGCGGTCATCAAGGCGGGTGCAAAAACCATCAATATTCCCGACACCGTGGGTTACGCCGTGCCTTCGCTGTATGGCGAATTCATGCGCGACCTTCGCACCTTGACCCCCAACAGCGACAAAGCTGTGTGGTCGGTGCATTGCCACAACGATTTGGGCATGGCGGTGGCCAACTCGCTGGCTGGTGTGGCCATTGGCGGTGCGCGTCAGGTGGAATGCACCATCAATGGCTTGGGCGAGCGTGCAGGCAACTGTTCGCTGGAAGAAATCGTAATGGCGGTGAAAACCCGTCGGGATTTCTTCAATATGGATGTGGGCATCGACACCACGCAAATTGTGTCGGCCAGCCGCTTGGTCAGCAACATTACCGGTTTTGTGGTTCAGCCCAACAAGGCCATTGTGGGGGCCAATGCGTTTGCGCATGCTTCTGGCATTCACCAGGACGGTGTACTCAAGGCACGTCAAACCTACGAAATCATGACAGCCGAGGATGTGGGCTGGTCGGCCAACAAAATTGTGCTGGGCAAGTTGTCGGGTCGCAACGCATTCAAGCAGCGCCTTGAAGCCCTGGGCATCGAGATGGACAGTGAGCAGGCCTTAAACGATGTATTCCAGCGATTCAAAGACCTGGCCGATCGTAAAGCCGAGATTTTCGACGAAGACATTCATGCGTTGGTGTCGGGTGATGGCGCTGGCGGTGAGTCTGAGCACTATCGCTATGTGTCTTTGGTTCAGCATTCCGAAACCGGCGAGCGCCCCAAGGCCAGGGTGGTGTTTTCCATCGAAGGCCGCGAGGTTGTCTCCGAGAGTCAGGGCAACGGGCCTGTGGACGCCACAGTGAAAGCAATCGAGGCTGAAGTGCAAAGCGGTGCAGAGCTTTTGCTGTTCTCAGTCAACGGCATTACCTCGGGTACCACCGAATCGCAGGGCGAGGTCACGATGCGCTTGCAAAAGGGCGGGCGAATCGTCAATGGCGTGGGTGCAGACCCCGACATTGTGGTTGCCTCGGCCAAGGCTTATTTGTCGGCCTTGAACAAATTGCAGTCAAAACACGAAAAGTTGAATCCACAGGTTTGATTTTTATTCAATTTCCCCTACAATAGCGGGTTCAGGCGACCACCTTTTGTCAAATTGAATGAAAGGGTGGTCTTTTTACACGGAACTGCGGTCATCAATTCAGGCTGCAAGTTCACGCAAGTGGAGTATTAAAGATGTCAGAAATCAATAAAGCGGCAATTCTTGCCGAATATCAACGCGCCAAGGGCGACACAGGTTCTCCCGAGGTTCAAGTGGCATTGTTGACAGCCCGAATCAACTCGTTGACCGATCACTTCAAGGCCAACGCCAAAGACCATCACTCACGCCGCGGTTTGCTGCGCATGGTGTCTCGTCGTCGTAAGCTGCTTGATTACCTCAAGCGCAAAAACGCAGATGCTTATCGCAACCTGATCAGCAGCTTGGGTCTACGCAAGTAATTGGTCGCTGCTACAAGCCGTTGATTTGACTCAAATGCCTGCAACCCCGGTTGTGGGCATTTGTGTTTTAAAACTGACGGGCTCTCGCATCCGGGTATTGTCCTGGCGAGATTACTAAAAGGAAAAGACAAAGTGTTTGAAATTCATAAAGAAACCTTCCAGTACGGTCAACACACAGTGACTCTGGAAACTGGTGAAATTGCCCGTCAGGCGGGTGGCTCTGTAATCGTTACTGTTGACGATACCGTAGTGCTGGCCACTGTTGTGGCTGCCAAGTCTGCCAAGCCAGGCCAAGACTTTTTCCCATTGACTGTTGATTACGTTGAAAAATTCTATGCCGCTGGCCGTATTCCCGGCGGTTTCTTCAAGCGTGAAGGCAAGGGCACTGAGCAAGAAACCCTGAATGCACGCCTGATCGATCGTCCATTGCGTCCCTTGTTTCCTGAAGGCTTCTTCAATGAAGTGCAGGTAACCCTGACTGTCATGTCGATCAACCCTGAAGTGAACCCAGACATTCCAGCCATGCTGGGTGCCTCTGCTGCGCTGTCAATCGCCGGCATTCCTTTCAATGGCCCGGTCGGTGGTGCGCGCGTTGGTTACATCAACGAGCAGTATGTACTGAACCCCACAGCCACACAGTTGAAAGACAGCAAAATGGACCTGATTGTTGCGGGTACCGAAGCTGCTGTGCTGATGGTTGAATCTGAAGCGCATGAGTTGTCTGAAGAAATCATGTTGGGCGGCATCATGTTCGGTCACGAACAAATGCAAACCGCAATCAATGCCATTCACGCACTGACCGCCAAAGCTGGCAAGCCTGAATGGGACTGGAAAGCTGCACCTGCAAACGAGCCACTGGTGGCTGCTGTTACCGAATTGGCAGCCGAGAAACTGGCCGCTGCTTACAAAATGACTGAAAAGCAGGCCCGTAGCCAGCGCCTGAAAGAAATTTCCGCTGAAGTGGCTGCTGAATTGCCCTCCAAATTGACTGAAGAACAACGCGCTGGCATTACCAATGCGGACGTTAGCGACATCATGTTCGGTCTGGAAGCCAAAATTGTGCGTGGTCAAATCCTGAATGGTGAACCACGTATCGATGGCCGCGACACGCGCACTGTACGCCCAATTACCGTACGCACCGGCGTATTGCCACGTGCCCACGGTTCCGCCTTGTTCACGCGTGGTGAAACCCAGGCCCTGGTGGTCACAACTCTGGGTACTGGCCGTGACGAGCAAATGATCGATGCGGTGGCTGGTGAATACCGCGACCGTTTCATGTTCCACTACAACATGCCTCCCTACGCCACTGGCGAATGTGGTCGCATGGGTGCGCCAAAGCGTCGCGAAATCGGCCACGGTCGTTTGGCTCGCCGTGCAGTGGAAATGATGCTGCCCGCGCCTGAAGACTTCCAGTACACCATGCGTGTGGTGTCTGAAATTACTGAATCCAATGGCTCTAGCTCCATGGCTTCGGTTTGCGGCGGCGCATTGTCGCTGATGGATGCGGGTGTTCCCTTGAAGCAGTTGGTGGCAGGTATTGCCATGGGTCTGATCAAGGAAGAGAACAAGTTTGCCGTGTTGACCGACATTCTGGGTGACGAAGACCACCTGGGCGACATGGACTTCAAGGTTGCCGGTACAGAAAACGGCGTTACTGCGCTGCAGATGGACATCAAGATCCAAGGTATTACCAAAGAAATCATGCAGGTTGCACTGGCGCAGGCCCGTGAAGGCCGCATGCATATTCTGGGCATCATGAAAGAAGCCACAGGTGGCAGTGTGGGCGAGTTGTCTGCCTACGCGCCACGCATGATCACCATGAAGATCAACCCTGAAAAAATCCGTGACGTGATTGGCAAGGGCGGTGCAACCATTCGTGGCATCACCGAGCAAACCGGCGCTAGCATCGACATCAAAGAAGATGGTTCAATCACCATCGCCTCGGTTGATGGTGACGCAGGCGAGCGTGCCAAGAAGCTGATTGAAGACATTACGGCTGAAGTGGAAGTGGGTGCCGTGTACGAAGGCACTGTACTGAAGCTGCTTGATTTCGGCGCCATTGTGAGCGTACTGCCCGGCAAAGATGGTCTGTTGCACATCTCTCAAATTGCCAACGAGCGCGTGAACACGGTCGGCGATTTCCTGAAAGAAGGCCAGGTTGTGAAGGTCAAAGTGCTGGAGGCCGATGAAAAGGGTCGTCTGCGCTTGTCCATGAAGGCCTTGCTGGTTCCTGAAGCGTCTGCCGAGCAGGCAGCCGAAGGCTCCAGCGAAGGTTGATGCGCACTACGGCTGCACACCTGCCCGTCAGCATGAGGGCAGTGGGCGTGAAGGCACCTGGTGGTGTCGACCAACTTGAGTTGGTCGAGTTGCCGGTGCCATCACCCAAGCCAGGTGAGGTACTTGTTCAGGTGAAGGCTGCTGGGGTAAATCGCCCCGATGTCCTTCAACGCCTGGGTTTGTACCCACCGCCCCCAGATGCCAATCCAAATCTTGGCTTGGAAGTGTCTGGCGTGGTTGTGGCTGTGGGGCAGGGTGTTTCTGAAAGTATGCTGGGCAAACCTGTCATGGCTTTGTGCAATGGCGGGGGGTATGCCGAATATGCGTGTGCGCCCGCAGGGCAATGCATGCAAATTCCGGAAGGCTTGAGTTTCACCGAGGCGGCCAGTCTACCCGAGGTGTACATGACCGTTTGGCAAAACCTGTTTTTGAAAGGTGGGGCCAAGGCGGGTCAAACAGTGTTGATTCACGGGGGCAGCAGTGGCATAGGCACAGCTGCCATCCAGTTGTGTAAAAAGCATGAATTGCGAACCTTGGTTACCGTGGGTAACCAGGAAAAAGCTGACTTTTGCTTGGGGCTTGGGGCTGAGAAAGCCTACCTTTACAAAACCCAGGATTGGGAGCAGCTGGTTTTGCAGGATACGCAGCAGCACGGTGTCGATTTGATTCTCGACATGGTGGCAGGCGAATACCTGAACAAGGATTTAAGTTGTGCAAAACCGCAAGGCATGGTGATTGTCATCGCCTTGTTGGGCGGGCGCTTTGCGAATATTGATGCTGCCAAATTAATGACCAAGCAGGTGGTGCTGACAGGTACTACATTGCGGCCGCGTTCCGCTGAATTCAAGGCGGAGCTTGCTCGTCAGGTCGAGCAGGAATTGAAAGAAGGTTTTTCCTCGGGTGTTTTGAAATCCCAGGTTCAAGCCACTTTCAAGCTTGATGAGGTGGCTCGGGCCCATGAATTAATGGAGTCGGGCAGCTCGCTTGGAAAAATAGTGTTGGAAATTAATGAGTAAGGTAAAAAATGAGCGAAACCACTGAAAAACAGATCAGAAAAAAGCTGGTGGCTGGTAACTGGAAAATGAATGGCAGTTTCGATGCCAATGAAGCATTGATTCTCGGTTTTTTGGCCGAGGTCGATGATCAGGTGGATGTCTCTGTGTTTTGTCCTTTTCCTTATCTTGCCCAGGTCGGCAAGCTTCTCGATGGTCAGTTGGTCTCCTTTGGTTCTCAGGATGTGTCAGCCAAAGCCAGTGGTGCCTACACCGGTGAGGTGTCAGTCGACATGCTCAAAGAGTTTGGTGTGAAGCAGGTGCTGGTGGGCCATTCCGAGCGTCGTCAATACCATGCTGAAAGCAGTGTAACCGTCGCTGAAAAGGCCGTTGCAGCCATTGAAGGCGGAATTACCCCGATCGTGTGTGTGGGTGAAACCCTGGCAGAGCGAGAGGCAGGACAAGTTGAGGCAGTGATTGCTTCTCAGTTGGACCCTGTGGTGGAACGCTGCTCGAAGTTTGTTGAGAATGGTGCCTGGAACCTGGTTGTGGCCTATGAACCTGTGTGGGCGATTGGAACCGGCGTAACTGCCAGTCCGGAGCAGGCTCAAGAGGTGCATGCCATGATTCGCGCCCGATTGAACGCCATGTTGGGGCCAGAAGTGGCCCAAAGTACCCGAATTTTGTACGGCGGAAGTGTGAAGCCGGGCAATGCAAGCGAGATTTTTGCAAAAGTTGACATTGATGGTGGCCTAATTGGTGGTGCTGCTTTGTCTTCTGATGATTTCTCTGGAATAATACGCGCCGCGAGAGGTTAAATAATTTATGAGCATTTTCAATACATTTTTGGTGGTCATGCAGATCATCTCTGCAATCGCCGTAATCGTTCTAGTTTTGCTGCAGCACGGCAAGGGCGCAGACATGGGCGCAGCCTTCGGCAGCGGCTCATCTGGCAGCCTGTTTGGTGCAACTGGATCGGCGAATTTCTTGAGCCGGGCCACAGGCTTTTGTGCTACAATCTTTCTGCTTTGCACACTGGGTTTGGCCTTTTATTCAAGGGCTGGCGTCGAGTCAGAATCCGGTGGTGTGATGGAGGCCATTCAGGCTTCTCCAGTAGAGGGAACGGCAACCCCTGCGGAGAGTAAGCCGGCTGAACCAAAAACGCCCGTGCAGGATATTCCAAAGTAATTTGTTGTGTGTCAGCTTGTTGCACAGCAGTGATATGCCGACGTGGTGGAATTGGTAGACACGCTATCTTGAGGGGGTAGTGGCCACAGGCTGTACGAGTTCGAGTCTCGTCGTCGGCACCAAGGTTTAAATCAAAGCCGGTCTTGTACATAACGACCGGCTTTTTTTCGGGCTAATCGAAGGCCATTAGGGTTTACACGGGAGTCACAGTGAATTTAGAGTCTTATTTTCCAGTGTTAATGTTCATCCTCGTGGGGATCGGTGTAGGCGGTGGTGCCATGCTGGTCGGCCGAGTTCTCGCCCCCCATCGCCCAGACGGGCAAAAACTTTCCCCCTATGAATGTGGTTTTGAAGCCTTCGAAGATGCGCGCATGCAATTCGATGTGCGCTACTACCTGGTGGCCATTCTTTTTATTCTGTTCGATCTCGAAATCGCCTTCCTCTTTCCCTGGGCTGTGGCCTACCGGGAAATTGGTCCAGTCGGTTTCTGGGCCATGATGATTTTCCTGGGTGTTCTGGTGGTGGGCTTCATTTATGAATGGACCCGCGGTGCGCTGGACTGGGAATAAATTGGCCAACAAGCGGGCTATTTACGGGCAATTGATCGCCCCACTTTCGTGAAGGTAGTGAGCAAATGGGTATTGACGGCGTTTTAAACGAAGGTTTTATCACCACCACGGCTGATAAGTTGATCAACTGGGGTCGCACCGGCTCGTTGTGGCCGATGACATTTGGCCTGGCCTGCTGTGCGGTGGAAATGATGCATGCCGGTGCCAGCCGTTACGATCTGGACCGTTTCGGCATTATTTTCCGCCCCAGCCCGCGTCAATCTGATCTGATGATTGTTGCAGGCACGCTGTGCAACAAAATGGCACCTGCCCTGCGCAAGGTATATGACCAAATGGCCGAACCACGCTGGGTGCTGTCCATGGGTTCTTGCGCCAACGGTGGTGGTTACTATCACTATTCTTACTCGGTGGTTCGCGGTTGTGATCGCATCGTGCCGGTTGATGTGTATGTGCCAGGCTGTCCTCCCACTGCGGAAGCCCTCATGTATGGGCTACTCCAGTTGCAGAACAAAATCAAAACCACTTCAACGATTGCGCGATAAGGGGTTCTCTTTATGACACAGAACCAGACTTTGAGCCTTGAGACATTGAGTACCGATTTGGCGGCCGCCTTGGGCGATCGAATCGTTGAATGCAAAATTGCGTTCGGCGAAGTTAACCTGACCGTGAAAGCCGATTCTTATTTTGAATCCTGCTTGATTCTTCGCGACCATGAAACCCTGCAGTTCGAGCAGTTAATCGACCTGTGTGGTCTTGACCGCAGCGAATATGGCAATGAATTGAACGAATCCCAGCGTTTCTGGGTGGTGTGCCAGTTGTTGTCCATCTCCAAGAACATGCGTTTGCGCTTGAAGGTGTGCTGTCCCGATGACGATCTGCCAACCGTGGCTTCGGTAATCGATGTGTGGTCTTCGGCCAACTGGTATGAACGCGAGGCCTTTGATTTGTACGGCATCGTGTTTGAAGGGCACCCTGATTTGCGCCGCATTTTGACCGATTACGGTTTTGTGGGCCACCCGTTCCGCAAAGACTTCCCCTTGTCTGGCCACGTAGAAATGCGTTACGACCCAGAGCTGGGTCGCGTGGTGTACCAACCGGTCACCATTGAGCCGCGTGAAATTACACCCCGCATCATTCGCGAACCTCAATACGGTGGAGCGAAATAATCATGGCTGAAATTAAAAATTACACCCTGAACTTTGGCCCCCAGCACCCTGCCGCACACGGCGTGTTGCGCCTGGTGCTTGAATTGGATGGTGAAGTGGTGCAACGCGCAGACCCACATATCGGTTTGCTGCACCGCGGTACTGAAAAATTGGCTGAGCACAAAACATTTATTCAATCGTTGCCCTACATGGACCGTCTTGATTACGTGTCCATGATGTGCAACGAGCATGCATACTGCATGGCCATTGAAAAGCTGTTGAATATTGAAGTACCGGTGCGTGCGCAGTACATCCGGGTCATGTTCGACGAAATCACCCGCATTCTGAATCACTTGCTGTGGTTGGGTGCGCACGGCCTTGACGTGGGCGCAATGGCGGTATTTCTCTACGCCTTCCGTGAGCGTGAAGACCTGATGGACTGCTATGAAGCAGTCTCGGGTGCCCGTTTGCATGCAGCCTATTTCCGCCCCGGTGGTGTGTATCGTGATCTTCCAGATCGCATGCCCCAGTACAAGCCGTCCAAGGTGCGTTCTGCCAAGAAAGTGGACGAGTTGAACAAGAACCGCCAGGGTTCTCTGCTCGATTTCATCGACGATTTCACACAGCGTTTCCCCAAGTACGTGGATGAATACGAAACCCTGTTGACGGACAACCGCATTTGGAAACAGCGTTTGGTTGGTGTGGGAGTGGTGACGCCTGAACGCGCTTTGTCCATGGGCTTTACCGGCCCCATGTTGCGTGGCTCCGGCATTGCCTGGGACCTGCGCAAGAAGCAGCCTTACGAAGTGTACGACCGTCTGGACTTCGACATTCCAGTGGGTAAGAACGGTGACTGTTACGACCGCTACTTGGTGCGCGTTGAAGAAATGCGCCAGTCCAACCGAATTATCCAGCAGTGTGTGCAATGGCTGCGCGCCAACCCTGGCCCGGTGATGAGCGACAACCACAAGGTGTCGCCGCCCAAGCGCGTGGACATGAAAACCAATATGGAAGAACTGATCCACCACTTCAAGCTGTTCACCGAAGGCATGCATGTGCCTGAAGGCGAATCGTATGCAGCGGTAGAGCACCCCAAAGGTGAATTCGGTATTTATCTGGTTGCCGATGGTGCAAACAAGCCTTATCGCTTGAAGATTCGGGCGCCTGGTTTTGCACACCTGCAAGGATTGGACGAAATGTCTCGCGGCCACATGCTGGCCGACGTGGTGACCATTATCGGTACCCAAGACATTGTGTTCGGTGAAATTGATCGCTAAGGATTGAATTGAATCATGAAGTTGAGCGAAAACGCCTATCGTTTGATAGACAAAGAACTGACCAAGTACCCAGCCGATCAGAAAATTTCTGCGGTGATGGCTGGCCTGCGTATTGCGCAGGTGGAACTGGGCTGGTTGCCCACCGACGCCATTGAGGCGGTGGCCGAGTACCTGGAAATTCCGCCGATTGCAGCCTACGAAGTGGCCACGTTTTACAACATGTACGACACCAAGAAAGTGGGCAAGTCGAAAATTGTTGTGTGTACCAACCTGCCATGTGCATTGTCAGGCGGTACCGATGCGGCTGAATATTTGAAGAAAAAACTGGGTATCGATTACAACGAGACCACCAAAGACGGCTTGTTCACCCTGAAAGAAGGTGAGTGCATGGGGGCTTGTGGCGATTCCCCAGTCATGTTGGTGAACAATCACCGCATGTGCAGTTTCATGAGCAACGAGAAAATCGATGCGCTGGTAGAGGAGTTGAAGTCATGACTTGTTTGCACGGACGACACATTAACCCGGTGATTCTGGCTGGTCTTGATGGCAGTAACTGGGACCTGAAAGGTTACGAGGCACGTGGTGGTTACAAGGCGCTGCGCAAAATCCTGACCGAAGGCATTTCTCAGGAAGACGTCATTGCCGAAGTGAAAAAATCGGGATTGCGTGGTCGTGGAGGCGCAGGCTTCCCCACTGGTTTGAAGTGGAGTTTCATGCCTCGCCAGTTTCCTGGTCAAAAGTATTTGGCCTGTAATTCAGACGAAGGCGAACCCGGTACATTCAAAGACCGCGATATTTTGCGTTACAACCCACATTCCGTGATCGAAGGCATGGCGATTGCCGCCTACGCCATGGGTATCACTGTGGGTTACAACTACATTCACGGTGAAATCTGGGAAACCTACGAGCGCTTTGAAGAAGCGCTGGAGCAAGCGCGCGCTGCGGGTTACCTGGGCGACAACATCATGGGCTCCAACTTCAGTTTCCAGCTGCATGCGCATCAGGGTTACGGTGCGTACATTTGTGGCGAAGAAACTGCGCTGATTGAGTCGATTGAAGGCAAGAAAGGCCAGCCCCGCTTCAAGCCGCCATTCCCGGCCTCTTACGGTATTTATGGCAAGCCCACCACCATCAACAACACCGAAACATTCGCTGCGGTGCCGTTCATTATCCAAAACGGTGGCGATTGGTTCCTTGAATTGGGCAAACCCAACAACGGTGGTACAAAAATTTTCTCGATTTCCGGTGACGTTGAAAAACCCGGCAATTATGAGATTCCATTGGGAACACCTTTTGCAACCCTGCTTGAAATGGCCGGTGGCATGAAGGGCGGCCGCAAGATCAAGGCCGTGATTCCCGGCGGCTCATCCATGCCTGTGTTGCCTGGCGACGTGATGATGGCGACCGACATGGATTACGACTCGATTGCCAAGGCAGGTTCCATGCTGGGTTCCGGCGCTGTAATCGTGATGGACGAAACTCGCTGCATGGTGAAAAGCCTGTTGCGCCTGTCGTATTTCTATTACGAAGAAAGCTGCGGTCAATGTACGCCATGCCGGGAAGGTACGGGCTGGTTGTATCGAATCATCAATCGCATTGAACACGGCGAAGGTCGTCCGGAAGATCTGGACATGCTGAACTCGATTGCAGACAACATTCAGGGCCGCACGATTTGCGCGCTGGGTGATGCTGCGGCCATGCCGGTTCGCGCCTTCCTGAAACATTTCCATGAAGAATTTGAGCATCACATCACACACAAGTCGTGCATTGTGCCGGCTTACGTTTGATTCCCTGCGGGTAGATACAAATGGTTGAACTAGAGATTGATGGTGTAAAAGTTGAAGTGGCCGAGGGCAGCATGCTGATGGACGCCGCTGAGAAGGCAGGCAGCTATGTGCCTCACTTTTGCTATCACAAGAAATTGTCGATTGCGGCCAACTGCCGCATGTGCCTCGTCGATGTCGAGAAGGCGCCCAAGCCCTTGCCGGCGTGTGCCACGCCAGTGTCGCCCGGCATGATCGTGCGCACCAAAAGCGAAAAAGCGGTGAACGCCCAAAAAAGCGTGATGGAGTTTTTGCTGATCAACCACCCTTTGGATTGTCCAATTTGCGATCAAGGTGGTGAGTGCCAACTGCAGGACATCGCGGTGGGATACGGCGGCGTGTCTTCCCGCTATCAGGAAGAAAAGCGTGTGGTGTTCTTTAAGGACATCGGGCCGCTGGTTTCCGCTCAGGAAATGAGCCGCTGCATTCACTGCACACGTTGCGTGCGTTTTGGTCAAGAAGTAGCCGGCGTGATGGAATTGGGCATGGCCAATCGCGGTGAGCATTCCGAAATTCTGAGCTTTGTGGGCAATTCGGTAGACTCTGAATTGTCGGGCAACATGATTGATCTGTGCCCAGTGGGTGCGCTCACATCCAAGCCTTTCCGTTACAACGCCCGCACTTGGGAAATGGCGCGTCGCAAATCAATTGCAGCGCACGACAGCCTTGGTTCGAACGTGGTGGTCCAAGTGAAAGCCGACAAGGTCATGCGCATTGTTCCGCAAGAAAATGACAGCGTGAACGAGTGCTGGATTTCGGATCGTGATCGTTTTAGTTATGAAGGCTTGCAAGCCGCAGATCGCTTGACTGAACCAATGATCAAGAAAAATGGTCAGTGGGTAAGCAGCGATTGGCAAACAGCCTTGAATGTTGTGTTTGAAGGTTTGAAAAAAGCCCGCCGTGAATCGACTGACTTGAATGGCATTGCCATGCTGGTTTCACCGAACAGCACCTTTGAGGAAATGGCCTTGGCCAAGGCCTTGATGGCAGGCATAGGTTCAACAAGCATTGATGCCGGCCTGCGCCACAGCGCAAACTTTAACCTTGCCGGCGCAGCGCCTTGGTTGGGTGCTTCAATTCAAGAACTGGCAGATGCCGAATCCATCGTTGTGGTGGGTGCAGACCCGCGCAATGATCAGCCTTTGCTGACCCAGCGAATTCGTCAAGCCGCAAAGCAGGGCGCCCGTGTGGTGCTTGTGAATGCGGGCGGACTCGATCCCTTGATGCCCAAGGCTGTGTGGCTGAAGGCCGCGCCTTCCAAGTGGGCTGACACTTTGAGCCATGATGCTGTTGGCAACGCACTGAGTGCGCCCGAAGGCGGCAAGTTCATATTGATTGGCCAACAGGTGTTGATGAGCCCGTTTGCGGGTCAGGTGTTGGCCAAGGCGGCTGAATTGGCGAAGTCCACTGGTTCGACATTGGGCTTCCTGGGTGATGGTGCCAACTGGGTTGGGTCGTTCGTGGCTGGTGTTCAAGCCAGCGCGCATGGTGGCAAGAACGCCCAAGCCATGCTGGAAGGCAAGGCCAAGGCAGCCATTGTTTTTGGTGCCGAACCCGATCTGGACAGTGTTCAAGGTCAGAAAATTGTACGTGGCCTGATTGATGCTGAATTTGTGGTGCAAGCCTGCGCATTCGTAGGCAATGCCAAGCAGTACGCCGATGTATTGCTTCCGATTGCGCCCAGCACTGAAACTTCGGGTACGTTCATCAACATCGCGGGCACTGCGCAAACATTCAAGGCAGCGGTTCGTCCCTTGGGTGAAACACGCCCAGGCTGGAAGGTGCTGCGTGTACTGGGCAACTTGCTGGGGTTGGATGGTTTCGAGTTCAACAGTTCCGATGAAGTTCTCAAGGCATTCTTGCCAACCGATCTTTCCTCCGTCTTGAGCAATTCCGTTCCAGACCAGGCAGTGGCGGGTGTGGCTTTGACTGGCCAACTCGAACTGGCTGCCTTTGCGCCAATTTATGACACCGATGCACTCGTTCGCCGGGCAGACTCACTGCGTAAAACCAAAGCAGCCAAACCAGCCTTGGCTCAAATCAGTGTGAAAACTGCTGAATCATTGGGCATTAAAAGCGGTGACAACATCCAATTGACTGACTCTGAGGGCGGCACGCTGCGGGCCGCAGTTCTAGTGAATAAAACAATTGCTGAAAACACAGTGTTGGTGCCCATGGGACGCGCTGATTCTCAAAGCCTGCGCACCGTGTTTGGTGGCGTTGCGCTTGAAGCTGCGGTAGCCAGCGAGGTGCAGGCATGAGCTCGCCAGTTGACATGATCACTGCCTTTGGATCCGACTTGCTCGGCCCAGCTTGGGTGCCTGTGTGGACGCTGATTAAAATCCTGTGCATTACCTTGCCTCTCTTGGGGCTGGTAGCCTACCTCACTTATTGGGAACGCAAAATGATTGGTCGCATGCACATTCGCATGGGTCCAAGTTATGTGGGTCCCATGGGTTTGCTGCAACCGATTGCTGATGCGGTCAAGATGATGTTCAAGGAAATCATCGTGCCGATGAATGCCAACAAAGGCTTGTTCATCATCGCGCCGATCATGACCATCATGCCGGCCCTGGCCGCATGGGCAGTTATTCCTTTTGGCCCGGAAACTGTTTTGGCCAATGTGAACGCAGGCTTGTTGTACCTCATGGCGATTACTTCGCTTGAGGTGTACGGCGTCATCATTGCGGGCTGGGCATCGAACTCCAAGTACGCCTTCCTGGCTGCCATGCGTGCTTCTGCACAAATGGTGTCCTATGAATTGGCCATTGGCTTCGTGTTGGTGACTGTGTTGTTGGTGGCCGGTAGCCTGAACATGACAGACATCGTCATGACACAAACCACGGGCCAGTTTGCTGACATGGGGTTGAACTTCCTGTCCTGGAACTGGTTGCCCTTGTTGCCACTGTTGGTGATCTACATGATTTCAGCTGTGGCCGAAACCAACCGCCACCCCTTTGACGTGGTGGAAGGCGAATCGGAAATCGTAGCCGGTCACATGGTTGAGTATTCAGGCATGACCTTCGCCGTTTTCTTCCTGGCTGAATACGCCAACATGATTTTGCTGTCCTGTCTGGCTGCAATCATGTTCTTCGGTGGCTGGGACGCACCCGTTGCATTCCTCAGCTTTATTCCGGGCTGGATCTGGCTGGGCATCAAAACCTTCCTGCTGGTGTCCATGTTCATCTGGTTCCGCGCGTCATTCCCGCGCTACCGCTATGACCAAATTATGCGTTTGGGCTGGAAAGTGTTCATTCCGCTGACCCTGGTGTGGCTGGTGGTGGTTGCCGCCTGGATGCAGACTCCCTGGAACATCTGGAATTAATTGAGAGCGAACCATGTTTCAAGTTGTTAAAGAATTTTTGAACAGTTTGTTGTTGCGTGAAATGCTCAAGGGCATGGCATTGACGATGGGCTACATGTTCACCCAGCCGATCACGGTGTTGTATCCCATGGAGAAAACACCAATGTCGCCGCGCTTTCGTGGCTTGCATGCCCTGCGTCGCTATGAAAACGGCGAAGAGCGTTGTATTGCCTGCAAATTGTGTGAAGCGGTATGCCCGGCCTTGGCGATTACGATTGAATCGGAACAGCGCGAGGATGGCACACGCCGAACCAGCCGTTACGACATTGATTTGACCAAGTGTATTTTCTGCGGCTTCTGTGAAGAATCGTGCCCGGTGGATTCGATTGTTGAAACCCACATTCATGAGTACCACGGTGAGAAGCGCGGTGATTTGTATTTCACCAAAGAAATGCTGCTGGCTGTGGGCGATCGCTATGAGGCTGAGATTGCAGCCAATCGCGAAGCCGATGCGGCCTACCGTTAAACCGATACAAAACTTAGAAGATTAAATGCAATGGATGCAATAACCGGTTTCTTTTATGTGTTCGCCGCCATTTTGGTGTTTGCTGCGGTGCGCGTAATCACTGCCAGCAATGCTGTGCATGCGGCTTTGTACCTCGTGCTCTCTTTCTTTTCAGCCTCTGCACTGTGGATGTTGTTGGAAGCCGAGTTCCTGGCCATTTCACTGGTGCTGGTGTACGTGGGCGCAGTCATGGTGTTGTTCCTCTTCGTCGTCATGATGGTTGATGTGAACATGGACAAAGTGCGCGCGGGTTTCTGGAAGAACCTGCCAGTGGCTGCAATTGTTGGTTCACTGATCGCCTTCCAAATGTCGGTGATGTTGTTGCGTGGTTTCTGGGATCCCAATCTGGAAACACCAGAGCAGGCTGCCAACAACACTGAAGCTTTGGGCAAGTTGCTGTACACCGAGTATTTGTATCCGTTTGAAGTGGCTGCCTTGATTTTGCTGGTTGCGATGGTTGCTGCGATTGCACTTACGTTGCGCAAGCGCAAAGACACGAAAGGTCAGGTGCCTTCAGACCAGGTTCGCGTGAAGTCCACAGACCGCGTGAAGTTGGTGAGTATGCCTGCTGACCTGGACCGCAAACAAACCAAGAGCGACACCAATAGCGGTCGCCAAGCCTAACCGGGAATAGACAACAATGATTTCACTATCTCATTACCTCGTGCTGGGCGCGATTTTGTTCTCGATCAGCGTGATAGGCATTTTTTTGAACCGCAAGAACCTGATCGTGATTTTGATGGCCATTGAACTGATGCTTCTGGCCGTGAACATGAACTTTGTTGCGTTTTCTCACTTCCTGGGCGATTTGTCCGGGCAGTTGTTCGTTTTCTTCATTCTCACAGTGGCTGCTGCCGAGTCCGCAATTGGTTTGGCAATTTTGGTGGTCCTTTTCCGTAACATGAATTCAATCAACGTCGAAGACCTCGACCAGCTAAAGGGGTAACAAGCGAATGAATCCCTTGTATTTGATCGTTCCGTTCGCACCGCTGGTTGGCGCAATTCTCGCCGGTTTTTTCGGAAAGCAAATTGGTAGAGCCGGTGCCCATACAGTGACCATCGCGGGTGTGGCCATTTCCTTAATTGCCTCCATCATGGTGTTCATGGATGTGATGGAAGGCAACACGTTCAACGGCACCCTGTATGAGTGGGCTGCGGTGGGCACTTTGGTGTTCGAGGTTGGTTTCCTGATTGACACACTGACCGCCACCATGATGCTGGTGGTCACCAGCGTTTCATTGATGGTGCACATTTACACCATTGGCTACATGGAAGAAGACGATGGCTATCAGCGCTTCTTTTCCTACATTTCGCTGTTTACATTCTCGATGCTGATGCTCGTGATGAGCAACAACTTCCTTCAGCTGTTTTTCGGCTGGGAAGCCGTGGGTTTGGTGTCCTATTTGCTGATCGGTTTCTGGTACAAAAAGCAAAGTGCGATTTATGCCAACTTGAAAGCGTTTTTGGTCAACCGTGTGGGTGACTTCGGTTTCATCTTGGGTATCGGCTTGGTCATGGCAGCCACTGGTTCTATGAACTACGCCGAGGTGTTTGCGCAGGCTGACAGCCTGGTGGGTCAGACCATGCCTGGGACTGATTGGCCTTTGCTGGCGGTTGCTTGTATTTGCCTGTTCATTGGTGCCATGGGTAAATCAGCGCAGTTTCCCTTGCATGTTTGGCTGCCCGATTCCATGGAAGGCCCGACACCAATTTCTGCGCTGATTCACGCGGCCACCATGGTGACCGCCGGTATTTTCATGGTCAGCCGCATGTCGCCGCTGTTTGAACTCAGCGACATCGCCTTGAACTTTGTGTTGGTCATCGGTTCGATTACGGCCTTGTTCATGGGCTTCCTGGGCATTATTCAAAACGACATCAAACGCGTGGTTGCTTATTCAACCTTGTCGCAGTTGGGTTACATGACTGTGGCACTGGGTGTGTCTGCTTACCCAGTCGCTATTTTCCACCTGATGACCCACGCATTTTTCAAAGCGTTGCTGTTCCTCGGCGCAGGTTCCGTGATCATCGGCATGCATCACAATCAGGACATTCGCCACATGGGCGGTCTGTGGAAATACATGCCGATTACCTGGCTGACTTCTTTGTTGGGTTCGCTGGCACTGATCGGTACGCCATTCTTTTCAGGTTTTTACTCGAAAGACAGCATCATTGAAGCTGTGCACTTCAGCAACTTGCCCGCTGCAGATTTCGCTTACTTCGCCGTGGTGGCTGGAGTATTCATTACCGCGTTTTACAGCTTCCGGATGTATTTCCTGGTGTTCCACGGCAAAGAACGTTTCCATGACATTCAACACCATGATGACCACGGCGACGATGATCATCATGCGCACCATGGCCCTGTGCAGCCGCACGAGTCACGTTGGGTAGTTACATTGCCTTTGATTTTGTTGGCGATCCCCTCAGTCATCATTGGTTATATCGCGGTTGAGCCCATGTTGCACGGCACCTTCTTCGAAGGCGTGATCACGGTCAATCCCGAACATGGGGCAATGGCTGGACTGAGCAGTATTTTCCACGGTGCTGCCGCCATGGGTGTGCATTCCTTGCAAACTGCGCCGTTCTGGCTGGCCTTGGCTGGTGTGGTTGCCGCTGCTGTGTGCTACCTGTGGGTGCCTGCAATTCCTGCCGCCTTTATGAAGGCGTTGAAGCCAGTGCACACTTTGCTGGACAACAAGTACTACATGGACAAATTCAACGAAGTGGTGTTTGCAGGCGGTGCGCGCGGCTTGGGTGAGGCACTTTGGAAGTTTGGTGACCGCATGTTGATTGATGGTTTGTTGGTCAATGGCAGCGCGAAGCTGGTGGGCTTGATCTCAGGTGTGGTTCGATTCGCGCAAAGCGGTTTCATTTACCACTATGCGTTCGCGATGATCCTTGGCGTGTTGGCCATGATCATTACTTTCATCACACTCAAATAAACAGGGCGGAACTTCGGTTCTTACGATTGGAAAATATCAATGTCTAACAATATTCCTTATCTAAGTTTGGCGATCTGGCTGCCAATCGCCTTTGGTGTTCTGATCATGGCCTTGGGCAATGACAAGAATGCGGGCGCTGTGCGTGGAGCGTCCTTGATCGCGGCGCTGATCAGCTTCGCCGTCACGCTGCCTTTGTATTTTGGTTTTGATACAAGCACCGCTCAATTGCAGTTCGTCGAAAACATGCCCTGGATTGAAGCCTTCGGCGCATCCTACGGTTTGGGCGTAGACGGCTTGTCAGTCTGGTTCGTTATCCTGACCGCGCTGATCACCATTTTCGTGGTGGTTGCTGCCTGGGAAGTGATCACTGAGAAAGTAGCGCAATACATGGCGGCTTTCCTGATCCTTTCTGGCTTGATGGTGGGCGTATTCACTGCCACCGACGGTTTGCTGTTTTACGTATTTTTCGAGGCCACCCTGATCCCGATGTACATCATCGTGGGTGTGTGGGGCGGCCCGAATCGCATCTACGCCGCATTCAAGTTCTTCCTGTACACCTTGCTGGGTTCTTTGCTCACCTTGGTTGCAATCATCTATTTGCAATTTCAGTCAGGTACCTTCGAGATCGCGGCATGGCACAAACTGCCGCTGGGCATGACCGAGCAAATATTGATATTCGTCGCATTCCTCATGGCGTTTGCGGTGAAGGTGCCCATGTGGCCAGTGCACACTTGGTTGCCTGATGCGCACGTTGAAGCCCCCACGGGCGGTTCTGTGGTGCTGGCTGCCATCATGTTGAAATTGGGTGCTTATGGCTTCCTGCGTTTCAGCCTGCCGATTGCGCCAGATGCGAGTCAGGAACTGGCCGGTTTCATGATTACCTTGTCACTGATTGCGGTGGTGTACATCGGTGTAGTGGCCTTGGTTCAGAAAGACATGAAAAAACTGGTGGCGTATTCATCGATTGCGCACATGGGTTTCGTCACACTCGGTTTCTTCATGTTCCAGGATTTGGCAGTGCAGGGCGCCATCATCCAGATGATTTCGCATGGTTTCGTATCAGGCGCGATGTTCATTTGTATCGGTGTGCTTTACGACCGAGTCCACAGCCGTGAAATTGCCGCCTACGGCGGTGTGGTCAACACCATGCCAAAGTTTGCTGCTTTCTTCCTGCTCTTCGCAATGGCCAATGCCGGTTTGCCTGCCACCAGTGGTTTCGTCGGTGAATTCATGGTGATTCTTGGCGCGGTGAAGTACAACTTCTGGATCGGTTTGTTGGCTGCAACAACCCTGATTTTTGGTGCAGCTTATTCGCTGTGGATGTACAAGCGGGTTGTGTTTGGCGAGGTGGCCAACGATGACGTGAAAGAGTTGACCGATGTGAACACCCGCGAATTCATGATGCTGGGTGCCTTGGCAGTTCTGGTGATGGCCATGGGCCTGTACCCCAAACCCTTTACTGATGTGTTGCAGGTGTCTGTCGATGCCTTGTTGCAACATGTGGTTCAGTCCAAGCTTTAATTGAGGAATGTTCGTGGATCAGATGAATCTCTCACTCGCTATTCCTGAAATTGCCCTGGCGCTATTCGCCTGTGCATTTCTGATTGCTGACAGCGTGACCAAGGGCCGCATTTTGCCAATGCTGCACAACATTGTGGTGTTGTTCTGTATCGGCTTGGGTGTGTATTGCCTGGCGCAGGTACCCACTTCGGGCACCGAGCTTGCGTTCAGCAATATGTACATTGCTGACAGCATGGCCTTGGTACTGAAAGGCTTTTCAGCATTGGCCATTGCATTCACCTTGATCGTAGGTGCCAACTACGCGAAAGACCGCGACATGTTCAAGGGCGAATTGCATGCCTTGGTGTTGTTCGCCTTGCTTGGTCAAATGATCATGATTTCTGCCAACAACCTGCTGCTGGTTTACCTTGGCGTTGAATTGCTCTCGCTTAGCCTGTATGCAGCGGTGGCCATGCAGCGCGACAATGTGCGCGCAACCGAAGCTTCAATGAAGTATTTCGTGCTTGGTGCTTTGGCCTCGGGTTTCCTGCTGTACGGCATGTCGATGATTTACGGCGCGACTGGTTCGCTGAATCACGCTGACATCGCATTTGCTGCAACCGCCGCAGTGTCGGGTCAAAAGTCGATTATTTTCGTATTCGGTATCGTGTTTCTGGTGGCTGGCCTGGCGTTTAAACTGGGTGTGGTGCCATTTCACATGTGGGTGCCCGACGTGTATCAGGGTTCACCATCCATCTCCACGCTGCTGATTAGTGGTGCGCCCAAGTTGGCTGCATTCGCAATGATGATGCGCCTGTTGGTGGACGGTCTGTTTGTAATGGCCTTTGACTGGCAGAACATGCTGATGGTGTTGGCGATTGCCTCGCTGGCCATTGGCAACCTGACTGCGATCGCCCAAACCAGCTTGAAGCGCATGCTGGCGTACTCAACCATTGCTCAAATGGGTTTCATGCTGCTGGGCTTCCTGTCGGGTGTAACCGGGCAGGACACTGGCAACGCTGCGCAGGCATACTCCTCAGCCATGTTCTACAGCATTACTTATGTACTGACCACTTTGGGCACTTTCGGCGTGATCATGGTGATGTCGCGCAAGGGCTTTGAAGTCGAGAATATCAGTGACCTGAAAGGCTTGAACAAGCGCGCGCCCTGGCTGGCCCTGATCATGTTGTTGCTGATGTTTTCGTTGGCAGGTATTCCACCCATGGTTGGTTTTGCGGCCAAGCTGTCAGTGCTCAAGGCCTTGCTGGCCACCGGGCAGATTTGGCTAACTGTGTATGCCGTGATGTTCAGCCTGGTGGGTGCGTTCTATTACATTCGCGTGGTAAAAGCGATGTATTTTGAGGCACCTGCGGATGAAACTGAAATCGTGATGGGCAATGATGCGCGCGCTGTGTTGGGTTTGAACGGCTTGGCCGTGATTGCACTGGGCTTGTTACCAGCCCCGTTGATGGCGTATTGCATGACAGCCATTCAGCAAACGCTGGCCGGTTAATTGGTTTTTTAAACACTTGAATTTTTTGATGATTCACAGGGGTGGGTTTTGACACAGACGATTGGGCATTGGTTGTTGTTTGGCTTGGCCTTGCTGTTCGCGAACCTGCCTTTTGTGAGTAACCGCATCATGGGTGTTCTGCCCGTGGCCAAAAAAGGTGGCTGGACTCGGGTGCTGGAAGTAATCGCTGGTTACTTCATTGTGGGGCTAATTGGTTTTGCAATTGAAGGCAGCTTAAGCCAGGTAACCCCTCAACGCTGGGAGTTTTACGCACTAACAGCCTGTCTGTTCCTTGTGTTTGCTTTTCCCGGATTTGTATACCGCTTTCTGTGGCGTTCTCCCAAGGGCTGATCCTCTCAGCAACACGGTGTTTGTACTCCCTCAACCGCTTTCCCGCGTTCAAAGTAAATCTCCTTTTCAGGAAATGACACCATGAAACGCTCGATTGTTGCTCTTGCTGCTTCGTGCGCAGTTCTTCTGGCTGCGTGTGGCAATTCACCGGAAATAACAACTCGCAAATTGCAGTTTTTGGCCAAAACGGATTGTGAGTTGGTCTACAAGTCGGCTGGCGCTCAGGTGATTGAGAATTTCTGTGAAACCGAATGGAAGCCGGTCACGGTTTATATTGCTGACCAGAAATATTCCGTAGACTGGATTGACGAGGAAACCAGCCGCAGGCTGTTTGAGCAAGGATGCGGGCAAACAGCGGCTTGCTACTACGAATTGACGCTGGATGGTGTAACAGTCAATGGCCGCTTTGCCTATGTGACTGATTTGATCAAAGGCGAATACACTTTCGAAATCGACGCGAATGAAAACTCCAAACTGTTGGACGAAGCAAGCAGCGATTTGACGTCTTGATTGCTGCCTCACCAACAAAAACGCCGACTTGAAGGTCGGCGTTTTGCATTCAATTACATATTGGGGTAGTTCGGACCACCACCACCTTCGGGCGTCACCCACACGATATTTTGTGTGGGATCCTTGATGTCACAGGTTTTGCAGTGCACGCAGTTTTGTGCGTTGATCTGCAACTGGTCTTTGCCATCTTCCTTCTTCACATATTCATACACACCGGCCGGGCAGTAGCGCTGCTCGGGGCCTGCATAAGTGGTCAGGTTGGTGGCCACTGGCACATCTGCATTCTTCAAAGTGAGGTGTGCAGGCTGGTTTTCTTCGTGATTGGTGTTGGAGATGAACACTGAGCTCAAGCGATCAAATGTAATCTTCCCATCGGGTTTTGGATAGTTGATTGGCTGAAACTCAGAAGCAGGGCGCAGGCATTCATGGTCTGCGTGCTTGTGGTGCAGTGTCCAAGGCACCTTGCCCTTGAACAGCTTTTGTTCAATGCCCACCATCATCGTGCCGGTGTACAAGCCTTTGCTCATCCATTGCTTGAAGTTGCGGGCGCGGTACAGTTCATCGAACAACCAAGAGTCATGGAAGGCTTTTGGATAAGCTTCCAGCTCGTCGCCAGCGCGGTCTTGAGCCAAGGCATCCGCAATCGCTTCGGCGCACAACATGCCACTCTTGATGGCTGCGTGTGAGCCTTTGATTCTGGATGCATTCAAAAAGCCGGCATCGCAGCCGACCAGCGCGCCACCTGGGAACACCAGTTTTGGCAGGCTCATCAAGCCACCTGCAGCAATTGCGCGGGCACCGTAGGAAATGCGCTTGCCACCCTCGAAATATTTGCGAATTTCAGGATGGGTTTTGTAACGCTGGAATTCTTCAAAGGGTGACAGGTAGGGGTTTTCGTAGGCCAGACCCACCACGAAGCCCACTGCAACCTGGTTGTTTTCCAGGTGGTACAGGAAAGAGCCGCCGTAGGTGCTTGAGTCGAGCGGCCAACCGCCAGAGTGAATGACCAACCCTGGCTTGTGTTTGGCGGGGTCGATTTCCCACAATTCTTTCAGGCCAATGCCGTACACCTGCGGGTCACGACCTTCGTTCAGGTTGAATTTTTCAATGACGCGTTTGCCCAAGTGGCCGCGTACACCTTCTGCAAACACGGTGTACTTGGCGTGCAGTTCCATGCCGGGTTGGTAGGCGTGGGTGTGTTCGCCGTCTTTGCCAATGCCCATGTCGCCGGTTTGCACGCCTTTTACGGCACCTTTGTCGTCGTACAAAATTTCCGCACCGGCGAAACCAGGGAACACTTCTACGCCCAGTGCTTCGGCTTGTTCACCCAACCAGCGAACCACATTGGCCAAGCTGATGACATAGTTGCCATGGTTTTGAAAGCATTCCGGCAACAGTGCGTTGGGCACTTTCTTGGCGGAAGTTTCAGTGAGAAACAAAAACTGGTCTTCAGTCACTTCGGTGTTCAATGGCGCGCCGCGCTCTTTCCAGTCGGGAAAAAGTTCGGTAATGGCGCGTGGGTCCATGACCGCGCCTGACAAAATATGGGCGCCAACTTCAGAGCCTTTCTCCAATACGCACACATTGATTTCCTGGCCTTTTTCTGCGGCCACTTGTTTCAGGCGTATTGCAGTTGAAAGGCCGGCAGGGCCTCCACCAACTACCAATACGTCGTATTCCATCATGTCTCTTTCGACAGCCGACATTGGGTGCGTCTCCTTAAAATTTGTCGCAGGTACTACAGCGAGGTGCAGCTTTGATTTTAAGCCGAAAGCTTATTGCATATCGGGAAAAAATAGTTGACTTTGATCTCTAGTCTGAGAAACTTGATTTTGTGCGCCGCAGCAAGAAGTTTGTAAGCTCATAAACGTTAAACTATCGGCACAAATTCAAAAGCATGAGGAACAAGAATGGGGATGAACAAAGTATCAGCCAGTGCCACAGAGGCTTTGGCAGACAAGATCAAGGACGGGATGACACTGGCCGTGGGCGGTTTTGGCCTGTGCGGTATTCCAGAGGCTTTGATTGAAGCAGTTCGCGCATCAGGTGCAAAAGACCTCACCGTGATTTCGAACAACGCGGGTGTGGATGGCTTCGGCTTGGGCCGCTTGCTGGAAACCCGCCAGGTTCGCAAGATGATTTCGTCTTATGTGGGTGAGAACAAGGAATTCGAGCGGCAGTACCTCAGTGGCGAGCTTGAACTTGAATTCACACCACAGGGCACTTTGGCCGAAAAGCTGCGTGCAGGTGGTGCCGGCATTCCCGCATTCTTTACCAAGACTGGCTTTGGAACCGTGATCGCCGAAGGCAAGGAAACACGGGTGATCGATGGCGAGAATTATGTGCTGGAGCGCAGCCTGAAAGCCGACATTTCACTGGTGAAAGCGTGGAAAGCCGATACTTCAGGCAACCTGATTTACCGCTTGACCGCGCGCAACTTCAACCCCGAATGCGCGGCGGCCTCGAAATTCACTGTGGTGGAAGTAGAAGAGATTGTGGAAGTGGGTGTGCTTGATCCCAACTTCATTCATACCCCAGGTATTTATGTGCAGCGTGTGGTGTTGAACGCCAATCCTGAAAAGCGGATTGAGAAACGTACTTTGGCGACCCCGGCACAATAAGGAGAACAAAAAATGGCTTGGAATCACGATGAAATGGCAGCACGCGCAGCGCGTGAGTTGCAAGACGGTTTTTATGTGAATTTGGGCATTGGTTTGCCCACACTGGTGAGTAATCACATTCCTGAGGGCATGGATGTGATGCTGCAAAGTGAGAATGGTTTGTTGGGCATTGGACCATTTCCCACCGAGGAGCAGGTGGATGCCGATTTGATCAATGCGGGCAAGCAAACCGTGACCACTCTGGATGGGTCAGCTTTTTTCTCAAGTTCAGAGTCGTTCGCGATGATCCGTGGTGGGCATATCAATTTGGCCATTTTGGGTGCCATGCAGGTGAGCCAGGGTGGCGACTTGGCCAACTGGATGATTCCTGGCAAGCTGGTGAAAGGCATGGGCGGTGCCATGGATTTGGTGGCTGGTGTGTCTCGTGTAATCGTGCTGATGGAGCATGTGGCGCGCAAGAAAGACGGCACAACGGACTTGAAAATTCTGCCGGAATGCACCTTGCCGTTGACTGGTAAGGCGGTGGTGAATCGCATTATCACCGACTTGGCGGTCATGGATGTCACCCCGCAAGGACTCCAGGTGCTGGAAATTGCACCGGGTGTGTCTAGAGAAGAACTCCAAGAAAAAACCGGGTGTGAACTGAAGTTTAATTAAGATCACTGGCATAGACCAAGCGCGCTCAGGTTATAATTCTGCTTTCAAACAGCGCACAATTCGCCCAATTGTGCGCCCTACTGAGCGCCGAACAGAGCGCCGCCTGGCACTATGACCAAATATGTATTCGTTACCGGCGGGGTTGTCTCGTCCCTTGGCAAAGGTATTGCCGCAGCATCTTTGGCCGCGATTCTCGAAAGTCGTGGTTTGAAAGTCACCATGCTCAAACTGGACCCGTACATTAACGTGGACCCAGGTACCATGAGCCCATTCCAACACGGTGAAGTGTTCGTGACCGAAGACGGCGCGGAGACAGACCTTGATTTGGGCCACTACGAGCGTTTCATCTCCACCAAGATGAAAAAGTCGAACAACTTCACCACAGGTCAAATTTATGAATCCGTGTTGCGCAAAGAGCGTCGCGGTGAATATCTTGGCAAAACGGTTCAGGTCATTCCGCACATCACCAATGAAATTCAGGCTTTCATTGAGAAAGGCGCGCGCGCGGCCTGGGGTGGTGAAACCGATGTGGCCATTGTAGAAATTGGCGGCACGGTGGGTGACATCGAGTCGCTGCCATTCCTTGAAGCCGTGCGTCAAATGAGCTTGCGCTTGGGGCGCAACAGTGCCTGTTTTGTGCACCTCACATTGGTGCCATTCATTGCTTCTGCTGGTGAATTGAAAACCAAGCCGACCCAGCACAGTGTGCAAAAGCTGCGTGAAATTGGTATTTATCCCGATGCCTTGTTGTGCCGCGCTGATCGCCGTATTCCCGATGATGAACGCGCCAAAATTTCCATGTTCTCGAACGTGCAACTGGAAGCGGTTATCTCGGTTTGGGATGCCGATACCATTTACAAAATTCCAGCCATGCTGGAAGCCCAGAAGCTCGATGACATTGTGCTTGAGAAATTGAACATTGAAGCGCCTCGTGCCGATTTGTCCAAGTGGGCCGAGATTGTGTACGCTCAGGAAAATCCTGAGCAAAACATCACCATTGGCATGGTCGGCAAGTACGTCGATTTGACCGAGTCGTATAAATCCCTGATCGAAGCCCTGAATCATGCTGGTTTGCACACGCGAACCAAGGTGAACATCAATTACATCGATTCGGAAGAAATTGAAGCACATGGCACTGAAAGCCTGAAAAAACTGGATGCCATTCTGGTGCCCGGTGGTTTTGGCAAACGTGGCACAGAGGGCAAAATCAAGGCCATTCAATATGCCCGTGAAAACAAGGTGCCTTACCTGGGCATTTGTTTGGGCATGCAGCTGGCTGTAATCGAATTTGCGCGCCATTGCGCAGATTTGCCCAAGGCCAACTCGACCGAATTTGACAGCTTGGCTGATACACCGGTAGTGGCTTTGATCACTGAGTGGAAAGACAGCACAGGCAAGCTGGAGTTGCGAAGTGACCAAAGCGATTTGGGTGGCACCATGCGTCTTGGCTCGCAGCGCTGCCCGATCAAGCCAGGCACTTTGGCTGAATCCATTTATGGTCCCGAAGTGAATGAGCGCCATCGTCACCGTTATGAGGTGAACAACAATTACGTGCCGCAGCTTGAAGAGGCTGGCCTGCGCATATCGGCTCGTACGCCCACCGAAAACTTGCCTGAAATTATGGAATTGCCAGACCATCCTTGGTTTTTCGGTGTGCAGTTTCACCCCGAATTCACCAGCACCCCACGGGACAGCCACCCCTTGTTTTTGGCGTATGTGAAGGCCGGTTTGGCCCACAAATTGGCCAAAGCGTTATAAGCTGAACCCAACAGGAGGACACCTCATGAAACTATGCAATTTTGAAGTGGGTTTGGATAAGCCTTTTTTCCTGATCGCGGGCCCGTGTGTCATTGAAAGTGAACAAATGGCCATGGACACGGCTGGTCAGCTCAAGGAAATCTGCGAGTCGCTGGGCGTTCCGTTCATCTACAAAAGCTCGTACGACAAAGCCAATCGCAGTTCAGGCAAAAGCTTCCGTGGCTTGGGTATGGACAAAGGGCTGGATATTCTGGCCAACGTCAAGAAAACCTTGAACGTCAATATTCTGACCGACGTGCATGCAATTGAAGAAATTGCGACTGTGGCCAGCGTGGTTGATGTGTTGCAAACCCCCGCGTTTTTGTGTCGCCAAACCGATTTCATTGAAGCGGTGGCCACGTGTGGCAAGCCCGTGAATATCAAGAAAGGGCAGTTTCTGGCCCCCGGCGACATGGTCAATGTGGTGGACAAGGCGCGCGCGGCTGCCATTGAGGCAGGCGGCGACGGCAAGAACATCATGGTGTGCGAGCGCGGTGTCAGTTTTGGTTACAACAACCTGGTTTCAGACATGCGAAGCCTTGCCATTATGCGCAACACTGGTTGCCCGGTGGTGTTTGATGCCACGCACAGTGTGCAACTGCCCGGAGGGCAGGGCACAGCCAGTGGTGGTCAGCGTGAATTCGTGCCTGTGTTGGCCCGTGCTGCCGTGGCAGTGGGCGTGGCTGGTTTGTTCATGGAAAGTCATCCTGATCCCGCCAAAGCAATGTCGGATGGACCCAACGCCTGGCCTTTGCCCCGCATGAAGGCTTTGTTGGCCACTTTGCAGGAACTGGACCGTTTGGTGAAGTCCGGCCCGTTGGCCGAAACAGACCTGATGAAATAAACAGGCCAAGTATTCAAAACAGAATTTAATCCATCCAAGAGGAAACTATGAGCGCAATTGTTGACGTGATTGGTCGTGAGGTTATTGATTCTCGCGGCAATCCCACCGTGGAATGTGATGTGTTGCTGGAAAGTGGTGCAATGGGCCGTGCGGCCGTGCCCTCTGGCGCGTCTACAGGTACCCGTGAAGCGGTTGAACTGCGCGACGGTGACAAATCCCGTTATTTGGGCAAAGGCGTATTGCGCGCGGTTGAAAACATCAACACCGAGATTTCCGAAGCAATTTTGGGTCTGGATGCGCAAGAGCAGGTGTTTCTGGATCAAAACCTGATCGATTTGGACGGCACTGAAAACAAGAGCCGTTTGGGCGCCAATGCCACCTTGGCGGTGTCCATGGCGGTGGCCCGTGCGGCAGCCGAAGAAACCGGCTTGCCTTTGTACCGTTACTTCGGCGGTATGGGTGGCATGAGCCTGCCAGTGCCCATGATGAACGTGATCAACGGCGGCGCGCATGCCAACAACAACCTCGATTTGCAAGAGTTCATGATTTTGCCGGTGGGTGCACCTTCTTTCCGTGAAGCAATTCGCTACGGTGCTGAAGTGTTCCATGCGCTGAAAAAGATTATTCATGACAAGGGCATGTCGACTGCTGTGGGCGATGAAGGTGGTTTTGCGCCTTCTGTGGCCAATCACGAAGCTGCCATTCAAATGATTATTCAGGCGATTGAAACTGCTGGTTTCGAACCTGGCTCCCAGATTGCCTTGGGCCTGGATTGCGCCGCATCCGAATTCTACAAAGGTGGCAAGTACAAGCTGGCCGGCGAGGGCATGGAGCTGAGCTCACAGGAATTCGCACACCTGCTGGAAAGCTGGTGCAACAAGTACCCGATTATTTCGATTGAAGACGGCATGGCCGAGGATGACTGGGACGGTTGGGCTTACCTGTCAAAAACCCTGGGCCGCAAGGTGCAGTTGGTGGGTGATGACCTGTTTGTAACTAACACGAAGATTTTGGCAGAAGGCATTGAGAAGAAAATTGCCAACTCCATTCTGATCAAGATTAATCAAATTGGCACATTGACCGAAACATTCGCTGCCATCGAGATGGCCAAGCGTGCACGTTACACCGCAGTTATTTCTCACCGTTCAGGCGAAACTGAAGACAGTACCATTGCTGACATTGCTGTGGGCACGAACGCCATGCAGATCAAGACTGGTTCCATGAGTCGTTCAGACCGCATTGCGAAGTACAACCAGTTGTTGCGTATTGAAGAAGATTTGGGTGACATTGCTTACTACCCAGGCCGTTCAGCCTTCTACAACCTGGATTAATCGGTATTAATCGAAGGTGGCCCCGCAGTGCGGGGCCTTCTTGTATATGAACCCCAGGCTGATTTCACTTGTCCTTTTTGCCTTGCTGATTTTGCTTCAATACCCACTGTGGTTTGGCAAAGGCGGGATGCTGCGCGTCAGCGACCTTGAGGATCAGCTTGAACAGCAAAAGCAGGTGAACGAGGCGCTGCGTTTGCGCAATCAACAACTTGAGGGCGATGTACGCAGTTTGAGCGAAGGCGTTGAGGCGATCGAAGAGCGCGCCAGAAATGACTTTGGCATGATCAAGAAAGACGAGGTATTCATTCAGTTGATTGAGCCGCGTAGCCAGCCCGCCACCACACCACCGGGTGCAGGGGCGGAGCCTTCAAATTAGTGCAAGGTTGGTGGCTGACTAGTCGATGAACCTTCGTTGTCAGCACCTTCGGTAAACAGTGCATTGCACTCGGCTCGAGTGAATGAGTAATTCGCATTGCAGAAATCACATTGAATTTCCACTGTCGGGTTTTCTGACAAAGCATCGTCCAGTTCGGCCTGCCCCAAGGTCACCAGCATTTTTCCCACTTTGTCGCGCGAGCACGTGCATTCAAAGTGCGCTTGGCGTTCGGCCAATCCATCCGGATCTTCTTCCCAAAAAAGACGCTTGGCCAATTCATCGGTTTCGGTGGTCAAATGCTCTTCGGTTTGCAGCGTATTGATCAAGGCCTTCAAGCGGTCCCAGCCATCGGCATCGAATTCTTTGCTTGACACTACACCGCCGTGCTGAGGCATTTGCTGAAGCATGACACCAGCTGCGGTGGTTGCATCGGAATTCAGAATAAGGCGGGTTTCCAGCTGTTCGCTGCTGTGCATGTAGGCTTCAAGCGAATCGGCCACTGTGGTGCCTGCAAGCGGCACAATGCCTTGGTAGGGGGCCTGGCCAGGCAGGCGGTTTCGAGGATCGAGAATAATGGCGCAAATACCCTTGCCTGTGGCGTTGACCAGGTCTTTGAAGTTGGCATTTTCTGGAATTTCGGCCCCTTCAGCCAGTTTCACCGTGGCACGCAAACCCAGGCGGCTGTTGCATTCCGCGACCAGCAATCGAATGGGGCCATCGCCCTGAATTTGAATGATCAGGGAGCCTTCAAACTTCAACGAGGCAGACAACATGGTACTGGCCGCAACCAGTTCACCCAGCACTCTTTGCACAGGAGCCGGGTAGTTGTTGTTGGACACCACGCGTTGCCAGGCGTCTGTCAGGTGTACCAAGTGCGCGCGGCAGCTGGATTGATCAAATATCAGGGTGCGTAGTGTGTCGGTCATGCGTACAAATTTGGGCAAAAATTAATCGTCGATTCGTTCAAGTGTTTCTTTGAACAGTTTGGCTTTTTGCACGTAGAAAGCAGCGCCAATCAGGCGGGCCACTTCATCGTCGTTCAAGGTTCGGATTACTTTTCCGGGCGACCCCACCACCAGCGAGCGGTCAGGAATTTCCTTGCCCTCGGTGATCAGGGCGCCGGCGCCGATGATACAGTTTTTTCCGATCTTTGCGCCGTTCAGAACCACAGAACGAATGCCAATCAAGCTGCCTTCGCCCACCGTACAACCGTGCAAGCAGGCCTGATGTCCTACGGTTACATTTTTGCCCACCACCATCGGGTAGCCGATGTCGGTGTGCAATACCGCACCTTCCTGCACATTGCTGCCTTCCATGATGTGGATCAGTTCGTTGTCGCCACGAATGGCCGCGAAATCCCAAACCGAGGTGTTTTCATCAAGCTGTACTTTGCCAATGATGCTGGCCATTTCAGCCACATAGGCGCTGGCGTGCACGGTGGGGGCTTCGCCGTTGATTTTGTACTTGGCCACAATTGTCTCCTGTGTCGGGGTGTTGCCAGGGTGTCTTTGCCTTAAAATAACATGCATCGAACCCTTGTGCAGTGTGGTTATGGGCAGTGAACTGGAACAAACTTTAAGACATGCCGCTTTGCAGGCTTTGGTGTGTAAAAACGCCGTGGAAAAGGTGCGTCTGGTTTTGGCGATTGATGAAAGCCTGCCAATTGGCAGTGAAGCGGAGTTTTCGCCGGGTGTGGGTCGTCCAGACAAGCCGGAATTGGTTCACCCTGCACGGGTGCCCACACGCAAAGTCAGCCAGCCGGTGGGGCGGGGCATGTTGCTGCACTCACTGGCGCACATTGAGTTCAATGCAATCAATTTGGCGCTCGACCTTCTGGTTCGGTTTTCCTCCATGCCTGATCAGTTTTATCTGGATTGGTTGAAGGTGGCCAAGGAGGAGGCCTACCACCACACCTTGCTGTGCGACCGATTGGCTGCCTATGGTTTGACTTATGGCGACTACCCTGCGCATGACGGCTTGTGGCAAATGGCCGAAAAAACCAAACACAGCCTTTTGGCCCGGCTTGCCTTGGTGCCGCGGCTTCTGGAAGCGCGCGGGTTGGATGTATCGCCCGCCATACGCGAGAAATTGGCTGCAGCTGGCGACTCCGAGAGTGCCGAAGTGCTGGACATTATTTTGCGTGATGAAATTGGGCATGTGGCCATTGGCAACCGCTGGTTCAATGAAGTGTGTAACAATGAATTGCGCGATCCCATTGAAGCGTTCGAGCATTGCTTGCGAGAGTACACCGCTCCCCAGCCTCGTTCACCTTTCAATTTCAAGGCTCGTGCCCAAGCCGGTTTTTCTGAAGAAGAATTGGCCTGGTTGATGCAAGTTGAATTGGAGCAATCGGCCCAATAAGCGGATTGCAAAGGTATGAGTACAGCAGCACCACTTTTAGCAAACAAACTGGACTGGAACGACCCGCACTTGATCAATGCAGATTTGCATTGCCATTCCACTGTGTCGGACGGCACCCTGGCGCCTGAGGAGCTTGCCGCGCGTGCAGCCGCCAATGGCGTGCAAATTTGGTCTTTGACCGACCACGACGAAGTGGGTGGTTTGGCCCGTGCAGCCAAGGCGGCTGCCGAGCACAATATGATTTTCATCCCCGGTGTTGAAATTTCGGTGACCTGGTCTGCAGTAACCCTGCACATTGTGGGTTTGAATGTTGACTACGAGAATTCACCGCTTGAAAAGGGTTTGGCCAGTGTGCGCCACGGGCGAACCGAGCGGGCCATGGAAATGTCGCGACAGCTGGAAAAGGTGGGTATTGAGGGTGTGTACGAAGGTGCGCTGAAGTATGTGGGCAACCCCAACCTGATCAGCCGAACTCACTTTGCCCGCTGTTTGGTCGAGCGCAAGGTGTGTACCGATATTCGTGAAGTGTTCGAACGTTTCCTGACCCCTGGCAAGCCGGGTTATGTGCCCCATGAATGGGCCAGTTTGAAGCAGGCAGTGGACTGGATTCTGGATTCAAACGGTTTGCCGGTGATTGCACACCCGGGTCGCTACGATTTGAACCCCATGCAGATGGATGAACTGGTTGAGCAGTTTGTGAAAATGGGTGGTGTTGGAATTGAGGTGGTTACAGGAAGCCACACCACGGACCAGTACGCCACCTATGCGCGCAAATCGGTTCGATCCGGGCTGAAGGCTTCGCGTGGATCGGATTTTCACGGTCCCACTGAATCCAGGGTTAATTTGGGTGAATTGCCCCGGCTGCCCGATGGTTGCGTGCCAATCTGGGATAATTGGGGCAAGTTGTTCAGCTAACAGGATCCCCATTGGCGCAGTTATTCAACGTACATCCTCAAAATCCGCAATCGCGTTTGTGCAAGCAGGCCGCTGACCTGATCAATTCTGGAGGCATTGCCGCCATTCCCACAGACAGTTGCTATGCGCTTGTTTGTCACCTGGATGATAAAAACGCAGTAGAGCGTTTGCGCAGGCTGAAAGGGATTTCCGAGAAGCAGCACTTGGCCTTGCTGTGCAAGGACTTGAGTGAACTGGGCAGCTACGCCAAGGTGAACAATGTTCAATACCGTTTGTTGAAATCGGTTTTTCCCGGGCCTTACACCTTCATTCTTGAAGCCACAAAGGAAGTACCCAAGCGGGTTTCGCACCCATCCAAGAAATCCATTGGTTTGCGTGTGCCGGCCCATGCCGTGGTGCAAGGTTTGCTCGAACACATTGAAGGTGCCTTGATTGCCACAACGCTGCAGTTGCCTGGCATGGAAGAGCCAGCACGCAGCGGTTGGGAGGCCCAAGAGGCTGTGGGCAATGATGTGGATTTGATTGTGGACGACGGCGAGTACTGCGGTGCATTTCCCACCACAGTGATTGACTGGACCGCCGAAGAACCCGTGGTTGTGCGCATTGGTGCAGGGCCATTGACCGGCTCACTTGAACCAGTGAACGTTGAAGAACAGGAAGAGCTGTGATGGATGCAAGCATTATTCAAACCATTGCGGTGTACGCCTTGCCGGTGTTGTTTGCAATTACCCTGCATGAGGCAGCGCACGGTTATGTGGCGCGCATGTACGGAGACAACACGGCGATGTACGCAGGCAGAATCACCTTGAACCCGATCAAGCACATAGACCCAGTGGGAACGATACTGGTGCCAATCGCAATTTTGGTTTCGTCAAGCCTGATGGGGGTTGGCGCCTTTTTGTTTGGCTGGGCCAAGCCTGTGCCCGTGAATTTTGGTAACTTGCGCGACCCGAAAAAAGACATTCGTTTTGTTGCCTTTGCCGGGCCTGGTGCCAATTTCGTCATGGCTTTGATGTGGGCGCTTAGCCTGAAGTTGCAAATTGTCACCGGATTGAACGAGCCCTTTTTCGCCGAGATGGCCAAGGCAGGCATTGTGGTGAACCTGGTGTTGGCTGCCTTGAACCTTCTGCCGATTTTGCCGCTGGATGGCGGTCGAATTCTGTTCAGCTTCCTGCCAAGTTCTGCAGCCTACAGTTTCAGCCGCACCGAGCCCTATGGCATGATCGTGCTCATTGCACTCCTGATGTTGGGTATCTTGCCCATATTCATTCAGCCCATTGTTAGCGCCGGGTTGAGCGTGCTAACCCTTTTGTTTAATTTCTAAGTCACCATGTTTGCTGAACGCGTATTGTCGGGCATGCGCCCAACCGGTTTGTTACACCTTGGCCATTACCACGGTGTGTTGAAAAACTGGGTGAAACTTCAAGACGAGTTTCCCTGCCTGTTTTTTGTCGCCGATTGGCATGCGCTGACCACGCACTACGAAACCCCCGAAGTGATCAAGGAAAACGTGTGGGACATGGTGGTTGACTGGTTGGCTGCCGGGGTTGATCCCGAGAAGGCCACTCTGTTTGTTCAGTCCAAAGTGCCCGAGCATGCCGAACTGCATTTGCTGCTCTCGATGAACACGCCATTGAGCTGGCTTGAACGCGTGCCCACTTACAAAGACCAGCAGGAAAAGCTCAGCGACAAAGACCTGGCCACCTACGGCTTTTTGGGCTACCCATTGCTGCAATCGGCCGACATTCTCATCTACCGCGCAACACAAGTGCCCGTGGGTGAAGACCAGGTGCCGCACATTGAGCTGACTCGAGAAATTGCGCGGCGTTTCAACCACTTTTACAGCAAGGAAAAGTTGCTGGATGCAAAGGGTGCCGAAATTGGTCGCAAGCCGATTTTGCTGGAACCCAAGGCCTTGTTGACCGAAGCCAGCAAAATGCCGGGTCTTGATGGCATGAAAATGTCCAAGAGCTACCAGAACACCTTGGCCTTGCGCGAAACACCCGAGAATATTTCCCAGAAAGTGCGAAAAATGCCCACAGACCCGGCCAGAGTGCGCCGCACCGACCCGGGCGATCCTGCCAAGTGCCCGGTGTGGCAGTTGCACGAAGTGTATTCTGACGCCAGCACCAAGCAGTGGGTGCAAGAAGGTTGCAAATCGGCCGGCATTGGTTGTATTCAGTGTAAAGAACCAGTTATTCAAGCGGTGACTGACGAGTTGGCGCCCATGCGCGAACGCGCAGCGATGTACACCGAGAACCCGACGCTGGTGCGCAAAATAATCAGTGAGGGTTGTGAGCGCGCGCGTGCCATGGCCAACGACACCATGCAGGATGTGCGCAAGCACATGGGTCTGGATTATTCCTGAAATGAGTGAACCTCACGCTAACCCTGCCATGGCACCTTCGCCATGGGTGCGCCTTTGCCTGGGAAGTCTTCTTGAATCGGGCTTGGTCAAGCCTGGTGCAAGAGCACTCGACCTTGCCTGTGGCGGTGGACGACATGCGTTGTATTTGGCCAGTCTGGGCTACATGGTGCATGCGGTCGATAAACATTTGCCCGATACCGATTGGCCCGCGAATGTGGATTTTGAGGTGATGGACCTGGAGCAGGTCGACTGGCCCCTGGCTGGGCAGCTATATGACTTGATCGTGGTGACCAACTACCTGCATCGCCCCCATTTTGAGAACCTTTTGGGTAACTTGAAGTCTGAAAATGCAGTGCTGGTTTACGAAACCTTTATGGACGGGAATGCGCAATTCGGTTCGCCACGCAGCCCACAGTTTTTGCTGCAGCCGGGCGAGTTGCTTTCCCGCATGTCTGCATTGAATATTCTGCGATTTGAACAAGGGCTGCGAAGCGTTCCAAGCCCTGCAATGATTCAACGGGCCATGGGCATTACAGGCGCTTGGTCTGAGATACAATCTGGAACAATAACACTCACTCAAAGGGACTAAATGATCACTGGCAGCATTGTCGCGATTGTTTCGCCGATGTTTGAAGACGGGTCGCTGGACTATGACAGCTACCGTCAGCTCATTGATTGGCATATTGAACAAGGCACCGACTCGATTGTGGCGGTAGGAACCACTGGCGAATCGCCCACTGTGGATGTGGAAGAGCACGGGGAATTGATCCGTGTGGCGGTTGAGCAAGCTGCTGGACGCATACCAATTATTGCGGGTACTGGTGGCAATTCAACCACCGAGGCCATCGAACTGACCGAGTTTGCGCGCAAGGTGGGTGCTGCTGCCAGCTTGCAGGTGGTACCGTACTACAACAAACCAACCCAGGAAGGCATTTACCTGCACATGCGCAAGGTGGCCGAAGCTGTTGATTTGCCGGTAATTTTGTACAACGTGCCCGGCCGCACGGTGGCCGACATGGCACATTCCACGGTGGTTCGCTTAAGCCAGGTGGATAACATCGTAGGTATCAAGGAGGCCACTGGCAATCTTGAACGTGGTGCCTGGTTGATTCGCGACACCGCGCCCGATTTCGCCGTGTACAGTGGAGACGACCCCACAGCAGTTAATTTGATGCTGATGGGCGGGAAAGGCAATATTTCGGTGACAGCCAACGTTGCCCCGAAGTTGATGCACGAGCTTTGTGCAGCGGCCATTGCAGGCGACGCGAAAACTGCACATGCCTTGAATTTGAGTTTGCTGGATTTGCACCAGGCCATGTTTGTACAGGCCAATCCAATTCCCGTGAAGTATGCATTGAGCAAAATGGGCAAAATGGCACCCGGCGTTCGTTTGCCTTTGACCCGACTGGAATCCAATTTTCACCAAACCGTGGACGCCGCCCTGCGTGCGCACCGGTTGATCGACTAAAGACGACTTAAGGCTGTGAAACACATGGAATTGAACAAGATGACCCCTTTCAAGCTGTTGCTGATTGCTGCGGCAGTATCCACTGCTGCAGGCTGTGCCTCCTACAAAGAGGCCGTGGAAGGACAGAAAACAGCATACCGCACCGCTGAAAAGCGTGAGCAGGGGCTTGAAGTGCCCCCCGACTTGACTGCGCAGTCGGCCGATGAGCAATTCCTGATTCCAGGCGAGTCAGGTTCCGGTTCCGTGTCTGCCTCGTCGTTCTACAGCGGAGGCGGTACTCGCCCAGCGGGTGCACGGGCTCAAGCGCAAGCCGAGCCTGTTTTGGTGTCTTCTGATGACGTGAAAATAAAACGCGTGGGCAACCTGCGTTCTCTGGAAGTGAAAATGCCTCCGGAGCAACTGTGGCCCAAGCTTCGCGAATTCTGGAAAGACACTGGGTTCGAGTTGGCTGTAGATGATCCCAAAATTGGTTTGATGGAAACCAACTGGGCTGAAAACCGGGCAAACATTCCCTTGGATGGAATTCGCAAGGTTATCGGTACCGTGTTTGATGGTTTGTATTCCAGCAACACCCGCGACCGTTACCGTACCCGGGTGGAGCCCATTGACGGTGGTGTTGAAATTTTCGTGACCCACCGTGGCATGGAAGAAAACTACACCGATCAGGCTCAATCCAACCTGGTGTGGATGAATCGCCCCTCTGATCCCGAACTTGAAGCCGAAATGCTGAATCGCCTGATGGCGAAGCTGACAGGTGATGAGCAGGCTGCTGCTGCGGCTGGTCGTCCCGCCACCCAAGAGTTGATTTCAGTTCAGAAGAAACCGGATGGAACGTCGATCCTCTTGGCCGAAGATTTCCCGCTGGCCTGGCGCCGTGTGGGTTTCGGGCTTGATCGAGCTGGCTTTATCGTCGAAGACCGTGACCGCTCCAACGGCGTGTACTACGTGAAGTACACTCCCGATTCGGCCTCGGCTGAAGGCGAAAAGAAAGGTTTCTTCGGAAAAATTTTTGGTGGTGCCTCGGACGACAAGTCACTGAAGGCTGATCAACGTTTCCAGGTGGTGGTTGCGCCTGAGGGCAACAAATCAACCTCGGTGAAGTTTACTTCCGAGCGTGGTGCGGCTGTTGATGCGGCAATTTCCGAAGAGGCTGCGACGAAGCTGGCCGGCAAACTTCGGTAATTGGTGTGCGTTTTGCAAGTTTGGGCAGTGGCAGTGAAGGCAATAGTTGGCTGTTCGAATGCAGGCTGACTGAAAGGCCGACGCGCTTGATGGTGGATTGCGGTTTTGCTGTCAAGGAAACTGTGGGTCGCCTGGAGCGGGTCGGGCTTACCCCCGACGATGTGGATGCCATTGTGGTTACGCATGAGCACGGCGATCACATTGGTGGGGTTTTCAAGTTCAGTCGCAAATTTGGCACGCCCGTGTATCTGACGCACGGCACCTGGCGTGCAGCATTGCGATCAAAATTAAGCGACCAAGATTACTTGGAGTCGGGGCGGGTGGTGCTGATTGACAGCCATTCAACGTTCCAAGTGAAGAATCTCACCCTGCATCCCTTTCCTGTGCCCCATGACGCAGCCGAGCCCATTCAAATGTTGATTGAGTCGGGGTCAGGGTTTGTTACGGGCATTCTCACTGATTGTGGAAGTGCCACACCGCACCTGATCAGCATGTTGAACAGGGCTCATGCCCTGATTCTGGAATCCAACCACTGCCCTGAGATGTTGTCCAATTCGCCTTATCCGCCTAGCTTGAAAAAGCGGGTAGGAGGGGATTATGGTCACCTCAGCAACCAGGTGGCTTGCGATATTCTGCGAAAGCTTGATTCTGGAAATCTGCAGTTCGTGGTGGCCGCACATTTAAGCCAAACTACAAATTGTCCCAAGGTGGTTCAGCAAATGTGGGCTGAGGTTCTAACCCCACGTGGAATTGCATTTGACATTGCCTGCCAAGAGGCAGGCTTTGGCTGGACCAGCCTTGATTCAAGGCAAGTGGCAGCATAAAAAAAGCCCCAAATTTTTATTTGGGGCTTTTTACTTTCAATCGCTTTTACAAGCGAATTGAATTTACTTCTTTTCTTCTTCAGCTGGAGCTGCTGCTGGCTCAGTAGCGGCTGGCTCAGTTGCTGCTGGCTCAGTTGCTGCTGGTTCTGTAGCCATTGGCTCAGCAGCGGCAGGAGCTTGCTCAGTTACTGCAGGCGCTGCTGGTTCAACAGGCGCTGCTTCTTCTTTCTTGCCACAAGCGGCCAATGCTACTGCAAACAAAGATGCGATCAAAATTGAGTTTTTCATGTTTATTCCTTTTGGGGTCACGAACTAGACGCCGATTCAAGCGTCTTTTTTAGAGCAAATAGGCTCACAAGAGAACCCAGAATCACCCATTTTCCTGCTGGGTGTTCAAGCACTCAAGCGGAAAACTCTGCAAATTCTAACGAATAGCCTGTCAAATTCAAGTCATTGTTTCGACCTTATTTTCGAAGCAAAATTCTATTGACTTTGCCGAGTCGTTTCAAATTCTAAATGAAATTAATCATATTAGGGTTTCTACCCAACCGGCTTTTGCAAAACCAATCAAAAAATACTGGAATTCAGGATTTTTTAAAGCCTCTGCAGCGTCGATTGGCTCCATTTCACGCTGGTTTGCGAGCATTTGCAGCTGTTTAACGGTGTGGGCATCGGTGGGGTTGACAGCGTCGCCGTTGATGTAGAAAACCCCACCCTTGAACAACATTTTAGTTTTCATGCTTAATGCAATGCCGCGCTCGCCAAGTACACTAATTATTTCCGGTGTTTCTTGGTCCTCGGTGTTGTTTACAAAATACACATGTGGCTTGGGTTCTGTGAGCAAAATCCCCATGCTGCGCTGGATTTGGGGCGATTGCGCTGAAAATTGCTGAATCAGATCGCGACCGAAATTCAGCAAATCGTCAGGAATTTCTGCAGGGTTTTTCTGTAACCCTCGGGCGGGGTCAGAAAACAGTGTTTGGGTCATGGTGGGATCCTGATCAATTTGATCAGCCATGTCGCGCAAGATGCCGCTGAGAACCTCTGCCTGCGTGGGTGCCCTGAAGCCGATGCTGAGGGTTGAGCAGGTGCCTTCAGCAATGCCATCGTGCCCATAGTTCGGGGGCAGGTAAAGCATGTCACCCGGCTCGAGTACAAACTCTTCTGTCGGCTCAAAGTTTTTGAGAATCTTCAGTGGCACGCCTTCCTCGAGTTCCTTGTCTGGAAGTGGTCCAATCTTCCAGCGTCGTTTGCCGTGCATTTGAAGCAAAAAGACATCGTAGGAGTCATAGTGCGGGCCCACGCCACCACCATCGCTGGCCAGGCTCAACATCACGTCGTCAAGGCGCGCATCGGGAATAAACCGGAACAGTTGTAGCAGGTCATAGGCCTCGGGCAGGTGGTGATCAATGCCTTGAATCAGCACAGTCCAAGCTTTTTTCTTCATCGATGGCAGCTCGTCGAACGGGCCATGCTCAAGCGTCCAGCCTGTTTTGCTGTGTTGGATCAGTCGGCTTTCAATGTCTTCATCCGACGCCATCTCGGCGATGGTGTCCAGATCGCACAGTGGTTCAAAACCTGGAAATGCCTGGCGAAACAAGTATGGTTTGAGATGCCAGTGCTCGGTCATGAACTTCTGTACAGAAAGCTCGGCGATGTGGGTGAGGGGTTTGATCATCTGAGGGGGCTTTATTTGGGTGATTTATCGATTACGGGTATCATAGGCCACCTTAAAAGACTGCCCACTGTTCGGGCGCTGATTTCTGGAGTTAAGTACGATGATTGTTGAGCACGGCACGGTGGTTACCCTTGATTTTGAGCTGCGTGATGCGCAGGGTGAACTGATTCAGGAACACGGTGGCGAGCCGATCATTTACCTGCAGGGCAGCGAGAATGAAGTGTTTCCGAAGTTGCAAGAGGCGGTCGAAGGCAAGGTTATTGGCGATGAAGTGTTTGTTCAACTTGAGCCTGAGGATGCATTTGGTGACTTCGACCCAGAGCTGATGCGGGTTGAAGACATTGAAATGTTTGGCGAAGAACTTGAAATTGGCATGCAACTGGAAGAAGTGCCTGTTGATGACGAGAACGAGCCAGATGAGCAGGCCACAGAGGAAAACACGGGTTTTGGCCGGGTTTGGACAGTGACCGACATTGCCGAAGGCAAAGTGGTGCTGGATGGTAACCACCCGTTCGCCGGCATGGCATTGCGCTATCACTTGAAGGTGCTGGACATTCGTGCAGCCAACGAAGAAGAGAAAGCGCAAGGCGCTGCTGCACAGTCGTTGTTCAGTGTTGCGCCCAATCCGGGTGCGGGCAAACTGAATTAATTATCAAATTCAGTTTTGTGCGGTGGGGCTTGGCAGCGAGATGCTGCGGGCCTCAAAAGGCTGTGCACTGCCTGGCGTGATCTTCACCTGTACCCAGGCATTCATGAATGGGTGCCCCCAGCCCTCGACCCGATAGAACAATGCGTCTGTCTCGGGTGTTCCCCCAAATCGTTCAAGACTGGGTTTGTCCCATTTGAACCGGTGGGTGTCGCCATGGGCCAGCAGTACTGGTCGCCCAGTGGCCTTGATGTACTTCACCAGCCTGATCATAAAGCTGGTATAGCCATTCTTCGCAGGGTTGGTACTTGCACCACCTGAGCCGTCAATTGGATTGCCCTGAATGGCAATCACGGTTTCTGTGGGGCGTGTGTCAGGATTGTTGAACAGTGCCTCAGCTTCGCCAAGCCAGGCATTCATCGCTTGATCACGCGCTTTGAGCAATTGCTCCGCTTTTTTTGAAGTGGTTTTTCTGGATTTGGGGTTGAGCAAGTCGTTGTTGCTACCGGGAATATTCAAACTCACAAAGAGCGTGCTGCCTTGTGTCCACATCAAATGCTCGGGGTAGGGGTGGCTGCTTTGTTGCCTGACCTTGAAATTTGTTTTGCCCAGTGAATTGGGCTGTGAGAATGCTTGCTGGCGCAAAAAATTCAGGCGTTCCTGGGTGTTGAAATTTCCATTGGACGGCCTGTGGCAGTCGGTCCACTCATTGTCACCAGGCACATACACCAATGGTTTCTCGCTACGCTGCAATTGAGCAATGCGACGTGTGATCAATTCGTTGTTGCATGGTTCATTGCCACCCTTGATGTCACCAACATGCAAAATCCAGTGAATGTCGGTTTCTTGCGCAAGGTATTGAATCAGGCTGTCAGTGGCTGGCTCGAAAAAGTCGTTGTAAGGTTGATCACCGATGAGTGCAAAGCTGAAAGTATTTTGGTGCTCATTGGCTTGCGCCGCGGCAATCCATGTGGCCAGGGCGACCGCACAGGCTTTGATGGCTGCGCGGCGCAAGTTCATGTCTGTAAACCTTTCAACTGAAAGATCAACTGCAGTGCTTCTCGGGGGCTGAGTTCATCGGGGTCAATCTCGTTGAGTTTTTCGAGAATCAGGTTCACATGCTGTGCGTTGGCTGGTGCTTCTGTGTCTGTTTCGGCTGGCGGGTCGAACAGGTCTACCTGGGCGGTCATGGCCCGCTTTTCAGCTTCAAGCTGATCTAGGCGCTTTTGTGCATTTTTCACAACCAGGGCTGGCAAGCCGGCCAACTTGGCCACTTGCAGGCCATAACTCTGGCTTGCAGGGCCTGCCTCAATGCGGTGCAAAAACACCAGCTTGCCTTGGTGCTCGGTGGCTGACAAGTGAACATTAAATATGCTGTCCAATTCATGGCCCAGCCCTGTGATTTCAAAATAGTGTGTGGCAAACAGCGTTAAACACTTGTTGGTGTTGGCCAATCGTTTTGCAATTTCCCAGGCCAGGGACAAACCGTCGAATGTCGAGGTGCCGCGTCCGATTTCGTCCATGATCACGAGGCTTTGCGGCGTGGCCTGGCGAACAATGGTGGCGGCTTCAGTCATTTCAACCATGAAGGTGGAGCGGCCACCTGCCAGGTCATCGGATGCGCCAATGCGCGTAAAAATTCGGTCGAGTACACCAACTTGCGCACTGGCTGCCGGCACAAAACTGCCCATGTGAGCCAGAAGCGCGATGAGTGCGGTTTGGCGCATGTAGGTGCTTTTGCCGCCCATGTTGGGGCCAGTGATCAATGCCATGTGTTTGCCGGGGTGCAAGGCGCAATCATTCGGTGTGAATTGCTCCACTTGCACTTCCAGCACTGGGTGGCGGCCTTGCTGAATATTCAGCAGGGCGTGAGGCAACATGTGTGGTCGTACCCAGTTGGCTTCAAAAGCCACGATCGCCAATGCGGCCAAGGCATCGAGTTCAGACAACTCCCGCGCGCAGCGCTGCAAAAACGGGGTGAACTGACCAAGCCACGTCATCAGGTTTTCATAAATGACTTTTTCTAGGTTCAGGGCCTTGTCTTTGGCCGACAGCGCTTTTTCCTCAAAGGCTTTCAGTTCTTCGGTAATGTAGCGCTCGGCATTTTTCATGGTTTGCCGGCGAATGTAATGCGCGGGCACCTTTTCGGCCTGCGCGCTGCTCACTTCGATGTAAAACCCGTGCACCCGGTTGAATTCAACCTTCAGGTTGGCAATGCCTGTGGCTTCGCGCTCCTGTTTTTCAAGCTCAATCAAAAACTGCCCGCTGCCTGTTTGAATGTTGCGTAATTCGTCCAGCTCGACGTGATAGCCGTCGGCAATTACACCACCGTCACGAATCAGCACAGGCGGATTTTCAGCCAGTGCCTGCATCAATTCAGCCAGCAGTTCGGGTGGGGCCTGAAGGGCCAGCAAGGCAGAGTTGAATTCGCTGTCGCCAAAGCGGCTGATTAATTCAGCCACTTGGGGCAGGGCTTGCAGGCTTTCCCGCAGCGCCAGCAAGTCGCGGGGCTTGGCAGTTTGCATCGCCACGCGGCTGCTGATGCGTTCAATGTCGGCCATTGCCCGCAATGTTTTAACCAGGTTGAAGCAGGCAGGTTCTGGCGCCTGGCCCAAAGTAGAAAGCAGATGCTGTATTTTGTTTTGCCGCGCTTCAATGCAGGCAATGCTGCGAAGGGGCTCTAGCAACCATTGGCGCAAGCGCCTTGCACCCATGCCGCTGCCTGTGCGGTTGAGGCGTGAAAACAGGGTGGGGGCGGGCTCGCCCCTCAATGTTTCAGTCAGTTCCAGATTGCGACGTGCCGCCTCATCCAGCACCAGAAAGTCTTGCTCGTGCTCTACTTGGATGTCGGACACGTGTTTGAAGGTGTCGATGCTGAGGTGAGTTTCCTTGGCATATTGCAACGCCGCGCCCATGGCTGGAATGGCCAACCGGGCTTTGTGCAGCTCGAGGCTTTCAAGGTTGCTTGCCTGCAACACGGTTTGCAAATGGGTTTGGGCAAAACCGGCATCGAAGTGCCAGGCCGGGCGCTCAATACAGGCTGGAATTTGGCTTTGCTGTGCCCATGTGCGGTTATTCACCAGCACCTCGGCGGCATTGAAACGGCTGATGTGCGCTGCCAGTGCCCCTGCATCACATTCCAGCAGGCGTATTGAACCTGCCGACAGTGCAAGACAGGCTACGCCCCAGTATTTGCCGTCCTCGGAGAACAAGCTGAGCAGTGTTTTGTTTTCCTGGTCGGGCAACAGCGTGGATTCGGTGAGTGTGCCGGGTGTAACCACTCGCGCCACTTTGCGTTCCATGGGGCCTTTGGTCAGGCCTGGTGTGCCCACCTGTTCGCAAATGGCCACTGAGTGACCCAGTGCCACCAATTTGGCGAGGTATTGGTCGGCTGCATGAAATGGCACGCCCGCCATGGGGATGGGTTGCCCTGCAGATTGACCGCGATGGGTCAGGGTGATTCTTAACAGCTGTGCAGCCAGTTGGGCATCGTCGAAAAACAGCTCGTAAAAATCGCCCATGCGATAAAACAGCAGCTTGTCGGGGTATTCGGCTTTCAGCGTGAGGTACTGCTGCATCATCGGCGTGTGGCTTTCAAACGCCTGTGATGCAGTCTGGTTGTTTGTACTCGCTTGTTTGCTCAACTGGGTCTCTGTTGGTTTATTTGAAGCTCAGCAGGTATTGAAGGGCTTTGGGGTTTCCGGCCACGGCGTCGCCGCTTGCCATGAATGTGTCATTGCCTTGGGGGTCGGTGATCAAGCCGCCTGCTTCAGAAACCAGCAACACGCCTGTTGCCAAATCCCAGGGCTTCAGGCCAAAACACATGTAGCCATCCAGGCGACCGCAAGCCACATAGGCCAGGTCGAGAACGGCTGAACCTGATTTGCGAATACCCGCGGTGCTCTCGGTCAGGGCCAGCATTTTGCGTTTCACGCCGAGTGAGCCCTCATTCTGACCACTGGGGAATGCAAAACCGACCAAAAATTCATTGGGTTTGCTGCGCTTGGAAACCCGGATACGGCGGTTGTTCAAAAATGCACCTTCGCCCTTGGATGCGGTAAACAGGTCGTTGGTGGCCGGGTTATACACAACCGCCTGTTGTACATTGCCATTGACGCGGAGTGCAATTGAAATGGCGTAGTGCGGGTAGCCGTGAATGAAGTTGGCAGTGCCGTCGATAGGATCGATGACCCACTCGTACTCGGATTTGCCGGAGGCGCCACTTTCCTCGGCTAGAATGGCGTGATCGGGAAAAGCCTGCTTCAGTACATCGATGATGGCGCTTTCGGCAGCCTGGTCAGTTTCGGTGACGAAGTCATTGGGCCCTTTAACTCCGATTTTTACCTGATCGAGGTCAAGCTCCGCTCGGTTGATGATTTTTCCCGCAGCGCGAGCGGCTTTCACCGCCACGTTCAACATCGGATGCATGGCCTTTCCTTTCAATTTGAATACGTTTAACCCGACATTATAAATGACCGCAGCCATTTCCCTCGAATCCATTTCAATAGTTCTCGTAAAAACAAGCCATCCAGGCAATGTTGGGTCGGTGGCGCGTGCCATGAAAACCATGGGTTTGAGTGATTTGCGATTGGTGGAACCCAAAACCAAAGAAATTTGCAGTGCTGAAGAGGCGATTTCACTGGCCAGCGGTGCGAGCGATGTGCTTGAACAGGCCCGTGTTTACGACTCCTTGCCCGATGCCTTGGCTGATCGAAGCGTGGCATTTGCTTTGTCTGCACGTTTGCGCGATTTGGGCCCAAGTTTGCAAAGCCCGCAGGAGGCAGCAAAAGAGGCTTTGTGTTTGACGGAAAGCGGCATCGGTGCAGCTTTTGTGTTTGGTGCCGAGCGCACGGGTTTAAGCAACGATGAACTGCTGGTGTGCAATCGGCAGGTGACGATTGCCGCCAACCCGGTTTACAGCTCGCTGAACTTGTCACAAGCCGTGCAAATTGTGGCCTATGCCTTGCGCACGGAATGGGCGACTGGTGAATTGGCCGTGGCTGCCGAAGGCTCCCTAGCTGACAGTGTGAGGCAGGGTGGCAAGCTGGCCACTGTGAAGGCGGTGGCGGATTTACAGGCCCATTGGCTGCAAGCCATGGAGGCGGTTGATTTTATCAATCCCGACAAGCCGAAAAAGGTGGTGCAGCGTTTGGCCAGAATGTTGGCCAAAACGCCTTTGGAGCAAGAAGAAGTGGACATGCTTCGAGGCTTTTTTTCTGATGTGATACGGGTGGTGGACAATCGCCTTTATCCGCATGAATTTGAGCGCAAGAAGCCTTGATACAGCCGTGATACACTGCGGCGACCAGCGTTTGACGCATCAATAACAATTGATTCAGGGTTTTCCGCGCATGTGGATTCGACTACAAGAAGACATTGACACGATTTTGAGAAAAGACCCGGCAGCCCGAGGGCGTCTGGAGGTTTTTCTGTGCTATCCCGGTTTGCATGCCCTGATTTGGCATCGCCTTGCCCATAGGGCATGGTCGCTTGGCTTGACCACTCTGGCGCGTTTCCTGTCGCATTTGGGCCGTTTTTTCACTGGCATTGAAATTCATCCTGGTGCCAGCATTGGCCGGCGTGTGTTTATTGATCATGGCATGGGCGTGGTAATTGGCGAAACCGCAGAAATTCATGACGATGTCACCATTTACCAGGGCGTTACCTTGGGTGGCACTTCACTGGCCAAGGGCAAGCGCCACCCCACGCTTGAAAAAGGCGTGGTGGTGGGCGCAGGTGCGCAGGTTTTGGGACCTTTTACAGTGGGCGAGGGTGCCAAAATTGGGTCGAATGCAGTGGTGACCAAACCAGTGCCCGCAGGTGCGACGGCGGTGGGCAACCCCGCACGCATGATTCTGAAAGCCGAAGAACGCGCACCGGGTGAAGAATTGACTGGGGCCGCCAAAACCAAGGAAGAGTTTTCGGCCTATGGTGTTTCCAAGAATGGCGATGATCCGTTGATCAAAGCCATGCATGGTTTGATTGATCAAGCGATTGCGCAGCAGCAGCGAATTGAACAGCTTGAACAACAGTTGAGCAAGGGGAAAGCGCAGCCTGATGCCGGCGACTCTGTGGATTGTGAGGAATTGAAAGCCCTGAACAAACTGGTGGACAACTAATCGATTAACTGAACAGGTTAAGGCTGAATTCTCCGCTGCTCAGTAGTTTCAAGAAGCCGCCCTTTGGGCGGTTTTTTTCTGGCGCATCAAAATTCCAGTCGGGCAACACAATGCGCTGGCCTTTTTGAAGCCTTTCCTGAGTCGATTCAGGTGTGGCCGGTGCAAGGGAGTTCAAGGTGTTGTGTATGGCGCAGCGGTGCGTGTGGCCATGCAATATGACATCGCTTTTTCCCACATAGTAACCATCGGGCCAATTGCCCTTGAATGTTTCAGCCACGGCTTGCAGATTGGCGTCCATAATGCTCATGGCACTGTTGGCTTTGTGCATTTTGCTTTCACTGCGAATGGCCTTGGCCATTTCAATGCGTTGCGCAAGTGGAAGTGCCAAAAAGTTTTTTTGCCATTTTTCATCCCGGCTTTGAAGCCTGAATTTTTGATAGGCTTTGTCATCCGTGCAAAGTTGGTCGCCGTGGGTAATCAGCACCACCTGGTGGTTGACCAGTAAAAACTCTGGGTCGGGAAGAATGTCGAATCCTGCCGCTTCGGCAAATTGATCACCGAGCAGAAAGTCACGGTTGCCGTGCATGAAATACAGTGTGGCACCCGCAGCTTTTGCGGCTTGAACAGCCTGGATGACGCGTTCGCTGGTGCTGTCGCTGTAGTCGTCTCCATACCAAACCTCCAACAGGTCGCCAAGCAAAAAGATAAGCGTATTTTCCTGGGCCACGCTTGCCAGCCAATTTTCGAAGGCGTCCAGCGTTTTTGGAGAGTGTTCGGACAGGTGCAGGTCGGAGGCAAAGAATGCAGCACCTTGTTGCGGAATTTCAATCAACTTGTTACCTGATTAAAAAGTCGTAAAAAAAGCCCTTCAGTAAGGGCTTTTTTAGTTGGGGCCAGCTTAGAGTACTTCAACACCCTGAATCACCACGTCTTCCAGTGGTACGTCCTGGTGAAAGCCTTTCGAGCCAGTTTTAACGCCTACAATTTTGTCGACAACTTCTTTGCCTTCAGTCACTTTGCCGAATACGCAATAGCCCCAGCCTTGTGGTGTTGGGCTTTTGAAGTTCAGGAATTCATTGTTTTCCACGTTGATGAAAAACTGGGCAGTGGCCGAATGCGGGTCGTTGGTGCGGGCCATGGCAAGGGTGTACTTTTCGTTTTTCAAGCCATTGTCAGCCTCGTTTTTCACGGGGTCCTTGGTGGGCTTTTGTTTCATGCCGGGCTCAAAGCCGCCGCCTTGAACCATAAAACCCGCAATGACGCGGTGAAAAATGGTGTTGGTGTAGAAGCCGCTTTTTGCGTACTCCAGGAAATTGGCCACAGTGGCGGGGGCTTTTTCAGCGTCCAGGGCGATGGTGATGTCGCCGAAATTTGTTTTAAGTTTAACCATGGTTCGTTTTTTCGCTTTTGCAAACGCAGAGGAGATTGAAGAATTACCGATGCTAACAGCAATCGCCGAGAACATCGACCACTTGAGAAAAACACGTTTGCCTTGAGTCACAGACTTGTTCCTTACAGTTTAAAAGTGTCTTCCTGGACAATTTGCCAACGGGTGCCAACTTTCATCCAGTATTGTTGTTTGCGAATTTCACCCGACAGCTTGTCCTCTTGTTTGAAGGACACGAGCATCATGTCTTTGTCGCTGGGGTAGCGCATCACCGTGAGGTCGTCGATGGCAATTTTTCCGAACGACTTGTTGCCAATTTGTTGGTTTTTTTGCCATTCGATCAAACCCTGCCCATCAATTTTTACATCGCTTGCATAGTGGTAAATGCCTTTGGAGAAGCCCTTCTCTAGGTCTTTCTTCCAGGTGTCTACCATGCGCAAGGCGGCTTTGCGGTGGCTTTTCCAAACATCGATTGGTACGAAGTCTAGCCTTTCGCTGATTACAACCTGTGTGCTGCCAATGTCGACAAATTTTTTCAAGGCGAGCAAGTCTTGGTTCGCCAGCACCACACAGCCATCGCTGGCCTTGGGGGGGCGGCTTACATAATGCTTGGGCATGCCATGCAACCAAATGCCATATCCGGTTTTGCCCAAGCGCTTGTCCCACGCGTTTGGATAATCGATGGGCAGGGCGATGGGGCCATAAAAATCGGTCAGCTTTTCTTTGGGCAGCAACTCCGTAATCGTGTAGACACCAATGGGTGTTCTCTTGTCACCTTCGCGTACTTTCACCGCCCCCATTTTTCCTTGAGACACATAAAAGTCGGTCACCAGGCGGGGTTGCGGAAATGCATTTTCGTACAGGAAAAGCCGTGACCGTGTGGTGTCCACCAAAATCACGTAGCGCTGATCGTCGTTCAATTCCACCAGTTCAGCAGGCAGCAAGTCGCGTTGTGGGCGGTCTTTCACGGCTTTGAAGCGTGCAATGGCTTCCTCTCGCAGTTCAGTCAGTTCCTCTTGCTTGCCTTTCGGTACGTTTGGCATGTCCCCGATTTTATTGAGGGGGCGCCCAGCTTTCAGGGACAAAATGTCGCCCTTGAGCATGTGGCCAAGGTAAAAATTTGGAAATTCACTCAACAAGCGGTCGGTCAATTCAAGCGCTTTGTTCAACTCATGATTGCTAAGCGCCAGGTAAATTTCTTCAACCGCGGTGTCGATCACCGGTTGATAGCTGGCCGACTCAAACAACTTGCTGGCCAGTGAACCCTTTTTGGGTTCAGGGTTGCTGTAGGCCGCAAGGTCGAACGATTCCTCGGCGCCAGATTTCACAAAAGTGGGGGCTGCCGTGAATGCCCAAAACATCAGGGGTGCGGCCAGGCGCAACCCTTTGGACATTCCACGAAGCCTGCTTCTAAACCACATTTAGCCGCCCACCCTCTCGCTGGTAATTTTCCAGGTACCACCTTCCTGTTTCATGGTCAGGGTCTTGCTGGACACGTTGTTCAGGCGGTTGGAGAAGTAGCTTTGCTTGAATTTCACCACGGCTTCATTGCCTGTGATGGTGATCAATGGGTTTTCAACCACCACGCGAATGGTCTCTTTGCCAACAATGCGTTGCTCACGCATTTTTTCCCAGTTGGTGCGGTTCATCTTGCCCGGTGTTTCAAAGTCTTGGCTATAGGCACCCAGGTAACCGGCCATGTCCTGATCAGTCCATGCCTTGGCCCAGGCTTCCACGGCTGCCAGCACTTGGCTGTCCATGCCGATGGTGTTGGGTTTTGGTTCAACTGGTTTGCTAGCAGTAATAGCGGGCTCAGCGGCTGGTGCAGGTTTGCTGGGTGCTACTTCCACGGCAGGTGGGGTTGCGGCAACCACAGGTGGAGTTGGCACCACTGCTGGCGCAGTTTTGGCTGGTGCTGGCTTGCTGGCTTGTGCTGCCGCAGGTGCAGCGGCCACTGCCACAGTTTCGGGTTTGCCAGCAATCAGGTTGCGCACCAGTGACAGTTTGGTTTGTGCTGTCGAGTTGCGGCCATCCAGTTGAAGTGCTTTGTCGTAAGACTGGCTTGCCAGCTTGGCGTACACATCACCCAGGTTCTCGTGGGCAGTGGCATAACTGGGATGGGTGCGAATGGCCATTTCCAGAGATTCACGTGCTTTTTCGTATTCACCACGTCCCGCATACAACACGGCCAGGTTGTTGTAGGGCTCGGGCAACTCGGGAAAATCTTCAGTCAACTTGGTGAAAACCGTAATGGCTTCAGCAGTTTTGTTGCGCTCAGTAAGGATCAGGCCTTTCAGGAAACGCATTTGGGCGTCGTTGGGCCTGTTGGCCAGGTAGGCATCTGCGCGGGCCTGTGCCTGTTCAAATTGTCCACTCTGAATCAGCTTAGACACTTCATCCGATTCGTCGGCATAGCCGGGTGCGCCGGCAAATGCCAGGCCCATGAGAGCGATCAGCAAAGCGTATTTGCTTTTCTTGAATTTGCCACTGATTGACGACGTGATTGTTTTTTTAGCCTGCATTCGGTTGCGCCTTTGCGGGGTTACCCGTTTCATCTGATTGGTAGGGAAAAACTCGATCATGCGTAATGATATACTCGACCGCTATTGTAGCAAGCCCCAGAGCGGGTTGGCTTCTGAGCTGGGTTTCCTGAAGGTTCCAGTGTCAGATTGTACCGTTTTGGCCGGCTGGGTCCGCTTTTTTTCTGAGTCCAATGAAATCGTCTCTTCAAATTTACAATTCAATTCTAAGGAAAAAGCAGGCTTTTTCACCGCTTGATCCACAGAACGTTCGAATGTACGTGTGTGGCATGACAGTCTATGACTTCTGCCACCTGGGTCATGCCCGGGTCATGGTGGTGTTTGATCTGCTCAAGCGCTGGTTGCGTGCTTCGGGCTATCCGGTCACTTATGTGCGCAATATCACTGACATTGATGACAAAATTATTCGCCGCGCTGTTGAGAACGGGGAAAGCATCCGTTCGTTGACCGACCGGTTTATCGCAGCCATGCACGAAGATGCCGATGCCTTGGGCATTGAGCGGCCCGACCACGAGCCCCGTGCTACGGAGTATGTGGCAGAAATGCAGGACATGATCCACACCCTGATGAACAAAAGGCTCGCTTACCGGGATGATTCGGGCGATGTGAACTTTGCAGTGCGTTCGTTTCCGGAGTACGGGCGCTTGTCGGGCAAAAGCCTGGATGAATTACGTGCTGGTGAACGGGTGGGCGTGTCTGGCAGCAAGAATGACCCGCTCGATTTTGTGTTGTGGAAAAGTGCGAAGGCTGAAGAACCCGAAGACGCCAAGTGGGAGTCTGATTTTGGTGTGGGGCGCCCGGGCTGGCACATTGAGTGTTCGGCGATGAGTTGCAAGTTGCTGGGCAATACGTTTGATATTCACGGCGGGGGAGCAGACCTGCAATTCCCACACCATGAAAATGAAATTGCCCAAAGCGTGGGGGCCACCGGCGAAAGTTTTGCCCAGTACTGGATGCACAATGGTTTTGTACGCGTGGAGACCAATGGGCAGTCCGAGAAAATGTCGAAATCGCTGAATAACTTTTTCACGATTCGGGATATTTTGAAAGTCTACGATGCCGAGGTGGTGCGGTTTTTTATTCTTCGCGCACAGTATCGCAGTCAACTCACGTATTCCGAAGGCCATGTTCAGGATGCGAAGGCAGCCTTGGGCCGTTTGTACACAGCTGTGGGCGATGTGCAGGCCGCAGCGACCATCGACTGGAGCCAAGACTATGAAGCCCGTTTCGCTGAAGCGATGAACGACGACATGAACACGCCGATTGCGGTTTCTGTGTTGTTTGAAATGGCCAACGAAGTGAACCGCAGCGCCGATCAGACACTGGCCGCGCGCTTGAAAGCCTTGGCACAGGTGTTAGGCTTGTTGGGTCGAACCGCCGAGGCTTTCCAGAAAGCGGAAGTGGGGGAGCAGGCAGGTTCGCTTGACGAGGCCGCGATTCAAGCCTTGATTGACGCCCGCACCCAGGCCAAAGCCGATCGGGATTTCTCGAAGGCTGACGCAATACGCCAGCAGTTGCTTGACATGGGCGTGGTGTTGGAAGACAAACGGGGCGGTGCCACTGAATGGCGGCGAGCCTGAGGCTGAACCTGGATCCCCATGCGCCTGCCTACTGGCAGGAAGCGTGCGAGGCTTTGGCTTCGCAAAGCCCGGTGTGGGCCAATTTGCTTGCCCGCCACCCGGACCGGGCCTTGCGTTCTCGCGGGGCACCCTATGAAACCATGTTGCGCTCGCTGGTGGGGCAGCAAATTTCGGTCAAGGCAGCGGATGCAGTGTGGGCCAGGGTGGTCGATGCCTTGAACGGGCAAATCAACAGTCAGGCCTTGCTCGCTCTAAGTGATGACACATTGAAAGCCACCGGCCTTTCTCGCCAGAAAATTGCGTATTCCCGTGCCTTAAGCGAATTTGAACAGCAAGGCCGCCTTGAACTGGCACTGCTGGACGGCATGGACGACGAAGCCTGCACACGCCACCTGTGTGAAATCAAGGGCGTGGGGCGTTGGACGGCGCAGATGTTTTTGATGTTTTGTTTGCGCAGGCCTGATGTGTGGCCTGTGGATGACATTGGTGTGCAGCGCGGTATCTCGCGCCAATTTTTCGAAGGCGAACCCATCGGACCGAAAGAAGCACTACAATTCGGGGAAAAATTAAAACCTTGGCGAACTGTGGCAGCGTGGTATTTGTGGCGCAGCCTGGACCCAGCCGTGGTGGACTATTAAGAGAACCTCATGAAGCAAACATTTCTAGATTTCGAAGCGCCCATTGCCGAATTGAAAGGCAAAATCGAGGAGCTGCGCCTGGTTCAAGATGGCTCGGCTGTTGATTTGTCAGAAGAAATTCGACGCCTGGAAGGCAAAAGCGATGTGTTGACCAAAGAGCTGTACAGCAAGCTGACCCCCTGGCAAGTTTCGCAGGTGGCGCGTCACCCACAGCGCCCCTACACCCTGGATTACATAGCCCACGCATTCACCGATTTCCACGAGTTGCATGGCGACAGGCACTTTGCCGACGACCCTTCAATTGTGGGCGGGCTGGCTCGCCTCGATGGTGAAAGCGTGATGGTGATTGGTCACCAAAAGGGTCGCGATGTGAAAGAGCGCACCTTGCGCAACTTCGGCATGCCACGGCCGGAAGGCTACCGCAAAGCCCTGCGTTTGATGAAAACTGCTGAGAAGTTCGGTATTCCCATCGTGACCCTGGTGGACACCCCGGGGGCCTACCCCGGCATTGACGCCGAAGAACGTGGGCAATCCGAGGCGATTGGTCGCAATTTGATCGAGATGGCGCAAATTCAGGTGCCCATTGTGAGCGCAATTATTGGTGAGGGTGGCTCAGGTGGTGCTTTGGCCCTGGCTGTGGCCGACCATGTGATCATGATGGAAAATGCCACTTACTCTGTTATTTCTCCTGAGGGTTGTGCCTCCATTTTGTGGCGCAGCGCGGAGAGGGCCTCGGACGCCGCCGAGGCCTTGGGCATTACCGCCAAACGCCTGCGAGATTTGGGCCTGATTCAGGAAATCGTCAAAGAGAGTTTCGGTGGAGCACACCGCGACCACGCGCAAACTGCCAGTAATTTGAAAACAGCCATCAAGGCTGCCTTGAACATGCTGGTGACCTACAAGCCCAAAACTTTGTTGGATGCTCGCCATGACCGTTTGATGAGCTACGGCCACTTCAAGGTGAGCAAGTAATTGAAACAGTCGCTTGAAGCCTTTTTAAGCGACTTCAAGCGCCACGCCCCGGCCCCGGCCAATTTCGTGGTGGCTTACTCTGGCGGGGTCGATTCAACGGTGTTGCTCCATGCTATGCATACAATGGGCTTGCCGCTGCATGCGGTGCATGTGAATCATCAAATTCAGGCGCAGGCCAATGCCTGGGAAACGCACTGCAAAAACCAATGCGAACAGTGGGGTGTGCCGTTCACCGCTTTGCGGGTTGATGTGGAGCCCGGTGATCTCGGCCTTGAAGGCCAGGCCCGTGTGGTGCGCTACCGTGCCATTTTCAACTGGATGAAGGCCAATCAACACCATGTTTTGCTGTGTGCCCACCACCGGGATGATCAACTTGAAACCGTGTTGCTGCAATTGCTGCGCGGCTCTGGCTTGCGGGGTGTGGGCGGCATGCGCGCAATTGGCCAGGTGGGTGTAGACCGCCACCTGCACCCCGAGCTTCTGTTGTGCCGCCCTTTGCTCAACTGCAGCAAGGCCAGCCTGCTGGAGTATGCGCAAGTGAATCGCTTGCCGCACATTGAAGACCCCAGCAATGATGACACCACGCTGCGCCGCAACTGGGTGCGCCATGAACTATTGCCCAGTCTGGAAGAACACTTTCCTCAAAGCCCGAAGGCCTTGCTGCAACTGGCTGAATTTTTTCAGGCACACTATTCAGAAGAGGATTCAAACACAGAGGCGAATGCACCGGAGGTAATTCGTTCCACAGGTGCCCTGCATTTGCTTGCGTGGCGAGAACTCGACGAAACGACCCAGTTAAATACCCTTCGGCATTGGTTGCTGGGGCAGGGCGTGCGTTGTGGCAAACTGAAATTGATCGAGTTGGCCCGCCAATTGCGCATTAACAAAGGTGGAATTCGCGAGGTTAAAAAAGGCTGGCAGGTGAAGGTAAGCCGACAACAGGCGCACTTGCTGCGCGCTGAACCAGAGGACAAAGCGTTTGAATAACGATGAATTGAACAACAGCATTTGCAAGATTGACCCGGAAACAGTCGCCCAATGGCTGGAAAGTACCGGCAATTACAAAGTGCTGCGCCGCATTCAAATGCGTGATGGTTTTGGTGGGCAAATCAACAGCCCAGTGAAGGTGCTGGTGGTCGACACCGAAACCACAGGCCTTGATTTTGCGACATGTGAAGTGATTGAGGTGGGGGCGGTTCTGATCGAGGTCGATCAGGACACCGGAGAAATTGGCGCGGTGTTGGGCAGCTATGGCGGGCTTGAGGAGCCCAAGGTACCGATCACTCCAGAGAATTCAGCCATTCATGGCATTAGCAACGAGATGGTCAAAGGTCGGCGGTTTGATGAAGCCGCCTTGAAAGCCCTGTGCGCGGAAGCTGCCTTGTTTGTGGCTCACAATGCGGCCTTTGACAAGCCTTTCATGCTTCGCCGTTTCCCTTGGCTTGAACAATCGATTTGGGCCTGTACGTTTCGGGAGTTGCCCTGGACCCAGGAGAATTATTCAGGTCGCAAACTGGAATATTTGTTGTCCGATTGTGGCTACTTTCACGGCGCGCACCGCGCGGTGGAGGATTGCAATGCCTTGATTCATGTCTTGGCCGAGCCCTTGAAAACATCGCAGCGCATGCCGTTTCAGGTGTTGTTCGACAGTGCCAATGAGTCGATTTATCAAATTGCTGCCCTGAAAGCACCATTCGAGAAGAAAGATTTTTTGAAGTCCAAAGGTTTTCGCTGGAATGCGGATGACCGTGTTTGGGAATTCGAGGCGGTGGGTTTTTCCGAGGGCAAAGAGGTCATTGAATGGCTGCGCGAGCAGGTGTACTGCACCACTGGCAAGATCATGCTGGGCTTTCGCATTCAGGCTGGTGTTGATCGTTACTCTGGCACCACGCTGAAGCAACAGTTCAAAGAGGTGTAAGGCGTGCCAGCCAAGGTTTATCCCTCTGACACCAGCGAGCTTGCCCTAGACGGCGCACAGGCCCGCGAGCGGGATGTGTTGTTGCAGTTGCAAGCACAGTTGCCCGACAGCTACACCATTTATCACGGCATTCATTGGTCTCGTATCGAGCATGGGTTAACTGTTACCGGGCGAATTCAATTTTTGGTGCTGGGTCCCAGTGGCATCGTTTACAGCATTTTGATGAAAACCGGCTTGATGAAAGTGGATCAAGGCCGTGTGCTCAAACAATTGGGCGAGCAGCGCCAAGACGTGTTCAATGCCTTGGCTGAACAGGGTACTTTGCTGAATCAAAAATTCAGGCAGCAACACCAAGGCACTTTGCGGGTAGAGCCAATTTTTTACTGTCCCGATTTCACAGTGCCGGACCCGGGCGGGCTTACAGTCAATGCTGAGCGGGTGGTGGATGCCCGTCACAAAGACGAACTGGCTGCCTTGATACAAACCATCGACATCACCGCCGACCTGTTTAGCAGCAACTCCAATCCCAAAGCAATTCATTCCTTCCTGTGCAACGAGCTGAATTTGGTTCCTGAGGTGGGTGCATTGTCGCAAGCTGCTGAAACCTTGGTGACGCGCCTGTCGCATGGTTTGGAGCAGTGGGTTTCAAGGCTCAGTTTCGAGCCTTTTCGCTTGCGAGTTACCGGCACCGCAGGCAGCGGTAAGTCGCAATTGGCTTTCAGTGAATTGCAACGCAACCATGCCTTGAAAGCGCGAACCTTGTATGTGTGTTACAACCGTCCACTTTCTTCGCACATGGCGCAGCAGGTGCGTGAAGCAGGTTTGATGGGCGCTGTGGTATTTAACTTTCATGCACTGTGCGACCGCATGCTGCGAGATGCAGGGCAGGAAGTGGACTATGCATCGCCAGGGGTATTTGGCCGACTGGCCGAACAAGTATTGGCAACGCCCTTGGACAAACGCTGGGTGTTTGATTCCATTGTGGTGGATGAAGGCCAGGACTTTGACCAAAGCTGGTTGCCTGTGCTTCAGCGTTGCGCCCATTCCGGTACACGCTGGCTGTGGCTGGAAGACCCCATTCAAAACCTGTACGCCAAACCGGTGGTCAGTTTACCGGCCTGGGTCAGCTTGCACACGCCCATGAATTATCGAAACCCCAAGCGCGTAGTACAGGCCTTGCAGCTGGTTCAACGTGAATTCAAGTTTGAATTGCCGTTACCATTGGACATTGAGGCTGCTTGCCCCCTGGAAGGTTTGCCACTTGAGTTTTTCGAGTACGACAGCGATGAATCTTTGTTGAGCCAAACCGCCAAAGCAATTACTGCATGTTTGCGGCATGGTTTTACGCGCGACAAAATTGCAGTGCTCAGCATGCGCGGTCATGAAAAATCGAAGGTACTGGCGCAAGCCAGTTTGGGGCCTCACAGCCTGAGGCACTTCACAGGCCGATATGATGACAATGGCAGCCAGGTTTTCACCGAGGGCAATGTGCATGCAGAATCAGTTTACCGATTCAAAGGCCAGGCCGCACAGGCAGTGGTGGTGACCGAGTTGGCTTTTGTGGAGTTTGATGAAGCGGACTTCCGGAAACTGTTCGTGGCCATGACCCGAGCCAAGTTGCTGCTGGTTCTGGTTGGACATTCGGACACCCTGCAGCGCTTGCGCAGGGCTGTATTTGGCTGACACTATTGCTGAATTTGCCAGGCCCCTTTGCTGGGGGAGCAGGCTTCACCGCGGAATTTGGTTTTTTCACCGTTCACAATCGTGACACCCAAGTATGTTCGACAAGTATCCGACTTGGCACCAGGCGACAAATACACACCCACACCGTTCACCGGGTTCAACCAGCGCACTGCTTGCCCTGAGGGCACCAATTCCATGGTGTGGCCAAAACAATGGGAGTCGACCGCGAAGGCATCCACCAACTGGGTTTCCGTAAAAATCACCTTGAAAGCATCGTTGGATTCGACGTAAGCCATTTGCTCTGTCAGAGTTCCTTTTAATGCTTCGCTTTGAACCAGCCTGGCTTCGCATTGGCCGCGCAACACGCCAAAGTCATTGTTCCAGCCCTTGCCTGTGTAACCGATGAAATTTTTTGCATGGGCAGCGTGGAAAGGCAGTGCCATGGTGAGCGCAAGCATGCAAAGAACAATGTTAGAGCGTACTTTGGCTATGGGCATGGAAGAATACTTAACAGGGCAGCCTGATGACATTGATAAAAACGGCGTGTACGAGAAATTCGTTGACGCAAAGAGTGTATCTTTTTCTGTGTAAAAAAACATAAGACAGCACCCGGAGACCGCACAAAATGACAGTTCAGGGCAAAACAGTATCCGCAATTGACATTGCAAGAGGCGCCTTGGGTTTTCTGCCTGACGTACCGCATATTTTACCTTCGCTGGCCAGTTTGGCATTTCTCAGACCCCATTCGCGCCGTTCGCTCGGCTTGTTGTTTCAGGAGACTGCACGCAAACATGCGAAATCGCCGTTCCTGAAAAGCGAACAGCAATGCTGGACTTACGCGCAAGCCAATTCAATTTGCAATCAAATGGCGCGAGGCTTGCTTTCGATGGGTGTCAAGGCAGGAGATACTGTGGGCCTGCTGTCGGTCAATCGGCCCGAAACCTTGCTTGCAGTCATTGCATGTGCCAAATTGGGTGCGGTTGCAGCGCTGTTGAATATCAATCAACAAGGGGCAGTGCAGGCGCACAGTTTGAAATTGGTCAAGCCCAAAATAATTTTGGCTTGCGATCGTGGTCTGGACATTCTCAACGAACTGGAATCAGGGCACAGCGCGCTACTCAAAGGCATTGAATTGCTCTCGTTGCAAGCCAGTAGCGCTCACTTGAGAGTGAGCGATTTTCGCAGTGCCTGGTGCACACAGCCCTCTCACAACCTGGCACAAACAGCCCAAATTGTGGCAAGTTCGCCTTGTTTCTATATTTTCACCTCAGGCACCACTGGCTTGCCCAAGGCCTCGGTGATGAGTCACTACCGTTGGTTGCAAGCAGCCTCGGGCATGAGCACAGCGGTGCGTTTGTCGTCCGACGATGTTTTTTACTGTTGCTTGCCGCTTTATCACAACAATGCGCTGACGGTGTCACTTGGGGTTGTGTTGGCCTGCGGGGCCTGTTTTGCGCTGGATGAAAAATTCAGTGCCAGTCAATTCTGGAAGCGTATTTCGCATTACAAAGCCACCGCCTTTTGTTACATCGGGGAGTTGCTGCGTTACCTGTTGAATCAGGCACCGGGCATGGACGATCAGAACCATGAAATTCGTCTGATACTGGGCAATGGCTTGCGCCCGGAAATATGGGAAGACTTTGAAAACCGCTTCGGTATTCACCAAATTTTCGAGTTTTATGGGGCAAGCGAATCCAACCTGGGCTTCATGAATGCCTTTGGTTTGAAGGAAACAGTGGGTTTTTGCCCCATGCCCTTTGAAGTAATTGCTTGCGATGCCGATTCGGAACAAGTGCTGCGAAACGCACGCGGATTTTGTGAAACTGTGGCCCGTGGTGAAGTGGGTTTGTTGATCAGCGAGGTCACTGATCTACGACCTTTTGATGGCTACACTGACCCAAAAGCCAATGAGGGGAAGTTGCTGCGCAACGTATTCAAACGGGGTGACTGCTGGTTCAACTCGGGCGATTTGGTACGCAGGCAAGGGTGGCAGCATATTCAGTTTGTAGACCGTTTGGGCGACACATTTCGCTGGAAAGGCGAGAACGTTGCAACGTCGGAAGTGGAAGGGGTGTTGGCAAAACTCCCGTTTCTTGAGCATGCGGTGGTTTATGGCGTGAAGCTGGACGGGTTTGATGGCCGGGCTGGCATGGCAGCAGTGGCTGTAAAGCCTGGAGCCCAACTGGACATGAGCGCACTGGCCGCGCATGTAACCAGCCAGCTACCCGCTTATGCCGTGCCCCAGTATGTGCGGGTGCTTCAAACCGTAGAAACAACCGGCACTTTCAAATACCAAAAAGTGCAATTGAAGAAAGAAGGCATCGACCCCCAACTGGTGAATGACCCCCTGTATCGTTTCGAGGCCGCCACCCGAAGCTACACCGCTTTAGTTTGAGGCAGTTTGTACTGTTTGGCCCTGAACCAGCTTGACGATTAAATCGAGCGTCTCGGTGTCGTACAACATGCCGCTGTGCGACACCCTTTTGCCGGGCAGCACGTCTTGAATATAAATGTTTTGGACGCCGGGCTCTTTGACAAACTGATTCTCAACGGGCAGAACCACTTTGTCGTTTTTGGTCACCAGAACACTGTATTGCACGCCCGGCATGGTGATTTGGCCTGTTTTCAGTTCGCGTAACAGTGCCGAACGAGGGTGTTGGTCTGCACAAGCCAAGCAATAATCCACCAAATCTCGGTTGGGTGTTTTTGCAATGGATGTACCATTCACGCTGGGCGCCAAGGCCACGAAGCGATCCACATGGTCGGCGCCTTGCAACATTTTGAGATAATAAAAACCAATCAAACCGCCTTGTGAATGGCCGACCAAGGTAACTTTGTTTTGTCCCGTGGCGGTTTTCACAAATTTCACAAAATCAGCCACGCGCTGAGCAGACTCGTCTACAGGGCCGACGCCCTTGAACCAGTCGCTGGGTTCGGCTGCGCCGTAATCAATTGAATACACGCACAAGTCTTGGTTGGCCAACGCGGGGCCCAATGCGCCGAACGAATACATGCTGGACGAAAAAGTGCCGTGAATCAGCACAACCGGGTTTTGACCGTTGGTGGGGCGACATGCCCAGTTGTTGACACCATCGGGCATGGTTTGCCCGCCGATCACCTGGCTTAAAAACGAGCTGGTCCAGTTGGACTTGGCCTGGTATTGGCCAGTCGAATTGGCTGGGCTGGTTGTGCTGCAGGCCGCCATGGTCAGCATGGTCAGGGTGGCGAGTAGCAAACGGCGAGTGAACTGCGTGGGCATACGTGTTCCCGGGTAAGCGTAGTTGTTCCTTAAGACCAGAATCTCAGCAAAGGGTTCTGCAATGCGCCAGCAAACAAATAGAGTGTTCCTCCAATTTCTGCCAACACCAAGGCGACCATGAAGGCTGCCACGCCCGCACGGGGCATGGGATGTTTGCCCATTTTGTGCGGCTGTCTCAACTGGTTGTCTGGCCCTTTCAAGGCGGCTTGCATCAGATAGCCGGCAACAGCCAATGCAAAAAATGCAATCACGATTGCTACTGCGAACAAATTGCGCTCTGGATGGAATGTGCTGAAATGTGCAAGGACGGCCAAGGTGATGCATGCGAAACCGTAGAGCAGGCTAGCCCTGTGGGCGATGTCCACGTAGGGATGTGCCAACCCTTGTTCACTACGCCACATCTGCAAAAACTTCCACAATCCGCTGAAAAGCCCAACGAGCAAAAAGATACCCGCTGAAATAACGGCAAAGGCACTGGCAGAACTGATTGTCATCTGGTTTACCTCTTGGGGGTAGTCGATTAAGGTGGCCCCCTTTGTGGGAAAGACTCACCCGTGTTTTTGGACTTAAATAGAGTCATCAAAACACATGTGCATTATGCACCGGGAGTATTGTCATGGACGATTTTGCAAACAAGAGCTTTGATGTGACCATGCTGGGTGAGCTGGAAACCAAACGGGAGTGGTTTGTCGGCGTTCTCGGTGCCTGTGTGTGCTACGGCCTCATTCTTTGGTTGCTCTGATCGCCCAGTCAATAATTCACTGCAGCCATAAAAAAACCCTCGAAAATTCGAGGGTTTTTTATTTACTCAAAGCTCAGCTCCAGCTGGGCCGCGTCTTTTCAGACAGAAGCCTTTGGTGTAGCGGCAGCACGCTTGGCACGTGGTGCAGCTGCTTTCTTGGCAGCAGGCTTCTTGGCAGCTTTCTTTACGCTGGCTTCGCCTTTCACGCCAATTTTCTCGAACAACTGGGCAGCAATTTGCTCAGCCTGTTCAATGGCGGGCTTCAGGGTTTCGTTTTTTTTGGCTTGCTCCAGGGCGCTTGCACCCATGGTGATTGCGTTTTCAGTCAAAGACTCGGCTTGTGACAGGGCCAAGGCAGCGTAGGAAAAACCTTTGTCGATTACAACTGGCAGTTGCTGTTCGAACAGTTCAACACCTTTCTGTGTGTAAACCTGGCTAACGCCAACTACTTTTTCCAAGCCTTGCTTGATCTCAGTGCGAGCGTTTACAACCACAGGCTTGTCAGCCAAAGGCAGCTTCTCGGCAGCGGTGAATGCGTTGCCCAAACCTTGTGACAACAGACCAAATTGAGCTTGTACCAGGCTGTTCAGAGCCTTGGCTGCAGCTTGGTGCTGGTTCTTCAGTTCAGTGTTGGTTTTGGTCAGCAGTTCAGCTGTTTTTTCAAATGCGTACATCGTGAGATCTCCTTGGGTAGCGGGTAGTCAAATTTCGTGACACTTCGCACTATAGGGAAATCGCTTTAGCAATGAAAGGGTTTGAACCTGAGGCTCTACACTAAAAATGAGTGTAAAAGCCTCAGGGGATTGAGTTTTTAGTCCATTCCGCGCGCAGGCACGATTGGCTCAGGCGCAGGTTTACCTTTAAAAAACTTATTAAGAACAATTGCAATCAAGGCGAGTACTGCGCCAGCAATGTCAGTGTACAAGCCACCCTCGATCATGCAGAGGGCTGCCAGCAACAAGACGCCGCGTACTACCCAATTTGAGTGCGCGCCCCAGAACCAGCCCTGGATTGAAGCGGCCAGGAAGAATACGCCGATACATGCTGTGACGAAGGCGCGCAAAATGACAAACCATTCACCTTCCATGAGCAGGGCGGCATTGTAGAAGAACATGAAGGGCACGATAAAGGCAGTCAAACCGATTTTGAAAGACGTGAATGACGTAGCCATGGGGTTGGCCCCGGAAATACCTGCTGCTGCATATGAGGCCAGCGCGACGGGTGGCGTGATGGCGGAGATGACAGCGAAATAGAACACAAAGAAGTGGGCCACCAAGGGCTGAATTCCCAGTTCAATCAGGCCGGGTGCAACCACGGATGCAGCCACCGCGTAGGCCGCAGTGGTAGGCATGCCCATGCCCAGCAAAATGGCGATACACATGGCGAAGAACAAAGCAATCAGCTGCGAGTTTTCCGCAATGTCCAGCAAAATTGAGGAGAACCGGGCACCCACGCCAGTCAAGGCGATTACCCCAACGATGATGCCCGCACAGGCGCACACCGTGATGATTTGGATGGACATGACACCGGCCAGATCGAACGCCTTGAAAATACTTTTGGGTCCCATTTTGAAAGGTGATAGCCAACTGACTACCGCCGCTGCGGCCGTGGCCAAGGTACCAGCGCGAATCACCGAATAACCCATGAACAGGGCAACAATCAAAATGATGATGGGGATGAAAAGGTATACCTGTTTCACCATTTTGGAGAACTGGGGCAACTCATCCGAACGCATGCCACGCATACCCAGCTTGGCCGCCTCAAAATCGACCATCAGGTAAGTGGAAAGGAAGTACAACACCGCCGGAATAACAGCAGCGATTGCAATTTCCGAATAAGGAATCCCGGTGATTTCAGCCATGATAAATGCGCCTGCACCCATGATTGGGGGCATGATTTGCCCACCAGTGGACGCAGCAGCTTCAATCGCGCCAGCGGTTTTTCCGTTGTAGCCCACTTTTTTCATGAGCGGAATGGTCAGTGAACCCGTGGCGACCACATTGCCCGCGCTGGTGCCGTTGATCATGCCCATCAGGCCTGAAGCGAATACTGCGACTTTCGCGGGGCCGCCCCGTGCGCGGCCAGCGGCGGCGAAGGCAAAATTCACGAAGTAGTCGCCTACTTTGGAGGCCTGAAGGAATGCCGCAAACACAATGAACAAAATAATGTAGGTAGAAGACACAGCGGTGGTTGCGCCCAATACACCGGCATCGGTGTAGATGTAGGAAAAGAAACGACTGAAATCAAAGCCGTCGTGGGTCAGAAAGCCTGGCAGGTAGGGGCCCACAAAGGAATACACCACGAAAATTGAGGCAATGATGACCAGGGCGCTTCCGGCGACACGGCGGGTTAGCTCCAGAATCAAGGCGAGCCCAACCATGGCAGCCCAGGCGTTGCCGGGCGAGGCGAAAGGAGTGCCTGCGCGCATGCGCAGCGCCGTGCCATCCAGGTGCACCATCAGGTACGCAGTGCTTGCAATGGTGGCCAGTACAAGCGTGCCGTCCAGCCAGTTGAAGCGGTGGCCTTCCGGGCGCAGAAACCACGAGGCCACAATGGCACCCAGTGCTGCTATGGCCAAGGGAATGCCAAACTGGTTGACTTCCATTTCGGGTGTGATCATTTCGCCGCTGGCGATGATCTGGCTCATATCGAACACGACATAAAGCGAATAGAGGGCAGGCAGGGCCAGTAAGACAGCCAATGCTTTGATCAGCATTTGATTGCCCCGTTGAGGCTGATCAATGTTGGCTGAGGAATAGGCAATGAAGCCGATTATTAGTGCGCCTGAAACGTGCAGTATGCGAAACGCCCAGGTTTCAACCGGTGCGACGTTCAAGGAAAACACATGCCAAAACGCATAAGCGGCAGAAATGATTGAGACAAACAGCGCCGTTTTTTGCACAAAATTGCGTTGGTTGCTCGCCATGGGCTCGTCATCGACGCCTTGGGCAATGAGGCGTTCCTCTTCTGCCTGACTGGATATGCTGGTGGATTTGGACATGATTGGACCGATTCAGAAAATTGAGAATTGAGGTTTGAGAAAAGCGCCGAACTCGCAAGTCGAGCTCAGCGCTTTCCGGTTCAGCCTTCAAGGCTGCTTGCTTTTTACTTGAGCTTCAGATTCGCCGGAATCTTGAAGCCTTTTTCTTCGTAGTACTTCACTGCACCTGGGTGGAAGGGGATGAAGGTGTTCTTGTCCCAGTTTTCTGCCAGGGTAGTGCGGGCACCTTTGTGGATGTTCAACATTTTTTCGTTGTTGTCCAATACCGCCTTGGTGGCCTCATAAACAAAGCTCTCTGGCAGGTCGCAATTGGCAATTGCGTAGTTCCACATGGAGACGGCGCGTGCGTCTTTGGTCAAGGTTTTATAAGTGTTTGCCTTGATCGGGAACGCAGACACGGGGTAGGTGTCCATGATTTTCTTCTGTTCAGCTTCTGTGAACTCGAGAATATTGATTTTGGTTTGTACTTCCAGTTGAGTTACCGCAGGAATGGGCACACCCGCTGCGAATGCCACCACATCGATCAGGCCATCTTGCAATTGACCGCCCAAGTCGCTCCAGCCACCGTTGCGACGCTCGAATTTCACGCCCAGGGTTTCAAGCATTTTCGGGAAGTAGGTGTCCGAGGTGGAACCTGCTGGACCAAAACCGATTTTTGAGCCAGGAGGGATGTCCTTGATGGATTTGATGCCACTGGAGGAAAGCACTGTGACAGAAAATGGGGTTTGGTACATGGGGAACATGGCGCAAACCTTGTTCATTTTCAAGCCGGGAGCCAGGGGGCTTTTGCCGTCCAGTGCCTCGCGGGCCGGGCCCATGGTGGTCATGCCAAACGCCAGCTTGCCGGTGTGCACCAGTGCCAGGTTCTGAGTGGGGCCACCAGTGACTTCCGCACCGCCTGTGATTCCCACAGTTTCGGCCACCAGGTTGGCCCAACCAGCACCGTAGGCATAGTATGTGCCGCCTTGTGAGGCGGTGCCTACTGTAAAGCTTTTGGGCCATTTGGATTTGTCGGCGTAAGCTGCGCCCATGGCGAATGCTGCCAGGCTGACCGCAACGGCGGTTTTTGCCAGAATTGCTTTCATTGGTATCCCCTATGTTTTGATGAAACTTGTGCCCATTGGGTATTGGGCTTTGTGGTTGTTTTCGTTCTTTTGTTGAACGAGTCGATTGTGTAAGAACACCTGGGTAATGTCGTATTTATAATAAAAATGAGCAATACGGGATGTCCGCAACAGGGTTTTTGTCAGGGTATTGATTTATTGATCGATATGAAAATGAAAGGGGGTGAATTTAAGCCCCCAGGCGTGTAAAATCACGGCTTTTGCGCCAAAGGGCTGCTGTGTCCATTGAATCCGAAGTCAAACGTCGCCGAACGTTTGCAATTATTTCCCACCCCGATGCAGGCAAAACAACGCTGACCGAGAAGTTGTTGCTGTTCGCGGGTGCCATTCAAATTGCGGGCAGTGTGAAAGCACGCAAGGCAAGCCGCCACGCCACCTCGGACTGGATGGAGATTGAAAAGCAGCGCGGTATTTCGGTGGCCAGTTCTGTGATGCAGATGGAGTACCGAGACCAGGTCATCAACTTGCTTGATACCCCCGGCCACCAGGACTTTTCTGAAGACACCTACCGTGTGCTGACCGCAGTGGACGCCGCCTTGATGGTGATTGATGCTGCCAACGGCGTTGAACCCCAAACCTTGCGTTTGATCGAGGTATGCCGCGCCAGAAATACACCCATTATCACTTTTGTTAACAAGATGGACCGCGAGGTGCGTGACCCCCTTGAACTGATGGATGAAATTGAAAGCACGTTGGGTATTCCTTGTGTGCCGTTTGCCTGGCCAGTGGGGCAGGGCAAGCTGTTCCACGGTATTTTCGATATTCGCAAAAACCACATGCGTGTGTTCACCCCGGGTGCCGACCGCCGCCGTGAAGAGGATGAAGTGGTTGATGGCGACAATCGAGAGTTGTTGCGAAGCCGTTTTGGTGCCGAGTTCAAGCAGGCTGAGCAGGAAATTGAGTTGGTGACGGGTGCTGCGCCAAGTTTCGATGCTGCGGAGTTTTTGGCGGGCAAGCAAACCCCGATGTTTTTTGGCTCTGCCGTGAACAACTTTGGTGTTCAAGAAGTGCTGGACGCCTTGGTAGACGTTGCACCACACCCAGGACCCCGCAAAGCGATTGAGCGTGAAGTGGCCCCCACCGAGAGCAAATTCAGCGGTGTGGTGTTCAAGATTCAGGCAAATATGGATCCTTCTCACCGTGACCGCATTGCCTTTGTGCGGGTACTTTCCGGGCGGTTTGAGCATGGCATGAAGTTCAAGGTGCTGCGCACCGGAAAAGACTTCCGCCCCACCAGTGTGGTGACCTTTCTGTCTCAGCGTCGCGACCGGGTGGATGAAGCCTACGCTGGTGACATCATTGGCTTGACCACGCATGGTGGTTTGCAGTTGGGCGATTCGCTCAGTGAAGGCGAAGGCTTGCAATTCACGGGATTGCCGTTTTTTGCACCGGAATTGTTCGCATCCGTTGAACTCAAAGACCCCATGCGAAGCAAGCAGCTACAGAAAGGTTTAATGGAACTGGGCCAGGAGGGCGCCATCCAGGTGTTCAAGCCATTGCTGGGTTCAGAAATGTTGTTGGGGGCCATTGGTCAGCTTCAATTCGAGGTAGTGCAGGCGCGCTTGAAAGGTGAGTACGGGGTAGAGGTGCGCTTGGCCCCGAGCCGCTACAGTTGTGCCCGTTGGGTGACCAGTAAAAATGCCAACGACCTGCGCCGGTTTATGGATGCCAATGTGGGCCGCATGGTGACTGATGCGGCCGATACACACGCCTTTTTGGCGACCTCAAGGTTCGATCTGGATGTGATGCAGAAGCGCTGGGAAACAATTGAGTTTCACCCAATGCGTGAACACGCCGGGCTTTTGCTCGCCAATCACTAAGCCTCTACCCCCGTGTAAAAACGGGGGTACAATCGTTCCAATATAAAAAAACACATCGGTCATGCTATGAGTGAACTGGATTCCCTGCTGGAACAAGTGTCTGGCTACTTTGCAGTCTTGTCTGAACCCACGCGACTAAAAATCATCCATGCCTTGTGCAATGGCGAGAAGTCGGTCAACGACATTGTGGAAGAGGTTGATTCAACACAGTCGAATATTTCCCGGCATCTGAATTTGATGTACAGGGCTGGTGTATTGCAGCGACGCAAAGAGGGAACCCTGGTGTTGTATCAAGTCAAAGAGCCCACTGTCGTGGAGCTTTGCAGAACCGTGTGTGTGCACGTGGCCGCGAAACTTGATGCTGTGCCAGTCGATTCCAAACAGTTACCAGATTTTTTCAAGCAGCCATAAAAAAACCGGCCATTGGCCGGTTTTTTTATGGGATTCATTGCCTTGATTTATTTCAGCGACTCAATCAGATCAATGTAATTCTGCATGGCCTGGTCATTGCTCGTGCCTTCAAGGCCTTTCCATGCATCGTATTTTGCACGCCCAACAATGTCGGTGAAGCCAGGGCGTTTGCCGGTGTTGTCGCCTTCTGTTGATTGTTTGAACAGGGCGTAAATTTTCAACAGGGTTTGGTTGTCAGGGCGGGCGGGCAGTGATTTGGATTCCGCCACGGCCTTTTCAAAACGGGCTTTCAAGTCGCTCATAAGTTCTCCTAAGTCTTGTTATGTGTTTTCTTCAGTAATAAATGATTGGGCCAGGCTTTCAAAAAGTTCTTTGGCATTGCCTTGCAAATAGGGCGCCAGCAAACACATCACCTGGTAAACGCCATTGGCCAGTGCGGCACTCATGGTGGCCTCATCGTTGAAGTGGCGTGGGTCGCGCACGTATTCAAACGAGAGCCAATAGGTGGCTACCACCACCATATTGGTGGCCAGTGCATTGATTTGTGGTTGAGAGGCCATCATGTCGCCCGACTCAACGAGGCCCTGGCACAGGCGGCGTGCAACATCCACCTTGTGTTTCAAAATTCGTTTGAAATGAATTTCAAGGGTACGGTTGCGCGACAGCAGGTCGTTCAAGTCGCGGTACAAAAAGCGATAGCGCCAGATCAGTTCGAATGAAACCTGAAGATAAAGCCAGGCATCTTCAATGTTGGCCTGACGGTTGCCAGGTACGTCGAGCAGGCCATCAATTTCCTTCTCGAAACTGGCAAAAATGCTGTTGACGATGTCGTCTTTGTTGCGGAAGTGATAGTACAAATTACCGGGGCTGATGTTCATTTCATCGGCGATCACGGTGGTCGTAATATTGGGCTCCCCGAATTCATTGAAAAGCCTGAGCGACAAATCAAGAATTCGTTCTCTTGTTCTTCTTGGAGGCTTGCGTTCCATGTTCTGGTCGTCTCCTGTCTGGCCAAAGTCCTGATCAAGCTTAAGACTTCATGCAGCAAGTCTGTTATTGGTATTTTTGAATTTTATTAGTCTACGTTGTTTTGTCGAGTATTTGGGGCTTCACTGCCCTTGTTACCAGTGTGTAATGGCGTCATCAAGCAGCATTTCTGGTTTTTGCAATCCGGATGTAACGATCAAGCTCGTTCAGCGAGTCTTCAAGCTGATCAAACTTTGACACCATCGATCCCGTGCGTGCCGGCTTCTTGCTGACCTTGTTGCTCAAATGCAAGGTGGGATCCTTCAATACTTCCAGGTTCAGTTCCAGCCCATGCCGTGAAAACCGTTCGGCCAGATCGTATCTGCGTGCCCACAATTCTTCGCGGGTGCGTTGGTAAGCGTGTTCGCACAAACGGCGCCTGCTGGCGTAGCTGAAAGGATTGGTGAAGAAAAATTCGCCGTCGCCGTGTTGCGGTTCAAACAGCACGATATCTGCATTGGGATAAAGGTGTCCGTAGCGTTCCATGCCAATGTCCATGCGTGAATGGATAATTGAGCGGAAGGTTTGTGACAACACCAATGGCAAGCCGCCTTCATACAAACGCGAACCGGGCTGGAAGGCCTTTCCCTTGGCGCGGCGGCGGTGATTTTTAGGGTTCAGCCTGTCGTCGTAAGGCACCAGCGGGTTCAGGCAAATCAATAGCTCTACACCTTCTTTCAAGGCGGTGGAAGCATGCAGGGTTTTTTTCAACGCACCGTCCACGTAATGCCGGTTGGCAATGCGTGTGGGCGGAAACAGGCCGGGTAGCGACGCGGAGGCCTGCACGGCTTTGGAAATTGGCACGTCATCAAACCCTGGCATACCAAAGGGAATGGAATCGCCCGAATCCAGGTCGGTGGCCACCAGAATGAGGCGGTTGCGCAGGCTGCGGAAATCGTTGGTGCCACCACCTTTGGCGATCAGGTCGGCCATCCATTCATGCAGTTCGTCGCCATTGAACAATCCAGTGGGTATTGCAGCCCCCAGGCGCTCGATGCAACTGACCCATGTGGCGTCGTCGCGCAAAAAATAATCTGAAATGGCGGTGCCCAACAGGCTGGGTACCTTGCGAAGGCGCATCCAGTATTCTTTCCAGGCCGGGCGCAACAAAATGGAAGGATCAAATGCGAATTCTTCGGGTTCGCCCTCTATGAACAATTTGTAGATTTGATGTGGGGTTAAATCGTGTGCCAAACCGGTGGCCACAATACCGCCTGCCGAAACACCCACATAGACACTCATGTCGTTCAGGTCGAGTCCGTCGACAGCCTCGGAAAGGGCGACCAAGGCACCAATTTCATAGATAGCGCCCAAGGGGCCGCCACCAGCCAAGGCCAACCCGATTTTCGGGCCAGGGTTTTGATTGTTCATGCGGGTTGTGAGCTCCAGCCCTGAAGAGTGTTCGACAAGACCGCCATTGGTCTTGTCGGCATGGGGTTCAATTACTCAGCAGATTTTTTGGTGCGCGCGGTGGTGCGCTTTGCAGTGGTCGCTTTGGTGTCCACTTTTTTGCCAGTCAATTCGGCAATCGCGGCAGACAACTGATCAATTCGTTCGGACAGTTGCTGAACGTCCTTGTTGGTGGGAACGCCCAATCGGCCCAAGGCGCGGGCTACGCGTTCCTCGAACACTTGTTCAAGCTTGTCCCAGTGCTGGGTTGCCTTGCTGGACACAGAGCCGGCCAGCTTGCTGACCTTGCCTGTCACTTCAACCACTTTTTGATCTGCAAATTTCACGGTTCGCTCCTGAATTTCATGGCCTTCCTTGACCAGGTTTTCCAAAACACGGTTGCTTTCTTCTTGCGCTTTGGTGATGGCACCCACGCCAGCGGTCCACAATTGTTGCGCGCTGTCGACTGCACCTTTGATGGGCTTTTTCTTACCGGCCATGTTGTCTCTCCTTGTGATGGCGAAAGGACCCATTGGGGTCACTGCCTTTTTTGTTTATTGTAGTAGTTTATCGAGGCCACACTAGAGAAGGCACACTAAACCCTACCTCGTGTTTTCCCGTAAGCAGGGTGCTGACAAAACACCGTCACAGCCCGCATGGAGTTTGAGAATTTCGGGCGGGCAGTTATAGTAAGCCTTCCAGAGACGTATCTTCCATAAAAAAACCCCGCGCGGAGAAGACATACATGAATTATTTTGTGACCGGAGCCACTGGCTTCATCGGTAAACGATTGGTGAAGCGCTTGGTTGAGCAAAAGCGCAAAGGCACCATTTATTTTTTGATTCGTGAATCAAGCCTGGACAAAGTCCCCGAGCTGCAAAAATATTGGGGTGCGAAAAAAGGCCAGTGTGTGCCTGTGGTTGGTGACCTGACCAAACCCAAGCTGGGTTTGAAAGCCACCGAAATCAAGGAACTCAGCAAAAATATTGCCCATTTTTTCCACTTGGCAGCGATTTATGATTTGGCCGCCGATGCGGAAAGTCAGCAAGAGACCAACATCAAGGGCACCGAGAACGCAGTTGACCTGGCCAATGCAATTGGCGCAGGCTGCTTTCAACTGACTTCCTCGATCGCCGCTGCGGGCTTGTATGAAGGCGTGTTCCGCGAGGACATGTTTGAAGAGGCCGAGAACCTGGACCACCCTTATTTCCGCACCAAGCACGACTCCGAAGAAATTGTGCGCAAGAAAGTAAAGGGTGCCTGGCGTGTGTATCGCCCCGGCTTTGTGGTGGGTGATTCCAAAACCGGCGAGATGGACAAAATTGACGGGCCTTATTACCTGTTCAAGTTGATCCAGAAAATGCGCAAGTTGCTGCCTTCCTGGGTGCCGACCATTGGTATCGAGGGTGGCCGAATCAATATTGTGCCCGTCGATTTTGTGGTCAACGCGATGGATTACATTGCGCATCAACCTGATTTAGACGGCAAGGCATTCCACCTGGTTGACCCCAGCCCCAATCGAATCGGCGATGTGCTGAACATTTTTGCGCGCGCAGCCCATGCGCCGAAAATGGAAATGCGGATTAATGCAGCCATGTTCGGTTTTGTGCCCGGGGCAGTGAAGAAAGGTTTGATGAGCCTGACCCCCGTTCGCCGAATTCGCAATGCTTTGCTGAAAGACCTGGCTTTACCTGAAGAAGTGTTTGGTTACATTAACTGGCCAACCCGTTACGATTGCCGCCAAACCCTGGCCGCGCTGGATGGCAGTGGCATTGAGTGCCCGCGCCTTGAAGACTATGCATGGGCGATTTGGGACTACTGGGAGCGTCACCTCGATCCCGACTTGTTCATCGACCGAAGCCTGACCGGGCAGGTGAAAGACAAGGTGGTGCTGATCACCGGTGGTTCATCCGGTATTGGTTTGGCTGCTGCACAAAAATTCGCAGCGGCGGGAGCAATTACCGTAATTTGTGGCCGCGATGAAGAAAAACTGGCAGAAGCCAAAGCCCTGATCAAATCAGAAGGCAACACCCTGCACACCTACTCCGTTGATATCGCAGACATGCAGGATTGTGATCGTTTCGTTGCGCAATTGCTGGCCGATTTCGGCCATGTGGATATTCTGGTCAACAACGCCGGCCGCTCGATTCGCCGGGGCATTGAAAACAGCTTCGACCGCTTCCACGACCTGGAGCGCACCATGCAGTTGAACTACTTCGGTGCACTGCGGGTAACTTATGGTTTGCTGCCAAAAATGATGGAGCGCCGCAAAGGCCATGTGGTGAACATTTCTTCGATTGGTGTGTTGACCAACGCGCCGCGCTTCTCGGCCTACGTCGCATCCAAAGGTGCGCTGGATGCCTGGACACGTTGCGCAGCCTCTGAATTTGCAGACTTGAACATTACTTTCACCACCATCAACATGCCGCTGGTGCGCACACCCATGATTGCGCCCACTAAGCTGTACAACAACGTACCTACATTAAGCCCCGAGCAGGCGGCCGATTTGATTGCGCAGGCAGTCATTCACAAGCCGGTTCGAATTGCAACGCGCCTGGGTGTGTTGGGCCAAGTGATGCATGCGCTGATACCGAAGCCGGCACAAATTTTGATGAACACGTCTTTCCGCATGTTCCCGGATTCGGAATCGGCGGCCAAAGGCAAGAAGGGCGGTGGACCCTCTGCAGAACAGGTGGCCTTCTCAACCTTGATGCAAGGTATTCACTTCTAAGCGCGATTTTCTGCCAGCGGGTAGGCCTGTGCATCTTCTGCAAGCCAGTTGAGAATCAGGTCTTCCGTGGTGGAGTCGTTCACCAAAGCCACGTGCCCACAACCGGGCACGGCGGTGTTTTTTCCAAACTCCAGTTTGCTCGAAACTGGTGGGCACACAATGTTGTCTTGTGGGCTCCAGAGTGACCAAATTTTGGTTTGAAATTCCCGGTCTGTGGGGTGCTCGCGCAGGGTTTTCAAGAAGAAACTTCCCCATGCCATTTGCTTCACATTTTTTCCGATACCCAAGGTGGACAAAGCAGTGCCGTAATGCGGGCTGCCAATCGTAATCATGCCGGCAATGCGGTGGTGCCCGTATTCGGTTGCGTGATAGCGCACCGCCACACCGCCCATGCTGTGCGCAATGATCTTGACTTGAGGGGCGCCAGTTGCCACCAACAATTCATCAATCGCCTCGTGAATGGCGTCGGAATAACTGCGAATGGACCCGATTGCAGGCTCAAGCGTAATGGCGTGGCTGCTTACGTCGGCGCGTTCAAGCAGGGCACGCGTGCCTGCCCACACTGCGGAATTGCACAGATAACCATGTACAAGCAATACGGGTAAAGGTTTCTTCTTGCGCCAGTTTTTGCCTGCCAGTTGAATGCCGTCGGGGTTGGGTGCCCAGGGCTGAAGCAGTGTGATCAGTTTCAATGAGCCAATACTTTCAGCCAACACTGCTTTAATCCAACGGGCAAGGCTAAGCCGATGAAAGCCTTCACCTTCGGTGCTGTGAAAGGGCAGCCCCTTGTCGCGCACTTGTGGAATTTGACGAACACTGTAGGACAGGGCAAAACCGGATATGTTGAAGCCCACATGGGCTGCAAACAACACACCGACTACCAAAGCAATGGCAGCCACGGCAGCGTTGTCTGTCCGTATCCCAAACCAGTGATGGAGCGCCCAATACAAGCCAAACATGACTGAAATGTAGCCAATCCAGTACAGCCTGTTGAGTTGGCGAATCATGTATTTCAGGCCAGCGCAGAGGCAGCCTGACCAGTCAGTTCAGCCACCAATTGCTGGCTGAGTTTGTTGGTAAGGCCGTAAATGGACAACTGCGGGTTAGCGCCAATGCTGGTGGGAAACAGAGAGCCATCGTGAATGGACAGATTTTCGATTTGCCAGTGGCGGCCATCCGGCCGTGCAACGCCCAGTTTTTCCTCACCGGCCATGGCGCAACCGCCCATCACATGGGCCGAAACCACTTTCATGGCCAAGGGCTTCATGTCGAGTTCATTGATCTGCTTCAAGGCTTCATCAATGTTGTTGGCAGGTTTCGAAAATTCATGCACGGGCAGGGTACTGAGCGCGCCCGCGGCATGTTGCAGTTCGGCCATGGCCACCAGGGCTCGGCGGGCAGCATCCCAAATTGCCGGGGTCAGTTTGTAGTCCAGCACAGGGCTGCCGTCGCTGTTCAAGCGCACTTGGCCGCCCACGCTGCCTGAATTGAAACCATCGCGAAGCAAGGCGAGTTGCATGTGCGTTTTTGAGAAATTGCGCATGACATCTCTGTGCTTTTTCGCAAAGCCGGGCAGGGTCGATGCAAAAATAACCGGGTGCAGGGGCGGTGCCTCCAGCTTGAAGCCCACTGGCCCGTCGATCGGGTCGGTGTGCAGGTAATGGTCGCTGTAGATGGTTTGTGGCGCACCGGCGTCCGCGCGCACTTCCTGTTCCATTGCAGCGGCAGAAATAACCACTGGGTGCAGGAAGGTGCGTTCGCCCAATCGGTCATAAGGATCGCTTGCATTTGATCGCAACAGTACGGCCGGGCTATTGATGGACCCGCCAGCCAACACAAAGTGCTTGGCAGTAATTTCCACTTCTTTACCAGAGGGCAACACGCCATCCGGGTTCATGACCTGGCAGCGCAGTGTGCGAATTCGACCCTGAGAAATTTTGAAAGAATGGGCTCGCAGCGAGGCGATCAATTCCGCACCTTGTTGCAGGGCGGTGGGTATGGTGGAGACCAACATGGATTGTTTTGCGTTGGTGGGGCAGCCCATGCCGCAATAGCCCAGATTCCAGCAGTCTTTCACGTTGCGGCGAATTGCACCCCATGAAATGCCCTTGGCCTCGGCACCACGGCGCAAAATGTCGTTGTTTTCGTTCGGTGGCACTTGCCAGTCTTCAATATTCAGGCGGCGTTCGGCTTGCTCAAACCAGGGGGCCATGGCCTCCACGGTCATGTCTTTCAAGACAAACTGGTTTTGCCAAAATGCCAGCGTGTCTGCAGGGGTTCTAAAGCTTGAAGTCCAGTTCACGGTGGTTGAACCACCCACGGCACGACCCTGCAAAATGTTGATGGCCTTGTCGGCTGTTTTGCGGCCAGCGCTTTCCTGGTAAAGCGTGGGGTAAGCCACGGATTCCAGCATTTTGAAATCTTTCGACGTTTTCAGCGGGCCTTCTTCAATCAACAACACCTTCAGGCCAGCCTTTGCACAAATTTCAGCAGTAATGCCGCCACCCGCGCCGGTGCCAATGATCACCACATCCGCACTCATCTGCTTGGGCATTTCGCGCTTGTGCGCCTCATAGGCTTTCCAGCCATTCGCAATGCCGGCTGCAAAAAGGTCGGGCACTAGTTCGCCCGATAGGGTAGCCATGGGTTTGATTTCTTGTTCAATCATTGGTGAGAAAAAGGGTCAGAGAACTTGGAAAGGTGGGCCAGGATAGCCCATGTCGGCCCACTGACTGGGCAGTCCATACCAGCCCGCCATCATCAGGTCGTGCAGTGCGTGGTAGCCGGGCTGAAGTGCTGGAATTGGGTGGTCACGAAACGACACCAGAAAGGCCTGCACCTGGGCTGGCGTGGCTTCTTCCCAGCTGTTGCCCAAATCAGCAATCAATCTTCTTCCCACCGGATTTTCAAGAATATTCAGCAATTGGCCCAGCTCGGCTTGCGCACTGGCAGCCAGTGTCTTCGTGGCATCCACAAACGCGTTGACTGCGGCCTCGATGGATTGTGTTCTGCCTGTTGCAGGCAGCGCAGGGTCCAGCAGCCCCTCTGCAATTGCTTTCAGCATGGGGATGTGCTGCTGCTGAACAACGGACTGACCAGCAAGCACTTCCACCTTGGCAAAGTGTTTGCCCAACCAGCTCAGGCCACCAGCCAGCAGCAGGCCGGCGGCACCGAACTTGAAAAATTGACGTCTGTTCATGAAGCTTTGGCTTATACCTTGCGGGTTAGCAGTTTGGTCATGAAGGCAAACATTTTGTTGTCATAGGGTGGCGACAACATTTCCATGACGTGGAAACGGCTTTGTTTGAAAATCGGCTTCAATTTGGTCATGGTGTCAAAACCGAACTTGCCATGGTAGTGGCCCATGCCAGAGTCGCCCACACCGCCGAAGGGCAGGTTTTCCTGTGCAATGTGGAACAGGGTTTCATTCAGACAAACGCCGCCAGCAATGGTTTGCTTCATCACCATGTCTTGGGTTTTCGATTCGTCGTCAAACAGGTACAAGGCCAGTGGGCGAGGGCGGTCGTTGATGTAGTCCAAGGCTTCATCCAGCCGTTTGTAAGTGATCACAGGCAGCACAGGGCCAAAAATTTCTTCCTGCATCAGCATGGAATCGGGCTTGGCATTGAACACCAAAGTCATTGGAATTTTGCGCCCCGGGCTGTCGCCAGTTTTCATGAGTGTCACCACGCGCGCACCTTGTTCCGCAGCTTCGTCAATTAGGCGTTGCAGGCGGGTGGCATGGCGATCGGAAACAATACCTGTGAAATCTTTGGACAAAATGCCGTCCGGGAAGCGGCGGTCAATAATGGCTTTGGCATGCTGGATCAACTGTTCTTCGCAGCCTTCCGGCACCATCAGGTAGTCTGGGGCAATACAGGTTTGCCCGGCATTGATCGACTTGCCGGACAATGTGCGCGCAATCGCATTTTCAAACCGGCTGGCGTTGGCCACGGTAGGCGCAGTGATAATCACAGGGCTTTTGCCGCCCAATTCAAGTGTCACAGGAACCAGGTTTTCGCTGGCGGCTTTCATGACCATTTTGCCCACCGGTGTTGAGCCAGTGAACAGCAGGTGGTCAAACGGCAAGCGGGAAAACTCTGCAGCCACTTCAGGGCCACCGTTGATTACCTGTACCACCTCGCGGCCCAAGGCTTTGCCCAATAGCTCGTCAAGCAAGGCGCTAAAGCGGGGGGTGTATTCGCTCATCTTGATGAACACACGGTTGCCTGCGGCCAGCGCGGCAATCATGGGGCCGATGGACAAAAACAGGGGATAGTTCCAAGGCACAATCACACCCACCACACCCAAGGGTTGGGGCATCAGGCGAGTGCTGGCAGGCTTGAACCAAATGCTGGCGCCTTCGTTGCGCGGCTTCATCCAGCTTTTACCGTGTTTGATGGCGTGGCGTATGCCTTCGAGTGAGGGGAATACCTCAGCCAACAGGGTGTCATTTTTTGAGCGGTAGCCGAAATCCTCGGAAATGGCTTCCGCGATTCGCAGCTTGTTGTCATAAATCATGTCGCTTAAGGCCATCAACCATGCTTTGCGCTGGTTCCACTCCGGGTAGGGGTTGATGCGGTAAGCTTGCTTCAAAGACTCCAAAGTTGCTTTTAGTTCTGCTGCTGTCAATTCTTGGCCGTGTGCTTTGGATGGGGCGTTCATTGTTGTCTCACTCTCCGGTTTAACATTAACGGATGTAAACATAAATTTTGACTATTTTCCATGTCTGATTTGTGTTGCTCTGCAGCATTTGTTTTCAAACTGATCTCAACCAACGATTGCCAATGACCATGCTCGACATTCACAGCGCACCCCTGGAGCTACAGAAAGCCATCACAGCCCTTCGTCAGGGGCAGGGGCGTTCCGCCGAGTTTTTAAAGTTGAAAAAAGACATAAAAATATTTCAAAACAACAGATTGGAAAGTACATATCAGGATTTACTTCAAGACAAGGGAATGCGTCCCGCTTGTCGCTTTTTCCTGGATCAGCTGTACTGCACACAAGATGTGAGTATGCGAGATCACCAAGTGGAACGTGTGTTGCCCAAGCTGGAGAAACTGCTGCCCGGTGCCGCAGTAGATACCGTGCGAAAAGTGATTTACATGGATTACCTGGCAGAACTTATGGATGATGAATTAACTTTATTTATCAATGAGAAAGGGTTTTATTCGGATAATTCACATCAAGTTATTTCCTACATTGAAGCCTTTAAGAAACAAGGGCAATTCGAATTGCGGGAACAGCAAATTCTTTTGGTTCGGGAAGTGGGCGAGTCCTTGCGCAAGTTGATGCGCCTGCCATTTTTGCGACCTTTGCTGCGAATGACGCGTGGTGCAGCGCAAAAGGCCAATTTAGAGGATTTCCACGATTTTTTAAGTCAGGGCCTGGATGCCTTCGCCTCGCTGGAAAAGCCAACCCTGTTTTTCCAGTTGATTCAAGAACGTGAAATGTCCATTCTGGAAGGGATTCGACAAGGAACCTTGTCGAAATTTCCTTGATCATGCCTTCAGGGCAGGTACACATCGCAATCGTAGTGCATTAGAATCCATGCTCTTTGATATTCCGGTATTGTTTTCCATCAATACAAAACAGTTGCGAAGCACGGCAGTGCCTACAAGAAGGAGACATTTGTGACAGATAAAGCCTGGATTCAAAGCTACCCGCCGGGTGTATCCACGTCGGTTGACTTGGATCAGTACCCCTCTATTCGGGATATTTTTGAAGACGCCAGTCGCAAGTTTGCCGATAAAACTGCATTCAGCAACATGGGTACAGCACTGACCTATGAGCGCCTGGATTCACTGACCCGCGATTTTGGAGCCTACCTTCAAAGCCTTCCGGGCATGAAAAAAGGCGATCGTGTCGCCTTCATGATGCCCAATCTGTTGCAATACCCTGTAGCCATGTTGGGTGCCATTCGTGCCGGTTTTGTGGCCGTGAATGTGAATCCGCTTTACACACCCACCGAGCTGGAATATCAGCTGCGCGATTCTGGCGCTAAGGTGATTGTGGTGTTTGAGAACGTGGCCCACACGTTGGAAAAGGTGATCAAAAACACGCCAGTTGAGCACATCGTATTGGCTTCAATGGGCGAAATGCACGGTTTTTTCAAACGCATATTGTTGAATTTTGTTGTGCGTTACGTGAAAAAACTGGTGCCCGCATTCAATATTGCGGGAACCATTACATTCAAAAAGGCGCTGGCCCAAGGCCGCAACAACGAACTGCGCAAGGTTAATATTACGCACGATGACCTGGCATTTTTGCAGTACACCGGCGGCACCACGGGTGTGGCCAAAGGTGCCATGCTGACTCACGGCAATATTGTGGCCAATTTGCAGCAGGCATCAGCCTGGTTGAGCCAGGACATCGAAGAGGGCAAGGAAATTGCGATTACCGCGCTGCCGATGTACCACATCTTCTGCCTCACGGCGAACATTCTGGTATTCATCAAGGTGGGGGGGCATTGCCTGCTGATTACCGACCCCCGCAACATGAAGGCGTTTGTAAAAACGCTGGCAGCGGTGCCGTTTACGGCGCTTACCGGGGTGAATACCTTGTTCAACGGCTTGTTGAATACGCCGGGATTTGAACAAGTTGATTTTTCTCATGTGAAGCTGGTGCTGGGTGGTGGTGCGGCCATTGAGCCCGCGGTGGCCGATCGTTGGAAGAAAGTAACCGGCACGCGTTTGTCTGAAGCCTATGGCCTGACCGAAGCGTCGCCTGCGGTTTGTATCAACCCCTTGCACGAGGAATACAACGGCTCTATCGGTTTACCCGTGCCTTCCACCGAGGTAACCATTCGCGACGATGACTTCAATGAATTGCCTGTTGGGCAAGAGGGCGAATTGTGCGTAAAAGGCCCGCAGGTGATGCGGGGTTACTGGAACAAGCCACGTGAAACCGCCGAAATTCTGACCCAGGACGGCTGGTTGAAAACAGGTGATATCGCCTACATGGATGAAAACGGCTACTTTTACATCACCGACCGCAAGAAGGACATGATCCTTGTGTCGGGTTTTAATGTGTACCCCAAGGAAATCGAGGCCGTGGCAACCTTATTGACCGGTATCTTCGAGGCTGCGGCGGTGGGTGTGCCTGACAGTAAAACCGGCGAGGCCGTGAAGCTGTTTGTGGTTAAAAAAGACCCTGATTTAACGGCGGAGCAGGTCATTGAGCATTGCCGCAAACACATGACCGCCTACAAAATTCCCCGCCACGTGGAATTCATGAAGGAGCTGCCAAAGAGCCCTGTGGGCAAAGTGCTGCGCCGCGAGCTTCGAGACATGGAAAAGAAGCGCTTGCAGGAGCAAGCTGCCTGATTTTTTAGAATCGTTGCCTGTTTTCTTAAAACCCACTATAATTTCGGGTTACCTGCTGCTACACCACGGGGGTGTGGCGGCTTTTCCAATTGTGGAAAATCCATAGGAGTTTATCAATGCGTCACTATGAAATTGCTTTCATCGTGCATCCCGACCAAAGCGAGCAAGTGCCTGCCATGGTTGAGAAGTATCGTGGAACCATCGAAGCCAACGGCGGCAAAGTACACCGCCACGAAGATTGGGGTCGCCGCCAATTGGCCTACCCAATCCAGAAACTGGCCAAAGCACACTATGTGTTGTTGAACATTGAATGCAGCCAGGAAGTTCTTGAAGAACTGGAAACCGCGTTCAAATTCAACGACGCCGTACTGCGTCACTTGACTGTGAAGATGAAAAAAGCTGAAACAGCGCCTTCTCCAATGATGAAGGAAGTTCAGCGTGAGCAAGAGCGCAAAGCCGCTTCTGCTACTGCGTCTTCGAGCGACGACAGTTCCGATTCAGACGAGGGTGATGACGAGTAATTCGTCCTTGCACAACACTGAATCAATGAATCAGGAGGAAGCAGCGGAAAATTCGAACAAGCTTGGGGAAGAAGGAAAAGCTGGCATTAACCAGTTCACCCTCACCGCCACATTGATTGCGAAATCAATATTGCGATACACCCCGGCAGGTTTACCCATTTGCGAATTCGAGCTTGAGCACGACAGTGAACAGCTTGAAGCCAGCAAGCCAAGAGTGGTGAAGTGCACAGTTTCAGCGGTCGCGCTGGGGGTGGCAGCCAACCAAATCAACGGCCTTGAAGTGGGAAGCCTGAAAAACTGGTCTGGATTTATAGCGCTTCGTTCGCACAAATCAAAAAGTCTTCGATTCCATGTTTGCGCAGTGCGCGAATGTTGAAGACTTGAAATAGTTGGAGAATATTATGGCTTTTGGTCGTAAAAATGATCGCAAGGGACGTCGTCCACAACAGAACCCCTTGTTCAAGCGCAAGAAATTTTGCCGCTTCACAGTGGGCAAGGTAGAGCAAATCGATTACAAAGACATCGACACGCTCAAGGATTTCATCAGCGAAAACGGCAAGATCATGCCCGCTCGTATCACTGGTACCAAGGCGAACTATCAGCGCCAGTTGGACACAGCGATCAAGCGCGCACGTTTCCTGGCTTTGCTGCCTTACACCGACAACCACTAAGCAGTACGGGAGAACACCATGCAAGTAATTCTTCTTGAGAAAATGCCCAATCTGGGTCAACTGGGTGACGTGGTTCGCGTAAAAGACGGCTACGCACGTAACTTCCTGATTCCTTATGGCAAAGCCAAGCGCGCCACAGAATCAGCAATCGCCGAATTCCAGGCTCGCCGCGCCGAACTGGAAAAAGCCGCTGCTGAAAAGCTGGCTGCTGCCCAAGCCTTGGGTGCAAAGTTGAGCGCAACGACTGTTCAACTGAGCGAAAAAGCTGCTGTAGATGGCCGTTTGTTTGGTTCTGTAACCAACCACGACATCGCTGCTGCCTTGAACGCATCTGGCTTGAAAGTAGAAAAAGCACAGGTACGCATGCCCAACGGCGCGCTGAAAATTGCTGGCGAGCACACCGTAACTGTAGCCCTGCACCCCGACGTGGTTGTAGACGTGAACGTCGTAGTTGCTGGCGAAGCGGCTTAATAAGTAGGCCAAGTCATACCCGGTTTTAAGGCGAATTAGACCCAAGAGATTGACCGCATTCGGTTATACTTTTTGGTCTGCCTGAACCAACAAAAAAGGTCACCTCAGGGTGGCCTTTTTCTATTGCGAAACTATGTCCGAAAATCGACTTACAGAACAAGAAATGACGGGCCTGCGTGTTCCGCCTCACTCGCTTGAATCCGAGCAATCCGTGGTGGGCGGCTTGCTGCTTGATAACCAGGCTTGGGACAAGATTGGCGACGTGATTCGCGCGGAAGACTTCTACCGATACGATCACCGGGTTATTTTTGAGCACATTGCCAAGTTGATTGATGGCTCCAAGCCAGCTGATGTGATCACTGTGTATGAATCGCTGCAATCTTCCGGCAAAGCCGAAGATGTGGGCGGACTGGCCTATTTGAACACCTTGGCAACCAATACACCTTCTGCTGCCAACATTCGCCGCTACGCGGAAATTGTGCGTGACCGCGCAGTGTTGCGCCGGTTGATCACGATCAGCGACGACATTGCCACCACCGCACTGAACCCCCAAGGCAAAGACACCAAAACAATTCTGGATGAAGCCGAAAGCAAGATTTTCAAGATTGCTGAAGATGGTGCGCGGGGCGCTGGTGGTTTTCAAGACCTTCAGCCGGTGCTGAGCAAAGTGGTGGAGCGTATCGATGAGCTTTACCACCGCGACAGCACCAGTGACATCACCGGGATTTCTACCGGCTTTGTAGACCTGGACGGAAAAACCTCCGGCTTGCAGCCCGGGGATTTGATTATTGTGGCTGGCAGGCCCTCAATGGGCAAAACGGCATTCAGCCTGAACATTGGTGAACACGTGGCAGTGGAAGAAGGGCACGCAGTGGCCGTGTTCTCCATGGAAATGGGCGCAACCCAGTTGGCCATGCGTTTGCTGGGTTCGGTGGGGCGTTTGGACCAACACCGTTTGAGAACTGGGCGATTGACTGATGAAGATTGGCCGCGGCTTACCTATGCGGTTGAGAAAATGCAGAACGCTCAGTTGTTTATTGATGAAACACCGGCTTTGTCGTCGATGGAAGTACGCGCCCGTTGTCGCCGTTTGGCGCGGCAGTGCGGCCAGCTTGGCTTGGTCATCATCGATTACTTGCAGTTGATGGGGTCTTCTTCTCCGGGTGAAAACAGGGCCACCGAAATTTCTGAAATTTCACGTTCCTTGAAAGGTTTGGCCAAAGAATTGAACTGCCCGGTGATTGCGCTTTCGCAGTTGAACCGCTCGCTGGAACAGCGGCCGAATAAACGCCCTGTGATGAGTGACTTGCGAGAATCGGGCGCGATTGAACAGGATGCTGACGTCATTCTGTTCATTTACCGCGATGAGGTTTACAACCCCGATTCACCTGACAAAGGCACGGCCGAAATTATTATCGGCAAGCAGCGTAACGGCCCGATTGGCACGGTGCGGGTGACGTTCCTGGGTATGTACACCAAGTTTGAGAACTATGCTGGGATGCAGCCGGAAGGGGAGTAGGCCAAATTGACCGCGCTGATTTTACTTCATGGCGCGTGCAAAAGGTTTGCCATTGGCGAGTCATATTCCCTGTTGGTGAATATAGGCTTCGCAGCAGCGCCACATCATTCTGCCTAGATCCAAGTCGAATTCCCCGGTGTTGAATCTGGCTCGGTTCATGCGAAACGCCAAAGGCGTGTTCGCATCGACCTTACAGGTCGCCCCTCGCTGCGAATCAAACCGGGCGACTTGATCTTGAATCGGCAGAACGATGCAACACTGCCGCGAAGCCTAGCCGGACCAATCACGCAATCAGTGTCGCTTGCAAAGTCGAATGTCACCGTCCAATTCCAAGCATTTGCGAAGTTCGCTTTGCCGTCTCTCCGCCTTCAAGAAAGCCTGCCCGTTTGAATTCAAACGCCACGTTCGGCTACAAGCCGACACCGAGTTCGGCCATCTGTTTTGCCGAATCTCGGTGAGTCAGTGTGAATTCAATGAGGGGGCATTCAGGCTTTCAGGCGGAGGAGGGCATGCGACTTTGCAAGTGCATGGTAACGGTCAGCCTTTGCGACTTTGCAGATGCAAACTAACGAAACGGTCAGGCGACTTCGCAAATGCGAATTAACGTAACGGATGGGCATGCAACTTCTCACATGCCCATCAATACATCAAAGGTTATCCGACGCAAAATCAGCCAGCCTTGAACGCTCGCCACGTTGCAAGGTGATGTGCCCCGCATGCGGCCAGCCCTTGAATCGATCCACCACATACGTCAGGCCAGAAGAACCTTCAGTCAAATAAGGCGTATCAATTTGCGCCAGGTTACCCAGACAAATCACCTTGGTGCCGGGGCCAGCCCGGGTAATCAGGGTTTTCATTTGCTTGGGCGACAGGTTTTGTGCTTCATCGATAATCAAAAACTTGTTGATGAAGGTACGGCCCCGCATAAAGTTCATCGACTTGATTCGGATCTTGGTGCGGATCAAGTCGGTTGTTGCTGAGCGGCCCCAATCACCACTGCTGGGATCTGGCTTGTTCAGCACTTCCAGGTTGTCTTCAAATGCGCCCATCCAGGGGGCCATTTTTTCCTCTTCCGTACCAGGCAGGAAACCAATGTCTTCACCGACCGGCACGGTGGCACGGGTCACGATAATTTCAGAGTATTGTTTGCTTTCAAGCACTTGTGACAAACCTGCAGCCAGGGCCAACAGGGTTTTGCCTGTGCCGGCTTGTCCCAGCAGCGTGACAAAATCGCATTCCGGGTTCATCAACAGGTTCAACGCAAAGTTTTGTTCGCGGTTGCGTGCAGTAATACCCCACACGCTGTTCTTGTTGTGGCTAAAGTCGCGCAGGGTTTTCAGTACCGCCGTGCGGCCGCTTACCTCCAGCACCTGAGCAATCAATGGAATGCCAGTTTCGCAGTACACAAACTGGTTCACCATCATGTCTTTCACTGCAGGGCCGCTGATGCGGTAGAAGGTGCTGCCACCTTGCTGCCAACTCTCGATCCCTTTGCTGTTCTTTTCCCAGAAGTCTGAAGGCAATTCCATGATGCCCGAGTACAGCAAATCGCGGTCTTCAAGCACCTGGTCGTTGAAATAGTCTTCGGCCAACAAACCCAAGGCACGGGCCTTGATGCGCATGTTGATGTCTTTGGACACCAAAGCCACTTCGCGATCAGGGTGTTGTTTGCTCAGCGCAAAGACCACGCCCAGAATTTGGTTGTCTGCTTTGCCCACAGGCAAAGTTTTGGGTAATTCTGCCGACAGTTCTGTTGTTTGAACCAGCAAACGCCCCATGGCGTCCACATTGCCCAGCCGGTCAAGTGCCACGCCTTTTTCAATGTCCTCAATGTTTTCCATCAAAGCATCTAGCGCGCGGCTTACTTGCCTGGCGTGGCGAGCCACTTCAGACATGCCTTTTTTGTGGTTGTCCAGCTCTTCCAGCGTGATCAGCGGCAGAAATACATCGTGTTCTTCGAAGCGGAACAGCGATGTGGGGTCGTGCATCAAGACGTTGGTGTCCAGCACGAAAATTTTCTTGCCCGTGTGGGTGACCTGTCGCTTTGTTTTGGTGATGGGCGTGGCCACGGGCTTGCGTGCTTTACCGGAGGCCGCCGCTGGAATGTTGCGTGTGCGGTTCGTCTCAGGGGCTTTGGCGGTAACGGTGTTGTCGGAGGCCAAAGTAAGCGGCGCTTTGCCTGTTGCAATGGTGTTGTCTGAAACTTCAGTTTTCTTGGCCGGCTTTTTCGGTTTGGGCGCCGTGATTGGAGGAATTTCGTTCAGTGTGGTTGCGGGTTTGCTGGGTTCTTTGGGCAGAGGCATTGTCAACGATCTGAAGTAGGAAGCTCATGAATCGCGCGGGGTCGTCACTCCCGCGCCCGTTGGGATATTAGTCCCCGATTGTGCGTACAAAGTCAAGCACCGCTTGCGCATGGCCCGGCACCTTCAAGCCGCGCCACTCCTGCACAAGAATGCCTTTCTTGTTGATTACAAAGGTACTTCTTTCCACGCCACGTACTTGTTTTCCGTACATGTTTTTCATTTTCATCACGTCGAAAATTGTGCACACCTTTTCGTCCGGATCTGAAATCAATTCAAATGGCATTTCCAGTTTGGCCTTGAAGTTCTCGTGCGATTTCAGGGAATCGCGTGAAACGCCGAAAACAAGGCAGTTGGCTTTCAAAAACTCGGGGTGCAAATCGCGAAAGTTTTCGCCTTCGGTGGTGCAGCCCGGTGTGCTGTCTTTGGGGTAGAAATAAATGACCAGGTTTTTGCCAGCATGGGCCGACAGGGTAAAATCGGCGCCGCCTGTGCAAGCTGCTGAAAAATCAGGCACTTTGCTGTTGACTTCAAGTGACACGGTACTGCTCCCTGAGGTGTTGTGCTTGTTGGTTGATGATTCAGTATAACCACAGCTTTTGACAGCAAAATGCAGGCAGTGTCAGGAACGCGCCAAAAGCGCCACACCCAGTACGATCACGCCAATGGCCACCCAGCGCTGCAGGCTAACCGGTTCATTCAAAAAATACTGTGCGGCAAAGGCATTGATTACGTAACCAATTGCGAGCATGGGATAGGCCAGGGTTACGTCTACCCGTGAAAGTGCCATCAGCCAAATGAGCAGTGAAAACCCATAGCAAAACAGGCCCAGGATCATGGGCCATTGCAAAAACAGGGCCGACATGGCGCCCAGGCTTAGCGCGCTGGAGGCCTCAATCACCCCCACCTTATTGGTGGCCATTTTGAGCAGCAATTGGGCCAGTGCATTCAAGATAACGCCAGAAAGCACCAAAATAGCGGCGTATGCGGTCATAGGAGAATCGCGGCAATCACGTGCCGGCCTTCACCAATCAAAATGTTGTAGGTACGGCAAGCGGCCTGACTGTCCATGTATTCTACGGGGCAGCGTTTGTTGGCGAAAAACTTGCGAATGTCCATGCCCGGAAAAACCTGTTTGGGACCTGTGCCAATCAGCAGCACTTCCATGCTTTCAGGGCACTGGCTGTATAGCCATTCGCAGTGGGCCAATTCCAGCGGGCCTGAACCCGCGTTTTCCCAAATTTTTGGGGTGAAATCGGTGCCAAACACCACGCTTTCAGTTTGAAGCCTGCCGCTGATCACGACACCTTCTTCGTCATACCGCTGAACGACGAATTGATTGTCGAGCGATTCAGGTTGAAATTTCATTCGAAAGATGCTCCAGGATGGGGCCAAAGCCTAGCAGGCATTGGCCTAAACGGTTAAATTATAAGACTTTGCGCGAGCAAAAGAATAAGCACCTTAATAACCACCACAACAATCCACACACAGGTCGACATGAAACCCATTCTCAAATCTGCCAAGCTGGCCAATGTTTGCTACGACATCCGCGGACCGGTGATGCAGCGAGCGCGGCAATTGGAAGAGGAAGGGCACCGAATTCTGAAGCTGAACATCGGCAACTTGGCCCCTTTTGGCTTTGAGGCGCCCGACGAAGTTCGGCAAGACGTGATCATGAACCTGGGCGATGCTTCGGGTTATAGCGACAGCAAGGGCCTTTTTGCTGCACGCAAGTCCATCATGCACTACACCCAGCAAAAGAAAATCAAGGGTGTCACACTCGACGACATCATTGTAGGCAATGGCGTGTCTGAACTGATTGTAATGAGCATGCAGGGCTTGCTGAACAACGGCGATGAGGTGCTGGTGCCCGCGCCCGATTACCCCTTGTGGACTGCTGCTGTCAGTATTTCTGGTGGCACACCGCGGCATTACCTGTGCGACGAGCAAAGCGACTGGTACCCAGACACCAAGCACCTGCGCAGCCTGATCAATGAAAAAACCAAGGCCATGGTCATCATCAACCCCAACAACCCCACGGGTGCTTTGTACCCCGAGGCGGTGTTGCAAGAGCTGATTCAGATTGCCCGTGAACACCAGTTGATTATTTTTGCAGACGAAATTTACGACAAGATGTTGTATGACGGTGCGGAACACACTTCCATTGCATCGCTGGCCGACGATGTGTTGTTCATCACCATGAACGGTTTGTCTAAAAATTACCGTGCCTGTGGTTACAGGGCAGGATGGATGGTCATTTCTGGCGACAAGCGCCACGCCACCGATTACATCGACGGTTTGGGCATCATGGCGTCCATGCGTCTGTGCGCCAATGTGCCGGGCCAGTACGCCATTCAAACCTCGCTGGGTGGTTATCAAAGCATCAACGACCTGGTCGGCCCGGGCGGGCGCCTTACTCGCCAGCGCGATTTGGCCTACGACCTGATGACAGCAATTCCCGGCGTTACCTGTGTGAAGCCCAAGGCAGCGTTGTACCTCTTCCCGCGGCTGGACCCTAAAATTTATCCCATCAAAAACGACCAGCGCTTTGTGCTGGAGTTGTTGGAGGCTGAAAAGGTGCTGGTGGTGCAGGGTACAGGCTTTAATTGGATCAATCCGGATCATTTCCGGGTGGTTTTCCTACCCAACACCGATGATTTGACGGACGCAGTTGGTAGAATTGCACGCTTCCTGGAAAGTTATCGAAAACAACACCTTGGCTGATTTAAAAATGAACAAACCTCTACGAGTGGCCCTGCTGGGTTTGGGTACTGTCGGTTCCGGCACTTTCAATGTGCTGAAAGACAATGCGAATGAAATTGAACGCCGTGTGGGTTTCCCCATTCAGATCAAAGTCATCGCCGACCTGAACACTGACAAAGCCCGTGAACTGGCTGGCCCAGGCGTTGAGGTGTTGGGCGATGCATTTGAAGCCGTGAAGCGCGACGACATTGATGTGGTGGTCGAGCTGATCGGTGGTTATACCATTGCCAAGCAATTGGTACTTGCTGCAATTAACGCTGGCAAGCACGTGGTTACTGCCAACAAAGCCTTGCTGGCTGTGCATGGCGATGAAATTTTCGCGGCAGCTGAAGCCAACAATGTGATGGTGGCGTTTGAGGCCGCAGTGGCTGGTGGTATCCCGGTGATCAAGGCAGTCAAGGAAGGCTTGGCGGCCAACAAAATTGAGTACGTGGCCGGCATTATCAACGGCACTTGCAACTTTATTTTGTCGGAGATGCGCGACAAGGGATTGCCATTTACCGAAGTGTTGGCGCAAGCCCAAGCCTTTGGCTATGCCGAAGCAGACCCTACCTTTGACATTGAAGGTGTAGACGCAGCCCACAAAATCAGCCTGTTAAGCTCGCTTGCTTTTGGTGTGCCGGTTCAGTTTGAAAAAGCCTACATTGAAGGCATCACCAAGCTGACCAAGGAAGACATTCAGTTCGCCGAGCAGCTGGGTTATCGTGTGAAATTGCTGGGCATTGCCAAGCGCACCGAGCAAGGCGTGGAATTGCGCGTACACCCCACGCTGATTCCTGGCAAGCGCTTGATCGCCAATGTGGAAGGTGTCATGAACGCAGTGCTGGTGAAGGCCAACGCGGTAGGCCCCACTTTGTACTACGGTGCGGGTGCAGGCAGTTTGCCCACAGCCTCTGCTGTGGTGGCTGACCTCATCGAGATTGCGCGCTCAAGCCAGGCGCCCTTGGCCAGCCGTGTGCCAGTATTGGCTTTCCAGAAAGCAGGTATTCAAAACCTGGACGTGTTGCCCATGGAGAAGGTGGTCACTGCCTTTTACCTGCGTTTGGCTGTGGATGATCGCCCGGGTGTGCTGGCTGAAGTGACCCGTTTGCTGGCTGACAATCAAATTTCAATTGAAGCCATGATTCAACGCCAAGCCACCAGCGAAAAAGAAACCGCTGAAATTGTGTTGTTGACCCACCGTTGTGTGGAAGGTGATGTGAACGAAGCCATTGCCAAAATTGAGGCCTTGGATAGCGTACATGGCCCCTTGACCCGAATTCGTGTAGAGGACTTGAGCTGAAATGAAATACTTCAGCAGCCGTGGGGGCATGGATCCCCAAGATTTCTCGGAAATTTTGCTGGAAGGCTTGGCACCTGATGGTGGTCTGGCCGTGCCCGAGTTTTACCCGCAAGTGGCTTTGCATGTGCTGGAAAGCTGGAAAAAGCTGAGCTACGGTGAGTTGGCGTTTGAGGTGTTGAAGCCTTTCGCCACCGACATTCCTGAAGCCGACTTGAAAGCACTGACCACCAAAACCTACACCAAAGCCGTGTATGGCACTGAAGAAATTACGCCAGTGCGAGAGCTGTTTGATGGCATGAAGGTGTTGGAGTTGTCCAACGGCCCCACGCTGGCTTTCAAAGACATGGCCATGCAGTTGCTCGGTAACCTGTTTGAATACCAGTTGGCCCGCACCAACCGTGAGTTGAATATTCTGGGTGCTACCAGTGGCGACACTGGTTCTGCGGCTGAATACGCCATGCGTGGCAAGAAGGGTGTGCGGGTTTTCATGTTAAGCCCGGCTGGAAAAATGAGTGCTTTTCAGCGCGCTCAAATGTACAGCTTGCAAGACCCGAATATTTTTAATATTGCCATTGAAGGTTTGTTCGACGACTGCCAGGACATCGTGAAGGCAGTCAGTGAAGACCTGGAATACAAGGCGCGCCAGAAAATTGGCACGGTGAATTCCATCAACTGGGGCCGCATTTCTGCGCAGGTTGTGTACTACTTCAATGCCTACCTGCGTACGGCTGAAAAAATTGGCGATCCGGTCAGCTTCGCAGTACCTTCCGGCAATTTCGGTAACGTGCTGGCCGGCCACATTGCACGGCAAATGGGCTTGCCCATTCGCAAGCTGATTGTGGCCACCAATGAAAACAATGTGCTCGATGAGTTTTTCAAAACTGGGGTGTATCGCCCGCGTAAATCTGCGGAAACGTACATCACTTCCAGCCCATCCATGGACATTTCCAAGGCCTCGAACTTCGAGCGCTTTGTGTACGACTTGCTGGGCCGCGACCCCAAGGCCTTGAAAGCCTTGTGGAAAGATTTGGCAGCGAATGGTCAGTTTGATTTGTCGCAGGATTCGCGTTTCAAGCACATCGAGCAGGATTTCGGTTTTCAGTCGGGTTCATCGAATCACCAAAACCGCCTGGACACCATCAAGGAAGTGTATGCCCGTACCGGCACCTTAATCGACACCCACACTGCCGATGCAGTGAAAGTGGCTCGAGAACTTGTGGAGCCAGGCGTGCCCATGGTTATTCTGGAGACCGCCTTGGCTGTGAAGTTTGCAGAAACCATTGAAGAAGCCACAGGCCAAACACCACCCGTGCCCGAGCAGTTTCAGGGCATCGAAAAGCTGCCACAGCGAGTCACGGAAATGCCAATTTCCGCAGACCAGGTCAAGGCTTTTATTGCCAAGAATACCGGGCTGTAATCTGGTGGGTTTCATTTTCAAACAATCGTTTGCCTGCAAGTAATAGGGTTTACCTAACTTGCAGGTCCAAACGGAATCATGAACAATGGCAAAGTTAAGTAACACCCCGTGAAGCCACTGTTTTGACCTCTCAATCCAACACTGTTGACCTCCCCAAAGTTGCCACCGGCCAAGGCATCGATGCCCAGCCCAGAAAGGGTTTGTCGGCGTTGGCTGTGGATGATGAGCCTGGCATGCGCCATTTCCTGGAAAAGGCGCTGGAAACCCGTTTTGCACGTGTAGATACCGCAGGCTCTGTTGAAATGGCCCAGGCCCTGTTCGACAACCATGACTACAGCACTGTGGTGCTGGACGTGAGCTTGCCCGGTAAAAGTGGCCTTCAATGGCTGAACGAGTTGCGCCAAGGTGGCTACGAGGGCGATGTAATCCTGATTACTGGCTATGCCGACATGGACACCGCCATTGGTGCCCTGCGCGCAGGCGCGCAAGACTTTCTCCAGAAACCCTTTCGTATTGACCAACTTTGGTACGCACTTGATCGCGCAGCCGACCAAAACCGCTTGAAACGTGAAAACTTCGTGCTGAAAAGGGCTGTTTCCAATCTTCAGCAAAACGAGCAGGTGATGGTCGGTGAAAGTCCGATTGTGCGCCAACTGCGAAAGCTGGTGGCCAAAGTGGCCCCAACCGATTCCACTGTGCTGCTCACGGGCGAGTCTGGCTCGGGCAAAGAAGTATTGGCCCGTACCCTGCATGGCATGAGTCTGCGAAGCGAGCGCCCATTTGTGCCCATTAACTGCGGTGCCATTTCTCCGGAATTGATTGAAAGCGAGTTGTTTGGCCATGCCAAGGGCGCTTTCACTGGCGCCAATGAATCGCACCAGGGCCTGTTCTACTACGCACAGGGCGGCACTCTGTTTCTCGATGAAATAGGCGAGTTGCCGCTGAGCATGCAAACCAAATTGTTGCGAGTTCTTGAAGACCGGCGAATTCGTCCGGTGGGCAGCACCAAAGAAGTGGATGTGGATGTGCGCATTGTTGCTGCGACAAACGTGAATCTGGATGTAGAGGTGAAGCGCGGGCGCTTCAGGCAAGACTTGTATTACCGATTGCAAGTGATGCCGATTGAAATGCCGCCTTTGCGCAGCCGCCCCGAAGACATCGAGCTTCTGGCCAACTACTTCATCAAGGTGTTTGCCAAAAAGCTGCGCATTGATCCCTTGAAAATAAGCCCGGAAATGCAGGCGCGTTTACAGGCCTACGAATGGCCAGGCAATGTGCGTGAACTGCGAAATTTCATTGAGCGTTCATTGATTTTGGGTTATTTCCCCAAGGAAGATTTGCCTTTGAATCTTGATCTGGATGAGCGGACTGCCATTGAAGAAGACCCTCAGAGCGAGTCGCTGGAGCAGGTTGAAAAAGCGCACATTCTGCGTGTGTTGAATGCCTGCAGCGGGAATAAATCCGAAGCAGCACGCCGCTTGGGCGTGTCCCGAAAAACACTTGAACGAAAGTGCATGGCGTGGAGCCAAGAATAGGTCAGCGGCCATTTCCGCCACGCGGGCATTTTTGGCCCAGCCACTGGACTGTCAAGACCAAACTGGTTGTAACAGCCTGCATCCCTTTGCTGGTGCTCATTCCCATTGTGGCCATGCTGGTGTGGTCGGCTGGGCAGGCCGCTTATACAAAAATTCTCATTTCAAAAGTGCGCAGCGATCTTGTGCTTGCGCAACAAGAGTTCACCGATGTGCAGGAAAGCAGGTCACAGGCCTTGAAAGCCTGGTCGGAAAGTGCCTTTCTTCGAAATCTGCTGAGCCAGCGGGGTGGCAAGCTGAACAACAAGGACCTGCAAACTCAAGCAGAGCGGCTCGGTTTTGCTTACCTGCGTTTGATCAGTCCAACTGGCATGGTGGTGAATTCGTTTCCCTCACGCTTGCCTTACATGCTCGACCCCGAGGTGCAAAAGTCAGTGAAGTTTCGCGAGTCAGGCAGCTACACCGTGTTGCTGTCGAACAAGGAGCTGATGGACATTTCCCCCGATCTCGCCTCGCGCGCGGTGCAGGCCATTATTCCAACTTCCAACGCAAGCCCATCATCCAAAAGCAAGGAGGACAGGGGCTTGGTTGTTCAGGTTTTGCAACCTGTTTTCAACGACGGGAATATGTTGGGTTATCTGGAAGGCGGTTTGCTGTTAAACGGCAATCTGGGTTTGGTAGATGAGATTAACAACCTGATTTATTCACCAAACACTTTGCTGGAAGGCTCCATCGGTACCACCACCATTTTTCTGGAAGACGTGCGCGTAGCCACTACGGTTCGTCGCGATGGCGAGTCACGTGCTTTGGGTACCCGTGTTTCTGACGTAGTTCGACAAAGCGTTTTGGGGCGCGGCGAAGTGTGGCTGGAACGTGCCTTCGTGGTGAACGACTGGTATGTGGCCGCTTATGCTCCGCTGTTGAGCCCGGAGGGCGCGCGGATCGGCATGTTTTATGTCGGCTTTCTGGAGGCACCTTACGCCAATATCAAAACCCAATTGCTGATTTTGTTTTTACTGGCAGTGGGGGCAGCCATGGTGCTGGGTGCCATGATGGTGGTGCGCTTAACTTCGGGTATTTTTTATCCTCTGCGCCGTATGAATTACATCATGAGCTTGCAGGAACGTGGTGATACGGCAGCCCGTGTGGGCGATCTTCGCCGCGAAGATGAATTCGCAGACCTGGCCAATCACTTCGATGCGCTGCTGGATCAACTGGATGCGCGCCGCAGCGAACTTCTTGGCCTCAATGAACAGCTGGATGAGCGCGTGCGGCAGCGAACCGCTGATTTGCAGGCGGCCAATCAAAAACTTCATCAGGCGGTGGAGCAGTTGCTGGCTTCGGAAAAATTGGCGGCATTGGGACAGTTGACTGCCGGCATTGCGCATGAATTCAACAACCCTTTGGCGATCATGATGGGGCATCTGGATTTGATCCGGATTACCCTGAATGATCCCGAAAGCCTTAAAACAGTGCGTTTGCTCGATGAGCAAGTACACCGCATGCGCAACATCGTGCAAAAGCTGCTGCAGTTTTGTCGGCCAGATGAATACGCGTCATACACCGAAGAGATCAATGTTAATGAAATCATTCAGGACAGCATTTTGTTTGTCCGCAATGAAATTGACATGGCACGTGCGCAGTTGAAGTTTGATTTTTCTGCACAACAAACTGTTCAAATCAGCAAAACTGAATTGCAGCAGGTCATGGTGAATTTGTTGATTAACGCAACCCATGCCCTTGAAGGGCCATTCGATGCGCAGTTTGCCGCATTGAACGAGGGCCCCACCATTTCGATAAAAACTGCAGATGTTCTCTTGAGCGATGGCCAGCCGGCCGTGCAAATTCTGGTACAAAACAACGGCGAAGCGATTCCTTCAGATCGCTTGCAACTCATTTTCAAAATGTTCTACACCAGCAAACAGGCGGGCCGAGGAACCGGCTTGGGTCTGCCGGTCTCGCGCATGCTGGTTCAACGTTATGGCGGCGATTTGTGGGCCACCAGCCCAGTGCTGCCGGAAGTTGAGCCACAATTCGGTGCCTGTTTTGAAATTGTGTTGCGTTGTAAGGCACGCCCATCCGCAGATATTTTGAAAGAAACAGGTCAGCAACTGTTGTTGATTGAAAAACAACTGTCAGAAGGAAACTGAAGTGCCCAAGGTGTTTGGCTTTGCCGGTTTTTCCGGCGTGGGTAAAACCACATTGATTGAGCAGCTCTTGCCCATGTTGATCGGCGAGGGCGTTCGCGTGTCTGTGATTAAACACGCTCACCATGATTTTGACATTGACCGCCCAGGCAAAGACTCCTACAGACATCGAGAAGCAGGCGCCTATGAAGTGCTGATTACTGCCAACAAACGCTGGGTGTTGATGCATGAGTTGCGCGATGAAAGAGAACCCACACTGGAGGAGCAACTTGAAAAACTATCCCCTTGCGACCTGGTGATTGTTGAAGGATTCAAGCGGGCAGATATTCCCAAAATTGAAATTTGGCGAGAAGCCAATGGCAAACCCATGTTGTATCCTCAGGATTCGAACATTATTGCAGTGGCCTGCGACACTGAAATTGAGTGCCGTGGTTTGCCGGTTCTGCCTTTGAACGACCCGGCTTCGATTGCGCAATTCATCCTGAAACGGTTTGTGAATGATTGATTTGAACGACTTGCTTGAACAGGTGTGGCCCATTGCCACCCAGCAGGCAATATCCACTGAATCTGTGAATTTGAAAAATGCCTTGGGCCGGGTGCTGGCCCAAGACATTCATTCCATCTTGAATGTGCCGCAACACGACAACAGTGGCATGGATGGTTATGCGGTTCGTTGTGGCGATTTCCAGGCCGGGCATAATTTTCAGGTGTCCCAACGTGTGCCAGCCGGTTCTTCACCAGAGCCATTGCAAGCAGGAACCGTGGCGCGAATATTCACTGGCGCACCAATTCCTGCTGGCGCTGATTCTGTGGTGATGCAAGAAGATGTTGTGGTCAATGACGATGCCAGTGTCACGTTCAGCGTTGTTCCAAAGCCCGGGCAATGGATAAGGCGTGCAGGTGAGGACATTTCAAGCGGGCAGGTGGTGTTGTCCAAAGGTACCCGTCTGGACGCCATTCATGTGGGCTTGCTGGCCTCAATTGGCGTGCCCATAGTGTTGGTCACCAAGCGCCTGAAAGTGGGGGTCATGGTTACTGGCAGCGAGCTTCAAAACCCCGGTCAAGTTTTACAGCCCGGCCAAATTTACAATTCCAACGAATATGTGTGGTGCGGTCTTCTTGAATCGATGAATGTTGAAGTGAGCTCGGTGGGTATTGTTCCTGATAATTTGGAAGCCACTTGCGCTGCGCTTCAATCATTGGCCGATTGCGATGCGGTCATCAGCTCTGGTGGTGTTTCGGTGGGCGAAGAAGACCACGTTAAACCCGCAATAGAGAAAGTAGGGCAGTTGCGTTCGTGGAAAGTGGCCATGAAGCCCGGCAAGCCAATTGCTTTTGGTCAGATTAATCGACCTGGTGGCGGGCAAAGCTGGTTTTTCGGACTGCCCGGTAATCCGGTTTCAAGCGCAGTGGCCTTTCAACTGATTGTGAAACCCTTTTTGAGTTTGCTGGAAGGGCAAACCCGGGAGCTTGTGGACTGGCGCCAGCGCACCAGACAGGTTCAGGCCAATTTCTCGTGGCCCACGCCCGACACTCGCCGCGAAGAGTTTTTGCGTGCGGATGTACAATCTGAAAAAGCAAGTTTGTTTGCAAACCAGAGTTCAGGGGTTTTGACCTCGCTGGCCTGCTCCAGTGGTTTGGTCAGGGTGGCCAAAGGGCAGCGGGTCCACCCGGGTGACTGGGTGGATTACGTGTCGTATCAGGATTTGATGAGATGAAAGTAAAAGTGCGGTTTTTCGCCAGTTTGAAAGAGCAGTTCGGGCAAGACAGCCTCGAAGTGAATGCAGCATTTTCACCGGCGACCGTGGCCGGTTTGCGCGCCCATTTGTGTGCTGAGTATCCTGGATTTGCCAAAGCCATTTCCGAGGTCGGGCGTTTGCGTGCCGCTGTAAACCAGGACATGGCCGACGATGAAACACCGGTTGGAGAGCTGGCTGAAGTGGCCTTTTTCCCGCCGGTTACTGGGGGGTGAAATGAAACGCGCCAAGGTGGTGGTTCAGGAGGCTGATTTTGATGTGGCTGAGGAAATTCGGTGGCTTCGACAGGGTTTGCCCGAAATTGGTGCGGTGGCAACCTTCATTGGCACTGTGCGCGACATCAATGAAAACAGCACTGTAAGTGCCATGACACTGGAACATTATCCCGGCATGACTGAAAAGGCACTTGAAAACATTCTGAAAGTGGCTGATGAACGGTTCGAGATTACATCGGCCATGATTATTCACCGAGTAGGGCCCTTGTATCCGGAAGATCAAATCGTGTTTGCTGCAGCCACCAGCGAGCATCGTCAGCAGGCTTTTTTGGCCTGTGAATTCATCATGGATTACCTGAAAACGGAGGCACCTTTCTGGAAAAAGGAAGATACGCCTGAAGGCGCCCGTTGGGTGTCTGCCCGTGACAGCGACGACTCTGCCAAAGAGCGTTGGGAGCAAGCGCAGTGAATGCATTGAATGCGCTGGCCGTGTTTGTGGGGGCTGGCCTAGGCGGTGTGGGGCGTTATGGCCTTGGCTTGCTGTTGGCTCAACCAGCGTGGCTGCCGTTTCAAATCGGCACTTTGACGGTCAACCTGATTGGCGGTTTTATTGCAGGCGCATTGTTTTCGGTGTTGGGGCCAGTCTGGCTGAAAGCCAACCCGGTGGGGCTGTTTCTCATGACTGGCGTATTGGGCGGGCTTACTACTTTTTCCGCTTTCACTGCAGAGGGTGCAAACCTGCTGCTCGACAAACCCATGCTTGCTTTGGGCCATGCCCTTGTTCATGTGCTGGGTTGCCTGGCTGCGTTCATGGTGGCTGGCAAGTTGTTCGGTCTTTTTGGGCAATAAAAACCCATTCAAGCCATTGGCCGGGCTGCTCAATGTTGCTCCCAAGGTAGCCCGTGAAAACGCCAGCCGTTGAGGCTTGAACGTTGGTGGAAATCGTTCTTGTCGCCCTCAAATCCTTCCAGCACATTGATTGCAAATTCAAATCCATGTTTGGCAGCCAAGGTGGCCGCGTGGTGGGACCGCGCTCCGCTTCGGCAGATAAAAAGAACTGGTTGATGCTTCTCAACCCTTGCCTCGATTTGCGCAATGAAATCGGGGTTGCGAATGCCATCGGGGTAATTGTTCCACTCCACATGAAACGAGCGGTCCTCTGAAAAGCTCACCTGACCAACCCAATCCAGTTCAGCGTCGGTGCGCACATCGATCAGAACAGCGTTCTCATCGGCATTCAGTAACTCCCAAGCTTCTTTGGGGGTTAGTGAACCCAAGTAGCCCAGACCCTTTTCAGAGGCGTATTGCCTAGCTTGGTCGATCAATTGTTGTGAAGTGGAGGACATGAAGTTGCATTCGCAAGTAATTTATTGATGAGTGTATTGTAATACAAGCATGCGATCGATTAGGTGAAATGCTAATAGGCACCAAATTAGTGCTTTGTGCACATTGTTGGTGCAGAAGTTTTGCGATGGATTCCATCGAACCAGCCAGAAACCTTGATTCAAGGTTGTCCATAACTTGGTATGGTCTTTGCTTTACGTCTCTATGTTGAAGTTTGAATTCGCTCTGAGCGTCATATATAGCGTTATCGAACGTGCTATTGTTTCGCTTAAATCAAAGCGTTCAACTTAGGTTTTTTTAAGATCACTATTCCACCTCACGTACCAGGAGATTTTCAATGGCGACCGCCCAAGAAGTAATGAAGATGGTTGCGGAAAATGAAGTGAAGTTCATTGACTTCCGCTTCACCGACACCAAAGGCAAAGAACAGCACGTGTCTGTGCCAGTTAAGATGTTTGACGAAGACAAGTTCGAGTCTGGCCACGCCTTCGACGGCTCTTCCATCGCCGGCTGGAAAGGCATTGAAGCCTCTGACATGCTGTTGATGCCTGATCCTGACACTGCGCGCATGGATCCATTCCGTGAAGAGCCCACTTTGATTTTGACTTGTGACGTCATTGAGCCAACCGACGGCAAGGGTTACGACCGCGATCCACGTTCCATCGCCCGTCGCGCTGAAGCCTACCTGAAGTCCTCTGGCTTGGGCGACACGGCCTACTTTGGTCCAGAACCCGAATTCTTCATTTTTGACAGCATCACCTGGGGTGATGAAATGTCTGGCTGTTTCTTCAAGATCAAGTCTGAAGAAGCCTCCTGGTCAACCAGCATTGATTACGAACACGGTAACCTGGGCCATCGTCCAACCGTGAAGGGCGGCTACTTCCCCGTGTCCCCAACAGATTCTTTCCAGGACATCCGTTCTGAAATGTGTCTGTTGCTGGAACAGCAAGGCGTGCCTGTTGAAGTGCACCACCACGAAGTGGCTGGCGCTGGCCAGAACGAAATCGGTACCATGTTCTCCACGCTGACCAAGCGCGCTGACTGGACACAAATTTTGAAGTACACCGTGTGGAATGTGGCTGCCAGCTATGGCAAAACAGCCACATTCATGCCCAAGCCAATGTGGGGCGACAACGGTTCAGGCATGCACGTTCACCAGTCAGTCTGGAAAGACGGTGTGAACCTGTTTGCTGGCAACGGCTACGCTGGTTTGTCTGATTTCGCCCTGTACTACATCGGCGGTATCATCAAACACGCTCGTGCCTTGAACGCGATTACCAACCCATCAACCAACTCTTACAAGCGTTTGGTACCTGGTTACGAAGCACCGGTGAAACTGGCTTATTCTGCCAAAAACCGTTCAGCTTCCATCCGTATTCCGCACGTGGCCAACCCCAAGGGCCGTCGTATTGAAGCGCGTTTCCCGGATCCCATGGCCAACCCATACCTGGCATTCTCTGCCCTGTTGATGGCTGGTCTGGACGGTGTTCAAAACAAGATTCACCCCGGTGAAGCAGCGACCAAAAACCTGTACGACCTGCCCCCAGAAGAAGACGCAATGGTACCAACCGTGTGTCATAGCCTGGAGCAAGCATTGGAAGCCCTGCAGGCTGACAACGAGTTCCTGACTCGTGGTGGTGTGTTCAGCAAGGAAATGATCGATGCTTACATCGAGTTGAAGATGGAAGAAGTTCAGCGCATGCGCATGAGCCCACACCCCATTGAATACGACATGTACTACGGTCTGTAATTCATACCGTATATATTGATCGGACGTGAAAATGGCCCTGCACTGATCAAGTGCAGGGCCATTTTTCATTTTCAGTTATTTGTAAAGAATCTACCCCGTCTGGTATCAGCACCCGCCTTCAATGGGGAGGGGCTTCAAGGAGGGATCGAGTATCATGAAAGTCGTCCCGAATTCTGTAGATATGCAATCATGGTGAAGTCGACTGTTTTTCAATATTCGCTAATGGTCTCGGTAATGGGCATTCTGTTGCTGCCTGCGGCGCAGGCCAAAGGCACCGAGATGTTCGTTTGCACCGGCGCCGACGGTGTGCGCACCTACCAGAACTCCGATGGTGGCGACGGTTGCGTGCCCTTGAACCTGAATCCGATTACTGTGGTTCCATCCCCGCGATCAGCCTCAAAAGGCAGCAGCATGTCCGAGCCCTCCTCAGCGGGCGGTTCAGGCAGACGGGCCACAGCCGCTTATGACAATCGCTCTGCCGCCGACTTCAATGCAAAAGACGATCGAATGAAAATTTTGCAGGAAGAACTGCGCATCGAAGAAAGCAAGTTGAAGTCTTTGCAGGACGAATACAAGAATGGTCAGCCCGATCGTTTGGGCAATGAGAAAAATTATCAAAAATATTTGGACCGGGTTTCTCGACTTGAACAGGAAATCATGGTGACCAATGACAATATTGAAATACTTAAAACCGAATTGATCAGGCTGTCAAAGTAAATTGATTAAACCGATCAGATCATTATGAGGATGAATTGAAAAAAGAACGCTTTCAAGGCCTGGAGTTGTTGGCCACTGCGGTTGTGGTCAGTAATCCGGAAGGCGTTGTGTTGTACGCCAATCTGTCCGCCGAAACCCTGCTGGAGGTTTCAAGGCGCAGCCTGGACGGGCAGGCCCTGGCGGCCTTGTTTGTAGAGGCGAATGCATTTCGGGAGTTTCTGAACAAGTCCCATGCCGATCCCTTTGGCGTGAAGCGGCAGGTATTCGAGTTGATTCGGCCCAGCGGAACGTCTGAACATGTGCATGTCACTTTGTCTTGTCCCGATGGCGCGAATGGCGTCACCATTATTGAACTGCGGGAAATCGAGCAGCAGTTGAAGGTGGATCGTGAGGCCCGAATGCTCGATCAGTCGCTTGCCAACAAAGAACTGATTCGCAACCTCGCCCATGAAATCAAGAACCCGCTGGGGGGCATTCGTGGTGCTGCGCAGCTGCTTGAAGTTGAGCTTCCTTCGCCGGAGCTTAAAGAGTACACACAGGTGGTGATCAAGGAATCGGACCGCCTCCAAACCCTGGTTGACCGCCTGCTGGCCCCGCACCGTAAGCCTCACATCGTGTCCATGATGAATATTCATGAGGTGTGTGAGCGGGTGCGTTCGGTGATTCTGGCTGAGCACCCGAAGGGCTTGAAATTTGTTCGTGACTACGACATTTCCATTCCCGAGTTTTTAGGGGATCTGGAACAGCTTATTCAGGCAATCCTGAATATAGTGCGCAATGCTGCACAAGCTTTGGCACCACAAATCGCGGAAGGCACCGCGCAAATAACACTATGCACCAGAGTGGTGCGTAGAGTAACCTTAAACCGCAAGCAACACAGGCTGGCATTAGACTTGCAAGTGATCGACAACGGACCCGGCATTCCTGCAGAAATCATGGAAAGAATTTTTTTCCCGCTGGTTTCGGGACGTGAGGGCGGCAGTGGTTTGGGCTTGACGTTGGCTCAAACATTCGTGCAACAACACGAAGGCATCATTGAATGCAGCTCCACACCGGGAAGAACACTTTTCAAAGTCACATTGCCGCTGCAGTTTGATCACGCTACCAGCTGAGCGGTTTGAAGGAACCACAATTAATGCGTCCTATTTGGGTTGTTGATGATGACCACTCCATTCGTTGGGTTTTGCAAAAAGCAATTTCCCGCGAAGGAATTCCTTGCGAAATTTTTTCGTCAGCCTCCGAAGTACTAGAACGACTCGAAACCGAGGTGCCGCAGGTGCTGGTTTCAGACATTCGCATGCCCGGGCAAAGCGGGCTCACGCTTTTGTCCAAGGTTCGCGAACTTAAACCCGATTTGCCGGTGATTATCATGACCGCCTATTCCGACCTGGACAGTGCGGTTTCGGCTTTTCAGGGTGGGGCGTTTGAATATTTGCCCAAGCCTTTCGACATTGAAAAAGCGGTCGAGTTGATTATGCGTGCCGTGCGCGAATCGCAAACTGAAGAGTTTGTTGAAGAAGCAGATTCAGCAGCGCCCGAAATTTTGGGGCAGGCACCCGCCATGCAAGAGGTTTTTCGCGCCATTGGCCGTTTGTCGCAGTCCAATGTCACCGTGCTGATCACCGGTGAAAGTGGTGCAGGTAAAGAATTGGTGGCCCGTGCCTTGCACCGTCACAGTCCTCGCGCCTCAAAGCCATTCATCGCACTGAACACGGCCGCCATTCCCAAAGACTTGCTTGAATCCGAGTTGTTTGGACATGAGCGCGGCTCCTTCACCGGAGCCCAGGCCCAACGGCAGGGCCGGTTTGAGCAGGCCGAGGGCGGTACCCTGTTTCTGGATGAGATTGGTGACATGCCGGCCGAGTTACAAACCCGATTGTTAAGGGTTTTGTCAGACGGTCACTTTTACCGAGTGGGTGGGCAACAACCCATCAAGGCCAATGTGCGGGTAATTGCAGCCACGCATCAAAACCTGGATGAACGTGTCAAACTGGGCATGTTCCGGGAAGACTTGTATCACCGCCTGAACGTGATTCGGCTCCGTTTGCCGCCACTGCGCGAGCGGCAAGAAGACATTCCCATTCTGGCTAAACATTTTCTCAATGTGTCCGCACGCGAGTTGGGTACTGAAACCAAGCGGCTGTCTGATTCCGCCATTCGTATCATCAGCGAGTTTCCGTTTCCGGGCAACGTGCGCCAGCTGGAGAATGTGTGTCGCTGGATCACTGTCATGGCACCTGCCCAGTTGGTTGAAGCGCGTGATCTGCCGCCTGAACTCAAAGCCTTTCAGAATGGTGGCGCCCCGGCACTTGAAAAAATGGCGGGCAATTCACCCAGTCCAAATCTTTGGCTTTCAGAGAATGCTCCAGCCACACAGGCAGCAGTAACCCCTCCAATGCAGACTGGTATGGGAGGCATGTCGGCTGGCAAGTATCCCGTTGACACTTCAACGTCTGATGCATTGACGAATGCGCCAGTGCCTGCGGGCAGCGCCAGTTGGCTCGAGTTGTTGTTTATCGAAGCAGAGAAAGCACTGGAAAGTGGCCAACCCGATGTAATGGATGCCCTGACTGCCCAGTTTGAAACCACCATGATTCAAGCCGCTTTGAAGGCCACCCATGGCAAGCGGATTGAGGCGGCGCAGCGTTTGGGAATAGGGCGTAACACCATTACCCGGAAAATTCAGGACTTGAATATTGATGTGAAAGACATCGATTGACTGGTTCAACTACAGCAATAAAAAAAGCCTCTGCATGCAGAGGCTTTTTTATTTTCAGGTGAACTGAAATTACATGTTCTTGACCTGAAACTTCTTGAGGATATTGGACAGATCCGTTGCCACACCTTTCAGACCCGATACGGCATTGGCCGCGCGGCGTGCCATGTCCAGGTTGCCTTCCGACAACTGGGCCACCACTTCCACTTGCTGCCCAATACTTTCAGAAGCCTGGTTTTGTTCAAGCAGCGCAGCGTGAATGTTTTCAACCGAGTGGGCCACAGCGGATGAGTCTGCTGTGATCTGGTTCATGGCCTGACCAGCGCGGTCGACAAGTTCAACGCCTTTTTTCACGCTTTCTACAGCCATGTCCATGTTGTTCACAGCCACACCCGAACTGCTTTGAATGGCTTCAATCATGCCGTGAATGTCGTCGGTTGATTTGCGGGTGCGTTCAGCAAGCTTGCGCACCTCATCGGCCACAACTGAGAAACCTCGGCCTTGTTCGCCGGCGCGTGCCGCTTCAATTGCAGCATTCAAGGCCAGCAGGTTGGTTTGTTCGGCAATGCCTTTGATGATCAAGGCAATCTCGGAAATTTCCCGGGATTGTTCGCCCAGTTGTTGAATCACACTGGCGGTGCCTTGAACGTTCTCGGAAATTTTGTGCATTTGCTGGGTGGCTGAATTAATTGCACCCAGACCATCGTCGGCCAACTGACGCGCTTTGTTGCTCACATCTTTGGCTTCTGTGGCCGATTCGCCCACGCTGGAAATTGACGACGACATTTCTTCAACCGCAGAGGCCATGCCCGAGGCAGCATCACTACCCGATGCGGCACCCTTGCTGAGCTCTTCACTGGTTTGAACCAGATCCTCTGATGCAACCTGCACTTGGTCTGTGCTGCGTTTTACGGCACCCAAGGCTTGCTCCATACTTTCAGCCATGCGATTCATGCTGCGGGCCAACAGGCTGATTTCGTTTTTGGTGGTGACGTTGCCGTTGGTCACTTCATCGTCCGCACGCGCAGTCATGTCGCCATTGCCAAGCTTCAAGGCCAATGCGGTAAGCACCTTGGTCGAGCTGGTCAGGCGGCTTGTGACCCAGAACAGGGCCAAAGCAATGATTGCAGAGGCGATTAGACCCATGATTACCATCATGCCTGACATGGCATAAATGGTACTGAACATTTCAGAAGTTAGGGCCGGAGCAACAATGGCGGCGCCGCCCCACTGGGGTACTTTGCTGAACGCCACAAACTCGGTGCGACTTTCACCTGATTTCGGATCGTTCCAGCTAATTTGTGTAATGCCTTTGTCTTCCTTGCTCATCTTGTCAAGCAAGCCTTGCAAATCAGATTCTTTGGCGGCCAGTTCCTTGAATTCGTCGCCTTTGAATTGCGAGTGAATCATCACCTTGCCTGCGTTGGCACCTGTGGTGTACAGCACGTAGGGAATGCCGGTTTCACCAATGCGTGTGCCCAATACCGCATTCTGAACGTCGGCGAAAAGATTGGTCATGTCGAAACCGATGTACAGCACCAGGTCATGTTGGCCATCGCTGCTTTTGATTGGCAAGTACTTCGACATGTAACGCTTACCGAATAACAGCGCCTCGCCCACGTAGGTTTCGCCTTTGATCACTTTGGCATAGCTTGGGTGGCTGCGATCCAGCTTGGTACCCACGGCACGGTCACCATTTTCCTTTTTCAGGCTGGTTGAAATTCTTAGGTAGTCGTCGCCGGTACGAACAAACACCGTGGCAATACCGCCGGTCATTTTCGTGAAATTGTCCACTACACCGTAGTTGCCGGTGATGAAGGTGGAATCCAGGGTAACCATGGGGCCGTCAATTTCAGGCGTAATCGAGATAAGTTGCTCTGGGTCCACCAGCAATTCGCCGTTGAACTCGACCTCGAACAAATCGGCAAGCTGAGTTACAGAGCCTTCCGACAGCTTGTAGGCGATCTCCATGGTTTGTCGCAAACCTTCAGCCTGCGTGGAAACTGCTCGCTCGGTGCGGGCAGTGGCTGCATTGAAGGTGTAGGCGGCAGTAATGCCAACCAGGCTCAATACAATCAAGGCCACCAAAGCGGCGCTGGTGAAGCTGATCTGTTTGGAAAGGGGCAGAGTCTTTAGGTTCATGGTGCGAAGCGATTGGGAAGGTGATGAACAGCTTCGATCATCGCACCGACTACCTCGTGCTAATTGCCTAATTAGAGGGGTAAATCGCCTGTTTAAAAACGCTAAAGAACCTGTGTTTTTGCAAACTATTCCCCTTTTTGAAGGGGGGTAGTCAATCAAATATTCACGGTTGCAATGGCGGGGGCGTGGTCTGAGGGCTTCTCCCACTTGCGGGGCGCGCGGTCAATGACGCTGGCCGTGCACTTGTCGGCCAAGGGCTGTGAAAGTAAAACATGGTCAATTCGCAAGCCCTTGTTTTTCTGGAAACCCAACATGCGGTAATCCCACCAAGAAAAGGTTTTCTCGGCTTGCTCAAACAGGCGGAAGCTGTCGACCAAACCCATGCCCAGCAGGGTATTGAAACGGCTGCGTTCATCGTCTGAGCACAGCACTTGCCCAGCCCAAGCCTTGGGATCGTGTACGTCTCGGTCGTCGGGGGCAATGTTGTAATCGCCCACCAAAGCCAGTTTTGGATACTGGGCCAGCCAGCCCTCGCAATCCTTGAGCAAGGCATCCAGCCAGGCTTTTTTGTACTCAAATTTATCCGAACCCACCTCGGAGCCATTGACCACATAGGCGCTGATGAAGCGTAAATCACCAAATGTGGCTGCAATCACGCGTTTTTGCTCATCGGGAAAGCTGGGCAAGTTCACCAGTACGTCCACTGGTTCAGGCATGGTGGCCTTTTTGTACAGAATGGCCACGCCGTTGTATGTTTTCTGGCCGGCGAACACCGCGCCGTAACCCGCTGCATCAAGCTCGGCCACGGGAAAATTCTCGTCGGTCAGTTTCAGTTCTTGAAGGCCCAGCAAATCAACCGGATTGGTTTCAAGCCATTGCAGCAGGTGCGGCAGGCGCACCTTGAGCGAATTGACATTCCAGCTTGCAAGTTGAATATTGGCCATCAAGCAGCCTGCCTGTTGTCAACCATGCCGGTGTGGCGAAGCAGGGCATCAATGCTGGGCTCGCGACCTCGGAAGGCCTTGAACGACTCTGCCGCAGGGCGGCTGCCGCCCACTGAAAGGATTTCTTCCAGGAATTTCTTGCCTGTTTCAGGGCTGACCACGCCGTTTTCTTCGAACATCGCAAAGGCATCGGCCGACAACACCTCAGCCCACTTGTAGCTGTAGTAACCCGCGGCGTAGCCACCGGCGAAAATATGACTGAATGAATTCGGGAAACGGTTGTAGGCCGGTGGAACAAGCACAGCCACTTCCTTTCGCACTTGGGCAAGCAGGTCAAGAATGTTTGCCTCGCTGTGCGGGTCAAATTCGGTGTGGACCAACATGTCGAATAGCGAGAACTCGATTTGGCGCAGGGTTTGCAAGCCACTCTGGAAATTCTTGGCTGCCACCATTTTGTCGAACAGAACCTTGGGCATGGGCTCGCCTGTTGTTTCGTGCGCGGTGAGTGATTCAACCACACTCCATTCCCAGGCAAAGTTTTCCATAAACTGGGAGGGTAGTTCCACTGCATCCCATTCCACGCCATTAATACCCGCCACATCCAGTTCGTCTACACGAGTCAGCATGTGGTGAATGCCGTGCCCGAATTCATGGAACAGGGTTTGCACGTCGTCGTGCGACAGCTGCGCAGCCTTGCCCGCAGCCGGTTTGGTGTAATTGCAGGTGAGGTAGGCCACAGGTGTTTGTACACCTTGCTCGGTGCGCTTGCGGCCGCGGGCGTCGTCCATCCAGGCGCCAGAGCGTTTGCTGGCGCGCGCGTATGGGTCCAGGTAAAAATGCGCGATTGCCTTGCCTTCTTTTTGGACTTCAAAGAAGCGCACATCCGGGTGCCATGTGTCGGCTTGTGCCTTCACAATTTGCACGCTGAACAGCTTTTCTGTCAGCTTGAACAGGCCATCGAGCACACGGTCTTCCTGAAAGTACTGGCGCACTTCGAGATCGCTAAAAGCGTACTTTTTTTCTTTCAGTTTCTCCGAGGCGTAGCTCATGTCCCAGCTTTGCAATTCATTCATGCCCAATTCGACTTTGGCGAACGCCTTGATTTCCTCAAGATCGCGTAGGGCAAAGGGCTTGGCTTTCAAGGCCAGTTCACGCAGGAAGTTCACAACCTCACTGGGCGTGTTGGCCATTTTCGGAACCAGACTGAGTTCACCGAAATTTTCGTAACCCAACATTTGGGCCTCTTCAAGGCGCAGTCGCAACAGTTCTCGAATCAGTGCCGTGTTGTCGAGCTCTGCAGGGCCAAATTCAGAAGCCCGTTTGGCATAGGCCTCGTAAAGTGTTTCGCGCAGCTCGCGTTTCTCGGCATATTGCAGTACCGGGAAATAAGAGGGGAATTGCAGCGTGAACTTGTAGCCTTCCTTGCCTTCCGACTTGGCAAGTTCTTCGGCGGCTTGCACTGCATATTCAGGAATGCCTGCCAAATCGGCTTTGTCGGTCACAATTAATTCAAAGGCGTTGGTGGCGTCGAGCACGTTTTCTGAAAACTTGGCGGTAATTGCAGCTTGCCGGTCTTGAATTTCTGCGTAACGCGGCTTCTGATCGGCAGGCAGTTCGGCACCGCCCAACTTGAAACCACGAATGGAATTGGCCAGTACCTTCAAGCGCGCGGGCGTGAAAGTTTTGGCGGCCTCACTTTGCTCAATGGCTTTGTAAATGGCATACAGGCGTTCGTCTTGCCCAACCATGGTCCAGAACTCGGTGGTTTTTGGCAGGCAGGCATTGTAGGCCGCGCGAAGTTCTTCGGTGTCGGCCACAGAATGCAAATGCCCGACCACGCCCCAAGCGCGGCTAAGTTGTTCGCAGGCTATGTCGAGCGGCAGAAGGGTTTCTTCCCATGTGGCTTGTTCCGGCGCCGTACCGGCCGTAATTTCCAGCTGTTTTTTTGCAGCCGCCAGTAACGTGTCAATCGCTGGTTCCACGTGCTCGGTTTTGATGTCCGAAAAACGGGGTAGTCCGGAAAAGTCGAGTAGGGGATTGTTCATGTTCGCGTTCATAGGTTTTGGGTCCTGCTAAAAATTCTTGAAGGCTTGGCTTATATGCTACGTTCAACCGCTTCAATGGTGTTTTGCAACAGCATGGTGATGGTCATGGGGCCTACGCCACCTGGCACGGGTGTAATCCATCCAGCCACTTCTTTGGCGGAATCAAAATCCACATCGCCGCACAGCTTGCCATCGGGCAGGCGGTTAATGCCCACATCAATCACCACTGCACCGGGTTTGATCATGTCACCTGTAATCATATTGGGACGACCCACCGCAACTACAAGTACGTCTGCACGCTGGCAGTGCGATTTCAGGTCTTTGGTTTTGCTGTTACATAAGGTCACAGTGGCACCTTGTTGCAACAACAACATGGCTTGTGGCTTGCCAACAATATTGCTGGCACCAATCACAACCGCCTCAGCACCGCGCAATTCGATTCCCGTCAGTTCAAGCATTTTCATCACGCCATAAGGCGTACAGGGGCGAAACAGCGGCTTGCCTGTCATCAACAAACCAGCGTTGCTGATGTGAAAACCATCCACGTCCTTCTCGGCGCTGATTGCTTCAATCACCAGGTGCGAATCCAGGTGTTTTGGCAAGGGTAGTTGCACCAAAATACCGTGAATGGAGGGGTCGGCATTTAACTGTTCGACCAAACCCACCAGCGCGTCCTGACTGGTGTTTTCCGGCATGCGGTGCATCACCGATTTGAAGCCGGCTTTTTCGCAGGCCGACACTTTGTTGCGCACATAAACCTGCGAGGCGGGGTCTTCGCCCACCAGCACCACAGCCAAGCCGGGCTGGTGACCCAGGGCCGTTAATTCGGCAGCGCGCTTGGCAATGGTTTCACGGATTGAGGCGGCCAATTCTGTGCCGCTGATGATTTGTGCAGACATGATTAAATGAGTTCGAAAATTTGAAATGGTTCAATTGAACAAGACCCGCCTTTAGGAAAAAAGCAGGCCTTGCTGGGGATGTTCAGGGCTGTGCCAGTTCCGGTGATTTGCGTAGCGCAATTTTTAGCAAATCAGCCACGGTGGTTACCTGCAGCTTGTCCATGATATTGGCGCGGTGGGCTTCAACAGTTTTAATGCTGATGTTCAAATCGTCTGCAATTTGCTTGTTCAGGCGACCCGATACGATTCGTTCCAGTACCTGCAATTCACGTGTGGTCAACTTGGAATACAGTTTGTTGATTTGTTCATCGAGCTTGGCGGTTTGAGCCAGCTCGTGTGCAAGACGCATGTGTTGATGAATCAAGTCTTTGATTTTGGCCTCATCGAAGGGCTTTTCCAGAAAATCAACCGCACCGTTCTTCATCGTTTCAACGGCCAAAGTCACGTCGCCATGGCCCGTAATAAACACGATGGGAATGGGAATGCCCCGTTCGTTCAGTGTTTTTTGAACTTCAAGGCCAGAAAGCTTTGGCATGCGAATGTCCAGCAGCAGCACACAGGGTTGCGGCCACACCAGTTGCTCCAGAAACAACTCAGGGTCTGCATAGGTTTTCACCTGATAACCCTCAGTTTCAATAAGCCATTGTAGCGAGTCGCGTACCGCCTCATCATCGTCCACGATGAACACGGTTTCTTGCATTTCAGTGTGGCGTGGCTGGGTGTGGAGCATTGGCTTTATTCCATAACAGGTGGGTTGATGTGCGCAAGCACCGTGTCTTCGGCCAGTGGAAGCGTGAACTTGAAGACGCTGCCTTGGCCTTGCGCGGGTTCTACCCACAATTGGCCTTGATGATACTCAATAATAGTACGACAGATGTTCAGGCCCATGCCCATTCCATCGGATTTGGTTGTGAAAAACGATTCAAACAGCCGCTGACGGATTTCCTCGGGCACCCCAACACCGTGATCCCTCACCTCGACCAGCGCAAACTGGGCCGATTGGCCAACCTGAATTTCAATCAATTTTTGCTCGGGTGGCAAATGGCCCATGGCCTCAAGACCGTTCTTGATCAGGTTCATCAGCACTTGTTCAATCAGTACCGGGTCAGCCACCACCGACATCAGCGCATCAGGCAGGTTCATCTCAATGCGGGCAGATTGGTGTTTGGCTTCCAGCCGGGAAAAGCTGATCGCGTCTTCAATGATTTTGCCAATCGGGCAGGGGCCGCGTTTGGGCTCCTGTTGTTTGACAAATTCTCGAATTCGGCGAATCACGTCTCCTGCGCGTTGGGCCTGTACATTCACCTTTTCAAGCACTGGTAAAAGGTCTTCAGGACTTACCTTGCCCGCTTTAAGGCGGGTCACGCTGCCCATGTTGTAATTTGAAATGGCGGCCAGTGGCTGGTTGATTTCATGGGCCAGCGAGGAAGCCAGCTCGCCCAGCGTAATTAATCGGGAGGTGAACTGGAGTTTTTCTTGTTGTTGACGTGACATGTCTTCCGCCTCCTTGCGCGACGAAATGTCAGTGGCCACCTGCATCACAACTGTCGCGCCATCTACCCAGGATATCGAACGGCGCCGAACTTCATACCACCGCTGGGACACAGGATTAAGCCATTCGAATGGTTCGTACAGATTCGGGCGATTGCGGCGATTCTTCGACATGCGGGGTGGGGTGGCCTTGGCAAACCATTCCCGGTGTAGCCGGTTCACAAAAATATACTCATCAGGCCCGGCCTCGGGGCCTTGAATGCACACGGCGGCGTCCAGTTCTTCCAGAATACGAACAAAGCGTCGGTGCGCTGCTGCCAGTTCGTCACGAATTCGGCGTGGCTCGGTGATGTCTGTCATCGAGGTCATCCAGCCGCTTTGTTGGCCGTCGCTGTCAACCAATGGCGACACATACATGCGGGCATCAAACACGCTGCCATCGCGCCTGCGCACTTGTACCTCGATGCCTTTTTGCGGAGCATTGCCCGACAAAATCAGGTCCAGATTGGTTTGTTGCTCTTCATAGGAGCGGTCGGGCCAGTAAGGGAAGGGCGGAGCCATGCCCACCAGTTCAGATTCTTTGTAGCCTGTCATTTTGCAAAAGGCGGGGTTGACGTAGGTGATTCGTCCTTGCATGTCGATGGCCCGCATGCCGGTAACCACTGAGTCCTCCATGGCCCGTCGAAACTTGGTCTCAGCCAGCAACCGTTTCTCCGCCTGGCTGCGAAGCTTGGCATGTCGAAACAGTAGGATGAAACTCCACACAATCACCAGTGAAAGCCCAAACACTGCCCAGGCCAGCATGTTCGAGAACAGCTCGGTGTTCGTTTTGTAAAGCACTGCACGCAGCTTCAGGCCATGGCCTGGCGGATCCAGGGGTACCTCGTGGCTTAGTTTGGCATTGTCGATCGACCGGCTGACATTCGAGGCAACCGGGTTGCCGCCGCCATCCACAATGCTGACCAAATAAAGCTGAACAAATGATTCGGGCACCGCATCATTGAGCAGTGAGCCCAAGGGAATGGTTGCCGCCACTGTGCCAATGAAATCACCTTTGCTGAAAATAGGGCTGTGAACCTCAATAAACACTTTGCCTGACGGGTCGAGAAAAGGTCTTGAAAACACGGGCAGCCGGGTTTCTCTGGCTGTGTTGAATGCCCAATAGCTTTCCGCATCTTCGATGGTTTGAAACAGTGGATGGAGTACTTCCGAGGATCGGGAGCCGGGCAAGGCCAAATTGGTTACTCGCCTTTCTTCGTCAATGATCAATACGCTGCTGATTTCCTGAAACTCGTTCAACAGAGCCTGTGCCGAGAAGCGAAACCCCTCTACATCACTGCTGTTTTGCTCAAAACCGCGTGCGATCTGGTTGAGTCGTTCCTGCGAGGCGAGCAAACGGGTGCGAATGGTTTGCCTTGCCAGTTCTACGTCGCGAATAACGCGCAGTTGCGTCTGGTTCTGATCCTCGGAATGCAGGGTATAGAAAAACGCGCCCATGGCGAGCAAAAACAAAATAATGCCCACCAGCGGTGTGGCCCAAACCAAAGGGCTTGTACGGGGTTGATCGCTGAGGCGCACGGTCGAATAAGTCTCGAAATTCTATTGATGACTGAAGTGTACAAAACAAGCGGGCGAGTGGGTTGACTGGATTTGAAGGGATTCGGGAAAATCCTTATAAATTCCACAATATGAAAACTCAAATCATAATTTGAAACTTTATCAATTAGGTGTGATACTCTAATATCAACAGGAAATACAGCCAAAAGCTCGTACTTCTGCAAAAGAACCCAGAGACCCAAGGAGGAAGCAATGTCAGCGCAACTCAATTTCCCCGGATCGGACGATCCCGATTTCCAAGAAACCCAAGAATGGCTAGATGCCCTGGAGGCCGTGCTTGAACGAGAAGGCCCTGAGCGCGCGCATTACTTGCTCGAACAACTGATTGCCAAAGCACGCCTGAGTGGCGCCTTTATTCCGTTTTCGGCCAATACCGAATATGTGAATACCATCCCCGTGCATTTGGAAACGCGCTGTCCCGGCAATATGGAATACGAAGAACGCCTGCGTAGCTGGATGCGTTGGAACGCCATGGCCATGGTGGTACGTGCCAACAAGAAAAGCCCACCTGATGGCGGTGATCTGGGCGGTCACATTGCATCGTTTGCTTCGCTGGCCACGATGCTGGGTGTTGGTTTCAACCACTTTTGGCATGCTGAAGATGAAAACCACGGTGGCGACCTGCTGTACCTTCAGGGCCATGTGTCCCCGGGTATTTATGCGCGTGCCTTTCTGGAAGGCCGCCTGACCGAAGACCAATTGAACAACTTCCGGCAGGAAGTCGATGGCAAAGGCTTGTCCAGCTACCCGCACCCGAAGTTGATGCCTGATTTCTGGCAGTTCCCGACGGTGTCCATGGGGCTTGGCCCATTGATGGGTATTTATCAGGCGCGTTTCCTGAAGTACCTGCACGCCCGCGGCATTTGCGACACCTCCAAGCGCAAAGTCTGGGTGTTCTGCGGCGACGGTGAAATGGATGAACCTGAATCACTGGGCGCGATTGGCATGGCTGCTCGCGAGAAGCTGGATAACCTGGTGTTTGTGGTGAACTGTAACTTGCAGCGCCTGGATGGTCCGGTGCGTGGCAACGGCAAAATCATTCAGGAACTGGAAGGTGAATTCCGTGGCTCTGGATGGAATGTGCTCAAAGTCATTTGGGGCGGCTACTGGGATGAACTGCTGGCCCGCGACAAAGACGGGCTGATGCGCAAAGTCATGCTGGAAATGGTCGACGGTGAATACCAAAACTGCAAGGCCAACGATGGCGCTTACGTTCGCAAGAACTTCTTTGGCAAGCACCCCAAGTTGCTCGAAATGGTCGCCCGCATGACCGATGAAGACATTTGGCGCTTGAACCGTGGCGGTCATGACCCGCACAAAGTACACGCGGCTTACGATGCGGCCATGAAGCATGAAGGCCAGCCTACTGTCATTTTGGCGAAAACCGTGAAAGGTTTTGGTATGGGCAAAGTGGGTCAGGGCAAGAACACCACCCACCAGCAGAAGAAACTGGACATTCAGTCCATCAAGGAATTCCGCGATCGCTTCAACATTCCAGTGTCCGACGACATTATTGAAGATGTACCTTTCTATAAACCCGCTGACGATGCGCCTGAAATCAAATACCTGCATGAGCGTCGACAGGCCTTGGGTGGATACCTGCCCAAGCGTCGCCGCGAAGCCGATGAAAAACTGAAGGTGCCTGGCCTGGACGCATTTGAAGCGGTGCTTGAACCCACCAAGGAAGGCCGTGAAATTTCAACGACCCAAGCCTTCGTGCGCGTGTTGACAGCACTGGTGCGCGACAAGGAAATTGGCCAGCGTATTGTGCCCATTGTTCCAGACGAAGCCCGTACCTTTGGTATGGAGGGCATGTTCCGTCAATTGGGTATTTATTCTTCACAGGGCCAGTTGTACGAGCCAGTCGACAAAGACCAGGTGATGTATTACCGCGAAGACAAGGCCGGCCAAATTCTGGAAGAGGGTATCAACGAAGCAGGCGCATTCAGCTCCTGGATTGCGGCGGCTACGTCGTACTCCACGAACAACCGCGTGATGATCCCGTTCTACATTTACTACTCCATGTTTGGTTTCCAGCGCGTGGGCGATTTGGCTTGGGCTGCGGGTGACATGCAGGCGCGCGGTTTCTTGCTGGGCGGTACTGCCGGCCGCACCACACTGAACGGTGAAGGTTTGCAGCACGAAGACGGTCACAGTCATATTCTGTCCTCAACCATCCCTAATTGTGTGAGCTACGACCCAACCTTTGCGCATGAACTGGCCGTGATTATTCAGCATGGTTTGAAGCGCATGGTTGAAGACCAGGAAAACGTGTTCTATTACCTCACCGTAATGAACGAAAACTACGCACAGCCTGGCCTGAAGAAAGGCACTGAAGAAGGCATCTTGAAGGGCATGTATGTGTGCCGTGAATCGGCCATGAAGAAGGCTGGCAAGAAGCGTGTTCAACTGTTGGGCTCGGGCACCATTTTGCGTGAATCACTGGAAGCGGCCGAGTTGCTTGAAAACGACTGGGGCGTTGCGGCTGATGTGTGGTCGGTTACCAGCTTCACCGAGTTGCGCCGTGAAGGTCTGGATGTAGAACGTGAAAACATGCTGCACCCCGAGAAGAAGTCCAAGCAAAGTTATGTTGAAAAAATGTTGGCGAAAACCGAAGGTCCGATTGTGGCCTCCACCGACTACATGAAGTTGTTCGCCGATCAAATTCGCCCATTCATGCCCAAGGGCCGTGAGTACAAGGTGTTGGGCACCGATGGTTTTGGTCGCTCCGATTTCCGCTCCAAGTTGCGTGAGCATTTTGAGGTAAACCGTCATTTCGTCACTGTTGCTGCTTTGAAGGCTTTGGCCGATCAGGGCGACATTCCACTGAGCATCGTGGGTGAAGCAATCAAGAAATACGGCATCAACCCCAACAAGCCCAACCCAGCCTACGCATAAAAAGGACGACTGAAATGACAATCGAAATCAAAGTACCCGACATCGGCGATTTTGAAGGGGTGGAAATCATTGAAGTACTGGTCAAGGCGGGCGACACTGTGGCGGCGGAGCAATCCATCATCACCGTGGAATCTGACAAAGCCAGTATGGAAATTCCATGCCCGCAAGCGGGTGTGGTGAAAGAAATGAAGGTGAAAATTGGTGACAAGGTAAAAGAAGGCACCTTGATGCTGATTCTTGAACCAGCAGAAGGTGGTTCGGCTACCGGGGCGGCAGTCCCCAAAGCCGAGGAGGCACCGAAAGCCGAAGCACCCAAGGTAGAAGCAGCGAAGTCTGCTGCACCGGCCGCAGCACCAGCGCCCGTCGCGAGTGCAGCACCCGCTGCGCCAGCGAGTGCTGAGCCACACAACCCAACAGCAGCATCGGTGAACGCACCCCACGCAAGCCCGTCGGTTCGCAAATTTGCGCGTGAACTGGGTGTGAACTTGGCGACAGTTTCAGGCACAGGCCCGAAAGGCCGGATTACGCCCGATGATGTGCGTAACTTTGTGAAAGCAGCGGTTGCTGGCGTGGGCTCTTCCTCGGCCGGCGCAGCCAAGGGCGGCAGTGGTGTTGGCCTTGATTTGTTGCCATGGCCCAAAGTCGATTTCACCAAGTTTGGCGAAATTGAAGAGCAAGAACTGTCACGCATCAAGAAGTTGTCGGGTCCGAACCTGCATCGCAACTGGGTCATGATTCCCCACGTTACCCAGTTCGATGAAGCAGACATTACTGACCTTGAGCAGTTCCGCAAAGACACCAATGCCGCACTGGCCAAACAAGGCGTGAAGCTGACCATGTTGGCTTTCGTGATGAAAGCGTGTGTGGCTGTGCTGAAAAAGTACCCAGCCTTCAATGCATCGCTGAACGAAGCTGGTGACAAGCTGATTTTGAAGAAATACTGGAATATCGGTTTTGCTGCTGACACCCCCAATGGTCTGGTAGTGCCGGTGATCAAGGGTGTGGATCAAAAAGGTTTTGCTCAAATTGCCAATGAGTTGGGCGAGCTGTCTGCTCAGGCCCGCGACGGCAAGCTGAAAGGCGCCGACATGCAGGGTGCTACGTTTACCGTTTCGTCGCTTGGCGGTGTGGGTGGAACCCTGTTCACACCAATTATTAATGCGCCTGAAGTGGCCATTTTGGGTTTGTCCAAATCAGCTATGAAACCCGTTTGGAACGGCAAGGAATTCGAGCCACGTTTGATGTTGCCTTTGAGTTTGAGTTACGACCACCGTGTCATCGACGGCGCCATGGCGGCCCGATTCACCACCGAGCTTGCTGGCGTGTTGGCCGACATGCGCAAAGTGCTGTTGTAAAGGGGGGATGAACACATGAAACTGATCGTTCCTGATATTGGTGATTTCGATTCCGTAGAAATTATTGAAGTGTTGGTAAAAGAGGGCGACAAGGTGAGCAAAGAGCAATCTTTGATCACGGTGGAGTCTGACAAGGCCAGCATGGAAATTCCGGCATCGGATGATGGCGTAGTGACAAAGCTGCTTGTGAAAGTGGGCGACAAAGTATCCAAAGGCAGCGAGATTTGCGAAATAAGCGGTGGTGGTGCAGCTGAGCCCGCGCCTGCTTCTGCGCCCGCTGCCGATTCTAAGCCAGCAGCGCCTGCGACAGAGTCCAAACCGGCCGCCCCCGTGGCCGCCGCACCCGTGGCCTCTGCCGGCCCAGCCAGCAGCTACAGCGGTCAGGTTGACCACAGCTGCGATGTGCTGGTGTTGGGCGCAGGCCCCGGTGGTTATTCTGCTGCTTTCCGCAGTGCCGATCTCGGCATGAACACCATTCTGGTTGAACGCTACAGCACCTTGGGTGGCGTGTGTTTGAACGTGGGTTGTATTCCTTCCAAGGCACTGTTGCACACCGCACAGGTGCTGGAAGAGGCGCAGCACATGGGCGAGCACGGCATTGCCTTTGCAAAGCCGAAAATTGATCTCGACAAACTGCGTGCGCACAAAGCAGGTGTGGTTGGCAAGCTTACGGGTGGTTTGGCTGGCATGGCCAAAGGCCGCAAGGTAAAAACCGTGCAGGGCGTGGGCAGCTTTGTCAGTGCCAATCACCTTGAAGTGGTGGCAGCCGATGGCAGCAAGCAAGTCATTCAGTTCAGCAAAGCTATTATTGCCGCGGGTTCGCAGCCAGTCCATTTGCCTTTCATTCCTGAAGATCCGCGCATTGTTGACTCAACCGGCGCACTTGAACTTCCGTTTGTTCCCAAGCGAATGTTGATCGTTGGTGGCGGTATTATTGGCCTGGAAATGGCCACAGTGTATTCCGCACTGGGCGCCCGTTTGGATGTGGTTGAAATGCTTGATGGCTTGATGCAGGGTGCTGACCGAGACCTGGTGAAGGTTTGGCAGAAGCGCAACGCACCGCGATTTGACAACATCATGATGAAAACCAAAACCGTGGGTGTTGAGGCCACGAAGAAGGGCATTTTGGTGACCTTTGAAGGTGAGCAGGCCCCCAAAGAACCCCAGCTTTATGACATGGTGTTGGTGTCAGTGGGGCGCACGCCGAATGGCAAAAAAATTGGTGCCGAGAAAGCAGGTGTTGCGGTAACTGACCGTGGCTTCATTCCTGTGGACAAGCAAATGCGCACCAATGTGCCCAATATTTTTGCCATTGGCGATGTAGTGGGCCAACCGATGCTTGCCCACAAGGCTGTGCATGAAGCCCATGTGGCTGCTGAAGCCGCTGCGGATGAAAAGGCTTACTTCGATGCGCGGGTTATTCCAAGCGTGGCCTACACCCATCCCGAGGTGGCATGGGTTGGTTTGACGGAAGACCAAGCCAAAGACCAGGGCATTAAAGTGGGCAAGGCGGTATTCCCGTGGGCTGCTTCTGGCCGTGCCATTGCCAACAACGCAGACGATGGCTTCACCAAACTTTTGTTTGATGAAGAAACCAAGCGTGTTGTGGGTGGCGGTATTGTCGGCATGAATGCTGGCGATTTGATCGGTGAAGTTTGCTTGGCTGTTGAAATGGGTGCTGATGCTGTCGACATTGGCAAAACCATTCACCCGCACCCAACCTTGTGTGAAAGTGTGGGCATGGCTGCCGAGGTGTACAAAGGCGTGTGTACCGATTTACCAGCCCAGAAAAAGAAGTGAGAACAGCTACATTGCTTCGAAGCCCGGAAAAACCAACTGCATGCAGTTGGTTTTTTCCATTGAAGGGTCACTTCTGCCTTTAAAATACGGCATGTCCGCTCGTTCATTCAAATCGATTTCTCAGGAATACCAAAACTCTCATGGATGCTTTAACGCTGAAGAAAATGGTGGCCAAGGCCGCGCTGCAGTACGTTCAACCCGGTACGGTGTTGGGCGTAGGCACTGGTTCAACTGTGGACTGTTTTATCGATGCCTTGGCCGAGTCAGGCATTCAATTGAAAGGTGCAGTGTCCTCTTCCGTGCGTTCGGAAAAAAAACTGCGTGAAATTGGTGTGTCGATTGTTGACATGAACGATGTGGAAAGCCTGTCGATTTATGTGGATGGCGCAGATGAAGTGGACCCGGCGAACTGCCTGATCAAGGGCGGCGGCGGCGCCAACACCCGCGAGAAAATTGTGGCGGATATTTCTGGAAAATTTGTCTGCATCGCCGACCAATCGAAGCTGGTCCAAGTGTTGGGGGCTTTTCCTTTGCCGGTTGAAGTGCTGCCCATGGCGCGCAATGCGATAACGCGAAAACTGACGGCACTGGGTGGACAAGTAAAGCTGCGCGAAGGATTCACGACCGACAATGGCAACATTATTCTTGACGTGGCAGGTTTGAAAATTACTGACCCGGTGACCATGGAAAAAGAGATTAATCACTGGCCAGGCGTAGTCACCAACGGGCTTTTTGCGATCCGGAAGGCCGATGTGGTGCTAATCGCAACAGCAGAGGGCATAAAAACCCTTTAATCCAGCATACAGGCAGGATGAAGACCTGAATAATTGTGTAGAACATGGCAGAATAAAGTGACGGTGTGGCACGGTTTGACAAATTCCTGTCATGTGCCTGTGTCACATTGTATTGATACAACAATTATCCGGTTAAGGAAGACAAATGACTGAACACACCTCCAAGCAGTACGACGCCGAACTGGAGTCGCTGCGCACTCGCGTTCTACAGATGGGCGGCCTGGTGGAGAATCAGATCGTGTCAGCCATTGAGGGTTTGGGCGCGGCCGATACCCAGATTTTCAAAGACGTGATTCGTCGCGAAAAAGAAGTCAACGACATCGAACTTGAAATTGACGAGCTGTGTAATCATATTTTGGCTCGTCGCCAGCCCGCTGCTGTCGACCTGCGTTCAGTGATCGTCGCCATCAAAATGATTCGTGATCTGGAACGAATTGGTGATGAGGCCGAGAAAGTGGCGCGCATGGGCATGATAATTGCCGATGCAGGCAAGCATTTCGTACCCAAAGTTGATTTGCACCGCATTGCCAGCAACGCAATTGCCATGTTGCGCAAGGTATTGGATTCTTACGCCCGTGTGAACGCGGTTTCTGCTGCCGAAGTGGTGAAAGCCGACATCGAGGTGGATGATGAATTCAAGGCAATTTTGCGCCAGTTGATCACTTTCATGATGGAAGATCCACGCACCATTTCCCGTTCCATTGAAATTTTGTTCATCGCAAAAGCGATCGAGCGCATTGGTGATCACTCCAAGAACATGTCGGAACATGTGGTTTACATGGTGAAAGGCCGCGATGTTCGCCACCAAGGCCCGGAAGTTGTGGCTCAGGAAGCTTCAGACAACTGATCACGTTTGGAATGAAACCAGGCCCGCTCCACTGAAAGTGCAGCGGGTTTTTTCTTTTTTATTCAATGAGTTAAAGTTGGCGTTTGCCGAGGAAAATCCATGCCACAGTGATTTTGGCAATGGTGCAGGTACACAACGCAGCCACAGTGTAAAAAAACACGCAAGCTGGGGTATTGAACTGTTCCAGCATGATGCCTGCGAAGTACATCAGCAGGGTAAGTGCGATCCAGCGCCGAAGGTAGGCCAACAAGTGGTGCCGGTTGGCCCTGTTGTGGGCAATTGCCGCCGATCGTTGATACAACTCCTTCACGCTGGCATCGCGAAACAGCCAGTGAAAGAAAAAATAGCGAAACAACACGCTGTCTTGGAAGCTGGTCATGCTAAAACTCCGGTTGACGGTTTCAGTATGCAACGGCTGCAGCAATAAAAAAAGCCCCTTAGAACAGGGGCTTTTTACTGCTTTGACTTCGCTTTGGTCGGTCAGTTGGTGGGGGGTACATAACCCGCAGCTTGTTCGGCACCATCACCAAAAAAGTGTTTTTCCATTTGTTCCATCAGGTACTTGCGGGCGCGGGCATCGGCCAGGCTCAAGCGGTTTTCGTTTACCAGCATGGTTTGGTGTTTCAGCCAGTCTTGCCAGGCTTGCTTGGACACATTTTCAAAAATTTTCTTGCCCAACTCGCCGGGCGCGGGAGGAAAGTCAAGTCCTTCGGCCTCTTTGCCCAATTTGATGCAGTTCACTGTACGTGCCATTTTTTACTCCTTCTAACCCCTTATGGGCCTGATTCTTGGGTTTAATTCTTCGCGGGTTGATTGTTCACTTTGGCGTATTTTACAAAATCAAAGCCCCACGCGCGTTCTGGTGTGGCGGGATTGACGATTCGATCTGTTTCCATAAAGCTTGCGCGGTCCCAGTCGGGAAAGCTGGCGTCGCCTTCAAAGCTTTGGTGAATCTCGGTCAGAATCAATTCGTCGACCAGGTTCTGGTCAAGTGCTTGTTGATACAAATTGCTGCCGCCGATCAAAAACACCTGTTCAAAGTTTGAAAGCCATTTCAGCGCATCGGGCAAATTTGTGGCTGTGGCAATTTGAGTGGTGCTGCCTTCCGGCAGCGCTGCAGGGTAGGCGATCACGTTGCGCGGTGTACCGTCCTTGGCGGGGCCAGGTTTCCAGCCTGTGTTGCTGGACAACACCACATTCAAGCGGCCAGGCAGTGGACGGTTGATGGATTCATAGGTTTTTCGGCCCATCAGTACCGGGCAGCCCAGGGTGGTTTGCTTGAAAAAAGCGAGGTCTTCAGGCAAGTGCCAAGGCAAACTGTTGTTGATGCCAATAATGCCGTTCTGGGCCACCGCGGCCACAATGGATACTTTCATGATTTAAACCGCCACGGGCGCTTTGATGTGCGGATGGCAAGTGTAGTTCAGGATTTCGAAGTCTTCGAACTTGTAATCGAAAATGCTTTCGGGTTTGCGTTTGATTTGCAGCGTGGGCAGTGGGTGCGGCTTGCGGCTAAGCTGCTCAGCCACCTGTTCCATGTGGTTGCTGTACAAATGGCAATCGCCACCTGTCCATACAAAATCACCCACCTCAAGATCACACTGCTGAGCCACCATGTGGGTGAGCAGGGCATAGCTGGCAATGTTGAAAGGCACGCCCAGGAAAATATCAGCACTGCGCTGGTACAACTGGCAACTCAGTTTGCCATCGGCCACATAGAACTGAAACAGTGCATGGCAGGGGGGCAGCTTCATGTTGTTGATTTCAGACACATTCCAGGCGCTCACAATGTGGCGGCGGGAATCGGGATTGTTTTTGATTTGCTGCATCAACTGTGAAATTTGGTCGATGTGGCGGCCGTCGGCTGTGGGCCAGCTTCGCCATTGCACGCCATACACTGGGCCTAGGTTGCCGTTTTCATCGGCCCATTCATCCCAAATGCTCACGCCGTTTTCTTTCAGGTAGCGAATGTTGCTGTCGCCCATCAAAAACCACAGCAATTCGTGAATGATGGAACGAGTGTGCAGTTTCTTGGTGGTCACCATGGGGAAACCGTCTTGCAGATTGAAGCGCATTTGGTAGCCAAACACGGAGCGAGTGCCTGTGCCGGTGCGGTCCATTTTGTCGGTGCCGTGGTCCAGCACATGCTGCATCAAGTCGAGGTACTGTTGCATGGTGTTTTGGTTGTGAAATTGGTTGAGACGTTTGCTTCCAAGTTTACCCTGTTGAGATGCTCTTTCGGCATGCTTATCACCCAATCGCCGCGTATGCGTTATCGCGCAATCGTCGCGCACCCCAATGCGCTCGCCTGAAAACCTGTGGATCCCTTGTTGAAGTTCACACTGACTCACCAAGCTTGGCAAAACAGATGGCCAAGCCTTGGTGTCAGCCTTCGGCTGAACGTGGCGTGTGAATTCAAACGGGCAGGTTTTCTTGAAGGCGAAACGATTGGGACATCGCTGCCGATTGCGTGATAGGCGAGTCGCCGATTGGCGCGTCGGATCAGCTCGGTGCGACTGGTTGAGTGATTAAATGCACCGGTGACTGGCGGTGTTAGCTGACCTGCAGCGGCCAGTTTCTTTCGCCAACTCGGCAGTGGGTTTGCCTGTTTCGCACATTCAAGAAAACCGCCCCGTTTGAATCAAGGCTTCAATGCTCGCCACTTGACGACACCCAAGACCCGACCATGTGTTTTGTCGGGCTTGGGTGAATTGAATGCCTTGCTTCAAGAAGGGATCAAGCGGTTTTCAGTGCGGAATCGGGCAACCCCGTCGAGTTCGCGAAAGAAACCCGCAATTTCACGCCATCACTTTCTGCGCATTTTCATGAATGAACTGAAGCGAGGCCAGTTTGGCATACAACCCTTGCCGCGCCATCAGGTCTTTGTGGGTACCCATTTCGACAATCTTGCCTTCATTCATCACCACAATGCGGTCGGCCGCCATTACGGTGGCCAGGCGGTGGGCAATAATCAGTGTGGTCCGGCCATGGCGGCTTTTCTCGATCGCTTGCTGCACCAATTGCTCGCTTTCAGCATCCAGGCTGGCGGTGGCTTCATCCAGCAGCAGCAAGCCAGCGTCTCGCAACACAGCGCGCGCAATCGACACCCGTTGGCGCTCCCCGCCGCTCAAGCGCACGCCTTTTTCACCCACGTTGGTATCCAGGCCTTCAGGCATTCGACGCACAAAATTCGTGGCAGCTGCATCGGCCAGTGCCTTGTCAATTTCTTCGGCGGTGGCGTCGGGTTTGCTGTAACGCACATTGTCTTGCAAACTGCCCGAGAAAATAACAGCTTCTTGAGCCACATAGGCGCAATTGGCCCGCCATTGCTCCAGATGCAGACTTTCCAGTGACTTGCCTTCAATCAGGATTTGACCCTGGTTGACGTCGTACCAGCGAAGCAGCAGGCTAAACAGCGTCGATTTCCCGGCACCGGAAGGGCCTACCACGGCCAGCGTTTCGCCGCGCTGAATGCTGAGGTTGAAATCTTCGAGAATGAATTTTTCCGGGGCTGAAGGATAGGCAAAATCAACATGGCTGAATTCGATCAAAAAGCCGCCTTGTTTGGCAGGCGGTCGCAGACCATGTTTGTGAATGGTGGTGTCCAGGTTGAGCAATTCAACCAGGCGTTCAGCGGCGCCTGCGGCACGCTGAAATTCACCCAGTACTTCAGACAAAGCCGCGAAGCCCGCACCCACAAAGGCTGCGTACATTACAAACTGGGCCAATTCGCCCGCACTCATTTCGCCGCTGGCCACGGCCTTGGCCCCCATCCACAGCACCACCACCAAGCCTGAGAAAGCCAGACCAATGGCCACAAACAGCAGGGCTGAGCGGTTCACGGTGCGCCTGCGGGCCGTTTGGTAGGTTTGCTCGCTGGAGGTGGTGAATTTCGCTGCCTCAGCATGTTCCTGGTTAAACGCTTGAACGGTTGTAATCTGGTTTAAAACCTCTTGCGCGATGGCGCTGCTGTCGGCCAGTTTGTCTTGGCTGGCTCGCGACAGTTTGCGAACCCTGCGTGCCAGAATAACCACCGGGATCATGACCACCACAACCAGCAACAACACAGCACCGGAAAGCAATGGGCTGGTGAGTAACAACATCACCAAGCCGCCAAGCGTGGTCAGGCTGTTGCGCAGGAAAAATGACAAACTGCTGCCAATCAGGGTTTGAATCAGTGTGGTGTCAGCAGTCAAGCGTGACAACACTTCACCTACTTTCAGGGTTTCAAAAAACTCGGGGCGTTGCACCAACAAGTGGCTGTACACGCGGTTGCGCAAGTCGGCAGAAATGCGCTCGCCCAAGGTGGTTACCAAATAAAACCGCACTGCACTGGCCATGGCGAGAACAAACACCAGCACCAAAAGGTAGCCAAAGGCGCTGTTCAAACCTTCCGGGTTCTCTCCCGCGAGAAATCCGCTGTCGATCAGCCAGCGGAACATCACCGGCATGGTCAGCGACATGGCCGAGCCAAGCAGTAGCGCACCCAGCGCAGCGAAGGCCCAGGCTTTGTGTGGGCTGACCAAGGAGGCCAGGGTAGAGCCAAGGGTTTGAAGTTTGTTGGTGTTGCTCATTCGGTGTGTGGTGCTTGGCTTAAAGTTGCATCGGGCGATCATACCCTGTCATTTCTAGATAGCCGCGCCCCCAAGGTGAAGCACTGTCGGTTTTCACGCGCACCGCGCCTTCCCAGTACAAGGTGCCTGTGCTGGCGCGTGCGTCCAGTTCCTGGTCGTCAAACAAGGGTTCAAGCTCAAAGGTTTGATCATCCAGCTGTAAGCGCTGGGAAACCGGGTATTCAATGCCGGTTCGGGTTGATTTCCAGCGTTTCATTACTTCGAATTTCACTTGCCGGAAATTGCGCACGGTGCCGTCTGCCTGCCGTAAAGCGGCATGGGTCCACACTGGCGGTTTGGTTTGGTCGCGATCGCGAATTTGAAAGGCCATCAACGATTCTCCCTGATCGCCGTGTAAACCAACCCAGTCCCAGCCTTGGGCATTTGGGGCCAGCACCGTGCTTGACCATTCATGGTCCATCCAGAATGTGCCTTGTACGGGCAGTGTTTGGCCATCCACGCGAATGGTGCCACTGCTGCGCATGTGGGGCAGGGTGATGTAGTAGCTTGATTGCTCGGGCTTGGGGCCTTTCTGGGAATAGCCGCCTTGCCCCTGCATCCAGGGTGCCTGGGTTTGCTCCATGCGCAGGTTCATGGCCAATTGCGGGTTTTGAATGGTGCATTGCCACTGCTCGCCTTGGGCAGTTTGCAATAGCCAACCCGGCATTTGAATATTCAGCACCTGCTGGTTTGTACTTTGAATTGAGGCACCACCGCTACCCGCGCGGCGAATAATTTGATCGTGCTTCAGTTTGCCTGCGGTAGGCATGGCCACGGCAGCATGGGCGAACAGCAGTTGTTTGGGGGTGAAAGCACTGGGGTTCAACACATTCACATTGGGTGCCGATCGAAAAAATGTAATTTGAACACCGATGGGTTCGGTCAATTCCGGGCTTTCAAACCAGCCGGTGAAATACCACCATTCGGTTCTGAATGCGGGGTGTGCGCCGTGGTCACGGGGCAAGCCGGGTGGCATGCTGGCATTGGGTTGCGCATACACGCGTTGCAGGCCAGGTTCGGCAAGCGTCAGGCCGGCATGGGTGAACAGTGGCAGGCCAAGGCCGGCTTTCAACAAGTCGCGCCGTTTCATGCCCAGTCCTCTTTGAGTTGTTCAACAAGGCGGCTGCCCAGTTTGTTGCGCAGGGCCAATGTAACCGTCGCGCTACTCATAGCGATTAACACAAGTACCATCAAGGCAAGGTCTCGCCAGGGGGTGAACCATTCCATGGTCCAGTGGAAAGACTGTGGATTCACCACAAAAATCAGGATGGCGGCAAATGCCAAGCCAATAATCAAACCCACCAAGGCGGCCACGGCCGATGCAATCAAGGCTTCGCGGGCAATCAGTTTCAAAATCCAGTTGGGGCTGGCACCCATGGCACCCAGCAGGGCAAACTCGCGTTTTCGTTGCAAGGCCATGGCTGAGAACGTGGTGCCCACGCCGAACAGGCCAATCACCACTGCTGCAATTTCAAGAAGATAAGTTACGGCAAAGCTGCGATCAAAGATATCCAGGCTCAGTTGCCGAATTTCGCCGGGTTCTGCAAAGTCAATTTTCTGTGCCACTGGCGTGGTGCTGGCAGCCTGCTCTATGCGTGCCACCATGTCTTTCACAGCCACGTTTTCTTGCGGCCAAACTGCGCCTTGCGTGTCTTTGAATTGCACATTGAATTGCTGCAGCAGTTCTGCCTTGGGCAACACAATTGCCCCATGTTGGCGGGTGTAATCGCGCCACACGCCCATCACTGTAGTAGGTACACGCACACCCTGATCCAGTTGCAGCTCAAGTGCACTGCCTGCTTGCAGACCGTATAAATCAGTCATGGGCTCGCTCACCCACACGGGAAGCGTACCGGCTTTGGGTTCTGTGATCGTGTTTCCAGTCATGGGCAGGCGCTGGCTGGCTGCTTCAAGTGAAATTGGTCGGGCTATCAGTTCAACAGCAGGTCTTTTCGGGTCGAGCACAATTGATTGTTGCCCCCAAAATTCAGCCAATTCCACACCCGGTAAGTCAGCCACTTTTTGCTGGAAGGAATCGGGAAAAACCGGAATGCTTGCGCTGTTCAGTTTGACATACAAGGGGGCAGGCAATACCTGGGTCAGCCAGTTGTCCAGTGAATGACGAAAGCTGTAAATCATCACGTGCATGGCCACCACCAATGCAAAACTGGCCACCACACCTGACAAGCCCACCGCCAGCAAATTGGGTGTGCTGGCCAGGCGCGATTTCGCAAGGTCGGCCAGTTGGGCCAATTGCGCGGGTGGACGGATCAGGCCGCGCACCACCACGCCAATCATCGCAATACCACCGAACAGACCAAACGCCACTGCCAGGTAACCACCCACAGGAATGTTGCCATAAGGTGGAATAAACAAGCAGGCAGCTGCCACCAAGCACAGCATCAAACCAAACCAGTGCGCCTTGTTGGCGAATTGAAGGCCTGCTTCTTCAGTGCCTGCACGCAGGCGTTGATGCAAAGCCATTTGACCGGTTTGCAGGGCAGGGGATAAACCGCCCAGCAAGGTGGCCACAACGCCGAAGGTGGCAAATAGCAAGGTATCAATAAATGGCAAAGCCACTGTGCTTTGGCTGGTTTGAAAGTAACCTGCGCCCAAATCGACGCCCAGATAACGCACCACAGCCAGCGATAAGCCCCAGCCCAGGGCAACGCCCAGCACACCACCTACTACGCCGCAGCACATTGATTCAAACAACACCTGCATTCGCAGTGCACCTGCACGTGCCCCCAAGGCCGCAAGCAGCGCCCATTGGCGTGACCGCTGGGCCACAGCCAGCATTTGTGTAGAGAAAGTTAAAAAGCCACCTGTGAGCAGGGCCACCATGGCCAGAATGGACAGGTTGGCGCGGTAAGCCTGCGACACGCTGGCACCGCGTGTGCCTTGTTCAGCGGGTGTTTCAAAGCGCCCAAGTTCGGCAAACTCATCGCCATACTGCTTTTGAAAGCTGGCCGGCGTGACACCTTCCTGTAGCTTCAAATCTACCCGGGATATTTGACCCAGCGTGCCCAAGCGCCATTGCACCGCTGCAATGTCTGCCACGGCAAGCAGCTGCCCGGCACCAGCCGCAGGCACTGTACCTGCCACCTGCCATGGTTGGCTGGTGTTGTTGTGCAGTGTGCTCAGCGTGCGTTGTTCATTGGGTAGTTGTTCGTTCAGCGCGGGGCTGACAAAAACATTGTTGGTGCTTAACAGCGGAATTTCGCCTTGTTGGGCCGAGTCGCTTGTTTCACCACTGCTTTGCCCAATGAAGTTGGGCGTAACGGCTGCAGCGGTGAACACGTCCAGCCCAAGCCAGCGCAATGGTTTGTCCAAACCCTGCACCGGCACATTGAGGTCAATCACCGGGGAGGCCACTGCCACTTCAGGCAAGGCAGCAAGCTGTTCCAGAATTGTTTCAGGCAATAAAACGCTGTGTGGCAGCAACTGCAAATCAGCCTGTCCTGAGAATTGCCGCACACCGTTGTTGAACTGATCCAGTGCCTGTTTGTGAATGAGGTGAACCGCAAAACCCAGCCCCACACCCACGGCAATGGACACGGTTGCAATCAGCCACTTTACCGGTTGGTCACGCAAAGCGCCCGCAAACAGCTGAAATTTCAATGCAAGGCTTGGTGGCAATGCCATGGTTTAAGCCTTGTTGAATTCGGCCAAGTGGTGATCTGCCAAATTCAGTCGATGGTTTAAATGGCTGGCTGCTTTGGCAGAATGGGTCACCATGACCAGGGCGCAACCCTGTGCTGAACAGGCTTCCAGCAACACTTGCAATACACGTTCGGCATTGTCTTCGTCCAGGTTGCCTGTGGGTTCGTCTGCAAGAATCAGTGGTGGGTTCAAAGCCAGCGCGCGTGCAATGGCAACACGCTGTTGTTCTCCGCCCGACATTTCGCGTGGGTAGCTGCCTGCTTTGTGCGCCATGCCCACTTGTTCAAGCAATTGCATGCAGCGTGAATGATCGGGCTTTTCACTGGCCAGCAAAAACGGCAGTTCAATGTTTTGTTGGGCGGTTAAATGTGGCATCAGGTAATAGGCTTGAAACACCAGGCCCACATGCCGAAGCCGCTTGGCAGCAATTTGATTGGTGCTCAGGGTATGAATTGCAGTGCCCGCCCAGTACACCTCGCCCGTGTCGGGCTTGTCCAGCCCGGCCATCAGGTGAAGCAGGGTGGATTTGCCTGAGCCCGATTCACCAATGACAGCCAGGGACTGTCCCTGTTGCAATTGTAGATTGACCTCGGTGAACAGTTTGACTCCACCGAGTGTTTTAGAAACCCCCGCCACTGCGAGGGTTGTTGAACTTGCAAGCTGTTGGTTCACCCGAATTACCGCCCTGTGGTGAAACGTTTAAGGAATCACATTCCTTATTCTGCCATGCCGCCTACCACTGTGCTGTAGCCAGCATCCACATAGGTAATTTCGGCGGTAATGCCACGTGCCAAATCAGACAGCATGAAGGCAGCGGTGTTGCCCACATCATCAATGGTCACATTGCGGCGAAGTGGTGCGGCTTCTTCCACAGCATGCAAAATTTTGCTGAAACCTTTGATACCCGCCGCAGCCAGTGTTTTGATGGGGCCAGCTGAAATACCATTCACACGAATGCCCTTGGGGCCCAGCGATTCAGCCAGGTAGCGAACCGATGCTTCCAGCGACGCCTTGGCCAAGCCCATGGTGTTGTAGTTGGGCACCATGCGCACAGAACCCAGGTAGCTAAGTGTGAGCAAGGCACCTTCGCGACCTTGCATCATGGGGTAGGCTGCTTTGGCCAATGCGGGGAAACTGTAGGCAGAAATGTCGTGCGCAATTCTGAAAGCTTCGCGTGAAATACCTTCCAGAAAATCACCTGCAATGGCTTCGCGCGGGGCAAAGCCAATCGCGTGTACCAAACCATCCAGCCCATCCCAGTGTTTGCCAAGCTCCGCAAACAGGTTTTCAATTTGCGCGTCCTCGGCTACATCCAAGGGAAACACCAGTTTGGAATCAAACTCGGCCGCCATGTCGGTCACGCGGTCAATGAAGCGCTCGGTTTGATAAGTGAAGGCTAGTTCTGCGCCCTGCGCGTGGCAGGCCTTGGCAATACCGTAGGCAATTGAACGGTTTGACAGCAGGCCTGTGATCAGAATTTTTTTACCGGCTAGGAATCCCAATTTGTATTGCTCCCGAGAATAGGTTTTGAGTTTTCATTTTGTGCCTATTATAGGCAATTCACAGGGCAATCGACTTCAGGGGCGGTTGGACAAAGGTTTGGGGTTGCCCGGCAGCTTCTTGGGAGCAAGGTTGCCCAGTCCAATTGGGGCCAAATAACCTTGAAACTGCTCAGCACAGTTTTCCCAGGTAAACGTGCTGGCGTGTTTCAGTGGCGCGTTTCGTTCAATTCTCAATGCGGCCATGGCGGCTGTTTTCAGGTTCCAGTCCAGCACGCCAGCACCGGAACTGCCTACTACATCCAGCGGGCCGTTCACGGGGAACGCCGCCACGGGGCAGCCACTGGCCATGGCCTCAAGCAGCACCAATCCAAACGTGTCGGTCAGGCTGGGAAAGACAAACACGTCAGCACGTTTGTACAATTCAGACAAGGCAGCATGGTTCAACATGCCAAACCACTTGGCCTCGGGAAACTGCCTTTGAAGCGCCTTGCGGGCAGGTCCATCACCAGCAATCCACTTCTCGCCGGGCAATTCAAGACTTAAAAAAGCCTCCAGGTTTTTTTCCACAGCCACTCGACCCGCGTACAGAAACACCGGTTTTTCCTCCGTGAATTCATTCAGTCGACGCAGCAGTTCTACTTGTTGCGCGTCATCTTGAGGCAAATCGCGCGGGCTGTAACTTAGGTGCTTGCTGGCGGCCGATTGATCGGGATTGAAGCGTTTCAAATCCACACCCCGTTGCCACAGCACGCAGTTGGATAAACCACGATTTTTCAATGTGGTGATTACTGATTGGGTGGGCACCATGACTGCGCGGGAGGGCTTGTGGAACCACCGCAACAGTGCGGCAGTAAAGCGAATGGGAATGCCCGACCTCGCTTTGACATACTCGGGAAACTGCGTGTGGTACGCCGTGGTAAAGGGCAACTTGCGGCCATGGGCCAGCAAACGCATGGCCAAGCCGATGGGCCCTTCGGTCACAATGTGCACGGCATGCGGTTTAAACTGGTCGAGTTCAGTGCGCAGGCGGGTGAAAGGCCACAGGGCCAAGCGAATTTCAGGGTAGGTGGGGCAAGGAATGGTTTTGAACAAACCAGGGTGAATCACCCGCACGTCGTGGCCGCGGGCAGTGAGCTGTGCCACCACCTGGCTGAGCGTTTGTACCACACCGTTGACTTGTGGTGCCCAGGCATCAGTTGCTATCAGAATTCGCATGGTGGTTCACTCCGCTGCTGTGTGCGCAAGCGCTTTTTGTTTGCGAACCGGCAGGTCACGGTGTGGCCAGTGAACAATGTCCAGTTTGCCGCAAGGGTGTTCAACCAGGGCGGTCAGGCTTTCCACCCAGTCGCCATCGTTGCAGTACAACAAGCCGTCGACTTCTTTAATCTCGGCTTTGTGAATATGGCCACACACAACACCGTCGTAGCCGCGGTGTTTGGCTTCATGTATCAGGGCATGTTCAAATTCGAGAATGAAGTTCACCGCGTTCTTGACCTGCTGCTTCAAGAACTGGGACAGCGACCAGTACGGGTAACCCAGCTTGATTCGAATGTTGTTCAGCATTCGGTTCATGGTCAAAGCGAAGGTGTACAGCGTGTCGCCCAGGTAGGCCAGCCACTTGGCGTAGCGCACCACCTGATCAAATTCATCTCCATGCACTACCCACAAACGTTTGCCGTCTGCAGTGACGTGCACCGCATTTTCCATAATCGGAATATCGCCAAAGGTCATGCCTGCAAACTGGCGCGCGGCTTCATCGTGGTTGCCGGGAATAAACACCACTTGCGTGCCCTTGCGCGCTTTGCGCAACACTTTCTGAATGACATCGTTGTGGCTTTGCGGCCAAAACCAGCTTTTGCGCAATTGCCAGCCGTCAATAATGTCCCCGACCAGGTACAGCGTGTCGCTTTCATTGTGTTTCAGGAAGTGGAGCAGGGCGTCGGCCTGGCAACCGGGCGTGCCCAGGTGAATGTCTGAAATCCAGATGGTGCGGTATTTGTTGGAACCTTGTTCCTCTGGGGCGGGGTCAGCCGGGTCAGCGCCCTGAGAAACTGCGGATGCCGCTGCATTGAGGGAATGTTCTTCAGTTGTCGCTTTCGCAAACAGTTGTTCGGCAAGTTGCTGCTTGAAATTCAACTGGTTCGAGCGCATTTTTAATGTCCATGTTCTTGTCATGGCCCCATTAAACGCGCTCGATTTGACTACCTTGTGACAGTTATATGACTCTTTTTTGACAAAAAACCCGAGCCATAAACAGCAATGTGACTGGTTTTATTTTGCTTCCAGGCTTTTCGGCAGCCACCAGGTGAAGCCATACAGCAGGGTTTTTGACACCACTTCCATGGTTGGCAAGTTTTTGCCGCGCAGTCGCAAGAAGGCAATTGGCAATTCCAGCGTGTGCGCCACCAGCAACAAAGCGGCCAGCACCAACAGGAAAGGCATGACCAGGCTAATCAGCAAATAGGCTGGAACCACAATCCAGAAGCCGTTCATGACTTTGCGCATGGATTCAAACGATTGAGGGCTGACTTTAATGGCCATTTGCTTTCCTTGTGGGTGAGGTAGGTCGTGAAAAATTGAATATGACAATAGTTCTTGTCAGAAGTCTTGTCAAGCGCGTTTGGACTTGCCCCCGCAAGCGCACTGGTGTATATTTCGCACTCTTCTTTAGGACCGTAGCTCAGCTGGTTAGAGCGCTGCCTTGACATGGCAGAGGTCGCTGGTTCGATTCCAGTCGGTCCTACCATCAAATTCCCCAAGCTTTTGTAGTCATTCAACAACTTCACAGCCACCTTTGTTGCGTCTAGCCGCTAAAATAGAAGGTTGCTGAAAAACAATCCAAGCTTATACATTCGTAAGGGAAGTACATATGCCAGTTATCCGCCTGCCTGACGGATCCGAACGTGTTTTCGATCACCCCGTGACAGTCGCCCAAGTGGCTGCAAGCATCGGCCCCGGTTTGGCGAAAGCCGCCTTGGCCGGCACGGTAAACGGCACGCTGGTTGATACCTCCTACACCATCGAAAGCGACTCCTCACTTTCTATCGTCACTGAAAAGGACGAGGAAGGGCTGGACATGATTCGCCACTCAACGGCCCACCTGTTGGCCTATGCCGTGAAGGAATTGTTCCCCACAGCGCAGGTCACCATTGGCCCGGTCATTGAAGACGGCTTTTACTACGACTTTTCTTACGAGCGCCCCTTCACCCCTGAAGACCTGGAAGCAATCGAGAAAAAAATGGCTGAACTGGCCAGGCTCGACGAAGTGGTTACCCGCGAAGAGTGGGTGCGCGACGATGCCGTGCAGTTTTTCAAAGACCAAGGCGAGCATTACAAAGCGGAAATTATTGCCAGTATTCCAAGCAACGAGAATATTTCTCTGTACCGCGAAGGCAAGTTCATCGATTTGTGCCGTGGCCCCCACGTGCCCAACACCGGCAAGTTAAAGCATTTCAAACTGATGAAAGTGGCTGGTGCTTACTGGCGCGGCAACTCCAACAATGAAATGTTGCAGCGTATCTACGGCACGGCCTGGACCAAAAAAGAAGACCTGGCCGCTTACCTGCACCGCCTTGAAGAAGCTGAAAAGCGCGACCACCGCAAACTGGGCAAGCAGCTTGATTTGTTCCACATGCAAGACGAAGCGCCAGGCCTGGTGTTTTGGCACCCCAAGGGGTGGGCACTGTGGCAGCAGATTGAGCAGTACATGCGCAAAGTGTATCTGGATGGTGATTACCAGGAAATTCGCTGCCCCCAGATTCTGGACCGCAAGCTGTGGGAAAAGTCGGGTCATTGGGACAACTACAAAGAACACATGTTCACCACCGAATCGGAAAAGCGCGACTACGCCTTAAAGCCGATGAACTGCCCGGGTCACATCGAGGTGTTCAAGAGCGATTTGCGTTCATACCGCGACTTGCCTATGCGCTATGGTGAGTTTGGTGCATGCCACCGCAATGAAACCTCCGGTGCCTTGCACGGCATTATGCGAGTGCGTGGCTTCACGCAAGACGACGGTCACATTTTCTGTACTGAAGACCAGGTTCAAGAAGAAGTTACGCGCTTTAACCAAGTGGCCATGCAGGTGTACGCCGATTTCGGTTTCAATGAAATCAATGTGAAGCTGGCCCTGCGCCCAGAGGCCCGCTTGGGCACAGATGAAACCTGGGACAAAGCCGAAGATTCTCTACGTGCCGCCTTGAAGGCTTGTGGCGTGCAGTGGACCGAGCTGCCGGGCGAGGGTGCCTTTTACGGTCCAAAAATTGAGTACCACATGAAAGACTCGATTGGCCGCTCCTGGCAGTGTGGCACCATCCAGGTGGACTTCCAGTTACCCGGTCGACTGGGTGCTGAATATGTGGCCGAAGACAACAGCCGCCGAGTGCCTGTGATGCTACACCGCGCCATTGTGGGTTCCATGGAACGCTTCATCGGTATCCTGATTGAAAACCATGCAGGCGCCATGCCGCTGTGGTTGTCGCCAGTTCAAGTGGTGGTGGCCACAATTACTGAGGCGCACAATGAATACGCGCACAATGTGGTGCAAATGTTGAAAAAACAAGGCATTAGGGTGGAGGCGGATTTGCGTAATGAAAAGATCAATCGTAAAATCCGTGAGCACACCATGCAGAAAACCCCGTATATCGCTGTAATCGGCGATGCGGAACGTGATGCAAACCAAGTTGCTGTGCGCTTGCGCGGCAACGAAAACCTGGGCTCATTGCCTGTTGATGAATTTGTTCGGCGCCTGCTGAATGAGATCAACAGCAGGGCCTGATTTTATTTAACCAGAAGAAAGAGGCTAGACATCGTAGCAGAAAAGAAAAATCGCATTAACGAGGAAATTCGTATCCCCGAAGTGCGCCTCATTGGAATTGAGGGTGAGCAATTAGGCATCGTTAAAACACCAGACGCGCTGCGGATGGCAGAAGAAGGCGGTGTAGATTTGGTAGAGATTGCACCCCAAGCGGTGCCCCCGGTGGCCAAGCTGATGGATTACGGCAAGTTCCGTTACCAAGAGCAAAAGAAAGCTGCTGAGGCCAAATCCAAACAAAAACAGGTTCAAATCAAGGAAATCAAGTTCCGCCCCGGAACAGACGACGGCGATTACAATGTGAAGTTGCGTAATTTGACCCGTTTTCTGGAAGACGGCGACAAGTGTAAGGTGACATTGCGCTTCCGCGGACGTGAAATGGCTCACCAAGACATTGGTGCCCGCCTTTTGGAGCGTGTTCGCACCGACCTAGAAGAAATTGGTCAGGTAGAACAAATGCCCAAAATGGAAGGCCGCCAAATGGTCATGATGATTGCGCCACGCAAAAAAGCGTAACTTTCCAAAAAGATTGCCAGTATTCGCAAACCCGCGTTATAATCGCGGGCTTGCTGCATTGTGCGTAAAAACACAGCGCAACAAATTGCCCACCAGGTCAGAAAAGTGCTTCGTCGAAGCCACCTGCAAGCAGGTTCAATCAATATTGAACAGTAATAGGAGCACCAAGATGCCCAAGATGAAGACCAAAAAGAGCGCCGCAAAGCGTTTCTTGGTCCGTTCAAGCGGATCGATCAAGCGTGGCCACGCCTTTAAGCGCCACATCCTCACCAAGAAAACGACCAAAAGCAAGCGTCAATTGCGCGGCATGGAAACGATTCACAAATCAGACATCGGTCGCGTTCGCGACATGATGCCTTACGCATAACCGGGAGGAGTGTCAAATGCCTAGAGTAAAACGTGGTGTAACGGCTCGCGCCCGTCACAAAAAAGTTATCGCCCAAGCCAAAGGCTTCCGCGGTCGTCGTAACAATGTATTCCGCGTTGCCAAGCAAGCGGTGATGCGTGCTGGTCAGTACGCATACCGTGACCGTCGCAACAAGAAGCGCGTATTCCGCGCCCTGTGGATCACCCGTATCAACGCAGCAGTGCGTGAACACGGCATGACCTACAGCGTGTTCATCAATGGCTTGAAGAAAGCTGCAATTGGCCTGGACCGCAAGGTGTTGGCTGATTTGGCAGTGACCGACAAAGCAGCATTCGCTGCCATCGTGGGTCAAGTGCGCGCAGCGCAGGCGTAATTCGCCAGCCAAGTCAAATTTTTGTCACAAGTGTTGCCTCTGAGGTTTTTCACTTAAGTTGGCGAAAAGACTAAACAAAACGGAGCTCTCGGGCTCCGTTTTTGTTTTCAGGCGGTACAATTCAGGGCTCTACGCAAAGCCGTTCCAATCTCAAGAAGAATCGACCCAATACCCATGGATGCATCGCTTTTAGCCATTCTTACCGAGGCCGAACAGGCCATGTCATCGGCAACCGACCCGGCCAGTCTTGAAAACATCAAGGCCCAGTTTTTGGGCAAGCAGGGCAAGGTCACCGAGTTGCTCAAAGGCATGGCAGCGCTGTCGCCCGAAGAAAAGAAAACCCGCGGCGCGGAAATCAACCAGCTTAAGCAGCAGGTTGAGGCCGTGTTGAATGCCAAACGCCAGGCGCTGGCCGATGCCGCCATGCAAGCCAAGCTGCAGGCACAGGCCATTGATGTCACCAAGCCTGGTCGCATGCGTGGCACCGGCGGTTTGCACCCAGCCATGCGCACACTAGAGCGCATTGAAGAAATTTTCACCACCATTGGCTTTGATTTGGCCGATGGGCCTGAAATTGAAACCGATTTTCACAACTTCACCGCATTGAACACACCGGAGAATCACCCCGCGCGTTCCATGCACGACACCTTCTACGTTGAAGGCACCGGCGGTAACCTGCTGCGCACGCACACCTCGCCCATGCAGGTGCGCTACATGCAAACCAACAAGCCGCCCATTCGCATTATTGCGCCGGGCCGCGTGTACCGCGTAGACAGCGATGCAACCCATTCGCCCATGTTTCATCAGGTTGAAGGTTTGTGGATCGATGAAGGTGTCAGTTTTGCTGATTTGAAAGCGGTGTTCATGGATTTCCTGAAAACCTTTTTCGAAACCGACGACATCACCATTCGTTTTCGCCCCTCGTTTTTCCCGTTCACTGAACCGTCTGCGGAAATTGACATGGCATTCACCAGTGGCCCCAACAAGGGCAAGTGGCTGGAAATTGCCGGTTGCGGACAGGTGCACCCGAATGTGTTGCGCCATGTGGGCATCGACCCGGAAACCTATACGGGCTTTGCCTTTGGTGTGGGCCCCGACCGTTTGACCATGCTGCGCTATGGCATCAACGATCTGCGCCTGTTCTATGAAAACGACATTCGTTTTCTGCAGCAATTCAATTAAATTTAAATAAACCAGTTTTGGATATTTCAAGATGCAATTCACAGAATCCTGGTTGAAGTCTCTCGTCAACACCCCTTTAAACACGCAAGAGCTGGGCGACAAGCTCACCATGGCGGGTTTGGAGGTTGAAGAACTTGAACCCCTGGCCCCAGAATTTTCTGGCGTGGTGGTGGGTTTGGTTGTTAAAAAAGACAAGCACCCCGATGCCGACCGCTTAAGCGTGTGCCAAGTGCAGGTTGCCGAGGGCGATGTGCGCCAAATTGTGTGCGGTGCCCCCAATGTGGCTGAAGGCCTGAAAGTACCTTGCGCCTTGCCCGGTGCCGAGTTGCCTGGTGGCTTTAAGATCAAGCCCACCAAAATGCGCGGTGTTGAAAGCGGCGGCATGTTGTGTTCCGGCAAAGAATTGGGCGTGCCCAGCGATGTCGATGGCCTTCACATTCTGAGCAGCGACTTCCCCGTGGGTGGCAATGTGCGTGAACTTCTCGGATTAAACGAGATGAAGTTCACCCTGAAAATGACACCCAACCGCGCGGACTGTTTAAGCGTGTGGGGCGTGGCCCGTGAAGTGGCAGCACTGACAGGCGCAGCACTGAACGCACCTTCATTTGCACCTGTGGCCGCAAGCATTGGCGACACACTGAATGTGAAAGTTGAAAACACCGATCTGTGCGGTCGTTTTGCCGGGCGCGTTATTCGTGGTGTGAACAACAATGCAAAAACACCGCAGTGGATGGTTGATCGCCTTGAAGGCGCAGGCCAGCGCAGCTTGAACGCCTTGGTCGATATTTCCAACTACGTGATGCTTGAACTGGGCCGCCCCAGCCATGTGTTCGACCTGGACAAAGTGCAGGGCGACCTTACCGTGCGTTGGGCACGCGACGGCGAGAAGCTGAAGCTGCTCAACGACATGGAAGTAACGCTGAAGCCGCACATGGGCGTGATTTGTGATGCCAATGGCCCCGAAGCGCTGGCTGGCATTATGGGTGGGGACCACACTGCAGTGAACGAAGGCACCACCCATATTTTCGTGGAAGCAGCGTTTTGGCATCCGGATGCGATTGTTGGGCGGGCGCGTGAATTCAATTTTTCATCGGATGCATCGCACCGCTTCGAGCGTGGCGTGGACTTCCAAACAATTCCCGAGCACATTGAGCGCATTACCAGTTTGATTCTTGAAATTTGCGGTGGCCAGGCTGGCCCCGTGGTAGACCAAGTGCTGAACTTGCCTGCACGCAAGCCGGTAACGCTGCGCCATGCGCGTGCTGAAATGGTGATCGGCATGCCATTCACTGTTGAGCAAGTAAACGATGTGTTCACCAAGCTGGGTTTTCAGTTTTCAACCGAGGGGCAGGGCACTGAAACCCGCTACGTGGTCAACCCGCCCAGCTACCGCTTTGACATCAACATTGAAGAAGACTTGATTGAAGAAGTGATCCGCGTAGTGGGCTACGACAGCCTGCCGTTGCGCGCACCCATGGGCAAGCTGAAAATGCTTCCTGCGGCTGAAGGCAAAATTGGCCGCCATGCCATTCGCCGGCAAGTGGCTGCGCTGGGGTATCAAGAGGTGGTTAGCTACAGTTTCACGCCTGAACAATGGGAAGCCGATTTCAATGCCAACACCAACCCGGTTCGCTTGCTGAACCCGATTGCAAGCCATTTGAGCGTAATGCGCTCTACCTTGATTGGCAGCTTGGCTGGCGTGTTGAAACACAACCTGGGCCACCGTGTAGACCGCTTGCGCGTGTTTGAAGTGGCCCGCGTGTTCGAGAAAGACGACAAAGTGCAAGACGGTGCACAGACGGTTGCTGGTTTCAAGCAAACCTGGAAAGTGGGCGGCTTGGCCTATGGTTTGGCCGACCAACTGCAATGGGCTGCTGGCAATAACCGCGCACTCGACTTTTTTGATGTGAAAGGCGACGTGGAGCAACTGCTGCACGGCCGCAAAGTGGATTTTGAAGTATTCGATGCCGCCAACCCCCACCCAGCCTTGCACCCAGGCCGCAGTGCCCGTGTACTGGTGAACAAGCAGCCCATTGGTTTTATCGGTGAACTGCACCCCAAGTTGGCACAAGAATACGATTTGCCCCAAGCGCCTATTGTGTTCGAGTTGCTGCTGGATGGCCTGAATACCCGCAAATTGCCTGCATTCAAAGAGGTGTCCAAGCAACCCGTGGTGGTTCGCGACCTGGCCTTTGTAGTGGATCAGGCGATTGCTGCTGCGCAACTTAAAAAAGCCTTCACGGAAGTGAAAGATGACAACCTTGCATGGCTGAAATCGGTTATCCTTTTTGATGAATTCGTACCGAAAGAAGAAGGTAAGGGTCTGAATCTAAATGAGAAAAGTTTGGCGTTCAGGTTAACCCTCCAGGCTGCGGACCGTAGCCTGACCGATGCAGACATCGAGCCATTGTTAAAGAAAATGATTGAGCAAGCCGGCCAGCGTTGCGCTGCCCGTTTGCGATAAAAAATATTTGGTTAATAGGTAGAACTCACTGTGGATCAATTTGTGTTGAACGACGACCGAAGTAACGAGATGACAGCCCGCTCCGACCGCATGGACCTGATTGAAGACGGTCTGGCATCGGGGTCCTTGACCAAAGCCGAGCTGGCTGAAATGCTGTTTGACAGCTTGGGCTTAAACAAGCGTGAAGCGAAAGATTTCGTCGACGCGTTTTTTGATGAAATTCGCACCACCTTGGAAGGCGGTGACTCGGTCAAATTGTCGGGTTTCGGCAATTTCCAGCTGCGTGACAAACCACAGCGCCCAGGTAGAAACCCAAAAACTGGCGAAGAAATTCCCATTGCAGCGCGTAGAGTGGTAACCTTTCATCCCAGCCAGAAACTTAAAGCTTTGGTTGAATAATTTTCACTAAATTATTTAAGTACAAGCCTATTACTCAATGCAAAAAACCGTAAATCCAGACGGAGCGCCACCCTCAGCCAGCTTGCCACCCATTCCGGCCAAGCGTTACTTCACCATTGGTGAGGTGTCTGAATTGTGTGGCGTTAAAACTCACGTGCTTCGCTATTGGGAGCAAGAATTTACGCAATTGAAGTCGATTACCCGCCGTGGCAATCGACGTTACTACCAGCACCACGAAGTGCTGTTCATTCGTAGAATTCGTGAACTGCTCTATGAACACGGTTTCACCATTAACGGCGCACGCAATCGTTTGGATCAGGAAAAAAATGGCCCAGCCGGCGATGCACCGCTGCCAATTTTGATTGATCGCGAAGTTTTAAAAGAACAATTGCTAAATTTGCGCGAAGCTCTGAAAGCTTAGGCGTTTCTGGGTATAATCCAGCCTTCTCGGAATGTGGCGCAGCCTGGTAGCGCACTTGCATGGGGTGCAAGGGGTCGGAGGTTCGAATCCTCTCATTCCGACCAAAAACTGAAAAAGCCCAAGTGTAAAAGCTTGGGCTTTTTTGTTTTGTGCGTCGTCGTTGTATCTATCCACGCCGTCTGGTTCTTTAAGCTATGCTTGTGGCTTAAATTACTTATTCAGCCCTACCATGCAAGTTGCTGCTCAACCTGATTCAGCAGTCCAACATATTTTTTCTCCTAATCCCCTGCCCAGGCCCCTTAGCGATCCGCTTTACACCTTTCGACCTTTTGTTGCTGTTTTAATTGCGATCAATTTGCTCGTCAGCGCGGGGCTTTTTTTATTAAGCTTTTCGCAAAATGATCAGGTTTCCTTGATTCAGGCTGGCACGGCTTTATTTGCGCCTGCTTTCTTGATTGTGGTGTATGCGCTTGCACTGCCAAAGCAAAGTACCAATGTGTTTTATCTGCGCAGTTTTAAAAAAGATGCCAGCAGTTACAAAGTGCGAGAAATGCTGGAAGTGGCTTTGGGGGCAGACTTCAGGTTGTCTGGCATTCGTGACCCCAAAAAACGTGTGCCACATTTTCTGAAACCGGTTTTGTTGGTGCCCATGATGCTGGCCTATGCAGGCTCAAAGTATTTGAACCTGGAAGCCAAAGAGGACTGGAAGGCGCGCTTGTGGCGCTCGCTGGGCGATGCGCGGGCAGTGGTTCTGGATGTGCGCGACTTGACAGATTTCGTGATGGAAGAAATTGAGTTGGTGTTGACCTGCATGACACCTGAACGAATTTTGTTTGTGGTTCAAAACGAGGAGGAATTGAATCAGCTTCGCCAACACTTTGCCACCAAGAGCGTTGAATTTCCAGTTGGCACCCATGTGGCTGTGTGGAATGAAACACGCAGCGACAATACCCCGAAGTTCATGTTAGCCAGTCAACTTTTTGTGCAACAACTGCCCAAGCCAGCCGCGGGCCTAGCCTTGCAGGCCGCGCCCTTGGTTGCGGATTTTGTAAAAAGCGGACAGGCCCTGCGGCGTGAGAAATTCAATGCCCTGACCCAGTACACGCTTGGCGTGACCCTGTTGGTTGCGCTGTCTTCATTGCATGGTGAAATGGGTTGGCTGGGTGAATGGCCTTTGCTGGGAGTGATACTGGCCATGCTGGTGGTGTTGCAGTTGGTCCTGTTGCCCAAACATTGCGTGGGTGTATTCAAAAAAATTCGCATGGCGCGCAGCTACAACCCGCTTTACCAGCGGATTCTTCGTGTTGATTTGATCAAAGGCCTGGGGCTTGCGCTGTTGCTGCTCGCCATGGCTGGGGGATTGATGTTTGTTGGTCTACGTGAGGTGTATACGGGCTACACGAACAGGGCAGAGCAGTACAGTTTCGATGCGCGGTACCGTGCTCTTGAATTGATCACCATGGGCGCATTTCTTGACGATGCCCCGGCGATTGTGGATGCCGCTACGCTGCTTGATTCCCTGGGGCCTGACTTGAACAACAATTTTAAATTGAACGGAGCCAATCTAGATGTTGTTGGCACACCCGCCAGCGTTTGGGTGGCAGTGCCGCAAACAGTAGAAAAGCAAGCAATTTTGGGTTTTAGTTGGGGTGAGCGGGAAATTGCGCCTGCATGTGCTGCTGAAACGCTGGAAGTGCTGCAAGTGGAATTTAATGGCCAGGGGCCAATTTACCAACGATGTTTGATGAATTTGAGGTAGCTGAGGCACCTTATCGCTGTGTTGGGTAATGCGTTTGGCTTGGGCAGTGTCGTGATCAATTAGCCAGAAAGTAGATTGCTAAAAGAGCCAAGCGTGTTTTGATTTTATTGGTAGCGGAGTTGTGTTTTCTTGCCGATGAACATATGTGCGCGGCAGCCTGCACGTTTGGAGCCAAAGCTTCGCGTGGCTTGTTTGTACGAGTCCGTTGAGATCCGATAGGGAACTGGTAAGAATTTTTTCATTGATAATTTTTTGTGAAAAGATTGATGATTAAAGATGTGTCTAAAGATGTCAAAAATGAGTCTGGCTCTGAGGGACGGGGACAGGGACAGGGATAGGGCTTGATGTTGGTTTTGATGGCTGGTTTTCGGCCGGAGCTGACATTCAAGGCAAGTTGAGTAATTGGCTGGTTTTCGGCTGAAGCAGTCACAATGCTGCTTTGTTAGCATGGCCGATCGGCCGAGAGCAGAAATTCGTCATCATCAGAGAGCGGTAACTTGAACGGCTGCTACGCCTCTGAAACCTACCAGAATACCAATTCACACTGATCTGCAAACCGGTCAACAAGACATACTCAGCCTCGGTCCCCGATCTCGACCAGCGCCAACGTTAAGAAGGTTGACCTTGGCTATACGTCCTCTGTTGATGAAAGTACTCCAGGAGCACATTGAAGGTCGAGAACGTCATGTGAGTGGATATCCTCGTCCTCACCTCGGCCAGTGATTGCACGCTGTTCAATAGGACGTCGAGCTGGGCCACGCTCGCGGAAGCGGCATTGAGAGGATGGGCGTTGATGTGTTGGCCTGCCGCCTCCAGCAGGCGTGTCTCTTCCTGAAACAAGCGCAAATTGGTGTTGAATTCCTCGACTTGCCTTCTTTTTGTATAGCTTGAATCACATGCGAATTGGACCGACAACAAAGCGTTATAGGCGTTCATAAGCATCCATCGATCCTGGAGCGCGCCGTGGTCCAACAGAGTCACAGTGAGGCGTGTGATGTGCCGGTCTCGAAATTCCAGCAGCGTCCCGTCGCGGAAATGTATCGCGCCGGAACTCCGCAAAATACGCTCATGTCTGAGTGCCTGAGCTTGAGACGCAAATAAGCCACCCGCAAAATCGAGTAACGCATCGCCCTGCGTGCCTGTCATGGCGCCCCGGGTCAGCGCCTTCGCTTTGCACTCGACAAGGATGATATTTTCCTCATCCTCGAATACGAAATCGCACTCGCCGGCACCTTCTTCACCCAGATCGTAGATCGCGTTCTCGAAGCAAGGTTGAAAGCCGTGCTTGGCGAATAGGTGTTTTGTCAGCCGCTCTGCCGCATCGCCTCTCAGGCAGGAAATTTCCTGATTGGTCTTGTTGGCTCTCCAGGCTGCGAATGTGGCTTCGAATAGAGCTGGGCCCAGCACCGAGGCCGCTGGCAGAACGACACTGTTTCCCTTGAGCAGAATGAGCGGTTTGAAGATTGCGTCTGGACCCTCGGCCCCGAAAGGGGAACGATAGTCTTTATTAGCCTCTCCCTCTCTGTGTGCAAAGAACGGTAACATGGATTTAAAAACTCCCTGGTCGAAGCTGTTTTCAACCAACGGGATCGGTACTACTTGAGTTCCCGGTTTGGCATGAGCTCTAAGAACCTGGGCCAACTGTATCGCATCCGAAACATTCCAGCCGAGCTGCTGCTTCATATCGGCATCGAAGCCGTCGCCGAAAAAACCGGTGAGAAACTGAGGCGTGAAGCTAAGATGCCACTGACGAAGAGAGAAGCAGTGGTCGTAGTGAGCAACCTCTCGAAGTCCATCCTCCAAGGATTGGGCATCCAATCCTAGAAACGCAAATTGTGAATAGGGTTCGAGGTCGAGCATCGCCACGAGATCGCGTGCTAGGCAGACAGCCTTTTCCCAAAAGGACTTGGCATTTCGTTCGTTGGATCCTCGAGCCGGTAGCTTGACGGCAATGTTATAGAGCAGCCCGGTCGGCAACGCTGGGGACCGATAGCCAAGGCCGCTGGCATATTTCCTGCCGAATAGAATTTGTTCATAGGCGTAATCTTGGGTATCAAGGGCCGCCTGCATGATATTCGCCAGCGCATTGAGACAGCCTAGGCGATGGAGGCATTTCCAAATTTCGCCGACGATATTTTCGATACTCTCAGCCCTAAGCTGGTATCGGCCTGAGCGGATCGAAAAGGCGTAGCCGAGCCGTTTGATCCGAGTCGCTGCGTCCGCAACCGCTTTCGTGCGAGCATTCGAGAATGGAAATCGCTTGAGGACCGTGAAGGCACGGCCTATGAGCATGGCTTCCAGCCAAGCCGACTCATGGTTGAGTGCGCGCACGAAGGCAGTGACTTGCGGAGAAGGAGAAGTGCCCGGTTGAACGGGTCCAGATGGAATTCTATTACCGTCTGGCTTGGCAACTCCGGGCAGGCAAGCCGCAATGTTGTTGAGCGCCTCGGCAATCGGCTCGCTAACCCTATCTAGCACATCAGCCAAAAAGAAATGATTGGCTAGAGAGCGCACGGTGCCAACTGTTTGGCCAGTATTCTCCAAGACAATCAATAAATCGAAGAGGCGATCCGATGCGTGTTGAAGGCTCTGATAGGCTTTCAAGGCCTCATTCGCTGCGGCTTCATCTGCTATTGGTACGGATGTGATGGAACTCAGAAAAATCGCTCTTAGTTTTTGCACCTGATCGTCCAAGTCCTGCATACGGGTCTCCTTAATGCGCGATATTTTATGATGGGCGATGCCGCAAATTTAAATGAGCATCGCACACTGGCTATAGCTAGGCATATTGAATTAGCAACTCAATAATTTTCTGTCCGTCAGATCGATATAAATATGAGTCTTTCCGTCACGATGACAAAATTGGCTGGTTCGGCAGATCAGTTCGCGTTCAACTACGGCTCAGGACGTCAGCAGTACTCGGAAAGCCGCCATTGCTTTGCCCGATAGGTTAACGTCGGCTGAGGGTCGAAAGCTGTGATTTTTCAGCAATTAACTGAAGTCCACTTCGGCCGAAATTCAGTCATTATTTTTGCTGCACTCGCTCAAATCCCCGCATGAATCAAAAAACTATCCACAAGGTTGTTGAACTCAATCGATGTTCAAGTCACAAAAGAAATTCCACATGCAACTCTTGCCTAACGAGCCTCAACCATGCGTCGTTGTTATTTTGAACTAAACAATCAACCGATGAGTAGTCTTCGTCTAGGGGCCAGTGAATTCCCGGCGTTCTCCGGTCTTGGAGGGCATGTCAATCAGCGATTATCAGTTTGCTTTCATTCTCAAGGGCCCATACCGCCCGGAGAGTATTGTGTGCTTGATAGACAGTCTGGTGGCAAACTAGGGTGGTTGTATGATCTATTTAATGGGCGTAGTGATTGGTTTGCGTTGTACGCAATCGATGAAAATATCGATGATGAAACCTGGTGTGATCAAGTAAAACGTGGCAAGTTTCGATTACATCCTAGGGGGCCAAGCGGCATCAGCGAAGGATGTATTGTGATTGATAAGTTATCTGATTATGTTCATTTAAGAACCATGTTGCGATCAGGGCAATTATTCGAAATTCCAGGGAAAAGCATTTCAGCTTGGGCAAAACTGGTGGTCCGATGAATAGAAAAACTAAATACTTTTTGAGCGTGCTGTGGGTGATGCTTTTCAGTGTAGCGTTTGCTGCAATGTGGCTGCGAACACCCGCGCTATGGTTTATCAATTTACCGCAATCAGTTTGGGAAAGTTTGGCAATTCAGCTGGGCCAAAACTGCTGCGAGAGCACAGCTGATTTGGAAATGCTGGTTGGTTTGGGATTCGGTTTTTTGATTGCTTTGTCTCTACTTCTGATTTTCCTTAGTGTCGCTGGCAGGTATAAAAACAAGTAGTACTTCTAAACCACCCCCACAATTAACCACACCAAAACCCCCAACACTCCCACACCCACCAGGCCAGTCATAATGCCCGCGATGATCGCTAAACCATCGCGCGCCATTAACCCGAGCCCAATCAAAATGAGCGCAACTGCGGGGGTGCCGTTGCCACCGGGTATGGGTAGAAAAATAATAAATCCCATCAGGGCAATGAAGGGTACAAGCCAGCCCCTGTGGGCGGGGCTGCTCAGTGCTTCAAGCCGTGGTTTGCACACCAGGTCGGCTTTGGTGTATATCCACGTCAAAATCTTGATCATCCGGGTAGCTGATGTTTTTGACAGTTGAACGCGGCACACCGATTCAGGCAGGCCGTGGCTGCTGTCGTTGATCCACATCATGCGTGCAATTGCCCATATTCCAAATGAGAACAAAAAGCCTGAGAAGGGAATGGGCAGTAGCGTAAGTACTGCGAGAAAAAGCAGAAGTGCGCCATGGGCGGATTCGCCGTGCATGTCGGCTAGAAAACGCACGGAAACTTTGTCGTCGTGAGGGTGTGCAACTGCCAGTTTCAGGCGCAGAAGTAATTCGTTCATGCGGCAGTATACCTGCGATGTATTGCACTCAAATGTAGCCTTTCACGCCGAGTTCGCGGCCCATGCCGCCAAACACGCGCTCGGTGCCGTCCACCAGTTCCTTGACTGGTTGTTTGAAGTCGGTGGCTATCAAGCTTTGGCACAAATGAATAATTACACCCACAGCGCTTTTGGCCATTACACGCAGCACTTTGTCGGGCACTTTGGGGTCGCTTAAAAACGGCCGGGTAAATTGCAGCATCAGATCGACAAACGCATCGTAACGCTCACCGTACATTTCGCCCAGTTGGCCACGCACGGTCATGGCTTCAATCAAAATTAGCCGCGCTTTAACAGGGTTGCGCTGTACAAAGCCAAAGCTTTCCTCAAGCCCGGCGCGGACCAGTTTGCGGGCGTCCATGAGGTGGGGGGCCACTGCCGCCAAAATGGATTGCATGTAGTCTCGCGTGGCTGATTCATAGGCAGCAGTCAACAGGGCTTCGCGGCTGGGAAAGGTTTGGTAGAAGTAACGTTTGGTCAGGCCTGCCTCTGCACAAATGGCATCAATGCTTACGGCCGCAAAACCTTGCGTGCCAAACAATTCAACGGCAGCTTCCACCAATGCGCGTTTGCGTGCAGCCTGCCTTTCCTCGGCGGATTTGCCACCATAGCTGCGAAGTGTGGCTGGCTGGGGCAGGGTTTGATTGGGTTCAGTCACGGTTTTTTGCATATTTTTAAAATATTTGACACGAAATCGTATCACATTTATTCTGATACGCAATCGTGTCAAATTTTCCAATTCCTGCCTTTTTATGAATATTCCATTCACGCGTGTTGTGGGCCTGGCCTGTGCCCTGTTGCTGGCAGCCTGTGGTGGTCAGCAGGGCGGTGACACCGACAGCTCTGCCATGGTGCGTGCAAGTAGTGCCAACTTTTGCACATCCATTCAGGGCAACACAGTGCAGGACCGCGCGGTTACCTCATGGAAAACTGCACCCGGCGACGCGCTGATTACGCACCCCATCAGCTTTTTGACGGTGCGGCAATCGTTTGCACCGCACTGGGCGGGTAATGTGGTGCGCTTGCGTTTAAGCAACAGGTACTCAAGCCTTCCAGTTACTTTTAGCAATATTCATTTGGCTGAGGAAGCCGCACCGGGCAGTGCCGATATGGTTCCAAATACGCAATGTTTACTCACCTTCAATGGCCAGCCCAGCGAAACTTTACAGGCCGGTGAAACGGTGGTGAGCGACTGGATGGTGTACCCGGTGCAAGCATTTAAACGCTTGGGGGTCAGTTTTTACGCACCGGGCCTTACGCCACAGGTAACCCGCCATTTGAATGCGAATGAAGTGCTGTACCTGAGCCTGCCCGGCGACCATGCGGCCAGTGCAGATGGCAGCGTGTTTGTGGCGGCGCCTGAAGGTTACACCGCCAATTTTTTGGTGATTGAAGCACTGGAGGTGCTTGCGCAACCCGAGGTTAGCACAGTGGTTGCGGTGGGCGATTCCATCACCGATGGGTCAGATTCAACGACAGCATTTTTAAGCGGAAGAAGTTCGCCACTGGTGGCCACCGACCAACGTTATCCCAATCACTTGCAGCGCCGCTTCAACAATGCTGGCATGCCTTTTACCGTGGCCAATGCAGGCATTGGTGGCAACGAGTTGTTGCGTGATGGCTGGTTGCCCCAGTTTGGCAAATCACTGCTTGCCCGTTTCGATGCCGATGTACTGCAAACCCAGGGTGTAAGCCATGTGTTGGTGATGATAGGCACCAACGATTTCGGAAACCCCAAGCCGGGGCAAGCACCCACATCTGAAGTATTGATTACCGGGTACAAAGAGTTGATTGCAAAAGCCCGGAATGCAGGCTTGAAAATTATTCTGGGCACGATACCGCCTGCGCAAGGAACAGTGACAGAGTTGGTGCCTGTATTGCACGGTACTGATGCCGCAAAACGTTCTCGTGATGAAGCCAATGCCTGGATACGCAGTCAACATTTGAGTGACGGTGTGGTGGATTTTGAGAAGTGTCTGGAAGACAAAAACCGTGCGGGTTTTTTGGCTGCGGAATACAACAGTGGTGACAACCTGCACCCCAACCCGGCAGGTTATGCCGCAATGGCGGACTGCGTGAATTTGAATCTATTCAGAAATTGATTTGAGGGATGGGCATGAACACTTTGTTTAAACGCAGTATCCACTTTGCATTGCCTTTGTTGATGGTTGCAACAGCAGGCCTGCTCAATGGCTGTTTGGGCAGCAGCGACAGCACAACGGCGGCCAATGCTGCACGCACGTCCCCCAGCGCTGTACAAGCCGCGCAGGTAGAGATGGGCGAGCAAACCATCGCCATGCGCAATGCCAATGGCAGGGTGGAAGTATTGAAAAACCCGTTGAGGATTCGTTTTTTTAATGCAGCCGACGAGTTGGTGCTTGAGCAGGTGAGTAGCAGTGGTGGTGTGTTTGAACCGGGCTTTGCTGTGGATGAACCGTTGGGCAGCGACTACCTTCCGCGCATGTTGTTGAATGCGCCTTTCAGTTACATGGTGGGCGCTGAAATTGCGCCCCAGTTGCGGGCCACGCCATGGGTGGGCAACTACCTGACACAGGCTTTGGTGGGTTTGCAGTACCACGGCACCGAAGTGTTGGAGGCCAACAAAACCGCAACCGGTGTGGCATTGACAATTGCCACCAACGACCCGACGGGGCGTGTGATTGATGTGGAAATGGCGCCTGCAGACAACAACAGTTTTGAAGTGCGCATGGCAGTAAAGCCAGCTTCGGGTGTGGTAATGGTGGCTGACAGTTTTGTATTGCAGCTAGAGGAATCGTTTTACGGTTTTGGTGGGCGGCACAACGCTGTAAACCAGCGCGGCAACTTGCTCACCAATTTTATTCAGGCACAAAATATTGGCGCAGGCCCCTTGGCACCTGTGGCCAATTTGGCTTCCGGGCAGGGTGAGGGCTATATGTTCCCTTCCGGGCCTGATGCTGCGTACTACATTTCCACAGCATTTGCGTCTACGGGCGGATATGGCTTCATGCTGGACAGCACACGGCCTTCACGCTACGACTTGGGCGCATCAAATACTGATGCATGGCAGGTGAATGTGTCGGGCAGCGAGATGACTTACCTGCTGGTACCCGGCACAGAGAAAAAAGCATTGCAAGGTTTGTCGGGTTTGCAGGGACGCCACCGAGTGCCGATGCAAGCTGACCTAGGTCCAACTCTGTCACGTGCAGTGCGGGTGCTGTCTGCTGAGGCGGATGACGCCACCAGTTACGAGGCTAAAATTTGGGACGACATTGCGAAGATGGATGCTTTCAAATTGCCTGTGAAAGGTTATGTGTTTGAAGGTTGGGAAATTTTGCAACGCGAGACCAGCAAAACAGTCATCAAGGCATTGCATGACAGAAACATACGCGCGTATTTGTACATTCGAAATTATGTGGGTATTGATGTGGCCAACACCGAGAGGCCTGAAACCTTCACTGAAGCTTTGCAAGAGGGGTATGTGGTGAATGATGCTGCCGGTTTGCCCTACCTGTTTGGCACGCCCTTTGGCGGGCTGGGTGCTGCCATCGACTTCACCAACCCTGAGGCGGTTGCTTGGTGGGAAGGTCGCATTCGAGAGATGCTGGAAGAGCTTGGGGCCGACGGGTTTATGCAGGATTTTGGCGAACACATTGCGCTGGACATGCATTTTTTTGACGGCAGCACAGGCGCGACCATGCACAACCATTACCCGACCGTGTTTCACCAAACCACCCGAAAAATCATCGATGACATTGAAAGTAAAACCGGGCGACACATTTTTTTCTGGACCCGTGCCGGGTATTCGGGGCGGCAGGGCAGTTCGGGGTTTGAGTCATCGAATTTTCCCGGTGATGAAACCAGCGATTGGTCCCGCGCCTCGGGCATCGCCTCATTGACCACAGACATGTTGAGTCGTGGTGCGACAGGTTCGTACGGCTACAACACCGACATTGGTGGCTACTTTGACTTTCACACAGGCCCGGCCAGCGCTGAGCTTTACACACGCTGGTCATTCTGGGCAGCGTTGTCGCCTGTGTTCAGGGTGCATAACTCTTCCAGCAACGGCGTGCGCATGCCCTGGTTTTATGGCGAAGAAACTTTGGAACACTGGCGCAAGGCGGCCGAGCTGCATTTGAAAGCGGCACCACTGATCATCAAGCTGTGGCAAGAGGCACAAACCACGGGTGTACCGCCTGTTCGGGGTTTGTGGGTGGAGTATCCCAAGGATGAACGCGCCCGGCAGGAAGACCAGCAATGGATGTTGGGCCCGGATGTATTAGTGGCCCCGGTGGTAGAGCAGGGGGCTAGAAGCCGCAACGTTTATGTACCAAAAGGTTGCTGGAAGCATGTGGATACCGGTGTGCAGTACGAAGGGCCGCGAGATGTGACGGTGCCAGCGCCGATTGATTCGCTGCCCTATTTTTTCCGTTGTGGAAGCAATCCGTTTTAAATGATCACTTGATTTTCGCAAGCATGCGCCGGTATAAACTGGGCAAATGCGACTTAACTCTTTGATATTCAGAATGTGGGGCTTTGGCCTGTGGGCTGCACTCATGCTTGTGCTGGCGTATCCGCACGATTGGGTCACGCTTGCGAATGCGCCCGTGGTGCTGGTTCTGGTGTCCTCCATTTATTCCCTGTTATTGCCTTTGGCGCTTTCGCTGGCACTCAGCGCGCTTGCGGTGCTCATGTTCAACTACCAAATGGTGCCCCCCGTGCACACATTTCATGTTGACCTTCATGAGCATGGCATTTTGCTGATCACGATGATGGGCGTGTCGTGGCTAATTACCTATTTGTTGCGGCGGCAAAAGCAAATTGCAGCGCTTGAACGGCAACAGGCACAGCGCACCTTGCAGCTGATGCAGTGGAGTGAAACGCTGCGTGAGGTCGACAAGCCGGAACAACTTCTTTCAGATTTACAGCAGTTGTTGTTTGGCATGGCCGAGGGTTGTGCACAAGTGGTGGTTGGTTTTGCTGCGACCGAGGTTGACTCACTGAATGCTGCACAAATCAAGGCGTTCAATGCCTGCCTGAAGGAGAACAAGGCGCTGGGGAAAAGCACCGGGCGTTACGACAACCTTGAAGACCTTTACCTGCCCATGCGTGGCAAATCGAAGGCCTATGGTGTGTGCGTCTGCGTGGGTGGTGATGTTGATTTTAACCAGACCTTGTGGGTGCGGGACGCACAGGCCCTGTTGGACCAAATGGGTTTGGCCTGTGAGCGTCGCGACAATGTGTTGCGTGCCCAAAGTGCACGTGAATCGGCGCAAACCCAGAAAACCCGAAGCTTGTTTTTAACATCGATTGCGCACGATCAGCGCACACCGCTCGCCAGCATCATGACTTCCGCCTCGGCGATACTGGAACAAACTGACCGTTTGAGCAAAGATGAAATTCGACATTACGCTGAGTTGATTCAAGAGGAATCGCAGCAGGTGGCACGCCTGACCGACAACACGTTGACGCTGGCACGGCTGAGTGGTGAACAGGTACAGGTGCCCATGCAACTGGAATCGGTGGAAGACATGGTAGCGGCCGTGTTGCAGCGCCTGAGGAAACGCAAGACCCTGTATTTGCCCACCGTGAAAGTGGATGCTGGCTTGCCCTTGGTGAATTGCAATATGGTGCTGGTGGAGCAGGTGTTGGACAATTTGATTGACAATGCCATGAAACATTCGGGTGCTCCTGGTTCAGTTGAACTGCTTGTGTTGCAACAGCAGAATGAGGTGGTGTTTCAAGTGGCAGACCGTGGCCAAGGCATGCAGGGTCAACACAAATTGCAGGGTGATGAATCCCGTGGTTTGGGCATAGGCTTGCAGCTTTGCCATGCCGTGGCGCAGGTTCATTCAGGTCGTTTGAATTTTTCCTCGCCAGCAAATTCAGGTCAGGGCGTTTTGGCTACTTTTGCGTTGCCCCTGGCCGCTGTGCAGGAACAACACGCATGAGCATTCGTATTTTATTGATTGAAGACGACCGCGAGCTGGGCAAGGCGTTGCGCAACACCTTGAGCACGGAGGGGCATTCAGTGGCCACGGCGGCCAGTTTGTCTGAAGCCAAGGCCTTGTTGGCCAATCAGCCCGATGGGCAAACTTTTGATTTGTATTTGCTTGATTTGGGTTTGCCCGATGGCGATGGCAAAAGCTTTCTGCAACTAGCCCGCAAGGCAGGCAGTGCGCCCGTGATTGTGATTTCAGCCCGCCCGCATGAAGACAGCAAAATTGAATTGCTGGATGCTGGTGCCGATGATTACCTGGTGAAGCCCTTCAGTGTGGGCGAGTTGTTGGCGCGCATTCGCGTGGCCTTGCGCCACCGTGGCAATTTGGCGCAACCAGCCACTTTGCAGTATCAGCGCGATGGTTTGAATATTGACCTGGTGAAGCGTGAAGTGTTGTTGCAAGGTCAAGGTGTCAAGTTAACGCCGACTGAGTACGAGTTGCTGGCCCGGCTTGTTCGTAGCGCCGGGCAGGCGGTAAGCCACCGACAACTGCTGGCGGATGTATGGGGTGCTGAGTACCTGGAGCACACCCAGTACACACGTTTGTATGTTGGCCAGTTGCGCGCGAAAATTGAGAACAATCCGGCAGATCCACACTTTATTTTGACTGAAACCGGTGTTGGCTATCGTATGTTGGCCAGCGAATAAGTTTCCTTATAACTTCCTAATATGTTGCAGCGCATGATGCAGGCTGTTTTCACACTGCTGAAGCGTTGTAATCATGAACAAGCCCGACTCAAAAGATAGAACCAAAGCTGGCCTGGCTGCCCTGACCTTGGGCGCCATTGGCGTGGTCTACGGCGACATTGGCACCAGCCCGTTGTACACAGTAAAAGAGGTGTTTGGTGAGAACAGTGGCGTGCCATTGAATCCCGAGAACCTGACTGGCGCCATTTCCGTCATTTTTTGGGCCTTGATGCTGGTGGTCACTTTGAAGTATGTGATCCTGATTTTGAAGGCTGACAACAATGGTGAAGGCGGTGGATTGGCGTTGACAGCCCTGGCTTCGGAAGCTGTGCGCAAAAATCCCGGATTGAAAACTGTTTTGTTGTTGGTGGGTGTGTTCGGTGCCACGCTGTTTTATGGCGACAGTGTCATAACACCGGCCATTTCAGTGCTGGGTGCCATGGAAGGGCTAACGCTGATTACTCCTACATTAACGCCCTATATTATTCCGCTCAGCGTTCTAATTTTAATTGGCCTGTTTCTCGTACAGCGCCATGGCACGTCAGTGGTGGGCAAGTTTTTCGGACCCATTATTGTGTTGTGGTTCGTGACGCTGGGCGTGGTGGGTGTGGTCAATATTGCAAATGCTCCCGAAATTTTATATGCACTGAATCCGGTGCATGCTGTTCAATTTGTGCTCGATAGAGGCTGGGGTTTGTTTGCCGCGTTTGGCGCCATTGTGTTGGCTTTAACAGGTGCGGAGGCTTTGTATGCCGACATGGGACACTTTGGTAAAAAGCCGATTCGCCTGGCGTGGACATTTTTTGTATTCCCCAGCCTGGCTTTGAATTATTTGGGGCAGGGCGCATTGCTGATCGCAGACCCCAGCGCCATTGAAAACCCGTTCTATCGCTCGTTCCCTGAAACCACGGTCATTCCTGCATTGGCCTTGGCCACCATGGCAGCCATTATTGCATCACAGGCGGTTATTTCTGGTGCGTATTCCATGAGTAAGCAAGCCATTCAACTGGGCTTTTTACCGCGCATGAAAATTCAGTACACCTCGGCCAAAGAATCCGGCCAAATCTACATGCCCGCTGTGAACTGGCTGTTGTTGGCGGGCGTGTTGCTGGCGGTATTGATGTTCCAGAATTCTTCGAACCTTGCGGGGGCTTATGGTATCGCGGTCACCTTGACCATGTTGATCACCACCACGCTGACTTACTTCGTGATTCGCCACAGCTGGGGCTTGCCTGCGTTGCTGTCACTGGGTGCCACTATCTTTTTCATTCTGATCGACATACTGCTGGTGGTCAGCTGCGCATTTAAATTGCTGGATGGTGGCTGGTTCCCGATTGTGTTGGGCCTGGCCCTGTTTGTGGTGATGTCCACCTGGTGGCGTGGCCGCAAATTATTGATTAAAAGCATTCAGAAAGACGGTATTGATTTGAACGATTTTTTGCCCACACTGAATGTGGATCAAATTAACCGTGCTTACCGCACGGCCGTGTACCCTGTGGCGGATCCTGACAAAGTACCCATGGCTTTGTTGCACAACCTGAAGCACAACCAGGTGCTGCATGCATCGAATGTAATATTGACGGTGGTGTTTGAAAGTGTGCCGTGGGTTGGCAATTTGAACCGCGTTGAGGTGAAGTCGCTAAGCCGCGGGTTTTGGCAAGTGACGGTGCGCTATGGCTTTATGAACACGCCTGACATTCCCAAGGCTTTGGAGTTGACTGACGAGGTGGGCCTTAAAGTTTCTCTGTTCGAAACCACTTACTTTTTAAGCCGCGAAACTGTGGTGCCCACGGCGGGTTCGGGCATGGCGAAGTGGCGCGAGCAATTGTTCGCCACCATGAGCCGCAATGCGGGTGGTGTAGTGGATTTTTTCAGATTGCCCTCGAATGCGGTGGTGGAGTTGGGTACGCGGGTACAGATTTAACGCGCAAGGGTAAACCTTGCTGGGCGGCGGGTTTCATGCTTTATAATTTTTAAATGAATCCAGACGATCTACAAAAGCTTGTGACCATGAAAATGCCTTTTGGTAAGCACCAGGGCAAGTTGCTTGCAGACCTGCCCGGCAATTACCTGAACTGGTTTGCCCGTGAGGGCTTTCCGAAAGGTGAAATTGGTCGTTTGCTTGCCTTGATGCAGGAAATTGACCACAACGGTTTAAGCCACTTGCTCAAACCACTTCGCAATTAAACTTCAAATTAAGCCTATCACTGCATGCCTGACACCTTGAATAAATCAGTGGCCATTGTTGGCGGCGGTCCTGCGGGCTTGATGGCCGCGGAGGTGCTTAGCAACGCTGGCGTGCAGGTGGATGTGTTTGATGCCATGCCTTCGTTTGGACGCAAGTTTTTGTTGGCGGGCATCGGTGGGCTCAATATTACACACAGCGAAGAGTACACAAAGTTTTGTACCCGCTATGCAGACCGGCAACCCAATTTACAAACCACACTGGATTTGTTGCCCCCTGCGCAATTGTGCGAATGGGTGCACGGTTTGGGCATTGAAACCTTTGTGGGTACTTCAGGGCGAGTTTTTCCGAAGGAAATGAAGGCAGCGCCTTTGTTGCGGGCCTGGTTGCATCGATTGCGAAGCAAAGGAGTGCGTATGCATGTGCGCCACAGGTGGCAAGGTTGGGACGCGCAGGGCCAATTGCAATTTTCTACGCAGAATGGTTCAGTTGAATATTCACCCACGGCCACAATACTGGCGCTGGGCGGCGCAAGTTGGCCCAAGCTGGGTTCCGATGGCGCATGGGTTCCCCTGTTGCGTGGGGCCGGTGTTGATGTGGCTGAACTTGAAAGCGCGAATTGCGGTTTTGAGGTGACGTGGAGCGATTACCTTCGCGAAAAATTTTCCGGCTCACCGTTGAAATCTGTAACTTTGAAATTCACGAACGAGCATGGACGGGAAACCGAGCGGCCAGGTGAAATGGTGATTGGTCAGCATGGTGTAGAGGGCAGCTTGATCTACGCATTCTCGCGCGAAATTCGCCAACGCTTGAATGCGCAGGGGAGTGCAACGTTCACGCTCGATTTGTTGCCGGGGCGCAGCGTTGATCGGGTTCGAACTGAAGTGGCGGGTTTGGCTCGCAGCAGCCAGTCTGTGTCCAGCTACTTAAAAAGCAAGCTGGGCATTGCAGGTGTGAAGTTGGCCCTGTTGCATGAAGTGTTGGGCAAAGATGATTTCAAGAACACTGACAAACTGGTTTCAACCATCAAGGCCCTGCCGATTACCGTTCATGCGGCGCGGCCAATTGATGAAGCCATCAGCACAGCGGGCGGCGTGCGCTTCGAGAGCATGGACAACAATTACATGTTGACCAACAAGCCCGGTACTTTTGTCGCGGGTGAAATGCTGGATTGGGAAGCACCCACTGGCGGCTATTTGCTGACTGCTTGCTTCGCCACGGGAATGGCTGCAGGACAGGGCGTGCTGCGTTGGTTGAACGACTCAACTACGGATTGATGAATGTGATCATGTTCTGCCAACTCAGGCTTTCGGCCTTCTCGTACTTCAGGCCCAAATCTTCTGCCTCTTTTTGAACCTGCGTCACGCTCATGGTGTGCAGGGCTTTGATCGGCACATCGGGGTCAAAGGCCCTGTACTCTACAAACACAATTTTTCCGCCTTTTTTGACAGCCTTCATCAGCGATTGAAGCGTTTCGCGCGGGTATTCAAGCTCGTGATACACATCGACCATAATCGCCACATCCAGTATTCGGTCGGGCAGGTTCAGGTTCTTCTCGTCCGATTGTCGAATTTGCATGCGGCCTTTGGGCAAACCCTCCGCTTTCTTTTGCAGCATTTTGATCATTTGGGGTTGAATATCAACTGCCCAAACCACACCGTTGGGTGCAATTTTTTCAACCATCAGTTGGGCGATGTGCCCGGTACCCGCGCCAATGTCGCCGATCACCATGCCAGGTTTTAAATTCAATTTCTGGATCAGTAAATCGGTGCGCTCTTCTTCAAGACGCTGCGGGCGCTCAAGCCAGGGTGCACCTTGCCAGCCCATTACTTTTGAAATTTGACGGCCGCAATACGATTTGCCAATGCCATCCGGGTGGGGGTTGGCAATGGTGGTGTAAGTGCATGCGGCCCATGTTGATCTGCTTAATGCAAAAAATATCAGCAGTGTGCCAAGGATCAGCTTAAGCATTCGAGAGCTTGATTGGTGCATACGAATTTATTTGTCGTTGTTGTTCTCATTGGTTTCTCTGAGCGTCACCCAATGTGTTCCACCCTCGTATTTGGTTGTTAAATCAGGAAAAGTCTTTACCATTTCGAGCAATCCGGAATGACCAAATTTTTTCGGTGTAAATCCTGGATCGCTGCGACGCAAGTAATTGCCGAGAGCACCCAAACCTACCCAACCTTCCGGGGAGTCGGTTACCAACAAAGCCACGGCTGACTTGAGCATTTTGGGTTTTTGCTTCTTGGCAACTTGTTTGGACTGATCCTTACTGGGTGTGGCTTCTGGTGGTTGGAACTCGAAAAACTGATCCGTTGCATTGCGCAGTGCATCCGGTGTTTTTTCTTCTCCAACGATATAAACCATTGCGCTGCGTTCTCTCAGCTTTCTGCACAAATAAGCAAAGTCGGAGTCACTGGTCACCAGGCAAAAAGTGTCAACTCGTTCATCAAACAATATTTCAACTGCATCCAGTGCCAACGCAATGTCTGCGGTATTCTTGCCTGAGGCATATTGATATTGCAAACAGGGGGTGAATGCCAAGCGAACCAAGGCGTCTTGCCACTTGTTGGCCAGGGTTGAATGATTTCCGTAACCACGACGCACCACCACTCGACCAAATTGTGCAACCACTCGAAGTGCATACTCCAGAATTTCTGGTGTGGTGTTGTCGCAGTCCACGAGTACTGCGACACGTTTTTCCTGGCTATTGATTTCTGATGTCATATGATTCTCTGAGGTGGCTGTAGTCAATATTAGCACTTCGCTTCTAGTTCCATGCGGTGACCCAAATTCATCTCACCTTCTGCTAATCTGAGTTGGCTCGCTAGAGGCACACTGAACAATAAAAGCAAATGGAGACGTGAACAATGAAAGAATTCAACGGCAAAACTGCCGTGATCACTGGGGCGGCCAGTGGCATTGGTTTGGCTTTGGCCAAACATGCAGCAGCACAGGGCATGAATGTGGTGCTGGCCGACATCGATGAGGCTGCACTTTTTGCGGCGACAGAACAACTGAACTTGCCGGCTGATCGGGTGTTGGCGGTGCGCACCGATGTGCGCCATGCAGCAGAAATAAAATCCCTTGCCGATGCAGCATATTCAAAATTCAACGCCGTGCATTTGCTATTCAATAATGCGGGAGTGGCCTTGGCGCGCACCACCTGGGAACACAGCGTGGCCGATTGGGAATGGGTTTTGCAAGTGAATTTGTGGAGTGTGGTGCACGGTATTTCTGAATTCCTGCCACGCATGCAGGCACAGGGTGGCGAGGCGCATATTGTGAACACAGCCTCGGTGGCCGGGTTGGTGTCTAACCCCGGTATGGCGGCTTACAACGTGAGCAAGCACGGTGTGGTAACGCTGAGCGAAACCTTGAGCCTTGAGCTTCAAATGACTCAATCAACGGTGGGTGTTTCGCTGTTGTGCCCGGCTTGGGTGCCCACTGGTATTGGCAATTCCGAGCGCAACCGCCCAAGCGATGTGGCGCAAACCATGCCAATTGAGGGGTTTTCTGCACAATTGAACAAGCGAATTGGCAAGGCCATTGCCAGCGGGCAGTTAACTGCAAGTGACATGGCCGTGGAAACTTTCAATGCAATTTCCGAGAAGCGTTTCTATGTGATTCCACACAGTTACATGTTCCCGGTGATTGAAACACGTATGCAAGAAATTCTGGGGCAACAAAATCCCACATTGCCAAAATAAGAAGGAGACAAACAATGAAAGCATTGATGTGCAATAGCCTTGGTTTGCCCGACACCTTGGTGTTTCAGGAAACTGCCGACCCACAACCGGGCCCGGGGCAGGTGGTGGTGGACATGAAAGCCGCGGGGGTTAATTTTCCCGATGCCTTGATTATTCAAGGCAAATACCAGTTTAAGCCCGCCTTGCCGTTTGCTCCTGGCGCTGAGTTGGCCGGTGTAGTGGCTGCGCTGGGTGAGGGTGTAAAGAATGTGAAAGTGGGTGACCGCGTGATTGCAATGTGCACACACGGAGCGTTCGCTGAAAAAGTGCTGGTTCAAGCCAAGCAGATTATTCCAATGCCTGCGGCCATTGATTTCGAAACTGCCGCCTCGTTTACCTTGGCCTATGGCACTTCCTACCATGCCTTGAAAGCTCGAGGACAACTGAAAGAAGGGGAAACCCTGTTGGTGCTTGGTGCTGCGGGCGGCGTGGGTTTGGCTGCCATTCAAATCGCGAAAGCTTTGGGCGCGAAGGTGATTGCTGCCGCTTCTTCAGAAGAAAAGCTGGCTATTTGCAAAGAGAACGGGGCTGATGAATTGATCAATTACAGCACCAGCGATTTGCGTGAACGCGTGAAAGAATTGACTGGTGGTAAAGGGCCGAATGTAATTTTTGACCCGGTGGGCGGCAAGTATGCAGAGCCTGCATTTCGAAGCATTGGCTGGAATGGACGTTATTTGGTGATTGGTTTTGCAGACGGTGAAATTCCCAGCCTTCCTCTGAATTTACCACTGTTGAAAGGTGCCGCGGTTGTGGGTGTTTTTTGGGGCGAGTTTGTGAATCGACAGTTGTTTGACTTCATCAAAGACCTTGGCGAAATGTTTGCCTTGATCGAACAAGGCAAACTGAAACCACTGGTGTCCAAGCTTTATCCGCTCTCGCAGGGCGCACAGGCCCTGCAAGACTTGTTGGACAGGAAGGTGGTGGGCAAGGTGGTGATTACTGCCAACAGCTGAGGGGCTAGGTGATGTAGTCACCACTGGCCTCGGGTTGAAACAGTATCTCTTTCACCATGGCGAAATGTTGCTCGCCATTTGGGCTTGCCCATTGTGCCAATGTGCCTGCTTTTCGCCCCAGCAAGCTGGCACCCACCGGGGATAACACGGAAACACAGCCTTTTGCAGGTTCCGCATCGCTGGGGTAACACAGCATCAGTTTTTTGCTGTGTCCACTTTCTGTTTCAACAATCGTGAACAGGCTGTTCATGGTAATTACATCGCTTGGCATTTCTTGCGGTGTGGTTACCTCGGCATCATCAATCGCTTCCAGCAACTCAGGCGGGAGTGAGGTGTTCAATTTGGAAATGCGAGCCAAATCCAGCTCGTTTATCCATCGTTCGGACGTGCGTAATTTTGTCATCTTTAACTCTCAGGCTGTTGCGCTTGGAGTTTGCCCGGCGATGCGTTTGGTGTGCGCGAAATTGAAAGGTGTGGTGGGTGATCGCCGGGCTTAGGAATGTGCGGCCGGCGGACAAAGCTGCACGCAGCCACACGCCTTGCCGTTCAGCAATGCGAGCAGTGAGGCTGCAGTGAGTCTGTTGAGTGTAATCATGGCCGAATGGTAGGCCGCTTCCGCAATTTGGTCAACTCTTGAGCAAACCCTGCGCAGCCAGGGTGTCATCGATCAACTCCAGGCGCAGCAAAGGATTGTCGAGCGCTAAAAGCTGGAGTTTGGTGGGTTTGTCCAAGGGCAGTAATTCACACCAGCGGTTGGCCACCCAGCCGCTGTCCATCAACTTGTAAGGTTTTCGAAATGGCAGTTGTTCTTCGGTAATTCCTTGTTCGTCGATTGAATTGATCAAGTTGGCCAGGGCATTGGCGCTGCCTTGAAGGTAATCTGGAATTTCAATAACAGGGTCAGCAGGCAGCATTTGAATTTCGCCCATCCACAAGCCGTTTTTCTCTTGTGTGGCATTTAATAACTTGAATCGCTGGCTGCCCACGGTTGAAATTTCGATCAGTGTAGGTGTCACAAACTCGTGTTTTTCGATGTTCACCAGCGTGCCAATCTTGGCCAATTGGATTTTCTCGTCTGGGCGGCGCACTTCATTGCCATCTAGCAGGCTTACAACACCAAAGGGCGTGTTGTCGCGCAGGCACTTTTTCATCAAGTCGAGATAGCGCACCTCAAAAATTTGAAGGTTCAAAATACCCTGTGGGTATAGCACCGTGGTGAGAGGGAAAAGGGGCATAGCCGCTTGAGACATTGTCAAATTCCTTGGGCAAATCTTCTACAACAACCCAAGCATATCAACCCAAGGCCTGTAATGCCATCTCTGCGCTTAAGGCCAGTAAAGTAATTCCCATGAGCAGGCGTTGAGCCAAAAGTAACGCGGGTTTTCGAGCCAAAAAACTGGCCATGCTGCCAGAAAACATCGCCATGCCCGCATTCACGCCAGCGAACATCGCGATGAGTATACCGCCGTAAAAGAGCGACTGTTCCAATACCTGGCCTTGTGTTTCGTCAATGAATTGCGGCAGTAGGGTGAGAAAAATTAGCGCCAGTTTTGGGTTCAACAAACTGGTGGTGGCACCCATCGCGAATAGTTTGCCTGTATGTTCGCGCGGTAAGTGGTCGCGAATTTCAAGTGGCGAGCGACCACTGGGGCGAATGGCACTCCACCCCAGCCAACCCATGTACACCGCACCACAGGCACTCAGTATTTGCGCGGCATGAGGCTGTGTTTTAAAGAAAGCAGTGATCCCAAATGCGGCACCAAACATGTAAAAAAGGTAGCCCACAATGACGCCGCCCAGCGAGGTCAACCCAGCGCGTCGCCCCTGAGTAATTGAACGCGAGATCACATAGATCATGTTGGGGCCAGGTGTAATGGACAACAAACTGCCCACCACCAAAAACGCATACAGCGAACTCAGGTCTTGCACTTTGAATATTCCTTGATGGGTGAATCGCGAGGTGAATTATTGAATGCTGGATAAATTTCGTAAAACGAATTAAATTGAAGTAATTATTCAGAAAAACTGATGAAATGAAAAAACTCGATCTGGACGCTCTGGCCATGCTTGTTGCAGTGGCTGACTCGGGCAGTTTCGCGGCGGGTGCTGCTTTGGTACATCGCTCGCCCTCGGCGGTCAGCATGCAGATCAAGGGGCTGGAGAGCCTGCTGGGTAAACCCCTGTTTTTGCGCGACACCCGGAACCTGGAGTTGACAGCCGAAGGGCATACCTTGCTGGGCTATGCCCGACAAATGTTGGCCTTGCGTGATGAAGCGTTTGCAGAATTAACCCGACCTGCATTGACTGGGCGGGTCAGCATCGGTGTGCCCGATGACTATGCTTCGTCTTTGCTGCCACCGGTGTTGCGGAAATTTTCTGCGACTTACCCCCGAGTGGAAATACAGGTGGTGGGTCGACCCAGCCATCACATTGCGCAGATGGTGAAAGACAATGAAGTGGACTTGGCCGTGATTACACGCACCAAGGGTTGCCCGGGAGTGTTGTTGCGCATGGAGCCCTTGGTGTGGGTTGGCTCGCCCAGCAACAAAAATATCTGGAAAGAGCGCCCCTTGCCGCTGGCTGTGTTTGGTGAGGGCAGCACCGCACGCGCCCATGCCCTGAAAGCCTTGCAGCAAGCCAAAATTCCCTATCGCATGTCGTATGAGAGCCCGGCTGTGCAGGGCTTGGTCAGCATGGTAGACGCTGGTCTGGCCATTGCGCCTTTGGCCCAGTGTGGCGTGCCCTCGCACCTGGTGCGACTGGGGGCAGAGGAAGGCTTGCCCAGTTTGCAGCCAGTGGAGGTGGTGTTGTCCAGAAGTACAAAGTCAAAGCGCCCGCCTTGTGATTATTTTGCTGAATTGTTGGTTCAGGAGTTGGCGAATTGAGCAGCTTAAGGCATTGTGGACGGGTTGCAATTTAAACTGAACATGTACAACTACACGGAAATTGACCGATGAAAATTCACCACATGAATTGCGGCACCATGTGCCCAATCTGCAAACGATTGATCAACGGCAGTGGTGGTTTTTTTGAGCGGGCGAACATGGTGTGCCATTGCTTGCTGGTTGAAAGCGAGCAGGGTTTGATTCTGGTGGACACAGGCGTGGGCACAGGTGATGTGCGTGAGCCCAACCGGCGTTTGGGCGCAGGGTTTGTGGCCATGCTGGCACCACAATTGAAAATGGAAGAAACAGCCATTGAGCAAATCAAAACCATGGGGTTTAAAGCGAGTGATGTGAAGCACATTGTTCCCACCCACCTCGACCTGGACCATGCAGGCGGTTTGAGCGATTTTCCCGATGCGCAGGTGCATGTGTTTGAGCCAGAACACCGGCATGCAATCAAGCCAAGCCTGCGCGATTCCCTGCGATTCAGAAAAGCGCAGTTTGAGCATGGCCCACAGTGGGTTATTCATTCAGAACCAGTTGAAACTTGGTACGGCTTTCAAGCCATTCGCCCGATCGCAGGCGTTGACCTGTTGATGGTGCCACTGATCGGACACACCCGCGGCCATGTGGGGGTGGCGGTCAAGCAGGGCAATGACAGTGGCAAGAAGTGGCTGTTGCATTGCGGCGATGCCTATTTTCACCGAAGTGAAGTGGCCTTGAAGCACGAAGACCCCATGCCCGCTGGCGTGGCATTTTTTGAAAAGCTGGTGCAAACACTGCCTGCGGAGCGCGTGGCCACGCAGGCGCGTTTGCGTGAGTTGGTGAAAAGCAGTGGCGATGAAGTAGAACTGTTTTGCGCGCACGACCCCGTGGAGTATGCGCGCTACCAATAAAGCAGATTTAGCTTTTGGCTTTCCGCGCTGCGGCCAGTTGGGCTTGCAGCGCATCAATGCGCTGGTGGTTGTCTACTGAACCAATGTAACTTCTGAACAGCCATTCCTGCGTGCGCATGGACATGTCCAGGTCTTGATTCAGCACCACATTTGAAAGCCGCTTTGTTTCAGCCAAACACGCACGGTCGTACTGCGCCATGTCGCGTGCAATTTGTGCAACAGAACTCAACAACTCGCCTTCTGGAAACACCTTGCTGACATAGCCCATGCGCTCAGCTTCAGCCGCATCATAAATGCGACCAGTCAGCGCCACTTCCTTGGCGCGGCCCATGCCAATGATGCGCCACAGCGGGTCCATGATGGGCGTTAACGACAACACAATTTCACGCTGCCCGAACTTGGCACGGGTGGAGGCATAGCGAATGTCGCACATCATGGTCAAATCAAAACCGCCTGCAATGGCAGCACCGCCCACAGCGCAAATGACAGGTTGTTCGCAGAATAAAATTGCGCGGTATGCGCGGTGAAACAGGGCAGTGTAGGCTTCGTTGTTCACCTTTTCCAGTTTGCGAATTTCGTTGAGGTCAAAGCCTGCAGAAAAGTATCGCTCGCCACCGGTGAACACAATCACGTTCACATCTTGCCTTGTACCCAGCGCGTTGAACATCGCCGTTACTTCTTCAAGCACATCAGGCGCCAAGGCATTGCCCTTGTCGGGCCGGTTGATGGTGACTGTGGCTACACGGTCGGCCACTTCAAGATTCAAATACTGAAAGTTCATTGAGATCAATTCCGGTTGAATTATTTCCACGCGTTGTTGGTCACCTTGACCACATAAAAGCCTTGGTATCCATCGGTGTACCAAATCTCTTTGCGTTCAGGCACAAATGCCGGGCTGGACATGGCCCAGTTGCTGGCGGGTGCTGGCAACGTTAACACACGCGGCTTCACCGGGGCGTTGAAATAGGCCACTTCAACCGGGTTGGCGGGGTCGCGAATGTCAAAAATTCGCAGACCTGACAAAATCATGCTGCACGCCACAATGGTCGGGTTCACACGCGTTGGAATGTTGCAGTAGTGTCCTGCGTACCCACCTGTGGGGTTCTGTGCGCCGGGGTCACTTGCAATTTCTTCGCGGTTGGCAATGTTGTGCACATCAAGCCGCAAGTTTGAAATGACCTTGGGTTTGGTTTCATCCGAAATATCGATAATGCGCGCCGCACCCACGTTGGGGCCGTGAATGCCCACAGGCAAGGGCCCACTGTTGCCACCGGAATACTCGTCTACTTCCATCACATATTGTTTGCCATTGCTGGTGAACGGAATGGCGTTTTGTGGAATGGTCACCGTGTCCCAGGTCAGGCGGGAAACCTCACGCACTTCGGGGTTGGCTTTGCGGGCCTGAATGTCGGTAATGTCCAGCACCAACATACCGGCCGGGTCGCCAATACTGGCCACATAAGCGCGGTTGCCATCGGGGCTGATCGACAAACCATGCGATGAATATTGCCCTGCCCACAGGGGGCGTGGCAGGCTTGGATTGGAAATATCGAGTGCTACCAATGTGGAGGTGGAAGGCGAGCCCGAGAAGAATGTTTTGCCGTCGGGAGAAATGCCGCTTTCATGGCCAAACAAGCCCAGGGGTGTTGACGATTTCAACACCGGGTTGCGGCAGTCCTCGGACACATCGTAAATATCGACAATGCCCGGGCCAAATGCCGGATTGCCCAACACGGCGGCCAACACGCCACCTTCCTGGCTCACCACCAGTGATTCATGCGGCGACAGCATGGCGGGTGTGATCAGGCGGGCGGTGCGCACGGGTTTGGTGGGGTCGCTCATGTCGAACACATTCACGCCCAATTCCAGGTCCAGAATATTGGTGGGGAACAACAAGGTGCTGTCTGCGAATGCGCAGTCACGGCCAGCCTTGTCGCGGTAACGTTCAACCTTGAAGCCACCCACGGTACCAATTACGCGCTCGGGCGCAAACGAGCCCACCATTTGTGTATTGCAAGTGAAGCCTGCCGCAGCCAAACCCGCATCGTGATCCGCTTGAGAAACCCGACCCTGCATGCCTGTTTCAGGTCTTGAGCCTGGGCCACACTGGCCTTGTGGCGTGGCGGTAATGTTTAATCCATCCACGACCTGACTGGGGTTGGTGCGTACCCCGGCGTTGCTGCTGCTGGAATCGGAGCCGCCCAGGCAGCCGGCAAGCAGCGTGGGTAACAGCACAGCGCCAAGCGCCACTTGTGTTGGTTTATTCAACATGATTGGGAATGTCTCCGGTTCAGGATTTTTTGAGTTGTTGTAGTTTCAATTGGATCCAGCCAATTTCCATGCCTTGGTCTCGAATCATGGCACTGGCCAAGGCTTTGACCAGGCTTGCTTCACCATTTCGGTTGGCAAACCAGGCCATTGGAATGGCTGCACGGTGGTGGGCTAGCATCAATTCAAGAAAAAGAATTTCCTTTTCCGTGCCCGTGGCGTTTTCAAGTTGTTGAAGTTGTTCAGGGGTGGCTACACCAGCCATGGCACCGCCGTCGGCTTTGCATTGGGCCTGGTAAAGTTGGTCGTCCAGGTGCCTCACATTGGTGGCATTTTCTACCCAAGCCATGGGTGGACCGGCCAGCATCACGGGTTCGTTCCAGGCGGTTAGCCAGCCTTCCATCACGCCCATTTCCCGGGTTTGCTTCATGATGATGGACTGGGCCAAGGCTTGAATTTCGGGAGACGCCTTGTCGCGCATCATCATCGACATTTGAATGGCTTGGGCATGGTGCAACAACATGCTGCGGGCGAAGCCTGAATCGATGGGGCTTACCGCGTCGGGGTTTTTCTGTGTAGCTTGATAAGCGTAGGCACCCAAGCCAATGGCCAGAACCAAAACGGCCATCAATGCAAAAATTACACGCATGCGGCGTGAGGCAGGTGTTTTGGGCTGTTGCATGTCTCGCGAAATTGTTGTGATGTATATACCACTTCTACTTCGAAAAACCTGTCTTGGATTCAGTCCCTTACAGTGGTAAGAGTGCTGACAAGTTCGCGCGTTATCAGTGCCGCGCCTGCTTCCCTGCAGGCACTGGCGTTCTGGCCAGCCCACAGGGGCGAGAAGTCGCCTGAACCCATGCTTTCTGCTTTGGCCCGCAGTGGCGCAATGCCGGGTGTAGCCAATGGAAATTCAGGTGGAAATTCGGATAAGGGCCCGAGTTCACGCATTACCCTGTTCACAATCCCGCGCGCAGGCCTGCCGCTGAACAGGTTGGTTAGCGCCGTGTGGCGTGCAGCCTCACTTTGCAGGGCCTTGCGATGAATGGCACTGGTGCTGCATTCATCGGCCAGCATGTAGGCTGTGCCCACTTGTACTGCGCTGGCACCCAAGGCCATGGCCGCAGCCACACCTTCTGCAGTGGCAATACCACCAGCCGCGATCACCGGCACGTTTACCGCTTTAACCACTTGGGGCAGCAGGGCGAACGTACCCATTTGCAAATTCAAATCATGGTTTAGAAAATGCCCGCGGTGCCCGCCAGCCTCCAGCCCTTGGGCGATGATGAAGTCACAGCCATTGGCTTGAAGCCACAACGCTTCTTCCACCGTGGTGGCTGAAGACATAATTTGTGCGCCCATGGCCTTCACGCGTTTCAGCAATTCCGGTCTGGGTAAGCCAAAGTGAAAACTCACAACGGGTGGTTTGAATTCTTCGAGCAGTTCGGCTGATTCCGCGTTGAAAGGCGTGCGCCCCTGGCCGCTCGGAAATTCATCAACGTTCAAACCCAATTCATGATAATAGGGCGCCAGTGCGCTTTTCCATTTCAGGTTGCGCGCAGCATCGATTTCCGGCGGGGTGTGTGCGAAAAAGTTGACGTTGTAGGGCTTGTTGGTGCCCGCTTTAATTGCCAGCAGTTCAGCACGAAGTTGTTCAGAAGTGAGCATGGCGCAGGGCAGGGAGCCCAGCCCGCCGGCATTGCTGACTGCATTGCACAGCGCACTGGTTTGCACACCCGCCATGGGCGCCTGCACAAGCGGGTATTGGGTATTGAACATGGTTGTCAGTCTTTCAATTCCAGCGCACGGTTCAGGCTCAGTGCGGCCAGCGAACCAACAGCACCGGAAAGCAGGTACAGGCTAACGTATTCCAAGCCAAAATGTGCGGCCAGCCCCAAGGCCACCAGTGGTGCAAAACCTGCGCCCACCAGCCAAGCCAAATCGGATGTCAACGCGGCACCCATGTAGCGGTACTTGGCTTTGAAGTTCGCGGTGACTGCACCAGCAGCCTGACCATAGGACAAGCCCAGCAATACAAAACCGATCAGGATAAATGCCGTTTGCCCGTGGTCGCCACCGTCCATCATGTGGGGTACAAAGAAGCTGAACAAGGCAATCAAAATGGCCAGGAAGCCCAGGGTGTTTCTACGGCCCAGTTTGTCAGCAATTACGCCACTAAGCACCACTGCACCGGCAGCCAACACAGCCCCTGCAATTTGAATGACCAGGAATTCGGAAATAGAGCGTTCAGAGTGCAGCGCAATCCACGACAGGGGGAACACGGTAACCACATGGAACAAGGCATAGCTGGCCAGTGCAGCCAAGGCACCCACCAAAATGTTGTGGCCTTGCGAGCCCACAATTTCAGTCACCTTCACGGGCTGCAGTTCACGTTCTTCAAGTAAGCGCGCGTACTCACTGGTGGCCACCAAGCGAAGGCGTGCAAACAAAGCCACTACGTTGATGGCAAATGCCACGTAGAAGGGGTAACGCCAGCCCCAGTCCAGAAAATCGGCGCTGGACAATGCAGACAGCAAGTAGGCAAACAAACCCGCGGCGATAATAAAACCGATTGGCGCGCCCAGTTGACCCAGCATGGCGTACCAGCCACGCTTGTTTTCAGGTGCGTTCAAGGCCAGCAAGGAAGGCAGGCCGTCCCATGAGCCACCGAAGGCCAGGCCCTGGCCAATTCGAAGCACGGCCAGCAACACGATTGCTGCTGCACCCAGCGAAGCGTAGCTTGGCAAAAAGGCAATGCCTGCCGTAGAAATACCCAGCATAAACAAGGCCACAGTCAGTTTGGTTTCTCGGCCAAACTTTTGTTGCACCATCATTAATGCCACTGTGCCAAACGGGCGGGCGACGAAGGCAAACGAGAAAATCAGGAAGGAATACAGGGTGCCGGTGAGTGGATCTTCGAAGGGGAAGAACACCGCAGGAAACACCAATACCGATGCAATGGCGTACACGAAAAAGTCAAAATATTCAGACGCGCGACCGATGACCACCCCAATGGCAATCTCGCCAGGTGTCACGTTGCTGTTACTGCCATGGTGGCCCGGTGTAACGCCTTGTTCCGCGTGAATTGTGCTTGTGCCGGACATTTGAAGTTCTCCTCGAATCTTTGCTTGCAACAATATTATTTTTATTTTCAATGGCTTGAAAGTGAAATCTGCCGGCTGGGACAATATGTCCAATGCACAGCGCCACCCCATGTCAGTAAATTAGCATGAAATCATTTCCTAACTGTGCTGGGTATTATGTTCAAGCCACTGAAACGTAGTCTTTTGTTGCTGGTGCCGCTTTTCCTGCTTGCAGGGTGTAACACCATTGTGATGAATCCCAAGGGAGACATCGCATCGCAACAAGCCGATTTGATCGTGCTGTCCACAGTGTTGATGTTGATCATCATTGTGCCGGTCATTTTCCTCACCTGCTTCTTCGCCTGGAAGTATCGCAAGGCCAATACCCAGGCCGAGTACGATCCCGAATGGGATCACTCCACCAAGCTGGAACTGGTCATTTGGGGTGCGCCACTGTTGATCATCATCATTTTGGGCTTGGTCACCTGGGTAAGTACCCACAAACTGGATCCCTATCGCCCACTGGACCGGATCGATGCAAGCACACCGCTGCCAGCCGACCACAAGCCGTTGGTGGTGCAGGTTACATCGCTGGATTGGAAGTGGTTGTTCATCTATCCCGAGCAGGGCATTGCCACCGTGAATGAACTGGTAACGCCGGTCAATGTACCCGTGCGCTTCAAGATCACTTCAAGCACGGTGATGAATTCTTTCTACATTCCTGCGCTGGCTGGCCAAATTTATTCCATGGCCGGTATGGAAACCACGCTGAATGCTGTGATCAACGAGCAGGGCGAGTGGGAAGGTTTTTCAGCCAACTACAGTGGTGCCGGTTTTTCCCACATGCGGTTCAAATACCGTGGTGTCAGTGAAGGTGAATTCGACCAGTGGGTCGCCAAGGTGAAATCGGCCGATCAAACCCTGGACCGTGCTGCTTATCTTGACCTTGAAAAGCCCACCACCAAACACCCCGTGGAGTACTACGGCAATGTGGAGCAAAACCTGTTTCACGCCATTGTGAACCGTTGCGTGGTTGAGGGCACTGTGTGCATGGACACGCAAATGATGGCCGATGCCATGCGCAACCGCACCAATTTGTCGGCCGACGAGCTGGCCATCCTGATTAACGAAGCCATGTGCACCATTGCACCCAACGCAGACGCGCTTCCACTCATTACTTCATCCAAGAAGAACGGCTATGACTCAGTATCCAATTGAAACAAGCCCGATATTCGGGCGGCTAACACTTAACGCGATTCCCACCTACGACCCCATCATTATGGGTACGCTGGCCGTGACCATTTTGATTGGTATCACCTTGGTGGCCCTGATTCACAAGAATCGTTTGTGGGGTACCTTGTGGAACGACTGGTTCACCAGCATTGACCACAAGAAGATCGGCATCATGTACATGATCCTGGGTTTGGTCATGATGATGCGCGGCTTTGCAGACGCCATCATGATGCGTGCTCAACAGGCCATTGCCTTCAATGGCAATGAAGGCTTTTTGCCACCGCACCACTACGACCAAATTTTCACAGCCCACGGCGTGATCATGATTTTCTTCGTGGCCATGCCGCTGATCACCGGCTTGATGAACTACCTGATTCCGCTGCAAATTGGCGCGCGCGATGTGGCGTTTCCGTTCCTGAACAACTTCAGTTTCTGGATGACCGCCATGGGCGCCGCGCTGATTATGGCGTCGCTGTTCGTGGGTGAGTTCGCCATGACTGGCTGGTTGGCCTACCCACCCCTGTCTGGAATTTTCCAGAGTCCTTACGTGGGGGTTGATTACTACATCTGGGCTTTGCAGATCGCAGGGGTTGGTACCTTGCTGTCGGGTGTGAACCTGATTGTGACCATTGTGAAAATGCGCGCTCCTGGCATGAGCCTGATGAAAATGCCGATTTTCACCTGGACTTCCCTGTGTGCGAACGTGTTGATTGTTGCTGCATTCCCTGTGCTTACCGCAGTATTGGGCATGCTGACCATGGACCGTTATTTGGGCACCAACTTCTTCACGAACGACCTGGGCGGCAACTCCATGATGTACGTGAACCTGATCTGGATTTGGGGCCACCCTGAGGTCTACATTCTGATTTTGCCGCTGTTTGGCGTGTTTTCTGAGGTGGTGTCTACGTTCAGCCGCAAGCGCTTGTTTGGTTACAGCTCCATGGTGTACGCCACAGTCGTTATCACAATTCTTTCTTACCTGGTGTGGCTGCATCACTTCTTCACCATGGGTAGCGGGGCCAGCGTCAACGCCTTCTTCGGCATCACGACGATGATTATTTCCATCCCGACAGGTGCGAAAATTTTCAACTGGCTGTTCACCATGTACAAGGGCAAGATCAGTTTTGAGTTGCCCATGATGTGGACCATCGCTTTCATGATCACCTTCGTGATTGGTGGCATGACAGGTGTGTTGCTGGCCGTACCACCCGCTGATTTTGTGTTGCACAACAGCCTGTTCCTGATCGCGCACTTCCACAACGTGATTATTGGTGGCGTGTTGTTCGGCCTGTTTGCAGCCATCAACTTCTGGGCGCCCAAAGCGCTCGGTGTGAAGTTGAACGAGTTCTGGGGCAAGGTATCTTTCTGGTTCTGGGTGATTGGTTTCTACTTCGCCTTCATGCCGCTGTATGTGTTGGGCTTGATGGGCGTTACCCGTCGCATGAGCCAGTTTGACGATCCATCACTGCAAATCTGGTTCCAGATTGCAGCGCTGGGTGCAGCCATGATCGCAGTGGGCATAGCCGCCATGATCATGCAGTTTTATGCCACATACCGTGATCGCGCCAAATTGCGCGACACCACGGGCGACCCCTGGGGTGGCCGTACCCTGGAGTGGGCCACTTCAAGCCCACCCGCAGAGTACAACTTTGCATTCACACCCGTGGTGTACGACACCGATGCCTGGGCTGACATGAAAAAGAATGGCTACAAGCGCCCAAGCAACGGTTTTGTAGACATTCACATGCCCAAGAACACTGCTGCTGGTTTCATTATTTCCGCAATCAGCGCAGTGATCGGCTTTGCCTTGGTATGGCACATTTGGTGGTTGGCCGCAGGCGGCTCGGTGGCCCTGTTGGTGGCCGTGATTGCACACACATTCAATTACAAACGCGACTTTTACATCAAGGCCGATGAAGTGGCCGCAACCGAAGCCGCGCGCACGAAACTGGAGCAAGCCCATGTCTGATTTAGTGATGAATTCAGCTGTGAATGCAGCCGGGACTGCATCGGCTGATCCAAGTTCACGTTATTACGTGAAAGACCACCATCCGAAAAACGGTTCCTCGCTGGGTTTTTGGATTTACCTGATGAGCGACTGCCTGATTTTCGCTTGTCTGTTTGCAACCTATGCAGTGATTGGTCGCAACTACGCGGGTGGCCCCACTGGCGCAGAAATTTTTGATCTGAACCTGGTGGCGCTGAACACCGCATTCTTGTTGCTCAGTTCAATCACCTATGGCGTGGCCATGGTGGGCATGCAAAACCGCAACTTGAAAAAAACCATTCAGTGGCTGGCAATTACCGGTGTGCTAGGTCTGGCCTTTTTGGCGGTTGAAATCTACGAGTTCTGGCACTTCATCAGCATTGGCGCTACACCGCAAACCAGTGGTTTTCTGACTGCCTTCTTTGCCCTCGTGGGCACGCACGGTTTGCACGTGTTCTTCGGCATCATCTGGTTGGTGGTTTTGCTGTTCCAACTGAAGAAGCACGGCCTGATTGTTGAAAACCGTCGCCGCGTCATGTGCCTGTCCATGTTCTGGCACTTCCTCGACGTGATCTGGATCGGCGTGTTTACCTTTGTCTATTTGATGGGAGTGTTGCCATGAGCGCAAATTCACACAATTCCAACGACCATCATGATCACCATGATGATGAGGATGAAATCCATGTCAGCATGCGCGACTACACCATCGGCTTTGTGCTGGCGGTCATCCTGACGGTGATCCCGTTTGCCCTGGTGATGGGCGATGTATTTGAAAGCTCGACCACCACCGCCTTGGTGATCCTGGCCTTGGGCGCTGTTCAAATGGTGGTGCACATGGTCTACTTCCTGCACATGAACAGCAAATCGGAAGGTGGCTGGACCATGCTGGCCTTGATGTTCACCCTGATTATCGTGGTGATCACGCTGGTGGGTTCAATTTGGGTGATGTACCACCTGAATACGAACATGATGCCAGGCATGAACCACGAGGCCATTGAGTCGATTCAACAATTGAAGTGAAGGAGGGTGGTGCGCGATGAATGATGTTTCTAAAACCCATTCAAGCCGTGCCCACAACCCCTTGAAAAGGCTGCTGGGCTTTGCCCTGGCGGCCTTTTTTTTCAGCACCTTTCTGGCACTGGGCACTTGGCAGGTGTATCGGCTCGACTACAAACTTGACCTGATCGACCGAGTAGAAAGCCGCGTGGATGCTCCGCCTGTGGATGCCCCTGTTGCACCGGAATGGCCAACAGTTGCTCGCGACACCCATGAATACCTGAGTGTGAAAGTGCAGGGTGAATTGCTGCCCCAGTACACCACCCGCGTGCAAGCCACCACTGTGCTTGGGGCAGGGCACTGGTTACTTACCCCTTTGCGCCGGGCTAATGGGGAAATCGTCTGGATCAATCGTGGGTATATTCCGGTGAATGAAGCGGACCCGATGACCGTTCAAAACACCCAAGGTCAGTTTCAAGTGCTGGGCCTGCTAAGAATCAGCGAGGCGGGCGGTGCTTTTTTGCGAAAGAACGACCCGGCAGGCAACCGCTGGTATTCTCGCGACATTCAGGCGCTTTCTCAGCACCACAAGCTGCAAACAGTTGCGCCTTATTTCATTGATGCAGGTACTCCCCGAAATCTGGGAGAGGAAATCACGGGGTTTACCCCCAAAACCTATCCGGTTGATGGATTAACGGTGATCAAGTTTCACAACAGCCACTTGGTGTACGCCTTCACTTGGTATGCTTTGGCCTTGATGGTGGCGGGTATTACTGTTTGGCTGAATCGTAAGCAAAACGCTCAGGCCTGACTTCCGCTTTTTTTCAGGTTCAGCAGCAGGATTCGCATTTCAATGGCCATTAATTCCGACATTGTTTCCATTCGGCAGGGTGCCAGCGCGTTTGATGAAACAAACGTGTTGAACGAAACCGGCCACAAAAACATGTTGCATTTGATTCACCTGCGCTGGTTGGCTGTGGGTGGTCAAATCGCCACCATATTGGTGGCCACCTGGGGCTTCGGTATTCAACTGCCCCTGTTCAATATGCTGGCCGTCATGGTGTGCCTGATTGCGTTCAACATTGGCAGCCACTTGCGTTGGCACGAAGAACGGGTGGTCAGCAATCGCGAGCTGTTCTTGGCCATGCTGGTCGATATTGCCAGCCTTACCGCACAGCTTTATTTCACTGGCGGTATCAACAATCCCTTTGTGTTTCTTTTCCTCTTGCAAGTTATTTTAAGCGCTGTGTTGTTACGGGCTGAGTCCACCTGGCTGGTGGTGGCCATTACTACTTTGTGCCTTGCGTTCTTGTCCATCATGAACAAGCCGCTGGTGTGGCCGCTGAACAGCACCTACAAACTGGCCGACTTGTATGCCACCGGCCTGCTTATTTGTTTTGTGTTGAACGCCGCCTTGCTGGTGATATTCATTACCCGAATCGGGCGCAACCTGCGTGCTGGCGATGCCGCACTGGCCAGCCTTCGGCAACGCGCTGCCGAGGAAGAACACATTGTGCGCATGGGCTTGTTGGCCAGTGGTGCGGCACATGAACTGGGCACACCATTGGCCACCATGTCGGTGGTGCTCGGCGACTGGAAGCGGATGCCGCAGTTTTCAAACGACCCAGCCATGCTTGAGGAAATTGAGGAAATTGAAGGGCAGCTGCTTCGCTGCAAAAGCATTGTCAGCGGCATTTTGTTGTCGGCTGGCGAAACCCGTGGAGAATCCTCTTCGAAAACGAGCTTGAATGATTTCTTTGAAAGCCTGGTAGAGGAGTGGGAAAGCAGCCGCCCTGCCCAGCACTTTGAATACAACAACAGCATCGACGAAGAGTTCACCGTGGCCTTTGATTCAACCGTGAAGCAAATGGTGTTTAACGTGCTGGACAATGCACTGGAAGTGTCGCCGAACTGGTTGCGATTTGAAGTGTCCAAAAACCAAGAGCAGTTGCTTCTCACAGTTTCAGACCAAGGGCCGGGTTTCAGGGCTGATATTCTTGAACAGGTGGGCACACCTTACAACTCCAGCAAAGGTCGCCCCGGTGGTGGTCTTGGTTTGTTCCTGGTGATGAATGTGGCGCGCACATTGGGCGGCACACTGACTGTGAACAATCGAAAAGAGGGTGGTGCTGAAGTGGTGATTGCCCTGCCACTGAACGCCATGATTTTGCAGGAGAACAATTCGCCATGAGCCAAGGTAGCAGTATGGAAAGGCTTTTGTTGCTGGTTGAAGACGACGAGGCATTTGCCCGCGTGTTGAAGCGTTCTTTTGAGCGGCGCGACTACAAAGTAGTTCATGCCAGCAGCCAGGAAGAAATGCAGAACCTGCTCTTGAAGCAAACGCCAACTCACGCAGTGGTGGACTTGAAGCTGAGTGGCAATTCATCAGGCCTGAATTGCGTTCAGGCCTTGCATGCGCATAATCCGGCCATGTTGATTGTGGTGCTAACTGGCTTTGCAAGTATTAACACCGCAGTTGAGGCGATTAAATTGGGCGCTTGTCAGTACCTTGCCAAACCCTCAAACACCGACGACATCGAGGCCGCTTTTGGCCATGTGGCTGGCAGTGAACCAGTCGAACTCACCAACCGGGCCACCTCGATCAAGAACCTTGAATGGGAGCGGATTCACGAGGTGTTGGTAGAAACCGATTTCAATATTTCAGAAACTGCCCGCAGGTTGGGCATGCACCGCCGCACGCTGGCCCGCAAGCTTGAGAAGCGTCGCGTCAAATAGGCGGCACCGCCAACACTTCATCAGTTCAATTCTTCTTCACTGGGCAGCACGGGCAAGGCAATGACTTCGATGCCTTCGTCGCGCAGTTCTTCAAATTCCTCGGGGCTGGCCTGCCCGCGAATGGCGCGAATGGGAGCCTCTTCGTAGTGAATTTTGCGGGCCTCTTCGGCAAAGCGGTCGCCCACATCTTCAGAGTGATTGATCAAAGCCTGAATGGCCTGTCGGGCCATGACAAAGGCGGTGGCCACATCCACTGAATTGGGCTTTTGTACGGCTGGTGCTGCTGGTACATCGGCACTTTTCGCTTCACTACCCTTGGACTCAACAGGTGCCTTACTGCCAATGTTGATTTTGGAAGGTACTTTTCGAATGGCCGATGTGCCACACTCGGGGCAGGTCAGCAGTTTTTGTTCGCGCTGCTCGTCGAAATCCTCGTTGGATCGAAACCAGCCTTCGAAGCGGTGGGAGTATTCACACTCCAGGTCGTAAATGATAATTGCCACAATGTTTGAATCTGTCTCTGAATTTGGGTATTTTACAGTGGAATGGTTTGCCTACCGCTGAATTCGAATCTCTTCTAGAATTCGATCAACAACAATCAAGGCCCAAAGAGGTTTGTATGTCCCGAAAAAAGTCACTTGAACCGCATTTGCGCGGCATCGTTGACTTGGTCTCCGCCACGCTCGACGAAGGCACGCGTCAGGTTGAAGGCGTGCATCGCCGAATTGCAGACATTCCATTTTCAGTGCTGAAGAAGATTCGTCCAATTGCCCCAATTTCCTCGGCGGTGCACATGGTCGAGAAGAAAATTACCCACTCCGCCTATGACACCGTGCGCCTTGTGGCCAAGGTGGGTGCACAGGCTGTTCACAATGTATTGCCCACCGATCCCACCAGCCAAGGCATTTCCAAGCCCGACTACAAAATAGACCACGATAGCCTGAGAAAGCAGAAGACTGAGCAGAAGGCCGGGCAAAAGACTAAGAAGAAACCCTAGGTTAAAACTGCTTGCACAAGTGGAATTTAGAGCGTAAATTCTAGATATGAGCATATGCGCATATAAGATTTAATAATCAAGCGCAAGCAGCAATAAAACGCCATATCCAGGAGACATTTGTGTCGTTTGACATTCCCTCAGACACCCCCTTGGGCCAGATTCGACGCGCCCCTGAAAACTTTGTAAGTCGCAGTGACGTTGCTTTTGTCAATCGGGCCAGCGACACTGATCGCCGAGGGTTCTTCAAAAAAGCATTTGCCGCCGCTTTGGCCACCAGCACAGCAGGTGCAGCGCTGACTGCGCCGGGTTTGGCTACAGCAGCGCAGGGTGACCCGGCCATACTCAACTTGCCTTCGCACACCAAGGGCTTGGGCCAGCCAGTAGCGGCCTTGCCTTATGGCATGCCCTCGCAGTATGAAAAGAATTTACAGCGCAGGGAATCTCCGGGCTTGACCCGTGTTTCTGCCGCATCAGTTTCATTCTGCCCGCTTCAAGGTTTGTTCGGAATCATCACGCCTTCAGGCCTTCACTTTGAACGCCACCACCAGGGTTGGTGGGACATCGACCCCACCCAGCATCGCTTGATGATCAATGGTTTGGTGAAGAAGGAAATGGTGTTCACCGTCGATGAACTCATGCGCATGGAATCGGTTTCTCGCGTGCACTTCATTGAATGCGGCGCCAATTCAGGCATGGAATGGGCCAATGTGGCGGTGCCCACCGTTCAGTACACCCATGGCATGTTGAGCTGTTCTGAATTCACAGGCGTGCCCCTCATCAAGGTGCTGGAATACTGTGGCGTTGATTTGAAGAAAGGCCGCTTTATTTTGGCGGAAGGTGCAGATGGTTCTTCCATGACCCGCACCATACCCATGGAACTGGTTGAAAGCGGCGAGGTGCTGCTGGCCTATGGGCAGAATGGCGAAATGCTGCGGCCCGAAAATGGCTACCCTTTGCGCCTGGTGGTGCCCGGCGTACAAGGCGTAAGCTGGGTGAAGTACCTGCGCCGCATCGAAGTGGGCGACAAACCTTATGGCAGCAAAGACGAAGCCATTCATTATGTCGACCTGATGCCCGATGGTACCCACCGCCAGTACACCTCGATCCAGGAATGCAAATCAGTCATCACCACGCCATCGGGCGGTCAGCAATTGCTCAGCCCGGGTTTTTACAACATCACCGGGCTGGCCTGGAGCGGCAGAGGAAAAATTACCACAGTGGATGTGTCCACCGATGGCGGTAGAAACTGGAAATCAGCCAAGCTGCAAAGCCCAATTCACGACAAGTCGCTGACCCGTTTCAATTTGCCATGGGTTTGGGATGGCAAAGGCAAGGCCTTGCTGCAAAGCAGGGCTGTGGACAGCACAGGCTATGTGCAGCCCAGTTACAGAACCCTGCGTGAAAAACGCGATGACAAAAGCATCTACCACAACAATGCAATTCAAAGCTGGCGCGTGGATGCCGCCGGTGAAGTGCACAACGTGCATGTGGGGTGAGGCATGAAATTCGAGCTTGGATCTTTGGCCGTCTTTTTTTCAGTAATTCTGTTGAATGGCACCGCGTTTGCTTTTGAAGGGTTGGGTCGCGTGGCCACGCCTGATGAAGTCAAGGCCTGGGACATTGATGTTCGTCCTGATTTTGTCGGTTTGCCCAAGGGCAGCGGCAGCGTGGCCAAGGGCATGGATGTGTGGGAAGCGCAGTGTGCGTCTTGCCACGGTGTGTTTGGCGAAAGCAATGAAGTGTTCACGCCCATCGTTGGTGGTACCACCGCGGCTGATATTAAAAAGGGTCGCGTGCAATCCTTGAAAGACGGCTCCTCGCCCCAGCGCACCACATTGATGAAAGTGCCCACCTTGTCTACTTTGTGGGATTACATCAACCGGGCCATGCCATGGACCGCACCGAAAAGCCTGAGCACCGAAGAAGTGTATGCAGTGACCGCTTATATTTTGAACATGGGTGGCATTGTGGATGACGACTTTGTCTTGAGCGACCAAAACATGGCGCAAACCCAGGCCAAGTTGCCCAATCGCAATGGCATGCAAACCAACCATGGCATGTGGCTTCCCTCGGGTAAACCCGATGTGAAAGAGCCACGTTGCATGTCAAACTGCAAACCTGACGCGAAAGTCATTTCTTTTTTGCCAGATTACGCGCGTGATGCGCATGGCAATTTGAAGGACCAGAACCGCCTGGTTGGCCCTGTGCGTGGTGTGATTACCGTGGCCCAAACCAGTGACAGCGCTGTCGCACCCAAGGTCAGCCTGCATTCGGGCGAATCCTTGTTCAATGCCAATGGTTGTGTGGCCTGTCACGGCGTAGAGAATAAAAAACTGGGCCCATCCGTGGTGGCGGTGGCCAATAAGTATGCCGACAAAGCCGATGCGAGAGCTTATCTTGCAGGTAAAATAAAAGCAGGTAGCAGCGGTGTTTGGGGCGACATGCCCATGCCGGCGCAGTCGCATTTGTCTGAAGAAGATTTGAATGCACTTTCTGACTGGTTTTTGTCCAAGAAGAAGTGATTGATGGAATTTTTAGGAGGAGTTAGTCAATGAACCAAAACAGACGCACCATGCTGAAAGCCTCGTCTGGCTTGACAGTACTGGGCTTGGCAGTTGCCGCCGGATTGATCAAACCCAATGAGGTATTTGCAGCAGCTGGCTATCCGGAAAAGGCCTTTGGTGCCAAATCACTGGATGAGTTGATGAAGGCATTGGGTGGCAGCATGCCCACCGAAAGCAAAGACATCACCGTTATTGCTCCCGACATTGCGGAAAATGGTGCTGTGGTGCCCGTGGGTGCCGACAGCAAGATCAAGAACACCAGTGAGGTGGCACTTTTGGTGGCCAACAACCCATCCATGTTGTCCGCGCAATTCATGATCCCGGCTGGCACCGAAGCCAAGGTCAATACCCGCGTAAAAATGGGCAAATCCAGCGATGTGTATGCACTCGTGAAAGCCGATGGCAAGTATTACTTTGCCAAGAAAGAGGTCAAGGTGACCCTCGGTGGTTGCGGCGGTTAATTAAATATTCAGGAGAAAAGCATGGGTGATCCAATGAAAATTCGCGCCAAAGCCAATGGCGACGAAGTTGAAGTAAAAGTATTGATGGCGCATGAAATGGAAACAGGTCAGCGCAAGGCCTCTGATGGCAGCTTGGTGCCGGCCTGGTTTATTCAGAACGTAACCGCCAAGTGCAATGACAAAGTGGTATTGCAAGCCAATTGGGGTCCAGCGGTGTCCAAGAATCCTTTCCTCTCTTTCTCTTTCAAGGGTGGCAAGGCTGGTGACACCGTGGAAATTACATGGACCGACAACAAGGGTGATTCCCGTACCGACAAAACCAAAGTGGCGTAATCTCCAATTAATTCATAACCATAAAAAGGGGTGTGAGATGAGGCAAACAGCAAGAACGGCGGCCAAGCTAGCCGCCGTGGCCTTCATGGGCGCAGGTGCAATGGCGTCCTTCAGCATGAGTGCACATGCACAAAAAACCACCGAACAGGGTATTCAGGAATACCGCGACATGCTGGCCGATGGCAACCCGGCAGAATTGGTCGAATTGCGTGGTGAAGACATTTGGCAAAAACCGCAAGGCCCCAAGAATGCCTCGCTTGAGCAATGCGATTTGGGCGCAGGCCCAGGCAAGCTTGAGGGGGCGGTGGCTACCATGCCGCGCTTTTTCAGCGATGCTGGCAAGGTCATGGATGTTGAAACACGCTTGGTGCATTGCATGGTCACATTGCAAGGCCGTGACGTGGCTGAAATAACCAAGAAGCCTTATTCCAGCGCAGGCGAAAAACCCACTGAACTGGAATCATTGGTGGCTTATGTTTACGCGCAATCGCGCGGCGCAACCATCAAGGTTCCGCAAGGTCACCCGGAAGAAAAAGCCTCTCGCGCACGTGGCGAGAAAATTTTCTTCTACCGCGCAGGTCCCTACGATTTTTCATGTGCAAGTTGCCATGCCACAGACGATCAACGCATTCGCCTGCAAGGCTTGCCCAACCTGACCAAGCCTGAGCCTGCCCAAGCGGCATTTGCAGCCTGGCCCGCGTACAGGGTGTCACAAGGGGCGGTTCGTTCCATGCAATGGCGCATGTACGACTGCTTCCGTCAGCAACGTTTCCCCGAGTTGAAGTATGGCTCGCAAGCGTCGATCGACCTGATCACTTTCCTGGGCGTCAAAGCCGAGGGCGGTACCATGCAGGCCACATCGCTTAAGCGCTAACAACAAGGAGAACAAACATGCTTCGCACAATCAAATACTCAACCGGCCTGGTCTTGGTCGCTTTGTTGGCTGCCTGTGCAAACACAGACAGCAAGCCTGTGGTTGCCGAGCCCAGCAATGAGGAAATCAATCAGTTGATGCTGGCTTCTTTCAAGACAAAAGGGCAAGCCGGTGTTGACCGTCTCAACCAAACTGATTTGCAGAAAGCCTGCTCACTGGCGGAAACCGCACCCGGTGGTTTGCCCGATACCAAGCGCACTGAACTGCAAAATGCTGCCTTGGCCGCAGTCAAGTATCCTGCCGATGGCAAGTACCTGGGCGACTGGAAGGCTGGCGAGAAAGTTGCTCAAACCGGTGTGGGTCTTCAGTTTTCCGACAAGGAAGGCACTGCGGCGGGTGGTAACTGCTACGCCTGTCACCAGTTGGCACCTCAAGAATTGTCGTATGGCAACATTGGTCCTTCTTTGTACCAGTACGGCAAACTGCGTGGCAATTCTGAAGAGATCATGAAGTACACCTGGGCGAAAATCTGGAATTCGCATGCCTACAATGCATGTTCAAACATGCCACGTTTCGGGGCAGAGGGTATCTTGACTGAAACCCAGTTGAAAGATGTCATGGCCCTGTTAATGGCACCCGATTCACCGGTCAACAAGTAACACAATCGTTCTGACCACCTGTGCCTGAAAAGGCGCAGGTGCAAACCTTCTGAAAAGCGAAACTATCCAATGCAGATGAATCGACGCGAATTCATGGGCATGCTGGCGGCCGCCTCGGCAGCAGGCATGGCAATCAACTCACCCCAAGTGCTGGCAGGTGGTCATGGTGAAAAACTGTACGACCTGAAACCCTTTGGCAATGCCAGCCTTTTGCACATGACCGATTGCCATGCGCAACTGGTGCCCATTTACTTCCGCGAGCCCAATGTGAATTTGGGTGTGGCAGCTGCATTTGGAAAAGCACCGCATTTGGTGGGTGAGTCTTTGCTCAAAGCATTCAATATCAAACCGGGTTCAGCACAGGCCCACGCATTCACCTATCTGAATTTTGAAGAGGCTGCAAAGCACTACGGCAAGGTAGGCGGTTTTGCGCACTTGTCCACCTTGGTCAAAATGATGAAAGCCAACAGGCCCGGTGCCTTGCTGTTGGATGGGGGCGATACCTGGCAAGGCTCGGCCACCAGTTTGTGGACCAATGCACAAGACATGGTTGACGCAGCAAAAATGCTGGGCGTTGATGTGATGACCCTGCACTGGGAATGCACCTACGGCTCCGATCGAATTCTTGAAGTGGCTGAGAAGGACTTCAAGGGAAAAATCGACATCATTGCCCAGAACATCAAGACTGCCGATTTTGGCGACCCCGTGTTTCCAAGTCATGTGATGAAAACAATCAATGGTTGCAAGGTTGCAATTATCGGGCAGGCATTTCCGTACAGCCCAATTGCCAATCCGCGCTACTTTGTGAAAGATTGGTCCTACGGCATTCAGGAAGAGAGCATGCAGGAGGTGGTGGACGAGGTGCGCGCCAAAGGCGCACAGGCGGTGGTGCTGCTGTCACACAACGGCATGGATGTCGATCTGAAAATGGCCAGCCGCGTGACTGGCATTGATTTTATTTTGGGAGGCCACACGCATGATGGTGTTCCCAACGCCATTCCGGTGAAAAACTCATCGGGCACTACTTATGTCACCAATGCAGGTAGCAACAGCAAGTTTTTGGGTGTACTTGACATGGACATCCAGGGCGGCAAATTGCGCGACTTCAAGTACCGCCTCTTGCCTGTGTTTTCGAACATGCTGCCTGCCGACCCAGAAATGGACACCTTTGTAGCCAATGTACGCAAGCCCTACATTGAAAAGCTCAGCGAACCGTTGGCCGTGAGCGAGGGTTTGCTGTACCGCCGAGGCAACTTCAACGGCAGTTGGGATCAATTGATTGTCGATGCGCTGATGGAAGTGAAGGGCGCTGAAATAGCCTTCTCGCCTGGATTCCGCTGGGGCACTTCTTTGTTGCCCGGTCAAACCATTACGCGTGAACACTTGATGGACCAAACCGCCATTACTTATCCCAACACAACTCTCACAGATATGAAAGGCGAGTTCATCAAGACCGTGCTCGAGGATGTGTGCGACAACCTGTTCAACCCAGACCCGTATTACCAGCAGGGTGGCGACATGGTGCGTGTGGGTGGTTTAACTTACACGTGCAATCCCAATGGTGAGGCGGGCCAGCGTATTTCCGACATGCGACTGAATGGCAAGCCCATTGAGGCCTCAAAAACCTACAAGGTGGCTGGTTGGGCTCCTGTGGCCGAGGAAGCCCGCAACAATGGCGAGCCGCCCATTTGGGATGTGGTGGAAACTTACTTGAAAGACAAGAAAACAGTGGCCACAAAAGTGCCCTACACGCCCAAGTTGATTGGAATGAACGACAACCCGGGCTTGGTGGTCTAAATTGCATGAAAGCAATTTGGCTGCTTGTTTGTTTGGCATGGTTTTCACCCGCCTTTGGCGCGGGTGGGGGCGCTCTTGCGTTTCCGTCGAATCTTCAACAGCAACAAGTGCTCGCAGTCGTGGTTTTGTTTTCACTGCCCGATTGCGCTTATTGCGAGAAAGTCAGGCAGCAATCGCTGCGTCACATTCACACCGATCCCGATTACAAGGGAAGGGTGGTGGTTTACGAAATTGATTTTTCAGACAGCCAACGCAGGTTTACCTGGTTTGACGGCAACAGCTACACCGGCAAAGCCCTTGCTGGTCCGCTGAACGTGAAGTTTTCACCCACAGTCATGGTGTTCAGTGCCAAAGGTGCTGTGGCTGGCAAACCCTTGTTGGGTGCAAGTTTGCCCGAGTTCTATGGGGCTTATCTGGATGAATTGATCAAAGCGGCTTGGGCCATGTAGGCACGTAAAATCAGTCGCCTGAAGCGTTTTGGTTGCCCTTGAAGTCTGATATCGCTGTTCGAATTCTGTCCAGCATGGCCTTGGAGGGTTTGTGCTTGGTTATTTGGCTGGCCAACTCGTAACCCTTGGTGTCCATGCTCACTGCGAAACACAATTCCAGCAAACTGGTTAGGGTTTCTGGTTCAAGCGTAGGCAACACTTCTGCGTTGTTATCGAAAAACGAAACCAGTTTGTCGCTCGCCTTCACCCCGCGTCCATCGGCAATGTCTTTCTGAATTGCCATCATGGCTCGGGCCAAATCTAGTTCCGCCGAATTCACGGTACTGCGCATTTTTGCGGTCAGTTTCTCGGCCTCTTCATGCCGACCTTCTTTCACATAAATTTTTGAAAGCTGCAGGTAGTCGTGTATTTGCGAAAGCGAAGTGTTTCTCGATCGATCAATCACTTTCGTCAAGTAGTTTTTTGAACGGGTGTTGTCGCCAATTCGAACAGCCAGGTCTGCCAGTTTGCGCAGACGTGTTGTCGATGAAAGTGCTTTCGCGCCCATTTTTTCGAGAATATCCAGCGCATCGGCCGGGCGGTTTTGCTCCCAAAGTACATCGGCGAACAAATCGCTGGCGGCCAGGTATTCCGGGTTTGTTTTGACCACATCACTAAGCAACTCATTGGCCTGCTCAAACTGCTTTTTTTCAAGGTTCACCTTGGCCAGCAACAATTGCATCCAGGGTTTGGGGGCCTTTTCAAGCTTGGTGAGCAACTCCTGTTCGGTTTTCTCGTATTCAGCCAATCGATAGAACGATTCAACGCGCATGCGTTCAAGCTCATTCAGATACTGCGGAAATTTCGATTCCAGGTCTTCGCAAATTCCAGGTACTTCTTGAAAACGTTCCTCAAACATCGAACGGTAGGCGTCAGCCAAGCGAATTTTTCGGTTGAATATTCGAACCACTCGGTCCGACAGTGTCGATGCTGTGAATGGTTTGATCAGGTAGTCGTCGGGCTCAAACTCGGCCACGGCAACCACATTGCCGTAGCTTCGCTCCCCGGTCACCATCATGAATGCGGTGGACCAGGCCAGTTTCTTGTTCACCCGCAAGTCCTCCAGCAATTGCTGACCATTGCGGTCACCCTCAAGCTGGTATTCGCAAACAATCAGCGCGAACTCGCGAGAGCTTAGGTGCTGTTCAACTTCAGAAACCGAACTCGCGAAAATCACCGACTTGGCGCCCAACTGTGAAAGCTGCTCCTGAAGAGCCCGGCGAGTGGCCAAGGCTGAATCCACCACCAATGCAGTTTTTCCCTTCAGTGGGGTCATGTCTTTCACGGCCTGCTTCATCCGGTCAGGCTTGTCAGCGCTGTTCCTCGCTGCTGTATCCGAATTGTCTGCCGGGAGATCGATCTGCATCATGAATGTCGAGAAGGCAATATGGAGATTCTTCATTCTCCGCGCTTTTTAACAATTTATTGCCTTCAATTGGAGGGTGTTTTGGCATCTATCTTCCAGTTTGGCGGGTTAAATAGAATGACGCTTCTATTAACAACTGTTTACTTTCCCTTGGATGGGTGAATATTTCATGGTTTAATAACGTGCGCAAACCTTGTTACTCAAAGGTCAAATCCAAATATTGACTAGGCAAGGTATAAAAGAAAAATCAACGGAGACATCAATGATCAAAGCTGGCGTATGGCGTGTATTGGCCATTTCGGGAGTGGTTGCATTTGCGGCAGGTTGCGCAAGCGTCGAAAGGGGGGCTACAAACCTCGCGATTAACCTGATTGAACGCAGAATCATTCCCCCACAGCTTGAAATCGATGATGTCGACATGGCCTGTCGTTTTGCCACAGGCAACTATCCCCTGATCTCTGGTGGCACCCGCGCTTTTGGTGGTGACCCCCAACTGCTTGAATCCCTCTTGCTGGTCTCATCGGCCGCCTGTTCCGAGCAGCGTGCCGTGGAAGAAGAGCTTCGCTACTTGCGCGCCTCCAAACAAAACAACATTGAAGAAGCGCAAGATGCCCGCATCGGCCAGAAGCGTTTGCTTGAAATTACCGCCCGCCGGCAATTGCGTGCTTTCGAAGCCATGCGCAACAAGCTGGAAGACAAATACAACTTCGAGTACGGCGAAGGCTGTCCGGAGTTTGAACGTGATTTCGATGAACTGACTTACCTGTTGGGCACTGTGGCTGGTTTGCAAGCCGTGGTGAACGACATTGCCTCCCAGCAAATGGTTGGTGTGCCCACCGACATTGCGCCAAAATCCGAACGTGCGCTCACCTGTATTTCCAATGCCAAGTGGTGGGGCGCGCCAAATGCCGCCCGTGCCGTGGTGTGGAGTATCTTGCCTGGGGCCTCTGAAGGCAAGGACGTGTGGGGAACCTTCCGCTTGTCCATGTTGATCGGTGAACGCCAAGGTGTACGCCTGTCACATGTGATGTACGGTTTGTCCGCGCTGGCCGTGGGTGATACCCCTCGTTTCCGTGACGCAACCAAGCGGTTCGCCAATGTGAAAGACTTCAAATCAAGCAAACAATACGCCTTGGTTGACAACCTTGCTGGTGCGGTCATGCTTAATCTTTCCGATCGCTACTGGACAGAAAACGTGGGCACCCGCACCCCCGTGAACAGCATGGGTAAATATTGGGATGAAGAAGCCGCGATGCCAGCCGGCATGAACGTGGACGACTTGTTGAACTAAGTTTTTGCTCACAGCAAGCCTTGGCTGCACTCTAGCAACGCAGTGCAAGGCGCAGAAACACAATTTTGGGAGACCAGACAATGAATTTGAAAATGAAAGCAATCACCGCCGGCTTTGGCTTGGCTTTGATGGCATCCGCATCACCGGCCTTGGCCAAGCAGAAAGTGTGTGTATTTGACATTCTGGGTGCTGGCGGCGACGTGTTCAACTTGAGCAAAGACTACGTACTCGCAGCCAAAGGCTTCGGTGCAGACTTGCACCTTGAAGCGTTTACCGATGAGAAAATTGCGTCCGAGAACTTCAAAACCGGTCAGTGCGACATGTTGGTCGCAACCTCGTTCCGCACACGTGCCTACAATTCGGTTGCTGGTTCAATCGACGCATTGGGTGCAGCATCTGTGGTGAAAGACGGCAAGGTGGACATGCCTTTGAGCTACGAAGTGGTTAAACGGACCATCCAGTTGTTTGCCAGCGAGAAGGCAGACACTTTGATGACCCAAGGCAACTACCAAGTGGCCGGTATCATTCCTTTCGGCGCTGCGTATTTGTACGTGAAAAGCCGCGACATCAACTCGGTTGAAAAGCTGGCTGGTAAGAAAATCGCTTCGTTTGACTACGATTCAGCCCAGAAAGAAATGATTTCCAAAGTGGGTGCCTCACCAGTATCAGCAGACATCTCCAACTTCGGCGCCAAGTTCAACAACGGTTCGGTGGACATCATTGCCGCACCCGCTGCGGCCTACAAGCCACTGGAACTTTACAAAGGTCTGGGTAATGCCGGCGCGATCGTTCGCTTCCCCGTGGCTGTTCTGACTTATCAGGTGATTGTTAACAAATCCAAATTCCCGGAAGGTTTTGCCCAGAAGTCTCGCGACTACTGGTTCAAGAAATTTCCGGCTGGCATGCAAATCATCACCAACGCCGAGAAAGGCATTCCCAACGGTGCGTGGATGGACATTCCAGCTGCCGACTCTGTGAAGTACACCATTTTGTTGCGTGAATCACGTGTGGCTTTGGCCAAGGGCGGTTCTTACGACCCCAAGGCATTGAACATCATGAAGCAGATTCGCTGTGGTGTGAACCGTGCCGATTCCGAGTGTGCCACCAAGACCGAGCTGTAATCGATCCAGGGCGGGGCTTATTCCCGCCTGTTTGCCTTTGCAGTAAAGGGGGCTTGCCGTTGCCCCCTTTTTATTACCTTTAATTCGCTATTTAGATCAGCCAACTGAATGTTGGCGCTGACAAGGATCCTTTATGCAGAGTTCCGCCGGCAAAAAATGGTTGGGTCGTACACCATCCGAATGGCTGTCCAGCCTCCCGATTTTCTCCCTGTTGTTACTCACCCTGATTATTGGTACAGGTGAGATGGTGCATGGCCAGCTGTTGCGGCTTGGCGAGCGCATGTTTGGTAATCCTGAAAACCAGGTGCAGTACTTCCTGCTGCGAGCCGATCCTTCGGCCCCCACTTGTGAAGCCAACCCTGATATCGATGCATTGGTGGCCAAGCAGGTTGCCGATGCTGAAAGTGCACCCAAATCCGATCTGGATTTGTTGTTTGGCGATGTTGCTATTGATCCGAACGAGATTCGTGCATCTCTGGAGGCAGCCCGTGACCAGTGTCGCGAGCGCTTTGCCGTGTATGAGCGGGTGAGCCAGGCCATCACGCCTGAAGTCGAAGTTTTCCGCGAAATTGAAACCGGATTTTTCGGCATTTTCAAATTCGGTACCGAGAATCGCCCATTGATTCTGTTGATCATGGTGGCAATTGCCGCCATTTCAACCACCAAGCAGTTCCATCACATCAGCTTGCGGCCACCGCGCACCAAGAAGGACTTCCAGGTCTATTCCCTGGCCATGCTGGGCGCAAACCTGTTGATGACCATTTCGGCAAGCTACTACCTGAAACTTCAATATGACTCGGGTGTGGCAGTTGAAAATCCGCTGATCAGTATTATTGCCATTGCCCTGTTTGCCAGTCTGTCGTTCATCAGCTTGAAAGACGTGCTGAAAATTCCGGCCCAGGCAGAAGAGGGCGGAAGCTATGGCATGGGGTTGTTGAGTATTCCGCTGTATGCCTTCATGGCGTTGAATGCGGGTATCAACTTCTTCATGGACGACTACATCGCTGGTTTGGCAATTTACTTTGGCCAGATCACCGAATTGTCGAGCATTTTCCTGAACCTGGCCTTGTATCTGTGGGCAGGTATGTTGCTCAAGCAAACACGCGTGGTGTCCCTGTTCATGGACATTCTGAAGCCCTGGAAGCTTCCACCTGAGGTGTTTACCTGGATTGTGTTGCTCGCAGCAGCCATTCCAACTGCATACACAGGCGCGTCTGGTGTATTCGTGATTGCAGCCGGTGCCATTGTGTATCGGGAGGTACTTGCCTCTGGTGCACGTCGTCCGTTTGCTTTGGCCGCTACTGCCATGTCGGGTTCCTTGGGTGTGGTACTGCGCCCCTGCTTGCTGATTGTGGTAATTGCAGCGTTGAACAAGGAAGTGACCACCAGCGAGCTATACGGCTGGGGTCTGTTCGTATTCATCCTCACTTCCACCATTTTCATGTTGATTGCGCTGCTGAAAGCCGAGGGGCGTGTCACTGAACGTGCCAAGGCTAAGGAAGCACTGCCGCAATCACTGCGTGCATTGGTGCCAGTGTCGCCCTACATCGTGATCGTGATGCTGGTGGTTTTTGGCTACGAGTATTTGCTGGACACCAAGCTGGATGAATTCACCGCACCGGTAATGTTGCCCGTGATCATGCTGTTCGTGATTATTTTCGACAAGCTGCGCGGCGGCCCCACCAAAGTTGGCGGGGACACCCCAGCCGACAAGAAGAAAAACCAAGGCCTGGAAATGGCGGTGCGCAGTGCCACCAGCGAAACCATCGGCCACATTGGTGCCCTGATCATGTTGATGGCCTTGTCCATTAGCGTGGGCGGCATGATTGAGCGCTCTGGATTGATGAGCATTGTTCCTGCTGAAATGGCCAGTATTTGGGGCGCATTGACGCTGTTCATGATCATGATGGTGTTCATCGGTATGGTGATGGATCCATTCGGCGCGGTTATTCTTGTGTCGGCCACGGTGGCACCAATTGCCTACAGCAATGGCATACACCCGGTTCACTTCTGGATGATCGTGATTACAGCCTTCGAGTTGGGTTATCTCTCGCCACCTGTGGCCTTGAACCAGCTGCTCACCCGACAGGTGGTGGGTGAGGCTGAAATGGACAAGGTTGCCGACGAGGTGAAAGGCAAGCCGTTCTACTACAGGTACGAGCGTTGGTTGCTGCCCGTATACACCTTGTTCATTGGTTTGTTGATCGTGACCTACGGCGGTCAAGCCCTGATCAACAATGCCGATAACTTGAAGCCGGTCAGTCATTTCCTTGGACTTGACCAACTTCGCCCGACGGTGCTTGATCAATCGCCTGCGCCAGCTATGGAGCCACCATCAGTCGAGACGCCTGCTGCCACAGACCCTGCAGCGGATACGATGTTGGATCCTGCATTGCCCCCAGCGGACGATTTGCTGGGTGGAGAGCCAAGCCTGGCGGAAGAGCCCATGGCGGCTGCACCTGCGGCACCGGCAGTAGCCCCTGAAATGCCAGCGGGTCCAAGTCCGGCGCAGCTTCAGACCGAGGTAACCGAGGTGGTCAGCAACTGGGCCGCTGCCTGGAGTGCTCGGGATGTGGAAGGCTACCTCAGCTTCTACTCGGCCAACTTTGAGTTGCCTGGTGCGCAGAGCAGGGCACAGTGGGAAAGCCAGCGCCGTGCCCGAATCGCCAACAAGTCGAGTATTGAAGTGGACATCAGCAACCTGAATGTTGAAGTCAACGGCGAAGAGGCAACTGCCGAGTTTGACCAGGCTTACAAGGCCGACAAGTATTCTGACAATGTGCGTAAAACACTGCGTTTGAAGAAAGAAGAGGGTCGTTGGAAAATTGTGACCGAGCAGGCCAGCTGAACAAGCCGGCGTGCCAATGAAAAAGCCCCTGACATGTCAGGGGCTTTTTTTATGCCTGGTCTCGCGGACAGGAATCGAACCTGTATCTAAGCCTTAGGAGGGCCTCGTACTATCCATTGTACTACCGCGAGATGAGCGCATTTTACACCGCATCGGGAGTCAGCCCGCAGCCGGGCTGGTGTTGATTTATAGATTTTGCATCATCCATCCGCGCAAATTCAGAAAAAATCCAATTCTGCTCGGGAGTTAATCAATAAATAAACCATGAAATCAGTGGTTTAAAATTTATCCGATCCTGGCATGCACACTGCACAACGCTTGTTATCACCCACAAGCAAACAGAGGCAGGCCATGGAACACACAGCAAACATTCAACAGTTCGAAATCACCGTTTCTGGTATTGATGAAAATACACCTGCGCCTTTGAGTGCAGCGCAACTTCGCACACTTGAAGCTTTGTTGAAATCCCAGCAATCACGCTTGACCCATTTTGTTCGCAAACACCTGCGTCGCGAAGATTACGTGGATGATCTTATCCAGCAAACCCACATGGCCGCATTTCGAAATTGGGCTCGTTTTCGTGGTGAGTCCAAGCCCGAAACATGGCTGTTCGGCATTGCACTGAATCTGGTTAAAAACTTTCGGTATCGCGACACCAGTTTTCGGTTTCAAGGCGACGATTTCGATGAGCAGATCAGCATGATTCCCGCTGATTCAATCTGCGAGCCCGAAGAGTCCTTGATGCGTCAAGAGCGCATGGAAACCTTAAAGTCTGCAATTGATCAACTCCCCGGGAAAATGCAGACAGTGGTTCAGCTTGTCCTGCTCGAGGGTTTTACTTATCAGGATGCTGCACTAGAGCTCGATTTGCCAATCGGCACTGTGCGCTCAAGGTTGTCACGTGCAAGGGACATGCTTCGCATGGAGGTAATGGGACATTCCGATTCACATCATTGAGTCGCTCTGCAAAGTAGGGTGATTAATTCCAAGGGGTGATTTATTTGGAATGTGCAGCCCGCACAATAAACTCTGATTGATTCATGGTGAAAAAAACCGCGAATGACCGAGTTAACCCTTTGCATTGAATCGCCTGAACTGAAAAGCAGGTTGCGAGCTGCTGCGCTGCTGATGCAAGCCAGTGTTCACGAATTGTCGCTCTCCGATCTGTTGAAAAAGCGCAGCCTGCCAGCGCACTGGTTGCTGGTTGATCACGGTCTGGAAGATCTTGGCGAATTGATCGAACATTTCAAGGCACAAGGTCGAAAGCCAGAGACCCAAATCATTCGTTTCATAGAAAAACCCTGGCAAGAGTATGTGTATCACGACATTCCCATATTCGCCTCGATCGTACAGCCCGCCAATCCTTTGGCTGCTGTACAGGTACTTGAAAAACTCATACACACCAAGCCTTTCCGGTTCGGTAAAAGGAAATTGACAGCTGACTCTTCAGGACCTTACAACGACGAGTTTGTACGCTCGCCACCCATGCGTTATGCCGTGTCCCAGCTTCAACGTTTGAAACAGCTGCCAATAGACACCGTACTTCTTGGGCCCACGGGTGCTGGCAAGGACACCGCAGCACGCTGGTTACACGCGCAGTCGGGCGTGCAGGGCGAGTTTGTCCACGTGAACTGTGCGGCCTTGCCCGAACAGCTTTTTGAAGCAGAATTGTTCGGTGTAATGGCGGGCGCATTTACCGGTGCCCAGAAAGACAGGCCAGGAAAACTGGAGCTGGCCAACAATGGCACACTTTACCTCGATGAAATGGACAGCCTGCCCTTGTCTTGTCAGGCCAAGCTATTGAATGCACTGCAATACCGCGGCGCCATTCGGCTGGGTGGTCATGCGTTCTATAACTCCACGTTCAGGGTGATCGCTTCAACCAAAGTCAATCTTGAACACTTGGTTGAGCAAAACAAGTTTCGCGAGGATCTTCATTTCAGACTGAGCGTGTCGCAGGTTCGTATTCCTGCCCTCGCAGAACGACTCGAGGACATCGTTCCCCTGTATCAGCATTTTCTGAATGAGGTGGCCGCGCAGTTCAAGCTAGAAGTGCCGAACCTGGAACTCGATGATGTTGATGAACTACTCAGCCGCCCCTGGCCGGGCAATGTGCGCGAGCTGCATGCCGTCGCACAGCGCCATGTGATGGGCTTGGGTGAGCCTTGCTTGGCACCTTGCAGCGAGGCACAAACGGGTTTGAAACAACGCCTGCTGGCTTTTGAGAAAGCAGTGCTAATGCAAACACTTCGCGCACACAAAGGTTGCGCCCGGCAGGCCAGTCAAAGTTTGGGAATTCCCCTGCATTCCCTGTACTACAGGATGAAACGTTTCGATCTTCTTGAGAAAACCGGGAACCATTTCGAAGTTCAAACCACTCAATTCTCATGAAACGACGTTTATCGGTGTCTTACAAATGATCAACACCAATTCCTCTTCACGGCCACCTGTATCCGCCCTTGCTGCCAATTCTGCTGACAGCACTAGTTCTGCCGTGAGTAATACCTTTAAATCCATTCTCAACGATTTGAAAGCGCGGCCACTGAAGCCGCTTGCTTTGCAGCGTTTCTCGGGTCTTCCTGCTCCTCGAAGCCTTGCGCAACAAATCCACAGTGACACCACTGTTGTTGTCTAGCCATTTCCTTATTCCATGACACAAACCAATTCTGGAAACTGGTTTTTAGTTGATGAAACCTCTGTCGAGGGTCTGGGGCATTGTGAGCTTTTGCAGTCCTCTTTGTGTCCCGCAAATTTTCAAGCCATACTTGTCTTGAACAGCTATGAGAGTAACTGCCTTCGTGATTGGCTTTCACAGCGTTGGCTTGCAAAGTCGCTTGAACAAACCGGAATTTTCGAGCTCGAGCATTCCAAGGTGATCATTTCCAAGGCCATGTCAGCCATCAATTTGCTTGATGCAAAGGACAAATTCGAAGTTTGGCTTCAGGCAGTATTAACTGATCGATCCAATGCCGCACAAAGCAGGGGGTAATTGTATTCAGTGCATGCTTTGTTGCTGGAAGTAGGTTTGCTTGTAGGCGAATGCCACATGAACAAACTCTTGAAACTGGTTCGTGACGAGATCGTTGTTTTCACTCACAATTTCAAGGCACAAACGCAGGCAGTTGTCGTGATTTGAAATGGCTGTCGAAATACCTGCGGGGATGTCGTCTTTAAGTTCGCTAAACAGGGCCAATGCCAGTTTGATTTGGTTTTCTTGAACTTGCAACGATTTTCCCAAGCTGAAAATTCTTGCACTTACCCTGCAATCTGCACCGCCAAGGTGTTGCAACTCAATGGTGAAATTCTTTTCAAAATCAATTCGATAGCCTTCTGCTGCGGCACACTGCTCGGTCTCGTTGGGGCTCATTCCCAACGATTCCAGAATTTTGTCGAGTGCGCCATATTGGATTGCCAAGTTTGCGTTCATCAGTCCATGTAAAGGTCGTAGATTGATTTCAGTTGCGCGCGCGATCTTGAGATTCGTGATCTGACGGTACCGATCGGAATGCCCAGAATGTCTGCTGCTTCCTGGTAGGAATTTCCCTGCTGAACCACCAGAACCAGGGTTTCACGCAGGTCTGGAGGCAAGTTGCCGATTGCCGATTCCAGCTTGATGCTGAACTCGTTCTTCATGCAATGCTGCATGGGGTCCGAGCCCTCGGCCTGTTCCAGTTCAAGGTCTTCATCCGATGTGAAGTGAAATTTGTACTGTGGAGAACGGCGTGCAGTGTTTCGAATAATATTCAGAGCAATGCCAAACAGCCAGGTGGCCCTTTTTGCATCGCCTCGAAAGCTGTCCCAGCAGCAGTAAGCTTCAATCAGCGTTTGCTGAAACACATCTTCAACGGCGTTTTCATCACGAAAATGTTTGATGATGAAGTTGCGTAAGCGCTTCTCCTGCTTGGCCACCAACAATTCAAACTCTGAGCGCGTTGTTTCCAGATCAGCCCTTGAACACCTCTGAATTGCGGTGATCTTTAACTTGGGGGCAATCGGTTTCATGTCGAGCCTCTCTACTTGAAACGGGAGTGGAATCATGGTCGGCCTTGGCGAATGGTTTAAATAACGCCACAGCGTATCAAGGCCGCAAAAAGTCCGAATGAGGTATCACCAGGGATAGGGGGTGGGGTGATGTGCTTCTTTATTAGCCTTGAAAAATGTGATAACCACGCTACACAAATTTCCTATCTTGCTGATGAGTGCTGACACAGCCTCAGATGGTTCCAGTACCGCCCGAAATGACGCCAAATTGTTGGTATCATCAAGCGGTTATTGAACTATCAGGTTGTCATGAGCCAGTACCAAGAATCGTCTATTCGCGTCCTTAAAGGGTTAGAGCCTGTCAAGCAGCGCCCTGGCATGTACACCCGCACCGATTGTCCCTTGCACATCATTCAAGAGGTCATCGACAACGCGGCTGATGAAGCTTTGGGTGGTTTTGGTTCAAGAATTACGGTGACCATTCACACAGACGGCAGCGTGTCTGTGCAGGACGAAGGGCGGGGCATCCCGATTGGCCTTCACCCCGAGGAAAAAGTGCCAGTCATTGAACTGGTGTTCACCCGTTTGCATGCAGGTGGCAAGTTCAACAAGGCCGATGGCGGCGCTTATCGCTTCTCAGGCGGCCTGCATGGTGTGGGTGTGTCGGTCACCAATGCCTTGTCGACTCGCCTTGAGGTGAGTGCGGTACGCGACAAGCAGGTGGGCACATTGGTGTTTAGTGGTGGCGATGTAATCGAACCCCTGAAAGTTCGCCCGCAAACCAACAGTGATCCAAAAAAAGGCACCACGGTGCGCGTGTGGCCTGATCCCCAATATTTTGACTCGGCGGTACTGCCCCTTCATGAAATGGACCGCTTGTTGCGCAGCAAAGCTGTGCTGCTCAAGGGCGTTGAAGTGGTGTTGGTGTCTGAAAAAACCGGTGAAGCCAAACGTTGGAAATTTGATGATGGTTTGAGTGGTTTTTTGCGTGAGGAATTGCTGGACCGTGAGCTGGTGGCACCCATGTTCAGCGGCGACCTCAGCGTTGATGTACTTCGCGACGAGGGCTTTGCTGAAGGCGAGGGTGCGGCCTGGGCCTTGGCTTTTGTGGCCGAAGGTGCGCCTGTGCGTGAAAGCTATGTGAACCTGATCCCAACTTCGGCTGGGGGTACGCATGAATCGGGCCTTCGCGAGGCGGTGTTTCAGGCCATCAAGGCGTTTTGTGAAATGCATTCCCTGATGCCCAAAGGCATCAAATTGATGCCTGATGACATATTTTCAAAAGCCAATTTTGTGTTGTCGGCCAAGGTGCTCGACCCACAGTTTCAGGGGCAAATCAAGGAACGCCTGAACAGCCGTGATGCGGTGCGTTTGGTGTCTTCACTGGTGAAGCCAGCGTTTGAGTTGTGGTTGAACCAGCATGTGGAAGACGGCAAAAAAATTGCTGAACTGGCCATCAAGCAGGCACAAGCCCGTTCGCGCGCTGCACAAAAGGTCGAGAAACGAAAAAGCTCTTCTGTGGCGATATTGCCAGGCAAGCTGACCGACTGTGAAAGCACAGACACCAGCTTGAATGAGGTGTTTCTGGTTGAGGGCGATTCCGCAGGTGGTTCAGCCAAAATGGGCCGTGACAAAGAGTTTCAGGCCGTGTTGCCTTTGCGTGGCAAGGTGCTCAACGCTTGGGAAACCGACAAAGATCGCCTGTTTGCCAATCAGGAAATTCACGACATTGCAGTGGCCATCGGCGTAGACCCCCACGGTGTGAACGACAACCCCGATTTAAGTGGTTTGCGCTACGGCAAAATTTGTATTCTTTCAGACGCGGACGTAGACGGTTCGCACATTCAAGTGCTGTTGCTCACCTTGTTCTACAAACATTTCCCTGCACTGATTCGCAGTCAGAATTTGTACGTCGCTCGCCCACCATTGTTTCGTGTGGATGTGCCAGCGCAAGGTAAAAAGCCAGCGCGCAAGTTGTATTGTCTTGATGAAGCCGAGCTGTATGCCGTGCAGGACAAACTGGGCAAGGAAGGCGTGAAGGAAGCGAACATCAAGATTTCGCGCTTCAAGGGCTTGGGTGAAATGAATGCCGAACAACTTTGGGAAACCACTTTGAACCCGGACACACGCCGTTTGTTGCCAGTTACTTTGGGTAGCCTCGATGTGGACCAAACCAACGCCATGATGCACATGTTGATGGGGCGCACGGAAAGTGGTGCGCGCCGCACCTGGCTGGAAGACAAAGGCAATTTGGTGGAAGTGGATATTTAAATTTTTCAGTAATTATTTGAAATCGCGTGAAGGCGTTTGAAGTTGTGCAAGCAGGTGGGTGTAGTCCACCAACCTGCGTGCCACCAAATTACACACTTCACCTTCGCGCTGCCAAATGCCAAAGACACCCATAATTTGCGCATTGCGCAGCACCTGCCGTTGTTCTTCGGCCAGGCTGTTCCACACAATTACATTGACATTGCCTGTTTCATCTTCAAGATTCAAAAACACGGTGCCATGCGCAGTGGCTGGGCGTTGCCGGTGCGTCACAATGCCGCAGGCCCGCGCCAGTCTGCCGTTGGGGTAGGTGCGCAATTCTTCAACCTGCCTTATTTTGTACGGTGTAAGTTGCTTGCGTAAAAATGAAATGGGGTGGTGGGCAAGGCTTGCACCCGTTGCTCGGTAATCGGCCAGCATGTCCTCCAGTTCACTGGCTTTTGGCAATTCAAGCGGTGTTTCATTGCTACGTGTATTGGCCAGCAAGTCGATGTTTCTTGCACGCTGCCGAATGCCTTTTGTTTCTGTTGCAGCCGTTTGCCACACCGCTTGGTGGCGGTGCCCAGCCAGTTGTTCCAGTGCATTGGCATCGGCCAGTGCAAGCAGGTCGCCGCGGTCAAGCTGTGCACGTTTGCTCAAGTCTTCCACGCTTTCAAACAAGCCTTGTTCGCGGGTTTGAACAATACGCAAAGCAGCATCGTGTTTCAGGCCATTCACACGGTTCAAGCCCAAGCGAACAGGCAACAGGGCGCCGCTGTTACCGCCCGGTCCGGTTTCCAGTCGGGTTGCAAGGGCACTTTGCTGTATATCCACTGGCAGTACTTTCACGCCATGCCTTTGCGCATCTTGAATCAGTTGTGAAGGCGCATAAAAACCCATGGGTTGTGCGTTGAGCAGCCCACACAAAAATGCATCCGGGTGGTGGCATTTCAGCCAGGCTGAGGCATACACCAGCATTGCGAAACTGGCGGCATGGCTTTCCGGAAAACCATATTCACCAAACCCTTCCATTTGCCTGAAAATACTTTCAGCAAATTCGCGGGTGTAACCACGCTCCAGCATGCCACTTACCACGCGCTCATAAAAATGGTGCAAGCCGCCTTTGCGCTTCCAGGCGGCCATGCCGCGGCGCAGGGCATCGGCCTCGCCTGGTGTAAAGCCAGCAGCCAGAATGGCCACTTGCATCACTTGTTCCTGAAAAATAGGAACACCCTTGGTGCGGCCCAGTGCTTCTTTCAAGGCTTCAGAAGGGTAGGTTTCTTCTTCCAGGCCTTGCCTGCGTTTTAAAAACGGGTGCACCATGCCACCTTGAATGGGGCCGGGCCGTACAATGGCCACTTGAATTACCAGGTCGTAGTACTCACGGGGTTTCAGGCGGGGAAGCATGCCCATTTGTGCGCGGCTTTCAATTTGAAACACACCCACGGTGTCGGCCTTGCACATCATGTCGTAAGCCACGCTGTCTTCAGACGGTATGGTTTGCAGGGTTCGTGGGGCATCGGGTTTTTTGTGCAATTCGTCCAGTGTCATGCGGATGGCGCTCAACATGCCAAGCGCCAATACATCCACTTTCATCAAACCCATGGCGTCCAGGTCGTCTTTGTCCCACTGAATCACGCTGCGCTCTGGCATGGATGCATTTTCAACGGGCACCAGTTCAGTCAGGCTGTCACGTGCAATCACAAAGCCGCCTGTGTGTTGCGACAAGTGTCGCGGAAACCCAAGCAGTTCATCGGCCAAATGCACACAATGTTGAATCGCGGTTTGGCGTACATCAATACCGGCTTGCACCATGTGGTCAACACTCATGCTGCGGCTGTAACCACCATCTTGTGACTTGGCCAGTTGTTCAATTGCGTCAGTGTCCAATCCCACGGCTTTGCCCACATCCCGCAATGCCGAGCGGGGCCTGTACACCACCACACTGGCAGCCAATGCAGCCCGGTCACGACCATATTTGTTGTAAATGTATTGAATCACTTCTTCGCGGCGTGTGTGTTCAAAGTCCACGTCGATGTCGGGTGGTTCATTGCGTTCGCGGCTAATAAAACGTTCGAACAGTACGGCCATTTTGTCGGGGTTGACTTCCGTGATGTGCAGGCAATAACACACCACGGAATTGGCGGCCGAGCCACGGCCCTGGCACAGAATATTGCAGGACCGTGCAAAGCGGACAATGTCGTAAACGGTTAAAAAGTAGGCCTCGAATTTCAGTTCTTCAATCAGGAGCAGTTCATGTTCAATTTGTTTTCGAACTTTGGCAGGCACGGTACCGTTGTAACGTTGCAAAGCACCTTCTTCCACAAGTTGACGCAAGTATTGGGTGGGCTCCAGGCCTTCGGGGCTGATTTCACGTGGGTACTGGTAGCGCAATTCATCGAGCGAAAACACGCATTGCGCTGCCAGCGTCGTGGTTTGTTCAAGCAAGGTGTGCGGGTAGGTTTGGGCGAGTCGCTGCAAGGGTTGCAGGCAACGTTGTGCATTCGTTTCCAGAAAGGGTTTGGCCTCGTTCAGGCTGCAATTCAGTCGAATCGCGGTGAGTACGTCGTGCAGGTTTTTTCGTTCGCTTGAATGCATCACAGGCAAATTGCTGGCCATTAATTCGACGCTGTGCAAGTGGGCCAAGGTTTGCAAATGCAGCAGCCATGCGTTGTCAAAACCACGGTGCTGCAAATTGCACACCAGGTGCATTCGGCCAGTGAAGCGTTTGGCGCACCAACTTAGCAACGCTGGAAAGTTTTCTTTGCTGCGCGCATCGGGTATCAGCAACAAGTGCAAGCCTGGTGGAATATCGGCAAGGTCTTCGCGGGTAAACAGGTAGTCGCCTTTGGCTGCCCGGCCACGGGCCTGTGTAATCAGCCGGCACAAGTGGGTGTAACCAGTTTTGTTTTTTACAATCAGTGCAATTCGCTGGCCAGCAAAAGGACTGCTGTGTGCAAACACAAACTGTGCGCCCACCAGCAGTTGAATGCCGCACTCTTTGGCAGCCTGGTGTGCGCGAACAATGCCCGCAAGTGAGCATTCATCCGCAATGCCAATGGCCCGGTATCCCAGCAGTTTGGCCTGCTGTACCAGCTCTTCCGGGTGTGATGCACTTTTCAAAAAACTGAAGTTGCTCAATGCCAAGGCTTCAGCAAAGTAAATTGGTTTATCCAGGGTTTCGTTCATGCGAAGTAACCATGTAAAAACCAGCGCGAATTCTCGTCAAGCAGGTCTTGGTACAGCCACACCAAACTGGAATTGCTATCACGTGCGCAGTAGTAGTCGCGTTTGCAGGGCTGTGAATCCCACCAGCCGAATTCAACACGTTCGGGGCCGCTGAGTAGCTGCCAGGGTCCACCCGTTTTCCATTCCGGGGCTTTGCCTTGCAAGGGTTTGGCTTGCGGTAACAACCACAAAGGCCTTGGTGCGCTGCTGGGCAGGGTGGAGTTATCCAATTCAGGGGTGTGTTTTTTTTCTCCTTTTTTGAACGCAGTATTTGTATTTTTAAGCAAGGGTGTGTGCTGCAACACAATGCTGCATTCTGGCCTTGGATCACTTTCTGTGGCGGCAAACAACACGGTTTGTTCACCCAAGCGTGCGCGAAGAACATCGCAGGTGCTGTTCCAATTGTGCGTGCTTTCTGCAGGGTCGGGTAAAAAACTGTTGTTCACATTGGGCAGCAATTCACTGTGCGCGCAGCACACCTTCAGGCTGCGTATGTCGTCATCAAACTGCATTCGTACCAATTGGTGATGCAGCAGGCGCTTCCATGTTTCAAGGCAATCAGTGGGCTGTGCACTGCGCAAGCGCAAAACCTCTTCACCGTGTGCGTGCATGAATGCCCAGTGCAATTCACGCGTGCCGCATTTTTGCTGCTTCAACCAGTTGCACACTGCCTCAAGCAGGGCTTGCGCATGGTGCTCAATCAGGTCAAGCCTGTCACTGTGAAACGGCAGTTCTTTTTCTTTCTCGAAAGTGTTGGCGGGTTTGTGTGCAACTGCAGCGGGAGCCAGTTTATTTTGCGCACCAAAACCCGAATCAAGTTCAGCCAGTGCCTGCGCGCCGAAGCGCCTTAAAAATCCGTCTCGTGGCAAGCGCCACAAATCGCCAAGGCGATTAAAGCCGCATTGTTGCCAGGTGCTTTGCAGCTTTGTATCGCAATCAAGTACTGACATTGGCAATGCGAGCAAGCTGTTTTCATTGAAGTTCAGCATGGCCAAAAAATCATCATGACTGCGGGCCGGTGCGCATTTGCCAAGCCACCATGCGCCAGTGGCTGTGTGGTGATTGGCCAGTTGCAGTTCTGCTGGAAATTCTTCTGCGTTTTGCCACAACTGTGAAAGCAAGGCTTGTGCGCCACCAAACAAGCGGAAGCTGCTGTGCACTTCAACCAGCCAACCCATGTATTCATGGTGTTGGTCTTGCCGCCAGCACACCATTGGACTGTAGCGTGCTGCCAATTCAAACAGAGAACTGGCATCAAATTGCGATTCGGCTTCCTGTGGCTTGCTGGGCTTTTGGCAAGTTTGTTTGTAACTCAGAGCGATCCAACGCACGAACAAGCTCCTGTGAGTGCGGGGTGTCGGGTAAAGCACCTTGCGGTTTGGGCAAATCAATCAACACGGGTTCTTCAAGTACAGGGCCCCTGCGTTTAATCAAATGCACGCGCAAGCTGTTGGGGCTTTGGGCAGTTAGGCACAAACGCAGTGAGGCCGGTGACGGTTGCATTTGCGCACGAATGGGGCGAAACACGAAACTTAAACCCTGGGACCGCGTGGCCTGGTACTGCAAGCGGCGCAACACCGTGGGGTTACACAGTGCTTTTTCTTCGGGCAACCACATGAAAAGCGCACCGAAGGAATCGCTTTGCAGCACTTGCTCTATCGCCCAAAGCCTGTCTTGGGGTTTGTCGGTTTGAATCAAATGCACTTGATTCAAAGCCACACCAAACTGTTCAAACACAGGTGTGAGCGGAAGCAATGGTGCACCGATCAACACCAGTTTTTTTTGTTCCAGCGAAAGCTTGCGCAACACCGGCATTAAAAAGCGAAGCTCGCCGATGCCATGGTGCTTTAATAGCAGTTCAATCAGGTTGCGGGTGGGCCATCCACCCCCCGGCAATTGCTGATCAAGGGCAGCAAAGCCGCTAGGTATGCGTACGCTTGTGTCGCTGGCAAGCTGGTGGGCCCGCCACACGCCAGGGTGAATGTTGGCAATGGCAAGATCAGACGACACAACTACCCCCCGACATTGCTTTTCAGTGCAATTACTGCGCTTTAGTGCAATTGGCCCTGGCGAATCAAGCCAACAGCCAAACCTTCAATCGCGAATGTTTCAGTTCGCAGATCAACTTGAATGGGTGCGAAATCGCTGTTTTCGGCTTGTAGTTCAACCACATGGCCTTTCTGGAAAAAACGCTTCACGGTGACGTCATCGTTCACGCGTGCAACCACCACCTGGCCAGCGCGTGCGGTGCTGATTTTTTTCACTGCCAGCAAATCGCCATCCATGATGCCGATGTCTTTCATGGACATGCCGCGCACCTTTAGCAGGTAGTCGGGTTTGTCGGGAAACAGGGCTGGGTCTACAGGAATCTGTTTTTCAATGTGTTCTTGCGCAAGAATCGGACTGCCAGCTGCAACGCGGCCAATCAGTGGCAGTTGCATGAATTGCTCGATTGCACGTTCAGCTGCTTTGCTGGCAATTTCCTCCAGGCCTTCCGCGTATTCGCCCAGCAAACGAATGCCGCGCGATGTGCTGGCATCAAGCGCGATGACATTTTTCTTGGCCAAGGCCTGCAAGTGGTCTTCCGCTGCATTGGCAGATCGAAAGCCCAATTGCCGTGCAATTTCAGCGCGTGTGGGGGGCCTGCCAAATTGGCTGATTTGGTCGCGGATTAGATCAAGAATTTCTTGTTGACGAGCAGTTAAACCTTTCATGGCAGCAATCTCGAATTGACATGCTGTGATTATATACAGTAAATCAAAACTTGCAAACACATTTGCCTGAATCCATTTGGGCATATGACAGGTAATACATTCATCTTCGGGAGAGACAGTCTGGGAGACACGGCCAGAAGCGGAGCGACAAAGTCGCATCCGCGGCCAACCTCACAAAACCAGCCTCTCGCATACCTTGCATTGGGTATTTTTTCCCGGCTTCACACCACCCTGTCCCTGAATCACCTGCCAGATCCTGCGATAATAAACCCGTAGTAACAACCAGGTGATTCATGTCCATGCTCGTAGTTCTTTCTCCCGCAAAATCGCTCGATTACGAAACACCCTTGTCCGTTTCAACCAGTACGCAGCCGCAGTTTGTTGAGCAGGCCGCTGAGTTGGTGAACATTCTTCGCCCCATGAGTCCGGCTGATATTTCCGAACTCATGTCAGTCTCTGACAAGTTGGGGGTGCTTAACGCAACGCGTTACAGCGAGTGGTCAAGCAAGTTCACCAAGAAGAATTCACGCCCTGCGTTGCTCGCATTCAATGGCGATGTGTACGATGGTTTTGATGCCAAAACCCTGGACGAGGAAGGTTTGGCTTTTGCGCAAAAACATGTGCGCATTCTGTCTGGTTTGTATGGCATTTTGCGTCCACTCGACTTGATGCAGCCTTATCGCCTTGAAATGGGCACCAAGTTGCCCAATCCCGCTGGTAAAGATTTGTACGCCTACTGGAAGCAAACCGTGGCACCTGCTTTGAACAAAGAGCTGGGTAAAAAAGACCCAGTGCTGGTGAATCTGGCATCAGACGAGTATTTCAAATCGGTTGATACAAAGGCTTTGAATGCACGCGTGGTGCAGCCTGTGTTTCAAGACTATAAAAATGGTCAGTACAAAATCATCAGTTTCTTTGCAAAAAAGGCGCGTGGCTTAATGGCCCGTTACATCGTTGACCAGCGAATTACCGAGGTTGAACAACTGAAAAAATTCAAGGTTGCCGGTTATTCCTTTGCAGCCAAGGAATCTTCTGAAAACACCTGGGTGTTTCGTCGCAAGGAAGCCTGATCTTGACTGTTCCCCATATTCTGATCAGCAACGACGATGGCTACAGTGCACCGGGCATTCTGGCCTTGCATGGTGCCTTGCTAGAACGATTCGGCAACACGGTTCACCTGGAGGTGATGGCCCCCGAGCAAGACCGCTCGGGCGTTTCAAATGCGCTTACGCTGGACCGGCCGCTGACCGTGCGCACCGCTGCAAACGGATTCCGTTACGTGAATGGCACGCCCACCGATTGCGTGCATGTGGCGGTCACCGGTTTGCTGGCGCGTCGCCCCGACCTTGTTGTTTCCGGCATCAACAATGGTGCCAACATGGGCGACGACACCATTTATTCAGGCACTGTGGCCGCTGCCATGGAAGGATTTCAGTGTGGCTTGCCCGCAATTGCTTTTTCGCTGGCGGGCAAAGGTTATGCTCACCTGGACAGCGCAGCCCGCGTGGCTGCTGAAATCGTGGAGCGTTTCCTGGACAACAAGCTGGGTCTGGAACATTGCCTGTTGAATGTGAACATTCCACCGATTCCTTACGATGACATGCAAGGTTACGAATGCACCCGTTTGGGCAAGCGTCACCACGCCGAGCCCGTGATACCCACACAGAATCCGAAAGACGAAACCGTTTACTGGATTGGCCCGCCCGGTGGTGCGAAAGATGCTGGACCCGGAACCGATTTTTATGCAGTCAAGCAGGGTAAAATTTCCATCAGTCCCTTGAAGGCTGACCTTACTCACACCGAACAAATGAAGACCCTGGCCGATTGGCTTTAAAACAAAAAAATGGACCAAAAGCCCCGCTTCAAGCCAGCACCTGCGCTGATCACCCAGTCTGCGCGCAAACTGGACCGCATTCCGGAACGCATCGGCGGTTCAAGCCTGACCTCTGAGCGTGCCCGCGGGCATTTGGTTCAAAAGCTCAAAACTTTGGGTATTGTGAATCAGCGTGTGCTGGATGTAATTGGCACTGTGCCGCGTCATTTGTTCGTGGATGAAGCATTTGCTTCGCGGGCCTATGAAGATGCAGCCTTGCCAATTGGACACCAACAAACCATTTCCCGACCTTTCACCGTGGCCCGTTTTGCTGAATACGCGCTAGACGGTCGAAAAGACCTCGACAATGTGTTGGAAGTGGGCGCCGGTTGTGGCTATCAGGCCGCCGTTTTCGCCAATATTGCAAAGCGGGTGGTCAGCATAGAACGCATTGAGGCGTTGTACGACAAGGCCCAGCGCAATTTGAAACTCGCCGGGTTCAACAAAGTCAAAGTAATTCATGGTGATGGGCTGGCGGGTTTGCCTGCACAAGCACCGTTTGATGTCATTATTGTGGCCGCTGCAGGCTTGGAAATACCACAAGCCCTGCTGAAGCAGTTAAAAGTTGGCGGGCGCCTTATTGTGCCCGTGGCTGATCAAAATCAGCAAAATCTGGTCATTGTTGATCGCCTTGCGGTCGACAAATGGCACCGAGAGAAAAAAGACTTGGTAAAATTCGTACCCCTGTTACAAGGAACTCGTATCGTATGAAACGTGGCGCATTGATCAGAACCCGCTTTCTTGGGCACACACGTGCATTGGCAGTCGGGTTTGCAACATTGACCTTCCTGGCCGCCTGTACAACAACGGGCAATCAGGCCCCGGTGGTTGACCGTTTGCCCTCCCGTTCTACGGACACCGCAGTGGCCACTGATGGCGTTTACACCGTGAAGGCTGGCGATACGCTGTATAGCATTGCCCTTGATTTTGGTCTGGACTGGCGTGAACTGGCGCGTGCCAACAATTTGAGCGATCCCAGCAAATTGAGCATTGGTCAAAAGCTGCGTGTGACAGGTGCGCCTGCTGCTGTTGCCGGCGGTGCTTCGGGATCCACCATGGAAGACAGTGGTGTTGAAGTAACTCCGATTACACCTGCAGGCGGCGCCAAGCCAGTTGAAGCCACGCCAGCGCCTGAAATTAAACCGCCAGCACCGGTGGCAGTTACCTTGGGCTTTATTTGGCCACACCCGGGTGAAATTATCCAAAGTTACAAAGCCGGTGTGAACAAGGGCATTGACCTTGCAGCCAAAGTGGGCGACCCCGTGGTGGCCTCTCAGGCCGGGCGTGTGGTGTATTCAGGCAATGCGCTGCGTGGTTACGGCAACCTGATCATTTTGAAGCACGACAACAATTTGCTGACTGCCTATGCGCACAACAAAACCTTGTTGGTGAAAGAAGGCGAGCCTGTTACCAAGGGCCAGAAAATTGCGGAAGCAGGGCAGTCTGATTCCGATCGCCCCAAGTTGCATTTTGAAGTGCGCAAGCAGGGCAAGCCTGTCGACCCGATGGATTACCTCCCGGCCCGTTAATTTTTATTGAATGTAGCCATGGGCCGCAAAAAGAAAAAAGACCGTACACCTGTGGTGTTTCCACAGGTGCAAGTTGCCATTGAGTCAATCGACCTGGATGCCAACGGCATTGGCCATGTGGATGGCAAAGTGCACTTCATCGACGGCGCTATCACTGGTGAAACTGTTGTTGCTGAAATTACGCGAATAAAACCCAGTTATTCCAAGGGCAGAACGCTTCAGGTACTCAACACCGTGTCCACACGCACAACCCCAAAATGCCCGCATTACGGGGTGTGTGGTGGGTGTGCAATGCAGCACATTGAGCCCAATGCCCAGGTGGCCATCAAAAACCGCGCCCTTGAAGACCTTCTTGAGCGAATTGGCCGACAAAAACCTGAACAGATGATGCCGCCCATTTATGGCTCGTTCTGGGGTTACCGTCACCGTGCGCGTCTGAGTACTCGCTTTGTGATCAAGAAAGACCGCTTTTTTGTGGGCTTTCACGAAAAATCTTCTTCTTATGTCGCTGACATGCAGGAATGCCACGTCCTGCCCAAGCATGTGTCCAACATGATTGTGCCGTTGGGCAATATGCTTGTAACACTCAGCATTTTCATGCGTGTTCCCCAAATTGAACTGGCTGTGGGCGATGGCGTAACCGCCATGGTGTTGCGTCACCTTGAGCCTTTCAGTGAATCCGATCTGGACACGCTTCGGTCGTTTGGCCGAGAGTGGGGCATAGACTGGTGGCTGCAACCGGGTGGTCCGGCCACTGCACACCGCCTTGAGGCAGACAAGCCCGTCGATCTCACTTACAGAATTCCCAGTTTTGGCATTCGCATGCGGTTCAGGCCCACTGATTTCACGCAAGTGAACCACATGATCAACGACGCCATGATCAGCCGTGCGGTGTCATTGCTCGACTTGAAGCCCGAGGACCGCGTGCTTGACCTGTTCTGTGGCTTGGGCAATTTTTCTTTGCCTTTGGCTACAAAAAGCAGCTATGTGAAGGGTTTTGAAGGTTCGCAAGACCTGGTCGACCGCGCTGGCGAGAATGCCGAGTTCAATGGCCTGGCTGATAAAACCGAATTTCATGTGCGCAACCTGTTCGAAGTGGAAACACCAGAATGGGAAAGCTGGGGGCAGTACGACAAAGTATTGGTCGATCCTCCACGCGATGGAGCCCTGGAAATTTGCAAGGCCATTGTGGGTGCGCGCGCAGAGTTTCAGCCCAAGCGCATTGTGTATGTCAGTTGTAACCCAGGCACTTTGGCGCGCGACACGGCCGTGTTGTGCAATGTGGGTTCATACAGGCTGATGAAGGCAGGGGTGGTGAACATGTTCCCTCACACTTCACACGTGGAGTCGATTGCTGTGTTTGAGCGATTGGCCTACAGCGAGTATTCGTGACAAGTTGGCCGCACAAATAACAAACGGGGCCGTTGCGGCCCCGTTTTCGTTGGTGCGTTTGCCTCACCAACTCGGCGGTCAGTATAGATACCGACCAACTGAAACTTCATATTGCGCTTCTGAAATTCACTTTGCAACAACTTTCGATGCTGCAAAGTGTCAAAAAATCGCTTGAAAATCAGTTACTTCGCAGTAACTTTTGCTCAAATTGCGCTTGTTTACTCGCGACTGCCACCGGCGAACACCATGAGCAGTTGCAGCAAGTTCACGAACAAATTGTACAAACTCAGGTAGATGCTCAGGGCGGCTGAAATGTAGTTGGTTTCACCACCACGCATTACGCGCTGCAGGTCGTACAAAATGAACAGCGAGAACAAACCCACACAAATGGTGGAAATGGTCAGCGACAAGGCCGGCATTTGCAGGAAGATGTTGGCCACGGAAGCCACAATCACCATGACCAAACCAATCAGCAGGCCTTTGCCCATGTTGGTGAAGTCACGCTTGGTCACGGCAGCGTAACTGGCCAGGCCGAAGAAGATACCCGCTGTACCCAGTGCGGCCATCATGATGATGGAGCCACCGTTGGACAAGCTGAGTGCCACCGACAAAATACCGGAGAGCATCAGACCCATGAAGAAGGTGAAGCCCAGCATGAGCACCACACCAAATGAATTGTTGCGGTTACGCTGAATACCCCAAATAAAGCCGAACATGGCGGCCAGCATGACTACAAACGAGAGGATTGGGCTGCCCGCAAACAGACGGAAAAACCCGAACTGAATGCCTGCAAACGCGCCCAAAGCGGTTGGCACCATGGACAGGGCCAACAGGAAGTATGTGTTTCGCAGAACACGGTTGGTTTCTACGGATGAAACACCACCGGCTGTGCGGCCAAATTGTGCTGTTCTTAAATCAGACATGTGTTCTCGCTCCTTTGTAAAACACGACTTTCTACAAATTTAGAGTAATGGTAATGCCGAAAAGTTTCAATTCAAGGGGTGGGTCAGGCCTGTGATTGGGTTTTTTACATAAACCAGCTATAATTGCGGGTTAATTTTCACGCTTTTCTAATCTTTTCGGAGTGGTTACACCATGGCAATCGAGCGCACCCTGTCCATCATCAAGCCTGATGCTGTTGCAAAAAACGTAATTGGTCAAATTTACAGCCGCTTTGAAGCCGCTGGCCTGAAAGTAGTTGCTGCCCGCATGGCCCACCTGTCACGCGCTGAAGCCGAAGGTTTTTATGCAGTACACAAGGCACGCCCCTTCTTCAACGACCTAGTTGAATTCATGATTTCCGGCCCAGTGATGATTCAAGCCCTGGAAGGCGAGAACGCCATTGCCAAGAACCGTGAACTGATGGGCGCAACAAACCCCAAGGAAGCCGCTGCCGGCACCATTCGCGCCGACTTCGCGGAAAGCATTGATGCCAACGCTGTTCATGGCTCTGATGCGCCTGAAACTGCTGCGAACGAAATCGCTTATTTCTTCCCGGCGTCACAAGTATTTTCACGTTAATCTGAATCGGTTGCGTTGAATTCCGGGGGCGCACGTGCGTCCCCGTTTGTTTTGAAAGGACACACCATGAGTGAACAACTCGACAATTTGCTGGACTACTCGGTGCCCGAGTTGATTCAGTGGTGTGGCAATTTGGGTGAAAAGCCATTCAGGGCCAAGCAGCTGGCCAAATGGATTCACCAATCCGGCATGGACAACTTCGAGTCCATGACTGATCTCGCGAAGTCATTTCGCCAGAATTTGAATAGCCGTGCCTGTATCAAGGCACCCAACATCATTTCCGACAATGTCTCCAAAGACGGTACACGCAAGTGGCTCTTTGACGTCGGCAACGGCGACGCTGTTGAAACAGTATTCATCCCCGAAGAGCGCCGTGGCACGCTGTGCGTCAGCTCGCAGGCGGGTTGCGCAGTCAATTGCCGTTTTTGTTCCACTGGCAAGCAGGGTTTTTCACGCAATTTGAGTACCGCAGAAATTGTGGCCCAATTGTGGAAAGCCAATGTCTTGCTGCGTGAGGCGGGCGATCGGGTTTACGCCCAAGAGCGCCCAGTGACGAATGTTGTCATGATGGGCATGGGCGAGCCCTTGCTGAACTACGATGCCTTGGTGCCAGCCTTGCAACTGATGCTCGACGACACGGCTTATGGGCTGTCCCGTCGCCGGGTCACTGTGTCAACTTCAGGTGTGGTGCCGTTCATGGACAGGCTTTCTCAAGATTGCCCCGTGGCCTTGGCTGTTTCTCTGCACGCGCCCAACGACGCGCTTCGCGATCACTTGGTGCCGCTGAACAAGAAGTACCCGCTGCGTGAATTGCTGGACGCCTGCTTGCGATACCTGAAATTTGCACCACGTGATTTCATTACTTTTGAGTACGTAATGCTCGATGGTGTGAACGACAAACCCGAGCATGCCCAGCAATTGCTTGAGATCGCAAAAATCGTACCCTGCAAATTCAATTTGATTCCGTTTAATCCCTTTCCGGAATCTGGCCTGCTGAAGTCAACCACCCCAGCCATTAAAACGTTCGTTGAAGTGTTGGCTGGAGCGGGTGTGGTGACTACGGTGCGCAAAACTCGCGGCGATGACATCGATGCTGCCTGTGGGCAATTGGCCGGTGAAGTTCGAGATCGCACGAAAGTGCGGGAAAGATCGGTAAGCACTGTGTCGCTGGAAGAACTGAGGGGTTCCTCCAAACGCAGGGGCTAGGGAAATACCCTGCAGGCTTTGTCATACAATAAGGTCATGACGATTGATGTTGTGGCATGGAAAGTTGCTTGATTCCCCTATAAAAACCATATTTTGTTGCCGAACTTGTAGCGCTTTCTCAAAAAACTCCTCAACACATTGAATTTTCATAGAAAACTCTTGAACCTACCAGCTTGCTTCGATTATGCTGCAAAGGTGGTGGCGGTAAAGAACTACAATTACTAATCGGGGCCGTATGTGCCTGCCGACGCTTGGAAAGACCAAATGAATGAAAATCGTGCCATGAGCAATACTGAATCGTCAGATGCCAGTGCAGGTCAAGATGTGAAACCGGAGCAATTGAGTGGCTCTGTCGCCGAAAAGCACCCTAATCTGACTCTGCTTGAGTCCGGTCAAAACCCCGGAGAAATTCTTCGTGCTGCGCGCGAGAAGGCTGGGCTCAGCCTGAGCGACATCAGCGCCCAAACCAAAATCAATGAACGCCAGCTTGAAGCCATCGAAAGTGGCGACGTTGGGCGCCTGCCACCTGAAACCTTTGCCAAGGCTTTCATCAAAAGCTATTGCAAAGCCCTCAAGATGGATCCGGCACCTGTGATCATGTCTTTTGGTTTTTCCGAGGGCAGTGCCCCGGTTAAAGCCACCCGCTCAACCCAGCCTGAGGGCAGCCGCCCTGAGCCGCTTGAGCCAAAGATGCCCAACAGTTCCAAGCGCCTGTCCACTTTGAACTTTGACCGCAAAACAGGCAAGAAGTCGCTCAGTTACGGTATCGTGCTGGCGGCTGTGGTTGTCATGGCTGTGTTTTACATCCCGGTGTTCATGTCTGGTCAAGACGTTGCAGTGGGCGAAGCTGAAGTGATTGAACCCAACGAGGCGCCTGTGGCTGTCGCTCCGGCACCTGATACTGCGGTGCAGTCTGAAGGTTCACTGCCCTTGGGCCTGGGAGCACCAGCCACAGCTGGCGACACCGCTGTTTTCCCGGCTTTGCAACAGCCACAAGCTGCTGCACCTGAAGGCCAAGCCTTGGCGCCTGCGGCAACCCCCGCAACTCCTGCACCAGCTGCCGCGCCTGCTGCAACAGCGCCCGCGCTTGCTGGCGGTGAGGGCGTGTTGCGCTTTAATTTCCAGGAACAATCTTGGGTTACTGTTCGTGATGCGAACGACAAAGTATTGATTTCCCAGCTCAACGATGGTGGCAGTAATCTGGAAGTGAAGGGCCAGGCGCCTTTTAAGCTGATTGTTGGTAACGCCAAGGCGGTGAGTGTTTCCAGCAATGGCACACCGGTTGATTTGACTTCATCCATTCGTGGCGAAGTGGCGCGTATCACCGTTCAGTAATACCAGCAGGGGGCCAAACAGCCCCCGCTTCCTTAGTAACCCGTCTATATCTGCCAGAAGTTCATCGTGATTCCAAATACCCCCTTGAAGCGACACAAAACCCATCAAGTGGATGTCCGCTGGAAAGAACATGTTGTGTCTATCGGCGGCGGTTCTCCTGTTTTGGTGCAGTCGATGACCAACACCGACACGGCTGATGCCCTGAACACGGCTTTACAAATCAAGGCTTTGTATCTTGCCGGCAGCGAGATGGTTCGTATCACGGTGAACAATGACGCGTCTGCGGAGGCTGTGCCTTACATTCGCGAGCAGTTGGACAAAATGCGAATTCCGGTGCCTTTGGTGGGCGATTTTCATTACAACGGGCATTTGTTGCTTCAAAAATACCCGGACTGCGCAAAGGCACTGTCCAAGTACCGAATCAATCCCGGCAACGTGGGGTCTTCCCGGTCGCGTGATGACAATTTCGCTGCCATGATTTCAATTGCCGCCGAGCATGACAAGCCTGTTCGCATTGGTGTGAACTGGGGCAGCCTGGATCAAAACCTGTTGGCCCGCATGATGGACGAAAACGGCAAAAAAGCCGACCCCTTGCCGGCGCAACAACTCATGTACCAAGCCCTGATTGAATCGGCGGTCAGCAGTGCGCACAAGGCGGTCGAGCTTGGTTTGCCAGCCAATAAAATCGTGTTGTCCTGCAAGGTAAGCCAGGTTCAAGACCTGATCGCGGTGTACCGCGAACTGGCGGGCCGAAGCGAATTTCCCCTTCACCTTGGTTTGACCGAGGCTGGCATGGGCACCAAAGGCATCGTGGCTTCTACAGCCGCCTTGGCCGTGTTGCTGCAAGAAGGCATTGGTGACACCATTCGGGTGTCGCTGACGCCCGAGCCCAATGGTGACCGTTGCAAGGAAGTGCTTGTTGGTCAGGAAATTTTGCAGTCGCTGGGTTTGCGGGCTTTCACGCCGCAGGTCATTGCCTGCCCCGGCTGTGGCCGTACCACCAGCACTGTGTTTCAGGAACTGGCGGATCAAATTCAAACCTACCTGCGCGATCAAATGCCGATCTGGAAAAACCAGTATGTCGGTGTTGAGGAAATGAAAGTGGCTGTCATGGGCTGCGTGGTCAACGGGCCGGGCGAGAGCAAACATGCCGACATCGGCATCTCATTGCCGGGCACTGGCGAAGCACCTTCCGCCCCCGTGTTTTTGGATGGCAAGCGCACAGTAACCTTGAAAGGCGAGAATATTGCCCAGGAATTTCAGGCGATTGTGCAGCGTTATGTTGAGCAAAGGTACGCCGGCGGCAACAAGTAGCCCAAGAATAGGCGACAATACCGGGTTGAGAAATTAAGTTGAATGCGTCAATGAGTCATCCTGAGTCGCCGGAACAATCCAAAGCCAAAAAGCAACCCCGACTTCAATCCGTCAAGGGAATGAACGATGTATTGCCTGTAGAAGGCATTCATTGGGAAAACCTTGAGGTCATGCTTCGCGAGTGGCTGACCTCTTATGGTTACCGCTTGATCAAAACCCCTGTGCTCGAGCCCACGTCGCTGTTTCGTCGTGGTATCGGTGAAGTCACTGACATCGTCGAGAAAGAGATGTTCAGCTTCGTTGATCGCTTGAACGGCGATGAACTCACCTTGCGCCCGGAGTTTACTGCAGGCATTGCACGCGCCACAATTCAGCACAACTTGACCTATGCAGCACCTCAGCGCGTGTACTCCATGGGGCCGGTGTTTCGCCATGAACGGCCGCAGCGCGGGCGTTACAGGCAGTTTCATCAATTGGACGTGGAGGCACTGGGTTTCGCCGGGCCTGACATTGATGCGGAACTGATCGTGATGCTTTCACGCCTGTGGCGTGAAATGGGCCTTGACGATGTGCGGCTTGAAATCAACTGCCTGGGTGAAGCGCCAGAGCGGCTGGCCCACCGGCAAGCATTGATCACCTATTTTGAGGCGCATGCCGACTTGCTTGATGAAGACGCCAAACGCCGTTTGCACAGCAACCCCTTGCGTATTCTGGATACGAAAAACCCCACCATGCAAGACATGGTGAATGGTGCACCCCGTTTGTCGGAGTTTTTAGGCTCAGATTCCCTGGCGCATTACCAGGGTGTAAAACGCCTGCTCGATGATGCCGGTGTGCAGTATATTGAAAACCCGCGCCTGGTCCGTGGTCTGGATTACTACAACCTCACTGTGTTCGAGTGGATTACCGACGCCTTGGGAACTCAGGGTACTATTTGTGGCGGCGGCAGGTACGATGGCTTGATCGAAATTCTGGGTGGCAAGCCCACGCCTGCCATAGGATTTGCGATTGGCCTGGAACGTTTGCTCGAGTTATACCTCGAAGTCAATCAGCCCGATGACACGGCCGACCTGGATGTGTATGTTGTGCATCAAGGTGAGGGCACGGCTCGCCGTGCGTTTACCCTGGCCGAAGAACTTCGCGATGCCGGCTTTGCAGTGGTGCTGCATGCGGGTGGTGGCGGGTTTAAAAGCCAGATGAAACGCGCCGATGTCAGTGGTGCTGCGGTGGCAGTCATTCTGGGCGAGAACGAATTGCATGCAGGCACTGCAGCAGTGAAATTGCTGCGTGGCGAGAGCAAACAGGAAGAATTCAAACAAGAGGGATTGGCCGAAGCCATTTTCGGTCTGCTTTACGGAGAAGGAGAGGAGTCTTGAGTCGATACAGCCTTGAAGAACAAGAACAACTGGCCAGTTTGAAGGCATTCTGGTCCAAATACGGCAGTTTCATTCTGACCGTGTTGATTCTTGTGTTCGGTGCCTTTGCCTTGAACAACGGCTGGAAATGGTGGCAGGCGCGCCAGTCCACTGAGTCGGTTGTGGTGTACGAACGTCTGGAAGCTGCAACTCGCGAGGGCGATATCGAACTGGTGGGAGAAATCCAGAAAACCCTGTTTGAAGAACATGCAGGTTCACCCTACGCACAGCGTGGTGCTCTTCTTGCGGCCAAAGCCTTTTTTGATGAAGGCAAGCTCGATGAGGCAAAGGCATCACTGAAGTGGGCCTCTGACGAAGCCAAACTGGATGAATATGCAGCAACAGCCCGTTTGATGCTGGCTGGCATATTGATTGAGCAATCCGAGTTCGATGCCGCCAAAGCCGCTTTGAGCGAAAACTATCCCGGATTCGAAGGCTTGTTCCACGACCGCCTTGGTGATTTGGCCCTGGCCCAAAAAGACGTGGCGACCGCTCGCAAAGAATATGAACTGGCGTTAAGCACCATTCAAACCGACAGCCCCTGGAAGCAGGTCATTGAGCGCAAAATCAGCGCCTTGCCCAAACTGGAGGCCAAACAATGAGTGCACCCATGAAGCAAGTCATTAAAGTTTCCTCTCTTGTCGCCGTTCTGGCCTTGCTGGGTGGCTGTGCTGCCATCAGTTCAACCATGAGCAGCTTGAACCCCTTTGGCAGCAGTGCTGTGAAGCCTGCGGAGTTGCAGTCTTTTACGCCGCAACTGAAAATTGCCAATGCCTGGTCTGTGGATGTAGGTGACTCCGAGCAGGGCAGTTTTACGCCAGTGTTGCTTGAGTCCACTGTTTACGCAGCGTCGGAAGAAGGCCAGTTGGTGGCAATCGACAAAGCCACGGGCAAAACAAAATGGAAAGTGAAAGTGGGAGCCGAGCTGAAAGCGGGTGTGGCTGCCACGCTTGACACCATCGCCGTGATCGATGTGAACAACAATCTGGTTGCGTTTGATGCCAATGGCAAACAAAAATGGCAAGTCGGTGTGGGCGCTGATGTAAGCAGTGTGCCCGTGGGTGCAGCGGGCACCATTCTGGTTCGCGGCATCGATTTTTCAGTGATTGCTTATTCCGCTTCAAATGGCGCACAACGCTGGAAGTACACGCGCCAATTGCCCCCGCTGACATTGCGAGTCAACACCCCTGTGGATGTGAACAATGCACGCGTGTATGCGGGTTTCCCGGGTGGCCGTTTGGTTGCACTCGACCTGAGCGCAGGCACTGTGGTGTGGGAAGGCACCTTGGCTACACCCACTGGAACCACTGAAATCGAACGCATCACCGATGTAACCGGTACTCCGATTTATAACTTCCGTGAAGTGTGCGCCGCCGCGTTTCAAGGCAAGGTGGGTTGTCTGGATTCAGTCAGCGCTCGTCCCATTTGGACCACCGATTTTTCCGCACCCAGTGGCGCTTCTGTCGATGACCGTTACATGATTGCCCCCAATGAATTGGGCGATTTGTTTGCTTTCTCACGCAGTGGCGGCAAGCAGGTTTGGAAAATTGAAAACTTCCAGAGTCGCCAGCCAACTACACCGACTGTGATAGGTCGTGCGGTGGCCGTGGGTGACTACGAAGGCTATGTTCATTTCATTGATCGAGACACCGGCAAAACCATTGCGCGAACGAAAGTGGGTTCAACCGCTTTTGCCAGCCAGCCTGTGCCTGCTGAAACCGATGCGCTGATTGTGCAATCGCGTGGTGGCAGTGTGGCCCTGATATCTGTCCAGTAAAGTAAAACATGAAACCTGTCATTGCCCTGGTTGGGCGCCCGAACGTAGGCAAGTCCACATTGTTCAATCGTTTGACCCGAACAAGAGACGCCCTGGTGGCCAACCAGCCAGGCTTAACCCGTGATCGCCATTACGGTGTTGGCCGAATTGGACCCCGTGAATATTTGGTGGTGGACACCGGCGGGCTGGAGCCCGTTGCCAAAGACGGCATTTACGCTGAAATGGCCAAACAAAGCAGGCAAGCGATTGTTGAGTCTGATTTGGTGTTGTTTCTGGTGGATGGTCGCCAGGGTGTAACCCCGCACGACCACGTGATTGCAGCCGAGTTGCGCAAGGCCAAACGCGACGTTATTTTGGTCGTGAACAAAACCGAGGGCTACACGCACTCGATGGCTGCTGCTGATTTCTTTGAATTGGGTTTGGGTGAGCCCGAGACCATTTCCGCAAGTCACGGTGATGGTGTGCGCCAGTTGATGGACATGGCTTGTGAAAAGCTGCCGGTATTGCCCGAGGATGAAGAGGGCGGAAGGCGCATCAAGGTGGCCATTGCCGGTCGTCCGAATGTGGGCAAGTCCACCATGATCAATACCTTGTTGGGCGAAGAGCGCGTGATCGCCTTTGACATGCCGGGCACCACCCGTGACAGCATCTACATCGATTTCGAACGCAACGACAAGCCTTATACCTTGATTGATACGGCTGGTTTGCGCAAACGCGGCAAAGTATTTGAGTCGGTAGAAAAGTTTTCAGTGATCAAAACCCTGCAGGCCATTGAAGACGCCAATGTGGTGATTTTGATGCTGGACGCCCAGCAGGACATTTCTGATCAAGATGCCTCCATTGCAGGTTTTATCGTGGAGGCAGGGCGTTCTTTGGTTCTGGCCGTGAACAAATGGGACAGTCTGGACGACTATCGGAAAGACCGCATCAAGGTTGAGGTGGGTCGCAAGCTGACTTTCCTCAATTATGCAAAATTTCACTATGTGTCTGCGACCAAGCCCTTCGGTATCGCTGCCATGATGAAGTCTGTGGACGAGGCGCACGCTGCGGCTTTCGCCAAGTTGTCGACACCCAAGCTGACACGCCTGATCCAGGAGTGTGTTGAGCACCAGCAACCCCCTCGCAAGGGCATTTTCCGGCCCAAATTGCGTTATGCCCACCAGGGCGGGCAGAATCCGCCCATTGTGATTGTTCACGGCACCGCTTTGGACGCCATTCCGGACAACTACAAGCGCTATCTCGAAACCCGCATTCGCGAGCGTTTCAAACTGGACGGAACGCCACTTCGGGTTGAGTTCCGAAGCAACGTCAACCCGTTTGACAAGAAAGATTAACGCGAAAATTAGAACGGAATTTTGCGGGTCAGGATGTCTTTGTACATCACCCAGTCACCCATGAAGCTGTAAAGCGGGTACTTGAATGTGGCGGGGCGGTTTTTCTCGAAGAAAAAGTGTCCAACCCATGCAAATGCGTACCCTGTCAGCAAACCATACAGCAGCCACATGGGCTGGCCTGTGGTGATCAGCTTGAACAAACACACCAGTGCCAGCGTTGAGCCCACAAAATGCAGTCGGCGGCAAGTCAGGTTGTTGTGTTCAGCCAGGTAAAAAGGGTAAAAATCAGCAAAAGTCTGAAATCTGTTTCCGGTTTTTGGCATGCCCATGTCTCCATTTGTTTATTTTTAATCGTTGTAGTTTACATCCCTTGCCGCATCAGGCCTGTGTCTGCCCAGAAATTTGGACTTGAAAGCTGCGTCATTTCGGGTAGGATGAATAAAACGACCATAAGAATATTTTAGGAGGTTTACGATGCAAGTTAAAGAAGTCCTGCGTGTGAAGGGCAACACGCTTTTTACCGTTACTCCAGAAACTCATTTGTCAGACTGCGTGGTTACCATGGCTGATCATGATGTGGGTTCACTGGTTGTGATGGACAAAGGGGCGCTGGCCGGCATCGTGACCTTCCGCGAGGTTATTCGCGTGCTGGCCAAACGGCAAAAAGAGCACCGCACCGGCCCCACGCCGCCAGTGGCGGAGATCGTGGTTCGTGAGGTGATGAACACCGAGCCTACGGTGGCTACCTTGGATATGGAAGTGGACAGTCTTCGCAAATTGATGCTTGAGAACCACCAACGTTATTTGCCGGTCATGGATGGGAATACCTTGTGCGGTGTTATTTCGTTCCACGATGTGGCCAAGGCGGTGCTCGAAGAGCAGGGTTTTGAGAACAAGATGTTGAAAGGCTATATTCGCGATTGGCCAATGGAAGAAAGCAGCAATTGAGTTGAAACCGAAGCAGTACAGGTGGTATCAAATTGAAGAAAAGAGTTGCGATTATCGGTGCAGGCATGTCGGGCTTGGCATGCGCACAGGAATTGGTTCAGCAGGGCCACGAGGTTACTTTGTTCGAGAAAAGTCGTGGTCCGGGTGGGCGCATGCCCACGCGTTGGCTGAATCGCGACATCGATCCCCCTTTGGGCTTTGATCACGGAACCCAATATTTTCAGGCCTCGGCTCCCGCTTTTGTTCAATTGATCGATAAGGCTCAAAAAGCGGGTGCAGTAGCCCCTTGGGACGGCAAAGTTGTCAATTTGGGCTATGGTTTTTCTTCACCTCACCACAGCACCACCACACGCTGGGTCGGTACGCCTGGCATGGCCAGCCTGGCGCGCTTTATGGCGCATGGGCTGGATGTGCGCTTGCAATGCCGAGTCGCCGGGATGGCCCGAATTGAAGGCGCTTATCAACTGACCATTCATCTTGCAGATGGCACGGTGCGGGTTGAATCCGGTTTTGATGCAGTAGTAAGTGCAGTGCCTGCCGAGCAGGTTGTTCCCTTGTTTGAGGAAATCGATCAGCCTTTGGCGAGTCTGGCTTCCAGTGTTCAGTCGAATGTAACCTGGTCGGTCATGCTGACTCCCCGCGAGGCAGTCAAAGTTGATTTCGATGGGGCCTTCGTCGTGGACAGCCCCTTGGGCTGGATTTGTCGCGATTCCTCCAAACCGGGCAGGGCGGTGGGCGACCGCTGGATTTTGCAGGCCACAGCAGATTGGTCCCGACTTCATCAGGACTACGCTGCAGATGAAGTGGGCAAAATGTTGCTTGATGTGTTTTGCAACGTGACTGGCCAGCTGATTGAAGAACCTTTGACAATTTCCGCACATCGCTGGCTGTACTCCTTGCCCAGCAACCCCGTGGGCATGCCATGCCATTTCAGCGAAGAGCACATGCTCGGCGCTTGCGGCGACTGGCTCAATGGTGCGCGTGTTGAAGATGCATTTTTGAGCGGCCACACACTGGGGCACCAGCTGTCAAATGCATTCGACAGCACCTTGATTCAGTAACAACTCAGCCGCAAATAATTGGTAATTGAGAAGTTGCAATTGAGCAAGGTCAACGCCCGCGCCGTTCAGGTGCGGGATATTCCGATAAAATAACGTTTTGCTTAATCGAGTGAACACGCATGTCCGGAAGCAGCCTGGGTCGCCTTTTTGTGGTCAGTAATTTTGGGGAAAGCCATGGGCCTGCCATTGGTTGCGTGGTGGATGGCTGCCCACCGGGCTTGCCACTGACTGAAGCAGATCTGCAGGCTGACCTCGATCGACGCAAGCCAGGCACTTCCCGCCATGTTACTCAGCGTCAGGAAGCCGATCAGGTTGAAATTCTTTCCGGTGTGTTTGAAGGTATAACCACGGGCGCGCCGATTGGCCTGCTGATTCGCAATCAAGACCAGCGCAGCAAAGACTACGGCAATATCATGGACACCTTTCGCCCCGGCCATGCTGATTACACTTACTGGCACAAGTACGGCATCCGTGATTATCGTGGAGGCGGTCGTTCATCAGCCCGCATGACCGCGCCCATGGTGGCTGCTGGCGCTATTGCGAAAAAATGGTTGCGCGGCAAGCTGGGCATCGAGATCCGAGGTTGCATGACTCAAATTGGTGAAGTGGACATTCCATTTTCAAGCTGGGACGATGTGCACACCAACCCGTTCTTCGCGCCAAACAACGGCAAAGTCGCTGAGCTTGAGGCTTACATGGACGCCTTGAGAAAGTCGGGCGATTCCTGCGGTGCAGGCTTGCGTGTGCAGGCCACTGGTGTACCCGTGGGATTGGGTTCACCCTTGTACGACAAGCTGGATGCCGACATCGCCCATGCCATGATGAGCATTAATGCGGTGAAGGGTGTTGAAATTGGTGCGGGTTTCGCGTGTATTGCTCAAAAAGGCTCTGTGCATGGCGATGAGATGACCCCCGAGGGCTTTGGCTCAAATCACGCAGGCGGTATTCTGGGCGGCATTTCAACCGGGCAAGACATCGAAGTTCGCATGGCAATCAAGCCAACCTCCAGTATTCGTTTGCCCAGAAAGTCAATTGACAAGACAGGCAATCCGATCGAGGTTGAAACCTACGGTCGCCATGATCCCTGCGTTGGAATTCGGGCAACGCCCATTGCAGAGGCCATGCTGGCCTTGGTGATTATGGATCACCTGCTGGTGCACCGCGCGCAGTGCGCAGACGTCCAGGTGGATACACCTCAAATTCCCCCTGGTATTTCAAATTATTAAACCGTCAACCTCAAAACGGGCAGGCATTTGCAACTGGGCTGGTTAGCGCTTTTTTACGCAGCGTATTTCGCATTTGTAGGCCTGTATTCGCCGTTTTTAGGGCCTTACCTGAAGTCGATTGGCCACAACCTTGACGTAATCGCCCTGGCTTTGGGCATGATGCAGTTGATGCGAATTGTGGGCCCCTTTGCCTGGGGCTGGCTTGCTGATCACACCGGCAACAGGGTTCGCTGGATTCGGCTGGGTACTTTTGCAGGCTTTTGTTTTGCAGCCCTGGCATTTTGGTACCAGCAAACCCCCTCGCACCTCATTGTTCTGGTGTTGTTGCTGAACCTCAGTATTTCCGGTTTGGTGCCCATGTCCGATTCCTACGCCATGGAGCGTTGTGCTGGTTGCACGGGCCAGTATGGCCAGGTGCGCTTGTATGGTTCGCTTGGGTTTGTACTGGCGGTGCTGGTTTTCGGGGCAGTGGCTGACCGTTTTGGTTTTTCCTCTTACCCGTTTTGGGCTTGTGCCATGCTGCTGCTGGGGTTTGTTGCAGCCTTGAAGTTCACGCCCGATTCGCCCCGGGTAGCCAGTACTGAAAGTTCTATTGCCTTCACCGGCAGCGGATTCAAGCGCCTGTTATTGCCCGGGCCCATGCCGCTGTTCTGGTTGGCTGCATTTTTCATGATTTTCGCGCATGGGGTTTTCTATGCATTCTTTTCGCTCTATTTGCTTGAATTCAATTACTCAGAAATGAGCATTGGCGGCTTGTGGGCCTTTGGCGTGATGTGTGAGGTGGTATTTTTTGCCCTACAAACCCGGTTTTTCAAACGTTTTTCCCTGAACACCTGGCTTTGTGTCAGCTTTGCGGCCTGTGCATTCCGCTTTGCCCTGACCGCAGCATTTCCGGAATATGGCTGGGTTATGCTGTTTGCCCAAGGTTTGCATGCTTTAACATTCGCGGCACACCACACCGCTACCATTTCCTGGTTGAGAGAAAACCTGCCAGTGAAACTGGTGGTTCGAGGGCAAGCCATGTACGCCACGATTGCCTATGGACTTGGTGGTTCGGCGGGTACATTTTTGGGCCGCTTTGCCTGGGAGTGGGGCGGGCCAGCCAGCGCTTTTGTCATGGCCTCAATCAGTGGTTTGATTGCTTTGCTTCTCGGCTGGCGTTTTACGATAGCCAGCAAGCAGTCAACTTCGGCACTTTTGTCGGGATAAACTGTCCTATACGGGTAATTGATGTCAACTTCTCGGCATTGTGTGCCGTTTCTAGAAAGCGGTTTTACTGAAAATTACAGGTGAAAAACAATGGTATTTTCCGGACTTAAGCGACGCACCACTTTAACGCTGACACTTGCGTTTTCAACGGGGGTGTTGGCAGCGTGTTTAACCACCCAAACCACCACGGGTGGGGCTGTTGGGGTTGAGCGTTCCCAGTTTGTGCTGGTTTCCTCGGCCGAAGTGGACGCGGCCGCTGCGAAAGGCTATGCCGACGTTATCGCCAAGGCCCAGAAAGAGGGCAAGTTGAACCGCGATGCCAAACAAGTGGCCCGGGTACGCGCCATTGCCAATCGCCTTATTCCTCAAACCGTGGCCTTTCGGCCCGATGCGCCGCAGTGGAAATGGGAAGTCAACGTGATTGAATCGGACCAGCTGAATGCTTGGTGCATGGCGGGGGGCAAAATTGCTTTTTACTCCGCCTTGATTGAAAAACTGGCCCTGACTGACGATGAAATCGCGGCCATCATGGGGCATGAGATTGCTCATGCTTTGCGGGAACACAGCCGGGAACGAATTTCGCAGCAACTCGCCACGAACCTTGGGTTGGATCTGGCTTCGGCTGTTTTTGGTTTGTCTCGTGGTGCATCCGACCTGGCGGGTATGGCCGCGAATGTTGCAATTTCGCTGCCGTATGGCCGATCTCACGAAGTTGAGTCTGACCGGATTGGCGTGGAGTTGGCGGCGCGTGCGGGTTATAACCCCCGCGCTGCAATTAGTGTTTGGCAGAAGATGAGCAAGGCTGGTGGTGGTTCGCCTCCCGAGCTGTTGTCAACTCATCCTTCGCCTGAAAATCGAATTCAGGATCTTGAAGTGTATTCGGCCCGGGTTCAGCCTTTGTATGAGCAAGCCAAGAAGCGTTAAGCGCGGGCTACTTGATTTTGGGGCGCGGCCATACCGGCTGTGCTGCAAGGCCTGGGCTGGCTGTGGCATAATTAGGGGTTATTCCACGTAATTTGCTGACCCTTTTGGTGCACCAGGTGAACTGAATGAGTCGGCCCGAAGCAGGTCTTTGAAAATGGCAAAAACTCTTTACGACAAACTCTGGGAAAGTCATGTGGTGCGCACCGAAGACGATGGCACCTCGCTGATCTACATTGACCGCCATTTGCTGCATGAGGTGACCAGCCCTCAAGCCTTTGAAGGTTTGGAGCTTGCCGGCCGTGACTTGTGGCGCAACAGCGCCAACCTGGCTGTGGTAGACCACAACGTGCCCACCACCGATCGTTCCAAAGGCATTGCAGACCCTACCTCGCGTTTGCAGGTTGAAACCCTGGACAAAAATGCAAAAGCCCACGGTTTGACCTATTTCGACATCAAAGACCTGCGTCAAGGCATTGTGCATGTGATCGGACCAGAGCAGGGCGCGACCTTGCCGGGCATGACTGTGGTGTGTGGCGACTCTCACACCAGCACTCATGGCGCAATTGGTGCGCTGGCGTTTGGCATTGGTACCTCGGAAGTTGAGCATGTCATGGCCACCCAGTGTTTGCTCATGAAGAAGGCCAAAAACATGCTGGTGCGTGTTGAGGGCACTTTGGGCAAAGGCGTGTCTGCCAAAGATGTCATTCTGGCCATTATTGGCAAAATTGGCACAGCGGGTGGTACTGGCTATGCCATTGAATTTGCAGGCTCAGCCATTCGCGGCTTGTCGGTTGAAGGCCGCATGACCATGTGCAATATGGCCATTGAGGGCGGGGCCCGTTCTGGCATGGTCGCTGTGGATGAAAAAACAATTGAATACGTGAAGGGGCGCCCGTTCAGCCCGAAAGGCGACATGTGGGATGCCGCTGTTGCTTACTGGAAAACCTTGCATTCAGATGAAGGTGCACATTTTGACCAGGTGGTTGAACTGCGCGCTGAAGACATTCAGCCACAAGTGAGCTGGGGTACTTCACCCGAGATGGTGACTGATGTGCACGGCGTGGTGCCCGATCCCGCCTCTGTGGCAGACCCGGTGAAACGCCAGGGCTACGAGCGCGCCTTGCAATACATGGGCCTGAAGCCTTTGCAGAAAATCGAGGAAATCAGCGTGGACACGGTGTTTATTGGTTCTTGCACCAATTCGCGCATCGAAGATTTGCGCGACGCCGCAGCAGTGGTAAAGGGCAAGAAAAAAGCGGAATCGGTCAAGCTGGCCATGGTGGTTCCGGGTTCAGGATTGGTCAAGGCCCAGGCGGAACAAGAGGGCTTGGACAAAATTTTCCTCGAAGCCGGATTTGAATGGCGCGAGCCCGGTTGCTCCATGTGCCTGGCCATGAATGCGGATCGCTTGGGCAGTGGAGAGCGTTGTGCCTCTACCAGCAACCGGAACTTTGAAGGACGTCAAGGTGCGGGCGGCCGTACACACCTTGTCAGCCCGGCCATGGCGGCTGCGGCAGCGATTGCAGGCCATTTCACTGATTCCAGAAACTTCTAAAACAGAGGAGTGTTTGATATGAAAATCGTTTCCGCAATTTTGCTTGCTTTGTCAGCCTTGTCGTTGTCTGCCTGTAACACCATTGAGGGCATGGGCAAAGACATCAAGGCCGGTGGCGCAGCCATTGAACGCTCAGCCGACGAAAACAAGAAGTAATTTTTTTGCATTTCTATGCCGTGCGAGCAAGCGTTTGCTTGCATGGCTTGAACTCCGGATGAACCGGAACATTCACGGATTAATTATGGACAAATTTGTAACCCACACTGGCATTGCCGTTGCGTTGAACCGCGCCAATGTGGACACCGACGCCATCATCCCCAAACAATTCCTGAAAAGCATCAAGCGCACTGGTTTTGGTGAGCACTTGTTTGATGGTTGGCGCTATCTGGACGAAGGTGAGCCTGGCATGGATTGCACCAAGCGCCCCCTGAATCCCGATTTCGAACTGAACAAACCAGAATTCAAGGGCGGTACTGTGCTGGTGGCAGGTCCCAATTTTGGTTGCGGCTCTTCTCGAGAGCATGCGCCTTGGGCACTTCAGCAATATGGTTTCAAGGCAGTTATTTCGAGCAGTTTTGCTGATATTTTCTTCAATAATTGCTTTAAGAATGGATTCTTACCTATTGTTTTAAAAGAAGAAGAAGTTAAAGATATTTTTTCAGCGATTGATGCCAAGCCTGGTATTGAAATCACGGTAAGCCTTGAGCACCAAACGGTGAGTATTGCTGGCAAAAGTTATGGCTTCAACGTGGATGCATTCCGCAAGCACTGCCTGATGAACGGTTTTGATGACATTGGCCTGACCTTGCAGCATCGTGAAGAAATTGTCGCTTTCGAGAAAAACCGCTTGGCCAATCAGCCTTGGCTGGCCAACACCATTTAACCAGACAATAAACCGAGAACACGAATGACTTTAAAGATTGCCGTAATGCCCGGTGACGGTATTGGCCAGGAAATCACAGCCCAAGCAGTGAAGGTGCTTGAAGCCCTGAAAACCGATGGTTTGAATATTGAGTTTGAGCACGCCCTGATTGGTGGCGTGGCTTACCGTGAAAAAGGTGTTCCACTGCCGGAAGAGACGGTGGCCTTGGCCAAGGCTTCAGATGCAGTGTTGTTCGGTGCCGTGGGCGATTTTTCTCTGGACACGCTTCCGCGCCATTTGCGCCCCGAGCAAGCCATTCTGGGCATTCGCAAGGCTTTGAATTTGTTTGCCAACTTCCGCCCAGCCATGGTGTACGAGGAATTGGCCGATGCGTCTACGTTGCGTCCGGAAGTGGTAGCGGGGCTGGACATTCTGATTGTTCGGGAATTGACTGGCGACATTTATTTCGGCACGCCACGTGGCAACCGCATTGCTGAGGATGGTCCTTTCAAGGGCGAACGCGAGGCATTTGACACCATGCGCTACGCCGAAACCGAGATTCGCCGCATTGCCCATGTGGCCTTTCAGGCTGCGCAAAAGCGCGGTGGCAAGCTGTGCTCTGTCGACAAGGCCAATGTGTTGGAAACCACCCAGTTTTGGCGCGACATTGTGACTGAAGTGGGCAAGGAATACAGCGATGTTGAATTGAGCCACATGTACGTGGACAACTGCGCCATGCAGTTGTTGAAAAACCCCAAGCAGTTTGATGTCATCGTGACGGGTAACCTGTTCGGTGATATTTTGTCCGATGAAGCGTCGATGTTGACTGGCTCTATCGGCATGTTGCCCTCGGCTTCGCTGAATGAATCAAACTTTGGCTTGTACGAACCAATTCATGGTTCAGCGCCTGATATTGCTGGCAAAGACCTGGCCAACCCCATGGCCACGGTGCTTTCTGCGGCAATGATGCTGCGTTATACATTCGGTCTGGAGGACTACGCCACACGCATTGAAAATGCGGTGAAATCCGTGCTGGCCACTGGCCCGCGTACAGGCGATATTTGGCGCGAAGGCAAGGTACGCACCGGCACTGCAGGTATGGGCGATGCGATTGTTGCAGCGCTGGCCAAGCAGTGAGAAGGCGTAATCGCAATTCAAGAATTTAAAAGTACTGGAGTTTTGTTATGTTGAAAGTTGGTTTGGTTGGATGGCGTGGCATGGTGGGTTCCGTGCTGATGCAACGCATGCAAGAAGAGAATGATTTCGCGCATTTCGAGCCGATTTTCTTCTCCACTTCGAATGCGGGTGGCAAGGCACCGGCTTTCGCTGGCAACGCTGGCCCATTGCAAGATGCAAACAGCATCGACGCCTTGAAGCAAATGGATGTGGTATTGACTTGCCAGGGCGGTGACTACACCAATGAGGTGTTCCCCAAGCTGCGCGAGGCGGGCTGGAATGGGTACTGGATTGACGCGGCTTCAAGCCTGCGCATGAAAGACGACGCCATCATCATTCTTGACCCCGTGAATATGAACGTGATCAAGGATGGCCTGACCAAGGGTATCAAGAATTATGTAGGTGGTAACTGTACAGTGTCGCTGATGCTGATGGCATTGGGTGGCTTGTTCCAGAATGACAAGATCGAATGGATCACCTCCATGACTTACCAGGCTGCCTCTGGCGCTGGTGCACAGAACATGCGCGAACTGATTTCGCAAATGGGTAGCATTCACGGTTCAGTCAAAGACCTGTTGGCCGACCCGGCATCTGCCATTCTGGAAATCGATCGCAAGGTGGCCCAGCATATTAATTCTGATGCTTACCCAACTGACAATTTTGGTGTGCCACTGGGCGGAAGCCTCATTCCCTGGATTGACAAAGACCTGGGCAATGGCCAGTCCAAAGAAGAATGGAAGGGCGGTGCTGAAACCAATAAAATTCTGGGCAAACCCGCCATGGGTGCACCCGGTTGTGTGCCTGTAGACGGCTTGTGTGTGCGTGTGGGTGCCATGCGCTGCCACTCGCAGGCTTTGACCATCAAGCTGAAGCAAGACATTCCTTTGAATGAGATCAATGACATGCTTGCCAAGGCCAATGATTGGGTTAAAGTGGTGCCCAACGAGCGTGATGCATCCATGCGCGATTTAACCCCGGCTGCTGTCACTGGCCGTATGCATGTGCCTGTGGGCCGTTTGAGAAAAATGGCCATGGGCGGCAGCTACCTGAGCGCGTTTACTGTGGGCGATCAGCTGTTGTGGGGTGCGGCCGAGCCCCTGCGCCGTATGCTGCGTATTTTGATCGAACGCTAAGCTGCATCAATATTGATCCCAAAAAAGCTGCCGAAGGTGGCTTGTACATTCATGGAGTAAACGGGTGAGGCATACCAAAAAGAAGATTCTGCCCTTTGTTTTTGCGTCAGGTTTGTTGGCAAGTTCCTTCGCGCAGGCAGCGCAGCTCGGTAAGCTCGAAGTGCTGTCGGGTGCGGGCGAGCCCTTTTTGGCTGAAATCCAGGTTGATTTGGTGTTGCCAGAGGAACGTGCTTCCTTGCAGGCCAAGCTGGCTTCTGCTGAGGCTTTCAGGGCGGCGCGCCTGAGCATGGATCCAAACCTGAAGAATCTTCAGTTTGCCGTGCAAGATGGCCCCCAGCCCGGTACAGCCCTTGTCAAAATTACGTCGGCGCAGCCTTTGCCCGCCGGTTTCATCGATACCTTGGTTGAATTGACTTGGGCGGGTGGGCGTGTTGCCCGCGAATACACCCTGACTGTGCCAGTGGGTGTGGCCAAGGCCGATGAGCCTGCAACAAGCCTTCCTGAAATTCGACCCCCGATGGCGCCGCCGCCAGTGGCCGCGCCTTCCCGCCCGCCCGCAGCTTCCGCGCCGGCCCCGGCTGCGCCGCCCGTAGTGCCTGAAGGCACTTTGAATGTTCAGCGTGGTGACACCCTGTCGGAGTTGGCTTTGCAGCTGGTGGGCGACGGTGTGACGCTGAACCAGGCCATGGCGGCAATTTACCAGGCCAACAAAGATTCATTCATCAACGGCAGCGTGCATTTGATTCGTGAAGGTGCACAAATTCGGGTTCCCAACCGAGCTGCGTTGCGGGCCAACAATGCCAATGAGGCTTTGCTGATACTTGCGCAGAACGACGATCGCAATGTGTACTCTGCTTATGCTCGTCAAATCGGTTTGCTGACGGTGGACAATCAAGTTGCTTCCGCAGATTCGACCAGTAGTCAGGGAAGCATTACTCCGAAAGAGCAAGCCCCCAACGCAAACAGCGGTGCGCCAGCAGATCGCTTGCAAATTGCACCCGGCGCTGCCCAAGGTTCGGGCAATGCGGATGCGAACGCAGAAGAGTTGCTTGCCAAAAACAAGGCACTGGCCGAGGCGAATGAACGAATTGCATTGCTTGAAAAGAATGTGAGCGATTTGCAGCGATTGCTCGACATGCAAAAGGATTTGAGCGGCGAACCTGCGGCACCTGCTGGCGCAGGAACAACAGCAGAGCCCACTGATTCGACTGAGCCGGCCGCTGTCGATGTGCCGTCGGAAACACTGGCGGATGATGAAGCCACTGAGCAAACAACTGAGCAATTCGCTGATGCGCCACAGGCTGGCGAAGCGGCTGAAGCCACAGAAGGTGTGCAAGCGCCCGTAGAACAAGCGCCAGTCGAAGAGCAACCGTTTGACTGGATGCCCTGGATTTTGGCTGGCGCGGGTGGTTTGGCTGTGTTGGTTGTACTGCTGCTGATTGCCCGTGCACGCAAGAAAAAAGCCGGGAATGAGGAAGATCAGTTTGATGCGGAAGACGATTCTTCTTTCAGTGAAGTGAATGAGTTTGATGAAACCATAGCAGCGGCCAGTGCGGGTATTGCAGCTGAGCGCGCCAGCAGTTTGAACAAGGCTGAGAACTCTGATTTTGATCTGGATGAAGTGCTGAATGATCGATTGAAGACGGCGGACTTGGATGATGCCACGCAGATGCGTGCGGCCCCTGAGGAAGTGAAAGCTGAACCAGCTGCGGATGACGACATTCCTGAACTGAATGAGGCTTCTGATGAGGCACTGCAGCACAAGGAGTCTTTGGACAGCGAGGTGACGCTCGATTTTCCTGAGGAAGAATCAGGCAAATCAGAATCGGGTTCAATTCTCGATGATCTGGATGAGATCGAGAAGGGCACCTTGGCAGCGCAGGAAGAACTGGATGAATTGCGCAAACAGCCCGCGCCCGATTACGAGGATGCTGCAAGTGAAATAGATGCCGCCTTTGATGATTTGGTGGACATTGAGGACGAGAAGGGCAGCCCGGATTCCACTGAGGCAACGCCTGCTGACGTGTCCGAGGAAGGGGACAAGGTGCTTGCTGACCTGGATATGGATGTTCCAAACCCGAAGGTGGACGATGCCACATGGCAAGAAGTTGCCACCAAGCTGGACCTGGCGGGCGCGTATGTTGAAATTGGCGATGCCGACGGTGCCAAAGAGTTGCTGAACGAAATAGTCAAGAAAGGCGATGATGACCAGGTTCGCAAGGCCAAGGCGCTTTTGGCCACGTTGAGCTAAATGAACAGAGTGGCCTTGGGCCTGTGCTATGACGGCCACGAGTTTGAAGGCTGGCAAACCCAACCGCATGGCCGCACTGTTCAGGATTATTTGACCAAAGCCATTGAGGCCATAGCCCAAGAATCCATTTCCTTAACTTGTGCGGGCCGAACCGACACTGGCGTGCATGCCCGCCAGCAGGTGGTGCATTTTGATACTGCGGCCGACAGGCCGCTGACGGCTTGGGTTAAAGGGGTCAACAACAGCTTGCCACCCACCATTTCCGTGCAGGGTGCAAAGCAGGTTGATTCCGGTTTTCATGCGCGTTTCAGCGCGGTATCACGTACCTACCGGTACTATTTTTACAGTGCGCCAGTTCGCGATCCGTTCAAGCGTTTCATGACCTGGGTGTATTACCCGCTCGATTTGGCAGCCATGCGCCGGGCGGCTGCCTGCCTGTTGGGTACCCATGATTTCAGTGCCTTTCGTGCCTCGCAATGCCAGGCGGCAAGCCCGGTGCGCACTTTGTATGCTTTAAACCTGATTGAAGCTGGTGACCATTGCTATTTTGAGATTCACGGCAATGCGTTTTTGCACCACATGGTGAGAAACCTGATGGGCAGTCTCATGGAAGTAGGCCAGCACAGACAAGCCGAGGGCTGGTTGAAAGAGGTTCTGGAATCCAAAAACAGAAGCCTGGCGGCAAAAACTTATCCCGCCCAAGGTTTAAGCTTGTGGAATATTGAGTACCCTGAGCATTACGGAATACAGGACCTGTTTGCATGAGAACCCGAATCAAGTTGTGCGGCTTTCAAACGGAAGACACGGTGCGTGCGGCCACACGGGCCGGGGCTGATGCTGTGGGTTTCGTGTTTTACCCGCCTTCACCGCGCCACATTGAGGTGAAGCAGGCTGGCCTGCTTGCTCGTTGTTTGGGTGCCTGGCAAACCCCGGTTGCCTTGTTTGTGAACCCGCAGGCTGATTTCGTGAATTCCGTAATCTCGGAAATTCCCAATGTGCTGTTGCAGTTTCATGGCGATGAAAGCCCGGAGTTTTGCGAAAGTTTTCTTCGTCCCTACCTCAAAGCCATTCGAATGAAGGCTGGGGTGGACTTGCGGGTGGAGAGCGCGCGGTTTGAGTCTGCGCAGGCGCTTCTTGTCGATTCCTGGAGCGAGGCGTATGGTGGAACTGGACATACTTTTGACTGGTCTTTGCTGCCCAAAGCAGGTGAACTGAAGCAGGCTTTGGTATTATCCGGGGGGTTGGATGCAGGCAATGTTGAGCAAGCCATTCATGGTTTGCAACCCTACGGCGTCGACGTGTCCAGCGGGATTGAGTCGGCGCGCGGCATCAAGAGCATCGAGAAAATTGAAATGTTCTGCAAGGCGGTCCAGAAGGCCGATGCAGGGCTGTTGTAAGTGAACCCAGATAGAGCAGCATCATGAACAAACCCTATGAATTTCCAGACGCCACAGGCCACTTTGGCCCCTACGGCGGCACCTTTGTGTCTGAAACCCTGGTTCACGCCCTGGAAGAACTGAAGAGTGTGTATGCACACTATCAAAATGACCCCGAGTTTCTCGCCGAGTTTGAAAATGAGCTGAAGCATTTTGTGGGTCGCCCCAGCCCCATTTACCATGCCAAGCGTTGGTCTGAACTGGTGGGCGGCGCACAAATTTACTTCAAGCGTGAAGACCTGAACCACACTGGCGCCCACAAGGTGAACAACTGCGTTGGGCAGGCCATGTTGGCCAAGCGCATGGGCAAGCCCCGCGTGATCGCTGAAACAGGTGCAGGTCAGCACGGCGTGGCCACGGCCACCGTGGCGGCGCGTTACGGCATGAAATGTGTGGTGTACATGGGGCAGGAAGACGTGGCCCGTCAAGCGCAGAACGTATTTCGCATGAAGTTGTTGGGCGCCGAAGTTATTCCAGTGACCTCAGGCTCCAAAACCCTGAAAGACGCACTGAATGAAGCCATGCGCGACTGGGTGACCAACGTGGAAGACACGTTTTACATCATTGGCACGGTGGCTGGTCCACACCCTTATCCCATGCTGGTTCGCGATTTTCAAAGCGTGATAGGTCGCGAATGCATTCAACAAATGCCAACAATGGTGGGCAAGCAGCCCGATTATGTGTTGGCCTGTGTGGGCGGCGGCTCAAACGCCATGGGTATTTTCCACCCCTACTTGAACGTGGATGGTGTGAAGCTGGTTGGCGTGGAAGCGGCTGGCGAGGGCATTGAAACTGGCAAGCATGCTGCATCGCTGAGCGCTGGTACTCCTGGTGTGTTGCATGGCAACCGCACCTATTTGCTGCAAAGTGATGATGGGCAAATTATTGAAACCCATTCGGTTTCTGCGGGCCTGGATTATCCCGGTGTGGGCCCTGAACATGCATGGTTGAAAGATTCTGGCCGAGCAGAATATGTGGGCATTACCGATGCAGAAGCCTTGGAAGCTTTCCACCAGTGCTGTCGAATCGAGGGCATTATCCCGGCGCTGGAAAGCAGCCATGCACTTGCCCATGCGGCCAAACTGGCCAAAACCCTGCCGAAAGACAAAGTAATTTTGGTGAATTTGTCTGGCCGTGGCGACAAAGACATGCACACCGTGGCGCGCCTGAGCGGCGCTGAGTTCTATTGCCACCCCGATTGCAAAACAGGCGCTGAAATGGCCTGCAACAAGAAATAATTTTTACAACACACCATGTCAAGAATCAAAGCAGTTTTCGAGAAGTTAAAAGAAGAGGGGCGAAAGGGTCTGATTCCTTTCGTCACGGGCGGTGACCCCGATCCAGGCCAAACCGTGGCCATGTTGCATGCCTTGGCCGATGCCGGTTCCGATGTGATTGAATTGGGTGTGCCGTTTTCGGACCCCATGGCCGACGGCCCCGTGATTCAACGTTCCAGTGAACGCGCGCTGGAGAAGGGCGTTACCTCACGCAAAATTCTCGACTACGTGGCGGAATTCCGCCAAACCAACCAGCACACTCCGATTGTGCTGATGGGCTATGCGAACCCGATTGAGCGCATGGGTGTTGAAAAATATGTGGCTGAAGCCAAAAAGGCTGGAGTAGACGGTGTGCTTGTGGTGGATTACCCACCCGAAGAATCGCTTGAGTTTTCAAAATACCTGCGTGCGGCCGAACTGGATCCTATTTTTTTGCTGGCACCCACTTCGTCGGATGAACGCATTGAAAAAGTGGCCAAAGTGGCCAGTGGTTATGTGTACTACGTGTCACTCAAGGGTGTGACAGGTGCGCAAAACCTGAATGCCGCCGAAGTCAGTTCCAAATTGCCAACCATCCGCAAATTCACAAACGTGCCCGTGGGTGTTGGTTTTGGGATTCGCGACGCGGAATCAGCCTGTCGCGTGGCCGAGTCGGCTGATGCAGTGGTGATTGGTTCCGCTTTGATTCAAACTCTGGAAGCAGGCAGCCCGCAAGAGGCAGCCGCTTTGGCGGGCAAGTTCATTGCCCCGATTCGTGCCGCGCTTGATTCAAAGTTCGGCTCAAAATAAAAATACCTCAGCAAGGGAAAGTGTATGAGTTGGTTTGACAAAATTATTCCACCACGCATTTCTTCGAAAACACCCGGCGACGCTGCCAAAAAAAGCGTGCCGGAAGGCATTTGGGCGAAGTGCAAAAGCTGTGATGCGGTGCTGTACCAAAACGACCTGGTCAGCAACGCCATGGTTTGTCCCTCGTGCACTTACCACATGCGCATTGGTTCACGCGAGCGCTTGAATTTGTTGTTTGACAACGAGGAGCGCGTGGAGATTGGGCAGGAAGTGCTGCCCATGGACACCTTGAAATTCAAGGACAGCAAAAGCTACACAGCGCGTTTGAATGAGGCCAAGGAATCCACTGGCGAAACCGATGCTTTGGTGGTGCAAAAAGGCACCATGAACGGTATTGAGGTGGTGATTGCCTGTTTTGAATTTGAATTCATGGGCGGTTCGATGGGCTCTGTGGTGGGCGAGCGCTTCTGCCGGGGTGTGCAGGCTGCATTGGACGCCAATGTACCGTTCATCAGCATCGCAGCATCGGGCGGTGCCCGCATGCAGGAAGGTTTGGGCTCGCTCATGCAAATGGCGAAAACTTCGGCCATGTTGGTCAAACTGAGCCAAGCCAAACTCCCCTATATTTCTGTGTTGACTGATCCCACCATGGGTGGCGTGTCTGCCAGCTTCGCATTTTTGGGCGATGTGGTGGTGGCTGAACCCAAAGCCTTGATCGGTTTTGCGGGCCCCCGCGTGATCGAACAAACTGTGCGCCAAACCTTGCCTGAAGGTTTTCAGCGCGCTGAATTCTTGATGGAAAAAGGTGCGGTGGATTGCATTGTGGATCGCCGTGAGATGAAAAAAACCTTGGCCAGCCTGTTGGCGCTGTTGATGAAGAAACAGATTGACCAAGCGGCCTGAATCGTTATGAATCAAGCAGTACCCCAACCGAACCCTTCGAAGCCAACAAAGCCAGCCGCCAACGCAACACTGAACGAGTGGCTGGTTTATCTGGAATCAATCCACAGCAAGCCAATCGACATGGGGCTGGACCGCCTGAAAGTGGTTCAGCAACACATGGGTTTTGCCCTGAACGGCGTTGTGTTCACAGTGGCGGGCACCAATGGCAAAGGGTCGACCTGCGCCATGTTGGAAAGTATTTTGATTCAGGCGGGCTACAAAGTGGGCATGTACACCTCGCCCCACCTGATTCGCTTTACCGAGCGGGCACGCATCAATGGTGCTGAGGTGGCTGAGCCTGAGTTGATTTCAGCGTTCGAGCAGGTCGAGCTGGCGCGCACAGCAACCGGTATTTCCCTGACCTATTTTGAATTCACCACCCTGGCTGCGGCCTTGGTCTTTTCTCGCATTGATCTGGATGCGGTCATTCTGGAAGTGGGTTTGGGTGGCAGGCTGGATGCGGTGAATATTTTCGACGCCGATTGTGCAATTTGTACCAGCGTGGACATTGATCACCAGGCCTTTCTTGGCCCAGACCGTGAAAGCATTGGCCGCGAAAAAGCCGGTATTTTCCGTGCGGGCAAACCTGCAATTGTGGGCGACCCCAAGCCGCCACAAAGCGTGATTGACCATGCCAATTCAATTGGTGCCGATTTGTGGTTGTTCGCCCGCGATTACAACTACAGTGGCGACAAGCAGCAATGGGCCTATGGCGGCCGCAGCATGCGTCGTGCCGCCTTGGCTTACCCGGCTTTGCGCGGTACCAATCAATTGTTGAATGCATCGGCTGCGCTGGCCGCACTGGAGTCAGTGCGGGATCGCTTGCCTGTTCCGGCTCAATCGATTCGTCAGGGTTTTCTCTTGGTGGAGTGGCCAGGGCGTTTTCAGGTGTTGCCGGGTCAACCCACGGTGGTTTTGGACGTTGGACACAATCCGCATGCGGCGGCGCATTTGCGTGAAAGCCTCGACAACATGGGTTTTTTTCCGTACACCCATTGTATTTTCGGAATGTTGGCCGATAAAGACGCAGTTGAGGTGGTCAAAGCGTTGAAAGACAGGGTTGACCATTGGCACCTGGTGCCACTTGAAGGTGACCGGGGCCGCAGCACAGCCCAATTGAAGCAGCAACTGGAACTAGCGGGTGTTGACTCAGCAGCTTTTGACTGGGTGGGTAATTCCCAGGCACTGGCCAAAGGTGGTATTGCGAAGCAGGCACCGGAAAAAAGCGTGCAGAGCTACGAGAGTGTGAGTCAAGCGTATGCGGTGGTCACTTCTGCGGTGCCACCCAATGATAGAATTCTGGTTTTTGGATCCTTCCTGGTTGTGGCCCAAGCAATGCAAGCCAAAGAAGCGCTTCGAAAACGTCCCGGTTAATTTTTTTCAGGAGTGCAGGTGAGTTCAAATTCGCGTTCTACTGCCAGGAACAAAGTCAACAACGATCCGGTTGATGAGTTGAAACGCAGGTCCAGAAGGCGATTGGTTGGCTCCATTGCACTTTTTCTGGCGGCCATTATCATCGTTCCCGCTTTGGTGGAAAACGAGCCATCCCAAACCAGCAGCGATGTTGAACTGGTGGTGCCTGACCGTCCTTCCGCTGAAATTCCTGCGCAAGCTGCACAGGTTCCCGAACAGCCAAAAATTGAAGCACCACAATCTACTCAAGAGCAGGCGGTGGCCACTGCGCCTGTTGCTCCCCCTGTAGAACCACCCCCCGTGATGCCCGAGCCTAAAGCGGAGCCCAAGCCAACACCAAAGGTAGAGCCCAAGGTGGAAGCCAAACCAGAGCCCAAGCCCGAACCCAAGGTGGAAGACCCGATTGCCGCCTTTGCCAAGGCTGAGGTGTATTGGGTTCAGGTGGCTGCGGTCAGCGACAAGCTTCGTGCCGATGCATTGAGCAAAGAATTGAGTGGCAAGGGTTTTCCTGCAAAAGTGGAATCCACCAGCACAGCCAATGGCACGGTGTACCGGGTCAGGGTTGGGCCAATCGCCGGGCAAGCCAAAGCTGATGAAACCAAGGCCAAGCTGGCCACTGCTGGTTACGCCTCAGGGAGAGTGGTGCAGTGACGATATTTGATTACATCGTCATTGCCGTGGTGGTGCTGTCGGTCATTCTGGGTTTGTTCCGTGGCATGGTCAAAGAAGTGCTTTCCCTGGCCAACTGGGTGTTGGCCTTCTGGGTTGCAAACCGTTATGGCGCAGATCTGGCGGTGTATATGGACTGGGCTGAATCGCTGAGCCCGCCCATGAAAGCGCTTATTGGGTGCGCCGCTGCTTTTTTTGCCACCATGTTGGTGGGTGCCATTCTGATTTCACTGCTGGGCAAAATTGTTGCCGCGGCAGGTTTGGGTTTTGCGGACCGTGGCCTGGGCGCCACGTTCGGCTTCGCGCGTGGTTTATTTATTGTGTTGGTGCTGGTTACCGGGGCAGGGTTCACTTCGCTTCCGGAACAGCCATTTTGGCGAAATGCCATGTTGTCCCCTTTGGCAGTGGATGCGATGAGAGAAATCAAACCGCATTTGCCCGAAAGTGTGGCCAAGTGGGTGCGCTACTAGGAGCTTTCAATGTGCGGGATTGTCGGTATTGCCGGTTTTTCTCCTGTTAATCAAATTCTTTACGACAGCTTGCTGTTGTTGCAACACCGTGGCCAAGACGCTGCCGGCATTGCAACGGCACACAGCAATTCGTTTTCAATGTCCAAAGGCAATGGCTTGGTGCGCGATGTATTCCGCACCCGCAATATGCGTTCATTGCCCGGCAACATGGGCATTGGCCATGTGCGTTACCCCACGGCAGGTTCAGCGGCCAGCTCTGATGAAGCACAGCCTTTCTATGTGAATGCGCCTTACGGTTTGGTGTTGGCCCACAACGGCAACCTGACCAACAGCGAGCGTTTGAAAGCCGAGCTGTTCAAGAACGATCGTCGCCACATCAACACCAATTCAGATTCCGAGGTGTTGCTTAACGTGTTGGCTCACGAGCTGCAATCCAATGCCTCAGGTTACTCGCTTGATCCAGTCACAATTTTCCGCGCAGTGGCGGGTGTGCATGCACGTGCCCGTGGTGCTTATGCCTGCGTTGCACAAATTGCAGGCTATGGTTTGTTGGCTTTCCGCGATCCGTTTGGTATTCGCCCGCTGGCTTTGGGCAAGGCCGAGACAGAGCAGGGCACCGAGTACATGTTTGCCTCTGAATCGGTGGCACTGGTGGGCATGGGTTTTGAGTTTGTGCGTGACATTGAACCAGGCGAAGCAGTGTTTGTTGATCTCGACGGCAAGCTTCATGCGCAGCAGTGTGCCGAGAAATCGTCACTGAACCCCTGCATTTTCGAATACGTGTATTTGGCGCGCCCCGACTCTGTGATGGATGGCATTAGTGTGTATGAAGCTCGCGTGAAAATGGGCGAATACCTGGCCGATCAAATTCGCAAAGGCATGCCTGCCGGTGAAATTGATGTGGTCATGCCAATTCCCGACTCCAGCCGCCCGGCTGCGCTGGAACTGGCGAATCAACTGGGTGTGCCTTACCGCGAGGGTTTTATCAAGAACCGCTATATCGGCCGCACTTTTATCATGCCAGGCCAGGCCGTGCGCAAGAAAAGTGTTCGCCAGAAGCTAAACGCCATTTCTGTTGAATTCAAGGGCAAAACCGTGTTGTTGGTGGATGACTCCATTGTGCGCGGTACCACCAGCCGGGAAATTGTACAAATGGCCCGTGAAGCCGGTGCCAAAAAGGTAATTTTTGCGTCGGCTGCGCCACCCGTGCGTTTCCCAAATGTGTACGGTATCGACATGCCCACACGTGATGAATTGATTGCCTCAGGCCGCACTGATGAAGAAATTTGTGCGGAGATCGGTGCAGATGCCTTGTTTTATCAAGACATCGAGGACATGAAACGCGCTGTGCGCGACTTGAACCCGAAAATTCAAACCTTCGATGCCAGCTGTTTTGATGGTTCGTACATTACCGGTGATGTGACCACTGAATATCTGGATCGGCTTGAATACATGCGCAAGCACCCGGAGGTGCTGGAGTCAGCCGGCTTGCAAATGAACCTGGGTTATTCCGCGAACCAATAAGAGTAGCCAGAATTTCAGGTAAAATGTTCAACTGATTGATTTAAAAGCGCGAAATGGTTCGCGCTTTTTATTTGTGCAGGGCGATCTGACTATGTCACTGATAGTACATAAATACGGTGGCACCTCCATGGGGTCCACAGAACGTATCAAGAATGTAGCCAAGCGTGTCGCCAAATGGCATCGCGCGGGCTTTCAAATGGTGGTGGTGCCGTCGGCCATGTCTGGCGAAACCAACCGCTTGATTGGCCTGGCCAAGGAAATTCAGGCTGAGCCTGATCCCCGTGAACTAGACATGCTGTGTTGCACAGGCGAGCAGGCCTCCGTTGCCCTGTTGGCCATGGCTTTGAAAGCCGAGGGATTGGACGCAATCAGCTTTTCTGGCTGGCAAGTACCCATTAAAACTGACAGCAGCCACACCAAGGCACGCATTGAGTCGATCGACGACACGCGCGTGAAAGCGGAATTGAACGCCGGCAAGGTGGTGATTATTACCGGCTTCCAGGGCATTGATGAAGCGGGCAATCAAACCACGCTGGGCCGTGGTGGCTCCGATACTTCTGCCGTTGCGATTGCTGCCGCCATGGGTGCAGCCGAGTGCCTGATTTACACCGATGTGGATGGTGTTTACACCACCGACCCCCGTGTAGTACCAGAGGCACGCCGCATGCGTGTGGTTAGTTTTGAAGAAATGCTGGAAATGGCCTCTTTGGGTTCCAAGGTTCTGCAAATTCGCTCCGTGGAATTTGCCGGCAAGTACCGTGTGCCTACCCGAGTGCTTTCCAGCCTGACCGATCCAATGATGTCGCTGGACGAAGAAAAGGTTTCCGGCACGCTGATTACTTTTGAGGAAGATGAACATATGGAACAGGCTGTTGTTTCCGGTATCGCTTTCAACCGTGATGAAGCAAAAGTGACCATTCGGGGTGTGCCTGACAAGCCCGGTGTGGCTTATCAAATTTTGGGTCAGGTTGCTGAAGCGAACATCGACGTGGACATGATCATTCAGAACCAGGGCACGGATGGCACCACCGATTTCACTTTCACAGTGCATCGCAATGAATTCAACAAAACCATGGACTTGTTGAAAAACAAGATTCAGGGCAGTGTTGGTGCGCGTGAAGTGGCCGGTGACACGAATGTGTGCAAGGTGTCGATTGTGGGCATCGGTATGCGTTCGCATGTGGGTGTGGCCAGTTTGATGTTCAAAACCTTGTCGGAAGAGGGCATCAACATCCAGATGATTTCAACGTCTGAGATCAAGGTGTCGGTGTTGATCGATGACAAGTACATGGAATTGGCAGTTCGTGCTCTGCACAAGGCCTTTGGTCTGGAAAAAGAAGCCGCTTGAACTTCGGTTTGAGCTGAGTTTGGAGTGATAGGAATGCGGTGCAAGTTGTGTGAAAGCGATTTGCGCCTGCATTCAACATTTTGGCCGAAACCGTGTATAATTCGGCCTTCTGGAGACGTGGCCGAGTGGTCGAAGGCACTCCCCTGCTAAGGGAGCATACCCCAAAAGGGTATCGGAAGTTCGAATCTTCTCGTCTCCGCCAGAATGAAAAAGGGATCCCGTTTGGGATCCCTTTTTTTATTCCATCGCCACAAATTGAACAGCAGGCGCGCTGCTGATCTGAATTGACTTCACTGGCGGGTGTACATCGCCGTCGAGTTGCCATGCTGTGGGCGAATCAAACTGAAATTCAATGCTTGAAATGGTGCTGCGCTCGACGCCGACGCTGGCTGGCATGGTCCCGAACCAGATTCTCATCAGGTTCAACACGAGTGCAAGTTTGTTGGGCACACCAGCGATCAGGCACATGTCTTGGTTGGCCTGGTGCCCGCCACTGGTGGATACACGGAAACGAAGTGGCAAACACCGAATACTCAGCGCAAGGCAGGCCTGCCAGGCAAACCTTTGTGGTGTTGAGTTGTTGCGGGTTTGCTGCCCTTTGACGGTGGAGAACAGGTTATCTACAAAGCTGTTGCGCCGAATAATTCCCCACGCGATTTTCGCCAGGAGTTTGGTGGCGGCAATTGGTCCGCTGCCCATGCTGTAGTACGCATGCATGAAGTTCACTGTGACGCCAAAACCAAATACAAATCCGTATTGTTCATCCGAGGTTTTTACGGGGTAGCGCGGTGTGCTGTGTAACAGGGCGTTTGCCTGGTGTTCAAGCAACCAGCGCAGGGCTTTCAGTGGTGCTGTTTTGGGGTAAACGTCCCAAGCAATCATGTTCATGGTGCCTGCATGCAAGGGGAAAATGGCAGGAATGGCATGTTCGCCCCACACTTTGGCGGCAGCACCCAACACCGCAGATACGGTGCCATCTCCGCCAAAAGGCACAATCACAGTGGGAGGTTTGTCTTGGTAGGCAAGTAGGGCTTGTTCAAGTTCTTGTGCGTTTTGAGTCAAAGCCACATGCCCCGCATTGCCCAATATGCGATGAATTTCAGCAAGGCTGCCACTTGAGTGGCGTGTTTTGAGGTATCCGGCTTTCGGGTTTGCGATGACAAGAATCACGATGATCCTTTTGTTAAAGAATGATCTGTGTTTAATTTAACCTATTATTTGCGTTGCAAACCAGTGAATAGAAGCGTGTTCTGCCAGCGTGTAGGAGATTGCTCACAACTTCTTCAGCCTAAGCTGACCTACTTTTTCACTTAAGGCGTTTACTGTAAAGCGTCAACCAACCAGACCCTCAAGGAGTTGATCATGTTGCATTACGCAGTTGTGTTCTTTGTGATTGCATTAATTGCCGCTTTGTTTGGCTTCGGTGGTATTGCAGCCGGTGCAGTGGAAATTGCAAAAGTATTGTTTTTCATTTTCATTGTGCTGGCGGCGATTACTTTTGTTGTGAATCTGATTAAATCCAGGCCGTAGTTGTTTGAATTGACTGGGTAGTTTCACAGCGGGGCCACTTACAAAGTGGCCCTTGTTTCGTCTTAAAGGTCTGTTTGAAGAATTCGGTTCACCATTCAATTCAATCCGTGCGAAGCCAGATTCGGCATGGTCGTCCGTACTGGCTTTTCATCTTCGGCTGCGCCATGGTGCTGGCCTTGTTGGGCATTACCTATACGCATTCAAGAATGAATGCCGAGGTGGTGGCGATGTCTGAAATCAATCAAAAAAGAATTGATCGACTTGATCAGTTGTGGGTGTTGTTGGTGGATGCAGAAGCCAGCGCCTTGTCCTTCCTGTTGATGCGCAACGATGTTTACCTTGAGCCCTACCGCAGTACGGCAGCCCGACTGGAGCCTTTGATGGCTTCCATGAATTTTGATATTCCACCAGGTTCGGATGACCATGCTGATTTACAGGTATTGAGGCGTTTGGTGGATGCGAAGTTTCAGTATTTGGGTGAAATGTTGAGCCAAGGCCGTGCGCCTGTGGTCTTGTCGGAGGAATACGGTGAACTTGGCAAACAGTTGATGGATGAAATTCGCGTTCGCCTTGCTGTACTCAAAGCGCGGCGGGAGAAGGCGCATCAAGACCTTGAAAACATGTACTTGGCGCGTGCTGAAAAAATTCAGTATGTGGGGTACGCGTTGGGTGTGGGTTCTATGTTGCTGATTATTGCTCTGTTTGTGGTGCAACAAAGGCAGGTGGCTTTGCGTGCCCGAATTCAGGATTTGTTGAAGACCGAGAACACTCGTCTTGAGGCCAAAGTGCAGGCGCGCACCGTTGAGTTAAGCAATTTGGCCAGTAACCTGACCAAGGCACAAGAGGAGGAGCGCCAGCACATTGCCCGTGAATTGCATGATGAAATGGGGTCTGCGCTGACTGCTGCGAAAATGGATGCGGGCTGGTTGCGCCGCTCGCTGGGCGGGCAGGTGGATGACCCTGTTCAAGAGCGTTTGTTGCGCCTGATCGAGAATATTGGCAGCACCATTACACTGACGCGTCGCCTGGTGGACGATTTGCAGCCCCCTTTGCTGAAAGGTTTGGGGCTGGTGGAAGCCTTGCGCTCATTGGGGCAACAGTTTGAAATGGATGTGCCGATTCAGATGAGTTTTCCGGATCGTGAATTGCATCTTACCGAGGAGCAGTCCTTGGCCTTGTTTCGTGTGGCACAAGAGTCTTTGAACAATATTCGAAAATATGCGAAAGCCAGCCAGGCGTGGTTAAGTTTGAGCCAGGAAAAGGGCGCCGTGTGCTTGTGTATTCGAGACAATGGTGTCGGGTTTGACACTCAGGACATTGAGTTGCATGGTCATGGCATTGCCGGCATGAAGCACCGTGCCCAAATGTTCAGTGGACGGCTGGAGTTAAGCGCTAGCCCGGGTCAGGGAACCCGGATCAAGGTGCACTTGCCAGTGGTGGACGCTGCGGGTTCAGGCAAAGATTAGTCCGTGCTGATGGGCGTAGGTTGCCAGTTCGGCATTGCTGCCAAGCTGCAGCTTCTCAAGCAACCTGGATCGATAAGTGCTGACTGTTTTTACACTGAGGTGAAGCACGTCGGCGATTTGTGACACGCTTTCACCTTTGGCCAATCTGATGAACACCTGCATTTCGCGCTCTGACAATTGTTCATGTGCGGTTTTCTCTGCTTCGCCAGTGATTTCTCGCGCAAGCAGTTCAGCGGTGTTGGCAGAAATATAGCGGCGTCCCTGTGCAACAGTGTGAATGGCATTGATCAGGTCGTTGCGGTCGCAGTCTTTGCACAAATAGCCGCTCGCGCCACTGCGAATCATGGGCAGGGCATAGCGGTCCTCCGAAAAGCTGCTAATGATTAACACCTGTGTTTCATCGTGTCGTTGTTTCACGGTTCGAAGCAAATCGATGCCGTTTTGATCCGGTAGCGACAGGTCGAGCATGAGTACATCGCAGGGGTGTTGTCCAAGCAATGTTTTCGCTTCTTCGGCGCAAGCGGCTTCAAACTGAATGGACATGCCCAGCTCGTCATTCAGCATTTCGCGAAAGCCAGCGCGCACAATGGCATGATCATCAACAATGGCCAATCGAATCATCTGAAGGTTCCTCATGTGGTTGTTCGGAGAGGAGGCCAGACCAGTCCTACATTCGAATCATCTTTGTCGGACAGATCCCAGTTTCGCTCCTCCGTAGTATTGAACGCATGAAGCTTGATCAATACATACTTTTGATCTCGATTTCTTGTCGGTAGTCAGTTCAATAACCTTGAAGGAGTACAACCATGAAAAAATTGATCACTCAAACTTTGATCGCCTCTGGTGTTGCGTTGTCTGCGTTGAGCCCTGTGTATGCCGCTGAGCAGGGCAAGGAGCCCATGAAAGCAGTGGGGCAGTATGTGGATGACGCCACCATCACCACCAAGGTGAAAGCCAAGCATGCAGAAGATGACAAAGTGAGCGCTTTGCGTGTGAATGTGGAAACCAAGCAAGGTGTGGTGGTGTTGTCAGGTGAAGCCAGAACCGAGGCAGAAATTGATCGTGCCGAGGCCTTGGCCAAACAGGTGGAAGGTGTCAAAGCCGTTTCCAACATGATTGAGTTGAAGCCCAAGTCTTAAAGGGCGGTCATGACGCCTCACCAGCCTTTTGGCTGGTGGGGGCGTTTCAGGTGTTTGCCATGAAAAAGAATTGCACAAACCAGTTTCCCTTTCGTGTGCTGCTGGTTGAAGATTCGGTTGAGTTGCAAGCCATGTTGCAAGCCATGCTGTGTGAAATTCCCAGTGTGAAGGTGATTGGCAGTGTGGGTTCCGAGCAAGAGGCGCTTGAAATGATGCGCAGTGAATGTGCGGATTTGGCCATTGTGGATTTGGAGCTGGAATCGGGTACCGGGCTGGGTGTACTGAAAAGCCTCAATGACGACTGCATGCAGTTGAACAACAAACTGCTCGGTGTTGTTGTTTTTTCCAACTATTCAAATTTGGTGATTCGACACCGTTGTTTAAGCCTTGGTGCGAAGGCTTTTTTCGACAAATCGTTTCAAATTGACGAGTTGCTGGAATTTGTGCAACAACAAGCCTTGGGCAGGACCAAAGGCTTGTCAGTCTGATTGCTTGATGGCCTTAAATGGCTTGTGCCGGGCCAAAAAACTCGAAATGCTGGCGGTCTGCCGGAACGTCAAGTTTTTCGAGCATGTTTTTCACTGTGCCCATGAAACCAACCGGCCCCAGGAAGTAAACCTGTGCATTGTTGGGCAGGTTTTTCTCAATCGTTTGGGGTTTGATCAGGCCATGCTGATTTTCATAAACATATTCAGTGGTGATGTTGCTGTGCTGGGCGCTCAGTTGTTCCGTCAGGTTCTTGAATGAGTGCTGCGCGGCGTTTTTGCAGGCGTGAATGAAGCGCACCTCGCGCTGGCCCGCGGCTGCCTTCAGCATTGCAATGGCTGGGGTCAGCCCAACACCCGCAGTAATCAAGACCAAGGGGTCTTTGCTGTCATCGAGCACAAACTGACCACATGGCGGGCTTAGCTGCACGGTGTCGCCCACAGCCAATTGCTTGTGCAGGTGATTGGACACCACGCCGCCTTCTTCTCGCTTTACCGAGATGCGGTAGTGCTGCCCGTTGGGTGCGTCTGACAACGAGTAGTTACGCATGATGGTGGCGCCATTGATGTTCAGGTGCAGGGTGATGTATTGCCCTGGTTTGAAGGTCATGATCTCTTTTCCGTCAACGGGTTTCAGGTAAAAAGATGTGACCAGTTCGCTTTCTTGCTCTTTCGCGGCAATTGTGAAAGCACGTTGCCCCTCCCACCCTCCGGTGGACATGGCTTGTTTGGCATACAGCTTGGCTTCTGCATCAATCAACATATCGGCGAGCTGGCCGTAAGCGGCTGCCCAGGCGTCGATGATTTCAGGCGTGGCTGCGGCACCCAATACTTCTTGCATGGCCTGCAGCAGGCATTCGCCCACGATTGGATAGTGTTCTGCTTTTACACCCAGGGCCACGTGTTTGTTCACAATCAGGGTAACTGCGCTCATTAGCACGGCCGGGTTGTCGATGTGCCTGGCGTAGGCCAGCACGGCATTGGCCAGGGCTCGGGGTTGAGTGCCTTTTTGCTGGTGGGCAGGGTTGAAAAAAGTGGCTGTAACCGGGTATTTGCTGAACATCAGTTTGTAAAAGTGAGTGGTCAATGCCTCGCCGCCCTGTTCAAGTGCAGGAATGGTTGCCTTGATCCACTGTTTTTGTTCGGTGCTGACTGACATGGTGATTTCCTTTTTGCCGGATTGTAAATTGACTCATACTTTTCAATGACAAACACTATCAAGATGCGTGCCAGGTCTAATTAATTCTGTAATTGATTGATAAATATAGTTAATGTGAAATATTGGTTTTGTTAAATATTTCAAAAAGTTGTGTAAATGACATATTTTCTATATTGTTAATATCACAGCAATTGTTTAAATGACAACAAGGATTGAAAGCCATGGAAATGTCCAGTTTTGTGTTGGCGGTGATTGAAGACCTTGGCGCCGACCTGGATCCACCTACCCGCTACATGCGCTATGTCAATTCTTTGGCTGCTGCATTGCCTGGCAATGCATGTGCTTTGCTTAAAAAGGAAGGCTCGGCTTTAAAGCCGTTGGCTGTTCGGGGTTTGACGCCAGACAGCCTGGGGCGCCGCTTTGAATTGAACGAGCACCCCCGCTTGAATGCGATTGTGACTTATCGCGGTGTTACCCACTTTCCGACCAAATCAACCTTGCCCGATCCTTACGATGGTTTGCTGGAAGGCGTACATGCTGGTGATTTGAATGTGCACGATTGCATGGGTTGCGCCTTGCATGTGAACGGCAAATTGTGGGGTGCCATTACGCTTGATTCGCTCAAGGCTGGCGTGTTTGATGTGAAAGTTGAACGTGCCATGGCCATGTTTGCCCGCTTGGGTGAGGCTGTGGTGCATGTGGCTGAACTGACCGAGCGCAATGCAAGTGCCTTGGCGCTGGGCTACAACAGCGATGGCAATGGTTTGAACGCACTGGAAGGGGTTCAGTTGTCGCGCCGGGAGATGGTTGGGGACAGCAAACCGATCCGCGAATTGAAACATGAAATTTTGACAGTGGCCAGCAGCCAACTGGCGGTGCTGATTCACGGTGAAACTGGCGTGGGCAAAGAATTGGTGGCGCAGGCATTGCACGCCATGTCCAACCGGGCCAGCCTGCCTTTGGTGGTTATTAACTGCGCCGCATTGCCCGACCAATTGATTGAAAGCGAGTTGTTTGGTCATGTCAAAGGTGCGTTTTCCGGGGCAGAGCGTGATCGGCAAGGCAAGTTTGAATTGGCCAATGGCGGTACTTTGTTTCTTGACGAAGTGGGGGAGCTAAGCGCGTCTGCCCAGGCCAAGTTGCTGCGTGTATTGCAAAGCGGGCAGGTGCAGCGTGTGGGCAGCGACAGGGAGCACCGGGTGGATGTGCGCATTGTGGCAGCCAGCAATCGCGATTTGTCTGCCGAGGTGAAAGCAGGGCGGTTCAGGGCTGATTTGTATCACCGTTTGTGTGCCTACCCATTGCACATTCCGCCTTTGCGTGACCGGGGCGACGATGTGGTGTTGTTGGCCGGCTATTTTCTGGAGCAGAACCGCAGCCGTTTGGGCTTGCGAAATCTTCGTTTGGGGCGGGGGTGCGAGGCTGCTCTGAAGCGCTACAGCTGGCCGGGCAATGTGCGCGAACTTGAACACACACTGGGGCGAGCCGCCTTGAAGGCACGCAGGGACGAGCCTGGCCCCATGGTCACTGTCGAGCTTGAACACCTGGACCTTGTGAGCGAGGCCGACCATGTGCATCCTTCACACACCAGAGGCCCAGCGACAATTCCTGATGCGGGAATTGTCACTCCAACCGAAGGCTTGCCCTACCGGGATGCGGTGGATACTTTTTCGAGAAACCTGATACAGCAGGTGCTGGCGCACACCGGTGGAAATCAAGCCGCTGCCGCAAGGCAGCTGGGGCTCGATTCCGGCAACTTTCACCGCATGGTCAAGCGGCTTGGTCTTTAAGCAGACGCCCGCGCAGGTTCACCAGTGGTGTTTTTCTGCAAATATTGCAAGGCTTCATTGACCTGGTCGATCAATACCAGCACCAAGTGGTCCGGGCCAGTTTCATCCAATGCCATTTGAATGGCCTTGAATTCACCGCGCACCTCTACAACAGACGGCTTTTTGTCGCTTGTGGCAAGTGCGATGCCTTGTTGCAGCAAGGCCAGTGTTTCACCATCGGGGCGACCACGTTGGCAGGCGTCTTCGTACAAAATAATGTGATCGAAAAAGCCGCCCACCAATCGACCCTGTTCGATGATGTCTTGGTCACGTCGATCGCCCGCAGCACTGATCACCACAGTGCGTTTAATCGCAGGAATGTTTTTCAGGGTGTTCACCAGCGTCGATACAGCATCTGGATTGTGGCCGTAATCGGCAATCACCGAGCCGCCTTTGTGCTTGAAAAAGTTAAAGCGGCCAGGCACCGTGTCGGGCGTTGACTGGAAACTGCCCAACGCCGCACGAATGGTGTTAAACGGCACGTTCAGGCCCAATGCGGCTGCCATTGCACACATCACGTTTTGCACCTGGAAGGTGAACAAACCGTTGTTGGTCAGCGGCACATCCATCAAGTCGATGGTTTTTTCCATGTCGTCATAACTGATGTTGATCACACGGCCGTCATGAATAATCACAGGGCGGCCTTTGGCTTTGTGTGCAGCCACAATCGGGTTGTCCGGGTTGCTGGTGAAAAACAGCACACGGCCCGGTGTCAGCTTGGCCATGTTGGCGGCATGCCGGTCATCCGCATTCAAAACCGCCAGGCCATTGGGTGCTACGTTTTGTACCAGCACGCTTTTCAGCAAGGCCAGGTCTTCCACACTGTCGATGAAGTTCAGGCCCAAGTGGTCGCCTTCGCCGATGTTGGTCACAATGCCCACATCGCACATGTCAAAACCCAAACCCTCACGCAACATGCCACCACGTGCGCATTCAAGCACGGCGGCGTCTGCCTCGGGGTGAACCAGCACTTTGTGGGCGCTTTTCGGACCACTGCAGTCGCCAGTGTCGATCAGGTGCCCGTTCACCACCACGCCTTCAGTGCCGGTAAAACCAACGCGCAAATTGTGGTAACGCAAAATTTGTTCAATCAGGCGCACGGTGGTGGTTTTACCGTTGGTGCCTGTGACTGCAACCACTGGAATGCGGCCGTTTTCGTCTTTCTTGAACATGAGGTCGATCACGGCTGCGCCCACGTCGCGCCCCTTGCCAATCGACGGCTCAAGGTGCATGCGCAAGCCCGGTGCTGCATTCAATTCAACAATGCCGCCACCTTGGGCTTCAAGGGATTCGTCCACGCGTTCACACACCACATCGACACCACACACTTCAATGCCGATTTGCTGGGCGGCTTGAATCACCATTTCTGCCATGGCGGGGTGAACGTTGTCGGTAACGTCGGTGGCGCTGCCGCCTGTGCTCAGATTTGCATTGTTGCGAAGCACTACCCGCACACCTTGCTCGGGCACTGATTCCGCCGTGAAGCCCTGTTTCTTGATTCGGGCAATTGCAATTTCGTCCAGGCGAAGCTTGCTCAGGGCACTGCCATGGCCCTCGCCCCGCAAAGGGTTGCGGTTTTCAATCTCGACCAGTTCTGAGATGGTGTGTGTTCCGTCGCCAACCACGGAAGGCGGTTCGCGACGCGCTGCGGCCACCAGTTTGTCACCCACCACCAGGAAGCGATAGTCGTGGCCAGGAATGAATTCTTCAACAATGGGTACACCGCTGCCATATTTCTTGGCAGCATCAAACGCAACACGCAAGTGTTCTTCATCCACGATGTTGACAGTAACCCCTTTGCCTTGGTTGCCGTCGCTGGGCTTGATCACCACTCCTTTTTTGGTGGTTTGGGTCAGTTCGCGAAACGCCTCTAGCGCTTCTTCAAAGGTTTTGACCAGTTTGCCGCGGGGAGTAGGAATTCCAGCGGCTGACAAAATGGTTTTGGTCAGGTCTTTGTCTTGGGCTATTTCCTCGGAAATGGCGCAGGTGGTGTCGGTTTCTGCGGCTTGGATTCTTCGTGCTTTCGATCCCCAGCCCAATTGAACCAGGCTGCCCTGAGTCAGGCGGCGAATGGGAATGCCGCGGCGCAATGCTGCGTTCACAATAGAACCTGTACTGGGCCCCAGCTTGCAGTCTTCATAAATTTCTTTCAGGCGTTCAACGGCCGCATTTGCATCAAAGTCTTGCCCAGCCAGTGCAGCCAGAATAAGTTGGTGCGCTTCTTCGAAAGCTGCACGCGCCAGGTCTTCTTCCTCGTACTGCACCACAACCCGGAAATACCCGGTGGTGATGTTGTCGGCCACATGGGCGAAGGTGACCTGCGAGCCAGCTTCAACCTGAAAGCGCAGGGCGGTGCGGCCCAAAATATGCGCGAGGGCAATGTTGTTTTGCTCGAAGCCGGTGGCCCGCAGCGAACCAATGCCTGGCAGGGCGCTGCGAACGCGCATTTCAATGTTGGCAAAGCGGTCGTAGAGGCGTTCATTTTCTTCACAAAACACCAAGGCTTCCATGCTGGTGTTTTTGCTCCACAAATTGGGGCCGCGCAAGGCGCGAATGCGTTCAATTTTCATAATTCATCAACCTGTTGTGTGCGTCAGCATGGGGTTCAGTAGCGCTGCCGAAGATCGGCGCGCAGCAGGTGGTGTGGCACATCCATGGCCCAGCCAGCCGCTGCCAAGGCCAGTGTCTTTGTCAGGTTTACCGGGGGCTGTTTCAGCGGTATGGGGCTGCGTTGTTCAGATTCAGCTCGATTGCCCATGAAATGAATGTTCTCACCCTGATAAATCACGGCCATTCCACCGTTTTTCAAATGCTCATTCACAATTGGATTGTCGGCGGTGCTGCTGATCCAGATTACTTTGCCATCACAAAGGTCTTTCAAGGGCAGCAGGCTGACTTCGTCTGCATTCACAACGGCATGGCCGCTGCCCAGCACCAGGTCAACCACCGTGCGCATCACATTGAAATGTTGCTCTTTGGTGAGAATGTCCCATTCGTCCAGCCCGTCCATGCTGCCCAGGCTGGTAATTACCGCCAGGCTTGAGCGGTCGAAAGGCAAGCCTTCGGACAAGATGGTACTGGCCTTGACCTGCATCACCAAGGTGTCGAGGTTTTTGTTGATCAGGCAGTTGCGGCCCGATTGCCAGTTGGCCGAGGGCGTTTTGTTAATAGTGCGGCCATTCATGACCAAGCCCTGATCGCTGGCCAAACCAACCCGGTGGCCCTGGTCTTCCAGAATTTCAGTGAGTTCCGGGCCGAAACCATCTATTTCATCGCCGCCCGAGTAAGAAATGGTGGGGATTCGGCCATTCGCATCGCCGGGAAACAGCGACTCGATGATCGGTTTGCCCACATTGCGTGGTTGCCCCTTGGCAGGTTTGATGTGCATGATCAAGCCTGGCCCAGCGTTGACTTCAACCACTGCCAGCGATTGCGCTTTCGGCGATTGGTCAATGTGCTCACACACCAGGTCGATGCCCGCAACGTCCAGCCCTACCACACGTGCAGCCATACAGCACAAGCGCGCAATTTCAGGATGAATCAAGTCGGTGACATCTTCCGAGGCATTGCTGTTTCGTTCAATCAGCACTTTCAAGCCGTCGTCAATTACTGAGGAGGCTGTGTATCCCTGGCGTTGTACTTCCAGAAATACAGCGGGGTTTTTCTCAATATTGACAGGGCGCAGGGGGAAAATTTCTGATTCGCCACGGCGCGGATCAATATTGATTTGTTGATTGCAAAGTTCCTGCAAGGTTGATTTTCCGTCACCGACCACATGAACCAATTCGCCACGAGACACCGCTGCCACCTGGTAATTCACCACCAACACGCGATGCTCAGTACCTCGAATGAATTTTTCAACAATCACACCTGAATAGCTTTCTTTGTCTGCCAGTGGCCATGCGGTTTTTACGTCTTCTTCTTTGGTCAACTCAAGTGAAACGCCGCGTCCCCAGTTGCCGTCGACCGGCTTTACAACCACGGGCACGCCGATGTCTTGCGCAATTTCCCAAGCGTGCTCCGGGCTCTTGGCGATTTCGCCTTCGGGAACCGGCACGCCACATTGGGCCAGCAATTCCTTGCACAGGTCTTTGTCGGCAGCGATACCTTCGGCAATGGCTGAGGTTCTCGATGTTTCAGCAGTCCAGATTCGCTGTTGCATGTTGCCGTGCCCCAGTTGAACCAGGTTGCCGTCGTTCAGCCTTACGATAGGAATGCGGCGTTCGTAAGCCGCATCCAAAATGTGTTGAGTGCTTGGGCCCAAGCCATGCATGTCGCAGTGATGCTTGATCACTTTGAGTTCGGCTTGCAGGTCGTAATCCGTTCCTTCGATCGCTGCATGCAACAGGCGTGCACCAGCTTCCAGGCACGCCATACCCACCACAGGGTCGGGTGTGCGAAACACCATTTTGTAAACGCCTTCTTTGCTGGTCATTCGGGCCTTGCCGAATCCCACTTCAAGCCCGGCTTGCGTGTGAAGTTCAATCACAATGTGTTCAAGCATGTGGGCCGCGTAAGTGCCTTCACGCACCCGCAAGAGGAAGCCGCCCGGCTCACCAATTCCGCAGCGGTGGTCAACCAAACCGGGGAGTAAAGCCGTTAATCGCTCGTAAAAACCCGGCAACAGGTTAGAAGGAAATTGTTCCAGTTCCTGTATGTCAACCAACGCTTCAATGCAACTTCGATAGGTCCAGATATTGGGGCCGTCAAGCCACATGGTTCGGAGTATTACAAGGCGTTTTTGCGTCATAAGCTGTGTGTCGGCGGGTTTGTTTTCGAGGATTGGATTTTCGATCAATGTTAACTCCGTGTCGCTGGAAATAGTGGTGTAACATCAGCGAATTCGCGAACTGAGGGGGTAATCTCATTGAAAATCGTTGGATTTTCACCGTCTGAAAACGAGGTACAACGCCTTTCAGAGGTTTGGGCCGCAAATTCACCAACCCGAGCGGTGTTTGTGGCTGACATGAATACTCGGCGTGAGTTTTCTCGCAGCCTTGTAGCCTTTAACGCCTATGAATTAATTGTGGTAGACAAGGAATTGCAGGTGCCTGTTTTTAAAGCACCTTTCTCAAGCATTGAGAACATTTCCATGTCCGATCATTCCGGTCTTTCTACGGTCTTGATTCAGGTCGATTCCGGGCAGGTATTTCGCTTCTACGCAAGCTTCAGTTTGCACCGTGCACTCGAAGAATTTGTCGAATTGCTGGAAACCGCTGTGCGTGAATTTGAGCAGGGCACTGCTCACACTGCGCAAATTCAGCATCCGGTGCCGCGCTTGCTGGCCGATGAAGATCTGGAGGACAATGGTTTTGAAGAACCCGTGTCTTCTCGCGCTTTGCTTCGTTTGTGGCGTTTTGCGCATCCGTATCGCTGGCGTTTGTTTGCCGGGCTGATTCTTACTTTGCTGTCGACCGCTGCAACCTTGGTGGCGCCTTACCTGTCCATGCCACTCATGGACGAGGTGCTGATTCCATTTCAGAACGGCCAGCCCATGAACACCGAACTCGCAACCTTTTATCTAGGCGGGTTGTTGATTTCCGCCGTGGTGGCGGCTGGCCTGAGTTGGGCTAGAACCTACTTGCTGGCTTTGGTTTCCGAGCGAATTGGCTCGGATTTGAGAACCACCACCTTTAATCACTTGATGAGTTTGTCACTTGACTATTTCAGCGCGAAACGCACGGGCGATTTGATTGCGCGTGTCAGCGCTGAAACCGATCGAATCAATTTGTTCCTCTCCCTGCATGCACTCGATTTCATCACCGATGTGATCATGATTTTGATGACAGCGATCATTCTGATGAATATCGATTTTGAGCTGGCCTTGCTCACCTTGCTGCCATTGCCAATCATCGCCTGGATGATTCACCTGGTTCGCGAGAAGCTGCGCACGGGGTTTGAGAAAGTCGACCGGGTGTGGGGTGAGGTGACCAATATTCTGACCGACACCATCCCCGGTATTCGTGTGGTGAAAGCCTTTGCACAGGAACGCAGAGAGTCGGATCGCTTTCTGAAAGCCAACACCCGCAACCTGGAAGTGAACGACCGCATCAACAAAACATGGTCCCTGTTTGCGCCCACAGTCAGTTTGCTGACTGAACTTGGCATTCTCGTAATTTGGGCTTCAGGCATCTGGATGATCATGAACAACGACATCACGGTGGGTGTGCTAACTGCTTTCCTGGCCTACATCGGTCGCTTTTACACGCGCCTGGATTCCATGAGCCGGATTGTGTCTGTAACCCAAAAAGCAGCGGCTGGCTCCAAGCGCATTTTCGACATTCTCGATTACAAGTCGTCTGTGCCCGAAGCTGTGAATCCGGTGAAAATCGACCAGTTGAAAGGCGAGCTTGAACTTCGCAATGTGTCGTTCCGTTACGGAAGCCGGCAGGTACTTGATGGTGTGAACCTGAAAGTGAAGCAGGGTGAAATGGTCGGCTTGGTGGGTCACAGTGGTTCAGGCAAATCAACGTTGGTGAACTTGCTGTGCCGTTTCTACGATGTAAGCGATGGTGAAGTGCTGGCCGATGGCATCGATATTCGAAAGATTGAAATGGCCAGCTACCGCAGAAATATCGGCCTGGTGTTGCAAGAACCTTATTTGTTTTTTGGCACCATCGCCGAAAACATTGCCTATGGACGCCCCGACGCCACCCGAGAGGAAATTATTGCGGCTGCGCGGCTTGCACATGCCCACGAATTCATTCTGCGCCTTCAGCACGGTTACGACTCGCTGGTGGGCGAGCGTGGCCAGAGCTTGTCGGGCGGTGAACGTCAGCGAATTTCAATTGCACGCGCCTTGTTGATCGACCCGAAAATCCTGATTCTGGACGAAGCGACCAGTTCGGTCGATTCTCAAACCGAGAAAGAAATTCAGAAGGCTCTGGACAACTTGGTGAAGGGAAGAACCACCATTGCCATTGCGCACCGGCTTTCAACCTTGCGCAAAGCCGACCGAATTGTGGTGATGGACCGTGGCAAGGTGGTTGAAGAAGGGCCACACGATGAATTGCTGGCCGCGAAATCACATTTCTGGCACTTGCACCAGGCCCAGGAAAAATTGAAGCAGGAGCAAGCCCAATATGAGTGACTGGCGATTGCGTGAATCAACACAGGGCAAGTTGGCCTTGTACAAAGGTGAGGCACTGGTGGCGGACCATGTTATGCCAGTGCTTGCCTTTCCGTTTTCAGCACCCGATGAAAGCATTTCTATTGTGGATGAGTACAGCAAGGAGCTGGCTTGGCTGAACAGGCTTGATGAGTTGGATGCCGATTCTCAAGCTGTGGTGAAGGATTATTTGGCTGTGCGCGAATTCAGGCCCAAGGTGCTTCGTATTACCTCGGTGTCGACGTACTCCACGCCCAGCATCTGGACTCTTGAAACCGACAAAGGGCCCTGCAAGTTCGAGCTGCCCACTGATGAAAGTATTCGACGACTGGGTGGCAGCCGCTTGGTGCTAACCCATGCCAATGGCATGCAGTTCATCATCGAAGACCTCTTCGCGCTTGACGCCCGAAGCCGCCAAATTCTTGCCCGCTTCATGGCTTAAAAAAAACACCTGTGAGCAATCGCTGACAGGTGTTTGAATTGTCCTTGTACTACGGGACAGGGGAGAGAGACAAAAAACAAGCTACTGCTTGGTACAACGGCACTGCAATTCAATTCTTTAGGCAGTTTCCAGCATGCTTTCTTCGTTGAAGAAGCGGGTGGCTGCGTCCTGCTTGGTTTTTCCGGCCCGGGAAGGCATATTGCACAGGCCACATTCGTAGTTGTTCACCAAGTCGTAGGTGTGCACCACAAAGTTGCCCGAGCAGGTTTTACATGCAGTGGTGGTCAACATGCCGGCATCAAAAAACTTCACAAGGCGCCATGCGCGGGTTAGCGACAACACTTCAGGCAAACCCAAGGCGCTAATTTGCTCGCGATACAGCTTGTAAGCTTTCACCAGGCATTCACCGTCTTCAAGGTCGGTGTGCTTGATGCAAGTGGAGTAAAAATTCATGAACAGGGAGCAATGGATGTTTGGCTGCCAGGTCATGAACCAATCGGTAGAGAAGGGCAGCATGCCCTTGGGTGGCGATTTCTGCTTGATTTCTTTGTACAGGCGAATCAGGCGTTCACGCGACAGTTGGGTTTCGCTTTCCAGTACTTGCAAGCGTGCATCCAGCTTGATGAGGTCAGAAGCAAGTTTGATTTGGACAGCCTCAGCCATCAAGGATTTAATCTTTGACATATCGTTCTCCAGCGCACCCACAGGTGCATGAACCACGGTTGTTTTAAGTGCGCTTAAGCTGCAATTTGGGCACTGCGGCCAGCCATCAGGATGGCGGCGTGCATGCCCGAAATGGCGCGTTCTTTTCCGTGGTCGGAGAGCAGTTTCCACACGGCAGGGTCTTCGAACCGAATGCTGCACATGGGCACATTGTTTGCTGCGATGCGCAAAACCTGTGCGGTGGTCAGTTGGTCCAGCAGGTCTGCTGTGTTTTCATCGATGCCCAGGCGAATGATGGCCTCGGCTTTGTCTTCGTTGATGAGTTGTTTGGCCAGAAGCAGGTAAGATAAATTGGCTTCGCGAATTTGTTCCAGTAGTTCATTTGCTTTCATTTTGAACATCCTCCTATTCAAATCAAGCAATCTTTTTCAGAAGGTTTCGACGCTTCCCACAGACATCGATCCCAGTGAATGTATTGTTGATGAACCGCGAAAAAAACTAAGCCATCCAATTGCTGTAAGCGAGATCAGCGAGCAGCCATTGAGCATGTAAGAAGAAACCAGACAACGAGACAGGTGAAACAACAATGAGCAATGCGTTTATGAATTGGCTGTGCCGCAAATTGATCGATTCCAAATGCAAACAAATGGGCCTGGTCAAAAGCAGCATCAACACCGTAGACGGGCGCACCGTGTACTTCAAGGGTGGGCAAGGGCCCGACATGGTGTTGGTCCACGGCTTTGGTGCCAACAAGGAAAACTGGCTGGCACTGGCCCCGCGCTTGATGCGCCATTACACCGTGTGGATTCCCGACCTGATCGGCTTTGGTGAATCAGACAGGCCCAGCAATGCCCGCTTTAATATTGCCGAGCAGGCCGACCGGGTTGTGCGTTGGCTGGACGCAGTGGGTGTGAAGAATTTCCATGTGATGGGCAATTCCATGGGGGGCTATTTGGCGGGTGCTTTGGCGGCAAACTTTGAAAACCGGGTTCTCAGTGCGTGTTTGTTGAACCCCGCGGGTGTGAAGGGTACCGAACACACTGCCATAGGGCGGGCTTTTGCGGATGAAGGCAAAATTATTCTCGCGCCCACCAATTTTGAAGAATATGAAAAGGTAGTCGACCTTTGCTTCAACGGAAAAGCGCCGCCCATGCCCGGTTTCATGCGCAAATACTTTGGTCGCATGTCGATCAAGAACAAAGCTTTGCTTGATCGCGTGTTCATGGAATTCGTGAACCCGGATGCCAATGTGAGTTTGAACGACATGGTGCAGAAAACCACGGTGCCCATGATGGTGGTGTGGGGCGATTCAGACCAGTTGGTTCACCCCAGCGGCTTGGCTGTGCTGAAAGAGGCCAAACCCGAGATTGTGGATTTGATGCTTGAAAACACTGGCCACTGCCCCATGGTGGACAGGGCCTCGCTGGTGTACAAGGCTCACCTGGAATTCATGCCAGCATCTTGAATGGTTGGGCTTGCTCAATTTCCAGTGCAAGCTCAATCAACCGGAATTCATGGCCCATGGCTGCAGCGAAGTGCACGCCCACTGGAATGCCCTCAGTGGTGTGGTGCATGGGCAGGCTGATGGCTGGCGCGCCGGCCACGTTTTGTGCGGCGGTGAAGGATGCAAAGTTAAGCAGTCTTTCACGGGCCTGCTCAAAAGGCAGATCAAGTCCCAGGTAACCGAGCGGCGGTGCGGGCTGGCCCAGTGTGGGGCTCAGTAGTACATCAAGGTCGGTAAACGCAGTGGCATATTGGGCTTCAAACTGGTAAAGCCTGCGCAAGGCAAAGGGAAACTTCAGCAAATTGCGCGTGAAGTGTCTGGCCAAGCCGTGGGTGAGGGGCTCAAGCTTGCTTGTGTCCATTTGCCGGTCCACTGCCAATTTTCCAAGGTGTGAAATAGATGCAGCCAGCATGCCCCAGTACAACAAAAAATCATCGGCAAACTGGGCGCTAATCGGTACCTGAATTTCCTGCACCTCATGGCCCAGCTCTTCACACAAAGCAGCGGCTTTGTGCACGGCCTCGACGCAGGCGGCATCGGTTTCGTGGCCAGAAATTTTCTGCGTGAACATGCCAATTTTCAGGCGTTTGCGGCCCGGAGCTGTGATGTGCCCCAGTGGTGGCAAGGTGGGGTTTTTGTAGTGCTCTTCGGCCAAAGCGAAAAATGCGGCGGTGTCGCGGACGCTGCGCGATACGATCCCGTCGCTGACAATGTTGATCGGCAGGCTTTTGGCCATTTCATTCATGGCCAGTCGCCCACGGCTGGGTTTTAAACCCACCAAGCCGCAACAGGCCGCAGGAATGCGGATAGAGCCGCCACCATCATTGGCATGGGCAATGGGAACCACACCCGCAGCCACCAGGGCCGCTGAGCCGCCCGAGGAGCCACCCGTGCTGTGCCCGGTGTTCCAGGGATTGTGCGCGGGTTCCGCTTTGCTGTACTCCGTGGTGGCGGTTAAACCAAATTCAGGTAGTTTGGTTTTACCCAGCAGCACCACACCGGTGTCAATTATTTGCTGTGCCACCGCACTGGTGTGTTGCTTCGCCATGGCTGGCATGGCCGCGGAGCCATGCTGCGTGGGCAAACCTTGCAAATCCAGATTGTCTTTCAAAAATCCCGGTATGCCTTGAAATGCCCTGAAGTTGCCCACTTCATCGTAAAAACGCGCTTGGGCCAGTGCAGCTTCCTCTTGAAGGCACACCGTGGCATGAAGCGCCGGGTTGACCTGTTCAAGTCGTTGAAAGGCGGCTTGCACCAGTGCTGTTGCACTGGTGTCCCCGCGTTGAAGTTGTTCGGCCAGGGCCACTGCATCGTGATGACCCAAGGCATCGGCATGGTTAAATGCATGCACTTGTGAAAGCTTAATCGTCATTGTTGTTGGTCTTTGGTTGGCTGTCTCTGGCTTCAGTCTAAAATGAAAAATCTGCACAGTTCACCGGCTTTGCCCCACATGGTCCAAAAAAATAAATCACTGCTGTGCCCTTGTGGCAGGGGCAGCTACCAAGCCTGCTGCCAACCTTTCCATCTCAACGCGGCACTGGCCCCCACGGCGGAGGCCCTGATGCGTTCGCGCTACAGCGCATACGCCATGGGTCTAGGTGACTATGTGTTGTCAACCTGGCATGTCAGCACGCGCCCCAAGCAGCTGGACTTGCAGCATGAACTTGCGCAGGGGAAATGGCTGGGCCTGAATGTGAAGGGGCATTGGCCACAAGGCAGCAAAGCCGAAGTGGAGTTTGTGGCACGTTACAAGCCCAGCAATGGGCCAGCCAGCCGGCTGCACGAGCGCAGCCGCTTTGTGCTGGAAGAAGGGCGATGGTTTTACGTGGACGGTGATTTATTTTCGACCTGAAAAATTTAACAAACAGCCCTTGAAATTTTCCGGGGTGGCACATAAATCGGGTGTGTGGGAAATGTCTCTGTGAGAGTTTCCGCACACTTTGAACAACTGATTTTTTGCTTCTCAGGAGAATGAATCATGGCAACAATCGACCTTACCCCTTTGTACCGCAGCACCATTGGTTTCGACCGCATGGCCAGTATTCTGGATGCCGCAATGCGTGCGGACACTTCAACTGGTTACCCTCCCTACAACATTGAAGCACTGGAAGAAAACCGCTATCAAATCAGTGTGGCTGTGGCTGGTTTCGACGACAAAGAGCTTGAACTTGAAGTGGAGCGTGGCGTGCTGACCGTACGTGGCCGCAAAGCCGATGAAGAGGGCAAACAATACCTGCACAAGGGCATCGCGTTTCGCAGTTTCGAGCGCAAGTTTAACCTGGCTGACTATGTGCAAGTGGAGGGTGCAAACTTGAAAAATGGTTTGCTGGTGGTTGAATTGCGCAAGGTGATTCCTGAGCAAATGAAAGTGCGTCGAATCCCGATTGGTGAAACCAATCTTCGAACCATCGAGGCCAGCGAGTCGAAGGACGACAAGCAAGCCGCCGCGTAAATTACACAGCGATTCGCGCATTGCAAAAAAAAGCAGCCATTGGCTGCTTTTTTTATGTTTAAACTGAAAGCCTTCAGTTCACCACGAATGAGTGCGCATGCCCAGGGCTTATCTTCTTTCTGATCGCGCCATCCAGATCGACTGGAACACCGGTCATTCAGCCTCCGGGAAACTCACTTCTGCCAGTGAACTGGCAGTGCTGCGGCAGGAATTGATGGACACCATTGAGCTTTTGGCTTTACCCGCATGCCAGTGTGTTCAAGCGGATCAATCGCTGACGGTCTTGTTTGCCAATTCCATGTTTGCCAACAGGCAGAGTGAATCGCTGCTTGATCAAATTCACCGAATCGTTCCGAAACTTGGGAACAGCAGGCAGGCAGCACAACAAGCCGGCCGCCACCATCAAATTGTGGTGAATTACGGGGGTGTGGCCGGGCAAGACCTTGAGTGGTTGGCCAGGCAAACCGGGTTAAGCCCCGCTGAGGTCATAGACCTGCATTGCAGTGCCACCTACACCGTTCAGTTTCTGGGTTTTTTGCCCGGCTTTGCTTACCTTACCGGTTTGCCCAAGCCACTTCAGTTTGCGCGTCGGGAAACACCGCGCCCACGCGTGCCGCCGGGTACTTTGGCCATTGGCGCCCACTATTGTGCGGTATACCCCTGGGAAAGCCCCGGTGGGTGGCATTTGTTGGGGCATGTGGAGCAGGTGCTTTTTGATCCTGAACGCACCGATGAGGAAGGGCAGTCACTTTTCAAGGCCGGTGACACGGTGCAATTCATTCGGGCTGATCATGCTTAAAGTGGTCAAGGCACAAGGGCAGGGCATTGTCAGCGATTCGGGTCGCTGGGGCTACCAGCACGAGGGCGTACCAATTGGGGGTGTGCTCGATGAATTTTCATACCGCTTGGGCAACCTGGCACTGGGCAATCCCGACAATGCGGCCTGTCTGGAGCTGATGGGGCAATTTGATTTCGTATGCGCCAAACCATGCCGTGTGTTGTTTGCAAACCGGGGCGCTCAGGCCTTTTTGAACGGCAAACCCCTGCTGTGTGGGCAACTTGTGGTCTTGCAAGAAGGCGATTTGCTGCGCACAAGGCCGCCGCACCTGGGCTTTTGGAATTTGCTGTGCGTGCAGGGTGGCGTCGATGTGCCGGAAATCATGGGTTCTCGCAGCACATGCCTTTCTGCTGGTTTTGGGGGCTTTCAGGGCAGGGCCTTGCAAGTTGGGGATGAATTACACTTTGGCCGGCAATTCACCAGCTGCATACAGGCGGGAATCCGCCTGGCCATGCCTTTGGCCCGCTCTGAACATTCAAGCCAACTGACACTTCATCTGCTGCCGGGGCCAGAGTATTTTGAGCTGACTGAGAATTCTCAATACCTGCTGGCCCATCAGCTTTTCAGGCTGGGAATGCAAAGCAGCCGAATGGGGTACCGTCTGGAGGGCTCTGAACACCCACTGTCGCTCAAGCAAGCGGTGTCCTTGCGCTCACATGCCGTGCACCCCGGGCTGGTGCAGCTTCCACCCAGCGGGCAGGTGGTGGTGCTGTTGTCTGAAGCCCAGGTCACTGGTGGTTACCCGCGCCTTGGCAGTGTACTGTCTTGCGACCTCTGGAAATTGTCTCAACTGGGGGCCGGAGAAAGCGTAAGCTGGGTAATGGTGGATGAAACGCGGGCGATGCACTTGCAGGCCAGGCATGAACATGACCGCAAGCGTTTTGAATACGCAATTGAATGCAACAAGGCAATTGGCAATGTGGATTAATGCAGATTTGGGTGAAGGTTGCGCCCACGATGAAGACCTGTTCAAGATCATCGATTGGGCCAACATTGCTTGCGGCGGGCATGCTGGCGATGAGCACAGCATACGCCTGGCCTGTATGCTGGCGCTTGAACATGGCGTGCAGGTGGGGGCGCACCCCAGTTACCCGGACCGAACCGGGTTTGGTCGCCAAAAGCCAATGAGCCCGCCCGCACAGTTGCTGGGTGACTTAAAACGACAAATGGAATTGTTCGAAAGCATCGCCACGAAACTAGGGTGTTCGCCAGCCCATTTCAAGCCCCATGGTCAGCTTTACAACGACGCTGCCTTTCAGCCCGCCGAGGCGGAAATATTGATCGATTTGGCCCGCGCTTTTCCACACCTGAAATTGCTGGCCTTGGCTGAAAGCCCATTGGTGGCTTGGGCCCGTTCTGCCGGTGTTGAGGTGGTTGAGGAGGCTTTCCCGGATCGGGCGTATTTAAGTACAGGTGCTCTTGCACCCCGAAGCCAGGTTGGTGCTGTGCTTCACGATCCCCTTCAGGTGAAAGCCCAGGCGGCTTTGATTCTTCGGGGTGGGCCATTGAAATGCCTGGATGGCTCTAGCCGTGTGGTTAGCGCACAAACGCTGTGTGTGCATGGCGACAGTGCGCAGGCTTTGGACAATGCAAAAGCGGTTCGGGCAGCAATCACCGAACACGAACAAGACATGTTTAACGGCGCAGACTGATCAATATCCAGTATTGATTTCCGGGATAGGCAGGGTAATGTGGTCGGGCACACCGGCCACAGGTACAAAACGCACATTCAAGGGTGCCAGGCCGTGTTTGGCGCGCGCCTGGTTGCAACGTGGGTTCAGTTCGCCTTGGGCATCAAATACATCGTACTCACGGCAGGGCGAGGGGCGGTTCTCGTAAATGGTGCAGCTGACTGACTCACCGATATTGCCTGCCAGTGCAATGCAGCGCGGCTTGGCTTGCGAGCTTCCTTTCATGCAACTGCGGTAAAGGTTCATTTGCTCGGTTAGTTCAACCGGCACCACACCACCTTCAGCTGCTGTGGTTTCTCCCCAATAAAAGCTGATCCGGAAGGTCGAGCAGCACACGCCGCAGCTTTGGCACAGAGCTTCAACGCCGGTGCCGTCGACAATAATTGTGGTGGGATTTGACTGCAATTTAACCTCGGAAAAGAACAGCCATTGGGGGAGTTGCGCGAATATATTCCTGGCACAGACGCAAAGCAAGCACTATTTTCAGGGGACGTCGTTTGGAAGAAACAAGCTTTTTGTAAGGCGCTGAGGCTACAATAGGGAAAACCATTATAAAAACCATTTAGCCCAGCAAATGGAGAGACTGTGAATCGACCGAATGCCGCTTCTGTGGCCGATTTGGGGGTTGCTGCCCCTGATTCAGCCCAAACCAGCACCAGCCCCTCTGGGCAAATGCTGGATTACATCAAACAAAGACTCGTCGAGCATGCACCCTTCAGTGAAATTCCCCTTCGCGACCTGGACTGCCTGCTTGAAGGCTGCGCTGAAACTTACTTTGCACCCAATGAAGTGATTGTGCGGCCCGAGGACGGCCCACCCCAATTTCTGTATTACGTCGAGAAAGGCTCAGCCGTGGGCCGCAAGGGCCTGGCCGACCTGTCCTCCACCGGGTTTCAGTACGAAGCGGGTGAAATGTTCCCTGTGAACGCTTTTCTGGCCAAACGTGCAGTGACCGCCACTTACAGCGCCCGTGAAGACACCTTTTGCCTCATGTTCACTTTTGAAGGTGTACAGGCATTGGCGCGAAAAAGCCCCGTGTTTTCCGACTATCTAACCCGCCGCACCATGCAGTTTCTGGACCTGTCCAGAAAGGCCATACAAGTGGCTTACTCCTCGCAAACCCTGGCCGAGCAAACGCTGGAAAAGCCCTTGCGGGATGTGTGCCGTCACGAGCCTTTTTCATGCGCCCCAAACACACCGCTTAAACAGGTGCTCGAGGTAATGCACGAGCATCGAATCGGTTCCATGATTGTGGTGAATGAAGCCATGACGGTGGAAGGAATTCTGACCCGTCAGGATGTGCTGTCCCGCGTGGCCATGGCCCAGAAACCGCTGACCTCACAAATCTCTGAGGTGATGAACACCCCAGTTCATACCCTGGATGAAAGTTGTACGGCGCAAGACGCAGCCCTGCTGATGTCCAGGTTCGGCATTCGCCACGTGCCAGTAACCCGCAACGGCAAACTGAGCGGCATAGTTTCTGAGCGCGACATTTTTGCCATGCAGCGTTTGTCGCTCAAGCAGATCAGCAGCAACATTCGCTCAGCGCAAGACGCCGAAATGTTGCGAGCCTGCGCCAATGACATACGCAGTTTCGCCAAAAACCTGCTGGGCCAAGGCATTGCCGCCAAGCAGCTTACCGAATTGATCAGTCACTTGAATGATGTGCTCACCGAGCGCATTCTGGAAGTGGTGGGCAACCGCATGGGCATTGATGCCCAAAGCTATTGCTGGCTAAGTTTCGGCTCGGAAGGCCGTTCAGAACAAACCATTGCAACCGACCAGGACAACGGCCTGTTGTTCATTAGCGATCAACCCGAAGTGGACAGGCCCCGCTGGCTGGCTTTTGGCAAAGAGGTAAACCAAACCCTGGACCAATGCGGTTACCCGTTGTGCAAAGGCAACATCATGGCCAGCAACCCCGATTGCTGCATGACCGCCGGCGAATGGCTGAACAAATTTGCAAGATGGATCGATGTGGCCACGCCTGAAAACCTACTGCGCGTGAATATTTTCTTCGATCTTCGCCCCCTGGCCGGCAACAAAGAACTGGCGCAGCCGCTGCGGGATTACATCGTGACCCGCGCCAAAGAGTCCACAATTTTCCTTCGCCTTCTGGCAGAAAACATCATGCGTTTTCGCCCACCCTTGAACTGGCACGGCAGCATAGACACCACAGAAATTGAGAACATTCGCACCCTGGATTTGAAAAAGCAGGGCACAGCCGTTTTTGTGGATGCAGCCCGCTTTTTCTCATTGGTGTTTGGCATTGATGAAGTGAATACCCGCCGTCGGTTCGAGGCTGTGGCCAAACGTTTGAGTGTAGAAGAGCAACGACGCGATGCCTGGGTTAGCGCCTTTGAGTTTTTGCAAATGATGCGCCTTCGAATTCAGCTTGACGAAGGCGTGGCCGTGCCCGATTTGCCGGATCAGCCCAATGTGGTGAACTACGATGTGCTCGACAACATTGACCGTCGAATATTGAAGGAATGTTTCAGGGTAGGGCGTCGCTTGCAGCAGCGCATCGAGATGGAGCACATGCGTTGAGCACCACACTGCAGGGCCAATTGCTGCCCACTCAAGGTTGGGCAAGCTACATCAAGAACCGCTTGGTTCAAACACTCGATTTTTCCAGCCCCAACCCTGACCGCTGGGTGGTGCTTGATGTGGAATCTTCGGGGCTGAACCCGAAGAAAGACCGGCTTATTTCAATTGCCGCCACCGCGATTGTGTTCGACGCGCAGCGCCGCCCGCGCATTTCGCTCACCGATACCTTTGAGGTGGTCATTAAACAGCCGCCCGAAATTGTCGACATGATCGAATTTGAAGCGATCGACAAAAACAACATTCTGATTCATGGCATTGGAATTGGTGCGCAGCAACGCGGCGTAAAGGCTGAGGTGGCATTGTCTGAATTCTTGCAGTATGTGGGCAACTCGCCATTGATCGCCTTTCACAGTTGGTTCGATGAAATCCTGATCAACAAGGCCATGCGCAAGGTGTTGGGCCGGGCAACCCACAGGCACTGGCTTGATCTTGAACATTTGGCCGCCGTGTTGCACAAAGAAAACCACCAGCTTCCGCTGGATGTGTGGATGCAGCGTTACGGCATTGAGTGTGAGCAACGCCACCAGGCCGCAGCCGATGTACTGGCCACCGCGCAACTGCTCATGAAGTTGTGGCCCATGTTGCAAAAGCGAAAGGCCACAGACTGGAAAGAGCTGAAAACCATCGCCAACGGCCTGAAAACCTTGCCGGGGCGCAATCTGCCCACTTAACTTCCGGGCAGCCTTGTTTTACGCTATTCTGCCGGGCTGAACATTTTGATTTGAAGTTGCCTGCCCATGCAAGATTTTTCCAGTTACGCCCTGATTATTGACGCACGCTCGCCCCGCGAGTTTGAGGAAGATCATATTCCCGGTGCCGTCAACATGCCTGTGGTGAACAACGATGAATATGCAGAAGTGGGCACACTTCACCGCACCGACAAAATGGCGGCCTACAGCATTGGTGTGCGTTATTCACTGGCCAATATTGCACGTCATTTGAGCGAGGATTTGCCCAAATATCCCAAAGACGGCAAGGTACTGGTGTACTGTTTCCGGGGTGGAAAGCGCAGCAAATTGTGGTTTGACGCACTGGAAACCATTGGCTACGACGTTCACAAGCTAAACGGCGGCTGGAAAGCCTACCGGCGTTGGGTGAATGAACAGCTTGAAACTGCACCCACGAAGTTGAATTACCACGTGCTTAGCGGGCCAACAGGTTGTGGCAAAACCCGCTTGCTATACGCCTTGCGAGAAGCAGGTTGCCAAGTGGTTGACCTGGAGGCGATTGCCCGACACAGGGGGTCAATTATTGGTGCATTGCCCGGTACTCCGCAGCCCTCCCAGAAGTATTTTGACACCTTGTTGCTCAGTGAACTGAGCCAGCTCGACCCTTCAAGACCCGTGTGGGTAGAAGCCGAGAGCAAGAAGATTGGCAATGTGCAAATTCCTGCGTCCATGCTCGATTCCATGCGAAAAGGCAAAACCATCCGCGTGCACGCCGACATGCAGCAACGGGTCGAGTTGTGGCGTCAGGATTACAAACATTTTGAAGAAGATCCGGAAGGACTTCTTGAGCGCCTGCGTTTTATTCGCAGCCTGGTGGGTGGCAAGGAATTTGAGGCGTGGGAACAACTGGCTGCGCAGCGCCACATGCCCGAATTGTTTGAACGTTTGATGACCCACCATTACGACCCGGCTTATCGCCGTTCAATCCTTCGCGAATACCCGAACATTGATGAATCGCCCCTGATTGAACTGCACGACCTGTCGCCAGCAGGCCTGCTCAAAGTGGCAAAAGAAATTCGAGAGAAATTCGACCAGAAAGGCTGAGTCGGTTTGTTCAAAACTCGTGCTTAAACCACCAACAAAGCCAACTTGCTTCGCAGGCTTTCGGGTATCGGCGTTGGTTTGTTGTCAGCCTTGGTCACAAACACATGAATGAAATAGCCTTCTGCACACAACTCGCCTTTGGCATTGAACAGGCCCAATTCATAGCGCACTGAACTGTTGCCCAATTTCCCCACTCGCAGGCCAGCTGTGACAGGTTCCGGGTAGGCCAGTGGCTTCAGGTATTTGCACTGGCTTTCCACCACAAAACCTACCACCTCACCGTGGTGAATGTCCAGTCCACCTTCTTCAATCAGGTAGCGGTTCACCACGCTGTCAAAGTAGCTGTAATACACCACGTTGTTCACATGGCCGTAAATGTCGTTGTCGTGCCAGCGGGTTTGAACCAGTTGGTGCAGTGGGTAGTGGGCCAGTGTGGTCATTGTGGTGTGGTTCAGTAAGCAGCTTGGTAAATTGAAAGTGCTTCCGCTTCGCTCACATCCCGCGGGTTGTTGCTCAGCAAGCGGGTTTGCAACATGGCAGCACTGGCCATCACGGGCAAATCTTTCTCGGCAATACCCACCTCACGCAAGCCCACGGGCAAGCCAGTAGAGGGCGACAAGGTGGCGGTGTAATCAATAAAGGCCTGGGCTAGTTGGGCAGCGTTGTCACCGTGGTGGCCAAGCTTCAAAACCTGTGCCAGCTCGGCATAGTGCTGTTCGGCGGCGGGCAAGTTGAACCGCAACACGTGGGGCAATACCAGTGAATTGCTCAAGCCATGCGGCACATGAAAAATGCCACCGATGGGATACGCCAATGCATGCACCGCCCCGACAGGCGCATTCGCAAAAGCTTGGCCCGCCATACACGAACCCAACATCATCGCCTGGCGTGCTTCGCGGTTGCCGGGTTCTTTGCACACGGTGTGAAGGTTTGCGGCCAGCAGGCGCAAGGCTTCGCAGGCCAGAAAATCTGCGTAAGGGTTTTTCAGGCGCTTGCTGGTATAAGCCTCAATGGCATGCACCATGGCATCAATGCCGGTTGCTGCAGTCACATGTTGGGGCAGGCTCAGTGTCCAGTCTGCATCAAGCACAGCCAAATCACCGTACAGAACAGGCGACACCACGCCCATTTTCGTGTCCACGCCTGTGGTCACAATTGAAATGGGAGTTACTTCACTGCCGGTTCCAGCGGTGGTGGGCACCAACACCAAAGGCAACCTGTCGCTGGTCACATTGCCAACACCGTACATGGTTTTCAATTCCTGTTTGCCACGGGCCAACACGGCAATCAGTTTGGCCACATCCAATGTGGAGCCACCACCAATGGCCACCACCACATCAGCCTTGAATTCCATCGCGAGTGCCGTGACCCGGTGCACCAAAGCCTCGGGCGGGTCGGGTTCTACATCGTTGCAACTGTGAACAGCATGGCCAGCATCGGCCAGGTTGTCGCAAATGGTTTTGAATGTAGCCGTGGCAGCAATAAAAGGGTCCACCAACATGAAGACACGCGCAGTTTTCAGACCCTGCTGGGCCAATAAAGGCGCCAGCAAGTCTGCCATTCGTATTGAACTACCCGATTCGCACACAATGCGGTTCACGGTTCTGAATTCAAATGGCGCCATGTGGGTGTCTCCTTGCTGTGTTTTTGTACCGATAGTTTAGCCCTTGCGCTTGGGGGTCCAAGCCCAAATGGCGCGAACAAAGATAGGTTCTTTGCTTTCGCCATCGGTAATGGTCACTGCCACATCCACTTCACCGCGTTCTTCAGTTTGCATCATGGTGATTTGCTCTTGCGTCAGCATGGCCTCAGCGCGCATATCGCCTGCAGCGCGTTTGCGGTAATCCACTTCCATGCGCTTGATCACAGGTATGGCATTCGCGGGTACATTCAAACCCACCAGTGCACCTGTGGCTGATTCCGCAATCATGATCATGGCCACTGCGTGCACAGTACCAATGTGGTTTTGCACGTAGGGGCGGTTTTTAATCACCACGATTGAATGGTTGGGCTCAATCCACTCAAACTTCAAACCACTGGTTTTGAAATACTTCACCGCACGGCCAAACAGCAGGGTAAAGGCGCGGGTTTTCAATGGTGTTGGCAGCTTGTCTACTTGCGCATACACTTTTTGCAGCATCGATTTCTGAGTCATTTCTTGGTTCTGCCTTTACAGGGTTACAGCCAGGCGGGTGGCTTGGTTAATTGCGCGTTTGGCATCCAGTTCGGCGGCCACTGACGAGCCACCCACCAAATGCACGGGTACGCCCAATGCCTCAATGGGTTCCACCAACTCGCGCAAGGGGTCTTGGCCAGCACACACAATGATGTTGTCCACTTCCAGAATTTGCGGGCCATGGGCACTCATCACGTGCAAACCACGGTCGTCAATCTTCAAATACTCAACCCCTTGCATGAAGTGAACACGGCGGCTTTTCAAGCTGGCCTTGTGCACCCAGCCCGATGTTTTGCCAAGGCGCTTGCCCAAGGGTTCGTCTTTGCGCTGGCACAGCCACACTTCGCGAGCAGGCTTGGGTGGCTCTGGGTGTACGCCATCAATACCGCCTGCATTCTTCGGGTCAAAGGTGATGCCCCATTCTTTTTTCCAGCTTTCCAAATCAAGCGTGGGGGAAGGGTGGCTGAAATCATGCGTCAGGTATTCCGACACATCAAAGCCAATGCCACCCGCACCAATCACAGCCACTTTCTGGCCCACTTCCTTCTTGTGCAGCAGCACATCGATGTAGCTCATCACCTTGGGGTGATCAATGCCTTCAATACCCGGCGTGCGTGGCTTGATGCCTGTGGCAAGAATGACCTCTTCAAACTTTTCTTTGGAGATCAGCGCTGCATCTACTTTCGTATTCAGGCGAACATCCACTTTCTTCAATTCCAGCTGGCGTTTGAAGTAGCTGATGGTTTCATGAAATTCTTCTTTGCCCGGAATTTGTTTGGCCATGTTGAACTGGCCGCCAATTTCGCCAGCTTTGTCAAACAAGCTTACGCTGTGCCCACGTCGTGCCAATTCAGTGGCTGCGGCTAGGCCAGCGGGGCCAGCGCCCACCACGGCAATCTTCTTTTTGCGCTCAAGCGGTTTGTCCACAATTTCCAGCTCATGGCAAGCGCGTGGGTTCACCAGGCAAGAGGCACGCTTCAAACTGAAGGTGTGGTCAAGGCAAGCCTGGTTACAGGCAATGCACACATTGATTTCGTCGGCACGGCCTTCCTTGGCTTTGATTGCGAATTCCGGATCGGCCAACAAAGGGCGAGCCATCGACACCATGTCGCATGCGCCGTCGGCCAGCAGTTGCTCGGCCACATCCGGTTTGTTGATGCGGTTGGATGCAATCACCGGAATCTTGATTTCCTTGCGCAGGCGGGCGGTTAACTCGGCAAATGCCGCGCGTGGAACCGATGTAACAATGGTGGGCACCCGGGCTTCATGCCAGCCAATGCCGGTGTTGATCATTGTGGCACCAGCCTTTTCGATCTCTTTGGCGATGTAGCTGACCTCATCCCAGGTGTTGCCACCTTCAACCAAATCCAGCAGGGAATGACGGTAAATGATGATGAATTTTTCGCCCACGGTTTCGCGAATTCGACGAACAATTTCAACCGACAATCGCGCACGGTTTTCTACTGAACCGCCCCAGCGGTCAGTGCGCTGGTTGGTGCGCTTGCAAATAAACTGGTTCAGAAAATAGCCTTCCGAACCCATCACTTCCACACCGTCGTAACCCGCTTCCTGCGCAATTTTTGCAGACCGTGCAAATGCAGCAATGGTGCGGCGAATGCCGAAGTCACCAATTTCGCGTGGTTTGAATGGGTTGATGGGTGACTTCACATTCGATGCGGAAACGCTGAGCGGATGGTAGGCATATCGACCCGCATGCAACAGTTGCATCACGATTTTGCCATCGTGCTTGTGCACAGCTTCAGTCACCTTCTTGTGGTGCTTGATGGCGCCGCTGCTGCTAAGTTTCGATGCGAAGGGGTACAACCAACCTTCAAGGTTGGGTGAAAAACCACCGGTCACGATCAAAGCCGTGCCACCCTTGGCGCGCGCTTCAAAATAGGCAGCAAACTTGTCAAATTCCTTGTACTTGTCTTCAAGGCCAGTGTGCATCGAACCCATCACGATTCGGTTGCGCAATGTGGTAAAGCCAAGGTCGAGCGGAGAATTCAAATGGGGGAATGCGTCAGACACGTTACCGTCTCCTTAAAAATCGGTAGTTTTTTGTAATGTATTTACTTATGTTACTTAAAAGTAATTTTTATTGTTGGAGTCTGTGCTCAAAATAGCACGATCGGTCAATTTTTTGCGTGTTTTATTCGTGAAGAAATTACTGCGCCGCAATAAACAGGGGAACCTGTGTGGCTCGTCTTTGTCCTAAACTGGTGTTTTATCCAGCAAGCGCTTTTCCCATGCAGTCTTTCCAGTATTGGGCGCGGCAATCACGCCGTGCGTCGTTCCGTATTTTGTTTGTGGCTTTGGTGTTGGCCGTGGCCGCGATTTCCTCAGTGGGCGTGTTTTCAGCCCGCATTGAGGCGGCTTTGATGCGTGACGCCAGCCAAATGCTGGGCGGCGACTTGGTCATCGAGTCCAAGCGCAATACAGAAAACGCACCCTGGCTGTCTATTCTTGACAAGCCTGAATATGCCAGCCTGAAGCAAGCGGAAAGTGTGGTGTTTCCAAGCGTGGTGCCTTCCGAGCGAGTAGACCTGCTGGTTTCACTGAAAGCGGTGAACAACACCTACCCCCTTCGCGGGCAAATGACAGTGCGCAATGCCCAGGGGCAGGATGAAAAATTGGCCAGTGGCCCGCCTGCGGGTGAATTGTGGGTAGACCAAGGCGTGTTGGGGTCACTGGACATACAATTGGGCGACTCAATTCAAGTGGGTGAAATTACTCGCCCTGTCACCCGGGTTATTTTGGTAGAACCTGACCGTGGCGGCGGCTTTGTGAACTTTGCCCCGCGGGTCATGATGAACACAGCCGACCTTGAAGAATCGAAATTATTGGGTTTGGGCTCACGCGCAACCTGGCGAATTTACTTCACTGGCGCACAGCCTGTTGTGGATCAGCTGATTGGCGAGTTGACCCCTGTGCTTTCACCGGTTGAGGAAATTGAAACACTGGAAAATGGTCGGCCTGAGGTGAGTAACACCCTGGAACGTGCCAACGACTTCCTGGCCATGGCCGCCTTGATTGGCACCATGGTGGCCTGTGTGGGCATTGCACTGGTGGCACACCTGTTTGCCAAAGAACAGGCCAGCGAATTGGCCGTGCTGAAAAGCCTGGGCTATACACCCAAGCGTTTGCTGCGCATGTGGGCAATCGGCATGGGCATGTTAACGCTGGGCGCAGGTGCACTTGGCGTGGCTTTGGGGTGGGCAGCCCATTGGGGTTTGCTGGCGCTGTTGGCCGAGCTGGTGGGTGTTGACTTGCCACTGGCGGGCTTGCATTACCTGCCCATGGGCATGTTGCTTTCGGCGCTGTTGTTGCTTGGTTTCGCGGCTGTGCCCACCTGGTATGCCTTGCGTGCGCCTGCAGTTGCAGTAATTCGTCACCAAACCTTGAAAAGTAGCCGGGGGCAATTGCTGCTGTCGGTTTTGTTTGGCGTGTTCACTGCGATCGCCGTGTGTTTGCTGATCGTGAACAACGTGGTGTTGGCGCTGCTGCTGTTTGCCGGCTTTGTAGGCACGTCGCTGGTGTTCGCGGTGCTGTTTTGGGGTTTGCTTAAGGGTTTGGCTTATCTTGGGCGGGGCAGGTCTTCCAAAGGCACCAATATTGCGGTGTTTCAAAGCATGTCCAAACGCGCCAGCACCTTGGTGTTGCAAGGTGTAAGCCTCGCTTTGGGGCTGGCTGCATTGCTCATGTTGGCCGTGGTGCAGGGCGATTTGATTGACCGTTGGCAAGAAGCCGTGCCGGAAGACGCACCCAACCGTTTCGTATTCAACATTCAACCCGATCAGGTTCAAGGGGTGCAGCAAACACTGAACACGGCGAGTCGAAGCCCGGTGAATTTGTACCCCATGGTGCGTGGGCGTTTAAGCGCCATCAATGGTGAAATTATCACCGCCGAAACATTCAGCGATGACCGCGCCCGCAACACTGTGGAACGAGAACTTAATTTGAGCTTTGCAGACAGCTTGCCCACGCACAACACCATCGCGGCCGGCAGCTGGTTTGATGAAACACCTGTGACGGCTGAGGTGTCGGTGGAAGACGGCGTGGCCGAGCGTTTGGGCATAGGCATGGGCGACCAATTAACCTTTGACATCGCCGGCACACCCTTAACAGCCGAAATCACGAGCATTCGTGAATTACGCTGGGATTCCATGGAAGTCAATTTCTTCATGGTGTTTCCAACCGAGGTGCTGCAAAGTTTCCCGCAAACCTGGATTACCTCGGTCAGCTTGCAAGATGACAAAGCCATTCCAGTGTCGCGTGAACTGGTGCGCGATTACCCCAACCTCACTGTGCTGGACACTGAACTGGTCATCACCCAACTGCGCAAAATTCTGGGGCAGGTGGGGCAGGCTGTGCAGTTTGTGTTTTTGTTCACCGTGGCCGCGGGTGGATTGGTCGTGGTCGCTTGCGTCATGACTGGTGCTCGCGTGCGCACCCGAGAAGCTGCAATTTACCGGGCCATGGGTGCCTCTACGGCACAATTGCAACGTGCAGCCTGGTTGGAACTTTCCGTGCTGGGCGCCTTGGCCGGTTTGGTGGCCGCCATTGCAGCACAAGGCCTGGGCTGGGGTGTGGCACATTTTGTGTTCGAGTTTGAGTACTTCCTGGCACCCATGCACATTGTGGCCGGTGTGGTTGCTGGTGCCCTTGTGTCGGTGTTGTTTGGCGCCTGGTCTGTCAACAAGGTGTGCCGCGCACCTGTGATGCAAACCTTAAGGCAGGCCGCCGCTTAAACCTGTTGCATGCCGGTACAATGTGGGTAACTGATTTTCAGTGATTCAAACCCACATTCATACCGGTCTTTTCATGAGCAACAACGATACAACCAGCAACACCCCAAGCGACGACGCGCAGCCCAAGCCGCCAATCGTGTACTTCGGCAGCACGCCTGAAGAGCAACAGGTGGGTGTGCGCAAGCTGGTTGATCTGTTTTACGACGAAATGGATCAAAACCCGAGTTTCGAGCGCATTCGCAAACTACACCCGGTTCATCTCGATCATTCACGCGAAAAGTTTTATCTGTTTCTTTCAGGCTGGTTGGGTGGCCCCGATTTGTACTCACCCCAGTTTGGTCACCCACGTTTGCGCATGCGACACATGCCATTTCCAATTTCCAGTGAAGACCGCGACCAATGGTTGCTGTGCATGGTGAATGCCCTACGTGCCATGCAGTTGCCCGAGAAAGTCATCGAAGGCCTCATGTTGTCATTTTTCCGCACCGCCGACTGGATGCGCAACAAACCCGATCCCGAAGGCAGCGCCAAGGGTTTGAACACCATTTCGATCAAGGGCGAATAAGTTTGATGGAAACTCAATTGATTTGGGCTGTTGTGGGCCTGCTGGTATTGGTGTTATTCGGTTTGGTGCTGGTGTATCGAAAAATGACTGCTGATAACTCGGCTGAGTTGGCACAGTTTCAGCAGCAGGTGCTGGCCAACCTCGATGAGGTAATGGACGCGCAGGCGCAACAGCGTTTCGTGTCTGAAGAATTGGGCAAGCAACTGCGTCTGGTGAACCAGGACATCGAAGCGCGCCAAGGCAAGCAAGCCGAGTTGCTGGCGCAAACTTTTGCGCAGGCGCGCACCGAAAGCCAGCAGGCTGCGCATGGTTTGCAGCAAATTATTGTGGGGCAGTTCACGCAAGGCAATCAAATTCAATCTGAAAAGCTGAATCAGTTTTCTGAAACGCTTCACCGCACCAACACTCTGATTCAAGATCAGCTTACGCAAATTCGTTTGTCGGTTGAACAGAAGCTGAAAGACATCCAAGACGACAACGCCAGCAAGCTGGAATTGATGCGTAAAACGGTGGATGAAAAACTGCATGCCACACTGGAAACCCGCTTGGGCGAATCGTTTAAACAGGTCAGCGAAAGGCTTGAACAGGTTTACAAAGGCTTGGGTGAAATGCAAACCCTGGCCACAGGTGTGGGCGATCTAAAGCGCGTTTTAACCAATGTGAAAACCCGGGGCACTTGGGGTGAAGTGCAGTTGCAGGCCTTGCTGGAGCAAATGCTGACGCCCTCGCAATTCGGTCGCAATATTAAACCTGTACCGGGCAGCAACAACATTGTTGAATTTGCAGTGCGCCTGCCGGGCAAGGAGGAAGACCAGCCCGTGTGGCTGCCCATCGACTCCAAGTTTCCCAAAGAACAATACGAGCGCCTGTTGGAGTGTTTCGACCGGGCCGATGCAGATGGCGTGGCGGCTGCTTCCAAGGCGCTTGATGTGGCCATACGTGCCGAAGCCAAAACCATTGCCGAGAAATACCTGGCTCCGCCATACACCACCGATTTCGGCATTCTGTTTTTGCCCACCGAGGGCTTGTATGCAGAAGTGGTGAAACGCCCTGGTTTGGTCGATGATCTGCAACGTTTGCACCGGGTTACCGTGGCTGGTCCAATTACCCTGACCACCTTGTTGAATGCATTCCAGTTGGGCTTTAAAACACTTGCGTTGGAGAAGCGTTCCAGCGAGGTGTGGACAGTGTTGAGTGCCGTGAAAACCGAATTCAGCAAGTTTGGCGATATTCTCGCCAAAACCCGGGACACACTTGAAAAAGCAGCCAAGAACATTGAAGGTGCAGAAGTGCGTTCACGGGCCATGCAGCGCAAGCTGAAAGGGGTGGACGAACTGCCCGAGAAAGATGCATTGAGTGTTCTAGGATTCAACGACAGCAAGGTGGACCCACTTGATGATGACGACACGCCCGCAAACACCTGATGCCTTGCCTTGTGTGGCCTTGGTGGCCACTGGTGGCACCATTGCCGGCACACTGATTGAAGGTTCTGAAACCTGGGCTTATGAATCGGCCCAGCGCAGCGGCGAAAGCCTCGTGATGGGAATACCCGGTTTGTTGCGCCGCGCGCAGTGGCACTTCGAGCAGCCGTACAGCATTGGTAGCCAAAACCTTGAATTGGCCCACATGCTGCAACTGCGCGCCACGTTAATCCGTTTGCTTCAGTCCCCCGATATCGACGCTGTTTTGGTGACGCACGGCACAGACACCATGGAAGACATACTGTACTTCCTTTATCTCACTTTGCCTGTGGCGCTTCTAAGCAAACCGCTTATTTTTACGGGGGCCATGCTGCCCTCCGATGCAGAGGACGCCGACGGACCTGCCAACCTAAGTGGTGCCCTCGATTTCGCTTTGCAGTGTTTGCCGGGCGACCCGGTTGATGGCACTGTGCCATTTGGTTTGTATATGCAGGGCTTGTTTACCCCTGCGCAATGTGTTGAAAAACAAAGTACCGCAGGCTTGGACGCATTTGATGGTCCGTACTCAGTGCTGCCGGATTCAAGCTGGTTCAGCAGTTGGGTTGCGCTTGACCCGCCTGCCGATGCTGGGGTGCAGGGTCAGTTTGCCAACTTGTTTGATGAAACCACACAGGCACATCCTTTGTTTGAAGCCATGGAAGTACCTGTTGTGTTTTGCGCGCCAGGCAATGGGCCTTTGCGCCAATTAAATGACTTGCTGAATCGCAAGCCTGCTTCAGTGGTGGTGGCTGCACCCGGGCATGGCAACATTCCTGAAGCCTGTGTGCCAATGTTACGGCGATTGTTGTTGAACGGTGTCAGTGTGGTGCGTGCAAGCCGTGTAGCTGTGGGTGGTGTGGAGCAGGGCGGTGAGTTCAATGCCTTGGACAGCTTCCGAGAGACTGCAAACGCTGAAGGCACTGCCTTGTTCTGTGAGTCTGGAAGCCTTAGCCTTACCAAGTGTGTGGTGTACGAAAGGCTGCGGGTTTTGGCCCGCAGCCTGATCGGGCAGTAATTCCTGAATTATTCGACTGCCGCTTCTGCAAGATTCAAACTTTTCTTGCCTTGGATTTGTGCCGTGCTCTCCGGCATGTTTTGTTCCCGAATAATTTGCCAAATACCTTGATTTTCTCTCCAGGTCAGCACTTTTCTTGAGCGCTCCTGATAGAACTTCGCCCGATAGTCTTGAACAAAGCTGATTTCATATTCATCGGGTTTGTCGAAACTTGGAATCACTTGTAGATCTGAAATCTCGATATCAATGCCTTGCGCTTTCGAAATTCGGTCGCGGCGGTTGGCAGCCCACGCTTCATAGCTTCCTTCTTCAGGTTTGAAGTTGGGTGCGTAAAAGGCAATGTAGCTATTCAAATCTTTGCTTTCCCAGGCTCTGGCCCATGCTTTTGTTTTATCGATCAAGCTTTTCGATACTTCGGCGGGGTCGCCAAATGCAGCCACCTGTTGCGAAGCGCCACCATTGTCCAATTGAGCCAACTGAACAGGAGGCAGCGTATTGCCTGCATCCACCGACTTTAGCGCCTCGTCGAAACCTATGTTGGGCAAGTCGAAGTCTTCAAGGTTAATCAAACTGGCAGGGCAACCCTCTGCCTCTGCGCCGCTTTGAGTTTGCTCTTTGTAAAACAGCACATTGCGCTTGGTCGGTTCATCGGCATTGACCAGTTCATCGACAGCAAACAGCGTGGTGAGTTGACCGGTGGCCGCCAGCAATTTGAGTTTTGAAATACTTAAGTCAGCTTCAATATTGATCAGGGCCCGTTGCGCCTGATAGTACTCATTTTCAGCACTCAGCAAATCGAGCAGGCTGCGTCGGCCTACGGCAAACTGCTGTTCATAGGCAGCGCGGGCTTTGGTAATTGCAGCTGCCTGCTCTCGAAAGTAGTTCAGTTTTTTCTGTGAACTGACCACATCGAATAGCGATGTTTGGGTGGATTGCCGAATGGCGCGGCAAATTACCAGCTTGTCGTCCAGACTGCGAAGGCGGCGTTTGATTGCTGCGTTTCGAGACGCATTATCGGCGCCACCACGATACAGGTTGATGGTGGCGAGCAAGTCGATTGATGAAATTTGACGTTCATCAAATGTCGACAGGTAGTTGCTGTACACGTCAGTTTTTGCGCGCAGGTCCAGGCGCGGGTGGAACCCCTCACTGGCTGCCGTTATCTCTTGTTTTGCGGTGTTGATTGCTGCGTTGGAGGCTTTCAGCAAGGGATGGTTGTTCAAGGCAAACACGAGACGCTCGCGGTTTTCAACCTCAAAGTTGGCATTCACAACGTATTCACCCGCCTGGTTGACTGGCCAAACGGTGTCGGTAATTCGTTGGTAGTTGGCCATGGCGGAGAATGTGTTGGCCTTCTCGGTGGCCAGATTGCCCAGAGCAAGTGTGTATCGGCTGCGCGCCTGTTCAAGGTCGGATTGACGGGTTACGCCGCTTTTTACTTTCTCTTCAATACGGTTCATCAAGTCCTGATGGTATTTCAGGTTGTCTTCGGATAACCGGGTCAGGGCCTGAAAGCGGGACACGTCGACATGTGCACTCGAGGCCTCGAAGGCCACTTGGTTGGCTTTGTTAAGGTACCTGTAATAACTCTGCATGGCGCCCGAGTAAGCCGCCAGGTAACGGGCCTGAGAGGCAAAACCGTTGTAAAGGTTTTGGCGTGCCTCAATGCCGTAGGAGTTCGCGTTGTAAGTGCGGGTATCAGCATCTTCAATCCGGGTGCGTTCACGGCCAGCGGAACCCCTAGCATCGACGGTGGGAAGCAAGGTGCCAAATACAACGTTGGCCTCTTCCATTTGCGCCTCAAGTGCATGTACATCAGCATCCAGCGCTGGGCTGTTTTGCAAGCCTTTGATCACGCTTTCTTGCAAAGGGTTGGGGGGGCTGTCTGCGGCTGCGGTGGCAGTGGTTTCAGTCGGTACGGGTGCTTGTACCGCAGGAATGTCCTGATTCTCTTGTGCCCATGCGGCGGGCATGCTAACTGCAAGCAGCGCCAAAAACACCGCGCCTGGCAAGGTTTTCAATTGGGTGTTCAATGTGAGGCTTTTTTTCATATTGGCTCGTTCGTTAAATTGCATCAGCACACCGCGACCGCTTCGTCAGCGGGTACACAGGCCGAGGAATCGAATTCATTTGCACCGAAACTCGAAGCCCATCCCGCTTTGCTTTGGGTGTATTCATTGATTTGTTCTTTTGCGTTGTCCAGGTAGCTCTGTATTTTTTCCTGCGTGGCTTCAGCGATGGCTTCGACTGAATATTCTTCAGATGAGTATTCATAGTCGTGCATTTTGTTGTCGCCTGAATCGTAGGCGCAGTCTGTGTAGTCTGAAGGGCAGTCTTTGTCGTAAGCTGGCGAGTCTGTAGACTCCACGTTCATATACACATGGGCTGTGTCGGTTAGGCAACTGTCGTCACCAATGGTGTAGCTGATGACATCTTCGCCACAGAAGCCTTCATTGGGTGTGTAGTGCAATTTGCCACCCCTGATTTCAACTGTGCCGTTTTCTGCACTGGCCTCAGTAATTTTCAGGTCGCCACAGCCCAGGTCGTTGTTCAGTACATCGACAATGACAGGGCAATCCGCCTTGGTGCTTGCGCAGTCATCCACAGCGTCAACCTCGGGACAATCCGGGTCTGTTTTGCACTCAGGCTCAGGCTCAGGCTCAGGCTCAGGCTCAGGCTCAGGCTCAGGCTCAGGCTTGCAGTCTTCCTGTTCGTCTACAGGGGGGCAGGTAGGCGGTGTAGGGCATTCGCAGTCTTCCTCTTCGTCTACAGGAGGGTCTACAGGCGGTGGTTCTTCATTTTCATCCACAGGTGTTGGGGGTGGCGTGTCTTTGCACTCCACGCTTGCAGGGCCCTCTTTTTCAACCACGCGAACAGTCTCGGTGCCATTCTCGCCGGTTTTCTCATCCATGCTGGGTAGCGGGTCTTGGTTGACCCGCTCGACCACATAACCTTCGCTCAACTTCGGAAGGTCTTCGGGAACATCATTGTCTTGAGCGCCGACTGTAATGTATTTGCGAATGACGTCTTTTTCGGGTGGCGTGCCTGCCTCCAAAGGAACAATCTCGCCGGTTTTTGGTTTGATCAACCATTCCGTGGGGCCTTCGAGGGGGCGAACCATTTCGGGCGCAGTAATTTGCCCATCAGTGAAGGGTCCCAGTTGCACAACCACTTCAGTTTGCGGCTTGCGCTTCAGGGCAGGGCGCGGTTTTCTGGCCAAGCCCAGCGTACTTGGGTCGCATTCCTGGGCATTCACAACTGGCTTCTCGCTCATACTGGTCCTCGGGTTCAATGTCATTAATAAGTGAACGAGTCGCGAGTTTGGTTCCAAATCACCGGTGTGCCAAACAGGTGATTGGGTCAGGATGAGCGAGAGTTAACTCTATGGAGTTATTTTCGTGATTGGAGTTTGTTTACTGTTCTGTGAATGCCTGAATTGAACCCCGTAAAACTGGCTTGGTGAGGTAAGACAACACTGTTCGATCTTCTGTTTCAATACTTACATTGGCAACCATACCGGGCATTAAACGAATTTTTTCATCCACATGCTCGCGTTGCACGGTCACTTTTACGCTGAAGTACGGGCGACCAAATTCATCAAGCAGGCTGTCAGCGGAAATACTTTCCACGGTGCCTTGCAATGCGCCGTAAATGGCATAGTCATACGCGGTTACGCGAATATTGGCCTGTTGCTCAGGTCGAATAAATGCGATGTCTTTGGGGTTGATCCGAGTCTCGAAAACCAGTTGCTCGTCTATCGGTACAATTTCGATAACCTCTTTCCCGGCGGGCACAACAGCCCCACGGGTGTTGTATAAAACACGTTGTACCAGCCCGTCTACCGGGGTTCTCAAAGTGGCCTGGTTCACACGGTCGGTGAGTTCGATCTGGTTTTGCTCCAGACTAGCCAGCCTTGCCTTGACTTCTGAAAGTTCAGTGCGCGCTTCGTTGATTTGCTTCAGGCGTATTTCTTCGATTTTCTGGCGTGCTTCGCGAATGGCAGAATGAAGGCGACTGGTTTGCGCACTGGCACCGTCAAAGTCGCCTTTGGCTTTGGCCACATCACGTTCCAGTCGCAGTACTTCGACTGGAGACACCGCGCCACTTTTTAACAGTGGCCGCATGCTGCTCAGTTCTTGTTCTGATATTTCCAGATTGCGTTTGGCAGCCGTGGCGTTACTTTGTGCTTCATCAAGTTCTCGCTGTCGTTGGTCGAGTTGCTGTTCATAAATTTGCGTTTGTGCGGCCCATTCCTGCAGTTTGGTTTGAAGCAGTTTTGATTCTTGCAGATACAGGTCGGGGTATTGTTGAATCAAGGGTGTGGGTAAATTCAGCGGGGTGTTGTTGAGTTGGGCCAGCAGCCGTGCTTCACGAAATTGAAAGGAAGCATCAATTGCTTCCTTTTCCTTCAGGCTGGATGAAAAACGGGTGATGTCGATTTGTACCAGTTTGTCACCGGCCTTCACCAGTTGCCCCTCACGTACAAACACCTGGTTGATTACTCCGCCGTCCACAGCCTGAATCACCTGCAAGCGTTGAGAGGGTACTACCCGTGCTTCGCCATGCGCCGCTTGAGGTACGGTTGCAAGCGCAGACCAGGCAAGCAAGGCGAGTAGGGTAAGCGCGCAGCAATGCACAAGGCGTCGGGTTAATACCTGCTGTTCCTGCCAAAGTCGTGACTGGTCAAGCGCTGCTGTTTCTGGCATGTGGTGTTGTTCATTTTTACCCATCAACCATCGAATGGCGCGTTTTGCAAGGTGTAAAGCTTTCATGGTTCAACCTGTTTGTCTTGTTTGCTGTGTGTGGCCAGCGCCTTGGCTGCGTGCAGCACTTCAGCTTTGCTTCCCTGCGCATGAATTTGGCCTTGCTGCATAAGGACCAGGCTGTTGGCGCACCCAAGCAAGCCCAGTTTGTGTGTGGTGAATACGAGAATGGTTTGCTCAGGCAGTTGCTGTAGGTGTTGGGTCAGCTGATTTTCCATGTGTTGATCCAGGCAAACGGTGGGTTCATCAAGAACAATCAATTGCGGCTGCCCAGCCAGCGCCCTGCACAGTGATATCGCCTGTTTTTGCCCAGAAGACAAATTGTTGCCCTGGCTTTCAATGGCCATGTGTAGTCCGTCCGGGTGTTGGTCTACCCAGTCTTTTAAACCCAGTTGCCGTATCACTTGCCAGCAGTCTGCGGTGTTGATGTGGGGGCGCATGAAGCGAATGTTGTCGAGCAAACTTCCTTTGATCAGCACTGGTGGCTGGCTGGCGTATCCCACTTTGGATTGAAATTCACTGCTGTGAAAATGCTCAATCGACAGTTTGTTGACAGTGAGTTGACCCTGATCACATTTGAGCTGTTGAACCAGAAGTTTCAGCAGCGAGGTTTTCCCGGAGCCGGTTGTGCCGATAACCCCCAGCCGACCGCCTGAATCCAGTTTCAGGCTCACATTTTGAAGAATGAAATCGAAGGGTTGTGCTGTGTGGTGGCTGCGCCCTGGCTTAAGTACGCTCGCGAATTCAAGCGAAATGTTGTCAACACGCTCAAGCGCTGCGCCTTGTGCCACTGGTTGATTTTGCCGACTCAAGAATTTGTCGAGTTCTTCAAAGCTGGCTTGGGCCGAATGGGTTTGCACCAAATGCGCCTGTAACTTTTGAATGGGTGCAAAGCATCGCATGGTCAGCATGGACACTGCGATCAAACCACCCACCGTGAGTTGTTTTTCAACAATGAAGTAAACACCCAGTGCAATGGTCAGTACCCAGCTGCTTTGTTGTAGCAGATGAATTCGCTGGTTGACTGCAAACAGTTGATCTCGGACGGCGTTGCCGCACAAACGCGATTTCAATTGCAGTTTGTTCAGCAAGTGGCTGTGGCCCTGCTGCACGCCATGGGCTTGAATGTTGTCCAGGCAGGCCAGTGAATCAAGCCACTGGCTTTGGGTTTCGCGGCTTTGCCGCATTTGGTTTTGTCCAAGCCGGGAAATGGTTCTGTGCGAGGTGGCGACGAACAACAGGGTCAATGCAATTACGCCACCCGCAATCAGCAGGAAAGCTGGGTGAATCAGGGTAATGACGGCCAAAAAGAGCAGCAAAAAGGGCAGGTCGATCAGGGCCAGCAGGAATACACCGGTGATCAATTCCCGCAGTTGTTCAAATGAGCGCAGATGTTGCAAAAGTAGGGCGGGCTCTGTGTTGTGGACCGGCACATTCAGCAAGCATTTCGACAGGTGTGTGGTGCAGCGGGTGTCGATCGAGGTCGCGGCAATTTCCATCAAACGGTGGCGGGCATGCTTTAACGCATGTTCAAAGCCCAGGCAAAGGAATACACCCAAGAGCAGCGCAATCATGGACGCGTAAGCCTGATTGGGGATGATTCGGTCATACACCTGAAGTGAAAAAAGAGGACCTGCCAGGGCCAGCAGGTTGATCAGCAGCGAGGCGTAGACAACTGGTTTGAAGCTTCCGTTTTCGAAGTTCAGAGCCTCGCGCAACCATTGGCTGTCGCGAAGTTGTTGCCAAAAACCAAGCAGGTTAGATTGTGCAGGGGTGTTGTGGGTGTGGGCATGCCCGGGTTTTTTTGCATCAATTTGAAGCGCCCATTTCAAGGCTGTCAGTTCGGGGTTTTGGGCAATCAGTTCTTCAAGTCGCCCGCACTGACCGTTGTGCAGCATGGCCAGCGTGTGCATGCCCAAGTGCTTGATTTCATCGGGGGCTACGTCGTGAAACAGCTGACAGGAAATATTGCAGGCCGAGAGGTAGGCCAAGAGCTGGTTCAGTTCTGCGTTTTCGGTGGATTCAATCAGGTCGGCTTGCAGGGCCCATTGGCTGGGTACAAACTCCAGTCCCAATTCTTCAAGAACACTGCACACGGCGTGTTGAAGGGGCTTGATGGGGCGGGGATCTTGGAGCATGTAAGGGGCCGAAATTCAAGAGCGCCCATGGTAGCGCTTGAATTTACCCCTGAAAATCACTCACTTGGTTCACTCCCCCGGGTGGGGTTGATTGGGACATTAAATCAGTCCCTCGAAAGGCAGTGCCAACGCAGTGTCACCTGCTTTCAAATCACCTTGTTCGTGTTCCAGCACCAGCAAGCCATCAGATTCGGACATGCTGCGCAATATTCCGGATCCCTGCGCACCAGTCAGGTGTGCAGTCAATACGCCGTTTTCCATCACCAATCTGGCTCGTTGATACTCAGTTCGCCCCGGGCGCTTGCGTACGTTTTGAGCCAACCTGGCGCTCACCATGGGAATTGGCAGGGCGTTGGCATGGGCCAGCTTGAACAGCGCATCACGCACAAATGCGTAGAAGGTGACCATGACTGCAACCGGATTGCCGGGCAGGCCAAACAGATAAGCGGAGTCGCCAGTGCTTTTGTTGTGCACCTGACCAAACGCCATTGGGCGCCCGGGGCGCATGGCAATTTTCCAGAAATTAACGCTGCCCAGTTTTTCCATCACGTGTTTGGTGTAATCGGCTTCGCCCACAGATACACCACCTGATGTCAAAATGACATCGGCCTGGTCCATGGCCTGTAACATGGCTTGTTCAAGGGCTTCCGGGGAGTCGTGTGCCACACCCATGTCGAGTAATTCAATGAAGCGCAGCCGGGTCAACATGCCCCACAGGGTGTAGCGGTTGCTGTCGTACACGCAGCCTTCGTCCAGTGGCTGACCTAAAGACCGCAATTCGTCTCCAGTGGAAAAGAATGCAACCCGCAATTTTCTACGCACTGAAATTTCCGCTATTCCCAGTGAGGCCAGTAAACCCAGATCGGCAGGCCGAAGCACTTTGCCAGCACGCAGGGCGGGTTTCCCGATTGTCAGGTCTTCACCGGCCAGTCGGCGGTTGTCTCCAGCCCTCACTGCACCTGGCGGAAAACTGATCAGGTCGCCACTCACTGTGGCATTTTCTTGAACCAGTACAGTGTCGCAATTCTCTGGCATGACTGCGCCAGTCATGATTCGCACGCATTCACCTTCGCCACAGGTGCCTGCATAGGCCTTGCCCGCGTAGGCTGTGCCAACCATTTTCAGGTTGGTGATCTCGGCGTTTTTCAGGCAGTTGCTGTTGAACGCATAACCATCCATCGCAGAATTGTCGTGTGCAGGCACATTGATGGGCGACAGTAAGTCGGCGGCCAACACCTGGTCCAATGCATCGCGAATGGCCACTGTGCGGGTGCCTGTGATGGGGTGGAGCAGCGCCAGTATTTTCAGTCGCGCTTCTTCGACCGTTTGAAAATCAGTTTCCATAACTTGCCTTGCTACTCAGGATTTCTGTTCAAGTTCTTTGAGCTCTTCGAGGGTGTTGACGTTGTGAAAGGCTGCCTCATCGTCAAACTCAACCGCCTCGTGCGGAATGTTGGCGTACCAGGCGTCAATTTTCCGACCGCCCTTGCGCAGGAACTCTTCCATGCTGGGCAACAGTTCGGTGCGCATCATGCAGAACACCGGATGGTGACGGCCTTTGGTGGATGCAACGGTCAACATCAGTCCAACATTTTTTTCAAATGGTGCGCTCAGTTTTTCCACAAGATTGGACGGGAACATGGGTACGTCACACGGTACTGTGACCAGAAAGGGCACGGTTGCGTAACTGAGGGCGGTTTGCATGCCTGCCAGTGGGCCAGCAAAATCGGGTTGCTGGTCACAAATTACAGGTATGCCAAAGCCTTCATAAACACCAATATTTCGGTTGGCATTGATGGTCATGCTGCCCACCTGACCATTCAGTCGCATCATGGCATGGAGTGCCAGCGGTGCATTTTTGAAATTGCGAAGTCCTTTGTCGATGCCACCCATGCGACGGCCCATGCCGCCCGCGAGGATAACGCCGGTGATGTCATCCAGAGAGATACTCATGCGTATTGTGTGTCAGTTAAAGAGTTGAATCGATGTGTGCCGGTGTAGAGCAAATAATGTTTGCCCTGGCAGCGGCCCAGCATGGTGATGTTGAGTTTTTGGGCAATTTCATAGCCCATTTGCGTCAGGCCCGAGCGAGACACGAGAACCGGTATGCCCATCTGGGCACACTTGATGACCATCTCGGAAGTGAGCCTGCCGGTGGTGTAGAAAATTTTGTCCTCGCCGGTCATGCCATGCAACCACATTTGGCCAGCGATTGCATCCACGGCATTGTGCCTACCCACGTCTTCAACAAACAGCAAAATTTCTCCCCGATTTTCGCCGCTGTTGGAACACAGCGCGCAACCGTGCACGGCACCTGCTTGCTTGTAAATTGATTCGTGTTTTCTCACGTGGTCCATCACGCCGTACAACACATCTTGCGACAGGTTGTAGGCATTGCTTAACTGAACCTTGTCGAGGTCTTCCATCAGGTCGCCAAATACAGTGCCTTGTCCGCAACCTGATGTGGTTGTTTTCTTTTCCAGTTTTTGCGCTTTCTCGGTGGTTTCCCAAATGGTTTGGCCTGTGTTTTTCAACACGGTAGATGTCACGGCCACACTCTCTGTTTCCCAGTCCACATGAATTGCTGCAATTTCGGAGGGGTCGGCCACCAATCGCTGATTGCGCAGCCAGCCCAGCGCCAAGGCCTCGGGTTGAGCGCCCAGCGTCATGATGGTCAACAGTTCTTTTTTGTCGAAGTACAAAGTAAGTGGATGTTCACCAGAAATTTGAACGGGCACCTGTTCACCACGCTCATTGATTGCCGTTATTTCAACCGTGCTGGGTATGCTTGCGTGGGTAGTTTGTATTTGTGCTGCTGCCATAACTTGCTTCAATGAATTCCTTAACCGCCGATGTAAGACATTTCGATTCTATCTTTGGGCTGTGTGGTGTTCTCGGTTCGAATTTCGCTGTAGCGATCGGCCCTGACAGACCACAGGTTTCTGATTGCATGATTCAGTTGCTCACCGATTTCCTCGGGCGAGGCATTCGAGCGAATCAGCGGTTTTAAATCATGCCCCTTGCTTGCAAACAGGCAGGTGTAAAGCTTGCCTTCAGTGGACAATCGAATGCGGGTGCAGTCTTTGCAGAAGGCTTGTGTTACCGAAGAAATGACGCCAATTTCACCTGTGCCATCGCTGTACTTCCAGCGTTCTGCCACTTCGCCAGTGTAGTTTGCGTCCAGCATTTGCAACTGAGACACCTGTTGGGAAATCATGTTGATGATACGCGCCGAGGGCACTACCTCATCCATTTTCCAGCCATTGCTGCTGCCCACATCCATGTACTCAATGAATCGCAAAATGTGCGGTGTGCCTTTGAAGTGTTTGGCCATTGGAAGCACCTGGTCGTCATTCATGCCACCTTTCACCACCATGTTCACCTTGATTGGTCCCAGTCCAGCCTCATGGGCGGCTTCAATGCCGTCCAGCACTTCATCCACCGAGAAGTCCACATCGTTCATGGCTTTGAATACAGCATCGTCTATTGCATCAAGGCTGACTGTGACGCGGTTCAGTCCGGCCTCTTTCAAAATTTTCGATTTCTTGCGCAGTAATGTGCCATTGGTGGTCAAGGTGATCTCAACCGGTTTGCCGCCGGGTGTGCGCAAGCGCGCCAGTTGTTCAATCAGGATTTCAATGTTTTTGCGAAGCAGCGGTTCGCCCCCGGTGAGGCGAATTTTCTCCACACCCAGTGCGACGAATTCCTTGGCAATCTGCTCGATTTCTTCAAAGCTGAGCAAGTCTTTGTGCGGCAGGAACTGGTAGTCCTTGTCGAAAATCGACTTGGGCATGCAGTACACGCAACGGAAGTTGCAGCGGTCCGTGACAGAAATACGCAAGTCATGAAGCCTGCGATTGAAATGATCTTTTGCGGGTACTTCAATGTTTTGCGGTGCGCTGAAATTCAAAGGAATTACGCGCGAATTGTCCTGGACCAGTTGAATAACTCGGTCTGTCATCGTTCAATCCCTCGCCCCATGGGGCAAACTCCTATTGTGATACTTGTACTGTATCTTCTAATCTGTTAACCATGAATTGTGCCCTTACTGACGGGCACCGGCAACTCGCAGAGGTGTTTTTTGAGCGCAAATTTTTTGGTGCTGGGTGAACTGGCTTTGAATGTCAAAATTGGGAAGGTGATGCAAAAGTCGCCTTGGCAGCCGTTTCGTTGGCAGGTTCTGGAAATGTGCCCGGCCGATATGCCTTTAACGCAGGGCAACGAGGAATTCGTGCAAACCGTGAAGGCCGAGGTTTATCAAGACCAGTTGCAAGGTTATTTTTTGAATCTTGACACCGAAACCCCTTACATTTTTTTCTGTGTGCGTTACCCCGAGGACAACAAAAGCCTGATGCCTTCGGTGTTCGAGGCCACGTTAAGTTACGACGAAGCCGCACGCTGGATGGATTCGAATGAGGAAGTCCAAACTCTTCCCTTGCCCGCACCCGTGGCCAGTTGGCTGGCGGAGTTGGTTCAGGCCAAGTACCAACCGGAGCCCAAACAGCGCAGGCGCCCGCAGTCCTTTGTAAAACCAGGGGAGCGCGGTTAAAGCCATGAGCGACAATTTTCTAAGCAGGTGGTCGAAGCGAAAACTGGAAGCCAGGGAGCAAGAGAAGCAAACCGAAACGCTGCTGGATCAACCCAAACAGTTACCAGAGCAAGCTGTTGCGTCACAGCCTGCCGATGTCGCCAAGGCAGACAACGGTCCCTCGGTGGAGGTGCCTGAGCTTGAATTGCCTTTGCCCACCGAGGCTGATTTGCAGGCTGTGGAGCAGGGCGGTGATATCAAAGCGTTTATGGTCGACAAAGTCTCGGCTGAGCTAAAAAACAAGGCCTTCAAAGCATTGTTTTCTCGTCCGGAGTTCAATGTCATGGATGGGTTGGACATTTACATTGATGACTACAACAAGTTCACACCCTTGAGCCAAGAGGACATTGGCAAGATGACTTTGTCGAAGCAGCTGTTGAGTCGACCTGACCTTGAGCTACCGAAAATAGATGACATCAAAGAAGGTTTGAATGCTTTGGAGTTGCCAAAGGACGAATCATCAGAAAGTTCGACCCTTGTGCTAGACAAACAGGATGACGAAGCGAAGGTCGAAGAAGATGAAAACCAGATTGATGATGGGGTTAGGGTAATCCCTGATGGTTTGCAAGCCATTGATTCAAAAGAACTGTCGACAGAGCGATCGTTCGAAAATTCGCCCAAAAAATGATCTTCATTTGATACATTTTGTCGTATCAATTGTTCAAGTCGATACAGACAAAATGCACCACCCCGCTTTCTTGTATACAAAACAACCACCCTAGTTCGATGATTTTAAATAAGAAAAATTTCATGGTGTATGTGGCACAAGTTTTGCAATTAATAGACAAATAATCAAAATAGAAGTAATCAATGACCAACTCGGATGTGTTTGTGTGTGGTTGCCAGGGCAGCGGCGAGACAATCGACAAAGCGTTGAAAAACGTGAGTGTCGAAGGTGTTCGGTTTGTATCTGCTCAGCGCGCTTGTCGTGATGGCATTGCTACAGTACTTGATTCGAAAAACAGATCCAGCGGTGCTCGCTGTTTCGTGGGCTGTACTCAAGAGCAGGCCGTTTTCGAATCAGTGTCTGAAGTGTCGTCAAACTCCCAAGTCATCGAGTTTGTGAATTTGCGGGGCCTGTTGCGCGGTCAGCCAGCGGGTCAGAAGCAAGCCGATGTAGCGGCCGCCATGGCGGCACTGGCCGCTTATGAAACCGAATTCAACGTAGAGCCTGTCCCTGCGGTTCTGTTCAAGTCTCAAGGTCGGGTTGCTGTTGTGTCGCAAGGCGACAAGCAGCTTCACCATGCCCAGACTCTGGCCAATAACCTTACAGTTGACCTGTTGGTGGCAGATGCCGGCGGTGTTGTTTTGCCAGCCAAGCGTGATTTGAACGTATTGGCACTTTCTGTGGATTCCATCGAGGGTTATTTGGGGGCGTTTACCCTGAGCACCCGAAAAACGAATCCCGTGGACATGGAAATGTGTACGCGTTGTGGTGCTTGCGTCGATGCATGTCCTACAAAATCAATTTCCAAGGATTCCTTTGCCATTGACCTGAACAGCTGCGATCAAAGCGGTGCATGTATCAAGGCCTGCGGTGACTTCAAGGCTATTTCTTTCTCCGATATGGCCGCCGTAATCACCCGTGAATATGACATGGTGATTGATTGCACCATGCCGGGTTTGTTTGCCGATCGTCAGGCGCCACTGGGCTATTGGCACGTGGGCGACAGCGATCAGCTTTTGCTCGAGGCCATGCTAGACGCTGTTCAAACCGTGGGTGAGTTTGAAAAGCCCAAGTTTTTCGACTACAAGCCCGGGATTTGTGCGCACAGCCGCTCAAACAAGGACGGGTGCAGCAATTGTATTGATGCGTGTAGCACCAAGGCAATCAAGTCTGCAGGCGAGAAAATTGAGGTTAATCCACATCTTTGCCTGGGCTGTGGCGCATGCACCACTGTGTGCCCAACTGGCGCCATTCAGTTTGCCTTGAGTCCAGCCACTGCGCAGGGCAGGGCCATTAAAACTGCAGGTAAGGCTTTCCGTGCCAACCATGGCAAAAAGCTTGAATTGGTTTTTCATGGTCCCGACCTTGAACACAACTGGCTGGAGTCAGCCAGAAACATGGCCACGCTCAATTCGGGCAATTCGGCTCGCTCTGATTTCAGTTTATTGCCCATTGAGTTGAACCACAGCGCCAGTGTGGGGCCAGACTTGTGGTTGTCTGCACTCGCCTTTGGTGCTGATCGCATCACGATTCTGCAGTCTGCCGTTGAAGCAGGGCACTATGGCAGGCCATTGGGTGCACAAGTCGATTGGGTTAATGCCTTGCTTGAGGCGATGGGCCTACAGCGTCGTGTTCGTTTGCTGACAATTGAGCAAACTGGACAGTTGTTTGAACCCTCTGATTTGGCTGCTTCTGGAGTTGAGCCCGCCAGTTTTGAATTGTCTTCCAACAAGCGAACCCGCATGGAATTCGCGGTTGATCACCTCGCTGAACACGCACAAAAACACGCTGGTTTAAGCTTCGCCGAGCCAATTGCACTGCCTGTGGCCTCTCCCTTCGGCGCCGTGTTGGTGAACAAAGACAAATGCACTTTGTGCATGAGCTGTACGAGTGCATGCCCTGCATCCGCTTTGATTGACAATCCTGAAATGCCCCAGCTGCGCTTCATCGAGCGTAACTGCGTGCAGTGTGGCTTGTGCGTAGAGACCTGCCCAGAAAACGCAATGCAGTTGGTGCCTCAATTGTTGCTTGGCCCAGCAGCACGTGAAAAGCGCGTTTTGAATGAATCGCAGCCCTTCCACTGCATTAGTTGTGGCAAGGCGTTTGGCACCAAGCACATGATTGAGAATATGTTTGCCAAGCTGAGCCAGCACAGCATGTTCGAGCGCAATGCGAATCGCCTGAAAATGTGCGCGGATTGCCGCGTTACAGACATGTACAGCGCAAAGGATGAGATGACAATTTTTGAGGTGAAAAAATGATCGCCCCAGCTCAACAAGATGACAACCTGATCGCTGGTGAGGACTGGGCTCGTGCCGATTTTTATGGCCTGTTGTCCCAGTTGTTTTCTGGAAACGTGACTGACGAGTTTTTGGCCCGCTTTCGCGAAATTGACCGTGCTTCGCTCGACATCACTACTCCTCTCGGTTTTGAGTTTTCAGAGCTGATTCGAGTGGTCGGGCAATTCGACAGCAAAAAGATCAATCAGGAGTTTGTTGACAATTTCATCGGGGTCGGCCGTCCAGAAGTCATGTTGTACGGTTCTTATTACATGGCAGGCTTCTTGAATGAAAAACCCCTGATTGCTTTGCGCGATGACTTGGCAAAGTTTGGATTGACTCGCGACGAAGCTTTGGTTGAAACCGAGGACCACATCGCATTTTTGTGCGAAGTGATGCGATACCTGATTTTGGCCGATGATCCGCCCGTGTCGTTTGCCGAGCAACGTGCCTTTTTTCAGGCCCACATGGCCAGCTGGTACGGCCGCATGGCTGACGACATTGAGGCAGCCAGCAATACCGATTTTTACAAAACTGTGGGTCGTTTGACCCGCGTGTTCTTTGATGTTGAAACACAGTCTTTCGATTTTGAAAGTGCCGTTTGATTGGAGGTGATGAGATGACCAAGAAAATGATAAATCAAGACAAACCCAAGCTAGCAAGACGCCAGTTTCTGGTAGGTGCTGGTGCGGGTGTCGCTGCTGCCGGTGCTGCATTGGTGGTTAGCAAACAACCCGAAATGGCCGAGCAGGCTGCTGCCACAGGCACTGAGAAAAAATCGAAGGGTTATCAGCTCTCTGAGCATGTGAAAACCTATTACAGAACCTTGCTGGTGTAATTCAAGGAGACCAGGATGTTAAAGAGAAGAGACGACAAAACAGTGGCCAAAGTGATTCCCAATCACAACCACAGCTTGCTCAATAAAATTGGGTCACGCTTGGGCGCCACCATGGACCGCCGCGCTTTCTTGAAGCGCTCCGGTATCGGCGTGGGTGCGGGTGCCGTTGCAGGCAGCTTGCCGTTTGGCATGGTGCGCAAGGCTGAAGCGGCTGCAGAGGGCGGTACAGCTGGCGGCCCAATCGAGATCAAGCGAACCATTTGCACGCATTGTTCAGTGGGTTGCGCCACTGATGCGGTTGTTCAAAACGGCGTTTGGGTTCGTCAAAACCCAGTGTTTGATAGCCCGATCAACTTGGGCGCACACTGTGCCAAAGGTGCGGCGTTGCGTGAACACGGCCATGGCGAATACCGCCTGAAATACCCCATGAAACTGGTCGACGGCAAATACCAGAAAATTTCATGGGATGAGGCCCTTGATGGCATCACCAAGAGAATGTTGGCTTTGCGTGAAGAAAACGGACCTGACTCCGTGTTCTTCATCGGTTCATCCAAGCACAACAATGAACAGTCCTACTTGCTGCGCAAGTGGGTATCCATGTGGGGCACCAACAACACCGATCACCAGGCGCGTATTTGCCACTCCACCACGGTGGCTGGCGTAGCGAACACCTGGGGTTATGGTGCAATGACCAACTCCTACAACGACATGCAAAACACCAAGTGTGCGTTGTACATTGGCTCGAACGCTGCTGAAGCGCACCCCGTGTCTGTATTGCATATGCTGCATGCCAAAGAAACTGGCGCGAAGATGATTGTGGTTGACCCACGTTTCACTCGCACTGCTGCGCGTGCTGACGAATACGTGCGTATTCGTTCAGGTTCAGACATTCCTTTCCTGTTCGGCTTGTTGCACCACATCTTCAAAAACGGCTGGGAAGACAAGAAGTACATCAATGACCGTGTCTACGGCATGGACCAGATCAAGGCTGAAGTACTAGCCAACTGGACACCTGACAAGGTGGAAGAGGCCTGCGGTGTGGGCGAGGCCCAAATGTACAAAGTGGCCGAAATGTTCGCCAAAAATCGTCCAAGCACGATCGTGTGGTGTATGGGTCAAACCCAACATACGATTGGTAACGCCATGGTTCGCGCCTCTTGCATTTTGCAACTGGCGTTGGGCAACATTGGCGTTTCCGGCGGCGGTGCCAACATTTTCCGCGGACACGACAACGTACAGGGCGCGACCGACGTGGGTCCAAACCCAGACTCGCTGCCCGGCTATTACGGCGTTGCAGAAGGCTCCTGGAAGCACTGGTGCCGCGTTTGGGGTGTAGATTACGAGTGGATCAAGAGCCGCTACGCCGAGGGCATGTCGACCAAAGCCGGTATGACTGTGTCACGTTGGGTAGACGGTGTACTTGAAAACCCTGAGTTGATTGATCAGAAATCCGGCAACCTCCGTGGTTTGTTCTTCTGGGGCCATGCGCCAAACTCACAAACCCGTGGTTTGGACATGAAAAAAGCCATGGACAAGCTCGACTTGCTCGTGGTGATCGATCCTTATCCATCTGCAACTGCCTCTATGGCAGCCATGCCGGGTGACCCTGCCGGTTTGAATCCAAACCGTGAAGTGTACTTGTTGCCTGCGGCAACTCAATTTGAGTGCTCTGGCTCCTGTACCGCCTCGAATCGTTCACTGCAGTGGCGTGAAAAGGTAATTGAACCCATGTTCGATAGCCGCACCGACCACATGATCATGTACCAACTGGCCGAAAAGTTGGGCTTTGCAGATGAGTTCAGCCGTTCACATACGCTGGTGAAAGGCAAGGGCGGCATGATGGAACCTGAAATGGAATCCGTCTTGAAGGAAATCAACAAGGGCACCTGGACCATTGGCTACACCGGTCAAAGCCCTGAGCGTTTGAAGTTGCACATGAAGAATATGCACACCTTCAACGTTCGCACATTGAAGGCTGAGGGTGGCCCTTGCGATGGCGATTACTTCGGTTTGCCATGGCCTTGCTACGGCACCGCGGATATCAAGCACCCAGGTTCACCGAACCTGTACTCCACAGAAAAATCGGTCATGGACGGCGGTGGTAACTTCCGCGCCAACTTTGGCGTTGAGAAAGACGGTGTCAACTTGTTGGCCGAGGCTGGTTCACACCCAGTGGGCGCTGAAATTACGACAGGTCACCCCGAATTCACAGCTGATATGCTCAAGCAGTTGGGCTGGTGGGACGACCTGACTGAGGCCGAGAAGGCCGAAGCCGAAGGCAAGAACTGGAAAACCGACCTTTCGGGCGGTATTCAGCGTGTGGCGATGAAGCACGGATGCCACCCATTCGGTAACGCCAAAGCGCGTGCCGTGGTGTGGAATTTCCCGGATCCAGTGCCCAAGCACCGCGAGCCAATTTACTCCACCAAGCCTGATTTGGTAGCCAAATATCCAACACACGATGACAAAGCCGCATTCTGGCGCTTGCCGACGCTGTACAAGTCAATTCAAGAGAAGAATGCCGACATCGGCAAGTCTTTCCCCTTGATCATGACTTCAGGCCGTTTGGTGGAATACGAAGGTGGTGGTGAGGAAACTCGCTCCAACCCATGGCTTGCTGAACTTCAACAAAACATGTTTGTTGAACTTCACCCCAAGGCAGCGAACGACCGTGGCATCAAGCATGGCGATCAGGTTCGGGTCATGACACCAACTGGTGCGAAGATCCAGGTGCAAGCCTTGGTCACACGCCGTGTGGGCGAAGACACCGTATTCCTGCCATTCCACTTCTCTGGGCATTGGGAGGGCAAAGACCTTCTCCAGTACTACCCAGAGGGCGCGGCACCCGTTGTACGAGGCGAGGCGGTAAACACCGCGACAACCTACGGTTATGACGTGGTGACCATGATGCAGGAAACGAAGACCACCGTTTGCCAGATCGAAAAGCTGGTTTAAGCACTAATGCAAAGGAGATAACAAAATGGCACGAATGAAGTTTCTGTGTGATGCCGAGCGTTGCATTGAGTGCAATGGCTGCGTCACCGCATGTAAAAACGAGCACGAGGTAGAGTGGGGCATTAACCGCCGCCGCGTGGTAACCATCAACGACGGCGAACCCGGAGAGCGTTCAATCTCCGTAGCCTGTATGCACTGTTCAGACGCGCCTTGCCAGGCCGTTTGCCCTGTGAATTGCTTCTACAAAACCGATGAAGGTGTTGTGTTGCATGACAAGGATCTGTGCATTGGTTGCGGTTATTGCTTCTACGCCTGTCCTTTCGGTGCACCACAATTCCCACAGGAAGGTGCATTCGGCCAGCGCGGCAAAATGGACAAATGCACATTCTGTGCTGGTGGTCCAGAGGAAGATGCGTCCGAAGCCGAGTTCGAGAAGTATGGTCGCAACCGTTTGGCCGAAGGCAAGCTGCCACTGTGCGCCGAAATGTGTTCAACCAAGGCCTTGTTGGCAGGTGACGGCGACGTGGTCTCCGACATCTTCCGCAATCGTGTGGTTGTTCGTGGCAAGGGCGCTGAAGTGTGGGGCTGGAGTTCAGCCTACGGTCAACCTGCCAAGGAGGGCGCATAATATGGCGCTTCGCAGCAAGTTGATTCTTTCCGGGGCCTTTGCAGGCCTGGTTTTGACCACTGCTTGTTCACCCCTGGAAGACGCCAACAACGGCAAGGGGTATGCAGGCAAGGCCGACACCCCAGCGTATGAAACTGGCGGCGGTCAATACACCGCTGGTGGTTTCAAGGCGGGTGACAAGCAAAGCTGGGAAGATACCCTGAATGTCCGAGCCAAAGCGCAGAACGAATACGTTCGTACTGGCGATTCGGCAAAGGCCCAATAAGGAGAGTCGATCATGACACATTCAACCATTCGGGCTGCGGCGCAGCCAGGCACGAGCAAGGCGATGTTGGCCTTGTTTATTGCCCTGGTTTTCGCCGTATGCTCACTTTGGTCAATGGGGGCCATGGCGCAAGATGCAACCGAACGCTCGCAAGCGCAAGTTCTGAAGCAGCAAACGCAGCCCTTGAATAACGAACCGGTCTGGTCTGGTGTTGCGTCTGGTGAGTCATTCACCACCGTAACCAAGGGACGGGAAACGGGCGTTTTGATCAACAAAAGCGGTGAAACATGGCGTCAAATTCGCAATGACTGGATTTCTTACTACGGCGGCTGGGCTGTTGCAGTAATTTTCCTGTTGATTGTGGGTGCCCATTTGGTAAAAGGCCCTGTGAAGTTGCCTGAACCACGCACCGGCAAGTTGATTGAGCGTTTTACCTCAGCTGAGCGCGTTGCTCACTGGACCATGGCTTTCAGCTTTGTGGCCCTGGCACTCACCGGCTTGCTGCTGATGTTCGGCAAGTACGTGCTGGCACCGTGGATGGGACTGACACTCAATTCATGGCTTGCTTCGATCAGCATTGTCATCCACAACTTTGTGGGGCCGCTTTTTGCAGTCAGCGTCATTGTGTTCTTCATCATGTATGTGAAAGACAACATGCCTGAGAAGAACGACATTGAGTGGCTGAAAAAAGGTGGGGGTTTGCTCGGGCATGCACCAGCGGGTCGGTTCAACATGGGCGAGAAAATCTGGTTCTGGGGTGGTGTCACGGTGCTTGGCATTGTGGTTTCCGCAACCGGCCTTATTCTCAACTTCCCCAACTTCGACCAGGAACGTCTGTTGATGCAACAATCACATGTGATCCACGCCAGCGCTGCGCTGCTGTTTATCATCATGTCCATGGGGCACATCTATATCGGTTCCATTGGTATGGAAGGTGCGCTGGAAGCCATGCGTGACGGTTATGTGGATGAAACATGGGCCAAAGCTCACCACGATGCCTGGTATGAAGACATCAAGTCTGGCAAAGTGTCGCCAGTGCGCTCCAAAGAAGGTGCAACGGCCATGGGATCTCAGGTAATGGCCCAGTAAACAGTTAAGGGAATCAGCCTGAAGCTTGATGAAAAAAACCCACTCAGCAATGAGTGGGTTTTTTTATGTTCGCCTACAAACTACTTTAGTTTGAACCGCTTCTGAATTCAGGTTTTGTTTCAACCAGAACCAGATTCTCTGCAGCAATTTGAACCACTGGTTTGCGTTCACGGGGAACACGCACAGGTTTGGGCGCTGCGGCCAGGTTGGACTGAACCACAGACCATTTTTCATGGTCTGTTTCAACCCACAGCATGCCAGCATTGCTCAACATCTGTTCCAGTTCAGCCTTGTCCAGCTTTGCAGTTGGTTTGACAACTGCTGGTTTGGCTGCTGGTTCAGCTTCGGGTTGAGCTGCGGGCTCGACGCCTGACAAAGGCGCTGTATCCACTGCGGCTTCAACTTGGGCTGAGGCTGGGCTATCAACCGCGGCTTGAACCTGCTCGGTTTCGGCCACAGTCTCTTGTTCCATGTTTTCAGACTTTGTTTCTTCCTGAGGTTGGGCCACCGCAGCGATCACTGATTGAACAGCTTGTACTTCCGCACCCAAAACACTGGACTCATCGGGATTGTTCTCCGTAGAGCCCATTTGTGTTGGTTCTGCAGGTAAACCCATTTCAGAAACATTCATGCCGGTTGCTGCAATGGTTTGCTCTGCTGTCTCTTCAGAAACTTGTTCAGAGGTTTCTGAAGACTGCTCAGTGCCAGCATTGTCACGGGCTGCCCCATCACGGTTGCCACCACGACCACGGCGGCGGCGACGGCGGCGTGGCTCATCACCACTCAGTTCCTCATCGTTACCATAAGACATGGTTTCTGCAATCTTGTTGGCCAAGTCCTCGTCATCTGCTGCATCAGCGGCCTGGAAAGTATCTTCCGACTGCATGGCGGCCTGGTCTACAGCTGCTGCTGTTTCACCTTCGCCTGCGCCTCGGCCACCTCGACCACGACGACGGCGGCGGCGACCACCGGTACGTTCATTTTGCTCGGCAGAGGATTCAGATGCATCGCCAGCCACAGCTTCCACAGCGGCCAACGGTTTTACTTCCAGCACCTCTGCACCTGCTGCACGCTCATCACGTGGTTTGCCCCGGCCACCACGGTTCTGTTGACCAGAGCGTGTTTGCTGCGCATCAGCGGCTTTCACTTCGTCGCCAGTTGATGTGCCTGTAGCCTCATCATCTCGGCCACGGCCACCACGTCGGCGATTTCTTCCACCGCGACCATTGCGCTGATCGTTGCGGTCACCTTGTGAACGATGCTGTCCACGGCCACCACGATCATTGGGCTTTTGTTCGATGACCACTGCTGGTGCTTCTGCTGTAGCGTCTCGCTTGAACCAGCCAATAATTCGCTGAATCAATGAAGGGCCTACAGGCGCGGCAGCGGCAACTGCCAATTCGGTCTTGGGCTTGCGTTCCTGGTGGGGTGGTGCGGGTTGGGTGGGAATAACACCTTTGATCACCGCTTCCTGACGTTTAACAGCTTCGCCTTCAACTTTCTTCTCGTAGTAGTTGGGCTCTTCCTTGGACGTTGCCAGTTCAAAACTCTGGCGTGGGTCCTCGAGGCGTTCATCGTCATGACGCAGGCGCGTGATTTCATAGTGTGGCGTTTCCAAATGTTTGTTTGGAATCAGCAGCACGTTTACTTTCAGGCGCGCTTCAAGCTTGTAAATCTCTGAACGTTTTTCGTTCAGAAGGAATGTCGCCACATCGACGGGTACCTGCACATGCACGCTGGCGGTGCCTTCCTTCATGGCTTCTTCTTGCAAAATACGCAACACATGCAGGGCCGTGCTTTCGGTGTCGCGAATCACACCAGTGCCATTGCAGCGCGGGCAGGTGGTGTGCGAGCCTTCATTCAGGGCAGGGCGGATGCGCTGGCGGCTAAGTTCCATCAGGCCGAAACGGCTGATCTTGCCCATTTGCACGCGTGCACGGTCAAAATGCAGGCTGTCTTTAACCCGGTTTTCCACTTCTTTCTGGTTGCCGGCTTTTTCCATGTCGATAAAATCGATCACGATCAAGCCGCCAAGGTCGCGCAGTCGCAACTGACGGGCTACTTCTTCAGCAGCCTCCAGGTTGGTGCGCAGTGCGGTGTCTTCAATGTCAGTACCACGTGTAGAACGGGCCGAGTTCACGTCGATTGACACCAAGGCTTCGGTGTGGTCGATCACGATGGCACCGCCTGAGGGCAGGGGGACCATACGGCTGTAGGCCGTCTCAATTTGGTGTTCAATCTGGAAGCGACTGAACAACGGGATATCGTCGCGGTAACGTTTCACCAAATTCATCATGTCAGGCATCACATGCTGCATGAACTGCTTGGCTTGATCGTAAATTTCATCGGTGTCGATCAGCACTTCGCCGATATCCGGGCTGAAATAATCACGAATGGCTCGGATTACCAGGCTGCTTTCCTGGTAAATCAGGAAGGCACCGTTGGCTGATTTGCCTGCGCCGTCGATCGCGGTCCAAAGTTGTAACAGGTAGTTCAGGTCCCACTGCAGTTCTTCAACCGAGCGCCCAATACCTGCGGTGCGGGCAATAATGCTCATGCCCTTGGGGTATTCAAGTTTGTCGAGCGCTTCTCGCAATTCCTGGCGCTCTTCGCCCTCAATGCGGCGAGAAACACCACCACCACGCGGGTTGTTGGGCATCAGCACCAAATAACGGCCTGCCAGTGAAATGAAGGTGGTCAGGGCTGCGCCCTTGTTGCCACGTTCTTCCTTTTCAACTTGAACGAACAGTTCCTGGCCTTCCTTGACGACGTCTTGAATGCGGGCCTTGCCAGCTTCTACGCCTTCTTTGAAGTATTGACGGGAAATTTCCTTGAATGGCAAAAAACCGTGACGGTCTTCGCCGTAATTGACAAAACAGGCTTCAAGACTGGGTTCTACGCGGGTAATAACACCTTTGTAAATATTGCTTTTCCGTTGTTCACGGCCAGCTGTTTCAATGTCAATGTCGATGAGTTTCTGGCCGTCGACAATCGCAACCCGCAACTCTTCTGAATGAGTTGCGTTAAATAACATGCGCTTCATGCACACTCCAATGGCACCGCAGTGCGAAAAGAGATGCTGAAAAAGCGGAAGGAACAAAGAGATACAAAAACGAATACAACAAAGCGCCGCTCGGCTTTAACCAAGAGCGGCGATCATACTAAGGCATTGATATTTAATAATAAATATTGGTTCAAATTTCACCTGCGTAAGGTGGGCCTGCGTCGTTTTTGTTAGTACCCAGCGCTTCTTGTGCGCGCTGGTGCGTAAAAATTCTTTGTTTCCAGCTTAAGGCGGGCATTCAGCCGCGCGCCTCTTTTTCAGCCATCATTGCCACCATCCAGGGTAGGCGGCACACCCACTAAATAAAATCGCGGTGGGGCGTATCCAGAAATGATTTCGGACGCTTCCCAAGCGATAATTCGATTATATGCTGAACCCGCCCAATTGGTAAAACAAAGAATTGAAAACACAGGAAAAACCCAATCCCGACAGGGCTGTTTTGCTCGAAATTGACGAAAAACATCAAGACCAGCGCTTGGACAACTTTTTGTGCAGTGTGTGCAAAGGTGTGCCCAAAAGCCATGTATTTCGCATCATTCGCTCCGGAGAGGTTCGAATCAACCGCAAGCGCGCAGAAGCAAAAACCAAGCTATGTGTTGGTGATGTAGTGCGTGTTCCTCCCATTCAAATTATTGAAAAACAAAGTCTTGAATCCATTTCCTCAAGTAATACTTTCAATAAAACACAGTTGCTCAAGGCGGCAGCCGATATTCCTGTGTTGTTTGAAGACGAGCATATGTTGGTGGTCAACAAGCCGTCTGGTATGGCAGTTCATGGTGGCTCGGGCAATAATTTTGGTTTAATTGAATGTATTCGGGCACTTCGGGCTGAAACCCACCAGGATTTGGAGCTGGTTCATCGCATTGATCGTGAAACCTCTGGAATCTTGATCATTTCAAAAAAACGCAGTGCTCTTAGAAAGTTACAGGAACAACTTAGAGCCAGATCCTGGAAGAAGTATTACAAAACCCTGGTGCTAGGGCACTGGCCTGAAACACTCAGGCAAGTTGACCTTCCCCTGTTGAAAACACAGGCGGGCGAGAAAGAGGCAAGGGTTTTTGTGGATGAAGCGGGTGACAAAGCCTGTACAAAGTTCAATGTAATTCAAAGCTATAAATCAAATTATTCAAACTTTACTTTAATTCAGGCTCAAATTTTGACTGGTCGAACGCATCAAATCAGGGTGCACACCAGTGCCAGCAAGTTCCCGATTGCAGGTGATGATCGCTATGGCAATTTCGAGATGAACAAACAACTCGCCAGGCAAGGCTTGAAACGCATGTTTTTGCACGCAGCGCGCCTGCAACTGCTTCATCCAGCCACAAATGAAACTATAGTACTGGAGGCGCCCTTGGCCCCCGAATTGGACAGTTTTTTAAAATCGTTACAGGCAGTACAACGCAGATGACCTACAAAATGGCGGTGTTTGACTGGGATGGCACCATACTCGACTCAACCGGTGCAATCACCCGATCCATTCAACGCGCCTGTCTTGATGCAGGTTTGCCCGACCCAGGTGAAGAAATAGCCTCCTATGTAATAGGCCTTGGTTTAAGTGACGCCTTGCGCCATGCGGCCCCCGGGGCCAGCGAAGCCCAAATCGGCTTGCTGGTTGAAAGCTACCGCAAGCATTACCTGAGCAAAGATCACGAGTTGGAGTTGTTCACTGGCGCGGTACCGCTGCTGAAAGAGCTGAATGAAATGGGTGTAATTTGTACGGTGGCCACCGGCAAAAGCAGGCAGGGCCTGAATCGTGCCATGGCAAATTCAGACACAGCCCGCTATTTCATGAGTTCTCGCTGCGCTGATGAATGCCACAGCAAGCCGCATCCGCAAATGATTCTGGAGTTGATGGAAGAATTCAACACCGACCCTGCCCATGTCGTGATGATTGGCGACACCACACACGACTTGAATATGGCAAATGCAGCCGGTGTTCATGCACTTTCTGTTCAAACGGGGGCGCATCCTCCCAAACTGTTGAACCAGGTGCCGCACTTGCAGTCATTTCGTTCAATCAACGAGTTGGCCCCTTGGCTGATTCAAACCATCTCAGCCCGTTAATTCACTATGCAGCAAATTCAGGTATGTCAATCCAGTGATCTTGAAGAAGGTGGCACAGGTTATCGCTTCAGGGTCTTGTACAACAACGAGGAAACCACCGCATTCATCGTGCGGGTGGACGATGCCGTCAGGTGTTTTTTGAATCGTTGCTCCCATGTGCCTGTTGAGCTTGACTGGAATTACGGGGAGTTTCTCGATGATTCCGGGCGAATTGTGGTTTGTGCCACGCATGGCGCCAGTTATGACGCAACCGATGGAAGCTGCCTGGGTGGGCCTTGCGACGGCAACCCCTTGGTGCGATTGAATGTCGAAGAGAAAGAGGGTGTAGTGTACTGGACCCCGACCGAACTAATTACAGTGCCAGCCGATGGTATTGAGGACTGACTATGAGTGAAGAGAACAATCAATGGGAACGCAAGCTGCTTGAGAAACTGGCCTCTGAGGCACTGGTCGAACAGCGCAGAAAGCGTCGCTGGGGTATTTTTTTCAAGCTGATCGGTTTGGTGTATGTGGGCGTGTTGATTGCCTCTGTATTGGGGCTTACCTCCAGCCCAAGCCTTGAGGCCAGCCGGCATGCGGCTTTGGTCGATCTTGATGGGGTTATTTCCAGCGACAGCCTGGCCAGTGCGGATCGAATCAACTCCAGCCTTAGATCCGCGTTTGAAAGTACGGCTTCTGTCGGAGTAATCCTTCGCATCAACAGCCCTGGGGGAAGTCCTGTTCAGGCAGGCCTGATCAACGACGAAATCAAGCGCTTGCGGGCAAAATATCCAGAAAAGCCTGTTTATGCGGTGGTTGAGGAAGTATGTGCCTCGGGTGGTTATTACGTGGCTGCAGCTGCAGACAAAATTTATGTGGACAAGGCCAGCTTGGTCGGCTCAATTGGTGTGGTCATGAATGGTTTTGGCTTTACCGGCACCATGGAAAAGTTGGGCGTTGAGCGCCGATTGATTACCGCGGGAGAAAACAAAGGGTTTTTGGACCCCTTTAGCGACGCTGACCCTTATCAAACCGAATTTGCCACACAAATGGCCGAAGAAATTCACCAGCAGTTCATTCAGGTCGTGAAGCAGGGTCGGGGCGACAAGCTTGCCCAAAACCCAGAGCTGTTCAGTGGACTGGTGTGGACTGGCGCAAAAAGTGTCGAGTTGGGTTTGGCAGATGAGTTGGGCTCAATTGACACCGTTGCCCGCGATGTGCTGAAAACAGAAGACATTCTGGACTACACCGAGCAGGATTCCTTGGCCGAGCGTTTTGCCCAGCGTGTGGGTGTGGTGTTTGCTCAGGGTGTTCGCAGTGTGTTTCCTGAGTTCGGCGCCCGTCAAAGCCTTGGTTTTCAATAATTTAGCTGGATAACCACAAAAACAGGCAGGGCAACTTGCCTGGCGTGGGTGCTCGTTTTTTCCATTGCCCCACTGTTTTGGTTTGAATGTGCTGTTCGTCGCCTGTTAAATCCCAGCCGATGCACAGCAATGTTGAGTCTGAAAGTTGTTTGAGCAGTGCCTCTATCAGCTTCTCATTCCTGAAGGGCGTTTCAATCACGATTTGAGTGCATTGTTGCGCTTTCGAATCTCGTTCAGTCTGCTTGATCCACGTATCCCGCTGCCCTGGCTCTACAGGCGGGTACCCATGAAAGCGAAAGTTTTGGCCGTTCAGACCACTTCCCATCAAAGCCAACAAAATGGAGCTTGGGCCAACCAAGGGGTGAACCGGGCATTCCAGCCTGTGAGCCAGTGCCACAATTTCTGCGCCAGGGTCGGCCACGCCGGGGCAGCCAGCGTCACTCATCACTGCAACCGGTTCTCCCGCCTTACAGCGCTGAACAACATCCTGGCGTTGCTGAGGGTTCAGCTGCGCAATCTCCAGTATTTGAAGCTCGCGAATGGGCACTGGCATGTTGAATTGCGCAAGCGCCGCCCTGGCGGGTTTGGCATTTTCAACCAGCCAGGTTTTGCATTGTTGCACCAAGGGCAGGTCGGCCGCCAATATTGGTGTTTTCGGCGTTTTTTGGCTTAGCGGGCTCGGAACTAGATAAAGCATGTCAAGGCAGGGTCAGTTCAAATTGTCGAAGTGCGTTCGCCACTTCGATCAAGGGCAGGCCAATCAAGGCTGTCGGATCGCTCGATTCAATGCGTTTTAACAAGGAAATGCCCAGACCTTCGCTTTTTGCCGAACCCGCACAATCATAGGGCTCTTCTGCAATCAGGTAGCGTTCAATCTCGGCGGCGTCCAATTCTCGAAACTCGACTGAAGTCGGTACAGTAAACTCTACGGATTGAGAGGTTTCTACGCAGCACACACACACCGCCGTGTGAAACACAATTGTTTTTCCGCTCATGCTGCGCAGTTGCGCACGGGCCCTGTCGTGGGTACCTGGTTTGCTGATGGCTACACCATCCACATCGGCCACTTGATCCGAGCCAATAACAATTGCGGTAGGGTGTTCGGCTGCCACCGCCATGGCTTTTTCTTTTGCAAGTCGCTTGCAGGTGTCCAGAGGGGTTTCATCGGGTTCGGGCGATTCGTCAATTTGAGGAGATTCGCACCTGAAGTTGATTTGCAGGCGGGTCAGCAATTCGCGGCGGTACTTGGAACTGGAGGCTAGATACAGTGAACGGGTCATTTGAATGGCGTGCTGGCTTTGACAGATTACGTTAGGCAGAGTATTATCGCGCGTTTCCTGCTTTTCTTATCGGCATGCGCCAAAAAGGCCCACTAAAACAGTTTGATGAATTCGACGCATGGTCGTTTTCTCGCTTGGGCGAAAGCATTCGCAGTGAAAACGTAAAGTTTGACTTCCCCAGGCTTGTCAACGACGAGAATATTCTGGTCAGCCATGTCGAAAATTGGGAAGTGTCCGGGCGAATCAATGCCAAGTCTGAAAGTGTTATCCGGTTTAAAGGCCGGTTTACCGCAGAGCTTTCTTGTGTAGTGTGTGGTTCAGGTGTGCAGCACGCCATCGACTTTGATCGTCATTTGATTTTAATGACCTCCGAGGCGCAAGCTGACAACTACGACGAAGACACGCTCGACGAGGATACAGACGTGGTTGCCTGCCCGGGTGCGATAAACTTGCGAGACTGGCTGGAAGATGAAATTTTGTTGGCTTGCCCAATGTTTCCCAAGCATGACGCCTGCGCTGAGGTAGCCGGACGCAGCTGGCAAGAAGAGGGTGCCAACCTAGAAGATACTGACGACCATCAGGATGACACTGCTGATGGCCCAACACAGGAAGTACAGCGTCCTTTTGCCAACCTGGGCGATTTGCTCAAGGGAAGCAAGAAGTAACACTTTTATACATGGAGCTTTAAAATGGCCGTTCAACAGAACAAAAAATCACCTTCGAAGCGTGGCATGCACCGCTCACACCAGAACCTGACAGCGCCCACTTTGTCCGCTGACTCCTCTTCTGGTGAAACACACCTGCGCCACCACATCAGCCCCAACGGCATGTATCGTGGCAAGAAAGTGGTAAAAACCAAAGCTGACGAGTAATTATTTACAAATCAACAAGGCAACTGCAGTCATGTTGCCATGAAAACCAAAAGGTCTAAGAACGGATGGTTCGCATAGCGATTGATTGCATGGGTGGAGACCACGGTTTGTCGGTCACCGTCCCGGCCTGTTTGCGCTTTCTCAAGCAGCATCCCGATGTTCAACTCGTGCTTGTTGGAAAGCAAGCCGAGATTGAGGCGGCACTGGCCAAGAAAAAGGCGTTGGAGCACCCCCAAATCACCATTCGTCACGCCAGTGAAGTGGTGGAAATGGATGAGCCTCCAGCGCAGGCTCTGCGCAACAAGAAAGACTCCTCAATTCGAGTGTGTGCCAACCTGGTCAAAGACGGGCTGGCGTCTGCGTTCGTCAGTGCCGGTAACACCGGCGCACTCATGGCGATTTCACGTTTCGTGCTCAAAACCCTGGACAGCATTGATCGCCCTGCAATTGCGTCGGCATTGCCCAATATGAAAGGCAAGGGCACGCTGATGCTCGACCTGGGTGCCAACGTGGATTGCGAACCTGCTCACCTGTTTCAGTTTGCGGTCATGGGCTCAGCATTCGTGAAAGGCACCGAAGGCATTGAAAAGCCGACAGTGGGTTTGCTCAACATTGGTGAAGAAGTGATCAAGGGCAATGATGTGGTCAAAAAGGCCTCTGAATTGCTGCGCGCAAGCGAATTGAACTTCTATGGCAACGTAGAGGGCAACGATATTTACAAAGGCACCACCGACGTAGTGGTGTGCGACGGTTTTGTGGGCAATGTGGCCTTAAAAACCTCTGAGGGCCTGGCGCAAATGCTGGGCGACATAATAAAGACAGAGTTCAAGAGAGGCCTGTGGCCCAAAGTTGCTGCTGTATTTGCAGCGCCAGTGTTGCTTAGATTCAAAAAAAGGGTGGACCACCGCCGTTACAACGGAGCAGCATTGCTTGGGCTTAAAGGGATTGTGATCAAAAGCCACGGCTCGGCCGACGCTTATGCCTTCTTCTATGCGATCAAGCGCGCTTACGATGCTGCCAACGGCAATTTGCTGGACAGCATCAGGCTCACCATGTCGCACTATGTGCCATTGGCCGCACCCGCGTCCGACAGCACTCAAGAGGCAGCGGCTACTCCCGCCGAGGCAAAACCTGACCAAGTGATTTAATGTCTCAATACAGTGCAATCCTTGGCACCGGCGCAAGCCTGCCAAGGCGTGCGGTTTCAAACCAGGAGTTGACTGAGTTTCTTGCCGAGAAGGGCGTTGAAACCAGCGCTGAATGGATTGAAACGCGCACCGGAATCAAGCAAAGATACCTTTGCGAAGCCGATGAAACCAACTGTCAAATGGCCAGCCAGGCCGCTTTGCAAGCCCTGAAGGCGGCGGGCGTATTGCCTGATCAAGTGGATTTGATCGTGTTGGCTACCTCCACCCCTGATCAGGTATTTCCGTCGACTGCTTGCGCAGTTCAAGCCGAAATTGGCGCCAAAAAAGCCATGGCCTTTGACATTCAGGCTGTGTGCAGTGGCTTTGTTTATGCGCTGACTGTCGCCGATTCCATGATTCGTTCAGGCCAGGTTGGCAATGCGCTGGTGATAGGTTCCGAAGTGTTTAGCCGCCTGATGGACTGGAACGATCGCACCACCTGTGTGTTGTTTGGCGATGGTGCCGGTGCCGTGTTTGTTCAGGCCAGTGCCGAGCCCGGTATTTTGGGCTGCAAACTACACTCCGACGGCACCTTGGCGTGTATTTTGAACACAACGGGTCGCATCGATGGCGGAAAAATTGTGGGTGATCCCTTTTTGCGCATGGATGGGCAGGCAGTGTTCCGCCAGGCGGTGTCCGTGCTTGGCAGCAATGCGCTGGAATTGTTTGAAAGTTTGAATTTCAAGCTTGAAGACCTGGATTTTCTGGTGCCACACCAAGCCAATGTGCGCATTTTGCATTCCGTTGCGAAAAAATTGAAGCTGCCCGAAGAGCGGGTCGTCATCACCGTTGGAATGCACGGTAACACCTCGGCAGCCTCGGTTCCATTGGCTTTGAACCACGCAATTGAGCAAAAACAGATTAAAAAAGGCGATAACGTGCTGTTACAAGGTGTCGGGGGTGGTTTTACATGGGGCAGCGTGCTCGTTCGCATGTAAAATAGCGCAAATTGCAAATTAGATGAATTCCTCGAAAATGACAAAAAAAATTGCCTTCCTTTTTCCAGGGCAGGGTTCGCAAGCAGTGGGTATGCTGAATGCATTCAAAAACAGCAATGCCACAGCCAGCCTTTATGCCAAGGCCGCCCTCGAAGCTGAGCAGGCGCTGGGACAAGACCTTGCTTCATTGATTGAACAAGGACCCGCAGAATCACTCAATTTAACCGCGAACACGCAGCCGGCCATGTTGATGGCGGATGTGCTGGTTTTGCGGGCTTGGCTCGCCGCTGGCGGCGCAGCACCCAATTTGGTTGCGGGGCATTCCCTTGGCGAGTATGCCGCACTGGTTGCAGCGGGTGTGTTCAGTCTTTCCGAGGGTTTGGGCTTGGTTCGCATTCGTGCCCAAGCCATGCAAGAGGCCGTTCCAGTGGGCCAAGGCGGCATGGCTGCCATTTTGGGTTTGACCGATGAGCAGGTGAAACAGGCTTGCCAGCAGGCCAGCGTAAACGGCGAGGTGGCTGAGGCTGTGAATTTCAATGCACCCAGCCAGGTGGTAATTGCCGGTAGCGCCCAAGGTGTGAAAGCCGCTTGCGAGGCTGCCAAGGCATTGGGTGCCAAGCGTGCCTTGGAATTGCCCGTGTCGGCGCCATTTCATTCCAGTTTGATGAAGCCTGCTTCTGTTAAATTGGCGGCGGCTTTGGCCAATACAAACTTCAACGCCCCCACAATGCCGGTGTACAACAACATTGATGTGGCTGTAGAATCCGATCCCGCGAGAATTCGTGATGCGCTGGTGCGCCAGGCTTATGGTCCGGTTCGCTGGGTTGAAACCATTCAAACCATGACTGCGGCAGGTACCACCCTGTTTGTGGAATGCGGGCCAGGCAAGGTTTTGGCGGGTTTGGTAAAGCGAATCAGTGATGTGCCTGTGGTCAATATTTTTGATCCAGACAGCATTCAAGCGGCGCTTGGCGCCGAATAAAAGGGATTAGTCGAATGACCATGTTTGATTTAACCGGAAAAGTTGCCTTGGTAACTGGTGCCAGTCGCGGCATTGGCCGTGAAATCGCGATTACTTTGGGCAAGGCGGGTGCAACTGTAGTGGGCACAGCCACGTCTGAGGCTGGGGCAGCCGACATTTCTGAGGGCCTGAAAGCCGCTGGTGTAAAGGGCTTTGGTGCAGCACTTAACGTGACCGACGGCGAAAGCCTGGAGCCCTTGTTTTCTAGAATTGCTGACGAACTGGGGCCACTGTCAATTTTGGTCAATAATGCCGGAATTACCCGTGACCAGCTTTCCATGCGCATGAAAGACGAAGATTGGGATGCCGTCATCGCCACCAACCTGTCAGCCGTGTTCAAATTGTCCAAGCTGGCCATGAAACCCATGATGAAGGCGCGCACTGGTCGCATGATCAACATCACCTCAGTGGTGGGCACCAGTGGAAACGCCGGGCAGGCCAATTATGCAGCGGCCAAAGCCGGCGTGGCTGGAATGACAAAAGCGCTTGCGCGTGAACTGGGAAGCCGCAATATCACGGTAAACTGTGTGGCGCCCGGATTCATCCAAACTGACATGACTGATGCACTGAATGAAACTCAGGTGGGTCAGTTGAAGCAACAAATCCCGTTGGGCCGTATGGGGCAGGTAGGCGACATTGCTGCGGCAGTGTTGTACCTGGCCAGCGACCAGGCGGGGTATGTAACTGGAACCACATTACACGTGAATGGTGGAATGTGGATGGGCTAATGGCAAGGCATTTAGAATATGATCTGTCATATCGCTTTGCTATTCTCACTCGATTTTATTAAAAACCCACGGAGGCTCCGTAATGGAAAACATTGAACAGCGCGTTAAAAAGATTGTGGCCGAGCAACTCGGCGTAAAAGAAGAGGAAATCAAGAACGAATCCTCTTTCGTAGATGATCTGGGCGCTGATTCCTTGGACACAGTGGAATTGGTCATGGCTTTGGAAGAAGAATTTGAAACAGAAATTCCTGACGAAGAAGCTGAAAAGATCACCACAGTTCAACAAGCAATTGACTACGTTAAGACGAACTCTAAGTCTTAATGGCTGAACTTGAAGGGGTGCGGAGGAAGTTTTGGCTTCCTCGGCCCCTGTCCGTTCAAGCAAACATTGGATAAAGGGAGGGCTTGTGAGCCGTAGACGTGTTGTTATTACCGGTTTGGGCATCATCAGCCCTGTGGGTAATTCTGTGAGCGAGGCTTGGACAAGCCTGACCCAAGGCAAATCTGGCATTTCGACCATTACCCGGTTCGAAACAGAGGCTTTGTCTGCAAAAATTGCCGGCGAAGTCAAAGGCTTCGATGTGGCAGAGTACATTCCTGGCAAAGAAGCCGCCCGCATGGATACCTTTATCCATTATGGTTTGGCTGCAGGAATTCAGGCATTCAAAGACTCCGGTCTTGAAGTGACCGAACAAAATTCTGAACGAATTGGCGTGAGCATTGGCTCGGGCATTGGCGGTTTGCCGATGATTGAAGACACCCACACCGATTTGATCAACAAAGGCTACCGCCGCATTTCCCCATTTTTCGTGCCAGGCAGCATCATCAACATGATTTCCGGCCACATGTCCATCATGTACGGCTTGAAAGGGCCAAATATTGCCATGGTGACGGCTTGTACCACGGGTACGCATTCCATTGGTGAAGCCGCACGCATTATTGAGTACGGTGATGCGGATGTCATGATTGCTGGCGGTGCTGAATCAACTGTGTCACCTCTGGGTATCGGTGGCTTTGCAGCCATGCGTGCCTTGTCCACCCGCAACGATGACCCCACAGCGGCAAGCCGCCCCTGGGACAAAGACCGTGATGGCTTTGTATTGGGCGAGGGCGCAGGTGTTCTGGTGCTTGAAGAATACGAGCATGCCAAGAAGCGTGGTGCCAAAATTTATGGTGAAGTGGTGGGCTATGGCATGAGTGCAGACGCAAGCCACATGACCGCACCTTGCACAGATGGCGACGGTGCAGCGCGTTGCATGAAAGCTGCTTTGCGCAATGCAGGCATGAACCCTGACGATGTAAATTATGTGAATGCGCATGGTACGTCCACTCCCCTGGGAGATGTCGCCGAAACCATGGCAGTGAAACGCGCACTGGGCGATCATGCTTACAAAACCGTGGTCAACTCCACCAAAAGCATGACGGGTCATCTCTTGGGCGCTGCCGGTGGTATCGAGGCAGTGTTCACGGCCCTGGCTGTTCATCACCAGGTTTCGCCACCTACCATCAACCTGATTGAGGCTGGTGAAGGTTGCGACCTTGATTACTGCGCAAACACGGCCCGTGAGATGAACATCAAACTGGCCTTGTCTAACTCCTTTGGCTTTGGCGGTACCAACGGTACTTTGGCCATTGCACGGGTGTAACGGGGCGCTCCTTGTCAAACACACGGTCGGGCAGCATGTTGAATGAGTTCGCATTCGCTGCCCGAGTAGTATCTGTTTCGCGCAAACCTGAAAAGCTTGTTTTCAAATTCACCTCAGAATGCGACTCGGGCATGCACGTCAAATTTGACCCCAGGTTTTTTCTGCTTCGCTCAACAATGGCTGGCCATGAGCAACACATGGTGTCTTTCTATCGCGCCTGGGTTTTGCCCTTCGGTATCTTCTTGTTTCCACAACAGTCCGCCTTGCTCAAAGCCAGGGCCTTGTTTGTGTCTGCGTCCTCTTCTGCTTTTCGGCAGTTGCGGGTTTTGGTCTGCCGCTTGCAATCCCATGAAAATGCGGATAAGCCTTCACTTTCCAGCTATTTTTGGAGGATGAATGTCCTCCGATAAAGACGATGATTTGCTGATCGTTCAGCGTGTTCAGGCTGGGGACAAACTTGCGTTCAACTTGTTGGTGAACAAATACCACAGGCGAGTGGCCCGATTGCTGACGCGCATGGTTCGCAATCAGGAAGACATTGAGGACGTGGTGCAGGAAACCTTCATCAAAGCCTACCGGGCCATTGGCAATTTCCGTGGGGACAGTGCGTTTTACACCTGGATCTACCGCATTGCCATCAATACGGCCAAGAATTTGTTGGTGACTCAAGGGCGGCGTCCTTCTACCCTGAAAGAATCAAATGACGGGGACAGTGAAACTTTTGAAGACAATGCTGCTCTTAGTAACATTGATACGCCGGAATCGCTCTACCAAACCAAGCAGATCGGTGAAGCGGTCAATGAGGCCATGGCGGCGTTGCCTGAGGAGTTGCGGTCGGCAATTGTCATGCGCGAGATTGATGGCCTGAGTTACGAAGAGATTGCTGCAGCAATGGATTGCCCAATTGGCACGGTTCGATCGCGAATCTTCCGCGCTAGAGAATCTATTGCAGCAAAAATCAAACCTTTGTTGGAACCCAAAGGCAGCAAGCGTTGGTAAACCGGTGAGTGTAGAAATGAACAGAAACGAACAAATTTCCGCGATGTTGGATGGCGAGCTTGATGAGCTTGAGCTCAAGCGCCTTCTTGAGTCCATGGAAGCTGAAGAAGCCGAAGCCTGGCAAGGTTACTGTGCGGTGGGCGACTTGATTCGTTCCAGCGAGATGATTTCGTTTCACTCCCCGGGTTTGGTAGGGCGCATTGCCGCCAGCCTTGAAAGAGAACCCACTGTAGTTGCACCTGTACTGGCTGCCAAAATTGATCGGCAAACCGCCTTGCAGCGTGTATTTTCAGCGGGACGTTCGCGTCGTTTGCTGGCCTCGGTGGCTGCGGTGGGGTTTTTCAGCTTTGCATTGAACCAGGCAGTTCCGCCCCTGGACAGCCAGGTTCAAATGGTTCGAACGCAAGCAGTCGAAAACACATTTACGGATCAAGAGCTGGCACTTTGGCAAGAGTATTTCATGGCCCATCAGCAAAACAGCATTCGAGGCGGGTTGTCCGGTGTGTCCCCTATTGCCCGGGTGGAAGCTGATCGCCCGATGCTGGACAATACAGAAACCATCATCGTGAACAATTCTGGCGCTGGTGAATGGATGAATGTGTGGGAACCTTCCCCATACAGCACGGACCCCAGCGTTGAGTTCAACTACGTTTCATCCAGCCGCTAAATGACATTGAAACCATGAAGATGTACCGCCCGTTTCACTTTGCCAAACACATTGCAACCGGCGTTTTTATGGCTTCGGTGGCTTTTTCCGCGCAAGCTGAGCAAAGTCTTTGGAGTTTGGTGTGGGCCAGCCACGATCAAGCCAAAACGCTCAGTTATTCCGGTTTGCTGATTACCGAGTCTGGCAAACATTCCCAAACCAGCAAATTGTTGCATCAGGCAACAGCGGGTGGTGAGTTCGAGGTTCTAGAGCGCCTGGATGGGCAACCCGCAAAATGGATTCGGCACAATGATCAAATTCAATGTGTGATCCCCGACCGAAAAATGATTCTCACCGAGAGACGCCATACCTCGATTGCGTTTCCCCGAGTGCTGGCGGGTGCTGACGGCTCAAATTCTTTGGAAAAGCTTTACACCATTGACGAAATGCCGGGGCGCCGCGTGGCTGGCCGTGCGGTTAGAGTGCTGAAGTTGACTCCGAAAGACGATCTGCGTTACGAATATCGGCTGTATGTTGATCGTGAAAACAAACTGTTGATGCGTTCAGAGCTTTATTCGCCGCAAGGTGAAGTGCTTGAAAACGTGGGTTTCAAGGAAATATCATTTGAGCCGGCCTTGATTGAAAATCCGTCTTTGGCCAAAGCCGGCCCTGGCTGGAGGACAAGCAGCACCGAGGTGCGCAAGTTAAGCCCTGAAGAATTGGCCTATGATTTGCCCGACTTGGCGTTTGGTTTCAGGAAAGCAGACACCGTGTGTCGAGTGAAGTCCAAAGACGATCAAATTCATCAAACCGTGTATTCGGATGGCTTGTCCACCTTGTCGGTGTTTATTCAAAAAGTTCAGGCCAATCACTCCATGCCGCAAGTGCCCATGAGCCACGGTGCAGTGATGTCGAAGTCTGAAACTCAGGGCGAGCACTTGGTCACTGTGCTGGGTGAAGTTCCTGAGAAAACCTTGGGACTTTTTTTAAAGTCCGTTCGTTGGAAGTCTCAATAACAAGGAAATTTTTAAATGAGATCTGAAGTGTTGAATTCCCGAAACTTTGTATGGATGGCCTTTTTTTTGCTGGCCGCAGTGTTTTTTGCAGACTCGGTGCCTGCACATGCGCAGACCAATGCGCGCGGCTTGCCCGACTTTTCTGATTTGGTGGATCGCGTCGGCCCTGCAGTGGTCAACATTCGTACCACTCAAAAAGTAAGCCAGAATCCGCAAGGTTTTCCCGGTTTTCCGGGTATGGATCCCAATGATCCATTTTTCGAGTTTTTCCGCCGCTTTATGCCACCAGGCACACCCATGCCCGGGCAGCCTGGCCAGGCACCGCGCGGTGGGCAGCAAGCTCCTGAGCGTGAAGTGCCCAGTGGTGTGGGCTCAGGCTTTGTCATCGATTCCGATGGTTTCCTGCTGACCAACCACCACGTGGTAGATGGTGCGGAATCCATTATCGTGACTTTCCCGGACAAGCGGGAATTCAAAGGCAAGGTCATTGGTTCAGACCAGCGAACCGACGTTGCCTTGGTCAAAATTGAAGGCAAAAACCTTCCCTTCCTGAAAATCGGGAATGTGGCCAACACCAAGGTGGGTCAATGGGTGGTGGCAATTGGGTCGCCGTTTGGCCTGGAAAACTCGGTGACAGCCGGTATTGTGAGCGCCAAAGGCCGAGACACTGGTGAATATTTGCCCTTTATTCAAACCGACGTTGCCGTAAACCCAGGAAACTCGGGTGGCCCCTTGTTGAATCTCGATGGTGAAGTGATCGGCATTAACTCCCAGATTTACAGCCGCACTGGCGGCTTCATGGGTATTTCTTTTGCCATTCCAATTGACGAAGCCATGCGTGTGGCCAAACAGCTGCGTGAAACTGGCAAGGTAAGCCGTGGTCGCATTGGTGTGGGCATTGGTGAGGTTGACAAAGACGTGGCGAAGGCCTTGGGCCTGGACTCTGCCGTGGGTGCCTTGGTGGGCTCTGTGGGCAAAGACAGCCCAGCGGACAAAGCGGGCGTGATTGCAGGCGACATTATTTTGCGGTTTGATGGCAAAAAGGTGGAGAAAGCCTCTGATTTGCCACGCATCGTGGGTGAAACCAAGCCGGGCAGCAAGGTCAACATGGTTTTGTGGCGCAAGGGCGCTGAAAAAACCGTGTCGATTACGGTAGGAGAATTTGAGAATGAGGCTGCCAAACCAGCAGCTGCGCCTGCTGAAAAACCAAAGGCTGCTGAGGCCGATAAACTGGGTTTGACAGTGACTGATCCTACTGCCCAGGAAAAGTCGGCGTTGAACCTGAGCGGTGGCGTGGTCGTGCGCAACGCAGTGGGTATGGCTGCATCTGCGGGCATTACGGTGGGTGACGTCATCCTGCGTGTGGGCCGAACCGATATCACTTCGGCCAAACAGTTTGCAGACTTGGTCAAGGCCATTCCAAAAGGACAGGCCGCCCCAATGTTGGTGCGCCGCGGCGAGAACTCTTTCTTCGTGGTGTTGACACCCTGAGCCTTAAGTTCTGAACAACTCGGCGGGCCTGGCGAAATATGCTGTAAAGCAAGGCCTGATCGGGTAAAATGACACGTTACCGAAATTTTCAGGGGGCCGAGCAGCCCCCTTTTTAATGATGCAAATGCAGCACATACGCAATTTTTCGATCATCGCCCACATTGATCACGGGAAATCTACGCTGGCCGATCGCCTGATCCACAAATGTGGCGGCCTGAGCGATCGGGAAATGGATTCTCAAGTGCTTGATTCTATGGACATTGAGCGGGAGCGTGGCATTACCATCAAGGCCCAAACCGCAGCACTTACCTACAAGGCCAAAGACGGCAACACCTATTTGCTCAATCTGATCGACACGCCAGGGCACGTCGACTTTTCTTATGAAGTAAGCCGGTCACTATCTGCTTGTGAAGGTGCATTGCTGGTTGTGGATGCCTCGCAAGGGGTTGAAGCCCAAACTGTGGCCAATTGCTACACAGCCTTGGACCTGGGCGTTGAAGTTTTACCGGTGTTGAACAAAATTGATTTGCCGCAAGCTGACCCTGAAAATGCGAAGTCTGAAATTGAAGACGTCATTGGCATTGATGCATCCGAGGCCATTGCAATTTCAGCCAAAACCGGGCTTGGCGTTGAGGATGTACTTGAGCTGATTGTGAACAAGGTACCACCTGCGCGCGGCAGCCGTGATGCACCTTTGCAAGCCCTGATTATCGATAGTTGGTTTGACAATTATGTGGGCGTGGTGATGCTGGTACGTGTCATCAATGGCGTGCTGAACCGCAAAGACAAAATCAAGCTGATGGCTACAGGCGATACCTACATTGCCGACGACGTGGGTGTGTTTACGCCAAAGTCGGTTGCGCGTGAATCGCTGTCTGCTGGCGAGGTGGGGTACATCAACGCGGGTATCAAGTTGCTTGAAAGTGCGAAGGTTGGTGACACAGTGACCTTGGCGGGCAAGCCTGCCGACAAACCTTTGCCTGGTTTCAAGGAAGTGCAGTCCCAAGTGTTTGCTGGTTTGTTCCCCGTAGAATCAAACCAGTACGAGGCTTTGCGTGAGGCGCTGGACAAACTGCGCTTGAACGATGCCGCTTTGAATTACGAGCCTGAAGTATCGCAGGCCCTGGGCTTTGGTTTCCGTTGTGGTTTCCTGGGTATGTTGCACATGGACATTGTGCAAGAGCGCCTGGAGCGTGAGTTCGACATGGATTTGATTACCACTGCTCCAACAGTGGTCTATGAAATCAAACAGCGTGATGGCACCATTCTGCGGGTAGACAATCCCTCCAAGATGCCCGACCTGAGCAAGGTTGATGAAATTCGCGAACCGATTGTAACCGTGAATTTGTTGATGCCCCAAGAGTATGTAGGCTCGGTGATGACGCTGTGCACAGGGCGGCGCGGCACACAAACCAATATGGTTTACCACGGGCGTCAAGTGCGAATTACGTTTGAGATGCCCATGGCCGAAATTGTGCTCGACTTCTTCGATAAACTGAAGTCGACCTCACGTGGTTATGCGTCAATGGACTATTCCTTCAAGGAATACAGGCCGGCAGATATCGTGAAGGTTGATATGCTGATCAACGGTGAAAAAGTAGACGCTTTGTCGATCATGGTTCACCGAAGCAATGCGGTTTATCGTGGCCGTGCTGTGGCTGGCAAAATGCGGGAAATCATTTCTCGCCAAATGTTTGATGTTGCGATTCAAGCGGCAATTGGCGCCAATATTATTGCCCGTGAAACAGTGAAGGCTTTGCGAAAAAACGTGTTGGCCAAGTGTTACGGTGGCGATATTTCACGCAAGAAAAAACTGTTGGAAAAGCAGAAGGCAGGCAAGAAGCGCATGAAGCAGGTTGGTAATGTGGAAATTCCACAAGAAGCGTTTTTGGCCATTCTCCAAGTGGAAGACAAATAACAATGAATTTTTCCCTGATCCTGTTTTTGCTGGTGTTGTTCACCGGCTTTTTCTATGCGCTTGATGTGTTTGTGTTCAAGCCAAAAAGAAAAATGGCAGCAGAGCAAGCCCTTGCCGGTTCAAGTGCAGGTGTGGGTGGCGACACTGAAAGACGCATTCGCCAGCAGTACATGAAGCAGCCTTTGTGGCTTGAATACAGTGCAAGCTTTTTTCCAGTCATTTTGTTTGTGTTTGTGTTGCGCTCGTTTGTGGTGGAGCCGTTTAAGATTCCATCAGGTTCCATGATCCCTACGTTGTTGATTGGTGATTTGATTTTGGTGAACAAATTCACCTACGGCATTCGCTTGCCGATTGTCGACAAGAAAATAATTCCCATCAACGACCCTCAGCGTGGCGATGTCATGGTGTTTCGTTATCCTCTTGACCCCTCGCTGGATTACATCAAGCGTGTGGTGGGTGTGGGTGGCGACGTGGTGGAATATCGCAACAAGAAGCTGTCGATCAATGGGCAAGTATTGCCTGTAAAAGAGCTGGACAAATACTACGATCCGAACAGTTTTTCATATTCGCTTCAGTTTCAGGAAACTTTGGGTGGCAAGAAACACCTGGTGCTTAATGATGAAGATGCGCCACCTTATGTGATTGGTGCGCAGACCTTCAAGAATCGTGATAACTGCAAATACGATGTGACTGGTTTTCGCTGTGTGGTGCCGCAAGGACATTACTTCATGATGGGGGACAATCGGGACAATTCCAGCGACAGTCGTATTTGGGGCTTTGTTTCAGATGAGCAGGTAGTTGGCAAGGCATTCTTGGTGTGGATGAACTTCAATGACTTTTCCCGAATTGGCTTGTTTCACTAAAGCCAGCTGGAGGTATTGAGTGGACAGTTCAAAGTATTCAAGTCTTGAAGCTGCATTGGGGTACTCGTTCAAAGACCAGGCTTTGCTTCGCCTTGCCTTGACTCACCGCAGCTACAGCAGCCATCACAACGAGCGTCTGGAATTTCTGGGTGACAGTGTGTTGAATTGCGCAGCCTCCATTTTGTTGTTCGAATCGCATCCAGACATGGATGAGGGCAAGATGTCGAGGGTGCGCTCGCACCTTGTAAAACAGGACTGCCTGGCCATGGTGGGCCGCAACTTATTGCTTGATCAATACCTGTTTTTGGGGGCTGGCGAGCTGCGCAGTGCAAAAGCGATCAAGGACAGCATCGTGGCCGACGGTCTGGAGGCCCTTTTTGGCGCCATTCTTCTGGACTCAGGTTTTGAGGCAGCCCGCGATTGTGTGGTGCGTTTGCTCAAGCCTGTAATGCTTGAAACCCCGATTGAGTCCATGGGCAAAGACCCCAAAACCCGCTTGCAGGAATTGCTGCAAGGCAAACGCTTGAAGCTGCCAATCTACCGCGTGTTGGTGGAGGGGGGCACCTCGGCCAGTCCCGAATTCAGCGTGGAATGCTCGGTTGAAGATCTTGAAATTACCAAGGTTGGACAGGGACATTCTCGCAGGGTGGCCGAGCAGCACGCCGCGCAAGCGGTGCTTATCGAATTGCTTGAACGGGAGTATTCTGACCCCAACCAAGCCAGCAGGAGGCAATAACATGGCCGAATCAAAGTGCGGCGTGATTGCCGTGGTGGGACGCCCGAATGTGGGCAAATCCACCCTGATGAACGGAATGATTGGCGAGCATTTGTCGATTACGTCCAGCAAACCACAAACCACCCGTCACCGGGTGCTTGGGGTAATGACTGAAACCATCAAAGACGTGCCCACCCAGTTTATTTTTGTGGATACACCTGGCTTTCAAACCAAGCATTCAAACGCCTTGAATAAAACCATGAACCGCGCTGTGCTGACCGCGCTGGCCGATGTGAACGTGATTTTGTGGGTCATTGAGCAAGGCAAATTGACCCCGGCGGACATGAAAGTACTGGAGCTGTGCCCCAAGGGTGTGCCGTTGGTGGCGGTGGTTAACAAGGTGGATTTGCTTGAAAAGAAAGCGGAGATACTGCCTTTTCTTGAGAAGGTAAGTGGGCAACGCAATTTTGATGCGATTGTGCCCTTGAGCGCGCAAGCCATCAAAAACCTGGATGCACTGAAAGAGGCTGTTTCTGCCTTGTTGCCCGAGCAGCCCTTCTTTTACGACGAAGATACTTTGACCGATCGTCCGGAAAAGTTTCTGGCAGCTGAGCGTATTCGAGAAAAGCTGTTTCGTTTGGTGGGCGACGAATTGCCTTACACCTGCACTGTGGTGATTGATAAATTCGAGATTGAGGATGGTCGCCGGCTTATTTATGCTTCCATTCTTGTTGATCGTTCTTCTCACAAAGCCATGATTATTGGCAAGGGTGGCGAAAAGCTGAAGCGAATTGGCTCCGAGGCGCGCCAGGACATGGAGCGCTTGTTTGGCGGCAGCGTGCACCTGGAAACCTGGGTGAAAGTGCGCAGCGGTTGGGCGGACAATGCAACCTTGCTTCAAAGCCTGGGGTATGAATAACACTCGATCCAACACGGATTTTGCCTATGTACTGCACAGTGTGCCGTACAAGGAAACCAGTTTGATTGTCGAGCTGTTTTGCAAGGAACACGGGCGTTTGCCCGTGGTGGCGAAAGGCGCAAAAAGACCCCATTCGGGTTTGAGGGCTGTGTTGGTCAGCTTTCAGCCACTTTCAGTGCGTTTTGCCGGGAAGTCGGAGGTAAAAACCCTGATGCAGGCCGAGTGGTTGGGCGGTTTGATGTCGCCCGATGGCAAAGCCCTGTTTGCTGCTTACTATCTGAATGAACTGCTGATGCGCGGCTTGAGTCGTGAAGACACTCACCCTGACCTGTTTGATCTGTACCAAAACACTTTGCTGGGATTGGCCAGCGGTGATGACATGAATGTTTGCATTCGCCAGTTTGAGGTTGGTTTGCTTCAATCCCTGGGTTATGGGCTTGACTGGCAGCAGGACAAGGCAGGCCTTGCAATTGACCCCGAACGCCATTACGTGTGGCAAGAGCAGGAAGGCTGGGCTCCCTCAGACGGGGGAAATGTAAACAATTCGATGAACAGCAGCGTTGAGCAGCTTGTCCAAGGCTTGTGGATTGCTGAAATTCAGAATGGCATTTGGTCAAAGTCTGCGGCCAGTGCCTTAAAACCGATTACCCGAAAGCTGTTGATGACGCACATTGCGCCTAACGGTTTGATGTCTAGAGTCTGGATGGAGCATTTGTTAAGAGCATGATAGAACTCGGTGTCAACATTGATCACGTGGCCACAATTCGCCAAGCCCGCAGGGGGCATGAGCCTGACCCGTTGAGGGCGGCTTTGCTGGCCGAAGAATATGGGGCGGATGCAATTACCGTGCACGTTCGGGAAGATCGACGCCACATGCAAGATGACGATGTGCGGAGGATTCGGCCGTTGATCAGCACGCGCATGAATTTCGAATGTGCGGTGGTTGAGGAAATGATTCGCCTGGTGGAGGATGTAAAACCCCAGGATGTCTGTTTTGTGCCAGAACGCCGGGAAGAGGTGACAACCGAGGGTGGTTTGGATGTGATTGGTGGTTTTCACCTGATTGCGCCAGCAGTTGCCCGGTTGAAAGACCAGGGCATGCGAATTTCATTGTTCATTGACCCGGACATGGATCAAATTGAGGCAGCGCTGAAATGTGGCGCGGACGCCATTGAGTTGCACACGGGGCGTTATGCCCATGCCCTGGGGCCCGCGGTTGAGCTTGAGCTGTCGAGAATTCGAAAGTCGGCCAATTTTGGCGTGGCCGAGGGTTTGAGGGTGAATGCCGGGCATGGTTTGAATTATGAAAATGTACAGCCTGTGGCTGCGATTGAAACCATTTCAGAATTGAACATCGGCCACAGCATTGTGGCCAATGCGGTGTTCATGGGCTGGGAGGGCGCAATCAAGAAAATGAAAGAACTTATGATTTCGGCGAAGTTGGAAGCAATTAGACCGCGTTAATTTAAAAATGGGTTCAAATGCCTCATGATCGACAATATTCTAGGTTTGGGTTGTGACATTCTCGAGGTCGCCCGACTTGAGAGTTTGCTGCGCAAGGGCAGGGAGGTGTTTATCAAGCGAGTGCTGACACCTGCCGAAATTGATGAGTATGAACGCAGGTCTGATAAATCGGCCATTCGAGGCACCCTTTTTATCGCTACACGCTATTGCGCCAAAGAAGCGTTTTCAAAAGCCATGGGCACCGGAGTTGGCGCGCAGTTTTCATTTCAGGATTTGTCGGTGTTGAACAGTGAATCGGGGGAACCCGTTTTGGTTTATTCCGAGCATCTGCAGAATTGGTTAAAGTCACGAAGGGCTCTGGCAAAAATTTCAATCAGTGATGAACAAAATTACGTGATGTCTACGGTTATTTTGTTTTCAAAACAATAATTTAATTTAAGGAATTCACGCGTTATGTTAGGTCCATTCATCATTGGTTTGACGGGTTTGACTTTGTCCCAAGAGGATATTGCACGCATTCAAAACCCGGCCGTTGGCGGACTTATTCTTTTCACAAGAAACTTTGAAAGTAAGGCCCAACTGATTGATTTAGTAGAGTCTATCAGGGCCAATGGGGGCTTGAGCAAGCCTGTTTTTGTGGATCATGAGGGTGGCCGAGTGCAGCGTTTTCGGGATGGCTTCACTGCCATTCCTTCGATGCGGCAAATTGGTCAAAGGGCTGCAACAGATTTCGACGATGCGGTGCTTTTGGCCCGGGAAGCCGGCTTTGTGATGGCTGCAGAGTTGCGCGCTTGTGGCATCGACATGAGTTTTGCACCAGTTTTGGATCTGGATTGGGGCAATAGCGAAATTATTGGCGACCGCTCTTTTGGCAAGGATGCCAGACTGGTGTCCCGCTTGTCTTCGGCTTTGATGAATGGCATGGCCCTGGCAGGCATGCAAGCCTGTGGAAAACACTTTCCGGGCCATGGCTGGGTAAGTTTGGACAGCCATTTGGCCTTGCCCCACGACAATCGCCCTTTGAATGAAATTTTGAAGGTGGATGCGCTGCCGTACCAACTGAATTCAACCTTGAATATGGCCAGTATTATGCCGGCCCATGTGGTGTATTCCGAGGTAGACCCCATGCCTGCATGTTTTTCCAGCTTCTGGATTCAAGAGGTGTTGCGGGTGAAGTTCAGCTTTGATGGGGCCGTGATCAGCGACGATTTGGACATGGTGGGTGCGCATGGTGTGGGTGATATTCGAGCCCGAGCCAGCGCGGCTTTGCAGGCCGGTTGCGATGCAGTGCTGGTGTGCAACAATTTTGACGACATCGACACCTTGGTGAACAATCCAGTGCCCGAGGTTCATGAAAACATGGAAGTGCGAAACCGCCGCTTGAGCCGACTGCTTTCGGCGCAGTCGCTGGATTGGGATAGTTTGCGACAAAGCTACATGTATCAGGCTGCAATCGACCGAATTACCAATGCCTGATTTGCTTGTTTGAACGAGCAATGAAAAAAGCCGCCAACTGCTGTAGTTGGCGGCTTTTTTGTTGTTGAGCAGCAGGCTTTACTTCACTTTTGCGCTGGACAACAGTTTGCCTTGATACTCTTCCCACTTGTCGTTGATCATTTTCTGCTCAAGCTGTGGACGAATTTCTTCAAGTTTGGGTGCTGTGGCCTCGCGGGTGTCTGCCAACAGAATAACGTGGTAACCAAACTGGCTTTTCACGGGCGTTTTGGTGTACTCACCTTTTTTCAGGCCTACCATGGCCTGAGAAAACTCGGGTACAAAGCTGTTGGGGTTGGCCCAATCCAGATCGCCACCGTTGGGTGCTGAGCCAGGGTCTTTGGACTTGGCCTTGGCGATGTCTGCAAACTTCCCGCCTTTGCCCAACTGGTCGATAATTGCTTTGGCCTCGGCTTCTTGTTCAACCAGAATGTGGCTGGCGCGGAACTCGCTGCCGCCCATCATTTTGGCGATTTCCGCATACGCCGTTTCGACTTCTTTGTCGGTCAGTTTGGTGTTTTTGTAGAAGTCTTCACGCAGGGCGTTGGCCAGAATGGCCTGATTCATCATCTGCACCTGGTACTTCACTTCGGGGCTGCTTCCCAAGCCTTTTTTCACGGCTTCCTGCTTCATCACTTCCTGATTGATCAGTTCTTGACGAATGGTGGCGCGCATTTCAGGCGAGGCTGCCTGGCCACGCTTTTCCTGCTCGGCCATGATGAAGTCGATCAAGGCGCTGGGAATGGACTGGCCATTGACCACAGCGGCATTTTGAGCATAAACGGGGTTGCCCAGAACCAGTGCGGCGGCCAGACAAGTTGCTTTCAGGGTGGTTTTCAACATAACAAATAAACCTTGTGTCTCAGAGAGTTAAAACAATGGGCTTGGCTCGGATCCCGATGGCGCGTCTTCTGTTTAATCCACAACGGATTCCTCAGTGGAATCTATGGCCAAAGCATGGATTTCTTTTTTCATCCATTCTGCCAAAGCATCATACACGAGACGATGGCGCGCTAATGTTCTTAGCCCATTGAAGCGTGCAGACTTCAGTTTGACGCGGTAATGTCGACCGCCAGACTTGGCCCCTTCGTGGCCTGCGTGCAGGTGCGACTCGTCAATGACTTCGACTTCAGCATCGAGTGCGGTTTCAAGCCGCTTTTTGATGTCTTCGCTGGTGACCATGCTTACTTCACCTCGCTGCTTTGCTCATTGCTTTGCTTCATGTGTTTGGACATGTAAAAGCCCTGCCCGAATACAAATACTAGCGTGGCACCCAGTGAACCGAACAATTTGAAGTCCACCCACACCTCGGTTGAAAAGGAGTAGGCAACCGCAATATTCAAAACGGCCATGAGTACAAAAAAGCCTACCCATGCCCACAATAAATTCACCCAGACCGGCGCAGGAAGGTCGACTTGACCTTTCATCATGAGTTCGATGGGGTTGCGCTTGAAGGCATAAGCGATCAGGAAGCCAGCTGCCATGGCCAGGTAAAGCACCGTGGGTTTCCATTTGATGAAGGTTTCATTCTGCAAAACAAGTGTGGCCCCGCCAAACACTGCAATCAGGATGAGGCCGATCCACTGCATGTTTTCTACTTTTTTGCCGGTAGCTTTTTGATAAATGATTTGCAGCACAGTGGCCAGAATGGCCACCACGGTCGCCAGCAAAATCGGCAATTGGGCTGTTTGTACTTCTGCATTGGAAATACTGCCCAAGATGGGCTCCAGCATGGCTTGGGCCTGTTCGGGGTTACTGCCAGCCCATTTAAAGCTGACAAAGAACAGAACAATTGGTAGAAAATCGAGTAGCAGTTTCATGTTGTAGTTGTGGTGTGGTTATGCCGATGAGTCGGATGCAAAAGGCTCAAATGCCAAACTGACCGAGTTGATGCAGTAGCGCAGGCCTGTGGGCGCGGGTCCGTCTTCGAATACATGGCCCAAGTGCGAATCGCATATTTTACAGGTCACTTCAGTGCGAGTCATGCCGTAGCTGCGGTCTACGTGTTCTTCAATGTTGTCTGGGTTCAGTGGGGCGAAGTAGCTTGGCCAGCCACAGCCTGAATCGAATTTCGTGTCGGATGCAAACAAGGGCGTTCCGCAACAAATGCAGCGATAAATTCCCGGTTCATGGTGGTCCCAATACTGGCCTGTAAAGGCACGTTCGGTGCCTTTCTTGCGGGTGACTTCAAAGCTGGTGGGGGTCAGTTCTTCGCGCCACTGAGCTTCTGTTTTGACTACTTTTTCAACCATGATTCAGTCTCCGCAATTCAAGAAGAACAACTCAGCACCAGTGATTTTGCCCAGTCTGGTGGCTGCGCCGTGTACTCCGCTGGCAGTTGTGCCGCATTGTAGGGGTCAGACAACGCGGTGAACAATCGGTTCACCTCAGAAAACTCACCTTTCTGGGCTTGTTCAATGGCGTGTTGCAACAAGTGGTTGCGCAGCACAAATGCCGGGTTGATGTGATCAAGCCTTGTGCGCCATTCTTCGGCATTTTCCGATGCCTTATTGCTCATTGCGAGCCACTGTGCAAGCCATGCATGGGCATTGGTGACTTGCTGTTCATTCCCCAAAGCCAGAGGGAAAAAATCGCTTCTTTGCCACAAGGCGAAATTTTCAGCGGCACTAATTTGAGGATCCAAGGCTGACAATGATCTGAAAAACCTTGTGAAATCAAGGGTGTGTTCATGCATGAATTTCAGGGTGGTCTCAATAAGACCATCAACCGCATCACCCTGGGTTTTAGCCAAGCCAAGCTTTTGCGCAAATAGAGCGCTGTGCTCTGCGTGAAATGCATCAGCAAAACCATCCAGCAAGTTTTGAAGTGTTTCCTTGCTGTCAGGAATCAGCGGGCTTAAGGCTTGGGCCAGGGCGTACAGGTTCCAATGGGCGATGCGAGGTTGATTGCGATAGCTGTAGCGACCCTGGTGGTCGGAATGATTGCAAATGTGGTCAATGTCAAAGCCGTCGATGAAGCCGTAGGGGCCGTAATCGATGGTCAGGCCCAGCAAACTCATGTTGTCGGTGTTCATCACGCCGTGGCAAAAACCTACGGCCTGCCACTGGGCCACCATTTTTGCTGTGCGTTCAATTACCACGCCCAACCATTGCAACAAACCCTTGTGGAAACTGGCCTCTGTTTCTCCAAGGTCAATTTCAGGGTGGTGTTGTTCGATGTGCCAGGTCAGCAGGTTTCGCAATGCATCGAGCTGGTTGGTGTAACAAAAAAATTCCACGTGCCCAAAGCGCATGAAGCTTTCGCTGACGCGGCACACCACCGCAGCTGTTTCAGTGGTTTCACGAAACACGGGATCGGCACTGGCGGTCAGGCTGAGCGCACGCGTGGTCGGAATGCCCAAAGCATGCATGGCTTCAGAGGCCAGGTATTCACGAATGGATGAACGCAATACAGCCCTACCATCCGCATGCCGGGAGTAGGGCGTGGGGCCTGCGCCTTTGAGTTGCAACTGGCGGTATTGTTTGCCCTTGCGCACCTCGGCCACCAACAGGGCCCGGCCGTCACCCAGTTGCGGCACAAACACGCCGAACTGATGGCCGCAGTAAACACTGGCCCGGCTTTTGTAATCCGGAAATGGCGCGTTACCGGAAAGGAAGTCTATTCCTGGGGAACTGGCCAGTTGTTCCGCGTTCAAACCTATTTCATTGGTCAAGGTTTTGTTCAAGTGAACCAGACCAGCTTCGGTGCGAAGAGGCGTGGCTGGTACCTCGGCCAGGTAAGGTGCGCCCAAACTTGCGTATTCTTGAACCAAAATAGAATCGTGATTATGAAACAAAGGGTGGTCCTGAAGTATAGTTTCGTTAAACAACCCCACCATTGTAGTCGGGGAAGACCGCAGAACAAACGTAATACCTGGAGGAGAGAGCGCAAATGCAAGGTTTGATGATGAATATGCCCCTGTTGATTTCATCGGTGATGGAACACGCAGAGCGGCACCACCCGCATGTTGAAGTCGTGTCACGCCGTACGGAAGGTGACATTCATCGAACCACCTATGGGGAAGTGGCCAAACGAACCAAGAAGCTGGCCAATACCCTGACCAGCCTGGGCGTACAGCAGGGTGAAAACATTGCCACACTGGCATGGAACGGTTATCGCCATGTTGAAATTTATTATGCGGTGTCTGGCATGGGTGCTGTGGTGCACACCTTGAACCCGCGCCTGTTCCCCGAGCAACTGGTGTACATCATCAACCATGCGAAAGACACCATGGTGTTTTTTGACAGCACCTTCGCGCCCCTGATTAAAGCCATTGCACCTGCTTGCCCCACCGTGAAACGCTGGGTACAAATGTGTGATGAAGCGGTAATGCCCGCTGAGCCAGCAGTGGCCGGTTGCCTGAACTATGAAGCCCTGATCAAAGATGCTTCGGACCAGTTTGTTTGGCCGCAGCTGGATGAAAACGCAGCCTCGGGTCTGTGCTACACATCGGGCACCACAGGTAACCCCAAAGGTGCCTTGTATTCACACCGTTCAACAGTATTGCATGCCATGGCCGCCTGTACGCCCGATGCCTTGGGCCTGAGCAGCCGCGATACCATTTTGCCCGTGGTGCCCATGTTCCACGTCAATGCCTGGGGCATTCCGTACATTGCCTTGATGACCGGTGCAAAAATGGTGATGCCGGGCGGGGCTTTGGATGGCGCATCCATTTACGAATTATTGGAAAGCGAGAAGGTAAACTTCTCCGCAGGCGTACCCACGGTGTGGCTGGGCCTGTTGAACCATGTGCAGCAAAACGGATTGAAGTTCAATTACTTCAACCGCACGGTGATTGGTGGTTCGGCTGCGCCAGCGGCCATGATCAAAACACTGAACAGCCTGGGTGTCGAAGTAATTCATGCCTGGGGCATGACTGAACTTTCGCCCTTGGGCACGGTGTGCCGTTTAAAGGCCCAGCACATGGATTTGTCGCTGGAAGAAAAGCAGAACATCATGCAGAAGCAGGGCACCGCAATTTTCGGCGTGGACATGAAAATTGTCAGCGATGATGGCGAGGAATTGCCCTGGGATGGCGAGGCCTTTGGCGACCTGTTGGTGCGTGGTCACTGGGTGATCGACAGCTACTACGGTGGCGAGGGTGCCAAAGCTTTTACCACGGACAAAGAAGGCAAGAAGTGGTTTGCCACTGGCGATGTGTCCAAGATCAATCGCGAAGGCTTCATGCAGATTACCGACCGCAGCAAAGACGTGATCAAGTCGGGCGGCGAATGGATCAGCTCGATTGACCTGGAAAACGTGGCCATGGCTCACCCTGCGGTGCATGAGGCGGCAGTCATTTCTGTTTACCACCCCAAGTGGGATGAACGCCCGCTGTTGGTGGTGGTGAAAAAGCCCAATGTGGAAGTGAGCAAAGAAGAGCTGCTGAATTTTTATGAGGGCAAGGTTGCAAAATACTGTTTGCCCAACGATGTGGCTTTTGTAGACGAATTACCGCACACGGCGACTGGTAAAATCCAGAAACTGAAATTGCGCGAGCAATTCAAAGACTATCAGTTACCCAACTGAGATTACCCAACCAAATCTAGAGAAGTTCAATGATCAAGCACATCGTATTCTGGCAGTTGAAAGACGAAGCCCTTGGCAACACCAAGGCCCGCAACATGGAACTGGTGAAGGAAAAGCTGATGGCTTGCGCCAACATCGTGCCCGGCATTGTGGACTTTGAAGTGGGTTTGGGCGGTACCAGCCTGGAATGCACTTATGACGTGGTGTTGTACTCGACCTTCGAGAACAAGGCGGCTTTGGATGCCTATGCGGTGCACCCCACGCATGAAGCCATCAAAAGCTTTATTGGTGAAGTGCGCACGGCACGCCAGTGCATGGATTACGAAGTTTAAATATTGATTTGTTAAAGCTTGGGCGGCAAGGGTATTTCAATCCTTTGTCGCCCAATTTCATTTCCGGCCGGGTCGAATGTAATTTCCGTGAAATGAACAGTGTTGTACCGGTCGAGCAAAATGACCGCGCTTGAGCGTGTGCCATACAAAGGCGACACAATTTTCACAGCCGAGAGCATTTTTTCCCATTCGTAAGGCACGCCAGTGCTGGGCAACTCAGCATCCTCGGCAAGCCCTGTGTGTGCAAGCAGCCCCAGCAGCTTGTTTTCAAAAGCAGCGCCTGCTTCGTGATTGGACAAGTTCACGTCAATTTCTTGTTGCAAACCTGTTTTTAACAAGCGTGATTTGGGCCAGGGTGCGTTCAAATGGCCGTTGGACAGGCTGTACAAGCCTGTTTGCAGTGCGGTGGTGAAATCAAGCCCGTTGCCAAGTTTGATGCCTTGGTTGCTGGTGCAGCGAAGGTTCAAGCGTTGCAGGTTGCCATGAATCAAATTAAAACCCGCAAACGCAAGCGAGGCTTTTTCATCGGGCGCTGTTCCTGTTTGAATGGCATCAAGGACCAACAGGCCACGTGAAGGAGCCGTGCCGGGCATGTTCAGGGTGCTGTTTCTGACATTCGTTAACAGCGCAAATTCTGCATTGCTGCCAATGCCCAGCCAGGTACCGCCCGATTGCAGGTCTTTACCCGCCCAAAGCGAGCCATGGGGGGTTGACCATGCATGCAACGGTGCCGTGGGGCGATTGTGAAACTCATCCCGATTGGCCAGGCAAATGAATGGATAGTCGGGGTGAGCATTGATCGCGAGCACGGCCAGGCACATTAGCCGTTCACCTCGTCAGGCAACTCAGTGAACAGCTCAAGGTGGCGGCTGGGCAGGCTTGGCAAATCGGTAAAACACGTGGCTGCCATTTTCTCCACTTTCTCGGTGAACAGTGCCGTGCAGTCTGAAAATTCAGGGGCAGGGTATATCACTTCCATCAAGGTGAAGTAGGGTTTGTCCACTTCTTCACGTTGAAACAATTGGCTGTGACCCAATCCCTGTTGTTTGAGTTGGGTTGCCAAGCGCCTGGCACACCGTAATCCCAGAGCGATGTCAGCTTTGGGGATTCGGTAGTAAATGAAAAGCTGGCGCTTCATTCAAACACGCTGCCTTTCTGGTGCACATCATAGGGTGGAGGCTGAACTTTCAGTTGTATTTCACCCGCCTCGTTTTTGACCGTGAAGGTGGCACCGTTTTGATCCGCGTCTTCCACAGGCAGTTCGACCAGCAAATGCTGCTGGCCATTGAAACCCACCACTGTGGCCACAGATCCCGCGGGTTCGTTTTCTTTGCCTGACAGCCATACATCCAGGCCCGCTGTAAGCGTGGGGGCCCCAGCCGCAGTGGCTTGGAATACACGTCGCTTCACCTTGCCCAGATAGTGGCTTCTAGCCACAATTTCCTGGCCAGGGTAGCAACCCTTGCTAAAACTGACCCCGCCCACCAAATCAAAATTAATGGCTTGCGGCACAAACATTTCAACTGTGGCTTGCGACACATAGGCGATACCCAGTTGCTGCAGGGCATACTCAAATTCATCGTCTGCATGGCCTCGCTGTGCCTGTTCAGTGCTGGCAGCAATTTGAAAACCAGGCATTGAATCGCCGATTGGGCGAAGGCTTGCCTTGGCATTGCCCTGTTCGTCCCACTGAACCCGCATGGGCGAGGCCAGCGTCGAGTTTGACAAAAATGACACCTGATATTCAGCCGTGCAGTCACGTACTTTGCATTTGCTGCGCAACACAAACATGCTCAGGCGTTTGACCAAAGCTGCAATGGTTTCTTTGCGGCACACCAACAACACCTGCTTGCCCTGACGCAATACGAAAAAACTACCCAGCAAGCGGCCTTTGGCTGTGCACAGACCCGCCATACGCAGCTGGCTTTCAGCCATGCCCGCAACGTCGTTGCTGAGTTGTGATTGAAGAAAAGTCACTGCGTCGTCTCCGTCCACGCCAATGACACCCCAACGCGATAAAAACTGTGCAGACATGCTCAAATCCTTTGTAACAAACAAAACAAACAATGTCGGTAAGCCATGGAAAAACTTTCCCGCTATCATGAAAGGCAATCTCCACATTGTAGTGGCTTCTGGTAAGGTCTCGCCTTCCAATAACCCAAGGTGAAGCAAAGTCGTGCGCAAAGGTAAAAAAACAAAGAAGGCATTGAAAAAAACGGTGTCTGGCAGGCAATGGTTCAAACGAATGGTGATCGCTGGTGTTGTTGTACTGTCAGCGATTATTGTGGGTATTTATTTTGTGTTGAATATGCCGATAGACCGCAGTCAACCCCGTGTGGATGCCCATGTAAGCAGTGGTTTGGGCGCACGCGCGATTGCCAACGAATTGATTCAGCAGGGGCTGGATGTGAGCCCTGATTTGTTTGTATTGGCTGCGCGGTTAAGCGGTAGCGCCGGCCAATTGAAAGCGGGCCGATACGACTTGCCTGAGGGAATCAGTATCCTGGGTTTGGTGGACTATTTGAGCAAAGGGCAGGGGGTTCTAAGCAGTGTGGCATTGGTGGAGGGGCAAACCGCACGTGCTTTGCTTGCCAGGTTGCGTGCACAGCCAGATTTGATTGATGATTTGCCGGGCATGGACCACCGCGCAATTGCTCAAAAAATGGGCCTTGAAGGCGCAAGCCTCGAAGGCTGGATATACCCGGACACCTACAAATACTCACCGGGGTCGAAGTTATCCGAACTGTTGAGCAGGGCCGTGCGCCTGCAACAGGTGGAACTTGAGAAGGCGTGGGCTCAGCGCGATCCGCAAACCCCTTTGAAAACTCCCTACGATGCCTTGAAAATGGCTTCGATTGTTGAAAAAGAAACAGGCTTGGCCAGCGATCGTGGCAAAGTGGCGAGCGTGTTTGTGAACCGCCTGCGTGTGGGCATGTTATTGCAAACCGACCCCACAGTAATCTATGGTGTGGGCGAGGCTTTTGATGGCAACCTGACACGCAAACACCTTCAAACGGATACCCCCTACAACAGCTACACTCGGGCTGGTTTGCCGCCAACGCCCATTTCAAATCCGGGCAAGGCGGCTTTGTACGCGACGGTGAATCCAGACAAAACCCCGTATTTTTATTTTGTGGCCAAGGGTGACGGCGGCAGTTATTTCAGCAAGAATCTGAATGAGCACAACAACGCGGTACGCAAATACCAACTTAGGCGGTGACGGCTTCATGAAAAAGCACAAACAGGGTTACCTGATCAGCTTCGAGGGTGTGGATGGTGCGGGGAAGTCTTCGCACATTGCGCGGGTGAAAACACGGCTGGAAGAATTGGGTTTTGAATGCCTGCAAACACGAGAACCGGGCGGCACCCCTGTGGGCGAGGCCATTCGAGAACTGGTGTTACATCACAATATGGACGTGAACACAGAACTGCTGCTGATTTACGCTGCGCGCAGGCAGCACATGGTTGAAACCATTCAACCGGCACTTGATCGTGGTGTGTGGGTAATAACAGACCGGTTTGAAGACAGCAGTTTTGCTTACCAGGCTGGTGCAGGCGGTGCCAGTTGGGAAGACTGCCAACAATTGAGCAAGTGGGCGTTAAAGGGGTTCGAGCCCACATTGACTTTTTTGTTTGATTTGCCGATTGCCGTGTCGCAAAGCCGCATACAGGGCAGGGCAGGGGTTAGCGACAAATTTGAAGAAAAGCCGGCAAGTTATTTCGAGGCAGTGCGTGCCGGTTTTATTAAACGCTCACAGTTGAACCCGCGCCGCATTCGATTGATTGACGCTCAACCTCCCGAAGCGGAAGTGGGTGAAACGGTATTGGCAGAACTCGACAAGTTCATGCGAACCCATTTAAACCTGGGCTTGTCATGAGCACAGCTAGCTGGTTGTTGCGCGCCCAAGCGCAATTGGGCAATTTGATGCAAGCCACCACCGCACCAATTCTGATCCATGGTCATCAACCCAAGGGGCTTTACGACCTGGTGGGGCAGCACCTTGCTGAACTGCTTTGCGAGACGCCTACTGGCAAAAAGCCCTGCCTGCAATGCCCAGGCTGCCACATGCGACTTGCCGGCAATCACCCCGATTTGCGTTACCTGATGCCACAGGCCGTGGCGCTTGAGCTTGGTTTCAATGTGGACGTAAAAACTGGCGTGAAACCCAGCCAAGACATTCGAATCGACGATGTGCGGGATCTTCAAAACTACTTCAATACGGCGTCAAGCCGCGGCGCCTCCCGTTACGTGGTGGTGTATCCCTTCGACAACATGAATGCCAACACCGCCAATGCGCTGCTTAAAACGCTCGAAGAGCCCGCCAACGGCCTTCGGTTTGTGCTGGTGGGTAGTCGGGTTGACAAGTTGTTGCCCACCATCCGCTCTCGCTGTCAGGAATTGACCATGCCCATGCCGACGATTGCAGAGTGTCTCGCCTGGCTCGAGGCGCAGGGTGTGCAGCAGCCGGATGTGGCTTTGGGTGTGGCCATGAACGATCCGTTTGAGGCACTCAGCCTGGCACAAACAGCGGCAGACCAACTTGATTTGCGCAAAAAGTTTTTGGAGTGGCTTGCCAATCCCGACCAACATGCCAACCCGCCGACCGGGCTTGAAAAGGTGGGTTTGCCAGTAGTGCTTGAATTGGCCATGCGTTTGTGTAGCGACTGTGTTTCACAAGCCCACGGCCTGAAAGGCAGTAATTTTCCGTGGTTGGCACCCAAACTCATGTGGGTAAAGTCGATAGGCCTGGAACGTTTCAGCCTGCTGTACCAAAGTTTGCAGAAAGAATTTCGCTTGGCGAATCATCCAATTAACCCCCGTTTGGCGCTAGAGTATGTGGGGCAGCAGTGGCAAAATTTAACGAAGTAATTCATTGAAGAATTCCCTTTTCGGACAGCACACGCCATGACCAGTAACTTGATGAACAACCCGCGCAGCAACAAAGAAGCCAGCCGTCCCTGGATGTTGTCCCTGACTTTGGGCGACAAAAACACGGCAGCAAGCCTATATATGCCTTTCATCAAAGGCGGTGGTGTATTTGTGGAAAGTGCCAAGGAATACAATTTGGGCGACCCTGTGTTTGTATTGCTGACCGTGGGTGAGGAAGCGAAAAAGTTTCCCATCAATGGCAAAGTGGTGTGGATTTGTGGTGCGAATGCGCGTGGCGACAAAGCACAGGGCATTGGCGTGCAGTTCCCGAAAGACGACAGTGGAGAGGGCGCGCGGGTGGCAATTGAGCAAATGATTGGTAAAATGCAAAATTCCATGAAAAAAACAGCAACCTTGTAGTGTTTACTGATTCACATTGTCATCTTGATTTTCCCGGTCTGGTCGAGCAACTCCCAGACATTCTGAGTCGAATGCAGGCAGCGCAAGTGAACCGTGCCTTGTGCATTTCCGTTCAGCTTGAAGATTTCCCCAACGTACTGGCGCTGGCCGAAAACCATGAGCAATTGTGGGCCACTGCAGGCGTGCATCCTGACTACGAAGACATCACCGAGCCTACAGTTGAAAAACTGCTGGAGCTGACCGACCACCCCAAGGTGATTGGTATTGGTGAAACAGGGCTGGATTATTTTCGCTTGAAAGGCGACCTTGAATGGCAACGCCAACGCTTTCGTGTGCATTTGCGCGCAGCCAATGTGTGTAAAAAGCCTGTGATTGTTCACACCCGTGCAGCGGGTGACGACACCTTGAAAATTCTTGCCGAAGAGAACGTTCAAGGCTGTGGTGGCATTATTCACTGTTTCACAGAGACGCTTGAATTCGCACGCAAGGCGCTTGATTTGGGCATGTATCTGTCGTTCTCGGGCATTGTCAGCTTCAAGAATGCTGCCGACCTTCGCGAGGTGGCTCGGTTTGCGCCCATGGATCGAATTCTGATTGAAACCGACTCGCCTTACCTGGCGCCGGTTCCTCACCGTGGCAAAACCAATGAACCCAGCTTTGTGCCCCACGTGGCCAAAGTTATTGCGCAAGAGAAGGGGGTTGCTGTGGAAGAAATTGGTATGCAAACATCGGCCAACTTTGACCGCTTGTTTGGGTTTGTAAGCAGCGGAGCGGCCACAGTTTGAAGCGGCGTGCCTTTCTGGGCAGCTTGTTTTTACTTGCCCTGCCAGGTGTGTCGCTGGCCGGTGCGTTCGAAGATTTTTTTCTGGCCATTCAGTTTGACGACGAATACCGGCTGAAATCCCTTTTACTGAAAGGCATGGACCCCAACACGGTGAATGAGCTTGGCTTTCCGGCCATTACCTACGGCATGATGCAAGACTCGCCCAATGCCGTGCGTGTGCTCTTGTCTTCTGGCAAATTAAACCCCAACCAAGCGGACCGCCGCGGTGAAACCCCCCTGATGGTGGCCTGCACCCTGAACAAGCCGCAGTGGGTTGCCGCCTTGTTGGCCAAAGGTGCCACAGCCGGTGAACATGGCCAGTGGACTGCCTTGCACAATGCTGCTGCCTCAGGGTCGACGGAATCGATCGAGTTGCTGGTGAAATCAGGCGTTCCTGTGAACCTGTTGTCACCCAATGACACCACTCCTTTGATGATGGCAGCGCGCGAGGGCAGGGAGATGGCCGCCCGCACCCTGCTGAAGCTTGGCGCAAACCCCAGTCTTAAAAACCAGGCCGGCTACAATGCCGCAGGTTACGCCATGAAGGCTGATCGAAAAGAACTTGCTTTCGAGATCATGAAAAAAGAAAGGGCGCTGAGAACAGCGCCCTTGAAGCCTAACAAGGCGAACTAAAGCATTCGCCTGATTGACGGGTGAAATTATTTACAGGCTCGCCTCAAAATGCTTCACAAGGGTGCGCAAGTCGCCCGACGTTGAAGCCAGCTGCTTTGCAGAATTGTCCAGATCATTAATCGCGGCCACATTGCTTTCAGTCAAGGAACTCATGCGTTCCATGCTGTTGGCCACTTCAAGCGATGCCTGGGATTGTTGCTCCAGCATGGCGGAAATGTCTTTGGCCGATTGGGCAACCCCGCGGCTGGCCACTTTAATGGCTTGAAGGCTTTCGCCTGCTTCCAGAATTAGCGTGGTGCCAATATTGACCTCGTCTACAGCACGGCTCATGGTTTCCAGGCCCTTGTTTGTACCGCTTTGAACCTCTTGCACCGTGGCTGAAATCTCAGTGGTGGACTGGCGTGTCATTTCGGCCAGTTTGCGCACTTCGTCGGCAACCACTGCAAATCCACGGCCCGATTCGCCGGCCCGTGCGGCTTCAATGGCCGCGTTCAATGCCAGCAAGTTGGTTTTCTCGGCAATTTCGGTAATGGTGCGGGTCACGTTGCTGATCTTCACCACTGCACGGTTCAATTCTTCAATATTTTCTTTGGCGTCTTGAACCACCTGCGCAACCTTCTGGGTGGCCTGTGTGGATTTGTCCATGCTTTGTGCGCCAGTGTCCACCACATCCATGGCGTTCTTGGCGTGCGCAGAACTTTTCCCGGTGGCCTCAGAGATTTCTGAAACCGACACCGACAATTCTTCAAGCGCCGCTGCAACCCCGTTAATGCCGTCAGATTGTTGTTGCGAACGTGTCATTAGATTAATCGCCAGTTGGCTCAATGCCTCAGCATTGTTCTTGACCTCCGAGGAACTGGAGATCACGTCGGCAATAATCGCGCGCAAGTTCACCTGCATGCTTTTGAACGCCGTGTGCACTTTGTTGAACTCGCGTGTACCCGATTCCGGAATTTCATGTTTGAAATTGCCCTCAGCAAGGTTGCGCATCGCATCCAGCATGGCCTTGTTGGTGTGTTCTACACGGCTTTTCAGCCAGAACAGGCCCAAAGCGGCCACTACGAAGGAGGCAGCAGTGCTGCCATACACCACGGCCGGAATATCGATCAAAGAGAGCAGGGCGATGAGCACTGGCAAAAAGGCCACCACTGCCAAATCCACAACAAAAGGGCGCCCTTTCGCTGGTTTTGTAAACGGGAATGTGGCGCTACCGGCGTTCACGGCCTTGTACAGGTTTTCGGCTTCGGATTTCTGTGTATCGCTGGGTTTGGAGCGCACAGACATATAGCCAATTTTTTCGCCATTTTGCGTCAACCGACTGTTCTACTAAAACTGTAACGATCTTTTGTATAAAACTGTAAAGAGCTGATTTATTTCGATTAAATCTGTAAAGAAGAAATATTTTTTGTAACCCTCTAGCCTACCTCAGGATAGGACACCGA
>NZ_SWKN01000009.1 GCF_005871185.1 Limnobacter alexandrii
TCGAAATTTCTGCTAACCTTGCCGCTCTTCACTACTGTCTCGTTACCACCTGAGACCCTGAAGAACCGCTTGTTTGCTTCGTTTCGTGCTGCTTGTCGTGCAGCAGAGAAACGAGATTATGCACATCCTTTCAAAACCTGTCAAACACTTTTGGCAAATAAATTCAAAGAATCTTTACATGAAAGTTAGACCCAGCGTAAAAATACTGCAATCACAAGGACTTGGAAGTCGGCGCGAATGCGAAAATATTTTCTGGAATTCCGAGATTTTTCGCAACGGAATTCAAATCAACCCGGAAGTTGATGAAATTTCATTGGGAGACACCCTGCTAATTGACGGAAATAGCTTCGAAATTACCAAATACAAATATGTGTTGATGCACAAGCCGGCTGGCTATGAGACTTCTCACCTGCCCAGCCACAACCCGTCGGTATTTGATTTACTGCCCAAACACTATATTAAGCGCGGCTTGCAAGCCGCTGGGCGACTAGACGTGGACACGACAGGACTGCTGCTGTTCTCGGATGACGGCCAGTTTATCCACCGATTAATTAGTGGGAAGGTTGGCACCAAGCAGGAAATAGAAAAGATATATGAGGTGACCGGAGCGCGACCATTTACGGACTTGCAATTGCAGCGATTGCTAGAAGGGGTTGACCTGGATGATGAACCCGAGATTATTTACGCCAGTAAAGCCAATTTGATGGCTGACGGAAAGCTGGAGCTGGGCATCACCACCGGCAAATATCACCAGGTTAAAAGAATGGTGGCCGCCGTGGGTAACCATGTTGAGAGGCTACACCGCAGGGTGGTGGGACCCTATGAATTGCCAACCGACTTGGCTGCTGGTTCCTATATAGAGGTAGACCCGAGCCCGGTGCTAAATAGAGGTGCCAGCAAAGCCCCCTGAATTAAAAGGCTTTATCTGCTTTGAAGCCATTAAAAATGCCCTGAATTCGCACTCGAAAGTGTGTTGTGTCATCAAACACTTCGAGTACAATACGGGGCTTAAATTTTAAATCCTCATCAAACTCATGAAAACAGCACAAGAAGTTCGCTTAGGCAACGTGGTTATGGTTGGTAAAGACCCCATGGTGGTTTTGAAGACTGAATACAACAAATCAGGCCGCAACGCCGCCGTTGTAAAAATGAAAATGAAAAACCTGCTGACTGGCGCAGGTATGGAAAGCGTTTACAAAGCGGACGAGAAGTTCGAGCTGTTGGTGCTGGAACGCAAGGAAGTCACCTATTCTTACTTTGCAGACCCGATGTACGTTTTCATGGACGCGGATTACAACCAGTACGAAGTGGAAGCCGAGAACATGGGTGACGCTTTGAACTATCTGGATGACGGCATGGAATGTGAAGTGGTGTTCTATGACGGCAAAGCGTTGTCTGTGGAATTACCCACCAGCCTTGTTCGTGAAGTTGAATACACAGAGCCAGCCGTACGAGGCGACACTTCCGGCAAGATTATGAAAGCAGCACGCATCAAGCCCACCAGCTTTGAAATTCAGGTGCCCGCATTTGTTGAAATTGGCGACAAAATTGAAATTGACACACGCACAGCCGAATACCGCAACCGTGTGAAGTAAATTATTCACAACAGTGTGGATTTGCTGGGGCCCCATTGGGGCCCTTTGTATTTTCTGGCATGAGGCGCTATGAACATCGGTATCGTTTGCAAGGTAATCGATAATTTCGGCGATGCCGGCTTTTCCCTTCGCTTGGCCAAAGCCTTGGCTACCTCGGGCCACAGCGTCTATTTGTTTCACGACGAGCCAGTTACCTTTGAGGCGCTGTACCCTTGCCCGGATGATGACAAGCTAACACTCATCGATGCGACGAAAACCGACTTTGAAACTGGGTGGCAGCAAACTCTGGACCTGATTCTGGAGCCGTTTGGAACATCAAGTGAACAAACCAAATTCCGCTTCGATCTAGCACTGAAAAGCCAGTTTCCCCACACCCCCTGGCTGCTGATTGACTACCTTTCGTCCGAAAAATGGGTTGAAGACTTTCACTTGAGTACCTCAGTGGACCCTAGTAGCGGGCATGTGACCACTTTTTTCTATCCTGGCTTTACCAACAAAACAGGTGGGCTGATTCATTGCGACTATCCAACCCACCTGATCGGGAAACAGCCACCCGTAAACAGCACAAGCCTGAACATCTTCGTTTTCGCCTATTCGAATGCGCCCACAAGAAAGCTAATAGACACTTGCAATGCAATAAGCACCCCGAAACACACTGTGAAAATTGGACTTGCAGGCAATGCAGTCCTGCCCGAACCAGATGATTGTGCCGTTGCGGTTCCCTTCGTCGCACAAAGTGAATTTGATGAACTTCTGGCGCAATACGACGTGCTGTTTGTAAGAGGGGAAGACTCGTTTGTTCGAGCTCAACTGGCGGGCAAACCGTTTATTTGGCAAATTTACCCCACTCAAGACCAGGCACATGCCGAGAAACTTGCCTGCTTTTACGAGTTGTACGCCAAAGACCTTGGCGAGGACTGCAAGCAGGCACTTTGGAATTGCTGGATGGCCTGGAACGGTATTGCGGCACCGGAAGATTTTGGCAAGACCTGGATTGCGCTTTTGCCCTACTTGCCTGAACTACGCACCCATGCGGTGAAATGGCAAGCGCAGCTTTTAGAGGGTCGGGAGCTCGTAAAGGAAGTTCTTACATGGCACGGTTTGCAGACTCCTACTTTGAACGAAAAGCCTGATTTATAAGGCTTTTTTCACCAAAAGGAAACTCAGGGGAAAGGCAGAAACTGAATTCAAGTTCAACGCTTGGATTACGCAATGCTGTCATTTCTTCTCTCTCTGGGTTTGGGTTTTGGCTCAATCAACCTGACACAGCTGCCCGCCAAGCAAGTTGAACAAATCGCCACGGAAGTCATGGCCGAGCTGGCTGCAGAAATGAAAACCAAGCCCTCTCTGATCGTGACAGCACGCCCTGAACCTACGCCTTTAGGCGCCTTGGCCTATGCCAATGGCAAGTGCGTGGTGATTGTGAACACGAATGAAACAGCCTGGGCACAGTGGGGCCGGTTTTTGAACGAAAACAATCGCGCACATTGGACACAAATTATTGCTGCATCTGTGGCGCATGAGATGGGGCACTGTTTTCGGGAAAGTCGTTCTTTCGTGGCCAACTACGAGGTGGATGCAGACGAGTTTCGAGGTATTCAGAACACCGGAAGCTTTGGCCCAAAACCAGAAATGGTTTACAAACAGGAGTTATTCGCCGATACCGTGGCCATTCTTTATGCAAAAGAGAATGCGGGAAGCGAAGCTGATTACGTGATTGAATCCATGATTCAGGCACGGGAGCGATTCAGCGCCAATGACCCCACCCACAACACAGCCAAGATGCTAAACCGGCTGATTGCCAGCGACACCACGCGACAGGGCAATGAAACGTTGGGTTTGGCTGCGACACGCTTGCTTTCAGCGCTGTAATCAGGGAACAAGCTTTATTTGGCGCGGGGAAAAGCCTTGTCATAAACGCTGGAAAGGTGATCAAAATCAAGCGCCGTGTATACCTGCGTTGAAGCAATAGACGCGTGCCCCAACAATTCCTGAACTGCTCGCAGGTTTTGTGTCCCCTGCAGCAAATGACTTCCAAACGAGTGACGCAACATGTGAGGGTGTAAGTGTTGCCCCAAGCCGCAATTTGCAGCATGGTCGGCGACATCTCGCTGTGCCTGCCTGACAGTTAACGGCTTTCCCTTGGCCGATACAAAAAGGGCCGTTTCTTGCCCCCTCCCCTGCTCGACCAAATGGCACTGTCGTGGCTCGGTGAATTCTTTGAAACGGATTTGCAGGGTGTCAACCACTGGCACAATGCGGGCCTTGTTTCCTTTTCCGATTACCCGCAATTCTGTTGATCCTCTCAAGGCGTCGACCTGAAGTGTCAATGCCTCGCTGATCCGCAATCCAGTGCAGTACAGCAGTTCGATCAAGACGTGCGCCTGAGCAAAACGAAACTCTTGCGGAAGTGGTCTGGCGAGCAAGGCGGCCAAGGGATCGACCCCCACGGCTTTGGGAAGGGATTTTGGTAGCTTGGGGGTTTTGAGCCCCAAAGTGGGATCAAGACTGATCAGGCCGTTGCTCAGCAAATACTTGAAAAACCCGCGCCAGCTTGAAGCCACCCGCGCCAAACTGGCAGGTGCCGCACCTTTGGCATGGCGCCGGGCAAGGATTGATTTGAGCGCGGTGGCCGTGACCTGCGCTGGCGGCATGTCGATGAGCAACAGATCACCGTGCGCCGCCTTCACAGAGTTCTCGCTGTAACGCCGCTCGAGGCGCAAAAAGTCCAGATATCGCTGAATCAGGATTGCGTGTTCTGGAGTCTGCTCAGCGCTGCGCATGCGGTTTCGGCCAGAGTATTCAGGAAATCGGTTTCCAAGGTTGGCGAAAACCGGTCTTTGTCGGGAGAGCCGAAGCCCAGACAACCGAAGGTCTCTGGACTCGCACCAACACGCAAAGGGATCAACACCACCGAGCGGGGCACTACCTCTTCGCCATCGAATACCGACAATGTGGGCGCATTTTCAGCAAACCCGCAGTAGAGGCTTTTCATGCCATCGATGAGTTCCTTGTCGGAAGCACTGACTGTGGAACTGTCGTTCTCCCACAATTGCAAACGAACGATTGGCACCACAAATTTCTTTTTGATTGCCTCGACCAACACAGTGGGCAAATCAGTGGCACTTTTGACTGTCAGCAAGGTGCGGGTAATCGACTGAAGATTGTCGATAATTGCTTGGTTTTCAACCGCCGCGTGGGTCATTTCGACCACCCTGTGCTCGAGGGACTTCACCTTTTCACGCATGGTTTGAACCTGACGCTCGTGCAACGATGCCACGTTCCCGGTGCTTTGCTCGGGCAGTTTGATAAAAGCAAGAATACCCGGATTCCTGATCAAAAAATCGGGGTGTGCTTTCAGAAAATCGGCAACCTGAACGGCCTCGTCAGTCATAAGTAAAACTCTCCTTCGAAAACTGTTTGCGCTGGGCCAGTCATCAGGACATCACTGTCTTGCTGGCCACTCCATTCAATGGTGAGCGTTCCACCGGCTTTGACCACATCCACACGCTCGGCGATCAGCCCCATTTTCATGCCAACAACGGCAGCTGCGCATGCACCTGTTCCGCAAGCCAGGGTTTCACCCACCCCGCGCTCATAGACGCGGAGATGAACCCGACTGCGATCAACAATGTGAAGAAACCCCACGTTAACCCTTTCAGGAAAACGGGGATGCGACTCAAGTATTGCTCCCAAACGCTGAACCAGCGCGTCGGAGGCGGGTTGATCCAACAAGATCACGACATGGGGATTGCCCATGGATGCGACACCGACCCACAGTTCTTCCAGGCCGGGACCTGAATCAACCGGTAGTTTGTACTGTGTCAGACTGCCCGCCTTGCGACTGGCCAAGCCTTCTGCGATGAACGGTACTTTGTCAGCATTAAACTGCGCCGGCCCCATATTCACCTTGACCCAATTGTGCTTGATCAATTCAGGTTGAATAATGCCCGCGAGCGTTTCAACGGTGATTTGATTTTTTTGAGTGAGCCCTTTGTCAAACACATACTGCGCGAAACAACGAGCGCCGTTGCCACACTGTTGCACCTCTTGCCCGTCCGCATTGAAAATTCGGTATTTGAAATCAGCAAGGCTTGAAGATTCGACAATGAGAATCTGGTCAGCACCAACACCAAAATGACGATCCGCAAGCCGCTTGATCAACCCGGGATTGAGGTCAATTTGACCCCCGAAGTTGTCCAGCACAACGAAATCGTTGCCTGCACCGTGCATTTTGGTGAACTTGAGTTTGTTCGAAGTTGCCATCGTCTCTTGGTCAAAGAACCTAGTGTGTATGTTTCAAGTGTCAGTATATTCTGGACTCGCCAGCCGGGCGGGTTTTGAACCGCTTGTGCAACCACAAGTATTGCGCAATGTTGTCTTTCACCCAAGACTCAATGTGATGATTCATGACTTGAGTGGAATCGGTGTCGTCGTCCAGCGGAAAATTGGGCAGTGGCTCGTGAATATGGATGCTGTAACGGCCGTTGCTGTATTTGGTAGTCACCGGTACAACTTGCGCCTGAAGCAGCTTCGACAACCTGGCCACCGCTGTCACGGTGGCTGCCTTAACGCCAAAAAAGTTGACAAAGACAGAGTCGCGCTCGCCAAAGTCCATGTCAGGCAAATAATACAGCGGCCGGCCTTTTTTCATCGCAGCCAGCAATGGACGCACGCCCTGCTGGCGGGACAAAAGCAGTTGGTCTCCAAACTTGGAGCGACCCTGCAATATCAGCGAATTCAATACCGGATTTTTCTGGTTTGAGTACATGGTGACCATGTCAATTTCGAGACACAGGCGGCTCCAGGCCGCATCAAGACCTAGAAAATGGGGCGCCAGAAAAATAGTCGGACGACCACCATCAAGATTGACCAACGCCTCAGGGTTCTCAATTCGAACCCGATCACGGACTACCTTTTCATCGCCTGACCACAACCAGGCCCTGTCCAGAAAAGTACGCAAGTAAAAGTAAATGTGGGCCAAAGCCCAACGAATGCGCTGGACCATGGATGAATCAGGAAAACACAGGGAGAGGTTGGTGAGCGCGACCATGCGGCGCTCGCGGGCCAAGGCAAACAACAGGACGGCCAACAACATCGAGATGGATGTAGAAACAAGCCGATAAGCAAAAAACGGAAGCCGCGCCAGCGCGAACCAGATTGAGATCAGGAATTCAGTCACGATTGCCCTTGTTGAGCCTGCTGGCCTTTGGGAGATTTATAACGCTCGTAGCCCCAATAGTATTGCTCTGGATGCATCAGAATCAGTTTTTCCATTTCTGCATTCACTTGAGTGGCCGCCTCGACGGGATCAGCACTCAATGACTCCGGGCCTTGGTACAACTCCAGGCGAAAGCCCTCACCACCCCGTTTTCTGTAGCCGATTGCCAAAACAATGGCTGCACCAGTGGCCTGATGCAATCGACCTGGCAAGGTCATGGTGTAAGCGGGCTGACCAAACATGGGTGCCCACACGCCTTCACCGTGGGCCGGGACCTGGTCGGGCAACATGCCAACCGCTTCGCCCCGCTTTAACGCCTTAAGCAGGATTTTCACGCCGCCAAGTGTGGTGGGGGCCAAAGCGACGTTGTCACGGGCCCGGCTGTCTTCAATAATATCTTGAAGCTCTGCCTTGCGATTGGGTCGATACAACACAGTAATGGGCGCGCGGGTGGAAAAAACCTGGGCTGTTGATTCAAAACTCCCCATATGTGGTGTTAAAAAGATGATGCCTCTTCCCTTGTCTTGGGCACGTTGAACAACGTCCCAGCCGGTAATGTCGGTGCACCGCGCTGCTCCCTGTTGCGTGGACATGCCCCAGAGAAAGGGGAGCTCCAGAAGCGCCATCCCGGCATGCTTGACCGAGCCCTTTACAACACCAAGACGAATTGCTTCATTGTGGGGAAAAGCGATTTTGGAATGCGTGTCGATTTTGCGACGGTAACTGGCCGACAAACCATACACAGCCCACCCCAGCCACGCACCAAGTGCATGCAGGACCGGCAAGGGAAATGCCGACAAAGCTTTGAACAAATATTTCACCATGGGCCAGATTGTAACCAGTACGCGCTTTGCCTTCGCCCTCAAATGTTGTATATTTCCCAAGTTCGCTGAGTTAAATGACAACTTGCGGGGCGAACTAAAACAAATCTGCTAAAGCGTCGCCGGGCTTCAAACGAACATGGCGGCTGTAATAACCCCCTGTTTATTTGGAGCTTTTTTAATGTCTAACGAATTTTTCTTTACATCGGAATCAGTGTCGGAAGGCCACCCGGACAAGGTTGCAGACCAGATTTCCGACGCAGTTTTAGATGCAATTCTCGAACAAGACCCCACGGCTCGCGTGGCCGCAGAAACGCTGACCAACACCGGTTTGGTGGTCATGGCTGGCGAAATCACGACCACCGCGCAGGTGAACTATATTGACGTTGCGCGTGAAACCCTGAAGAAAATCGGCTATGACAATGGTGATTTCGGTATTGATCACAAAAGCTGCGCTGTCATGGTGTGCTACGACCGTCAAAGCCCGGACATTGCCCAAGGCGTGGACAAAGCCCATGACAATGACCTGGACCAAGGCGCCGGAGACCAAGGTCTGATGTTTGGTTATGCGGTGAACGAAACCCGCGAATTGATGCCGCTGGCCATCAGCCTGTCGCACCAGTTGGTTCAACGCCAAAGCCTGCTTCGCAAAGACGGCCGCCTGCCTTGGCTGCGCCCGGATGCAAAATCGCAGGTCACCATCAAATATGTGGATGGAAAGCCTTTCTGCATCGACACGGTGGTGCTTTCAACCCAACACTCGCCAGACATCGAATTGGCCACCCTGCGCGAGGCTGTGATTGAAGAGGTTATCAAACCCGTGTTGCCCAAAGAACTGGTGAAAGGGAACATCAACTTTCTGGTCAACCCCACCGGACGCTTTGTGATTGGCGGCCCACAAGGCGATTGTGGCTTGACTGGTCGCAAAATTATTGTGGACACCTATGGCGGTGCAGCTCCACACGGTGGCGGCGCATTCTCGGGCAAAGATCCATCCAAAGTGGATCGCTCGGCCGCTTATGCTGGCCGCTACGTGGCGAAAAACATTGTGGCAGCGGGCTTGGCTGAGAAATGCCTGGTGCAGGTGAGCTACGCGATTGGTGTAGCACGCCCAACTTCGATCATGGTGAACACTTTTGGCACCGGGAAAATTGAAGACAGCGCGATTACCGAATTGGTGAGCGCTCATTTTGACCTGCGTCCGAAAGGCATTGTGCAGATGCTGGACCTGTTGCGCCCCATTTATGCGAAAACAGCAGCATATGGTCACTTTGGCCGTGAAGAACCAGAATTCAGCTGGGAGCGCACTGACAAGGCAGAAGCCTTAAAAGCAGCAGCAGGTATTTGATTCAAGGGATGTTTTGCAGGAAGGATGGGCAGAATACCGCTTGGCCTTCCTGACCCTACCCTGTTATAATTTACATCGTTCGAGGAGCGTTGCGACACACCCATGCTTTTTGGGGTGCTAGGCTCGAACAAGAAATAAACAACGGCGCTCACGCTTCTTTCTTTATGAACTTTAAAAAGGAGGGCGTGATGAACGCCATTGCAAAACCAATCACCGCTACCGGCGAAAACGATTTTTTCGTAGCCGACATCAATCAGGCCGATTTTGGCCGCAAAGAAATCGCAATTGCAGAAACCGAGATGCCTGGCTTGATGGCCATGCGCAAGGAATTTGCTGCATCCCAGCCTTTGAAAGGCGCTCGCATCACCGGCTCACTGCACATGACCATTCAAACAGCGGTGCTGATTGAAACACTGGCAGCATTGGGTGCTGAAGTGCGTTGGGCCTCTTGCAATATCTATTCAACTCAAGACCATGCCGCTGCTGCGATTGCTGCTGCCGGCATTCCCGTGTTCGCCTTTAAAGGGGAGTCGCTGACCGATTACTGGAATTTCACCCACCGCATTTTTGAATGGGCTGATGGTGGTTATTCCAACATGATTTTGGACGATGGCGGTGACGCCACCATGTTGCTGCATCTGGGCACCAAAGCTGAAAAAGACATCAGCGTCTTGAACAACCCCGGCAGCGAAGAAGAAGTGTGCCTGTTTGAATCGATCAAGAAAACGCTGAAAACAGACCCCACCTGGTATTCAAAGCGCCTGAAAGAAATCAAGGGCGTGACGGAAGAAACCACGACTGGTGTGCACCGCTTGTATGAAATGCACAAGAAGGGCGAACTGGCCTTCCCTGCAATCAACGTGAACGACTCGGTGACCAAGTCGAAATTTGACAACCTGTATGGTTGCCGTGAATCACTGGTGGATGGCATCAAGCGCGCCACCGATGTGATGATCGCAGGCAAAGTGGCTGTTGTTGCGGGTTACGGCGATGTGGGCAAGGGCTCGGCTCAGGCACTCCGTGCATTGTCTGCTCAAGTTTGGGTTACAGAAATCGACCCGATTTGCGCACTGCAGGCTGCAATGGAAGGTTACCGTGTTGTAACCATGGATTACGCAGCGGACAAAGCTGACATTTTCGTGACTGCCACGGGCAACAAGGACATTATCACCCACGATCACATGGTGAAGATGAAGGACCAGGCGATTGTTTGTAACATCGGCCACTTCGACAATGAAATCGACATTGCCAGCGTGAAAAAGTACCAGTGGGAAAACATCAAGCCACAGGTTGATCACATTATTTTCCCGGACGGCAAGCGCATCATCATGTTGGCTGAAGGCCGCTTGGTCAACCTTGGTTGCGGCACAGGTCATCCCTCTTTCGTCATGTCTTCAAGCTTTGCCAACCAAACGATTGCACAAATCGAACTGTGGACGCAAAACGAGAAGTACCCAGTGGGTGTGTATGTATTGCCCAAGCACTTGGACGAAAAAGTGGCCCGCCTGCACTTGATGAAAATTGGTGCCCAGTTGACCGAACTGAGCCCAGCACAAGCAAGTTACATTGGCGTGAAGCAAGACGGCCCTTACAAGCCAGACCACTACCGCTATTAATCAGGGAAAGAACCACCTTTGCGCGCTGACCTCGCCTTGGTTGAAAAAGGCCTGTGCCCCTCTCGGGCACAGGCACAAGTCTTGATTGAACAAGGAAAGGTGTTGGTGCGCGGCGGTGTAATTCAGGCACCTGTTGTTGTAAAAAAAGCATCGCAGCAAATTGAACCATTCATGACACTGGAACTGGTTCACTGTGATGCGCCGAATTTTGTTTCGCGTGGAGGCTTGAAATTGCACCACGCGCTTGAACATACCCTGATTGAAGCCAAGGGCAAACGTTGTATTGACCTGGGACAATCCACGGGTGGGTTCACTGACTGCCTTCTTCAAAAGGGTGCATTGAGTGTTGTCGGTATTGATGTTGGGCGAGATCAGTTACACCCGCGTTTGAGAGAACACCATGCTGTGATGGCCATGGAAGGCATCAACTTGTACAAAGCAAGCGCCAGCGAACTTGAGCATGACATTGCGGCATTGAAACCTGACTTCATGCCGTTTGAACTGGCAGTTGCGGATTTAAGTTTTATTTCCTTGCGCAAAGTGTTGCCTAATATATCGCGGCTTATGCCTGCGGGTTGTGTGGGTCTGTTTTTGGTCAAACCACAATTTGAAGTTGGACCGGAACACCTTGGAAAGAATGGTTTGGTGAAAAATCTTAAAGACCTAATCACACAACTGGAAAACGATGTAAAAACTTGCTGTACCCAGCTCGAATTGACAGTGAAAGATTTCTTTCAGTGCGAATTAAAGGGCGGCGATGGCAACCAGGAATATTTTGTGCACGCAGTAAAAAGTACCGGTGCTGCAACAAACCAATAACACTGTGAACGAACAAACCATGATGAACATCAGCTTTGAGTTTTTCCCCGCAAAAACGGCCGAAGGTGCAGAAAAACTGCGAGCCACGCGCGAAAAACTCTCTGAAAGAAAACCAGAATTTTTTTCGGTGACCTTCGGTGCAGGAGGCACGACCCAGGATGGAACTCTCTCCACTGTGCTTGAAATCAAGGCAGCAGGTGAAGAGGCTGCACCGCATTTGTCGTGCGTGGGCTCCTCCAAAGAAAAAGTCGCCGCACTGTTAAAACAATACAAAGAACACGGAATCAAGCGAATCGTGGCGCTTCGCGGTGACTTGCCCTCTGGCATGTTGGAGACAGGCTCATTTCGCTATGCCAGCGAGTTGGTCGAGTTTATTCGACAGGAAACAGGTGATCACTTTTTCATTGAAGTGGCTGCTTACCCTGAAACTCACCCCCAGGCGAAAAGCCCGGCAGCCGATGTGGACGCTTTCGTGCACAAAGTTAATTGCGGCGCGAACTCTGCAATTACCCAGTACTTTTTCAATCTGGATGCATTTTTGTACTTCCGGGATCAAGTACAGCACCGCATCTCAATTCCTTTGATTCCGGGCATCATGCCTGTGACCAATTTCAGTCAGCTTGCCCGTTTTTCTGATGCCTGTGGTGCCGAAATTCCGCGCTGGATGCGCAACCGGCTACAGCACTTCGGTGATGATCGCGAGTCGATTCGTGCATTCGGACTAGAGGTTGTATCGAACCTTTGCGAACAGCTGATTAGGGAAGGCGCACCAGGGCTGCATTTTTACACCATGAACAATGCACAGCCAACCTTGGCCATTCTGGATCGGATCGGTTATTGAGAATTGCCAGGGCGGGTAACAATAAGCTCTCGCTCGGTCACCAAATAGTCAAGCAACTCATCGTGTTGTTCAACGAAGTTCTCTTTGGACTCGGTGAAGGAATACGCCACGCCAACGGTGAGTGGCTTGATCGACATTTGACTCAAAGTGCGATCGTACCAACCAGCACCGTATCCCAGCCTGGCACCCGCTCTGTGAAATGCAAGACAAGGAACAAGCAACAAATCGGGCTGAACCCAGGATTTAAGCTTCGGAACCGGAATGTCGTATTGACCAAGCTCAATTTCCACATCGGGCGCAAACTTGGCAAACTTCAACAATGGACCTGTTGGCGACTCACAACAGACGGGCAAGGCCCACTGAAAGCCATTCAGCATCAAATTATTCATGATGTCCAGTACATTCGGTTCACCACGCGTGGGATAGAACAGACCCACAGTGCAAGGCTGGAATGTTTGGAGTAGAGTTACCAAAGATGCCGAAATTTCTTGGCTGAGCACGATTATTTCTTCGGGCTGCAACTGATTTCGATAAGCCAACGCACTTTGCCGCAATGATTTTTTCATGACAGGAACAATGACAATTTCTCACCACATTTCACGTTGGATTTCGCTACCTTTGTTGGCGCTGGGCGCCATGGCATTTCAACCCGCCATGGCCAACAAAGAGACCGAGGCAGAATTGATCAAACAGATCAAATCTGCCTATGCAGACGGCGCTTACGACAAGTTTAACCGCTTGACCGCTGAGTTGCCGCAAAAAAGCATATTCAGGCCCTACGTGGAGATCTGGCAGTTCCGCTTTTTTCAAAAAGGGGTGGAGAAACAGTTTCCCGATCGGGAAGTGGTATGGAGCAAAGCGGATATATTGCCGTTGCTGAACAAGCACGACAACAGCTGGCCCGCTGAAACATTAAGACGTGACTGGTTAGAGCAACTGGCACGGACAGCGCAGTGGGCTGATTTTGCGGAACAGAGACAACTCTTGCGTTACCGCCCTGACCAGGGTGTGGAGTGTGCTGACTTGATGTATGCCGCGGAACAAGGACAGTTGGTTAGATACAAACTGGATGCTGTTCTGAGTTTTGACAAACGCCTGCCCAAAACATGCAGAGTACTTCTGAAAAATCTGTACAAACTTGGCGGAGTCAGCGCGCAAGACCTGGATCGCCATGTGCTGCAAATGGTTGCGGTCAACCAACTCACCAACGCGATCAAATTTGTTGATGAATTTGCTGATACAGCCTGGGGAAAAGCAATTGACAGTAAAACTTTGCGGGAGGCAATTTTCAATCCCGACAGGTTCCTGAAATCGCCAAACCGAGCCTCCGAAACCGACCTTTATTTGACTGGCGCATTGGCCAGAAAGGCGGTTGAGGACCATGAACGGGTGGCGCGGCAGATTACCGCGGACGACCCGGGCAAACTTTCAGCAAGCTCTGAGCAATGGTTGTGGGCCCATATTGGATATCGCGCTGGCTTGGTGTGGGACAGAAACGCGCTGACCTACTTCAAGCGCAGCAAACCAGAGGTGATGAGTCAGGAGCAGCAAGAGTGGAAAGTTCGCTCGGCACTGCTTTTGGAAGACTGGAATGCAGTGCTTCAGACCACCAATGAGATGAGCCCGAATGTGAAAGAGGACAGGGCCTGGACCTATTGGCGCGGACGTGCACTGGCTCAGTCAGGCAAGGTGGTTGAAGCCCGGCAAGAATGGATCAAGGCCAGCAGCCCCTTTTCCTTTTACGGAAAACTGGCGCACGAGGAACTTGGGGACACAGTGACAGCACCCAAGCGACCCGAATTGTTGAGTGCTGCTGAGTTGGACTGGGCGAAAAAACACCCAGGATTGTTACGCGCGCTGGCGCTTTATGATGCAGGCCTGCGCACGGAAGGTTTCTGGGAGTTCAATCTGCAAGTGGCGCAGATGAACGACCGGCAGTTGCTTGCGGCCGCAACCTGGGCTGAGCGAAATCAGCTTTATGATCGAGCCATTGCAGCCGCAGACCGAACCGAGGTTGAACATGATCTTGGATTGCGGTACCTCACGCCTTTCCGCGACAATATGCGAGCAAAAACCCGGGAAATTGGTGTGGATGAGTCTTGGGTTTATGGCTTGATTCGCCAGGAATCCCGCTTTGTGACCATTGCACGCTCGGGCGTGGGCGCCAGCGGCTTGATGCAAGTAATGCCTGCCACCGCCAAGTATGTCGCAAAGAAAATTGGCATGTCGGATTTCAAACCCGCCGACATTACCGAAATAGAAACCAACCTGACATTGGGCACCAGCTATCTGAAAATGGTGTTTGAGCAGCATGATCAATCACCTGTGCTTGCCTCTGCAGGCTACAACGCTGGGCCAAGCCGCCCTGCCCTGTGGAAACGCCGCCTTGGCGACCGGAAAATTGAAGGCGCTATTTTTGCAGAATTGATTCCGTTTGATGAAACTCGAGGTTACGTGAAGAACGTCATGTCCAATACAGTGGCTTATTCACTGTTGTTGAACAATGCCTCGACCCCTTTGAAACAAAGACTGGGTATCATCTACGGATCCAAATAATCAGGTGAATGCTGTTCCTATGAGTAAGACAAAAAATGTATTGGTGATCGGTGGCTCGGGCTTTTTGGGCCAGGCTGTCTGCAACCAACTGGCCAAAGCAGGCTACCGAATTACAGTGCCAACCCGCCGTTACGACAAGGCCAAGCATTTGCTAACCCTGCCAACCTGCCAAATTGTTGAAGCAAACATTCATGACCGTGCCACACTGGGTCGCCTGGTGTCGGGACAAGACATTGTCGTGAATTTGCTGGGTGTTCTGCACAGCAAACCAGGCAAGCCTTACGGACAGAACTTTCGGGTCAACCATGTTGAATTTCCGAAAGCCCTGTGCACTGCGATGTCCAAGCACGGGGCCAAACGCATTGTTCACATTAGTGCGCTGGGTGTCGGTGTGCAAAACCCGGCGCCATCCATGTACCTTCGGTCCAAAACCGATGGCGAAGCCGTGGTCAAAGACAGCGGCTTGGCGTGGACAATTCTTCGCCCATCTGTGGTGTTCGGTCGTGAAGACAAGTTCCTGAACACCTTTGCCTCGCTCTCAAAGATTGCTCCTTTCATCCCGCTGGCAGGCGCTGACGCGCGCTTTCAGCCGGTTTCAGTCAGCGATGTGGCCAAGGCAGTGTTTGCCTGTGTGGAAGACCAAGGCAAAGACACGCTGCACAACACCTATGATCTCGTAGGTACCGAAATTTTCACCCTGAAAGAATTGGTCAAGCTGTCAGCCCAGGCGGTGGGTAAAAACCCGCTTGTATTTGGCATTCCCGACTTCGCCGCCAAGGCGCAAGCATTTCTGATGGAACTTGCACCAGGCGAACCGCTCATGAGTCGGGACAATGTCGACTCCATGAAAATCGACAATATTCGAACCTCGGGCAGAACTTTCCCCCTCCCAAGCTACGAATGCCTGTCCGTGGTTGCACATGAATACCTGAGAGCCAAGCATTTACCCTCTGATCTTGATGAATTTAGGACCCGGGCACACCGGCAAGACTAGCCCTTAAGCCTTGATTCGTCGTACAATTTCGCTTTGCACAACGCAGCCGCACGTCGACCGATTGGCTGCGTTTGTTTTTAGAGCCCACGTTTTACCTGAACACTGCTGATAGAGAGTTTTACCGTGACAGACCACTTGATGAAAACCTATGCCCGCCAGCCCATTGCATTCACCCACGGTGACGGCGCCTGGATGTGGTCCACCGATGGTAAAAAGTATCTGGATGGCCTGTCCGGTATTGCGGTCAATGGTTTGGGACACAACCACCCCAAGCTGGTGAAAGCAATTGCCGAGCAAGCTGGCAAATTGATCCACACCTCGAATTTGTACGGTGTTGTTGAGCAAGGGCAGTTGGCCGACCGCCTGTGTGAAATTTCCGGAATGGATGAAGCGTTCTTTTGCAATTCAGGCGCAGAAGCAAACGAAGCAGCCATTAAATTGGCCAAATACTATGGCCACAAAAAAGGCATTGAAAACGCGAAGATTATCGTGATGGAACGTGCCTGGCACGGGCGCACCCTGGCCACGCTGGCTGCAACCGACAGCCCAAAGGCCAAGGTGGGTTTTGGCGACCTGCCAGGTGGATTCGTGCGCGTGCCCTATAAAAACTTTGCGGCCATTGAGCAAGCCGCTGACGAACATCCTGAAATTCAGGCTGTGCTGCTGGAGGTTTTGCAAGGCGAAGGCGGCATTAATGTGGCCGACACAGAATATTTGCAAGCCCTGCGCAAGCTGTGCACTGCCAAAGGCTGGCTGTTGATGATCGACGAAGTGCAAAGCGGGATTGGCCGTACCGGCAAGTGGTTTGGTTACCAGCATGCTGACATTCAACCTGATGTCATCACTCTGGCCAAAGGCTTGGGCTCTGGTGTTCCCATTGGAGCATGTCTGGCCTGGGGCCCAGCGGCAGGCGTATTCACACCCGGCACCCATGGCACCACCTTTGGTGGCGGCCCATTGGTTTCAGCTGCTGCCCTGGCCACCATTCAAATCATGGAAGAAGAAGGACTTCTGGCGCATGCCGAGCAAATGGGGCAACTGATTCGTGCAGTTTTGTCACGTGAACTGGCTGGCATTGCTGGTGTGAAAGATATTCGCGGCCGTGGCCTGATGGTGGGTATTGAGTTGTGGAAACCTTGTGGAGAACTGGTCGCGATTGCGCGTGAAAACGGTTTGATCATTAACGTAACCCGAGACAATGTGGTGCGCCTGTTGCCACCACTGGTGATTAAAAAAGAAGAAGCAGAGACGCTGGCCATGGAATTGGCCCCATTGATTAAAGCGTTTCTTGAACAATCCGCATAAGGAGGAACCGGCCTGCCAGGCAAGCCGGTCTACAAAAATGCCTATCAAACATTTTTTGCAGTTCAACGACATCAGCAAAGACGAGTTCGAGTACTTGATGCAATCGTCGCGCGATGTGAAAGCGAGATTCAAGCGCTACGAGCCTTACTACCCGTTGCAAGACCGCACCTTGGTCATGATTTTCGAAAAGGCATCCACGCGCACGCGCCTGAGCTTTGAAGCGGGCATGCACCAACTGGGCGGTTCAGCCATTTACTTGAACACCAAAGATTCGCAACTGGGTCGAGGTGAACCAGTAGAAGACGCTGCACAGGTGATTTCACGCATGTGTGACATTGTGATGATCCGCACCTACGAGCAAGAAATTATTGAACGATTTGCCGCCAACAGCCGCGTGCCGGTGATCAACGGCTTGACCAATGAATACCACCCCTGTCAAATTCTGGCGGATATTTTCACATTCATTGAACACCGTGGCAGCATTCAGGGCAAAACAGTGGCCTGGGTGGGCGATGGCAACAACATGTGCGCCACCTGGTTGCAAGCCGCAGAGCTGTTGGACTTCAAGGTGAATATTTCAACGCCCAGCGACTACAACATTGACCCGGCGAAAACCAACATCAAAGGCACCCATCACGAATGGTTTGAGGACCCGATGGACGCCTGCAAAGGCGCTGACTTGGTAACCACTGACGTGTGGACCAGCATGGGCTTTGAGAATGAGAACAAGGCACGCCGCCGCGCGTTTGCGGACTTTCAGGTGGACACAGAAATGATGGATGTGGCCAACCCGGAGGCGCTGTTTATGCACTGCCTGCCCGCCCACCGTGGCGAGGAAGTGGCAGCCGAAGTGATTGACGGGCCAAAAAGTGTGGTGTGGGACGAGGCAGAAAACCGCCTGCACACCCAGAAAGCCCTGATGGAATTCCTTTTGTTGGGCCGCAAGTAAGCGGACCTGTAACAACCCTTTTTGAATCGAGAACCATGAGCGACATCAACAAAGTAGTACTGGCCTATTCCGGCGGTTTGGACACCTCAGTCATTCTGAAATGGCTGCAAGACACCTATGGCTGCGAAATCGTGACATTCACGGCTGATTTGGGCCAAGGCGAAGAGCTGGAACCTGCGCGCCAGAAAGCATTGAAGTTCGGCATCAAGCCAGAGAACATTTACATCGATGACGTGCGCGAAGAATTCGTACGCGATTTCGTATTCCCCATGTTCCGTGCCAACACCGTGTACGAAGGAGAATACCTGCTGGGCACCTCGATTGCCCGCCCCTTGATCGCCAAACGCTTGATCGACATTGCACGTGAAACTGGTGCGGATGCCATTTCCCACGGTGCCACCGGCAAAGGCAATGACCAGGTTCGTTTCGAACTGGGCGCCTACGCCCTGATGCCCGGCGTGAAGATCATTGCCCCTTGGCGTGAATGGGATTTGCTAAGCCGCGAAAAACTGCTGAAGTACGCCGAAGACGCTGGCATTGAAATCGACATGAAGCACAAGAAAGGCGGTGCGCCCTATTCCATGGATGCCAACCTGCTTCACATCAGCTTTGAAGGCCGCCACCTGGAAAACCCGAGTGCGGAAGCCGAGGAAGCCATGTGGCGCTGGACAGTCAGCCCCGAAGCAGCTCCCGATGAGGCAGAGTACCTGGACATTGAATACGAGAAGGGTGACATTGTTGCCCTGAACGGCAAGAAAATGAGCCCAGCCACAGTGCTGACAGAACTAAACCGCTTGGGCGGCAAACACGGTATTGGTCGCCTTGACCTGGTAGAAAACCGCTATGTGGGCATGAAAAGCCGCGGCTGCTACGAAACCCCGGGCGGTGCCATCATGTTGAAGGCGCACCGCGCCATTGAGTCAATTACTTTGGACCGGGAAGTGGCCCACCTCAAAGACGACTTGATGCCCCGCTACGCCAGCATGATTTACAACGGCTACTGGTGGGCGCCCGAACGTGTTGCCCTGCAAACGCTGATTGACCACACCCAAAGCACCGTGAACGGCTGGGTGCGTGTGAAGCTGTACAAGGGCAACGTGATTGTGGTGGCGCGTGATTCGAAAACAGATTCGCTGTTCGACCAGAATATTGCGACCTTTGATGAGGATGGTGGTGCATACAATCAAGCCGACGCAGGTGGCTTCATCAAGCTGAACGCATTGCGCATGCGGATTGCCGCCAACGCAAAATTGAAGCGCGGCTAACGAATCAATTGCTTGTGAATTCAGTTCAAGAACCGCCACTCGATGTGGCGGTTTTTTATGCTTGAATCAAATTGGGTTCGGGTTCGATCAACACCCCAAATTTGCGCTGAACACTGGATTGCACATGCTGAACCAGTTGCAACAAGTCGCCGCCAGTTCCAGAACCCAAATTCACCAAAATCAAGGCTTGCTTGCTGTAAACACCCACTCCACCCAACACTTGGCCTTTCAAGCCACATTGCTCAATTAGCCACCCAGCCGCTAGCTTTACTTTGCCATGGTCAGCCGGGTAATTAACCAAATTCGGATATTGCTGAATCAGGGCCTGAGCCTTTGCTGTGTCTACAATCGGATTTTTGAAGAAACTTCCGCTGTTTCCCAATACGGCGGGATCAGGGAGCTTCTCAGTGCGAATGGCACTAATCGCCTTTAATACATTCATGGGACTTAAAATACCCAAATCGGAAACTCGCCGAGCAACGTCGCCATAGCCTAGTACGGGTTGCCATTGAACTGGCAAAGCAAAATCCACCGCCGTGATGACGTACCGACCTTGCGCAACATGTTTAAACACGCTATCGCGGTACGCGAATTCACATTCATCCCGCGAGAAAGTGCGCAGCACCTGAAGGTCCAGATCAAATGCGTGCACCGCTGATATGCGGTCCTTCAATTCGACCCCATAAGCCCCAATATTTTGAACCGGACTGGCACCAACACAACCAGGAATCAAGGCAAGGTTCTCAAGCCCCCCCCAGCCCATGGCTACAGTCCACTCTACAGTGTGGTGCCAATTTTCACCTGCTTGCACTCGCAAATGGTGATGAACCCCATCACAACCCAGGTATTGACGCCCCAGCAAGGCCACCTTCCACACCGTGGCGTCCACTTGTGGGGTGGTAAACACCGTGTTGCTGCCTTCGCCCAACAACAAAAAATCTTTTTGCTCTTGCCTGGCGCGGGCAAAAGCCAGCAAATCAGCTGTATTGGCCAGCAAACGCAACTCGCGGGCACGGGCTGGCAAACCAAAGGTGTGCAAGGGTTGCAGATCGACGCTGTGGGTGACAGTGTGGGCTGACATAGGGGATGGTCTAGCGATTACAATGAGGCATTATGCTTGAAGGAATGAACTATGCCGTCTTTTGATGTGGTCTGCAAACCGGACTTGATCGAATTGCGCAATGCGGTTGATCAGGTGAACAAGGAAATTGGTACCCGCTTTGATTTCAAGGGGTCGGATTCCAAGGTGGAATTAAACGAAAACACCATCATGGTGTACGCCGACGATGACTTCAAACTGGAGCAAGTCGCCGAGATTATTCGCAACAAATGCGCCAAACGAAACGTGGATGTTCGCTTTCTCACTTTCGACAAGAAAGAAAAAATGTCGGGTGACAAAATCAAGCAGACCGTGATTGTGAAAAACGGGCTGGACAAAGACTTGGCCAAACAAGTGGTCAAAGAAATCAAAGACAGCAAAATGAAGGTACAGGCCAGTATTCAAGGCGACACTGTGCGTATTCAGGGTGCCAAGCGCGACGACCTGCAAAGCGCAATTGCCCTGCTAAAACAAAAAGTGAATGAGACACCCTTGGGTTTCGAAAACTTCCGCGACTAAACAACCTTGAAGGATACGCAATGAGCGCCGACCATTCACACGACCATCACCACGAACACGGGCCTGATTGTGGGCACAACCACGATGTGGTGTACAACAAAGTGGTGAAAGCCAACCACAAAGTGGCTTCCGTGCTGCTTCGCAATGCCAAAACGATTGAGCTGACTTTCGATGAACGCCAGGAAGTGCCTCACGATGTGAAAGCAACCGACGGTAGCACCCTGATTTGCCACTTGCACGACACGGTGGAAGTGGGCGACAAGCTGGTGTCCAACACCAACGAATGGGCAATTGTGGCGGCCGCACAAGAAGAGCTGTTTGAAGTGGCACGAGGCCAGAAAGGTTTCGAAGAATTTCTGCATGTGGCGGGCCTCAGCTTTTGGCCAGTGCAGTTAAACGACACCGGTGCACGCGTTGTGGCAAGCCATGAATGCATGCACATGCTGGAGCATTTCGAATTGAAGTTCAGCACACTGACTGCGCCCATGCTGGAGATTGTGGTACCTGAATTGAAACACCACGATTGCTGTGACCACGACCATGGACACAGTCATGATCATGAACACTCGCACGCCCATGAACACAAACACGGCCCGGATTGCGGCCACGACCATTGAGCAGTAACAAGGATTTCCACGTATGAGAGACGCACAGGCACCCATCACCTTTTATCGCAAAGACTACACAGCGCCGAACTACAAAATCAGCCGTACTGATTTGACCTTCACGCTGAACCCTTCGCGCACCAAGGTGGCAAGTCGCTTGCAGTTTCGGGCATGGAGCGTCTCAAACCCTGATCATTTGCCGCTTGAGCTGGACGGAGAGGATCTCGAACTGGAGCAGGTGCTGCTCAATGGGGAAAAGCTTGATCCCACGCGCTACACCCAAGGCCCAACAGGCTTGACCATTCACAACCCCGGTCGTGAAGGTGTTCTCGAAATTACTGTTTACATTCAGCCCGATCAAAACACGCGGCTTGAAGGTTTGTATGTGTCCAACGGTAACTTTTTTACACAATGCGAGGCACAGGGTTTCAGGCGTATTACCTACTTCCCAGATCGCCCGGATGTTCTCAGCCAGTTCACCGTCACCCTGATTGCCAACGAAGCCACCCACCCGGTCAGTTTGTCCAATGGCAACCTGATTGAAGAAAAAAAACTGGGCGAAGGTTTGCACATGACCCGCTGGGAAGATCCCTTTCCCAAGCCCGCCTACCTGTTCGCCCTGGTGGCAGGCCGTTTTGTGTGTCAGGAAGAAACTGTACAGAAGGGCAACGGTAAACCAGCCTTGCTGCAAGTGTGGGTTGAGCCGGGCAATCTGGACAAAACAGACTTTGCCATGCAAAGCCTGAAGAAATCGATTGACTGGGACCGCACGCGTTTTGGTCTCGATCTTGATTTGGACCGATTCATGATTGTGGCCACCGCCGATTTCAACATGGGCGCGATGGAGAACAAGGGCCTTAATATTTTCAACACCAAGTTCGTATTTGCCAACCCTGAACTGGCTACCGATGTGGATTTCGAGAACGTGGAAAGTGTCGTGGGTCACGAGTACTTTCACAACTGGACAGGCAACCGGGTGACATGCCGCGACTGGTTTCAACTCTCCCTAAAAGAGGGTTTGACTGTGTTTCGCGACCAGGAGTTTTCGGCGGACATGATGGCCGAGGGGCTGGATGAAGCACAGGCCGATTCCGCACGCGCGGTGAAGCGGATTGAAGATGTAAAGGTTCTACGCGCTGCACAGTTTCCGGAAGATGCCGGCCCCATGGCACACCCCATACGCCCGGACAGCTATCAGGAAATCAACAATTTCTACACGGTCACGGTGTATGAGAAAGGTGCAGAAGTGATTCGCATGCAGCACACCTTGCTGGGCGAACAACTTTTTCAGCGCGGCATGCAAATTTATTTTGAATGTCACGATGGACAGGCTGTGACTTGCGAGGATTTTGTCAGTGCCATGGAAACTGCACTGCGAGAAGCCCACCCTGAACTGGACCTGAAGCAGTTTCGCCATTGGTATTCACAGGCAGGTACACCCGAAGTATTGGCAAGCTGGAAACAGGCCAACGGACAACTTGCACTGACTTTGAAACAACACTGCCGCCCCACTCCGGGCCAGAACAGCAAACCAGCCTTTCACATTCCAGTGAAGCTGGGTTTTGTCGAACAAGCCAGTGGTCGCGACATGCCATTGCAATTGGAAGGCAATCCAGATGCTCTACATGGGGATGTTCTCGACTTCACAGAGCCCACGCAGACCTTTGTGTTCACCGGATTGAGCAAACCAGTAGTGCCCTCGCTGCTTCGCGGTTTTTCGGCACCCGTCATTCTACAAACTGCACACACCACGGATGACCTTATCTTTTTGGCTGGTCACGACAATGATCCATTTAATCGCTGGGATGCCTGCCAGAAAGTTTACGGCAAAGCCATACTGGATATTTACCTGCAGCGCGGGCAAACCGATGGCGCAAACACTCAGGCTGCAGTGCAAATTGTGGAAAATTTGCTGAAAGACCAACAGCTGTCTGATGGCTTTTTGGCCTTGGCCTTGCAATTGCCCAGTGAGGGCACGCTGCTTGAAGCCTTCGACGGACTGGTCGACCCCGTGGCCATGCACTTTGCACGCACCACCTTGCGCGACCTGTTGGCCTGCACCTTTGGAGGCGACTTCAAGGCAATCTACGAGGCACGCAATATCACAGGACAGCCCTACAGCTACAATGCCGTGGCCGCAAGCCAGCGTGCATTGAAAAATGTAGCCTTGGCTTACTTGGTGGCTGCTGGTACGGACGAAGACCTGGTAGTGGCAAAGGCACAATACGCGGCGTCGAACAACATGACCGACAGAATGGCGGCGCTGAGCAATATTGTGTACAGCGGGCCTGCCAACCCACCAGAACTGGCGGATTTTTTTGAACGCTTCAAAAATGAAGCGCTGGCTGTGGACAAGTGGTTCATGCTGCAATCCACGGTACCGGCCAGCAATGAGGACGTAAACACCTTGAATACGGTGCGTGAACTGCTGAAGCACCCTTCGTTCACCTTGAAGAACCCAAACCGCGCACGTTCCCTGCTGGCTGCGTTTGCCATGCAAAACCCGAGCGTATTCCACAATCATTCCGGTGAAGGTTATGCCTTGTGGGCCGACCTCGTGATTGAATTAAACACCATCAATCCGCAAGTGGCGGCACGCATGGCGCGCGGGCTGGACCGCTGGACCAAACTGGTACCTGCATTGCAAGACAAAGCACACCAACAACTTGAACGAATCTTGAGCACTGACAAATTATCGCCTGATGTGCGTGAAGTGATTGGCAAAGCACTGGACGCAGCCACCCATTAATTTTGAGTTGAATTGAGGACAAAATGAGTATGAATTTGGGGCAATACCTTGAACACCATGCGGATGCGCACATGGGTGTGTTGATCTCGGCTATCGCCGACGTGTCGCAATCCATTTCCGCAGCAGTTCACAAAGGTGCTTTGGGTGGTGTGTTGGGTAGTGCCGGTTCGGAAAACGTGCAAGGTGAAACCCAGAAGAAGCTCGACATTATTGCCAATGACATGATTCTGGATGCACTTGCCGCAACCGGCGTGGTTGCAGGCATGGCCTCTGAGGAACTGGACGATTGTTCGCCAGTGCCCGGGCATTCTGATCGCCCATTTTTGGTACTTTTCGACCCGCTGGATGGCTCCAGCAATATTGACGTGAATGTGTCGATTGGCACCATTTTCTCAGTGCTGCCCAATCCTGACGTTGGCGAAATTACCAACGACAGTTTTCTTCAGCCCGGCACCGAGCAACTGGCCGCGGGTTACGTGGTGTATGGCCCGCAAACCTCACTGGTGCTGACATTCGGCAAGGGTGTTGTGGCCTTTACGCTGGATCGCGAGGCAGGCGAGTACATCCAAACCAGTGAGAGCATGGACATTCCTGAAGACACCAAGGAATTCGCCATCAATATGTCGAATCAGCGCCACTGGTATGCACCAGTGCAGCGTTACATTGCCGAACTGCTTGAAGGAAAAACTGGCACGCGCGGCAAAGACTTCAACATGCGCTGGATTGCCTCCATGGTGGCTGATGTGCACCGTGTACTGACCCGGGGCGGCATTTTCATGTACCCCAAAGACCTGCGCGACCCCAATAAACCCGGCAAACTGCGCTTGATGTATGAAGCCAACCCAATGAGCTTGCTGGTGGAGCAGGCTGGCGGCAAAAGCTTTGACGCGACCCAACGTATTCTGGACATACAACCCACTGATTTACACCAACGTTGCGCTGTGATGCTGGGTTCAGCCAATGAAGTGCAGCGGGTTAGTGACTACCACAAAGATTAATTCAGCGTCGTTGACTGGCTAGTTGCCAAACTTAGTTGCCAAACTTGGCGAATTCACGTTCAGCGTCTGCCTTGCGTTTGTATTCGCGTTGTTTGGCATCAATTTCTGCCAGCAGGTAATAATTGTCTTTTGCATAGCGTTTGGCTATTTCAGCCTGCTCAATTGCAGGTAGATAGGCCTGACGTGCATTGTAAAACTGCGCCATGGCCATATGATGTTCCGCTGGCTTTCGCAGTGCCAAAGCACTTTGCGCCAGAAGCTCAAAAACCTCGGGTACAGAGCGATAAGCCTGCGAAAGCTCGTTCAGATAAGCATCAGATTCGGCAAACAAACCCAAACGCTGCAAACCTTCTGCATACAACAGGCGAACCGACATTTCACTCTTGAAGTTGTTGCGCAACGATATCAGCTCGCCAAGCATCGCCTTCTCCTGAGTCTTCAAGGCGGAGCGATCCCTGACGGGGCGCTGATCCATCGGTGCCGAGGCCGGCGGCAAGCTGGTGTCCATGGCCATTCGCATGCGTTGACTTTGAAGCAGCAAAGGCACCTCGGTTTTCTTGACCACCGACTGCCCTGATTTAAACAATTCAATGGCTTTTTCACTGGCGGCAAGCGCCTCTTGCTTCCTTCCCATGGAATTCAAAACGAGAGAACGGCCGTAAGTTAAAGCCACAGGGTCTTTAATACCCTCTTGCTCATTGGGTGACTCAAAGGTTCGCAAACGGTCTGCCAACTGCTGGTTGCTTCTTTCAGCAAACACGATCGACTTGACCCTGATCAACTCAAATTCAAGACTGGATTGAACCTGACTGCGATTCGAGCCACGCTCCAGTCCAGCTCGGTTGCGTATGTCTGCAATTCGCTCGGTAGTCAGGGGGTGAGTACGCAAGTAGGAAGGTGCATTGTTTTCATAAAGACGGGAAGCTGTTTGCAAACGCCCGAAAAAATCCACCATACCTTGGGTATCAAAGCCTGCCTGCTGAAGGGTTAAGAAGCCAACCCGGTCGGCCTCCCGTTCCGCATCGCGGGAAAAAGACAGTTGTTGATCAATTGAATAGCCAGCGCCGGCAGCCATAAGACCAGAAGCTGCCTGAGGATTGGAACCAGCCACCAGTAAAGCAGCAATCATGGCCGCAGTGGCCACCAGGCTGGTTTGCTTTTGCTGCCCAAAACGGCGTGCAATGTGGCGTTGAGTAACGTGTCCAACCTCGTGCGCCAACACAGAAGCCAATTCGGATTCAGTTTGGGAAGCCGCTATCAGACCCGTGTGCACGCCAATATAGCCACCAGGCATGGCAAATGCGTTCACCGACTTGTCGGTGACCAGAAAAAACTCGAAATTGGACGGGGATTCTGAGGCAGCCTGGACGATTTTGTTGCCCAAACGGCTAATGTAAGCGGTAATTTCGAGGTCATTGTTGACCGCGCCGAAAGCCCGATAATCTTTCATGATCAGCGCGCCCAAACGCCGTTCGTCCTGAACGGACAACTCCGCTCCGCCCGCATCACCCAGACTCGGCAGATTATTCAAGCCATCGGCATGCGCAATCGGCGACAACATCGAGGACAACAGCAGGGTACTGCACAGCGCACTCGCAACACTTTTCCGAAAATCAAGACGCATCATGGGCTTTTTACGGTGATAGTCTGGGTATGATAGCGCGATGAAAAACAAGTTCAATCAACTTCGGTCTTGGCGCGGCGTTTCCTTGGGTAAATTTGAGTAAATACGGTAGCCAACATCATTGAAGTTTGGACAATTCATTCGCAGGGGATAGTAACAATGAACGGACTCACGCATTTTGACCAGGAAGGCAATGCACACATGGTCGATGTGGGCGGTAAAAGTGAAACAGAACGCAAAGCGGTGGCCACGGGCACCATACAGCTGGGCCAAGATGCCTACGCAGTACTGAAATCGGGTACCGCCAAAAAGGGCGACGTGCTCGGTGTGGCACGTATCGCGGCAATTCAGGGCGCCAAACGCACCTCGGACCTGATCCCTTTGTGCCACCCCCTGCCTTTGACCCGCTTGGCAGTGGAGTTTGAACTGAGTGATGAACGATGTGAGGTGCACTGCACCTGCACAGCACAAACTGTGGGAAAAACAGGGGTGGAAATGGAAGCCCTGACCGGTGTTCAGGTAGGGCTTCTGACCATTTACGACATGCTCAAAGCGATTGACAAAGGCATGGTGATGACTCAAACCAAACTTGTTGAAAAACGTGGTGGCAAGAGTGATTTCAGCCGGTAGATACTAGCCAACGTTGTTGTTGCGGCAAGCAGCTGGTAGATAGCGTCGCAAATCGCCAGGAACATTGGTTACACAACGCCACTCACCAATAGGTTGTAATGGATCAGTGTGGCGTGCGCCACCTGTCCATGGAACCAGGGCAATGAAATGGCTTGCCATAATACCCGTGGCCACTGCATTGTCTTGAAAATTCACTTGAATTCGTCCGTTACCTGTTACGGTCAACACCTGAGCATACTGGCTTTGTGCCGCAATATTGTTTTGACAACCTGCCGCTTGGGCTGCCGCAACACCGTTCCCCGGGGGCCATGCATTTGTTGTAGCGGCGTACTCGATAATACCCGCCTTGCAAGACTGGGCAATATTCATTAACTCAGTAACCTTGGCGCGGTTCAAATAATCCTGAAACGCTGGAATGGCAATTGCTGAAAGCACGCCAATAATTGCAATGCCAATCATCAGTTCGATCAGGGTGAAGCCCTTCGAAACTGCACCTCGGGTTAAAGTTTTTGGGGTATTCATCGTCGCATTCCTCGCATCGAAAAGTGGTGTTGAGAAACCATTCTTCGGTGTTCAGCCTGCGTGAAGTACCCCCGCTAGGGTTAAAAGAAAAAACCCCACCATTCTGAGTGAAAGGCGGGGTTTTGTATCATGAGCCCAGAAGGCTGACGTTCACGGCATTTATGCGCCGATTGCCTTTTTCAGCAATTGACCCATGACAGATGGGTCTTTGGTCACGGTAATACCGCACTCTTCCATAATGGCCAGTTTTTCCTGAGCAGTGCCCTTGCCACCTGAAATAATGGCGCCAGCGTGGCCCATGCGCTTTCCGGGGGGCGCTGTGACACCAGCGATGAAACCAACTACTGGCTTGGTCATGTTGTCCTTGACCCACAAGGCAGCTTCTTCTTCGTCGCTACCGCCAATTTCACCAATCATGACCACGGCATCGGTGTCGGGATCGTCGTTGAACATTCGCATCACGTCGATGTGTTTCAATCCGTTCACGGGATCGCCGCCAATACCCACTGCAGTGGACTGGCCCAAGCCCAGTTCACTCAATTGGCCCACAGCTTCATAAGTCAAAGTGCCCGAACGGGACACCACACCAATGCGACCTTTCTTGTGGATGTGGCCGGGCATGATGCCGATCTTGATTTCGTCGGGCGTAATGACGCCTGGGCAGTTTGGACCAACCACAATGGTTTTGCGTCCTTCACGGCGCATGCGGTCACGCACTTCAATCATGTCGCGAACAGGAATGCCCTCAGTGATACAGATCACCAAATCCAGATCCGCCTCTACCGCTTCCCAAATGGCCGCAGCCGCAAAGGGTGGCGGCACGTAAATTACGGATGCATTGGCACCCGTTTGTTTTTTCGCATCGGCCACAGTGCCGTAAATGGGCACGCCTTCAAAATCTTCGCCAGCCTTCTTGGGGTTTACACCCGCAACAAAACAGTTCTTGCCATTGGCGTATTCACGGCACATGCGCGTATGAAACTGGCCAGTTTTACCAGTAATACCTTGGGTAATTACCTTGGTGTCTTTGTTAATGAGAATAGACATTGTGAAAATCCTTTTTCGTGTTGAATGGCTGTCAAATGTGGAGCACCAAGCGCTTAGGCGCCTTTGGTCGCAGCCACCACTTTTTGCGCAGCCTCACCCATGGTGTTCGCTGCAATGATCGGCAAACCAGATTCAGCCAGAATTTTCTTGCCCAAATCTTCGTTGGTGCCTTTCATGCGCACAACCAATGGAACCGACAAACCCACGGCTTTCGATGCAGCCACTACGCCATCAGCGATCACATCGCAACGCATGATGCCGCCGAAAATATTCACCAAAATGGCTTTCAGGTTGGGGTTTTTCAACATGATTTTGAAAGCTTCAGTCACTTTCTCGGTTGTGGCACCACCGCCTACATCCAAGAAGTTTGCAGGTTCACCACCGAACAACTTGATGGTGTCCATGGTCGCCATGGCCAGACCAGCGCCGTTGACCAAGCAGCCAATATTGCCGTCAAGGCTGATATAACTGAGATCGAACTTGCTGGCTTCGATTTCAGCAGGATCTTCTTCAGCCAGATCGCGCAAAGTGACGATCTCGGGATGGCGGTGCAAAGCGTTCGAATCAAAGTTCAGCTTTGCATCCAAAGCGATAATATCGCCAGAGCCGGTCAAGATAAGCGGGTTGATTTCCGCCAGGCTGGCATCAGTTTCCCAAAACGCCTTGTACAAACCTTGAAACGCCACACGCGCCTTGGCGACAGAGCCTGCTGGAATGCCAATTTTTACAGCCAAGTCGTCCGCCTCTGCGTCGGTTAAACCAGCAACAGGGTCTACATACACTTTGTGAATCAATTCGGGGGTGTGCTCTGCCACTTCTTCAATTTCCATGCCGCCTTCGCTTGACGCCATGACACAAACACGCTGGGTAACACGGTCAACTACCATACCCACGTAGTATTCCTTTTTGATGTCTGCACCCTCTTCAACCAGCAAACGGCTGACTTTCTGACCCTCTGGGCCAGTTTGGTGAGTGATCAACTGCATGCCAAGAATTTGGCTAGCATATGTTTTTACATCGTCCATGCTCTTGGCTACTTTCACGCCACCGCCCTTGCCGCGACCACCTGCGTGAATTTGCGCCTTTACCACCCAAACCGGGCCGCCCAGTTTCTCCGCGGCCGCAATTGCCTCGTCAATTGAAAAACAGGGATAGCCAGTGGGAACGGCTACACCGTACTTCTTCAGAATTTCCTTGCCTTGATACTCGTGAATCTTCATTTGAATTCCTTGCTGGGAAAGTTAATGCAAATCGGCTAGACGCAACAAGGCGGCTGAACTGACAACATTGTAAAGTGGAGAGTGTTTTTTTCGCGTGACAGCGCAAGCGGGTTCTCGGACGTAAAGCCGAGGCAAGGACGAGGCATGCCAAGCATGCTATGAAGGTTTTTATCCATCTCTTTCTTTGCTTCTTGTGTCGTTGAATAACGCTTCGTTATTTAACTAGACTATCACTTCTATGGAAACACATAAGCCGGGTAGAATGATATCACGCATTGGATTTGAACTCAGCCAGAATGCGCCGCCAGGCGCGTTCAATGTTACCAAATTCAAACCCTCGGGCTGCAAGCCCACGATAAACCTTGGACTTCAACACAAGCGCTTGGGCTTGGTCGACACCTGAATCACCATTTAAAACACTTTCAAGACTTGAAAGCTGCCTGCGTTTGATCCAGTCATAAGCGCGATCTTCTTCACTACTCAGGCTTTGTGCTTCCAAGTCGTCCTGTTCAATGGACTTGAGGTCTCCCAAACCATGTTGACCCAATTCGGCCGCAATGGCACGGTCCCCAAAAGTTGGGGCACGCCTGCGAAACAGGCTCAGCTTAAAACGCTCATCCGATTGAAATTGATGTGAAGTGGCCCATTCAATGGCTTGTTCCACCTCGGTGGGTTCGTAGCCACGCTGTAGCAACTTGGCTCGAAGCTCTGATTGACTGTGTTCCCTGCGGGCGAGCAAGGCCACAGCTTTTGACTTGGCGGAGGCCACAGGCTTTCTCGAGCCTGCGGCGCTTCCAGATGAACGCTTATTCGGCGTCTTCGACTTCATTCTTTTTCTTGGGCACAGACGCTGAGGCGGCTTCCTCAAGCAAACGCACACCCAGCTTTTCACGGATTTTGTTTTCAATCTCGGCAGCCATGACTGGATTGGCTTTCAGAAAATCGCGGGCATTGTCCTTGCCCTGACCAATTTTTTCGCCGTTGTAAGAATACCAAGCACCAGCTTTGTCGACAAAACCATGCAATACACCCAGATCCACGACCTCGCCTTCTCGGGATGTACCCTGACCGTACAAAATATCAAATTCGGCCTGTTTAAAAGGAGGACTAACCTTGTTTTTCACAACCTTGACGCGGGTTTCACTGCCGACAACTTCCTCGCCTTTCTTGATTGAACCGATTCGGCGAATGTCCAGACGGACTGAGGAATAAAACTTCAGGGCATTACCACCTGTCGTGGTTTCAGGGCTGCCGAACATCACGCCAATTTTCATGCGAATTTGGTTAATGAAAATAACCAGGCAATTGGTGCGTTTGATATTGGCTGTTAACTTGCGCAAGGCCTGGCTCATCAAACGGGCCTGAAGACCTGGCAGGGAATCGCCCATATCACCCTCAATTTCGGCTTTGGGGGTAAGCGCGGCCACCGAGTCAATAATGACCAGGTCTACTGATCCGGACCGCACCAAAGCGTCGACAATTTCCAAGGCCTGCTCACCCGTGTCAGGCTGAGAAATCAACAAATCGGGCAAATTAACGCCCAATTTGGCAGCGTATTGGACATCGAGTGCGTGTTCAGCGTCGATGAAAGCACAGGTGCCACCCAGCTTTTGCATTTCAGCAATCACTTGCAGAGTCAAGGTGGTTTTGCCGGAAGATTCAGGGCCGTAAATTTCAACAACCCGGCCGCGCGGAAGACCGCCGATGCCCAAAGCAATGTCGAGCCCCAGAGAACCGGTTGAGACGGACTGAATGTCGTCAATGATCTCGTTTTCACCAAACCGCATGATGCTGCCCTTGCCAAACTGCTTTTCAATTTGACCAAGCGCCGCGGCCAGGGCTTTTACTTTTTCTGAGGATTGGTTTTTCGTTCTGAGATCTTCCATGGTCTGCCTTCAACTGAATTGGGTTGCGATTTCCGAATTATTGCACAGTTTTTACTGTAAATCTATACAGCCTTTTTGAGTGACACTTTTGACAAAATGATTAACCCGGCTTGTACCGCCTGTTGACGAACTGCCTCACGGTCACCCTCAAAAACATGATGGAAGGCCTCGATTGACTTGTGTCGTAACGCCAAGCCAAACCACACCGTACCCACAGGCTTGCTGGCTGAACCGCCACCCGGGCCGGCAATGCCTGAGACGGAAAGACAACAGTCCACCCCCAGGGCAATCATGCCGCCATTGGCCATTTCCTTGACACATTCCTCACTGACTGCGCCGTGCTGCTCCAAGGTTGACTCGCGCACATACACCGACTTCATTTTTACTTTGTTCGAGTAAGTAATCAGCCCACCCTCGAACCAGTCACTTGAACCCGCAATGCTGGTTAGCGCCGCGCCAAGCCCGCCGCCTGTGCAAGACTCGACCACGCCAAGTTTGCCGGCCGATGCATTGAATAGGTCTGCAATTTGCAGCAAAAGTGCCTGGTCTGGATTGCTCAAAATGCGCCCCGCAGAGTGATTAACATAGGATTCACTTCAAAAAATACAAATAAACAGCCAGCGCCAACAAGGTGATGAAAGCCGCGACGATGTCATCGAACATTACACCAAAACCATTTTTCCAGTGTTGATCGAACCAGCGAATGGGTGGAGGTTTGACCATGTCAAAAAACCGGAACAGAACAACACAGCCCAGTTGGGCCATTGGGCTGGAAAATTGACTGGAGGCCACAAACAGCACCAGCCAAATCGCAACAATTTCGTCCCACACAATGCCACCGTGATCAATCACCCCCAGTGCTTTACCCGTAATTTGACAAGCCCAGGCACCGATGACAAACGCACCCCCGATCACCCAAACCCACTGGTTGGCAGCCAGGTAAGGATCGAGCCAAACATACAACAACCAACCCATCAAAGTTCCGAAGGTACCTGGCATAAACCACGCCAATCCGCTGCCAAACCCCAAGGCCAGCAAGTGCGCGGGATGGGCCAGCATGAAACGCCAGGTGGGTTTACGGCTTGAAATTGAGGTCAATTCTTGCCCTCGGCAAAATGATTGTAGGAAAGGCTGGATATGCGCGTGCGTTCTTTACCCGGAGCCTGAAGCCAGACACCACTGCCGGGCTCGACAGTGCCCACACAATACAGGCTTGAGTTCAAGGATTGTATTGCATCGCGATGTTTCGGGTGGGCTGTCCAGCACAATTCAAAATCATCACCACCCTGCAAGGTTTCAGCAAGCAGGGTTTTCAACAGCATTACTGGGTCGGAATGTTGATCAATTTCAGGCCAGCGGTTTCGCCACATGGACTCAAGACCCGTTTGAACGAGCACAACAGCCGCTTTGCTTGCATTGGCGATGTGAGCCAAATCGCCACTCAGGCCATCTGACAAATCAAGACAGGCACTGGCAAACCCATGAAGTTGCAATCCGAGTTCAGTTCGAGGCACTGGCATTTCAAGTCGCTCAACGGCCTGCCTGGCAAGATTTTCGGGCAACACGGCCAGCAAGGCTTGAACCTGTTGTAATTCATTGCCCCGGCAACATTGACCCAAGCGACCACGCTTTTGGAATTCAAGCAAAAGCCCCAGACGAGCAAGCCCGGGAGTGCCACTCACCCAGACGTCATCACCAGGCTTTGCATGCGCCCGATTGAATCCTCGGTGCGCAGCGGGGGCTTGACCAAATACAGTGATTGACAAGGTTTTCGATGGATTGGAGCCAGCAGACGTGGTGTCTCCCCCCACCAAAGGACAGTTAAAACGGGTCGCCACCTCGAGCAAACCAGCCGAGAAGTCGGCAAGCCAACTCTCGTTGATTTCGGGCAGGCTCAAGTTCAGGGTAAATCCGATAGGGCTTGCACCACAGGCTGCCAAATCTGACAGATTGCAGGCCAAGGCCTTCCAGCCTACGTGACGTGCCGAACTGTCGGAAAAAAAATGAACGCCTTCCACCAGGGTATCCGTGGAGGTGAACAAATGATGACCGGGGGAAATTGCAAGCGAGGCGCAGTCGTCGCCAATACCGAACAACACTGTACCTGCATTGGCTTGCGCGAGCCTGCCAAAAGGAGTTTTGAAATAGCGATGAATAAGGTCGAATTCCAAAACGCCTCTTGAGAGTTAGCTGGACTGACTGTTCGCCTGTGCCTTGATTTCGGAATCACGTGCCTGTGCAGCCACCTTGTCAAGCACGCCATTGACGAACTTGAAGGCATCGGTGCCACCGAATGTTTTGGTCAACTCAACGGCCTCGTTGATGACTACACGGTACGGAATTTCAGCGTGTGTATTCATTTCATGACTGGCCAGCACCAGCACCGCTTTTTCAACCGGGCTGAGTTCGCCCCAAGGGCGATCAATGAATGGCTGAATTTGATGCATCAAGTCTTCCAGGTGATGCACCGAACCATGCAATAGCGACTCGTAATGCGCACGATCGGCCTTGTCAAACCCGGGGGCATCTCGGATATGTGCATCCACTTCACCAACCTCGGTGGGATTCAAAAACCACTGGTACAAGCCCTGCAAGGCCAATTCACGAGATCGACGGCGAGCGTTGCGAGTATGGCCTTGCCTCTTGCCTGAATCAGGCTTGCTGGCTTCACTCATCGTCTTCTTCCTCGTCATCTGCGCCGGGCAGGTTGTCATCCAGCGTCATCATCAAGTTGCCCATTTCCACGGCACAGCGAGCTGCATCAACACCTTTGTCTTCAATGCGTTCGATGGCCTGGTCTTCGGTGTAGGTGGTCAGCACCATATTGACCACGGGCACGTCGTGGGCCAAAGCCACGCTTGAAATGCCACGGGCGCTTTCGCCACACACAATTTCAAAATGATAGGTATCACCCTTGATCACTGCACCCAGAGCAATGAGTGCATCAAACTCCCCAGAGAACGCCAAGCGCTGCAACGCGATTGGAATTTCCATGGCACCGGGCACGGTAATGTGAAGAATGTCCTCATTTAGCACGCCCAAACGCAGCAATTCACTGCAACAGGCGGCCCACAGGCCATTGGTAATTTCTTCGTTGAAGCGGGCCTGAACCACACCCACACGAATGCCATCGCCGTTCAAATTAGCAGGCACACTTCCTGGACTGTTGCTCATTTCGTTTCTCCGTTGACATAACCTGACACTTCCAAATCAAACCCGGTCATGCTTGGCATTTTCCGTGGTCGGGACAGCAATTTCATTTTGTTGACACCCAGGTCGCGCAGAATTTGCGCGCCAATACCGTAGGTTCGCAAGTCTGGGTTTGATCCAGCACCTTTGCGTGCGGTAGTGCCACGCTGTTCAATGTCGTCGAGCGAGGCAAACTGCCCCAGCAAGCGGTCCGAGGACACATCACAGTTCAGCAGCACAATAACGCCTGCGCCTTCTTCCACCACTTTCTTCATGGCGGCGGGAATGGAGAAGGAGTGCTCGGACAAATTCACTTCAAGAAAATCGATTAGTGAGGTGGGCTCGTGCACGCGCACCAAGGCCTCGGTATCGGGGTTTAACTGGCCATATACCAAAGCAAAGTGCGCGCTGCCAGTGGGCTTGTCGCGGAAAGAAATGCAATTGAACTGGCCCTGCACGGTGTCGATGACGCGCTCATGCATGCGCTCGATGAGTGATTCTTTGGTGCTACGGTACTGAATGAGATCGGCGATGGTACCGATTTTCAGATTGTGTTCTTTGGCAAATTCCACCAGATCGGGCAAACGCGCCATGGTGCCATCGTCTTTCATGATTTCGCAAATGACCGAGGCTGGGCTGAGGCCCGCCATGGCCGCCAGGTCGCAACCCGCTTCGGTGTGACCGGCCCGCATGAGCACGCCGCCATTCACGGCAGTCAAAGGAAAAATATGACCGGGCTGTACCAGATCTTCGGGCTTGGAATTTTTGTTCACTGCCACACGAATGGTGTGGGAGCGATCCGCAGCAGAAATGCCGGTAGACACGCCTTCAGCAGCTTCAATGGAGACGGTGAAATTGGTGCCATGAGAGGAGCCGTTGGCAGCCACCATGGGGCGCAAACCCAACTCACGGCAACGGGCCTCGGTCAATGTCAGGCAGATCAGGCCCCGGCCATATTTGGCCATGAAATTAATGGCTTCCGGCGTAACAAAATCGGCGGCCAACACAAGGTCGCCCTCGTTTTCACGGTCTTCCTCGTCAACGAGAATGACCATGCGGCCCGCACGCATTTCTTCAACGATTTCGTTGACTGGACTAATTGACATGGCTGTATAAGTTCTTGAGATTGATTTAATGGGCTCTATTGTAAGCCTTCAAGCGCCATTCACGCACGCACAGCAGTAGAAGGACGACTCCCCAAATCGAAAACCACAGACGATCGCCCCACTTTGCGAAGAAGGTTTGCCCCAATCTGCCCTCGATTTGCCCCGACCACACCAAGGCCTGCCCGGGCTCAACACGCTGGGTCCACTGACCGCGTTCGTTGACAATGCCGGAAACACCAGTGTTGGTGACGCGCAAGCCAGGCTTGCGATGCTCGGCTGACCGAGTGCGGCCCATTTGCGCATGCTGGTCTAGCGCCCAGGACTGACCAAACCAAGCCAGATTGCTCAAATTCACAAATACCGTGGGCTCTTGGGTGGAATTGGCGACCAAGCCTGCAAACTCTCCGCTGAATATGTCTTCATAACAAACTGTAGAGGCCAAGGCATTGCCATTGAGCAAAAATGGCTTTAACGGACCAGAGCCAGAGGTGAATTCGCCCATGGGCATATTCAACATGGCGACAAACCACTTGAAACCCAGTGGAATAAACTCACCAAACGGCACGAGATGCCGTTTGTCATGCCGTGTTTTGGGCACCTCAAGATCTTCCAGCGCTTCATCACCTTGAAACATGACAATTGAATTGAAGTACCTTGAACCCTCTTGAATCGCAGACCCCATGATTACAGCTGTTTCACCGGGAGTGGCAAAATCACGAAACGTCGTTCGCCATTCCTCGGGAGTATCAGTCCAAACCAAAGGGTTCACTGTTTCGGGAAAAACAAGCAAACCACCCCCCTGCTGTGCCAACTGTTGTTTGGCGGTATCGCCCAATGCAAAAGCTTTCTGCATGTTCGACACAATCAGGTCGGGATCAAACTTGATGCTTTGATCCACATTGGTTTGCACACCCACCACAGTTAAGGGGCCCGCGCTTTGCGTTTTCACCGGAAGCTGCACCAACACCGCGACGCACACCAGCACTGAAGACACAAGCAACACCACCCCACTTCGGCGAGCAAGCACCCACGACACAAGCAAATGCCCAATCAGCATGAGAACAAACAAGCTGCCATAGCTACCCAGCCAGGGCAGCAAATTGGCAAATGGGGAGTCGACCAAGGCATCACCCAATCCAAGCCACGCAAAACCGGTCATGAATGTGCCGCGAGCCCACTCGAAAAATGTCCACAAAGAGGCCCACAACACGGCATTGAACACTGTATCCGTTGTGGATTCAGCGCGCACAACCGCAAAGCGATTGTAGAACCACAAGGCCAGAGCGGGGAAAATTGCCAAATACAAAGTAAAGGCAGCAACGGCCGCCCAGGCCAACATGGAAGGCAAACCGCCGTAGGTGTGCAGGCTGATGTGCAACCAGGAAACACCCAAGCCATACGCTGACCACCCAAACGCCAAACCGGTTAACCAGGGTCGGCTGGTTTTCTGCGCAACAAAGGGCAACACGGCAAGCAGCAGCAAGCCAAGCCACCAAAGGGAAAGCGGAGCAAACGACAAGACCCAAGGCGCCCCCAAGAGCGCGCCTGCGAATAAGGAGTACATCAAGTGGGCCTGTCGGAGTTCTCGGTGGATGAATCGGTGTCAATGTTTTCTGGCGCAGGTTCAATTTTCTGAACCCGAAGCAGGTGCACCTGCCGGGCATCTGCGCGCAGCACTTCAAAACGGAAAGGTGGCAATTCAACGACATCGCCACGCACTGGCAAGCGCGCCAACTGGTCAGTCAACAAGCCGCCCAGCGTATCTGCATGCTCGCTTGAGAAGCTGGTTCCGAAGGTTTCATTGAACTGTTCAATCGTGGTCAAGGCTTTGACGCGATACAAACCCAGCTGATCGCCACCCAGACTCACGATATTGTCTGCTTCTTCATCAAAGTCATATTCGTCTTCAATGTCGCCCACAATTTGCTCGAGCACATCTTCAATGGTCAGCAAGCCAGCCACACCGCCGTATTCATCGACCACCAATGCAATGTGATTGCGGTTCAGGCGAAAATCATGAAGCAGTACATTCAATCGCTTACTTTCGGGAATGAACACCGCTGGGCGCAGCATGTCGCGCAAATTGACTTGCGCATCGGCATGTATGCGCAGAAGATCTTTGGCCAGCAAAACACCGATTACATTGTCACGCTCACCCTCATACACAGGGAAGCGCGAGTGTGCCTTTTCAACTGCGAAGGCGACTATTTGATCGATGGAATCTTCGGCGTTGATCGCATCCATCTGGGCACGGGGCACCATGATGTCGCCAGCGGACAGGTCGCTTACCTGCATGACACCTTCAATCATTGAAAGCGCATCAGCATCCAGCAAATTTCTTTCATGGGCCTGTTGCAGCACTTCCAACAGTTGCTCTCTGTCCTCAGGCTCACGAAGAAGCAAGGAGGACAGGCGTTCTAACAGGCCCCGTTCTTTTTTACTGGGGACCTGCGACGGACTCGGTTCTGACATACGGGAGGATAAACCTCTACTGACGATAACGGCTCAAGGATAACCGAAAAAAATGACGGATATCAGGCAGCAGTGATCGGCACTTCTCCACGCAGGGAGTTGGGATAGGCCTCAACAATGTCCAACTCAACGATTTGCCCCACCATGCGGGCATTTCCGGCAAAGTTGACCACTCTGTTGTTCTCGGTTCTACCCGCCAGCTCTGTGGGGTCTTTTCGAGATGGTCCTTCTACCAACACCTTTTGGCGCGTACCCACCATGGACTTGCTGATACTGGTGGCATGGTCTTGAATTGTTTTTTGAAGACGAGCCAAACGTTTGAGCTTGGTGACTTGGTCAACACCATCTTCCAGATCGGCTGCGGGTGTACCCGGACGGGGGCTGTACACAAAAGAAAACGAGGTGTCGAAGCCAACGGCATTGATCAAATCCATGGTTTTTTCAAAATCTGCCTCGGTTTCACCGGGAAAACCCACGATGAAATCGGACGACATGGAAATATTGGGGCGAATTTCACGCAGTTTGCGAATGATCGACCTGTACTCAAGCGCCGTGTAGCCCCGCTTCATGGCGGCGAGAATGCGGTCTGAACCCGCCTGAACCGGCAAGTGCAAGTGATCGACCAACTTGGGCAGCTTGGCGTATGCCTCGATCAGGCGTGGGCCAAATTCTTTGGGATGCGAGGTGGTGAAACGGATCCGCTCGATGCCCGGCACTTCAGACACATATTCCAACAGCAGCGCAAAATCCGCAATTTCGCTGGTATCGCCCATTTTCCCGCGATAGGCATTCACGTTCTGCCCCAGCAAATTGATTTCCCGCACCCCTTGGTCTGCAAGGTCAGCAATTTCCATCAATACATCGTCGAAGGGACGTGAAATTTCCTCACCGCGTGTGTAAGGCACCACGCAGAAACTGCAGTACTTGCTGCAGCCTTCCATGATGGACACAAAGGCTGTGGCACCGGTATTTTTAGCCAGCGGCAAATTGTCGAATTTCTCGATTTCCGGAAAAGAAATGTCCACCTGTGGCCGGTGCGTATCACGGCGCTGCTTGATCAGCTGCGGCAAGCGATGCAGGGTTTGCGGACCAAACACCACATCCACATAGGGCGCACGCTCCACAATCGCCTTGCCCTCCTGACTGGCCACACAGCCACCCACACCAATAATGAGGTTGGGATTGGACTTTTTCAGGTGTTTGACACGCCCCAGATCGCTGAATACCTTTTCCTGCGCCTTTTCACGCACTGAACAGGTGTTGAACAGGATGATGTCGGCATCGTCCGGGGTATTCGTCCGCTCCAGTCCGTCCGAGCTACCCAGTACGTCAGCCATTTTGTCGGAGTCGTACTCGTTCATCTGGCAGCCAAAGGTTTTGATGAAGAGCTTTTTCTTGGAAGTCATGGTTTGCCTAAAATGTGCCACCATGAAGCAGACCTGCTTCAGAACTGAAACAGGAGCCAACACGGGGACGTTGTAAATCGTTGCGCGTTGACGCGGATTTTACTTGCATCCCTTGCTAAAATGAAGACTTCGTTGAAAAAACACAGGATTGGTGCGTAGTAATGCCAAATCAACCCCCACGCTTTCCCGGCTTTCCGGGTTTGCCTGCCCTGCCGAAATTGCCTTCTGTGGATGCCATCATTAGTGAGGTGGACAAGGCCCTGAAAACACTCGCAGCCACACCGGTGGCTCAGCGAGCCAACCCGGCGGGGCAAAATTTGCCTGCCGGGCAGTTAAGCGACGCCGAAAAAGAACAGGTGATTGGCCTGATGCGCGTGAACCACGTGGGCGAAATTTGCGCGCAGGCGCTTTATCAAGCCCAAGCCTTGGCCAGCAAAGATCCCGAAAAGAAAGCACTGTTTGATCACGCCGCCAAGGAAGAAGCTGACCACCTTGCATGGACTCAGGAACGACTGGATCAATTGGGTGCTCGCCCCAGCCTTTTGAACCCGTTCTGGTACGGCGGTGCTTTCGCTCTGGGTTTCGTCGCGGGCACCTTGGGTGACAAGGTAAGCCTGGGTTTTATGGCAGAAACCGAGCGGCAAGTTGAAAAACATCTGAATGACCACTTGGGCAGGTTGCCCGCAGGTGACCAGCAGTCCAGGGCGATTCTCGAACAAATGCGCCAAGATGAAATTGAGCACGGGCAAACAGCAATCGAACAAGGTGCCAACAATTTGCCCATGCCTGTGAAACTGGCCATGACCGCCATGTCGAAGGTCATGACCACTCTGGCGCAGAAGATTTAGTCTTCAATAATTTCGTGTGTGAACACCAGTTCAGCAGTTTTGCCCAACATGGCCGACGCTGAACAATACTTCTCGTGCGACAACTTGATGGCCCGATCCACCAAATTGGGTTTCAGCCCCCGACCGATCACCTGAAAGTGAAAGTTGATTTTGGTGAACACCTTTGGGGCCTCCTCGGCTCGCTCCGCACTCATTTTCACCTTGCAGTCGCGAACGTCCTGCCCGCTTTTACGCAGAATCAACACCACATCGTAGGCCGTGCAGGCACCTGTGCCCGCCAACACCACTTCCATGGGACGTGGAGCCAAGTTATTGCCACCGCCATCCGGGGCACCATCCATACACAACATATGCCCACTGCCTGTGGTGGCCACAAACGACATGCCGGGCAATCCGGACCAGCTAACTTCGGCTTCCATAAAGCTCCTTATTTATGATTAATTGCTCATTATGCATCGCACAATAATTACAGTGAAAAAGTTGAAAAACTGCTCTATTTTATCAAATTGAGCTAACAAATAACCGATCAGTCACTAGTATTATTTTTAAGTTGTTGTTTTTATTGGTTTTTTATAAACCACTTTGAAAACATGGAATAAGTTGCTTTTTTCGGACAACAAAAACAGACTCTTGCGCCGCAACAGAAATATCTCTAGAATTCAAATTGTAGTCACTTGAATGAACCACGAATCTCTATTCGCAGAGTTTCTTTCACAGTGCAAAGTTGTCTCCTCCACCCTCCTCCTTTGGTGGATTAAACCCAAGCACCTCACAGTGCTTGGGTTTTTTTTGTCCGGCACTCAAAAAAGTTTAACCGAAAGCAAAAAACTTTGCTAAAATCGCGGGTTACCTGTTGGGAGAGCCCTTCGGCTGCCGACCTGAATATTAATTGCGGGCTGCATGTACAAGTAGGGAGACAGGTAAAAAGCACTTTTTTATCTTTAAGGAAAAATCATGAAAACCTACTCAGCGAAACCCGGTGAGGTTAAACAAGAGTGGTTTGTGATCGACGGCACCGACAAGGTGTTGGGACGTGTAGCCAGTGAAGTTGCACGCCGCCTCCGTGGTAAACACAAACCTGAATTCACACCGCACATCGACACAGGCGACTTCATTGTTGTTGTAAATGCCGGTAAATTGCGCGTTACAGGCACGAAAGGCCTGAACAAGAAGTATTTCCGCCACTCTGGTTACCCAGGCGGTATTTACGAAACGAACTTTGACAAGATGCAGGAACGCTTCCCTGGCCGCGCGCTGGAGAAAGCTGTGAAAGGCATGTTGCCAAAAGGTCCTCTGGGCTACGCAATGATCAAGAAATTGAAGATCTACGCTGAAGCAGAGCACCCGCATTCCGCACAACAACCCAAGCCACTTGAAATCTGAGGTGAACCATGATTGGTGAATACAATTACGGAACCGGTCGCCGCAAAAGCTCAGTGGCCCGTGTTTTTATCAAGAAAGGTACTGGCCAGTTCATCGTGAACGGCAAGCCTTTGACTGAATACTTCGCTCGCGAAACAGGCCAGATGGTTGCTCGTCAACCCTTGGTACTGACCGAGAACGTTGAAACTTTTGACATCAAGGTAAACGTGCGCGGCGGCGGCGAAACTGGCCAGGCTGGCGCGGTTCGTCACGGTTTGACACGTGCCCTGATCGACTTCGACGCAGAACTGAAGCCAACCCTGTCCAAAGCAGGTCTGGTCACTCGCGATGCACGTGAAGTTGAACGTAAAAAAGTGGGTCTGCGTGGCGCGCGTCGTCGCAAGCAGTTCTCCAAGCGATAAACCAGCGCCAAGCTGTCATATCGTTTACACCCAGCAGCCCTCCCAGCTGGGTTACAATCGAAAGCCGCACAAATGTGCGGCTTTTTTTCTTTTCAGCACAAGGATTAGTCATGATCAAGGTAGGCATCGTCGGCGGAACCGGTTATACAGGGTCTGAGCTTCTTCGCCTGTTGGCCCTGCACCCGCAGGTCGAACTGAAAGCAATTACCTCTCGCGGTGAAGTGGGCCAGCCGGTGGCAGACATGTTCCCGGCACTGCGCAAACGCGTGAATATTGCTTTCACGGAACCTACTTTTGAATCACTGAAAAATTGTGACGTGGTGTTTTTCGCAACACCCCATGGCGTGGCCATGGCCCAGTCGGCTGAATTGGTGAATGCAGGTATCCGGGTGATCGATTTGGGTGCTGACTTTCGGCTGAAAAACACCACGGAATTCGAAAAATGGTACGGCATGCCACATTCAGAGCCAGAACTACTGAGCAAGGCTTGCTATGGCCTGGTTGAATCCGCACGACCTGAGCTGAAAAAAGCAAAACTGGTGGGCTTGGCGGGCTGCTACCCCACAGCAGTTCAACTGGCGCTTAAACCCTTGATCAGTGGCGCGACTCCTCTGATTGACGAAAGCAATATTGTTGCAGACTGCAAATCGGGCGTTTCCGGCGCGGGGCGTAAGGCCACTGTGGGTTCTCTGTTTTCGGAAGCGGCTGAAAGCTTCAAAGCCTACGGTGTCAGTGGCCACCGCCACTTACCAGAAATTGAACAAGGCCTTGAATTGATTTCAGGGCGCAAAACCCAAATTACCTTCACGCCGCACTTGGTGCCCATGGTGCGAGGCATTTTGGCGACCACCTATGTGAAACTGAATGACCTGGGCAAAAGCACTGACATTCAGGCACTGTACGAGCAACACTATGCCAACGAGTATTTTGTGGATGTGATGCCCAAGGGCTCGCTGCCCGAGACCAAGTCAGTCCGGGGTTCCAACTTTGTGCGCATTGCACTGCATCGCCCGCAAGGTCGAGACACGCTGGTGATTGTGTCAGTAATCGACAATCTGGTGAAAGGTGCGGCCGGCCAAGCTGTTCAGGCCATGAACTGCATGTTTGATTTGCCCGAACACATGGGGCTGGAACAATTGCCGCTGTCGCCCTAATTACCAGGATTTTGTAGTTTGAACCCAAAAAAAACACACCATTCACGCCGAACGCTGCTACCTGGGGTACAGCGTTCTTCCCGATTTGCATTTGCCTATGGCCTGTTGCTTGGACTGTCCATTCTCGGTGGATGCGCCGCCTTTGCACTGTGGGGCCCAGAAGACAACGCCATACAAAAATTGTTTTCGACCCAGGAAATTGAGGTTCTGAACGACCAATTGGCCGAACTTCAAGCCAAAACAAGTGACCTTCAAGAGGAAATTTCCCGTACCAACGAATTGGTAAAGCTCGACAAAGAGGCGCGAAGCAAACTGAACCTGCTGATTACAAACCTAGAATCAGAGAATGCAAAACTCAAAGAAGATTTGGCATTTTTCGAGGGATTCATCCCCGGCAGCCTTCAAGGTGCAATTTCACTCAAGCGACTCCAAGTGAACAAAGACACCGTTCCAGACCAATACCGCTACAAAGCACTCGTTATTCAAGGTAGCCAACGCCCCGAAGTCACTTTGAACGTGCAGGTGTTGATTAAAGTGTTGAACAAAGGGGAATCCAGTGTCATAGTTTTACCAAACGCTGAATCGTCGGAAGACCCCCAGTTCAAAATCAAACTGACCCGTTTTTCAAGGGTGTCGGGCGTATTTTCCCTTCCAGAAGGCGGCAGGTTGCAAAGCGTCGAAATGAGAATTCTGGAAGCTGGCGCCATTCGCGCACAGTCCACCATCAAACTTTGAAGGGGTTTTACAAGCATGTTCTCGAAAAAGAATACAAAGCGGCTGTTACCAATCCAAAGCCTGGTGGGCGCTGATATGGTGCTGAGAGGTGATTTGCGTTTCAAAGGTGGCCTGCGCATTGATGGCGAGGTAGACGGCAATGTGATCGCAGATGAAAGTGCGCAATCACTGCTCGTTATTTCAGAAACCGGCAAAGTGCGCGGTAGCGTGCGCGTTGGGCACGTTGTGGTTAGTGGCTTGATTGAGGGCCCGATTGAAGCGAACCAGCTTCTGGAACTACACCCTTCCGCAAATGTCTCAGGTGACGTAAGATATAGGGCATTGGAGATGCATCCAGGTGCAGTCGTAGACGGTACCTTGCACCATGAGAGCGAAGAAGTCGTACCGGGTAAACTGGCCCTGGCTTCCAGCAAGTAATTCCAGCAACAAGGCAGGACAAGATGGACGTAACTACAGAACAACCCAGCGTATTGGTTTTCACTGACTCAGCCGCAGCCAAGGTGCGCGACTTGATCAATGAGGAAGGCAACCCCAACCTGAAATTGCGCGTTTTCGTGCAAGGTGGTGGCTGCTCCGGTTTCCAGTACGGTTTCACTTTCGACGAAGACGTGAATGAAGACGACACGGCGCTTGACAAGGGTGGTGTAACCCTTCTGATCGATTCCATGAGTTACCAGTATTTGACTGGCGCTGAAATTGATTACAAAGAGGACATCAACGGAGCGCAGTTTGTGATCAAGAATCCAAACGCTACAACCACTTGCGGTTGTGGATCGTCTTTCTCGGTCTAAATCAAGCCTAGCTTGAACGAAACCCACCTTCGGGTGGGTTTTTTATTGGCTTAATGCCCAAACACCAAACCCACACAAGCAATTGTCCCCTCTTCTTCTTTTCCCCGATTTTGCAATTATCGCGCTGGGTTATCTGCTGCGCCGCTTCTGGATGGCCCCTGCAGCCTGGGTGACCATAGAGAAGCTGGTTTATTTTGTGCTGTTTCCATGTCTGCTTTTTTTCTCGGTGGTCTCAAGCAATTTTGACGTGAACACGGTTGGAGCATTCGCCTTGGGTGGTCCCGCCGTTATATTTTCAGCTTTTGTGTTGGGCTGGTTGGGCTTGCTGTTCAGCAAGATGGGACGGGTGGACTTTGCCTCGGGCCTGCAAACCGCCTACCGCTTCAATTCCTACATCGGCCTGGCTTTGGCCAGCCGCCTGGGTGGGCAATCGGCCGTGGCAAACATAGCAATTTTGCTGGCGTTGGGAGTGCCACTGTGCAATGTGTTGGCTGTAGGTACCATGAGCAAGGGCGGTCGTTTGGGTGCATTTGTCGACATTCTGAAAAATCCACTGATTATTGGAACCTGCCTGGGCATTGCCGCCAAGTTGATGGGGGTTCAGGTGCCTGAACCCGTCATGCTCACGCTGGAACGTCTGGCGCAAGCCGCGGTGTCGCTAGGTTTGCTTGCGGTGGGGGCTGGCTTGGTATTCTCGGGCCTGAAAGGCAACTGGCCAGTGTCGGTTTGGTGGTTGTTTGTGAAACTGCTGGTGTCACCTTTGGTGGCAGTTCTTTACTCGCATTTCACCGGGCTTTCGCAAGAACAGACCACGGTACTACTCGTATTCTCTGCAATTCCGTCTGCATCAAGTGCCTATATTCTGGCGGCACGCATGGGTGGAAATGCACCCCTTGTGGCCTGCCTTATTTCCATGTCTACCGTGGGGGCGGCAATTACCCTGCCATTGGTGTTTGCGCTGGCGCAGCGTTTCCCCTTGTAATCAAGCTGGTTTGTGTAGCCCGATCGGCTTGGGTTCCGCTTTCTCGACTGCACGTTAACTGCCCACTCGGCGCGAGTTTCAATCTCTCGCCTGAAAACCTGGTTTTCCCTTCTTGAGATTCACCCTGACTCACCTCGCTCGGCAAAAGGGCGGGCCGAGTCTCGGTGCCGGCCCATGGCCGACCGTGGCGGGTGAATTCAAACGGGCAGGTTTTCTTGAAGGCGAGGCGATCGAAACACCGCCGCCGATTGGGCGTTGAACACTGCGGTGAGGCGGAGCTGAACTTGCAAGTGGCAGCGCACGGGAGGTTTTAAGCCAACTCGGCAGTGGGATTGCTTGAGACGCACTTCAAGAAAACCGCCCCGTTTGAGTTTATTCGCTGCGTTCGGCGCCAAGCCGACACCAAGACTCGGCCATGTTTTTTGCCGAGCGAGGTGAGCAAGAATAAAGTCAAAAAGGGATCAAGCGGTTTTCTGTGCGACACGAGCAACCCACGCCGAGTTGACAGAAACTGCAGCGATGACCCATCAAGTTCAGATCAAAAGTCACCAGTGACAGGCGGCACAAGTAACCCATGCCGAGGTGGCAAGAAACCGCCGCAGTGAGCAGTCAGGGCAGCAATTCCTCGATCTGCTTTTGTATCCAAGGCCTCACTGAGTCAAGCCAATTGCTCTGCAAGGGATCAACCACCTCTTTGTTGGCAGTCGAACGCAGCCAGGTAATTTGCCGCTTGGCCAATTGGCGGGTGGCGGCAATGCCACGGTCTATCATTTCCTGCCGCGTGCAGTGGCCGTGCAAATGTTCCCACACTTGCCGATAGCCCACACACCGCATGGAGGGCATTGTGTCGTCCAACACGTAATTGTGACGAAGCTCAACAAGCTCTTCCACAAGGCCTTGCGCCAGCATGTCCAGAAAACGCGATTCAATGCGCTTGTGCAACACGGCCCGGTCAGAGGGTTCAATGGCCAGGGTGGGAATGCGCAAATCCTCAAGCTGGTCTCGCTGGTGAAAACCCGACAGCGGCTGGCCTGTAATTTGAAAAACCTCAAGGGCGCGCTGCAATCGCTGGGAGTCATTGGGTTTCAAGCGCTGGGCGGTAATTGGATCAACCTGGGCAAGCCGGGCGTGAATGGCGGGCCAACCATGTTCCATGGCCTGTTGTTCAATGGCTTGGCGAATTTCTGCATTGGCGGCGGGAAGGTTGTCAAGGCCACTGACCAGCGTTTTGTAATACATCATGGTGCCCCCCAGGATAACTGGCACCTTGCCCCTCGCCCGGATATCTGCAATTAGCGCATGGCATTGAACAACAAACTCAGCGGCGCTGAATGTGTCGCTTGGCGTGATGATATCGATAAGGTGATGGGGCACCAAGGCCAGTTCTTGAGGGGTGGGTTTGGCAGTGCCGATGTTCATGTCACGAAACACCAACGCAGAATCAAGACTGACAATTTCTATCGGAAAGCCTTGATCAGCCATCCACAGGCCCAAGGCGGACTTGCCTGAGGCTGTAGGCCCAAGCACCGCCAAGGCAGGAATGAAACCGGAACTGGAGCTGCCCACACTACCCCCTTACTGACCGCGCAAGAACCATTTGTCCATTTCAGACAAGCTGAAATGGCGCCAGGTGGGCCTGCCATGGTTGCACTGATCAGACCGTTCAGTTCGTTCCATGGAACGCAACAGCGCATTCATTTCAGGCACGGTAAGCTTTCTGTTTGCACGCACTGCCGTGTGGCAGGCCAAGCCCGCCAGCCATTCATTGCGCTGGCGTTCAAGCACATGGGCCACGCCGTACTGGTGCAAGTCCTCCAGCCACTGCTGAAGCAAAGCCGACAGGTCTTGTCCTGCCAACATGGTGGGCACAGCACGCACTGCGATTTCTTGGGTTGAAATCAGGCTAAGCCGAAAGCCAAGCTTTTCCCAGAGATGCTGACCATTGTCGACTTCACTGGCTAGGCGTGGATCAATTTGTACCAACAGGGGCACCAGCAATTCTTGAGAGGAAATGGTCTGCTGATTGTCCAGCGCATTCTTGAACTGCTCATACAGCACCCGTTCATGAGCAGCGTGCATGTCGACCACTACCATGCCGTCCGGACGCAAAGCCAAAATGTAAATGCCGTGCACTTGTGCGATGGCCTGTCCTAAATATTCCGAATGTTCTGCATTCTCGACAGCGTGGTTTGGCTGCGTGTCTTGCACCAATGGCCGGGGTGTAATGGCAGTGGGTCGCGGCGCTGATTCAATGGGGCGGTACGCTTGAATGTAATCGGCGAGTTCTTCGCGCAGAAAAGGAAGTGCTGCACTTTTCGCTTGCACCTGAACAGCGGGCATTGGTGTGGACGATGAGCGCCACACAGTGCCACCGCTGGGCGCGGCAACTGCAGGGCCGTCAACACCCAAAGACGGTTCGCTCAGGGAAACAACTGCCCTGGAGGGCGCCAGACAGGCCTGAATGGATTGGCGCACCCATTGGTGCACTGCCCGTGCATTCCTGAAACGAACCTCGGTTTTTGCGGGGTGCACATTCACGTCCACCTCATTGGCAGGCAAATTCAGAAACAACACAAACGCCGGAAATTTGTCGCCGTGAAGCACATCTTCATAGGCTGACCGCACGGCATGCCCAATCAGTTTGTCTTTCACGAAGCGGCCATTGACGTAAAAAAACTGCATGTCACCCTTGCCGCGGGCTGCGTCAGGCAGGCCAACCGCACCATGCAATTGCATGTCGGCAGTTTGCACATCAATTGGTTTTGAGGCGCCATTGGCCATGGTTTCCAGAATACTGAACACCCGGGCACTCCAGCTACTTTCCTGAAAGCGGCTTTGCAATTTGCCATCGCGGTACACCAGCCAAGTGACCGAGGGATTGGCCAAGGCCATGCGCTTGACCACATCGAGGCACTGAAAAAACTCGGTTTGCTCGGTTTTCAGAAATTTGCGGCGCGCCGGGGTGCTGAAATACAGCGATTGCACATCCACTGTGGTGCCGGGGCTGGCCGGTGAGGGCTCAACAAGCCACCGGCCGCTTTGGTTGCTGATGCTGTAGGCACATTCCTGGCCTTTGGGATAACTGCTCAGGGTGAATTGACTCACCGAGGCAATCGAGGCCAAAGCCTCGCCACGAAAACCAAGGCTCATGACACTTTCAAGTTCGTTAAGCGATTGAATTTTTGAAGTGGCATGGCGTGTAACCGCCAACTCGAGTTCGTCTTTGGGTATGCCCTTGCCGTTGTCTTGAATGCAAATTCGTTGAATGCCACCGCCATCGATGCGCACAGTAATTTCAGTGGCCCCTGCATCCAGCGCGTTTTCAAGAAGTTCTTTGACGACCGATGCTGGGCGATCAACCACCTCGCCTGCGGCAATTTGGCTGATCAAGACATCGGGCAACAGGGATATTGGGCGGTTGTTCATCTGCCCATTATAAGTGCCAGCAAGCAGGGTTTAAGTGAGTGGAGTGCGGGCTACTGGAGGGTTCTTGGCGAAGTAATTGGCAATGCCCTTGGCAATGGCTTCGGCCAGCTCTTGCTGATGCGCCGGGTTGGCCAGTTTTTTCTCTTCAGCCGGGTTGCTGATAAACGCTGTTTCAATGAGGATAGATGGAATATCAGGCGCTTTCAGCACCGCGAAACCCGCCTGCTCTACCCGTGGTTTGTGCAGGCGATTCACCTTGCCAAGGTTACCAAGTACAGCATCGCCCAGTTTCAAGCTGTCGTTGATTTGTGCGGTTGTGGACAAGTCGAGCAACACGCGAGCCAATTGGGAATCGGTGCCTTTGATATTCACACCACCAATCAAATCAGATGCATTTTCTTTGTTGGCAATCCATTTTGCAGCGGTGCTTGATGCGCCACGCTCGGACAACACATACACCGACGATCCGCCTGCGGTGGGACGAATGAAGGCATCGGCATGCACGGACACAAACAGGTCTGCATTCACACTACGGGCCTTCTGCACCCGTGTATTCAAGGGCACGAAAAAGTCGCCATTGCGAGTCAACATCGCACGCATGCCTGGCATTTTGTCAATTTCCGCTTTCAGCTTTTTACTGATCGCCAGCACCACATTCTTTTCATAGGTACCGCCCTTGCCCACGGCACCGGGATCCTCACCACCATGGCCAGGGTCGATCGCAACAGTGATCATGCGCCGCAGTTCCGGTGCAGGCTTTTTCTCGACCGGTGCATTCGGTTGAGCTTTGGCTGTCTCGGTTTTGCTGCTGCCTTTGTCTGGCGCTGCACCGTCCAGTTTCAGCGTACCGTTCGTTTCAGACTCGGCCAAACGCAGGGCGCGAGAAATCTCGTCTTCACGCATGGCCGGGTCTTCCGACTTTTGCAGCAAAGCCAGCAACGGATCAGCCGGATTCTTCGGGTAAAAATCAACCACGAAACGATTTTTATACTCGGCAATCGGATCAATGGTGAAAATTTCGGGCTTGACCTCGGCTTTCAGGTCGAACACCAGACGAACAGTGTTCGCATCATATTGCCCGACGCGAATTTGCTGAACATAGGGATCATCGGGATGCAGGCGGCTTGTAAGGTCTTTCAGAGTGTTGTCGAGGCGCATGTCGAGCAAATCGATCACCATGCGCCACGGGTTTTCAATCAGAAAGTGCTTGTACTTGATGGCGCCGGCATGCTCCAGCGTTACGCGAGTGTACTCATCAGCGGGCCACAGCCGCACATCAACAAACTTCACCTGGTCGGCAGCCAAGGCGCCCACAGGAATCAGTTTCAGGAGCATTCCTGCTCCAACGGTTTTCAACAAGTCGCGACGCGAATTCATAGGCTATTGTTGTTCGTTCAGTTTTTCTACCAAATGCTGCCCAGTAATCGACAGGGCCTTCACCTCGATGCGCCGCCCTGTTGTTTCCAGGCTCGCTTGCTGGTGATAACTCAATTGAATTTCCAGATCGGCTTGGGGAAGTAGACCACCTGCTTTCTCTGGCCATTCGACCAAACAAACGGCATTTTCCTCAAAGTAATCACGAAATCCGGATTCTTGCCACTCATTCTGATCGAAGAATCGATAAAAATCAAAGTGATACACAGAATAATTCGAGAAATTGTAAGGTTCTACCAACGCATAGCTTGGACTTTTTACCGCACCCTGAACACCCAAAGCCCGCAGAAAGGCACGCACCAAGGCTGTTTTTCCAGCCCCCAATGGGCCGGAAAGGTAGATGCGAAGCGGTGCTTGCACGAGTTTAGCCAGCTTTTCCCCTACACTGTGGGTTGCGGCATCGTCGGGTAAATAGCGGGTATAAGTTTTCATGCAGGCTCATCAAGAACAAGAGAACTGGGCATTGTTGCAACGTGTGGCCAACGCACAGGGTTTGGGCTGCATGGGGGTCAGCGACACCCATTTGCAGGCCTGTGAACCCCATTTGCAAGCCTGGCTTGATCAGGGCATGCATGGCGAAATGGCCTACATGGAACGCCACGGACTGAATCGCCTGAATGCAGACACCCTGTTTCCCGGTGCGATTCGAATCGTATCACTGCGCGTGCCCTATGTACCTGAAACAACGCTGAACCAGCCCGATGCGGCGACATTCACAGAGAAAACCCTGAGTGAGATTGAGGCGAGGGAACAACCCTATGTCAGCTTGTATGCGCGAGGTCGCGACTACCACAAGGTAATACGCCAGCGCCTGAAACGATTTGCCGACGCTGTGAATGCCGAAGTGCACGGCTTCGGATTTCGCGTGGCCGTAGACAGCGCCCCCACCGCCGAAGTAGAAATAGCGCGCAAGGCGGGTTTGGGCTGGCGAGGCAAGCACACTTTGCTGATTCACCCCGATGAAGGTTCGCTGTTTTTTCTGGGTGAAGTGTTCACGAATATGCCCCTGCCCTTGAGCGGCGAATTTGGAAAAAACCACTGCGGCACCTGCAACAGCTGCATGACAGCTTGCCCCACCAATGCGATCGTGAAACCCTATCAAGTGGATGCCCGGCTGTGCATTTCTTACCTGACCATTGAACACGACAGCGAAATACCTGTTGAATTGCGACCGCTTGTCGGCACCCGAATTTACGGCTGCGACGACTGCCAACTCGCCTGCCCGTGGAACAAATTCGCCAAGCCAGCAGAATACGCCGACTTCAATCCTCGAGACGAATTTGAAAAACCGGACTGGTTGGAAATGATGCGGTGGAGTGAAACCGAGTTTTTGAAGCGAACAGAGGGCAGCGCCATTCGGCGAATCGGCTACAAACGGTTTAGAAGAAATTTGGCCGTGGCCGCGGGCAACAGCGTTGGCGTGGTCGGCATGCGTGAATCGCTGCTTGAAATGCGTTCAAGCGCCGATGCATTCCTGAAGGAACACATCGACTGGGCTTTGTCCCGTCTGGCTTAGCGTCGAACGATGGTGTGTGCTTCACCTTCCACACGCGGGCGTACCACACCCACCTGATACACCTTTTCGCCCGCTGCGCTCAACAAATCCATTGCAGCCTGGGCCTGCTCAGCTGGCAATACCACAACCATACCGATGCCGCAGTTGAACACGCGATTCATTTCATCAAACGGCACCTGACCATTTTCCTGCAGCCACTTGAACAATTCAGTTTCTGGCCAGGTACCGCGATCCAGTTCAGCCACCAGGTTGTCGGGCAATACGCGGGGAATGTTTTCAACCAGCCCACCACCCGTGATGTGCGCCAGCGCGTGAACTGGCACCTTCTTGATCAACTCAAGCACCGGCTTTACGTACATGCGTGTGGGGGCCATGATGGCCTCGCGCAAGGGCATGCCGTCGCACATCTGGTTCAAATCGGGCTGTGCACGTTCCAGGATTTTGCGCACCAAAGAAAAACCGTTGGAGTGAATACCATTGGAGGCCAAACCCAAAATAACATCGCCTGCTTTTACTTTGCTGGCATCGAGAATTTCAGACTTTTCAACAATACCCACCGCAAAACCGGCAAGATCGTATTCGCCATCGGGATACATGCCGGGCATTTCAGCGGTTTCACCGCCGATTAGTGCACAACCGGCCTGTTCGCAACCGTAGGCGATACCGCCCACCACGCTGGCTGCGGTTTTCACGTCCAGCTTGCCGCAGGCAAAGTAATCCAGAAAATAAAGGGGCTCTGCGCCTTGCACCAAAATGTCGTTGGCACTCATGGCGACCAGGTCAATGCCCACGGTGTTGTGAATATTCCATTCAAAAGCCAGTCGCAATTTGGTGCCCACACCATCGGTGCCGGAGACCAGCACAGGCTCCCTGTAACCTTTGGGCACTTCAAACATGGCACCGAAGCCGCCGATACCAGCCAATACGCCGGGGCGCATGGTGCGTTTGGCCAAGGGTTTGATTGCATCAACCAGGTCATCACCAGCTTGCATGTCGACGCCGGCGTCTTTGTAGGTCAAGGGAGAATTCATTGAAATTCGGTCCGAAAAATTGTGGAGCTGGGTTGCTTGCTGCAGGTTTGTGGCCACAAGCGCGAGTGGGTGTATTTTAACCGAGACGAGGCGGAAAAAGTGTCATTCAAGGGTATTATTGGGGGCTGCTCGATTCCCCCCGCTTTGGCAATGCCCATGCAACAGTTGCTTCTCGATGTGTTCACGCCCCCAAGGCCAACACTGTCCAACTTTCTGGTCGGACAGAACGGGCAACTTGTACATGAGCTGCGAGAACTGATCAACATGAAGGGAACCAGTCCGTTTGTGTACATCTACGGGCCACCGGGCTGCGGCAAAAGTCATTTGCTGCGTGGCGTGGCCAGCCAATTGGGCGTCAGTGTACTGGCGGGCGGCAATCGCTTTGTATTCAAGCCCGGCGAACAGGTTTTGATTATTGACAACATTGAGCGTCTGACACCGTATTCGCAGGTGCAGTTGTTCAATGCATTCAATTCAAGCATGGCCGAGCGCAAACCCGGTAAAATTGTGTTGGCGGGTGAATGCCCTGCCACGGAACTGAAGCTGCGAGACGATTTGCGCACACGCATTGAGGCAGGCTTGTGCCTGCGAGTGCAGCCATTGAGCGACCAGGAAAAACACGAAGCACTGCAAGCCATGGCGAAATCGAGAGGCCTGCAGTTAAGCGAGGAAGTCATCGAGTACGCACTTCGCTATTTTCAGCGCGACATGGGTTCGCTCATGGCAGTGATGGACGGGCTGGACCGCTTTTCCCTTGAACAACAAAAACCAGTGAGCGTAACTTTGCTGCGACACTGGATGAAACGACGAGAAAGTCTGGTAATTCGAGAATATGAAACTCGCACTGTTTGACCTTGACAACACCCTGTTGCCAATTGACTCCGACCATGGATGGTCGCAATTCCTGATTAACAAAGGCGTGCTGGACCGAGCCGAGTTTGAAGCACGCAATGATCAGTTTTTTGCGGATTACAAGGCTGGTACGCTGAACATTGATGAATTTTTAAACTTTCAATTGCGCCCGCTGCGCGACAACAAACGTGCTCAACTGGCGGTTTGGCACCATGAATTCATGGCCGAGGTAATTCGACCCAATATGAAACCAAGCGCCATGGAGCTGGTGAAACTACACCAGGCCGAAAACGCCGTGTGCGTCATTATTACGGCGACCAACAGTTTTATTACCCAACCCATTGCGCAGGCATTCGGCATTGAAGCCCTGATTGCAACTGAGCCAGAAGTTCTCGATGGTGAATACACAGGGAAAGTGACTGGCGTACCCAGCTTCAGGGAGGGCAAGGTTACGCGGCTTAAGGACTGGCTGGCTGAAAAAAACTGGACGCTGGACAGTTTCGAGAGCAGTCACTTTTACAGTGACTCCATCAACGACCTGCCCCTTCTGGAATGCGTAAGCCACCCGGTGGCCGCGAATCCCGACAACAAACTGGCTGAAATTGCACAAACACGCGGCTGGCCTGTACTTGAGTTGTTCAAATGATCAAGAAACTATTCAAACGGATGTTTTCCAAGCCGGCGACCCTGGGCCGGGAGGCTCCAAAACCTGCGGCACACCTGAACATGGGTGAGTCCAAAAAAGTCAAAGCCAGCTACGGTGTGCACAAGCCCAAAGTGTGGGGTGTGGCCGATCACAAAATTGATCGCCGCTTGGTGAGCCACAATGCGATTCGCGTGTGCGAAACACTGCAAAGCAAAGGCTACAAAGCATTTGTTGTGGGTGGTGCCGTTCGTGACTTGCTACTGGGCATGCGCCCCAAAGACTTCGACGTGGCCACAGATGCAAGCCCTGAACAAACCCAGCGACTATTTCGCCGTGCCCGGGTAATTGGGCGCAGGTTTCAAATTGTGCATGTGATGTTCGGCCCGGAAACCATTGAAACGTCGACTTTCCGGGCTTTGGCCAGCGCCAGCAACGAGAAGGACGAACATGGCCGGGTGCTGCGCGACAATGAGTTCGGGCGACAAGACGAAGATGCATCAAGGCGAGACTTCACAGTGAACGCCATGTATTACGACCCCAGCACGGAAACCGTGTGGGACTACCACCACGGCATGGAAGACCTGCGCGCCCGGGTGTTGCGCATGATCGGCGAGCCCAGCCTGCGCTATCGCGAAGACCCGGTGCGCATGCTCCGGGTGGTTCGTTTCGCGGCCAAGCTGAACTTTGACATTGAACCGGCCACCTATGCGCCCATTGCGGAGTTGTCGGACTTGCTGCGCAATGTGCCCGCCTCTCGCCTGTTTGATGAAATGCTGAAACTGCTGATGAGCGGTTCAGCCATGGCGTGCCTGAAAGGTTTGCGCGAAGCTGGTTTGCACCACGGCGTATTCCCGCTGCTCGACGCCATTCTGGAACATGAACGGGGCGAACCTTTCCTGACCGAAGCACTTGCACGCACCGACAAACGCGTGAAGGAAGGCAAGCCACTCAGCCCTGGTTTCCTGTTTGCCTGCCTGTTGTGGCATTTGGTGCTGGAAAACTGGGAAAAGAAACTTGAACAGGGCGAATTGAAGTTCCCTGCCCTGTTTGCCGCGATGGACGACGTGCTGGCTGAACAGGCGGAGCGCACGGCCATTCCACGTCGCCTGACTGGCGACATGCGTGAAATTTGGGCATTTCAGCCGCGTTTCGAAAAACGTGCTGGCAAGGCGCCCTTCCGCATGCTGGAGCAACAAAAATTCCGGGCATCGCTGGATTTCTATGAATTGCGCGCCATGGTTGGTGATATCGATGCCGACACTGAACTTGCGCAGTGGTGGCGGGAGTTCAGTGACGGTGACGTCAACAACCGCCAGAACATGCTGGACGCACTGCGCGGAACACCGGCAGGCACTGATGGGGCGGCCAAGAAAAAACGGCGGCGCCGAAAACCCAAACCCAGTGCAAATGCGCCCGGTGACAGCCATACCGGACAAGGGCAGCAAGGCGAGTGAACGCCGCGGTGAATCATAATTTGGGAGACACACCGTGTTACCTCGGCTTGGGTGGCAACCTGGGCCACCCCATGGCCCTGTTCGATGAAGTGATTGAGCATTTCCGCGCCCATCCTTTGGCCAAAGCAGTGAAAGAATCACCACGATTTGAAAGTGCGCCGGTAGACGCCACTGGACCCAACTATGTGAATTCTGTGCTGGAGTTGACGTGGCTGGGCAGCGCAGAGCAACTATTACATGCCTGTATGGCGATTGAGTCACAATTGGGCCGGATTCGCACCACGCGCAACGCCCCCCGCCCCATCGATGTGGATGTGCTCCTGTTCGGCCAGCAAACCGTTAACACTTCAAAGCTTACAGTGCCCCACCCCCGCATGCACTTGCGGCGCTTTGTGCTGGAACCGTTGTTGCAGTTAAACCCGACTATTCTTATCCCCGGCCTGGGTCCAGCCAAACATTATTTGCCTGGCACGCTGGATCAGATCGTCAAAGCAATTTGAACTTTTTTTCCAATACCAGCTTCACCCCTGCGCTACACTGAGGCCGCACGCAAGCCCACCACCGGAGAATAAAACTTGTTGTCAGAAAAGTATCGCCATATCGTGATCGAAGGCCCCATTGGCGTGGGAAAAACCTCGCTGGCCCGACTGATCGCCCAGCGATTCCAGGCCGAGTTGTTGCTTGAAAAACCCGAGGACAATCCGTTTCTCGAGAAGTTTTATCAGGAACCCGCGCGCTATGCCCTGCCCACACAATTGTTTTTCCTGTTTCAGCGCATCGGACAGCTGCGCGATTTAACCCAGCGCGACTTTTTTGAAAACATGGTGGTCAGCGATTTTTTACTCGAAAAAGACCGCATGTTTGCCAGCCTGACGCTGGACGAAGAAGAACTGAAGCTGTACCAGCAAATTTACCAGCACCAAAGCCCGCAAACCAGCGTGCCTGATTTGGTGATTTACCTGCAAGCCTCGCCGCAGGCGCTGATTGAGCGTGTGCAGAAACGTGCAACCCCTTACGAAGCCAACATCACCGAAGCTTATTTGTCGCAGTTAAGTGATGCATACAGCCGGTTTTTTTATCACTACGACGACGCACCCTTGTTGATTGTGAACACCGAGCATTTGAACCCGGTTGACCATTCCGAAGATTTTGAGTTGCTGTTAAACCAGATCGAGGGAATGAAAGGTCGACGCGAGTTTTTCAACTGGTCTGAGTAACACACAACATCCAACACGAGAGCACAACATGAGCGCACAACCCCAAGCTGCTGCCAGCAACACCCGCAAGGCTGTTACCTTGCCCGCGTTGCTGGACATGAAAAAGAATCAGGAAAAAATTGCCATGCTGACCTGCTACGACGCCTGCTTTGCCAGCGTGCTTGATGCCAGCGGCGTGGATATTCTGCTGATTGGTGATTCTTTGGGCATGGTACTGGCTGGCATGCCGAGCACCCTGCCTGTGACCATGGACATGATGGAATACCACACCCGTTGTGTGGCCGCTGGGAATAAAAATGCATTCGTAGTAGCAGACATGCCCTTTGGCAGCTATCAGGAAAGCCCTGAACAGGCCTATCGCAACGCCGCACGCCTGATGGCAGCAGGCGCGAACATGGTGAAACTGGAGGGCACTGCCTGGCTGGCCCCAACCGTGGAATACCTGACCACACGTGACATCCCGGTGTGTGCGCACCTGGGCCTGACCCCACAGTCAGTCAGCGCACTGGGAGGTTATCGTGTGCAAGGTCGTGATGCCAAAGCCGCCAAAATATTGAAAATCAATGCCAAAGCCATGCAAGAGGCTGGTGCCCAAATGGTTTTGTTCGAATTGATTCCGGGCAAACTGGCTTCGGATATTTCTAAAAGCCTGACGGTGCCCACCATTGGTATTGGCGCGGGGGTTGATTGTGACGGACAAGTTTTGGTGCTGCACGACATGTTGAATGTTTTTCCAGGCAAAAAACCGAAGTTTGTGCGCAATTTCATGGATAATCAGCCCTCGATTCAAGCCGCCGTGCAAGCCTATGTGTCTGCAGTCAAAGACAAAAGCTTCCCGACGGTAGAACACACATTCTGAGTATTTGATGAGACAGATTTCTTCCATTTCCGAGCTGCGTGACCAGTTGCGTGGCCAGAACCGGGTGGCTTTTGTGCCCACCATGGGCAATTTGCACGAGGGCCACATGAGCCTGATGCGCATTGCTGCCAAGCACGGCGACCCCGTGGTGGCCAGTGTGTTTGTCAACCGTTTGCAATTTGGCCCGAATGAGGATTTCGACAAATACCCCCGCACCATGCAAGAAGATGCGGAAAAACTGGAAAAGGAACAGGTGTATGTGATGTTTGCGCCCACCGAGCGCGACCTGTACCCCGAACCGCAGGATTACCGTGTCAAGCCGCCCGATGATTTGGGTGGCACACTGGAAGGGGAGTTTCGCCCAGGCTTCTTTGAAGGTGTCAGTACCGTAGTCACCAAACTGTTTAACTGCGTACAACCCAAAGTGGCTGTGTTTGGCAAAAAAGACTATCAGCAACTGATGATTATTCGGCGCCTGGTGGCTCAGTTGGCCATGCCGATCGAAATTATTGCGGCACCCACTGTGCGCGCTGAAGATGGCTTGGCCCTTTCTTCGCGCAACCGTTACCTGAACGAACAGGACCGTGCTGAGGCACCGTTTTTGTATCAACTTTTGAATGATCTCTCGAATCAGGTAAAATCGGGTCGCCCGAATTTAGACCAGTTGGTACAATTGGAGCGAAAATGCGCCGACACACTGGCAAGCCGTGGCTGGAAGCCCGATTATTTTGAGGTACGCAGGCAATCAGACCTGCAGCGCCCCACCGATGAAAACCTGTCCGATCAAACGCCGCTGGTTATTCTTGCAGCGGCCAAGCTGGGTCAAACCCGCCTGATCGACAATCTGGAGATTGCGTAATGCACCGTGAAATGTTGCTCGGTAAAATTCACCGCGCGAAAGTAACCCACTGCGAACTTCACTATGAAGGCTCGTGCGCGATCGACGAAAATCTTCTGGACGCCTCTGGAATTATCGAATTTCAGCGCATCGACATCTATGTGATCGACAATGGCGAGCGCTTTTCAACTTATGCCATCAAGGGCGAGCGCGGCAGCGGCATGATTTCCTTGAATGGTGCGGCTGCACGCCGTGCTCAAAAGGGTGACTTGGTGATTATTGCGGCCTACGGCACGCTGGATGACCAGGAATGCAAAACATTCCAGCCCAAGCTGGTCTTTGTTGATGACAACAATGTGATCGCCGAACAACGCGGCCACATTCCAACCCAGCAAATGTAATTAAGCCGAATAGGCTGACAACTTAAGCGGAAGCGCGTTTCAATCGGTCGTTGACCGCTTCCCAATCCGGGGTTTGCCCTGGCTTTTCAAACAACACTTGTTTGCAAGCCAATTCATCGGCCTGTCGCAAGGTGGCGTATAGCGCCTTGGCTACCTCGGTGGGTTTGTCACTCAAGGTTTCAACCAGCACTTCACCACACTTTTCGCGCAAAGCGTCAGCCTGCGCCAGGAATTCATCGGTCCAACCCACACAGAGGGTTTTGTGTTGAACCACCAACGAGCCGAGTTCACCGGCATTCAACACCCACACCTTGGCATCTGGGCTGTAATGCTTTTCGAGTGCTCCGGAAACCCGGGGATTGGCGTTGGGGGTTTTCGATACCTCCCCATGACTTTTCACGGGCACACCCAGCACGGCCTCTATTTGCTCGGCCGTAATGGCACCTGGCCTCAACACTGCGGGCTGCTCGTTCAACAGGGAAACAATCGTGGATTCAATTCCAATCTCGGGTACATCACCATCAAGAATGAACGGAATTCGATCCCCGAGCTCGGCGAGTACGTGCGTGGCCCTTGTGGGGCTGACTTTGCCGAATCGATTGGCTGAAGGTGCTGCAACCGGCACACCAGTGGCTTTTAACAATTCAATGGCGACCGGGTGTGAAGGACAGCGAATACCCACAGAATTCTGCCCGCCTGTCACTTCAAATGGCATGCGCTCACCCTTGGGCACCACCAAGGTAAGCGGGCCTGGCCAGAATGCGCTGATCAACTTTTTCATGGTGGGTGTGACTTCAGCCACCCAGCCAGTTAGTTCGGCGCCTGGCGCAACATGGGCGATAAGTGGGTGCTCCGAAGGTCGCCCCTTCGCTTTGAAAATGCCTTCGATGGCTGCCAATTGGGTAACCGCTGCACCCAGGCCAAACACGGTTTCAGTGGGGAAAGCCACCAATTGGCCTTTCTGAAGCGCTTGGGAACAACGCCGAATATTGGCCTCGCTGGCGTTCAGTAATTCAGCATGCAGGTGGGGCATGCCGGAATCAGTCGTCGTCATCACCAATGCCCAGAATATCCCGAACTTCTTGGGCAACCGCCAGGGCACGGTCAAGGGTTTCCGCAATCACGGTGATGTGGCCCATCTTGCGCCCTACCCGGGCTTGTTCCTTGCCATAGAGGTGAAGCTTCACCTCCGGAATGGCCAATACTTTGTCCCAAGCTGGTTCGCGCTCGCTGCCATCTTCGCCGTACCAAAGATCGCCCAGCAAGTTCACCATGACAGCAGGGCTGTGCTGGCGCGTGTCGCCCAAAGGCAAGCCGGCAAGTATGCGGGCCTGTTGTTCGAATTGACAGGTTACGCAAGCGTCGATCGAGTAATGCCCGCTGTTGTGGGGGCGTGGCGCAATTTCATTGACCACAAGGCCCAAATCATCGACCACAAAAAATTCAACGCAGAGTACGCCCACATAATCGAGCGCGCCGGCAATTGAAATCGCGTTGGCGCGGGCTTGGGCAGCCATGGCGTCATCAATGCGGGCTGGCACGATGGTGGTGGCCAAAATGCCCTTGCGGTGGTGGTTTTCAGCCACAGGAAACGTGGCACATTCACCTTTGTGGTCGCGCGCGACGATCACAGACATTTCCTTTTGCAAGGTGAGGCGCTTTTCAAGCACGCATTCCACTTCATTGAGATCAGCAAAGGCTGCACGCACTTCGTCCAGCGTTTTCACGCGGACTTGCCCCTTGCCGTCGTAGCCCAGGCGGGCTGTTTTCACAATGCCGGGCAGCAAATTCTCGAGATCGTCGGTGATGTCGGTCATGTTGCGAATGGCAGCATGGGGGGCCACTGGCACGCCGCAACCCGTGATGTAGGCTTTTTCTTCAATGCGGTTTTGCGCCACACCCACCGAGAAAGCCGATGGGCTGACTGGAATGCTTTTGGAGAGCGTGTCCAAGGCCAGTGCCGGTACGTTTTCAAATTCAGTGGTGACACCCACGCAACGCTGTGCCAGTTTGGCCAAACCCTGGTCGTCCATGTAATCGGCCAATACTTGATCATCCGCCACTGATCCCGCAGGGCCGTTGGCCACGGGGTCGAGCACCAGCACGCGATACCCCATGCTTTGCGCTGCCATGCAGAACATGCGGCCCAACTGGCCTCCACCCAACAGGCCCAGCCACTGGCCGGGTTTGGCTGTTTTGAATTCGATCTTGCTCATGTATCTGGTTTAAAAAATCAACGCAAAGGGGGCAGTTCCATTTCACGGGCCACGTTGGACTGGCTCACGCGAAAATCCTGCAATTTCAAGTTCAGGGCTGTGTCGGTCAAGGCCAAAATTGCCACCGCCCCCAAAGCCGCATTGGCCGCACCGGCTTCGCCAATGGCAAAGGTGTGCACCGGAATGCCCTTGGGCATTTGCACAATCGACAACAGGGAGTCTTCTCCACGCAAGTACTTGGACGGCACAGGCACACCCATAACAGGAACAATGGTTTTGGCGGCCAACATACCCGGCAAGTGCGCAGCACCACCAGCACCAGCAATAATCACTTGTATGCCGCGGGTGGCCGCTGTTTCGGCGTAAGCAAACATTTCATCGGGCATGCGGTGGGCTGACACCACACGGGCCTCGTAGTCCACGCCAAAGTCGCGCAACACTTGCACGGCGTTTTTCATGACTTCCCAATCGGAAGACGAACCCATGACCACACCCACTTTGGGATGGTCGGAGGTGTGCAGGTGTGTGGCTTCTATCATGTTCTTATCCAATCCAAAGGCGACCAGTCAAAATTTCATAGGCTTGACGGTATTTGGCCGCTGTTTTGTCGATGATGTCTTGTGGCAGTGTAGGCGCTGGTGCCTTTTTGTTCCAGCCCGGCACACTTTCCAGGTAATCGCGAACAAACTGTTTGTCGTAAGAAGGTGGAGAAATGCCCACCTGGTATTGATCGGCTGGCCAAAAACGTGATGAATCGGCAGTCAGTACCTCATCCATCAAGGTCAGGGTGCCGTTTTCATCCAGCCCGAATTCAAACTTGGTGTCGGCAATAATGATGCCCTGTCGCGCCGCGTAGTCGCTGGCTTTTGTGTACAAGGCAATCGAGACCTCTCGAATTTGCTTGGCCAGGTCGCGGCCCACCACATCGCTCATGGTGTCGAAATCAATGTTCTCGTCGTGCTCGCCCATGGCGGCCTTGGTGGCTGGCGTGAAAATAGGCTCGTCCAGCTTGGCTGCCATTTGCATGCCTGATGGCAATTTAATGCCGCACACCGCACCTGTGGACTGGTAGTCTTTCCAGCCAGAACCGATCAGGTAACCGCGCACCACAGCCTCAATGGGCAGGGCCTTCAGCTTCTTGACCACCATGGAGCGACCCTTGATTTGAGGTGCCTCTTCAGCTGACACCACTGTTTCGGGGGCAATGCCGGTGAGGTGATTGGGCACCACGTCGGCCAGAATGTCGAACCAGAACTGGGCCATCTGGGTAAGCACCATGCCTTTTTCAGGAATGGGCTGATCCAGAATGACATCGAATGCAGACAGGCGGTCGCTGGCCACAATCAACATTTTGTCGTCGCCAACGGAAAAATTTTCCCGAACCTTGCCACGGTGCAGCAATGGCAAGGAAGTCAGCTTGGTTTCAAACACAGTACTCATTCAAATGGCCTCTTGGGATTCAGGCTTTAAAAATAAAACACGCGGGGCACAGCCCGCGTGAGCTTCTACAGGCGTTGACAAGTCGTTTATTGAACGATTTGTGCAAGTTCACCTTTGGCGTATTTCTGTGCAATTTCGCTCATGGGGATCGGCTTGATTTTTGCACCCTGCCCCTCACAGCCAAACTCCATGTAACGCTGTTTGCAAATTTGCTTGGCCGCTTCACGTGCTGGCTTGAGCCATTCGCGAGCATCGAACTTGTCGGGGTTTTCAAACAGGAACTTGCGCACTGCACCGGTCATGGCCAAGCGAATGTCGGTGTCAATGTTGATTTTGCGCACGCCGTACTTGATGGCTTCCTGAATTTCTTCCACGGGCACACCATAGGTTTCTTTCATCTTGCCGCCGTACTGGTTGATGATGGCCAGCAATTCTGCAGGCACGGACGATGAACCGTGCATCACCAAGTGAGTGTTGGGAATGCGGGCATGAATTTCCTTCACGCGCGAAATGGCCAGAATATCGCCAGTGGGCTTGCGGCTGAACTTGTATGCACCATGGCTGGTGCCAATCGCGATGGCCAGTGCATCCAGTTGGGTGCCTTTTACGAACACGGCAGCCTCTTCTGGGTCAGTCAGCATTTGGCTGTGGTCCAGCTTGCCTTCCGCGCCAATGCCGTCTTCCTCGCCAGCTTCACCCGTTTCCAGATTGCCCAGGCAACCCAGCTCACCTTCTACGGTTACACCGACCTTGTGGGCCATGTCCACTACTTTGCGGGTCACTTCAAGGTTGTAATCGAAAGACGCCGGAGTTTTACCGTCTTCCATCAATGAACCGTCCATCATGACCGAGCCAAAGCCCAAATCAATCGCGCCCTGACACACCTTGGGGCTGGTACCGTGGTCTTGGTGCATCACCAAAGGAATGTGCGGAAATGCTTCGACCGCGGCTTGGATCAGGTGCTTGATGAATGGCTCGCCTGCGTACTTGCGGGCACCAGCGCTGGCTTGCAAAATCACAGGCGCGCCCACTTCATCGGCGGCAGCCATCACGGCTTGAACCTGTTCCAGGTTGTTTACATTGAACGCGGGGATGCCATAGCCGTTTTCAGCAGCATGGTCCAGCAGTTGGCGCATGGATACGAGAGGCATTTCAAAGTCTCCGAAAAATAAAATTAATTAATTGGTCAATTCAGCAGGCCAATGTGTTCGCCCACGCGAACAATTTTCATGGTGTTGGTTCCACCCGACTTGCCAATTGGCTCACCAATGGTGATCACAATCAAATCACCCAACTCAACCACTTTGGCATCCAGCAAAGCCTGCTCCGATTTCGCCAGCAAAACCTCGCGGTCCTCCGTTTCGTACTGCATCATCACAGTGCGCACATCGCGGTACATCGACAGGCGACGACGTGTTTTTTCCTCAGGTGTCAGCGCGAATATTGGCACGCCACTGTTCAAACGCGACATCCACAAGGCTGTTGAACCAGACTGGGTCAGCGCAGCAATCGCTTTCACCTCCAGATGGTGCGCAGTGAACAAGGCCGCCATGGCGATCGATTGATCCACGCGCTTGAACTTGCGATTCAGGAAATCCGCGTCCAGACTGATGGTGGCAGATTTCTCAGCCTCAACGCACACGCGTGCCATGGCCACAATTGTTTCTACCGGAAACTTGCCTGCCGCAGTTTCAGCGGACAACATGACAGCATCCGTGCCATCGAGCACGGCATTGGCCACATCAGAAACTTCAGCACGGGTGGGCACTGGGCTTTCAATCATGCTTTCCATCATCTGGGTAGCAGTAATGGTTAGCTTGTTGGCCTCCCGGGCGGCGCGAATGAGGCGCTTTTGGGCGGCAGGCACTGCCGCATCCCCAATTTCAACAGCCAGATCGCCACGGGCCACCATCAGACCGTCGCAAGAACGGATCAGATCATCCAGATTCTCGAGTGCCTCGCAGCGCTCAATTTTCGCGATCATCATGGCGTGCCCACCAGCCGCACGAGTCAGCTCACGAGCCATGTACATGTCGGCACCACTTTTGGGAAAGCTGACAGCAATGTAGTCCGCTTCGAAAGCCACAGCGGTGCGAATGTCTTCCATGTCTTTGGAGGTCAGCGCTGGCGCAGACAAGCCACCGCCCAATTTGTTAATGCCCTTGCGGTTTTTAAGCACACCGCCCACTTCAGTTTCGCAGTGAATTTGGCTGGGGGTTACTTTCTTGACCTTCAACACGATTTTGCCATCGTCTAGCAACAAGGTGTCGCCAGCTTTTACATCATTGACCAGCTCGGGATAGTCCAAACCAACCCGCTCATCGTCACCCGAATCGCACTTGGCTTCCAGCACAAAGGGCTGACCATTCACGAGGTTCGTGGAACCGTTGGCAAACACACCAATCCGGATTTTTGGTCCTTGCAAATCAGCCATTACGGCGATGTCACGCTTCAAGCGAGCCGCAATTTCACGCACGGTTTTAACCCGGTCAATGTGCTCTTGCGCGGTGCCATGCGAGAAATTGACCCGCACCACATTCATGCCAGCCGCGATCATCCGCTCAAGCACGGCGGGGTCGGTGGATGCTGGCCCCAAAGTCGCGACGATTTTGGTTTGACGGGGTACGTAGGCGTTGGGCACTGATTTGCTCCCTGAGTTGGCCATCAAACGGCTCTTTGTTGAAGAATTTCAACAGCCGGCAGCGTTTTGCCTTCCAGAAATTCAAGGAATGCGCCGCCGCCAGTGGAAATATAACTAACCTGCTCGCCAATGTTGTATTTGGATATGGCGGCCAGGGTGTCACCACCGCCCGCAATCGAGAAGGCCTTGGAATTTGCAATGGCCATGGCCAGGCGCTCGGTGCCTTTGCCAAACTGGTCGAATTCGAATACACCCACTGGGCCGTTCCAGACAATGGTGCCGGCTTTGTCCAAAATTGCAGCCAGTTCCTCAGCCGTGTTCGGCCCAATGTCGAAAATCATGTCATCGGCAGCCACATCGCCCACTTTCTTGGTGGTCGCGTAGGCTGTTGGAGAGAACTCTTTGCCCACCACCACATCGGTAGGAATGGGCACAGCAGCACCGCGTGCTTTCATGTTGTCGATGATGGTTTTGGCCTCATTGACCAAATCGTGTTCAGCCAGTGATTTGCCAATTGGCAAGCCCAGGGCTGCCATGAAGGTGTTGGCAATACCGCCGCCCACGATCAGCTGATCGACTTTGTCGGCCAGGCTGTTCAAGATCGTCAGTTTGGTCGATACCTTTGAACCCGCCACAATGGCCACCATGGGGCGCTTGGGGGCAGAAAGCGCTGCACCCAGGGCATCCAGCTCGGCGGCCAGCAAAGGGCCAGCACACGCCACTGGTGCGTATTGTGCCGCACCGTGAGTGGTGGCTTCGGCCCGGTGGGCAGTGCCAAATGCGTCGTTCACGTAAATGTCGCAAAGTGCAGCAATTTGTTGCGCCAGTTCCGGCTTGTTCTTCTTCTCGCCTTTGTTAAATCGGCAATTCTCGAGCAGCAACACTTCTCCAGCCTTCACCTCAACGCCATTAACCCAGTCTTTCACCAGGCGAACGGGGCGCCCCAACAATTCGCCAAGGCGAACTGCCACAGGAGCCAAGCTCAGCTTTTCATCGTACTCACCTTCGGTGGGACGGCCAAAGTGGCTGGTCAACAACAAGGCTGCGTTGTTGTTCAAGCAATATTCAATGCCAGGCAAAGAGGCACGAATGCGGGTGTCTTCCGTGATGTTGCCATTTGCATCCACTGGCACGTTAAAATCGACGCGGATCAACACGCGTTTGTTGGATACGTTTTGGTCGGTCAGGCGCAGGAAACGCAACATTGCTTTTCAACTCTCAAGGAAGGTTATTGGAAACAATCCGGAATTATAACGCCCCCAGCCCACTTTTCCTCGGGTTCGCCTCCTCCTTTGTCATCGGAATCTTGGCAATGTCAGGGCAAGTTTTTGCACCCGACTTTGCTCAGCAAGGGCTTGATTTAATTGACTCATTCTTTATTTATGTTTTGCTGGCACAGTTTACCCACCTGGGCTGGGTTCATCTGGGCTTGAACCTCGCTGGGCTGGCGATTGTGACCTGGGGCTTTTCCGGGCAGCGCAGCGCCGCTGAATGGCTGTGGATACAGCTGGTTTCCCTGTTGTGGCTGGCGTGCTACTTAAGCTGGATTGAACCTGTTCAATGGTATTGCGGGCTGAGCGGTGCCCTGCATTTTCAATTCACCGCCTGCTTGCTGATTGCCCTTTACAGAAGCCCAAGCAGGCTTGCGCAAAGCTGGCCTTTGTGGGTGCTTGCCGCCGGGCTTGCTGTGAAACTGACACTTGAATGGCATTCGGGCCCCACCACCGATTCACTGGTGGGCGGCCCGATTGCATTTGAGGCACACAGGGGGGGCGCTTTGGGTGGTGGTTTACTTGGACTCGCTATGATTGGGTGCTCACTGCGATGGAAGTCGAACCGTACTTCCTGAATACCCATATCAAAACAGACATCAAGAACAAACCGGGCAAGGTGGTGGCACCACCGCCACCGCCGCCCCCACCACCTGTGGAAACTGACGAACTGGAGCCTGAGCTGTTGTCGGTTGTGGGTGTGGTAGTGCCGCCCGAGCTGGCATTGGCCACCGAGGAAGGCGAACTGCCATCGTCTCCGCTGGCGACCACACGCAGCGCAGTAAAGCTGCTGTGGGCTTCACCAACCGAGTCAGTCACAGTGAGTTGAAACACCAAATCTGTACTTGAGCCCGGTGCTGGTAAATCAACGTCAGCGGAGGTTTGGGTTCCGCTCATCAACTGCTCACCTGAAACCTGGGTCCAAGCATAGGAGGCGATGCTGCGCCCTGCGGCCACGCTGCTTGCAGAACCACGCAGGCGAACCGGATTCAAACCAGTGGCGCTTTCCTGAAACCCACTGGTGCCAAGGCCGTTGGCCGATGCAGACGCATTGGCCACGGGGCGCGTGCCTTTCACGGCAGACACCGCGGCAAATGCATCTAGCATGCCAGTACCACATACTGCGGTGGTGCAATTGCAACTGCCCGAACCCTGATTGGCCGTGCAGGTACTGCTTCTGGGACTTAAAAAACTTGAAGTGCTGCTGAGGATTTGGCTGCGCAACTGGGCTGGCGTGAGTGCAGGGTTGATTGCACGCATAAGCCCCGCGGTTGCCGCCACCAGTGGGGCAGCAAACGAAGTACCGGTTTTGCTGACCAAACTGGCCGAGGACGGTGTGGTTGTGCCCGAGTTACCCAAACCCACCAGGCCATTGCTGAAACCGCCGGGTGCCATCAGGCTGACTGCGCTGCCAATGGCACTGTAGCTGGCACGGCTACCATCTCGATCCAAGGCACCCACTGCAAGCACATTGCTGCAGTTCGCAGGGGAATCGACCGAACCGCCGCTGTTGCCCGCGGCAGCCACCACCAGAGTACCTGCTGCATTCACACGGTCTACCACTGTTTGCTCAAATGAACTGCAGGTGGTGGGGCTACCCAAACTCAGGTTGATTACATCGGCCGGATTGGGATTGCGTGGAATACCGGGCACGTCAAGGCCGGCAGACCACAACATGGCGTCCAGCACATCCGACAACAAACCGCCGCATTTGCCAAGCACACGTACGGGCAACACCTTCACATTCCAGTCAGCACCAGCCACATCGGAATCGCTGTGGGTATTTGCGGCAATTTGTCCTGCCACGAATGTGCCGTGCCAGCTTGAATTCTTGACACTGCAACCTGAAAACGCAGATGTTTGCGTGTCTGCGCTGCTAATCCAGTTTCCAGGGTCTGCTGCATTGGCATCGCGGCCGTTGCCATCATTGGCCGTGGGCACATCCGACACGAAGTCATAGCCGCTGAGGAGGCGACCCATCAAATCCGGGGTTTCGAAAACCACGCCAGTGTCCAGCACAGCCACGATCACGTCGGCACTGCCACGCACCACATCCCAAGCTTGGTCAAACTTGGCACCTGCGGTATTGAATGTCGAACGCAAGGCCCACTGATTTGAAAAGGTGGGATCATTGGGCGTTGCAAAGGCACGCATGGGGCGGTCTTCAATAGCGAATTCCACCTCGGGGTCGCTGGCCAAGCGATTCAGCATGGATTGTTGATCACTTGCACGCACACTGCTACCCCAACGCATCACATGAGTACCCACCGAACCGGCACGCAACCAGGTCGCATCCACATTGTTTCGGCTCATGACCTCTGCAAGAAACTCGCCTTCTTTTTCGAGGCGGCGAAGAGACGGTGCACTGCTTAACTCGACCGAGTTTTTCAGTTTGATGATGAACTGGGCGCCGCCGCTTTGCGCGTGGGCAGGCGCGACCAAGAGAATCCAAAGCATGAGCAAAACGCTGGTGACCAGCACACGCAATGGCGTCACTTTTTGCTTTTTTGGACGAAAGGTCAACATGGCAGTACTCGCTTATCACAATGGGTTTTAGCTTACCCAGCGAGGTGCACAATCAATTTGTTGAATAGAAAGCAGAACGGAGTCTACTTCTCAGCTACCTCGCCAAAGCCAGACGAATACCGTTTTAACGGCGCCAAACAAGGCTTTGTGCATAACCATTAGGGGTAGGGGAGCCCACAAAGGAGGAAGGTTTTTTGAGGAATTGTGGGCACAAAAAAACCGGGCGCAAGGCCCGGTTTTTCATGAGAACACTTTTGGAATTACTTGGCGTTCATCAGTGCAACTGTGGTATCAAGCATGCGGTTGGAGAAGCCCCACTCGTTGTCGTACCAGCTAGATACCTTAACCAACTTGCCGCTGACTTTGGTCAATGTGGCGTCAAAGGCGCTTGAGGCGGGGTTGTGGTTGAAGTCAATGGACACCAAAGGTGCTTCGTTGTATTCCAACACGCCTTTCAATGGGCCTTCGGCGGCAGCTTTCAAAATGCTGTTGACTTCTTCAACGGTGGTGTCGCGCTTGGCGATGAATGACAAATCAACCATGGACACGTTGATGGTGGGCACGCGCACCGCGTAACCGTCCAGCTTGCCGTTCAGTTCAGGCAACACCAAGCCAACCGCCGCAGCAGCACCGGTTTTGGTGGGGATCATGCTCATGGTGGCAGAACGCGCACGGCGCAGGTCTTCGTGGTACACGTCGGTCAACACCTGGTCGTTGGTGTAGGCGTGAATGGTGGTCATCAGGCCGGTTTCCAAACCAATCGCATCATTCAAAGGCTTGACCAAGGGGGCCAGACAGTTGGTGGTGCAAGATGCGTTTGAAATCACTGTGTCAGTGCTTTTCAACACATTGTGGTTCACACCGAATACAACAGTGGCGTCTACGTCTTTACCACCAGGGGCGGAGATGATGACTTTCTTTGCGCCGCCTTTCAGGTGAGCCGATGCTTTTTCCTTGGAGGTGAAAAAGCCTGTGCATTCCATCACAACGTCTACGCCCAACTCGCCCCATGGCAGTTCGGCAGGGTTGCGGTTGGCCAAAACCTTGATTTTGTCGCCATTCACAACCATGTAATCGCCATCAACAGTCACGGTGCCGGGAAAACGGCCGTGGGCTGTGTCGTACTGGGTCAGGTGAGCATTGGTCTTGGGATCGCCCAGGTCGTTAATCGCCACGATTTGAATGTCGTGTTTCTTGCCACCTTCATAGTGGGCACGCAGTACATTTCGGCCGATGCGGCCATAGCCGTTGATCGCTACGCGAATGGTCATGACAAATCTCCTTAAAGTAAATCAATTATTTCTGTACCAAAGCCAATGCGGCTTCGGTGAGTTTTTCAGTCGTCAGTCCAAAATGCTTGAACAAAGCACCTGCCGGGGCAGATTCACCAAAGGTGCTCATGCCCAACACGGTGCCTTTCACGCCAGCCTGTGCAATGTATTTGTACCAGCCATCGGTCATGCCAGCTTCAATCACGGCGATCGGCGCTGTGCCCAGCACTTCTGCTTTGTAAGCTGCACTTTGGCGATCAAACACATTGGTTGAAGGCATGGACACCACACGCGCCGCCACGCCTTTTTCCGCCAAAGCCTTCTGCGTGTTCATCGCAATCTCGATTTCCGAACCTGTGGCGATCAAGGTGACCTTGGCACCGGCTGCATCAGCCAGCACATAGCCACCTTTGGCGATTGAATTCAATACCGATTCAGAGCGCGCCAGGAATGGCAGGTTTTGGCGACTGAACAACAAGCTGCTTGGTCCGTCTTTGCGCATCACCGCGCTGTTCCAGGCCGCCATAGATTCCACGGAATCGGCCGGGCGCCACACGTCCATATTGGGCAGCAAGCGCAGGGTTGCAGCATGCTCTACTGGCTGGTGGGTGGGGCCGTCTTCACCCAAACCGATTGAGTCGTGGGTGAATACAAAAATATTGCGCTTCTTCATGAGTGCCGCCATGCGCAGGGCATTGCGGCTGTAATCGGAGAAGGTCAAGAAGGTGGCGCCAAATGGAATGTAACCACCGTGCAGCGCCACTCCGTTGAGTGCGGCGCTCATCCCGAATTCACGCACACCCCAGTTGATGTGGTTACCGGCAGTAAAGCCATCGGCGTTGCGACGAACCGCCACACACTTGGGCCAATTGGTCAGGTTTGAACCTGTCAGGTCGGCAGAGCCGCCCAGCAGTTCGGGCAATTCGGCAGCCAGCAGCGTAATTGCGTTTTGGCTGGCTTTGCGGGTGGCGATGGTTTCACCCTTGGCAGCCACTTCAGCCAGCAAACGGGCAGCAGTCTGTTCAAACTGCGCAGGCAAATCACCCGCCATGCGGCGCTTGAATTCTGAAGCCTTGGCCGGGAATTTCGCGCTGTAAGCGTCGAACAACTTGTCCCAGGCGGATTGGCGTGCAGCACCTTCAACCTGCGCGTCCCAGGCGTTGTACACCTCGGCAGGAATTTCGAAGGGAGCATGGTCCCAACCAATTGCAGCGCGGGTAGCGGCAATTTCAGCATCGCCCAGCGGTGCACCGTGTACTTTGTCGGTACCCGCCAGATTAGGCGAACCCTCGCCGATATTGGTTTTGCAGCAAATCAGGGTTGGGCCTTTGTCCAGCGCAGCGTTTTGCTTGGCCTGAGCAATGGCGGCATCCACCGCGTCTACATCGTGGCCATTCACGCTTGGAATCACGTTCCAGCCATAAGCCTCAAAGCGCTTTGGCGTGTTGTCGGCAAACCAGTGCTCAACTTCGCCATCGATGGAAATGCCATTGTCGTCGTACATCACGATCAGCTTGGACAAGCCCAAGGTGCCCGCCAAGGAACAAGCCTCGTGGGAAATGCCTTCCATCAGGCAACCGTCACCCAAAAACACATAGGTGTTGTGGTCGACGATCGGGAAACCCGCTTCATTGAACTCTGCTGCCAGCAGCTTTTCAGCCAAGGCCAAACCGACGGCATTGGCAATGCCCTGCCCCAATGGGCCCGTGGTGGTCTCAACTCCGGGGGTGATGTCCACTTCAGGGTGGCCTGGTGTTTTAGAATGCAACTGGCGGAAATTTTTCAATTCCTCAATCGGCAAATCGTAGCCAGTCAGGTGCAGCAGCGCGTAAATCAACATGGAACCGTGGCCGTTGGACAATACGAAGCGGTCGCGATCAGCCCACAGGGGGTTTTGCGGATTGTGCTTCAAGTGACGGGCCCACAAGGCCACTGCGATTTCGGCCATGCCCATAGGCATGCCGGGATGCCCGGATTTGGCGGCTTGAACTGCATCCATGGCGAGCGCGCGAATTGCGTTGGCCATGTTCTTTGACGAAGAGGACATAGGTATGGGGATTGAGGGTTATGCCTGTGGCAAAGTTGGAAAAAAATGAATTTTATCAAAGCTATTCCAATAAAGCGCCCCCTCGCGGACAAACGACTGAATAAAGACAGGGAAACATGAAACACGACAAAGGCAAGCGCTTACCCCGCTTCCTGCTAGAACACTGCAACAGCGTGGGCCAAGTGCTTGATCTGTCTGACGACTTGATGCATTACGCCTCCAGGGTTTTGCGCCTGCGCGAGGGCGAGGCACTGAGGGTATGGAATGGAAAGGGCTGTGAGTACCACGCCACAGTTCATTACGTGTCCAAAAAACTGGCTCAAATTCATGTTGGTGAACAACTTGCTTTGCGAAACACCGAACTGAATCGCCCCCTGCACGTTCTCCAGGCCCTGCCGGAGGGCGACAAAATGGATTGGGTGCTTGAAAAATGCACAGAATTGGGCGTCGCTGGCTTTCACCCGGTTCAAGCCCAACGCAGCGTGGTTAAACTGGACGGTGAACGGGCTACCAAGCGGCAAGCCCACTGGGAACGAGTTGTGTTGGCGGCGAGCCTGCAAAGCGAACGGGGCCAACTGGCCATGGTTGAACCAGTCAGGTCTCTTTCCGATGCACTTGGACACTTGGCGCAAACCTGGCCCCGCGCGCAGGTGCTCTGGTTTACGCCTCAGGCCGAACAGTCACTGAGAAACTGGACGCCCAATGCAACACCTGGGGAACCATTGATCATTTGCGTGGGCCCGGAGGGTGGTTGGTCTTCTGATGAAACCGACACCGCAACACGACTGGGTGCCCTGCCCCTGAATTTTTCGCAACGTGTGTTGCGAACTGAAACATTTGCAGTGGCCTGTACAGCGCAGCTGACAGCCCTGCTCAACCTTGAAGCACACTGAACAACGAGAGAGACGGACATGAGCAGTACCACAAACCATGGGTTTCAATTCAAAAACCCCAGCCTGTTGCAAACCAATCCTTTTGTGTATGGCAGTTTTCATGAATGCGAGAAGGACTTCCCGGTGGACAATCCTTCCACAGGAGAAACCATCGCCCAAGTTGGCAACACTTCCGTGGCCTTGGCGCACGATGCCATTTTGTGTGCCGAAAAAGCCCTGACCAGCTGGCGCAACACCACCGCCAAAAGCCGCGCCCAAATGCTGCGCAAATGGTTTGACCTGATCATTGACAACGCTGACGACCTGGCCTTTTTAATGACACTGGAACAAGGCAAACCCCTGGCTGAAGCCAAAGGGGAAGTGATTTACGGCGCAAGCTTCGTGGAGTGGTTTGCCGAGCAGGCCAAACGCATTGAAGGCAGCGTGCTGGAATCGCCCCAATTGGGTCGTGAATTGCTGGTGCTAAAACAGGGTATTGGCGTGTGTGCAGCCATTACGCCGTGGAATTTTCCAATTGCCATGATTACCCGCAAGGTGGCGCCTGCGCTGGCTGCGGGCTGCACAGTGGTGATCAAGCCAGCCGAACAAACCCCCCTTAGCGCCCTGGCGTTGGCCGAGTTGTCCCGCCAGGCAGGCATCCCGGCCGGGGTTTTGAATGTCATTACTGGCGACGCCGACCGTTCCATCGAGATTGGCAAGGTACTTTGCGAAAGCGAAGTAGTCCGGAAGCTGACCTTCACGGGCAGCACCGAAGTGGGCCGCATTCTGATGCAGCAATGTGCCCCCACCATCAAGAAACTAAGCCTGGAACTGGGTGGTCATGCGCCATTCATCGTGTTTGAAGACGCGGATTTGGACAAAGCAGTGGATGGCTTGATTGCCTCCAAATTCCGCAACGCAGGCCAAACCTGCGTATGCACAAACCGAATCTATGTTCAACGCAGTGTGCAACAGGCGTTTGCCGAGAAACTGCAAGCCAAGGTGGCCAGGCTGGAAGTGGGCGACGGCCTGAAGACCAAAGCCAGCATTGGCCCAATGATTGATGACAACGCTGTTGCCAAGGTTCAAAAACATGTGGATGACGCGCTCGCGAAAGGCGCCAAACTGCTGCATGGCGGCAAACCCCATGATTTGGGCGGTCGCTTTTTCCAGCCAACCCTGATTGACAATGCAGACCACCGCATGTTGGTGGCCCAAGAAGAAACCTTTGGCCCGCTGGCTGCCATTTTCCCCTTCGACACTGAAGAACAGGCCATCAACTACGCCAATAACACACCATACGGCCTGGCCGCCTACTTCTACACCGAGAATTCGGCGCGCACTTTCCGCGTAAGCCGCGCCCTGGAATATGGCATGGTGGGTATTAATGTGGGCGTTTTCTCCAATGAGGTGGGCCCGTTTGGCGGCGTGAAGCAATCGGGTTTGGGTCGGGAAGGCTCGGTGTGGGGCATCGAGGAGTTCCTGGAAATGAAGTACCTGTGCATTGGCACGCTTTAAGTTTGAAAGCCCCTGCAACCATTACAATACGGGGCAATCGATGTACAAAAAATTGAATCACGAAGGACACCGGCGCACATGCACAAGAAACCGCTGACGTTTCAACAGGCCATTCTGACCCTGCAAAACTACTGGGACCAACAAGGTTGCGCCCTGCTGCAGCCATTCGACATGGAAGTGGGCGCTGGCACCAGCCACACCGCCACATTTTTGCGCGCACTCGGCCCCGAACCGTGGAATGCGGCCTATGTGCAGCCCTCGCGCCGCCCCAAAGACGGCCGCTACGGTGAAAACCCCAACCGCATGCAGCACTACTATCAGTTTCAGGTGGTGTTGAAACCCTCGCCAGAAAACATCATCGACCTTTACCTGGGCAGCCTGGAAGCACTGGGCATTGACACCAAACAGAATGACATCCGCTTCGTGGAAGACAACTGGGAAAACCCGACACTGGGTGCCTGGGGTCTGGGCTGGGAAGTGTGGCTCAACGGCATGGAAGTGACTCAGTTCACATACTTCCAGCAAGTGGGCGGCTTGGACTGTTCTCCAATTCTGGGCGAAATCACCTACGGTATTGAACGCCTGACCATGTACTTGCAAGGGAAGGAAAATGTGTATGACCTGGTGTGGACCGAGCGCGAAGAAAAAGGCGTGATGAAAACCCTCACCTACGGCGATGTGTTTCACCAAAACGAAGTGGAACAATCCACCTACAACTTCGAGCACAGCAATGCCGACATGTTGTTCCGTCATTTCGGAGAGTATGAAGCCGAGGCCAAGCATCTGATTGAAGTTGGTCTGGCCCTGCCCGCCTATGAAATGATTTTGAAAGCTGCGCACACCTTCAATTTGCTGGATGCACGCGGTGCAATTTCCGTGACCGAACGCGCTGCCTACATTGGCCGAATCCGCAATTTGTCGCGCGCCGTGGCGCAGGCGTATTTTGATTCCCGCGAAAAGCTGGGCTTCCCCATGTGCAACACCCCCAATACACAAGCGGCCTGATATTCATGAATCCAACATTACTGGTTGAGCTGTTTACCGAAGAGCTCCCACCCAAAGCTTTACAAACACTGGGCACTGCCTTTGCAGAACTGCTGAGCAAAACGCTGCGCGATGAAGGTCACCTTTCTGATTCCAGCACGGTTGAAAGCTTTGCAAGCCCACGCCGCTTGGCATGCCGAATTAGCAACGTGGCCGCAATCAGCCCTGAGAAAAAAATTCAGGAACGCTTGCTACCCGTAAAAATCGGCCTGGACGCCAACGGCCAACCCACACCACCCTTGCAGAAAAAGCTGGACTCGCTGGGCCTGGGTGCAATTGGCGTGGATCAACTTGAAACCATCAACGATGGCAAACAGGATGTGCTGCACATTTCACGTACCCAAGCTGGCAAGGCACTCGAAGAATCGCTGAGCAAAGCGCTTGACGTGGCCACCACCAAATTGCCCATTCCAAAAGTGATGAGCTACCAGCGCCCCGATGGCAGCACCGTGCATTTTGTGCGCCCCGCCCATCGCCTAACCTGCCTGCATGGCGACAAGGTTATTCCCGCACAAGTGCTGGGGCTGGAAAGCAACCGCATCACCTTGGGCCACCGCTTCTTGAGCACTGGCGTTGTCAATATTGCCAGCGCCGACAGCTACGAAACACAGCTTGAAACCGAAGGCAAAGTGATCGCCAGTTTCGAGAAACGCAAGGCCGCCATTGTGAAAGCCTTGGCTGAACAAGCCGCTGGCGACAAGGTGGTACAACCCGACGACTTGATCGACGAGGTGTGTGCGCTGGTTGAATGGCCCGTGGTGTACGAGGCAGGCTTCGAAAAAGAGTTTCTGGAAGTGCCTCAGGAATGCCTGATTTTGACCATGCAGGCCAACCAGAAATACTTTGCGATCACAGACCAGAACGGCAAGATGAAAAACCGCTTCTTGCTGGTTTCGAACCTGTTGACCCCCACTCCTGAATTGATCACCACCGGCAATGAACGTGTGCTGCGCGCACGCTTGGCCGATGCAAAATTCTTCTTTGATCAAGACCGCAAGAAAACTCTGGAAAGCCGCTTGCCCGGTCTGGCCAATGTGGTGTACCACAACAAACTGGGCACACAGAAAGACCGCAATGGTCGCTTGGTTGAACTGGCGGCCGCATTGGCCCCGGTGTGTGGTGCCGACATTGAGCAAGCCAAGCGCGCAGCGCTGCTGTGCAAGGCCGACCTGCTCACTGACATGGTGGGCGAATTCCCCGAACTACAAGGCAATATGGGCGAACACTACGCTCGCCACGACGGCGAACATGCCGACGTAGCCCAAGCCATTGCAGACCACTACAGCCCCCGTTTTGCAGGCGACCACTTGCCCCGCAACCCAGTGGGTGTGGCTGCAGCGTTGGCCGACAAACTTGAAACCCTGGTGGGCATTTACAGCATCGGCCTGATCCCCACCGGCGACAAAGATCCCTTCGCATTGCGCCGCCATGCACTGGGCGTGATCCGCATGGTGATTGAGAAAAACCTGAAGCTGGATTTGATCGACGCCCTGAACAAAGCAAGTACCTTGTTCACAGCATTCCCCGACTTCAAACACAGCGTGGAAGGCATTGCTGGCTTCATTCAAGACCGCCTTCGCGGTTACCTGAAAGACCAAGGTTACTCCACCGCCGAAGTTGAATCGGTGCTGAGCCAAAACCCGAGCCAGTTTGCAGACCTGCCCAAACGTCTTGAGGCGGTGCGCGCATTCTCGCAATTGCCAGAATCCCAAGCGCTGGCAGCGGCCAACAAGCGCATTACCAATATTTTGAAGAAAACCGAAGTGGGTTCCGCCGAAGTAGACGCAAGCCTGTTGCAAGTCGATGCTGAGAAAGCCCTGGCCGCACAAGTCAAAGAAGTGGAACCACATGCCACCCGTGCATTCGACCAAGGCGATTACCAGCAAGCCTTATTGGTACTGGCCCCGCTGAAAGCCAATGTGGATGCGTTTTTTGAGAACGTGATGGTGATGGACAACAACGAAGCTTTGAAAAACAACCGCCTTGCCTTGTTGAAACACATGCATGGTTTGATGAACCGTGTAGCCGACATTTCACAGTTGGCGGCATAAGCCAAAGGACAAGCCATGAAACTCATCGTGCTGGACAGGGATGGCGTCATTAACGAAGACTCGGACGAGTACATCAAGTCCGTGGATGAATGGATTCCGATTCCCGGCAGCATGGAGGCGATTGCGCGCCTGAACCGAGGGGGTTTTCGCGTGGTGGTGGCCACCAACCAAAGCGGCATTTCCCGCGGCATGTTCGATCTTGAAACGCTTTCGGCCATGCACAAAAAAATGCATGAACTGGCGGGTGTAGCAGGTGGGCACATTGAAGGTATTTTCTTCTGCCCACATGGCCCTGACGACAAATGCAATTGCCGCAAGCCCAAACCTGGCCTGTTTCAGGAAATTCAAGCACGAACCGGCTTCAACCTTGAGGGCGTGCCCTGCGTGGGCGATTCGCTTCGCGACTTGCAGGCCGGGGCCAGCATGGGTTGCACCACATTCTTGGTTAAAACCGGCAAAGGCAAAAAAACACTGGAAAAAAGCAAAGACGAATTGCCCAAAGGCACCTTGGTGTTCGACAATCTGACTGCGGTCGCCGAACATTTGGTGCCCGATGATCCTTTCGCAAACAATCGATAACAACTAAAACAAACTCGGAGGCCCGTGGTGAGATCCTTCATTGGTTCTATCCTGTTTTTCATTTACGTGGTGGTGTACACACCCATTCACGCAACGCTTTTGCTCTTGGTTTCTCCCTTTATTTCGATTCGCAACCGCTATGTATTTGCCTGTTGGTGGAACGCCATCAACATTCGCATGCTTCGCCTGCTGTGCAACATTCAATACAACATTGAAGGCATGGAGCACCTGCCCAACACAGGCGCCATCATTTTGGCGAAGCATCAATCTGCCTGGGAAACCTTCGCCATTCCCGCCAACCTGTTGCCTCGCCAGCTTTGCCTGGTGTACAAAAAAGAACTTCAATACGTGCCATTTTTTGGCTGGGCCTTGTGGGTGCTGCGCATGGTTCCAATTGACCGCAAGAATGGTGTTGAAGCATTCGAGCAGGTCAAAACCATGGCGGGCAAGCGCATGAAAGAAGGTGCGTGGATGATGTTTTTCCCAGAAGGCACACGCGTGCCCGTGGGCTACAAACGCCGTTACAAAACCGGTGGAACCCGCCTGGCTGTTGCAACCGGTACACCGGTGGTGCCCGTCGCCCACGATGCGGGAGAATACTGGAAGCGCAAGGGTTTTTTCAAAAAAGCCGGCACAGTCACCTTGCGGTTTGGTCCCCCCATTTCCCCGGAAGGACACGACGCCGACAGCTTGATGAAAGTGGTTGAAGAATGGATCGAGGGCGAAATGCACAAGATCAGCCCACACCGCTACACCAGCGCCGAGACACCCTTGGTGGGCAAAGGCGAGTAACAGACCATGCAGTTAACAGCAGCACCCAACCCCACCGAAGTTCGCAGCATTGAACTGCCTTGGGGGGTGTGCAGCTATATTCTGAAACGCAGCAAACGCAGATCGGTCGGTTTTTTGATCGGCGACCAGGGCTTGCAAATTTCAGCGCCTTTGCGCCTCTCCCTCACAGAACTACACAGCATCATCGCGACGAAAGCGTCGTGGATTGAACAGCGCCTGAAACAATGGGAAACGCGCAGCAAGCAAACCGTTTCCCTGTCCAGTCTGCTTGATGCAGGCAAGCCAGTTCCGGTGCGTGGCGAGGCATACCACCTGGACACACTGCCCCCACGCTGCAAACCCATGCTGAACCCGTGGACAAAAAGCATTGCCCTACCCGCATGTGAAAGTGCTGTGCAGCGCGACAAAGCCATTGAAAAAGTGTTGAGAGCCCACGCCAAGGAAGTGTTCACACACATGGCCGCCAAGCTTCTTGAACGTCAGCCAGCAGCGCAAAGGCTGCCGAACTTTTCCATTCACTTGAGCAGCCCAAGTTCACGCTGGGGCAGTTGCAACAGCAAGCGAGAGGTCCGCCTGAACTGGCGCCTGGTGCACTACCCACCGCAATTGATTGAATACGTGATTGCGCACGAACTGGCACACCTTGTGGAAATGAATCACAGTGCGCGCTTTTGGGCCGTGCTTGAAAGCCTGATGCCCGGCTATCAGGAACCGCACAAATTATTGTCAAAAATGAATCCCGCAGAGGTACCCGTATTATGAGAATTCTTCACACCATGCTGCGCGTTGGCGATCTCCAACGCTCCATCCATTTTTACACCCAAGTCATGGGCATGAAACTGATTCGCACCACAGAGCGCGCGGATCAAGGTTACTCCCTGGCCTTCGTGGGATATGGCGGTGAGCAGGACGGTGCCGTGCTTGAGTTGACCTACAACCATGGCGTGAGCAAGTATGAGTTGGGCACTGCGTATGGACATATTGCAATCGCAGTGGAGGACGCTTATGCCCAATGCGAGCGCATCACTGAAGCGGGCGGAAAAGTAACTCGCGCAGCCGGGCCCGTCAAAGGTGGCAGCACAGTAATTGCGTTTGTTGAAGACCCGGATGGATACAAAATTGAATTAATACAAGTATCGCAATCACATTGATTTCAATGCGCATAAGGCCATGTGATTCCGCAGGGCACGCAAGGCCTTGCGGACCACTTTGACAAACAGAAGTCAAGTAAAAAATTTCCGTTTTTTTCCAGATTTAGGGTCGAATAAATTCGCCCTGCCCGTTACAATGGGCTGCTCGAAATTTGCTTAAATTTTGTGCAACGTGCGCATCGCTCATTTAACACTTCCAAACAATCTGTTCCTTGCCCCAATGGCAGGCGTGACAGATCGCCCCTTCCGCCAGTTGTGCAAAAAACTGGGCGCGGGGCATGCTGTGTCGGAAATGGCAGCGAGTAACCCTGCATTGTGGAAAACTGACAAAAGCACACGCCGCTTAAACCACTACGGCGAAACCAAACCCATCGCTGTTCAAATTGCCGGAGCAGACCCGGAAATGATGGCGCATGCCGCCGCCTACAACATTGAACGCGGCGCACAAATCATTGACATCAACATGGGCTGCCCCGCAAAAAAAGTGTGTGCGGTTGCAGCAGGTTCAGCCCTGTTGCAAAACGAAAGTTTGGTTGAGCAAATTTTAAAAGCCGTGCATGCCGAATGTGAACAGCGAGGCGTACCACTTACCCTGAAATACCGCACCGGCTGGTCACCCGAACACAAGAATGCAATACACATTGCGCAAATGGCAGAATCAATCGGTGTATCGCTACTCACCCTTCATGGTCGCACTCGCGCCTGTGGTTACACAGGAGATGCCGAGTACGACACAATCAAGGCCGTAAAGCGGGCCGTCAACATTCCAGTGATTGCGAACGGTGACATCACCAGCCCGGAAAAAGCGAAACACGTGTTGGACTACACCGGTGCAGACGGCCTGATGATCGGCCGGGCGGCACAAGGCAATCCCTGGATTTTTAGAGAAGTACTGCATTACCTGAAAACGGGTGAACACCTAGACCCACCCACTTTGGAAGAAGCCCATGAAGTCATGTTGCATCACCTGCGTGATCACCATGAATTTTATGGAGAAAAAACGGGCATGCTCACCGCCCGAAAGCATTTGCAATGGTATCTTTGCGGCCCAGCCGGAAAAAACAACACCGTGGTCGACCAACTGATGTTGGCGCAAACCACACGCGAACAATTGCGCATTGTTGATGAATTTTTTCTGAACTGGTTATCAAGCGGCCAGCAGTACTTCGCCGCTGCAAACGATTCACTCCAACCAACACCAACAAGAAGATTGGCAGCATGAAACCCAATGACAGTGATCTAAGCCCGATTACGATTTCCGAGTGCATCCGCAGCAACCTCGACAAGTTCTTCGATGACCTTGAAGGTGAATGTGCCAAGTCGGTTTACGACATGGTGCTGTCTGCCGTCGAGCGTCCCATGCTCGAAGTGGTCATGGAAAAAGCCAACATGAACCAAACAATTGCCAGCCAAATGTTGGGAATCAATCGCAACACCTTGCGCAAGAAACTGCAACAGCACGGCCTCATCTGATTTTTAATTTTTACTGGCCGCTTTATAACCGGCCCCTGAAACCATGACATCAAATCCAACCATCAAACGCGCGCTGCTGAGCGTGTCCGACAAAACCGGCATTCTTGAATTGGCCAAAGCTTTGGCTGATCATGGCGTGGAAATTTTATCCACCGGCGGCACTGCCAAGTTGCTTACTGAAAAAGGCCTGGTTGTGAAGGAAGTAAGCAGCCACACAGGATTCCCGGAAATTATGGATGGCCGTGTGAAAACACTGCATCCAAAAATTCACGGCGGTATTCTCGCGCGTCGGGATTTGCAAAGCCACCAAGATGCCATGGAAGAGCACGGCATTGGTGCAATCGATTTGGTGGCAGTGAACCTGTACCCATTCGACAAAGCCACTGCTGGCGAGAATGTAAAACTGGAAGACGCGATTGAGAATATCGACATCGGCGGCCCAGCCATGGTTCGTGCTTCAGCGAAAAACTACACTGGCGTCACCATCATTGTTGACCCGGCCGATTACGGCAAAGTCATCGACGAAATTAAGGGCAACGATGGCGCAACCACGCTGAAAACACGCAGTGGTTTGGCCGCGAAGGCCTACGCACACACTGCCCGCTATGATGGTGCAATTGCTGCGTTTCTTACAAGCCTGCAGGGCACTGAAGGTGCACTGGAAGACACGCCCGCACGCATTGAATACCCCGAAGTACTTTCAATGCAATTCCACAAAGTACAAGACATGCGCTACGGGGAAAACCCACACCAAAGTGCAGCCTTCTACCGCGAAGCCAAAGCACCGGTTGGCTTGTTGGCCAACTACCGCCAGTTGCAAGGCAAAGAACTCAGCTTCAATAACATCGCCGATTCGGATGCTGCTTGGGAATGCGTCAAAACTTTTGAGGCACCCGCTTGCGTCATCATCAAGCATGCCAACCCCTGTGGCGTGGCTGTGGCCGAAGGCACATTGAATGCTTACCACAAGGCGTTCAAAACAGACCCTACTTCAGCCTTTGGTGGCATCATTGCTTTCAACCGCCCAGTCGATGAAGCGACCGCTCAGGCCGTGGCCAAGCAATTTGTGGAAGTGGTTATTGCACCCTCGTTTGACGAAGCCGCGCGCGCCGTATTTTTCGCCAAGCAGAACGTTCGCCTGCTGGAAATTCCCGTAGAAGCTGGCATGCACAAGTTTGATTACAAACGCGTGGGTGGCGGCTTGCTGGTGCAAAGCCCTGATGAACGCAATGTGCAACAAAGTGAAATCAAAGTGGTCAGCAAGCGCCAGCCCACCGAGCAACAATGGTCCGATTTGATGTTCGCCTGGCGCTGTGCCAAGTTCGTGAAAAGCAATGCCATCGTGTTTTGCAAAGACGGCATGACCATGGGTGTGGGCGCAGGCCAAATGAGCCGGGTTGATTCTGCTCGCATCGCATCAATCAAAGCGCAAAACGCCGGCCTGACACTGGCTGACAGTGCTGTCGCATCCGATGCATTCTTCCCCTTCCGTGATGGTCTGGATGTGGTGGTGGATGCCGGTGCAAGCTGTGTGATTCAACCAGGCGGTTCCATGCGAGACGAAGAAGTGATCGCAGCGGCCAACGAACGCGACATTGTCATGGTGCTGACTGGTGTGCGCCATTTCCGCCATTAATCACTACAGCTTGTACGCCCAGCCGTGATGCGCATTCTTGGAATTGACCCTGGTCTGCGCATCACCGGTTACGGTGTGGTCGACATCATTGAAAGCCAGCAAGTTTATGTGGCCAGTGGTGTGATCCGTTCGAATTCCGATGCATCCCTGCCCGACCGTTTGCACACCCTGTTTTCCGGGCTTTGCGAACTGGCCGAACTCTACAAACCGACTGTGGCCGTGGTTGAAAAAGTGTTCGTCAACGTGAACCCGCAATCCACCTTGCTACTAGGGCAAGCGCGTGGCGCAGTGCTTACCGCACTCACCCACAGTGGCCTGGCCGTGACCGAATACACTGCGCTGCAAATTAAACAAGCGATTGTGGGGCACGGCAAAGCCAACAAGGAACAGGTGCAGGAAATGGTGAAGCGTTTGCTGAAATTGCCAGCCCACCCATCCGCAGACGCGGCCGATGCTTTGGCCGCTGCGCTAACCCATGCACAAAGCAGCAAACTGCTGGGCGCGCTGGCCAACAAAGACTTGCCCACCAGTATTTTCAAAACCCGCACCCGAAAGGGCCGCACCAGCTGGAAATGAATTCGCTTGGCGTATAATCAATTTCAGTTTACTGTGATTATGAACAGTGTGGAGAAACTGCAATGATTGGTCGCCTGAAAGGCACTTTGCTGGAAAAAAATGCGCCGTGGATTCTGCTTGATGTACAAGGCGTGGGCTATGAATTACAGGTGCCCATGAGCACCCTGTTCAATCTGCCTGAAATCAATGGCAGTTGCACACTGCTCACACACCTTGTTGTGCGTGAGGATGCGCACACCCTGTATGGCTTTCAAAACATTGCCGAAAAAAACCTGTTCAAAACGCTGATTAAGGTATCTGGTATTGGCCCGCGCACCGCACTGGCCATTTTATCGTCCATTTCCACCAACGACTTTTTGCTTGCTGTGCAAAGCCAGGAAACCGCGCGTTTGGTAAAAATCCCCGGCATTGGCAAAAAAACAGCGGAACGTTTGTTGCTTGAATTGAAGGGGCAAATTGTGGCGCTAGGTGGCACCGCCAGTATTGCGGAAGGCATGCCCTTGCCTGTTGGAAATCAAAGTGAAATTGTTCAGGCCCTGTGCGCCTTGGGTTATTCTGACAAAGAAGCAGCCCTCGCCTGCAAAGGCCTGCCCGAGGGCACCAGTGTTACCGACGGCTTGAAGCTGGCCCTGCGCAATTTGTCCAAAGGCTAAACCGAGATAACCCACGATGATTGAACCCGATCGCCTGATCAGCCCCGCCAAAACCACACCCGCCGAGGAAGCTTTCGAGCGTGCTTTGCGCCCAAAGCATTTGGATGAGTATGTGGGTCAGCAGAAAATTCGGGATCAGCTGGATATTTTTATTGCGGCCGCGCGTGCGCGCAAGGAGGCACTGGATCACGTACTGTTGTTTGGCCCGCCGGGCTTGGGCAAAACAACCCTGGCCCACATTCTGGCCCGGGAAATGGGTGTGAACTTGCGCCAAACATCTGGCCCCGTGCTTGAACGGCCCGGCGATTTGGCTGCCTTGTTGACCAACCTTGAAGCCAACGACGTGCTGTTCATCGACGAAATTCACAGGCTCTCGCCTGTGGTCGAAGAAATTTTGTACCCCGCGCTCGAAGACTATCAAATCGACATCATGATTGGCGAAGGCCCAGCCGCACGCAGCGTGAAACTTGATTTACAGCCCTTTACCTTGGTGGGTGCCACCACTCGTGCAGGCATGTTGACCAACCCTTTGCGCGATCGCTTTGGCATTGTCTCGCGGCTTGAGTTTTATACGCCGGAAGAACTGTCGCGCATTGTCGCGCGTTCAGCCAATTTGCTGGACACCCCAGCAGAAGCTTCGGGCTGCCTGGAAATTGCACGCCGTTCTCGCGGCACACCCCGAATCGCCAACCGACTGTTGCGCCGCGTACGAGACTACGCCCAAGTGAAAGCCGATGGTGTTATTACCGCTGAGGTGGCCGATGCAGCACTCACCATGCTGGATGTCGACAAAGTGGGCCTGGACCCCATGGACCGGCGATTGCTGGAAACCATCATTCACAAATTTGGTGGTGGACCCGTTGGGCTTGAAAGTGTGGCTGCCGCCATTGGTGAGGAAAAAGACACCATTGAAGATGTGCTGGAACCCTACCTGATTCAGCAAGGCTACATTCAACGCACACCCCGTGGGCGAATTGCCACGCTGAATACTTATGCACACTTCGGGCTGACAGCACCGGCCAGTTTGGCGGGTACGCATGCGGCGAATTTGCAGCAAGGCGATTTGCTGTAGAAACGGGATTGCCAACTCGTCGGGGTTGCCGGTTTATTTGACCGTGCCGTCGGTTTTCTTCGCCAACTCGTCGGGGTTGCCTGATTCCGCACTGAAAACCGCTTGATCCCTTTTTGAATTCATTCTTGCTCACCGAGCTCGGCAAAAAACATGGCTGAGTCTCGGTGTTGGCAACTCGCCAAACGCATCGAATGAATCCAAACCGGGGCGGTTTTCTTGAAGTTTGGAACAGGCAAACCCACTGCCGAGTTGGCGAAAGAAACTGGCCGCTGCAGGTCACCTGTCACTACCAGCAGAATCAACGAGCGTTGGGTGTTCTTGGTTCAACGCCGTCCAGTTAATCAGTCACCGTCTTATCGCGCGACGACTAAGCAATCATGTACCCGACAAACGCTCAACGACCCAATCAATCCTCAGCCGCTTTCACCGGCTTCCCCGCACCAACCTTGGCCGTGGCAGGCTTTCGCGCGACGGGCTTTTTGACTGCTGCTGGCCGCTTTTCGGTTGCTGTTTTAACAGCAGGCTTGTTGGTAGCCACTGGCTCCGCCTTCTTGCTCTCCCACTTCACACCCAAGGCAGCTTCCAGTTCTTCCAAAGCTTCACCGGTATAAACCGACAAACGCTGCATAGAAGGCAGTGCATCGTGGTCGCCCGTAAACGCCACATTGAATTGCCCCGAATAACTGACCACTGTGATGTTCAGTGCCTGCCCGTGGGGAATCAGGGAAATCGGATAGAACTGCTCCAGGCGGCAACCTGAAAAATACAAATCACGTGAAGGGCCTGGCACATTGGAAATAACTGTGTTGAAAATCGGGCGGGTCAAACCACCCAAGCCCGACACCAATTGCAGCATCATCGGCGCCATCAGCATGATGGTGTAATTGTTGATCGCCTCCTTCGGCATTGCTTGCAAATTGGCTTTGGCCAATTGCGTAGAGCGGCGAATTTCCTTCAGGCGCGTCAGCGGATCGCTTTCGGTGGTGTACAGGTTGGCGATGATGAAGCTGATCGCATTGCCACCATCCAGGTCATCAGCCGGCCGAACAGAAACAGGCAGACCCGCAGTCAAAGACTCGGACGGCAAAGCGTCGCGCTCCAGCAAATAACGACGAATCGAGCTTGAACAAATCGCCAGAAAAATATCATTCACACTCACCTTGGCAGCTTCGGCCACGGCGCGAATACGCTCCAGCGGGTAAGTTTGCGTGGCCAAGCGGCGGGCTCCGCCCACGCGTTTGTTCACAATCGACTTGGGGCCAGAGAACGGCGTCGCCAAGGCTGGGTCAGTGGGCTTCACGGCTTCACGCATCAAGTCCATCAATGCACGGCCAGCCGCAGGCAGGGACTGCCCGCTCAGCTTGGCAGCCTCCCAAGCTTCACGGGCCTGGTCGGCGAAATGCTGTTGCTCGTTACTCTTCTTTTTGCGACTGATAGTACCCACAGACCATGGCGCGGGCAACGTCATGCTTTCTTTCGCAGACTTGCCGAAAATACGTTCCATCAAGCGCATACCACCTACCCCGTCCATCAAGGAGTGATGCATTTTGGTGTACAAGGCAAATCGGTTACCATACAACCCCTCGATCAAATGCATTTCCCAGAGTGGTTTGCGAAAATCGAGCGGATGAGAATGCAAACGGGAAATGAGCGTACCCAGTTCGCGCTCGCCACCGGGTGCCGGCAAAGCGCTGTGACGGAAGTGATAATCCAGATCAATTTTGTCAGCCTCAATCCACTTGGGCATCAAAGTCAGCAGTCGGGGGCTGGACAACCTGTAGTTGAAAGGCGGTGCGAATTCCACTGAATTTCTAAGCAATTGCACAATGCGACCGATTGCCTGCTGCGTGGTTTCTCCCTCGGGCACGGCAAAAATAGCCATGCTGCCCACATGCATGGGTGCTTCTTTCGATTCAACGTATAACCAGGATGCATCCAGCAAAGGGATATTTCGTGCCATGTCAGCGGTCTCCACTTCTCGTTGTTATTTGAATATGAATATTTAATTAATTTAATACCGGCAGGATCCCACAACCCCGAGAGGCAGCCCTTCTCCTGCTTACAATATCGTTAGCATACTAGAGACGGGCCATTTCATGACATTCAAGTATTCACTGCGCGTTTATTTTGAAGACACCGATGCTGGCGGCATCGTCTATTACGGCAATTATCTGAAGTTCATGGAACGGGCCAGAAGTGAATGGTTTCTTCAACAAAGTATTGGCATGAAATCACTCATGGAAGACCATCAATTGGTCTTCGTTGTCAGTCGCACCGAACTGAACTACCTGCGGTCTGCTAAACTTGAGGACATACTTGAAATATCAACGGAACTTACTGAACTTAAGCGGGTTTCTGCAGTCTTCAAGCAAACGGTAACGCGCAACGGCGAGGTACTTTGCGAGGGTAAAACCAAAGTGGGCTGTGTCAACACTGAATCTTTGCGGCCCAGTGCAATTCCCCCCGCCGTTTACGCGCAACTCAACCAATTGATGCCCTAGTGCGTTACAACAACCAAATCATTTTCCTTACTGCGGATTGTTAATGGATATCTCTACCGACATGTCATTCATTTCCCTGATCGCACAGGCCAGTCTGGTTGTACAGCTGGTCATGTTGATTCTGGTCATGATTTCCCTCATTTCATGGGCCACCATTTTCAAGAAATGGGCAGTACTGAAGCGCACCAAACAACAGGCCGACAAGTTTGAGGAAGAATTCTGGTCGGGTGGTGACTTGAACACGCTGTTTCAGCGAGCCGGCATGCGCCGAAACGAAGCTGGCCCTCTCGAACGTATTTTCGAAGCCGGCATGAGCGAGTTTCTTCGCGCCCGCGACAAAAAAGGCCTGACCGACTACTCCCTGATTATTGATGGTGCCCGCCGTGCGATGAAAGCAGCCTTTCAGCGCGAAAATGAAATCCTTGAACGCAACCTGCCCTTCCTGGCATCGGCTGGTTCAGTCAGCCCTTACATCGGCCTGTTCGGCACGGTGTGGGGCATCATGCACGCGTTTGTGGGCCTGGCCAACGTACAGCAGGCCACACTTGCCTCAGTGGCACCCGGCATTGCCGAAGCGCTGATCGCGACTGCCATTGGTCTGTTCGCGGCCATTCCGGCCGTGGTGGCCTACAACCGCTATGCCAACGACATCGACCGTTTGTCCACCCAGTTTGAGTCTTTTGTCGAAGAATTCCTGAACATTCTTCAACGTCAGCACTAACGAAGGTAATGAGGCCCGCAATCGCAAACAGTAACAGGACATTCAAGCCATGAAAGCCGAACTCGGACGAAAATCCAGACGCGCGATGAACGAGATCAATGTGGTGCCCTACATCGATGTGATGCTGGTACTGCTCATTATTTTCATGGTCACGGCGCCAATGATTACCCCGTCGGTGATTGACCTGCCATCCATGGCCAACACCAACCCGCCCAAACAAATGCGCCCAATCGAAGTCACTGTGCGCCAGGTGGGCAACTTGGTGGTGAAAGACATGAAAACCAACAAAAGCACGGAAGTAAGCCTGGATCAACTCGCCGCTGAAGTGAAGAAACTTCAGGCCGACGAGCCAGATCGCCCCGTGGTGATTTCTGCCGAAAAAGCCATTCAATACCAGGCTGTGGTCGATGCAATGGACGCCCTGCAAAACGCGCAAATCCAGAAAGTGGGCCTGTTGGTGAAGCCAAAAAGTAAATGAGCATCGATTTAACCCGTCCACGCAACGGCTGGGAATTTACACCAGCCCACCAAGCACTGCTTTCCAAGATGAGCAAGGAAAGCGGGCTAGAGGCACGCCTTGAACCACCAGTGGATCACACAGGTGAAAAAGCGGGCCTGACGGTGTCTGTGTTCGCGCACTTGGCGCTGGTTGCATTTTTTGTAGTGGGACTGAACTGGAATACCGAAGAACCCGCAGCTTTTGAGGCGGTGTTGTGGTCAGAAATGCCGGCCAATGAACCAGTTGCAGTTCAACAACCCAAACCGGAGCCTGTGCCCGAACCACCCAAACCCGAGCCAGTGGTTGAAACTCCGCCACCGCCCAAGCCCGTGGAACCGCCAAAAGCGGATATCGAGTTGCCCAAGCCCGAGCCGAAGAAAAAGCCAGAACCCAAGCCTGAACCCAAGCCCGAGCCGAAGAAGCCCGAGCCTAAACCAGAGCCCAAGAAACCGGAGCCGAAAAAACCTGAGCCCAAACCAGAACCCAAGAAGCCCGAGCCAAAGCCCGAGCCAAAAATCGATCCAGAGCTGGCCAAGAAACTTCGGCAAGAAGAGCTGGCCCGAATCATGGGTGGTTCGCCAAACACAGGCAGCACCTCAGCGGGCACCAGTCGAAACAAGGCACTTTACAGTGATCGAATTCGGCAGTACGTGCGCAGCAAACTGGTTTTCCCGGGGGCCGACTCTGTGGACGGAAACCCCGAGGCTGTATTCGAAGTCAGGCAACTTCCCAACGGGGAAATTGTCTCTATCACACAGAAGAAAAGCAGTGGATTGCCAGCGTGGGACAGCGCTGTAGAGCGGGCGTTACAACGCTCTAGTCCACTACCCAGGGCCGAAGACGGTTCAGTTGAACCGGTGCTTGTCCTCTCATTTCGTCCAAAAGACGTTTAATTCATAGTGAAACAATGAACTACGCCAACCAAGCCATGTATTTACAACCGTCAATTGCACTGTGGACCCGTTTTCGGCGCGCTGCATGCTCCCTCTTTGCCGCGGCCACTTTGCTGGCCACTGCCACTGCTGCACAAGCACAACTGAAAATCGACATTACCGGTGTGGGAGCGAATCAAATCGCCTTCTCGGCCGCACCGTTTCAGGGCAATCAAGGCTTGCCCGAGGACATTAAAAAGGTAATCGAGGACGATCTGGTCCGCAGTGGTTTCTTTCGCTCGATCAATACCACCAGCAATGTGGAGTTGAATGAATCCACCCTGATTGATCCCACGGCCTGGAAATCAATTGGCGTTGATGCGTTGATCGTGGGATCGGTCAAAAAACTGCCTGATGGAAGGCTGGATTTGCGCTTTAACCTGCACGACACAGCCCAGCAAAAGTCACTGGGCAAGTTCAGCTACGTGATCGCGCCCTCCGCCTTGCGCCTGCACGCCCACAAAATCGCTGATTTTGTATACGAAAAAATGCTGGGGGAGAAAGGGGTATTTTCCACGCGCTTGGCTTATGTTGAGAAAGCACCGGGCCGTTATCGCCTGATTATTGCCGATGCCGATGGTGCCAACCCTCAGGTTGCGCTGGCGTCCAAGGAGCCCATCATCTCTCCCGCCTGGTCCCCTGACGGCACGCAACTTGCATATGTTTCCTTCGAAACTCGCAAACCTGTTGTATTTGTTCACACCCTTGCAACAGGTCGCCGCAAGGCACTGGCGAATTTCAGAGGCAGCAACAGTGCCCCTGCCTGGTCCCACAATGGCCAGCAGCTGGCAGTGGTGTTGACCAAAGATGGTGGATCGCAAATCTTCTCGATGAGTGCAGATGGTTCTGGCCTGAACCGACTGACCAGCACGGGTGGAATCAACACCGAGCCTGCGTACAGTCACGACGGCCGAAGCATTTATTTCACGTCTGATCGTGGAGGTGGCCCACAAATTTATCGAATGGGTACAAATGGTGGTGATGCATCACGCGTGACATTCGAAGGTGGATACAATATCTCGCCTCGAATTAGTCCCGATGACAAAACATTGACATATGTCACTCGTCGAGACGGGCAGTTTCGAATTGCCGCGCTGGATTTGGCGAATGGCACCGAGATGCTGCTGACCAATACGGGGCGAGACGAAAGCCCGAGTTTCGCACCGAATGGCCGCTACATTTTGTACGCGACCAAGCTGGGCGGCAAAGGGACCCTTGCCGTGGTGTCAAAAGACGGACGAATCAGGTACACCTTGAGCAGTTCTGGCGCTGACATTTCGGAACCCACCTGGGGCCCGTTCATAAATGATTGATTTTGAATTTGTTTTAACTGGTTTTACACTAAACATTCTTTAGGTCTGGAGAAAAAAATGAAACACTCAATGGTCAAGTACTTGGCGATTTCAGCAATGGTGGCCGTTTTGGCCGCTTGTAGCTCTGCCGTTCCCTTGAACGACAAGCCCACAGTCGAATCCAAAACCGGCACAGCGCCTGGTTCTGACGGCCGCGCCGTACCCACAGTCACCCCTGGCGATGCTGACCCGCTGAACGACCCACAAGGCGTACTGGCCAAGCGCAGCGTGTACTTCGACTACGACAGCTACAGTGTCAAGTCAGAGTACCGTGAGCTGGTTCAGAACCACGCCAAATACCTGGTTGCCAACCCCAACCGCAAAGTTGTTGTTCAAGGCAACACCGACGAACGCGGTGGCGCTGAATACAACCTGGCATTGGGTCAACGTCGTGCTGACGCAGTGAAAACACTGATGCTGGCTTTGGGCGTGAAAGAAGGTCAAGTTGAAACTGTAAGCTTCGGCAAAGAAAAGCCAAAAGCAACTGGCAGCAACGAAGCAGCCTGGGCTGAAAACCGTCGTTCCGACATCGTTTATCAGTAATCAAGGAGCCCTTTCGAGATGACCGTCAACTTCAAGCGACAAGCCTGGGCAGTTGCCCTCTTCTGCGCCTTTGCATCCAACTCCGCGTTTGCGATTTTTGATGATACCGAGGCACGCAAGGCAATTCTGGACTTGCGCCAGCAGGTGAAAGCGCTTGAAGACCGCGTGGCTCGAATGGAAGCCTCCAATCAGGGGCAGCTGTCACTGGCCCAGTCCCTGAGTGACAAAGACCGAGAGATCGCCCGCTTGCGCGGCGATCTCGAAGTTGCCAACAACAACATTCGCAAACTTCAGGAAGACAATCGCCTGCTGTATACAAACCTGGACGATCGTCTCAAGAAACTTGAGCCGAGAGCGCTTCAGCTCGATGGCGAAGAACTCACTGTTCCCCCGGAACAGTTCAATGATTACCAAGCTGGTCTTGATCATTTCAAGGCTGGTAACTACAAAGACGCAGCCCTGCAATTTCAGGATTTCCTCGGCAAATACAAACAAAGCAAGCTTGAACCGCAGGTTCGCTACTTTTTGGGCAGCACCCAATTTGCGCAAGGTGAATACAAAACAGCGCTGGTCACTCAACGCGACCTGGCCAAAGACTTTCCGGACAGCCCGCGCGCACCAGATGCCTTGTTGAGCATGGCCAGTTCGCAATTGGAGTTAAAAAGTATTCCTGGTGCCAAGAAAACCCTTGGTGAACTGATCACCAAATACCCGGGCAGCCCAGCTGCCGAGAGCGCAAAGGCACGGTTGGAAGCGTTGAAATAATCGCTCGAAAGTAATCACCCCCCAACGCCCGCAAACGGGCAGACACGGTTAAAATACCGGCACTTCAATACAAAGGTGCCGGTTCATGGAAGAGATCAACCTCAGCAGCATCCAAAGCACTGTGCTTTGGGCCACATTTGCAGTGGGCCTGGCCTTTGGCGCCATATCTCATCGCAGTCACTTTTGCACCATGGGTGCCATTGCCGACGCCTTCAATTTCGGTGACTGGAACCGCATGCGCATGTGGTTGCTCGCAATCGCTGTCGCGGCACTTGGCCTTCAAGGCTTGAGCATTACAGGTCAAGCCAACCTCAACGACACCATTTTCCTGAACAATCAATGGTCTTGGTTATCGGGTATTGTCGGTGGCTTGCTGTTTGGCGCTGGCATGGTGCTGGCATCAGGCTGTGGCAGCAAAACACTGATTCGCCTGGGTGCCGGTAATTTGAAAGCCCTGATGGTGTTTGTGATCATGGGAATTACTGCCTACATGACCCTCAAAGGGGTGTTTGGTGTATTTCGCGCCAACTACCTGGATCCAATACGCTTTGAATTCAGCAACAGCCCCTATTTGCCCGAACTTTTGGCCAATGCCTTTGGTGCGGAACCAGCCGCGATGACTCAAGTTTTGGCCATTGTCTTGCCCTTAATCCTCTTGATCGTGGCTTTGGGCAGCAAATCGGCCTGGAACAAAGAAGTGATTGTGGGTGGTGCAGGCGTGGGCCTAACCATCGTGGCAGCCTGGTGGGTTGTGTTTCAAGTGGCCTACATTCCTGAACACCCAGACACCCTTGAAGCGGCGTATTTGGGCACCTATGCCAACAGGGCCGAAGGCTTTAGCTTTGTCGCGCCTTATGCTTACACACTGGAATGGCTGATGTTTTTCTCAGATGTGACTCGCGTACTCACTGTGGGCGTAGTCGCTTGCTTCGGTGTCATTCTGGGTGCCACCGCCAGTGCCTTGCTGGAAAAATCATTCCGCTGGGAGACATTCCAGGGGGTTGAAGACACCGCCAATCACACCGTAGGCGCGGTGTTGATGGGCGTGGGTGGCGTGCTGGCACTCGGCTGCACGGTTGGACAAGGTCTAAGTGGCGTAAGCACCCTCTCGCTTTCCTCGTTTGTGGCCTTGGGCAGCATTGTTGCTGGGGCCATGGCTGCCTTGAAATATCAAATGTGGCGCGTTGAGCGCATGGTTTAACTTTGATGACAAAGAAGTAATGAAGCTCTTCTTTTTTTAAGAAAGCTCGGTTATACTCTCGGTCTTCGGCGAATTAGCTCAGCCGGTTAGAGCGACGGAATCATAATCCGCAGGTCCGGGGTTCGAATCCCTGATTCGCCACCAAACAAGAAACCCCTCAGTGAAAGCTGAGGGGTTTTTTCTTTTCCGCTCAACTGTCTACTTTGCTCACAAATCTTTCTCATCTCGCACACAAGCATCGCGTCTGTATAGGTTGCATTACTATTTTTTATTGGTATAGCGACGATTGTTCAAAACCATAATCACGGTTATTATTTTTAGAAAGATGCATCTAAAAATGCACTTCAACAGTAACAACTGTTAACACAGGCAAGAAGGAATAATCGCAGTACCTTGATTGCTGCGCCGACTCCTTCTTCTACAAAAACAGCTTGCTAGGAGGAGATGACACGTGTTCAAGCTGAATAAACTATCTGCAGTAATCGCCATTGGATTGGGAACTGCATTACCCGTACAAGCCGGTCTGCTCGACGACCTGATCGGCGCCAAGTTCAACCCAGTTAGCACCAGCAAAGGAGTTGCGCCTGAAGGCCAGAAAGGCACGTTCAGCCAACCTTTCGCAGAGCCGTTTGTGTATGAACGCTCTGTGGCCGACGACAACAATCCCGACTTGCAAGGAATTCGCACCGACAACAAGTGTGAGGGCATTGGCGCGAACGGCAAGCTGCGCTGCAAACCAGCAGCAGGCACAATCTCGATGTTGCCCAATGGAGACTTCCTGTATTTCAACGCGCTTGAAGGCACGGAAGATTTTGAGTTCAGCATTCTGGTGGATTTTGGTCAAAAAGCCATCAATGACCAGACCCGCGTGATGCAGATCCCCAAAGATGCAAACGCAGCAAACCTGTGGACACGTCCAACCGATGTTGATTCTGGCGCCAATCCGGACGGCTATGAGATCACCGAACTGATCCCGGGCTTGACCAACAAGGAGACCAACAGCGCCGACGGTGCCCTCTTCTGTGCGGACGTGGCCATGCTGGCCGATGGCCGCATCATGGCGGTGGGCGGAACTGCTTACTACAGCGAGCCCGGCAGCAACTTGATCGGCTATGGCCTAACCGAACTGGAAGGCCTGAAAAACAGCCGCGCGTACAACGCCAATACCAATACATGGAGCCAGCTGGCAGACATGAACTTTGGTCGCTGGTACCCAGCGCTGATTACCCTGCCCGACAGCAAGATGTTTGTTGCAAGTGGCGTAACCAAACTGCTTAAGCCTATTTATCCACAGGCTCCCGAGCAGAGCGGCCGTAACGTTCCACAAACCGAGACCTATGACCCGGCAACAAACAAGTGGACAGTGAATGCAGAAACAGCACAGCGCTCTCTGCCGCTTTACCCACGCTTGCATCTGTTGCCCAACGGTCACGTTTACTACAATGCGGGCGGCCAAGCCTTCAACCCGTTTGGTCAGGCTTATGACCAGCCATTGTGGAATATTGCGGCCACTTACAATCCAGCCAACCAAACCTGGTCTGATCTGGCCTATGCAGGTTTCCCTTTGAAATTCAGCGATGCTGGCCTTGAGTCCCTGACCCAAATCCTGAATCCGTTGACTGCTCCCAACGCCGCCATGAGCGCACTCACCAAAACCTTGATGAGCGCACCCATGAAGAGCCCACAGGCCCTTCAAAAACTGCTGAGCACAGTGAGCACAGGCAACCCAGAGCAAATGGTTCAGAAGGTTGTAGGTTCTGGCATGCGCGGATCTACATTTTCAGTCATGATGCCTCTGCGCCCCAACGCTCAGGGCCAGTACAAGGAAGCGAGCTTCCTGACAGCTGGTGGTGTTCTGCCACTGGTGGGCTTGACCTCTCCAGGCGGATACGTGGCCGTGGCTGCATCACGCATTGACACAGTGAAAACCGAAGGTGACAACATTGTCGATTACCAGAGTGAAGTGACTGGTTCCCTCAATGAAACCCGTTGGTACGGTTCAGGCGTGTTGATGCCCGATGACTCCGTGATGGTGTTCAGTGGCGGTGACCGCGACGGTGTGGCAGCACCCGGCGTGGAATTCCCTCGCAAAACAGCAGAGCGTTTTGACCCTGTTACCAAGAAGTGGACTCAAATGGCTGTGGCCAACAACCCCCGTACTTATCACAACACCGCCTTGTTGATGCAAGACGGTCGCGTGCTGATCGGTGGTCACGCGCCAATTTCCACGCTGTACCTGAAAAACATCAATCTGGCAGCATTCGGTTTTTCACCCAACGACGGTCGTGACCCATCTTTCGAGATCTACTCACCACCTTACGTGGGTAACCCGAATCGCCCCAACCTGATTGGTTTTGCAGGCGGCAATGCAACTCCCGCGGGCAATGGCAAAACAATGATGCGCGAATTCCGCAAAGGTCAACAAGTGACTCTGGAAATGGCACCAGGTACAGACATGAGCAAGATTGACTCTATCACCCTGGTACGCCATACAGTGACAACCCACTTGACCGATGCTGACCAACGCACCGTTGTCATTCCCAAAAATCAACTAACCATGACAGGTCAAAGCATTCGTTTTAATATTCCGGACCAAGCCGCTGTGGTTCCACAGGGTGCCTACATGACCTTCGTACGCGCCAAGCAAGCGGATGGTTCACTGTTGCCATCCAAAGCTGTCAGCTTCATGTTGAAGCATGGCAATGGACAAGGAGTGATGACTGCCAATGCCCGTCGTTAAATCGAACTGGGTGAAGAAAACGCTGGGCGCCTGCCTGGCGTTTTCTTTTTCTACCCTCATAATTTCAAGCCCCTTTGTTGGCAACACAGCTTTCGCACATGCTGAACACGGCTCGGAAGGTGGCGTACCCACCGTAAGCCCGAAAGCCAAGTTGCCCAAAGGAATTTCATTGCAAGTGGTTAAAACCAATGCCTATCAATTTGCGCTGGCCACGGACGGACAACAGCGAATTGAAATACTGGGCGAAGACAAACGGGCGTTTTTGCGTTTCGACCAAGACAAACTGTATGCTGACCTGAACGCAAGCGGCTGGCACCGTTCCAGACAACCCGGCGGCGGCCCGATACCCGACCGAATCAAAGACAACCCGAAGTTGGAACCCAATTGGGTACTCTTGGACAAACAGCCGGGTTATGGCTGGTACGACCCCCGTTTGATCAAAGAAGATCTCGCGCATTTCAATCTGGGCATGGTGCGCAATGGCAAACCACTCAACGTCAGAATTGAACGTATCGAGCCCGAACCCATGACCGGCTACTGGCGACCTCTTCTGGTAAATGAGCCTGAATTTGCAGGATTGAACGCCATGGTGCCAGGCCTGAGCGGCAATGCTTTCATGCTCAGCCGCATGGGTACTGCACAAGGTGAGTTTCAGGTGCTGGATGACCAGGGTTTACCGTTCATCGAACTTCGCAAAGACGGAGTTTGGCTGAACAGCCAGCACGCCTGGGCAAACTCGGTGGAGTTGTTTCACAACCCCGGCACCGAACAGGCGCCATGGGTGAAGGTGTCAGAAACCGGAACGGTGACCTACGCTGACCCAAGACTGGATCAAAAACCGGCAAAGACATCGGAAACTGGCAATTGGCAGATACCGGTCAAATTGAAAGAAAGTGAGCAACAAAACCTGCTGAAAGGCGAGCTCAAATGGCAAACCATTGTTGAGAACACCAATTAATTGTTAACCGCCTGGGGCACCAGGCGGCATTCTTCCTCAAATCCGTATTTGCGCGCAAACGGACAATCCAGAACTGGCAAAGCACGTGGAATTTGATAGTACTTTTCCACAGCCTCACGCAGCACCACATCCCTGAATCGTTGGTAATTGAAATTGCTGCCATCCACAATCGTGAAGGGCACACCCCCAATAGTTTGGGTTGTCACTGAAACATCACTGAGATAATCCGTGTAAAGCGCCGGGTCAATCGGCTTGGCTTTGGCGACGATGCGAATGGGTTTACCCTCCATTTCACGCCAATCCACAAATGTATCGTCGTTGCGTGCATGGTATTTTCCTGGGCCAAACACGGGAACCACCTTGCCATAATGGTAGGTCATCAAAGCGGCGGGCGAGTAGGCGATGGTAGTGAGCACCCCATCAGCGGGCATGTCGCGGCGAAGCTCGGCAAGAATTTCAGGCATATGCCGGTGAAAAAGCACATCCTCCTGGAAATCCTTTTTGGGCCAAACCGACACATCGGCGTGCATCAACAGGCCAAACAACACCAGGTGTGGAATCGACAACACGGCGTTAAAACCGACGTAACGCTTCATCCAGACGCCTTGAGTGCACAGCGCCAAAAGTACAAATGCAATGGGCAAAAAACCCAGCACCCAGTGCAGACCCACTGTTTTCTCAAGGGAAATTAGCAGAAACAAACCCAGCGGAACCAACAAAGCAAACGCCAGCGCACCATGGCGCAACCACACCCGGCTGCCCTTGAGCAAACTCCACAAAGCCCATGGCGTAATCAGGTAAAGCATCATACCCAGGTAGGTGAGCACAGTGCCCCAACCCAGCTGGGCGTCGTCGTGCCGGTTCACCAGATTGAACATGATGTTGTTCCAGCAGTTGTGCAGGTTGTAAGCAATGTTCACGCTGGCAAATGGCAGGACACCAGCAAGCAATAGAAAAAGGTACTTGAAACGCTGTCGCTGAAACAGCAAATGAAATCCAAATGCAAAGCCCAACAACACCGCAAAGTATTTCGACAAAAAAGCCAGACCCAAAAAGCAACCAGCGAGAAACATGCCTGCACCAGACTCGGCACGAATCGCTTTCACATAGGTATAAATGGCAAGCCCCATGAAAAATATCAAGGGCGTATCAGTTGTTACGAACACCGCAAACCAGGACACTGGCATGGACAAATAAACCGCACCGGCCAACCAGGCTCTGGATTCCTGATCGCGTGGCAATAATTCGCGCGCAAGAAGCACCACACCGAAAGCAACAACCGTAGTCAACAGCATCGTCAAGCTGCGAATAACGATGGGCTCGTTGCCCACATGGCTCAGCGCCCACAGCCACCAACCCACCATGGGCGGATGGTCGTAGTAGCCCCAATTCAGGTCGGTCGACCACAAGTGGAAAAAAGCCTCATCACCGGTCATTGGAAAAAACCAGGCCAGCCAAATCTTGATAAAAGCCGTGATCACTACAACCCAGATAAAAAGGCTTTTTGCAGACTTGAGTGTCAGTTCAGGTGCTCGCTGATTCGACAATGAAAAATGACTAGACATGTATGTTGGGTAACTCAGGAAGCCAAATACACGAGCACACCGACTGAGAACAGAAAGCCCCAGCTGATGCGATCATGAATGGCGAAATGCACGGGATCATCAATCATTTCCTTGCGGGAAGTCATGATCCAGATTCGCATCAACCAATACAAAAACAAAGGGCAAATACCCCACAAGAACTCGGGTGTGCGGTAAAGCATGGTGCCGTTTTGACTGTCGACGTACAAGGCCAACACCAACACAGCGACAAACCCACTGGAAATGCCCATGGACACGAGGTAACTCAGATCGCTCATGCGGTAACCGCGTCCCTGTGGCTGGGTGCCTTCAAGCTGCAAGAACTCAAGCTCAGCGCAACGCTTCACCAAAGCCAGGCTTAAGAACACGAACAGGGAAATCGCCAACAACCAGCTAGACAAATCAAGATCTGCTCCCACGCCACCTGCAATCACCCGAACCGTGTAGAGCATGGCCAAAAGCAGAACATCAACGAACGCCGTTCTTTTGAATACAAAGGTATATAGCAGGGTAACAAGGGTGTAAATGACCAACACCAGCGTGAACTGCCAGCCCACGGCGAACCAGGACACCGCAAAACCGCCAATGCCCAGCAGTTTCATAAAGAGGAAAGCTTTGCTGATCCCAAGCGCTCCGCTGGCCATGGGGCGATGACGTTTGCGGGGGTGTTGCCGGTCCGCATTCAGATCCATCAGGTCGTTCCAGATGTAGGTGGCCGATGCCACCAAACCGAAGGCCAGAAATCCCCACAACATGGTTACCCACAACACCGGGTCTGCCTCGTGCGAGGCTATCAATGGCAAAAACAGCAAACCATTTTTTGCCCACTGCTGCAAGCGTATGGCTTTCAACCACACTTTCAGCCCGGTTTGCCGGGTATCAAGTCGGTTAAGCTCAACCCCAGCGGCAGTTGCCAAACTGCGCGTACGCAAAGAGGTATTGACCCCAAAGGCCACCGCCGCCTGTTTCCAGACTGGTATATCCACAGTGGAATCGCCAAAGTACATGAATGGTTTGCCCTGGCTGTCAGTTTCAATGGCTTTCAGCTTTTGCAAACCTTTCAAGTTGGAATCGTCACTTGCAATCACTCGGTCAAACAAGCCAAGCCGCACAGCAACCTTTTGAACGTCACGCCTCACAGACGCGCTGGCCAAGACCAGTTCATGCCCAGCCGATTTCAATTGGTTCAAACGCTCAAGAACCATGGCATCGATCGGCAGGTGGTCCAGCATGGGGTCTATTCGCCTGGCGACCTCGGTTTTAAATACCCATGCACCCTGAATGGCCCACAACAACATCGGAAACACATAAAAAACGTTCTGCTTGAGCAGCAACAAACAGCTCTCAAGCAGTACGTCCGACGGGCTTAATGTGCCATCCAGATCGACATAAACAATGGGCTTGCTCATTTCGGTTTGGACAAACCACTCAACAAAGACTGAGTGGGCTCCTCTTCCCAGTGGGCAGCACCCAGAAACACCATCACAATTTGCTTCACAAAATTGTCGAGCATTTCTTTCTCAATTTGAGGCTGATCTGCCCTTGCGTCCAGGAAATCCGTGGCCGAGTTCATCATCAAGGTGACCACCAAACTGCAAATCAGGGTCAGTGTGTGCGTGGACAGTCCAGGAAAGATATTCAGCAAGCGAAGGTCGCTGGCCATTTCATTGGTGAAATGCGCGATTTCATTTCGAATGGCGTTGCGCAGCGATTGCGAACCACCTGATCTTTCCGAACTGATAAAACGCCATTCAAGGTGATGCTGTTTCAAATAGGTGACAAACACACTCACCGAATGCCGGATCATGTCCTCACCGGGCAAACTGGCCTGACGAGCCTCTCGCAACAAACGCCTCAGTGTAATACCGCCCTCTTCGACCAAGGCCAGTCCTAATTCATCGGTGGTTTTGAAGTGACGATAAAAGGCGGTCGGCACCACACCGGCCTCCCGGGTAATTTCCCGAATGCCCAGTGCCGTAAAACTGCTGCCGTTGCCAACAAGGGTGAGCGCAGCCTGCATCAAATTTTGACGCGTTTGTTCTTTGCGTCGAACCCGGGCCTGTGTTTCATCAACCGGCTTGGTCGCGGCGCTTGATCTTGTTCTCATGGTTTTTGCTCGAGCCTAGTCTGGATTAGTCAACTTCCTGACCTACCCATATATTGTAATGAAAAGCAGGCCTTTCACGACCAAACAAGCCGCAAGCCAGTGAAATAGGACTTACCGACGGTGAAAAGAACCAACAGAGCCGAAGCATTTCGGGAATTATTACTGCAATTACGGGTTTTGCGTATTGACTGCATGAACCCGAGAAGATTTACTCCCCCTAAAGAGGGTTGGAAAAAGGTGTTAATCCATTAAAGATGTTTACATGCTCACATTTAGTGACACCTTTTCAACTAGCTTTTCCTCGGGAGGAGACATTCAATGCCATCGAACCAAATTCTGGTCATCGAAGATCATCCACTGTTCGCAACAGGCATCAAAGACCTGGTCGAGTTCGTGGCAACCAATGCAGACATTCTCTGCGCGTCCAGTATCGCGCATGCCAAAGAGCTGTGTACCAACAACTCACCTGCGCTTATCATCACCGACCTGCGCCTGCCCGACTGCCAGGGACAGGAGGTAATTGACACACTGGCCTTGATCAGTGCAAACTTGCCAATGCTGATCATGAGTGGCGACGATGCTCTGCTTTACTCGGTCATACCGAACCAACACTCCCCATCCTGGAAACTGTCCAAATCAGAGGGATTCGAGCAAACCTCCGCGGTCTTGCTAGAGGCACTCACCCGCGCGGGCGTTCAAGTTCAGTGGCGCCCCAACGCCCTTTCCAACCGTCAAACCAACGGGGAACACATCACTGGGCGACTCGGTCAAAACAACGGCATTCAACTGACGCATAAGCAGCAACAAGTGATGCACTTTTTGGCGTCAGGTCTTTCCAACAAGGAAATTGCCCGCAAATTAGACTTGTCTCCTGAAACCATCAAGACACATTTGCGCGAAATTTTCACTCGCATGAATGTTAAAAACCGAACCTAGGCCGTTAGTCTTTATCGTAAGATTCCTCGACTTAACGCGTCGGCCATCGCATAAAACCAAGCGCTGGCGAAATGCTGGCGAGCAGCATAATTATAAAATGACAGACAGTTCACTCTCAGGGCTCGCAATATTGCTGGGTATCGCCTTATACCCGTTTTTTGCAAATCACCTTCCCAATCAACGGCAAAATGCAGCTGCCGTGATTGGCGTGGTGGTGTTGGGCTTCCTGGTTCTCGGACACGAAACTTTTCCGGAATTGAGTCACGGATCCGCCTCACACACCGGCTTACAATTTATTTCATTTCTCTTTTTCGGTTGTGCTTTTCTAGGGAGAAAACGGGGCGTTGTCGCAGCAGAACGATCGGCCCTGGTGCCTTTTGCCATCGCTTGTATCTGCGCAATCGCCGACATGTTCATCGAATCCGGCTTGGCATACACCCTATTTATAGGCGTTCAAGCTGCGTGCTTGATGGCCATTACCAAAACATACAGTAATCTGCCCAAAGTAACCTTGATCAAAGCCGTTTATTTTGGGCTGTTGTACTGCACAGTCAATGGCCTTTATCATGCCGCAACCGCGGGTGACATGACACCGATAGTCGAGCTATCCACAGTTAAAGCTTTGTTCTACATCCTGCTCGGAACCTGTGTTTTTCACATGGTATTTCAGGATTTTTCACGAACCCGGACCAGAAAAGGTTTGGATGGACAAACCAAACTTGACCAAGACATCATGAAACTGGCGTTTCGAGGCCGAAGAATCTTGAAAGATTTCCGTCACGATTTACGCCAACCGATCAGCACCTTGGGAATACTCGCCAGCGTGGGCAAGGCCATCTCCAAAGATCCCGAAGTAACGGCACGCTACCAGCACATTCAGACTGCTCAGAAAGCCCTGAAAAACATGCTCGAGGATTTTTTCGATCAACTGGGCAATGCGATCAGGTACCCTCAAGACGATCACTCGATGCCCCTGGCTCCAGTTGCAGTGCATGATATTCTCGGCCCGCTTGTTGACGAATATCGAATGCTGGCGGACGGAAAAAAGCTTCAAATCCGTTATTTACCCAGTGAAATCAGTGTAATGAGTAACCGGGAAGCATTGTCAAAGATACTTCGCAATGGACTGGACAATGCCATCAAATACACCAACAAAGGTGGTGTAGTCGTTGGTTTACGCAAACGAAAGGGTCGCGTGTGCATTCAAATTGCAGACACCGGCTCTGGTGTTGAAAATGACAAGGTAGCCAGCCACAACAAGGGTTGGGGGCACGGCTCCAACATCGTGCGAGACTTGAGCGAACAGATCCTCGCAAAAACTGAGTGTCGCAATCGATATTACAACGGCAAACTGGCAGGCTCCGTATTTGAGGTTGTATTGCCGGAAGAGACGGAAATCAGCCATCGCAGCAAACGACCAGCTTTCACCAGTCAAATGACATTTGAGGCACAAGTGATGGCCATGAACAATGATCACTTGCTCGAAATTCAGCGCAAGTTGCCAGTTCAGGGTTTTGACAAAGTGGGGTTCACACTCAGTGGCGCCTACCGGGCCTACCTCAACGCGCTGCGCAAAGGCATGGCCTCGGTCTATATTCTTTATGCCGGAGATCCCTCACAAAAAACGCCTGCCATTGAACAGTTGAAACTGCTTGGCTCTTTGCTGGACTACGAACCTTGCTGCATTCTGATTTACGAGGCGAGCCAAGAAAGCAATCCTCACATCGAATTTGCTCGTGAAATGATACGAATTCCATTAATTTCAGGGCAGACAGAGGCGAGCCTGAGTGTCATTTCTGAACTTTTCCCACCAAGGGAAAAAACATTGATTCCAACCACCGACGCCGATTTGAACACCCAAAACAAAAACGAAAATATCAGCAAGTCAATGTTGACCAACTAAGCAACGCTTGTTTCACAACGCCCGGTGTAATGCACCCAATATTGCAGGCCTGCCCGCGCCAGTCACCGATGGACTATTACCCGCCACACCAAGCAGATATTGAGCAGCCAGCCAAGAAAATGCAGCGGCCTCCACGGCCTGCGCAGGCAGCCCGAGATTTTCGATCGGCAGAATGTCGGCAGGCGAGCATTCGCAGCGTAGCTGATTGATCAATGTGCTGTTTTTTGCACCACCACCGCATACATAAACCTGCTCAACCAACACCGGCAAACACGATTTGACAGCCCTGACAGCCAAGGCAAGCAGGGTTGCCATGACGTCTTCTGAAGAAAGATTGTCTGAGTCCGCGAGGCATTGATCAAACCACTGCACATTAAAATCATCACGGCCGGTGCTCTTTGGCCATGGTTGATGAAAGAAAGGATGCGTCCAAAAACGTTCGAGCAGGGTATCGTCGGGGCTACCCATGGCAGCGATTTCGCCATCACTGTCCATCGACAAACCGAAAGCACGCTGGGCCCACAAATCCATCAAGCAGTTGGCTGGCCCGCAGTCACCCCCGGCCAAAGGCTGCCCCTGCCCATTAAGCACCGTCAGGTTTGAAAAACCGCCCAGGTTCAATACTGCGGTTTGATCGTAAACGCCCTTGCCGTTCAACCACGCCTGATGAAAAGCAGGAACCAAGGGAGCGCCCTGCCCGCCCAAAGCGATATCTTTGGAGCGAAAATCATTGACCACATCAATACCGGTTCGGGTGGCGAGCAAAGCGCCATCCAGCATTTGATAGGTATAGCCCAGGTCGGGCCTGTGCCTGAGCGTTTGACCATGCGCGCCCAGTACCTGAACATCAGTCGACTCAAGCCCCAAGAAAGACAGCAGGTCACCGACTGTGCTGGCATAGACTTCAGTCAACCCTTTTCGGGCCTCTAACAAAATGGCGATCGGGTCAGCACCAAGGGGAAAACGGGGTGGAATTTCTTGCAGGGACAGCAAAGTTTGCTTCAGATCAGGCGGAAACTCAGTGCTTCGAACACCAAGAAACCGCATTTCCTGAGTTTTTGCATCAATTTGAACCGCGGCCACGTCGACACCATCTGTGCTGGTACCCGACATGGCCCCCAAAGCAATCATGGATTACTGGGCACGGGCCAAACGTTGGGCTGTAGCCAGCTCCATGCGGCGATCCAGCGCCAGTTGAACGCGTTTGAATTCGCTAAATGAACTGCGATCCAGTGGTTCAGCTTGGGCCACAGTAATGCTGAGGGGATTTTTCGGCACGCGATTTACACGGAACTCGTAGTGCAAGTGCGGTCCAGTCGCCCATCCGGTTGCGCCAACGTAACCAATAACGTCACCCTGCTCAACCTTCTGCCCCACTTTTACACCTTTGCCAAAACGGGAAAGGTGGGCGTATGCAGTGCTGTAACCACTGTGGTGTTGAATTTCAACGAAATTGCCATAGCCGTTTTGCCAGCCAGAGAATTTGACCGTGCCACTGGCTGTCGCCATGATCGGAGTACCAGTGGGCGCTGCGTAATCTACGCCGTTGTGCGCTTTCCAGCGCTTTTGGATGGGGTGAAAACGGCGAGGCGTAAAGCCAGACGAAATTCGGGAGAAAGCCAAGGGTGAGCGGAGAAAAGACTTCTTCAGGCTGCGGCCTTCTTCGTTGTAATAACCTGCGTTGCGGTTGCCACTTGGCGCAAACCAATACGCCTTGAACGGCTTGTTGTTGTTCACAAACTCAACGGCCAGCACGCGCCCGGAGCGCGCAGAGCGACCTTCAAGGGTCAGGTCTTCGTATACCACTTTGAACTCATCGCCCTTGCGCAGCTCACGGTGGAAATCGATGTCGGAGCCAAAAATTTCAGTGAGCTGAATTGCCACTGAATCGGGCATTCCGGCCTTGTCCGCCGCAGCAAACAATGACGACTCAATACGCCCGGAACGAAACACGATTTGTTTTTCGAAATTAACGGATTCCAGACTTGCCGAGAATTGACCATTCACCTTCCGGATCAGGATTGATTCCTGGCTGTCTTCATCAATACCGCTTTTGTAGCGGAGCCATTGCAAATCACCATCCGCAGTTTGCTGAACCGTCAACACCCGACCCGCGCGCAAATTAACCAGATTACGCGCTGTTTTGTCCTGTGCCATGAAAGAAGCCAGACCAGTTGTACTGACACCCATGCGTTCCAGCAAGCCAACGAGGGTATCGCCACGGCGAATTCGCTCTTCGGCCACCAAAGGATCGAAGGTATACACGCCCTGATCGGCCAAATTCAACTCGACCGCCTCAACAACCACTTCGGAGTTCAACAGGGCGGAATCAACCGGAGAATTTTGAACAGAGCCTGCGATTGCAACCACTGCACCAAGAACAGGGAATGAAAAAAACCCTACAATGACCCACTTTCTGTGATTGTGAGATTGGGGAAGCGCGGCGTCGGCATACTGCCACCCCGACTGAATAAAGCGCTTGGTAAGAGAAAAGCCCTGTCCCCACGCGGCGATTGCTCGCTCTAAGAAATTCTGAAGCATCATGTTTTAGTTTTAGAGGTGTGAAAGTTCACGAGCCGATCGCCCACAATCAGCTTTATTTTCAAAAATACAACACTGAAGTTTGCCAGAGTGTAACAAAGGATTGCCAAATGAACCAGTCACCTGATAGAAGCCCCCCAAAAAATACGGAAACTACTGAGAATTTGTCTGCTTCCGTTCGGCACGCCCTTGAAGTGACCAAGCGCGCCTGTGAAGAACTGTTGATTGAATCCGAATGGATTCAAAAACTGGTTCAGAGCGAAAAAACAGGCAAACCCCTGCGCATCAAACTGGGACTGGACCCCACAGCACCCGACATTCATTTGGGCCACACAGTGGTACTCAACAAGCTTCGTCAATTGCAAGATTTAGGCCATCAGATCATCTTTCTGATTGGTGACTTCACATCCATGATTGGCGATCCGTCTGGCCGCAACAGCACCCGCCCACCGTTGACCAAGGAACAGGTTCTGGACAACGCCAAAACCTACCACGAGCAGGCTGTTAAAATTCTGGATCCCCAACGCACAGCAATTGAGTTCAACAGCAAGTGGCTGATGCCCCTGGGCGCAGACGGCATGATCCGCCTGGCCAGCAGCTACACCGTGGCCCGCATGCTGGAGCGGGACGATTTCACCAAACGTTATCAATCGGGCACGCCGATTGCCGTGCACGAATTTTTGTATCCTCTTTTGCAGGGCTATGACTCGGTTGCACTGGAAAGCGATTTGGAGCTGGGCGGTACCGACCAGAAATTCAACTTGCTCATGGGCCGCGAACTACAAAAACAAAACGGCCAAAGCGCCCAGTGTATTTTGACCATGCCACTGTTGGTAGGCACCGATGGCGTGGACAAAATGTCAAAGTCCAAAAACAACTACATCGGTGTGACCGAGACGCCGTCCAATATGTTTGGCAAGGTGATGTCAATTTCCGACGAATTGATGTGGAACTGGTACACCCTCCTCAGTTTCAAATCCCTGGCCGACATTGAGGCCTTGAAACAGGCCTGTGCCAATGGTGAGAACCCGCGCAACGCCAAGGTGGCTCTTGCTCAGGAATTGGTGGCTCGTTTTCACAACCAGCAGGCTGCAGTGGATGCACTTTCAGAATTTGAAGCACGCTTCAAGCAAGGGGTGCTGCCCGAGGACATGCCCGAGGTAAACCTGAATATGCCAGAAGGTGAGACGGATGCGGGTTTGGCTTGGGTACTGAAGGCAGCCAGCCTGTGTGAAAGCAGCAGCGATGCCAACCGCAACATTCAACAAGGCGGCGTCAAAATTGATGGCGAAAAGGTCTCGGACAAGGCCACTCGACTGCTTACTGGCAGCTATGTCATTCAAGTGGGCAAACGCCGCTTCGCCAAGGTGCACCTGAATTGAGCAGCCAAGCCATTGATTTTGGTGCAATTGTCCGCAAAAAACCGACAGGTACGCGCTTCATTCTGGTGCGCCATGGCGAAACCGACTGGAACAAGGAAAAGCGATTTCAGGGTCATACCGACATTGCCCTGAATGCGCATGGCCTGTTACAGGCACAATTGCTTGGTAAGCACTTTGGCTCGCTAAAGGCGCAGGGGATTGAACTTTACACGCACTGCGTCAGCAGCGATCTGAGCCGGGCTTACTCTACAGCCACTATCATTCATGGGTCGAAAACACCTGCGATCGAGTTGAATGCGGGTCTACGCGAGCGTCACTACGGCCATTTGTCTGGCCTGACGGGTGATGAAATGCAGGCAAAAAGCCCACAAGAATTCGACAGTCTGAAAAACCGCGAGCCCGACGCCCCATTACAAGGCGGGGAAAGTCTGAACCAGTTTTACACCAGGGTTGTGTCCGCCTTCGAGCAAATCAGGCAACACGCTAGCCCCGGCGACACCATTTTGCTGGTGGCCCATGGCGGTGTACTCGATTGTATTTACCGCCACTGTACAGGTGAGCCCATCGAGAAGCAGCGCGAGTGGCAGTTGCCCAACTGCGCACTCAATGTGGTGGAGATTGACCCGGGTGGCCAAAAACAGGTGCGTTTGTGGGCCTGGGTGGAACATTTGAACAACGACGAACCGGGCCAAAACATGGACGAAGTCGATGGTCGAATCGCTTGAAATCATTTAGAATGTTGGGCTTGTCTTGAACCCTCTCGTCTTCGGAAATTGTTATGTTTGATCGCCAAAAGGGCATCGCCCAAACCGACCCTGAATTGTGGACTGCCATGCAGCAGGAAACCACCCGCCAGGAAGACCACATTGAGTTGATCGCGTCTGAAAACTACGCCAGCCCAGCCGTGATGGAAGCCCAGGGTTCACAGCTGACCAACAAATACGCCGAAGGCTACCCCGGCAAGCGCTACTACGGCGGCTGCGAGCACGTGGACGTGGTTGAAGACCTGGCCATTGAGCGCCTGAAGAAGCTGTTTGGCGCTGAAGCCGCCAACGTGCAACCCAATTCCGGATCACAGGCCAATCAGGCCGTGTTTTTTGCCTTGCTGCAACCAGGCGACACCATCATGGGCCTGTCATTGGCTGAAGGTGGTCACCTCACCCACGGCATGCCATTGAACATGTCTGGCAAGTGGTTCAACGTGGTGTCATATGGCCTGAACAAGGAAGAAGCCATTGATTACGACCAGGTCGAAGCCCTGGCCCGTGAGCACAAGCCAAAAATTATCATCGCTGGCGCATCAGCCTACGCGCTGCGCATCGACTTTGAGCGCTTTGCCAAAATCGCCAAGGAAGTGGGCGCCTACTTCATGGTGGACATGGCCCACTACGCTGGTTTGATCGCTGCGGGCGTATATCCCAACCCAGTGCCGCACGCTGACGTGTGTACATCAACCACGCACAAATCACTGCGTGGTCCACGAGGCGGCATCATTCTGATGAAAGAAGAGCTGGCCAAAAAAATCAACAGTGCAATTTTCCCGGGTATTCAGGGCGGCCCCTTGATGCACGTGATTGCGGGCAAGGCTGTGGCCTTCCACGAAGCACTGCAACCTGCATTCAAGGAATACCAGCAGCAAGTGGTGTTGAATGCCAAAGCCTTGGCCGAAACGCTGGTTGAGCGCGGCCTGCGCATTGTGTCTGGCCGCACAGAAAGCCATGTGATGCTGGTTGACCTGCGTGCCAAGGGCATTACCGGCAAAGCTGCGGAAGCCGCTTTGGGCAATGCACACATCACAGTGAACAAGAACGCCATTCCAAATGACCCTGAAAAGCCATTTGTCACCAGTGGTATTCGCTTGGGTAGCCCAGCCATGACCACACGTGGTTTCAAGGAAGAGCAGGCCCGTGCAGTTGGCCACTTGATCGCTGATGTGCTTGAAAACCCGGAAGACGAAGCCACATTGGCCACCGTTCGTGCCAAGGTCAAGGAATTGACCAGCCAGTTTCCTGTTTACAAGTAAGCAAAGGGCAGCGGCGTTATGAAATGCCCTTTTTGTGGCAACGCCGACACCCAGGTAGTCGACTCGCGTACGTCTGAAGAAGGCGACGCGATTCGTCGCCGCCGCCAGTGCAGCGGTTGCGGCAAACGCTTCACCACTTACGAGCGGGCCGAACTGTTTCTGCCCGCCATCGTTAAAAAAGACGGTTCACGCGTCGAATTTTCCCGAGACAAACTTCGTGGCAGTTTAATGCTCGCTTTGCGCAAGCGCCCTGTTCGTGCAGAGGCCATCGACGAGGCCATTTCAAGCATTGAAGAAAAATTGCTGGTCAGCGCCGCACGCGAAGTGGACACCAAGTTTTTGGGTGAGTTGGTGATGCAACAACTCAAGCAACTGGACACAGTGGCCTACATTCGGTTTGCGTCGGTTTACAAAAGCTTTGAAGACCTGCAAAGTTTCTCTGAAGAAATTGCACACTTGACCGCCCCAGCGGAAAACAACGCAAATTCCAGCAAACCCAAAACTCGAAACACCGCCAAAAAAGGCGTTTAAAAGCAACTGAGAAGTCACTGAGGCCATGGCGACCACCCACCCTGCCGACGAACACTGGATGCAGCATGCGCTGAACCTGGCCTGGAAGGGGCAGTACAGCACCACGCCCAATCCGCGGGTCGGCTGCGTTTTTGTGCGTGACGGGGTTGCAATTGCTGAGGGCTTTCACGCCAAAGCCGGCGAAGGCCACGCAGAAGTACAAGCGATTGCCGACGCCAAGGCACGAGGTATTTCCCTTGCTGGCAGCACCGCCTATGTCACCCTTGAACCGTGTGCCCACCATGGCCGCACCGGCCCCTGTGCAGAAGCACTGGTGACCACTGGCGTTCATCGAGTGGTGGTTGCGGTTCTCGACCCCAACCCGCTGGTGGCAGGCAAGGGCATGGCAATATTGCGAGCGGCTGGTATTGAAACCAACGATGGCGTTTTGATTGAAGAAGCACGCTGGATCAACCGTGGTTTCTTCAGCCGAATGGAGCGCAAGCGCCCCTGGGTGCGCCTGAAGGTGGCCAGTAGTGCAGACGGTGTAAGTGCCTTGAACAACGGTGTTAGCCAGTGGATTACCGGCGAGGAAGCCCGGCTGGACGGGCACCACCTGCGCGCCCAGGCCTGTGCCGTGCTCAGCGGCATTGGCACAGTGAAAGCGGACAACCCACAATTGAATGTGCGCGGTATTGACACTGAGCGCCAACCCTTGAAAGTGGTGGTGGACAGCAAGCTGGAAATTTCGCCAGATGCACGCCTGTTACAAACCGGCCGCGTACTGCTTGCACACACCGAGCCACAAACGCCAAACTGGCTGATCACACACCCCAATGCTGCGAACATTGAGGCCTTGAACGTGGCGCCAGTGGCGGCAGGTTTGCATGCAGGCAAAGTAAAAACAGATTTACTGCGTCTGTTGCAGGAACTGGCACAACGGGGCATTAATGAATTGCACCTTGAGGCAGGGTATGGGCTCAACGGTTCATTCCTGCAAGCCGGGTTGGTCGATGAAATTGTACAGTACATCGCACCGCGTTTTTTGGGACCGGGCCAAGGCCTCTTTCGCCTACCCGAACTTGACGCCCTTCCAGCCTATGTGGAATGGACAATCCATTCATTTGAACAAAAAGGACAAGACCTGCGAGTTACGTGGGTTCGAACCAAGCAGGAGTAGTAGCAAACATGTTCACTGGAATTATTGAATCAATTGGTCAAATCAAAACTGTAGAACCGCTTCAAAACTCTGCTTACGCTGGGGTTCGATTGGCCGTGCATGCGCCCTCACTTGATTTTTCAGATGTGAAACTGGGCGACAGCATTGCCATTCAAGGCGCTTGCATGACCGTGGTGGCCATGGAGGCGCAAACCTTTCACGTCGATGTGTCACAGGAAAGTTTGTCAAAAACCGTGGGCCTAAGCACGTCAGGTGAAGTGAATCTGGAGAAGGCCATGCGTTTGTCAGATCGCGTGGGTGGGCATTTGGTGAGCGGCCATGTGGATGGCTTGGGCAGCGTGGTGGATTTTTCACCCGTGGGTGAAAGCTGGCACTTGCAAATTCGTGCGCCGAAAACTTTGGCTCCTTTCTTTGCCTACAAAGGCTCGGTTACCGTGAATGGCGTCAGCCTGACCGTGAACCAGGTGGACGATCATGCAAGCGGCGAATGCGATATTCACATCAACCTGATTCCGCACACCGTTCAAATGACCACTTTGAAACATTTGAACGCAGGCAGCCCGGTTAACTTGGAGATTGACCAGATCGCCAGGTACTGCGAGCGAATTGTGAAGACCATGAATTTGAATCAGGGCTGAGCTTGCACACGACCAAACAAGGCCTTGGCCTTCGATTTGGTGTTGTCTGAATCAGCCCCCAGCGCGATGCCAGTGAACATCACAGGGCCCTCTGGCAATTCCTTGCCAAAGGCTTTGCGCGCATCGGCCTGCAAATCCCTGTTCTCCGAAATCAATTCCGTGCCGCTAGCTGAATCACGAACCACAATATTTCTCACACGGTCGGTGTAAGGGTTGTCAAATACTTGGCCCACCTTTTCGCCGGGCGTTCCCCACACATAGCACAAGGTTGCTGCTGGCAGGCGTTCACCAGAAAGCGTACGCGCAGCTGCCAAGGCCAAGCGTGTACCGAGGCCAAGCTTGCCTTCATCAATCTGAATGAATGCACAAAGCTTCGCCCCTGCATCGTCACCCGCCTTGGTTTGCAAATTGGCTTTGGTGGGCTGAGTCAACACCTGCCAATCCCAGGTCAAAGTAGTCAGCGCCAAAGGCTTTGCGAACGGATGCACCAGCGTACCGTAAGCCATCTCAGCCTCGGCCTGCAACACAGTTTGATTGCCTTGCCTCAACAGCTTGAATTGCGTGTGTGCTGCAATATCCGGGTGATACTGCGCCTTCCACGGCACAGGAAGTCCGGCTGCGGGATCTGAAGGCCAGGGTGCCAATACTTGAGCCCCTTGAGCCAGAACGCCGCTTGAAATACCAGTAATGGCAAACAGCAAAGCCACTTTAAAAGCGCCAGCCTTCAACACAAAAGTGCGCATACAAAACCCCTTGGTTCTCATTTGTTCAGTCAGCCATTGCATAACGCAAGGGCCAATCAGCAGGCACACAACCCGACCGAATCGCCAGCTCAAGATCATCAGGCTCATCAATGTCCAATTGCGGCGGCAACCACACAGCCTGCAAGCCACGCTGTTGCAAAGCATCCCGGGTTTGCTCGGCCACCGCGGCTGTACCCCATTGTATTGCACTGGAAAATATCTCTGGCACAAGGCGATTGCAGGCCACGGCCACATAACCGCCATCGTGTGCAGGCACAAAGGCCAATCCGCCCTGTCTTGCGGCCACTTGTAATTCATGCAAATCAGCAACAGAAAACCCAACCGCATCAGGCCCAAGAAGCACCACCAGTTCACTGTCAATCAGGTGGGCTTCAACCGCGGTTTGCATTCGCACGCCCAAGTGCCCCTCTGGTTGAATGTGGCGCTGAATGGCCCGACCGTCCAGCAACCTGGTCCATTGCTCGGTACTACCACCATCGGTCCAAAGCACAACATTCACACCCTGTAATTTGTCCAAAGTACTTAACAGCAAATAACGTGCAAACGCAGCACATTGCTCGGCCCCCAGCACGGGCATCAACCTTGTTTTTACCCGCCCGGCCTCTGGATACTTGGCAAACACCGCGACAGTCACAGGCAGTTTGTGTCGGGTGTCTGCATAAAGCCTCGCCAACTCGTCGGCAGACACTCCCCGCCAATACAAAAAACGAAAGCGCCACATCAATACAATGGTTGCCCAAGCGCCGTTGACATCCCATCGACGCCCCGATGTAGTCACTGGGGAAGCAACAGCCACAAATTCTCTTGGCGCAGCCTGCTTTAAACGTCTGCACAGCTCGATGTCTTCCATCAAGGGCTGGTTTGGAAACCCGCCTACCCGCTTGAACAGGGAGCAGCTGACAAACAAAGCCTGGTCACCTGTACCAATTTTAGTCAGCCTTGAGCGATGATTCATGAACCAGGCCACCACAGGAAGCCATGCACTTTTACCCTCAATCTGCACATTGAACCGGCCCCAAAGGCACGCCTTCAAGCTGGATAAAAAAGCCTGCCAAGCCAGCGGGGTCAACACCGTGTCTGCATGCAAAAAAAGAAATACATCCCCTCGGGCTTTCTCGGCACCGGCATTCATTTGTTGTGCCCGCCCCTTGCCACATTGAAGCGCGTTCACTTGGGAATGTTTGGCCAAAGTTTGCAATACAGGCCAACTGTGGTCAGTCGAACCGCCGTCGACCAGCAACAACTCGTCACCTTGCCTGAGCAACTGAACAAGTGCCTGAACCCGAACCAACAAAGAATTGTCGCCTTGCGCCGGCACTTCGTTGTACACCGGCATGACGATGGAGACGGTGGGCATGTGCTGCCGCCGCCTTAAAAGAACAGGGAGGCCAGCCCCAGGAAAATGAAGAAGCCCATGCTGTCAGTGGTAAAAGTGAGCAGCACTGAGGAGCCCATGGCGGGATCCCGACCCATTTTCTCAAGCCCCAGCGGAACCATGACCCCAATAAGCGAGCCCACCAACAGGTTGAGCATCACCGCCAGGGTCATCAACAAGCCCAGCATGACTGCATTGGGCGATCCAAAATAAAGCCCCCAAGCCGCAAGGCCTGCCACACTACCCCACACCAACCCATTCAAACCAGCAATGGCCAGTTCTTTTTTCAGCAACACCTTGAAGTTCGCCGCAGTCACCTGCCCCAGGGCCAGGGAGCGGATCATCAGGGTCATGGTTTGATTACCAGAGTTGCCAGCAATGCCGGCAACAATTGGCATGAGTGTGGCCAAGGCAACCACTTTGGCAATCGTGCCCTCAAAGGTGTCAATCACCCGACTCGCAAAAAATGCAGTGCACAGGTTCAAACCCAGCCACAACCAACGGTTTTTAGCTGACTCCCACACCGAAGCAAACAAGTCTTCTTCTTCACGCAAACCCGCGCTGGAAAGTAGGTCCGCCTCGCTTTCTTCGCGAATTACATCCACCACTTCATTCACGGTAAGGCGACCAATCAGCTTGCCAGACGGATCGAGAACCGGGGCAGACACCAGGTCATAACGCTCGAACGCTTGCGCAGCCTCGTAGGCATCATCCAGTGCCGACAACATCAACACCTCGCGGCTCATCACCTCGCTCACCAGTGTCTCTGGTTCATTCACCAGCAGGCGGTCCAGGGGCAAACTGCCCTTGAAATGATCCACACGATCCACCACAAACACCTGGTCTGTTTGATCAGGCAATTCATCAAATCTGCGCAGGTAACGCAGCACCACTTCAAGCGTCACATCGTCGCGAATGGTCACCATGTCGAAGTCCATGCGCGCACCCACGGTATCCTCCGGGTAGCTCATGGCAGCGCGCAGCTGCTCGCGCTCTTCAAGGCTCAAACTGCTGGCCAGCTTCTCCACCACATCGCGCGGCAGGTCTGGGGCCAATTCGGCAATTTCATCAGCGTCCAGCGATTCTGTGGCAGCAAACAATTCTTCGCTGTCCATGGACTTGATCAACGTTTCCCGAACTGCATCACTCAACTCGAGAAGAATGTCACCGTCGCGGTCAGAACGAACCAAACCCCACACCAACATACGGTCTTCTTGCGGCAGGCTTTCAAGCACATAGGCCACATCGGCCGGGTGCAGCAGGTAAAGCTTGTTGCCAAGTTCGGTCAGGTGCTGGCGATGTACCAACTCTTCAACCAGGCTTTGACGCTCGGGATTGACTGTGGTTTGCTGGTTGTGAACAACGCTCTCGATGACTTTTTGTTTGCGCAACAAGGCCTGCACTTCGGCCAATGCCCGCTGTGCATCATCGAGATCATGAGGCAGCTCAACAGCTGGTTCTTGATCGTGATAATCGATGTTTTGTTCGCTCAAACCTATCGCCTTGAAAGCAGATTACAAAAACTGAAAAGCCACCACGGCCACCAGCGTGGGCCCGAGTGCTGCCAACAACAGCTTGACAGGATTGATGGCGCCGTCGTTGAAATACTTTTGCAAAATGGCAAAACCGGCCGGGTTTGGCGCATTTGCAATTACAGTCAAACCACCGCCAGTCACAGCCCCTGCCACCAAAGCATACTTGAATTGGTCATCTACACCCTCCACAAGCGAGCCAAGGTAAGTCAGCGCGGCATTGTCAGTAATTGCAGTTAGGGCAGTGGCACCATAGTAGAGTGCCGTCGGACTCATGCCTTTCAAAGTGTCTTGCAACCACCAAGCCTGCATGCCGCCCAATACCACCAAACCTGCCAGGAAAAATGCAACCATCAGCCCCTCTTTCAAAATCAGGCGGTCTTGATAACGGCTGTAAGCGGATGTGTATCCAAGAAAGAAAAGAAACAAACCCATGAACATGGCCGCATGGTGGGCAAACACCACCACACCCACCAAGAACAGCAGGTGAGTTGCAATGACCCAGACTGGCATGTCTTCCTTGGGCCCATTTTCAGCAGGCTTTTTCATGGCAGTCAATTCTTTGGCAAACAGAAAGGTAAGCACTGTGGCATTCACAAACACGGCAATCGCCGCCTTCCAGCCAAACATGGTCAGCATGTACTGCATGTCAAAACCCCACTTGGCCGCCACCATCAACACAGGTGGTGCTGCAAACGGGGTCAAGGTACCACCAATGGAAATATTCACAAACAACACACCGAGTGTGCCGTACATCAATTTGTTACTGATGCCCTGCGTGTAAAAGCGGTCGCGCAGCAGAAAGGCAGCCAGCGTCATGGCAGCTGGCTCGGTGATGAACGAGCCCAACAAAGGCACAATGGACAAGGTGGTAAAAAAGTAAGCCACCTGCCTGTCGATGGGAATGACCGAGGCCACCACCCGCACAATGCGGCCAGCCAGTACCAGGATTGGTTTGCTCGCGGCAATCACCATGATGGCAAACACAAACAAGGGTTCAGTGTAATTGCGCGTGTCTACATACTCAATGGCACCGGTTTGTCCAATGATGAAAAACATGAAGACCACCAGTACCATGGCCCAAAAACCAAATACAGCCTCGACTTCACCCAGCAAATGCCAAAGCCCTGCGTGGTTGGGCTGGGTGTGCGCAAGGCGCTCAAAGTATTTGGTGGAGAAAGTGTGAATGACGGCAATGGCGAAAAGAATGGCGCCAATCAGTTCAATCGTGGTCGGGTTCATGTCACATCCCTTCTTGTTTATTGTTTGTTTTTAGTTGGCAGAAAAAAGCACCATGTCGTGTGCATCAACCACTTTCGCCACGGGCACCCAGCCTCGCAAACTGTTGATCAACCACACTTCTTCGGCGCGCTGCAAGTCTTGCACATTCAGTGTAGTTTGCCGAATCGTATTTTCCCTTAAAAGGCGGGCACGCAACACCCCGGGTAGCAAATAAGTACTGGCACGCTCACAAATTTGTGGTGTTAACCACTCGCCATCAATTTTTAACACCACATTGCAACGGCAGGTTTCAAGCAACAAACCTTGCGCGTTAAAAAGCAAAACATCAAAAGCACCGTTGGCCTGGCGCTGGAAACTTTCATACTCCGGTCGATAGGTGGTTTTGTGAAGTACAAATTCAGGCTTGCCCCGCATGGCTGAATCTGCCAAACGCAGTAGCACCGGGCTTTCATCCAACTTCATTTCATGCAGCTCAACTTGCAATTCACCGCACGCATCCAGCAAACAGCGCGCGCGGAAAGTTCCATTCGGGTTTTTGTTTGCAACGGTGCTTAAGTGAAGGCGTACATCTTGCTCGTCAAACAGATAAGAAAACTGCCTGGCCGACCTGTCCATCCGCTTCAAATGATCGTCCAGATGAAGCCACTGCCCATGCTCCAGACGCAAAGTTTCAAGCACCTTGAAGTCGCAAGTGGCTTCACGTAAAAAAGCAGTTTTTTGCCACCACTCTTTTTTTTCATCATTGACCGTGGAGTACCAAGTAATACCACTACCAACGCCGTACTCCAGTTCATCGGCCTGTTCAATGACAGTGCGAATAGGAACATTGAACTGCACTTGTCCACCAGGGCTCAATACACCAAGAGCACCACAATAGAATTTCCGAGGGGCTTGCTCCCATTGGGCGATTCGCAACATGGCCTGTGATTTCGGTGCTCCGGTCACACTGCCACATGGGAAAAGGGCTGCAAAGAGATCTGCCAAGGCAATACCCGGCAAAGTTCGCCCCGAAATACTGGAGGTCATTTGGTCCACTGTGGGCAAATGCATGACATCAAACAAGGAGCGCACCTGCACCGACTTGGCCTGGCACACCTTCGCCATGTCATTGCGCAACAAATCAACAATCATGACATTCTCAGCTCGATCTTTTTCGCTGTCACTGAGTACATCCACACTGCCGGCAACAGGTCGGCGGGTGCCTTTCATCGGTGCTGTTTGTAACTCATTGCCATCCCAACGAAAAAACAATTCGGGCGACAAGCTGATTGCATTGAACACGCTACCGCGCAAAAACAAACTTTGTGGTGCAGGCTGGCTTGCGTAGAGATGCTGGAATAAGGCCCAGGCATCCAGCCGTGGATTGGCTGCTTTAAGCCGAGTGGTCAGGTTGATTTGATAAAACTCGCCAGCCTCAATGGCCTGCTGAACCTGCTGGTAAGTTTCTTGATAATGTTGCCCGGTTTGCTGATCCAGCCAAGGCATGAATTTCGATTCAATCGGCAAGCGTTGCAATTGCGATTGGCGCAGCACACTCACCTGCTTCGGTTCAAATGCATGAAACTCAAGCAAAGGGAAATGATTGGAAGCACGCACAGGCAAGGCAGAATCGAAAACCGGTGCAGCTTCATAACTTAAACCGCCCACGACATACAAGCCCTGTTTGGACAAATCATGCGCGTGTGCAATCATCGCCTTCACTTCACTTGAATTGAAGGTACTGAGCACCTGGGCAGGTTCGCCGTGCGCAACACACAGACCATCTGCGACCTCTGCATGGGTCATGCTTGCATGCCAAGCAGCAGAAACCAAAGGTGAATGCATCGCAAGAAACGCCTGAACTGCCTCGAAGCGCCAATTGTAACGCGGCTTAGCCTAGAACTTAGCGGCCTGACTGACCCAGGTGGAAGAACTCGTACACGGCCTCGCGCTTGGCGATGGTGTCGGCAATACCCATGCGTATCAATTCACGCGTGTAGTTTGCTTCAAACAACAGATAGCTGGCCAATGAAGAACCGCTGGCTTCGGTCGCGCCCAAGGCCGACAGCAAGGTGCGCACCGGGCGGGGCAAGTCTTGAGTGTGGCGCGCAGCAATTTCATCAATTCGCTCAGACGGCGAAATCACCAACAACTCAATCGGTTTCAATGTGGTTTTGGTCGCCATCTCGGGTGGCAACAAACCCAGGGTTTTGTTCACCCTGCTTAAGCGTTCAATGTCGATGGACAAACTGTCCAGAAAAATGGAGGCCATGGCATGGCCCGCAATTTGAGCCAAACTGGGGTAGGCATTTTGAACTTCAACGCGCTGGGTATGATCGTGGTCTGATTGACTGGAACCAATCACCATCACGCGGTTGGCACCCAGATGAATTGCCGGGCTGATCGGGGCCAGTTGCCGAATTGAACCATCGCCAAAATGCTCCATCTGCCCTTCAATATTCAGCTTCACCGCAGGGAACACAAATGGAATTGCTGCGGAGGCCAGCAAATGCTCGACTGTAATTCGGTCGGGCAATGCGACGCGCTGGGTTCTGGCCCAACTTTCAATCGCCTTTTGAGTCTGAAAAAATGTCACGCTGCGACCAGAACTGTAGCTGGAGGCAGTCACTGCCAACGCATGAATGGTGCCGTTCTCCAGCGCTTCGTCCAGCCTGCGAAAATGCAGCAACTGATGCATCAAATGCGACAGGGGAGAATTGTCGAGCAAACACTTCGGGCGCTTGCGCAGCATCCAGCCAATTGAAAGCGCAGACAGCCAGCGCGCGCCGGTGCGAATAATGCCCAGAGAATCCGAGCGGAACACTTGGTCTGAGCTGAAGTTTTCCCAAACTTTCAGCATGCGGTCCGTAGACTGATAAAAATTGCGCCCTGCGCAGGCCAGGGCAGCGGCGTTGATTGCGCCAGCAGAGGTACCACACAAAATCTTGAATGGAAAATCAAACTCTCGCTTGTTCTCCTGTTCAAACCACTTGGCAAGTTGATGGAGCACGCCAACCTGGTAAGCAGCGCGGGCACCACCACCCGACAGCACCAGTCCGGTGATGTCATCGTGATCGTCAGTGTGAAATGTGTCGTGTTCGCTCATGAAACCATTGTGCGACACATTTTGATTGAGTTAAAACAAAAACAGGCATGCCTTGCATGCCCATTTGTTGTTTTAAAATGCAAACTCAGATCGAGCTGACGCGTTCCGAATTGGCGTCCAGTACAGCCAAGGCTGTCATGTTCACAATGCGACGCACCGTGGCAGACGCGGTCAGGATGTGTACAGGTTTGTCCGACCCCAACAAAATTGGACCCACCGCAATGCCGTTGCCAGCCGCTGATTTCAACAGGTTGTACGAAATATTGGCGGCGTCAATATTTGGGCACACCAGCAAATTGGCCTCGCCCGTTAAGGTTGAACCCGAGAAGATGGTGTTACGAACCTGTTCATCAATGGCGCAATCACCGTGCATTTCACCGTCTACTTCCAGCCACGGTGCAATGTTGCGAAGAATTTGAAGCGCTTCGCGCATTTTCACAGCTGAGGGCTGGTTGCTCGAACCAAAGTTGGAATGCGACAACAAGGCTGCCTTGGGCTGTACGCCCAGGCGCAGCATTTCCTCAGCAGCCATCAAGGTGATTTCTGCAATTTGCTCGGCAGTGGGGTCGTAGTTCACATGGGTGTCGACCAAAAACACCTGGCGGTTGGTCAACATCAATCCATTCATGGCACCGTAAGTGTTGCAACCGGCGCGACGGCCCAGCACTTGATCCACATAGTGCAAGTGCAGTGAATGGGTACCAAAGGTTCCGCAAATCATGCCATCTGCGTTGCCTTTGTGAATCATCATCGATCCAATCAAGGTATTGCGGCGACGCATTTCAATTTTGGCGTAGGCCTCGGTAACACCCTTGCGCTTGGTCAAATCATGGTACATGCGCCAGTAATCTTTGTAGCGCTCGTCGTATTCGGGGTTGATCAGTTCAAAATCAACACCAGGTTTAATACGCAAGCCAAAACGCTCCAGGCGGCGCTCGATCACAGCTGGGCGACCAATCATGATTGGCTTTGCAATGGCTTCGTCGACCACCACCTGTACCGCACGCATTACTCGCTCGTCTTCACCTTCAGCAAACACAATGCGGGAGGTTTCCGGTGTTTCAGCCACACAACGTTTGGCCACCGCGAAAATCGGCTTCATGAATGTGCCTGAGTGGTACACAAACTGCTGCAACTGGTCTTTGTAAGCTTCCAGGTCTGCGATTGGGCGAGTAGCCACACCGCTTTCCATGGCTGCCTTCGCCACGGCAGGCGCGATGTGTACGATGAGGCGGGGATCGAAAGGTTTGGGAATCAGGTACTCAGGGCCAAAACTGAGGTTTTGGGTGCGGTAGGCTGACGCCACCACATCGGATTGCTCTTTGCGTGCCAGTTCCGCCACAGCGCGTACAGCCGCAATTTCCATTTCTTTGGTGATGGTAGTGGCCCCCACATCCAGCGCACCCCTGAAAATAAAGGGGAAGCACAGCACGTTGTTCACCTGGTTTGGATAGTCGGTACGGCCGGTGCACATAATTGCATCGTCACGCACCTCCTTCACCTGCTCTGGCAAAATTTCCGGTGTGGGGTTGGCCAGAGCCAAAATCAGAGGCTTTGCGGCCATGGCACGTACCATGTCTTGCTTTAACACACCGCCTGCTGACAAGCCCAAAAATACATCCGCGTCTTTGATGACATCAGCCAAAGTACGGGCGGGTGTGTCTTGCGCAAACAGGTCTTTGTCCGGGTCCATATTCGTAGGACGGCCTTTGTAAACCACCCCATCAATGTCGGTGACCCACACATTTTTGCGGGGTAAGCCCAGCTCGACCAGCAGCTCGAGGCAAGCCAATGCGGCGGCACCCGCACCAGACACCACAAATTTCACTTCATCCAGTTTCTTCCCGATCACTTCAAGACCATTCAGGATGGCCGCACCCACGACAATGGCTGTGCCGTGCTGATCATCGTGAAATACAGGAATGTTCATGCGCCCACGCAAGGCACGCTCAACCTTGAAGCAGTCAGGTGCCTTGATGTCTTCCAGATTGATGCCGCCAAATGTCGGCTCAAGCGATGCAATAATCTCAATCAGCTTGTCGGGGTCGTTCTCGTTGATTTCAATGTCGAACACATCAATGCCGGCAAACTTTTTGAACAGCACTGCCTTGCCTTCCATCACGGGTTTGGCGGCCAGTGGGCCGATATTGCCCAAACCGAGTACCGCTGTGCCATTGGTGACAACACCCACCAGGTTTGCCTTGGCGGTGTAACGTACCGCAGTAGATGGGTCTGCTTCGATTTCTTCACAGGCCGCGGCAACACCGGGAGAATAGGCCAAGGCAAGGTCGCGCTGGTTAACCAGGCTTTTGGTCGCTGAAATCTGCAATTTCCCGGGTTTGGGGAACTCGTGATATTCCAGGGCTGCTTGCCGGAAGCGCTGATCCATAGGTTGAGCCATATAATCGTCTCTTTGAGGTGAAGTGAACAACAGAACCGAAAATTATAGGCGCAGCCAGAGATGCTGTCCCTAGGGGTTTCCACAAATCGCGCAACTTGTTCGCGCCTCTCCCTAACAATGGTGAAGAATTGAAGCAGTCCAGTCTCAGCAATATTGTTCAACCCTTTCATGTCATGGAACTGGTCAAGCAGGCCGATGCGCTCGAAGCCGAAGGCAAGCCTGTGATCCACCTGTCGATCGGCGAACCTGACTTCCCAATGCCCCAACCCGTTCAAGACGCCCTCTTGCAAGCCGTTTCAGCGCAAAAAAGCCGTTATACGGCAGCCTTGGGTTTAACGGAATTGCGCGAAGCCGTCAGCAATTACTACCAAACAGCATTTCAAGTGGATGTGCCTGCGCGGCAAATCGTGATCACATCCGGTGCATCTGCTGCGCTGATGTATGCCTGCCTTGCCTTGATCAACCGCGACCAGTCAGTTCTTCTGGCCGATCCGGGGTACCCCTGCAACAAGACTTTCGTGCAAATGGCGGGCGGATTGCCTGAATTTGTACAAACTCAGGAAGAACAGAACTTTCAACCCAGCTGGGAGGACTTGGCCAATCAGTGGACCCAAAACACCGCGGGCGTGCTGCTGGCCTCTCCCAACAATCCGACTGGCACACAGCTTAGGTTTGATGCCATGCGAGAAATTGCAAATGGAGTCAGGGAGAAAGGCGGATTCTTGATTGTTGACGAGATTTATCAATCCCTGTGTTATGACCAGGCCGCGCAAAGCATTCTTCAGCTAAGCGGCGCACCTGGACCTGACACACCGCTTGTGGTGATCAACAGTTTCTCGAAGTACTTCGGCATGACCGGGTTGCGTCTGGGCTGGATGGTCGTGCCCGATGCATTGCTTCCAGCCATTGAGCGGTTTGCACAAAACCTGAGCATTTGCCCCAACACGCCAGCCCAGTGGGCCGCGCTGGCCTGCTTCACACCGGAAACACTGGCCATTTGTGAACAACGTCGACAGATATTCAAAGCCCGAAGAGACTTCTTGGTGAGGGAGCTGCCAAACGCTGGGATCGAATTGCACTCGACACCGAATTCGGCTTTCTATATCTACGCCAAGGCGCCCTACAACAGCGAAAACTATTGCAGGGATTTGCTGGAAAAAAATTGGGTATGTGCAGTACCCGGAAAAGATTTCTCTCAATACCGGGGGGATGAAATGCTGCGTTTGTCGTATGCCAATTCGATGGAAAACCTTGAGCTTGCCATCGAACGGATACATCAATTCAATTGCGGTTAGCCTTCTGAGCCAGCAACAGTCACAGCAGAAACCTTCTCGGCTTTCTCACGTGATGCCACCAAATGGCCCTGCTGGTAAGCGGAGTCGATTCGTGATTTCAACGCCAACACTTTACCGGGGTACCCACCGTCGTTGCCATGAATGGCCGCACCCACATACCAGCGCAGACCGGCGTGAACAGAGCCAGTGCGACGTGTGTATTCGCGAATGATTTTCGCACCCACGCGCATATTCATCTCGGGATTCAAAGGCGACCAGTCGCCAGGGGACAAAGCCTCAAACTTGTCCTTGTGAATCTTTGGCATGACCTGCATCAAACCACGGGCTCCCACTGGGCTGGCCGCAAAGGGATTGTAGGAGGATTCAATTCCGACGATTGCCAAAATCAGCGTAGGCTCTACCTTCTCTTCCTTGCCAACTTTGTAGGCCAGACGAACAATGGATTCAACCGCTTCGGGCGACACGCTGTAGCGCTTGGACAAATACGATGCGATTTGGCGTTGACCCGCGGTCAATGGCTTGCTGGAGTCGATTGAATTGAACTTCACCGGCATCAGGTTTTTGGAACCCGATACTTGAGTCTGCTTGCCTGTATTGTTGGCAACCTCGGCACCACCGGCAGCCAGACCCGTACTCAGCAAATCAATTTCAGCTGCGAATACAGCCTGCACTGGGGCAGAGAAAAACACCTGGCTGCGAAGCTCGGCATTGGACAACAAAATTGCCACTGCGCCTGCCACCAGAACCGACGATGCCACTCCAAGACCGGTGACGGCTTTTTTGAATGACTGGATCATGTTCTGAGATTTGACCTGCTGGCCATTTACGCTCAGAACGGTTTCGTACTGCTTCATGCAACCTCCTCTGCTACGCAAACGCAGGCTTAACCCTGCATTGTTTGACTCAGCGGTGCATCTGCCTCCATTTTGTCCGTGAGGCAGAACGTTCTGCTTCGACCAATTACTACAAGTACTGCATGGCCGAGGCACTCTTAAGATGAAGTAAGGCTCACTTAAGTTCCCTTAAGTTTTACCCTCCAACTGCGTTTGTGTGACTTAGGTGATACCTGTCACAAAGCTGAGCGGATTCTAGGGTCAACCCGGACGGTGGTCAATGCAAAATCTGGTAGAGTCTTTCTACTCAAAACAAGAACTTACCCCCACAACTAGGCGTTATGCGCTTTTGGGGGGCTTGAAAAAGCCCTCTAGGTGTGGGTTGTAATTTCTTGTTAACTGTTCCTTTCGGACCACAAACAGGCAGTTTTTTTCACAATGCGATACAAGAACCTTCGAGACTTCATTGATTTACTCTACAAAGAAGGTGAACTACAGCGAGTACCCGAATCGGTCAGCCCTGTTCTTGAAATGACGCATCTTTGCGACAAGGTGCTGCGCGCCGAGGGCCCAGCCCTGTTGTTCGACGCGCCACAAGGTTACAAGCACCGCGTTTTGGGCAACCTGTTCGGCACACCAAAACGAGTGGCCATGGGCATGGGGGCGGACAGCACCGAAGCCTTGCGTGAAATTGGTCGCACCCTGGCTTACCTGAAAGAACCCGAACCACCCAAGGGAATGCGAGACGCACTGGACAAGTTGCCTTTGGTGAAACAGGTGCTGTCCATGGCGCCGAAAGTGGTCAGCAAAGCACCGTGCCATGAAAACGTCGTAGAAGGTCCCGACGTTGACCTGAATCAAATTCCAGTTTGGACTTGCTGGCCCGATGATGCAGCCCCCCTGCTAACCTGGGGCCTGGTGGTCACCAAAGGCCCAAATCGCAAACGCCAAAACCTGGGCATTTACCGTCAACAACAAATTGGCAAAAACCGGCTGATCATGCGTTGGCTGGCCCACCGTGGCGGCGCACTCGATTTCCGTGACCACGCCTTGAAATATCCAGGCCAACCCTTTCCAATTTCAGTGGCTTTGGGCGCAGACCCAGCCACCATTCTGGGTGCTGTAACCCCCGTGCCCGACACCTTGTCGGAATACCAGTTTGCGGGTTTGCTGCGGGGCAGCCGCACCGAACTTGTGGCCTGCAAAGGCAACGAGTTACAGGTGCCCGCCGAGGCGGAAATGGTGCTGGAAGGTCACATCTACCCCTATGAACACCCAATTGCCGTGGCCGCCCGCAAAGGCAGAACCGATGGTGAGGTGCCGGAAATACGGGAAGGTGTCACCGTACTGCGTGCCCCCCCACCCGTGCCTGAATACCTAAAGGGCTGGGACTGCGCCCTGGAGGGCCCTTATGGGGACCACACCGGTTATTACAACGAGCAAGACTGGTTTCCGGTGTTCACGGTAGACCGCATCACCCTGCGCAACGATGCGATTTACCACAGCACCTACACTGGCAAACCACCCGATGAACCAGCCGTGCTGGGCGTGGCTTTGAACGAGGTGTTTGTGCCGATACTGCAAAAGCAGTTTCCGGAAATAGTCGATTTCTACTTGCCCCCAGAGGGCTGTAGCTACCGCATGGCCGTTGTGTCCATGAAAAAGGCTTACGCCGGGCATGCCAAACGCGTGATGATGGGCACCTGGAGCTTCCTGCGCCAATTCATGTACACCAAGTTTATTGTGGTGGTGGACGACGACGTGAACGCACGCGACTGGAAAGAAGTGATTTGGGCAATTACCACGCGAATGGACCCGGTGCGAGATACCGTGCTGATTCAAAACACGCCGATTGATTACCTGGACTTTGCAAGCCCGGTGAGCGGCTTGGGTGGCAAGATGGGTTTGGATGCCACCAACAAGTGGCCAGGTGAAACCAACCGCGAATGGGGCCGCAGCATTCAGCCCGACCCTAAGCTGGATGAGCGTGTGCGAGAACTTATGAGTCGCTTGGGTCTATAGGAAGTTCAGTTTCTGAACGGGAGGCCCATGGGCTTCTTGTTTGGAACCAGAACATGCCTGCTGCCAAGGCCACGGCGCCCAAACCAGCACGCAAAGCCACTTTGGAAACAGGTTTGCGAAAACGAAGCAATGCTGTCGAGGCCAACATGCCGAGCAAGGGGTATTTTTTCAAGCCTTCTTGCCAAAACTGACCGCCCAAACTGGCCACTGGCCCCAAGGCACGCATATTGCGCTGACCCAGCCAGCCGCCAAACTGCCGGAACACATTAACCCAGGCAAATTCTTTTTTCAGCGTATCAACCTGTCCGCCAAATTCCATGCGTTCTAACTGGGCTTTCATCATCAGCAATTCTTTGCGTGCTTCCAGGGCATCAAACTTTTTACTCATGACTGCTCCCTGGGGTGATCGGCACTGCTCAGGCTATCCAGTACAGCCTGTTTGTCGCGCCCCAATTCAGCCAGTGTTGCTTCAAACAAGGGAGGTTGCGCAGCCAAGGTGTCCTTCAGTTGCACATAAAAATAAACGCCCAGCACCATATAAAACGCCGCACACCCGGCAATGGCCAAAAAACGGTGAGTGTCCCAAGCCAAGGCAATGATCAGCACACAAATAAACAAGGAAGCAAAAGCCGCAGCCAATGCAGTCAGCAAAGACCACACCACCGTACGTACGGTGGTTTGACGGGCTTGCGCCAGCTCAACACCCGCCAATTCCAGGCGGGTTTGGGTCATGCCCAACAAGCTGGCTACCACCCGTTTCAGTGCTGCCCTCGCATTTGGATTTAGCACGGCCAGCCTTTAACGACGATTAATAATCAAACCCAATACAAAACCCACCGCAGCCGCAATACCCACAGCCTTCCAGGGGTGATCGTGCACATAGTCGTCTGTGGCACGTGCTGCTGCCTTGCCTTTTTCAAGTACGGCTGACTGGGCGTCTTGCATCACTTCCCTGGCGCGACGAAGGCTAACCAGCGCTTTTTCGCGAAGCTCAACTGCACGCTCGCCAGACGAAGAAGCTGCGGCTTTCAACAGATCTTCTGCATCGCTCAATACGATTTTCATGTCACTAAAGAGTTTGTCTTTGCTGTTGTCCATTTGTTGGCCTCGTGCTGGTGAATGAAAGTAATGGGTCAGTCTAACAAAGGAAAACCCTGATTGGGAAAGGCTTGCAGGCAAGCGCATCATTTTTGGCTTGAATTATTCCGCTCTGTACAAAAACTCCAGCAAGCTTTCCATGGGTCCCCAGCTGTCGTAGGCCCTGGGGCTTTTAACTAGTACACCAACCGCCCACAACTGGCCTTCGCTGTCCCGCAAGTAGCCACCCAATGAACGCACGCCGTTGAGGCTTCCCGTTTTCAGGTAAGCAAATCCACCCACGTTGTTCACGCGTCTGTGAAGCGTGCCGTCTGCACCCGCACGCGGGAAGCTGGCCAGAAAATCAGGAAAATCGGACCGGTTTGCCATGTTCCGAAGAAACTCGGCAAGGCCTTTCGCATCAATCCGGGTACTGCGAGACAAGCCGGAACCGTTCTCGAAAAACCAGTCATTCGATGAAATGCCCTGCAACTTCAACCAGTCCTTCAATTGGGCATTGAAAGCCTCAGGCGTGCCGGCCACTGCAAGTTCAAGATGGCGAGCCATCACATTGCTTGACCATTTGTTGATTTGCTTGATCAAGTCACCAAGTGGCTTGCCATAATGCGTGTACAAGGCAATTGTGTTGGCCGGAGTGACGCCTTTGATGACTTGCCCACCTTGTGGCCCGGCAAACTTGCCACCCAACTGCAACCAAATCTCCTTAACCCACGATTCCCAAAGCCAATCTTGTGCAGGAATACGAATCGGCAAACGGGATTGTCCACAACGGCGTGGGTAGTTGCCTTTCACGGTCACCACCACATTTCGCCCCGCTTTCGCAAAATCCACCGACATGCCGTTCTTCCAGGCACCACAACCGCCAGCGGTCAAATTGATTTCCGACACAAATGCCCAGTCTTTTGGGGCTTCCTCAGGCACCACAATTACCGTGTTTTCGTTGATTTTCAAATCAATCGACATGGCACCAAAATTCAGCAACAAGGCATCGGGTTGAGCATGGTAGGCCCGGTGGGGCGCATCATCGAAAGCATCTTCCTCCGCAAGGCCAAGGCTGGGCATTTGCTCGGTAAACGCAGAGTCATCCAGAACAACCGGGCCGTTGATTACATCAACCCCTTTGGTTCGAAGTTGCCGAAGTGAAGCCCACAGGTCTGCACTCAAAAACGCAGGATCGCCGCTGCCTTTGATGTACAAAGGGCTGTTCAAAACACCGTCTACCGGTTCAGCGTCGGCGTGAAATCCTGTTTTGAATCGATAGGTCGACTCCAGCTTTTGCAAAGCCAACGCAGTTGTAAACACCTTGGCCACTGAAGCCGGGTTGACCAGTTGGCTGGAACCGTGGGCGTAGGCTTGCGGCTTGCGATGAACAAAAGGCGAAATTGGAAGTGCGTAAGCTGTGAAATCGTCTGCTGCAATGCCTTTTTTGACGAAGGCCTGAGTGACGGCGGAAGGGAATGCCCGCACCTGGGGATCCACAGTGGCGGACCATGCAGCTTGTGGCAAAGCCAAACCGAACAAGAAGAAAACACCACCTAACTTGCGAACAGACACGCGTGAAATCCTGAAGTGCAATTGTGAACTTTCAGGATATCATTCATGCCACCTTGTGTAGGCCGCCCTCTGTTCTCAGGTGTGTTTCTTCGGGTCCTTTTTGCGCTCCCAAGGTCTTGCTGGCGCCTCAGCCGCCGGAGTTTCTTGGGGCGGCGTTTCTTGCGGAACCACAGTCGGCGCAGCCACGGTGGCATCGGCCTTCCCCACTGCCTGCGGTGGGGTCACAGCTGGGTCTGGTGCAGTTGGTTCGTCAATACCTTTGGGCTGCCAGCGCTGCCGCCCTTGGGCCAGCGGAACTGCTTCCTCTGCGGCGCCTGTCGGTGCAGAATCGGGTTCAACAGGCGCTGCCTGAAGGCCAGGCGCATCCAGCGACGTTCTTTCCTGCTTGAACGCAGAATTGCGAATCTCGGGTTTCACCACCTCAATTTCATTGGCCAACATGTAGTCGTTCATGTCACGCCAACCCTCAAACACCCCAGACTGATGAGTATTGGGATTCAAGGTAAAACAATCTTCCAGCGCGCGGCCTGAATGCCTGCATGCCGCGCCCACCGCCTTGCTGTCCTCTATGGACAACTTGCCTGTCAGGCCGGGGATCTGCGACAGATCGCATGAACTCAACATGGTTGCAGCACCGGCCACCATCAATATCTTTAGCTTTCTCATAATCCAGTCCTGATTGACCACCTCTACAGGTGATAACGTCTGCATTCTGGAAAAATTGATAGGCAATTGCGGGGATGTTGGTGTTTTTCTTCTAATTGTGGTTTTAGCCACAATCTTTTCTTGTGCATTGCACCCAAACCCAGTAGACTTCGCTCCAGATTGCAAATCAACGGGTCGTTTTACGATTCTCACCATTGGACCGCGTTGGGTTGCCTTTGTTGGCACTAGCTCTTGAAGCTGTGCTTTGCCCATCGCCGCCAGTTCTCTTGCGACCATCCGGAACAACCTAGTTCCCAGCCGCGTCGTTTCATTTCTGTTCGTCGATGAATTTTTAAGTCCACATCGAATTGGAACTTTTATCATGTCTTTGTCATTTGATGACATGGGTCTTGCCGCGCCTTTGCTGCAAGCCCTCAATGCTTTAAACATTACTGCCCCTACACCCGTTCAAGCTGAAGTGGTACCACTCGGCAAAGAAGGCGGCGACCTTATGGTGTCCAGCCAAACCGGTAGCGGCAAAACTTTCGGCTTCCTGTTGCCCGTCATGCACCGCATGATGAGCGGCGAACAAAGCCCCATGGAAATGCTGGCTGGCCCTGAGTGCCTGGTGCTGTGCCCAACCCGCGAACTGGCCCAACAGGTTAGCCAAGACGCGATCAACCTGGTGAAATTCACCAAGGGCGTTCGTGTAGCAACCGTTGTTGGCGGCATGCCTTACGGCAAGCAAATGGCCAGCCTGCGCGGTGCACGCATTGTTGTGGGCACACCAGGCCGTTTGCTCGACCTGGCCCAACAAGGCAAACTGAACCTGAGCACGGTAACCACCCTGATTGTTGACGAAGCGGATCGCATGCTTGACCTGGGCTTCTCTGAAGACCTGGAAGCCATCGACCAGTTGTGCGGCAACCGCATTCAAACCCTGATGTTCTCTGCCACATTTGCCAAGCGCATCATCGGCTTGGCTGAAAACATCATGAACAACCCCAAGCGCATTGAAATGGCGGCTCAAAATGAAGCCAACACCGACATCGCCCAGAAACTGATGTGGGCTGACAACCGTGGCCACAAGCGCAAGCTTTTGAACCACTGGCTGGAGCACCCGGACATGGTTCAAGCTGTTGTATTTACAAGCACACAAATTGACGCTGAAAACCTGGCCCGCGATTTGGCTGACGAAGGCGTACGCGCCTGCGCCCTGCACGGTGGCATGCCACAAGTGGTGCGTAACCGTCGTTTGGCCAGTGTTCGCAAAGGCGACATCAAGGTATTGGTTGCAACCGACGTTGCTGCCCGTGGCCTGGATGTGCCCGCAATTTCACACGTCATTAACTACGGCATGCCCATGAAGTCGGAAGACTATGTGCACCGCATTGGCCGTACCGGCCGAGCTGGCCGCACTGGCGTGGCTGTAACTTTGGCCGAAGCCTGCGACATCATCAGTGTTCGCGGCATCGAGCGTTTCATCAATTCCCGTATTCCTGAAGAACAGGTTGAAGGCCTTGAGCCTCGCGGTAACTTCACGCAGGCGCCACGCGGTGGCAAGCCAAGTGGTGGCCGTGGTCGTTCAGGTGGCGGTGGTTATGCTGGCAACGGCGGTGGCCGTTCAGAAGGTCGCAGCTTTGGCGGCGGTGAGCGCAAATCGTACGGTGACAAGCCTGCATTTGGCGAACGTAAATCGTATGGCGACAAGCCTGCCTTCGGCGAGCGCAAGTCCTATGGCGACCGCAAGCCTTTTGAAGCACGCGAAGAGCGCAGCTTTGGCGATCGCAAGCCATTCACTCAGGGAGAAGAGCGCAGCTTCGGCGACCGCAAACCTTTCGGTGACCGCAAACCTTATGGCGACAAGCCTTCATTCGGCGACCGCAAGCCCTTTGGCGAGCGTAAATCGTTTGGCGACAAGCCCTCATTCGGCGACCGCAAGCCCTTTGGCGAGCGTAAATCGTTTGGCGACAAGCCTTCATTCGGTGACCGCAAGCCGTCCGGTTTTTCTGGCAATTCCGATGCGCCCAAAAAATGGAACCGCGACGCAGAACGCCCAAGCTTCCCGCGCTCTGAAGAGCGTGCTCGACCAGCCTTCCGCGCTGAGGGTGCTGCACCCTCAGGCCCAAAGCGTGAACACGCGTCTGGTGCCCGCAAAGAAAACGCGGCACGCAATATGGGGGACCGTGGTGGCTTCAGCCGCCGCCGCGCTGGCTAAAGAAGCAGCGTAAAAGCACCACGGGGGAAACCCCGAGAAAAACCCTCAGCCGAAAGCCTGAGGGTTTTTTGTTTTTATGCGACAATTTGAAGCTTGTTGACCAACCAAGCAGGAAACCTTCCACAGTGTGGCCGAATTCTAAAAACAAGTGGCTGGCGCATAGCGCTCGACTCTCGCGTTTTATGGCAGACCGGGGCATGATTGTCTCCGTCATTTACGCTTTTTCCCTGCTGGTTGGCTTTCTCGCTGTTGGTTTTGCCTGGATGTCTGACTTTGCTGGCGAGTGGAACAAGGAACTGTTTGCCGAGCACATGTGGATTGCGCTACTGCTGCCACCCATCGTATTTCCAATCGCCTTGTGGCTGGTCAACACCGTTTTCTGGGGCGCTGGTGGCAGTGGCATTCCGCAAGCCATCAAGGTAACCAAACACCCCAAGCCCAGACTGATGGAACGACTGTTGGGGCCGCGCGCCTTTTTGGGCAAACTTCTGATCACCCCATTTGTGATTGCAGCAGGTGCCGCCGCAGGGCGTGAAGGCCCAACGGTTCAAATTGGTGCGGCGCTGATGGCCTACGCCGGGCGTTTCCCCAACATTGCGAAGTTGTTTGACACCCGCTCACTGATTATTGCGGGCGGGGCTGCCGGGGTTGCTGCTGCTTTTAACACACCCTTGGGCGGTCTTATGTTCGCGTTTGAGGAACTGGGGCGGCGAAAAACCATGCGCCACACCTCAGCACTACTGATGGCGATTGTGCTGGCCGGTTTGGTCGCACTGATCCTGCAGGGCAATTATTCATATTTTGGTTATTCCAATGCCACCATTGATTGGGGGCAGGAATGGCTGGTTATTTTCACACTGGCCATCCTCACGGGCATTGTGGGCGGCCTTTATGGACGCAGCATGCTTATTCTCGTGTCTAGCACCAGTTTTCTGGGTAGTTTGCGCAGCCGTTTCCCCTACCGGTTCGCAGCCGGTTGTGGTGTAGTGCTCTCGCTAATGGCCCTGGTATTTGGCGCCGAAGTATTTGGTGCGGGTTACGAAGAAACCAAAGCCGCACTGCAAGACAGCGAAGAACTGTCGCCCATGTTCTGGCTGACCAAAATGGTGGCCACCGTGGTGTCTTTTGCCAGCGGCATACCTGGCGGCGTATTCTCTCCAACCTTGTCCATCGGCGCTGGTTTTGGTCACTTCTTTGCGGGGCTCACCAACAGCGAAACCGCACCTTTGATGCTGCTGGCCATGGTGGGTGTTTTGTCTGCTGTAACCCACTGTCCAATTACGGCATTCGTCATTGTGCTGGAAATGGTCGACAACCATGATTTGGTCATGCCACTTATTTTTGTGTCGGCCATCTCAACCCAGGTTAGCAAACGTATTTTGCCTGCATCCATTTATCACTTGCTGGCCAACCAGATTAAGGTCAGCTTTACCCAGACTGAAGCGGCACCTACACCTGCGCCGCCAGCAGAAGCCAAGCCAGAAGAAGGCACCGGCATTGAAGACAAAAAATGAGCAGGCGGTAAATGAGTCAGTGCTGTTCAGGGAAAGTCATTGGGCTGGTCGCAGTGGCTGCGCTTTGCATGATCAAGCCTGCGCGAGCGATTGACAATGTCGTGCAAAGACTAAGCAACCCGGAAATACACTGCGGCCATCAACCCACGCTTGATTTGTTCAACGGTGTGGTCAATGCACTGTCAGAATCTCAGAGCACTGCGGCCGCCTTGACACTTCGCCGGGAAGACAGGCGGCTGGAGTTGCTGATCCACTTCATGCCGGGGCAGCGCGAAATTCCGGACAACTGCCTGCCCAAGCTGAGAGCCCTGAATGAGGCCACCAAAACGGGGCGATCTGGCCCAATCCTGATTCGGTCCAGCACCCAAACCGGAGGAAGCGCTGAACTTGATCTCGCCATGGCCAGCCAAAGACTGGACTCGGTTCAGAACTACTTTCGGGAAAACCGCCTCGCCCGCAGGGCCTTTGTGCTGGAGTTGCACCCAGACACCTCAAACCCTCTGTTTGGCGATGCAGTCAGCCTGCCGAATATGGTGGAAATTTATTCCAGCCCGGCCAACTGATCAAAACCAAGGCGATCGCTCAGGCGGCTGAGCAAAGTTGCCAGTTCAGCGGCTGAGCGTACCTTGAGTTTGTCAAACACATTGGCACGGTGCACTTCAACCGTGCGCATGGAAATGTCCAACTCGGAGGCGATCACCTTGTTCAGCTTGCCTTTGGCCACCAGAAACATGACTTCTCGCTCTCTGGGAGACAAACGGTCAATTCGCTCTGACCATTGCTTCAGCACCTCGAGGTTGACCAGAAACTCGCCTGATTTTTGAAGTGCCTGCTTGACACGTTCAATCAAGCGTTGATCGGTGGTTGGTTTTTCGTAAAAATCGAATGCGCCGTTTTTTACAGCTTCTACAGCAGTAGAAATATCGCCGTGCCCGGTCAAGAAAATAACGGGCAATCGGTCGAGGCTATAACCGCTGCGTTTGAGCCATTCAAACACTTCGAGCCCCGACATATCGGGCATGCGTAAATCAAGTAGCAAACAAAGCTCGGCATCACTGTTGACGTAGTCATCAAGCCTGGACTTGAAACTCTCGAAATTCGCAAACCCTTGCATCGGCAGGTCTACGGTTTCAAACATCCATTTCATGCCTTCGCGCAAATCGTCATCGTCATCGAGCAGCAAAACCTGCACTTTCTTAGTTGGCTCCAACTGACTGCTCTCCTTCCATGGATTCTTTGACTGCCATCGGCAAGTCCATTGTAAAACAGGTACCACCAGTGGGCACAGCCTCGGCTTTCAGGCGGCCTCCGTGCGATTCCGCCACCGAGCGGCACAGGCTTAAACCCAAACCCAAGCCGTCGGGCTTTGTCGAGACCAGGGCCTCAAACATTTTCTCGGTGTTGTTCAAACTCAAACCCGGACCATCGTCGCGCACTGAAAACTCAAAAGAATTTTCAAGCTGGCGCGCACGTATCCATACATTGCGAATTCGTTGCGAGGCAGTAAAAGCTTCCGATGCATTTTTAACCAGATTGACAAGGGCTTGCTCCACCATGATTCGGTCGATATACAAGACAAAATCGGGCGCAGCAATGTCGAAGTGCAAACGCACCTGGTGCAACATGGCTGTGGAATTCACCATGAATTGAATGGAATCGATCAGCTCGGCAACGCGAACATTCTCTCTCGTGGGTTTGCGTTTGCGCACCAGGTTCTGAACCGACCCCACCACTCGTCCAGCACGTTGCGCCTGATCACGCAATTTTTCAAACAACTGGCCATACATTTCAAGACTGGCCCCCCGTTGGCTCAGGTTCATGCCAGCCTGTGCATACGACACCATGGTGGCCAGAGGCTGATTCAATTCATGGGCAATGTTGGAGGCCACCTCCCCCACCAAGGCAAATCGTGATGCGGCTTGCAGTTTTTCACGCTGCTCGGCGATCAGCGATTCAGAACGCTTGCGGTCGGTAATATCGATCACTGAACTCATCCAGCCCGTGTGAACGCCACGTACATCTTTCAGAGGTGCCTCGACAATCAACACATCGATCAGCTTGCCGTTTTTGTGCTGATAAATGGTTTCAAACCCTTCAGGTGGCGCATTGCCAGAAATCACATTGGCCACTAGCCTTTTGTACTCCTCGGCACTCTTGCTGGGCCAATAAGGCAGCGGCTGCGGAATGCCAATCAGCTCTTCAGGCTTGTAACCCACCATATTGCAAAATGCCGGGTTGACATACCGGATAAAACCTTGCAAGTCCCACACACGCAAACCCACCGCCATCGAGTCTTGCATGGACTGACGAAACAGTTTCTCTTCCTCAAGGCGGGCCTCAATTTCGAGGCGGCGGCGAGAATCTCGCCACAACATGATGAAGCTCAACAACAACAGAAGCAGCAAGAATGCGAGTGCACCGGTAATGCCGTAATTGAACAATCGGGGGCCTTCCTGAATGCTGTTGACCCTGAGTTGAAATTGCAGCCCACCAAGTTCCAGCGAAGTGGTGTGCATGTAAACGCCAGCACCGGGACTGGCTTTGACCAAACGCGACAAAATGGCACCGCTGGCATCCAGCAGCTCTACCTGGTTGTCTTGCGCAAACCACCAAGGCAATTCTTTTTCCAGCATCAGGTCGAGGTCGATCAGGCCTGCTGTAACCGCCTCACCGCGCTGGCCCACGCTGACATTGGCCACATAGTGGCGTCCCTGAAACAAAAAGGGGCCCACCAAGCCATCCAGCCGGGATTCGTAGCGTTGGGAAACCGCCGGCAAGACCAGTTGACGCACCGCCTCCAGATCAAACTCATCAAAATTGCCTTCAAGTTTTACAATTGGCTCCAGTTCAGGCCCGCGGAACACGGCCACCAGTTCACCAGAACTGCGGCTCAGTTGATTCAGGCTGGCAGCAAGGCGGGCCGAGGGATATATCAGCGAGTCGTTGGTCAGTGCCTGCAGCGAGTTGATCAAACCGCCCACCTGAAACTGGATGTTCTGTCGGGCCCAAAGTGCGTCTGCGATCAGTTTTGCCTGGTTTTGATCACGCTCATCTTGCTGGGCGTAGTAAACTGCGGCCACCAACAAAGCCATCAGCAAGGAAAAGACAAGCACAGGCATGCCGAACCTCATGGCTTGGCGACGCTTGATCTTCTTTAAGTTGGGCTCGTAAGGGGCGAACAGTTGCATGGCTGGATAGTGCCACGAAATGGCAAAAAGATTTCAGAGTATGTGGAAACCCACAATGGTGAGGACTGTCCTACTCTGGAATTTTCAAAGAACACCTAAACGCAAGCCACACTATGAAATATTTGTCAGCTCTCGGACTTTTGCTCGGACTTCACGGGGTTGCCTTGGCACCGGCCAGCGCTGCGCCGCCAATCCTGATCAAGTTCAGCCATGTGGTCGACGAGAATACCCCCAAAGGAATAGCCGCACTGGAATTCAAAAGGCTGGTGGAGGAGCGAACCCGGGGACGGGTGAAGGTGGAGGTTTACCCCAATTCATCCTTGTACAAAGACCGCGAAGAACTTGAAGCACTTCAATTGGGAGCTGTGCAAATGCTGGCACCTTCACTGGCCAAATTCGGGCAGTTGGGCATGCGCGATTTCGAAGTGTTCGACCTTCCTTACATTTTCCCAAACCGGGAAGTGCTGAAAGCTGTAACACAGGGCGAGATTGGTCGACAGCTTCTGGCCCAGCTTGAAGACCGTGGCATTTTGGGGCTCGCCTACTGGGACAACGGTTTCAAGGTAATGAGTGCCAACACCCCCCTACGCCTGCCAGCTGACCTGAAGGGCAAGCGCATGCGCATTCAGCCATCACGCGTGCTTGAAGCTCAAATGGAAGCACTGGGTGCTACCCCCATCCCGCTGGCATTTTCAGATGTACACACCGCACTGGAGACCGGCCTGGTCGATGGCACTGAAAACCCGCCCTCCAATTTGTACTCCAAAAAAATGCATGAAGTTCAGAAATACGTTGCAGTGACCAATCATGGCTACCTGGGCTATGCGGTGATTGTGAACCGAAAGTTTTGGAACAGCCTTCCGGCTGACATTCGTGCCACGCTCGAAAGAAGCATTGTCGACGCAACCCGCAAGAACGATGACGAGGCAGAAAAACTGAACACACAAGCCCTGAACAAGGTCAAGGAATCGAAAAACACGAAGGTCGCGATATTGACTGCAGCAGAAGTCGAATTGTGGCGCAAGGCGCTGGAACCTGTGCACCGCCGCATGGAAAGCCGGATCAGCAAAGAATTGATCAGCAGCATCCGAAAAGCGGCTGCAGTTCAGGCCGCTGCTGCCCCCTGACGCTGTCGCGTTGATTTAAAGCTCAGCGCCACCCAGTTTCTGTCGCGCCACTTCAAGAAACTGCTCGGGTTCAGGCCGAACCCGATAATTCGAAGTTTGGTCTGAATACACGATCCGCCCGTGTTTGTTCACCATCAATACCGTGGGTAGCGCGGTGTCTTCACCATGCCCCAGCCATTTCAGTCCAAAAGGCACACCGTTTTCATGCAACAGCTTTAATTTTTTGCTGGCTTTGAAATCGGTGTCCACAAGAAAAGTCATGGGCACCTTGAATCGTTTGGCCAATTCCTGGGTTTTTGCCTCGGGCTGTGGACTGATCAATGCCACCTTAACCCCAAGACGGTCCAGATCAATATAACGGCCAGCCACTTCGCGAATCTGGGTCATGCACAAAGGGCACCAATTTCCCCTGTAAAAAATGAGCAACCAGGCCGAGCCCTTGAATTGCTCGCTGGAAAAAGTTTCGCCTTCTACCGTTTTCAGCTGAAACACTGGCAATTTTTCGCCCTCGGCCAACTCTGGATTGCGACGATCACCCAAATTGGAATACCAAAAAATATAGGCGATGCTGCCGAAGAAAATCAGATTACCCAAGACAAGCGGCCACGGATCTGATTCCATCGCGGGGTCGGTGAGCACCAGGGCAATACCCATCAGGTTGCTTGCCATCAGAAAATGAAGATTGCGCGAGGTTCTAGCCCGGCGTCCCATGAACATCCAGACAAACAGATAAAAGTTCGGCAGGGCCAACAAGAACACGCCAACCCATCCGGGTCCCAAGGGACTGTGCCAACTCATGGTCGCCACATGAAGCAAACTGAGATTGATCAGGACGAGAAACAGGACAATGAAAACCGACTTTGCTTTGTTCATTCTGTAGGGAAGGGATTGAATCGACCCTTAGTGTAAACAAAAGTGACTGACACCCTGCTTGCAAGCAACTTTTTTTCACCCTGCCCCTTGAAATACCTTCACCCCACCCCTATTATTAGCACTCGATGACGTTGAGTGCTAACAACACATCCGTCAGTTTCTCTAAGCAATTCTTTTTAAAAGACAAATTTAGGAGTGGTATCCATGAACATTCGTCCGTTGCATGATCGCGTGATCGTGAAGCGTCTCGAGAGCGAGCGCACTACAGCCTCTGGCATCGTGATTCCAGAAGCAGCCGCCGAGAAGCCCGATCAAGGTGAAGTGATTGCAGTTGGCCCAGGCAAGCGCGATGACAGTGGCAAGCTGATCGCCATGGATGTGAAAGTTGGCCAACGCGTTTTGTTCGGCAAGTACGCCGGCCAAGCCATCAAGGTAGACGGCAAGGAAGTGCTGGTGATGCGCGAAGAAGACATCATGGGCGTCATTGAAGCTTAATTACACGGAATTCAAGAGGAAGATTAATCATGGCAGCTAAAGAAGTATTTTTCGGCGACGACGCACGCAGCCGCATGGTGCGTGGCGTGAACGTATTGGCCAACGCAGTGAAAGTAACCTTGGGCCCACGCGGTCGCAATGTGGTGCTAGAGCGTTCATTTGGTTCTCCCACCATCACCAAAGACGGTGTTTCAGTGGCCAAAGAAATCGAACTGAAAGACAAGTTCGAAAACATGGGCGCGCAAATGGTGAAAGAAGTTGCATCACGCACTTCTGACAACGCCGGTGACGGCACAACCACCGCTACAGTTCTGGCACAAGCCATCGTCAAAGAAGGCATGAAGTTCGTAACCGCCGGTATGAACCCAATGGATCTGAAGCGCGGTATCGACAAGGCTGTAACTGCCGCCATCACCGAGCTGCGTGCTTTGTCCAAGCCTTGCGCCACTACCAAGGCGATTGCACAGGTTGGCTCCATTTCTGCCAACAGCGACGAATCCATCGGCAACATCATTGCTGAAGCCATGGAAAAAGTTGGCAAGGAAGGTGTAATCACCGTTGAAGACGGCAAGAGCCTGGACAACGAGCTGGATGTTGTAGAAGGCATGCAGTTTGACCGCGGCTACCTGAGCCCTTACTTCATCAACAACCAGGAAAAGCAGGTTGTTGCATTGGACAATCCTTTCGTGTTGTTGCACGACAAAAAGATCAGCAATATCCGTGACCTGTTGCCAACACTGGAACAAGTGGCCAAAGCTGGTCGCCCATTGTTGATTATTGCTGAAGACATCGAAGGCGAAGCCTTGGCAACTTTGGTGGTGAACAACATTCGCGGTATTTTGAAAACTTGTGCAGTGAAAGCACCGGGCTTTGGCGATCGCCGCAAAGCCATGCTGGAAGACATCGCCATTTTGACTGGCGGCGTTGTAATTGCTGAAGAAACCGGCATGAGCCTGGAAGGTGTCACCCTGGAACACTTGGGCCAAGCCAAGCGCATTGAAGTGGGCAAAGAAAATACCATCATCATCGACGGTGCTGGCGAGGGCGCAAACATTGAAGCACGCGTGAAGCAGATTCGCGGCCAGATCGAAGAGTCTTCTTCCGACTATGACCGTGAAAAACTGCAAGAACGCGTGGCCAAGCTGGCCGGCGGTGTTGCCGTGATCAAGGTTGGTGCAGCCACCGAAGTTGAAATGAAAGAAAAGAAAGCACGTGTTGAAGACGCACTGCACGCAACACGCGCAGCTGTGGAAGAAGGCATTGTGCCAGGCGGCGGCGTGGCATTGCTGCGCGCTCGTGCGAAGATTGAAGGCTTGAAGGGTGCAAACCCCGACCAGGACGCAGGCATCAAAATTGTTCTGCGCGCCATGGAAGAGCCACTGCGCATGATCGTGACCAACGCAGGTGAGGAATCATCTGTGGTGGCCAACAACGTGATGGGCGGCGAAGGCAACTACGGCTACAACGCAGCCACCGGCGAGTATGGCGACATGGTCGACATGGGTGTTTTGGATCCAACCAAGGTAACCCGTACTGCGTTGCAAAACGCTGCATCCATCGCATCGCTGATGTTGACCACTGATTGCATGGTGGCTGACGCAGCAGACGACAAGCCTTCTGCGCCTGACATGGGTGGCATGGGCGGCATGGGTGGTATGGGCGGCATGGGCATGTAATTGCCACTGCCAAGCACACTGCTGCTTGCAAACGAACCGCTGGCCTGGTGACCACCACGCCAGCGGTTTTTTCTTGACCAAGTGACTGGGTCACCCTATAATTTGCGGTTACCTAATTAACCAGCAAGTGATTTGGCTTTGTCGATTGGCACTCACACCAATGAGACCAATTAACCGCCAGGTTGGCTGCAACGGAGAAACTCATGAAAGAAGGCATTCACCCCAATTATCGCGAAGTGTTATTCGTGGACATGTCCAACGGCTTCAAATTCATTTGCCGTTCCACCGCGCCTAGCCGCGAGACTGGAGAACACGAAGGCAAAGAATACCCTTTGATCAAGCTGGACGTGAGCTCTGAATCTCACCCCTTCTACACTGGCGCACAGAACACAATCGTGGACACCGCTGGTCGCGTTGAGAAATTCCGTCGTCGTTTCGATCGCTTCAAGAAGTAATTTTTCGCGCAAGTGATCATACAAAGGCAGCTCAGGCAAACTGGCTGCCTTTTGTTTTTCCGGACACAATAAGAATATGGTCATCACCGCAGCCAACAACACACGTTTGTCGCGCAGGCTCCTGTGGGGCTTGATATTGCTCTACATACTGCCCGGGCTTTTTGCGCGCACGCCCTGGAAACCTGACGATGCCGCTGGCTTCGGGCAAAGCTTTACCTTCTCTCAGCTGCCTTTTTCAGAATGGGCGATGTCACTGATCGGCGACCGCCTGTATGTTGAAGGGGGTTTGTTGTCTGCCTGGCTTGCAGGGGCCTTCGGAAAACTGGCACTTGCTGTCAACCTGCCCTACAACTGGCTCGACGACGCCATGCGACTGGGCAATGTGTTCTGGATGATTCTGGCTGGCTGGGCCATTTGGAACACCACCTACCGGCTGGCAAAGCGGGTTGAACTGCAACCCGAAGACCCATTGGGCACCGCGCCCACCCGGGTTGACTATGCCCGCGCAGTTGCCGATGCCTCAGTGCTTTGCTTTTTGGGCACCTTGGGCCTGTTGGTCCGTTCGCACATGCAGGTGCCTGAAATTGCCGAGCTGGCAGGTATTTCAATCATGTTGCTGGGTGCCGTACGCTCACTTGATCGGCCAATTGGCGCGGGCTGGATGCTGGGCGCGGGCATTGCTATCGCATTTTTTGCACGCGGCTGGGCACACTGTGTGCCATTTTTACTCCTGCTACTGCTCAGTTCCACAACCCACAGCTTTCTGCGATTTGGCTTGCTGCGCCGCATGACCAGGGCTGTAGCCGTGTTCGCAGTGCCCTTTGCCATCTGGTTTTTTTGGCTGATGAGCCAGAAAAATGGTGAATTGTGGTGGAACGCCTGGAATGAGTGGAATGTGCGCCGTTTCCTGATACTCGACCCCACTCAGTCATTTGACCTGGCCAAACTGGTGGTCACCCTGAAAACCCTCACCTGGTTTTTGTGGCCAATTTTACCCATGGCCTGCTGGACCATTTGGCGGTACCGAAAGGCCCTGAGCGAACCCTCCATTCGCATTCCCCTGGCTGGTGCTGCTGCGGGTGTCGTGGTGTTGCTGATTACAAACCCGGCGGATGAAGCCAATTATTTCCCCTTGCTGGCACCACTGTCGGTACTCGCAGCAATCGGGCTTTCAACCATGAAACGCGGCTTGATCAGTCTGATCGACTGGTTCGCAGTGTTGTGGTTCACTTTCGCAGCCGTGTTGGTGTGGCTGGGCTGGACTGCGGCCACGTTTGGTTTCCCGGCAAAAATTGCAGCCAACTTCGAAAAGTTATCCCCAGGCTATGTGCCCGATGTAATCGGCCTTGAACTGGTGCTGGCCTTTCTGGCCAGCTTTGCCTGGGTTCGACTCATCATTTGGCGCACTGCGTCTGGCAGCCGTGCGCTGTGGCGCCCCATGGTGCTGACCACCGGCGGCGTGGTCTTGCTGTGGTTGCTCATGATGACATTGTGGATCCCCAGAATCGACTATGCAAAAAGCTTCAAGGCGCTTGGCGATGACATCACCCTGACCATCCGGGACCACCAAACCGCTGCGGGGCGCGAATGCGTTGCCGACTACAACCTGGGCTATGCGCAGCGGGCCACACTTCAATACCATGCGGATGTCGACTTCATTCGCAAAGGTCAATTCAAGGAAGCCACGGAATGCGAGTACCTGCTGCTGCAAGATGACACAAGGCAAAGCCTGAAGATCAAAGTCGATTTTGAGTCCAGGGCATCCGAGCGATGGGAATTGATCTGGACCGGCAACCGAAACTCGGACCGGCATGAATTCTTCTTCCTGTACGCGCGGACCCAGCCAGAAGAACAGCAGGCAGACAGCAGCAGTCGTTAAAGGTGTGGCATGGCCAGTAGTGTTGTTTTATTCGCCCAGAACAGGCCACGCCGTGCCTTGTTGAATCAGGCCTTGCCCATTTTGCTGGGGCAACTGGCGGTGATGGGCAACGGACTGGTCGACACATTGATGGCTGGGCAAGCAGGCCCCGATGTGCTGGCAGCCATGGCCGTCGGGTCTTCAATCTACATCAGCCTTTATGTGGGCTTGATGGGTGTCATTATTGGCCTGACGCCAATTTGCTCGGCTCACTTTGGCGCAGGCGACTACCGCAAAGTTGGAGAAGACGCTGTACAAGGCGTTTGGCTGGCGCTGACCATGAGCTGCATTGGCATGGCCGTGTTACTGAACCCCGACCCAATCTTTCAGTTGACCAACACCCCGGCACACATTGCCAGCGACACACGCGGCTACCTGCTTGGCATTGCATGGGGCTTGCCGGCGGCTTTGATTTTTCGAGTGTTTTATGCGCTAAACCAGTCCATTTCACGGCCACAAATTGTGGTGGCGCTACAAGTGTTGATGCTGCTGCTGAAAATCCCCTTGAACATTTGGTTCATGAATGGCGGCTGGGGTTTGCCTGCCTTGGGCGCAGCCGGTTTTGGCTGGGCCACAGCGGCAACCATGTGGCTGGTGCTCGCCATTTCAGCCTGTATTTGGATGTTCGACAAACATTACAGCGAATTCAAATCCATTCGAAGCCTGAAACCTGACTGGCAGCGTCTTGGGCAAATTCTTCGACTCGGCCTGCCAATTGGTGGCTCCTATTTGATAGAGGTCAGCTCATTCACGGTGATTGCACTATTGGTGTCTCGTTTTGATGTGTATCAGTTGGGCGGGCATCAAATTGTGTCCAACATGGCGGCCATGGCCTACATGGTGTGTTTGTCCCTGGGCAATGCCACAACCGTGTTGGCCTCGCAGCAAATTGGCGCAGGGTTTAACCGGTATGCAAGCGTTATTGTGAAGCGAGGCATTGAAACCGCCATACTGGTGGCCGCCTGCGTGTGCCTGGGTTTGTATATATTCGACCGGGAATTGATCTCGTTTTACACCAAAGACACCAAGACCATTGAAGTGGCTTTAAGCCTCATGCCTTGGGTGATTGCCTACCACTTTATTGATGCGGTACAAACTTTGTGTTCGTTTTCGCTTCGGGCCTACCGTGTGTCGGCCCGCCCCATGCTGATTTACCTGATCAGCCTATGGTGTGTGGGCATTGGCGGCGGCATGTGGCTAGGGGTTTGGCAAGAAAACCCGCTGAAATCGGAGGGCTTCTGGATGGCCAGTACCGCCGGGCTGTTGCTCGCCGGAATTTGCCTTGCTTTGCTGCTGGCCCATGTGATGCGCCAGCGCAATTCGATGGAGTTTAAGCTGCCGGTGTTGCAGGAGCCTCCGGGCTCACCTTCGCCTCTGGTGCCACAATAAAATGCTCACGGTAGAAGCGAAGCTCATCAATTGACTCGTGAATATCGGCCAAGGCGGTGTGCTTGGTTTTCTTCACAAATTTTCGGGCTGTAGTAGGGTTCCAGCGTTTGCACAGTTCTTTCAGCGTGCTCACATCCAGATTGCGGTAATGAAAATAGGCTTCCAGCTTGGGCATGTACTTGGCCATGAAGCGGCGGTCCTGGCAAATGCTGTTGCCACACATGGGGCTTTTGCCTGGGCCAATGTATTTGGCCAAAAACTCAATCAACAATTCCTCGGCCTGGGCTTCATCAATGGCAGACTCTTTCACGCGCGCAGTCAGCCCGCTCTTTCCATGGGTACTGGTGTTCCAGGCGTCCATACCGGCCAAAATTTCATCGCTTTGGTGAATGGCCAACACTGGCCCCTCTTCCAGCACATTCAGTTCACTGTCGGTTACAACCACCGCCACTTCAATGATTTTGTCGTTGAACGGGTCTAGCCCTGTCATTTCCATGTCGACCCACACCAGTCGATTGTCGTCGCGGGGAATCTTGGTTTCAACAGGGGTGGAACTTGGCGTGGCTTGTGACATAATTTGGATGAGCGTTTAAGTTGAATCTTGACAAGGCTGTATTGTCTCACAGGCATTGAAGCGCAAATTAATCAAGGGTGGTAGCAAGAAATGGTTTTTACTGAAGTCTTTGTTCTGGCAGTGGTTTTGAGTGTGGCACTACGCCTTTACCTGGCCAGCCGCCAGGTTCGGCACATTGCCATAAACCGCGCGCAGGTGCCCGCAGAGTTCAGGGAGCAAATCAGTCTGCAAGACCACCAAAAAGCGGCAGATTACTCGATTGCAAAAACCCGCCTGGGCATGGTCAATGTGCTGATTGAGGCCACGATATTGATGGGCTTTACCTTGCTGGGCGGTCTGGAATGGATTCAAAGCTTCACAAGTACCACTGCCGAGGGCATTTTGGCTGGGCTGTTGCTGATCGCCGTGGTGGGCCTGATTGGCAGCGTGCTCGACTTGCCCCTGTCGTACTACAAACAATTTGTGCTCGAAGAACGCTTTGGTTTTAACCGCATGAATAAAGGCCTCTTCATGGGCGACTGGTTGAAAGGCCTGCTGGTTGGCGCTTTGATTGGTGGTCCACTGGTATTCGCGGTGCTTTACCTGATGCGTGAAGCTGGCCAGCAATGGTGGATTTACGCCTGGGCTTTGTGGTTTGGTTTCAGCCTGTTGTTGATGTGGTTGTTCCCCACAGTAATTGCGCCCATTTTCAACAAATTCACTCCACTGGAAGACGGCGCTACCCGCCAGCGAATCCTGAATTTGCTGCAACGCTGCGGTTTCGATTCCAGCGGCTTGTTTGTGATGGACGGCAGCAAACGCTCCAGCCATGGCAACGCGTATTTCAGCGGCATGGGCAAGGCCAAGCGAATCGTATTTTTCGACACACTGCTTTCGCGCTTGAACGACGATCAAATTGAAGCTGTGCTGGCGCACGAACTGGGCCACTTCAAGAAAAAACACATTGTGAAGCACTTGGCCTTTTCCGGCATCGGCAGCCTGATCATGTTCTATGTGCTTGGCCTGCTGGCCAACACGCCATGGTTTTACTCCGAGTTGGGCGTGAATCCAGATTTGGTCAACGGCGCGCAAGCCATGGCCTTGGTGTTGTTCATGATGGTGCTGCCCTACTTCACCTTCCCAATTCGCCCGGTGATGTCATGGCTTAGCCGCAAACATGAATTTGAGGCCGATGCATATGCAGCCCAGCAAAGTGCCCCCCAGCACTTGGTGAGTGCTTTGGTGAAGCTGTATCAAGACAATGCCTCAACCTTGACACCCGATCCACTGCACTCCGCGTTTTACGACAGCCACCCGCCTGCCTCCATTCGAATCAATCGGCTGAACAGTTTGCAGGGTGCCCAATGAGCGCGCCCAAAACCGTTCGTCCACTGGAAGACTGGCTGCATGTGCGCTGCCAGCATTTGGGCGAGGGACAGGCCTGGAGCGCCGAGGACATTGAGGCCCAGCTCAATGACTTTGAGAACTGGTCTGTTGAATTTGACGCCAAAGGCGAGCGAGCCCTGACATTGTGGCGGCAATATGCTTTTGCCAACTTTGAAGGCGTGAAACTGGCTGTGCATGCCATTACCCATTTGGCCGACGACGAAGACCACCACCCGGAAGTTACTTTCAGCTACAACCGGGTCAAAGTGCGCTGGAACACCCACAGTGCCAACGGCATTAGCAACAATGACTGGGCCTGCGCGGCCAAACTTGATGATGCGCTGAAACACATTGGCTAATTCATCGCTCAACAAGGTGCGCCCCACCTACAAGGGCAAACAAACCGGCAATCACGGAAAAAATTCAAACAACCCGGATTTGCTGAATGCGCTGGTAGTCGCCAGCTATGGGCGCCATTTTCTGGCCCGTGACGATGCTGGCACCATTTGGCAGGTATATGGCAAAGGCAAACGCCGGGAAGTGGCTGTGGGTGATGAAATCATTATTTTGCCCAGTGGCGACATGCAAGCCTGGGTAGAGGACATTCAGCCCCGCAAAAACCTGGTGTACCGTTCAGACGCTTTAAAAAGCAAAATGTTTGCTGCCAACCTCGACGGCGTGCTGTTGATGCTGGCCATTAGCCCACCCTACTCGCCCGAGTTATTGGGCCGCACGCTGACCGCCTGCCAACACGCAGACGTGCCGCTCACCATTCTGTTCAACAAGGTGGACATTCTTGAAGGTGATTCCGAGACGCTGGAGGCTGTTGAACAGGAGTTGTTTGAAATCACCCTGGGTGAAGTGCCCACACACTACATCAGCGTGACCGAACGACCCGCCGAAACTGAAACACTGTTGCGCCCATTGCTGGAGGGAAAACGCACGCTGATCCTCGGGCAATCGGGCATGGGCAAGTCAACCCTGATTAACCTGTTGATACCCGATGCACTGGCAGCCACCAACGAAATTTCAATGGCTTTGAATGCAGGCAAGCACACCACCACGCACACCCAAATGCATTTTGGCGCACAGGGTTTGGAGTTGATTGATTCGCCGGGTTTTCAGGCTTTCGGCTTGCACCATCTGAGTGAAACCGATTTGTTGAACGCATTCACTGACATTCGCGATGAAGGCAACAAATGCCGCTTCGCCAATTGCCAGCACAAACGCGAACCCGATTGTGCCGTGAAAAACGGACTGGAGGACGGCACTTTGAGCCCTGCGCGGTATGATCTGTACCAAATGCTAAAAGCCGAGCTGGAAGAAGCCAGCCAGAACTACTGACGCCCTAGAGCATACTGCTGGGCAGCCAACCAAGAATGGCAAACAGCAGGGTTGCCATTAACCACACCACGGCACATTTGAAAACAAGCTGACGAAACTGCTGCAAGGCCTGCACCTGGTTTTCTTCACTCAGCAGTTGCCCTTCCGAAGCAGCCTTGGAAGCAGGATCGAAAGCCGCACCGCCCACGAGACCCACTGCGGTAAAAAACACCGCAGTGAGTGGTGCCCTGTTTGAGAATCGGCTGTGATTCTTTGTGGTTCGCCAAGCCAAAGCAGCATCGTCAAGCTGCGCCACCAAACCCACGGTCAAGGCCAACAAGCGGGCAGGCAACCATTCCATGGCAAACAGAACAAAGCGCGGACTGATGGCCGCCTTCAGTTTGTCGCTTTCCCAAGCCTCTTGCATGGTCGGGCGCTCATGCGCGAAGGCTTGAGCCTGCCACACGTCACGTTCCCGAATCACACTCCAGTGCGCCATCATGTACACGACCAAACCCATAGGGCCTGGCAACACCAGAAACCAGAAAAACAGACTGAAGTACTGCCGCAAGGCACGCTCGGTACCGTGGTAAATGGCGTGAAAAACCAGTTCACCCGGCCGATGAATAACAGGCTCGGTGCCGTCGTATTCTTTCATCCAGGTCAACAGCAATTCACGGGCGCGGAAAAAATCGCCCTGGTTCAGAAACAGTTGGGCATTGGTAAACACCTCGGCAAAGTGTCGAAAACGCAAACCGTACAGCAGCAAGAATACGCTGAGAAAACCAGCGGCAACCGGAGAAATGGTCCAAAGCACCTGGTACAAAAAGTACACGCCCAATACCCAAATCAGCATGGGCACCAACCATTGCAAATGCGCATAGCCAGGTGCACCCAAGGTTTCCAGGTTGATTTCAAGTTCCTGATTAAAACGATCCACCCAATCGCGCGCACGGGCGAACAAACCATCGGGCAGGAAGGTTTCGCACACCACAGCAATGAGCAGGGCGAGGTAGGACAAGGTACTAAGCCCTCGCGTTCAGGAAATGGTAGAGGTTGCGAAGCATGGCCGCTGTGGCACCCCAGATGAAATAATTTTTTCCATTTTCGGGTGAGTTGTAAGGCATGGCATAAAAAGTACGTTCGCCCATGGGGGTGTGCAAGCTGCGCTGCTGGTGATTTTCCACATTCATCAAAAATGAAAGAGGCACTTCGAACACCTCTTCCACCTCGAATTCATCCGGTGCAAGCGTAAAACCCGGCTCAACCAGGGCAACCACGGGCGTCACCATGAAATTGGTGGCTGTCTGGTACACCGGCATGGTACCCAACACTTCGATGTATTCTCGAGCCAGTCCCGTTTCCTCAACTGTTTCACGCAAAGCCGTTTCAATCGGATTGCCGTCTTCAGCCTCGCAGCGACCACCCGGAAAACTGATTTGTCCGGCATGGTCATTCAAATGCGCGGTGCGCAAGGTGAGCAACACATAAAGATCATCTTGCCGCCGAACCAAAGGAATCAGTACAGCCGCATCGGCGGGGTCGCGGTCCTTGAAAAAACGTTCTTCCAGCGGCTCGGGCTGCCACGGCAAATCGGCCAGGGCAAAGCGGGCACGCAACATTTCGGCAGACCACATGGGTAAAAACGCTCCAGATTAAACAGCCAGGCCGAACAGCATTAATTCAGCAAACTGCTTGCGAAGAGGCGGCGTGAATTCCATCACGTTCAAGGCCATTTGACGGCCTGCGCCCAGCAAGGGATTGTGATTGGAAAACCCTTTCACCATCCAGTCTGTCATTTTAACCACCACCTGCCGATCAGCCACCCTCGACTTCTCAAATTCATCAAGTGCGGCAGCCAAGCGATGTTCTTGTGCAACAGTCAGGGGGTCAACACTGCGACAAAGCTGCACCGCATCGCGCAAACCCAGATTCAGACCCTGCCCGGCAACAGGGTGCAAAATTTGAGCCGCATTGCCAATGGCCACACGCCGCCCTTGCACCAGCTTGTCGCGCCAGTTCATGCCCAGCGGAAAGCTTTTTCTGGGACCAATGTTTTGAATGGAAACACGCCGGCCAAACTGCTGTCGAAGCTCGGCGGCAAACTCGGCATCGCTACAAGCCAATCGTTTTTGAACCTGCGCCAGTGGCGCGCACCACACCAAGGAGTACTTTTGCTGGTCGGTGGAAATGGGCAACAGGGCCAATGGCCCTTCTGAGGTAAAACGCTCAAACGCGAGGGTGTTACCACCTTCCAGCAAACCGGGTTCTACTTGCAAGGTTACCTCGCTCACCAAGGCCCACTGGTCGTAATCCACCACCTGGTCGCGCTCGCCCGCCTCACCATACAAACCACCCTCGGCGTCTACGCGCAGGTTCACGGTGTACTCGGTGCCATCTTCAAGCTCAAGCACTTCAAGTGAATCAACAGCACTGCGATGCGCATACTTCACATTGGCTGGGCGAAAAATTTTCACACCACGCCTTTCAAGCGATGTGGACAAACAATTCACGAGGTCGCCATAGCGAACCGTCCACCCCAAAGCACGCAAGCCCAGTTCATCGGCTTTCATGCGCACCTGGCCGAATCGGGATTGCTCGGACACGTGAATGTGGTGAATCGGTGTTGCATCGGCCGGGAAACCCAAACTGGCCAGGCGCAAACGTGTGGCATCAGACAAGGCCAGAATTCGCGGGTCCCGTGCTGAGGCCTCCAAGGGTTTGGCATCGAAAATGGCAATTCGATTGGCGCGCTCGCCCCAGGTGTTGGCAAGCCACCCGGCAAAAGCCAGGCCCACTGGCCCGGCCCCAACAATGGCGACATCAAAATCGGTGTGCGAAGTCATGAGTGTGTCAAGCTGCCTTGCTGCTGGTTTTTTTGTGAGCTTTCATGGTGGCATGAATTTCAGCAACAGTTTTGGGGGCATCGGCGGTGTAGATGTCGCAGCCCTTTTGGGTCACCAAAGCATCGTCTTCAATTCGAATGCCAATGTTCTCAAATTGCTTGGGCACCCCTTTGCCGGGGCGGATGTACAAGCCAGGCTCAATGGTCAGCACCATCCCAGCTTCCAGCTTGCGGCTGGTGTGCGGAGCCACGCCATCTTCAGGCTTGGCCGCAGGGTCGCGGTAACTGCCACAATCGTGCACATCCATGCCCAGCCAGTGACTGGTGCGGTGCATGTAAAACCGTTTGTAAGCACCGCTTTCAAGGGCTTCGTTCAAACCCATTTTCAGCAGCTTCAAATCAATCAAACCCTGGGCCAACACTTTCACGGCGGCATCGTGCGGATCGTTGAAACGGGCACCGGGCTTGGTGGCGTCGATGGCAGCGTATTGCGCATTCAACACCACCTCATACACAGCTTGCTGAGCCTTGCTGAACTGCCCATTCACCGGGAATGTACGGGTGATATCGGATGCGTAGCAGTCCAGCTCGCAACCCGCATCAATCAACAACAAATCACCATCGCGCATTTTGGCGTCATTGGACCGGTAATGCAGCACACAGGCGTTTGCGCCAGAGGCCACGATTGAGCCATAGGCAGGTGCTTCCGAACCATTTTTGCGGAACTGATACAGCAACTCCGCTTCAACTTCAAATTCAAACTTGCCTGGCTGGCAAACTTGCATGGCGGCAATGTGCGCCTGCGCGGAAATGGTGGCAGCGCGGCGCATGATGTCGATTTCGGTTTTGTCTTTGATCAAACGCATTTCATCCAGTGAATGGCTTAGATCAAGCACTGCATGCGGCGCAGAAATACCCATGCGGGCTTTTCCTCGTAGGGTTTTCAACACATCTGCCACCGCGGCTTCAAGGCTTTCGTCTTCACCGAGGCGCAAAAACACGGCAGGCTGATTGGCCAATGTGTCGATCAAATGCTCTTCAAGGTCTTCAATGCTGTAAGCCTCGTGCATGCCGAAAGCCGACTGCGCAGCCTTTGGGCCGAAGCGGAACCCTTCCCAAATTTCTCGCTCTTCGTTTTTGTCCCTGCAAAACAGCACGGCGCGGGAATCGCCACTGGGCGGCACCACCAAGGCCAAACAGGCTTCGGGTTCAGGAAAGCCGGTGAGGTAATAAAAATAACTGTCAGAGCGGAAGGCGTAATCGGCATCGCGATTGCGCATCACTTCCATGCCCGATTGCACCAGTGCTACGCCACCACCCATTTTCTTCAAACGGCGCGCCAACTGCTCTCGGCGCTTGGCGTAAATGAGGGGATTGTGGGTGGGGTACCTGCTCATGCTAGTGCTTCCTTTCTGAATTCAATCGTTGGTTGAGTTCTTCAAGCCTTTCCGGCGTACCAATGTCCATCCAGAAACCGTTAAACAACTCACCTTGTACTTTGCCTGCTGCCATGGCTTGGCGCAACAGGGGCGCAAGTTTTGCAACCTCGCCCACCTTGACTGGGAGGAACAAACTTGGGTGATACACACCAATGCCGGAAAAAGTGAATGTGGTATTGCCCGGCTCGGGTTGTATGACTTCGCTACCCAGCAATGCAAAATCACCTTGCGGGTTGTGCGGCGGGTTGGACACCATCACCAAGTACGCAAGCTGCCCATGCTGCCACTCAGCCGCAATTTGCAAAGCCCTGGCAACAGGCCAATCGCAGGCGACATCGCCGTTAATCACCAAAAATGGCTCCTCTCCCAAGGTATGCAAAGCCTTGCGAATACCGCCCGCAGTTTCCAGTGCCGTGGCTTCGGCTGAATAACTTAGCTGTACCCCAAAAGCCGAGCCATCGCCAAAGTGATCTTCAATTTGTTGGCCCAAATGCGCATAATTGATCACAATCTCGGTGATACCCGCCTTGGCCAAAGCCTCAATGTGCCACTGCAACAGGGGCTTGCCGCCAGCAGGCAGCAGGGGTTTGGGGCAATGGTCGGTCAATGGGCGCATGCGTTCGCCACGCCCTGCCGCCAATATCATCGCCTTCATTTAAAACGTGTACCCCACTTGTGCCGCCTTGTTTTCGAGTCGATCCAGCAACAGCAGCAGGGGCTTGAATGCAATGTAGCGGCCCGCCACTAGGCGCACGTAGCGCAACACCATGGGCAGGTCGTTCAAATACTGGGCCTTGCCATCGCGGTAATTCAGCCGCGCGAAAATACCCAGAATTTTCAAATGGCGCTGCAAACCCATGAAATCGAACTGGCGATAAAATTCGCCGGGATCCTCGCAAATGGGCAAACCGGCCTTGCGGGCGGCCTCCCAGTAGCGCACAGTCCAGTCCAGGGTCTGCGCTTCGGGCCATTCAATGTAGGCGTCGCGCAAAATACTGACCAGGTCGTAACTCAGCGGGCCTTTCACGGCATCCTGAAAATCAAGAATACCGAATTCGGGTTCTGTTCCCGCTTGGCTCGTCAGCATCAAGTTTCGGCTGTGATAGTCACGGTGCACAAACACTTGCGGCTCGGCCAATGCACTTTGAATCAGCATGCCTTTAATACTGTCCAGCCAGTTGCGTTCCTGATTGGTCAGTTCAGCACCATAGTGCTTGCCCACATACCACTCATCGAACAAATTCATTTCCTGCAACAATTTGTCGGCACCGTATGCAGGAATTCCTGAGGTGCTGGTATTGGCTTGCAGGTTTACCAGGTCATGCAGTGCCTGCATGTAAAAGGCATCTTTCTGGTCGGGTTGGGCATTCAGACCCTGCAACATCGTGGTGTTGCCAAAATCCTCCAGCAACAAAAATCCTTCTTCCGGGTTTTGTGCCAATACCTCGGGTGCCCTCGAGCCGCCGTCTCGCAGCAAAGCCGCCACATGCACGAAGGGGCGCACATCTTCTTTCTCGGGAGGTGCATCCATCACAATCAGGGTTCGCGCGTTATTCGCCTCGCTTACCCGAAAGTAGCGGCGAAAACTGGCGTCGCTGGACGCCGCCTGCAAGGTTTGCAGGTCAAACTCAAAACCATTCAGGCCAGTCAGCCATTTTTTCAACATTTCTTGACGCAAGGCACTCATCAAACCGTCCAATCTCTTTAATTTGTAGTTAGTTGCCTATAATAGTAGGATCCTATGGCGCTTGATCGATCCGTCACCTATTTGAGTACATACCCAGCTTGAAGAAAAGCAAAAAATTACTGCAAGTGCACTCTGTGCCCACCCGCCCTACAGCCATAGCCTTTGCTTTGTTCTGTCTTGGTGCGCCTGCGTTCGCCCAAACCACCGGTGCTACTCCACCCAAGGCCGAGTCCCCCACCCGCCTGAAAATTGATGGTGGCCTGCTGGGAGTGCGCAACCCCATACCTGAGGACGAGGCCACCTACATATCCGCCGACCGCCTTTACGGCAACAGTGCCGAGGAAACCTTTCTGGAAGGCAATGTCGAAGTTCGGCGCAACAAACTGAAACTGTTCAGCGACTCAATCAATTATTCGCCGATTACCGACCGCGCCACGGCCAAGGGCAACCTGGTGATTGAGCAAGAAGGCATGGTGCTGAAAGCCCCGGAGGGCTCAGTAAAACTGGGCACCGGCGAAAGCGAAATGACAAGCCCCACCTTTGAGTTGAAGGAAATCAACGGCAAAGGCCGGGCCGACAAAATGCAGTACGACGGCATTTCAACACTCACGCTTGAAAACCCGAATTACACGGTATGCGAGGTGCCAAACCCAGGCGCGGCTGATCAGGGTGATTGGTACATCACCGCCGACTCCCTTGAAATTGACCAGGCGGCTGAGGTGGGCCGGGCCCGCGGTGCGAAAGTAGTGTTTCAGGATGTGCCCATACTGGGTGCCCCTTACTTCTCGTTCCCCACCACCGACAGGCGCAAAAGCGGCTTCCTGCCGCCCTCGTTTGGCACTGTGTCCAACAGCGGGCTGGAAGTGACTGTGCCGTATTACCTGAATATTGCGCCAGACAAAGACATGACCCTGTACCCGAAAATCATTTCGGGCCGAGGTTATCAGTTGGGCACCCAAACACGCTACCTGACGCAAAACAACGAAGGCGAACTAAAATACGACTACCTGCCTGACGACGAAAAAACCGGCACAGACCGAACAGCTTTGTCCCTGCTACACAGGTACGAGAAGGGGCCTTTCTATGCGGGGGTCAACTTCAATCAGGTGTCGGATGACAATTATTTTGTCGACTTCTCCCGCACACAGGCTGTGGCCTCGCAGCGTGTTTTGGTTCAAGAAGGTTATCTGTCCTATCGCCAGAAAAACTGGAGCGCCAATGTGCGCACCGTGGCTCACCAAACATTGCAATTGTTCAACGACGTGATCGCTGAACCCTACGATCGCTTGCCAGAAGCCACGCTTGAGCTTAGCCCAACCCGCATTGGCGAGGCCAATGCGTTTGTATCCGTTAGTGGGCAATACACCGACTTCGCGCGGCCTTCCTCAGCGCCCGCCCGGGTTGAAGGTTCTCGCGGCGTAACGCGCGCCCGGGTTTTCATGCCAATTCAGCGATCCGAGTTTTCGTTTACTCCAGCCCTGTCCGTGCAGGCGAACACCTATGATCTGCAGGGCCAAACGCCAGGATCACCCGCAGCCCCCGGCAGCGTGATTCCTACAGTGTCGCTGGACAGTACGGTGTACTTCGACCGCAAAACAAGCTTTTTCGGTCGAAATGTAAACCAAACACTTGAACCCAGAATTTTCTACCTGTACACCCCGTTCAAAGACCAATCCGACCAACCTATTTTCGACACCTCGGTGATCGACCAAAGCCTGACCCGGATTTTTGCAGAGAACCGGTACTCTGGGCTTGACCGCGTCGGCGATGCAAACCAGTTAACCCTGGCCGTGACCAGTCGCTTTTATGATGAGGGCACTAGTGAGGAGCTGTTCAGCGTCACTGGTGGCCAACGCTTGAACCTGAGTACACCTCGGGTTATTTTGCAAGGCTTTGAGGCGCCGACCACCAGCGATTCTGACTTCTTTGCCAATGCGCGGGGCCGCATCAGTCAGTCCGTGTTCCTCGATGCCACCACACAGCTGAATGCAGAAAGCGGGCGTCATGAACGCGGCAACATCACCGTCAGCTATGCGCCCTCGCTGGGCAAACAATTGAATTTTGGTTACCGCTACACGCGCGCCCAAATTGACCAGTTCGACATTTCTGGCCAATGGCCCATCTCCGACCGCTGGAGTGGCGTGGGTCGTTTAAACTACTCCATGTTGGACAATCGCCTGATTGAAGGTGTCGCCGGCCTAGAATACGGAGAAGGTTGCTGGGCAGTGCGCGTAATCGCGCAGCGTTTTGCCACAGCTCCCTTGCTTGAAACCACCTCGCTCTTTGTTCAACTGGAACTCAATGGACTGGGTCGCTTGGGCTCCAACCCAGCGGATCTGTTGTCCCGAAAGGTACCTGGGTACACACCTTTCGCATCCTCACAAATTGCCCAATGAGCAACCGATTAAGCACCCAAAAAGTTATGCATATGAAGCAAATTCAACACTGGTTATTCTCAATTTCCGCTCTGATGGCCGTGGGCCATGTACAGGCGCAGGGCATTCAAGCACCAACATCAAACCTGCCTGCCGGCAAATTGAGTTCAGAGCTTGGAGCCAGCAATGGTTCGAACGCAGCAGCCATTGACAGCATTGTGGCGGTCGTTAACACCGACATCATCACCCGCAGCGAGTTGAACCGGCAGGTTGCCCTGATTGAGCGCCAAATGAGCCGCCGTGGGGCACCCTTGCCAGACCGCATCGAATTGCGAAAACAGGTACTCGACCGCATGGTGATGGATCGGGCTCAACTTCAAAAAGCGGAAGAAGTGGGCATTCGGATTGAAGAGGCCCAAATTGAGGCGGCAATGGCCCGCGTGGCAGATCAGAACGGTTTATCCCTCGAAGATTTCCTTGCTCGCCTCCAAGAAGAAGGTGTGTCGCCTGCCCGCTTCAGGGAAGAGGTGCGCAGCGAAATCACCTTGGGCCGCCTGCGCGAGCGTGAAGTGGAAGCCCGAATTCAGGTGTCCGACGCCGAGATTCAGAATTACCTGGCTGCCCGTACCAAAGGTGGCGCTGCCGCCAACCAACCCGAAGTGAACTGGGTACAGCTCATGGTCAAAGCACCCAGCGACGCCAGTGGCGCAACGCTGAACCAGGCCAGGGCCAAGGTAGAAACCCTTGAAAAAGCGCTGAAAGACGGAAAAACCGTACAAGACATTGTACAAACCAACCCGGAGTTGGCCATTGATGGCACAGGGCAAATGGGTTGGACGGGCTTTGACGCAGTGCCCACCTTGTTCACCGATTTCCTGTCCAAAGGACAGCCTAACGCAGTGCAAACCATTCGTAGTCCCAATGGTTTTCATGTGTTGAAGGTGCTTGAGCGGCGTGAAAGTGGCGCCGCCCTGGACAACACCCCAGTGACTCAAACCCGGGCCCGACACATCCTGATTCGACCAGGTCCTGACATCACCGAGGCCGAGGCCAAACGCAGACTGAATTTCGCACTGGAGCAACTGCAAGGCGGCGCAGCCACGTTTGACAACTTGGCCAAACGCTATTCTCAGGATGGATCCGCCGCCAAAGGCGGCGACTTGGGATGGCTTTACCCTGGCGACACGGTGCCTGAATTTGAACGCGAGATGAACCAGCTCAGCATTGGTGGTGTAAGCCCTGTGTTTCAAAGCCGTTTCGGTTTTCACATTATTCAGGTGGTCGAGCGTCGCCAACAGGCCGCGTCTGAAGAGCGTCAACGGCAGGCCGCACGCCAGGCCATTCGTGCCAGCAAATCAGAGGAAAGCTATCAGGAATGGCTTCGACAGTTGCGCGACTCCACCTTCATCGAAATTCGCCTTTAATTCTTAGGGCATGAGCAAAGCCACAAACCTCCCGATCCTTGTTACCAGCGGTGAACCCGCGGGAATCGGGCCAGAGTTGTGTGCCTTGCTGGCCGAGACAAACCAGGCCAAGCGACTAAACCGGGCACTGGTTATCCTTGGCGACGCAAACTTGCTTACTACTAGAGCCAGCAACGCGGGAATTGAACCCAAATGGCAGCGCATTGACTCGCTACGGGATATTGCCAACAGCGATACCGGGGCGCCGGGCTATTATTTACTCGACCACCCCCTGTCAGCACCCTGCACCACGGGTCAACCCAGTTCAGCCAATGCGCCTTATGTGCTGGGCCTGCTCAACCTGGCGTGCGATGCCTGCCAGAACGGAAATGCGGCAGCCATGGTGACCGCCCCCATTCAGAAATCCGCAATCAGCCCACATTGGCCCGGTTTTATGGGCCACACCGAATACCTTGCCGAGCGCTGCGACCAAACAGAGGTGGTGATGATGTTGATGGGTGGACAAATGAAGGTGGCACTGGCCACTACCCACATTCCACTGGCCAAAGTACCCGCTGCAATTACCCGGGACAGCCTTACCCGCACCCTTGAAATCATGCTGCACGATTTGAGCCTGTACTGGAATGTGCCAAAACCCAGAATTCTGGTGACCGGGCTGAATCCGCATGCTGGCGAATCAGGCGACCTGGGACATGAAGAAATTGAGACCATCACGCCAACCATCCAAGCCTTGCAAGCCAAGGGACACGATGTACAGGGTCCCTTTCCTGCGGACACCTTGTTTCAACCAAAATACCTGCAAAACAGCGACGCGGTTTTGGCCATGTTCCACGACCAAGGTTTGCCCGTGTTGAAACATGCAAGTTTCGGTCAGGGCGTGAATATTTCACTGGGTTTGCCGATTGTGCGAACCTCGGTTGACCACGGCACCGCACTTGATTTGGCTGGCACCCGCAACATGGACGCCGGCAGCCTGAATGAAGCGATAGAATGCGCGCACCACATGGACCTTTGCCGCAGGAAAGCGCAATGAAACACCAAGCAAAAAAAAGATTTGGCCAACACTTCTTAACCGATCAAAGTGTGCTGTCCAACCTGATTGGCGAAATGCGACCACGTGCCGACGACACACTGGTCGAAATTGGCCCGGGCTTGGGTGCACTGACATTCTGGTTACTCAAAGCAGTCAATCATCTGCAGGTGATTGAAATTGACAGGGATTTGGCAGAGAAACTTCGCATGGGCGCCTGGAAAGACAAGCTGACCGTTCACGAAGTGGACGTGTTGAAATTTGATTTCGGGCAACTCCCTGCACCTTTTCGAGTTGTGGGCAATCTGCCCTACAACATTTCATCGCCCATTTTGTTTGCTTTGCTTGAGGTAGCTGACCAGGTTATTGATCAGCATTTCATGTTGCAAAAGGAAGTGATTGACCGCATGGTGGCCGCCCCGAAAACCAGCGACTATGGCAGGTTGTCAGTGATGTTGCAGGCCTACTACGACATGGACCATCTGTTTGACGTGCCGCCCGAGTGCTTCGACCCACCGCCCCGAGTGATGTCCGCGATTGTTCGCATGGTGCCCAAACCAGCCCAGCAACGAGCCGAAATTCCAGGTGATATTTTTAGTCGGGTGGTCAGCACTGCTTTTTCGCAACGCCGCAAAATGTTGCGCAACACCTGGGCCAACGTGGTGCCTGAACACATCGCAACAGCCGCGGGCATTGCCCTTACAGCGCGTGCCGAGGAAATTGCATCGGCGCAGTTTGTGCATGTGGCACAACTGCTGGCCAACACCGTGGAAAACCGGGCCAGCAGCTAAACCTTCAATTGCTGAACCTTGGCATCACGCCAATCGACGCCCAACAAATTCACCAACTTTGTTTTGAACGCTTCAGGCTGGCCCGTGGTGAAAAAACTCACCCGTTCAAGCAAAGGCAAATTCTCTGTGCCCGGATTCAATAGGTTTTCACCCTCAAGGCGGGTTTTCAATTGTTTGGCCACGGGCAAGCCAGTCTCTATCACGGCAACACCAGGGCCAGCCAGTTTCGAAATGAGATGGGAAACAAAGGGGTAATGGGTGCAACCCAGCACAATCACGTCGGCTTGTTTGTGCAGCAACTCAGCCACCACTGGCTTTAGCAAATTCTCAATAGCGGATTCGGGTATGAGCGACTGTTCGATCAATTCGACGAGCCCCGGGCACGGGTGGGCAATCACTTTGGCCATGGGATCAAACCTTTCAACCAAGGCCTTGAACCGTTCACTGGCCACGGTATTTGTGGTTGCCAATATTCCCACCACCCCGGTTTTGGTCAGCATGCTGGCCGGTTTGACTGCTGGCTCAATGCCCACTATTGGCCAATTTGCATGGATTGCCCGCGCCTGGTTGGCACCTGCAGCCGTGGCAGTGTTACAGGCCATGACCATGGCTTTGCACTCCTGGTTTCTCAACCAGTTGGACAGGGTTAAAACACGATCTGTGATTTCATGTTGAGGCTTGTCACCATAGGGTAGGTAGCGTTCGTCTGCAACATACTCAAAGCGCTCAAATGGCAAGTAATTCAGCAGGGCTTTCAAAACAGACAAACCACCCACGCCCGAATCAAAAACGCCCACGTGCTGCGTTGAAACTGCAATGGCAGGTGTGTGCAACTTTTTATCCATTGCTCATTCCACAATAGGCTTTAATATTTGCTGGGCGCTCTGGCAATATAGGGCTGCGGCCCACAGCGCCAAGGAGACAGCAAATGATAGAACAAAACCAGAGAATCTCCGCATGAGTAACGAAGATTGCAGTTCGTTTAATCACCCATTCGGTGTTGCAACAAAAAGCATTCGGGTGCTGGTGGCTGAAGACAATGTGGTGAACCAGACCTTTGTCGCCCATGTTCTGACACAACTGGGTATTTCGTTCCGGATTGTTCCCGATGGTCTTGAGGCTATAAAAGCGGTTAATGAGGAGCGCTTCGACCTGATATTGATGGACTTTCACATGCCGAACATGGGTGGAATCGAAGCATGTCAAAAAATTCTTGCAAACCCGAAGCACTCCACCATGCCGATCGTCGGACTCACTGCGGAGTCGCAGGTGGATGTTCAAGCCTCTTATCAGTCGGCTGGCATGCGCGAGTACATTTCAAAACCATTCAAACGCAGTGACATCGAGGCAGTGCTTGAACGCCTGAAATTCCATGTGTCGCCCATTCCGATGCAAAACTTTGACCACGACAAAGAACTGCTCAAAACAACCATCGACATGATTGCGGCTGAAATTCCACAACTGGCCGACGACACAGAAAAACAGCTTCAAGCCAATAATTTGCCTGATGCCAAACGTGCTTTGCACACCTTGAAGGGACATTGCAAACTGGTGGGTGAACTTTCATTTGCCGACTTTATTCAGCAACTGGAAAACCAGCTGGCACAAAACCAGCTACCCACCACCGATTCGCTTGAGCACCTTAAAACAAACCTGCGCATACTTCAGCAGCGCCTGCGTTTGTTAAGCCAGTGAGGCCGGGTTCACTGCAGCGGTCACCACCAGTTCAACCTTCCAGCCTGGCTTGGCCAGCCCTTTGACTTCAACGCATGCGCGTGAAGGTGCTGTGCCCTCGGGCAGCCAGGCGTCCCACACTTGGTTGAACCCATCGTAATCGCGGGCCATATTGGTCAAGTAAACCTGTACAAGCAACAAATGGCTTTTGTCCGTGCCAGCACCAACCATGGTTCTCTCAAGGCTCATCAACAAGTCCCGGGTTTGGGCCTGAATATCACCTTCCTCCGTGGAGGGCACTTCCACCAAATAAACCACCCCGTGAAAGCTTGTGGAATCAGAGTAGCGTTTTGTAGTACCTTGTCTGTGTATCACAGGACCCCCTTCATGAAATTTGAACATTTGGTGCAGATCAACGACCCGAGCTTGCCTGGCATTGACTGGTTAACACGGCAACAACTCTGGTTCGGCTTGGTGGCACGGGCCTGGAAACCCACCCGCTTCGTGCTTGGCCTTGAAGACGCACAGGTGATGCAAACCAGCCAAGAAGGCAATGTCACCACGCTTGCACGCGTACTGAACTACGGCCCTTTTCAAATTGAAGACACCATCGAGTTGATCGAAGAAGACCGCACCGAAACCCGCATTGTAGCGAATCAGTTTTGCGGCGACAGCAAGCTGACCATTTCAATTGAGGAACCGGAATCTGGCGAACTGTGGTTGCGGTTTCAGTACCAGGTCAGCGATGCACCGGCCACGCCGGGTGGCCCTGAAATATCGTCACACGACGTGGATGAATTTCGCAAACAGGCTTACCGCGCGGCAGACATCGACACCGTGCGCATGATCCGCGAGCTGGCCATGGCCATGCCCACGAATCAAGCTGACACGCGCAAAGACCACTAGGCCAGCATCCAAATTATTTCAGGGCGCAAGCGCCCATGTAAATTTGGCCCGAACGATTACCACTTCGGCAATAGGCCAGCACCGGTTTTTCCGCTTCATCCAGAATGCGTTTGAAGTCCTCAAGCAGTACCTCTGAGGGTGGTTGCCCCACTTCCATGGGCAAATAATGAATCGCCAAGCCCAGGCTTTTTGCTTTGGCTTCAATCACTGAATGGGCCAGTTGCGCACCCACTTCATGGTCGGGCCGGTTGTTCACTATGGTTTTAAAGCCCAGTTCAGCAATTGCTTCCAAATCTTCGGGACTGATTTGGCCGCACACTGCGACCTCATTGCTCAGTTGCCTGATGCTCATTTCAACAAATTCCTTCGGTGCGTTGTTACTGATAAGACAGTTCTTTGGCCTTGCCCCAGAACACCTTGTATGAAAACGCAGTGTACCCGAGGATGGTTGGCAAAGTGATCACCACACCCACCAGAATAATCTTCAATGCTTCAGGCGAGGAAGCCGCTTCCCACACGGTCAATTGATTCAACACCACATAGGGGTACTGACTATAGGCCAGGCCCATGAAGGCCAAGGTCATCACGCCTGCGGTGAGTGCAAACACCATCCAGCCGTAGCCAGCGTCCATCAAGCGCTGACTGCTGAGCACATGGTGAATGCCCCACAGGCACAACACCGATGCGATTGGAATGGGTGCCAGCGCCACAATGTTGGGAAAGCTGAACCACTTGTCAAAAATTTCAGGCACCACCAAAGGCGTCATGGCGGAAATAAAGGCGATGGAAATCAGCATGGGCCAGAAACTGATTCGCCCCCAGCGGCGAGATTTTTCAATCAAGTCACCTTCGGTTTTCATGATCAACCACCCGCTGGCCAGCAGCGTGTATGCAAAAGGCAAGGTAATGGCCACGCCCAAATTGAACACCAATTGCGACCAGTGGTTCGAGAAACCGGTGATGTAACTGCCCAGCATCCAGCCTTGCGAAACCGATGTAACCAGTGAACCAATGAAGAAAATACGATTCCACAAGGGCTTGTAGGCAATATCCACTTTCACGCGGAAATCAAAGGCCACGCCTCGCAGTACCAGGCCCAGCAGCATGAATGTGACGGGCAAATACAGGGCTGTCAGCACCACACCATGCGCCTTGGGAAAAGCCACCAGCAACACACCCACACCCAGGACCAACCAGGTTTCATTCGCATCCCAAAACGGACCAATTGAATTGATCATGGTGTCTTTTTCATCGTCTGTGGCATGGGGCAGCAACAGGCCAACCCCCAGGTCGTAGCCGTCTAGCACTACATAAATCAGAAGAGACAAACCCATCACGCCCATGAACAACAGCGGTAAAAACTCGTTGAATGTCATCGCACTGTTCCCCTTTTATTGTTCACGGCGAAGTTTGTCAGCCGGTGTTGTGGCCGTTGACGCGCCACCCCAGTTGACCTTCTTGGATGACCCAATCCCACCCAGCAACATATACCGCAGCACCCACACATAGGAAATGATCAAACCAATGTACATGGCCATGTACAGCAGCACCGTGAACGCCAGCAACTGAGGTGGGTGTTGGGCCACCACATCAGCAGTGCCCAGCACGCCGTACACCACATAAGGTTGGCGACCAATTTCGGTCACCCACCAACCCGCCACAGTGGCCACCCAGCCCGAGAACATCATGAACATCAAAGCGGTCAGAATAAGTCGATGGGTTTTGTTCTCAAGCACAGGACCGGTCTTCCGAAATGCCCACACCGAGGCCCAGGACACCAACAACATCAAGACGCCCATGCCCACCATGACCCGGAAGGAATAAAACACTGGCCCGACTGGTGGGTGTGTATTCAGGAAATCATTCAGCCCCTTGATCTCGCCGTTGAAGTCGTGCGTCAAAATGAAACTGGCCATTTTCGGAATGCCAATTTCAAAGTGATTGGTGCGCGCTTCGCTGTCGGGAATGGCAAACAGCAACAATGGCGCGCCCCTCTCGGTTTCCCAGACACCTTCCATCGCCGCCACTTTGGCGGGTTGGTGCTTCAAGGTGTTCAAACCATGCAAATCACCCACAAAAATCTGGATCGGTATAAGCACCGCTGCGCCATAAACACCCAGTTTCAACATGTGGCGCGTGAAAGGCTTTTCCCGTTTGCGCAAAATTTGAAGTGCGCTACCGCCCGCAATGACGAAGAACACGGTCAAGCCGCTGGCCAACAACATGTGGGTGAAACGGTAGGGGAAGGAGGGATTCCAGATAATTTCCAGCCAATTGGTGGCGTGCATTTGGCCGTCGATAATCTCGAAACCTTGGGGGGTTTGCATCCAGCTGTTGAGCACCAAAATCCAGAAAGCCGACAAAGTGGTGCCAAAGGCCACCAAAAACGTGGCCAGCAAGTGCACTTTGGGCGACACCCGTTGCTTGCCAAACAGCATCACACCCAGAAAAGTGGCTTCCAGAAAAAAGGCAGTGAGCACCTCATAACCCAACAGCGGCCCGGAAATGTTTCCCGTTTTTTCCATGAACCCCGGCCAGTTGGTGCCAAACTGAAAACTCATGGTGATGCCCGACACCACGCCCATGGCGAAAGTCAGCGCAAATATCTTGGTCCAGAAATAATGGGCCTGCTCCCACTCGGTTTTGCCCGTGCGCACATGCTGCAAGCGCAGATAAAACATCACCCAGCCAAGGCCGATGGTGATTGTGGGAAATAAAATATGGAAGGTAATGTTGGCCGCGAACTGGATTCGGGCAAGATCAAGCGACGTAAATTCCATGCTGCACCCCAAGAAAGCAACTGAATTCGAACTGCTTGTGCACTACTACTTATCGCACTCTCATGACCTTAATTAGGTACGTACGCCCTGTCAAATTAGTTTGCTCAATGAAGCACCGCACAACGCGTACAATGCCCAATCACTTCGCACCGGAAACCCCTTTGTGATTAATCGCCCCATGTTTTTTCTGCTGGCTGCACTGGCCGCCTTCGCCCCCTTGGCGATCGACCTCTATTTGCCAAGCCTTGCCGCCATTGGCGAAGAATTGCAGGCACCTGCCGGGCGTGTTCAACAAACAGTGACTGTGTTTCTGGCCGGGTTTGCCATGGGCATGCTGTTTTATGGCCCCCTGTCGGACAGGTTTGGCCGTAGACGAATGATTTTTGCGGGTACCACAGTGTTTGTGCTGGCCAGCGTGGCCTGCATGCTGGCCCAAACCATCGAGCAATTGCTTGTGTTTCGCCTGATTCAGGCCTTTGGTGGCGGTGCGGCAGCGGTCATTTCACGGGCTGTCATTCGTGATTTGTTTGGTGAAACCGATTCAGCCCGGGTCATGGCCATGATTGCCATGGTCACCTCGCTGGCACCGATGATCGCGCCACTGTTGGGGGCCTACATTCTTGAACTGGGTTCCTGGCGCTATGAATTTCTTGCGCTTGCCCTGTTTGGCGCAGCCTGCACTTTGGCGGCGTATGCCTTGTTGCCTGAAACCTTGAGCAAAGTCCGAACCCAATCCTCGTTGAGTGAAGCATTCCGGGGTTATTGGACAGTCTGGAAATACCCGGACGCACGTTTGTTGATTGTGGCGGGTGGTGCGCACTTTGCGGCTATGTTTGCCTACATCACCGGCACACCCTTTGTGTACATCGAGTTTTTTGGCTTGAGTGAGAAAACCTACGCCGTGCTGTTTGGCTCGAACATCCTGACCCTGATTGGGTTTGGCTATGCCTCCACGCGCCTGGTGAAACGCACGGGCACCACTCCCTTGATCAAGGCCGGTTCCGCACTGGGTTTTCTGGGTGCCTTGATGGTGCTGATCAGCGCCTGGAATGCAGGAACAGCCAGCTGGAACCTGGGCTTGATGGTGGCAGGCTTTCTGGTGTGTGTGGGTTCACTGGGTTTTGTTGCGCCCAACACCACTGCGCAGTTGTTGGGCAGGCACCCGAAAAACGCTGGGGCAGCATCAGCACTGTATGGTTGCGCACAATTCGGCTTGGGGGGGTTGGCCAGCTGGGCTGTTTCAGTGGTACACGACGACACGGCACTGCCGATGGCAGCCGCCGTGGTGGCCTTTGCTGCGCTTGCGTGTTGGGCAAGCTTTCGACTGAAACGCTGAACTTTTCATTGTAAGCACAAAATTATTGCCATTGTGTTTAATCAACTGCGAAATTGGCATGAAAATTGGACTTTTTGGTCCCTTTACGGTATGTTGTGTCACGAATTTATTCTGTCCAACAACCAAATAATCATTTTTGCACTGCCATATGGCCGACACAAAAGCCCAAAGTGGCGAGAACCAGCCCGACGTGGCCTGGCTCGAGAGCCAGTACAACGTTCGCTCTTACCTGCCCGACCACCCCAAAACCTTTGCTCGCTGGGCTGAACAGTCCCGTTACGCGCGTTTTGACCTGGATGGGTTCTGGAATCAGTATTTCGGCGAATCGGAAGCAGAAACTGTGGACGTTATTCCGGGCAAGCCCGGCAAGCCTCTGTTGATCTTTATTCACGGCGGCTACTGGCGTTCGCTGGACAAATACGATTTCACTTTTCTGGCCAAACCCTATGTGGCACGTGGCTACTCGGTAGCCCTGCTCAATTACGGTCTTATTCCACGCGTCACCATCGAAGACAGCGTCCGACAAACCCTGCGTGGTATTGAATGGCTTTACCGTCAGGCAGACCGTTTCGGTTTCGATGCCAATCAAATTGTGGTGTGCGGGCATTCTGCAGGTGGCCATTTGGGTGTCATGAGCGCGCTGGCGTTTTGGCCACTGTGGGCCTCTGACCTGCCACAAGATGTGGTGAAGTCTGTCATTGCCATTTCAGGCATATACGACCTTAGCCCACTGGTGCACACACCTTTCATTCAGAAAGACCTGAAGCTGAACCAGAAACGCACGCGCATGGTAAGCCCGGCACTGATGCCCAAGCCCACCATTCCAGTGCACCTGGCCTTTGGCACGAAGGAATCCGATGCATTCAAAGAGCAAAGTGCTTATTTGGCATCGCACTGGGGACTGAACCCACCCTTGCAAGTAAATGCCGACCATTTCAGCATTTGCGACAGCATTGCAGACCCCAACAGCGAACTGTTCATGCTGATTCAAAACCAGCTTTTGTTACCCTCACACTAAAAACTGAACGGGTTATCCCCCCATGTTCGGTAAACTGCTTTTCAGGTTGGTGTCGTATAAATAAACTGTACACACCAGCCTGGAGGCAAACATGCCCCTCACAATCGCCTATTCCAACGCCGCCGGTTCATTGGGTCCGCGTTATCCCGATGGACAAACCCTGATGCGCAAGCGCACGCTTCGCCAAACCGCGAAATTGTTCAAGGTCGGCGCCGAGGTGTTGCTGAATTCAGCGCCAGCCAAAGTGATTGCCTACAACATTGCCGAGTTCGGCCGCTGGATTTCAACAAGCCACCCGGTACTGGTTCAACTGCACACAGGCGAGTTGCAATACTGCCGCTTAAGCGACCTGCACATTGCTGAAAACCCGAGCATGCAGACCCACTGAAGCTGACTATAATCCGGGGATGAACTCAACACCCTCAACACCCAAAACAATTGGCTTTATCGGCCTTGGTAATATGGGGTCCGCCATGGTGGGCCACCTTTGCAATGCTGGCTACACCGTGCTGGCCTGGGCACGAAACGCCTCCACCTTCGAAGCATTGGCTGATATTCCCCTCATTGCACAGCCCAGCATTGAAGCTTTGTGCGCCCGCACCCGCCTGATTGCCCTGAATGTGACCAACACGGCCGATGTTCAATCGTTGCTGTTTCGTGAGGGCGGCATTGCGCAACAGGCACAGCCTGGTTCAATCATTGTGGATTTCAGCACCATTGACGCCGCCGCTGTGGCGGACATTACTGGCAAGCTCAAGGCAAGGCAAATCGACTACATCGACTGCCCCGTTTCCGGTGGTGCAGCAGGCGCACGCGCCGCAACCCTGAGCATGATGGCGGGCGGTGATTTGGCAGCATTCAATCAGATCGAGCCCATGCTGAAGCACTTGGGAAAAACCATTCGTCATGTTGGGCCCTCAGGTGCCGGGCAGGCCATCAAGGCCGCCAATCAAATGGCGCTTTGCATTCAATTGGTGGGCATTGCCGAAGCCATGAATTACGCGCTGGAACAAGGTGCGGAATTGAGCGTTGTGCTTGAATTGTTGCAAGCTGGCCTGCCTGCAAGCCGGGTACTGGATTGGGCCGGACCGCACATGGTGAAGGGCTTTACGGATCCGGTTTCAATTGAAGCGCACCTGCATGCAAAAGATGTGCGCATGGTGGCGGACGCTGCGAAGAAGCAGGGTTTGCATTTGCCGCTGTTGTTTAAAACCGCAGAGTTGCTGGATGAACTGGTGGCCAATGGGCCGAAGAGTCAGGACACATCGCGGGTTTTTGAGGTGGTACGCAAACACATGCGGGGCTGATGGCCAAGCTGCACAGCCGCACTGTTCGGGCGAGTTGCGTGCTGTACGCGATGTGCACAATGTGTGCTTAGCTGTGCGGTGTGCGGATTTGATCGGATGCGTCTGTGCTTGTGGCGACAGTCAGGAAAATCTGCCCAAGCGTGCCAAGCCAGGCCGGTGCCCCTTGGGGCAGAAGCCGCCCCGACCGCTTTTTTCGAGGGGCGGCTTCAGGCAAGGCAAGGTTCAGCTTGGGGCCAACAGATTTTCCGTCGCAACAGGCACTGCGCCCCGAGCAAATCAAGCACACCGCATAACCGAACCACGCCACATACCCAAACCACACCGCATCAAATGTCGTAGGCCTGCCCACCGCCCAGCACGCGGTCAATCAGCTTTGGCGTCAACATCGGTGCAAACACCGCGATGAATTCATACATCAACGTTCGCATGAACACACCCTGCCGCAAAGCAATGCGCGTGGTGTTGCGACCAAACAGGTGATCAACCGGCACTGCCATCAAACCTTTGTCTTTCAAGGCATCAAAAGCCACTTCAGCAATAATGCCCACGCCCAAACCCAAGCCCACGTAGGTTTTAATTACATCCGCATCAATCGCCTCCAGCACCAAATCGATGTTGACCCCGGCTTTCTGAAATGCAGCATCAATTTTCTTGCGCCCGGCAAAGTGGGTTTCGTAGGTGATCACTGGCATTTGATCGAAATCGGCCAGCGCGATTTGACGCCCTCCCTCCACAAAAGGTTTTAATAGGGGCGAACCGCTGGGTGCAATGGCAATGTGCCCCCAGTCATAACAGGGAAAGGTCACCAAATCAGGCTCATCGGCCAAAGCTTCGGTGGCCACTGCCAAGTCAGCCTGGTCTTTGCGCACCCATTGGGCCAGTTGCTCGGGTGTGCCCTGCAACAAAATCAGCTTCACCTTCGGGAATTTCTTGCGGAAAGCCGCCACAGCCTGTGGCAATACGTAGCGTGCCTGTGTGTGAGTAACCGCCACAGTCAATTGCCCACTTTCACGCGCAGCAAATTCCTCACCCACGCGCTTGATGTTCTCAAGCTCGGCCAACACCCGCTCACAGGCTTGGTAAACCAATTCACCCGGCGGCGTTAAACCTTTAAGGCGTTTGCCATGTCGCTTGAAAATTTGAAAGCCCAGCTCTTCTTCAAATTCGATGATCGCCTTGGATACACCCGGCTGAGAAGTAAACAGCGCCTTGGCCGCATCGGTCAGGCTGAAATCATGGCGAACCGCTTCCCGAACGAATCGAAGCTGATGCAAGTTCATAAAAACCCTTTATTCCACAGGGGAATATATAAATGGAAATATTATCGTTTGAATTATAAGGGGAAGCGCCTACACTTCAAGTCCCAAAAAACCATTTTCATCGAGCTTTCACGTGCCTTTTGACATTGATTTAGTCTACGTTGCTTCTGGCCTGGCGGTCGGCCTTTTGGTCGGCCTTACCGGCGTGGGTGGTGGCTCGCTGATGACACCGTTGCTCACTGTGTTGTTCGGCGTACCCGCCACAACTGCCGTGGGTACCGACCTGGCATTTGCGGCGATTACCAAAGGTGCTGGCACATTGGTGCATCGCCTTCGCAACACTGTGAACTGGCGCATCGTAGGCCTGGCATGTTTGGGCAGTGTGCCCGCCTCGCTGATTACCATTGCCATTTTGCACGGGCTTGACATTCAAAACGCCGGCAAAGGCAGCGCGATTGATGCGTTCATTCGCTGGTCCATTTCCATCTGCGTCATGTTGACTGTCGGTGTGCTTATTTTCAAAACAAAGATTGTGAAGTGGCTGCAAAACCACCCGCAAGCCCAATTGCAAGACAAAACGCGTACCATCGCGACCGTGGTTGCATTTGCAGTCATTGGCATGTTGGTCACAGTGTCATCGATCGGTGCAGGTGCAATTGGCGCCATGGTGCTGATCATGTTGTACCCGCATCTGAAGGCATCCGAAATTGCGGGTACCGATATCGCATATGCTGTGCCCCTCACCACAGTGGCTGCGTTTGGTCACTTCAGTTTGGGAACCGTTGATTTTGGTTTGTTGGGCGCACTGCTGCTGGGGTCTATCCCTGGTATCACAGTGGGCAGTTATTTAAGTCGCGCAGTGCCGGAAAGGTTCTTGCGCGGGGTATTGGCCACGACCCTCACCGCCGTGGCCGCAAAACTGGTGATGTAAATGTACAAATACGACGACTACGACCACGCCCTTGTACGCGAACGCGTGGCTCAGTTTCGCAACCAAACCGAGCGCTTCCTGAAAGGCGAACTGACAGACGAAGAGTTCCGTCCCCTGCGCCTGCAAAACGGCCTGTACATTCAGCGCCATGCGCCCATGCTGCGCGTGGCCATTCCCTACGGCTTGCTGGGCGCAAAACAATTGCACAAGCTTGCCGACATTTCGGCGAAGTACGACCGCAACTATGCGCACTTCACCACCCGCCAGAACATTCAGTACAACTGGCCTGCATTGGAGAATGTGCCAGCCATTCTTGCTGAATTGGCTGAAGTTGAAATGCACGCCATTCAAACCAGCGGCAACTGTATTCGCAACACCACCAGCGACCCGTTCGCGGGTATCGCGAAAGACGAATTTGTAGACCCTCGCCCATTTTGCGAACTGATTCGCCAGTGGAGCACCTTTCACCCAGAATTCGCCCACCTGCCACGCAAGTTCAAAATTGCAGTGAATGGTGCGGCAGAAGATCGTGCCGCAGTGCAAGTGCACGACATCGGTGTCAACCTGACGCGCAACGCAGCCGGTGAGGTGGTAGCGCAGGTGTTGGCAGGTGGCGGTTTGGGCCGCACACCCGTGATTGGTTCCGTGATCAAAAGTGATTTGCCCTGGCAAGAACTGCTGACTTACATCGAAGCAGTAATGCGCGTGTACAACCGCTATGGTCGCCGCGACAACCTGTACAAAGCCCGCATCAAAATTCTGGTGCGTGCCATTGGCCCTGAGGAATTTGCCAAGCAGGTGGAAGAAGAATGGCAACACATCAAAGGCGGTGTGTCCGTTATTCCCCAAAAAGAATTTGACCGTGTGTCCTCGTTTTTCACTGCACCTGCTTACGAGCAGTTCAGTGCCGAACAAGTGGCAACCATTGCCGAGCAAAATCGTGGCTTGCGCGCCAAGCATGTGGGTTTTGATCGTTGGTTAACGCGCAATGCACGCGAACATCGCCAGCCGGGTTATGTGGCCATCAGCATATCGCTGAAGCGCCCCGGCATTGCCCCAGGCGATGCCACCACCGATGAAATGCACCTGATCGCCGACTTGGCTGAGCAGTATTCCTTCGGTGAATTGCGTGTCACGCACGAACAAAACTTTGTGCTGTCCGATGTGGCCGAGCAAGACTTGTTCGAACTGTGGAGCACCTTGAAAGAACACAATTTGGCCATGCCCAACATTGGCTTGGTCAGCGACATGATTGCCTGCCCCGGCGGCGATTTCTGTTCATTGGCCAATGCCAAATCCATTCCGATTGCCTTGGGCATCCAAGAGGCCGTAGACAATCTGGACTACCAGTTTGATTTGGGTGATCTCAGCCTGAACATTTCGGGTTGTATCAACTCTTGCGGTCACCACCACATCGGCAACATCGGAATTTTGGGTGTCGATAAAAATGGCGAAGAGTGGTACCAGGTTACCTTGGGTGGCCGTCAGGGCAACGATGCGTCCATTGGTAAAGTGATTGGTAAATCCTTCTATGCCGAAGACGTACCCGGCGTGGTTGTGAAGTTGCTGGAAGTGTATGTGCGTGAGCGTCATGAAGATGAACTGTTCATCGACACGCTCGACCGCATTGGCGCTGAGCCCTTCAAAGACCACGTGTACGCCAACAAGGAGGCTGCATAAAATGGCAAACATTATTGTTAAACCACTGAACGGCGACGCTGAAATTGTTGCCGATGAATTTGTGGTGATTGAACAAGGTACTGACGAAGCACCCGTGGCAGTCCCTGCCGACGGCAAAGTGCTGGTGCACCTGTCTGTTTGGGAAGCCAACAAAGCCGAACTTTCTGAACGCGCACAAGCCGGCGAGTTGGGTGTTTACCTGAACCCAGAAGACAATCCCGAGCAGTTGCAAGGCGATGTGAATGTACTGAAGCTGATTGCATTCAACTTCCCCGTGTTCAAGTACGGCCAAGGCTATTCGGGCGCGGTACTGTTGCGCACGCGTTATGGTTTCACCGGCGAAATTCGTGCATTCGGTGACGTGTGGCGCGATCAATTCTTCTACCTGGCACGTTGCGGTTTCACGCAATTCGACATCAAGGAAGGCAAGTCGCTTCAAGACGCATTGAATGCGTTTGCTGATTTCACCATTCCTTACCAAACCAGTGCCGATGGTTCCTTGCCCGTGTTCAACCGCAGGGCTGCCGCCGCAGGAGCATAAGCATGAATGCAGTGAATACTTCAGCACAGTCGCGCTTCCACAGTGTTGAAGCAGCAACGGAAAACAACGCTGTGCAAGAACAGGTAATCGCCGTGTTTCGTGGCCCGCACCAACCCGCCACTGACATTGCGGCAAAAGTTCAAGCGCTGGAAACATTGTTGACCCAAGCCGCTCAGGAATTTGACAGCATTTCCCTGGCCAGCAGTTTGGCGGCTGAAGACAATGTGTTGTTCGACGTGATCGCGCGCCTGAAACTGAACATTCGTGTGTTCAGCCTGAACACGGGTCGTCTGCACCAGCAAACGCTTGATGTAGCCCCTGCCCTGCAAGCCAAATATGGTCAAACCGTACAGTGGTTTGAACCAAAAGCCGACGCAGTTGAAACCTATGTGAACACCAAAGGTGCCGACGCTTTTTATGACAGCACGGCGCTGCGCAAAGAATGCTGCGGCATTCGCAAAGTGGAACCGCTGGCCCGCGCGCTGCAAGGTGCAAAGGCCTGGGTAACCGGCCAACGTCAGGCGCAAGCTGCAACACGCGCTACCTTGCCAGTTCGGGAATTCGATGCTGACCGTGGCATTGAAAAATTCAATCCTCTGGCTGACTGGAGCGAAGCCGATGTGTGGACCTATGTTCGCCAGTTCGATGTGCCCGTGAACAAGCTGCATTTCGAAGGTTTCCCATCGATTGGCTGCGAGCCCTGTACCCGCGCAATCACCATTGGTGAAGACATTCGCGCAGGCCGCTGGTGGTGGGAAGACCCCACCAGCAAAGAATGCGGTTTGCACAATGCCAATTTGAAAAAATAAGCTGAATTCAACAATTGAAGAAAACAAGTCGAGAGCAATCATGAGCACGCAAGTGAGCACGCAAAAACACACCATGTCCCACCTGGACTGGCTTGAAGCAGAAGCCATCTACATCATGCGCGAAGTGGCCGCCGAATGCGCACGTCCCGCAATGTTGTTCTCAGGTGGCAAAGATTCCATCGTGATGCTGCGCCTTGCCGAAAAAGCATTTCGCCCTGGCAAGTTTCCGTTTCCTTTGGTGCACATTGACACCGAACACAACTTCCCTGAAGTGATCGAGTTTCGGGACTGGAAAGCCAAACAACTGGGCGAGGAACTGATTGTTCGTTCACTGGAAGGCTCCATCAAAAAAGGCACCATTCGCCTGCCACACCCGGAAGCCTCCCGCAATGCATTTCAAAGCGTAACCCTGCTTGAAACCCAGGAAGAATTTGGTTTTGATGCACTCATGGGTGGCGCCCGCCGGGATGAAGAAAAAGCGCGCGCGAAAGAACGCATTTTTTCCTTCCGCGATGGCTTTGGTCAATGGGACCCGAAAAACCAGCGCCCCGAACTTTGGGACCTTTACAACACACGTGTACACCCGGGTGAACACATGCGTGTATTCCCCATTTCCAACTGGACCGAACTGGACGTGTGGCAATACATTGAGCGTGAAAAGCTGGAGTTACCCAACATTTACTACGCCCACGAACGTGAAGTGATCGAGCGCAACGGCCTGTTGGTGCCCATCACAGAAATGACTCAACCCAAGGCTGGTGAAACGGTTACAACACGTGTGGTTCGCTTCCGCACGGTGGGCGACATTACCTGCACCTGCCCGGTGGCAAGTACCGCAGCCACGCCCGCTGAAATCATCACTGAAACTGCAGTGACCGACATTACCGAGCGCGGCGCAACCCGCATGGACGATCAAACTTCCGAGGCCTCCATGGAGCGCCGCAAGAAAGAAGGCTATTTCTAAATCGAGATGAATACCATGAACGCAATTAACGAAGCCCTGAAACTGAGCACCCAAGACCATGGTGTGCTGCGCTTCATCACCGCTGGCTCTGTCGACGACGGAAAATCAACCTTGATTGGTCGCCTGTTGTTTGACAGCAAAGGCATTTTTGCTGACCAGCTGGCCGCCATTTCCAAGGCGAAAAACAAGCGCACCGCAGGTGATGCAATCGACTTTTCCCTGCTGACCGACGGTCTGGAAGCGGAGCGCGAGCAAGGCATTACCATCGACGTGGCTTACCGCTATTTCGCCACACCTGCGCGCAAGTTTATTGTGGCCGACACGCCGGGGCACGAGCAGTACACCCGCAACATGGTGACTGGTGCATCCACCGCCGACGTGGCTATTGTGCTGGTCGACATTACCCGCGTTACCTTCGAAGAAAGCGCCGAAGGCCTGAAAGCCACACTGCTGGCGCAAACAAAACGCCACAGCGCGATTGCAGGCAAACTGGGCATACCTGCCATTTTGTTTGCCGTGAACAAAATGGACCTGGTTGATTTTGATCAAGCAAAATTCATTGCGACTGAAAAAGCCGTTAGAGAACTGGCAATCACCGTGGGTGTACAAGAAGCACTGGTGCTGCCAATTTCAGCCCTGACCGGCGACAATGTGGTGACGGCCAGCCCAAAAACGCCTTGGTACACCGGTCAGCCCTTGCTGCCCATTCTGGAAAACATTCCCAGCCGTGCAGACCGCGCTGAAGCGGCTCACAAGGTGGGTTTCCGCTTCCCGGTGCAGTTGGTGGCGCGTCACGACGGACACAAAGCCGAGGATTTTCGCGGCTACATGGGCCGTGTTGAGGGCGGCAGCGTGAAGGTTGGCGACACCGTGGTGGTTCATCCTTCCGGCCAAAGCGCCGTGGTGTCTCGCATCGTGTTTTTGAACGACGATTTGCCTGAAGCCCATTTGGGCCAATGTGTAACACTGGTGCTGGACCGCGATGTGGACGTGTCCCGTGGCGATCAAATTGTCAGCAGTGGCGACACCGTGAACCACGCCCCGGTGAAATCATTGACGGCCGACATTTGCTGGCTGGACAATGAACCATTGAACCCTGCGCGCAAGTACTGGATCAAGCAAACCACACGCCAAACCCAGGCCAAAATCAAGGCGGTGAATTTGGTGCTCGACATTCACACCTTGCTGCACGGGGAAAGCACCAAAACGGTGCAAATGAACGACATTGCGCAGATTGAATTGGTGCTGGCTCAGCCCATCGTGGCTGATTTGTACACCGAATGCCGCGCAACAGGCAGTTTTATCCTGATTGACAGCGCCACCAACCAAACCGTGGCAGCTGGCATGATCGTTGCAAAGAACTAAGCAACGACCCTTCACCCGGTTGTTGGTTGCTTGTTCTTAAATAGGGACTTTTGAGATGGGACGCGTTGTGTTGATTGGAGCAGGACCTGGAGCGGAGGATTTAATCACCGTTCGTGGCCTGAAGCTGTTGATGCAGGCAGACTGCGTGTTTTACGATGCGCTGGTCAGTCCCTCTCTTCTTTCTGAAGCACACCCCGATGCAAAACTGGTCGCCGTTGGAAAACGCTGCGGCAAGAAATCCACTGCCCAACACTTCATTAACAAACAGCTTGTTGAGGCGGCCGACCAATTCAAACTTGTGGTGCGTTTAAAAGGGGGTGACCCCATGGTGTTTGGTCGCGCCGACGAGGAAATTACCGCACTCAAAACTGCCGGCCATACTGTTGAAGTGGTGCCCGGGGTGACTGCAGCACTGGCTGCAGCCAGCAGTTTGCAAGCGTCCCTGACCTTACGTGGCATTGCGCGCAGCGTCACATTCACAACCCCTTCTGTGGGTGCCGATGAGGTACCCAGCACGGAATTATTCACTGGCACCGAGAATGACACCGTGGCTGTGTACATGGGTCTGCGTCAGGCGGGTCCGTGGGCTGCCGCACTGCTTGAAAAAGGGCGCAACGCAAACACACCTGTTATTTTGTGCGAAAGCGTGTCATTGCCCAGCGAAAAATTCACTCCACTGAACCTCGGCAAGTTGCCCTTGTTTTCTGCTGAACAACTGACCGATGGGCCTTGCCTGATTTTGATTGGCCAGGCCTTGGCTAAGGCGTGCCTTCAGCTACGCGCACAAAGCGCAGACGACATCCCGCTGTTGCCCCCTGTCCAGGCAGCATGAACTAAAACCCCTGGCTGGCTACTCAATGGCTTTGTGTGCTGTTGGGCACACAACACGCCCTTAGTCGAGCCAATTTTTCATGCCAACGTCCCACCCGCTTAGCGCCAACCCCCGGCCAGCCCACGAATTTTTTGAATCCCCCTATCGATCAGAAACATCGTTCAAGAACTTTTCTGCCTTTCTCAATAAAACCTTGACAGTGGCGAGCCGCCATTCACAGGGCCAGGCTCGGTTCTCACTGCTGGAATTGCTTCAAACACTGAATGTGCCCGAAGCGATACTCAAAGGATCATCTGTTCATCGGTGGAAAAACGAAACACCACCTGAAGACATTGATCTTCAATTGCCTTTGCAAGAGAACGACCAGAAAGACCAACTTCTCGAGCAAATACACGATTTTCTGATGTCCCGTACTGGTGAAACACGAAGAACCAGACAGGCGTTCGAACAAAAAATCTGGTTCGGAAAAGTCAGCCATGCGCTGGAAGGCGCATGGAAGCGACTCATCATTCACGTGGGCTGCCCTCGTGCCAATTCAAGCACACTGGACCTGAACTTCACCAACAAACCCACACTGTCTCACGACACCATTCATGCCTCCAAAGGGATCCAGTTCAACTGGGCCAAACGCAAGGCTTTCATGGTGGATTCATGGCACCCCAGCTTGGTGGAATGGCTGGGACACAATCAACTGCTTTGGTTTAACACCGACATCGATGACGGGCTGGCACGGCTCAGTTACAGACTTTGCAAAACCCCCAAAGCCACGCTGCTTCAACCTGCGCTGGCAAACCAATTCGTTTCACAAGCCACACAGGCCGGGATTGACAGCATTTATCTGCGTGTGCTGCAAAATGAGTACCCCAACAGCCAATTGAACACCGCATCCAGGCTCGCATTCTGGCTACCCTTGATTGATCAAGCCACATCCGGAAATCATCCGGCGCTTGAATCGGAACTTTTGTCATGGAGTCAATTCAACACCCTGGCTCAACTGCAACAAGCCATCGCCGATCTGGACACTCAACACATTGTTCTGGACCGGCTGTGCAAAGCTTGCCAAATTGGCATCAATTTCAAAAACTCCATCAAACATGTGCTGAACGCACACAGTGAAATTGCGCAAAATGCCCGCGCTCAAATCCCGAGTGCGATTGGTGCGGAGTTGCCTGCCGCGAACCGCTTTTTTGAACTGATCGACCAGTGGCCACAAATCGACGAAATACCCGAACACGAGTTGCAGACCGTGATGGGCCACTACCTGCAAGAGCTTGCACAAAGCGACGAGCCGACACATGCCAGGCGAGCAGCGCACATGCTGGGTTGGCTGCAAGGTGATGCACAAGCATCGCTTCACTTCTGGCTGGATCGACTGTCGCCCCCACAACGCGAAAACCCGCCAGAGTTCGAGAAAAACCGGATCATGTCTGCCCTGGTTCAAGTCATCAAAGAGCAAGGTGTGGATGGTTTGCGAAGTGCCATACCGGTGCTGGAACAACTGGGAATTGCCAGCGACGATTGGCGAACTGTGGTGTGTGCAATCCATCAATGCAAAACGCCTCACGAATTCACGCCACCCTCATCGAGCCCCTGCACCTCGTTCGATTTTCTTGCCCTGTTGTCCCGACATTCCATGGTACTGCGTAGCATGAGGCCGGGCGCGACGATTGAATTGAAACAGGCTAAAGACCCGATACTCACCCAAGGCCTGTATAGGCAACTGCTTGAATTGAGCCAACGCCTTCAAGCGGAAAAAATTCCCGTCCTCCTGCGCGGCGTGGTGCATGCAAAGCTGGATTCACTGGACATCGAGCTGCCTGACATGGCATTGAATGTGTCGCTTGGACAGTCGACTGTGACCGTGACAGCGGGCCAACACAAACACTGGTTGACCGAGCATGCCTTCGGCTCTCTCATGCCACAGACACAGGGTGGTACATCCACCTTGCATGTACTGTGGAAAGACGGATCGATGTTTTCGGGACAAACCAGTGGATCCGGTCACTTCAGTTTCAATGGCACTTTGATCTGCATTGGCACACAAAATACACCGACGGGCTTGCGCGGTCTGCTTCAGGTGGGTCGCGACTTGTGCGCCAGCATGACACCGGGCATTGATCTGGAGCACAATCACTGGGCTGCCAAGGGGCTTTTCAACGGCCATCAACTGTTGAAATCATCCTCTCTCGTGGAGGCTGCTCAGTCTCTGAAAACCGGAACCCTCACTGACCACACACTGACACACGGACTCTACATTGAACACGACATCCGGGATCACCAGCCCAAACTGTGCAAGTTGCATATTCCGGACCCACGCGGCAAAACCTGTCTGCAACTGAGCTACCAAATCAGTGCCTCTGCCACGGACTCTGAGGTTTCCCAATTCGAGAATGTCTGGGGTGTTCTGCCCAAGGTGAGCGAGGTTCAATCACATGGTGTTTTGCACATCGCGCCCTACGGCCCCATGCAGTTCAAGAGCGCCTTGCCATGGAACGTCCATCAACACGCCATTACAGGTTGGGGAGAAGTACAGGGGGCTGGTGCAGTTTCGTTCAGGTGGAAAGGTCCAGTGGTTGGCAACCAGTTATTGCCTTTGGGCAGCCTGTATCTGGACAAACAAAAAATACCGGCGATCGTATTTGATGCTTCGGACACCTCTGATCCGCTGCCGGTCAACCTCCTTCCTCACATGGCGGATCTTTTGGGCAAACGATTGAACGGCAGCTACCGCTTTTTGCCAAAAATCTGGAATAACAACACACAATGGCCACCGGCTGGCTTTGAGGGTTTCGTCCATCAACAACAGTGCGGCACCGGGTCATTTACAGGCTACCTCACTGCCACTGGGCGAGCCGTCGGTACATTGAACCAGGCCGGGGTGTCCACCAAAAATCACGACACCGCTTGGTCTGGCGCATTCAAGGTGCAGAATGCGGCTGTGCTGGCGCAGGGGGCCATTGGCCTGGACCATCAGGATCAGGCCTCTTGGGGTGTAGTCATGTCCGAACAAAGAATACTAATGCCGCATGGGCTTGTCCGGGAACACCTCATCAATCGCGACAATCAACAGGCATTTGCGCGAATAGAGCATGTTTACTTTTGCGGTCAAGGCATGTCACACGGTCGCATTACACAGCCACGCGAGTTGGTGTACGACAGTCCCAACCTCACCCGGTATCTGGTGGGGACAGGCTACTCGGTGATGCACAACCCCAAACACCTGGACATTGTTGTCAACGCCGGAGACGGTGGGCACGACTTCATGATTATCAGACCCCAGCACTACGACAAACAGAGCAAATACCAAGAAGATTACCGGGACGCTCAAGGCATGCACGCCAAATGGCTGGTGGTTGACAATCAATACCGGATGGGAAACATCCACTTCCCATCTGGTTTGCAATATTCAGGACAAATTGCGAGACGGGGAAACTACTTTTGCATGCATGGCAAAGGCAAACTGAGTGTTGGTGAAATCTCGTTTCTGACTGAGATAGGATCTGACTTGCAAATCCTGAGCGTGAAGGGCTTGAACCCGGAGAGCGAACACTGGTTGAGTCTTTACACCGTGAACAACCAGACGCCAAAGTTTGATTTGCCTCAGTGGATTGAGTTGCTCACCAACGGAAAAGTGGACTGGCACACTGACGTGCAAGCCCACCTGTTGATACGCCAACTCAGTCACCTGAAAGAGAAGGCCACTGTGTTTTCAATACAGTAACCACACAACACTCAACCGGCTGCTGCCTCGCATTTCTTCATGAATGAATTTTTGGCGGCACCGGCCAGCTTTTTACCATCCTTGCCCACAGCACGCTCTTCACAACTGGCTTTGTTGTCAGCCAGGCATTTTTTCATGAACGAATTTTTTGCGGCACCATTCAATGGCTTGCCTTCTTTGCTGACCGCTTTGGCCTGACAAGCTGCCTCGGTCGATTGTGCATGGGCGGGAATGAAAAAACACAGCGCAGCCAACAGCAACCATTTCTTCATGTGAAGTCTCCTGTTTGTTTTATTGATTAAACCTGCTGAACAATTTCAGTGGCAATTGCTTGCCACACTGCATCCCACTGACCCACAGCGGTTGTGGCCTCAATGTTCAAACCCGGGTGTTTGGCTTTCATTTCTGCCATGATCACCGGGAAATCATTTTTCAAGTGCCCGCCCTTTCCAAAGAAAATTGGCACCACTTGAATATGCTTTACGCCGCCTTGCACCATACAATCCACCGTGTCGGGCAGGCTGGGTGCAATCAATTCGAGAAATGCCAGTTCAACTTGCACATTGGGCAGTTGGGTAGTCAACATGCTTTGCAAACGCTTCATGGGCTCAGCCCACTGCGGGTCGCGTGCACCATGACCGAACAACACGATTGCTTTGTTTCCGGTACTGCTCATCGATTCCTCAATACATTCAAAGTGCGCCAAGGCGCAGGTTGCGACACCCACCACAATGCCCCCATGCCCACCACAAAGCCCAGCAAGCTGGGCAAAGCCGCACTGACGAACGGCGGGAAGCTGGCCACCATGCTGAGGTGGGAAAACAAATTATTCACCAAGTGAAAACCTACGCCAATCATGATGCCCGCGAACACCTTCACGCTGACACTGCCCGAGCGGAAATGCAGGTAGGCAAAAGGCAGGGAAATCATCATCATGATGAGAATGGCAAACGGGTACATGATTTTTTTGGCAAAGGCCAAATCGATGTTGTCGGTGGCCTGCAGGTTGCTGCTCAAGAATTTCGAGTAGTTGTACAACTGCCAGGCACTCATCCGGTCGGGGCGAACAAACAAGCCGGTCAACAGCTCAGGCGACAAGTTCGAGGTCCATTGCATGGTTTCAAGCGACTCGAACTCACTGGCCTGAATGGTTAAGCCGGCACGTGCGGCATCCGGGTTGCCAACTGCCTCGTCGAAATAACGCTGAAGCAGCACATTGCGCAATTCCCAGTCGCCGCTGTCCGGGTCAAACTTCGCGCTTTCGGCACGTACCCACGCACGAATTCTGGACTCAGGGTCGAGTTCGTAGTACTCCAGTTTGAGCAATTCACCGTCTTTGTTGAATGAATCAAAATTCACGAAACGCACCCGCGACTCTGCATCAGGAGCACTGTAGGTGTCGCGCATCCAGTAACCACTGCGGAAATCACGGTCTACCTCGTAACCCAGTGCTTTGGCCCGCATGGGTACTGCAGCCCTCTCGGCCAAAGGAGCCACTGCCTCACCGAACAGCACGGTAATTACCACCACACCCGCTGCAATCCGAACCAACATTTTAAGCATGCTGGTGGTGCTTAAACCTGCTGCGCGCATGGCTGTCAATTCACTGCTGGCGGCCAGCTGTACCAAGGCGTAAATTGAGCCGATCAGCGCGGCAATCGGCGCAATTTCATAGACCCGTGCGGGCAAACCCAACAACACGGCGATGAAATAATAGAACCAGCTGGTACCAGGCAAACTCAAACGGTCCACCTCGGCAATCAAGTCGAAAAATGCAAACAAACCGACAAAAGCCACCATCACGAATGTGATGGCTTTGTAGAGTTCGCTGCGAAAGTAAACCAGCAAGGAATGCGGTACGGTGAAAGGCTTTTTCATCGCTTAATCTCCTGCCCCGCCACGACATCCTGCAAATCGAGAGAACGAGCCGACCTGCGCCATTGAAACAAAGAGGCGCCCGCAGGGCGATTCCGCTTCAGCATCAAGACATAAAACATCAGTAACACGCCCGCATGCGGCAGCACCAAAGCCACCCAGAAATCGAGGGTTTCCTTCGTCACCATGCTTTGGGTGACCGACACAACATTGCTGTATGTGAGATAAATCAAGAGAGCAAAAAGCTGGTTCAGTGAATTGCCGCCACGCGGATTCACGAATGCAAGTGGAATGGCCAGCAAACCAAGCGCCAAGGCAGACAAAGGCAAACTGACACGCCACAACAATTCGCCCTGCGCTGCAGGTGAAAAGTCGGCAACCAGCAAATCAACACGGCGGTGTTGCAGCTGAAAGCTGGGGGCAGCACCCAGGGTGTTGTCGATGGCCAGGCCGTAGGTTTCAAATTCGGTACTCGTAAAACGTTCACCAGTGCCATCAAGCATGGCACGCCTGCCGCCACTGAGCACCAAGTACGGCTGACCGTTTGCGTCTACTTCCACACTGCCTCGCGCCGCAGACACCACCGTGCGGGTATTCCCTTTGGAATCGACTACAAACACGTTTTCAACCTGTTTGGTCACCTCCGATTGTCGTTCGACAAAGAACACCCTGTTGCCTTCACCCGACTCGCGAAATTGCCCTGCACTAACCTTGCTCACATCGTTGCGCTTGGCAAAACGGTCTTTTGCGGCATCCAGTTCAGCCTTGGCCCAAGGCGTAAGCCACACCGAGCAAATCATGGCCAGAACAGTGAGAGGTACAGCAAAGCGAAGCACAGGCCGCACCAGGGAAAAAAGTGACACCCCGGAGGCAAACCAGGCGGTCATTTCCTGCTCTTTGAAGGCGCGCGACACCACGCCCATGACCGCAATAAACACGGTGATCACCAAGGCGGCTGGCAGGTATTGAAGCCCGCCCAGCAAAATTAGGGTAAATACTTCGGCGTTGTCGACTTTGCCCCCGGCAGCCTGGCCAAGGGTGCGCACCAACACTGTGGTCACAATGATGGTGAACAGGGCCACGAAGGTGGCCCCTGCGGTTTGTGCGAAGTCTTTTCGAAAAGTGGATCGAAACAGCATGCAATGCAGGCGGGCTGCGCTTTGACTCGCCAACCCAGCTTGTTAATAATGGTAGATTGTCGCATGCATTCGTTTTGAATGGTCGAGCATTAATCGCAAGAAGGAACACCATGACAGCAACACCCGCCACCCCCAAAGCCAGAAAACCTTCCTCTCCCCGAGCAGCCAAAAAAGCGGCGCCCACACCACCACCCATGTTCAGCTTCAAGGCTGGCACGGGCGCAGTTGCAAAAGTGACTGCTGGCGGGCCAGTGCCGGCAAAAGGTTGCGATGTGGCTGTGGTGGCGGTGTACAAAGGCGGCGAGTTGACCGCTGCTGCAAAGCGGGCCGACATTGACACTGAGGGCCTGGTGGCCAACGCTTGTAAAACTGACAAAAACCTGGGTAACACTGGCAGTTGCCGTGTGGTCTTCAACACCGCAAAAGCTGGCGCGCCTGTGTATGTGCTGGTGGGGCTGGATGAGGCCGACAAACTAAACAGCAAAACCCTGCGCAAAGCCACCACTGTGGCCTGCGAGGCGCTGAAAGGCTTGAAACCCGCCAAGGTGTTTTTCGCTGTGAACCAGGAAGTACCCAAGAAAAGCAGCGACAAAGACATTGCCGCTTTGTGCGCACGCACCATCACCGAGAGCTTTTACAGCTTCTCAGCCTGTAAAAAGCAGGATGACGATGCGACCACACCACCAGCCTTCGAGTTGGCCTGCACAAAATCAACCCAAGACGCGGTTGAAAAAGGGGCTGCCGTTGGCCAGGCCATTGGCAACGGCATGCAGTTGACCAAAGACCTGGGCAACCTGCCTGGCAATATTTGCACCCCCAATTACCTGGCCGAGACCGCCAAAGCGCTGGCCAAGCAGTACAAGCTGGGCGTGGACGTGCTGGACCACAAGAAAATGGAAGCACTGGGCATGTTCAGCCTCTTGTCAGTGGGCAAGGCGTCTAGCGAGCCACCCAAGCTGATTGTGCTGAAATACAACGGCGCCAAAGACCCCAAAGAGGCCCCGGTGGTGCTGGTTGGCAAAGGCATTACTTTCGACACCGGCGGTATTTCACTGAAGCCCGGCGCGGGCATGGATGAAATGAAGTACGACATGTGTGGCGCAGCAAGCGTGCTAGGCACCATGAAAGCTGCTGCGGAAATGAAGCTGGCCCTGAATCTGATCGTGGTGGTGCCCACCGCCGAGAACATGCCCGCAGGCAATGCCAGCAAACCAGGCGACGTGGTGGTGTCCATGAGTGGCCAGACCATTGAAATTTTGAACACCGACGCCGAAGGCCGCCTGATTCTGTGCGATGCCCTGACCTATGTAGAACGCTTCAACCCGGCCGCTGTGGTCGATGTAGCCACCCTGACCGGCGCTTGTATCGTGGCTTTGGGCCATGTGAACACCGGCTTGTTCAGCCCCGACGACGACCTGGCCAATGAATTGTTCAAAGCGGGTCAAAACGCGCTGGACACTGCATGGCGCATGCCTTTGGACGAGGAATACCACGAACAGCTGAAAAGCAATTTTGCCGACATGGCCAACATTGGTGGTCCACCCGCAGGCAGCGTCACAGCCGCCTGCTTCCTGCAAAAGTACACCAAGGCTTACAGCTGGGCCCACCTGGACATTGCCGGTACCGCTTGGCATTCCGGCAAGGCCAAAGGTGCAAGTGGTCGCCCTGTGCCCATGTTGGCCGAGTTTGTCATGAAGCGTGCGAAGGCCTGAGGGTTTTGAATTGACACGAATCGACTTTCACTTGAATGTTTCAGACCACCTGCTGTACACCTGCCGGTTGATCCGGAAGGCGTACGGCAGCGGCCTGAAAATTGTGTGCTACAGCACCCGCCCCGAGGTGCTTGAAAACCTGGACAAACTGCTGTGGACGTTTTCCGAGGAAGACTTTCTGCCCCATGTTGTTTCGGGTCACCCCGGTGTGGCAGACACGCCCATTGTGCTCACTGACAAGGCAGACGACATTGTCCATTACGACCTGCTGATCAATCTTGATGAGCAATGGCCACCCTTTTTTGCCCGGTTTGAACGCCTGGTTGAAATTGTGGGTACCGACGAAGACAACAAGGCACTGGCCCGCCAGCGCTACAAATTTTACAAAGAACGCGGCTACCCCTTGAACACCTTTGACCGGGCCAACGGATAAGGAATTGAAATCATGAGTGAGCACTTCGATGGCGGCCCACCCTTGTTGACTGAGGTGATTGAAAGCGGCTTGCAGGAAATAGAAAAGTCCACCGGCGCACGCGCTGGTGGACTTTCAGACCCGCAAATTGAAATTTTGCGGGCCCAGTTGCCCGAACTGTTCGAACGCGCCCTGCTTCGAATCAAACCCCAGTTAATGCAAGAGTTTGAAAAGATTGTGCTGGACGCGCTGAAAAAATAATCAGGTTTTAAACACCTGCACAGACTGGGTCAAGCTGCCGGCCAAATCTGAAATTTGACCTGCCACGTATTTGTTCTGTGCAATGGCAGCCGTATTTTCTTCGGTCATTTGTGCCACTCGTTCCACGTTGCGGCTAATCTCTACGCTCACATTGCTTTGCTCTTTCATTGACACGGTAATGGCCTGAATTGCCTCGTTCACGCGGTCGGCATTGGCCTTGATCTGGTCAATGGTTCCGGACACAGAATCTGCCTGTTCAATGCCCTGCTTCACCATACCCACCGAATCTTCCATCGATTTGGACGCTTGTTGGGTGATGCTTTGAATCTGGAACACCATGGTTGAAATACGTTCAGAAGAACCCTTGGTTTGCTCAGCCAGTTTGCGCACTTCATCAGCCACCACCGCAAATCCGCGGCCACTTTCGCCTGCGCGTGCTGCCTCAATGGCAGCATTCAAGGCCAACAAGTTGGTGCGGTCAGCAATGTCGGTAATTGTTGATATGATCTCGGAAATTTCATTGGACTGCTGCTCAAGCGAACGCACTGTGCCGGCACTGCCCTGCACCGAACTGGCAATTTTTCGAATACCTTCCACTACCTGACCCAGAGTAATACTGCCTTGGTCAGCAGACTGCTTGGCCTGCATGGCAGTGTGTGAAGCATCGTTGGAGTTCTCGGTGATCTGACTAATGGACACCGTCAATTGCTCAACCGCGGCAGCCATGGACGATGTGGCATCCGCTTGCTCAGAGGCCGCCTTGTTCATTTCATCAGACGAGGTACGCACCGCACTTGCACTTTCATTCAGTGATGCTGTCGAGCCTCGAATACCCTCAATCAAGCCGCGCAAATTGGTTTGCGCCTTGCCCAGTGCAAGCAACAGAGCATCAACTTCGTCTTTGCCCTCAACCTTGATATTGCTGTTCAGCTTGCCCTCAGCCAAGGCGTTAATGTGCACGGTGGCTATACCCAATTTGCGTTTGAACATGCGGGAGATCAAAAAATTCAGGGTTAAACCGACAAGCAATGCAAACAGTGTCAAAGCGACTGTAATGAAGATGGACCGCGTATAGACGCCCTGGCTGGCCTCCTGGCGAAGCTTCAACAATCGGTACTCTTCAGCTTCCACTTTGGCCAAAGTCTCACGCATTTTGTCCATCAACGGTTTGCCCGGTGTTGAATCAACCATTGCATTGAAATCTTCCGGGGCCAGATTACCCTCGATGACCAAACGTTTGGCATCAATCAATGGATCAATTACGGAGTTTAGCCAGGTACGATAATGCGCGTTAAACATCCGCAACTCCTCGGTTACCACCGGGTTTTTGGCTGTCAATTCGCCGGCCTTGTCCAGGTGTTTTCGAACCTGCTCTTTGCCCTCGTTGTAAGGAACAAGGTAGGCTTCATCACCACGCAGCAAGAATCCGCGTTCACCCGTTTCGATATTCACCAGGTTCTCTCGAACCCCCAAAATATTCTCGATGACTTCGTGAGTGAATTCGTTTTTGGCATTGGCGTCCATAATCCGCTTGCTGTTCAATACACCCAAGCCACCCACCAAGACACCCAACAAAATCACTGTGACCAAACTGGCACTGAATTTTGCACTGATTGAACTCAACATGAGAAACCCCTCTTTGAACTGTCATTGGTTTACAACATAGCGTCGTATTTCTAAAAAAGCCTCACTCGAACAGGGCTAATAGAAGACAGCCACCCAGTCGGACGTATGAACATTGTGCAGCACAAAAGGGGGACCGAAATTGGGGAATAAAGGGGCTTTCCTGGCCCAGACCAAACTACTTAACGCCGGGAGCACACCCGCAAACGCTATAATGACGGGCTAAGCCCTTGTTGACGTTGTCCATTTTTCAATACCACTGCCATGACCCTTGCCAAAAGTTTCGACCCGAATGCCATTGAATCCCACTGGGGCCCTGAATGGGAGCGCCAAGGCCATGCCAAGGCCACCACGGTGGATGGCAAACCCGACTTTTGCATTCAACTGCCACCACCCAACGTAACCGGCACGCTGCACATGGGCCATGCGTTTAACCAAACCATCATGGATGGCCTGACCCGCTACTACCGCATGCGTGGCCACAACACCCTTTGGCAACCTGGCACAGACCATGCTGGCATTGCCACGCAAATTGTGGTTGAGCGCCAATTGGCGGCGAAAAACATAACCCGCCACGATTTGGGTCGCGAAAAGTTTGTTGAAAAAATTTGGGAATGGAAAAACGAAAGCGGCAGCAAAATTACCGAACAAATGCGCCGCATGGGCGCCAGTGTTGATTGGCAGCGCGAGTACTTCACCATGGACCCCGCTTTGTCCAAATCGGTCACCGAAGTATTTGTTCGCCTGTTTGAGCAAGGCCTGATTTACCGTGGCAAGCGCCTGGTGAACTGGGACCCGGTGCTGAAAACCGCTGTGTCTGACCTTGAAGTGGAAAGCGTGGAAACCGAAGGCCACCTGTGGGAACTGAAGTACCCACTGGTTGAAGCAGACCCGGTCAAAGGCTTGACCCACCTCACCGTGGCCACCACCCGACCAGAAACCATGCTGGGCGATTCCGCTGTGATGGTTCACCCCGATGACGAACGCTACCAGCACCTGATTGGCAAAAAAGTGCAACTGCCCTTGTGCAACCGAGAGTTGACGATTATTGCCGACGAGTATGTGGACAGCAGCTTTGGTACCGGCGTGGTGAAAGTAACCCCAGCCCACGACTTCAACGACTACGCCGTGGGCCAACGCCACAAGCTGGAGCTGATCAACATTCTGACCCTGGATGCAACGATTGCAGACAACGCGCCGGCGAAGTATGTGGGCATGGACCGTTTTGTGGCCCGCAAACAAATTGTGGCCGACCTGGAAGAACAAGGCCTGCTGGGTGAAATCAAACCCCACAAGCTGATGGTTCCCAAAGGCGACCGAACCGGCGTGGTGATTGAACCCATGCTGACCGACCAGTGGTTTGTGGCCATGACCAAAGCCGCAGAAGGCGATGCAACCGGCAAAAGCATTACACAAAAAGCCATTGATGCCGTGGAACAAGGCCAAGTGAAATTTGTGCCCGAGCAGTGGGTGAACACCTATAACCAGTGGCTGAACAACATTCAGGACTGGTGCATTTCCCGTCAGCTGTGGTGGGGCCACCAAATTCCGGCCTGGTATGGCGACAACGGCCAGGTATTCGTTGCACGCACTGAAGAAGACGCCCGCAGCAAGGCCGCAGCAGCAGGCTACACGGGCGTACTGAAGCGCGACGACGACGTACTGGACACCTGGTTTTCATCGGCGCTGGTGCCCTTTTCCACCTTGGGATGGCCTGAACAAACACCCGAACTGAAGCACTTCCTGCCCTCCTCCGTGTTGGTGACAGGCTTTGACATCATTTTCTTCTGGGTGGCCCGAATGATCATGATGACCACCCACTTCACCGGCCAGGTTCCCTTCCACACCGTGTATGTGCATGGCCTGGTGCGCGATGCTGAAGGCAAGAAGATGAGCAAGTCGGTGGGCAATACCCTAGACCCAGTCGATTTGATTGATGGCTGCGATTTGGACACCCTGCTGGTGAAGCGAACCACGGGCTTGAGCAAACCACAAGACGCACCGAAGATTGAAAAGAAAACTCGCAAGGAATTCCCCGAGGGTATTCCTGCTTACGGTGCAGATGCATTGCGATTTACCTTCGCCAGCCTGGCCACACTGGGCCGCAACATCAACTTTGATCAGAAGCGCTGCGACGGTTACCGCAACTTCTGCAACAAGTTGTGGAATGCAACGCGCTTTGTATTGATGAACACCGAGGGCCAGGATTGTGGTTTGAGCGATCACGATGCAGACGCCTGCACCCCCGGTGGTTACCTTGATTTTTCACAGGCCGACCGCTGGATCACCAGCACCTTGCAACGTGTGGAAGCCGATGTGGCGCAAGGGTTTGAAACCTACCGCTTCGACCTGATTGCTCAAAGTATTTACCAGTTTGTGTGGGACGAATACTGCGACTGGTACCTTGAAATTGCCAAGGTGCAAATTGCCAATGGCACACCTGCACAGCAGCGGGCCACGCGCCGCACATTGGTTCGCGTGCTGGAAACAATTTTGCGTTTGGCCCACCCCATTATTCCGTTTATCACCGAAGAATTGTGGCAAACAGTAAGTGTGGTGGCAGGCCGTCGCGAAGAAGGCGTTCAAGCCAACCTGATGACCCAGGCTTACCCGGTCAGCGTGCCCAGCCGTATTGACGAAAAAGCGGAAAGCTTTGTGGCCCAACTGAAAGCCACGGTGGATGCCATTCGCGCCCTGCGCGGAGAAATGGGTTTAAGCCCGGCTGAAAAAGCACCACTGATTGCCAGCTGTGAAGGCAATGCCGAGCAACGCACGTTTCTGGAGAAAACCGCCCCAGTGCTGGCTGCACTCGCCAAGCTGAGCAAGGTAGATGTGGTTGATACCTTGCCTTCCGATTCAATGGCGCCCGTGCAAATTGTGGGCGAACTGAAATTGATGCTGCACATTGAAATTGATGTGGAAGCGGAGCGTGCACGCATTGGCAAGGAGGCGGAAAAAATCCGCATCGAAATTGCCAAGTGCAACGGCAAACTGGGCAATGCCAGCTTTGTAGACCGCGCACCTGCTGCTGTGGTGGATCAGGAAAAAGCGCGATTGGCCGAGTTCAGTGCCTTGCTTGAAAAGCTGGAAAGTCAGCTCAGCAAATTGGGCTAAAAAAAGAGCACCTCGCGGTGCTCTTTTTTGATTCAACGCAGCAAGTTGATTAACAACCTGCCGTGCACTTCCCTTTGCCATCAAAGCTCATGGTTTTTCCGCTCAAGGGCACATGCACAGGCACCTTGCTGGCTTTCATGAATTGCTCGGTTTTGGTGCCCGCGATCACTTTGCCATTTGCAGTAGCAACCTCGTTGGCGTGCGAAGCGATCACGGCCTTGGGCTCTACCAACTCATTGACCACGTAGGCGGCCTCTCGCGGGCCCGTGGTGAAAGTGTCGCCAATATTCATCACCGCCAACTGGGGTTTGTAGTATTCACCCACCACTTCTTTTTGCTCGCCGGTAATGCCTGTGTCACCACTCAGGTACACAGTCAAACCATTGCTGAACTTCACCACATAACCTGTGGGTGGGCCAGCGTAGGCAGTTATACCGGTTTCCTTTAGCAACTCACCCAAACGTTGTCCCACAAAATCGCCAGCAATGCCATTGCTGTGGGCTGCAGGCACGGTGGTAATACCAACACCGTTGATGGTTTGCATGGCACCGAAACGAACCAACACGGAGTTTTTTTCGTCGCCGCCCGCTTGTTTCAACTTGGCAGCAAAGAACGAAGGCATTTCACTGCCAGTCACAATTTTCGCACCGGTTTTTACTGCGATGTTCACGCTATTGGAATTGGGCAAAGCACTGGCGGAAATATCAGGTTTGTCGCAACTTCCAGCATTGGGTGCCGGGTTGTGCCGGTCGCCCAAGTGGTCGCCATGCATGTGGCTGACCAAGACCACATCAATTTTCCCCAAACGGGGATCCTCGGCTCCGGCCACGGTGCGGCCAGCGTCGTACAAAATGCGGGTGCCGTTGGGGTCTTCAAAAATCATGGCGCGATCAAAGCGGCAAAACTCACCTTCCTGCCCACCCAAGGGCGTGATTTTGACCAGATTTTGTGCCTGAACAGACAAGGGAATCAACGCGACCACTGCGACCGCTGAAATGAGAGAACGAATTGTCATACTGCAACCTACCAGCTTCAAGGTTCATACACTTCAAAAACTTTGCTCAGCAGGCCCACTTCACCTGCTTTCTCGAGCTCGGCTTTGACTTTGGCGTATTCATAGATCAAATCAGCAGCACCAAGGCCCAAGGACCTCCATGGACGGTACAGCCGATGATCAAGCAGTGTATATGCGATGGACTCCGCGCTCAAGCTGTCCTGCGGCCTCGTGACCAAACCCATCATCGACCATTTTTTAAACATCAAATCGTTGGTGGGCTCAGACACCAACAAACGGATGTCCGAATGCCTGCGGTCCTGAACAATTTTTCGGTACACCTGAACCACCGCTTCCTTGGGACCTTCCAGGCACTGCATGAATTCAACTCCGTTGCACAACAACAAACCTTCTATGCCAAGTTTGCTATTGATGGTGGCGGCCTGCTCGCACAAATGCTCAAAAGCCGGGCGATCAAATCCCGGCACTTGAACAGAGGTGTAAATAAGTCGCAGCATGTCGAATCCGAAAATAGGCTTTTTACAATGATATGACGACAGTGGCTTGATCGAACTAACCAGATTGGGTTAGTCAGTTTGGACGGGTGAGCCGCCTGGCGGTCTTGTGCATGCGATTTCTGGCAAGAAAGGCACCCCATTCATGGTCACTTTGCGGCAATGGCATGGCTTTGGTTTGATAGATTGTGGGAGTTTGGGGTGGATGCGATGCCAAGCCAGCTTGCATCAACTCGACGGTACGCAAGAGTGTGGCTTGAATTTCCAGCGTGGTTTTCGCAAGCTCAAGGCACAACTCGTCTGGGCAAAGTCGGACCAAACCCAGCTTTAACAAAGGCTTTCTTGGAAAGTCTCTTAAATTCCAGGTCAGAAGGGCCACCGGTTGCTGAACCTTGTGGCGCAGAGCCAGGGCCGAGGCAGCCACATGGCGGTCTTTCTCATCCACTTGCCGAACATCCGCCAGGTAGGGCTCATGCACCTGGGGCAACAAAGTGGCATTCAGGCGAGCAGGCAATTCTGTCCGTTCAATGTCGGCATCTTGCGGGTGCAAACGACCCAACCGCAGCAAATTGCGATAACACTCACTCTCAATGTGGGGGGTCCAATACAAGGTGGCATTGTGGCGTTCAGCCAGCGCCACCATGAGCCAACGAGTCCATTCCGAGAAAATTACATTGGCATCAAGCAGCCAATGTTTGGGCACCTCGGGCTTGCCGAGAACAACGCTCACAAGATGCCAGCCAGCTTAGCGGCGCTTCATGTAAAAAATAAACGAGCCAGACTGGTCAGCCTGCTCGACAAGCTCATTGCCGGTTTGCTTGGCGAACATGGCGAAATCGCGCACTGAACCTGGGTCGGTGGAAGTCACCTTAAGTACTTGCCCGCTTTGCATTTCAGCCAGGGCTTTTTTGGTTCTCAAGATGGGCAATGGGCAGTTCAGGCCACTTGCATCCACTTCACGGTCAAAATTCATGTCTCTTTACTCCTTGGTTTACTACGCTTATTTTAATTCAATCCAGTTGACAGGCAGCTGACGTGCACTTAACCAGTCGGCCATGGCCAGCCCTGTGCCCATGCGCCATGGGCGCAATTCGGCAGGTTCGACGAGTTTGTAGTCGGCCAGCTCTTCAGACAAATTAATTTGCCCCATCGCCTTGATGTGATAACAAATAATCACTTCATTTTTCATCGGGAAGGGGTACACACCGATCAAACTGCTTTCAACCGCGTCCAGGTTGGTTTCTTCCTTCAACTCACGAATGGCACCTTGCTCCGGTGTTTCATCGCGTTCCAAAAAGCCGGTAATCAGCGCGTAAAAATGCGCGGGCCAGGCCACATTGCGGGCCAACAGCACTTTGTCGTGGTATTCCACCAAAGCGGCCACCACAGGCACCGGGTTGCCCCACTGCACAAAACCACACGCACCACAGGCCATTCGTGGTTGGCCGGAATGCTGCAATTCGTGCAGCTTGGTGGCGCACATGGGGCAGTACTGATAAATGGCTTTGCTCATTTATTTGGTTTTTACCCAATCGACCACACTGGCCAAAGCCGCATCCAGATTTTCCGGCTGCGTGCCACCGGCTTGCGCCATGTCGGGGCGACCACCGCCTTTACCACCCACTTGCTGGGCCACGAAGTTGACCAAATCGCCCGCCTTTACTTTGGCGGTTGCGTCTTTGCTCACCGACGCGATCAAGCTGACCTTGCCTTCCAGCACCGTGGCCAACACCAATGCAGCATTGCCCAGTTTGTCGCGCAGTTTGTCAGCGGCTTCGCGCAGCTGTTTCACATCCGCACCGTCCAGCTTGGCAGCCAGTACCTTCACGCCGTCGATTTCAACAGCTTGCCCAGCAAGGTCATCGCCCTGGCTTGCCGCCAGTTTGCTTTTCAAACGGTCCAGTTCTTTCTCAAGGCTTTTCACCTGGTCCATCATCTGACCAATTTTTGCAGTGGCCTCAGTGGCGGGCACGCGAAGGCTTTGCGCAATTGCATCCACCTGGGCTTGCGCCTTCTGTGCAAATTCCATGGCACCCAGACCTGTGGTGGCTTCTACGCGACGAATACCGGCGGCCACGCCGCTTTCGCTGGTAATTTTGAACAGGCCAATGTCGCCCGTGCGCTGCACGTGGGTGCCGCCGCACAATTCACGCGATGTTCCAATGTCCAACACACGCACGGTGTCGCCGTACTTCTCGCCAAACAACATCATGGCGCCTGCGCTTTTCGCGCTTTCAATGTCCATGATGCGGGCCTGTGTTTCCGCATTGGCCAAAATTTCTTCATTCACGATGCGTTCCACCTGGGCAATTTGCTCAGGTGTCATGGCGCTGTGGTGTGCAAAGTCAAACCGGGTTTTTTCAGCGTCTACCAGTGAGCCTTTCTGGCTAACATGTTCACCCAGCACTTCGCGCAAAGCCTTGTGCATCAGGTGTGTTGCACTGTGGTTGCGAATGGTGCGGTTGCGCTGGTATTGGTCCACTTGCGCACCCACAGCATCGCCCACTTTTAGCTCGCCTGTGACTAACTCACCGTGGTGGCCAAACACATTGGCTTGAATTTTTTGGGTGTCCAATACACGGAACAAATTCAGGCAGGCTGCGCCGCTGGAAATTTCACCCTGGTCGCCAACCTGACCACCGCTTTCTGCATAGAAAGGGGTTTGATCCAGCACGATTACACCTTGTTGGCCGACTGCAATGCTGTTTACTGAAGTGCCGTTCACATAAATGGCAGTGATTCGTGCGTTGGCCACTTCGAGTTGCTCGTAGCCCTTGAATTCCGTGGACACACCGCTGTAGGCCAAATCAGCATCCATCTTGAACTTGCCAGCGGCACGGGCTTGCTGCTTCTGCTTGTCCATTGCAACATCAAAGGCGGCTTCGTCCACACTCATTTCACGCTCGCGACACACGTCAGCGGTCAGGTCTAGCGGGAAACCGTAAGTGTCGTGCAGTTTGAATGCGGTTTCGCCATCGAGTACACCACCCTTGGGAAGTGCGCCCAAAGCCGCATCCAAAATGGCCATGCCGTTTTCGATGGTCTCGAAGAAGCGCTCTTCTTCGGCCTTCAAGATGCTTTGAACCTGGCTGGCGGCCTTGGCCAGCTCGGGATAGGCCTCGCCCATTTCAGAAACCAGATCGGGCACCAAGGCATTGAAGAATGGCTTGCGGCAACCCAATTTGTAGCCGTGGCGAATGGCGCGGCGAATGATTCGGCGCAGCACGTAGCCTCGGCCTTCGTTGCCCGGAATGACACCATCGACGACGAGGAATGAGCAGGCACGAATGTGGTCGGCAATCACTCGCAAAGAATTGTTGGTCAATTCAACAGCATTGCCCTGCGCAGTCACCTCGCGCGCTGCCGCTTTGATCAGGGTTTGGAACAGATCGATTTCATAGTTGCTGTGCACATGCTGCAACACGGCGGCAATGCGCTCCAGGCCCATGCCGGTGTCTACGCAGGGCTTGGGCAGCGGGTGCAACACGCCATCGGCGCTGCGGTCAAACTGCATGAACACCAGGTTCCACACTTCAATGTAGCGGTCACCGTCTTCTTGATCGCTTCCGGGTGGGCCACCCCACACTTCAGGGCCGTGGTCATAAAAAATTTCAGTACAGGGGCCGCAAGGGCCGGTGTCGGCCATTTGCCAGAAGTTATCCGAAGCGTAGCGCGCACCCTTGTTGTCGCCAATGCGAATAATGCGCTCGGCGGGCACACCCACTTGCTTGTTCCAGATGTTGTAAGCCTCATCATCTTCTTGGTAAACAGTCACGTACAAGCGCTCAGGTGGCAACTTGTATACCGTGGTCAGCAGTTCCCAAGCATACTGAATGGCGTTTTCCTTGAAGTAGTCGCCAAAGCTGAAGTTGCCCAGCATTTCAAAGAAGGTGTGGTGGCGCGCGGTGTAGCCCACGTTTTCAAGGTCGTTGTGCTTGCCGCCTGCGCGAACAGAGCGCTGGCTGGAAGTGGCGCGCGTGTAAGGGCGCTTGTCTTTGCCGGTGAATACGTCTTTGAACTGCACCATGCCGCTGTTGGTGAACAACAGGGTGGGGTCATTGCCCGGCACCAGGCTGCTTGAAGCCACCTTGGTGTGGCCCTTGCTGGCAAAGAAATCAAGAAACTTTTCGCGAATATCAGCGACTTTCATGTTGGGGCTACCTTCCTGAATAAAGCGGCATGCGGTTTTTGGTTTAACCCTCGATTATAAGGTCATTCGATCGGTAAAAAGCCCTTTTACACCCAAGGCTTGCAGCGTTTTCGCCTGTTCCGCACCGTTCACCGTGTAAACCCGAACCACCCGCCCGGTGGTGTGTATGCGGCGCAGTGCGGTGGGCTCAGCCCCGCTCCAGTGCAGGTGAATGGCACTGGCGTGCAGTGCATCGGCGTGCAGCGCCCAATTGTCGGGCAGTTGTTCGTACAGCAAAGCAAGGTCATACCCCTGCAGCGGCAACAGGCTGGCGTGGTAAAAGCTGGAGAATACCCAGTGTTGGCCAATTAACCGCTGTTGATCGTGCGGCAAATTTTCAATGGCCGCTCGCACCGCCTTGCCCAAGGCAATTGCATTGGCTGGGTGGGTGGCTTTCAATTCCACATTGGCGCGCATGCCGTGGTTTACACAAAACTCGATGGTTTGTACAAGGCTGGGTATGGGTTCGCCTTTCACCGAGTAATGCCGAAGATCCCGGGCACGAAGGCTATCAAAACGGGTGAGCGGATCGGTGGCAGCCATGGCTGGGTCAACCGATCGGGCGCAGCGCCCCATCACCCAATCGTGGTGAATCATGGGAATGCCATCGGCAGTCAACATCACGTCAAATTCAACTGCTTTGAACCCTGCAATTCGTGCAATTTCAAAACCTTTCAAGGTATTTTCAAGTTCACCTTTTCCGCTGCCGCGGTGCGCCCACAGTTCCATTCTACGATTGTCCGAAGGTATCAAAGCCTTGACCTAGACCCAGCTTGGTCAAAGCAATTTATTTCACTTTATAAAGGGTAATCCCGGAACTTCAACGGTTTAAGCGAAGTCCCTACTATGTTACGGTAAAGGGCTACCTAATAGCACAAGGAGGGCAATGTCCGCGTTCTGGCAAAACACGATTCGCCAGGCCATCGATTTCAGGCGAGAGCTACACAGCGAGCCTGAGTTGAGCTGGCATGAAACACGCACAGCGCAGAAAATTCGAACAGCGCTAAGCGACCTGAACATCGAATGGACGCCCTGCGCGGGCACCGGGACACTAGCGCGCCTGAATACTGGTGCCGGTTCTTTAAGCACCCCACACATTGCCTTGCGGGGCGACATTGACGCACTACCCATCCACGAACAAACCGGTAAAACATGGGCTTCGCGCCAAATGGGCTGCATGCACGCCTGCGGGCATGATGGACACACTGCCGTGCTGCTGGCCACTGCCAGGTACTTGAAAAGTATTGAACACGCCTTGCCTGGCCCCGTCACCCTGATATTTCAGCCCGCCGAAGAAGGCGGACACGGTGCCTCGCGCATGATTGAAAACGGCGCGCTAGAGGGCATTGACGAAATTTACGGCTGGCACAACTGGCCTGCCATTCCCTACGGAAAATTGGTGTGCCCCGACGGCATCGTGATGTGTGGCAACGGTACATTCGAGATTACGGTAACTGGCCAGGGCGGGCATGCCAGCCAACCTGAATTGTGCCGCGACCCCGTGCTTGCGGGCAGCGCCATGGTGCAGGCTTTGCAACAGGTGGTGGCGCGCAGGCTAGCGCCTCAGCAAGCTGCCGTGCTCAGTGTGACTTCATTTAACGCACCCAGTGGGCTCACTGTGATTCCTCAGCAGGCTGTGCTGGGTGGCAGCATTCGCGTGCCCGACCATGCCACACGCGATGCCATCAACGCCTTGATTGTTGAGGTGGTCGAGCACACGGCTCGCGCCCATGGCGTGAATGCCGAAGTCACCATTCAGCCTCGCTACAACGCAACTGTTAACCATGCAAAACAGGCACGACGCGTGCGCGAAACATGGTGCACGCAAAACGGTGACGATTCGCTCGACACGCAGATTCCCATACCGATCATGGCCTCTGAGGATTTCAGCTACTACCTGCAGGAAATTCCAGGCGCATTTGCCTTGATCGGAGCAGGCAGGCCCGGGCAGCAGGCTTACCCCTGCCACAGCCCGTTTTACGATTTCAATGATGACTTGATTGAGCCAGTCACCCGTCTGTATGCGCAGTTGGTGGGCGCACCCCAATCAACACAACAAGAAGGAGTGATGTAAATGACTATGCAAACTTTCGAGAGACGAGAAAGCGATGTGCGCGGCTACAGCCGCACCTACCCAGTGGTGTTCGACAAAGCATTGAATTCCAGGCAAACCGACGAAAACGGCAAAGAATACATCGATTTTTTTGCAGGCGCCGGTGTGCTGAATTTTGGTCACAACAACGAGCGCATGCAAAAAGCAGTGGTGGATTACATTCAATCCAACGGTGTTACGCACAGCCTGGACATGGCCACCGTGGCCAAACGTGCATTCATTGAAAAGTTTGAAGAAGTGGTGCTGAAACCGCGCAACATGCCACACAAAATGCAGTTCATGGGGCCCACAGGCACCAACTCGGTTGAAGCGGCTTTGAAAATTGCGCGCCGAGTCACAGGTCGACAACAAATTGTGTCGTTTTCCCATGGCTTTCACGGCATGACACTGGGTTCACTGGCCTGCACCGCCAATGCCTACTTCCGCGGAGCTGCGGGTGTGCCTCTTCAACACGTGACCCACCAGGCGTTTGGTTGTGAAACTTTGTGCAAGGGCTGCACGCTGGGCTGTGGCGACGAAAGCATTGAACGCATGCGCGCGCTGTACGCCGACACCTCCAGCGGCGTGGCACCACCCGCTGCATTTTTGATTGAAACGATTCAGGCCGAAGGCGGCGTGAAAGTGGCCAGTGGCAAGTGGCTGCAGCAATTGCAAGCCCTTGCCAAAGAAGTGGGCGCCTTGCTGATTGTTGATGACATTCAGGTGGGTTGTGGCCGCACCGGCACCTACTTCAGCTTCGATGAATTGGGTCTTGATCCCGACATTGTCTGCCTGGCCAAAGGTGTGGGTGGCTGGGGCACGCCAATGGCCTTGAATTTGGTGAAACCCGAAATTGACAAACACTGGGCACCAGGCGAACACACAGGCACATTCCGGGGACAAAACCTGTCTTTCGTGGCTGGGCGGGAAGCACTGACGTACTTCGAGAATGATGAACTGATGAATGAAGTGAAACGTAAGGCCAAAGTAATGCATGCCGCCATGCAAGGCCTGGTCGACCGTCACCCTGTGCTTGAACTGACCGGCAAAGGCATGATTCTGGGCTTGAATGTAGGCAGCACTGAAATTTCAAAACACATCGTAAAGCAATGCTTTGAAGACGGGCTCATGATTGCCAGCTGTGGCACGGGCGGGCGCGTGATCAAACTGATTCCGCCCTTGACCATTCCGGATGAAGACCTGGAAGAAGGTTTGAACACCCTGATCAAAGCGGTGAACCGCGCCATGGAGGCTGCATGAGAAAACGCGATGACATGACATTTCCTTTCGAGGAATACGAACGCCGCATCGCTGAACTGCGCACACGAATTGCGCAGCGCAGGCTGGATGCGGTGGTGATTACCGACCCTGAAAACATCATGTACCTGACGGATTACCAAACCACCGGTTACTCCTTCTTTCAGGCACTGGTGGTGCCGCTTGAAGATGAACCCTTCATGATCACGCGTGCGCTGGAAGAATCGAATGTGTTTGCGCGCACCTGGGTGGAGCAATCGCGCCCCTACCCCGACACTGGCGATGCAATTCAAATGCTGCTGGATGCTTTGCGCGAATTCAAACTGATTGACAAACGAATTGGGTACGAGCGCAACAGCTACTTTTTCCCGGCGTACCAGCAAGACTTTGTGCACACCCGTTTGAACAAGGGCAAGCTGCTGGACTGCTTCGGGATTGTGGAACAGGGGCGTTTGCGCAAATCGCCTGTTGAAATTGAATTGATGCGAAAAGCCGCACATGCCACAGAAGCAGGCATGAAGGCAGGCCTGGAAGCGTGCGCTGCGGGTGTGACCGAAAACGACATTGGCGCAGCCATTTCAGTGGCCATGTTCAAGGCCGGGGGCGAACCCCCTTCTGTGATGCCTTACGTGACCAGCGGGCCGCGAACCATGATTGGCCATGCCACCTGGGAAGGCCGCGTAGTGAAACCCGGCGAACATGTGTTTCTGGAAGTGGGTGGCTGCTACCGGCGTTACCACACGGCCATGATGCGCACAGCAGTGCTGGGCGAACTTAGCGATTCCATGTACAAGGCACAAGAAACCATGAAGGAGGCGCTCAATGCTGTGCATGAATATGTGCAACCGGGCATGACTGTTTCAGATGCCGACAACATGATCCGCAACATCATCACCCACAACGACATTGGTGCAAGGCTGATTACCCGCTCGGGTTATTCAATCGGTATTGCTTTTCCGCCCAGCTGGGATGAAGGCTACATCATGAGTCTGAAACAGGGCGAATCGTCCATTCTCGAGGAAGGCATGACCTTCCACATTATTCCGTGGATGTGGGGTGTGGATGGTGACAAAACCTGCGGCATTTCCGACACCATCATCATCACCAAAAACGGTTGTGAGTCCTTCTTCTCGCTGGACCGGGATTTCACCGTAAAGCCGGAGAAAAACGTACACACGCTAAGTGCGGTGAACTCAGCACCCACAAAGAAGAAAGCCACCACCGACACCGCTACAGACACAAATACGCAGGAGGACCAAGCTGTATGACCACTGCCATGCTTACTTCAACCAACCCATTCACTGGCGAAAAAATCAACGAACACCTTGCCTTGCAAGGTGAGCAAATTAGTGCGCAAATTGGACTGGCCGCTGCTGCATTTCCTGCCTGGTCAGCAAAATCGTTTGCCGAACGCGGCAAAGTGCTGCATGCGGTGGCTGCGCAATTGCGCAAGAACAAAAGCAAGCTGGCTGAGCTGATGGCGCAGGAAATGGGCAAACCGATTAAAGAAGGCGGGCCAGAAGTGGAAAAAGCGGCCACGTGCTGCGAATACTATGCCGAACACGCTGGCAAACATTTGGCCGACGAATGGATTGCATCCGATGCATCCGAAAGCTATGTGAAATACCAGCCCCTGGGTGCGCTGTTGGGCATATTGCCCTGGAACGCACCAGCCTGGTTGGCTTTTCGCTACCTGGCCCCAGCCTTGATGGCAGGCAACACCTGCGTGATGAAGCACGACCCGAATGTGCCAGCCACGGCACAGGCTTTGGCTGACTTGTTCAAGGAAGCGGGCGCACCTGCGGGCGTGGTGGTGAATTTGCCGCTTAGAACCGAGCATGTGGAACAGGCCATTCGGGATTCCCGAATCATGGCGGTTAGTTTTACCGGTTCAAGCGCAGCAGGCAGAAAGGTAGCTGCCACAGCTGCGTCGGAACTCAAACCAGCCGTGCTTGAATTGGGTGGATCAGACCCCTGTATTGTGCTGGCCGATGCCGACCTGGAACGCGCCGCCGATATTGTGGTGTTGTCAAGAATCATCAATGCAGGGCAAAGCTGCATTGCGGCCAAACGTATTTTGATTGAAGCCAGGGTGTATGAAGAATTCACCACCTTGTTGAAAGTACGGCTGGCCAAATTAAAGCTGGGCGATCCGCTGGATGCGACAACCGACATTGGTCCGATTGCCCGAAAAGACCTGCGCGACAACCTGCACCGGCAAGTTCAGCAAACCATTTCGGAAGGTGCGAAGTGTTTGTTGGGCGGCGAAATGCCCGATGCGCCCGGCTACCACTACCCGCCTACCTTGCTGGCTGATGTCAAACCGGGCATGTGCGCATTTGAAGAGGAAACTTTCGGCCCAGTGATGGCGGTGACGGCAGTTGAAAATTTAGACGAAGCCTTGGCCATTGCCAACAACACAAACTACGGTTTGGGCTCTAGTATATGGACTGCCAGCACCAGCAAAGCCATGCGCGCAGTCAATGAGTTGCAGGCAGGTCAGGTTGCAGTGAATGGTATTGTGAAAACCGACCCCCGTTTGCCCAGTGGTGGCATCAAGCAATCGGGCTATGGACGCGAGCTTGGGCCACACGGCATTCGTGAGTTTGTCAACGCCAAGCAGGTCTGGATCAAATAGAGGCAGTCGAGGAGACAAACCAAAATGATTAAAGTCAGCGTGATGTACCCCAATGCGCAAGGCGTCAGCTTTGACCACGAGTATTACAAAACCACGCACATGCCCTTGGTAAAAAGCAAAATGGGCAAGGCACTGCACCATTACACCGTGGACAAAGGCTTGGCTGGCGGCGCAGGCGATGCGCCTGCGTTTGTGGCCATGGGGCATTTGCTGGTGGATTCCGTCGAAGCATTTCAAGCCGCATTCGGCCCGCATGCCCAAGAAATCATGGGCGACATTCCCAACTACACCAATGCCAGCCCGGTGATTGTGATCAGTGAAGTGACGGTCGAAAAAGGCTAAATGTTTTTGGGAAACTTCGCGATGATCCGGTCAAACTGACTCGCGAATGTTTTGCGGTCTGCCTGGCTGTAAGCAGGTGGGCCGCCCGTGTCCACCCCGCTTGCCCGCATGGTGTCCATGAAATCACGCATGGTGTGCAAGGCCTTGATGTTTTCGGCGGTGAACATTTCCCCACGCGGGCTAAGTACCTGCGCACCTTTGTCCACCAGTTGTGCGGCCAGCGGAATGTCGCTGGTAATCACCAAATTGCCCGCCTCAACGCGGCGCACAATTTCGTCATCGGCCTCATCAAACCCTCGCGGTACCTGCAAAAGCTTGATGAACTTCGAGGGTGGCGTGCGAATGTATTGATTGGCCACCAAGGTGGTTTCAATGCCGGTTCGGTCGGCTGCACGAAAAATGATTTCCTTCACGGCAACGGGGCAAGCGTCGGCGTCGACCCAGATTTTCACGGTTTGAACCACCCAACAATTCAACAAGCCCTGATCGTATCAAATCGCAAAACCTAGGGATGATCCGAAGCGCAATAGCGCTTCTATTCCGATACAGTTCAAACAAGAACTAAAACTTTTTCAGGTGGTTAATATGGGTTTCAAAGTAGCTTTTCTGGGTTTGGGTGTAATGGGATACCCCATGGCGGGTCATTTGGCCAAGGCAGGTCACGAGGTCACTGTGTACAACCGAAGCTCGGCCAAGGCCGAAAAATGGGTGGCACAGCATGGCGGCAAAATGGCAACCACTCCCGAAAAAGCAGCGGCTGATCAGGATTTCGTGTTCGCCTGTGTGGGCAACGACGACGACTTGCGTCAAATTTGCACCGGCATCAATGGCGCCTTTCACGGCATGAAGCCAGGTTCGGTTTTTATTGACCACACCACTGCCAGCGCAAAAATTGCCCGCGAGTTATTCGACCAGGCCAAAGATGCCGGCTTTGGATTTATCGATGCGCCGGTGTCTGGCGGCCAGGCTGGCGCAGAAAATGGTCAATTGACTGTGATGTGTGGGGGAACTCATCCCGACTTTGAACAGTCGAAGGATGTAATTGCGGCTTTTGCCAAAGCCGTGACGCTGATGGGCGAATCAGGCAGTGGTCAGCTGACAAAAATGGTCAACCAGGTGTGCATCGCCGGTTTGCTGCAAGGTTTGTCCGAGGCCTTGAAGTTCGGCATGAATGCCGGTCTGGATGTGAACAAAGCGCTGGAAGTGATTGGCAAAGGTGCTGCTCAAAGCTGGCAAATGGACAACCGTGGCAAAACCATGGTGGAGGGCAAATTCGATTTTGGTTTCGCGGTGGACTGGATGCGCAAAGACCTGAGCCTGGTGCTTGAAGAAGCACGTCGCAATGGTTCTCAGCTGCCAGTAACAGCCTTGGTAGACCAGTTCTATGCGGAAGTACAGGGCATGGGCGGCCAGCGTTGGGATACGTCCAGCCTCATCAAACGTTTGTAAAAGCACGCGCAAGCCTTGAGCCGAACGCGCGCTTTACTGGAACGATCACCCACGGCTTGGGGCGTGGGTTTGGCGCTCTTGGGCGCCATCTTTTTTTCCGGCAAGGCCATTGTGGTGAAGTTGGCCTACGCCTACCCGGTTGACGCCTCGACCCTGCTGGCCATGCGAATGTTGTTGTCGCTGCCCCTGTTTTTGGGCGCACTCGTTTTCACGATACTGCGCGAAAAAAACGCCGTGAAAATGACGCCCAAAGACTACGGCTTGATCACGCTGGCGGGTTTGCTGGGCTACTACCTGGCCAGCCTGTTTGATTTCATGGGTTTGCAATACATCACCGCTGGGCTTGAACGGCTTATCTTGTTCACCTATCCGTCCATCGTGCTGTTGATCGCCTGCATCATCAAACACCAATGGCCCCAGCCGTGGCAACTGATGTGCATGGCGCTCAGCTATGTTGGCTTGGCCGTGGTGTATGGCCATGAAACGGTGCTGGTGGGCGACAACACGGCCCTGGGCGTGGTGTTGGTTTTTGTGTCGGCCATTTGCTACGCCAGTTACCTGATTGTGGGTGAAAGGCTGCTGAAACGTTTGGGCACCATTCGGGTTACCGCCATGGCCACCTTGGTCTCGGCGGCGGCCATACTGGTGCAAATCAATGTGCAGCAACCGCTGAGCATCATTGTTGAACAACCCCTGCCAGTGTGGGGCTGGTCGCTGGTCAATGCGGTTTTTTGCACATTTGTACCCGTGTTTGCTGTGATGACTGCAATCAGCCTGATCGGCGCAGCAAGGGTATCGCAACTGGGCATGATCGGCCCCATCGCTACACTGGCCTTGGGCACCTGGATTTTAAAAGAACCATTTACCGTTTGGCATGCTGTGGGGACCGCACTTGTAATTGCAGGTGTGGCCCTTCTCAGCATGAAAAAAGAAGCAAAAGAAGGAGTTACAACATGAGCACTACAGCCGCAAAAATTGTTCGTTTTTACAACCCAGGCGCACCCGATGTGTTGAAAATGGAAGACATCGAAGTAGGCCCACCCAAAGCCGGGGAAGTGCAGGTTGAGCACAAAGCGATTGGCCTGAATTACATTGAAGTGTATTGGCGCACCGGCGTTTACCCACAACCGCTGCCCTGCTGCCCCGGCACCGAGGGCGCGGGCATTGTGCGCGCGGTTGGCGAAGGTGTGACTGACCTGAAGGTTGGCGACCGCGTAGCGTATGGTTCTGGCCCGGTGGGTTCATACAGTACTGTGCGCAATATGCCCGCACACCCATTGATGAAAATTCCGGACAGCATTGATTTCGAAACCGCCGCCGCCATGATGCTGAAAGGCTTCACTGCGCAGTATTTGCTGCGCCGCGTGTACAAGGTGCAAGCTGGCGAAACCATTCTGTTTCATGCCGCCGCAGGTGGTGTGGGCACTATTGCCACGCAATGGGCGAAATCACTTGGAGTCCGTGTAATCGGTACCGTGTCCACGCGCGAAAAAGCCGAGTTGGCCAAAGCCAACGGATGTGCAGAAGTCATTATTACCAGCGAAGAAAATATTGTAGACCGCGTGAAAGAATTGACCGATGGCAAAGGTGTTCCGGTGGTGTATGACAGCGTGGGCAAAGCCACGTTTATGGATTCCCTGAATTGCCTGAAACCACGCGGCATGATGGTCAGCTTTGGCAATGCCAGTGGCAAGGTAGACCCGGTGCCCTTGCAGTGGCTGGCCGAGCGTGGTTCGCTGGTGCTGACCCGCCCCACAGTGGCATCGTTTACCGTGGACAAGGCTGAAATGCTGGAAAGTGCGGCTGAAATGTTTGGTGTGGTGGCCAGTGGTGCGGTGAAAATTCAAATCAACCAGCGGTTTGCGCTGGCGGATGTGGTGAAGGCGCACACCGAACTTGAAGGGCGACGCACGACAGGTTGCACGGTGCTGATTCCTTGACGCGCTGAGAGTTAAACGCCCGATCGGCTTGGGTTTCAATCTCTCGCCTGTACGTTAACTGACCACTCGGCGCGAATTTCAATCTCTCGCCTGAAAACCTGTACTCCCCTTGCTGAACCTCACGATGCCTGAGAACGACCCTCCTAAAAAGCGGGTCGGGCTCGTTCTCTGTCGCCCATGCCGGGCGACACCGGCCCTGCTCGGCACGCAAGGGCAGGTTTTCTTGAAGGCGAGGCGATCGAAACACCGCCGCCGATTGGGCTGTTGCGCCAGCGGTGAGGCGGAGCTGAACTTGCGAGTGGACGCGCACGGTAGTTTTGAGCCAACTCGGCAGTGGGATTGCTTGGGACGCACTTCAAGAAAACCGCCCCGTTTGAGTTTAGTCGTAGCGTTCGGCGTTAAGCCGACACCGAGACTCGGCCCGCCCTTTTGCCGAGCGAGGTGAGCAAGAATAAAGTCAAAAAGGGATCAAGCGGTTTTCAGTGCGGCACAAGTAACCCACGCCGAGGTGGCAAAAAATCACCTACAGCGCCACATGCCCTGTCTGCTGCGCGGGCTGCAGTGTCGCGTCTTTACTGGAAGACGCATTGCGGGAATTGGCAGTTTTCACCGTATAAATTTTCAGCTGAATACCATGCTGATGTTCAGCCTCTCGAACCCGTCCAATGAAATGGCGAGACACCACCTGTCCCTTGGACAACCACATGAACCCGTCAGGGCCTTCGAAATCACGGGCCAATACAAGGCCCTCGTACAGGTCTTCGCCATGCAAAATTTTCTCATTGGCCTTCTCCGCAGCTTTCAACTTGACCAGGGCGATGGGCAATACCTCAATCACCTTGGGGTCGTAACGCTTCCCGGCAGCACCCACCAAAAAAGTTTGGGCCTGTAACTCGTCGAACGCTTTAGAAGCAAGCCAGCCCTGCTGCAACTCATCATAATCCTCGGCCACCGCCAAAATACGTGCGCCCAGTGGAATGCCTTCGCCTTCCAAGCCATCGGGAAAACCTTGCCCGTCGTAGCGCTCATGATGGTGTCGAATAATCTCGGACACATGCACCATTTCAGACAGTCCGTGAAACGCGGCCTGCGCTTTCATCGGGTGCTTCATCAATGCAACCCGCGCATCGCCTTTCAACTCTACCACCGGCTTGAAAAGTGTGTCATCGCTCAAGCCCAGCTTTCCGATGTCATGTAACAGTGAGGCCACGTAAATGTCTTGCAAAGCCGATTCGCTGGCGTGAAGTTCTTTGGCAATCAAGCGAGCCAGTTCTGCCACCCGCAAACCATGCGCTGCCAGCTGTGGCGAACGCAACTCCATCAAGTTGGAAAAGGACTTCACAGCCGCAAGATACTGCATGCGCATCTCTCGCTGAATTTGCTCCAGCATCAACTGCATTTGATGAGTTTCTGCGCGCTGCGATTCCAGTTGCTGATTCAAACTGGCGTTTGAACCCTGCAAACTTTCCACTTCTTTGCTCAATTTGTCAGCATTTGCCTGAAACTCCTGCAACTGGCGCTCAAGTTCCTTGATCAACTGCGGGTTATCGGTGGTTTGTTCAACTGACATGGTGCTGGTTCCGTTGCGAATGCGGCGCATTCTCCTCGAATGGAGTAACGGCAGACTTATCAGGAATCTGAAACCCTTTCCCCCTCTAAATGGGGGGTAGTGTTTACTGAATCTGAAATGACTGATTGTCAGTATTAATTCAAAGAACCAATCGAGTCACAAAGACCCCGGGAAGACGAGACATGAGACAAGCCCTACTTGGCACCTTGGCGCTATGCGCAGCCTTGGCCGCCTGCAGTTCCGATTCAGACAACCCCCCGGGCAACACCGATGGGCGGACCACACCCAATGAAGTCGAAGTGGCCCCCACCGCGTTCAATATTGCAAACCAGTGTGTCGCAATTCAATCGCTTGCCAACAACAAATTTGTTGCTCTCAGTAGCGACGGCAGCTACAGCGTCACAGAATCAACGGCCGTGAATGCCGCCCCCTTTTTCCTCAAGCCGACAGCCTTGGGCAAGTACATGATTTACAACCGCGACGACGCCATGATGCAGGCCGTTGGCAACTCGGCAGGCACCCCTGTGGGCAGCAGCACCGCCTTCTCCGACTCCATTGAATGGGCCGCACAGGAGGATGAAAAAGGTCGTGGTGGTTTCTCCCTGACCAACAGCGGCAACACCATGAAACTGGCCCTGCTCGGGTTCAGCAATGGCCTGGGCACGGTCGAAAGCGCGGGCAACAGCGAAGAAACCCTGTTTAAATTTGTAAAAACAACCGGTTGTGCCGAGTTTCCGGAAATTGTCACCAACACCGAGGGCCGCACCTTTGCTGGCGCTGGCTTAAACCGCGCGGTGAAAGGTTTTGCGGATGTTCACAATCACATTACAGCCACGACATTCCTGGGCGGCGCGCACCATGGCACACCCCACCACCGGTTTGGTGTTACCCAGGCATTGGGTAGTTGCGAGGCCAACCATGGCCCCATGGGCAGACTTGATCTGGTCGACAACCTGTTCAAGTTTTCACCACAAGCCAGCCACGACACACAGGGCTGGCCCACCTTTCGCAGCTGGCCTGCGGCCGATGCGCTTACCCATGAAGGCTTGTATTACAAATGGCTGGAACGGGCCTGGCAAGCCGGCTTGCGTATTTTCGTGACCAACCTGGTTGAAAACGAAACCCTGTGTAATTTGGTGAAAGTAAGCAAAGGCAGGCCCCTTGCAAACTGCAATGAGATGGAAAGTGCAGTCACGCAAATTGAATACATCAAACAACTGGAAAGCTACATTGATGCTCAGGAGGGTGGCCCCGGAAAAGGCTGGTTCCGTATTGTGACCAGCCCGGCCGAAGCACGCCAGGTGATCAACGATGGCAAACTGGCTGTGGTGTTGGGCATTGAAATTTCACATCTGTTTAATTGCGGCATCAAGCTGGGGCAAAACCTGTGCGACGAGGCTGAGATCGACAAACAACTGGATCGACTGCATGCGCTCGGCGTTCGGCAAATGTTCCCAATCCATGAATTCGACAACGCCTTCGGGGGCAACGGCATTTTCGATGGTGCTGTGCTGAACGTGGGCAACTTTTTGGACACAGGTGCCTTCTGGCAAACCTACGATTGCCCCGGTGGCGACAACAATTACGCCGATTACATTTTGCGCCAGCCCGGTGCAGTCATGACTTCAGCGCCCGGCCTGGGCAACGACCCACTCACCCAGGCATTGATTGCCAACAACCCCGGCGTGGCACCAATTTACCCCACGGGTGAAAACCAGCGTCAATGCAACCGCCGTGGCCTGACTGAACTTGGCAAATACGCCTTCAAGCGATTGATGGAAAAAGGCATCATCATTGAAGTGGACCACATGGAGCTAAGCATCAAGGGCGACCTGATCGAGATGGCTGATCGCCAGCAACCCAAGTACCCACTGGTGTCTACCCACGGTGCGCACGGCGGCATTACCCGGGAGCAGGGCCGTAAAATTTTGGCGGCGGGCGGCATTATTTACCCCTACCAGGGCAATGCGCAAAGTTGGGCTGAAGACCTGAAAGTTATCGCCCCACTGAAAAGCCAGCAGTTTGATTTCGCCATGGGCTTTGGCGCAGACACCAACGGCCTGGGTGCACAAGCAGGCCCGCGCGGCGCTGATCGCCCACAAATCACCTACCCTTTCACCCTGTTCCAGGGACCCGATTGGGCGGGTGTATTCAACACCAATGTGAGCCCTGTGAAATTTGACAAGCAAACCAGCGGTGAACGTGTGTTTGATGCCAACACCGAGGGTCAAGCCCACTACGGTCTGAAGGCAGACTGGGTAGAGGAATTGCGGCTTGAGGGTGGCAACGAGGCCTTGAAGGCACTCTACAATTCAGCAGAGGTGTATATTCAAATGTGGGAAAGGACCACAGCGAAACGACCTCAAATCAATCCATGAACAAACGCGCACTTGTTTACCTCGGCCTGGCCAGCGCCACGCTGGCCGGGGCTTACCTTTACGTACAATCGTTGCCCACAGAGCCGACACAGGCCAACCAGTCACAGGACGATGCAGCACAGGCACTCGAATCCCTGTCAATTGTCGATGGCAACCTGACCACCGGTTCTTTCAGCACCAACGTGCGACAAGGGCAAAAAGTCCAGTTTCTGGTACACAGCAATCAAACCGATTCGCTGATTGTTGAGGGGCTGGACGCACGCGTGCCACTTCCCCAAAACCAAACCACACTGGTCAGTATTGCTGCCAGCCACACAGGCACGCACGCCATCGAGCTTGACCTTTCCGGCACCACCATCGGCAGCATCGAAGTCACACCATGACCCTGGCTTTGGTGATGCTGCTTAGCCTTGCGGCATTCATCACCTCCAGCATCACCGCAGCCATGGGCATTGGTGGCGGCGTAGTGCTTCTTGCACTGATGGCACAACTGGTGCCACCGGCCCTGCTCATCCCTTTGCATGGTGCCGCTCAACTGATGTCCAACGCCAACCGTGTACTGGTGCAGCGCAAATTCATCAACTGGGCTTACATCAAACCATTTTTGCTGGGTTCAATTGTTGGCGGCGCTTTGATTACGCCGCTTGCACTGTACATGCCGGTTGCAATCGGCCAGCTTGTCCTGGGCATGTTCATTATTCTGGCCACATGGAAAAGCGCGTGGTTGCGCCTTTCAAACTGGCCGCCTGCGGCTTCGGGTGGAATAACCACGGGCCTTAGCCTAGTGCTGGGTGCAACAGGCCCGCTGGTCATGTCGGTACTGCCCAAGTCGACCTGGGAAAGGCAAGTGGTGGTGGGTACCCACGGCATGGCCATGGTGATTCAGCACGGCATTAAAATCATCGCCTTTTCCAGCTTGAACGTCAGCCTGGTGGCGTATTGGCCCTTGCTGCTGGGCATCGGCGTGGCGACACTCGCGGGCAACCTGGTGGGTGCCAGACTGTTGGCACGCGTACCCGAGGAAAAATTCACGATTATTTTGAATTGGCTGCTGACAGCACTGGCCTTGCGTTTGATGTATCAAGGTTTAAGCGACCTTCTGCTGCCCGGCACCTAACCATTTCGGGTTCCCATTCAACAGGGATAGCAAACGGTCTGTTGTGTTCCAAACTAAAGCCTCTGGACACAACTCACCGCCCCCTGAAGGTTGACCCATGTTATTCAAACGCACTCTCGACTCGCTGACCCTGCCCCAGAAATGCGCCATCATCGCGCTACCGCTCTTGCTGGCATTCGGATTTTTGTTTCAGCAAATGTATGCACAAATCAACACACTGATCAGTTCGTCTGAAAACGAGTTGCGAGGCGCTGTTTTTCTGGAAAAAATCAACCCGCTGATGCAGAAAGCACTCACCGATCGCGCACAAAAAAAGTCTGAAGCCGTTGGTGAACTCAGTTCAGCCATCAAGGCATCGAAAACCGGGTTGCCAGAGACTTGGCCCATCACCGCCAGCAACCTTGATCGGCTGGCTGCGCTGCTGCCTCAAGCATTAAACAACAACGCCTCCGAGGCCGAGGCTGAAGAGTTGGGCAATCAAATGGTCACTTTGGTGCGTCAGTTGGCCGATGAAAGCGAACTGACACTCGACCCCTTCTTGCCCAGCTACTACATGATGAGCCCCATGGCCTTCAACCTGCCGCGCGTCATCGAATACCTGTCTGAACTGGAAGGTCGACTGCGCGACCCCGGCAACGACTCGGCAGCCACATTCAGTTTTGTTCGCTCCAGGCTTGGTACCCTGGGCCGCGCAATGGAGGAAATTCGCGAGGCCACGAAAAAATCAGTCGATGCGGGCGGTGCAATTACCAACGCAACACGCACACAAATTGACACCATCGACCAGCGCATCGACTCCATCTCGGCATGGGTCAAGGAACAATCCGCCAAGGACCTGAATTACGACAGCATCACTGGCCATGCCGAGATGGTTCGCTTGCTTGAGGACGCCGTGAAAACAGGCTTTGAACTCAGCCGAAGCCTGAACCTCACCTTGCAAGCAGACTTGACCGAGCGCATTTCCGGTTTGAACAGCACGCTGATTCAAGCAGGTGCGGGCTCATTGGCTGTGTTGTTACTGGCCTTTGCGCTTGGTTATGTGGTGTTCAAAGACACCAACACCGAAATTGCCCAAATTTTGGCGCACGCTAAAATTATTGGCATGGGCGACCTGTCCAAACCCATTGAAAGCCATGGCAGCAACGAGATCAGTAAAATTCGCGCCGCGCTCGAGAACATTCGCCAAAAACAAACCGGCCTGGTGGGCGAGGTAAAGGATGCTTCAACCCGAATGGCAGACACCATCAACACTTTGGTGACTGCCGCTTCACAGGTCAAAAGCAGCGTTCAAGAACAAACGGATTCCGCCTCGGCCGTTGCAGCGTCGGTAGAAGAACTCACCGTGTCGATTGGTCAGGTGCACACCCACGCCAACCAGGCGCTCGGCTTGTCAAGCCAGGCTGGGCAATCCTCAGTCAATGGTCGCGAGAGTGTGAAGCAAGCCCGCCTGGCCATGGAGCAGATTGGCACCGCCTCGGGCACACTGGCGCAAAGTATCAACAAGCTGGGCGACCAGTCGGACAACATCTCCAGCATCATTCAGGTAATTCACGCCATTGCTGATCAAACCAACCTGCTGGCGTTGAACGCAGCCATTGAGGCTGCACGCGCTGGCGAACAGGGGCGTGGTTTTGCGGTGGTGGCCGATGAAGTGCGCAAGCTGGCCGAGAAAACCGCCGAATCGACGAAAAGTATTTCAGCGTTGATCTCGGACATTCAAAATGAAACGCGTTGCGCTGTGGAGCAGGTTACCGGTTGGGCCCAGATGATCGACTCAGGGCAAAGCTCCTCAATGGGTGCCGACCAACAAATGGAAGCCATTAACCACCACACCGGCGATGCTGAACGTGCGGTCACTGAAATTACGGAAGCGTTGAAGGAACAAAGCGCTGCCTCTACACTGATTGCCCAGCAAGTAGAGCGAATCGCCCGCATGACCGAAGAAAGCCAAGGGGTTGCCCATGAAGTAAACCATGTCATTTCCGAGCTGCAAAGCCTGTCAAATCAAATGGACACTGTCATGGGCAAATTCAAGCTGGCTCAACACGCATAAGCTTCAAATGCGCTCGATCCTGACCTTCTCCTGAAACAGGATCGAGCTTAAGAATGTAGCAAACAAGGAATACAGCAAAGCCGCAAGCACAGCCCACCAGAATCCATTCACCTGGAAACCTTCAAGAATGGAACCCACCCAGTAAAACATCAAACCATTCAAAACAAAGTAGAACAGCCCCAGGGTCAGCACCGTCAAAGGCAGGGTAAGAATCAACAACACAGGCTTCACAATGGTATTGACCAAACCCAGAATCAACGCGGCCCACAACGCCGCCCAAAACCCCTCGACAATCACACCGGGCAACAGGTAAGCCACACCCATCAGTGCCACCGCATGCAAAACCCAGCTCAGCAAGAGTTTCAAATCCATTCCCTCCAAGTTCAGAAAACAAGTGATGTACAATCAAATTCGCTCGATAGCCAAGCTATCACATTTCGACAAAACCAGCTTAGTCCCAACATTAAGCAACACCGAGAATTTCAGTATGGATGTCAGTCAACGCCTGGTTTCACGCAGTTGCCCTTTTTGTCAAAACAGTGCAGAAGACTCAGTGACCCTGAGCTACGGCAGCAGCGAATGGCCCATGATTGAATGCAACAAATGCCATTTTGTGTACCTGAAACGTGCTCCGGTTTACGAGCGCCTCAGCGAAGAATTCGCTTGGGAAAAAACATCGGAAACCGAACGCCAGGTTCGCGAAGAACGAGAGCCGGTGAAACAGGGCTTAAGCCGTGCCTTTAAGCACTTTCGACAGAAAGTACTGAAGCGCAACAAGCTACCCGAGCTGATCGATAAATACATTCCTGGTGGGCGTGTGCTTGACATTGGTTGCGCAGCGGGCGGCCTGCTGGCCACATTGCCTGCCAAATACCAGCCCTACGGCATCGAAGTGTCCAAAGCCCTTGCCCAAGCCGCCAGCCAGGTGGTTGAGCCGCGCGGCGGCAGCATCATGCATGACAACGCGCTTAACGGCATTCAAAAATTGCCCGAGAACCATTTCGCGGGCGTGCTGATGAGCGCATTTCTAGAACACGAAGTTGAACCCAACGGCCTGCTGCAAGGTGTGGCCAAGGTACTTCAACCCGGCGGCGTGGTCATCATCAAAGTGCCCAACTATGGTTCATGGAACCGAAAAATTCGCGCTGAAAAATGGTGTGGATTTCGTCTGCCCGACCACGTGAATTACTTCACCCCGGAGAATCTTGAAGCGCTTATCGTGCGACAAGGCATGAAGGTGGTTCAATTTGGCTTGGCCGACCGGCAACCCACCAGCGACAACATGTGGATCGTGGCCGCCAAGTAGGCAAGCCGTTTTCAGGCCGCGACCGGTTTCACCAGTTTGTTGAGTACAAACATCAAGTCCTCGGGCCGAAGCGGCTTGTGAAGTACGGCATTCATCCCGGCCTCCAAAGCACGCCTCTCATCCTCTGGTCCCACTTCCCCGGTCAAACCGATCACTGGCAAGTCGGCGTTAAAAGGCTGTTTGCGTAACTCGCGTGTGGCCTCAAGACCATCCATCAAAGGCATTTGCACGTCCATCACCACCGCATCAAAACCATGGCCGTATTGCAACAAAAACGACAAGGCTTCCAGCCCGTTGTTGGCCTTGGTAATGTTGGCTTGTTTGCGCACCAAAATACCTTCAAGCACTTTCAAGTTCAAATCGCTGTCATCCACAATCAGCAGGTTCATTTTGTTGCGCAATGCGGTAGCTGAATTGCCTCGTGCCGCCAAACCGGTGGCATTGGTCCTGAACGCATTTTGCAGTTGCAAAGGTGTCAATGGCTTCACGTAAATGGCGCTGAAAATTTCACTGATTCCTTTGTCCAGCAAGCGTCGCGTGTCGTCACTGCCCAACAGTACGGCACAAGAAACTCCTGCCTGTCCGGTCGTCTTGACGAACTCCACCCAGGCTAGCCTATCAATTTGCTGCTTCGGAAAGTCAAGCACAATGCCAGCCACACCATGGGCCGCACTCAGCCATTGGCGTGCTTCATCCAGATTGCTGACAGAGACCAATTTGCGGCCCACCAGGGAACAAGCATGCAGCAAGGCCTGGCGTTGAAACTCGCTGTCTGCCACCAACAGCAAAGTGTCGTTGGTCCCATTGACTGTGCTGGTGGTCACTTGGGGTACCGCAAACTCCAGTTCTGCCCAGAAAGTGCTCCCGTGCCCCAACTCACTGTTGAAACCCAGGCTGCCATTCATCAACTCCACCAACTTTTTAACCAGGCTCAGGCCAAGCCCTGATCCGCCGAACTCCCGTGCAACTGAAGTATTGGCCTGGTGAAATTGCCTGAACAAATGGGCTTGACCTTGCGGAGAAATTCCCACCCCGGTGTCGCGCACCTCCACACGCAGGCGGCAAACTCCACCCTGATTGGAAAGCACTTGAAGCGACAGGTGCACATGCCCAAGCTGGGTAAACTTGATTGCATTGCCCACCAGGTTCACCACAATTTGCCGGAAACGCAATTCATCGCCCATCAATTCGCGTGGCAAATCGGTCGAGGGATCAATGATCAACTCAATCGGCTTGTTGGCAGCAGCGCCGGTCATGATGCCAGACACCTTGTCGATAAACTCAAGTGTCGAAAACGGCTTGGACTCCAGCTCCATGCTGCCCGCTTCAATTTTCGAAATATCCAGCACATCACTGACCAAATCAATCAGATTGCGCGATGTTTTCTCCAGGCTCTCCAGCAAAAGCTTCTGGTTACTCGACACGGACGTGTCCTTCAACAAATAAGTCAAACCCACAATGCCGTTCAACGGCGTGCGAATCTCATGGCTCATGTTGGACAAAAATTCTGTCTTGGCCTGGCTGGCCATTTCCACCCGGGCGTTGGCCTCGCGCAAACGCCTGTTTTTATGTGCCAGATTGTGGGCCATCTGGTTCACCGCCTTGGACACATCGCCCAATTCATCATTGGCATTCACCTCACACACCGCGTCTTCATTGCCATTGCGGATCTCGTCTGCCGTGCGTTTCAACTTGGCCAGCGGGTTCAACACACCCGTGCGCATTAACACCACCAACAAGGCAATCACCACCACAAAACTGCCCAGGCCAACCGACTCCAACAAGGTAAGGCCCTTCAAGTTTCTGGCTTGCGCATCATTCACTTGTGTCGCCCACTGATAACCCAATTCGGAAATTACCTGGGTTTCTGCAATCAAACGCTCAACAATCAAACTTTCTCGACGCTCAAGAAAATCTGCATTGTTGTTGCCGCGCACCGCGCTGTTGTTCAACTCATTGAAGATAGGCTTGAGTTCAGCAAGACTGCCCTGAATGTCCGAGAGTTCTTGCGGCGCGACAGACGAGTTCACGGTTGACCCAATCAGTCTTTCCAGCTCCTCTTGCGTGCGCACCCACGCATCAGCCACAGACGGCGATTTGAACAACACATACTCTTGGGTCAGCACCAAAAGGCTTGAGGACAAACGGGTAATGTTTTGCGCCTTTTGTGATTGCTCCAAACCCTTGAACTGTTCACTGAGAATAAACAGATTGCCCAGCACCAGTACCACTGCGCAAACAATGGTGCTAAGAATAGCCAGATTGATTTTGGTGGCAACGCGCACTAAACCTTCCCTTTATTGGAGCGACACAGCGCCCGGGTTCACTGCTTTCAAAAAATTCGGGTAGAAAAACCCGGTGTAATTGGGCTGGGCCAAGTCGCCCTTGACATGACCCTCGCGCAAAGCCCATCTCGCCTGCCCTTCCATTGTGCGCGGTAAAGAGCGATTCAAACTTAAACGAAACCTGTAGTCATCAAATATTTTCTCGATCAAAACCACGGGCACCCCCAATCTTTTTGCAGCCATGGCTTTGGCTTTCTCGGGGTGCGTTTGTATGAACTCGGTGCTGTCCTTCAAGGCACGGACCAATCGCTCAAGTTCCTTTGGTTTGCTGGCAATGACGCCCTGCATGGCAATCAAATTAAAGGTGGCGGTGTACAGCTTGGGGATGGGCACAAGTGCCACTTCAGAGCCCAATTGCAGTTCAATGCGTGAGGCAAAAGGCTCCCAAATGCACAGCGCGTCAACCTCCTTGTTCGCCAAGGCCGCCAAAGCAGTTTCCGGCGTGATCGCCTTCAAATTCACCTTGTCTGGATCAATCCCGTTATAAACCAGTACAGAGTCCAACACATATTGGCTTGCGCTGCCATTGACATACCCCAACGTTTTATTCCGAAGTTGGTCTGGCTGCGTTATTTTCGCATCAGCACGCGCCACAACTTTCAAATCGTTGGAAACACTGACAAAACTGGTCAAAATTGCAAAGTCGCTTCGGGTGAAGCTATTGAACACAACTGGCAACTCGGTGGCTGTGGACAGGTCGGTTTGGCCTTCGAGCATGTTTTTTATGCAGCGGTTACCGCCCACACAATTCACAAACTCCACATTAACGCCATGCTTTTGGAAAAACCCTTCCTCTTGGGCCACATACAAGGGCAGAGAGAGCAAGGTTTCAGACACGCCAATGCGCAAGGTTGCGGCCTGCGCAACAAGCGGCGACAACAAAAATCCGAGAAACAGTACGAGACGCAACATTCACATTCTCTGAGAACGGGGACACCCTAAAAGGGTAGCGGCATTGTTACATCAGAAAACTACCAAGAAGAAACACAAAAAGCCATCTCTTCCCGACATTGAATGATCAAACACTCAAGGAGTGTCGCAGGGCGTGAACAAAGGGAGTGGCCGTGGCTGGCACACCCCCGATTTACTTGAGTTTAGAACGCAAAAGTGGCTGTCAAATTCAGGCCATCAGCTTCAACATTGTCTTTGTCGTACAGCATCTCGTAACCGGCGCGAATGTTCACGCTGCCTGCGGTGTACATCACACCACCGCCGTAGCTGAGTGCACCGTCATCGTCGTTGGTGTTAAAACCAGGACCGCTGATGTTGGCATCCAAAAAGCCGTAACCCAAAGTGCCATACAACGAGAACTGGTTGTTCAAGGGCAATTTGCCCAAGAGATTGGCTCCAATGTAGGAATCGACCTTCGCGCGGAATGCGCCTGAGTTTTCTTCATCCACACCGGTCAACAAACGACCCTCAACCGCCAGATTGGGGCTAAGTTCATAGCCACCGACCACACCCAGGGTGTCGACATCAAGCTCGACTCCGCCGATACGGCTGTCAGTAATTCCCAGGCTGTTGTAAGTGGCGCCCAGGTAAGGGCCTTCAGCAAAGGCTGGGCTGGCTGCAGCGGCAGACAATACGGCAATAGAAATTAATTTTTTCATGGCTGACTTCCTCTGTTTGTTATGGATACTGCGCCCCCCTTGGGAGGGGGCACGGTGTCTAACGCAGGAAATTCGCCATTGGGTTACAAAAACCCGTAATACGCAGTAATCAGGCTGCTACGACTTCACGGTTCTTGCGCTTCAAACTGGGCAGGCTGTACTTGAATGCACGGCCCACCACAGTGGAGAACTGTTTGAACAAGGACGCCTTGTTGTAATGCTGTCCATAGCGTTTGCAGATTTCCTGCACTTCAACCGACATTTCCGCGTAGCGGTGCGCAGGCACCTCAGGAAACAGGTGGTGCTCGATCTGGTGGCTCAAGTTGCCCGACATGATGTGGAACAGCTTGCCGCCTGTCAGGTTCGACGAACCCTTCAATTGACGCAAATACCAGTGGGCCTGCGATTCACCATCAATAATCGACTTGTCGAACACCTCGGAATCGGCCGTGAAGTGACCACAGAAAATAATCACAAAGGTCCAGTAATTGCGAATGATGTTGGCAAGAAAGTTACCTGCCAAAACGGGCAGGAAGAAGGGACCAGCCAGCAGCGGGAAAAACACATAGTCTTTCAAAATTTGGCGCCCTGCCTTCTTGAAGGTCGGAATGGCACGGTCTTTGGTTTCCTTCAGGGTTTTCTCGCCGCTGACTACTTTTTCAAGCTCAAGGGTTTGCAAAGCCAGCAGGTTTTCAAAGAAGGTAGCCAGAATGACCATCAAAGGCACGTTCGCCAAGAAACGTGGTTCCCACTTTTGTTCAGGGAACAGGCGCAGTACTCCGTAACCGATGTCATGATCCTCACCCAGCACGTTGGTGTAAGTGTGGTGGCGATAGTTGTGGCTGTAGCGCCAGTTGTCGGCGGTACACCAAGTGTCCCACTCATAAGTTTGGCCCATCAGGCGCTTGTTCTGCATGAAGTCGTACTGGCCGTGCATCACATTGTGGCCCAGCTCCATGTTTTCCAGAATTTTCGACACGCCAAGTGTCAGCGTACCCAGAATGAATGCAGGCGGGAAGATGCCAGCCATCAACATACCGCGACCAGCGATCTCGGTGTAACGCACTGCTTTTTCAATTTTGGTGATGTACTTGGCATCGCGTTCGCCCACATCGGCCAAATGCTTTTGGCGAATCGCTTCAATCTCAGCACCGAACTGTTCCAGTTCAGCGGGGCTCAATTTGCGGTCAGCTTTTCTCATGATTTGCTCCAGTATTTTTAGGTTTTGCTTTTACAGGTCCAGTGAAACCGGGCCTTGGGCGGCGTTGATACACAAACGCAGCGCCGTGTTGTTGGTGCCGCACACCGATTTGTTCTGCATGTTTTGCGTGGTGCCTGTCAGCTTTTCGCATGAACAGGTGTTGCAAATGCCCATGCCACAACCGTGAGGTGGATTAATGCCCTGCTCTTGCAGCGCTTTCAAAAGGGGCTTGTTGTTGCTCACTTCAAGAATGCGATTGCTTTTGGTCAGGGTCACAGTGAATGTTTTGACCTCGGCGTTCTCGTCAATGCTCAAGGCCATGGGGGTAAATGATTCAGCGTGGAAGCTCTTGGGCGCGTCACCCAAAATGCCGCGCAGCGCAGTCATGAAACCATCGGGGCCGCAGGCATACACATCGGTGTTGTCTAGTGCACCAGCAACAGCTTCAAACTGCTCGGCGTTGGGGCGACCAGCCAAATCACCTTCAGCAAGGTTCGCACCACTTTCCAGCAGGCGGACATACTTGAAGTGTTCGTTGGTTTTCGCCTTCAGTGTTGCGTCAAACAACATGTCTTCCGGGTTACGGGCCCAGCTCATCAGCGTGACATCAGTCGGCCAGCCTTGGGCTTCCAGTGTTTCAATCAGGCTGATCATGGGTGTAATACCGCTACCGGCCGCAAGCAACAGCATGGTGGGGCGCTCGGTGTGCAAATTAGGCTGCGTATGTGAAAGAGTCATGTCACCGAACACATCACCCACTTCCACCACGGTGCCCACTTCCATGTTGTTCACAACGTGGCGAGAAACAAGACCGCTTGGGGTTTGCTTGATCGTCAAGCGCACCAAGCCACTTTCCGTGGGGGCGTTGCTGAAGCTGTATGAACGGGTGTGCACTACGCCATCAATCGTGATGCTCAGGTTCACGTGCTGGCCCGCTTCAAAACCCTTGAACAAGGCATTGGGGCGCAGCCACAGGCTGACTGCATCGGCTGTTTCGCGATCAATGCGCACCACCTCGGCCAGGCAGCGGTCAGCAGAATGGGTGCTGCCCGCTTGCTCAAGCCAGAAGGCAACGAATTCCTGACCCAGAATTTTGGAGAGTCCGCGGACTACTTTGTTGGACAGTTGGCTGTTGGTTCTCATTGCGTTTTCCACGTTAGTGAACAGATGTGCACCAATGTAACTAAAAACGCCTGTTTTTCGCAAGAGATTTTGCTGAAAAAACTAGAATAAAGTGTCAGAAGAGTACAACTGTACACTTATTTTATTGACTAAATAATTGATTGTATTGATATTTTTTTATTTGATTGAAATGGATTTTTTAAGTGAACACTTTTGAGAATTTACCCTCCCAACAGTGCTTTTTGATCATTAATCATGCGATCAGCCACTATGCTGGCATCAATTTTCAAGCCTCCCTCACTCAGCTGACGGCGAATCATTTCCACCTTGTCCGCATCAAATGGGGTGGTACTGTCCACCAACATGGTGCCCCTTGGCCTTGAGATTGACACCACCACGCTGGCACCATCCCGGTCTGCGGCGGTTTTCACCTCCGGTGGGCGCGAGGCGGCCAATGCGTCCGCCTTCTTGGGATCGGGCATGGTGAAGGCTATCGGGGGTTTGTCGCCAGAGATCATGGTGATGCTTAGAGTTGGATTATTTGGGCGGAAAAACAAAACGATATCGGGAATAAACGGCCTGTTGAATTAGCGAATACCGAAGTTCACCATCAGATATGCACTTACACAATGTAAGAACTTGTCAACTTCTACAAAAACTCAATCCACACGACATTCTTGAAAGTATTGAGTAAGGCTCATCTGTTGAGCTACTACTTATTTAAAGTACTCATTACGTTAATGTTCCTCGGCAAGGTGTTGTGCAAAAACATAAGCAACAAATTCTCTTTTCAGCTTCAGATCTAACTTACTTCGCCGAGTGCAAACACCGCACTTGGCTTGATCGCTGCCACCTTGATACGCCCATGGAGAAAACCGCCGAGACGGAATCCATGAGACTAATCATGGACAAGGGTTTGGAGCACGAGGCCGCGCATTTGAAGGCCCTTCAAGAACAAGGCTTGAATGTTGCTGTCATTCAAGCCGAAGACTTGGCCGAAAAGGTTCGACTAACCAGGGAAGCTATTCATAGCGGCGCAGACGTGGTGTTTCAAGCAACCCTACGCCGTGATACCTATATTGGACATGCCGACTTTCTACTTCGTACCAATAAGAAAAGCCCAACTGGGCATTGGGTTTACGAAGTGGCCGACACCAAACTTTCACACCACACGAAAACCAAATTTTTGGTGCAACTGTGTTTCTACAGTGACCTGCTCAGCGACATCACCGGGCAACTACCCGAACAAATTCACGTTGAACTGGGCAACAGGCACCGCGACACCTTTCGCGTGAATGATTACTTTGCTTACTACAGCAAGCTGAAGACTGATTTCGAACGCAGTCTAAGCAACCATTCTTCAACTGCGGCCTCCTACCCCGACCCCTGCGACTTATGCAGCATGTGCCACTGGCGCGACCGTTGTGATGAACAACGCCTGAAAGACGACCACCTTAGCCAGGTTGCGAATATTACTAAAACTCAAATCGTAAAGCTGAGCGCCCAAGGGGTCAGAACCATGAAGGCCCTAGCGCAACTGGCTGAGCCAGAGAAGATCAAAGGCCTACAAGAACCCACCCTGCTTCGTCTTATCGATCAGGCGGCTTTGCAAGTGCATGAAAATGAAACGGGCGAAGCGGTTGCGAAATGCTTGAACAATCTAGAACCCGGCAAAGGGTTTGAGCGCATGCCCCCGCCCGACGAAGGCGATTTGTTCTTCGACATGGAAGGCGACCCAATGTACCCCGAGGGCCTTGAGTACTTGTTCGGCGTGTATTACTTCGAGCTGGGTGAAGCCAAATTCAAAGCGTTTTGGGCACACAACCGCCCCGAGGAAGGACAAGCATTTTCGGACTTCATGAATTTTGTAAACAATCGATTAGCGCAATATCCCAATGCCCACATCTACCACTATGCCCATTACGAAAAAACTGCGCTAAAGCGCTTGATGAGCGTTCATGGCGTGCATGAAGATTCAGTAGACAATTTGCTTCGCCACCACAAGCTGGTCGACCTCTATAAAGTGGTGCGGGAGGGTTTGCGAATTTCCAAACCCAGCTATTCGATTAAGCAAGTCGAGAAGTTTTACAGCACTGCCCGCACAGTGGAAGTAACCAATGCAGCAGATTCAATCGTGGTATATGAACGCTGGCGGCACGAGCAAAACCCAGCATTGCTTCAAAGCATCGAAGACTACAACTTCGACGACTGCAAATCGACCTGGGAACTGCGCCAATGGTTGTTAAAACAACGCCCCGCAACTGCAGCTTGGTTTGACAAGAATCGCGAACTGCCAACCAAGCCACTGAGCGACAAAGACATTCAACGCGCTGAACTGCGCGCGCAAAACCAGGCTATTCATGAGGCCTATTTGGCTGAACTACCTGCTCGCTTGGCCAACGGAGTACGCACACAAAACCTGCCACGCAGTTATCAGCAACTGCTCTTTCAAATGATCGACTTCCACAAGCGGGCTGCCAAGCCAGGCTGGTGGGCAATATTCGAACGCATTGAAGCCGAGGTAGAAGAACTTCTTGATGACATGGAAGTAATCGCCAACCTTCAGTTTGCTGACAAACTAGTCAACGGGAAAATACCCCGCCAAACCAAATGGAAGTTCCCGGAACAGGAATTCAAATGCAAGGCAGGCGACGGAATCAAAATACTCGACCCGGATGAAATGGTTAGCGGCACCATTCACAGTATTGATGAAGACAATTGCGAATTGGTGCTTAACTGCACACGATTGCCCCTGAAATATATCGATCCAGGGCAAACCATGCACATATCAGCAGGCGCCCCGTTTGATGCGGACATTATTGCTGACGCAGTTCGCCGATTCGTTGAAAGCGAAATTGAGGGTGATTCAGATCACGCTGCAGTTCGACAGTTTTTACTTCGACAGCCGCCACGCTTTTTTAACAAGATGCCTGGCGACATTCTGGTTCAAGATGAAAAAGTCTGCGGGCAAACCACACTGCAACAAACACTGGCCCTGGTCAGCAACATGAACAAAAGCTGTTTATTTGTTCAAGGCCCGCCAGGCACTGGCAAAACTTACACAGGCAGCCACGTGATTGCAGAGCTGATTCGCCAAGGCAAAAAAGTAGCGATTAGTTCGAACAGCCACAAAGCCATCAACAACCTGGTTGAACGCACTGCGCAGGTTTTGGAACGCATGGGGCACAGCTACGACGGCATAAAAATTTGCAGCAAGGAAGACCAAGAAGTTGAAGGTTACGGGCTGACGAATTGCCAAAAGAAAGACCTGTTTGACGATGAGGCGTTGACCAAACAGGAAGCCCCTGATTTGCTAGCGGGTACGGCCTGGCTGTTTTCCAGCTGGCAGCTGTTGAATTGCTTCGACTACCTGTTCATAGATGAAGCAGGCCAAGTGGCCACCGCCAACACTGTGGCCATGGGCCAATGCGCCGACAACATTGTGCTGCTTGGCGACCAAATGCAATTGGGCCAACCCATACAAGGTGATCACCCTGGTGAAAGTGGACTTTCCACACTTGAATACCTACTAGGCCACAAGGCGACCATACCCGCAGACACTGGCGTATTCCTAGACCAAAGCTTTCGGATGCACCCCGATGTGTGCAATTACATTTCCAACACCTTCTACGAAGGCCGATTGCGAAACGCACCGCAAACAGAAAAACAGGGGCTGATATTGAGTGGCTGGCTGGCCAATAAGTTTTCAGCAACTGGGGTGTACTGCTTCCCGGTGGAGCATGACGGTAACTCGCAGAGAAGCATTGAAGAAGCTGATGCCATCAAACGGATGTATTTGGAATTGATGGAGCAGCGCTTTATTGGACCGAAAGGTGAAGTGCTGCCTATGAACGCTGAGGAAATCATGGTGGTTGCACCATACAACGCGCAAGTCAACCTACTAAAACGAGTCCTTCCTGAAGGCGCACGGGTTGGTACAGTGGATAAATTTCAAGGGCAAGAAGCGCAAGTGGTGCTGGTTTCAATGACCACGTCGAATGAAAACCACATGCCAAGGTATTTGGAGTTTTTATTTAGTCGGAACCGGTTGAATGTTGCTGTGAGCAGGGCCAAGAGCTTGGCGGTGGTGGTGATGAGCCCGGGCCTAGCGGAGGTAAGAAGTGAGAAGCCGGAGACGTTGGGGTTGATAAATACGTTTATTGGACTGGTGGAAAAATAATAATCAACATTAAAGGATTCCAAACGTTACTTTTTGGTAGTCTAAATAAAATACAGGAACCTCCTGTAAATTAAAAAAATGTAAATTATATAATCTACTTTTTTGGCAGATATTATTATCTTAACTTCATAATTTAATTAATTAATTCACCGCCTTTTTACAAAAATACAATTTTATTCCTAGTAAAAATATTTTCAAATTAGGCAAAAATATTTCTCAATTCTGAAAAAATAAATTTACTAATTTTTAATAAGGCCCTACCTATTTATGCGCGATGATCCACAAATAATAGCCATTGAGTTAACGCCACGTGCCTCCGTAATGATCGAAGCCATGCGAGATATTGGCTATTCTTTTGACTCTGCTGTTGCGGACATCATTGACAACAGTATTGCTGCAGGTGCCAACGAGATAAAGCTGCGGTATGGCTGGGAAGCAGACCTCCCATGGATTGCCATAATCGACAATGGCGAGGGTATGAGCCGCGCGCAATTGCTCGAAGCACTAAGGCCTGGATCAAAGGATCCAAGACTTGAGCGCGAGAAAAATGATCTCGGGAGGTTTGGTTTGGGATTAAAAACAGCTTCTTTTAGTCAATGTCGAGAATTGACGGTACTTTCTTGCCAAGCTTCGACCTTGAATGTAATGCGCTGGGACCTTGATCGAGTGTCAGAAACTGACCGCTGGGAAATTACTGAACTAAGTGCTGAGGAATCGTCCTCGCTGCCTTGTGAATCACCTAACTCTAGCAAGGGTACCACGGTGTTGTGGCGGAAGCTTGATCGTCTAGAGCTTGCTGGGCTTGGCGAAATGGGACACGAAGCGTTTAATGAACTGATGTTCTCGGTGCGTCAGCATCTGTCGAGAATTTTCCATCGATTCTTGGCTGGGGAACCCGGACTGAGAAAAATCAGTATGACTATAAATGGGACAGCAATCGAGCCTTATGACCCTTTTGCAGAATCCAATATTGCAACTCAAAAGTTTCCTGTCGAGATTGTACGTTTCAAGGATAGTCAAGTTACCGTTCAAGCATTTGTATTACCGCACCATTCAAAGATAACTGCAAAAGAGTACGAACGGCTAGCAGGACCCGAGGGGTATCTTAGGAATCAAGGGTTTTATATTTATCGAAACCGTCGCCTGATTATTTGGGGAAGTTGGTTTAGACTCGCTCGTCAAGAAGAGCTGACCAAGCTTGCAAGGATCAAAATTGATATCCCTAACAATCTAGATAATCAGTGGGGTATTGATGTTCGCAAGGCACGAGCTAATCCGCCGCTAATTGTTAGAAACAGACTGAAGCAAATCATTGAACAGATACGGACAGGAGCCAAAAGACCTTATACGTTAAGGGGGAGGGTTGCCATAGAAAGTGGTGCGGTGCCCGTATGGGTCCGAAAGATCCACAATGAAAAGATTGAGTACCTTATCAATGACGAACATCCCTTGATTGCTGAACTGATTTCAAATCTTCAAGATACGGAAAGATCTCGTTTAAGACAGATACTTAGAATGTTTGGCCAAGCCTTTCCTGCAGCCACATTTTTTAGCGATTACTCAAATGCCCCCAAGCAGTTGGAATCTGGCCAGCTGGATATTGAAGCCATGGTTTCGCTTGCGACTTTACTTCTCCAATCAAATTCGCAACTTGATACAACAGGAGCGATAGCGTTGCTAGGAGGTATGGAGCCTTTCAACCGATACCCTGAACAACTTGGCGTAATTACAAAACGTGCGATGGCAAACTAAATAAAAGAGGAAAAAAATGTCATTTCAAAATCTTCAGAACAGCGCAATCGGCCTGCTTTCGAATATGCCCAACCGCACCCCTGAGCAAGTTAGGGTTGTCCTAAAAACGTTGTTACCCCTGTTCCCCCAACTTTCAGATCTAGTATCAGAAAGCCAAATCGAGGAAGTTGCTCGACAGATTGAAACCCAGCTTTCCATTACGATGCAGGACGCTTCTACCATTCAAACGGATTTTGAGGAATGGCTGCCTGGCCGCCGCTCCGAAATGGTTCCTTACTACTATGACCGTTATAGAAAGTATCTTAGTAGCAAGGGATTTGGAACAGCGGTTCTAGGTGTATTGGACAAAGATACGGATAAGGTAGTGGGGTTGATGCAAGATCCAGATAAGTCTGGACGATGGGCGAGGCGTGGCTTAATAGTAGGAAATGTACAGTCGGGAAAGACGGCCAATTACACTGGTGTTATCTGCAAGGCCGCAGATTATGGATATAAATTCATTGTCATTCTCACAGGTATTCAAGAAGATCTGCGAATCCAGACTCAGGAACGAATCGAGGAGGGTTTCGTAGGTATCAGTTCAGAGGCAACATCCGGAAAAGATTCCGCTATTGGAGTTGGTCTTTATGGCCTTGAACGACGCCCCATTTGCCTCACTACTCGCGCAGATGATTTCAGGGCTAACGCGAGAGACTTGGGTGTTTCCTTGCAGTCACTGAGCGAACCGCTTGTCTTGGTGATGAAGAAAAACTCTCGCACACTAGCCAATCTGATTGACTGGCTGGAGATTAGAAACCGGCAAGCGGGTGCCAGGATTAGTAGCATCCCGATGCTTCTAGTTGATGATGAGGCTGACAACGCATCAGTAAACGTTTCAAAGACAGAAGATTCTCCTTCAGCAATTAACGACCGAATCCGCAAACTCCTCGATTCATTCGACAAGAATGCCTACTTAGGCTATACAGCGACTCCATTTGCGAACATCTTCATCGATCCAGACGGGAAAGACGCGATGGAGCGTGAAGATCTTTTTCCGAGAGATTTCATAATATCTCTTGATGCACCATCGAACTATGTGGGAGCGTCTAGGATATTTCACGAGTCTGGGGATTTGCATGAGACGCTCGTTACAGTGGATGACCATTCCGAGGTCTTGCCTGAGCGGCACAAGATATCTCACCCACTATCGCAAATTCCCGAAAGTCTCAAGGACGCGGTACGTACGTTCGTGCTGTCGAGAGCTATTCGAATCGTTCGCGGTCAGGACAAAAGCCATTCGTCAATGCTGGTGAACGCCTCGCGTTTCAATGACGTGCAGACAAAACTGACTGGCCTTGTATCCGACCATTTAAACTCGATACGTTCAGCTTGTATTGGTCACGCTGGGTTAGCCGAAAAAGAGGCCCTTGCCGACCCTGAGTTAAATAAGCTCAAGGAAACATGGACAGAACGATATGAAAATAAACTACCCGAAAAGTGGAAGGAGATTCAAGCCGCACTGGTAAGGGCAGTTGGTCCCATTGAGGTCAGAAAGGTAAACAGTAAGTCACCCGACAAACTAGACTACAGGCGCTACAGAAATGAAGGGCTTCATGTAATTGCAATCGGAGGATTTGCACTGTCACGAGGTTTTACTTTGGAAGGACTTACCGTCAGTTATTTTTTGCGCAACTCAATGATGTACGACACGCTACTGCAGATGGGTCGCTGGTTCGGATATCGCGACGGTTATTCAGATGCTTGTCGTATTTATATGACTGACGAAGCTATTGATTGGTATGCGCATATTTCTGAGGCAAATGATGAGTTAAGGCATGAGTTCAACAGAATGGAACGAGCTGGGGCCAAGCCCGTTGACTTTGGCCTCAAAGTCAGAGCACACCCTGAATCCTTGATTGTCACAGCCCGAAACAAGATGAAATCTGGCCAAAAGATACGTCACTCAGTATCCCTTGCCGGGAAAATGATCGAGACACAACGTTTGCGAACTGATGCCACAGCAACAAACAGGAAGGTTCTTAGCAACCTTCTAGATTCTTTAGCCCATATCGGCATGCCGGATACTACAGGTAATTTTGGGTACTTGTGGACTAACGTGGCTGTTGCATCATTGGTGCGAAATTTTGTTTCCAACTTCCAGAATCACGATGATGTTGCATTGATCACACAGGCGGAACCAGTCAACGCCTATATTAAAGCACGGGAAACAGACGAGCTTGCTTATTGGGATGTATGTCTGTTTAGCCCCGCAAGTGGTACCAAAGCCACCGAATCCTTTGGTGGTTTTATACCAAATGTCCAGGCCCGATCTTCATTATGGAAACGGAGCCCCTCTGGTGTGGAATATATCGCGGTTAGTGGCAAGGCTCTGAGGGTAGGAAGTCGAGGACAAGTCAAGGTCGGCATGACTGAAACAGAGCGAAGAACAGCGGAATTATCATGGCCTAAAGAAAGTGATATCCCGGACTATCACTACATCCAGCATCGCACACGCCCCTTGCTTATGCTTCACGTCTTGGATATTTGGGACAAAGAAACTGACAAGGAGAGACAAAATGCCGCTGCTTTATCTAATGTTGTCGCGTGGGGAATAGCATTTCCAAATTCCGGATACAGGACGACCGAAGTCACCTACGTGGTAAATACGACTTGGTGGGCAGAGAATTTTGGCGTCGACGAAGGTGATGGAGAAGCAGATGAAGACTGAAAACCCTTGGGGAGGCTTGTCTCGGCCTGGAGTGGGCGAACTCAGCGCTAAGCGAGCAGATGCCGCTCACCCGTTCGATTTTTTCCACGCATTAAATCATGATGGGCAACTAATGCTGATTTTGCGATTGAAATCAGCAAGTATTGAACATCGAAAATTACCTCGCTTGAAGGGTTTGAAAGTTCAATGGACTTCCAATAGTTCATCACTTCAGTTGATCCTCGCTGAGTCGAGGGATGTAGATCTTTTTACCTTGATCTGCAAGGATCTTATGCGGACAACCTTTTCTGCGGGTTCGGATATTGACTGTCTTGAATCGCTTTGCACTCGACTACTCAAGTGGCAACGGTTGCTATCAAAAGGTGGCCCACGCCTTTTATCGGAGCAAGAGATCCGCGGCCTATTTGCAGAGTTGATTTTTTTTCAAGAGGAACTTCTGCCCCGGCTAGGGCCTGATGCACTGGGGGCGTGGAAGGGACCATCTGGATTTCCTCAGGATTTTACGGTTGATGATAAAGTCTTTGAAATCAAGTCGCATCTTGTAGGGTCTCCACAAACTATTCGTATTTCTTCTACCGCGCAATTGTGGGTTGAAAGTGCGGACCTTTTCCTTTGCGTATATCACTTGGCGGAGCATTTAACCGGCGGGCGGAGTCTTGCGTCCCTGATTAACAACATTGCCACAGCCCTGAGTTCATGGAGTTCCGCAGTCGAGGAGTTCGAAGAGAAACTGGCGAGTTTGGGATATCTTGAAATGCCAGAATATCATTCGCGTGAGTTTTCAATAATTCAACGGGATACATTCATTGTTAGTGGCGGTTTTCCTCGAATCACTCCCTTTGATGTTCGCTCTGGTATCAGCGAAGTGAATTATGGCATTCAACTGGCTGCCTTGTATCCGTTTCAAACCACTCTTGATTGGAGCGACGCATAGCCTATGAAAGACGATTATTTTCTCGCCGAGATCCTACAACAAGTAAATGCTAGGTCCCTAGCCACTTCAGATTTTTCCGAACCTGCTTTTGCATCTGTTGTAGCTGAGGCGTTGGTTGATTCAGGGGCTATACTTGGGTTCGAACCCGCTTTTTTCTCACATAAGGGCATGCGAGTCGACGGGTATAACTATTCTGAAGAAGAAGCCACCCTTGATCTGTTTGTTGTCGATTTTCACGATGATCCTCAAGTGCAAAGCCTAACGCAGACGCAACTTGAAACTTTTTTGAAACGCGCCGAAACGTTCTTTGAGCGAGCCGTTGATAATGATCTTGCGTGGGAGGTTGATGTGGGAAGCAGCATCTGGAGCTTGGCTAGGCAACTCGCGCAGATGGGAGAGTCGATAGTTCGTATCAGGTTAAACGTTCTTTCTAATGCAAAACTCTCGAATAAGGTAAAGACACTTCCTACGAAAAAGAAAGGTGATAGAGAGTGGGCTTTGAAGGTATGGGATCTGTTAGCGATTGGACGGATGCTGTCTACAGGAGAACCCGAACCTATCATTATCAACTTTAAAGAAATGTTTGGCAAAGGTCTCCCCTGCCTCCCCGCGAATTCGGGTGGAAATGAGCTTGATTCTTATCTGACCGTTATTCCAGGGGATTGGCTAGCAGAAATATACGATCTGTACGGCGGTCGGCTTCTAGAGCAAAATGTACGGACGTTTCTTCAGGCCACTAGGGGCGTCAATAAGGGTATTCGAAAAACCATTCTTGAAGAGCCTCAAATGTTCTTTGCCTATAACAATGGCATTTCGGCTACTGCTGCAAAGGGAGAATTCGATGTGCAAGGCGAGCAAATTCTGCTCAACCGCCTTGAGAATCTGCAGATCGTCAATGGAGGCCAAACAACAGCATCAATTTTTAACGTCATGAAGCGGGATAAAGCAGAGAACCTTGATCGAGTGCGGGTACAGATGAAGCTCTCTGTGGTCCAGCCTGATTTAGTGGATGCAATCGTTCCACGAATCTCGCTTTTTGCAAACAGCCAAAACAAGGTAAGCGATGCCGACTTCTTCTCCAACCATCCTTTTCACAGGCGTGTAGAAAACTTTTCGCGGAATGTATGGGCACCAGCTGGCGAGGGTACTCAGCAAATGACCCACTGGTTCTACGAGAGGGCAAGGGGGCAGTATAGCAATGCATCTGCATATCTGACGACCTCAAAAAAGAAGGAGTTTGAAGTTCAGAACCCTAGGAAACAATTGATTCATAAAACTGATATTGCCAAGGTATTGGTGACCATCATGTGTATGCCACACATAGTTAGCCAAGGGGCTCAAAAAAACTTCAAGTTTTTCGCTGAAAATGTTACCGGGCGATGGGGGGACGAAGGAGTTGCATTTGGTGAGGATTGGTTTAAGGGAATTATTGGGGCCACCATCGTCTTCCGGACTCTCGAACGTCTGGTGGGACAGGCGGATTGGTACGCGCAAGGTTACAGGGCCAATACTGTTACCTACTCAATTTCACTTTTGATTCACCGCCTCAAGAGCAAACAGATGGATATCGATTTCATGAAAATATGGAATCGTCAAGCAACTTCCACCAGCCTTAACAAGGCCCTTCTGCGGATTGCACATCAGGTTCAATCAAGAATCATCAAGGCAGCAGATACTTACAAGGTCGTTAACGTGACCGAGTGGTGCAAGCGTGAAAAATGCTGGGAAGATATTTTGCAATCAGTCGAGGTCCTGCTCGACGGAGATCTGGCAAGAGATCTGGTTAATGCTCATGAAAAAGAGAGCGCTCAAAGATCTGCTAGACGAGAGCAAAAGGTTTTGAATGATATTGAGGCGCAAACTTATGTCGTTGGTCGCGGGGCCTCCTACTGGTCAAAGATACATCGATGGGCTAGTGAAGGTTTAAGTATGACACCGAGCGAAATTGATTTTCTTAGCCTTGCTGCGGCAATGTCAAGCAGGAAAATTCCTTCTGGTCCACAAAGCCAGAAAATCATACTTGCAGAGAAAAAAGCTCTATCTGATGGCTTTAAACCATAACTTAGCAAAAATGGAAATTTCCTTGCCTTTTGGAAAGTAAGTCAAGCCGATACGGCATGGTGATGGACCAATTTTATCCTATTTAAAATGCTCTCATTCTATTTTTAACATTGAGGATTGATCGCTTGTTTTCGTCGACTGTGAACTTTTGCAAACACCACGAGCATAATATTAAAAACTCAACTTTGTCGATCAACCTGAATAAATTTAGCCACGATAGAAGCGATCTTGTTAGCCAATAGGGGAGGCACAGCATTACCAACTTGATGATATTGTTGAGTACGATTACCTTCAAAGAAGTAGTTGTCAGGAAAAGTTTGCAGTCTCGCAGCCTCGCGCACAGTTAAGCTGCGGCATTGCAGCGGGTCATAATGGATGAAGTAATGCCCGTCTTTCGATATATGGCTAGTAATTGTGGTTGAAGGTCGCGTTGCTACTTGGACGCGAAATCGATCTGCAAAGCTACCGCTTTCCCAGTTTTTGTGTTCGGGTCTCAACATCTCGAGATTGAAATCTAGATGTCCCTTTGGAGAAACCCCAAGCTCTTGAGCAAATAGAGCGGCATAAACATAGCGTCCAAGGTCGCTGCGCATGTGGCCTCGCGCTTCATGATTTAGCCAACAACCAGCCAAACGATCATCCAGCAACCATTCGTCTAAAGTGGACACTCCTGTACGTCCATCATAATTAATGTCTCCACCCACATATCGGAGAGCTCCAATTTGTTCTGATCGAAAATCTGATTGACTGACCTTTGCGAGCGTAGGCTGCAAGGCGGGGCGTGATTGCTTAGCCAGATTCGCAGCATACCAACGAATTACATTTTGCCAGTTTTGTACGCTGTCAACCTCCTTGCTAAGGCGGCTTCGCAAAGGCGGCAACTTGCCTATTGCTTGGGCCACACTCACATGTTCCTGAACAGGCGCCAACTTTGGGTGCGGCAAGCCAGAATTGAAGTCCTCCCTAATACCCAGCAGAATTACGCGATGTCTCGCCTGTGGGATGCCAAAATTTTCAGCACGGATAATGTAGTCAGCGGGATTAATTGCAGATGGCTCATCATCAGCATGAAACTCGGTATCGCAAACAAGTGAACAGATACGATACTTTAGGTCGTGCTTTGCCAGACCAAGGGCTTCACCCGGGGCTGCCAAGTCCCGCAGAATTGAGTGAAAAATATGTTCGTTCCCGACCTTGGCAGAAAGGATACCCTTCACGTTTTCCATTACGAATATCGCTGGCTGATAGCGACCAATGATATTGAGATATTCACGATACAGGAAGTGACGGTGATCTTCCTCGGCTTTGTATTCGTTGTTACCCTTGTTGCGCGACCGTCCCGCCAGCGAGTAGGCTTGGCAAGGGGGGCCCCCAATCAATACCCAAGGCTGTTCATGACCCAGTTCTTTCCTATCCAGAATGTCGTAAAGGTGGGTATTGCCCGCAATACTACCCAGCTCAATAATTTGAGCTTCAGCATTCGCATGAGCCCAAGCATTCTCGCTACCCTTGCTCACGGGCGAGGTACTTTGCCCGAGACAATAAGAAAAATAGTCTTTCAGCATTTCTGGCTTATTACGGCTTAGATAACGATAAAAAGCTCGTAGACGAAGTGTCTGCCGAGCAACTGGATCTTTCTCGGCAGAGACTACGATATCGAATTCACTATCGTGACTCGCAAAACCTTCACCCAAACCACCTGGGCCTGCAAACAAATCGACAACTAAGGTCATAAGACTACAATAGAATTTATTTGGGTCATAAAGATATCAGGAATGATGGCCGAATGACAGATATTGTAGATAAGCAAACTCGCTCCAGAATGATGAGCAATATTCAGAGTGCAGATACAAAACCAGAAATGGCAGTACGCCGCATACTTTACAGTGCCGGTTTACGCTATCGACTTCATGTCCCTACTCTGCCTGGCAAACCCGACATAGTCATGCAAAGGTATAAGCTTTGCATTTTCGTTCACGGATGTTTTTGGCACCGTCACTTCAACTGTAAGTATGCTTCGACGCCTGCTACTCGCAGTGAGTTTTGGCAAAAAAAGTTCATGCAGAACAGCTTGCGGGATCGAGCAGCTGTTGATGCACTGAAAGAACAGGGATGGCGTGTGTTCATACTTTGGGAATGCGGAATTAAAAAGCAATCTTTAGATTGGTTGCCAAGCGTTGTAGCCAGTCCTGTCAATTCGCTCGAATGGCCTCAACTCAACTAGTAGAGACCAGTTACCCTCACGACATCGGAATCACAATCCTCCTCATACTTATCCCTTAAACACAACTTTCCGGTGATACTTCAAATATTCCTCACGCCGAGCATTCCTGAATTTTTCTGGGAGAAACCTTTCTTCCTCCAGCCCAAGACATTTCCTAGCAGATTGACTAAGTATCGATGACTTCAACACACGCCACTCTTCATCGAACGCCACTAGGCCAGCGTCAAACGCTGCATCCCAAAGTGATGATAATAAAAGCCCATTATCACAACATCCTCTAGCATCTGGATTATTTTCACAGTGCGCCCAAGGCTGTATATGCGATGCGATCAATAGCTCTTTGCCCTCGATGCCCGACATCCAACAAACCTCACCGGCGATATCTAGAAGAGCTGATCGAAAAGCTCCCTGACCAAAACGAACCTTGACCACTGCCTCCCGTTCGCCTGCACTAAGGTTCGTGGTATCACTTTCCAGCGTTCTTTGAACATTGTCAGTAATCATTGATGAATTAGGCGCCTGCGGTTGTGCAGCCTTGGAATCAGTAACCAAGCGCTCGGCCTCTTTAACCGTAAACGACTCTTTGATAGAAAAATACCAGTTCAAAACACGTTGAAATTCTGCCGGAGTCGAGACAGAGACACGCATAGCAGAATTAAATTTTGGATTGATAGACGGCAACCGGGCGGCCGACGAAGACAAACCCTTATCGCCAGTTTTACCTTGATATCCCATGGGATACCTTTCTGTGACAATCGCCTGAGGAAAGGTATTTTCAGGAAAAATATCGCCCGAGACCGATCTCTGATTCATATAAATGGTCACTCCATTTTGAGTGCCCTTTCTTACAATCGCGATATGTCTACCTGAGCGACCAAATCGGTATGTTTTATCAACATGTGCCACACCTTTCTTAGGTCCAATTTCGGCAAAAAATGGCGTGATGCCATCTATCTTCTCGGTAATAGTTTTTGCAATCTCAGGGGTAATCATTAAATCTTCCGCGTATATCGAAGTTGTCTTCTCAATCAGATTTCGATTGACGTTGTGGAGCAATATAAATTTCGCTTAGCCAAGTCATTCACAAGGCAAGCGAAACATCGATCAAAAAAATATGTTATCGAATCGAGGTTGTTTCTGTTCTCTTTTCTTGAGCACTTTCTTTTTCAAGAGTGATGGTAGTCGTATTCGGGTACTGCCACATGGCCCCAGTCACCATGTCGGTAATACCCAAATCGATAAATACCCCACCCACGACACCTGCCGTGTCAGCTGAGCTTACCAAGCGGGTAATCTTCTGGGCATGCCCTTCAGCCTGACACTTCACCAAAATATCGTCCTTATCCTTACCCACAGTCACTGTGTTATTTCGGGCATTGATCGATCCAATTTCACCATCACCATCACGACTCAAAGTACACCGTGTTTCTTGGGGATCCAAGTTAAAAACCAAGGTTTGGCTAGTACCTTTGGTGATCGATGCACAACCAGTGGCAAACAACACAACAAGCAACGCCGGGACATATATCTTCATGGTGGGTCTCAAATAAAGAGGGTTATGCAGCCAATTCTGTTGGCGGCTGTCTGGGAATATCCCCAAACATGAACCCAGTTTGAACACCATGAAGCTCACAGCATGAGCCTGCTCATTTAATTGTTACTTTCACCCAACAACAGCCCGGCCGCCTCTTGTGTCATCACCAAAGCCAACCGCAGCCTGGCTCTACTCATCCCCACAAAAAGTCGTCGCTTTCGGTTTTCATCCAGCTCCTGAAAATCAAGCTCGGTGAGCACCACGCAGTTTGCGGACCGCCCCTTGAATCGAAATACTGTGTCGGCCAACACCTCGCCATCCGAATACTCAAAATCTCCGGACACTGTTCGCCCAACAATCTTTTTAAGACAATGCTTCCCTATCAAATCATGTTTAAGCAAATCACTAGATTCCGCGCCTTTCACTGTTAGCAATGCAATTTCGTCCTTCACATGCCCCTCGGCCAACAACTGCGTAAGTACTTTTTCAGTGGCTTTCAGTAAGGAATCAATATTGCCTGCCTCGAAAACTTCAAGAATTGACGGCAGCCCCTCCACCACACTTCTGCTAACAATTGGCTGGGCAGCCAAGCCAAATTCATTGATATGGTCAGTCACAATTCGCGGACAACGATAAGTCACCTGGTGATCAATTTTTATCCAACCACCAAAGTCTGCACTCACTCTTGAATATAGTTTTTGGTTTTCATCCATCAAAACAATCAAGCGCCCACCGGGCTTACAAAGCTTAAACAAGGTGTTCAGCCACAGAGCCTCAAAGTCTTGGGCCTCATCAATCAGCAAAACGTCTACGCTGTTTGCAAACTGCTCAACATGGTCGGCAAAGTATTCTGCACTCTGCTCAAAGCCTGGGGCACTTGGCTTGTAATCGAAACCATTTGACTCGTACAGCACACGTGCCAATTCGTGAAAAGTTGTACAGGTATCTGGCCGCCCAGTCGCCTTTTTCATGTCTTCCGCCAAGTTACGGTTAAAGCACACATACAACGCGGCTTGGCCAACAGACTCTGCGGCAGCCAGCTCGTCGAGTGCCAACTGTGTTTTGCCCGATCCAGCGGTGGCATTAATCAACAAACGAAACGGCGCTCCGCTCATCTGGCCTACCCATTCCGACAAGCCAGCAGCCTGCTCTATGTAAGCTGATTTGGCTAAGCCACCCAAAAAGCCGATGTCATAGCGTACGTTCAGTTGATTGGTTAAAAAGGCGGAAATTAAAACTGCATCAGCACATGTGTGTCTGGCGGTAGCTCTTTCAGTGAGCACATGCTGCACAATCTCTGGCAGCACATCCGCTTGTGGTTGGTCAACAACTCGGTCTGCTGGAATTCCAACAATTGATTTGTCTTTGATTGTGTAATCAGGGCAATACATCAACAAATCAATATCAAGTTTTTGGCCACTTCGGTTTTCAAAAGCGGTTTGCAAATTTTCCAAGTTTCGGTTCATTTGCATATTCACGCTTTTTTGCTGAGCGCCATACAACTTACTAACACCATCCTTGCCTTCAAGCAGGCCACCATTCTTTTGTTCAATTAACAAAAGGCGGCCAGTTGGGCTCAACACAATGAAATCGATTTCACCCAGAAACGTTTTGTCGCAATTCTGAGTAGCCCAGTGCACCGAGTGAAATACTTTGAAGTGAGGAGGAAGGTACTCAGCCAACAGCTGCGCAGTTTTGAATTCATTGCGCTTTTTAGCGGGTACCGGGCCGACTAAATCTGCAGAGGGAATAAGTTCAGCCATGATGGGTTACCCAGTCAAATAAGCGCATCACAAATTCTCTAGCCCTTCTTCAAGTGCCTTACGCACTCGATCGCGAACCGAAGGCGGCGACACAACTTTTACGAAGGGAACATGGCGCAATATATCCATCACCAGCTCAGTCGGGTTGCTGAACGGTACTTTAAGGCGGTAAACGCCATTTGTAAGAAACGTGGACTCTTGCTTTGGGTGCCATGTTTCTTTGCTAACCCACTGCGCCCGCGGTGCGGTAAATTCCAACTCGGCGTATTCAATGTCTTTACCGGTGAATGCACCATAACCGGAATCTAAAATTTCCTGCATTTCAGCTTCATTCATGTCGTGCGCTACAGACTCGCCAATCTCGACGCGCTGAATCGCATCCAAGCCAAAACTTCGTAACTCATTACGTAGGTGGCACCAAGCGTCCAAATACCAATTTTCTCGATAGTGCGTAAGGCACTGCGGCGACACCTCACGGCGAACCACATCCCCGCGATTTCTGTTGTGGTGATCAATGATTATTCGGCGGCGCTGCACCACGGCTGTAGCAATCGGCGTGAAATGTTTTGGTTCGTAGGCTCGGGCGGCAACCTTCTGTATTCGAATTCGCCTTTGAACTGAATCTGCAGACAAACCCTCGCGTTCCAACAAGCTTTTTAGCCGCGAAAGTAAGGGCTCTACATGGGGCGTTAGTAACCCCGGGCCAAGCGAGGAAAGCAATTGTTGCATTGTTAGCAATGCGTGAATTTCAGCTGCGCTGAACCACAAGCCTGGAAGTTCATAGGCATCGCCCACACCTTGCTGTGCAAAACGATAACCACCCGCGTCCCTGTCCCACACCACTGGCGCATTCAAACGGTCTCGCAGGTATTCGAGATCACGCTTGAATGTCGCTGGTGAAATTCCCAATTCTTGAAGAAACACATCAACAGCAACCACCTTGCGTTCATTCAGCATGCGGTCGATTTTATAAAGTCGCTCGGTACGGTCCATGTGCTCTCGGCTATTGTTGGTATTTTTGCTCAGCGTTCATTGTGTTGCCCTTAGCTGAATAACAGCTGACAAATACTAAAAATACTTACTGTCTGGTTCTCTTATGAGCCAGTTGTATTTGCTGCTATTTGTACCTGCTATAACGAGAAAATAGATTTGCAGTCACGGAGCATTCTCGGCCACCACTTTATCCGGAACGCTATGCCTAAAAAAACTAAGACATTGATTAATAAAGACAACATCACTACATAGAATGTATCCACTCCCTTACAGGCGAACATCCACGTAAACCACTATGATGGAAGAAAATGCAATATCTAAAATCCCAAGACCTTACTCGGACCGCTACTCATGATTCGTCTACTTTATTGCAGCCAAGCCAAGTCCGATTTCAGTGAAGAAGTACTGAAGGAAATTCTATTGACCTCCAGAAAAAACAACAAGGTTGCAGATATCACTGGCGTGTTGGTTCATGGCGGCGGCATGTTCATGCAAGTGCTTGAAGGGCCCGAGCAAATCGTGTTGCGCACCTACATGAAAATTCTGGACGACAAGCGGCACACTGACAGCCGAATCATTCAAATCTCTCCAATGAAAGAACGCATGTTCGACAACTGGACCATGGGTGTGATTGAAGCGGAACCGCTTACCTTTGAGCATGTTGCGAAACTTCGGGCACATCGCCTGGAAACATTGCATGCAGATGCATTCACGCAAGTAATCCGAGAATTCAACGCCCTGCTGATCAAGGTTTGAAAACAAAAGGACTTAGGGGCTGTTCACCTCTAAGTCCTTGTTTTTACTGGTAGGGCCGGAGGGGTTCGAACCCTCGACCAAAGGATTATGAGTCCTCTGCTCTAACCGCTGAGCTACAGCCCCACTTTACCTTTCAAAAGCGTTATTCGCCTTCCAAGAAGCTTTTCAGCTTGTCTGAACGGCTGGGGTGACGCAGCTTGCGAAGTGCCTTGGCTTCAATTTGACGAATCCGCTCGCGGGTCACGTCAAACTGCTTGCCCACTTCTTCCAGCGTGTGGTCGGTGCTCATTTCAATACCAAAACGCATGCGCAGCACTTTGGCTTCGCGTGGGGTCAGCGAATCCAGCACGTCTTTGGTCACAAAGCGCAAGCTGCTGTATTGCGCTGCGTCTTGCGGGGCCAAAGTGTGGTTGTCTTCGATGAAATCGCCCAAGTGAGAATCGTCGTCGTCGCCAATCGGTGTTTCCATCGAAATGGGCTCTTTCGCAATTTTCAAAATCTTGCGGATTTTTTCTTCGGGCATTTCCATGCGCTCGGCCAGCGTGGCTGGATCAGGCTCAATACCGGTTTCCTGCAAAATTTGACGGCTGATACGATTCATCTTGTTGATGGTCTCGATCATGTGCACCGGAATACGGATGGTGCGTGCCTGGTCAGCAATGGAACGGGTAATGGCCTGACGAATCCACCAGGTGGCATACGTTGAAAACTTGTAACCACGGCGGTATTCAAACTTGTCCACCGCTTTCATCAAGCCCACATTGCCTTCCTGAATCAGATCGAGGAATTGCAAGCCACGGTTGGTGTACTTCTTGGCAATCGAAATCACCAAACGCAAGTTGGCCTCGATCATTTCACGCTTGGCCAAGCGGGCCCGGTTTTCACCGGACACCATTTGCTTATTGATCGCGCGCAGGTCGTTCAAGGGCAGTGAGACCGCGTCTTGAATGGCAACCAGCTTCTGCTGCAATTCATTGATTGCAGGCACATTGCGCAACCAGGTTTCTGCCCACGCTGCGTTGGATGCGCTGAAGGTGTCAACCCAAGCCGCCTCTACTTCATGGCCACGGAACTTGTCGATGAACTGTTCACGGGGCACACCCACACGGTTTACCGCAATGTCGTAAATTTCACGTTCAATTTTGCGAACACTGTCGACTTGTTCACGCAAAATGCTGCACAAACGCTCTACTTGTTTGGCGGTAAAGCGAATTTTCATGAACTGCTCGGCGATCGCTTCCTTGGCCTTTTTGTAGGCGGGTGTGTTGTAACCGCCGTCGGCACGAACCTTGTTCAATTTGGCAAATTGCTTTTCAATTTCAGCAAACACTACCAGCGAATTCTTCTTCAGCTCCTCGAGCTGGCGAGCCGACATGCCCGATGTAGTACCGCCGTCGTTGCCTTCTTCCTCGTCATCACTGTCGTCATCATCGTTGGTTTCTTCAGGCGCAGTAGCTTCCACCATTTCTTCGGTGATCGAGTCATCAATAATGCCATCAACCACTTCATCCACGGTCGACAAGCCTTCAGCGATCCGCTTACCCAAACCCACCACGTCTTCAACAATGGCCGGGCAAGCTGAAATGGCTTGCACCATGTCTTTCAGGCCTGCTTCAATTCGCTTGGCAATTTCAATTTCGCCTTCGCGGGTCAGCAGCTCAACGGTGCCCATTTCACGCATGTACATGCGAACCGGGTCAGTGGTACGACCAAACTCGGAATCCACGTTGCTCAACGCAGCTTCGGCTTCTTCTTCCGCGTCTTCTGCAGAAGTGCCAACCGGTGCGTTGTCGTTCATCAGCAAGGCTTCGGCGTCAGGGGCCTGTTCGTAAACAGTAATGCCCATGTCGTGGAAGGTGCTGACCATGGCTTCGATCACTTCGCCATCAGTTACATCGTCTGGCAAGTGGTCGTTAATTTCAGCAAAGGTCAGGTAGCCGCGCTCTTTACCCATTTTGATCAGGGTTTTAAGCTGGTTGCGGCGCAATTCAAGTTCTTCGACTGTGGCGTTGGCCGAGCTGAGGTAAGCCGAATTGATCAGCGCTTTGTCCTTGGCTTTGGAGCCGCGACCACGCTTGGGCATGATCACCAGGTCGGCTTTTTTGGCATCTGAATCATCGTCTTCAGGCACATCGTCGGAATCGAGCGATGCATCTGCACCGGAATCGATGTCCTCATCGTCCTCTTCCTCGGCCTTGGGCTTGCCAGCCTTCGGTGGGCGACCACGGCCCTTGGGCGCTTCGGCTGCAACGGGTGCGGCCTGCTCAACAGCCTTGGGCTTGCGGCCCCGCTTTTTGGGCTGTGCTTCCTCAACGGCGACCGGCTCAGCCACCTTGGCAGGCTTGGCCGCTGTTTTGGCGGCTTTGGCCACAGGCTCGGGCGCTGCTTCAACCACTTTGGGCTTGCGTCCACGCTTGGGCTTTTCTTCAGCCACAACGGGTGCAGGTGCGGGCGCAGCGGCTTTCTTGCTCACAGGCTTTTCAGCAACAGGTGCTGTTTTCTTGGATTCTGTCTTCTTAACCACGGTTTTTACTTTCGCTTCTTTTACAGTTGCCTTTTGAGGAGAAACCTTCTTCCCTGCCATTGACGACGCTCCCTTGCGTTTGGATGCCTTAGTGGAGGATTCCTTCTCCGGCTTTTGGCCACCAGGAATCTGTGTGTGTGTATCGGTATGCTGAGAACTCACGGTTTGTGACTTCGCAGACTTGGTTTTGTGGCCGGATTTGGCTTTCTGTTCCTGTGTTTTTGAAAAAATGTTGAGTATTTTGAACATTCATTCCCTGAACAACTCAATAACAGCCACTCAGTGCGCAAAAAACGCACTACAAAAAGATGCAAAAGCTGCACCGTAACCCTTAATTATAACTGATTAACTCGCTTTTGTTTTAATTCTTGGAAGCGTTGCATGCACTCGTGATACCAACGGAGTTGCTCGCCTTGAGTGGGCATCTCGGCGGTTAAGCGCTCCAGCTCGGCTTTAAACCAAAGCTCACTACATTGATACACGCCAGAACGCAACTCGGTTTCAAAATCGAGGGAATCATCCAAACCGCGTGCTTCTTTCAGAACCGAGTTAACCCAATTTTGATGCACTTCGTCGTTGAAGGCATGTTGAAGCCGCGCCTCAAGCAAGTTGGGGTCGCTTCTGACTTTTTCAAGCAAATGAACGAAACTGTGCACTTCCGGGGCCGGGTTTTGATCGCGTTCATACAACTCAAGCAGCGAATTACACAACTCGACATGCTGGGGCGCGCGAATAACCCGCGCAGCCAGGCTTAACAAAGGCGATTTCGCGGTGGGCCTGGGGCCCCAGTTGTTTTGCAAAGGCTGTTCATCAAACTTGCCAAACTTTTTGCCAAATTTGTTGCTGGAAAACTTTCCCTGCTGTCCGTTTTGCGCCCCACCCTGAAACTGTCCCTTGTTCTTCGGCGAGAAGTAATCACCCCCACCCTCGCGGCTTTTTAAGCCCAGGTGCCGGCTAAGTTCCATGGGCGTGGCACCCAGCAAATTGGCCAGCGCACGCAACAAGGAAGACCTGTAAACCGTGGGCTGCATTTGCACAATCAAGGGTTTCAAGAATGAGATGGCTGCCGCACTGCCCTCAATTTGCTGCAAGGGGTAGTTGCGTTCCAGATAACGCGTCAAAAATTCCGACAATGGCGCGGCTTGCGCCACCATGGCCTCAAAGCCGTCAGGCCCCTCGGTTCGAATGAAGGAATCGGGATCGTGCTCGGCAGGCAGAAAAATAAAATCGGCCCGTTTGTTCTCGCTGACATGCGGCAAACAGGCTTGCAAGGCGCGCCATGCGGCCTTTTGCCCTGCACCGTCGCCGTCAAACGCAAAAACCAGGCGGTCGGTTTGCTTGAATAATTTCAACACATGGTCGGGTGTCACCGCTGTACCCAGGGTGGCCACTGCGTTCTCAAAGCCCCATTGCGCCAGGGCCACCACGTCCATATACCCTTCGGTGACCAGGGCGTATCCCATTTTGTGAATGGCCTGGCGTGCCTCAAACAGGCCATAAACCTCATGGCCCTTGGAAAACACTGGCGTTTCAGGGCTGTTCAGATACTTGGGCTTTTCATCGCCCAGTACACGACCACCAAACCCGATCACCTGCCCTTTGGCATTTCGAATGGGAAACATGATGCGGCCACGAAATGCATCGTAACGCCGATTGCTGTCGCTGATTTTTGTCAACCCAGCCAAATCCAGCTGGGTATTGCTGGCGTAATTCTCAACCACGGCTTCCAGGTTTTGATACCCGTCGGGCGCGTAGCCCATGCCATAGCGGGCCGCCACCTGCCCGGTCAAACCCCGGTTTTTCAGGTAATCAATGGCCAGCGGGCTTTTTTTAAGCTGTGCTTTGTAATAATTGGCGGCGCGGGTCAGCAACTCCACCAATTCTTCCCGTTCAGAACGAACTTCGGCCGGTACATCCATGCCTTTTTCATAAGGCACATCAAGGCCCAAATTGCCTGCGAGGTTTTCAACAGCCTCGGGAAAAGTAAGCCCAAGGTGTTCCATCACAAAACCCACGGCGTTGCCATGCGCACCGCAGCCAAAACAGTGATAAAACTGCTTTGAAGGGCTCACTGTAAAAGATGGAGATTTCTCGTTGTGAAACGGGCACAAGCCCTGAAGGTTTGCGCCTGCTGCTTTCAATTGCACATAACGGCCCACCACATCGGTGATGTCGAGGCGGTAGAGCAAATCGTCAATAAAGCTTTGAGGAATCATGCAGTTTGGGTGAGTTCACGCGCAGAAAAATCAGAGCCAATGGCCCGACTTCTAGAATAACAAACCCAAAGGGGAGGGAAACAGCTGTTGGCTTGCGATGCGCTTGCTTATTTTGACAAAGCGGCTTTGACCAAACCAGAAACCTTGCTCATGTCGGCTTTGCCAGCCAACTTGGCTTTCACGGCACCCATGACCTTGCCCATGTCTTGCGGGCCAGTTGCGCCCACAGCCTGAACAATGGCCTGAATTTCAGCTACAACTTCAGCTTCAGACAATTGCGCGGGAAGGTAAGACGCCAAAACGGCAGCTTCAGCCTTTTCAGCCTCAGCCGACTCTGGCCGACCACCCTGTTCAAACTGGATGGCGGCTTCGTTTCGTTGTTTGATTTGCTTTTCGATGATGGCGAGGACCGCCCCATCGTCGAGTTCGACGCGTTCGTCGACCTCTTTTTGTTTGATTGCCGCTGAGAGCATTCGAAGCGTGGTGAGCTTTGCTTGCTCACGGGCCTTCATGGCCTGCTTGATGTCTTCAAGAATTTGCGCTTTCAGTGACATACCAAACGAATCAATACATTTTCTTGGGCAACATTTGGCTGCGCAGGCGCTTGTAGTGACGCTTTACGGCAGCAGCCTTCAGGCGCTTGCGCTCAGCAGTTGGCTTCTCGTAGAACTCGCGTGAACGCAGTTCGGTCAGCAGACCAGTTTTTTCGATAGTGCGCTTGAAGCGACGCAGGGCAACTTCAAATGGCTCGTTTTCTTTAACGCGAACGTTTGGCATATGGCTCCAATCGGGTGTTCGTAAGTTGTATTTAGCTTCCAACCCATTGATTTCGCAGATATTTTTCTACAAAACCCAATGCGTTAGTGCAAAGAGTTACCGCCAGGAATCTGGCAAAGACCGAGATAGTACCATGTGAAAGAAGGTTTTCTCAAGGATTTTCAACTATTTTTGGCTCAATATTGCATGGGCTGCGGTGTAGCCACTGGCCCAAGCCCACTGAAAGTTATAGCCGCCCAGCCAGCCCGTCACATCAACCACTTCGCCAATAAAGTATAGGCCCTGAATTTTGCGCGATTCCAGCGTTTTGGGCTGCAAATCTGTAGTGCTGACACCGCCCCGCATCACTTCGGCTTTTTTGTAACCTTCTGTGCCACTGGGTACCAACTGCCATGCGGCCATTAACTGCGCCAAAGGGCCAAGTTGCTTTTTGCCCAACTCCGCCACTTTGCGCCCGGCAATCGCCTGCAATTCAGGTTTGTTCAGCCAGGCTTGCACCAAACGCTTGGGCCAGTGTGGCACTTGCGCAGCAAACCAGTTCTCGGCACTGGTTTTTGCGCCCAGGGTGGCCTGTATCAAATCGGTTTGAAGTGCAGCTGCATCGGTTTCTTTGCCTGACAAATTCAGGGTAATTGGCTTGCCCGGGTTCCAGTAGGTTGAGGCCTGCAACACCGCGGGGCCACTCAAGCCCCGGTGGGTGAACAATAAATCTTCATCAAACCAGGGAGCATTGGAATCGCTGCCACGGCTAAACACGGGCAAGGCCACGCCAGCCAGTTCAACAAAGGGCTCCCACAGGCTGGAATCAAAAGTAAGCGGCACCAGCGCAGGCCGCTGATCAACCAGTGAATGGCCAAACTGTTTGGCCAACTTCAGGCCGAAATCGGTTGCACCTATTTTTGGCACAGGCAAACCACCGGTGGCCACCACCACATTTCGCGCCTGCAGCGGCCCGGCAGTGGTACTCAATTTGAACTGACTGCCATCGTGCTCAACCCCGTTCACGCTGTGCGGGCGAAACCACTTCACCTTGCCCGCATTGCATTCGGCAGCCAGCATGTCGATGATGTCGTCGCTTTTGCGATCACAAAACAACTGGCCTTTGTGCTTTTCATGAAATGGGATGTTGTGGCGCTTCACCAAGGCGATGAAGTCTGCCGGGGTATAGCGACTCAACGCTGAGCGAGCGAATCGCGGGTTTTCAGAAATAAAGTTGTTCTCGGACACATTCACATTGGTGAAGTTGCAACGCCCACCGCCACTGATGCGAATTTTCTCGGCCAGCTTTTCACTGTGATCCAACAATGCGACCCGCAAGCCACCCTGCCCTGCCTGTGCAGCACACATCAGACCAGCCGCGCCAGCACCAATCACAATGAGATCAAATTGCTGCATGGCTTATTGATTGGTTTGGTGCTTGGTGAACGGCTTCAATCGCATCCAGCTGACGCGCAAAACCGTGCGGCATTTCCTGCGGATTGTTCAGCCACATTTCGATTAGCCGTGCGGTTGACTCTGCGTCGATGTCCGGGTGTGGGTCGGGCTGCTCGGTGAACAGGTTTTCTGGTTCGGAAATGCACCAGGTGCGACCGGCCTTCACACCGTCCATGCGGGGGCTGCGGTAAGGTGCAGCCACGGGCTCGCCTTCATGGCCGCGCAACACCAAAGCAGTGTGGCCAGTGGCGCACAACACTTCACGTTGCAAATTCCAGAATTCAGGATGGGTGTAGCTGGTCACCAGCAAGGCATTGGTAAACGCACTGGGCACCATCAACTTGACCAAAGTGTGGGTACAACTGCGTACACCCAGCACTTTGCGGGTCTGCAACAGCGCCTCAATGCGCGGGTAAATTTGCGCCATGGGCATGTACACCGGTGCGGTGTAAGGCATGTCCACTGCATTCCAGTTCAGGTGTTCAAACACTTCCGCACTGGTCACCCGCCCGGTGAAGTCACTTTGCAAACCATGCACGAGCACGGGGTAGCCGCGCTGGGCCAACAGGCCTGCCAACAAGGGCGTAAAATTGGGTTTGCGGCGGGCGCCGTTGTAGCTGGGAATAACCACCACCGGTTTGCCACTGGCTTGTGATTGCGCATCAAGCGCCTGCAAGGTGTGAAAATGGGGTGAATGGCTTTCGTCTGGCCAATGCTCGGCAATGGCTTGCAAAAAGCCGATTAGCTCGTCGTGGCTTTCGCCTTTGACTCGCAAGGCAATGAGCACCGCGCCCAGTTCGAAATCGGACACTTCGCCACGCAATATGGCAGAGAACAAGGTTTTCGCCTGTTCTCTTGGCAAGCCGCGAGCGCCGTCCTTCCCTCGACCAATTTCTTTGATGAATGGTGCGCAAGAGAACTTGTCTGATTGAAGGGAATTTGGCATGGCGACTCAAGAAGAACTCAAGGCGCTATTGTAGCAAGGCTGGCCTGTGTGCGAATGAGTTTGCGAATTTCGGGCACGCACGAACCACATTGCGTGCCGCATTTGATGCGGCCTTGCAAATCAGCAAGCAATTCATTCTCGCTTGCATTCGGATGTTTGGCACAGGCGATGGCAAGGCCTGCTTGAATGGACTGCTCTGAAACACCCACACAATTGCACACCATACGCACCGCTTCGGTTTGCACGCCGGGCGGTTGGCTGGCCGGGGCCAGCAGAAAACTGCGCAGGGGCATTACATCCAATTGCTGGTCGAAATAATTTCTCAGCCAGCCTTCTGATTCAATATTGCCAGCGAGGAAGACTTTATTCAGCGTGGCTGTTTGACCTTGCTCAGCGACTTGAACTTTCAGACCAATGCGGCGGCGCGCATCGGTTTGTGGGTCGGAATAAACCATGATGTCGCCGCCTTGGCATTCAAACAAGGCTTGAAGGCGATCGATAATTTCTTTCGCAGGTGCTTGCGCACTGGCTGCGCGGAACAACACACCAGTTTGTTCACGGCCCACAGGCACACACACTGCCGCATCAAATTCGGCATACAGCGCACGGGCCTTTTGCCACAGGCTAAGCCAATGCTCACTGTGAACAAACACAACCACTTGCCAGGGCAAATGCACGCGCTGAATACTCACGGCTGAATGTTTTAATTCAGGTTGCTTTGAATACGGATCGAAGGCTTCAATGGTGAGCGCATTCACACCACCCACGCCTGCTTTTCCACCGAAGAATTCTGGCCCCCAATGCATGGGTAACACAGCCTGGTTGCGCGCAACTGATTCATCCGCTTTCGCGCGCAGGGTGATGGTGGCGCGACGCGATTTAACCGACACCCAACTGCTGGGCTTCAGGTTGAGCCGCTTAAAGTCGGCCGGGTGCATGGCAACCACTGGCTCAGCTTCATGCGAGAAAAATTCAGCCAAAGTACCAGTGCGGCTTGCACCGTGCCACTGGTCGCGCAAACGCCCCGTGTTCAAGCGCCAGGGGAAACGCGCATCCGCTTCTTCGGCCACGGGCTCATAATTTGAAAACACGAACTTCGCCTTGCCTGTGGCTGTGGGGTAGGCCCCATCTTCATACAGGCGGGCTTTGCCTTCGGGCTGCCCTTCCGGCATGGGCCACTGTTGCGGGCCCTTTGTCTCCAACACCGCATAACTTAAACCGGTAATGTCCAAGTCGCGGCCCCGCGTGGTTTCGCGGTGCTCGTTGAAAATCTCTTCAGTGTTGCCATAGGGCATGAACGCGCCATCACCGTCGTGGATGCGCGGGCTTTCAACACCCTGCTTTTGCAATTCAACCTCAAGGCGCTTCGCAAATTCCACCACAATTTGCCAATCATTTTTTGAATCTGCATAGGCGGGCAAAGCGGGCCGCACGCGGCTGATTCGCCTTTCACTGTTGGTGACTGTGCCCTCTTTCTCGCCCCAGGTGGTGGCGGGCAACAGCACATCGGCATATTGCACGGTGGCGGGCGTTAAGTAGGCGTCTTGCACCACCACCAGCTCGGCATTTTGCAGGGCGCGGGCCACCTTCTGCGAATTGGGCAGTGAATGCGCCGGGTTGGTACAGGCCACCCACACCGCCTTGATTTTGCCCTGCTCCAGCTGATCGAACATTTCAACCGCACTGGCCCCGGGTGTGGCGCTAATTTGCTTCACACCCCAAAAGGCAGCCACTTCGGCCACGTGTGCAGGGTTGTTCAATTCACGGTGCGCGGGCAGCAAAGTAGACAAGCCACCCACTTCGCGGCCACCCATGGCATTGGGTTGGCCCGTCAGTGAAAAAGGGCCTGAACCTTCTTTGCCGATTTGCCCTGTGGCCAAATGCAGGGCAATCAACGCGGTGTTTTTATCGGTTCCCGTGGTGGCCTGGTTCAACCCTTGGCAATACAGGGAGAGTGTCCTGTTGCTTTGGGCGAACCAGGTGGCAGCCAGTACAATGTCTGCCTCGGGAACTCCACACACGCTGGCTGCAAGCTTGGGTGTGTAATCAGCCAAGCCTTTGGCCACGGCCTCAAAGCCTTCCGTGTGTTTGTTGATGTAGGCCATGTCCAGCCAACCGTTTTGCATCATCACATGCAACATGGCGTTGAACAGCATTACGTCGGTACCGGGCTGAATTTTCAAATGTAAATCAGCCATCAGCGCGGTGTCGGTGGCGCGGGGGTCAACCACAATCAGTTTGTGACCGGGCTTGGCAGCACGCGAGGCTTCAAGCCGGCGAAAGGCAACCGGGTGGGCATACGCCATATTCGAACCAGCAATGAACACGCAATCAGCCAAAGCCAGATCATCGTAATTGCAGGGCGGTGCGTCGGCTCCCAATGTGCGTTTGTAGCCACTCACTGCACTGCTCATGCACAGGCGTGAATTGGTGTCGATGTTGTTGGTGCCAATCAAACCCTTGGCGAGTTTGTTGAACACGTAATAGTCTTCGGTTAGCAGTTGGCCGCTGATGTAGAAGCCCACACTGTCTGGCCCGTAGGTTGAAATCAATCGCGCAAATTCACGTGCGGTGAAATCAAGCGCGGTGTTCCAATCAGTAGGGGCCACTTGCTGGTCGCGCTGAATGCGCAACAAGGGTTGGCTTGCGCGCACTTGGCCATACACGTTCACAGTGGCGGTTTCAGCCAGCTTGCTGCCTTTGCTACACAACTTACCCAAGTTGGCTGGGTGCGTTTCATCGCCCTTCACATCAATTATTTTTCCGCCTTGTGCGCGCACCACCACACCACAACCCACGCCGCAGTAAGGGCAGGTTGTCTTGGTGTTTTGGATCGGTTGCAGCAGGTCGGTCATGAGTGAGATCGCTTTCAGATGCCGTGGTTTTTCACTTCACTGGCTTTCAAATGCACGCGGCCATCGACCACCTGCACCATGAACTTGGCTGTGCAGCCTTCATCAGGTTCGCGCGCACAGCCATCGGCCAAACCAATTTGCCAGTTGTGCAAGGGGCAAGTAACCGTGGTGCCATGCACGATGCCTTGGCTCAAAGGGCCTTTTTTGTGCGGGCATTCGTCCAGCAGTGCGAACACTTGCTCTTCGCTGTTGCGAAAAATAGCGATGTCTTGCCCGGTGGGGCGACGCACAATGCGTGATCCCAACACGGGGATGTCTTCCACCGCACAAATGTCGATCCATTCCATTTGAGTTTCCTTTCGTTCAATCAGTTCTGAAGCCGACATTAGACCACCTCCGCCAGTTGGATTGGAATGAACTGGCGCAAATCAACCTGCGCCTCTTTGGGCTTGTGCCACGGGTCTTCCTCAATGGCCAGCGCGGCTTGAAGCTCGGCCCACAAGGCATCGCGGTTGGCGACATCGTCAATTACTTTTGCCTTCACGTGTTCCAAACCAACGCGTTCCAGATAATGCACCGTACGCTCCAGGTACCAGCCTTCTTTTCTGTACAACTGCAAGAAAGCACCGCTCACCGCCATGACTTCATCGGAGGTTTTCACGCGACACAGGAACTGGGCCACTTCGGTTTTAATGCCGCCGTTGCCACCCACATAAATTTCCCAACCGGAATCCACACCGATCACGCCCACATCTTTAATGCCACTTTCTGCGCAGTTGCGCGGGCAACCTGACACAGCCAGTTTTACTTTGTGAGGTGCGTACATTTTGAACAAACCGCGCTCCAGGTCTTTGCCCATCTGGGTGCTGTCTTGTGTTCCGAAGCGGCACCATTCGCTGCCCACACAGGTTTTCACGGTGCGCAAACCTTTGGCATAGGCATGGCCACTGGGCATGTCCAAATCTTTCCACACATCTTGCAAATCTTCTTTTTTCACACCCAGCAAATCGATACGCTGGCCACCAGTTACTTTCACCGTGGGAATGTTGTACTTGTCGACCACATCGGCAATGCGACGCAATTCAGCGGCAGTTGTTTCACCGCCCCACATGCGTGGCACCACGGAATAGGTTTTGTCTTTTTGAATGTTGGCATGCGCACGCTCGTTGATGAAGCGGCTTTGTGGATCATCCACCGCCTCGCCAGGCCAAGAACTGATGAGGTAATAGTTCACAGCCGGGCGGCAACTTGCACAACCGTTGGGCGTGCGCCAATTCATGGTGGCGAACACCTCTTCTTTGGTGGTCAGGTGATGCTTGAAAATTGCATCACGAACAACCTGGTGACCATGATCGGTACAGCCACACATGGGTTTGGTTTTGGGCGTGGCGGAGTAATCGGCACCTGCGGTGCTCATCAAGATTTGCTCGCACAGCCCAGTGCATGAACCACAGCTTGCGCTGGCCTTGGTGTGCTTGCGCACTTCTTCAATGGTGAACAAACCCTTGGTTTTAATGGCCTGCACAATAGTGCCTTTGCACACGCCATTGCAACCACACACTTCATCGGTGTCTGCCATTTTGCTGGCCTGGCTTTGACCTTCATGGCCCGTGTCGCCGATGTTGTTTTGACCGAACATCAGCTTCTCGCGAATTTCCTTGATGGCTTTGCCTTCGCGCATCAACTTGAAATACCAGGAGCCATCCACCGTGTCGCCATACAGGCAGGCGCCCACCAGTTTATCTTCCTTGATCACCAGTTTTTTGTAAACGCCACCAATCGGGTCGGAAAGCAGCAATTCTTCACAGCCCTCACCGCCCATGAAGTTACCGGCAGAAAACAAATCAACACCGGTGACTTTCAGCTTGGTGGAGGTGACTGAGCCCTCGTAACGGCCAATGCCGAACTGGGCCAGGTGGTTGGCACACACCTTGGCTTGTTCAAACAAGGGTGCAACCAAACCATAGGCCACACCGCGGTGACTGGCGCATTCGCCCACAGAATAGATTTTTGGATCGGTAATCGTTTGCATGGTGTCGTTGACCACAACACCCCGGTTGCACAACAGGCCACTTGTCGCGGCCAGTTTGTCGTTCGGGCGAATGCCCACGGCCATCACTACCAAATCAGCATCGTGAATATCACCATCGGCAAACTCAATTTTCGCAACGCGACCATCTGGGCCTGCATGCAGCGCCTTTGTGTTTTTGGCCAGCAAGAATTTCAAACCTTTGGTTTCAAGACTTTTCTGCAACAGGCCTGCCGCGGTGGGGTCTAGTTGACGCTCCATGAGCCAGGTGGGCAAATGCACCACGCTCACATCCATGCCTTGAATGGCCAAACCGTTGGCCGCTTCCAAGCCCAACAAACCACCGCCAATCACAACAGCTTTTTTGTAATGCTTGGCAGCTTCCAACATGGCTTCGGTGTCAGCAATGTCGCGGTAGCCAATCACGCCGGGCAAATTGGAACCTGGCACCGGCAGGATGAATGAATTAGAGCCTGTGGCCAGCAGCAAGCGATCGTAGGGTGCCACCGTACCATCGGCACATTTCACCAAGCGTTTCACGCGATCAATTTCCGTGACTTCTCGACCCACGTGCAAAGTAATGTTGTTGCTGGTGTACCAGTCCCAATCATTGAGCACGATTTCTTCAAACTTCTGCTCTCCAGCCAACACGGGCGAAAGCATGATCCGGTTGTAATTGGGATGCGGCTCTGCGCCAAACACGGTGATTTCATACAAATCAGGGGCAAGCTTGATCAGCTCTTCAACCACCCGGATACCGGCCATGCCGTTACCAATTACCACCAGCTTCTGTTTTTTGACGGACATCAGCATATATTCAATCCCAATTTACCCAAAAAAAAACGGCCTCCGGCTGCACGAAGCAGCACGGACGCCGTTGTCCAACTCCCTTGGCCACTTGCGCAACCGTGGGAGACCTGTCAATCCACCTGCAGATCGCCGCCGTTGACGACCTACATCCGGGTTAATGCAAGGGTCGTGCCAGCCATTTCGACATGGTTTTGCACCACAAAGAGGCTGTTTTTATTGAAATGGGATGAAATTGGGCTGGGCGGCTGGCACCCAACTAGTGCAGCGCACCATTCTGCGTAGAACGGTGCGCTGTTTGATTACAGTGCGCAGAAGCCTGTAGGATCTTGAATCCGATTGGGCAAGGCCACGCTGGCGCTGACGCTAACAGGCACTGGCAAACGGTTGAAGCTGCTGACAAACACCGGGCTGTATCCCTGAACAGTCAGGGTGAGTGAATCCCCCTCCTTAAGCTGAACAGAAATGCCGGGCAGATCAATGGCTTTCTCGCCGTACCCCTTCAAGGGCGTGACCTGATCGTGCAACACGGTTTGCGTGCCATCCGCGCGTTTCAGTCCAAGCCCCAGGTAAACAATGGGCGACTCGGGCGAGGCTGGGCCAATAGGCTCCACTTTCACGGTGGCTTTGGGCGTGCCTACAAAACAGCCTTTCTCATTGGCATTGTTCAGTTCCACATAAACAGGCTGCGCAAGTTGAGCCGCCTGTGTTGAGGTTAAACCTGTAAACAGGCCCGCCACACCCGCCGTCACCTGCGTGGGCGCACTGAACGCTGAAGCTACACGCACACCTTCCAGCTTGGGTCGATTCGATGAATTGGACTTCACTTCAATCGCAGTGGGATCGTTTCTGCTGTCCTCTAGCACAGCAGCAATTTCTGGCAAGGGCAGAGGATCGAAACCCAGGTAACTCGGCGAACGGGCTTGCCGACTACCCACCAAATGCTGCGCCAGAAACTGGAACATCATGTTTTTTAGAGGAAGAATACAGCGGCCAGTTGCTGCATCCCAATTGGCTACGGGGCATTTGTTCTGCGCGGTTTTTAGCCAAACCAGGCTTTCATTGAAGGCGTATTTGGCACCGGTGCCTTCCAGCGCTACGTTGGGGTCTTGTTGAACGCCCAAGGCATTGAGCAGGTGCCCGTATTTGACGAACAACAATTTTGCGTCAGCATTCACCTTGCGATAGCACTCAAAGTTCTGAATCGCTTCATTCAGGTTGAACAAAACATCGGTGGCACCTTGAATAAAAAACGCGGGTACATCGGTTTTCAGGGTCAAGCCCCTGGGCAGGTTGGCCGACAAATCGCAGTAGGAGATGGAACCTTGCGAGCCCAATCGTTTCACGATTTCGTCGGACACCACTCCGGTGGTGTTGGCCTCGGCCAATCCCTGGAACAAAAATGGATCGTAACGGCCCCGATTGCTTTCCAAACCACCCGCCACCAATCCGTTCAGGTAGGTGGTTTTGGGCACGCCGCCGGGGTTCAGGCTGTAACGCAGGTCGTACCAGGTGCCATTGGGCACCATGGCATCAATGCGGGAATCAAGCCCGCTACCAATCAGTTGAAAGGCACCGCCATAACTGCGACCAATGGTGCCCACCACCGGGTTCAACGTCCCGGCCTTGCTGCGGTAGCCCAGGTTGGGCAAATTGGCCTCGGCCCAATCCAGGATGGTTTTGAAGTCTTTTCCCTCAAAATCAGGATCAAGAATGGTGACATTGCCACCGGTTTCGCCGTGGCCGCGCTGATCATAAGAAATTACATACCAACCGGCTCGGCCAGCCACAGGGTTTTTCTCGTTGTAAGCCACCTGCAGGGTGTCCACACCAATTTCAGATGTTTGCGCGGCTTCGTCAAAATCAAGTGTGGCGGCACGGGTGCCTCCAAAGCCATGGGAGTGCAGCAACAAAGGGGTCGCCTCACCGGCATCCAATTCAGGAAAATAGACAGTCAACGCCAAGTCAGTGCCATCAAAAGCCGGAATGACCACCTGCTCAACACGCGCCATATGGCCTGTTGCTGCTTGCTGGTTTTTAACCCGCAACGGCATCTCAGTTTCAGACGGGCTAACGCCACCACCGCCGCTGGAGCCCGAATTGCCGACGATTGTCGGATCGGTTTCCGACAGACAACCCGCAAGACCAACTGCCACCAGCAGGGGTCCCAGCACTCTGGTGACTCCGATCAACATTAAATGTCTCCAAGTTGTAATGTTTCGACTATTACCCTCTCTTGAACCTTTTCAGATTCAATTGCTTAGCGAAGCAAGGCTAAAATAAGGTTTGGTTCTGTTTTGGTTGCCCCGATTGATTGCCTTTGAAAACCCTCCAAAAATTGTGCTCGGCTTCGAAAGCTCTTGCGACGAAACCGGTGTGGCGCTCTGCACCACCGACGGCCGCATACTGGGGCAGGCCCTGTATTCACAAATTGCCATGCACAAAGACTACGGCGGTGTGGTGCCTGAACTGGCCTCACGAGACCACATTCGCCGTTTGATTCCCTTGATGGAAGACACTTTTGCGCAAGCAGGCATTTCAATGGCCGAAGTGGACGCAATTGCTGTAACCACCGGTCCTGGCTTGCCCGGCGCCCTGATGGCGGGTTGTGCCTTCGCGTATAGCCTGGCCATGGGCTTAAACTTGCCTGTCATTGCCGTACACCACCTGGAAGGGCATTTGCTATCGCCTTTGCTTTCTGCCAACCCACCCGCGTTCCCATTCACTGCACTTCTGGTCAGCGGTGGGCACACCCAACTCATGGGTGTGGAGGGCATGGGGCGTTACACCTTACTCGGTGAAACATTGGATGATGCTGCGGGTGAAGCCTTTGACAAAACTGCAAAAATGATCGGCCTGCCCTATCCTGGCGGCCCCGCCCTGTCGAAACTGGCAGAAGGTGGGAACCCGGAGCGCTTTAAGCTTCCCCACCCCATGTTGCACAGTGGGGACTTCATGTTCAGCTTTTCTGGATTGAAAACCGCCGTGCTCACCACCGCCATGAAACTGGCAGGTGTGAAGCAACCTTCTGAAACCATGGTGATCAGCGACACTGACAAAGCGGACCTTGCGGCCAGCTTTCAAGCGGCTATTGTAGAAACACTGGTCAAGAAAGCATTGGCAGCTTGCCTACAGCAAGACCATAAACGTTTGGTTGTTGCAGGCGGCGTGGGTGCCAATAAATTGCTGAGAGAACAATTGGTGAAAGCAGCGCGCAAGCGTGGTGTAGAGGTTTACTTTCCCGAGTTAAGCCTGTGCACCGACAACGGGGCAATGATTGCCTTTGCAGGCGCCATGCAATTGGCTGAGAACCCGACGCTGCTGGAGAAGCGGGAGTACGGCATGTTTACCCGACCGAGGTGTGAGTTGGCAACGTCTAACAGTTAGCACGAGGTGGGCTTTTGCTCACTTGCTGGTGTCGATAACTCAATCACCTTGTTTACAGCCCGATCAGCTTGGGTTTCAATCTCCCGCCTGAAAACCTGGTTTTCCCTTTTTGAGATTCACCCTGACTCACCTCGCTCGGCAAAAGACATGGCCGAGTCTCGGTGCCGGCCTTTGGCCGACCGTGGCGGGTGAATTCAAACGGGCAGGTTTTCTTGAAGGCGAGGCGATCGAAACACCGCCGCCAATTGGGCTGTTGCGCCAGTGGTGAGGCGGAGCTGAACTTGCAAGTGGCAGCGCACGGGAGGTTTTAAGCCAACTCGGCAGTGGGATTGCTTGGGACGCACTTCAAGAAAACCGCCCCGTTTGAGTTTAGTCGCAGCGTTCGGCGTTAAGCCGACACCGAGACTCGGCCATGTCTTTTGCCGAGCGAGGTGAGCAAGAATAAAGTCAAAAAGGGATTCAGCGGTTTTCAGTGCGACACAAGTAACCCACGTCGAGTTGGCAAAACAAACCGGCAATTCACTTTTGACTAACAAGCAAAACTGCTTCGGGCAAGCACCAATTACCATTCACACAATAATTGAGTATGCTTAAAAGCTGTCAAAGAGGTACCCCCTATGAATGCGCCCACCGAAGACTTTGTACTGAACGCTGCTCAACGCGCAGAGGTCATCGCAGGACTCAACAAGATTCTGCCCGCCCACGCTGTATTGCACGAAGTAGAAGACACCAAACCCTATGAATGCGATGGTTTAAGCCTGTTTCGCCAGTTGCCCATGGTAGTGGCCTTGCCCGACACCGAAGAACAGGTCATAGAAATCCTGAAACTGGCCAACCGCCTGAACGTGCCCGTGGTGGCGCGAGGTGCCGGCACAGGTTTGTCTGGCGGCGCACAACCCCACAAGCACGGCATTTTGCTGGGCATGGCCAAGTTCAACAAAATTCTAAAAGTAGATGTGCAATCTCGTAGTGCGGTGGTGCAACCCGGCGTGCGCAACCTGGCTATTTCTGAAGCCGTAGCCCAGCACCAGTTGTACTATGCGCCCGACCCTTCCAGCCAAATTGCCTGCACCATCGGCGGCAACGTGGCCGAAAACAGCGGCGGCGTGCACTGCCTGAAATATGGTCTGACCGTGCACAACGTGCTGAAAGTTCGCGCCATTACTATTGAGGGTGAAGTGGTTGAGTTCGGCTCCGAAGCACCCGATGCACCCGGCCTGGAATTGCTGAACCTGGTGATCGGTTCGGAAGGCATGCTGGCTGTGGTTACAGAGGTGACCGTGAAGCTGGTACCCAAGCCCGCCTTGGCGCAGGTGATTATGGCCAGCTTCGACGACGTGGCCAATGCAGGCAATGCAGTGGCAGCCGTGATCGCCGCGGGCATTATCCCGGCCGGGCTTGAAATGATGGACAAGCGCGCCAGCCAAATGGTGGAGCCCTTTGTGAAAGCGGGTTACGACACCGAAGCCGAGGCCATTCTGCTGCTGGAAAGCGATGGCACACCCGAAGAAGTGGCCGAAGAAATTGCAGAAATGAGCCGCGTGCTGAACGGCTGCGGTGCCACCGCCATCAAGGTATCGCAAAGCGAGGCAGAGCGCTTAAAGTTTTGGGCGGGTCGCAAGAACGCATTTCCGGCTGCTGGCCGCGTGTCGCCCGACTACTACTGCATGGACGGCACCATTCCCCGCCGCCGCTTGGCCGATGTGCTCAATGCCATCACCGAGATGGAAAAGAAATACGACATGCGCTGCGCCAACGTATTTCATGCAGGCGATGGCAATTTGCACCCATTAATTTTATTCGATGCCAACAAGCCTGAAGAAATTAAACGTGCTGAAGATTTCGGCGCAGAAATTCTGGAACTGTGCGTGGAAGTGGGTGGCACAGTGACCGGTGAACATGGCGTGGGCATCGAGAAAATCAACCAGATGTGCGTTCAGTTTTCACGCGCTGAACTGGATGCATTTTTCGCTGTGAAGAAAGCCTTCGATGAGCCCGGTTTGCTCAACCCCGGCAAAGCCATTCCAACCCTGCACCGCTGCGCTGAATATGGCCGCATGCATGTACATGGTGGCCAGGTACCTTTCGCAGACCTTCCCCGCTTTTAAAAGAACGAGACCATGAGCGACTTTATTGACGACCTGTGCAAACGGGTTGAACTGGCTGCACGCAACAAAACGCAACTTCGCCCCGTGGGCGGCGGCACCAAGAATTTTTACGGTGGCCCCCTGCAAGGCGAGGAAGTGGACATGCGCCAATGGGCGGGCATTGTGGAATACGAGCCCACCGAATTGGTGATCACTGTAAAGCCTGGCACTGCCTTGGCTGAAGTGGAAGCTGCCCTTGCTGCTGAAAAGCAGGAACTGGCGTTCGAGCCGCCCAGGCTGGGTGCCAACGGCACCATTGGTGGCGCGATTGTCAGCGGCCTTGCCGGACCCGCACGCCTGAGTAAAGGTGGCGTGAAAGATTATGTGCTGGGTTGCACCTTGCTGGACGGCAAAGGCCAGTTGTTGCACTTCGGTGGCGTGGTCATGAAAAACGTGGCGGGTTACGACGTGGCGCGAGTGATTCCCGGCAGCATGGGCACGCTTGGCATTGCAACCGAATTGTCGATCAAGGTGATGCCAGTTGCACCAGCAGAGGCCACGCTGCAATTCGACATGGATGTGAACAAAGCAATAGCTCAAAGCAATGAATGGCTATCGAAACCCCTTCCAATTTCTGCCACGTTTTTCGACAACGGCAAGCTGACAGTTCGCCTGCGCGGTGCCAGTGCTGCCGTGCAGGCAGCGCTGAAAAACATGGGCGGGCAGGAGATGGAAAGCCAGCAGGCGCAAGCCTTCTGGACCAGCGTGCGCGACCAGCAACATGCATTCTTCAAAGCCGAAGGCGATTTGTGGCGAATGGCCGTGCCGCCCACCACCGTTGATTTGGCCATGCATGGTCAAAGTGTGCACGAGTGGGGCAGTGGACTGCGCTGGCTTCGCGCCGATGCTGGCGTAACGGCAGAGCAAATTCGCGCCACCGCCAAACGCGTGGGCGGCCACGCCACCCTGTACCGCACCGGCAACGACGCCGCACGCGTGCACGCATTCCAGCAACCCGATGCGGTCATGCTGAAACTGCAACGCCGTCTGAAAGAACAATTCGACCCGGCTGGTGTGTTCAGCATCAACCGCCTGTCACCCATTTTGTAAGTAGAACGCATGGATACCCAACTCGCCGACTGGATCAAAGACACCCCCGATGGCAAAGCCGCCGATGCAATTCTGCGCAAATGCGTGCATTGCGGTTTTTGCACGGCCACCTGCCCCACCTACCAAATTCTGGGCGATGAACTGGACAGCCCGCGTGGCCGCATTTACCTGATCAAACAAGTGCTGGAAGGCAAACAAGTGACGCGCAAAACGCAGCAACACCTGGACCGCTGCTTAACCTGCCGCAATTGCGAAACCACCTGTCCCTCCGGTGTGAAGTACGGCCAGCTGATCGACATTGGCCGCAAAATTGTGGATGAGCGTGTTGAGCGCCCCATGGCTGAAAAGCTGACCCGTGAAAGCCTGAAAATGCTGATGACCAACCGCCCCATGTTTACAGCGGGCATGGCCATGGGCAAAGCGGTGCGTGGCATGCTGCCGGAAAGTATCAAGAAAAAAGTGCCGGCCAAACGCGCCACCCTGCCCTTTGCCAACACAGCACACACACGCAAAGTGATCTTGCTGAAAGGCTGTGTACAACCGGCCATGATGCCGTCAATTGATTCTGCTACATCCGTGATTCTCGATGCATTGGGCATTCAAAGCATGGTGGTGCAAGAATCAGGTTGCTGTGGCGCTGTGAAGTTTCACTTGAACGATCACGCCGGCGGCCTTGCACAAATGAAAACCAACATCGACGCCTGGTACAACTTGCTGCAAAGTGGCGAGGCCGAGGCCTTGGTGATGAATGCATCAGGCTGCGGCGTCACCGTGCGCGAGTATGCTCACCATTTTGAAAACGATGCGGAGTACGCTGAAAAAGCGAAACTGGTCAGCGAGAAAACACTGGACATTGGCGAATTCATCACCAAACAAAACGCAGATGGACTGGCCCGCCTTGGCACCAAGGTGAAAGCGGCCATTGAACAGCAACGCATCCCGGGCACGATTGCATTTCACCCACCTTGTACCTTGCAACATGGGCAGCAAATCAAAGGTGTGATCGAGAACGTGTTGACCACCTTGGGCTTTAAGCTGACCCCGGTTGCCGATTCGCATTTGTGTTGTGGTTCAGCAGGCACCTACTCAGTATTGCAACCTGAACTTTCCAAGGAACTGAAGAAACGCAAATTGGCGAATTTAATGGCGGGCAAACCTCAAGCCATTGCCTCGGCCAACATTGGTTGTTTGGGGCATTTGGAAAGTGATGCAACTGTGGACGTTCGCCACTGGGTGGAGTGGGTGGCACAGGCGGTTTAGATGGAACTGATCGGCCTTCATGTTCACTAAAGCGTTCTTTTAACTTTATGAACGAGTAGCAGGAAAGCCATGAACACCAGTGAATTGAACCGCTCACACTCCTTTGAGCACATGCAATACCATGCGCCAGTGAATACCACTCAACGTCAGTTCAATGGATTGGCGATGGCTGGCTCGCAACAGGCCACACAACTGATTCAATCAGGAGTCATTGAAGCAATCAATAGCAAATGCAACCTGATCGAAAGTCAGATGTCGCGAGGAGTTCCGCCTGCAACTCGTTTGGATTTGGGGAAATTTCTAGTGGATAACAAACTGTCAAACCCGGGGGGCTTGACGAAGTGGCAAGAAAACGTGTGCGCGTGGGTACTGCTTGAACATACAGCTTTAAACCCAAGTAAAAAATTGTCTTTCAGACAATTGAACAGCTTCAGCACGCAGCCGGATCAATTGCAGATTGCCTCAAAAATTGCACTCGAGCTGTCATTGACACGAGAACACTTCACAAACTGATCATTTTCTGCAAATGATTTGCCTGCGACTGTAGTACCCGGGGTGTGAGGGCACGACAGGCATCATCATGTCGGCGCCGTCGATGCTGCGCAACACGTCCTCGGTGCACGCCACCACACCCAAACTGGCAAGCCATTTGGTGGCCGCCTCGTCTGCATCCAGCTCAAACTGGCGATTCATGGCGTGTAGTTTCTCCATGGTGGCCGGGTTGCGCTCGATCGCATCGAAAGCCATGTCGGGGGTTGGCATACCCGCCAGCTCCATGGCTTTCGCACCCAGCTTTTTCTGATGTTCCAAGTGCACATGCGCGTACTCATGGGCTATCACAAACAACACACCATCCGGCGTCAAGCGGTTCAAAAAATCAGGGTCCATGGTAAGCAAAGCACCGTCAATGCGATCCGACACATAGGCCCGGCTCCAGGTTTTCGTCAGTTCAACCTCAAGCTTCATATTCGGCACTGCTTTGCCCAACTGCACGATTGCATGATCGATGTCAGTGCGGGTAGCCGCTTGCACGCCAGAAGAAAAAAGCGGGACGCCAGAGAGCAAAATCCAGGCAAATCGCAAAATTCTGACATGCGCGCTCCACATACTTCTCTCCGAGCTAAAAACCAAATGGCTTCAAGCCACTTTCAAACTGTGTGGCATCCAACGGACTCGAACTGGTCAAAGCATGGGTTTCAACCACCAGCGATTCAAACAAAGGGCGCTGGTCCCCAGTCAACTCAGCACCATCAAACTGGATAAACGGGTCAGTTCCACCCTTGATCGTGGCCAACAAAGCCATTTCAAGTACAGAGCCGGGCAAATTCACATGATCTGAAGTCGACAACCAGGCGGCTGCCTTGACGCGGTTTTCAACCCCACCTTCCAGCCAATTGCAGGCGTGGCGAAGCGCTTTGATCAAACCACGCAAGGCGACGGGATTGTCAGTGGCCCAAGCGCGTGTGCAGCCCAATACCTTTTCAGGGGCTTTGGGCCACAAGCTGTTGGACGTGGCAACAATGGTGCCAAGCCCCTCGTTCACCGCCAACGAATTGTAGGGCTCACCCACACAGAAAGCGTCAATTAAACCCGCTTGAAGTGAGGCCACCATGCGAACCGGAGGAACCACTTCGAAACGCACATCCTGATCGGGATCCACATCATTCGAGCGCAACCAGCGGCGCAATTGCAAAGTGTGCATCGAAAACGGAAACACCGTGCCAAACACCAAACCACGTTCTCCGCGGGATTTTGCAGCACGCAACTTGGAACCCAGGGTTTCACCCTCTACAAGCCCGGAAATCAGGGCCGCCAAAGGTTTGCTCACCGTGATGGCATTACCACTGCGATTCAACACCAGCGGTGCCAATACATCCTTCTTGGGGGAACCACCCAAACCCAGCTGCAGCGCAATTGCCATGGGCGAAAGCATGTGTGCTGCGTCAATTTCGCCATAGGCCAGTTTGTCACGAAGTGTGGCCCAAGAAGCCTGCCTGACCAACTCTACAGACAGACTCTCGTCCTCGAAAAAACCCAACTTCTGGGCCACTACGAATGGTGCTGAGTCAGTCAGGGCGATGACGCCGATGCGAATTTCCTGTTGCATTACAAACCACCTCCGCCCAACATCTCGAACACCTCAATCACGTTTCGAGCAGTGTCTACCAGGCGTTGATTGCGCTCCATGGCCAGCTTGCGCATGGCGTGGTAGGCCTCGTCTTCATTGAAATTGCGGTGCTTCATCAACAGGCCTTTGGCTTTGTCAATCAGCTTGCGATCTGCAAGTTGATCCCGGGTTTTCTGCAACTCGTTTTTCAAAGCCTGAAATTCACGGAAACGTGCCACCGCGACCTGCACAATAGGACGAACCCGATCCGGATTCATTCCATCGGCCACGTAGGCACTTACCCCGGCCTTGATTGCGCTTGCAATGGTGTCCTCGTTGTCCTCATCTGAAAACATGATGACCGGCTTGGGATTGCTGCGCGATAGTACCGCCATGTTCTCCAGGCAATCGCGATCGGGTGAGTCGATGTCCACAATCACGATGTCAGGTTGGGACACCGCCACATGCTCAGCCAAACGATCCGCTGAACTTAGACGGGATACCAACACATAACCAGCATCTAGCAAGGCGCGTTCCAGTATGGCAGCGCGGCCTGGTTCTTCATCAACCAAGAGTACTTTCAGTGGAGGTGCAGCGGCTTTGCCGGTTTTGCTATTGACCATGAACTGGTTTACTCATTCCTTTAGGGAGCCAGGCGGGACATTGCCCATGAATCGCCTTGCAAAGTGTAGGCCAGGCGATCATGCAAGCGTGAAGGCCGACCCTGCCAAAATTCAAAAAAATCGGGCACCAACCGGTAGCCGCCCCAAAATGGTGGCCGTGTTTTCGGGTCTCCCTGTTGTTCTTCCTGGGCCTGCTTGACTCGCGCTTCAAGCACTTCTCGAGAGTTGATTACCTGGCTTTGGGGCGAGGCCCACGCGCCCAAACGGCTGCCTGCCGGTCGAGAGAGATAATATGCATCAGACTCTTCCGGACTGCACTTTTCTACCCGACCTTCGATTCGAACCTGTCGCTCCAGTTCTGTCCAGTGAAACAGCAGCGCGGCATGCGGGTTTTGGGCCAATTCTTGACCCTTGCGGCTTTCATAATTGGTGAAAAACGTAATACCGCGCGCGTCCAGCCCTTTGATCAACACAATACGGGCCGAGGGTTGCCCCTTTGCATTGACCGTCGCAAGCGTCATCGCATTGGGTTCGGGCAAGTCTGCATTCAAGGCCTGATCAAACCAAAGCTTGAAAAAGTCGAATGGATTGGCCAGGGCGTCGGCCTCATCCAGAGTGGCTTGGGTGTAGTCTTTTCGAAGATCAGCGATCGACATAAAACGGAACTCCTTGGTGCTGCTAAAGGTATCATGACCTTTATTTTCACATGCTGCCAGCACCACAATGAAGAGCAATGCCGATCTCATCGACGAATTCTGCACCACTTTGTGGCTTGAGGAGGGATTGGCCAAGGCCACGCTACAGGCCTACCGCAGCGACTTGCAGCAACTGGGCAACTGGCTTGAAAAACAATTTGCTGAAAACCTGCTGCAGGTCAGCAGCGAACACATTCGAAACCACGTGCACGATTTGCTGGAATTGAAGCCCACCAGCCTGAACCGAAAATTAAGCAGCTACAAACGGTTTTACCTGTGGCTGAACACCACCAAGCAACGCGAAGACAACCCCTGCGCACAACTGCAAAGTGCAAAGCGCGGTCTGCGCATACCGAAAACCCTGAGCGAGAAACAAGTGCTGGACCTGCTGGCCGCACCCGACTTAAGCCATGCCGCAGGGCAGCGCGACAAAGCCATGCTGGAATTCATATACGCCAGCGGCCTGCGCGTGAGTGAACTGGTGAACATGCCCCTGCGAGCCGTTGACCTGAATGTTGGGGCGGTGAAGGTGCTGGGCAAAGGCAACAAGGAGCGCTTGGTACCCATGGGCGAACCCGCAAGGTTGGCGATTCAGCTTTACCTGCAGCAGGCTCGCGGTGAATTGTTGAAGGGCAAAACCAGTGATTTTTTGTTTGTAACCCATTTTGGCACCCCCATGACCCGCCAAGGTTTCTGGAAAAATATCAAGCGGCTCGCCTTGCAGGCAGGCATTGAAACCCCAATTAGTCCGCATGTACTGCGCCATGCCTTTGCCACGCATTTGATTAACCACGGGGCAGACCTGCGGGTGGTGCAATTGCTACTGGGCCATGCCGACATTGGAACAACACAAATTTATACCCATGTGGCCAAAGAAGAATTAAGGGTTGCACTTGAAAAGGGGCACCCCCTGGGAAACTGGAAAGCCAATCGATAGGCTTAAGCCACAACCCCACGTCCTCTGCCTCGCCCTGCGCCTGGTGAGTTGTCTGAGTCATCACCTCGGTAGGGGCGCTTCATCGTCGGCTTACACACACTGGGTGGAGAAAAACGAACTTGAGTCGATTGATTCGACTGCATCGTCTGTGGCGTATCCGGCTGTTGTACCGCAGCATCAAACCTGGCTCGCAAATTTAGGCCCCGCATCACAATTGGCGGCTGAAAAACATGAATTCCGGGACCCAGCCGGCGCGGAGCACCCGGAGGCTGAATCGGCTGCGGCATGATCTGCCCAGGCGGCGTGACCGCCTCATTAGCAGGCATGGCCAACGGAGCTGGAATAACTGGTGCCGCTAGATGGTGTGCTAAATTCTGCGCGGCTTGCGCCATACCATGTCCCTGAATGAGACCCATATTCATCTGAAAATTTTGGTGTACTTGAATGGGGGGCAGGTTCGCGAGGATTGCATTCAGTGGATCATTTTGAGCATTGATGTTTGGATTCGGGTTCATTGTTGGAATCTCTTTGTAAAGGATCATTGGGTAACCGGCCAAGGGCGACAGTTCGCGAACCGCCCAATATTTTTGTAACAACTGAACCGTCGAGCTTGATAACAAACCCCCACTTTGCGGCAGAATGATGGCATTCGAATAACAAAGCCGGGATACCTGAAACGTGATCAACTTTATTGCTGCCCTTGTTGCCGCCTACCTGATTGGCTCCATTTCCTTTGCGGTGCTTGTATCCAAATTCGTAGGGTTGGCTGACCCGCGTACTTACGGGTCAAAAAACCCTGGTGCCACCAATGTCTTACGTAGCGGAAACAAAAAAGCAGCTATGCTGACCTTACTTGGCGATGCACTAAAAGGAACCGCGGCAGTTGCGCTGGCCTTCTATTTTCAGGATGACCTGGAGCTTAGCCGAGCAGACATCGCTTGGGTAGGGTTGGCCGCTTTCATCGGCCATTTATATCCGATTTTCTTCAAGTTTGAAGGTGGCAAAGGCGTTGCCACAGCACTGGGCGTACTGCTTGGCCTGAATTGGATACTTGGGCTGGCCACCGCCGTGACCTGGGTCGTGATTGCTTACTTTTTCCGTTATTCATCGCTGGCTGCGCTGATTGCCGCGCTGTTTGCCGTGTTTTACAACGTGCTGCTGTTCGGTATTAACGGACAAGCGGCAGCAATTACCATTATGTCGGCACTGCTGATTTACCGGCACAAACAAAACATTGCCAACCTGATTGCAGGCAAAGAAAGCAAAATTGGGCAGAAAAAAAGTTAAGGAACACCGGCAGTTATGTGAACTTTTGGCCTCAGCGAATCACTTAAATCGATAGTGAACATAACCGGAGAGAATAATGCCAAGAGCGGCCCCAAATGTCGGCAATGTCGGTGAAATACACGCCCTGCAAAGGGATCACCCTACCGAAAACCTGTCTAGTGCATTCAAAGACTTGGGGATCGCATTGAAAGCGGTCTCGAGACAACTGCTGGATGCGCTGAAGATGAACCACCGTTCGCGCAATACCCAAGCCGCCACGCCACCCCCCCAAGCAGCACAGCCGCCTCAAGGCCCCGCGCACGCAGGCCAGGCTGCTGCTGCAACCCCTGCCCCGCCAGCGCCGGTTTTTGATGCCAAAAAGTGGCTCACTGAACAATGCAAACAATTAAGCGATGCATTAAGCAAGAAAACAGACGACAAACCTAACCTTCAAGCCATCTACAAGGCTGCACAAGCCCTTAAAGACTCCATTCCTGCCAACCTGCCCCAAGACTTGGAGCGGGATTTTCTGGACAATGTGGCGATCATCCAAAATTACTTCAACAGCGACGACAACACACGCGCCATTTCCCGGGATGAACTCGGCTTCCTTCACGCTTACATCAATTTTTTAAAAACCTGTGTGAGCGCACACCCTGAACTGGAAAAAAGTCTGGCCGATGTTTCATCAGCCTTGCACAAGGCGCTGACTGAGCTCAACCAAGATCAACAATTGGCACAGGACAAGGCCACACAACTCACCAACGAGGCCGTCAGACTGCGAACAGAGGCCGATCGCGCCCTACAAGCAGCTCAAGCCCCTGCACAAGGAGATGCGGCAGACGGAAATGCCCAAGCAGCAAGGCTGACGAGGCTAGCCGCGGAAGCAGAACAACGCGTTGAAGATGCCACGCGGGAACTGGATCACCTTAGGCAGTCACCAGAGGAAAAAGCCATCGCCAAATTGAAAGGTGAAATTGACGCTCTGGATCAACGGATAGAAGAACTGTACAACACACTCGCTGAACAGACTGGCCAAGACCCTGGTTCGGCAGCGGTTGTTACAACTCGTGGACAAATCCGCCAATGTGAAGCCGATTTGGAAGCAAAGCGTAATGAATTGAATGATGCACAGGACGCCCTTAATCGGGCTCGTACCGACAATCAAAAGATGTTAGAAAGTACGCTAGAGCTATCTACCCGAGGGAATACCAAGCAAATTGCGCGAGTGCTTACGAGTGATGAAAACTTCAACAGCCGCCATCTTGAACAAACCCAGCAGCAACTGAAAGACACTGTCAGTTTGTTATACGTCGACAAAAAAGCCAACAAAGACTGGCTCAATCACAGCATTCATTTTCAGAAGCTCGGAGAAACTCTGGCGGCCAATCCCGGAACCGCCACGTCTCTGCCAGCTGACTTTGAACACCTGCCAAGCCCACGGGACAAGGTGGTGAATGACCAGAAAGTTGGCGATCAAACAGTCTATCAGCATGCCCTGAAAATATTGACGAACAACGGCAACGGCGCGCAAATTGACAATGAACTGAAAATCTTGGCGTGCCAAGTTCTGGGGCGCTTCTGTGCAATGCAGGCGATTTGCAACTCCGACCCTGCAAGCCATGCGAAGTTGACTATTCCAATGACGAATGCTGCACAAATGCTTGCCACCAAATTGGCTCTGAAGGCGACGCAGAATACAAACGACCCCCTGGAATTAAAAGATGCATTGAAAAAACACGCCAAGAACTTTAACCTCAAGAACCTCGAACAAGTCTTGGACGTGGTTCCAGACAACACAGCACCGGAGAACCTGAGGTCCCTGTTCCTGCAGGGTGTTACCTTGGCCACGGTGAAAACAAACGATGAAAATCGTACAGACCTCGCGGCGTTGATCAAAAACGGTACGACTAACCGAACTTATGAAAAGGATGTGACTGCACTCAAGGGCGCCAGTCGTCAGAAAGTCTTTAAGGAATCGATGTTTCGAGCAGTGGCAGTGCTTGCCAACCTGATTCCGGCAGAAGGCAACGGCAATCAAAACGAATCACGAACAAACCGTGCCGAGCAAGCTGCAAGGGACCTCACCGCAAAGCTACAGAATAACAACCAAGACTTGCTCGATCGACTGGCGTTCAACAACCCTGCCACCAATGATTCCCATGATGGATTGCTTGACCAACTGGCCCTTGCCAGCATGGTTCAGAATGATTTGTCGCTGGACAAAGGACACGTGCCACGTGGCTCGATGATGAGTCACATCAACAAATACGAGAAACACTCGCAACGGGAGTCTCTGAAGAATCACAACCTTCATGGACTCAAAGCGCTTGGAGAATTTCTCACCGCCACAGCGATTCACATTCGGCCTCAGGTGGACGCACAAATCAATCAAATCAAAAACTTGCAATCCACGAACAACTTACCTAGCAACCGGGAGATTGACCGACTGGTCAAACAGATCATTGTCACTACAGATGCAAAAGCTGCCGGGAACGAGAATTTCAAATTCAGGGAATTGATCGGCACAGCAGAATCATTGAAAAAATCGCGCAGTGAGGGCGATCTGAAAGCATTTCAGGACGAATTGACTAGCGTACAAAATGCATGGAACGCCGCGAAAGAGCAAGCGAACGCTCCACCAAGCAACACACAATGGGTGACAAGCGATCAACGCTCTTCTGTCTCTCGCGCGCTCAACTCCAACTTGGTCAAGTCGATTCCGTTTATTAATCAAACTCCCGGGGTCGGTCGGTTTACCGCAATCGCATCCAATTTGGCCAAAGGTTTACTTGCTGCCACAGCAGGTGCTGCAGGGGGTACAGTTGCACTTGGAGCCGGAGTGGTGGTGGGGGCTGGCGTCATCGGTGGTGCGGTTGTGGCAGCGCCAATTTATGGTGCTTACTATGCCATTCAAAAAACCTTCTGAAGTCAGCATGCTGAAAAACTCGCAATCCAATCATGGATTGCGAGTCGCTCGACTGGCGTAAAACTGCACCAAGGCCTTCGCGGTATGCCTCACCTTTTTTCCTTTCTCCTTGGCCATGTTTTGTGGGCTGCCCTGTGCCACAAGCTGCCCACCGCCAATGCCAGCCTCGGGGCCCATGTCGATTACCCAATCCGCTTGGGCAATCAAATCCAGGTCGTGTTCAATCACCACCACGGTGTGGCCTGCATCGACCAAACGATGCAACACAGCGATCAGCTTTTCCACATCGTTCATGTGCAAACCAACCGTGGGTTCATCCAGCACATACAAAGTGGGTGGGCTCATTTGCACACCCGCCTTGTTTTCGCGCACCTTCACCAGTTCGGTTACCAGTTTGATTCGCTGAGCCTCGCCGCCACTCAAGGTTGGGCTGGGTTGGCCGATGGTGAGGTAACCCAAGCCGACGTCGTTCAGCAAGTTCAGCGCTTGTGCAATCGCTGGGTGGGCTTCAAAAAATGGAGCGGCTTCTGAACAGCTCATGTTCAGAATTTCCGCAGCAGTTTTGTCGCGCCAAGTCACCTGTAGGGTTTCCGGGTTGAATCGTTTGCCGCGACAGGCCTCGCACACCACTTTCACATCGGGCAAGAAGTTCATTTCAATGGTTTGCATGCCTTGACCATCGCACACTGGGCAACGACCGGGCCCTGCATTGAAACTGAAGCGGTTGGCTGCAAAGCCGCGCATGCGGGCCTCAATGGTATCGGCCAGCACATTGCGTATACGGTTCCAAAAGCCAATGTAAGTGGCCGGGCAACTGCGCGGAGTTTTACCAATCGGGGTTTGGTCCACTTCCAAGACGCGAGCCACTTGTTCGGCGCCTTCAATCGATTCACAAGCAAACCAGTTGTGAACCGGCTTGCCTTTCTTGTTCTGATTGGCCACGTATTGGCGCATATTGGCCAACAGAATGTCTCGCGCCAGTGTCGATTTTCCGCTACCAGACACACCGGTAATGGCCACCAAACGGCCCAGTGGAATATCCACATTCAAACCGGTGATGTTGTGGAGTTTCGCGCCCTTGATTTTTAGCCGTGCAGTGTCTTGATCAACTGCCCGCTTGGGGCTTGCAAGATGTGGAATCGGGCTTTTCAAATAGCGGCCTGTCAACGAATTTTTATCCGCTGTCACTTCGCCCACGGTGCCTTGGGAAATAATTTCACCACCCAGCTTACCGGCCCCTGGGCCTATATCCACCAAGCGGTCAGCACGGTTCATTGTGTCAATGTCGTGCTCAACGATGACCAAGGTATTGCCCTTGGCGCGCAGTTCTTCAAGTGCATCCAGCAGGCGGTGATTGTCGCGAGTGTGCAAGCCAATCGTGGGTTCATCCAGCACATAGCACACGCCACGCAAGTTGGTGCCCAGCTGCGAAGCCAAACGAATGCGCTGTGCTTCACCACCACTCAGGGTGGGAGCGCTTCGATTCAGGTGCAGGTAATCCAGCCCAACCTGTTTCAGAAATTTCAAACGCCCGGCCATTTCAATGCGAATGTCTTTGGCAATTGCGGTTTCACGTTCATCCAGCTCAAGCTGGTCCACCCATTGCAGGGCGTCGCTCACGGTTTGGTCGGCCAATTCAGCAATATTGCTGTTCTTGAATTTCACGGCCAGCGCGGTGGGGTTCAAGCGTTGGCCATTGCATGACCCACACACCATGCTTTCGCGAAGGTAAGTTCCCTCATCATTCTCGGCACCGTCTTCCGCACTTTTGTCTTGTTCAGAAAGCCACTTGCCTTCTTCACCCGTGGTTTCAGCATCGAAGCCTTCCACTTCCTCGCCCACCCCGAAGCAACTGGAACACCAGCCGTGTTTGCTGTTGTAGCTGAAAAGGCGCGGATCAAGTTCCGGAAAACTGCGCGCGCAGCTTGGGCAGGCACGCTTGGTTGAATAAAAGCGTATGGAAGGTGTTTCGCCCTTCTTGCCCAGCGCTTCCACCATCACCGTGCCTTTGCCGTATTCAAGGGCAAGTGCCAACCCCTCACGCAATTCTTTCTCGCCCTTGGCTTGAATGCTCAAGGTTTTCACCGGCAATTCAATGTGGTGCTCCTGATAACGGGCCAGCTTGGGCCAAGGGTTGGTGGGCAGATATTCCCCGTCCACCCGCAGGCGTTCATAACCGCGGTCCACAGCCCATTTTGCAATCTCGTTGTAAATGCCTTTGCGCCCCTGCACCAGTGGTGCAAGCAAAGTAATTTCCTGCCCTTTGTAATGCTGCATGATTTGCGCCAGCATGCTGTCCATGCTTTGCGGGGCAATGGGCACTTCGCAAGTGGGGCAATGCTGAATGCCCAGCTTCACAAACATAAGGCGCAGGAAGTGATACACCTCGGTTACTGTAGCCACCGTACTTTTTCGACCGCCACGGCTAGTGCGCTGCTCAATGGCCACTGTGGGTGGAATACCAAAAATAGCATCCACATCGGGCTTGGCAGCAGGTTGCACAAATTGGCGCGCGTAGGCATTCAAACTTTCAAGGTAACGGCGCTGACCTTCAGAAAACAAAATGTCGAAAGCCAGCGTGGATTTTCCGCTGCCAGAAGGCCCGGTAATCACAGTCATCTTTTCGCGTGGAATGGTCAGGCTGACATTCTTCAGGTTGTGCTCACGGGCATGCAGAATTTCAATGCCATCGGTCAAACCACGTTTGGTGTGTACATTGTTCAACCCGTACAACGCGGCGGCTTCGGCCACCATGCAGTCGCCACTGCCTTTATTCAAATCAGCTGCATCCAGCAAATTGGTTTGCGCAAGGTATTGCTTGATTGCAACGCCGGTGTGGCTGGTTTTGTGTTTCGCAAGTTGCTCGGGCGTGCCTTGGGCCACCAGGTCACCGCCGTACTCGCCGGCTTCCGGACCCAAGTCGATCAGCCAGTCGGCTGCACAAATGACATCCAGGTTGTGTTCAACAATCAACACACTGTGCCCTGCTTCCTGCAAGAGGCGCAGTGAACGCATCAGCTTGGCCACGTCGTCAAAATGCAAACCTGTGGTGGGTTCATCGAACACAAACAAGTCGCCACGCTTAGCAACCTTCTGGCCGCTTGCAGTGGGCTTCAAATTCGCCAGAAATCCAGCCAGTTTCAGCCGCTGCGCTTCACCACCACTTAGCGTGGGCACAGGCTGACCCAAGCGCAAATAATTTAAACCCACCTGGGCCAGCGGTTGCAGGGTTTTCAACAAGGCGGTGTCTTTCTCGAACAAGTCCAGTGCCTGGTCCACCGTCAGTTCAAGCACTTGCGCCATGTTCAACACCTGGCCTTTTCGCTCAAGCGTGACTTCCAGCGCTTCCGGGCGATAGCGTGTGCCATTGCATTCACCGCAACGCAAATACACATCGCTCAAGAACTGCATTTCAACATGTTCAAAACCATTGCCACCACACATGGGGCAGCGGCCATCGCCACTGTTAAAGCTGAAAAAACCGGGTTTGTAATCTCGTTCGACTGCAATTTTTGTTTTGGAAAACAGCTTGCGCAATTCGTCGAATGCACCCACATAACTGGCCGGGTTGCTTCGTGTGGTTTTGCCAATCGGGCTTTGATCCACAAAGGCCAGTTGCGCAATGTGCTCAACACCGTCCAAAGAATCAAACTCACCCGGTGCTTCAGTGGGCTCGCCCTTGATTTTTTTAATCGCAGGCACCAGCACGTCTTGCACCAAAGTGCTTTTGCCTGAACCAGACACACCTGTGAGCACCACCAGCCTGTTCAATGGCAATTTGAAATCAATGTTCTGCAGGTTGTTGGCGCGCACGCCGGTCAGCACGATGTGTTCTTTCGAATCACCCAGTGGTTTACTCGCATCCACCACCTTCAATTCGCCTTTCAAATAACGCGCTGTGAGCGAATTCGATTTTTCAATTTTTGAAGGCGCCCCATCAAATACAATGTTGCCGCCAGCTTCTCCGGGGCCAGGGCCAATGTCCACCAGCCGGTCAGCCTGGTTCATCAGTTGTGGATCGTGCTCAACCACCACCAAGGTGTTGCCTGCCTCTTTCAAGCGCTGCATGGCTTGGGCCACGCGCGCGATATCACGCGGGTGCAGGCCAACCGAGGGTTCGTCCAGTACAAACAAAGTATTCACCAGCGAACTGCCCAGCGCAGTGGTCAAATTAATTCGCTGTACTTCACCGCCACTGAGGGTTCGGCTTTGCCTGTCCAGCGTCAAGTAGCCCAAACCCACTTGAATGAGAAAACCCAGGCGCGTGCGAATTTCCTGCAACACCAAATCGCTGGCTTCATCAAGTGCGCCGGGCAGTTGCAGATTCTTGAACAACTGCGCCACCTTCAGCAATGGCATTTGCATGATTTCATGAATGCTGTGTTTGCCGGAATCGCTAGGCAACTTCCACAACAGCGAATCAGGCTTCAGGCGTGCGCCACCGCAATCGCCACAGGGGGTGTAACTGCGGTATTTGCTCAGCATCACCCGCACATGCATTTTGTAGGTGCGGCTTTCAAGCCATTCAAAATATCGGGCCACGCCGTAGAACAAGTGGCCGTCCCAATTGCCGTCAAAATTCGCGTCGCCCTCAATCACCCACAACTTGTGTTCTTCGGGCAAATGCTTGTAAGCAATGTCGGTGGCAATGCCACGCTTCTTGGCAAATTTCACCAAATCTTTCTGGCAGCTTTTGAAACTTTCCGTGGTCCAGGGTTTTACGGCGCCCTCTTCCAGCGATTTATTTTCGTCGGGAATCACCAAACCATAATCAATGCCGATCACGCGTCCAAATCCACGGCAGGTGTCGCAGGCTCCAAGGGGAGAATTGAAGCTGAAATGGCTGGGCAGCGGGCTTGAATAATCCAGGTCGCAAGTGGCGCAATGCAAGCCGTCGGAATAGCGCCAAGGCTCCTGTTCCGCACCGTTTTCTTCAGGCAGGGCAAACACATTCACCTTGCCCTTGCCCCGGTGCAAAGCGCTGGCCACAGCGTCGCTAAAGCGGCTTTCCTCAACCCCGGCCACACGGAAACGGTCTTGCACCACATCCAGCAGCTTTTCAACCACGCTGCGACCTTTTTTAATCGGTGTTTCACGATGAATTCGGGCGTAGCCTTGGGCGCTTAAAAAGTCTTCAATTTCTTGGGCTGTGAATTTTGCAGGCACGCGCACGGGAAAAGTAACAACAAGGCGTGGGTCGTTCTGTGCAGCCGCTCTGTCCAGTATCGATTGCTTGATGGTGGCCACGGTGTCTTCACGCACCCACTGGCCGCACTGGCGGCAATGCAGGTGCGCGGCGCGGGCATAAATCAACTTCAGGTGGTCGTTGATTTCAGTCATGGTGCCCACGGTGCTGCGGGAGGTGCGCACCGGGTTGGCCTGGTCAATTGCAATGGCAGGCAGCACGCCTTCAATGCTGTCTACATCGGGCTTGTCCATGCGGTCCAGAAACTGGCGCGCATAGGGCGAAAAGGTTTCAACGTAGCGGCGCTGGCCTTCAGCATACAGGGTGTCGAATACCAACGAACTTTTACCACTGCCAGAAACCCCGGTGAATACGGTGATTTCACCGGTTTTAATGTCGATGTCAACGTTTTTCAGGTTGTGCTGGCGGGCACCCTTAATCCGAATTACATTGCCAAGGTATTGAGAGTTCTGGCTTTTTTTTACTTTGGTCGTCATGGGGGTGCCTGCGGGGTAAAACGGTTGCTACAGGACTTTAATTGTACTGGGGGAGACGGGCTTAACGTGGATTAAACCCGCCTGCCTGGCCGAAATTGTAAAAATGGAATCAAAGGCCGCGAGTTGCAGGAGGAACTCGTGTGCGCACGCCAGTTGCTTCAATTTGATCATGCAGGTGCAGGGCTGCAGCTTTGAGCGCATCCACCCTCAGTTCGCCAAGCAACGGCGCGCGCACGCCAGTGCTCATCAAACCCTGAGTGCCTTCCAAAGCATCAACAATGCTACCCAGACTGCGATACTCGGGTGGCAAGGCGCCATGACAAGCGGGGGCTACCTGCCGGGGCAACACCGTGGCGACCAAACTTTCTGCCAAGCGAATGTGCGTCTCGAAAGTGGCGGCCTCTTGTTCAGCCTGCACCAACACTTTGGTAGGCTTACCTTGGTCGGCACGCTTTAAGTCGGGTTTGTAGCTGCGGCTCACCACCGCATCCAGACATCCTTTCAGGTTGTCGGCTTGATCGTAAACAAGCTGACTGCATTCACCCAATTTGCCCAATTTCTCGAGCACCGGGTTGACCACACCGGGTGAAATGGCAAAACGTTTAGATTGCTTTAAATAGTCCTTGGCCAGCGAGTTGACCGATTTGGTCAAGGCATTGGACTCCTTTTTAATGGTTTGAACATCAGAAATGAAACCATCTAGCACGGCAGTGCTATGCCGCAGCTGGGCGTGAAGGGTTGAGGTGGCGTTTTGCATAAGGTTAGCGCTCCCGAGTCATTTAAGGAGCGCTAGGTGGAAAATCATGCAAACATGGTTCCTCAATACAACCGTTCTGCAGCCAGATTACCTCGAAACAGACCTTCTTGATGATTCGAAAGAAATCGACTTCTTGATCAAGGCTTTTGGCTTTTGATGCGAAATCTTTGAGCGTGTCTTTGGCATCACCCAAGAGGTTGATCAAATCTTTAGATTGAATAGAGCCACCCTGTGGGGCAAACAACAAGGTTTTGGATTTACCGGTTGTCGCTGTTACATGCGCTTTCATTTCCCTCGCGGTTTGGGCCAACGCCAAAGCTGCACTGGCCAAGGGAGAAATGTCTCGCTTTAAGTTGCTCAAATTTTGTTTGTTCAAGTTGAATTGTTCAACCACGGGGTTGTTCGTGGAAACAGAACTTGAATACATATTGAATAGTCCACAAAGTTACAGAAGGATAAGTCTGTTAACTCTGCACAATAGAAGTTCAACTTATTGACTCAGCAAAACTCGTTCTGCACAACAAAAATCCCGCTCGGGGTTTTAAACCCGGCGGGATTCTCTGTTCTTAACCAACAATTGACGGCAGCTAAACCCGGATATCAAGCAACCTGTGCAAGCCGGCGTTTGCGCACACCTTGTGCCAGTGTCTCCAGTACTTGATGGCTGTCATCCCAACCGATGCAACCATCCGTAATACTTTGACCATAGGTTAAAGGCTTGCCAGGCTCCAAGTCTTGTCGACCTTCAACCAGATGGCTTTCAACCATTACACCCATGATGCGAGCATCGCCAGCTGCAAGTTGTTCCGCAATGTTTTCACACACGCCCACCTGGTTTTTGGGCACCTTGCTGCTGTTACCGTGGCTTGCATCGATCATGATGCGGGCAGCCAAACCGGCCTTGCCAATATCAGCCGCTGCGGCTTCAACAGAAGCTGCATCGTAGTTGGGGCCTTTGCCACCGCGCAGAATGATGTGGCAGTCTTCGTTGCCAGAGGTACTGACAATTGCACTTCGACCTTCTTTGGTGACACTCAGGAAGTGGTGTGGGTGCTGCGCAGCCTTGATCGCATCCACGGCAATTTTCACATTGCCGTCAGTTCCGTTCTTGAAACCGACCGGGCAGCTCAAACCGCTCGAGAGTTCTCGGTGAATCTGACTTTCGGTGGTGCGGGCACCAATGGCGCCCCAGCTGACCAAATCAGCAATGTACTGTGGGGTGATCATGTCGAGAAATTCAGTACCTGCGGGAAGACCAAGGCTGTTGATGTTCACCAGCACTTCACGCGCCATGCGCAGGCCTTTGTTAATCTCGAAGCTGCCGTCCAGATTGGGGTCGTTGATCAATCCTTTCCAGCCCACCGTGGTGCGTGGTTTCTCGAAATACACGCGCATCACAATTTCAAGGTCTTCTGCGTATTTCTCGCGATAGACCTTCAATTTGTTGGCGTATTCCATGGCAGCTTTCACATCGTGAATGGAGCATGGACCCATGACGACGATCAAGCGATCATCGCCACCGTGCAATATTTTGTGAAGGGCCGAACGGCAACCAGCGACTGTGTCGGCGATTGCAGCGGTGATAGGCACATCTGCGATCAAGGCCGCAGGGGTGGTCAGTTCTTTAATTTCTTTGATTCTCAAGTCGTCTGTTACCGTGTTCATGCCAATTCTCCTGAATGCTGGCGCGCTTTTTGTTCAAAGTGTCGGTTCAAAAAAAAACCGCCAGGAGGTTCAGGCCTGGCGGTTTCGGGATCTGTTTGAACTATGTGTTTTTACGCACAACCCTCTTCCGCCGCTTGCCCAAACCAGGCAAAGAAGCCAAAAAAAGCATAAAAAGAGTGCGCGAAATTCGTGTTCATCTTTTAAATGTAATCAATTCATGGCCGCTGTGCAAGCGCGCTAAGCGAAATTCTAGCAAGCCACAGGTGGATGTGGTTGGCATCCCACTGAAAAACAAGGAACTTTGACAGCGTAAGGTCCACTTAGGCGTTCAATTTCAATACACCAACCGACGAATCATGAGCATGAACGGAATCAACCCAATTCTAATGAACCCATTGAATATTGCCCCTGCACCTCCCCAGGCCCAACAGCGCCCCACCGTGGAAGCGGTCAGGGCCTTAGCCACGCAAATCAGAGCGCAGACCGCAATTTTAATTCCCTTGGTGAACAATATCTGCACATCGTGGATGATGTTGCCACAGGCGCAGGCTGTCGCCGCGTCCGCTTTACAACAACTCAAAAGCACCTTCCTGGAACCCAATGAGGGTCATGCGGACTTTCTTCGCAAACTAGAGAATTGCACTGATGAAGTGCGGCACAACGCCAGAGAGGTTACTCGTTTGGCCATCTCATTGGACAACAACAGCTTCGAGGCGCTGGAGATCGCCAGCCATTTGCTCGAGCAAGGTCCGAGCAACTTGCTGGTGACGACGCCATTGGGACCTTGGTCTTTGTCAAAGCAGAATATTGACACCAACTTGCTTTACAAGCTCACAGGTGATATTGAAGTGCTGCAAGGCCCACAACCCCAGGACCAAAGCAATCTGGCTGCCTTGCATGCGGAATGGGCGCAAGAGGATGATGCAATCGCCCCCTACGCACCCCAACGCTAGTTTACTGAGTACCGCCCATTACCAGCCCGTCAATGCGCAATGTGGGCTGGCCCACACCCACAGGCACGCTTTGCCCTTCTTTGCCACAGGTGCCTACGCCGTCATCCAATGCCATGTCGTTGCCCACCATGGAAATTTTGGTGAGCGAGTCGGGGCCATTGCCGATCAGGGTAGCTCCTTTGAGCGGATAGGTAATCTTGCCGTTTTCAATTTTGTAGGCCAGCGAGGCCGAGAACACAAACTTGCCGCTGGTGATATCAACCTGTCCACCGCCAAAGTTCACGGCATACACACCGTCTTTCACGCTGGCAATAATTTCCTCAGGGGTTTTGTCGCCATTCAACATGTAGGTGTTGGTCATGCGGGGCATGGGCAAGTGGGCAAAACTTTCTCGGCGACCGTTACCAGTCACCGGCATTTTCATCAGGCGCGCATTGGTGATGTCTTGAATGTAGCCCTTCAAAATACCGTCTTCAATCAGCGTTGTGCACTGGGTTTTATTGCCCTCGTCGTCAATATTGAGCGAGCCACGGCGGCTGGCCAAGGTTCCGTCGTCCACAATGGTTACGCCCTTGGCGGCAACGCGCTGGCCGATCATGCCTGAAAACGCACTGCTGCCCTTTCGGTTAAAGTCGCCTTCCAGGCCGTGGCCAATCGCTTCATGCAGCAAAATACCCGGCCAACCCGAGCCCAAAACCACTGTTTGCGTGCCTGCGGGCGCAGGACGGGCTTCCAGATTGATCAAAGCCTGATCGACCGCGGTGTGGGCATGGTGCATTAAAAATGCGTCGTTGAAATGACCAAAATCGTAACGGCCACCCGCGCCAGAGGAACCTGTTTCGCGACGGCCTTTTTGCTCGACCACCACGCTCACATTCACGCGCACCAAGGGGCGCACATCGGCGGCCAGGACACCGTCGCTTCGGGCAACCAGCACCACATCGTACGCACCCACAATATTGGCCATGACCTGTTTCACGCGCTTGTCGCGCTTGCGGGCGAATTGCTCCAGGCGTTTGAGCAGATCCACTTTTTCAGTGGAGGTTAGCGTTGGAATGGGGTTCAGGGGGCTATACAGGGCACGGCTTTCGGCACCCGCAAAACCCTTGCCTGTTTTCAGATTGCGGTTGGCGGTTTTCCCCAGGCTTGCAATTTCACGCACCGATTTTGCGGCTGCCAAAATTGGCTTGAAGGAAATGTCATCAGAGTACGCAAACGCTGTTTTATCACCGCTGACAGCGCGCACGCCCACACCTTGTTCAATGTTGTAGCTGCCCGATTTCACAATGCCTTCGTCCAGCGACCAGCCTTCAATACAACCGTATTGGAAGTACAAATCGGCGAAATCCACCTTGTGGGAGAAAATTTCACCAAAGGCCTTTTGAATGTGGCCCTCATCGATACCATAGGGGGTCCACAACAGGCTTTGAGCGGTGGCCAGGTTGGAAATGGCGGGGTCTACTACTTTCATATTGAATCCTTTAAAGCACGCGGTGCGTAAGCGCGGGCAAGCTGTTTCGCACGTCAACTATCTTAGCAGGGTCAAGCTGACCCAGCACAACCCCCTCGCCTTCTTCCAGCACATTCTCAACCTCGCCCCACGGGTTCACCAACATGGAATGACCCCAGGTGCGGCGTCCGTTCTCGTGCAGGCCGCCTTGGCCGCATGCCAGCACATAACACTGGTTTTCAATCGCGCGGGCGCGCATGAGCACCTCCCAGTGGGCGCGGCCTGTGGTGTAGGTAAATGCTGCAGGCATCACGATTAGGTCAACTTTACCCATGGCGCGGTAAAGCTCGGGAAAACGAAGGTCATAGCAAACGGACAAGCCGATTTTGAAGCCGTCCACATCCGCCACCACTGGCGTGTTTCCCGGCAGCAACACACGAGCCTCATCGTAACTTTCCTGCCCGTTGGCGAAGCAAAACAGGTGAATTTTGTCGTAGCGTGCGGTGCACTCGCCCTGCGGATTGAATACCAGGCTTGTGTTGTACACACGGTCGTCTACCTCACTTGCAATTGGCAATGTGCCGGCGACAATGTGAAGGTTGCGAACTACAGCCTGATCAGCCAAAAATTGCTGAATCGGCCCCCGCCCAAACGGTTCGGCAATGGCCAGCTTGTCCGTGTCTTTGTGGCCCATCAGGCAAAAATATTCAGGCAGCAATACCATGCGTGCGCCTTGCTTGCCCGCCCGGCCGATCAGGCGTTGCGCAATGTCCAGGTTCTGATCAAGGTCTGGCGTTGCAATCATTTGCAGGCTTGCAACGGTCATGGGCTTGCTCATGCTAATTCCTTGTGCTTGGCTCGTTGGTGGGCGGCGTCACCGGGTCGCCCTTGCGCACCCGTTCTATAACCGGGGCTACCCAAGGGCCGCTTACTTTGTATTGAAACGAGAAAATTTTCGACAGCGGGTCTTTCAGTACAAAATCGGCAATCAATGAAGCAATGCCCACTGCCGGGTTGGCTGCAATCACTGAATAAATGAGCGAACCACCCGCAGGATTCAGGTCGGGCAACACCACCACATTCAGGTTCTGGGTTTCGCTTTCAAGGTCCAAAGTGCCGTCCATCAAGACCGTGGCACTGGGACCCGTCATTTTGAAGTTCTGGGTGCTGGCAATGCCTTCTTTCATGGCCACATCAGCTTCCATGGTGTCGTACGCAAAGCCTTCTGAAAACACGTCTTTGAAATCAAGTGTAAAGCGACGTGGCATGCTTTGCAGGGAGAGCACACCCAGTAATTTGGCCACACCGGGATCCGCCTTCAAAAACTGACCCTTGCTGCTTTTCAGCTTGAATTGTCCGCTCAAACTACCGTAGTCAATATTGGTAGGGGCGTCATTCCAGCGCAATCGCCCAAGCAGCGTACCCTCGCCACCCTGGAAAACACCGGCCATGCCAAGTCGGGTCAACAAACCGCCTGCATTTTTTACAGTTTGATCCACTTCAATGTCGGTACGCTGGTTCTTCAGGTTGTCGCCGTACTGCCAAACCCCCTTGGCTCGGGTAATCGATTCCGGGTTTTCAATGCGAAGTTCTTCCAGCTTCCATTCTTTTGGGCGTTGTCCCAATACAGCACGCGCCTGTTCCTCACGGCTTTGATTCACCGCGATCAATTTCAGGCTGCCCAAAACCAAATCATTCAAGGTGAAATTGTCAACTTGTACATCCAATGCAGGAATGCTGGAGGCAGGCTCTTCAACCAAATCGCGTATGTCGCTGTCCAGCGTTTTGGGAATAACCAGGGTTTTAAAACGAGCCAGCACCGCACCATCGGGCCGCTGTTTGTCAGAAATCCAGGACAGGTACCCATCGACACCTTTGGCTTTCACATCGAACTGCCAACGCTTTTCCACGGTACGGGCCGCCACGGACACACCTTCGAATGATTTACTGCCCACATTCAGGCGCTCTGTGCGAATTCCAACTTTCAGCTTCACATTGGCCTCTGGGGTGGGGCCGCCCATCAGTTCGCCCATCAAACCTTTGTTGCCAGACGCGGAAGTAACGTCGTTGTAAATGGTGCGCCACGTGTCCAAATCAATTGCAGGTACCCGAATATCACCTTGTATGCCTGCCGTCGGTGCAGCCAAAGGCGCGCCAATTGCAAACTGCATGGAGTCAATGCCTGCTTGCCCGCCATTGTCCAGAACCGTGGCGCGTACTTGTGCAAGCGGCTTTGTTTCCGGGCCCAAATCGACCAACCAGCGTTCGCCCTTTGCGGAGGCGGTTTGGTTCAACTTGAAAGGCACACGGGCGTCGCCCTTTTTCGCAAAAGGTGCAGGCAACTTCACTTCCAATCCCTGCAACTGGCTGTTCACATCCACTACCACGCCATTCTCGCGAGTCGCCACCACCACTGAATAAGGGGTGCTTCCAGCCAAATAAGGTTCGCTCAAGGGGTTCAGATACTGGGCAAGGCCTTTGGCACGTGCGGTGCCGTTGGCCCGAATTTCCATGCGCCCATTGGCATCGGTTGTGCCTTTGACCACCACGGGGCCGCCCAAGGCCTGCCCCAGCAGTTGCTCGATAAACAAACCCTTGTTGGAAAACTGGATAACCCCGCTGGTGTTGCTGACCACGGGCATGCCGCGCACCACCCGGATGGAATTGCCCTTCAATTGCAAATCGCCCTTGACCTGGGTTTCTTCAGGTTTGGCAATCGGAATTGTCAGGCGCAAATCCAGATTGGCGTTGCCCTCCACCTGGGCGTTGATCAGCGCTTCATTCAGAATTTCCCGCACTGGGCTTTGGTTCACAAAGGCCACCATTTTGCCCAACTCGCCTTGGCCCTGCCCCTTGATTTCAAGCAGTGGCTCCCAGGCATCCAGATTGTCGATGGTGGCTTGAACATCCTTCAGGCCTACCCCCAACGTTTCGGCCTGCTGCGCCTCAATCAACATGCGTTTGCCGATGAAGCTGGCCTTGCCATTCACATTTTGAATGCCTGGCCAACCTGGTGCATAAGTCAGCTCGCCGTCTTCAAAAGGCACCTCAATTTGAAACACACCGGGGTGTTTGGGATCAGCAAAAGGAAAATCGCTTAAGCGGCCAGACAACTCAAACTGACCGTTTTTTGCCATGCCCGCTTTCAGGTTCTCAGTCAGCCATTCCCGTGCACTGGCCCCAACCACCAGCGGCAGGTAATTGGCCACCCGTGCAATGTTGGCCATGGGCAAAGTGCCCTTGATGTTGATGACATCCGATTCATCCCTGCGAAACTGGTAACTGCCGGCCACCTGGGCCTGAAGGTCTGCATTGCTGACCTTCAGTTGCTCCACTGAAAATTCAGCGGGCTGATTGGCGGTGAACACATCTCGCCAAGCGCCCTTGCCTTCAATGGCGTCAAATGCAAGCATTTCTGCAGCAAATATTTCGGGCAGTGAAATTTCAGAATTGCTGCCCGCCAAGGTCCATTCACCTTTGGAATCGCTGCCTTTGAATGTGCCGCTGAGGTTTTTAAAGCCTGTAATTCGCCCGTTCGACTTCGGCGACGGGTCACGATACAACACGGTGAGCTTGCTGAAATCAACATCGGATTTAAATGAAACCGATTCCTCATGCGGCATTTCGCCTGCTGTTCGCCAGTCCAGCGCAACGCGGTTGATTTTCCCGGCCACCTCGAACGATTTCAGGGTTTCTAGCTGCTGAAGCTGCCCCAAGTGCGGCCCCAACTCGAGGACTACCGCATGGGCCTGGGCTGCATCCAGCTGTTGAATTTGAACACCCCAGTCAACACCGTCAGCATTGATTTGCTTTTTGAGCGACAGGTCGGTCGGCCCGAACTGTTTTTGACCGGCAATTTGGCCCTTCAACTGGCGAATTGAAACTGCATTCGGTTCAAACAAGGCATGCTCGCCTTGCACTTCGATCAAGGCGCTGGTGTTGGTCATGTCAAAAGGTGTGGCATCAATCTCGGGATTGGAAAAACGCAACGTGCCCACGCGTGCATCCAGCAGCGAGCGCTGTACCAGCCCGTCTGCGAAATCAATCCACAGCTTTCCTTGTGGCTGGGTCAAGTCCACATCCAGACCAAATGTTTTGAATACCGATTCCAGCGGTTCGGTTTGGTCAACCAGCGCATTCAGGTAAAAACTGCCTTTCCACTTGGAAAAATCGCCCAACTGGCGTTCTAGCAAAGGTGTTCTGAAATCCAGACGAGCATTCACCGGTGTTTGGGCCAGCACAGGCAGCTTGAATGTTAGGCCGGCTTGATGGCGGCTCAAACCGTTTTCGATAAGCAGTTCAGTTTCAATCGCTTGCGCCTCCGGAAATTGCCCCATGGCATCCTTCCAGTTCAAGACGCCATTTTTCAGCAATACCCGTTGTTGGGCCAACAGCCAGTCCAGGCCGGGATTGCCCTTGCTGCCATCGTCCAGCATGGGAATACCGGCCACTTCAAAAACCCCTTGGGAATTGCGCTCCACACTCAGATGTGGTGCCTGAATTTCCAGGTTTTTCAGGCGGGGATTGAATGCAAGAATACTGGGCAAGGACCAGGTGAGGTGAACCCGATCCGCGGTGAAGCCAGGCTCGCCACTGGTATTTGGCAAACGAACGTTTTGAACCTCCAACAAGGGGCCAAAACCTCGCCAACTGGCTTGAATTTCACCAATTTCAAGCGAGGTGCCGGTTTGGGTTTGCAAGTACTGCTGAATTTCAGGGCGATAGCGGTCAATTTCGGGCAGCACCAGCCATTTGATCGCCAACAAAGCCACGCACAGTGGGGTGTACACCGCAATCAACACCCAAAACAGCACCGCCCCTGCACGCCGAAGCGCGAGGTTGCCTTTGACTTGTTGCACCAGTGCCTGGTTTGTTCCTTCCTGCAAGAAATACCGCCCGAATAATCGTCAACACCTGTAGTACGCTATTGTAGAACCAAGCTTCCCTTTATTACGACACGCATGAACGACCCACTGGATTTCTATCATCAGGTTTGGCCCAACCACTCCGACTATGCCAAACGCTGGCTCAACCGCTTTCCGGAATGGAACAGCACCGAGCGGGATGAAGACCATCTGATGAACTGCATTGAAAGCTGGCTGGAAAAAGCACGGGAGTTAAGCGATGAAAAGGCCCTGATGGCCGAACTTCGTTTGGTTCGACAACGCAGCATGATTGAGATCATGCGCCGTGACCTGCAAGGCAAGGTTGATTTGTTCGAAGTAACCGAGGCTTTGTCCTTCCTGGCCGATGCGGCAGTGCAAATTGCCCTGAAATTCAGCCACAAGTTACAAGCCGAGCGTTTTGGTGAACCGGCCGATGGCGACTGCATGATGGTGGTGGGCATGGGAAAGTTGGGCGGGCTTGAGCTGAACGCCTCCAGCGACATCGACCTGATCTTCCTGTACAACCAGAATGGAGAGACACTGGGTGGCCCTACTGGCAAAACACAGTCGCACGCTGAATTCTTTTCGCAAGTGGGCAAACGGGTCATCAAGATGATTTCTGAAGTGACCGACGAAGGCTTCGTGTTCCGGGTCGACATGCGCCTTCGCCCAAACGGCGATTCAGGCCCACTGGTGGTGAGCCTTGACATGCTGGAAGAATATTTTGTGGTGCAAGGCCGCGAGTGGGAGCGCTATGCCTGGATCAAGGCCCGTGTGGTGAACTGGGCAGTTGACCCTGCACAAGACGCGGCCTTTCAGCAAAGCCTGGACAATCTAAACAACATTGTTCGGCCTTTTGTGTTTCGAAAATACCTGGACTTCGGTTCAATCCGTGCCTTGCGTGCGCTGCATGTACAAATTCGCAATGAAGTGAACAAACGGGAAAGTCAGCACCCGGGCTCGGTGCATGTGAAACTCGGGCGTGGTGGCATTCGCGAAATTGAGTTCACGGCGCAGGCTTTTCAACTGATTCGCGGCGGCCGCGAGCCCAAGCTGCAACTGCGGCGCACGGTCGATGTCCTGGAAGTGTGTGTGGAACTGGGGCTGATTACCAAAGACGACCATGACAAAATGGTGGCCGCCTATCGCTTTTTGCGCAACCTTGAACACCGGCTGCAGTATGTGGACGATGCGCAAACCCACCGCCTGCCCGCCAGCCCCACCGAGGTGCTGCGCATTGCAAGATCCATGGGATTTCAAGACCCGGGCAATTTCATGAAGGCCCTGAACCGCCACATGGATTACGTGGCCAGCCACTTTGACGTGGTGTTTGGCGACAAACAGGAAGACGAAGAAACCCCCAGTCTGGAACTGCCTTGGGCAGACACGTTGACCCAGGGATTTACCAACCCCAAAGCAGCACAAGACCGTTACCAGCATTTGATTGAATCAAGCAGATACCAGGCCCTGCCCAGCGCGCACCGGGAGCGGGTTGACCGCCTGATGCCCACTTTGCTGGCCGCTGCAAGTGCCTCTTCGGCACCAGACTCCTGCTGGCGCTATTGCTGCGACCTGATTGAAACCGTGTCGCGGCGGGGCGCTTATTTAAGCCTTCTGGACGAATACCCGATTGCACGCATGCGGGTCAGCCGCATGCTTGCCGCAAGCCCATGGGCTGCGAATTTTTTGATCAAACACCCACTGCTGCTGGATGAACTGCTGGACAGCCGAACCCTGTTAACTCCCCCTGATTTCGAGCAATGGAAACAGCAACTTCGTGAACTGCTGGACCAAGCCAAATTGCCTGACGGGCAAGCCGATCTTGAACGGCAAATGGACCTGATTCGCGAACAGCATCATGCACAATTGTTCAGGGTGCTCACCCAAGACCTTGAAAACCTGCTGACGGTTGAACATGTTTCCGATCTGTTGTCGGAATTGGCCGATTGCACACTTGAAGTTATTCTGGAACGAGCTTGGGATCAGCTGCCCAAACGACACAGGGCACAACCACGCTTTGCAGTAGTGGCCTATGGCAAGCATGGTGGCAAAGAGTTGGGCTATTCCTCCGACCTCGACCTTATTTTTCTGTTCGAAGACGAAGATGACCGCGCACCCGACTTGTATGCCCAATTGGCCAAGCGCATGAACCGCTGGCTCACCACGCAAACCGCAGCAGGCACTTTGTTTGAAACTGATTTTCGTCTGCGCCCCAACGGCGAGGCAGGTTTGCTGGTCAGCAGCGTGGAATCGTTTGAAGACTACCAGCGCCGTGAGGGTGGAGTGGGTGCCTGGTTTTGGGAACACCAGGCCCTGACCCGGGCGCGTTTCTGTGTGGGCGATGTTGAAATCGGAAAAAAATTCGAGACACTTCGCGAAGAAATTTTACAGCTGCCCCGCGACTGGAATGATGTGAAAAAAGAGGTGATCGCCATGCGCCAAAAAATGCTGGAAGGGCATCCCAACCACTCCGAACTGTTTGACGTCAAACACGACTTGGGTGGCATGGTGGATGTGGAGTTCATGGTGCAGGCATTGGTGCTGGGCTATGCGAGCAAACACCCGGAACTGACAAAGAACAAAGGCAATATTGCCTTGCTGAAAAAGGCAGGAGAACTGGGCTTGGTACCCGCAGACCTGGCCAATTACGTGGCGGATGCTTACCGGCAATTGCGGGCCAAACAGCATGCCTTGCGCCTGGCCGGGCATGACAAATCACGCACCAGCGACCCCGCGCTGATGGTGATGCGAAAACCCATTCGGAAGCTATGGGAAACTTTGTTGGGGTGACGTTTCTATCTACACAGAAAGCCAAGATTTTTTTGTTCAGTTACTCATCTGTTTGCACAATGAGGTATCTGAACTTACAGGCATGAAACACTGAAAACTCGAGATTTTCAAGTCCGCTCAAGCAGATCAATAAGACGCAAATAACTCGGGTCAGAGGTCAGGTCAGGCTTAGTTTCTGAAATTAATGCAAGAACTTTCGGTAACTCATACGCAAGGGGGCCGAGCGTATCTGGCGTAATTCTGTTCATTAAGTCCAAAGTCTTTTCCGGAAACAAGACTGTGATCGGTTGCTCGCCAGCGGTCTCGCGTATAAAACGATAGAGTGAATGATTATTTGTCTCCAAGGGCACCAGGAATTTTTTCACCGCCTCATAGACACTTGGAAAATTCACCCCTGTCTCGCCAAGTAAACTAACCCAAGCACCAGTGACTGCCATAGTCCTGTATTGCCGCTCTCTTGGCCAATCTTCTTCAATCAATGGGATGACGTGTTTATTCCAGTCATTTTCCTCGTGACGTCCCACCCCGCTCAGCCAGAAGATAAATTGATTCCGGGTACTTTCCGACATTGCCCGAAGAATTGAACGCATTTCGCTGCAGGACAAACCGTAAGATTTATCCCAAGCAAATGACCTGCCCGGGAATTTCCTACCACTGAGAACTTAACTTTCTGGTCTCAGTTGATAAATCGTTTTGCAATCCTGCCACGAACTCATTCGGGGTCAGGTAGTTCAAACTGGAGTGCGGTCTGACCGC
>NZ_SWKN01000010.1 GCF_005871185.1 Limnobacter alexandrii
CCCATCCCGAACAGGACCGTGAAACGCCTTAGCGCCGATGATAGTGTGCATTCGCATGTGAAAGTAGGACATCGTCAGGCTCTCCAATTCCAAAAAACCCCGCTCCCAAAAGGACGCGGGGTTTTTTATTGCCTCAAGCATTCACTTGAGCCACCAATCGATCCAAACAAAAAAGCCAGTTCAAAAGTAACTGGCTTTTTTGTTTGATAGCTACACTTTCAGAGACAGCCGCAGATCAGGGGGGAAATGATTATTTCAAGACACTGCAGTTGGAGCTTACTGAAACCAGTACTTTGCCCAGCGCTGGTACTGACCTGGGATCCAACGATTTTCCTGTATTCAAAAATGCGACAGAGATATCTCGCGAAGGATCAGCCCATGTCACAATATTGATCAAGCCTAGGTGACCAAATGCTTTGCGAGCTTTTATTCCAAATAAGGAAAATACATTCTCACCCAGCATGAAGCCGGTTGAAAATCGAATCGGAATCATCAGCGTTTGGTCGATTGTTAGTGGGCCTGCTGGGCGGGTGGCCTGCTTGATCGTTGATTCCTCAAATACTTGATTTCCATTGAATGTTCCACCATCGAGCATCATTTGATAAAAGCGGCTGACTTCGTCTGCTGTTCCATAGATGTTGCCGGCAGGTATGCTGGCGTCCATAAAGCTTGGGGTATTTGAAATACTGGCAATTTTTTCAAATTCAATGTTCAGGGCTCGTTTGGCCAACACATTGATTGGGAATACTGGCGTGGCGCCCGTGCTGTAGTTGAACGCGGCTTGTTCTTGATGCTTTTTTTGAAGACCATAGGTGAGGTATTTGGCGCCTAAAGGTTTTGCGATGAATTCCTGCAAGGCAGATTCTACTGATTTCCCGGTTATTCTTTTCACCAATTCACCGAGAATATAACCCCCGACGATGGCGTGATAGGCCTGTTGGCTTCCGTCTCCACGGTTTGTGTACCCAGAATTGATCAAATCAATCACACTGTCCCATTTGAAAAGCAAAGAGGGGTGCGGGTTGCTCATGGGTATTTGAGGAACACCGGCACGATGTGACAACACTTGCCCGATCGTAATGTTTTCCTTGCCATTGCATGCGAATTCAGGAATGTGTTGACCAATGGTGTCATTGAGTTCAAGTTTTCCCAGCTCGCAGAGTTTGTGAATGAGCATGGCTGTAATTGCTTTGGAGGCAGAGAACAGACAAATTGGCGTGTCGGGTGTCATTAACACTTGATCGACATCTTGATCGGGGTGATTTGGGGGCGGGTTACCGCGGGCGTGCCCAATTGAACGTTTCAGCACGATTTCGCCTTGACGGCGAACAACCATGGTCATTCCTGGTTGCAAACCAGTTCGGTAAAAGCTTTCAACGCTGTTCCATATGGCCTCGACATTGTCGCGGGTCATGCTGACGTCATAGGGGCTGGTTTCTGCTTTGGAGTCGATTTGAGTGACCGATCCAACGTTTCTCGGGATGGAAACAGTATTTGTTTTTTTGAACATAAATTTGGCTTGTCTCGTTGTTGTAAGTATTTGTGTAACTTACAAGTATCATTCCAAGCCAAACCTCAGGTCAATTGAGTTTTTAGGGCGGACTCTCTAGCCTTGCCCGGGCGTTCCGGAGCTCAGTTGATTTTTTTGATGGAGTTCCCGCATGAAGTCGTCGATTGGTTTGGCTGTGCTTCCTTTGAAGAACAGGAGCGGCGACAGGGTGCCAATCAGGGTGATGTGATCGGTCCCTTCAATACTTTCCACTGTCGATGGATTCCCGGCGGCCTTCAAGACCTTGTGAAGCGCAATCGTATTTCTTTCGATGCTGACCAAGGTGTCAGTTTGGGGGGCCAATAGTAGCGAGGGAACATTGTTTTTGTCAGCGTAGTCAATTGGCTGCGATTTGGGCGGGTAATTGGGGTGATTGAATACTGGCTGTACATCTGTGTCTTTGATCGGATAGATGTTGTAGGCACCGGCCAACCCAATTAATCCCTGAACACTGGTTTGATGCTCAACACCGGCAGCATTTAGCCAGCGTGGGTCGAGTGCGAGCATGGCGGCGTTGTAGGCCCCGGCACTGTGGCCCATCAAAACATATTGCGTAGCGGGGTTTAGCTTTTTGTATTCAGGCTTGGCCAGTTCTTTGCTCAGGTGCGCAATACTTTGCGCGCCATCTTCCAAAAAATCGGGGTATTGCACTTCGGGGTATAGGCGATAGTTGGGTACTGCAGTGATATAACCCATGGACGCAAGGCGGCGGCCAACAAATTCGTATTCAGATTTGTCACCCCTGTTCCAGCTGCCACCATAAAAGAAAACGACAACCGGGGTATTGCTGAATTCTTCATTCGGATCGCTGGGTAGGTACAGGTCGTATTTCAGTTTGGGATGCGTGCCGAATTCAATGTTTTCTTTCACTTCTGCAGTGTAAATTTTGGACACTGAATTAACCACCTGAAGCGCCGAGCAGCCGCCCAAGAGGATTAATGGAATAACTTTAAGGGTGCGTAGAAAAGACAGTGTTGATCTCATGGGATGCTACAGTGGTGCGCACGAGCGGTGCTATTCATTGGTGATGCTTTATATTAAACAGAATTTGAACGCAGGATGATGACGATGGTAGCAATTGACAAGAACAAGCCGGTTTGTGTGACTGGGGCTTCGGGATATATTGCCAGTTGGATTGTGAAGGATTTGCTCGACCAGGGCTTTCTGGTGCACGCGACGGTGCGTGATTCAAGCAAAGCCAGTTCGGTTGCGCACCTGTGGAAGCTGGCTGATGGTGCCAAAGGCACCTTGAAGTTGTTTGACGCAGATTTGATTCAGCCTGGCAGTTTCAAGGCGGCTGTTGAAGGGTGTGAGTTGGTGATTCATACCGCCTCGCCTTTTGTGATCAAGGGGATTACTGACCCTTATGAGGCGCTGATTCGTCCTGCTGTGGAAGGCACCGAGAATGTATTGAAATCCTGTAATGAGGTTGAGACGGTTCGTCGGGTGGTGTTGACCAGTTCAGTTGCCTCTATTTACGGGGATGCTGTTGAAATTTTGAAGGCTCCTGGCGGTATTTTCACCGAGCAGCTTTGGAATAACACCAGCAGCGACAGTCATCAGCCTTACTCGTATTCAAAAGTGATGGCTGAACGCAAGGCATGGGAAATTTGCAAAAATCAATCTCGCTGGGACTTGGTAACAATCAATCCCAGTTTGGTGATGGGGCCTTCATTGACCACTCAAACCCAATCCACCAGTATTGATGTGATGCGAGATTTGGGCAGTGGTCGGCAGAGGACAGGTGTGCCAATGCTGGAGTTTGGGATTGTCGATGTTCGCGAGGTGGCCAAGGCGCATGTATTGGCTGGTTTTAATTCCAAGGCGGAGGGGCGCTATATTCTGACTGCTCACACCGCCAGTTTGTTGCAAATGGCCACCATTTTGCGGACACGTTTCCCGAAGTACCCATTGCCAACCAAGCAGTTGCCCAAGTTTTTGGTGAAGCTTGTTGCGCCGATTGCAGCCGGGGTGAGTCGAGAATTTATTCAGAAGAATGTGGGTTATCACTTGAGTTTTGACAATAGTCGTTCGATTGATATATTGGGTGTGAAGTACAGACCGTTGATTGAAACCTTGTGCGACCATTTTGCGCAAATGATTGAGGACGGCTTGCTCAAGCGGCGTTAACTTGAGCTGTGATTTGGCCCTGCTCCCATAGATGCAGGGCTTTTTTACGTTCAGTTTGCCAGCGGTATTGGCCCAATTCGCCTGTGGCTTGTATAACTCTGTGACAGGGAATCAGAAAAGCAACCGGGTTTTTCGCAATCGCGCTTCCCACGGCGCGGCTGGCAGACGGTTTTCCGACCCGGGTGGCAATTTGCTGATAACTGGCCAGTTGCCCCAGCGGCAAATGGATCAATGCTTGCCAGACCTGAAGCTGAAAGGGGGTACCTCGCAGGTGCAAATGAAAATCGAATGCTTGATGGTCTGCCCGGTGAAAAATTTGCTGAATCAGTTTGTCCGTTGTTGAGTGTGACTCATTGAACGTTGCCTTTGGATACAGTTTCTCAATCTCATTTTTCCACGATTCATAAGTCAGTTCTGGTGTTTCGAATTCGAGGCTGTTTATGCCTTTGTTCGTGAGGCCAACAAATACTTGACCGAAAGGGCTGCTTGCTTGCCCAATGGTGATTATTTGATTCAGTCCTTCATTTTTTATCTCGCCGGGTGTGAGTGCTTCAAACTTCAACATGAGGTGGTGGAGTTTGCTGCTGCTTGACAGGCCGAGGTCGTTGGTGGCTTGAAGCATGCTTTTTCCGGAAGAAATCAGTTTGCGTGCGTGGTCTTTCTGCAAACAATGAAAAAACTGTTTTGGGCTGAGTCCCGCCCATGCTGTGAAGGTGCGTTGCAAATGATAAGGGGAGGTGTGCAGGTGTCTGGCCAATTCCGCTAGTTTTGGTTCAGTTCCAGTGTGTTGACCTGCAAAGCTTTTTGCATGTTGTTCCAGAATCTGAATCGCTTTCTCAATCAGCTTGTACTGTTTGTCGGTTTCAAATTGTTTCACGTTCGCGTTCTGAATGGTTATTCACTTTGTCAGTCTGATTCTTACTGTTTGTTAGGGCAATCTGTTTCTTGCGCAAATTTAAACTTGGGCGCACAGTAAGAATCGAAATTTACTCACAAGTTACATGGATTTTTGCAGGCGCTTTTCTATTTCTTGTGGGTATTGTTCGATTTGTGAATCTAAATGGAGTGTGTCTTAGTATGAGGGGTAACAATTACACACTTTAGATTAGTTATCGCACTATCTATTCGAGAGGCCAGCAAGGCCCTGAGGAGACACACATGGCCGGTTTTCTGCCCAAGAATTCCACATTGAAATTTGCCGTTCTATCTGCGCTGGTGTCCATGCACGGTTTGTCTTCCGCTGCTGGTTCTTTTGAGGGGCCGGCGGGTATTGAAGGTCGGTGGGCGATGGAGGTGACAGTCGGCGCATCCATGCGAACAAAAGACGCTGATGAGTCGCTAGTGTTCATTGGTAATGGTGGCAAGGCGTCAAGCGGTACGGTGGATGACGGTAATTTGAACTACAGCAAGGGCGATGTGTTCAATGCTGTGGCCAAGGCCGTAGGTGAACTTGAGCTTAAAAAAGACAATTATGGTGTGTTTATCCGAGCCAAAGCGTTCTCGGATTTTCACAACCGAAGCAATAGAGTGCCCCATGGTTCATCGAACAATGGATTCCGACCGAATGAGCCTTTGAATGACAACGGTTTTGACAAGGGCACAAAGTTTGAAGACGCCCAGTTTCTGGATGCTTACTTCTTTGGCAATTATGAGCCGCTTGGCAAGCCGCTAACACTGAAAATCGGTAACCAGGTTGTGACCTGGGGTGAAGCCTTGTTCGTGTTGGGTGGTGTGAACCAGTATTCCAACTTTGACTCGGCTGCACTTCGCCGCCCGGGTGCCCAGTTGAAGGAAGTGTTTTTACCGATTCCTCAAATTTCAGCAAATATTCAGGCCACCGATGAACTCTCGCTAGAGGGATTTATTCAGCTAAACCACGAAAAAGTGGTTGCTGATGGGTGCGGTACTTTTTTCTCCCAAGCGGATTTGTTGAACTGTAATTTCCAGGGTGCTCCAATCAATCCCGGTATTTTGAGTACACCGGTTGGTGACATTGATTTCACTGGATATGACGACCAGCAAAGCTTCTCTGGTGGGGGCACGATTACTGCCGGTGGTATTCCTATCGACACCACCTTATTCTCGGGATTGGGACCGTTGACCGGACTTTTAGGCGGTATTACCGGATTACCCGCAGATTTGAGTGGTTTGAATTTCAGGATGGCCCAGTTGGCTGACCGTAGACCCAAAGACTCTGGGCAGGTCGGTTTGTCGGGTCGATATTATGCGGGCGAGATTGGTACGGAGTTTGGTGCATACATTGTTAACTATCACCAGCGCATCCCGAATTTGTCTTTGAAGAAAACTCCGTCTGGTTTCGATGGTTCATTGTTCAACGGACTTGAACTCGCCGGTCAAAGTGTAGTGAATCCGCTGTCTTATTTCTTTGATTACGGTTCGGAAAATATTCAGGTTGCAGGTTTGTCGGCTGCCACTGAATTGTTTGGATACTCGGTATTCGGTGAAGTGAGTTACACCAAAGACTTCCCGGCTGCGTACAACACTGCAGATTTGTTGAAGGGTGGAGCAACTGGAGATGGGCCTTTGGCACGTTATGGCGACAATGCACAGTTCCCTGTTGGTTCAATTTTGCCTGGCTCCAAGCCCTTGGACAAAATTCAGGCCCAGATGTCGACAATTGCCTTGTTTCCCCGTCGACTGGGCGCGAGCCAGGTTGCTGTCATTGGCGAGATTGGTGCGCAGATGTGGCGAGGCATTGGTGACCCATTTACCAGTGAGCGTTTTGGCCGTTCCCCAGCCTTTGGCGCCGGGGCGCATGCAACCTACAACGGTGGTGACTGCAATGCCGGTGTGAATCCGAATCCTCAGAACTGTGCGGTGGACGGGTATGCAACTGAAACCGCATTTGGTTATCGTATTTTGTCGGTTGCGCAATATCCAGACGCAATTTTTGGCGTGACTTTGGCGCCACGTATTTTCTTCTCGCATGACTTCAAAGGCTATTCCGCAGACGGTGTGTTTCTTGAAGACCGCATGAATTTGGGCTTGGGTTTGCGCGCTGAAATTCAGTCGGCCAAGTATTTTGCCGAGATGAATTACAGCATGTTCAATGACAAGGCTTATTTTGATCCATTCAAAGATCGTGACTTCGTGTCTTTGGTAGTGGGCGCCAACCTGTAAAAGGTGGAAAGACGAGGGTGAGCCATTCAAGGTTTGTTTTTAGGAGAGTATTGAAATGAAATTGATGAAAATCAAGCAGTTGGCCGTGTCCTTGGCACTGCTGGGCTCAGCAGCAACTGCGCATGCGCAGTCTGCCGATTTTTCAAAGCTGGGTGCTACATTGACCCCTGTCGGCGCAGAAAAAGCCGGCAACGCAGCGGGAACCATTCCTGCGTGGAACGGTGGCTTGAGCAAGCCGCCGGCGGGATTTGATCCGGCCAAAGGTTATCTGGATCCGTTTGCCGCGGACAAGCCGACGTTGACCATTACTGCCGCCAATATGGAGCAGCACAAGGACAAGTTGGCGCCCGGGCAAATGGAAATGATGAAGCGCTACCCAAGCTACAAAATCAATGTGTACCCGACACAGCGTACGGCAGCCTATCGTCCAGATGTCTACAAGTTTGCCAAGGAAGAGGCCGCTGGCATCAAGCTGGCTGAGGGTGGCAATGGTATTGTGAATTTGAAGAAGTCCAATGTACCTTTCCCGATTCCGACAGAGGGAATACAGGTGATCTGGAACCACATCATGCGTGATTTGGGTGGTTCGATCACGCGTTATTCGGCGGATTTTCCGGTGCAAACCAACGGCAGCTTCACTGTGGGCAAGCGTACAGAGACGATTTCCTATGCATCGTTCATGGCTGATCCTGAACCCAACCGAATTTTTTATTACTTGAACCAGACTACTGCGCCGGCAAATGCCGCTGGCGAGGTGGCATTGGTGCATGAGCCGTTGAATCAGGTTCAAGAGCCGCGTTTGGCTTGGCAGTACAACCCGGGTCAGCGTCGCGTAATTCGCGCGCCTGAATTGGCATACGATTCACCCGGTATTGGTGCGGATGGCTTGCGTACCAACGATGACTTTAACGGTTTTAATGGTTCTCCAGACCGCTACAACTGGAAGTTGGTGGGCAAGAAAGAAATGTACGTGGCCTACAACAACTACAAGTTGACCAGCAAGGCGCTGAAATACAAAGACATTATCCAAACCAATCATGTAAACCCTGAGCTTTTGCGCTATGAGTTGCACCGTGTCTGGGTGGTAGAGGCTACCTTGAAACCTGGTGCACGTCATATTTACTCCAAGCGCGTGTTCTTCATCGATGAAGATTCATGGGCGGTGTTGCATGCGGACCAGTACGATGCACGTGGTGGCCTGTGGCGAGTACGTGAAGTGTATGGCGTTCAGTTGTACGATGCACCAGCTTTTGGTCCTGCTGGTGAAGTGATTTACGATTTGCAGGCTCGCCGCTACTTGGTTAATGCCTTGACCAATGAAGAAAAGCCAGTGGAGTTTGGCAAGAAGTACACCACGGCAGACTTTTCAACTGCTGCCCTGCGTCGCATGGGTAGGTAATGAGGCTTCAGGGGCTTGGTGCGTTTTGTGTTCCAGGCGCCTGAGGTTTAATTGTTTTGTGACCCAGAGAAATTGCTTCTCTGGGTTTTTTAAATTGGAGATGGCATGAGTAAGCCACTGTTGCGTGCAACATTGCTCGCTTTTGGGTTGTGTGCAAGTCAATACGGTTATGCATTTAAAGATCCTCTGGAATTGCCTGCAATTCAAGCGCCCAAAGCGGCCAAAGCGCTGTTGCTGAATGTCACTTCGATGGGCGATTCTGTATTGATGGTGGGTGAGCGCGGCATTATTTTGAAACGTGATTTTGCCGCTGGTGATACTGCACAGGGTGTCAAGGACAACGAGGGCAAAGTTTGGACTCAAGCCAAAGTGCCTGTCTCGGTCAATTTGACTGGTGTGCAGTTTGTGACTGACAACCTTGCTTTTGTAGTGGGCCACGACGGCGTGGTATTGAAGTCGACAGATGCGGGCGCGAGTTGGGTGAAGGTGTTTGATGGTATTAAAGCCAACGAGCAGGTGGTGGCGGCTGCCAAAAAGAAAATGGACGACATGCAGGCCCGCTACGATGCGGCCAGCCCGGCAGAGCAGGACAAGATGAATGAAGCGCTGGAAACAGCCACTTTCGCATTTGAAGACGCCGAGGCGGGTGCCAGGTTTGGCCCGGCTCGTCCTATGCTGGACGTGTGGTTCAAGGATGCCAACACGGGCTGGGTAGTGGGTAGCTATGGTCAGATTTTTGAGACCACAGACGGCGGTACGACCTGGACCCTGATTGCGAATCGCTTGGACAATCCTGATTTTCGCCATTACAACGGTTTGTACGGAGATGACACTGGTTTGCTGTTGATCGCGGGTGAGGCTGGACGGGTTTACATCTCCAACGATTTCGGGGCCACTTGGGCACGGTCTGATACTGGTTATAACGGCCATTTCTACGGCACAGTGGTGACGCGCAATGATCAGGGGCAGCCGATTGTATTTGCATACGGCTTTGGCGGAAATGTTTATCGTTTGGGAGCCGGGGCCACGGCATGGTGGCAACTGAAGAGCCCAAGCAAGGAAAGCTTTGTTCAAGGGATTACGATTGGGAAGACCGTGTTGTTTGTTGACCAGAAGGGTCGATTGGTCAGTACCGATGAATCAGGTACTACCTTGAAAATGGTCAGCAATGAGGAAGGCAAACCGGTCACAGGGATGGCTTTGGTCAATGACACATTGGTATTGAGCGGGCAGAACGGCCCCCGAACCCTCGCGCTGCCACGCTAACTGGAAGAATTGATATGAGCAATCAAGAAGAATTGGGAAAAGTCGAACGGTTTTTTGAATCGATTTTGTTCGGACATCGCAAATTGGTGATCGCTGTATTTGCGGTGTTGTCGGTGTTTTTTGCTTACCACGCAGTGCAGCTGAGGCCTGATGCGTCGTTTCAGAAAATGGTGCCTGTCACGCATCCGTTCATTGCAAATTACCTGAACTACGAGAATGAGTTACGCCCCTTGGGTAACGTGCTTCGCATCGCGGTTCACAACAAGAATGGCACGATTTACGAAGCGGAGTTTCTGGAAAAGCTGCGCTTGATCACCGACGAGGTGTTTTATATTCCCGGCGTGGATCGCGGTAACTTGAGCTCAATCTGGACGCCCAACGTGATGTGGCGGCAGGTGACAGAAGAGGGTCTTCGCATGGGCCCTGTGATTGGACAGGGCTTTTCTGGTACGCCTGAGCAAATCGAAGCTGTGAAGGCCAATGTGGAACGATCGGGGCGCATTGGTTCCTTGGTGTCAAACGACCAGCGATCGGCAATTATTCTGGCACCGCTGCTGGAAGTGGATCCCGATACGGGTGAGAAGCTGAGTTACGGCAAATTGTCAGAGCGAATTGAAGAATTGATTCGCGATAAATACCAGAGTGACGACATATCAATTCACATCACCGGTTTTGCCAAAGTGGTGGGTGATTTGATTGAGGGGGCAAAAGACATCGCTGGTTTCTTTGCGATTACCTTTGTCCTCACTGTAATTTTGTTGTTGTGGTATTCGAGGTGTTGGAAAAGTACGGCCGCTACAATTTTCTGTTGCTCATTGGCTGTGATCTGGCACTTGGGTTCGGTGAGCCTGCTTGGATTTGGTTTGGATCCTTATTCAATTCTGGTGCCGTTTTTGACTTTTGCAATCGGCGTCAGCCATGCGATTCAAAACGTTCGAACCATGGCGACGGAGCGATTCCACGGTGCCGACAAGATTGAGGCTTCCAAAGCCACTTTCCATTTGTTGTTCATCCCCGGTTCTGTGGCTTTGTTGGCCGATGCGGTTGGTTTTTCCACTTTGTTGGTGATTGAAATTGGTGTTATTCGCGAACTGGCGATCAGTGCCTCAATTGGCGTGGCTGTGATCATTTTCACCAAGATGTTTCTTCTGCCTGTCTTGATGAGTTACACCGATGTGACCGAACGAGGCTTAAGACAGGTCGCCAAACAGGAAGCCAGCAAGCACACTGTGTCTCATTTCCTGTCCCGACTCACCGAGAAGAAGGTGGCGTACAGTGTGAGTGCTTTGGCAGGCCTGGTTTTGGTGGGTGGTTTGTATGCGTCCTCTGGCATCAAGATTGGTGACTTGGATCCAGGTGCACCGGAATTGCGGCCAGATTCACGTTACAACCAGGATGTGAAGTTTTTGGTAGAGAACTACTCCACCAGTTCGGATGTGTTTGTCGTCATGGTAGAGACGCCTGCAGGGGAGTGTGGCGCTTACCCAGTGGCCTCGGTTGTGGATCGCTTTCAGTGGGAAATGGAAAATACTGCGGGAGTTGAGGGCACCGTTTCGCTTTTCACGGTGATGAAAAACATCATTGCAGGTTTCAATGGTGGCAATCCGAAATGGCTGGCCATTTCACGTGATCGATTCATCTCCAACGGGGCTCACAAAAATATCCCCACATCCTTGTACAACTCCGAGTGTTCAATGACGCCAGTGATTTTGTTTTTGTCTGATCACAAGGCAGAAACACTTGAGCGAGTGGTGGCCAAGGTACAGGCTTTCGCTGCGGAAAATGACTCTGCCGATGCCAAGTTCATCCTGGCTGCCGGTAACAGTGGTATCGAGGCTGCCACCAATATTGTGGTGGAACAGGCCCAGAAAACCATGCTGCTGTTGGTGTACAGCATTGTCGGTGCGCTGGTTTGGTGGGAGTTCAAGAGTTTCCGTGTGATGTTGGCCATCATGATTCCCTTGTTCATCACCGAGGTACTGTGCAAGGTGATCATGGTGCAGCTGAACCTGGGTATCAAGGTTGCAACACTGCCCGTGATTGCGCTGGGTGTGGGTATTGGGGTGGATTATGGTATTTACATCTACAACAGACTTGAAAGTTTCCTGGCCAAGGGTCTGAACTTCAAGGATGCATATTTTGAAACTTTACGTTCCACTGGTGTGGCGGTGGCTTTGACTGCGGTTACCTTGGCGCTGGGCGTGTTCACATGGGCATTCTCTGCGATCAAGTTTCAGGCCGACATGGGTATGCTCCTGGCATTCATGTTCCTTTGGAACATGGTAGGTGCGGTCATATTGATTCCAGCATTGGTGCGTTTGTTTGCATTTGGTGCGGTGAAGAAAAGGTTTGGTCCCTCAGTGGAGGTACCAAACCAATAATTGGTGAAGTGACGAACTCAGGGGCAGCTTCGGCTGCCCTTTTTTTATGCCCATGTGTTTGTGGTAATCTCCTCGCATTAGAGATTTCTTCGCGCGTCAGGCTATGCAGTTTCCCGAGCTACCCACCATTCCTCACCCCTTGCAGTTCAAGTCGGTAACGTTCACAGCGTTGAAGCCAGGACCAAGGTTGATTGTTTTGGGTGCAGTGCATGGCAATGAGGTATCGGGCAGCAAGGCCATTCTGAAAATGATTCAGGAATTTGAGGTGGGCGAACGCCTGCTGACCAAAGGGCAGTTGACTTTTGTGCCAATTACCAACCCTTTGGCGTACAACCGCAAGCAGCGCAATGGCGACAGAAACCTGAACCGCAATTTGACGCCAACGAACAATCCGGTTGATTTTGAAGACCATGTGGCGAACTGGTTGTGTCCACTGTTGGCTGGGCACGATGTGCTTTTGGACATCCACAGTTTTCAGAAAGGAGACGTGCCGTTCGCTTTGTTCGGTCCAAAGAACAACAAGACCAAGCTGGAGTCGTTTCAGCACGAAGAAGCCGAGCGTGGTCTGGCCTTAAGGCTGGGGGTGAGTCGCTTTGTGGATGGTTGGCTGGACACCTATGCCAAGGGCGTTGCAAACCGAGTTGCGTATTTAAAGGCGACAGGTCAATCGGGCGAAGGTTTGAACACCGATCCGCGTTATGGCATGGGTACCACGGAATGCATGCGCTCCAGTGGTGGTTATGCGGTTACTTTGGAATGTGGTCAGCATGATGACCCAGCCGGGCCTGGCGTGGCTTACCAAGCGATTGCCAACACCTTGCTTCATTTGGGATTGGTCGACGGCTTGCCAGTGTCACCGGTAAGCGAGTATCAACACCTCAGTTTGATTGAGGTCAATGACAAGCAACATTTTGACGACCAATTTGTGCGGGCCTGGTCAAGCTTTGATCCAATACGCAAAGGTGAGTTGATAGGCATTCGGCAGAGCGGGGAGGAGGTCAGGGCGAGTCGAGATGGATTTATTGTTTTCCCAAATACGCTGTCACAAGCTGGCCAGGAGTGGTTTTATGTGGCAGTGGCCAATCAGTAACCCCAAAGAGGGGGAAATTAAGTAATTTTTCCTAATAAAACGCATCAAATGCCTACAAACAAGTGATTGAAATATATCACTTTCCGGATTGAGTCTTGGGTTTGCTTTTGTTTAAATAAAGGCTCGGTCAAGGGGCATTTAATAACAATGAGCGGTATTCAACATCAAATCTCGGATCAAACCAACCAAGCCATTGCGCTTTTGGGTGGGGCGACTGCCCAGTCTTATAATGTGGTGAGTTTGAACGTTTCTCCTGCAACGCTCGACTTACAACACGCAGATGCCGATCTTTCTTCCTCTGAATTGACTGAGAAAAGTCCTGGGATTCATTCCGAGGCGGCTTCATTGTCTCTTGAAAAATTGTTTGTCGACACTTCTGCTCCATTGCCCACCGCGCGGCCTTTGCCTCTCAGTGCCTCTGAGGAACTGAACGAGTCGTCCAGCGGTTTCGTCGAACCCGAAGTTCAGAATCCAGAACTGATGTCACGATTTGAAGGTTCTTCACTCGATGATGAAGGGTCACTTGGAATTCTGCAGGTAGGCGTTCTCGCTACTACCCTGGGTTCAGATGAATCAGCTGAAACCATGTCAACTGGCAGCATGACATTCTCATTGCTGGACTTTATTGAACAGGCCATTGCGCAAGCCGAGGCCTCCCAGCAAGAGTTTGGGGAGACCTTTGACGGAAGCCGTCAGGGTGAGTTCCGTGAGCTTTTGGTGGACGCCGGGCGGGAGTTGGGTTCCGGAGTCCGTGAGTTCTTACAGGACAACGTGGCTGGTACGGGGCGTGAATTGTTGTCTTCGACCATCGATGCCACGGGTGTGACGTTGCTCGATCCAATCGCAGATCCGTTGTTGAGCGTTGACTACTATGCCAAGTCTGGGGAAGTTTTGAACGGTGTGATGGATGCGGTGGTGCAGCCAATCGGTTCAATTTCTGCGCCTCGAGTTGGCCCTTTGCTTGCAGATCCCCGCGAGGAATTGTCGGCATACCTGGGTTAATTGTCCATTTGCTCTAAAGGCCTAAAAGACCGCTTTTATCCCCCTTCCTAAGGATTTGATTCGTTTCGGCTTGGTTCAGAATAAAGGCTGAACCACGTCAACGGTTAAATCCACTCATGAACTACAACAACGAACGCACTCCTGGTGAATCATCCACCGAGATGATTGAAATTCTGCTCTTTTCCTTGGGCGGTCAGGAAACTTTCGGCTTGAACGTCTTCAAAATTCGTGAAGTCACTGAGCTGTCGCAAGTCACCCAGATTCCCGGACAGCAGGGTGCCATGAATGGAGTGATTTCGCTGCGCGGACAGGTGTTGCCTGTGGTGTCACTTGGCGATGCGATCGGCATGTCGACTGGCGAGCCAAACTCCAAGATGATTATTTCCGAATTCGCTTCCCGTTCGGTCGCTTTCGCAGTAACGGATGTTGATAAAATCATCCGAGTGCCTTGGTCTGATGTGAAACCGCCTCAGAAGTATGATTCTGAAGAGGGAGCTGTTTTCGGCGTTGTCATGCTGGCAGATGGCAGCCTGGTTTCGTTGGTGGACATTGAAAGTGTGTGTCACCGTGTGTTGCCAGAAAAGGACGCAACACCCGTTAGCACTGGCTTTGAATTGAACAAGGCTGGGCCAGTGTTCTTTGTGGACGATTCTCTTGTGGCCCGACGAAAAATCAGCGAAGTACTCGATACCATGGGTTTGAAACACAGCCATGCCGTGAACGGTGTTGAGGCTGAACAAAAGTTGTTGGCCATTGCGTCCAGTGTCAGTCAAAATTCAGAGGAACTGGAGGAGCGGGTTTCTTTGGTGCTGGTGGATGAGGAAATGCCGATTATGGATGGTTGCACTTTGACCAGAAAGCTCAAGGGTGATCCACGGTTCAAGAACATTCCCATCATCATGTATTCGTCCTTGACCTCTGAGGAAAATGCCCGGCGTGGCATCGAAGCGGGTGTAAACATTTACGTGAAGAAGTTTGATTCCACTTCTCTGTCCAACGCCATCGGTCAGCTTTTGGCACACGCCTGATCTCAAACATCCAGAAAGCGCTACACTTCGATCATTCGAAGTGAGTGCTTTTCTGAGTACAACGTTTCATGTTTGATTTAATCGCAAGTGATCTTCGGCAAAAAGGTTACAGCGTCCAAAAAGATGCACTGTCCCCTAGTGTGGTCTCGGAACTATTACGCACATTCACCTCAATACCTTCTGGCGAGTTGAAACAGGCGGGTATTGGTCGTGCACAAGGCCAGCATGCAAATTCAGAGATTCGTGGTGATGAAATTGCGTGGATTGAAAGTGCGCATGGCGGCGCTGCAGGTCAGTGGCTTGAGTTCAGCGCACAGTTACAGCAATACCTGAATCGCAATTTGATGCTTGGCCTGTTTTCTTTTGAATCTCATTTTGCGCATTACGCGCCCGGTGCTTTCTACAAAACCCATGTGGATGCTTTCAAGGGACAAGCCAACCGCGTATTGTCGGTGGTGCTGTACTTGAATCCTGAATGGGGGCCGGAAGATGGTGGGGAAATGGTGCTTTATTCTGATCAAGGCACACAAGCTGTGCTGGAGAAAATTCAGCCGCTGGGTGGAACCCTTGTTGTGTTTTTAAGTGAAGATTTTCCGCACGAAGTGCGCCCTGCAAAGCGCGACCGTTACAGTATTGCGGGCTGGTACCGGGTCAATACGTCCAGCACCTTGCGCATCGACCCTCCTGCTTGAGATGGAGTCCGTCAGCAAGGCATTACCAGCGCAAAAGCCTTGGCCCAAGCATCGCACCCAATACACCACACAGCGCAATTCCCAGCGTGTACCACACCGCTATGAAAGGCGCTGCTGGTTCAGTGCAGGCCAAAGCGTAAGCCAAAGCCGCCACCGAGCCGGAAAATATTCCACAGGCGGCACCAGCAAAGATAAGGTTGGTTGGAGCGAGCCCTCGCATGGCCCAGAATGACCCCGCCATCACAGGTAGGGACAAAGTGAGTATTGCCCATGGGCACACCAACCACGAGTGCCCAAGTAGCACAGTGGCACGTTCCGATTCTGGCGTGCCCAGATAAGAAAGTACTCCAGCCATGAGCATGAGCAGCACCACGCCAATCACAGCCGAGGTGGCCTGTTTTCCGGACGCACCAGGTTTTCCCAGGCGAGCAAACAACCAACCCGCCGCGATTGCCAGTGTGCTGGCGTACCCAATTTTGATCCAGGGGCCAGGCTCAGTAAACATTGCAGCAGGTATCAGTCCCAGAACACCCAAAACAATTGCTGCTGCGATCAGGCCACCCACAACACCTGCGGGCAACAAGCGGCTTGCCGCCGATACTCTCGGGGCAGGCCCGGCCTGGGTGGCAATCATGGTGATCAGATCATCAGTTTTCATATTTCGCTCCTGACCAAAGCGGCCAGCTGTTTCAGTCCCCGGTGCACTTGCACCTTCAACGCGGCAACAGACACGCCACTGCGTTGCGAGGCTTCAATCATCGATAAGCCCTCTATTTTTGTGAGTAGAATCGCCTGTTTTTGCAATTCCGGCAGTTGTTCCAGTAATACACCCAGATCACGTTTTGAGGGCAGTTCCTCCAGGGTGGCCGGGTGCTGGTCCTCGGTCAGGTCTTCAAGAGAATCGTTCAGATTGTCTCGCCGACCACGCCTGCGCCACAAGTCCACCAACTTGTGCCTCGCAATTGCAAACACCCAACTGCTCACCGGCAAGGTTTCGTCATAGGTGCCGCGCTGCATGTGCAAAGCCAGCAAGGTTTCTTGCACCAAATCTTCGACTTCATCTGGCAGGGCCTGAAGCCTGCGACTGTAAAAACGCCTCAAGCGCTGCGCAATTTTTGCCAGCGCCTCTCGGTAAGCCTTTGAATCTCCATTTTGCGCGCGCATCCACAAGGGCTTGAGCGACTGCTCAAAGTCGTCGTGTGGAAACACATGATGGGATTCGTTGGGAAGGGTCATTCGGTTACAAAGGCATGCTTTTAATTGTTCCAAGACACTACCACACTTCAAATGTCGCTTGCAGCCTGCACGGCGGCCTTGAACCCCTATAATGGGGGCTGTTTTAGACACTCGCCAGCATTGGGGGAAACATGTTGCAATCCATCAAAACACGCGCCGCAGTAGCTTGGGGCCCAGGTCAACCTCTCACGATCGAAGAGGTCGATCTGATGCCTCCACAAAAGGGCGAGGTTCTCGTTCGGATTGTGGCAACGGGTGTGTGCCACACCGATGCTTACACCTTGTCCGGTGATGACCCAGAAGGGATTTTTCCCGCGATTCTAGGGCATGAGGGTGCTGGTGTTGTTGAGGCAGTTGGAGAGGGGGTAACAAGCCTGGCGGTGGGTGATCATGTTATTCCGCTGTATACGGCTGAATGCAGGATTTGTAAATTTTGTACCTCGGGTAAAACCAATCTGTGCCAGGCCATTCGTGCCACACAGGGAAAGGGCTTGATGCCCGATGGCACCACCCGCTTCTCCAAAGACGGAAAGCCGATTTATCACTACATGGGTACTTCGACTTTTGCAGAGCACACCGTAGTGCCTGAAATTTCACTGGCAAAAATCGACCCCAAGGCGCCACTGGAAAAGGTATGCCTGTTGGGCTGCGGAGTAACCACGGGCATTGGCGCGGTGCACAACACGGCCAAGGTCCAGGCCGGTGACACTGTGGCCATATTTGGATTGGGCGGAATTGGTTTGGCTGCAATTATCGGTGCTGTGCAGGCCAAGGCAAGCCGAATCATCGCGATCGACATCAATGCTGACAAGTTTGCAATTGCCAAGAAATTGGGTGCCACTGATTTTGTGAATCCGAAAGACCACAGCAAGCCAATTCAGGAAGTCATTGTGGAAATGACGGACGGCGGCGTTGATTTCTCGTTCGAGTGTATCGGCAATGTGAATGTAATGAGATCAGCCCTGGAGTGCTGCCACAAAGGTTGGGGTGAATCAGTGATTATTGGGGTTGCGGGTGCTGGGCAGGAAATTTCCACGCGCCCCTTTCAGCTGGTGACTGGCCGTGTGTGGCGTGGTAGTGCATTTGGTGGTGTAAAAGGCCGCACTGAGCTGCCAGGTTACGTTAACCGGTTCATGAATGATGAAATTGATCTGGATACTTTCATCACCCACACCATGCCTTTGGAGCGAATCAATGAGGCATTTGATCTGATGCACGAGGGCAAATCCATTCGCACAGTGATCCATTTCTGATATGAAATTACTCAGCAGCGTTCAATGCTTTGGCGGTTTGCAAAACCAGTATGAGCATGTGTCGGAAACACTGGGCTGCACGATGCAGTTCAGTGTTTACTTGCCACCCCAAGCTCAAGCTGGGCAAAAGGTAGCTGTGGCTTACTGGTTGTCCGGATTAACCTGCACCGACCAGAACTTTGCCACCAAGGCCGGCGCCCAGCGCGTGGCGGCTGAATTGGGCATTGCGATTGTTATGCCCGACACCAGCCCACGTGGGGAGGGCGTGCCAGATGACGCCGACAAAGCTTACGATTTTGGTTTGGGTGCTGGTTTTTATGTGGATGCCACAGAGGCACCGTGGAGCAAGCACTACAACATGTACAGCTACGTTGTCGACGAACTGCCCGCCTTGGTTGAAGAAAGCTTGCCGGTCAGCCCGCTGAAATCGGTGTTTGGGCATTCGATGGGTGGGCATGGTGCCCTCACCATTGCATTGAATAACCCTGGTCGTTATGCCTCAGTCAGTGCGTTTTCACCGATTGTGAGCCCCATGCAATGCCCTTGGGGGCAGAAGGCCCTCGCTTTGTATCTGGGGGATAACCCCGCCGCCTGGCAACGCCATGACACCGTGGCACTGATACGCGCAGGCGCACAGCAACTTCCAATGCTGGTTGATCAGGGCTTGGCTGACAATTTTCTGGCCACCCAGCTGAAAACTGAATTGCTGGAGGCTGCTTTGCAAGAAACGGGCTACAAAGCCGAGGTTCGTTATCAGCCTGGCTACGACCACAGCTACTACTTCATTGCTACTTTCATTGAAGATCATCTGCGTTTCCATGCGCGGTATCTGAAATAGGCTTCTCGCGCGTTGATGAAACCATATAAAAACAGGATGAGATTCAGATGAGCAAATCACTGAGGTTGTCAGAAAAATGGTTCCGTCGCGGCCTGTGGTTGGTGGCTGTGGTTTTTGCATGGTTCCTGATCGGTTTGGGTGGTACGCTGGTGGGCGATTTGCCTCAAATTGAGCAAACCCAAACGCTCGAAGATTTCATGGATCCTGTCGAACTGAAAACAGTTCGAGAGCAAATTCGAAAGACTGAACTCAATGAGCGTGAGGTGAGCGATGCGCTGGAACAGGCCAGGCTCAAACACAGCGCAGCCGAGGCGGATACCGATTCCGAACGTGAGAAATTCATGGCATGGGTGGCGACCCGAAAGGCCACCGCACTTCCTGATCAAGACAAGGAACTGATTGCACGAACCGAGCGGGTGGACAACTTGCAGGCCTTGGAGCGCGTGGCCTTGGCCCAACTCGAAATGCAGCAAAAGTTGCTGCTCGACTCTCAGCAGGCCAACCGAAGGGCACAATTGCGCTTGAATGAATTGGAGCAGGCTGCGCAAGGCGATTACACCAGCGCCATTCAAAGCCAGGAATTGCGCGTTTTTGCGTATCGCCTTGCATTGACTTTGCCGTTGTTGTTGGTGGCAGCCTGGCTTTACAAGAGCAAACGCCAAAGTACTTATTGGCCCTTTGTGTGGGGCTTCATCTACTTTGCCTTGTTCGTGTTTTTCGTTGAGTTGGTGCCTTATTTGCCCAGCTATGGTGGTTACATTCGCTACATTGTGGGCATTGCAATTACGGTGTTGGTGGGGCGTCAAGCCATTCTCGCCCTGAACCGTTATCTGGAACAGCAACGATTGGCCGAGGCGCAGCCCGAAACCAAGCGGCGCGAGGTTCTGGATTACGACACAGCACTGGCCCGTTTGCACAAGGGCATTTGCCCGGGTTGTGAGCGCACTGTTGATCTGAAAGACACAAGTATTGATTTCTGTCCGCATTGCGGCATTGGTCTTCACGACAAGTGTACGAACTGTGGTGCACGCAAGAGCACTTTTTCGAAGTATTGCCATGCTTGCGGAACCACAGCACGCCTGGCTGAACCCCCAGCGCAAGCAGCGCAGACTTAGTCGATCGCCGGGTACTTCAGGGCATTTTTAACCAGTTTTTTCTGGGCAGCATCGATTGGGTCGATGTGAAGCTGGTTGCAAATTTGCAGCAAATAAAGCAGCACATCGGCCACTTCTTCCTTCACCTCATCCAGCTTGTTTCCTTGGACTTGTCGAGATTCTTCCTCGCTGAGCCATTGGAAGTGTTCAAGCAATTCCGCCACCTCGACGGACAAGGCCATGCTGAGGTTTTTGGGCGAATGGAATTTTTCCCAACGTCGTGCATTGGAAAACTCGATCAATCGTTGTTGAAGTTGCTCAAGGCTGTCTTTGCTCATGCCCTGAGAGTATCAAAAAAAACGCCAGCTTGTGGCTGGCGTTTTTTGTTTACACGTTCAGTGATGGGTAATCAATGTAGCCCTCAGGCCCTGGTGCGTAATAAGTTTGCGGATTCCCCTCGGCCAGGGGTGCATTGAGTTTCAGACGTTGCACAAGGTCGGGGTTGGCAATGTAAGCACGACCAAAGGACACCGCATCGGCCCAGCCTGTTTCAAGGGCATTGATTGCCATGTCACGGGTGTACCCGTTGTTGACAATGTAAGTGCCCTTAAATGTTTTGCGAGCCCACGCATAATCAAAACCCGGCACATCGCGGTCACCACCGGTCGAACCCTCAATCATGTGAATGAAGCCAATTCCGCGCTGGTTCAATTGCTCGATCAGATAGCCAAACACTGATTGAGGGTTGCTGTCGCTTAAATCGTTGAATGGAGTAACCGGGGACAGGCGAATGCCCACCTTGCCAGCACCAATCTCGGCGATCACTGCATCAACAACCTCTAGCGCAAAGCGCGCACGGTTTTCAGCGGATCCGCCATATTGATCGGTGCGTTTGTTGGCGCCGTCGCGTAAAAACTGGTCGATCAGGTAGCCGTTTGCACCGTGAATTTCCACGCCATCAAAGCCAGCCTTGATGGCATTGGCTGCACCTTGGCGATACTCATTCACCACTGTTTTGATTTCCTCTGCGCTCAGTTCATGCGGCACCGGTACATCGACTTTGCCATTGTGGGTGTAGGCAAGCACATTGGGCTTGATGGCAGAGGGTGCAATTGGGCTTAAGCCACCTGTCAGGTCGGGGTGAGTAATGCGACCCACATGCCAAATCTGGGCAATAATCTTGCTGCCAGCCGCATGCACAGCTTCGGTAATCGGTTTCCAGCCTTGCACTTGGGCTTCAGAATATATGCCGGGCGTGGCCATGTAGCCTTTGCCTGCTGGTGACACCTGCGTTCCTTCGCTGATGATCAAGCCAGCGTTGGCTCGTTGCTTGTAGTACTCGATATTCATTTCGCTGCCGGGAATGTCCCCTGCTGCTTCGTCTGAGCGACAGCGAGTCAATGGTGCCATCACAACCCGGTTCTTCACCTCAATGCTGCCAATTCTTCCGGGCTGAAACAGTTTCATATCATCCACGTTGGCAATTTGTTCATTCACATGTGGGGTGGGTGCATTCATACGTCGGTACTCCTCTTGTGTTGCGCTGCAATGTTGCACATTATGCGTATTCGAAGCCCATTGATCTACGGAACAGTTGTTATAGTATTTATTCCTGTCGGGAATACATAAAGGAATCACTCAATGGATCGCCTCAAGCTGATGGAAACATTCGTCCGTGTGGTGGAAACAGGTAATTTCTCGGCAGTGGCCAGGCAGGCCCACACCACGCAATCGGCCATCAGCAAGCAGGTACAGGCACTCGAAGCCGATGTTGGCGTGTTGCTGTTGGTGCGATCCACCCGCAGCCATTCATTGACGGAAGCAGGGCGCCTTTATTATCAACGGTGTCGGCAGGTGCTGGACACTTTGGAAGAGGCTCGCAGTGAGGTGCATCGCGCTGAACACGAGGTAAGTGGTTTGTTGCGCGTGGCTGCGCCTGTGGCGTTTGGTCGAATTCACATTGTGCCCAAGCTGGCGGCATTTTATGCGCGCTATCCAAAAATGCGGATCGATCTGCAATTGGACGACAGTTTCGTCGATCTTGTTGCGGCCGGTATTGATGTGGCCTTCCGTGTGGGCGAACTCAAGGACAGTCGCCTGATTGCAAGGCGCATTGGGTCGGTGGCACGGGCAGTGATTGTCTCGTCATCTTATCTGGCTCGACATGGTGCTCCTCAAACCCCCGATGACTTGAGCAGCCACAATTGCCTGTTGTACACAGGCATTGATAACTTCAATGAATGGACTTTTTATGGCAGCAAAGACAAGGCCATCACCGTGCGCGTGGGTAGCAACTTTCAATCAAACAGCTCTGAGGCAATTCGCCAAGGCGTGCTCGAGGGGCTTGGCATATGCTATTCGCCCACGTGGATTTATGGTCATGACATTCGTGAAGGCAGTGTTCAAACAATATTGGACAACTACAAACCCAGCACATTGCCACTGAATGTGGTGTATCAACCGGAGCGTCGCCCATCGCTCAAGATTAGTAGTTTTGTGGATTTCTTCACCGAAACTTTCAATCAAGACCCTGATTTATCGACCGTGATTCGTTCTTATAAAGTTTAGTCAAGCCCTCCACAGCCAGAACACTCAGCGAGAGCCAAGTGGCGAGATAGGTGGGCCACTCTTGTTCAGCAATGGTCTCGCCAATCAAGAATGCAACAAGCACCAAAAGCACAGGTTCAACGTAGCCCAGCAAGCCAAACAGGCTGAATGGCAGCATTCGGCTGGCCAGTATGTAGGAAATCAGGGCCGATGCACTTAAAAAGCCCAATATCAGAATGAGTAAAGGCAGTTGGAATTGAAGCCCCGTCATTTGCGCCAAACCCTCGCCCGCCAATGCAAAATAAAGCGCCAGTGGCGTCATCAGGAGCATGTCAAACCAAAGTCCTCCCAAATTGTCCACCTTGAACCTGGATCGAAGCACAAAGTAATACGGATAACCCAGGCACACCAAAAGTGACGTCCAGGCAAAGCCCCCCGCCTGCAATACAGCATTGATGACGCCAAGTGCCGCAAGTAAAACTGCCAGTTTTTGAAATGGGCTAAGTTTGTCTCTGTAATGCAGGCGGCCAATCAGAACCATCACAAGCGGCATCATGAAGTAGCCCAGCGACACATTCATGGCATGCCCATGCAGTGGGGCCCAAAGAAAAAGCCACAGCTGTATGCCAAGCAACAAGGAAGTTGCGGGCAGTACCAAGTACAGCTTCCACTCGCGCCTCAGGCGCAGTGCAATTGATCGCACCAAGCCCCAATCCTTCGTTCCGATCAGAAACAGGGTCATTACAGGCAAGGTGAGCAGCATTCGCCAGCCATAAATCTCTTCGCCGTTCAGTGGCTCAAGCAGGGTGGTGTAGTAGTACATGCTGCCAAACAGCACGGAGGCCAAAACAGAGAGAAAAACGCCTTTTTGCATGATTTGTGGGGCTGGTGCCTGTCAGGTGTGGCGAAAAGTGAACAGTTGTTAAATAAAAAAATAATCGTAATTCTAATTTTGTCTAGTTCGAGAAATAGACAATCGGGAATTTTTTGCGCTGCAGCAATTGTATGTCGAAATTGTTAAAAAACATGACTTGTACAAATTAGCATTGTGAGAAAAATGAGTCATGTGCATTTCCAAATATGGCCGTAATTCGACATTACATTTTCTGGCTATAGATTGCTATTTTCATTAATATTCGCTGGTCCAAAAACACATGCAATCCAATTAATAGTTTTTGGCAATTAAACAGGTACGCTCCGGTGAGCGTTGTTCGTTGGCAAGGAAACCTTGCATTGCAGTGAACTTTCACAAGTCTGGAGACCTGTGATTGAAGAACTGAACTGGTGTTTTGGATCATGAAAATTTATTTGTGTTTTTTGGTGTTGTTCAGCCTCGTTGTCGCATTGTTGTTGCGTCTTCTCGATCTTAGCTGGCCATTGTCCCTGATGGGAGGACTTTTGGCCTTTAGCGGATCCACTATTTTGCTGCTGGGTTGCAGTGTGCCGCGATTGCTTTCCGATCAAGGTGACAAGGCAAGCGGCAAAAATTTCTTCAGCCTGATTCTGAAAGGCAAGTCTTCCAAAACTGAATGATTCACCGCGGGTAAGGCCATATTGACCGAGTGTTAAATATGTGCAATTTTCGCTTGGTGTGATTTGATCCCAAGCGATGTTGTAATCGCTTTGATTTCAGATTACATGCTTGCCTTACCTCAGAATCAGGAGACAAAATGAAGAAGCTTAATAAACTCTTGTCCTGCGCAGTCCTCGCCTCAGCCACCATGGCCTTCAACGGAATCGCGATTGCAGCAGCCCCCAATCTTACAGCAACCGCCGTTTTGACCAAGCTGGAGAATCCTTGGGACATGGCGTTTTTGCCAGACGGCGCGATGTTTTTCACTGAGAAATGTCACGGTCTTTCTGTTCGTTTGCCTTCAGGCACCGTCAATAAGCTGGTAGGGATGAAAGACGCGACGGGTTACGCCGATTCCATGCCCGACTTGTTTTGTGATGGCCAAGCGGGCATGAATGGTGTGGCTGTTGACCCTGATTTTGCGAAAAACCGCTTTGTGTATGTGTACTCCACGTCCAGCAAATCCAATCCCCAAACTAATCGGGTAATTCGTTTGACGGTCAATGCTGACTTGAGCAAGACCTCGGACAGGATCGATATTGTGGACGACATTCCCTACAAAACCGCTGCAAGTGATCATCCCTTCGGTTCTTCAGGCGCGCACAACGGCGGGAGAATCCGCTTCAATTCAGGCGACGGTTTTCTGTATGTGACTACTGGCGACACACACAATGGTGCCGTACCACAAAGCCCGAGCAAGCTCGGCGGTAAGGTATTGCGCATTGATCGCGATGGAAAAGCCGCCGCTGGCAACAAGCCGCCCAAGGGGTTCGATGCCCGCATATTCACCTATGGTCACCGCAATCCCCAGGGCATCGCGTTCCGGCCGGGCACCAATCAGCCGGTCACTGCCGAGAATGGACCTTGGCATTCCGATGAGGTTACCGTGTTGAGCAACGGCGGCAATGCTGGCTGGGATCCCCGTCCCAATGTCGGTGGTCGTGGTGATTGTCCCGATGCCTATTGTGGCTACAGCCCGAATCAAATGGGTGCGATGGAACCTGTGAAGCGCGCGGCATTCATGCCGATGACCGACACCAAAACTTACCCCAAGGCGATGAAACCGGCCTGGAACAATGAAAACCTGTCTCAGGGCATGTCCTCAGGTGTTTTCCTCAGTGGCAAACAGTGGAAAGACTGGGACGGGAAAATGGCGGTTGGCTACATGGGAATCGGCATTCATGGCACCCCGGTTGGCAACCGGATTGACCTGTTGGATATCAGCAAAGACGGTTTGACATCCAAGCGCACCATCATGCCTTTGCCCATGCCTGCGGGCCGATTCCGTTCCGTGGTGCAGGGCCATGATGGCAATTTGTATGTGGCCACAGATGAAGGTGAGATTTATCAAATCAAACCGAACTGAATGATTCTGGCGTTGTAAACAGGGCCGCGCAACCTTATCGGGAGCGCGGCCTTTTCAAGGAAGTGGAATATGAGCAAGTACGCAGCAGCACTAATCGCGGGTTCCCTATTCATTAATCTCGGCAGCGCGATGGCCAGCCCTGAGATGGTGAGAAAGTACAATTGCACGGCATGTCATGCCGAGGACAAAAAAAAGTACGGTCCTACCTATCAACAAGTGGCCTTGAAATATTCTGATGAGGCTGGCGCGGCTGAAAAGCTGGCCAAGAAAATTCAAACAGGCGGTGCAGGGGTGTGGGGGAATACGCCCATGCCCGCGCAGCCGCGTGTGACTGACGAAGATGCACTGGCCATTGCCCGGTATATTTTGTCGGTGAAGTAAATAAAAAAAGGCCATCACAGGGATGGCCTTTTTCTTTTGTTTGGTGGAGCCGGCGGGAATTGAACCCGCGTCCGCAAATCCTCCACTACCAGTTCTACGTGTGTAGTCGTCTTCTTTGTATTTAACGGCTACTGACGAAAAGCGACATTCTTCAGCATCCGCGATCCACCTAATTTAACTTACCGGCCGGCAGCATTCCGGTAAGCGGTCCGATGTAGATGATCCCACTGCGGGTTTGACCCCGCCCAGCCCATCGGCGAGCTGGTGTAGGAAGTCCAAACTAAACTAGCTTAAGCAGCTAGTTTGAGTTCGGGGCTAAACGAAGAGTCGTTTGCGTTTAAAGTTTTTCAGATGGATTTACGAGGTAACTGATCCTCGACACGCCCCAATAGCTTTGCAACCCACGTCGAAACCAGATCGACCCCATTGGAAACCCAATTATAACACCCTTGATGTGGGGGCTCACATTCTTATTTCAAGCCACCTGGCCAAATCATGCGCAGTTTTAATCACCGCATCGGCACCCCATTGCTCAATAGGGCTGGCAATGTAGCCATACTCAACAGCCACGGTCGCCATGCCAGCCTCCCGGCCTGCGATTACATCCCGCTCATCGTCGCCAATCATTACACATTGTTCGGTGGGCAGGCGCATGTGGCCCGCTGCCATGAAACAGGGCAGTGGTGAGGGTTTTGGTTTTTCAGCCGTGTCGCCGCCAATCAACACACTACATCCTTGGGTCAAGCCCAGTTCATGTACCAATTTCTCGGCTAGGTAGAAGGGTTTGTTGGTGACAATTCCCCACTGCGCGCCACGTGCCTTGATTTCATTCAGCAAGGGAATAATCCCGCTGTACACCGCGCTTTCCCGGGCAATTCTGGCCTCGTAACGTTCAAGAAACTCGGCACGCATGGCCGGGAATTCCGGGTAGTGCATTTCCAGCCCGAATCCTGCTTTCAGCAAAGCGCGCGCACCGCCCGAGGCCAGATGTTCCATGGCACGATAAGGCGTAATGTCCACGCCGCGATCGCTTTGCATGTCTTGAATGGTGCCGCACAGGTCGGGCGCGGTGTCTACCAGCGTGCCGTCCAGGTCGAACAGAATTCCTTTAAAAGGCATTGAACAATTCCTTAAGCGGGTTTTCTGCAAGCCACCATGTAATTCACATCGGTGTCGCGGGCCAGCCTATACACCTTGGTGAGCGGGTTGTACACAAGCCCGATGATCTCCGAAAAATCAAGTTTGGACAGGCGGGCATATTGGGCCAATTCGGACGGTTTGATGAATTTTTTATACTCATGCGTGCCTTTGGGCAACAGGTTGAGTACATACTCCGCACCGACAATCGCAAACACAAAGCTTTTGGGGTTGCGGTTGATGGTCGAGAAAAACAGCCAACCGCCGGGTTTGCACAAGTCGGCACAGGCTTGAATGGTTTGTGCGGGGTCTGGCACATGCTCCAGCATTTCAAGGCAGGTCACTACGTCAAAAGTGCCTTGTTCCTCGGCAGCCAGTTGTTCTGCCGACACATACCGGTAGTTCACGTTGTTGACGCCAGTTTCCAGTTTGTGCAGTTCGGCCACTTTCAGTGATTTGTCTGCGAGATCAATGCCCAGAACATCTGCGCCACGGCGCGCCATGCTTTCAGCCAGAATGCCGCCACCACAGCCCACATCCAGCACGCGTTTGCCTTTCAGTCCAACCCGTTCATCAATCCAGTTCAATCGGAGCGGGTTGATTTCATGCAGGGGGCGGAACTCGCTGTTGGGATCCCACCATTTGCTGGCCAGGGCGGAGAATTTGGCCAGTTCGGCATGGTCAACGTTGTTGGATTCGATACTGCTCATTGTTAAAGGCTCGCGTTGTGTGTTCAACAGCCTTTAGTTTAACCGAAGGCAGAAACAAAAAAGCCCGGCTGGGCCGGGCTTTTTTGATCAGAACCAGAGGTTATTAATTACTTAACAACTTTCTGTGTTGCGTTGAATTCAATCTCAACGCGACGGTTCTTGGCGCGACCTTCACGGGTCTTGTTGTCAGCCACTGGCTGGCTTTCGCCCATGCCCTTGATCTGGATACGGTCAGCTGGCACGCCCTTGCTTACCATGTAGTCCTTCACAGCCTGAGCACGACGCTCGGACAGCTTCTGGTTGTAAGCATCGGAACCGATTGAGTCGGTGTGGCCGATTGCGATGACGCTGTTCAGGTCAACCTGACCCAACTTGGCGATTTCAGAATCAATACGGTCCTTGCCGCCTTGCTTCAGAGTGGCCTTGTCGAAGTCGAAGTATGCATCAGCTTCCAGGCTTACTTTCGTAATCACTGGTGTTGGCGCAGGTGCAGGCTCAGGAGCAGGTGCTGGTGCAGCAACTGGTGCTGGTGCTGGCTTCTTGGGGATCAAGTCAGGATCGCATTCCTGAATTGCCAAAGCGGCTGTGAAATAGCTGGTGCGGATGCACTCGCCGGAGCCGTCTTTAACAACCTTGCCGCTGCCATCTACTACATAGCCTGCCAGGCCTTCACCTTTGTCTGTTGTGTGGGCCATAGCGGCTGTAGACGCTGTACCAATGGCCATTGCCATCAGAACTTGCGTGAGAGTCGACATTTTTTTCATTGTTGCTCCTTGGGTTAAATAGGGGTTCAAGCTGGTTGATAGTTTACAGTAGAGGCTGTCATAGTTATCACCCTCTCAACCAACTTTCTCGACACGAGTCTGCCACACTCGTTGGGTTTTTCGCATGATTTCCCCGACTAATTGTGCCCTTTTGCCCACAAGTTGTTGCGATTGCACAACTTGAATGCCCGCTACCCAAACATGCTTCACGTCTCTGGAAGCCCCGCTGTAAGCCAGTTTCGAGATTAGATTGTGGTTGGGTAGCTGGTGCGCAGACTCTCCGATCGCCACTGCAATCAGGTCAGCCTGCATTCCCGGAGCAATGTGTCCAATCAGGTGGTCTGCACCCAGGGCCTTTGCCGCATTGCAAGTCATGCTCTTGAGCAACTCGCCCGCGTTGAATGCGGTGGCATCGCCGCTGGCTCCTTTGCACAGCAAGGAGGCCAGGCGGCCTTCTTCCCAAAGATCCAGCTTGTTGTTGCTGGCTGCGCCATCGGTGCCGATTACCACGTTGACGCCCGTTTTCAGGGCTGCTGCCACAGGTGCGATGCCGCTGGCCAGTTTCAGGTTGGAAGCCGGGCAATGCACCAACGTTGCACCCTTGGCCGCCATCACCTGCAATTCATGCTCGTTCAGGTGCACCCCATGAACGGCCAACAAACGCTCGTTGATCAGGCCCAGTTGTTCGAATCTGGCGAAGGGCCGCATGCCGTCGCGGCTTGTGGCATCGCTCACTTCACTGGCGGTTTCATGCAGGTGGCAGTGAATGGGCAGGTCAAGTTCCTCGGCCAGCATGGCCATGTGTTTGAAGGTATCGTCGCTCACGGTATAGGGGGCATGCGGGGCCACCGTCCAGTGCACGGTGGTCTCGTGTTTGAATTTGTCTCGGGCGGCTATCCCCAATTCGATGTATTGCTTCGCTTCTGATGCGTAGCGGGTCGGAAATTCGATCACGGTGATGCCTACAAATACCCGCGAACCCACGTCCAGCGCAGCCTGCACAACCTGATCGGGGTAGAAATACATGTCGTTGAACGTTGTGATCCCACCTTGAAGCATCTCTGTGGCCGCAAGCACGGTGCCGTCGTACACGAATTCAGCATCCGCCAATTCGCCTTCAAGCGGCCAAATCCGGGTTTGCAGCCAGTCATGCAGGGCCAAGTCGTCTGCGGCACCGCGCAGCAAGTTCATGGCCGCGTGGGTATGGCAGTTAATCAGGCCTGGCATGAGCACTTGCCCGGGCAGATCAACCCTGTCTGCGTCGGGGTGTGTCTGCAACATGTCGTCGCGTGGTCCAATCGCCTGAATTTGATCGTGATTGATTAAAACCGCATGGTTTTCAAGCACTTCGGTGGTGTGGTTCAGGCACAAGAGCCATTGGGGGGTCAGCAGTTGCATGGGCAGGGTCACTAGATGATTTGGAACGCACCATTGCGCCCAGTTTCAGCGATTTTGGCTGATACAATCGAAAGCTTGCAAGTGTAGCGCCAGGGATGTGACGCCGCCGTGAATGGCAGCGTCCCGGATTGTTATTCCTTCAGTCAAATAATTCAACACAAGAAGAAACATGGATTCATTCGCAAAAGAAACGCTCCCTATCAGTCTTGAAGAGGAGATGCGCAGGTCTTACCTCGACTATGCCATGAGTGTAATCGTTGGGCGGGCTCTGCCGGATGTGCGCGACGGCTTAAAGCCCGTGCACCGCCGAGTGCTGTTTGCCATGCACGAGTTGAACAACGACTGGAACCGGGCTTACAAGAAATCGGCCCGTATTGTGGGTGATGTGATCGGTAAGTACCATCCCCATGGTGACTCTGCGGTTTACGACACCATTGTTCGCATGGCGCAAGATTTTTCTTTGCGTTACATGTTGGTCGATGGCCAAGGTAACTTTGGCTCAATCGACGGCGACAATGCTGCGGCCATGCGATACACCGAAATTCGTCTGGCCAAAATTGCTCAGGAGATGTTGCTGGACATCGACAAGGAAACCGTCGATTTCGGCCCAAACTATGACGGCAGCGAGCGAGAGCCAAAAGTATTGCCTGCCCGCTTGCCCAATTTGCTGGTCAATGGTTCGTCGGGTATTGCGGTGGGTATGGCCACCAACATGCCCCCGCACAACCTGAAAGAAGTTGTAGCTGCCTGCCTTTATGCCATTGACGCACCAGAGTGCACGGTTGACGATTTGATCGAATTGATCCCGGCGCCCGATTTCCCCACCGCAGGGATCATCTACGGCATCCAAGGCGTACGCGAAGGTTACAGAACTGGCCGTGGCCGCGTGGTCATGCGCGCGAAAACCCACTTCGAAGACATGGACAAAGGTGGTCGCCAGTCCATCATCGTCGATGAATTGCCTTATCAGGTGAACAAGAAAACACTGCTTGAGCGCATTGCCGAGTTGGTGTCTGAAAAGAAAATTGAAGGCATTTCCGACATTCGCGACGAATCTGACAAAGACGGTATCCGAGTCGTCATTGAGCTGAAGCGCGGTGAGGTGCCCGAGGTTATCCTGAATAACCTGTATAAAAATACCCAGCTGCAGGACACCTTCGGCATCAACATGGTGGCTTTGGTTGATGGCCAGCCGCGTTTGTTGAACTTGCGTGATCTGATTTTCTACTTCTTGCGCCATCGCCGCGAAGTAATTACCCGCCGCACGGTGTTCGAGCTGCGCAAAGCCCGGGATCGTGGCCATGTGCTTGAAGGCTTGGCGGTGGCATTGGCCAATATTGATGAATTCATCGCAATCATCAAGGCTGCACCCACACCACCGGTTGCGAAAGCCGATTTGGTGGCCAAAAGCTGGGACTCGTCCATTGTTCGCGAAATGTTGTCGCGCACTGAGCTCGGCGATTCTGGTGGTGCCAAAGCGTTCCGCCCCGAAGGTTTGCCCGCCCGTCTGGGCTTGCAAGACGATGGCATGTATCGCTTGAGCGAAGTGCAGGCGCAGGAAATTTTGAACATGCGCCTGCAGCGCCTGACTGGCCTTGAACAAGACAAGATTTTGAATGAGTACAAAGAGGTGATAGACCAGATCGCCGACCTGCTCGATATTTTGTCCAAGCCCGAACGGATCAACCAGATCATCAAAGACGAATTGACATCGATTGGCAACGAGTTCGCCGATGAACGTCGTTCAATGATCGAATTCAATGCCACGGAACTGGGCACTGAAGACTTGATCACGCCCCAGGACATGGTGGTGACGCTTTCCCATTCCGGTTACATCAAGAGCCAGCCATTGACCGAATACCGCGCCCAGAAACGCGGTGGACGGGGCAAGCAGGCTGCCACCACGAAGGATGACGACTGGATTGATTACCTGTTCGTGGCCAACACCCACGACACCATTCTCTACTTCAGCAACGCAGGTCGTGTGTATTGGTTGAAGGTGTATGAAGTACCGCAAGGTTCGCGCACTTCGCGTGGTCGCCCGATCATCAATATGTTCCCATTGGCTGAAGGTGAAAAGATTACCGCCGTCTTGCCAGTGAAAAGCTTTGAAGACGAAGAAAAGTATGTATTCATGACCACCAGTTTGGGTACGGTCAAGAAGTCGAAGTTAAGCGATTTCTCCCGCCCCATGAAGCGCGGCATTATTGCGGTGAACCTGGATGAAGGCGATTTCCTGATTGGTGCTGCCATGACCAACGGCACCAACGATGTCATGTTGTTCAGCGATTCGGGCAAGGCAGTTCGTTTTGATGAAAACGATGTGCGAGCCATGGGTAGAAATGCCCGTGGCGTGCGCGGTATGAACCTGGAAGAGGGCCAACGCGTAATTGCCATGCTGGTCGCTGAAAGTGAAGAGCAATCGGTATTGACGGCCACCGAAAACGGTTATGGCAAGCGCACACCGGTGGCCGAGTACACCCGCCACGGTCGTGGTACCAAGGGCATGATTGCGATCCAAACCTCCGAGCGCAATGGCAAGGTTGTGTCGGCTGTGTTGGTCAACCCCGCCGATGAAATTATGTTGATTACCACCGGTGGTGTGCTGGTTCGTACCCGGGTTTCAGAAATTCGCGAAATGGGGCGCGCCACGCAGGGCGTGACCCTGATCAGTGTGGACGAAGGTACCTGGTTGTCTGGTTTGCAGCGGATTGTCGAGTCGGATGCCGAAGATTTGGGTGAGGCCGAGGAGGACAACTCCCCTGACGCGCCCGCCGCCACTGAAGAGTAAATAAACGGTTAATTGCACAGGGCACGCATGTCTAGAGTTTGGAATTTTTCTGCAGGTCCGGCGGCTTTGCCTGAGCCAGTCTTGCGCCGTGCCGCCGAGGAAATGCTGGATTGGCATGGCAAGGGCTTGTCCGTGATGGAAATGAGCCATCGCAGTCCCGAATACACCAGCATTTTCGAGAAAACCCGCAGTGATTTCCGCAAACTGTTGAATGTGCCCGACACTCACGACGTTTTGTTTATGCAGGGTGGCGCAGTGGGTATGAATGCAATTGTGCCCATGAATTTGCTTCAGGGTTTTGAGCAAGCAGCCTTTGTCAACACAGGTGCATGGTCGAAAAAAACCACCAAGGAATTTTCAAAGTACGGGCTAGCGCGTGTGGTGCTGGACAATGCAAACGCCTTGGCCGATGCAGCCGCCGCCTGTTATGTGCCCGAGTGCAGCTCGTTGCTTGACCGGGTGAATGGTCAGCAAATGGCTTATCTGCATTATTGCGACAACGAAACCATCAGCGGTGTTGAATTCAGTGGTCAAATTGAAGCCATGGCCAGTCAGCTGGACTGCCCTGTAGTTGCCGACATGTCCTCGAACATCTTGTCAAAAACGCTCGACGTGAGCAAATACGGTTTGATTTACGGTGGTGCGCAGAAGAACGTGGGCCCTGCCGGGGTCACCATCGTGATTGTCGACAAGACATTGCTTAATCGTGCCTTGCCGATATGTCCATCTGCATTTGAATTGGGCACCGTGGCTGAGAACGGGTCCATGTACAACACCCCGCCCACTTACTCCATTTACATCGCAGGTTTGGTGTTTGAATGGTTGCTTGAGCAAGGTGGTGTGCCTTGGGCGCAGGCCCAGGCACAAGAGAAGGCCGCTTTGTTGTATGGCACCATTGACAGCAGCAATCTTTACAACTGTCCGGTTCGTACTGCCGACAGGTCTCGCATGAATGTACCTTTCACCTTGGCTGATGAGTCCCTGAACGGGCGGTTTTTAAGCAAGGCTGCCGAGTGCGGTTTGGTGCAGTTGAAAGGACACAAGTCAGTGGGCGGAATGCGTGCTTCCATATACAACGCCATGCCGGTCGAAGGGGTCAAGGCCCTGGTCGAGTTCATGCTTGAATTTGAAAAGACGGAGGCTTGATGAGCACGCCTGATATTAATGCGGAGTTGTTGAAATTTCGCGATCAAATCGATGACATCGATCAGCAAATGCTGGTGTTGCTGAACAAGAGGGCAAGCCTGGCACAATCCATCGGTCATGTGAAAGCGAAAACCGATGCCCCTGTGATGCGCCCCGAGCGGGAAGCACAAGTGCTCGACAAATTGAATGCTGCCAACTCGGGGCCTTTGAATTCACAGCACATCAACACCCTGTTCAAAGAAATCATGTCGGCTTGCCGCTCCCTGGAGCGTGAAGTGCATGTGGCTTTTCTTGGCCCGCTAGGCACCTACAGCGAACAGGCTGTGTGGTCGTTCTTTGGGCATTGTGTTCAGGCTGAACCTGTAGAAACCATTGAAGAAGCCTTTCGCCAGTTGCAGGCACAGCAGGTTGATTTTGCCGTGGTGCCCGTTGAAAACTCAACAGAAGGGTCGATTGCCCGCACGCTCGATGCACTGGTTGAATCAAGTGCCCTGGTGTGTGGTGAAGTGCAGCTTGCCATTCATCATCAGTTGTTGTGTCAAACCGGGTCGCTCGAGGGTATTGAAAAAATTTGTGCGCATCCTCAAGCCTTGGCACAGTGCCGTGGCTGGCTTTCGCAATATGCACCACACATTCAGCAGGAAACCGTGGCAAGCAACGGTGTGGCGGCTCAAATGGCCAGCGAAAATGTCAAAGTGGCTGCAATTGCCGGTCAGGCTGCGCGAGAACGTTATGGCTTGAAGGCTTTTCAGGAGCACATTCAGGACGATGCCCACAACACCACCCGTTTTCTGGTCTTGGGCAATCAATTAACCGGACCCTCCGGGCAAGACAAAACAAGCCTGGTTGCCTCGGTGCCCAATCAACCGGGTGCGGTTTACAAAATGTTGGAGCCGTTCAATGCTGAGAACGTGTCCATGACCCGGCTTGAATCCCGACCCGCTCGCAACGGGCGCTGGGAATATTATTTCTTTATCGATCTGCAGGGCCATCAAACCGAGCCAGCTGTGGCAAAAGCCTTGGATCAACTGAAGCAAAACGCCTCTTTTTTGAAAGTGCTGGGTTCATACCCGGCCGCACAACGCACCTGACGACGTAGCACCATGCAAAAACTGACCGAGCAAGCCCCTCAATTCATTCGCGCGATAGCCCCTTACAAGGCGGGAAAGCCGGTTTCTGATGTTGTTCGCGAATTGGGTCTTGACCCCAACACCGTTGTGAAACTGGCCTCCAACGAAAACCCGCTGGGTCTTGGCGAAAAGGCCAAGGCTGCCATAGCGCAGGCCGCAGCCGATTTGGGACGATATCCCGATGCAAACGGTTTTGCCTTGAAAGCCAAGCTGGCGGCACGCCATGGTGTAAAGCCTGAGCAAATTACCTTGGGCAACGGTTCCAACGACGTATTGGAACTGGCCGCAAAAGCCTTTTTGACCCAGGGCACCAATGCCGTGTTTTCACAATATGCCTTTGCGGTTTACCCTTTGGCCACGCAGGGTTGCGGCGCGCAGTCCAAAGTAGTGCCTGCGGTGAGTTTTACCCATGATCTCGATGGTTTTTTGAAAGCCATTGATGCGCAAACACACATTGTTTTTATTGCGAACCCCAACAATCCAACCGGCACTTTTTTGCCACAGGAAAAACTGCTGGCTTTCTTGAAACAGGTGCCTTCGAATGTGTTGGTGGTGCTTGATGAGGCCTACAACGAATTTCTGAAACCCGAGGATCAGTACGATTCCACCCAGTGGGTTGCACAGTTCCCCAATTTGCTGGTGTCACGCAGTTTTTCCAAGGCTTATGGTCTGGCTGGTTTGCGTGTCGGTTATTCGGTGTCGAGTGTAGAAGTGGCGGATTTGATGAACCGGGTTCGCCAGCCGTTCAATGTGAACTCCCTGGCCTTGGCCGCGGCTGAAGCTGCAATTGATGACAAGGAATTCCTTCAGAAAACCTATGAAGTTAATCTCAAAGGGCTTGAGCAAATCGAAGGTGGTTTGAAGTTTCTGGGTTTGGAATACGTGCCTTCCTACGGCAATTTTGTGTTGTTCAAGGCTGGAAACACCGATGAAGCTGGCATGAAAGTGTTCGATGCCCTGCAACGACTGGGCGTCATTGTTCGCCCGGTGAATGGTTATGGTTTGCCACAGTGGTTGCGTGTGTCCATTGGCCTGCCGCATGAAAACGAAGCCTTTTTGGTGGCCTTGCCCAAGGCGCTGGCCAGCCTGCAGGCTTCGTAATGGCCAAGGGAACTGTCTTTAATCGAATGCTCGCCATTGGCGTAGGCTTGATTGGTGGGTCCATTTGTTTGGCCGCCAAGAAAAAAGGTTTGGCAGGGCATGTGCTGGGCTATTCCCGCAAGCTTGAAACAGCCCATGAGGCACTGCGGCTTGGCATTGTTGATGAGTGCATCGCAGGTCCCGGGGATGCCAATGTTCGCAATGTCGATGTTGTTGTGTTGTCCATTCCTGTTCGGCAATACAAACAGGTGCTGACCCAGTTTCTGCCTTCTTTGCCGCCCAACTGCCTGATCTTCGATGCCGGTAGTACCAAATCGGATGTGGCTGTGATGCTGGACGAACTTGAACCACAGTTCCCGGGCTTGAAGTCCCGTTTTGTGTTGGCACATCCAATTGCAGGTGGCGAGTCGCATGGCCCCTCTGCTGCAGTCGCCAATTTGTTTGAGGGTCGCAATTGTGTGTTGTGCCCCTTGCCACAAACCAACCCCGCCGGTTTGAAAAAAGTGGAAAACTTTTGGTCGGCCATTGGTGCAAAGCTGAGCACCATGAATGCCATGGACCATGATGAAATGTTTGGCGCGGTTAGCCACCTGCCTCATTTGCTCGCCTTTGGCTACGTGGCCAGCGTATTGGGTCATCCCAAGGGCGCAGAATTCATGAAAGAGGGTGGGGCTGGCTACCGCGATTTCACGCGTATTGCAGCCAGCTCGCCTGAAATGTGGGCTGATATTTTCCAAAATAACAGCGCTGCCCTGTTGAACATGCTGAGCGGTTTTGAAGCAAATATCGCAACTCTTCGGGCCGCTATAGAAAATGATGACAGGGCTGCACTCGAGCGTATTCTTGCTCAGGCTTCTGAATACCGCAGTCGCTGGAAACAAAATTGATTCAGTCCAATTATTCAACGGATACCTTGTTATGTCAGATCTGAATTTGATCGAATTTCACGCCAGCAGCACCGAAAGCATGTCGGGTTCCGCCCGTGTGCCTGGCGACAAATCAATTTCCCATCGTTCAATCATGATGGGCTCGATTGCAGAGGGCACCACTGAAGTTGAGGGGTTTCTGGAGGGCGAAGACGCACTCGCAACCATGAATGCCTTTCGCGCCTTGGGTGTAAGTATCGAGGGGCCTGACCATGGCAAGGTGAAAGTTCACGGCGTGGGCATGCATGGTTTGAAAGCGCCGCGTGAGGTACTCGACTGTGGCAATTCGGGCACCTCCATGCGACTCATGTCGGGTTTGCTGGCCGGCCAGGATTTTGATTGCATGCTGACTGGGGATTCAAGCCTGGGCAAGCGCCCCATGAAACGGGTAATCGACCCTTTGGTGCTGATGGGGGCACGAATAGAAGCGCAGGAAGGGGGGCGTCCGCCACTGCATATTCATGGTCGCACCACCTTGAAAGCGATTGATTATGTGTTGCCCATGGCCTCGGCGCAGGTGAAGTCGTGTGTTCTTCTCGCCGGTCTGTATGCTGAGGGCACCACCACCGTCACCGAGCCTGCGGTAACTCGCGACCACACCGAGCGCATGTTGCGCGGCTTCGGGGTCGAGGTGATCACCGAAGGCTCCAAAGCCAGTGTAAAGGGTGGGCAAACTTTGAAAGCCACCAAAATTGATGTGCCATCTGATATTTCCTCAGCCGCCTTTTTCATGGTGGCAGCTTCGATTGCGCCGCAGGCGGACATCACCCTGAAGCATGTTGGTTTGAATCCAACTCGCACTGGGGTCATCGATATTTTAAAGTTGATGGGCGCCAACATTGAACTGAGTAACCACGCCGAGGTGGGCGGGGAACCCGTTGCCGACGTTCGTATTCGCAGCGCCGCTTTGAAAGGCATCGATATTCCGGAGCACCTGGTGCCTTTGGCGATCGATGAATTTCCTGTGTTGTTCGTGGCAGCGGCCAACGCCACGGGGCGCACAGTACTGACTGGTGCCGAAGAATTGCGCGTAAAGGAGTCTGATCGCATTGCTGTAATGGCGCATGGCCTGCAAAAGTGCGGCATTGATGCCGAGCCCACTGAGGACGGCATGATTATTCAGGGCCTGGGCCATGTGGACGGCCTGCGCTACAAAGCCACCAGCATTGAATCACAAGGCGATCACCGCATCGCGATGTCATTCAGCGTGGCGGCCATTCGCGCCCACGGCTCCATGGTAATTCATGGTGCGCAAACGGTAGATACATCTTTCCCGGGCTTTGTGACATTGGCCAACGCACTGGGCATGCAGGTTCAATCAGTTCGCAAGGGTTAGGTAGAAGACCATGTCCACATGTCCGGTAATCGCCATCGATGGTCCCACTGCCTCAGGCAAGGGTACTGTGGCCGCTTTGGTGGCAGGAAAGCTCGGCTACCACTACCTGGACAGCGGTGCAATTTACCGCGTGTTGGCGGTGGCGGTTGCTCAAGGGGGCTTGAATCCCGATTTGTCAGCCGATTTACAGCGCATTATTCCCATGGCCGCCAATTTGCCGGTGCAATTCCGGGGTGACAAGGTATTGCTTGACGGTGCAGATGTTTCTGAGGCGATTCGTACCGAGGAGGCCGGTGTCATGGCCTCCCGCCTGGCAGTGGTGCCGGAAGTTCGCGCTGGTTTGTTGCAGCGGCAACGTGATTTTCGCCAAACACCGGGGCTGGTGGCCGATGGTCGCGACATGGGTTCCGTTGTTTTTCCGGATTCCTTTCTGAAGGTGTTTTTGACGGCCAGTGCTCAGGTGCGTGCCGAGCGGCGTGTGAATCAAATTGAAGGGCGTGGTCAGAAAGCAGATTTTCAGGCCATATACAGCGATTTGATGGCCCGCGACAAACGCGACACCGAGCGGGCTGTGGCGCCGCTTAAGCCCTGCGATGATGCCCTCGTGTTGGATTGTTCCAACATGCCCATCGATCAAGTGGTTGCAACCATCCTGAACTGGGCGCAAGAACGCATTTAAACGCTTGATCAGCAAAGGCTTTCTTGATACACTGCTATCCCTCGTTTAATGAACCTTACTAAATTGTTGGTGATCGTTCATTAAAAAGGGAATGCCGTATTTTTCAATCCCGAAAAATGCGTTTTTGAACTCCGCCTTGCTTCCCGCAGTGGCGTGTTAAATCTCAAATTTATGACCACAACTGAAATTACCCAAGCCCCAGATAGCTTTGCAGCTATGTTTGAAGAAAGCCTGAATCGCAAAGAAATGCGTGCAGGTGAAGTGATCACAGCCGAAGTTGTTCGTGTTGATTACAACTACGTTGTTGTGAATGCCGGGCTGAAATCTGAAAGCTACATCCCTCTCGAAGAATTCAAAGACGACCACGGCAATATCGAAGTCAACGACGGTGACTTCATCTCCGTGGCCATCGAAGCGCTGGAAAACGGTTACGGCGAAACACTGTTGTCACGCGACAAGGCCAAGCGCCTGTCCGCATGGCTGAGCCTGGAGCAAGCCCTGGAATCAGGCGAGCTGGTGACAGGTACCATCACCGGCAAGGTGAAGGGCGGCCTGACAGTGATGGTCAACAGCATCCGTGCTTTCCTGCCAGGTTCACTGGTAGATGTGCGCCCCGTAAAAGACACCACCCCATTCGAAGGCAAAACCCTCGAATTCAAGGTGATCAAGCTGGATCGCAAGCGCAACAACGTTGTATTGTCGCGCCGTGCAGTGGTTGAAGCCACTATGGGTGAAGAGCGTGAAAAGCTCCTGTCCAACCTGCAGGAAGGTTCTGTGGTCAAGGGCATCGTCAAGAACATCACCGACTACGGCGCGTTCGTGGACCTGGGCGGTATCGATGGTCTGTTGCACATCACCGACCTGGCATGGCGTCGTGTACGTCACCCGTCAGAAGTGCTGACAGTTGGCGAAGAAATCGAAGCAAAAGTGTTGAAGTTCGACCAGGAAAAGAACCGCGTGTCCTTGGGCGTGAAGCAGCTTGGCGAAGACCCATGGGTCGGTTTGTCACGTCGCTACCCAGCCGACACACGCTTGTTCGGAAAGGTTACGAATATCACTGACTACGGCGCATTTGTTGAAGTTGAGCAAGGCATCGAAGGCTTGGTACACGTGTCTGAAATGGACTGGACCAACAAGAACGTCGATCCCAAGAAAGTGGTTACGTTGGGCGACGAAGTTGAAGTCATGGTTCTGGAAATTGACGAAGAGCGTCGTCGTATCAGCCTGGGCATGAAGCAATGTGCAGCCAACCCTTGGGAAGAGTTCTCCACCAGCTTCAAGAAAGGCGACAAGGTATCTGGCGCAATCAAGTCGATCACTGACTTTGGCGTGTTCATCGGTTTGCCTGGTGGCATCGATGGTCTGGTGCACCTGTCCGACCTGTCCTGGAACGAAACCGGTGAAGAAGCCGTGCGTCGTTTCAAGAAAGGTGACGAAGTCGAAGCCTTGGTGTTGGCCATCGACACTGAGCGTGAGCGCATCAGCTTGGGCATCAAGCAGTTGTCTGGCGACCCCTTCACCGTATTTGCGTCTTCCAACGACCGTGGCAGCATGGTCAACGGTACTGTTAAATCAGTAGATGCCAAGGGCGTGGTTGTAGACCTTGGTGACGACATTGAAGGTTACCTGCGTGCTTCCGAAATCTCCAACGATCGCGTTGAAGATGCTCGCAATGCATACAAGGAAGGTGATGCTGTAACAGCCATGGTGATCAACGTGGACCGCAAGGCTCGCTCGATCGCTTTGTCCATCAAGGCCAAAGACCAGGTTGATACCGATGAAGCCATGAAGAAAATTGCTGAAGAAAGCGCAGGCTCTGCTGGTACCACCAGCCTGGGCGCGTTGTTGAAAGCAAAACTGGGTAACAACCAGTAATCAGTCTGTAGAAGTGGCGCTTCCTGTTCGGGAAGCGCCTTTTTATTTTAAGAACAATGACAAAATCAGAACTCATCAATCAGCTGGTCAAGCGTTTCCCCAAGTTGCCTGTGCGCGACACGGACTTCGCTGTCAAAAGCATTCTTGATTCCATGACTCAAGCCTTGGCCGAAGGTCAGCGCATCGAGATCCGTGGGTTCGGCAGTTTTTCTCTGACCCGTCGCCCTCAGCGCGTGGGTCGCAATCCAAAATCAGGCGAACAAGTGGTTGTGCCTGAAAAGCGCGTGCCACACTTTAAGCCCGGCAAAGAGCTACGCGAGCGAGTTGATTTATACTCCAAGAAAGAGAGTTAATTCGATCGTTCTTCGGTGAAGCCTGAGTTATCACGCCGATGAATGAATCGGCGTTGATCCAACTACAAACAGGGGACCACCTTGAAAATACTTGCCTGGGTAGTGCGCCTTGCACTCTTCCTTGTTGTTCTCACCTTTTCCATTCGAAATACCGATTTAGTCACCGTCAAATGGTTGCCTGGGCTTGAAATTCAGGTGCAACTGGTGGTTGCATTGTTGTTGGCCTTGCTGTTGGGTGCAGTATTCGCCTGGATTTCCTTGTTGCCTTCCTGGTTAAAAGCCAAACGTGCTGCCTCTGTGGCCTCCAAAAATGCGGAACGCCTTGAGCGAGAACTGACTCAACTTAAAGCGCAGGGTAATGCACCTGTTGTCGTTGAAGAACCCATGCCGGCCTTGCCGATAGGCCCAAGCCATGGAATTTGAAACCTGGTGGTTGGTACTCATCCCGCTGATATTCAGCTTGGGATGGATGGCGGCACGCCTTGAAAAACGTTCAGACGCATCTGAGCGTGGTCAACTGCCAGCATCCTATTTCAAAGGTGTCAATTTCTTGTTGAGCGAGCAGCCTGACAAGGCGATTGATGCTTTTCTGGAAGTGGCAGCGATCGACACCCACACCGTAGAGTTGCATTTTGCTTTGGCCAACTTGTTTCGTAAAAAGGGTGAAATTGATCGTGCAATTCGGGTTCACCAGTTTTTGACCACACGCGAACAAATTACGCCGGCAGACCGAGAAAAAGCCACCTATGAACTGGGTGTGGATTTTTTACGGGCCGGTATTCTGGACCGTGCCGAGCAGGCTTTTCACAGTTTGTCGGGATCGGACATGAAAGCCGAGGCTTCGCGCCAGTTGCTTGAGCTGTACGAGCTGGAGAAAGCGTGGGACAAGGCGATTGCGCAAGCGCACAAACTTCGCGAATACGGCGCTGATGTTCCTGCGGGTGATATTGCACACTTTTACTGTGAACTTGCAGCCCAATTCATTGATGCGGGCGATTTGAACAAGGGCAAGGCCGAGTTGCAAAATGCTTTGCTGACCGATGCACAGAACGTGCGGGCCTCTTTGTTGCTGGGTGACATTTACTTTACTCAAAACCAGTTTGAAGAGGCCATTGGCCAGTGGCGGGCAGCTGAACGACAGAATCCTTGGTACCTGCCCTTGGTGGGGCCGAACATGTGGGCTGCATTCAAGAAACTTGAACGTGAAGAAGAGGGTATTGCAGCCTTGCTGGAATACTGCACCATGTATCCTTCGATTGATTTGCTATTGGTGTTGGCGCAAGCTGTTGAAGAGACGAAAGGGCCATTTGCGGCATTTGAATTGTTGCGCGAGCAGGTGCGTGCCCGCCCCAGCTTGCTGGGCTTGGACAAATTGCTTGAGCACCAGCTGCGTGGCAAGCTCGACGACGACAGAATGCAAGACCTTCGCTTGACGCGCGAGTTGATTTCAAAACATACGCAGCGCCTGGAGCGTTATCGTTGTCAGTCTTGCGGTTTTCAGGCCAAGAAGTTTTACTGGCAGTGTCCGGGTTGCGCCAATTGGGATTCGATTGTGCCGCGCCGCGCCGAGGAACTTGATTTTTATCCTGTGTCTGCAAAAAAGGCAGCACATACCCAGGCTCATACCCATTAAAACAGGCTGAACAATGGTCGACAGGTCCCAATTCAAAGATGCAAAAATTCTAGTGGTCGGCGATGTCATGCTGGACCGCTATTGGTTCGGTGATGTAGAGCGCATTTCTCCGGAAGCGCCAGTGCCTGTTGTGCTGGTGGGCACCAAGGACGAACGCCTGGGTGGTGCGGCCAACGTGGCGATTAACGCCAGTTCACTGGGTGCGCAGCTTTGTTTGATGGGCGTGGTGGGCAACGATGAACCGGGCCATACCGTTGAGGCTTTGCTTGAAAAAAGTGGTGTACGTTCACGTTTGCTGAAAGACCCGAATTTTCCCACCACGGTTAAGCTGCGTGTCATTGCCCGTCAGCAGCAGCTGGTGCGCATTGATTTCGAGGAGCGCCCCTCGCCCGAACAATTGACCACGAAAATGGAGTTGTTTGAGCAGGAATACGCCAAGCATGATGTGGTGCTGTTCTCCGATTATGGCAAGGGCAGCCTGGAGCACGTGGCCGAAATGATTGCCTTGTGTAAAAAGGCAGGCAAAACTACCTTGGTTGATCCCAAGGGGGATGACTATGGCAAGTACGCGGGTGCATCGGTGTTAACGCCGAATCGATCGGAGTTCAAACAGGTGATGGGCAGCTGGAAAACCGAAGCCCAGTTGATTGAAAAAGCGCAAACCTTGCGTGAGCGTTTGAGTTTGGGGGCTTTGTTGCTGACGCGTTCAGAAGAGGGTATGACGCTGTTTACAGCCGATGGAAGTTTTCATGTGCCTGCGCAGGCCCGCGAGGTATTTGATGTATCCGGCGCTGGCGACACTGTCATCGCCACACTGGCCTGTGCAGTGGGTTCTGGAATGAGCCTGCCTGACAGCGTGGCCTTGGCCAACAAGGCCGGTGGTGTGGTGGTCGGCAAGTTGGGTACTGCGGTGATATTGCCGGAAGAGTTAAATTAAAGGATTTGATGATGAAAGTGATTGTGACCGGAGCAGCGGGTTTAATCGGCAGCAATTTGGTAAAGGCATTGAATGAACGCGGCATTACCGAGGTGCTGGCTGTAGACAACCTGACCAAGGGTGACAAGTTTTTGAACCTGGTGGATTGTGAAATTTCCGATTACCTGGACAAAGCTGATTTTCTCGCTCGCATTGAGCGTGGCGAGTTTGGCAAATTTGATGCGATTTTTCATGAGGGTGCTTGCTCCGACACCATGGAGCACAACGGCAACTACATGATGACCAACAATTTTCGCTACACCCAAACCCTGTTTGAGTGGGCACAACGCACGGGAACACCATTCCTGTATGCGTCATCGGCGGCGGTTTACGGTGGTAGCACGGAATTCTTTGAGAACCGTGAGGTTGAAAAACCGCTGAACGTGTATGGCTATTCCAAGTTTTTGTTTGACCAGGTGCTGCGTCGGCAAATGAAAACTGGCTTGAAGGCGCCGGTATTCGGCTTTCGGTATTTCAATGTGTACGGCGATCGTGAGCAGCACAAAGGTCGCATGGCCTCGGTGGCTTTTCACAACTTCAACCAGTTCCGTGAGGGTGGTTCAGTCAAGTTGTTTGGCCCTTACGGGGGTTATGAGGCTGGCTGCCAACAGCGGGATTTTGTATCGATTGAAGACGTGGTCAAAGTAAACATGTTTTTTTTCGAGCACGCCAATACCGCGCCTTCGGGCGTGTACAACTTGGGCACAGGGCGTGCACAAACCTTCAATGATGTCGCCTTGACCACACTGAACACTTTGCGTGAAAGCCAGGGCAGTGCAGTTTTGAACTTGCAGGAGGCAGTGCAGGGTGGTTTTATTGAATACATTGAGTTTCCGGATGCTTTAAAAGGCAAGTACCAAAGCTACACTCAAGCCGACTTAAACAATTTGCGTGCTGCGGGTTACACCGGAAGTTTTTACAGCGTAGAAGTAGGTGTGGCGCGGTATGTGGGGCGTTTGATTAAAAAATACTTGAAACCATGAAACTAAAGTGGTGGCGCTGACACTTATTAATGTTGGTTGATTCGGCCTCTTGAACCGAGTCGCCCGCAAAGCGATGGGGTTCCCCCACGTTTTAAGGGTAGGCCAACTGCTTGTGCAATCGCATACTCCCCCTAGGGGCGAGCATTGCGACCAAGCAAGTGTCTCTGTCTCCTCAAGCCCTGTTAAGCCCGCTTTTTCAAGCGGGCTTTTTTTTGCACGCACCGGTCGGGCGGCGGTGCTTAACTCACGGTTCAGCTTACTATGCCGCTGAAATACCATTGAAACACCATGGCCAGTGTGGCCATCAGGGCGGTCATGCCAAACGCCAGGGAAAGGGCTATCGACACCACCACGGCGCCAGTGGTTTGTCGCGTATCAACCGGGTATTCGGGGTTCAGCAAGGCATTGAATTGTTCGTCTTTCATCAGGCCATAGCGCATGGTGTCTATCCAGCCTGCAAAAGCTGACAAGGGAAAGGTCAGCATGTAAAACCAGAAACGTTTTTTACCCGCATAAATCCAGTGACCGCCAATGGCGCCGGTGAGCAGGGCAAGCCAGCAGAACAAAAGCTTGGATTTAAAGGGTTCTTGGGGTGATGCATTCATTTTTTAAAACACTGCTTGTTAGATTGGATTACGCTGGCTATAATAGCGGGTTATCGGATTTCGTGTGTCGAAATCCCAATGATTCATTCGTTTGCAGTGGCCAAAGTTTGTGCTGCAGGCACTAATTTAATAGAGGAAATTATGGTCGTCATTCGACTCGCACGTGGTGGTTCTAAAAAGCGCCCATTTTATAGCCTGGTGGCTGCTGATTCACGCAACCGTCGCGATGGCCGTTTCATCGAGCGCATCGGTTTCTACAACCCAGTAGCACCTGAAGGCTCTGAAGGCCTGCGTATTGCCATGGATCGCCTGACCTACTGGAAAAGCGTTGGTGCACAGTGCTCTTCTACAGTAGAGCGCTTGGTGGGTGAATACAACGCCAAGCAAGCTGCTTAATACAAGCGATTGCGATCCGGCTTGGTCCGGATCACACGCAAGCTAGAAAGCAGGTTGTGATACAAAGTCCGTGGATGCTCCGTTCGCGGACTTTTGTTTTTGGTTTGATGGTTTGCCATTTTTGGACACCGAGCATGAACGTACCCGACGATTTGGTAGAACTGGGCCGAATTGGTGAACCCTACGGCCTGAAGGGCTGGGTCAATGTGTTGCCTTCGTCTGAAGAGCCCGATGTGTTGCTAAAGAGCAAGCAGTGGTGGGTTTCGCGCCTGCCAGCCTCCGAAGGGGCCGCGGTTGGTCGCACAGCGCAGCCGAAATTCGAAGACCTTGTGTTTGAGCCTTTTCGTGTCTTGCAAAGCAAGTCACACTCCAGCCGCATTGTTGCCCATCTTGAGGGGGTAGAGCAGCCAGAACTGGCAGCCCAATTCAAGGGGCGCCGGGTTTATGTGTCGCGCGCACGGTTTCCCGCTCCTGCTGAGGGTGAGTACTATTGGGTCGATTTGGTGGGGTGTGTGGTGAGCAACTTGCAAGGCAGGGTGTTGGGTACAGTTGTTCAGGTTGTTGACCATGGCGCGCACCCTATTTTGTCGGTCAAGGGCGAAGCTGAGCAGGACATGCTGATTCCATTCGTGGCAGCCTATGTTTTGAATGTAGACACGCAGGCCAAGCAAATTCAAGCGGACTGGCAGGAAGACTACTGATGCCAGGTCCTCGCTTTGACGTGATCACGCTTTTTCCCGACCAGTTTCCGAATTTGATTGAGTTGGGTGTGGTTGGCAGGGCTTTCAAGAAGCAGTTGTTTGAACTGAATTGCTGGAATCCGCGCGATTTCACCGAGGACCCCCACAGAACTGTGGATGACAGGCCTTACGGCGGTGGCCCGGGCATGGTGATGCTGGCTGAACCTTTGGTGCGCTGTGTCAAAGCGATTCGTTCTGAACGCGGCGACCAGGCTCCTGTGGTGTTTCTCACGCCGCACGGTCCATTGCTTCAACAGGCCAACATTCGGGCGATGAGTGATCAGGGTACCGGTGCAATTTTATTGTGTGGCCGCTACGAGGGTGTGGATCAGCGCTTTATCGATGCGTACGTGGATCAAACCTACTGTTTGGGTGATTTTGTACTGTCGGGTGGTGAACTTGCGGTGGCCTGTTTTGTTGATGCATGGGTGCGTTTGTTGCCTGATGTGTTGAATCATGCCTTGTCTGCGACTCAGGATTCGTTTGAGGCGGGTTTGCTGGACTGTCCGCACTACACTCGACCGGAAGTTTTTGAAAATAAAGCAGTTCCGGACGTGCTTTTGTCTGGAAATCATGCCAAAATAGAGAGTTGGCGTTTTGAGCAAGCGAAAGCTTACACGGAACGTTATCGACCTGAATTGCTGGAAAGCTTTGCGCCTGATTCGACGAATCAAGCCGGGAAAACTGGCAAGGAGGTTTAGGTTGGTGGATTGCTTGCATCAAACCGGCAGGCAAACACCTTTTAATTTTTTCATCCTCTGGCGGTGCAAACTCAATTTATTGAGCCAAAAAAGCCCGTGAATGATGACTTGGAGCTATCAATGAATTTGATTCAACAACTTGAGCAAGAAGAAATTGCTCGCTTGGGTAAAGAAATTCCCGAGTTCGCCCCTGGCGACACAGTAATCGTAAGCGTTCGCGTAATCGAAGGTACACGTTCGCGTCTGCAGGCCTACGAAGGCGTGGTAATTGCCCGTCGTAACCGTGGTCTGAATTCGTCTTTCATCGTTCGCAAGATTTCATCTGGCGAAGGTGTAGAGCGTACATTCCAGATGTACTCACCTTCCATCGAAAAGATTGAAGTGAAGCGTCGTGGTGATGTTCGCCGCGCCAAGCTGTACTACCTGCGCGATCGCTCTGGCAAGTCCGCACGTATCAAGGAAAAGTTGCCAAACCGTGTGAACAAGCAATCTGCCCAATAAGCAGTCTGTAGTTCACGGGGCAGAAATGCCGCAGCAGTCAGAAAAGCCAGTTCAGTGAACTGGCTTTTTTGTTGTCTCGCATTCGTGAATCCTGAGCTCGAAGAGGGCAACTTAGCTTAACCACCAAGGTGTTTCTTCAATCCACCGTTGTATGTGCCGACGCGTGTTCTCTGCTTCCGGTGGCATTTGTTGCGCCAGGGTTCTGGCCAAATCCAGCAGGTCTTTGTCCACCAGTGGGTCGGCATAGCGCATCATGGGCAAACCAGATTGCCGCTTGCCCAGCAGTTCGCCGGGGCCCCGAATTTCCAGGTCTTTTTCAGCCAGATAAAATCCATCATCGCTTTCATGCATGGCTTTCAAGCGCAATTTGGAGGTGTTTGACAAAGGCCCGCCATACAGCAGCACGCACACGCTTTGCACGCTGCCGCGCCCAACACGGCCTCGGAGTTGATGAAGTTGGGCCAGGCCAAAACGTTCCGCCTGGTCAATCACCATCAAACTGGCGTTGCCCACGTCCACGCCCACTTCAATCACTGTGGTGGACACCAGCAAATCGAGTTCACCGGCTGCAAACGCAGCCATGGTGGTCTGTTTCAGTTTGTTGTCCTGTTTGCCATGTAGCAGGCCGATTCGCCGTGTGGGCAGTTGTTCGCACAAGTCGGTGTAGGTGGCCTGTGCAGCTTGAAGATCGAGCGTTTCGCTTTCTTCGATCAACGGGCAGACCCAGTACACTTGTTGCCCTTTGTCAATTTCAACTTCAATGGCTGAAATGAGTTGATTCCGTTTTTTTTGGGACAGCAGCTTGGTGATGATGGGTTTTCGGCCTGGTGGTTTTTCATCCAGGCTGGATACTGCAAGGTCAGACAAATAGGTTTGCGCCAAGGTGCGAGGAATGGGTGTCGCACTCATCATGAGTTGGTGGGCCAAATGCCCGTTGTTTGCCTTGGCAATCAGTGACAGGCGCTGGGCCACACCAAAGCGGTGCTGTTCATCCACCACAACCAGTGCCAAGGCTTTGAATTCCACATGGTCCTGAACCAGGGCATGCGTGCCAATAATCACATCCACCTCACCGGCGGCCAGTGCTTTCAAGGCGCGGTCTTTTTCACTTTTTTTCATGGCCCCTTGCAACTTTGCGCAGCGCACGCCTACCGCATCAAACAGTGGGCTTAGCTTGTGGTGGTGTTGTGCTGCCAGTACTTCTGTGGGGGCCAAAATTGCAGCCTGTTTGCCGTTCTCGACAGCGCGCAAACAGGCCATTGCAGCCACCAGTGTTTTCCCGCTTCCCACATCGCCTTGAAGCAGGCGTTGCATGGGGTAGGGGTTGGCGAGGTCTTCGAAAATTTCCTGGCAGGCACGTTCTTGGGCTCCTGTCAGCTTGAAGGGCAACTGGGCCATGAACTGCCCAAGCAGGCTGGTTTTTGAGGTTTTCGGGGCTTTCAGTGGGCTTGCTTTTTCCTGGGTGCGTTGTTGGCGGTACTCACGCAACAAAAGCTGCTGGGCCAACAGTTCATCCACCTTCACCCGCGTCCAAGCGGGGTGGGTGCGCAAATTCAAGTTGTAGAGTTCTTCGGGTTTGGCCTGGCCGTGCAGGGTTTGTAAGGCAAGGGGCCAGGGTAGCAACTTGTATTTTTTACACAAATGGATGGGCAGGGTATCGATGAAACAAGCTGCTGGAAGCTTTTTCATCCAGCGGTGCCAGTCACTTTGTTTTAGTTGCCCGGTGCTGGGGTATACGGGTTCCAGCACGGCATTCGCACCTGTGGCTTGTACTGTTGGGTTGGTGTTCTCGTCCAAGCTTCCAGGTGGCGCAATTTTGACGGTGGGGTGAACCATCTCGAAAGTGCCATAGCCTTGGCGAATTTGGCCGCTGACCTGGATCCGGGTGCCTTCGCTCAGTTTTTGTTGCAAACCGGGATAAAAATGAAGCCAGCGCAACAGCAAGGTGGTGTCGCCGTCTTCAACCCAAACCCGCAGTTGTTTTCTGGGGTGGTACTGCACTTCATTGCCCACCACGGTGGCCAGCAAGTTCACTTTCTGACCCACTTGAAGCGAGTCCATCGCCGTAATTGATGCCTTGTCTTCAAAACGAAGTGGCAGGTGAAGTGCCAGCCCCATCCAGTGCGGGGCGGTCAGCAGGCTTGCGACCGCGTCTGAAATGGTCGTCGGCAGCGGCAGCAGCTCCTCGAAGCCGGGCTGTTGGGTTGGGGCTGCTGCGGTCAAGTGCGTGGCTTGAGGGCGCTGTTACAGGGCCAGAATGGCTTCAACTTCAAAGCGTGCGCCTTTGGGCAGGCTGGCAACACCCACAGTGGATCGAGCTGGGAAGGGTGCAGACACATATTCCTGCATGATCGCGTTGACCTGGGCGAATTCACTCAAGTCGGTTAGAAACAGGGTGAACTTCACCACATTGGCAAGACTTCCACCGGCTTCTTCGGCCACTGCTTTCAGATTGGTGAATGCCTGGCGCGCCTGTTCTTCTGTGCTGGGGCCTACGAGATCACCTGTGGCGGGGTTCAGGCCAATTTGACCGGAGGTGAACACCAGGTTGCCCAGTTTGATGGCTTGGCTGTAGGGCCCAATGGCGGCGGGGGCTTTGGAGGTAGATACAACGGTGGCTTGTGTCATGTTCAGAATTCGAGAATGTTTGGGTAAAGGAATCTAATTGCGTTCATTTGCAATGATAACGCTGAGTGGTGCATTGTGTTGCCCTTGGGGACGGTATACCATACTCGACTTGTTTGTTGCGCTGCAATGTAGGCATGAGTCAAACCCAAAAACCGGCTTCGCCGCGCTCTGCGTCTTCGTCCCTGGAGGCGGGGGAACGCGACGATATTTTCTCCGAGAAGTATGCTTGGGTTGCTGTAGGTGCCTGTGGTTTGGCTTCTGTGGCTTTTGGGCCTGAGGAATCATTCAAGGCGCTGGGTGATTCTCGGCATTTGCTGTTGTTTCTGGGGCTGTTGACGGCCCTGTCAATTCTTCTTGTTTCGCTGACCTATTTCCGTGTCACCGAGCTTTTTCCAAAGGGCGGCGGTGGCTATGCCATGGCCACCAATTTGCTGGGCCCCAGGGTGGGTTTGATCGCTGGTGCGGCGTTGTTGGTGGATTATGTGTTGATGGTGGCTTTGGGCATCAGTGCATCGACGCACTTGATGTTCAGCTTTTTGCCACCGTACTTTTACGAGTACCGGGTGTGGGTTTCAATGGCCCTGATGCTTGCGCTGATGAATTTCCACATTCAGGGACGCCACCTGAACCTGAAACCTTTCAAGTACTTGTTTGTGGCTTTTCTGTTGACTCACCTGGTTTTCATTCTGGTGGGTTTTTCTGACCACTTTCAGGACATCGGTGGGGTGGTAAAGCGCAGTATTGAAACCACCGAGTCTGATCTGAATACTTTGGGCTGGTTGCCGGTGTTGGCAATTTTTGCGCGTGGCTTTTTTCTGGGCGGTGGTACCTACACCGGCATTGAGGCCGCTTCAGACACGGTGCAGTTAAGCCGCTACAGGCAAAGCAGCGAGAACCGTCGGAAAATGTTGGCCTACGTGGCCTGTGCCCTGGCTTTTGCAGCAGCAAGCCTGGCCGCTTTGTATTTGTTGTGGGACGTGAACATTGAGCCCACGATGGCTCTGAATGGTGTGTTGTTCGAAAGGGTGTTTACCGACCTTGGCTGGGACTGGCCTTATGTCATTCTGGGATTGTTGGTCATGCTGGGGCTGGAAACGGCGGTGTTGTTACTGGCAGCCCATGTCGCTTTTGCTGTAGGCCCGCGGGTGTTGTCGACCATGGCAATTGACTCCTGGTTGCCTCACCAGTTCCGCTACCTGTCCAACCGTTTTGTGACCAAGAACGGCATTATGTTGATGGGCGGTTTGGCTTTGCTGGCCATTTACCTAAGCGATGCGAATGTGGATTTGTTGGTGGTGCTGTTCTCCATCAATGTGTTTATCGTGTTCAGCCTTTCCATGCTGGGACTTTGCGTTTATTGGCTCAAAAATCGACACGAGAAACGTTTCGTCAAAGGCTTCTTGTCAGCGTCGCTGGGCTTTGCTGTTTCTGCTTCGATCTTGTTGGGCACCATCATTACCCAGTTTTTTCAAGGTGGGTGGATCACCATGCTGATCACCACGGTGGTGGTGGTGGTGTGCTTGTGGGTACGCAACCACTACCGGGAAACCAAAGAAAAAATTGCGAAGATTGATGAAGTGTTTGCCATGGCGCAGTATGGCTCGGCACACTCGCCACCCGAGTTGATTCCCGATGGCAACACGGCGGTGTTCATTGTGGGCAACAGCCGGGGTGGTGGCTTGCACGCCTTGCTTTGGGTGCAGCGCATGTTTCCCAACCACTTTCAGAATTTCGTGTTCATGAATGCACGCACTGTAGACTCCAAGGCCTACGGTGGTCGTGAAGCGCTTGAAGCAATGCGCGTGGATGCTTCTGTTTCACTGAACTACTTCGTGAACTTCTGTCGCAGCCACGGTTTGCGTGCCAAGAGTTATTTGTCTTTCGGAACGGACGCGGTGGAAGAGCTAACGAACCTGGCGAAGGCGGTTGCTGAAAACCATCCCAATGCAATTTTCTTCACCAGCAAGCTGGTGTTTGAGAATGAAAACATTCTGACCCGCTTGTTGCACAATCAGGCTGCATTGGAACTTCAACGCCGTTTGCACAACGCTGGCCAGCAAATGGTGATTTTGCCCATGCGTCTTTAAGGTTTCGAACAAAAGATGTGTTGCTTGATGTGGCTGCGTTTGCAATAATAATTGCACTCGCAGTTTTGATAGCAAAATTAAATGACCCTCACCGAACTCAAGTACATTGTGGCGTTGGCCCGCGAAAAGCATTTTGGCCGTGCTGCGGATGCCTGTTTTGTCAGCCAGCCCACCTTGTCCGTCGCGATTAAAAAGCTTGAAGAAGAGCTCAGTGTTTCCCTCTTTGAACGGGGGTCCAGCGAAGTGTCGTTGACGCCTGTGGGTGAGCGAATTGTGGTTCAAGCGCAGCGCGTACTCGAGGAAGCATCGGCGATCAAAAGCATTGCCCAGCAGGGTATGGACCCGTTGGCTGGCCCCCTGCGTGTGGGTGTCATCTATACCATTGGGCCCTATTTGTTGCCGGGTTTGGTCTCCAGCATGATTGAGCGCGTGCCCTCCATGCCCTTGGTGCTGCAAGAAAATTTTACGGTGCGCTTGCTGGAGTTGCTGAAGCAGGGGGAAATTGATGTGGCAGTGTTGGCGCTGCCAATCAACGAATCGGGTTTTGTGATTCAGCCTTTGTACGACGAGCCATTCATGGTGGCCTTGCCAAAGTCTCACCGCTGGGCCAACGAAAAATCAATCAAGTCTGATGACCTTCGCAGTGAGAACATGTTGTTGCTGGGCACAGGGCATTGTTTCAGGGATCAGGTTTTGGGTGTGTGCCCGGAACTGTCGCGATTTTCTCAATCGTCTGAAGGCATTCAGCGCACCTTCGAGGGCAGTTCTCTTGAAACCATTCGCCACATGGTTGCTTCCGGTGTGGGGATCACGGTGCTGCCTTCCAGTTCAGTTCCAAACCCGGTACCCAAAGAAAGTTTGCTGACTTACATTCCCTTGGCCGACGATGACACGCGACGAACCGTGGCATTGGTGTGGCGAAAAAGTTTTGGCCGGCGTGAAGCGCTGGAGGCCTTGCGCGATGCAATTATGGCGTGCGACCTCAATGGTGTTGAGTTTCTGGATGCACCCCAAATGGTGCGATAAGTGATGACCGTTTTGAACAAGGCGCGTCTGCGGGACTATTACCTGCTGTTGCGCCTGGACAAGCCAATCGGGATCTTGCTCTTGATGTGGCCCACGCTGTGGGGGTTGTGGATGGCGGCTGAAGGCATGCCGCCCTGGCATGTGCTTCTAATATTTGTTGCGGGCGTGGTGTTGATGCGTTCTGCGGGTTGCGCCATTAACGATTATGCGGACCGTGACATTGACTTGCATGTAGAACGAACCCGTAACCGGCCTTTGACCAGCGGGCGTATTGGTGAAAAAGAGGCTTTGCTCTTGGCGGCGGCTTTGGCAATTCTCGCTTTGCTGATTACCTTGCCTTTGGGATGGCCTGTGATTTTGATGAGTATTCCCGCCGCTTTTTTGGCAGGCAGCTACCCGTTCACCAAGCGTTTTTTTCCGATGCCGCAGGCATATTTGGGCATTGCATTTGGTTTTTCGATTCCCATGGCGTTTGTGGCTGTACAGGGCACTGTGCCCGGGTACGCGTGGCTTGTTTTTGTTGCCAATGTATTTTGGACCGTGGCTTACGACACGGAATATGCGCTGGTCGACAAGCCAGATGATTTGAAATTGAACATCAAAACGGCTGCGATAACGCTAGGCCGATATGATGTAGCGGGCATTGTGGTGTGCTACGCAGCCAGCCTGTTGATTTGGGCTTGGGTGGCCAGCTTGCAGGCTTATGGCCCTGCTTTTTGGCTGGGCTGGGTTTGCGCTGCGGGAATTGCCGCCTATCACTTTACGCTGATTCGCAATCGAGACCGTGCGCTGTGTTTTAAAGCGTTCTTACACAACAACTGGCTGGGTGCTGCCTTGTTTGCGGGCCTGGTGCTGCAGTACCTCTGAGTTAAATTTAGTTGCTACCTTTTTGCAGCTCCACAGCGCGTGCACAGGCGGCTTTGGCTGCGCTGTCAATTGCTTCTTGCACACCCAGTGTGCGCAACTGCTCTAGCCCGGCAAAAGTAGTACCACCTTTGCTGGTGACTTTCTCCCGCAGGGTGGCGAATGAATCATCGGACTGCCTGGCCAGCGTGGCAGCTCCGAGAAAAGTTTGGCTCACCAGCAAGTTGGCCTGCGCTTCATTGAATCCCAGGTTCTTCGCTGCCTTTGCCAATGCCTCCATCAGGAAAAACACATAGCCAGGACCGCTGCCGGAAATCGCTGTGACTGCATTGATTTCGTCTTCATTATTCAGTACCAGTACCTCACCACAACTGCTGAAGATTTGCCGGGCAATGTTGCGATCCTCTTCAGAACAATTGGCAGTGAAAAACAAGCCCGAGATACCTTGTGACACCAAGGCGGGCGTGTTGGGCATGCAACGCACCACCCGTGCCTGGTGTTGCTGACTCCAGTCCTGAATTTGAGCCACACTTACGCCAGCTGCAATACTGATGATCAGCATGTTTTTCAAATGCGCCGCCTGGCTGTTCAGTACGCTTTGCATCAGTTGAGGTTTCACGGCAAGCACCACAATGTCCGGGATGAAATTGCCTGGCCAATCGGTGGTGCACTGAATATTCAAAGTAGACATTTTTGCGGCTGCTTCCGGGCTGGGGTCAAGCACATGAAATGCGCTGGCGGGTACGCCACTGCCAATTAATCCGCCAAGAATGGCAAACGCCATGTTGCCGCCGCCAATGAATAGAGTTTTTTGCATCGTGATTCCGTGTGTTTATTTTGAGTAGTCGCGTGCGCCAAACAGGGCCGAGCCCACACGCACGCAAGTTGAGCCACATTCAATCGCCAGTTCCAGGTCTGCGGACATGCCCATTGAAAGTGTGTCCATGCTCAGGCCCTTTGAATTGAGCGAATCGAAAATTGATTTGCACTTTAAAAATTCAGCTTTCAGTTGCTCGATATTGTCGGTGTTGCTGGGAATCGTCATCAACCCACGCAACGCAATGTTGTTCAAGCCCTGAATTTGCATGCACAAATCGAATGCCTGTTCCGGGCTGATACCCGATTTACTGTCTTCACCAGAGGTGTTGATTTGCACCAACACATTCAAGGGAGCAAGCTTGTCGGGCCGTTGATCTGACAAACGCTGTGCAATCTTGAAGCGATCAACACTGTGTACCCAGGAAAAGTTCTCCGCAATTGCTTTTGTTTTGTTGCTTTGAATGGGGCCAATGAAATGCCATTCAATGTTGGCATTGATTGTTTGCGCATTGGGGTGATCAGCCAGCTGGGTGATTTTATCCAGTGCTTCCTGCAGGTAATTTTCACCAAAGGCGGTTTGCCCGAAGTTGTAAAACTCGAGTATGTCGCTTAGGGGAAAAGTTTTACTGACTGCCAGCAGCTTGACAGCCGAGCTAGGTCGGCCAGCTTTGCTGCATGCGTTCTTGATTCGGCTTTGAATGTCAGCCAGTTGTGTGGCTCGGCTCATGGTGCATCAATTCAATGCTTAAAGGGAGATTATAGCCATATGACACTGACCGAATTGTTGACCTGGGCTGTGGAGGAGCACGCATCGGATTTGCACTTGTCGGCAGACATGCCACCCATGGTCCGCGTAAACGGTGAAATGCGCAAACTGAGCGAGTCAGTGCTGGGGCACCGTGAGATTTATCGACTGATTCAAGGGTCGATGACAGAAGCGCAATGGCAAGGTTGGGAACAGTCGCATGAATGTGATTACAGCTTTTCAGTGGATGGTTTGTCGCGTTTCCGTGTGAATGCGTTCATGCAAAGCAGGGGAGCTGCTGCCGCGTTTCGAGTGGTACCCAGCCGCGTAAAAACACTGGAGGAACTGGAAGCACCCGCGGTGTTTCGACAAATTGCGCGTGAACCGAATGGTTTAGTACTGGTAACCGGGCCCACGGGTTCTGGAAAAAGTACTACTTTGGCTGCCATGGTGGATGATGTGAACCGCAACCAGAAGGCACATATTTTGACCATTGAGGATCCCATTGAATTCACACACACGCCAATGAATTGCGTTATCAACCAGCGAGAACTTGGAGAGCACACCCATTCTTTTGGCGCGGCTTTAAGGTCTGCGTTGCGGGAAGATCCTGACGTGATTCTGGTTGGGGAAATGCGTGATCTTGAAACCATTCAGCTTGCGCTGACCGCCGCAGAAACCGGGCACTTGGTGTTTGCAACCCTTCATACTTCGTCAGCACCCAAAACCATCGATCGAATTATTGATGCATTTCCTTCGGCTGACAAAAGCATGGTACGCGCCATGTTGTCGGAATCACTGCGCGCTGTGATTTGCCAAACCTTGCTGAAAAAGCAGGGTGGTGGTCGGGTTGCTGCTCACGAGATTATGATGGCCACACCGCCGATTCGAAATTTGATTCGAGAGGGCAAGGTGGCGCAAATGTTGTCCTCGATTCAAACGGGTTCTCAGCATGGCATGCAAACCATGGAGCAGGCGGTACAGCGGCTTTTGATGACTGGAAGGATTACTCGAGAAGTGGCGATGAGCGTGATTTCGGGGTCCAACCAAGCTTGAGCCATTCTGGTTTGCGGGTAAACTTGGCTTTCAATCTTCACTTGAAAGGCAATTCCCATGGCAAGCAATGTGTACGAGTTCTCAAGCAAAACCCTGGATGGCAAACCGCTGAGCCTGGCTGATTTTCAAGGCAAGGTGTTGTTGATTGTGAACACCGCCAGCAAATGCGGTTTTACGCCGCAGTACGAGGGTTTACAAGAACTGCACAAAGAATTGGGCCAGAAGGGTTTAGTGATTATCGGGTTTCCGTGCAACCAGTTTGGCGGGCAAGAGCCTGGCACTGAAGACGTGATTGCGAGTTTTTGCCAAAAGAACTATGGCGTGGATTTTTTGATGGCTGAAAAAGTGGATGTGAAGGGCAACGACGCACATCCTTTGTTCAAGTACCTGACTTCCCAAGCCAAGGGCATTTTGGGCACCGAGGCCATCAAGTGGAATTTCACCAAGTTTCTGGTTCGCAAAAATGGTGAGGTATACGACCGCTACGCCCCCACCACCAAGCCTGCCGATTTGAAGGCGGACATTGCCAAGTTGTTGGCAGAATAAATCAGTTTTCTTCAGGTGAATGTTCGGCATTGGCTCGTGGTCGATATACACCACGGGTCAATGGAATTTCGAACAGACGGCATTCAATCGGCCCATTGAACAAGGGACGCTTGCGCTTGGGGCTTAAGCCCAGTGTTTTCTTGATTTCCAGATCGCCAGAGAATAGAAATGCTGTCCAGCCGGAAAAATTCATTTTCAAATGATCGCCGTAGGCTTTGAACAGGCGTTCATAGGCCTCGTCCTCCGGCACATCGGCACCTTTCGCGCGCACACGTTCACCGTAAGGCGGGTTGCTGAACACGATGCCGGTGGGGGCGGGTGGTTCAACCGTGAGCGCATCGCGCTGTGCAAATTGAACAATACCGGCGCCCAACAATTCTTCAAAGCCGGCACGCACCAGGTTTTCTTGGGCAATGTCGATCAACAGTTCGGTGATGTCGCTGGCATACCATTGGAAGTAAGGTGTGTTGAGTGCTTTGTCCAGCCCTGCATTGAAGCGTCGGTTGGCGTCTTCCTGAAGTTCCTTGCCCCATTCCGGGGTGAAGGGTTTCAGGTTTTCAAATGCGAAGGGGCGTTCCAGGCCCGGGGCACGGTCGCACAGCTGCGAAAGTGACTCGATGACCAAGGTACCGCTGCCGCAAAACGGATCGAGGAATACATTGGCGTTTTTTCCCGCTTCGCTTTGGCGCGCAATGTGCCACAGGCCTGCGGCCAGGTTTTCTTTCAGTGGTGCAACGCCCGCTTCTTCGCGCCAGCCACGCTTGAACAGGTTTTCACCAGCTAGGTCGATGTACACCATGGCTTCTGTGGGATTGATGGCCGCGAAAATTCGAACATCTGGTGACTCAACACTGACGTTCGGACGTTCGTCGAATCGTTCCAGGAATGCATCGCACACGGCGTCTTTCAAGCGAAGCTGCGTGAAACGAACGCTTTGAATGTCCGCGCCAAGGTTGTTCAGATCAACGCGGAAAGTGTTGGACAGCTTGAACCAGTTGTACCAGTCCACTGACTTGGCAATGTTGTAAAACTGTTCTTCGTTGGTACATTCACCCCGTGCCAATTCAAGCCCGATACGGCCTGCAAAGCGGCTCCAGTAAGTCATGCGCGTGGCTTGGCGCCAACTGGCTTCGAAGGTACATCCACCTGTGACCGCACGGGTTTTTTGAGCGCCCATGGTTTCCAGTTCAGCCACCAGAATTTCTTCCAGGCCTCGCGGGCAGCTTGCAAAGCACTTGAACACACTTTGCTTGGTGGAATTGTGTTGACTTGAGTTGGGCATGAATTGCTTTATAAAAAATTAGAACGGTTTAACAACCACCAAAATGATGGCAATGGCCATGAGCACCACAGGTACTTCATTGAACCAACGGTAATACTTGTGGCTGCGTGTGTTTTGGCCTGCTTCAAACTTGCGCAAAATGCGGCCACAGCTGTAGTGGTAGCCAGCGATGACAAACACAATCAGAATTTTGGCGTGCAACCAACCGCTTTGCCCACCCACACCAATTTGGTACACGCCCACCAGCGCGAAGCCCAACAGCAGTGCTGGAATGGCCAAAAGCGTCATGAACTTGTACAGCTTTTTTGCCATTTCCAGCAAACGTGCCGTGGCCGCGGGCTCGGTTTCCATGGCCAGGTTCACGAAAATGCGGGGCAGGTAAAACAAACCTGCAAACCAGGATGCAACAAACAAAATGTGAAAGGCTTTCACCCAAAGGTAACCGTCCATGTACTGCTCCAGTGAGTTTTGAATCAATTAGTTTCTTGTTTCGCCGTGGCCAAACACCACGTACTTTTGGCTGGTCAGGCCTTCAAGCCCAACCGGGCCGCGGGCGTGAATTTTGTCAGTTGAAATACCGATTTCAGCGCCCAAACCATATTCGAATCCGTCTGCAAAGCGAGTCGACGCATTCACCATGACCGAGGCCGAGTCCACTTCCCGAACAAAGCGCATGGCGTGGCTGTGGTTTTCAGTCACGATGCTGTCGGTGTGGTGCGAGCCGTACTGGTTGATGTGCGCAATCGCTTCGTCAAGGCTGTCGACCACTTTGATCGACAAAATCGGTGCCAAATACTCGGTGTTCCAGTCTTCCTCTGTGGCCGCTTTCACCGCAGGTAACAAAGCCATGGTTCGCTTGCAGCCTCGAAGCTCTACACCTTTGGCCGCATAACGCTGCGCAAGTTCCGCCAAGGCGGGCTTGGCCACATGGGTGTGAACCAATAGTGTTTCCATGGTGTTGCAGGTGCCGTAGCGGTGGGTTTTCGCATTCTCGGCAATATTCACCGCATGGGTTAGGTTTGCTGACTCATCAATGAACACATGGCAAATACCATCCAGGTGCTTGATGACGGGCACCTTGGCGTCGCGGGAAATTCGTTCGATCAGGCCTTTGCCGCCGCGTGGCACGATCACGTCCACGTATTCGGTCATGGTGATCAAGGTGCCGACGGCAGCCCGGTCGGTGGTGTCGATCACCTGTACGGCTTCAGCTGGCAAGCCTGCTGCCTCCAAACCCTGTGCCACGATTGCAGCCAAAGCCTGGTTGCAGCGGAATGCTTCTGAGCCACCGCGCAAAATGGTGCTGTTGCCTGATTTGATGCACAAACCGGCAGCATCGACGGTCACGTTTGGGCGGCTTTCGTAAATGATGCCGATGACACCCAAGGGAACGCGCATTTTGCCTACCTGAATACCTGAGGGGCGGTTTTTAAAGTCAGTCATCTCGCCAATCGGGTCGGGCAGCTGGGCAATTTGTTCCAGGCCTTCAGCCATGGTTTCAATGGCCTTGTCGCTCAATGCGAGGCGATCAAGCAAGGCTGCGTCAAGGCCGTTGGCTTTGGCCTGCGCCATGTCTTCTTCGTTGGCCTTGGTCAGCGCTGCCTGGTTCGCCCGAATCAGCCTGGCGGTTTCAAGCAGCGCCGTGTTTTTGGCATGCGTGTTGGCCTTGGCCATGTAAACAGCGGCTGCGCGGGCTTTTTTGCCAATGGCCAAAATTTGTTCTTCAATGCTCATATTGCTTGCTCGGTACTTATGTTCGGTACGATTGATTCAACTGTTCCACAATTCGGGCGGTTCAATGCCCGCCACGCCCAAACCGATGATCTCAAACAGGGTCCAGGGGTTGCCCTGTTTCATGCCCTTGATGGTTTTCTCGGCCGCATAACACCATGCGGTCAGTTTTTGAAGGCTGCCGGGGTTGTGGCGTTTCAGGGCCGCAGCAATGTGATTTTGCCGCTGTCCCCAAATTCTATTTTGTCGGCAGGCATCCGACAAAGACATTCCTCGCCGCATGGCCTGCTGTGTGTCGCGAATGGCACGAATTTCTTCCTGCAAAGCCCAAAGTACCAAGGTGGGGGCTTCGCCCTCGGCTTCAAGCCCTTCCATCATTCGGGTAATTCGTTTGGTATCGCCCGCCAGCAAGCTGCCACCCAAATCGAACACATTAAAGCGTGCAGAATTGGCAACCATGCCTTGAACCTGTTCAATATCAACTGCCCCTTGGTGCTCCAGCGCCAGCTTTTCGATGGTTTGATGGGCTACCAACAGGTTGCCTTCGGTTTTCTCGGCCAACCATGTGCAGGTTTCGCGGCTTAACTGCACGCCTTTGCGTTTTGCGGCTTGCGCTATCCAGCCTGGCAGCGCGTCTGCACCCACTGGGCGGCAGGCTATTTCAGTGCCTTTGGCCAGCAATTCGGCAAACCCAGCGCTTTTTTCCTGGGTCTTGTTCAGCTTCGGGGCATTCACCAGCAGGTAATGCCCTGTGTCGCCCGCAGCAATCCATTGGGCTGCCTTACCCAAGGCCTCTGCGGCTTCTTTGCTGAGTTTGGGTTGATTAATTCGCAAATCAACCAGTGAAACGTCGCCAAACAACGATGCTTCAGCAAACAGCGACAGGAATTCTTGTGGATCAAATTGCCGGTCTACTTCAACAATTTGTCGCTGGTAATCGGTTTGTTTTTTCAGTCGCTGACGATACAGGTCGGCGGCTTGGGTCGCAAAAAGCGGTTCGTCGGTAAACACGCACAACAGTTGTGGCAAGGCAATGTTTGCGCCGTCGTTTAACCAGGTGTCGAGCGCAATCTGTTTCACTTTGCGGTTTGCCCAGTGGTTTTTGCATTGCCCAGTTGCAGTGCACTGAGTCGCCCGGTAATTTGGCGAGCGATATCACGCTGCATTTCGGTATAAAGCTGGTTTTCTTCGGCTTCCTTGCCCAGAATTTGATCGTCGGTGTAGGTCAGTTCGCGGCGCTGGCTTAACTGGCTGGTGGCAATGAGGAAATCGCCGTTTTTGTCCACCACACTGTAGAGCAGTTCGTAGGTAATGCGAACTTCTCGGGCTCGACCAGTGGCACTGAATGTAACAATGCTGCGGTCTCGCGTTTCACCCAACAAATTCAGCTTCAGGGGCGCACCTTCAGGTGGGTTCACTTTCAGGTTCAGAATTTGAAGCTGCAAGTCCATGTTGCGATTCATTTCGGAATTTTCCATGCCGCGCAATTCGATTTTCTCAAAATCGAAGTTGTACTGGCCACGCAACTGAAAGCCGCAAGCGGTCAATGCCAGTGTAGTAGCCAGCAGGGCAATGGTTTGAATGAACCGTTTCATAAAGACTCGCTTGTAGTTGAGGTCGATCTTAAACAACGATGTTGACCAGTTTGCCGGGTACCACGATCACTTTCTTCGCGGGTTTGCCTTCCATGAACTTTTGCGCGGCTTCACTGGCCAAGGCGGAGGCCTCGATGCTGGCTTTGTCGGCATCGGCAAGCACTTCAATGCTGCCACGCAGTTTGCCGTTCACCTGTACCATCAATGTGAGTTCAGAACGTACAAGCGCCTTTTCATCAACCTCAGGCCAAGGCGCATCCAGCAGGTCGCCGTGCGCAGCGCTGTAATTCAGGCTGCTCCACAGGTGGCAGGTGATGTGCGGCACAATCGGGTACAGCACGCGCAACAGAATGCTCAGGCCTTCGGCCAGCACTGCCTGGTCGGCGGGCGCATTGGCTTCGCTTGCGAATGCATCCAGTGTGTTCAGCATCTTCATGCCGGCAGACACCACGGTGTTGTATTGGTGACGGTCGTAATCGAAGTTGGCTTGCTTCAAAATTTCATGCACATCGCGACGGGCGTTTTGTGCCGCCTTGCTCAATTCCGCTGGGTTCAAGGCGGGTTGCGCCTTGATTGCTTCTTGCTGATTCAAGGCCAACTGATACAAGCGTTTCAGGAAGCGGTGTGCGCCCTCCACGCCGGAATCGCTCCACTCCAGGCTTTGCTCGGGCGGCGCAGCAAACATGGTGAACAAGCGGGCTGTGTCGGCACCGTACTGGTCGATCAGCGCCTGTGGGTCGATGCCATTGTTTTTGGACTTCGACATTTTCTCAACGCCACCAATGTGCACTGGGGTGCCTGTGCTGCTGAGTTTGGCAGATAGCGGGCGGCCCTTGTCGTCGAATTCAACAGCCACATCGGCCGGATTGATCCAGGTTTTTTTGCCGTTGGCTTCTTCGGTGAAATAGGTGTCGTTCAGCACCATGCCTTGGGTGAGCAGGGCGGTGGCAGGTTCACGGAATTTCACCAGGCCCAGGTCGTTCATGACCTTGGTCCAGAAGCGGCTGTACAGCAGGTGCAAAATGGCGTGTTCAATGCCGCCGATGTACTGGTCCATGGGCATCCAGTAATCGCTGCGTTCATCTGTCATGGTGTTTGCATCGTTGCAAACATAACGGGTGAAATACCAGCTGGAATCCACAAAGGTGTCCATGGTGTCGGTTTCACGGCGCGCCAAACTGCCGCACTTGGGGCATTTGCATTCGTAGAATGCAGCACTTTTGGCCAGCGGGTTGCCGCTGCCATCCGGCACCAGGTCTTCTGGCAGCACCACAGGAAGGTCTGCTTCTGGCACGGGTACATCGCCGCAGGTGTCGCAATAAATCATTGGGATTGGTGTGCCCCAATAGCGCTGGCGCGAAATACCCCAATCGCGCAGGCGGAACTGAATGCGTTTTTCACCCAGGCCTTTGGATGCGAGAAGCTCGGCCACCTTGTCGACAGCTGCGGAGTAATTCAAACCATCCAGCGGGCCGCTGGCCACGCAAACACCGCGCTCTTTGTCGCCGTACCACTCGGCCCACTCGGCGTTGTTGAATACTTCGCCTTGCACGCCAATCACTTGCTTGATGGCAATGCCGTACTTCAAGGCGAATGCAAAATCGCGTTCGTCGTGTGCAGGCACGCCCATCACTGCGCCATCGCCGTAGCTCATCAGCACATAGTTGCCCACCCACACGGGCACGCTTGCACCGGTCAGGGGGTGGGTTACGTTCAAGCCAGTGGGCATGCCTTTCTTTTCCATGGTGGCCATGTCGGCCTCGGCCACGCCGCCTGCCTTGCATTCAGCGATGAATGCTTGAAGTTCAGGATTGTTTTCAGCGGCCAGTGTGGCCAGCGGGTGTTCAGCGGCCACAGCGCAGAAGGTCACGCCCATGATGGTGTCGGCACGCGTGGTGAACACATACATTTTGCCGTCTTGAACCAGTTCACCCGCAGCGTTTTTGATTTCATGCGGAAAAGCAAAACGCACGCCTGTGGATTTGCCAATCCAGTTTTCCTGCATCACTTTGACGCGGTCGGGCCACTGCAAGCCGTTCAAATCGTCGAGCAGCACATCGGCGTAATCGGTAATCGCCATGTAGTACATGGGAATGTCGCGCTTTTCGACCACAGCGCCTGAACGCCAGCCTTTGCCGTCGATCACCTGTTCATTGGCCAATACGGTTTGATCAATCGGATCCCAGTTCACCGTGCCTGTTTTTTTGTACACAATGCCCTTTTCAAGCATTTTCAAAAACAGCCACTGGTTCCACTTGTAGTAATCGGGCTTGCAGGTGGCCACTTCCTTGGACCAGTCAATGGCCAGGCCCATCGATTCCATCTGCTTCTTCATGTAGTCGATGTTGCTGTAGGTCCATGCGGCGGGCGGTTTGCCGTTGGCCATGGCAGCGTTTTCGGCAGGCATGCCGAATGCGTCCCAACCCATGGGCATCAGGGTGTTGTAGCCCTTCATGCGTTTCTGGCGAATCATCACGTCGTTGATGGTGTAATTGCGCACATGGCCCATGTGAAGCTTGCCGCTTGGATATGGCAGCATTGAAACGCAGTAATACTTAGGCTTTAGCTTGCCGCTAGCGTCTTTGGCGAAGGCTTCGGCTTTGTAGGCGTCCGATTCTTTCCATTGGCCTTGAACGGCGTTTTCAATGTCTTGGGCGGCGTATTTGTCGAACATGGTGCGTTGAAACTTGGGTGTGAATTTTGAATGCGGGCGGGGCCATGCCGGGTGCGGCAAGCCAATCGGTCATTATATCGGGCTTTTTCGTTTTTTACGGGCAGGGCAGGTGGGGCAATCACTGTTAAAATCAACAGCAAAACCCATTTTTGATGTGAGAAGCCGTGTCTTTACTTGATAGCCTGAACCCTGAACAACTGGCAGCCGTCACCTTGCCCCGTGAATCAGCACTGATTCTGGCTGGGGCCGGCAGCGGTAAAACCAAGGTGCTGACTGCGAGAATTGCATGGTTGATCCAAACCGGGCAGGTCGGGCCCAACGGTGTGTTGGCGGTCACGTTTACCAACAAAGCGGCCAAGGAAATGCTTCACCGCATTTCAAGCATGTTGCCTATCAACACCCGCAGCATGTGGGTGGGTACTTTCCACGGGCTTTGCAACCGCATGTTGCGGGCTCACTGGAAAGAGGCTGGCTTGCCACAGGCGTTTCAAATTCTGGACATGCAAGACCAGCTGTCGGCCATCAAGCGCATGTACAAAGTGTTGGGCATTGATGCTGAGAAATTTCCACCCAAGCAACTAAGCTACTTTATCGGCTCTGCGAAAGACCAGGGCTTGCGTCCCAAAGACGTTGATGCGCATGACGAATACCACCGAATGATGGTGCGCCTGTATGAAGCCTACGAGGCCCAGTGCCAGCGCGAAGGTGTCGTGGATTTCGCAGAGCTGTTGTTGCGTTCATTTGAGTTGCTGGGTGCCAACCCGGCGCTGCGGGAACATTACCAGGCTCGCTTCAAATACATTCTGGTCGACGAGTTTCAAGACACCAACAGTTTGCAATACAACTGGTTGAAGCGTTTGGCTGGGCCACAAGGCTGCATTTTCGCGGTGGGTGATGATGACCAGTCCATTTACGCATTTCGCGGCGCACGCGTGGCGAACATGGTGCAGTTTGAAAATGATTTTGCTGTACAAAACCGCATCAAGCTTGAACAAAACTACCGTTCAGTTGGCAATGTACTGAAAGCCGCCAACGTGCTGATTGCGCACAACAAGGCCCGTTTGGGCAAGGAGTTGTGGACCGAAGCTGGCGAGGGTGAAGCAATCCGGGTGTATGAAGCCACCAGTGATCAGGATGAAGCGGCTTTCATCATCGACCGAATCAAAAAGCTGGTGCTGGAAGAGGGTTACAGTCGTTCGGACATCGCAATTCTGTACCGTTCCAATGCGCAATCACGCGTGGTGGAACAGGCTTTGTTCAATGCCGGCATGCCGTATCGTGTGTATGGTGGTTTGCGATTCTTCGAGCGCGCGGAAATCAAGCATGCACTGGCTTACTTGCGTTTGATGGACAATGCGGACGACGACAATTCTTTTTCACGTGTTGTGAACTTTCCTGCACGGGGAATCGGTGCTCGCAGCGTAGAGCAACTTCAGGACATTTCCACAGCACAGGGTACTTCGCTGTACCGCGCCATTCATCGTATGGAAGGTAGGGCACAAGCCGGTTTGAAAAAATTCGCAGATTTGATTGAGCGTATGCGGTTTGAGACCCGAGGGCTAAGCCTTGCTGATTTGGTGGACAAGGTAATCAATGAATCGGGTTTGGTGGCGCATTTTCAGGCCGACAAAGACGGTGAAGACCGTGTAGAAAACCTGAAAGAATTGGTGAACGCGGCAGCCTCTTTTGCCATTGCAGAAGGGTATTACCAGGATGCCGCAGCCACCATGGTGGATGAGGAAAAGCTGATTACGCCGCTGGCCGATTTTCTGTCTCATGCCTCGCTTGAGGCGGGCGACAACGCGGCAGCGGCAGGTCAGGAAGCCATTCAATTGATGACAGCCCACTCTGCCAAAGGGCTTGAATTCAAGTGCGTGTTTGTGACTGGCCTGGAAGAAGGACTTTTTCCACATGAAAACAGCATTGGCAATTCTGTAGAAGGTGGCGACGGCACCAGTGTGGAAGCCGTGGAAGAAGAGCGCCGCTTGATGTATGTGGCCATTACCCGCGCACGGGAGCAGCTGTTTTTAAGCCATGCACAACAACGCATGCTGCATGGGCAAATTCGGTACCACCTGCGCTCACGCTTTCTGGACGAATTGCCCGAGGAAGTGTTGAAGTGGTTAACACCCAAGCGCGCGCACATTGCCAGCCAGGGTTGGGACGCACTTGATTCCAAAGTGTGGGGGCAGAACAAAACCCTGAATATGGGCTACAGCAACAAGGTTGCCAAACGCCCTTACGACATTGGCACTGGCGTGGCGCATGCCAAGTTCGGTAGCGGTGTGGTGGTGGCTTATGAGGGTGAGGGTGATGACCAAAGAATTCAAATCAACTTTGGTCGCCAGGGCATGAAGTGGCTGATGCTGAGTTTGGCGAAGCTTGAGCGGAATTGATGAGTTGAACGCGGAGAGGCACCGCCGTGGTTTCTTGCCAACTCGGCATGGGTTACTTGTGCCGCACTGAAAACCGCTTGATCCCTTTTTGACTTTATTCTTGCTCACCTCGCTCGGCAAAAGGGCGGGCCGAGTCTCGGTGTCGGCGTAACGCCGAACGCTGCGACTAAACTCAAACGGGGCGGTTTTCTTGAAGTGCGTCCCAAGCAATCCCACTGCCGAGTTGGCTTAAACCTCGCGTGCGCGACCCATTGCAAGTTCAGCTCTGCATCACCGCTGGGTTCAACGCCCAATCGGCGGCGGTGTTTCGATCGCCTCGCCTTCAAGAAAACCTGCCCTTGCGTGCCGAGCAGGGCCGGTGTCGCCCGGCATGGGCGACAGAGAACGTGCCCGACCCGCTTTTTAGGAGGGTCGTTCTCAGGCATCGTGAGGTTCAGCAAGGGATAGACAGGTTTTCAGGCGAGAGATTGAAATCCAAGCCGATTGGGCATTTAACCAGCAGTTGAGAAAGCGGAACCCAAACCGAATGAGCTCATCACACCGCTGGACCGTGCTCAAACACAGCTTGGTAGGTGGGGTAGAACGTGCAAAGTGTGACAGCCATTACCAAAGCCACACACATCATGTTCAGGGCACTCACGAATGCTGCTGGCAAACCCATCATCGTGAAAATAACCACGAATACCGATGAAAAACCCAGGCCCAAAACCAACCAGCCCATGCCATAAATGAAGAAGCTGGCCTTGTTGCGCCAAACCGCAACCCAGCTTGAAAACAAGGCCTGCATGGGTTTCATGTTGTGCCAAATGACCAGCACCGGTGCAAACCAGAATGCAAGCAAGACAGGAATACTGGCCAGACCGACAAACATCATGTAGAGAACCATGTATTCCATGAAAGCCGCGTTAGCAGCAGGATCAGCTTTCTGCAGGTCTTCCATTGACACTGTTGGCTGAGCTCCCAATACCAAGTGTGCAAACAGTTTGATCAAGGCAAATGCCGCGGTGTAAATAGCGCCCAGCATAATCAGGGAGTTCAGGTGACGTCTGTGTTCCTGCGTGAATGCGTTGAACAACACGCTGGGGCTGACCCGAAGACCCTTTTGCCCCATTTTGCCAGCCAGCATGATGCCGAAACCCAGTGCAGGCGATGCCATCGCGACAATTGCAGCACCCAGAAACGGAATCAGAATGCCCACAAACAGGATGATGAACAGGTAGGTGTTCCCGAACAAAAACATCTCTCCTGGCTTGCTGCGAAAAAGCTGAGTGCCTTGCATCAGCCAATTCCAGCCGGCGCTGGGCGGGCAAGTGTGAACGTAGTTGGCCAATTTATGCACTTCCTAGATTAAGGTGTTGTATCGCGGGAATTCCCGAGCGTCGAGCCACAAGTATCCTCTCAAAATGTTTGGGGTCTTTGACATTCAACACTTCAGCATCACGCGGCATGTAATAGTCATAAAGGCGTGAAGTCCAGAAGCGCAGCCCGGCGGCTCGAAGCATGTCCTGCCACAAATCGCATTCGTGGTTGTTCAATGGGCGTATGTCCTGATAACCCTTTAACAGGGCTGCAAGCGAGTCAAGCTGAAGTTCTCCCTGGCTTTGGCCGTCGTTGGACACATCGATACACCAATCGTTCGCAGTCACCGCCAGGTCAAACAGGAAGGTGTCTACGCCTGCAAAATAGAAATCGATTACCCCACCCAGCGCATCACCCTTCATCAGTGCGTTGTCCCGAAAAAGGTCAGCATGAACTGCGCCTTTGGGCAGCATTTTGTAAGCGTGGCGTTCGGCAACAGCCTTTTGGTGGTTGACCTCGTTGTGCAACAGCGCTCGAACCTGGTCAGGTAAATGGGATTCCAGCTCGTGCATGGCACTTTCGATCCAGGCCAGTCCACGTGGGTTTGGGGTGTTGCCCTTAAAGTCAGCTACAGCCAAATGGGCTTGCGCGCAAAAACGGCCTATTTGTTCGCATTGTGCAGTGTTGGGGCGGTCCACTGATTTTCCGCTCAGGCAATTCACCAGTGTGGCAGGTTTGCCGTTCAGCGGGTTAAACAGCTCGCCTTTGGCGTTTGGGATGGGCCCTGGCACTGCGAGGCCTTTTTTCGCCAGGTGTTGCATCAGGCCCAGGTAAAACGGCAAGTCTTCAGCCTTGAGCTTTTCAAACAAGGTGAGTACAAACCGCCCTGTGCTCGTGTTCACAAAATAATTGGTGTTTTCAATGCCCGACTCAATGCCTTCGAAGGAAAGCAATTCACCACAATCGCGGCCGTGGAGCCATTCTTGCAGTTCAGTTTGGGTAATGCGTGTAAAAACAGCCATTCAAAGTCCTGAGTAGGGTCGTGAGCACCCCGGATTTTACCTGTGTTTAACCCTGCTTTATAAGTCCAGCAGCTTCTCTGTTTCACTGTCTGAGGGGTTGAAGGTGCGTTTTTCGTAGAAGTGGAATATGCACTTCAGAACTTCTTCCGGGGTTTCGACGATTTCAAACAGGTCCATGTCGCCCGGGCTGATCATGCCTTCGCCCAACAAATGGCTTTTAACCCAGTCAATCAGGCCTGCCCAAAACTTTGAGCCCACCAAAATGATCGGAATACGTCGCCCCTTGTTGGTTTGAATCAGCGTGAGCGCTTCAAACATCTCGTCGAGCGTTCCAAAGCCACCCGGCATCACCACATAGGCACTGGCGTATTTTGCAAAAGCCACCTTGCGGGCAAAAAAGTGGCGAAACGTGAGCGAGATGTCTTGATAGGCGTTACCGCTTTGTTCAAAGGGCAGTTCAATATTCAACCCGACGCTGGGCGATTCGCCCGCATAGGCCCCTTTGTTGGCAGCTTCCATAATGCCGGGGCCACCGCCGCTAATCACCGCGAAGCCTGAATCAGACAATGCGCGGGCAATGTTCTCGGTAAGCGCGTAGTAGGGGTGGTCCGCAGGTGTTCGGGCGCTGCCAAAAATGGACACCGAAGGGCGAATTGCCGACAGCTTCTCGGTCGCCTCAATGAACTCTGCCATAATTCCCAACACATGCCACGACTCTCGGGCCTTCACTGCGGTGGATTGCTCTTTGGAGGGAAGGTGGCGCAATGTCGGAATATTCTTATTTTTGGTTGTCATATGAAGCGATTACTCCTGGTTGATGGGTCGAGCTACCTGTACCGTGCCTTTCATGCCATGCCCGATTTGCGCAACCGCGCTGGCGAGCCCACTGGTGCCATTTATGGCATGGTCAACATGCTTCGACGCCTGCGTGCAGATTACAACACTGACGATATCACTTCCAATTGTATCGCCTGTGTGTTCGATGCGCCGGGCAAAACCTTTCGCGACGACATTTACCCCGAATACAAAGCGAACAGGGCCAGCATGCCGGAAGACCTCGCTGCCCAGATTCCCCACATACATGACGTGACCCGCGCCATGGGTTGGCCCATTGTGATGGAGCCGGGAATTGAGGCTGACGATGTGATCGGCACCCTGGCACAAGTTGCGCTGGAGCAGGGTTTCGATGAGGTGATTGTGTCCACAGGCGACAAAGACATGGCGCAGTTGGTGAACGACAAAGTTCGCCTGGTCGACACCATGAAAAATGCGGTGATGACCCGTGATGCTGTATTTGAAAAGTTCGGCGTGTATCCCGAGCAAATTGTGGATTACCTGACCTTGGTGGGCGACACCGTGGACAATGTGCCTGGTGTGGAAAAAGTGGGGCCAAAAACTGCAGCAAAGTGGCTGGCAGAATACAAAACGCTGGATGGCGTGGTGGCCAATGCCGACAAAATTGGCGGCAAGGTGGGCGAGAACTTGCAAAAAGCGCTGGAGTGGTTACCCACCGGCAAAAGTCTGGTCACCATCAAAACTGACTGTGAATTCGAGTTACGCCGCCACATCGAGGAGCAACTGAAAGCAAATCCTGAAAACAAGGATATGTTGAAGCAGTTGTTCCAACGTTTTGAGTTCAAAACCTGGTTTCGAGCGCTGGGCGGTGTTGCTGAAGATGAAGTGGCCGCTAAACCGAAAGTCGAAGGTCCGCCCGATGGCAGTTCCATGAGTCTGTTTGATGCGCCCACACAGGCGGTTGATTCAATTGAGACAGTGTGTGTGCAAACGCAGGCACAGCTGGATTCTTTGCTCGCAGAATTAAAGGCCGCTGCGGCCAGCAAAACGCCGGTTGCTTTTGACACTGAAACCGATTCGCTGGAGCCCATGAACGCGCGCATTGTGGGTCTTTCCTTTTCAGTGAAGCCGGGCGTGGGCTATTACGTGCCATTGACGCACCAAGACTTGACCGCTGAGCCGCAATTGCCGTTGGCCGATGTGTTGGCGTTTTTGAAACCCTGGTTTGAAGATGATGCTTCACCCAAAATTGCCCAAAATGCCAAATACGATTTGCATGTGCTAGCCAATCATGATGTGTGGGTGAAAGGCCTGTTCGAGGACACCATGCTGGCCAGTTACATTCTGGAAGCACACAAGCCGCATGGCATGGACGCCTTGGCCCTGCGCTGGTTGAACTACAACACCATCAAGTACGAAGAAGTGGCGGGCAAGGGCGCAAGCCAAATTACATTTGACCAGGTGCCCATTGACACCGCCACGAAATACGCTGCTGAAGACGCCGAAGTAACGCTTCGTCTGGCCCACACCTTAAGGGCTGAACTGGACAAAGTGCCAGAGCTCGCCAAGTTGTATCGCGATGTTGAACTGCCTTTCGGACAAGTGTTGTTTGAAGTAGAGCGCAATGGCGTGTTGATCGATTCCGACAAGCTTGAGGCCCAAAGCGCGGAAATTGCCGACAAGTTGAAGCTGATCGAGGAACAGGCGTTTGAACTCGCGGGCGGCAGTTTCAACCTGAACTCACCCAAACAAATTGGAGAGTTGTTGTTCGACAAACTCGGTTTGCCCGTGGTGAAAAAAACAGCCAGTGGTGCGCCTTCTACGGATGAAGAAGTGCTCAGCAAACTCGCTGACGATTATCCCTTGCCTGCCAAACTGCTTGAACACCGGTCACTGGCCAAATTGAAAAGCACGTACACCGACAAACTGCCCCGCATGGTGAATGCACGCACAGGGCGCGTGCACACCAATTACGCGCAGGCGGTGGCTGTTACAGGCCGTTTGGCCAGCAATGATCCCAACTTGCAAAACATTCCCGTGCGCACCGCTGAGGGGCGTCGGGTTCGAGAAGCATTCATTGCCGCGCCCGGTTGTGTGTTGGTGTCTGCTGACTATTCTCAAATTGAGTTGCGCATCATGGCGCACATTTCAGGCGATGAGGCGCTGATTCACGCCTTCAACGAGGGGCTGGATATTCACAGTGCCACCGCGTCTGAAATTTTTGGTGTGGGTTTGAACGAGGTGACATCCGACCATCGCAGAACTGCCAAGGTAATCAACTTTGGCCTTATTTATGGCATGAGTGCATTCGGTTTGGCTGGCAACCTGGGCATTACCCGCGAGGCGGCCAAGCTGTACATCGACCGCTACTTTGCCCGATATCCCGGTGTGGCGAAGTTCATGGACAATGTCCGTGCACAGGCCAAAGAAGACGGTTTTGTGCAAACCGTGTTTGGCCGCAGGTTGTGGCTGCCTGAAATCAAAAGCCCGAATGGCCCGCGCAGGGCAGGTGCCGAGCGGGCTGCGATTAATGCGCCCATGCAGGGTACCTCTGCGGACCTGATCAAAATGGCCATGGTTGAATTGTCGGCATGGTTGAAGGCAGAAAAATTGCAAACGAAGATGATCATGCAGGTACACGATGAAGTTATTTTTGAAGTACCCAAGGGTGAACTCGAATTGATCCAGAAACGTGTTCCTGAAATCATGACTCAGGTAGCCAAGTTGCGAGTCCCGCTGGAAGTGGGTTGTGGCGTTGGCAACAATTGGGAAGAAGCCCACTAAAACAGCAGGAGAGAAGGCATGAGCGACACCAAAAAAACAGAACATCAGGAACATCTTGAAGCATTGACTGGCGGCGGAAAGTTGCCCATGAGCCGTCGCATGCTTCTGAAGGGGTTTACGGTGGGAGGTTTCGCCGTTGCGGCTTCTCCGGTGTTGGCCCAAGCCATCACCACATCAAGTGACGGTCTTGAAGAAGGCCGTGTGTTCGTGGATGTGGGCGATGACGACATGTTTGCTTACCGCGCTTACCCGAAGGGCAAAAAAAACGCACCTTTAATTTTGGTGGTGCCCGAAATTTTTGGAGTGCATGCATACATTGAGGACGTTTGCAGGCGCTTTGCGCAAGCCGGGTTCTATGCTTTGTCGCCTGAAATCTTCTTTCGACATTCCGAGCCCGGGCAATATGCCACGGTGGCCGCCATTCTGGAAAACGTCATTTCAAAAATGGACGACAAACAGGTGATGGCTGATCTGGACAAGTGTGTGGAATTCGCAGGCACTGAGGGTGCGGATATCGAGAAGCTCGCAGTGACTGGCTTTTGCTGGGGTGGGCGAATCACCTGGTTGTACGCGGCTCACCAGCCAGCCGTGAAAGCAGGCGTGGCCTGGTACGGCCGCCTGGTGGGGGCAAAAACAGAATTAACGCCCACACACCCGGTGGATGTGGCGGCCCAATTGAAGGCCCCTGTATTGGGTTTGTATGGTTCAGAGGACAGCTCCATTCCGCTGGACACGGTTGAACAAATGCGAAACGCCCTGGCTGCGGCCCAGGCCAATCCGTTCGCCAAGGCCAGCAGCATCACTGTGTTTGACAAGGTTCAGCATGGTTTCCACGCCGATTATCGCCCCACCTACAATTCCACTGCGGCGAAACAGGCGTACAATCAGGCGCTTGAGTTCTTGCGGGGCAAGAACCTGATCTAATCTCGGACCCAATCAATCGTGCAATCCAGTTTACCGCTTGTTCTCCTGGCCGCTGCCTTGGGCACGGCCTTGGCCATTTTTGCATCCGCCCTGTTAACTGCCCGACACATCGCCCGCTCACTCGAGCCCATGGTGAGTGTGTCGGCAGGCGTGTTGCTTGGTGCATCGCTTTTGCATTTGCTGCCAGAGGCGCTGGACAAGGGGATGGATCATCACAACCTGTTTGCCCTGTTGTTGGCGGGTTTGCTGTTTTTCTTTGTGCTGGAAAAGTTTTCGATTTTTCGCCACAGCCACCACCATGAGCATGATGGGCATGACCACCACCACGGTTTCGACAAACGGGAGGCAAGGCGAGGTGGATTGTTGATTGTGGTGGGTGATTCAATACACAACTTCGCCGATGGTTTGTTGGTAGCCAGTGCGTTTTTGGTTGATTTTGAGTTGGGTTTGGTCACCACGCTGAGTGTGGTGTTGCATGAAATTCCTCAGCAAACCGGCGATTACCTGGTGTTGGTGAATGCGGGTATCGCGCGCAAAAAGGCTTTGCAACTCATGTCGGTGGCTGGTTTGGCCGCTGTGCTGGGCGCCGGTCTGGGCTACACCCTGTTTACAGAACTGCAAGCCTTGTTGCCTTACGCCTTGGTGTTTGCCGCAGCCAGCTTCATTTATGTTGCGGTTGCCGACCTTATTCCCCAAATGCAGCAGCGCGTGAAAATCAAGGAAAGCCTTGTGCAATTAATGTGCATTGGTGGTGGCGTTACCTTGGTTGCTTTGCTGGCTGAAATACTGCATCACCATCACTGAGCAGGCTAAACCTTGCTCAGCTTGCGCTTGTGGGTTGCATAAGAGGAAATTCCTCCGCAGGCAATAATCAACAGCACACCAATCCAGGTGGTGCTGCTCGGAATGTCGCCCAGCACCGTGATGCCATAAAACGTGGAAACCAGGATGGTGCAGTATTGCAACGCTGCTGAAAGCCATGTTGAGCCACTTCCAAATGAGCGTGTCAGCGCCAGATTGCCAGCGCCACCAAAAAATCCCAAGGCCAATAACCACAAAAGTGGCCACCCGGAACCGGTCGAGCTGAACACAGCAAATTCGCCAAAACCCAATAAATACAGCAAGGAAGTGACTGTAGCGGTGCCCGCGAAATACAGCACGGTACGCCACTCGGGTTCTTTCGCTTGGCCCAGACTTTTTAGCTGCAAGTATGCGATCGCTGACACAGCGCCGGCACCCAAGCCAATCAGTGCTGTTGAAAGCTGGTCACTTGCAATCACGGGTTGAAGTACGGCAACAACCCCACCGAATCCAATGGCAATGGCCAGTTGTTCCAGCCAGTTTCTGGATTGTCCAAACCAAAGCCACAATATCAGGGCGATAAACAGGGGTGAGGTGTACATCAGTGTGGTGGCTGTAGCCAGGGGCAATTGCGTGGTGGCATAAAAGCCGCACCACATGGCAATAATGCCCGCGATGTTTCGCCTTAAGTGCAGCATGGCCACCGGGCTTTTGAGGCTAAGGCCTTGAATCAGTGCCCATATGGTGATTCCAACCACTGGTACTGCACCGCGAAACAGCACAATTTCTCCCAGTGTGACATGGGTTCCGGCGAGTTTGATCATCAGGCCCATGGTGCCGAAACACAGACAGGCCATTAACATCCAGAGTGCTTGCATGGGGGCTGATTGTAGCTCGGCTTGCAGGCTTAAGCGGATGCTCAGGACAATTCAGGCGTTGCTTTGTAGTGTGCAAAGCTGGGGTCAAGCCACACCTCGCGCTTCTCCAAGGGCGTGTTGTCCATCGAATGGGTAATGCGAAATACACGCAAACTGGGCGCATCCGGAATTTTGTTGAACAAGCTGGCGATTCTCGGTTCCATCGACGTTACCGAGACTTCATCGGTCATTTGACCAATTCGCATTTGAAAAACCTCGGACGCCAAACGGTACAGGTTGCCCGCTGATTTCTGCAGCATTTCAATGCTCAGTTTGGGAAAAACTTTCTTTGAAAGGCACAACTGCTCATAGGCAATCAGTTGTGTATGCAGCATGTGTCGAACTTCAATCAACCAGATCGCATCGCCCAAGGCAACGCCCAACGCTCGAGATTCTTCGGTGTTGGCCTGAATGCTTTCCAGGCTGATTAACTCGGTTTTTACCTCAGTGCCTGCATATTCAGTGGCCCAATGGTCGTTCAGCTTGAAGGGATCTGCACGATCGTACACCGGGGAGGGAAGGGCCTTTTGGGTGACAAAAGTACCCAGGCCCTGCATTTTTGTGACCAGTCCTGATCTCTCCAAGGCTTCGATTGCACGGCGAATGGTGCCAATTGACACCTTGAAGCGATCTGAAAGTTTTTTTTCATTGGGCAACGGCTCACCCACTTTCCAGATTTGTCTGAAAATTTCCAGGGTGAGCACTTCACTGATTTGCTGGTAGGCGGGGCCGCCACTACGTACAACGGGCCCGTCCAAAGAATTGGAGCCACGCATCATTTAAATATATCCAGAGTTTTATTTTTGTCCAATCAATGTACCAGAAAAAGATTAAACAAAAATAGAAATCGCGATATTGATTTTGACGATGCGCGGTTTTGCCTGTCAGAAGGTTTTTTTCAGTTTCCCCGATTGTTGGTGGGTAGGGTTCATTTGCGCGCCATACCAGGCGTGAAAATGCGCCATACCGTCTTCCATCGGGCTTTGGTAGGGGCCGGCGTCATGTTCCCCACGTTCCATCAACACTTTGCGGCCTTCGTCCATCCGTTCAGCAATTTCGTCGTCTTCAACAGCGGTCTCCATGTAGGCGGCCTGTTCTGCCTCTACAAATTCCCGTTCAAACAGACGAATTTCCTCGGGGTAGTAAAACTCAACCACGTTCAGCGTTTCCTGAGAACCTTTTGGGTGCAGTGTTGAAACAACCAGCACATGCGGGTACCACTCCACCATGATGTTGGGGTACATGCAAAACCAGATTGCGCCGTACTTGGGTTCAACGCCGTTGCTGAACTTCTTCACAGCGTCGTGCCACTGGCGATAAACCGGCGTGCCAGGGCGACGCAGGCCCGCTTTCACACCAACGGATTGCACGCTCCAGTTGTCCCCGTAATACCACTGCAAATCGGAGCAGCTGACAAATTGGCCCAGGCCAGGGTGAAAGGGTTCAACGTGGTAGTCCTCCAGATAAACCTCAATGAAGGTTTTCCAGTTGTAAGGCAACACATTGGTTTTTACGGAATCAAGCTGAAAATTTGAAAAATCGATTTCCTCAAGAAAGGGCACGTTTTTCAATTCATCCAGCACATTGCGACCGGAATTAAACAGCAGGCCACGCCAGTTTTGAAGCGGGTAGGACTGCAGCTTGGTGCAAGGTTGCTGCGCAAAATGGGGCGCGCCCAGCAACTCGCCTTTCAAATCATAGGTCCAGCGGTGAAGCGGACAAACAATATTGCTGGAATTGCCATGGCCTTTGAGCATGATGGCTTGACGGTGGCGACATACATTGGACAAAAGCTCGATTTCAGAGCCATTGTTCACCAGAATGCGACCATCGCCTTCCCACGGAAGTGACCTCCAGTCGCCGCGCTCGGGCACCCAATTGGCGTGGCCGACGTAACCCGGTCCGTCTCGATAGAGTAGTTGGATTTCATCCTTCAAAACATGTTCATCGAAATACGCTGAAACATGGGGCTGCAAACTTGACTGTGTCACAGCATGTGACACTTTGGACAAATCACTCAAATCGGACATGATCCCGGGGACCTCCTCCAGCAGTGTCCCTGATCGACACTGATGCAAATTAACCTGTTGAACAAAAAGAGAAAGTGGGATTGTACCCTTTAGTCTGCATTCCGGCCAAAGACTTTTCGCCTTTGGGCAAACTCGCAGTAAAATGGAGGACTTTGCATCACGCACAGCAGCACAATGAGCCCAAGCAAATCAAAAACAGCAACTGCACAATCCGACCACGCCGTGCCGGCCTCTTTCGAAGAAGCGGTGGCCGAACTGGAGGCATTGGTCGATACCATGGATTCCCAGAATCTGGGCTTGGATCAATTGTTGACCGATTACAAACGGGGTGCTTACCTGGTGAAGTATTGTAGGGACCGCTTGAGCCAGGTTCGCAAAGAGGTGACCGAGATTGAACAAACCTTGAACAAACCCGCGGAAGAAGGTGAGCAGTGAATTTCGCCCAACCCATTCATTTGAACTGGTTTGATGAGACCCGCGCGGGTTTCGAGGCGGTATTGTCTGAGAAACTCAATCAGTCCAAAGGTCCCTCCAGCGAGCTGAATGACGCGATGGAGTATGCCTTGCTGGATGGCGGCAAACGCTTGCGCGCCATGCTGGTGTTTGCAGTGGGCCATGCGGTGCAAACTGCCACCAGTCAGTTAAGCGATGCGGCCTGTGCCATCGAGGCCATGCATGCCTATTCCCTGGTGCACGACGATTTGCCCAGCATGGACAACGATGTGCTTCGCCGTGGCAAACCGACCTGTCACGTGAAATTTGGCGAGGCTTTTGCCTTGCTAGCAGGTGACGCGCTGCAAACTGCCGCGTTTCAGTGGCTGGCTGAATCAAGCCAGGGCAGTGTGCAGGTTCGCATGCAGCAAATTGCGGCCTTGGCCAGCGCAGCTGGTTTGCAAGGCATGGCTGCCGGGCAGGCCATCGACCTGGCGCATGTGGGCAAACCCATGGATTTGCAGTCGCTTGCCAATATGCATGCGCGAAAAACAGGCGATTTGATCAAAGCCTCGGTTCGCATGGGGTATGTCAGCAATCCCGGCATTACAGCCGTTGAAAAGAATGGATTAGAGGCCTATGCCCATTGTTTGGGCTTGGCATATCAGGTAATAGACGACATATTAGACGTGGAGTCCACCAGCGAGGTGCTCGGTAAAACATCGGGCAAAGATGCACTGAACAACAAGCCCACCATGGTGAGTTTGATGGGCTTGGGCGAAGCAAAAGCGCTTTTGGCCCAGCTTCGGGATCAGGCCTTCACCGCCTGTGAGGTGATTGCTGCGCCACACCGTGCTCCGCTGGAAACCCTTGTAGAACTGATTACAAACCGGAAATCATGACCGATCTGCTGAAAAAAATTGATTGCCCCGCAGACTTGCGGCGACTGTCCGAAAACCAGCTCCCGAAGCTGGCCGACGAGTTGCGCAATTACATTGTCGAGCAAGTCGCCAAAACCGGCGGGCATTTGTCATCCAACCTGGGCACAGTCGAATTAACCGTGGCCTTGCATTATGTGTTCAACACGCCAAACGACCGGGTGGTGTGGGACGTAGGCCACCAAACTTACCCGCACAAAATTTTGACTGGGCGGCGCGAAGCCATGCCTGGTTTGCGCCAATACGGCGGAATCTCTGGCTTCCCGAAGCGTTCGGAATCTGAATACGATGCTTTTGGTACGGCGCACTCCAGCACTTCCATCTCGGCCGCCTTGGGCATGGCGGTGGCCTCCCGTAACTTGGGTGTGAACCGCAAGCACATCGCTGTGATCGGCGACGGCTCCATGACCGCAGGCATGGCCTTCGAGGCCCTGAACAACGCGGGTGTTACCCCAGACATCGATTTGCTGGTCATCCTGAACGACAACGACATGTCGATTTCCCCGCCCGTGGGTGCACTGAACAAGTACCTGGCCAAGTTGTTGTCGGGTCGCATGTTGAACAACGTGAAAGAAGTGGGCAAGGGCATTTTGGGCGTGGCCCCACCCTTGTATGAACTGGCGCACCGGCTTGAAGAACACGTGAAGGGCATGATGAGCCCGGCCACCCTGTTCGAAGAGTTTGGTTTTAACTACTACGGCCCGATTGACGGTCATGATCTGGACGCCTTGGTGCCAACCTTGCAGAACCTGCGCGCCATGAAAGGCCCGATTTTCCTGCATGTCATTACCAAGAAGGGCGCAGGCTACAAGCTGGCCGAGCAAGACCCAGTGCTTTACCACGGCCCCGGCAAATTTGATCCCAGCATTGGCATTCAAAAATCGACCACGCCCAAGCCACCCACCTACACCCAAGTTTTTGGCAAATGGCTGTGCGACATGGCGCAATCCGATCGCAAACTGGTGGGCATTACCCCGGCCATGCGTGAAGGTTCCGGCATGGTTGAGTTCGAGCGCCGTTTCCCGTCGCGATATTTTGACGTGGGCATTGCCGAGCAACACGCAGTCACCTTTGCGGCTGGTTTGGCCTGCGAAGGCATGAAGCCCGTGGTGGCCATTTATTCCACCTTCTTGCAGCGTGCCTACGACCAACTGATTCACGACGTGGCCTTGCAAAACCTGGATGTCACCTTTGCGCTGGATCGCGCTGGTCTGGTGGGTGCCGATGGTGCCACGCATGCCGGTAATTACGACATTGCTTACCTGCGCTGTATTCCCAATATGGTGATCGCAGCGCCCTCGAACGAAGATGAATGCCGCAAACTGCTGACAACGGCTTACCATTACCCCGGTTGCGCCTCGGTACGCTACCCGCGCGGCATGGGGCCTGGTGTTGTGGCCGACGAATCTCTCGATGCGCTCGAAATTGGCAAGGCAATTGTGCGTTATTCGCCCGATGAATCTGAACATAAACTTGTAATTTTGGCATTTGGCTCCATGTGTGAACCAAGCCTTGAGGCTGGCCGCGCGCTGGGTGCCACCGTGGTAGACATGCGCTGGGTCAAGCCAATTGATGCAGAATTGTTACAACGGTTTGCTGAGCAGCGCTACAGCTTTGTGACTGTCGAAGAGGGCTGTATCATGGGTGGCGCCGGTTCGGCAGTGACTGAACATTTGCACGCCCAAGGCTTTAACAACGCAGTTTTGCAACTCGGCTTGCCCGATGAATTCATCGACCACGGAGACCCCGCTCTCCTGCTCAAGAATCTTGGACTGGACGCCCAAGGCATAGAAACGTCCATCAAGCAGCACTATGGCGAGCTCTTTGATCGCCACACCAATGTGGTGCGCCATGTAGCAGGGCGCGCCGCGAACACATGAGGAAGTTATGAATACACGTGACAAAGGCTTGGAGAATGCCGTGGCCACCAACTCAATTGACCAGGCCATTCCCGATGTCCAAAGCACCATCGACACCCGCCACATTGCAATCCAATCGGTGGGTATTCGTTCTGTCAAATATCCAGTTCTGATTGAGCTTCAAGGCCAAAAGCCGATGCCCTCCGTGGCCGAGTTCGAAATGACCGTGTTTCTGCCTGCCGATCAAAAAGGCACGCACATGTCTCGTTTCATCGCCCTGCTTGAAGAAGCCCAAGGCAATGTGCTGACAGTCAGCGGTTTCCGCGCCATGCTGGTGGAAATGCTGCAGCGCCTGGATGCACCCTCGGGTCGCATTAAAATGGAACTGCCTTACTTTTTGTCCAAGGTGGCCCCAATCAGCGGTGTTTCCAGCCTGATGGATTACCAGTTGACCCTTGAGGGCTCTGCCACTGAGGCAGGGCAAGACATCTATTTGACAGTCGTTGTGCCTGTGACCAGCCTGTGCCCCTGTTCCAAGAAAATTTCGGAATACGGCGCGCACAACCAGCGTTCACATGTGACTGCCCGCGTACAGTTGAAGGAAGACGTTGACATTGCGCAGTTCATTTCCGCAATCGAGCAGCAGGCTTCTTGTGAACTGTATGGTTTGCTCAAGCGCCCAGATGAAAAGTACGTGACAGAGCGTGCTTATGACAACCCCAAGTTTGTTGAAGATTTGGTGCGTGATGTGGCCATTGCCATGAACAAGTTCTCGCAAGTGGGTCAGTACACAGTGGAAGCTGAAAACTTCGAATCCATTCACAACCACTCAGCCTACGCTCGTATCGATCGAGCTTAAGTCAGCACCCGCCGGTTCTTCAGCACGCTGTAAGAATCAACCCCGACAATACACACAAAATTACATGTCGGGGTGCGAGTACACCTCAGGAGCTATTCGGTTATGGCTGAACCACCCAAGGTCAAGCCCAAGGAATTCTTTATTCTAGGCCTCACGTCAGGCGGACGGCCTTTTCGTCCTTCAGACTGGGCAGAGCGCCTTTGTGGCGTGTTGTCCTGTTACCGCCCGCCCGGTCGCCAGCAAAGCCAGCAACACCTGGCCTACAGCCCCTACGCCAAACCCATTTTGATGAACAACGTGAAGTGCGTGGTGATCGATGAGCGCTTGCGCGACATTGAACCCATGGCCATGACGTTTGTATTGAATTTTGCAAGAGACAACGATTTGCAATTACTCGATGCCTGTTTGCTACCCGATCCAGAGTAGTTTGGCGAAGACAACACAAAAAGCCCCTTTCAATCAAGGGGCTTTTTCATGTGAAGCGTACTGGTCGTGAAGCAAAAAGCCGGTGTGGCTTTCGCGGTCGCAAATTTAAGCGGCCATGCCTTTTACAAGTGCTGACAAGCGTGACTTGTTGCGTGAAGCTTTGTTCTTGTGGATCAGGTCTTTGTCTGCCACGCGGTCCAGAATGCTTGTTGTTTCGCGATAAACTGCCTGTGCGGCTGCTTTGTCGCCTGCTTCAACAGCAGCGCGTACTTTTTTCACTGCGGTTCTCATCGCTGAGCGAATGGCTGAATTGTGCGCATTCGCTTTGGCGGCTTGTTTTGCGCGCTTGCGCGCCTGTGCTGAGTTGGCCATATTGCTGAGGCTCCAAGGGGTGTAGAATTCGAAAACCCGCAATTTTAACAAAATACTAGCCCTTTCACAATCACTATATGAATTTATTGAAATCGGCCGCTGCGGTCAGTGCAATGACCATGCTTTCCCGGATAACAGGACTTATCCGAGAGACAATCACCGCGCGCCTCTTGGGGGCGGGGGCTGAATCGGACGCTTTTTTTATCGCCTTTCGAATTCCCAACCTCTTGCGTCGCCTTTTTGCAGAAGGCGCTTTTTCGCAGGCCTTCATTCCCATTTTGTCCCAGACCAATGCCACCGAGGGCAAGTCAGCGGCTGTTGATCTGGCCCGGCGAGTCAGTTCTCTCTTGTTTCTTGCCCTGTTGCTCATTGTTGTAGCGGGCGTGCTGGGCGGCAGTTGGGTCGTCGTGGGCATGGCCAGCGGGCTTGAGCGGGGCAGTGAGCAGTTTGAGTTGACTGTGCTGCTCACGCAGTGGATGTTTCCCTACATTCTTCTCATATCCATGGTGGCCCTGGCCTCGGGCTTGTTGAATACCTTTCGCTCATTTGCATTACCCGCTTTTGCCCCTGTGCTGCTGAACATCAGTTTTATTGCTGGTGCATTGCTTTTGGCACCTTATTTTGATCAGGCTGTGAAAGCGTTTGCCATTGCCGTGATGGTGGGTGGTTTGCTGCAGGTTGCTGTGCTTTGGTACGGCCTGGCCCGAACCGATTGCTGGATCAATCCGTTTGCAGGTCTGGGTGCAATCAAAGCCGCTTGGGCGGATGAAAGGGTTCGTCGCGTGTTGAAGAACATGGTGCCAGCAACGCTTGCTGTGTCGGTGGCGCAGATCAGCTTGATCATCAACACCAATATTGCGTCGCACTTGGAGCAGGGCAGTGTGTCCTGGATCTCGTATGGGGATCGCTTGATGGAATTTCCCACCGCTTTGCTCGGCGTGGCCTTGGGTACTGTGTTGCTGCCCTCACTTTCTGCTGCGGCCACACGCAGCCATGAAGAGTATTCACGTTTGATGGACTGGGGCTTGCGTTTGACGGTGGTGCTGGTTTTGCCTGCTGCCGTGGGCATGGGTTTGTTTTCGGATGCCTTGGTGGCCTTGCTGTTTCACTATGGGCGCTTTGATGCCAATGACGTCGCGATGACCAGCCAGGCCGTGATTGCCTACAGCCTGGGGCTGGCGGGCTTGGTCTTGGTCAAAATTCTGGCCCCCGGTTTTTATGCCAAGCAAGACATTCGTACCCCAGTGAAAATCGGGATACTGGTTGTGTTGGCTACTCAGTTGATGAACGTGTTTACGGTGCCTTGGTTGGGCCATGCCGGTTTGCCGCTGAGCATCAGTGCAGGCGCAGTGCTCAACGCCACTGTGTTGTATTGGGGCCTTCGCAGGCGTGGCTTGTACACGCCTTCAAGCGGGTGGGGGCTTTATTTCGTCAAGGTGTCGGTGGCTGCAATGGCCATGGGCATCGCCCTGTGGTTCATGAATCAGCAGTTTGACTGGCTGGGTATGGCTTCCACCCCGCTTGTGCGTGTGGGTGCTGTGCTTGGCGTAATTGGGGTGTGTGGTGTGCTTTACTTTGCAGTGCTCGCTGCAATGGGATTAAACCCGAAACGCTTGATTCGCAAGCCTGCTGCGTGAGCGGTGTGTTGTGCAAGCTTGCAGCACCTTTGAACGGTGCTGCAGCCGTGCATTACTTTTACTTCAATGCATCAAAAGCACGGCTTTTGATTTCTTCCACGCTGCCAACACCTGCAATTTTGCGGTATTGCGGTGCACTGGCATCGCCCGTTGCAGCCCATTGGCCGTAGTAATCCACCAAGGGGCGTGTCTGCTTCTCGTACACGTCCAGGCGTTTCTTGACTGTTTCTTCCTTGTCGTCGTCACGCTGAACCAAAGGCTCGCCCGTCACGTCATCAATGCCTTCCTGTTTGGGCGGGTTGAATTTAACGTGATAAGTGCGACCTGATGCCGGGTGAGTACGGCGGCCGCTCATGCGATCGATGATTGCATCGTGGGGCACATCAATTTCCAGCACGAAGTCAATTTTCACGCCAGCCTCTTTCATGGCCTCGGCTTGTGGAATGGTGCGGGGAAAACCATCAAACAAATAGCCATTGGCGCAGTCGGATTCTTTCAAGCGCTCTTTCACGAGGTTGATGATGATCTCGTCTGAAACCAGGCCACCACTGTCCATGACTTTCTTGGCCTCGATGCCCAAGGGCGTGCCCGCTTTTACAGCAGCACGCAGCATGTCGCCAGTGGAAATTTGGGGAATACCAAACTTTTCCTTGATGAATGTCGCCTGCGTGCCTTTGCCAGCACCGGGCGCTCCCAATAGAATTAAACGCATAGTCGCCTCAAGAGTTTTAAATCCGCTGGCCTGTTGTACAAGATGCGTCGTTTACAACAGGCAATATTTTTGGCCGTTTTTTCTTATTCGAGGCCTTTGCGATTATGGGTGCGTCAACTTGCAGCAAACTTACCCACGGGCAGGCTCGAATATTTCTTCATGGTCGTTCAGCCTTAACGAGACCCGAACAATGCCCTGACTTTTTCCAGGTCTTGTACAGTGTCTACCCCGGGAAGCGGGGCATCCTGAATCATACACACTTTTATACGAAAGCCATTGGCCAGCGCCCTGAGTTGTTCAAGTGATTCAAGCACTTCAATTCGGGCTGGGGGCAGTGTTTGATAGACCTTGAGAAAGCGGGCGCGGTAGGCGTACAGGCCAATGTGGCGAATGCCCAGTTGGCCCACTGGCGCACCGGTGGGCCAGGATTCATTAGCGTAAGCATCCCGCGGGTAAGGAATGGGTGCCCGGGAGAAGTAAAGCGCTTCACCGTCTTCACGCATGGCAATTTTGACCACATTCGGGTTTTTGAATTCTTCCCAGTTGTCAATTGAATGCCCGCAAGTCGCAATGTCTTGCGCATCGTCCAGCAAGGCTTTGGCCACCAGGTCAATCAATGCGGGGTCAATCAGGGGTTCATCGCCCTGTACATTCACCACCACCGTGTCGTCGGTCCAGCCTCTGATTTGTGCCACTTCTGCAATCCGGTCGGTGCCCGTTGGCCAGTCACCGCGGGTCATTACGACCTGCAAACCATGGGTTTTGCACACCGATTCAATGTCCGGGTGGTCAGTGGCCACCAAGACTTCGTCGGCACCCGACTTCAAGGCCTGTTCGGCCACGCGAACAACCATGGGTTTGCCTGCAATGTCGAGCAAAGGCTTGCCGGGCAGGCGAGTCGACGCGTGGCGGGCCGGGATCACGGCTTTGAACATGGAAGCTTAGCTGTTGGAGGTTGAAATGGGTTCAGCCTGGTCCACCAGCATGATGGGAATACCATCCCGCACGGGAAACGCAAGTTTGTCTGCCTTGCACACCAGATAGCCGTCGCTTGGGCGCTTTTCAAGTGGCCCTTTGCAAATGGGGCAAACCAGAATGTCAATCAATTGTGGGTCCAATGCAATCCTCTAGGGCTTGTGTCAGGGCAGGGGGCAATTTAACGCTGATCTCGGCCACCCACACTTTGGGGTTTGAATCATTCAATTTTACGGCATCTTTGCCGCTTGTGATCAGCACCTGTTGGTTGAACTGCGTGCAAAAGTCGTCCGGGTAGTTGAAATGGTCCGGAAGGCCCCGGCTTGCATCAAGATTCAGGCCTGCAGATTGAATTGCATCAAATAGTTTGTTTGGGTCAGCAATGCCGGTGAAGGCTGCCAAGGTCAGTGATTTCCATTGTTCCCTGGCTTGTTCAATGGTCAGGACATGTTCGGAGCTCAGTTGCCTGAAGCCGACCAATTGCACTTCTATGGCGTGCCAGTCGTCTCCGCATGGCCAGTTCAGGGCCTTGCTCAGGGCTTCGGGAGAAATATTGGAGCACAACACAGCTTCGACCGTGTTGAGCCTGGAAAGTGGTTCGCGCAGCGGCCCCGCAGGCAACATGCGGCCGTTGCCATGGGCGCGTCGATCAAACACAACCCATTCAATTTGCCGGGCAAGGCGGTGGTGTTGCAGACCGTCGTCAGAAACAATCAGATCCAAATCCGGATAGTGCGTCAAGAGAAGTTGCACTGCCTGGTTTCGGTCTGCACAAACCGCCACCGGGCAACCGGTTTCACGGCTTAAAAAAAGGGGCTCGTCGCCTGCATCGCCAGCGTCTGGCGAACTGTGGGCCGGATCAATCAATATCGGGGTGTTTGTTGATCGTCGTCCATAACCACGGCTGACGATGCCTACCTTGCCTGCTCGTGCCGCCACATGTTGGCAAACTGCCATCACGATGGGCGTTTTTCCTGCACCCCCGGCAATCAGGTTGCCGACGACCAACACAGGTGGCAGGCATGTCTTTTTTGCAGCACGCGTCTTGCGGTTTTGCCCCGAGGCCCAACGCAGGCCCTTGTAAACAGCCTCAAGTGCCTTCAGAGTCAAGCCTGTGAAAAGCCCCGGCGTTTGCCCGCCGTACCAAATTTGAAGCAAGGCCGATTCGATTCGCGCTTTGCGATCTCTGGTAGTCATGGGGCCTTGCCACCTGCGGTGGCAATTGACACCCTGGCAACGCCCAGGGAGGCCAGCATGTCCATCACCAGTACCACAGACTGGTGTGTGGCGGCTGCGTCGGCTTCAACAACAGCTCTGCGTTCTTCGCCTGCGGGTTTGGTTAACAAAACCTTGCTCAGTTCGGTGCGCAGCTGGGTTTCGGTCAATACACTTTGCGAGCCCAGTGCGTAGTTCCCATCTCGCCCCACCCGAATTCGAAGTGCCTCCGGTGGCGTGGTGTCTTCGCTGGCGCTTTGCGTGCCCGGCAGGTCAACTTCCAACTGGCTGGGTTGCATGAATGTCGTGGACACCACCAAAAAGATGACAATGACCAAAAGCACATCAATCAGCGGAATAAGATTGATGTCGGGTGCTTCAATGCTTGTTGTTCGCTTGATTCTCAATGCCCCGCCCCTTAGCCTGCTTTGCGCGAGTTGGCGTGTTGTTTCAGCAGGTCTTCAAAAGGTTTCAGTGAGTTTCCCATGTCTTCGAGCAGGCTGTTGATCCGGATCCGGAACAGTCGATAGGCGACCAGGGCTGGAATGGCCACGATCAGGCCGAAGGCTGTGTTGTACAGGGCAACCGCAATACCGGCCGCAATGGCTTCTGGCGTTTGGGCCCCAGAGCCTTGAACGGCAAAAATCTCGATCATCCCGATCACGGTGCCCAACAATCCCATCAAAGGCGCTGCGCTGGCAATCATGGATAACACGTCCAGGTGTTTTTCAAGCGTGTTTTGAATCCCGACTGATTTGTCCTGCATTGCGGTTTCAATGTCCTCGTTTTTGTAGAACGCGGAAAGCCCAGCAGCCATAAGGCTGCCGAGCGCGCTATGAGCTTCCAGTCGAGCAATGTTTTGCCGGTCTTTGAATTGGGGCAGGGTTTTGCAAACGTCGGTCACCAGGTTCTCGGGGATCAATTCTTTTTTACGCAGGGCCCAAACGCGCTCCAACACGATTGCCAATGCGACCACCGAGCCAAAAATCAAAGGCCAAATTGGCCAGCCCGCCGCAGAAATGATTGACCACACAAGTAGACTCCTATTCAGTAAGACAGCGACTCTAGCGAAAAAACCAACATTACACAAATTACGCAAAAGCCGACATATTTGTTCATTGTGGATAACTTTGGGGAAAAGCCTCTCAAAATTCCGAATAATCAGTTGCTTGTGAGAAAAATGAACTTTTTGTGTACCGTATTTTGTTGTTTTTTCCTTTTTATATCAGTGGCTTGTGTTTATTTTCTTGTATTTCAGGCATGTTGCACAGAAAGTAGCTTTTTGTTAGCGCCTGTGGAAATGTTCCGGTTTTTTGCCAATTTGGTCGATAAATGATTGACTTAAAAACAGTTTTCTCGGTCAGCCAGCTTGCGCGGCACCTCAATGATCACCTGCGAAATGAATTTGGTTCAATCCGGATTCAGGGCGAGGTGGCGTCCTTTACCCGCGCTTCTTCCGGGCATTGGTATTTGGCCCTGAAAGACGAGGCTGCACAAATGAAGGCCGTGATGTTTCGTCAACGCAATGTTCTTGCAGGATTTTTTCCCGCAGTGGGTGACAAAGTCGAGGTGCTTGCCCAACTGGCCATGTATGAACAACGGGGCGAGTTGCAGTTGATCGTTGATGTGATCAAGAAGGCCGGGCAGGGCAATTTGCATGAGCAGTATTTGCAACTGAAAAACAAATTGACCCAGGAAGGTTTGTTCGACTCCGCACGCAAGCGCCCACTTCCCTCTGTGGTATTCAATCTTGGGGTGATTACATCCCTGCAGGCTGCAGCACTTGCCGATGTCAAACAGGCCTTGGCCAGGCGTGCACCCCATGTGCAGTACGCTGTTTACCACACGGCGGTTCAGGGCGAGCAGGCCGCAGCCCAAATTATTGAGGCCGTGCGAAAAGCCGATGCCGCTGGCCATGAAGCGTTGGTGCTGTGCCGCGGGGGCGGCAGCCTGGAGGATCTTTGGAGTTTCAACGTTGAGGCGGTTGTTCGCGCCGTGGCAACTTGTAAAACACCGATCGTGGTTGGTGTCGGCCATGAAACCGATGTGACCTTGGCCGAGTTTGCCGCAGACCTGCGCGCAGCAACGCCAACTGCGGCTGCTGAGTTGATCAGCAGGCCCACGCGTGAATTGCTGGCCGAGATCCAAGGTTTGCACACAGGCTTGCGCAAGGCCCTGCGCCACCGTGCCCAAATGTGGGTTCAACGTGTGGATCGAGCAGAACTTGGTTTGCTGACACCCACGGCCTACCTGAATTCACTTGAATCACGTTTGGGCGCGGCTGCTGGCCGCCTGCCGAGGCTGGTTGAGCGCGGCCTTGCGCAACAAACCAATTCTGTTCAGGCCTTGTGGGACGCCATGTCGCTTGAAATGGGCGCAGCTCAAAGTTCTGCGAACCGAGGCGCCCAGTTTCTTGAAAACGCACTTCTTTCAGCACAGCGAAAGAATATTGCCGCATTCGATTCCCGCCTGGGTCGTCTCGGCTCGGTGGTTGAGGCAGTTTCCCCTCAACGAACCCTTGAGCGTGGTTACGCATTCTTGCAGCCGCAGCACGGAAGCACGGTGGTTCGCTCCGTGACGGATGTGAAAACAGGCGATGCCTTGCGCGCCACGCTGGCAGACGGTGAAATTTTAGTGAATGTGCGCGAGAAAACGGAGCTGCGCGGACCCTTCAATGAGGACGTCAAAAATTCAAGATAGAATCAAAGGGGTTGAAATGCTGGGTTTTGCCCCAAGCTGAAGTTTTCGTATTGATTGAAGTGAGAGAGGATACTGATATGCAACACACACTGCCCGAATTGCCCTACGCGATGGACGCGCTTGCTCCCCATATTTCCAAAGAAACACTGGAATACCACTACGGCAAGCACCACGCTGCTTATGTGACCAACCTGAACAACCTGGTCAAAGGCACCGAGTTTGAAAACTCCAGCCTGGAAGACATCGTCAAGAAGTCGACAGGCGGCGTGTTCAACAATGCGGCGCAAATCTGGAACCACACGTTCTATTGGCACTGCCTGTCACCCAATGGTGGCGGTGCGCCCACAGGCAAGTTGGCGGATGCCATCAATGCCAAATTTGGCAGCTTTGATGCATTCAAGGAAGCTTTTACCAAAAGCGCCATCGGTAACTTCGGTTCCAGCTGGACATGGTTGGTGAAAAAAGCCGACGGTTCAGTCGACATTGTAAACACCAGCAATGCGGCAACACCCTTGACTACCCAGGACAAGCCGCTGTTGACCTGCGACCTGTGGGAGCACGCTTACTACATCGACTATCGCAATGCCCGCCCCAAGTACATTGAAACATTCTGGAACCTAGTGAACTGGGAATTTGCATCCAAGAATTTTGAAGGCTGATCTGTTCGAAATCTGAATGCGACAACCGGCCCTGGCTTGTGCAGATTGCGCAACTCAGGGCCGGTTTTTTGTTTGCTATTCCAGGGTTTCCATGGCCTGTTGGGGTATGTGCAGCTGTTCACCTGCCTTAATGCCCAGTGTCGAAAACCAGTCCCGGTTCATTTCCAGCGCCAGTTTGGCATCGCCAGCCGAGCAGTGAATGTCGGCAGTTCCTGCTTTCATGTGTTCGATATTCAGAATTGTGCCGTTGACGTCAGCAAAGGCGACATCCAGATCAATCAGTGTGTTCTTCATCCACATGCACTGTGTTTCACTGCGTTTGAATACAAACAACATACCCGAGTTCTTGCCCAGTTCTTTTCGGTTCATCAGCCCGATTTGACGGCTTAGAACGGTGTTGGCCAGCTCCGCTTTCACGGCATGTTCACCCACTCGAATTTGCACAGTTGGCAATCGCGCTTGCGCCGGTCCGGCTGCATTGCTTGCGCAGGCAGCCAAGCCCAGCGCCGCTGTCGCCACAGCCATAACAAAAGCGCTGCGGTATTTCTTGATGAGATCAAAGTGCATGAAAACTGGTTCCTGTCAGAGAACTGAAAGAAGATGGCGTTATTATACGTCTTGGCGCAATAAGGAATGCAATTTCATATTGCGAAATAATTGTGATTTTCGTAGTGAAGGGATACACTAGAGTGTTCCCTCTAACACACCAGAGAAGCAGCGGAGAGACCATGTACCAACATATTAAAGTCCCATCAGTCGGCGAAAAAATCACGGTCAATAGTGATTACTCGTTGAGCGTACCCGATCAACCCATCATTCCATACATCGAAGGCGATGGCACTGGCTTTGACATTACACCAGTGATGATCGACGTGGTCGACGCTGCTGTGGCCAAGGCATATGGCGGCAAGCGCAAGATCAGCTGGATGGAAATTTACGCGGGTGAGAAGTCCACCAAGGTGTACGGCCCCGACGTGTGGCTGCCCGAAGAAACCCTGGAAGTGTTGAAAGAATATGTGGTGTCTGTCAAAGGCCCTTTGACCACGCCAGTGGGCGGCGGTATTCGTTCCATCAACGTGGCTTTGCGTCAGCAACTGGACTTGTATGTTTGCCTGCGCCCTGTGCGTTACTTTGCCGGCGTGCCAAGCCCGGTCAAAGAGCCCCACAAAACCGACATGGTGATTTTCCGTGAAAACTCGGAAGACATCTATGCGGGTATTGAATACGAAGCAGAAACTGACAAAGCCAAAAAGCTGATCAAGTTTTTGCGTGAGGAAATGGGCGTGAGCAAGATTCGCTTCCCCGAAACTTCCGGTATTGGCATCAAGCCTATTTCCAAAGAGGGCACCGAGCGCCTGTTCCGCAAGGCCATTCAGTACGCCATCGACAACAAAAAGCCTTCAGTGACTATTGTTCACAAAGGCAACATCATGAAGTACACCGAGGGCGCATTTGCAGCTTGGTCGTATGCTTTGGCCAAGAACGAATTTGGTGCCGAATTGCTCGACGGCGGCCCCTGGATGAAGATCAAGGCTGCGCACGGCGACATCGTGATCAAAGATGTAATCGCTGATGCCTTCCTGCAGCAGATTCTGCTGCGTCCAGCTGAATACAGTGTGATTGCCACCATGAATTTGAACGGCGACTACATTTCTGATGCATTGGCAGCCCAGGTGGGCGGTATTGGTATTGCGCCAGGCGCAAACCTGTCCGATTCAATCGCGATGTTTGAAGCCACTCATGGCACTGCACCCAAGTACGCTGGCAAAGACTACGTGAACCCAGGTTCACAAATTCTGTCGGCGGAAATGATGCTGCGTCACATGGGTTGGGTTGAAGCGGCCGATCTCATCATCACTTCCATGGAGAAATCCATTTCTTCCAAGAAAGTGACCTATGACTTTGCGCGTCTGATGGACGGTGCCACACAGGTGAGCTGCTCCGGTTTCGGTCAAGTGATGATCGACCACATGTAAGGCAATATTTGTTTGCCCCAAGAAAAAAGCCGGCTTGGGGCCGGCTTTTTTCTTAATCGGTGGTTTGATTATTTTACTTATCAGGCGGCGCTGGTTGCGTCCATCACAGAGATGTTCTGAGCCTGCTTACCTTTTGGTCCATCCACCACTTCAAAAGTCACTTTCTGACCTTCTTTGAGTGTGCGGAATCCAGATGCCTGGATTGCTGAAAAGTGGGCGAACAGTTCATCGCTCCCTTGATCTGGAGTGATAAAACCAAAACCCTTTGCATCATTGAACCATTTTACGGTGCCGGTCGCCATCGCGAAACCTCCTTCAAAAAACAATACTTCGATCGGAACGCACGAACTTTCCGACAACTCGCCAGTCTGAACCAGCTTGCCTTCTATTCTTTGACGTGTTTGATCCGTGGTCAACCATACAATAGATACATTTTTTAAGGGTTTACCCCTTGTAATAGACAGGGGTTGTCTACATTTAAATAATTCAGGCTTTTCGGGTGATTGACCCCAAGGGGATTCGATTGCAAATTTGAGAGCGGGTTTGCATAATTTTTGAGATGTTCCCGATTGAATTTTCAGGAAAAATTTCTAGCCTTGAATAAAGGCAGTGTATTGCTCTCTAATCCTTGTTGCGTGCCCCTTAGAAGTGATTACAATGAAGTTATGAGTTCGCAAAACAATCCATCAACAGTACTGGAATCGCAGACGCAAAAAGCGAAGCTGCCCCCGATGTATCAAGTCGTGCTCTTGAACGATGACTACACCCCCATGGAGTTCGTCGTGATTGTTTTGCAGAAGTTTTTTGGAAAGGGAAGGGAACAGGCCACCCAGATCATGCTGAAAGTGCATCGAGAGGGAAAAGGGGTCTGTGGGGTATATCCCAAGGACATCGCCTCGACAAAGGTCGAAATGGTATGCGGATTCGCAAAGCAGCATCAACACCCGCTGCAGTGCGTGATGGAGGAAACATGATTGCGCAAGAGTTGGAAGTAAGTTTGCACATGGCATTTGTTGACGCGCGTCAGCAAAAGCATGAATTCATCACGGTAGAGCACCTGCTATTGGCCTTGCTGGACAATCCTTCAGCGGCCGAGGTGCTACGTTCATGCTCCGCCGATGTTGAGGAAATTCGCAAGAACCTGCAGAACTTCATCAAGGACAACACCCCGGTGGTGTCTGGCCAGGATGAAGTTGATACGCAGCCCACCCTGGGTTTTCAGCGGGTCATTCAGCGCGCCATCATGCATGTTCAAAGCACATCAAATGGCAAGAAAGAAGTGACGGGCGCCAATGTGTTGGTGGCCATTTTTGGTGAAAAAGACTCCCATGCGGTTTACTACCTGCACCAGCAGGGCATTACCCGCCTGGATGTGGTGAATTACATTTCACACGGGATCACCAAAACACCGCAGGCACCAGCACCGAAGCCCGAGAATTCTCAAAACGAGAATCAGGAACAGGAAGCAGAGTCCACTCAAACCGTGGGCGACAAACAGTCACCACTTGACCAGTACACCCAGAATTTGAACGCACTGGCCAAGGAAGGAAAAATTGATCCGCTGATTGGTCGAGAGCAAGAGGTAGAGCGTGTAATTCAAGTACTTTGCCGTCGCCGGAAAAACAATCCCCTGTTGGTGGGTGAAGCAGGTGTGGGCAAAACGGCGATTGCCGAGGGTTTGGCCTGGAGAATTGTGCAAGGCGATGTGCCTGAAATTCTTGGCTCAGCCCAGGTGCATTCCCTGGACATGGGGGCGTTGTTGGCCGGTACCAAGTATCGCGGCGATTTCGAACAGCGCTTGAAAGCGGTGTTGAAGCAGCTCAAAGCCAATCCGGATTCGGTGTTGTTCATTGACGAAATTCACACCCTGATTGGCGCTGGCTCTGCCTCGGGCGGCACACTGGATGCATCCAACCTGCTCAAGCCTGCCTTGTCTTCAGGGCAGCTTAAGTGTATCGGCGCAACCACCTTTACCGAGTACCGTGGCATTTTCGAGAAAGACCATGCGCTTTCTCGTCGTTTCCAGAAAATTGATGTGTCTGAACCCACTGTGGAACAAACCATTGAAATTCTGCGTGGTTTGAAAAGCAGATTCGAAGATCACCATGGTGTGAAATACTCCAGCGCTGCTATTTCGGCTGCTGCTGAGTTGTCGGCCAAGTTCATCAATGATCGCCATTTGCCCGACAAGGCCATTGACGTGATCGATGAAGCAGGTGCTGCGCAGCGCATTTTGCCAAAAAGCAAACAGCGCAAAACAATTACCAAAGGCGATATTGAAGACATCGTCTCAAAAATTGCCCGCATTCCGCCGCAGTCCGTCAACACTGACGACCGCAATAAGCTGGCCACGCTTGATCGCGATTTGAAGGCCACTGTGTTTGGTCAAGACCCGGCCATTGAAGCACTGGCCAATGCGATCAAAATGTCGCGCGCGGGATTGGGTAAGGCAGACAAGCCAATTGGTTCATTCCTGTTCAGCGGCCCCACCGGTGTGGGCAAAACCGAGGTGGCCAAGCAGTTGGCCTTTATTCTCGGCATTGAAATGCTGCGTTTTGACATGTCGGAATACATGGAACGCCACGCGGTTTCCCGCTTGATTGGTGCGCCCCCCGGTTATGTTGGGTTTGATCAGGGCGGTCTGTTGACCGAAGCCATCACCAAGAAGCCGCATTGCGTGTTGCTGCTCGACGAAATTGAAAAAGCGCATCCCGATGTATTCAATATCCTGCTTCAGGTGATGGACAACGGCACGCTGACCGACAACAACGGTCGCAAGGCAGATTTCCGCAATGTAATCATCATTATGACCACCAATGCGGGGGCAGAGGCTTTGACCAAGCGTGGTATTGGCTTCATGGAATCGAAGGTGCAGGGCGACGAGATGGAAGACATCAAGCGCATGTTCAGCCCGGAATTCCGCAACCGTCTCGATTCAGTGATTTCCTTCCGTGCGCTGGACGAAGAAATTATTCTTCGCGTGGTCGACAAGTTCCTGATGGAGCTTGAAGAGCAACTGCATCAGAAGAAAGTGGATGCGGTGTTCACCGATGAGTTGCGCAAGCACCTGGCCAAGAAAGGCTTCGATCCCTTGATGGGTGCTCGCCCCATGCAACGCCTGATTCAAGACACCATCCGCAAAGCCTTGGCTGACGAGTTGTTGTTCGGCAAACTGGTGAGCGGCGGCAAGGTAACAGTAGATCACGATGTAGAAAACGACCAGGTGTCACTGACTTTCGATGAGGGTTCTTCCGGTCAGGAGTCAGAAAGCGGCACTGAGGTTGCGATCGATTAATCGTTAACGATTGGCAGTAAGCCAGACCCGAGCCTGAGTATTTCCTTCGTGGATACTCAGGCTTTTTTGCATTTGGTGGCTTGGGATTTTATGCGTTTACCTTGCCAAGGCAACTTCGATTTCTGCCCTTGTTCTTGGCTTGGTACAGTGCATGGTCGGCTTGCGCCATGGTGCGCTCAATGCTTCCAGTGTGGGCGATGTCGCAAATTCCAGCTGAAAACCCTACTTTGCAATTGCCGTTAAGCCGAATTCTGTCCACAATTCTTTGCGTGTCGTCGGCAGTGCAGTGGGGTAGAAGTACTGCGAATTCTTCGCCTCCGATACGGGCAATCAGATCGCCTGGCCTGAAGTTGGTTCGAAGCGTTTCAGCAAACTCGCGAAGACGAATATCGCCCGCCTCGTGACCATAGGTGTCGTTGTATTGCTTGAAGTAATCAATGTCAATGATGGCCACACTGCCGTGCAACTGATTTTCTCTTTTCATTTTTCTCAAGTATGCGTCACTCAGTTCTTGCCAGCCACGGCGGTTGAGTAAACCCGTGAGCGCGTCGCTGCGAGCCTGGTTGCCAAGGTGTAGCAACTCCACCGCAAACCGCCTGCGCAAGGTGGATTGCCGCCACAATGTCAGGCCAACAAAACCCACAGAGTGAATCAGTACGAGCAATGTGAGTATTAAGTTGTTGCGTTGTAATTCATTGATTTTTTGATCGCTGTCTTGAGCGTTTTGTTTCAACGTGGCATTGAATATTCCAAGCTCGACAAACCAGAGTTCGATGCTTTGGGCGTTGGGTTTGCCAAGTGTTGCGAGTTGTTGATCCATCGCGATTAAATGTTCGCGCAGGCTTGCTGCTGATTCAGTCAGCTTGTTGTGGGTGTTGATGGCTTCGATCACCGCCAACCTGGCGGCGAGTTGATTGAGCAACTCTTGCGGCGAGCCATAGCCACGCGTTTCCAGGCCAAGTTTGGTTTCGTAGGTGTGCTGGTTGCCCAGGTGATGCAAGGCTGTGCTTTGCACGATCAGGTCTTGAAAGGACACTTCAAGCAATCTTCGTTTGGCCAGATCACCTTGAATTTGATGGACTTTGCTGTAGTTGAATACAGCCACAATGGCCAGAATGGCGCAGAGTATCAACCAAAAATATCGGAGGGTTTTTTCAGAGCAGGGACGCAGGTATTTGATTGAATGAACCCACCATGTGTTGCCTTTATTCGCGGCTGGCCTGCTGCCTCCTGAGTCCATTGTTTTCCTGAGAATTCACAATGACACTCAGTGGCACAACCGCATGAATAGGTTCCTTCGGTGCAGATAACCTTAGCGGGTTCCGGTGCTGCCGAAACCACCTTCACCACGCTCACTGGGTGTGAAGTCGCTGACCACTTTGAAGTCAGCATGTGCGACAGGCAATATGACCAACTGAGCAATTCGTTCCATCGGCTCAATGGTCACGGGCACTTGGCTGCGGTTCCAGGCTGAGACCATCAGCGGGCCTTGATAGTCTGAATCGATCAGCCCCACGAGGTTGCCGAGCACCAGGCCTTTTTTATGTCCTAAACCTGAGCGGGGCAAAATGGTGGCACAGTAATTGGGGTCGCCAATGTACATGGAAAGCCCAGTGGGCACGAGTTCGGCCTGGCCTGGTTGCAGGGTCAAGGCCTCATTTAGGCAGGCACGCAGGTCAATGCCCGCGCTGCCGGGCGTGCCATAGGCTGGCAGTTGTTCTTGCATTCGTGGGTCGAGTACTTTCAGTTCAACTTGAATTTTCATGGCTTGTGTGGGTTCAGGAATGTTTGGAAATAAAAGCCAGCGCGGCCTGTGCAGCTTGTAGCTTGTCCATGCTGCCCAAGTGTTCGGGTGTCAGTTTCTTGCTGTAAATGGTCAGTTCGGTGTGGTCGGCACCCAGTGCATGCTGTGCAAGATTGCCAACAATGAATTGGGCTTTTTTGCTGTCCAGCTTGCGGCTCGCGTATTCATCAAGATTTTCGGTTTCCGCGGCGAAGCCCACTACGGTCAGCGGCTTTGTGCGTGTGCTTGCAAACTCACCAACGTCAGCCAGTATGTCTGGGTTCAATTCGAATTCCATGTGCAAACCCGCAGCTTGATCTTGCTGTTTTTTCTGCTTTTGCGCACTGGGGTTTTTGATCCCGTAGTCAGCCACGGCGGCGACACCAATGAACAGGTCTTGTTGTTCAATTTGGCTGAACACAGCGGCATGCATCTGTTTGGCCGATTGAACAGACAATATGCGCACGCCATAGGGGGCGGGCAGGGCGGTGGGGCCGCTGACCAAATTGACTTCAGCACCCATGAACCAGGCAGCCTGTGCAAGGGCGTATCCCATTTTTCCGCTGGAGCGGTTGGTGATGCCGCGCACCGGGTCGATGGCTTCAAATGTGGGCCCAGCCGTTAACAATACTTTCTTGCCAGCCAATGGTTTGGGGTTGACTGCACGGGCCAGCTCAAGCACTACTTCAAAGGGTTCCAGCATGCGGCCACTGCCCACTTCGCCACAGGCTTGTTCGCCTGCCGCTGGACCAAATACATGCACACCATCATTTTCTAACCGGCTAACATTGCGCTGTGTGGCTGGGTTGTTCCACATTTCAACATTCATGGCTGGCGCTATGGCCATGGGGCAGTTGCGGGCCAACACCAGGTTGTCCAGCAGGTTGTCAGCGAACCCGTGTGCGTATTTGGCCAGTGAATTGGCAGTGCAGGGCGCGATCAACAAAAAATCGGCGTTACGACTGATGTCGATGTGCGGCATGCCGCGGTCGGCGTTGCCTTGAGCACTGTATTCTGAAGGCCATTGCGACACGTGCACTGATTTGCCTGAAAGTGCTTGAAAGGTGAGCGGGGCGATGAACTGGGTTGCCGATTCAGTCATGACCACCTGCACTGTGCAGCCCTGTTTCATCAACAGGCGCACCAGTTCTGCAGACTTGTAGGCCGCAATGCCGCCACACACGCCCAACACCACACGCAGTTGGTTTAAACCGGGAAGCTGTGGCAATTCGACTGGGCGCATGGGCTATAAACCTTATTGGCTTTTTTCGGGTTTGGCGGCTTTGTGTTCTTTGTTGAAGAACAGCTCATCAATAATCAGACCGATTGCCCCCATGGTAATTGCAATGTCGGCCACGTTGAATGCTGGCCAGTGGTAATTGCCAACATAAAAATCGAGGAAGTCGATGACTGCACCGTGTGCAACGCGGTCAATCAAGTTACCAATTGCCCCGCCCAAAATGCATGCCAGGCAGAACATCGCGAATTTGCGATGGCTCGATGACCGCATCATGAACAGAATGACAATCGACGCAATAACCGCGACAGCGGAAAGAAAGTGCTTTTGCCAACCCGCCTGGTCGGCCAGAAAGCTGAATGCAGCGCCAGGGTTGAGCACATAAACCAGATTGAAGAAGCTGGTCACTTCAACGACTGCGCCCAAATCAAGGCGAGATTGAACCCACAGCTTGGTAATTTGATCGATCAAGATGAGCAGCAATGAAAAACCGATCCAGGGAAGAATGGATTTTCGTGGAGGCTTCAATGCTGTGGTTGCCTTCGCTGGTTTTCTGGGCATGGGTTTAGACATGATTGCGCACCTCGCCTTCGCCAAACAGATTGCTTACACAGCGACCACAAATGCCGGGGTGTTCGGGGTTGGCACCTGTGTCGGGCCGCACATGCCAGCAACGTTCGCACTTCTCGCCTACTGCAATACCCACTTCAATTTTCTCCTCGGCCGCTTGGGCAATTTCTATGTTGGAAACAATGAACAGAAACTTCAGATCGTCGCCCAGACTGGCGGCCGCAGTGTAAAGGTTGGCTGGCAAATGAAGTGTGGCTGTGCCTTGCAAGGATGAGCCAATTTTGCCATCGGTGCGCAGGTTTTCCAGTTCTTTCACCACGCGTGCGCGCAGCGCCAACAGTTCGGCCCATTTGGTGCCCAGTTCGTCTGCCTTGGCCACGGCGGGTACTTTGTAAAACTCATTGCAGAAAATGGATGGCTCCACATTGCCCATCACTTCACGAGCCTCTTCGGCTGTGAAGCTGAGAATAGGCGCCATGAGGCGCAGTAGCGAATGTGTAATGTGATACAGCGCTGTTTGCGCGCTGCGGCGTGCCTTGGAATTCTCGCCAGTGGTGTACAAGCGGTCTTTCAACACGTCGAGGTAAAACGCGCCCAAATCTTCCGAACAGAAAATTTGCAGTTTGCTGACGATGGGGTGGAACTCGTACTTTGCGTAATGCGCTTCGCACTCGCTTTGTAATTTCGCAAGCAGCGTGAGTGCGTACTGGTCTACTTCGGCCAGTTCCTCGGTGGGAACCGCTTCAGTGGCGAAGTCGAAATCTGAAATATTGGCCAGCAAAAAGCGCAGGGTGTTGCGAATGCGACGGTAGCTTTCAACAACACGCTTTAAGATTTCGTCGGAAATGGTCAGTTCGCCAGAGTAATCAGTGCTGGCCACCCAAAGGCGCAAAATCTCGGCACCCATTTTGTCGGACACCTGTTGTGGCGCAATCACGTTGCCCACGGATTTGCTCATTTTGCGACCCTGGCCATCCACCACAAAACCGTGGGTGAGCAGGGCTTTGTAAGGTGGTACGCCGTTGATCATGCAACTGGTCAGCAGTGAAGAATGGAACCAGCCACGGTGTTGGTCAGAGCCTTCCAGGTACAGGTCGGCAGGGAAGTGGCTTTCATCGGCATGGCTGCCACGCAGCACGGTTTCGTGCGTGGTACCCGAGTCGAACCACACATCGAGTGTATCCGGGTTCTTGATGTAGTCCTTGGCTTCCTCACCGATCAATTCTTCAACGGTGACGTGCTGCCAGGCTTCAATGCCTTGCTTTTCGATCAGTTGCGCAATGGTCTCGATCAGCTCGGGTGTGCGCGGGTGCAGTTCGCCAGTTTCGCGGTGCACAAGAAAGGCCATGGGCACGCCCCATTGGCGTTGACGTGACAGGGTCCAGTCTGGTCGGTTGGCGATCATCGCATGCAGGCGCGCTTTGCCCCAGGCCGGAAAAAATTCGGTGGCCTCAACGCCAGCCAGTGCTTTTTCCCGCAAGCTTCCGCTGCCATCGTTGGCTTGCACATCCATGCCCGCAAACCACTGAGAAGTGGCGCGGTAGATGATGGGGGTTTTGTGGCGCCAGCAGTGCATGTAGCTGTGACCGAATTTCACCTGTTTAACCAGCGTTCCCGTTTCAATCATTTTTTCAACGATCAGCGGGTTGGCTTTCCAAATGTGCAATCCGCCGAAAAAGGGCAAAGAGTCGGCATACACACCATTGCCCGTCACCGGGTTGATGATGTCAGCGTCTTTCAGGCCATAAGCTTTGCTGGTCAAGAAGTCGTCTACACCGTAAGCCGGCGAACAATGCACAATGCCGGTGCCTGTTTCGGTGCTCACATAGTCGGCCAAATACACGGGGCTTAAGCGGTCGTAGAAGGGGTGCTTAAAGGCAATGCCTTCAAGCGCCGCACCCTTGGCGGTGGCGATTTCAGAGCCTTCCAGTTCATAACTTTCAAGGCAGGGCTTCACACGTTCTTGGGCCAGCAGCAAATATTTGCTGCCTACGTCCACGAGGCTGTACACCAGTTCTGGGTGCATGTTCAGCGCCTGGTTGGCAGGCAAAGTCCACGGGGTTGTGGTCCAGATCACCAATTGGCCAGGCTTGGCTTGCAGGGTGGCCAGTGGCACATTGAAAGCGGCTGCAAGTTTTTCGAGGCTCTCTGCATTGAAAGCAAAACCCACATCCACTGCGATGTCTTGTTTGTCCTTGTATTCAACCTCGGCTTCAGCCAGGGCTGAGCCACAATCAAAGCACCAGTTCACGGGCTTCAGGCCACGGAACACATAGCCCTTTTCCATGATTTTGCCCAAGGCTCGCAACTCGTCTGCCTCGTTGCCAAAATTCATGGTTTTGTAAGGGTTGTCCCAATCGGCCAACACGCCCAAGCGAATAAAGTCTTTTTTCTGACGTTCAATTTGTTCAGCGGCGTACGCCCGGCTTTTTTCTTGTACTTCCAGGGTGGGTTTGCCTTTGCCGATGGTTTTTTCAATTTGAATTTCAATCGGCATGCCGTGGCAGTCCCAGCCCGGTACATAGCGCGCATCGTAACCAGCCAGGCAGCGGCATTTCACAATGATGTCTTTAAGGATTTTATTCACCGCATGGCCAATGTGAATATCGCCGTTGGCATAGGGTGGGCCGTCGTGCAGTACAAACTTGGGTTTGCCTGCTTTGGATTGGCGAATCGCCTTGTACAAGTCTTCCTTGCACCATTGTTCAACCCAGTTTGGTTCCCGCGCTGGCAGGTTGCCGCGCATGGGGAAGGGGGTGTCGGGCAGGTTCAGTGTATTTTTGTAATCCATCTTGGGTTAACAGCCTGTATATGAAATCTGGGGTTGGTTGGTGGCCAGCAAAGTCATGGCCTGCGCCGTGTCTTTGTGCATTTGCTCAACCATCGTATCGAGTGAATCGAAGTGTTGTTCCGGGCGAATGTGCGCCAACACCTCGATGCGCAGCAGCTTGCCGTAGGCATTGCCTTGCCAGTCTGGAATGAATGTTTCCAGCAAAATTTGATCGGATTGTTCAACTGTGGGGCGCACACCCATGCTGGCCACTGCGGGCAGCGGGTGTTTCTCCAAACCATGCACCCAAACGGCCAGAATACCGGTGAGTGCGCTGGCTCGCCCTGCAATGCGCAGGTTCATGGTGGGAAAGCCCAGCGTGCGGCCCAGTTTTTTGCCGTGAACAATGTGCCCGGAATAAACCAGTGGGTGCCCAAGCATGTGCGTGGCTTTTGCAATGTCGCCAGCCTTCAGGGCTTCACGAATATTGGAACTGGAAACCCGGCTGCCATTGCTTTGAACTTCGGCCAAGTCGTTGACTGTGAATCCGTGTGTTTCACCCAAGCCTTTCAGGGAGGTGAAGTCGCCGGCGCGTTTGGCACCGAAGCGAAAGTCGTCGCCCACCCACACTTGTTTGGCATTCAACTGATTCAGCAATACTTCCTGAACAAAAGCCTCGGGGCTTAAGCTGGCCATGTGCTTGTCAAACGGCAAAATGCACACTTGCTCAATGCCGCAGCGCTTCATCTCGATAATTCGGTCGCGCAGCGTTGAAATGCGGTCAAGCTTGAAAGCCGGGTTGAAAAATTCCTTCGGGTGAGGTTGCAGTGTAACCACAGTGGGCACCAACCCTTGTGCGCGTGCCGCAGACACAACCCGGCGGAACAACTCGGCATGGCCGGAGTGAACGCCGTCGAAGTTTCCAATGGTGAGCGCAGTGCCCTTGGCAAATGTATGTGGCCGGGGGCGGCGAATGATTTTCATACCGAGTGTGTCGGCTCTTTAGTGGTTGCAAAACAACCGGTCATTATAAGGCCAGTATGGTGAAAAATAGGGCTTTTTCGCCCGCACAGTGATAAACTCGCGCCATGCAAAATTCCACACCTTCCGTCGTCATTTTGATCTCGGGGCGAGGTTCAAACTTGAATGCCCTGATCGATCACGCCAAACAGACCGGGGCCTACCAAATTCGTGCAGTCATTTCCAACCGCCCAGCCGCGGCTGGTTTGGCTTTGGCGCAATCAGCAGGGCTTGATACGGCCATTCTGGACCACACTGAATATGCGAGTCGCGAGGACTTTGATGCGGCCTTGGCTGGTTTGATCGATCAATATCAGCCGGAATGGGTGGTGCTGGCTGGTTTCATGCGCGTACTGACCGAGGGGTTTGTGAATCGGTACTTGGGGCGTTTGGTGAATATTCACCCCTCGCTGTTGCCAGCATTCCCGGGCCTGAAAACCCACCAGCAGGCTTTGGATGCCGGTGTGCGGGTGCACGGGGTCACTGTTCACTTGGTAACGCCTGAGCTGGACCATGGCCCAATTGTGGATCAGGCGCTGCTGAAGGTGATGCCCGAAGACACGGCAGACAGCCTGGCGACTCGCGTGTTGGGCCTTGAGCATCAAATCTATCCCCGCGCTGTGGCGGCGCTGGCCAGCGGGCAAATTAAAATGGTGGACGGGAAACTGCAAGGCACTTTGGCCTCAGCCCTGGTTCACGCAATTCAATAATCAGGAAATACAAGAATATGGTCGGCTCCACTAAAAACACGCCCTTTAGAAAACCAGTAAAACGGCGCGAAACCAAGGTAGAGCGCCAGGGCGCCCAATCGCGTTATGGCCTGGTGAGCACTGTGGCTCAGCTGATTGATTTGCTGGCCCAGTTTGAAGGCCCGGCAGATGCGGCGATTTCCCGTTTTTTCAAAGACCATCCCGAGCTGGGTGGGCGAGACCGCCCCATGGTGGCAGAGGCCGTGTATTGCTGGTTGCGCTATCGCTACCGGATCAACCACCTGGCACAGTCTGGTGAAGGCCCCTCAGTGGTTCGCCAAGCCAAGCTGGCTTTGCTGTGGTCAGGGGCGCCCGAGCAAATCTGGTCCGCTGGCAAACAGGCTGACAATGAATGGCTTAGCCGGGTGATCAATATATCTGCAGATGACCTGGGTGTGGAAGCACGCACTTGTTTGCCAGAGTGGTTTTACACCAAGCTGGCCGAACAGTTCGGGCAGGCGCGCGCCGAGTCGTTTTCGCAAGCAGTACTCAGTGCGGCACCACTGGATTTGCGCGTGAATACCGTAAAGGCCAGCACCACTGATTTGCTGGCTGCACTCACCAATATGGGTATTCAAGTGAACCCCATTGAGGGCTTGCCAGAAGGTTTGCGCGCAGTGGGCAAGCCAATCGTGGGCAAAACGGAAGTGTTCCAAGAGGGTTATTTCGAAGTACAAGACGCTGGTAGCCAGTGGGTTAGCCGCCTTGTGGCGCCGCGCCGCGGCGACCTGGTGATCGACTTTTGTGCTGGTGCCGGTGGAAAAACCCTGGCGATCGGTGCACAGATGAAAAACACGGGCCGCATTGTTGCACTGGATACTTCCGAGAAGCGTTTGGTGAAGTTCAAGCCCCGTGCAGCACGCTCGGGTTTGAGCAACTTTTACACCATGGTGATCAACGACGAAGCCGACCCGCGCCTGAACAAATACTTCGGCAAGGCCGACCGTGTGGTGACCGATGTGCCTTGCAGCGGCATGGGAACCTTAAGGCGTAACCCGGATCTTAAATTTAGACAGAACTTGCAGAGTCTGGCAGAATTGACCGCGAAGCAAAAATCCATCATCGAGCATGCAGCCAAGTTGGTAAAGCCCGATGGTCGGCTTGTTTACATCACATGCAGTGTTCTTCGTGATGAAAATGAAGACATTGTCAATGCGTTCTTGGAAAGTCACCCGGAATTCCGGCTTCGCCGCTGGACTGAAGTGTTGAACCCCGGAGAACGGCCTGCCAAGGCGAACACGACTGACGACATGCTTCGATTGTGGCCTGAGGATGGTGAATCCGATGGCTTCTTTGCAGCAGTGTTACAACGTTCCAAAGCCTGAACTGAATATAAATTCCAAATGTGTTCCGGCTTTAAAAGTACACTTGTACACTGAAAATATGATACGGCTCCTTCAGAAGCAAATTGAGATGGCCGTAACCTTTGAAATACGACCTGTTGAGAGTTAGTGAATATGATTGAATTTTTGACCTCGGGCATTACCGGTGCCAGCATTGGCCAAATGGTGATTTACACCCTGATTGTGACCCACATCACCATTGTGGCGGTCACCGTGTACCTGCACCGCTGCCAGGCCCACCGTGCCCTGGAAGTGCACCCAGCGTTGGCGCATTTTTTCCGCGCCTGGTTGTGGTTGACCACCGGCATGAGCACCCGCGCCTGGGCTGCCATCCACCGCAAGCACCACGCCAAATGTGAAACACCCGATGATCCCCACAGCCCGCAAACCCGTGGCCTGAAAACCGTATTCTGGCGTGGTGCCGAGTTGTACCGTGCTGAATCTAAGAACAAGGAAACGCTAGCCAAGTACAGCCATGGCACACCCAGTGACTGGCTGGAGTTTCAGGTGTACGAGCGTTTCCCATGGCAAGGCGTGGGTTTCACCTTGGTTCTTAGTTTCATTTTGTTTGGATTCCCCGGTGTGAGCATTTGGGCCATTCAAATGTTGTGGATCCCTGTATTGGCCGCTGGTGTGATCAACGGCATTGGTCACTACTGGGGGTACCGCAATTTTGATTGCCCCGACGCCAGCCGCAATATTTCACCCCTCGGTATCCTGATTGGCGGTGAAGAGCTGCACAACAACCACCACACGCACGCCACGTCGGCCAAGTTGAGCAACAAGTGGTATGAGTTCGACATTGGCTGGATGTACATCAAGATTTTCAGTTTCCTTGGCCTGGCCAAGGTGAAAAAAGTGGCTGAATCGCCGAAGTTTTCCTCTGAAAGCAAGCCAGTACTTAGCTTGACGACTGTGCAGGCTGTTGTGAACCACCGTTACGACGTGATGGCGCGCTATGCCAGTTCCATGCGCAAGGCTTTCCGTTCTGAAGTGGCTGCTTTGAAGCAAAAAGCGGCGAATGCTCAAGAGCGCAAGGTGTTGTCCAAGGGCACCAAGCTTCTGTCGATCGACGAGAGCAAGCTGTGCGATGTGCAGCGTGCCGAGTTGGCCCAATTGTGTGCCCAGTCCAAGATGATCAACACTTTGGTTGAAATGCGCACTGAGCTTCGCCAGATTTGGGAAAAAACCAATTTGAGCCGCGAGCAAATGCTGGTTCAGCTGCAAGCCTGGTGCGAGCGTGCTGAGCAAAGCGGTATTCGCTGGCTGGAAGACATGTCGATCCGGATTCGTCGTTACGCGGCGTAATTTGAAACTTGGTTCAATTTGTGAAAGCCGCTGATGAGAATCAGCGGCTTTTTTTGTGGGTAGCTTGCAGGTGGTGTTTTGCAGCAGCGTTACCCATCCTGCCAAGATCCAAGTCGAATTCCCCGCTTTTGATTCTGGCTTAGGGCATGCGAAACGCCAAAGCGTCTTCGCATCGCTTGCTTCGCAATCGCCCCTCGCTGCGAATCAAGCGGGCGACTTGATCTTGAATCGGCAGGATGATGCAACGCTGCCGCAAATCACCCAAGCCACATCTACATCAACTATTAAGCCTCGCCGAAGCACTGGCCAACAAAAAACCCGCTCTGAATTTCAGTAGCGGGTTTCTGTAGAAACAGCGAAGTAGTTTGAATTACTTCAACTTGGTTTCTTTGTATGACACATGCTTACGAACCACTGGATCGTATTTCATGATTTCAATTTTCTCGGGCTTCGTGCGCTTGTTCTTGGTCGTGGTGTAGAAGTGACCAGTACCAGCAGAAGATTCGAGTTTGATTTTTTCGCGACCACCTTTAGCCATGATTTACTCCTGCTTAGATTTCGCCACGTGCACGAAGATCGGCCAAAACGGCATCAATGCCATTCTTGTCGATTGTGCGCAGGGCGTTGTTTGTTAGACGCAGGCGAACCCAGCGGTTTTCGCTTTCAACCCAGAACTTGCGTGACTGCAAGTTAGGCAGGAAACGACGTTTTGTTTTGTTGTTGGCGTGGGAAACTTTGTTTCCAACCATCGGGCGCTTACCCGTTACTTGACATACGCGAGCCATGATGACCCCAAAAAATTCAGCAAATTAGTGTATCTGCAAAACCACACGGCATAAATTGAAAAGCCATGGATTTGCGGCGAAGTCCAAGATTGTAACCAATTACGATTGTTTTGCCCAGCCTTTTTTGCGGAAAAAATCAAAAAGGTGGGCGATTGTTGAGTCTGTACGAATACCCACAGGTGGGACCAACAACCAAATGGTCGACCAAGTCTATATCAACAAGGGCCAAGGCGGCTGAAAGCTCGCGTGTCAGGCGGTCGTCCGCGCTGCTGGGGGTGCAGCAGTCGCTGGGATGATTGTGGGCCACCATGAGGCGTGGCGCATTGGTTTGTATGGCGAATTTAAGCACTTCACGCGGGAAAACAGCGGTTTTGTTGACCGTTCCACTGGACAGTATTTTGTGGTCAAGCACTTTAAGTTGGCTGTCCAGGGCAATGACCAAAAAGTTTTCAACGTCGCTTAGGCCTATTTGAGCCCGCACAAATTGTTCAAACTGGTCAGGCGTGCTCAGCGAGTTGGGTGTCTCGCGTAATTCATGATTCAGGCAGCGTTTCGCCATTTCAAGGCAGGCACGAAGTTGCGCATATTTGGCTTCGCCAAGGCCACGAATTTGAACCCATTCCGCCAGCGAAACACGATTCAGGTTTTGTAAGCCACCGAACTGCGTGATCATTTCACGGGCCAAGTCGACTGCACTTTTGCCAGGCAGGCCTGTGCGAAGGAATATGGCAAGTAACTCGGCATCGGAAAGCGCTTGTGCCCCCTGCTTGATCAGCCGCTCGCGTGGGCGGTCGTGTTTGGGCCAGCTTTGTATGCTCATGAAGAATTGAGTTGGAAAGCCACTAAGTGGCCTTCAGCCAGTTCAAGTTCCCAATTTGTGCAACAAGGAGGGCTGCACAATCTCGATCCAGTAACCATCAGGGTCTTTGATGAAGGCGACATCCTTCATCTTGCCTTGCTCAGGGCGTTTCACATACGAAACCTGGTTTTCGTCAAACCAGCGCACTGCGGCTGCCAGATCGGGGACCGAAAAACAAATGTGTCCGAACCCTTGTGGTTGCTGGTTTCCATCGTGGTACTTGAATTCGGGATCGTTTTCTGTGCCCCAGTTGTGGGTCAATTCCAGAATGCCCGCCTGGCTGAATGTCCAGGCCGTACGGGCGCCTTCATCTTCGGGGATTGCATCAGTTTCATTGACTCTGGCCAGAAAATAGAGCGAGAACTTCATTTCGGGAAAGTCCAGTTTCCGGAGCACCCGCATGCCCAACACACGGGTATAAAAATCAAGTGATACTGCGGGGTCTTTCACCCGCAACATGCTGTGGTTCAAGACAAACCCTTGCGTGGCCGCAGGTGCCGTGGGGCTGACCCCGGGATGGTTCTCTGTGTTGAAGGTCATGGCGTTCAAACTCCTTGGTTCGTTTTTGAATGCGAATATTTAGTAATCACATGAATGTTATTACCACAATGTGAGCTTGAACTCGAACCATTCGCGCCCGTGTCGGGCTGCCTGAGTGCTTCCAAAGGCGTAGAATAGAGCCGTTTTTGAAATGAATTCAGGATGTTGAAATGACTGACGCAGTACAGCCCAAGCCCGTGGTGAACGAATCTTCGTTTGTGACCCTGCATTACCGCATTCGCTTGGCTGACAGCCAGCAGGTGATTGTGTCCACTTTCGAGGACAAACCCGCAACCTTGAGCATTGGTGCAGGCCAATTGGCTGAGGGGCTTGAGCGTTGCCTGTTCGGCATGCAGGCCGGGCAGCGTGACATATTTACTTTGCCTGCCGGTAGCGGTTACGGCGACACCAATCCCGATTTGTACCGCCCCGTGAGCAAGGCATTGTTGTCGAAGTACGCTGAAGAAGGCACCACGTTTGAGCCTGGTGAGTTTGTGCATTTTCCCGCACCCGATGGTGGCCAGTTTGCTGGCACCGTGGTGGAAGAGCGTGAAGATGACATTTTGTTCGACTTTAACCACCCCTTGGCAGGCAAGGCACTGACCTTTGAAGTGCAGTTGATTGGGGTGCTGTGAGGTGAGTATGGAAATTAGCCTGGCCCAACCGCGCGGTTTTTGTGCCGGTGTAGACCGCGCCATTGAAATTGTGGAACGCGCGCTTCAGCAGTTCGGTTCGCCCATTTACGTGAAGCATGAAATTGTGCACAACAAAACGGTGGTCGAGGACCTGCGTGGCAAGGGTGCAATTTTTGTGGATGAACTGGAAGATGTACCCACTGGCTCCACAGTTGTTTTTTCTGCCCATGGTGTGTCGCAAGACGTTCGCACCCAAGCGGAAAGCCTGGGCTTGAAGGTCTTTGATGCCACTTGCCCGTTGGTGACCAAGGTGCATGTGGAAGTGAGCAAAATGCGTGCGCAGGGTTGTGAAATCATCATGATTGGCCATGAAGGCCACCCTGAGGTAGAAGGCACCATGGGGCAGGTGAAGGACGGTATTTATCTGGTTGAAACCGAGGACGATGTGGCCAAACTGGACATTGCAGCGGGTACGCAACTGGCGTTCGTTACTCAAACCACTTTGAGTGTGGATGATGCCTCCAAAGTGATCGCGGCGCTGAAAGCGAAGTATCCCGACATTCGCGAGCCCAAGAAGGCGGACATTTGTTATGCCACGCAAAATCGCCAGGATGCCGTGAAATTCATGGCTCGCCAGGTTGATTTGGTTTTGGTGGTGGGTAGCCCCAGCAGCTCCAATTCCAATCGCTTGCGCGAGGTGGCAGAGAAACTGGGCGTGCCAGCCAAGTTGATTGAGAATGCCGACAGCCTGGAGAAAAGCTGGTTTGAGGGTGTGAAACACATTGGCTTGACAGCAGGTGCCTCAGCCCCGGAGCACTTGGTTCAGGGTGTGGTGAAGCGCTTGAAAGAGTGGGGTGCTTTGTCGGTTCGTAACATGGAAGGCGTGGAGGAAAACATTGCTTTTCCAATGCCTAAAGGTTTGAACCCCAGGGCTTGAACCCCAGGGTTTGAATTTCTGGTGTTGAATTAGCCCGGCTGTTTGGGAGTGGCCAGTACCTGGTCCACCCTGTTTCGGTCGACGTCGACCACCTCAAAACGCCAGTTGTTCCAGTCGAATTTCTCGGTTTTCTTCGGAATTCGACCCAGGGAAGCCAACACGAAGCCACCCACCGTATGAAAGTTGCCCAAATCTTCTTGGGGCAAGTCGCGTATGCCCAATTTGATTTTCATTTCATCGATGGGCAGCAAACCATCGAGTAACCAGGAACCATCTTCGCGTTTTACGGCCAGTGCTTCTTCGGGGGTGTCCATCATGGGCATCATATCGCCTACCACGCTTGATAAAACATCGTCGATGGTCACAATGCCCTCGGTCATGCCGAATTCGCTGACCACAAATGCAAATGTTTTTTTCTGCTGACGGAATGTGCGCAGCAAATCAACCAGCGTGAGCGAAGCTGGCACAAACAGCGCGTTTTGTAGCGGAATTTCCGCGAAGTCGATGTCGCCTTCCATGGCGGCTTGAAGAATGTCGTGGCTTTCTGCCACGCCGATGACTTGCTGCAAACTGCCTTTGCAAATGGGCAGCATGGAGTGGGGCGCTTCGCGCAGCAAGCGCAGGTTGTCCTCGCGCGGCGCGTGCAGATCAAGATAGGCGATGTCGCTGACCGGTGTCATGACCGAGGCCAGGCGTCGGTCTTCCAAGCGCAGCACATTGCTCATGAGGTGGCGTTCTTCGGGGGCCAGCATGCCTGTTTTTGCGCCTTCGTCCAGAAAAGCCTGTATTTCTTCGATAGTGCTGACGGCCGGTGCGGCTTTGAACGGGATGAAACTGAGCACCAAATCAGAGCCCTTGGACAACAAGGCGATGGCGGGGCTGAGCAGCTTCAGGAATACCGACATGAAGGGGGCGCAGAATGCAGCAACTTGTTCCGGGTTGGCAATCGCCAGACGCTTGGGAACAATTTCACCAAAAATAATTGAAAAACCGGTAACCAAGGCAATGGTCACGGTGAATGAAATGACATTGGCCCAATCGGTCAGCGCGGGGACATATTGATCGATGACCTGCTGAAAGGTGGCTGTGAGCGCGGATTCTCCATAAATACCCATGAGAAGTGCGGCAGCCGTAATGCCGGTTTGTGTGGCGGCCAGAAGGCGGCTTGGGTTGTCCATGATTTGCAGGGCAATTCGGGCTTTTGGGTTGCCTGCATTGGCCATGGCTTGTAGTTTGGAGCGGCGGCTGGAGGCCAGCGCCATTTCTGACAAGGCAAAAAAGCCAGAGATCAAAATCAAAAGGACCAAAATCCAGAAGGCATTCATGTTGTGTGTTCTTTTTGTGGGTATTGCTGCCGCAAATCGCGGTGCTGCAAGCAGTTTACCAAAGCCCGTGTCGCTTTGGCTTTTTGCTTGATTGGGTAAAACCCGGGGCTCGGTTACAATAGCGGGCTAAGTTAAATCAACAGAAAGAATTGCCATGGCGATGACTGAAGACACCATTCCACAATCTGACCAAATCGTAGTCGCTGCCTTGTACAAGTTTGTCAGCCTGCCCGATTTTGAAGAGATCAAGCCAAGTCTTGAAGCGGTGTGCACGAGCAACGGCGTGCTGGGTACTTTGTTGTTGGCCAAAGAGGGGATCAACGGCACTGTGAGTGCGCCACGTGAAGGCATTGTTGCATTGATGAATTACTTGTGGAGCGACGCCCGGTTTGCCGATTTGGCACCCAAGTATTCGATTGCACCCGAACAGGCCTTCACGCGGATGAAAGTGAAGTTGAAGCGCGAGATTGTCACCATGGGCAAAGACGGTATCGACCCCAAGCGCCTGGTGGGCCGTTATGTAAAACCTGCCGACTGGAATGCCCTGATTCAAGACCCGGACACCTTGGTGATTGATACCCGCAACAATTACGAGTACGCAATTGGTACTTTTGAGGGCGCAGTCGACCCAGCCACCACCACATTCCGTGAATTCCCGGAATGGGTTGAAAAGAATTTGAAAAGCCTGCCTGCCGAGCAGCGACCCAAGAAAATTGCCATGTTTTGTACGGGTGGTATTCGCTGCGAGAAGTCGACTGCGTACATGCTGGAACAGGGTTTCGACGAGGTTTACCACCTTGAAGGCGGCATTTTGAAATACCTGGAAGAAATTCCGGAAGAACAAAGCTTGTGGAAAGGCGAGTGTTTTGTGTTTGACCAGCGGGTGTCAGTGACCCACGGTTTGCAGGTGGGGCATTACGACCTGTGCCACGCTTGCCGCATGCCGATCACGGATGAAGAAAAGCAAAGCGAAAAATACATTCAGGGCGTGGGTTGTCCGCATTGCTATGATTCATTGACGGATGATCAAAAGCAGCGTTTTGGCGAGCGCCAAAAGCAAATTCAGTTGGCCAAAATGCGCAATGAAAAGCACATTGGCCGCAAGATGCCACCCAAAGAAATGCCCACCAAAGAAACGCATGCGGAGTAAATAGGGTGGAGCACCAACTGGGTTTGCCTGTGCTGTACACCTTTCGCCGCTGCCCCTATGCCATGCGCGCAAGGTTGGCCATCGTGGCTGCTGGTTTGAAGGTCGAAGTACGCGAACTGGTGTTGCGTGCAAAACCTGCTCACATGCTTGAAATTTCACCGAAGGGCACGGTGCCGGTGCTTTGGTTGCAAGACGGTACAGTGATTGATGAAAGCCTGGATGTAATGTGCTGGGCAGTGGGTCAGAATTTTCCAGCAAGCTGGTTGGTGTTGACAGCCGAACAGCAGCAACAGTGCGATGAATGGATCGCGTTGCTCGACGGCGAGTTCAAACGCAACCTTGACCGCTACAAGTACCCGCACAGATACCACACGGACACCGACACCTGCGATCCTCTCGAGCACCGCGCGGCGTGTGAGAAAATTCTGACCCTGTGGGATGAAGCACTGGCGCAACAAGGCCCATGGCTATTTGGCAACAGGCCCAGCTTCGCAGACTATGCAATTTTGCCTTTCGTGCGCCAGTTTCGAATTGCCGACGAGGCCTGGTTTGATGCTGTAGCGGGCTACGATGCGCTCAAGTTGTGGCTCAGCGCTTTTTTGGCATCGCCTGTGCTGGAACAAGCCATGGTGAAGTACACCCCTTGGCAACCCGGCGACACACCTTTAACCTTTCCGGGTTAGAGACGACCCTCTACGATTTTCTGGTCAAGTTTCTATACACTCGCAAGTTACGCAACAGTAACATTGTCTTGCTGGGCTATGCTAAGCCCTGAAAAAAGACATTCCCCCTATAAGAAGGACGAGACTCATGGCCGACAAAATTCTTGAATTTGTTCACACCTCCACAGGTAAACAAATTGCCGCCGCACTGGGCCTGCCCGTGCCCCCACAGTTGAAGCGCGCCAAAGCTGGCTATGCTGAAAAATCGTTGGCCAGTGCCAATGCTTTGGTGGGTGCCAGCGCATTTGGCCCGGTTGCCACCGCGGTGGTGAAGGGTTTGAATGCCATGGGCGCGTCCATTAAAGTGTCAGCCGATTTGGCGGGTCTGGATGGCATTAAGCAAGCTGCTGCAAAAGCCAAAGTGGAAGTGAGCATTTCTCAGGCCGACAACGGCGTGCCCGAGAACGTGTATGTGCTTGATGTAACAGCCGCTGCCAATGTGGCTGACCTGCGTTTGTTGTACGACTTCTTCAACCCACGCCTGCGCAAAGTGCCATCGAACAGCCGCATTGTGGTGATTGGTCGCACACGCGGTGATTGCAAAGACGCCTTGGCTGAAACAGCCCAATCGTCATTGCCCGGTTTCATTCGCAGCCTTGCAAAAGAAAGCGGCAAGAATGGCACAACCGCCAATTTGATTCAGGTAAAAACCGGCGCAGAAAATGGCATTGAAGGTGCATTGCGCTTTTTCCTGAGTCCCCATTCAGCATTCGTAACCGGCCAGGTGTTGCCCGTGGTTGGCGCACCCAAGGGTGTGAAAGTTGCTGCGTTTTCCGAAAAGCCATTGACCGGCAAGCTGGCCGTGGTCACCGGCGCTGCACGCGGCATTGGTGCGGCCATTGCCGAAGTGTTGGCCCGTGAAGGTGCAACCGTGATTGGTGTGGACCGCCCCGCGGACGAGAGCGTGTTGGGTACCACCATGAGCAGCATTGGCGGTATTGCCTGCCCCTTGGACATTACCGATGCAGACGCCGGCAAGAAGCTGGCTGCAGTTGCGGCTGACGCAGTGGCCAATAAGGGCGGCAAGATCGACATCATCGTTCACAACGCTGGTATTACCCGAGACAAAATGATGCGCAACATGGCCGCCCACCTGTGGGACATGGTGCTGGATGTGAACCTGGGTGCGATTGTTCGTTGTAACGACCAATTGTTGGCAGGCGATGCCTTCGGTGCGAATGCCCGCATTGTGTGTATTTCATCGATTGGTGGCATTGCCGGCAACGCAGGCCAAACCAACTACGCCGCTACAAAGAGCGCCGTGATTGGTTATGTGGATGCCATGGCCAAGCAACTGGAAGGCAAGGGCATTTCAATTAACGCGATTGCGCCTGGCTTTATCGAAACTCAAATGACAGCGGCTATTCCTGTGGTAACCCGCGAAGTGGCACGTCGTTTGTCCAGCCTGTCGCAGGGCGGTTTGCCAGTGGACATTGCTGAAGCAGTGACCTTCATGGCCAGCCCCTTGGCTGCGGGTGTAAACGGCGCCACGCTGCGTGTGTGCGGACAAAACCTGGTGGGTGCGTAATTTATTTATCAATTGAATACGCTGCCCGCAATTAAAAAATTATCTGGAGAAAACTATGAAACACGGTCGTCGCGTTGCCATTATTGGCGGTTCACGCATTCCATTTGCACGTTCAAACACAGCCTACATTGGTAAATCCAACCAGGACATGCTGACTGCAGCATTCCGTGGCGTGGTCGACAAATTCCAGTTGCACGGTGAAGAACTGGGCGATGTGGTTGCTGGTGCTGTAGTGAAGCACAGCCGCGATTTTTCCCTGTGCCGTGAATCTGTATTGAGTTCAGGCCTGAGCCCAATGACACCTGCATTTGATATTCAGCAGGCGTGTGGCACTGGTTTGGAAGCTGCAATCGTTGTGGCCAACAAAATTGCCTTGGGTCAAATTGAAGTGGGCATGGCTGGTGGTGTAGACACCACCACCGATGCACCAATCGCAGTGAGCGAAGGCCTGCGCAAAATTTTGCTGGAAGCCAACCGCGCCCGCGACACCAAAGGCAAATTGGCTGCCCTGCTGAAAATTCGCCCGAAGCACCTGGCACCACTGCCACCTGCCAACGCTGAACCCCGTACAAAAATGAGCATGGGTGCGCACTGTGAAGTGATGGCGCAAACCTGGGGCATTACCCGCGAAGAGCAGGATGAGTTGGCTGTAAGCAGCCACTTGAAAGCCGCCAAGGCCTACGAAGAAGGTTTCTTTGATGACCTGGTGGTACCTTTCAATGGTTTGACCCGCGACAACAACTTGCGCGCCGATTCTTCAGTAGAACGCCTGCAAGGGTTGAAGCCCGCGTTTGACCGCAAGAGCGGCAAGGGCACCATGACTGCCGGTAACTCCACACCGTTGACCGACGGCGCGTCTGCCGTGTTGTTGGCTTCTGAAGACTGGGCAAAGGCACGTGGCATTCAGCCATTGGCTTACCTCACATTCAGCGAAACGATTGGTGTTGATTTCGTGTCGGGCAAAGAAGGTTTGTTGATGGCCCCGGCCTACGCGGTGCCACGCATGTTGAAGAAAGCCAACATGAAGCTGCAAGACTTCGATTTTTATGAAATTCATGAAGCGTTTGCCGCGCAGGTTTTGTGTACATTGAAGTCTTGGGAAGATCCCAAGTTCTGCAAGGAAAAACTGGGTCTGGATGCCGCGCTGGGTTCAATTGACCGCAGCAAGCTGAACGTGAAAGGTGGTTCCTTGGCGGTGGGTCATCCATTCGCAGCCACAGGCGGCCGCATTATTGCGACACTGGCCAAACTGCTGAATGAGAAAGGCAGCGGCAAAGGCTTGATCTCCATTTGTGCAGCCGGTGGTATCGGTGTAACTGCAATTATCGAGAAGTGAAATCATGAGCGTGAATGACACCCTGAAAGCAGCGGCGAAATTTTTCGAGCTGTCTGAATTTCCAAATGGCAAGGCGCTGCTGCTGAAGGCTGCCACCACGTCCAACAAAAAACCAAAACCCGACACGCAGGCGGCCCGCCTGGGTGCACGGGTGAAGAAAGTGTTTATCGACCGTGAGTGGGTGCGCCAGTACAACGCGGTGTGTGGTTTCAAGGAAGATGAAATTTCCTTGACAGCACCGCAGGTGGTGGCTTCCCCATTGCACATGTATTTGCTCAGCCGTCCAGAGCACCCCATGCCGATGTTGGGCATGGTTCACTTGCACAATTCAATTGAATGTAGCAAGCCGCTGGAATACGGTGTGCCCTACGATGTGGTGGTGACTGTGGGTGAAACCCGCAGCATTTCACTGGGCCTGGAATTTGATGTGCACACGCAGTTTTTGGTGGGTGAAGAAGTGCACTGGAGCAGCGTGATGACCATTTTGTGCCGTGTGAAAGGAATGCCAAAGCCGGCAACCAAGCCAGCACCTGTTGAGCCATTGAGTGCGGTTGGTGCGCAATATGCTGCTGTGACAGTACCCGAGAACCAAGGCCGTAAATACGCCAAGGTGTCGAACGATTACAACCCGATTCACTTGTACGCGCAAACCGCGAAAATGTTTGGTTTCAAGCAAGCGATTGTGCATGGCATGTGGACTGCTGCAAAAACTTTGAGCATTGTTGAAGCTGCTTTGGGTGTGCACGCAAGCAAGTTTGATTTGTCGTTTAAGCAGCCGGTGTTTTTGCCGTCTGGCATTTCGGTGAAGCACGTAACAGCGGATGGTGCTTCGAAGTTTGAGGTGCTGGCTGAGCGTGATTCGAAAGTGCTGATGGTGGGAAGTATTGTAAGTTGATTGGTGCGGTGTGTCGGCTTCGCATCGCGTTACTCATTGCGCCTTAATCAAGTCGAATTCCCCTTCTTGACTCTGGCTTGGGGCATGCGAAACACAAAAGTGTGTTCGCATCGGATCCTCGCGGATCCGCCCCTCGCTGCGAATCAAACCGGGCGACTTGATCTTGAATCGGCGCAATGATGCAACGCTGCTGCAAAGCCTTGGCACTCCACTAACTACGGGCAGGCTTTCAGGCGGGGGAGGGCATGCGACTTGGCAGATGCCATTAAGCAATCGACAAATCCAACTTTGAAACAACCGCTATCGCGCGGAAAGTCCCGGCATCAAACTGGTTTCGATCATTTTCTGCATGTCCCGAATCGGAATTTCCGGGTGTTGAATCCACCACCTGGCACCCGCTTCAACCGCCCCTACCATGATGTTGGCCAGGGCAACGGCCTGAATGCCTGCCTTGTCACCATTCTTGCCTTTGGGTGGGTCGTTGAGTTCTTCGATGGTTTTGGCCGAGGCTTCAATAAAGCTGTTTCGGAAAAAGGCCACCTTCTCGCCAACCGGACCCACACTGGTCAATGCTTCGTTGTACAACACCGACCAACCATCCCTGTGGCGTTCTACAAACGTCAAGAAGCTGAGCATGATCAGTTTCAGTCGCTCTTTTGGATTGGGGTTGGCCATCAGCAAGCTTAAACCTGACATGAGGTGATTGCCGACCTGTGTAATGGTGGCGAGGTAAAGCGCGTCTTTGGAGCCAAAGTAGCGGTAGAGCAGCGGCTTGGTGACACCTGCGCCTTCGGCGATTTGCTCCATGCTGGTGGAGTGGAATCCGTGGCGAGAAAACACTGAGCCAGCAACATCCAGAATTTGACTCATTCGTTGTTCTTTGGGCACCTTTCGTGTGCCCAGGCGTTTGGTCTCGAGGGTAGGCGCTGCGTTTTTATTGTTGTCGTTCGCTTTTTTCACCAATTTACTAGCCGGTTACATTGACGTTTTGAAGTGTAACAAGCTTCTTTCAGTTTTGTGAACAAAAAAAGCCCCACAAAAAGTGTGGGGCTTTTTTACAGAGGGACTGTAGGTAAGTTGCAGATTTGCCTTACTTGTAGCCCACGCGGTCCATGATTTGCTGTGACAAGGCTGTGTTGGCAGCCAAGGTTTTGGCAGGTGTAACGTCTTGCTTGAAGGGGCCCAAGGACTCCAAAGCAGGGTTGTCTACCTTCACGCCGGGAACTGTGGGCCATTCATTGTTGCCGTTGGCGAAGTACTTCTGGGCCGAGTCGCTGGCCAGGTATTCCAGAAACTTGATGGCGCCTTCGCGATTGGGGGCATTTTTGGCCACAGCGCCGCCAGACACGTTCATGTGAACGCCATAGCTGCTTTGGTTTGGCCAAATGAAACCAACCTTGGACACCACTTCCTTGTCTTCGGGTTTGGAGGAGTTCAGCAGGCGAACCCAGTAGTAGCTGTTGCTCAAGGCCACGCCACATTCACCGGAGGCCACTGCGCGAATTTGGTCAGTATCGCCACCCTTGGGGCTGCGTGCCATATTGGCCACAACGCCTTGTGCCCAGGTTTCAGCGCCTTTCTCGCCCAAGTGGCTGATCATGCTGCTCATCAATGAAAGCATGTAGGGGTGCGAGCCGGTGCGGGTGCATACTTTGCCTTTCAAGGCTGGTTTGGCCAAGTCTTCGTAGTTCTGGGCCAATTTGGGGTCAACGTTGGCCTTGTTGTACACAATGACGCGGCTGCGAGCTGAGAATGCGTACCACAGGCCGTTTTCACCGGTGAATTGAGCGGGGATTCTGTCGCCAAGTACCTTGGATTTCACGGGTTGAAACAGACCATCTTGTTGCGCAGTGGCGAGGCGGGCTGCATCCACCAGCAAGACCACGTCGGCAGGGCTGCGCGCACCTTCACTGCGCATGCGCTCCAGCAGGGCCTCATCACCCAGTTCAAGGCGCTTGATGGCAATGCCGGTTTGCTTGGTGAAGTCTTCATACATTTTCTCATCGGTTGAGTAATGGCGGGCTGAATACAGGTTGATGACCTTGTCATCGGCCTGGGCCACGGCGCCGAAGCCAATCAAACTGGCGATGGAAACTGAAATCAGTTTTTTGAAAGTGTTATTCATGGTGATAAGGACTTTCCTGAGAGTGGTTGGGTTACTTTTGACTTCAATAGTCTAGCAAATAGAAATCATTTATGTAACAAGAAGTGTTCTCGTTTAACAATAAATTTGTTGGTAGTCAGAGTGTCGTAAGCGCGAGTTTCTACATTGAGTGCAACAAGAATGAGGAGACAGTGCTGTGGTTGAGCAAGCGAAGTACCAGTCCAACGGGACTTATCAGAATTTGTATGATGAATCCATTCGCAATCCCAAGGGTTTTTGGGCCCGACAGGCGGATTTGATTCATTGGCAAAAGCCGTTTGAGAAGGTGCTGGATGACAGCAAACCGCCTTTCGCTGCCTGGTACGTGGGTGGAGAAACCAACCTGTGTTACAACGCTGTAGACCGGCACCTGGACCAGTTGGGCGACAAGCCAGCCCTCATTTACGTGTCCACGGAAGTGGATCAGGAAAAGGTGTACACCTTTCGCCAATTGCACCAAGAGGTGCAGATAGCAGCCGCGATGCTGCAAAAAATGGGTGTTAAAAAAGGCGACAGGGTGTTGATTTACATGCCAATGATTCCCGAAGCGACCTTTGCGATACTGGCCTGCGCACGAATTGGTGCCATTCATTCGGTGGTGTTTGGCGGTTTTGCATCGCACAGTTTGGCGTCCCGAATTGAAGATGCGAAGCCGAAAGTGATTGTGTCAGCCGACGCGGGGTCACGCGCAGGCAAAGCGGTGGCGTACAAACCGCTGTTGGATGAGGCCATTGAGCGTTCAAGTTACAAGCCAGGCAATGTGCTGATGGTGAACCGAGGCTTGGTGCCTTTCACTTCAGTCGCCGGACGCGATCACGATTACGCCAGCTTGCGAAAGGAACTGGCCACGGCGAAAGTGCCCGTGACCTGGCTACAGGCGACTGACACCAGTTACATTTTGTACACCAGTGGCACCACAGGAAAACCCAAAGGTGTGCAGCGCGACGTGGGTGGATACGCAGTGGCATTGGCTGCGTCCATGAAATACATTTTCATGGGGGAAAAAGGGAAAACGTTTTTTGCCACCAGCGACATAGGCTGGGTGGTGGGGCACAGCTACATTATTTATGGCCCCTTGATTGCAGGCATGGCCACGGTGATGTACGAGGGCGTGCCCATTCGGCCAGACGCTGGCATTTGGTGGAAGATTGTTCAAGATCACAAAGTGTCGGTGTTGTTCTCGGCACCTACCGCCGTTCGGGTTCTGAAAAAGCAAGACCCGGCGTACCTGAGCAAATATGATTTGAGTTCGCTCAAAGCGTTGTTTTTGGCGGGCGAACCTTTGGATGAAACCACGTCGGACTGGATCTCAAGCGCAATCGGAAAACCGATTGTGGACAATTATTGGCAAACCGAAACGGGCTGGCCTATTTTGGCAGTACAGCGTGGCGTGGAAGAAATGCCGGGCAAGCTGGGTAGCCCGGGTGTGCCCGTGTTCGGTTTCAATGTGAATGTGTTGAATGAAGACACAGCGCAGCCTTGCAAAGCCAATGAAAAGGGTGTGGTTGCCATTGAGGGGCCACTGCCACCCGGTTGTATGCAAACGGTGTGGGGCGACGATGAGCGCTTTGTGAAAACCTATTGGTCGAGCTTCAAGACACGGCAGGTGTACTCCACATTTGATTGGGGTATTCGCGACGAAGATGGATATTTCTTCATTCTTGGTCGCACCGACGATGTGATTAACGTGGCTGGTCACCGCTTGGGCACTCGCGAAATCGAGGAAAGTATTTCTTCGCACCCGGCTGTGGCGGAAGTGGCCGTGGTGGGTGTGGCTGACCAGGTGAAAGGACAGGTTGCAGTGGCGTTTGCCATTTTGAAGTCGGCTGATGCGGTGGATGACGCACAAGCCAAAACGCTGGAATCGGAAATCATGAAAGTGGTGGATGGACAGTTGGGTGCAGTGGCCAGGCCAGCAAGGGTTTACTTTGTCAACGTATTGCCGAAAACCCGTTCAGGCAAACTGTTGCGCCGCTCGATTCAGGCCGTGTGTGAGGGCCGTGATCCTGGCGACATGACCACGATTGAAGACCCCACTGCACTTGCACAAATCAAGAGCGCCATGGTTTGAATAGGGAACAGGTGTGAAGCACTCAAACAAGCCCGTAAAATCGGGCTTGTTTCAGTTTTGTGCTGTGTTTTAAAACATGTTTTAATGGTTTGTCACTGGCCGTTTCAGGGAGGGCTACTGAATGGCAAATCATTCGCTGGAAGTGCTCAAGCTCAGCGTGTTGTTCGACAACCATTTTTTCGATGGTGCACCCACGCAAGTCCATTTCATTGAAAACAGCACCATGGTTGGCACCTGGATTGATGAACAGGGCGCTGCGAATTTAACCATCGGGCTTGATCGAATCCAATTCATGAACAGTGATCAACTGGCTTTTCTGATTGCGCATGAATACGGCCACCTGGTGTTGAAACACCCTCAAAAAACCCTTGAAATTCAGCAGCAGTATGGCGTGAATTCGACGTTTGACGAGTTCATGTTGTCGTTTGACATGAAGCGCGACTATTCCAAGCTGATGCGTGAAATGGAGTTGGAGGCTGATTTGTTGGGCGCCCAGCTGGTGTTGGGGCTGGGGCATGACCCTGTGGCCGGGGCTTCGTTTTTGCTAAGTGAAACCAAGAGTATTCAGCACCCTGAAGGTACTTTGCGAGTTGCAAAAATAAAGTCTGGAAAAGAGTCGATTCAAGCCGAAGATTTCTCGGGCACTTTCGGTGATTTGGCCACGCAGTTAAGCGATGCCGAGGTATTGGCAGCCTTGGTGCCTAGCTACACCCAGCCAATTGATTCAATTGATTCTACAGTGAAAGCGGCAGTAGAAAGCTGGCCAGCCTCTGACACAGAAGGTGGCTATGCGGGCGATACCCTGCACGGATTCGAAGTTTCGGTGTTGTTGACTGTTGCGGTGCTGGTCTGCGCCTTGCCAAGGTGGTGGCGCAAGACCAGCGGTACTTAGGTTTGCAGGCTTAGGCCACACTGACCGGAATTTTTCCGATCTTGGCTTGCCATTCTTTGGGGCCGGTGTTGTGCACGGAAATACCGGTGCTGTCCACGGCAACGGTCACTGGCATGTCCTTGATCTCGAACTCGTAAATGGCCTCCATGCCCAGGTCTTCGAAACCCACCACCTTCGCATTGGTAATCGCCTTCGAAACCAGGTAAGCAGCACCACCCACGGCCATCAGATACGCTGATTTGTTGTCGCGAATCGCTTCAATGGCGACTGGGCCACGCTCTGCCTTGCCGATCATGGCAATCAAGCCTGTTTTTTCCAGCATCATGCGGGTGAATTTGTCCATGCGGGTAGCCGTGGTGGGGCCAGCCGGGCCCACGGCTTCGTCGCGCACGGGGTCGACCGGGCCCACGTAATAAATCACGCGGTTGGTGAAATCCACAGGCAGTTTTTCACCTTTTTGCAGCATGTCAGCAATGCGCTTGTGGGCGGCATCGCGCCCGGTCAGCATTTTGCCGTTCAGCAGCAGGGTTTGACCAGGCTTCCAGCTTGCAACTTCCTCGGGCGTAAGCGTGTCCAGATTCACACGTTTGCTTTTTTCGGTATCGGCTGTCCAGCTGACTTGTGGCCAGTCTGCCAAGTTGGGCACTTCCAGCTTGGCGGGGCCGTCACCATGCAAATGGAAATGCACGTGACGTGTGGCCGCACAGTTCGGAATCATTGCAATTGGCAATGATGCGGCGTGGGTTGGGTAATCCAGAATTTTCACATCCAGCACAGTGGTCAGGCCGCCCAGGCCTTGCGCGCCAATGCCCAAGGAGTTCACTTTGTCGTACAGCTCCAGGCGCAGTTCTTCGATGCGGTTGCTGGGGCCACGTTCAAGCAATTCATGAATATCGCAGGGGGCCATCAGGCTTTCCTTGGCCAGCAACATTGCCTTTTCGGGCGTACCGCCAATACCAATGCCCAAAATACCGGGTGGGCACCAGCCAGCGCCCATGGTGGGCACGGTTTTCAATACCCAGTCCACAATCGAATCGGAGGGGTTGAGCATCACCATTTTGGATTTGTTCTCGGAACCACCACCTTTGGCTGCGCAAATCACTTCAACATCGTCGCCAGGCACAATTTCATAGTGAATCACAGCCGGGGTGTTGTCTTTGCTGTTTTTGCGCGCGCCGGCGGGGTCAAGCAACACAGAGGCACGCAGCTTGTTGTCAGGGTGCAGGTAAGCGCGGCGTACGCCTTCATTGACCATGTCGGTCACGCTCATGGTGGATTCCCAGCGCACGTTCATGCCCACTTTCAAGAAAACCACAGAAATTCCAGTGTCCTGGCAAATTGGGCGTTTGCCTTCCGCACACATGCGGCTGTTGGTCAAAATTTGAGCAATCGCGTCTTTGGCAGCAGCACTTTCCTCGCGTTCATACGCCTTGCCCAAGGCCTGAATGTAATCAAGCGGGTGGTAATAGGAAATGTACTGGAAGGCATCAGCGATTGAACTGATGAAGTCTTCTTGCTTGATGGTGGTCATGAACTGCTCCTGATCGGTTGGTGTGCTTGTCTGTTTATTTTAGATGGCTTTTGGGATGTGCTGATTCATTCAGCAGCTTATCGCAGTACGCAATTGCCACAGCAGACAGCAGGAAAATGACGTGAATCGAGGCTTGGGCAATGATGGTTTTTTCGTCGTACTGCTCAGCGTTGATAAACGTTTTCAGCAGGTGGATGGACGAAATCCCGATAATTGCCATGGCCAGTTTTACTTTTAACACCGACGCGTTGACGTGGTCCAGCCACTCGGGTTGATCGGGATGGTTTTCCAGGTGCATTCGGCTTATAAATGTCTCATAGCCACCCACGATTACCATGATCAGCAGGTTGGAAATCATGACCACGTCGATCAGCCCAAGCACGATCAGCATGATGCCGGCTTCCGACAAGGTGTGTTCGATCGCGCCGCCGACCAGGTGCCACAGTTCAATCAGGAAGTGGTACACATAAACGGCTTGCGCAACGATCAGGCCCAAATACAGGGGTAGTTGCAGCCAGCGGCTCATGAAAATGAGACGCGCCAAAGGAGGGGGAAGTTTTTTGTGTTGTTCCATTTTGTGACAAGTGTGCAGTGCAACAATGGTTGATCGGATGATGGCGCAAACTATAGCAGAACCAAGTCAGGCTGGCGCTACTCCCACCAAGCTGGAACGCGAATTGCTGTGGTGCGCCATGGTGTAAGGTGAGAGTAAGAGCTTTTGCCTATTGTTTATGCAAATAAATTAATAGAAAACTAAGTAACCCTTGGAGGACAGGATGTCATCGATCGAATCAGTGTCACACGAAACGCGTGTGTTTGAGCCCAGTGCAGACTGGCAGCGCAGTGCTGCAATTGGCGGCATGGATGCTTACAAGGCCTTGTGCAAGGAAGCTGAAACGGATTTCGAAGGTTTCTGGGCACGTTTGGCCAAAGAGAACCTGCAGTTTGCCAAAGCCTACAGCCAGGTTTTGGATGAATCCAACCCCCCGTTTTACAAATGGTTCACGGGCGGCGAGCTGAACGTGTCGGCCAACTGCCTGGACAAGAATGTGGATGCTGGCTTGGGCGACAAGGTTGCGCTGATTTTCGAAGCCGACGGCGGTGAAGTGACCAAGGTGACTTACAAGGAACTGTTGGGCAAGGTAAGCCGCATTGCCAATGGCCTGAAAAGCCTGGGTGTGAAAAAAGGCGACCGCGTGGTCATTTACATGCCCATGAGTGTGGAAGGCGTTGCAGCCATGCAGGCTTGCGCGCGCATTGGCGCCACGCATTCTGTGGTGTTTGGTGGCTTCTCAGCCAAAGCCTTGCAAGACCGTATCGTGGACACCGGCGCAGTGGCCGTATTCACCGCCGACCAGCAAGTGCGTGGTGGCAAGCAGTTGCCGCTGAAGGCGATTGTGGATGAGGCGCTGAGCCTGGGCGGCTGCGAGGCCGTGAAAAATGTGATTGTGTACAAGCGCACCGGTGCCGATGTGGGCATGCAAGCTGGCCGCGATGTGTATTTGCATGAACTGGCTGACAAGCAAAGTGATGTGTGCGCCCCTGAAATGGTGGATTCCGAACACCCACTGTTCATCCTTTACACTTCAGGTTCGACAGGCAAGCCCAAGGGCGTGCAGCACAGCTCGGCAGGTTATCTGCTGTGGGCCATGTTGACCATGAAATGGACCTTCGACATCAAGCCCAATGATGTGTTCTGGTGTACGGCGGACATTGGATGGATTACCGGCCACACCTACATTACCTATGGCCCATTGGCAGTAGGCGCGACACAAATTGTGTTTGAGGGTGTGCCCACTTATCCCAACGCTGGCCGTTTCTGGGAAATGATTCAGCGCCACAGCGCCACCATTTTCTACACCGCACCCACAGCGATTCGTTCATTGATCAAGGCCTCTGAGGCGGACGAGAAAGTTCATCCCAAGAGCTATGACCTGTCGAGCCTGCGCTTGATGGGTTCGGTGGGCGAGCCCATCAACCCGGAAGCCTGGATGTGGTACTACAAGAATGTGGGTGGCGAGAAGTGCCCAATCGTAGACACCTTCTGGCAAACAGAAACAGGTGGCCACATGATTACGCCGCTGCCCGGCGCAACACCATTGGTGCCTGGCTCATGCACCTTGCCTTTGCCTGGCATTATGGCTGCGGTGGTGGATGAAGTGGGTGGCGACCTGCCCAATGGACAGGGTGGTATTTTGGTGGTGAAGCGCCCATGGCCTTCCATGATCCGCACCATTTGGGGCGACCCCGAGCGTTTCAAGAAAAGCTACTTCCCGGAAGAATTGGGTGGCAAGCTTTACCTGGCTGGCGACGGTGCAGTGCGAGACAAGACAAGTGGCAACTTCACCATCATGGGCCGTATCGATGATGTGTTGAACGTGTCGGGACACCGCATGGGTACCATGGAAATTGAAAGCTCCCTGGTGGCCAATGAACTGGTGGCCGAGGCTGCTGTGGTGGGCCGCCCAGACGATGTGACCGGTGAAGCGATTGTGGCTTTTGTGGTGTTGAAGGGCGACCGCCCCACTGGCGAAGCAGGGCAGAAACTTGCCATGGACTTGCGCAACTGGGTGGGCAAGGACATTGGCCCGATTGCCAAGCCCAAGGAAATTCGCTTCGGTGACAATTTGCCGAAAACCCGTTCAGGCAAAATTATGCGCCGCTTGCTGCGCAGCCTGGCCAAGGGCGAGCAAATTACGCAAGACACTTCAACCCTGGAGAACCCGGCTATTCTGGATCAATTGGGCAAACCGCTTTAATTGAACCGGCCTCTTCTTCGAACCAGTTCCACTTCGGTGGACTGGTTTTTTTCGTTTGAAAGCATCGAGACAACTGGAGTGCACTTATGAGTTTCACGCTCAGCCTGACCCGGTTTTTCTCGGTGCTTACTTTCGGCTTTCTGGTGTGCATTGCCGGTGCGGCCATCATGGAAGACTATGGCATTGGCCGCCAGTGGATCGGTTATTTCTTCATCTTCGTCACGCTGGGTGCTTATGCCGTAATTGGCTTGCTCAGCCGCACCTCGGACATGCATGAGTATTTTGTGGCCTCGCGAACGGTGCCTGCGGTGTACAACGGCATGGCCACAGCCGCCGACTGGATGAGCGCAGCTTCCTTTCTTGGCGTTGCAGGCACGCTGTTTTACAGCGGGTTTGAAGCACTAGCGCTGTTGGTGGGTTGGACCGGCGGTTTTGTTTTGATCGCCTTGCTGATTGCGCCTTACCTGCGCAAGTTCGCGTTTTTCTCGGTGGGCGATTTTCTGGCGGCGCGTTATGCGGGGGCTGACAAGGGCAGAACAGTTCGGTTGATTTGCGTGCTGGTCACAGTCAGTATTTCTTTCGTGTATGTGATTGCGCAAATTTATGCAGTGGGTTTGATCACATCGCGTTTTGCGGGCGTTGAATTTGGCATTGGCGTGTTCTTCGGGCTTGCAGGTATCTTGGTGTGCTCGTTTTTGGGCGGTATGCGTGCGGTAACCTGGACTGCGGTTGCGCAATACATTGTCATGATTGTGGCCATGATGGTCAGCGTGGTGGCCTTGATCGGTTTTACGGGCAAAGGCAGCAGTGAACGGTTTGTGGATGGCGGGCCCACCAGCTTTCCTGAATATGTGCGTGCGCAGGAGCGCAAGTTTTTTGCAGACCCTGCTGAGGCAGAAGTTCGCAGTGTTTATCTGCGGGAGGCAGACCGCTATCAGTTGTTGATTGATACCCTGCCGTCGTCTTGGGCAGAAGGGTATGAAGCGCGTCGCAAGAATCTGGAATTGGCCCGATACGATGGCTCGACTTTTCAGGAAATCAAGGCGGCTGAGCGGGTGCTGACCAGTTACCCCAAAGACCCTCAGGACGCCAAGCGAAAATGGAGTCAGGAAAAGCAACGTTACCTGGACAAGGTCAAAGCCAGCGTGCCGCATTTTGGCTCGGTGAAAGATGATTCAGGTTTGTCGAATTCACGGGCCTTGGTCAGTTTTCTGGCGGTGGCTTTCACTTTGATGTGCGGAACCGTGGCGTTGCCACACATCATTATGCGGTTTTACACCACGCCGAATGCATCCCAAACCCGTTGGTCGGTGGTGTTTGCCTTGGGCTGTATTTTGGTGATTTATTTGGCCTCGCCGTGGCTGAGCGTGATTGCCAAAGTGGTGGTGTATGAAAACCTGGTGGGCCTGAGTTACAACGAAATTCCGAACTGGATTGCTGCGTGGTCAAGGGTTACACCCGGCTTGGCTACCTTGCAGGATGTGAATCAGGACGGGGTAGTGCAATTCGCTGAAATTGGCTTGAGCCCCGATATTTTGGTGCTGATTACGCCTGAAATTGCAGGCATGCCGTTCTTCCTTTCCGGCTTGATTGCAGCCGGTGGCCTGGCTGCTGCACTGTCGACCGCTGACGGCCTGTTGCTGGCGATTGCGGGCAGTCTCTCGCACGACCTGTACTACCGTGTGCTAGACCCGGAAGCCACGGCACAACGCCGTGTGACCATGTCGAAAATCGCGCTGCTGAGCGCCGCTTTGATGGCTGCCTGGATTACCAGCTTGCAACCCGGCAATATTGTGGTGCTGGTGGGCTCTGCATTTGCTTTGGCGGCTTCAAGCCTGTTTGTGCCCCTGGTAGCAGGTATTTTCTGGAGCGGTGCCACACGCCGTGGTGCCTTGTGGGCCATGGGCACCGGCTTCGTCAGTTCAAGCCTTTGTTTGGCGCTGACCAATTCATCGTTCATGGCCCTGTTTAACCTTGATGCGGTGCAAATTGGTGGTTTAAGCGGTGTGGCCAGTGGGGTGTTTACCATTCCCCTAAGTGCGCTGGCCATGGTTGTGGCTTCTTTGGCGGGTGGTCGCAAGGATGAAGCGCCCGGTGTAATGCGTGTGCTCCGCTTGCCTGAATCGGAAGGAAAAGTGTAAAGCGCAGAGAATGCACTGGATACCCAGGGTGATTCTTTGCTATACTCTCGCGCTTACCGCGGAGAGATGGATGAGTGGTTTAAGTCGCACGCCTGGAAAGCGTGTATAGGTTAATAGCCTATCGGGGGTTCGAATCCCCCTCTCTCCGCCACAGTATCCATGCGGGTTTCAAGGCAGTTTCAGAAATCCAATTTCCTATAAGTGCAATTCTTTCCTATTCAAATTGCTATTTCGCAGGTTTTTTGCCTCGACTCTTAGTACAAATATCCTTTCTCTGATGCAACTCTCAAGTTCAATCAGACACCATTGGCTGCCTAAAGTAATTGTTTGGTTCCCCCCAATTTGAGTCCCTGTCCGCGCGTTGACAGATGATGATTATGTGTAGATCATCGGGCAAGCTTAAATCGTTCGGGATGTAAATAATAAATGTCTAACAGCACTTCAAAAAAAACTGTTTTGTATCGTCGCGCAGAGTTTTCAGCACCGCAGAAGACAACCTTGCAAGATATGTTGACCAGAGGTTTGTCGAGTAAGTTACTGGTTGAGGATCGAATGCAGGCTGACGGTCCAAGTGCTTCATCATTTAGGTTGATTTCTTATAAAGGAGCTAAAAACAAAGCGCTCATCGCTCGCTTGAACTTCGTAGATGACGAGGCGGTTCCTGCGGTTTTAGATAAGAATCCTAAAGCGCAAACGCTAACACTGGAGGCAATGTCTGTGCCCACAGGTAAGCAATTAGCTGTGGGGAGTCTTTATTTTGTGGTGGTTGATAATCACGTGGCGATTGTGCAAGGCTTGGGTTTGAGGGCTGCCGCCTTAGAAGATCACCTGGCTTGGTTTCTAAGGGACTGTTGTTCGTTAATTCCAAAGACAGTCGGTTTTGCTTTAATCGACGAGCCGCAAAAAGCAACCAAAGAAAAAATTCGCAAAAGTCACGTAAAAAGTATTCAGATTGGAAAGCCCTTGCTTGAGGAAACGCAAATAGCCAATCCAGATCCTCAAAAGACAAATTCATTAACAAAATTTATTCCTTCAGGTCCTATGATCAGCATGATCAAGGATATCGCTGGAAGTGCATTTAAAGATTTACAACTCGAAAATAGTATCCTCGATGGGAACCTAGAGGTTTGGATTGAAATTAGATATCCTAAAAGAACTAGGTCGCAGGAACTGGATGCAATTAAACTACTGGACAATCTGGCCTTGTCGCTTAGGGATTTGGAGGGGGACGAGGCTAGGCTTACTTTGACTGATGGAAGTATTGTCAGGGGTCATGAGTTGAAGCTGAGTTCTGTTCTTAATGTGCAGATGTCTGGGAAACTTGTTGTAGAAAGTTTGCTTTTTGATCAGATGCACGATTGGTTAGCTGAGTTGGCTAAGAATGGGGCAATTACTGGATGATTCAGGTTTTTCTGGGCGCTTTTCTAGTGATGATCGTAACTGGGGTATTCCACCTCTCTGGAAAGTATATGCCTGATATCTTTGACGGTGAAACACTTTCTTTTTTGCTTTTGATAGTTGCGGCTATGTGGGCAGGTGCCATTTTTTTAATTAAAGAAATGGATGGCATTGAGGATCTTGAGGGTCTAAGTTCTAGAGAGCAGTTACGAGCAAGGGTGTTAATGAACTCCCTTCGGCCAAAAGTCATTGTGATGGGTTTGATTGCCTTATTGTTTGGAATCATTTTTTACATCACCTATAGCCAGGCATTCAAGGCCCTTGTAAGCGACGACTTTTTGCCATATCTGCCAGCTCTGTGTGGTTTTATATATTCAATCTTAGTTTTTCTTAGTTTGAAATTATTAAGCTGGGTTTTGCAAATTCGAGCTTTTGCGCGAGTTGTAAAACAAAGAAACAAAGACAAAGCAAATCATCAAAGCACTATCGGGAGTTTTATTTAATAAGAAAAAGATTGTCTTTTGGTTATTATTTCGCAGGTTTTATCACCGCGACTTTGCGCCTGTAGTGCTTCCTCGTAACCGCTGTTGTTGAGTGCCCCAAAAGCTGGGCAGCACGCTCATCAGACTCAGCATCGCTACCCACCTTGCCCCTCAAATCATGCTCGGTGAAGTGTTCCACCACCGTCTCTTCCTCGTTCACCCGCGCAATAAAATCTTTCCACAAGCTATCAAAGGCACCAGTACGGCCAACCTCGTTCACCATGCACAGCCCGCGCCTGGTACAAAACAAGTACTTGCTCAATGCTGGCCGGGCCTGCAATGCCTCATCAACAGCCTCGCGCAGCAGCGGGGTCCATTCAAACAGAATACCTTTGCCGTTTTTGTGAGTCGGGCTGAACAAGCCATCATCGCGAATGTCGCTCATTGAAAGGCGCAGCATGTCGGCCTTGCGCAAGCCTGTGAGCAACTTCAGCTTAATGTACGCCTTGCACATTTTTGTGCCGTAGTGGCTGCTGTCTTCGTGGGCCAATAGGGCCAGAATTTCTTCATCGGTTACATAGCGGTCGCGCTTGGATACGCCCACCTTAAGCTTCACATCCTTCAATGGATGCATGCGAATGTCCCCCCAGCCAATTGCGTACTGCAGGGCTGATTTCAATATCGCAATTTCATGCTTGCCCGATACCTTGGCAGTTCGCTTGTCCAGGTACTGGTAGCAGTTGATTGGCTCAAGATCGCTGATCAGCATGTCGCCAAACACCTTGCGGATTCTTGTTAAGTAGTGTTGCTGTGATCGCTGCGTAGTCTTTGCCAAGCCAGGCATCACCCGAATCAAGTACTTGTCCAGCAGCTGCGCAACGGTCTGGATGCTGCCGTTTGACTGGCCAACTTTCAGCGCAAATGTTCGGTGCGCCTCTTCAAGGCTGTTGCCGAGTTTGAATTCCGTTTTGTGATCCCAGTGATGCTCCGCACCCTTGGGCACCTGGTAGTAGTAGGCCTTGCCTTTCATGCGCCAACGGCTGGGCAGGCCACGGTTTTCAATATTGCGCTTTCTGGGTGCCATGTCAGTTCACCAATTCAAGTCGAGGGCTGGTCTTGCGTTTCTCGCGGCTGGCGGGGTCGCAACCCAACACAGCTTCCACGTGGGCGCTGCCCACGATCAGTTTGCCACGCCCGTTGACCTTGTAGGTTATTCCCATTTGTCGCAGTTGCTTTGCTTGTGAGCTCGGGTTCTTCCGGCCAGTCAGTGTTTCCACTTCTTCTTCAGTCAGGAACATCTTGTCCTCCTGATGGTGTTTAATTTGTTGTCGTGTATTAAACAAAAAAGGAAATCATGGAAAATGGATCGGATTGGGCAACGGTAGTTCAAGCCGCAGCGAGTGTAATTGCACTGGCTTTGGCTGTGTTCATGCCTAGAATTCAAAAAGCTGCGGATCGGCGTGAAAACGGCCTTGCCATAGTGCGAATTTTTAAACTCTCTATTAGGGAAATTCATACTCACGTGATCGCTATGGGCGATGTTTTGTCGCGTCGTCAAGCTTTCAGAATGGCCTATGGAGTAAATCAACAAACTGAGTCGGCGGAAATAATATTGAAGGAGGTTGAGCATGTAGTCGAATCTCAGATTAGACTCTTGAGCTCCGTAGGAGCGACAGACTTGCCAGTGCCTGGTATGGCCGTGATGGGGACAGCTCTTCAAAGAAGTTTCATCATGCTTAAGAGCGCCGTTGGGCAAGCTATCGAAGAAGAGCAGGGTTATGAATTTGTATTTAAGATCTACCTGCAACAGCGTAAGATGTTTCACGATGTGATCGTGGAATGCGACCGAGCTTTGGATAAAATCGAAAAAGACCTGAGACCAAATCCGATGCTTGCGAGAGTCAATCAATTTTTTTCTCGAATTGGCTCTCTTAACTAGCGCTGATTTTAATGAAAAGTTCACGCTGCAATCTCCTTTCTCATTTCCACATAGTTGGCCCGCACTAACGCCTCGGCCAGTGGTGGGCAAACGCTGTTGCCGCATCGGGCGACCTGAGCGGTTTTGGTGAATATCTTTCCTTTGCCATCGTGCTCAATCACGTAATCCAAAGGAAAACCTTGTGCTGTAAACAGTTCGCGAGGGGTCAGCATGCGCAAGCCGATGTCGACGATGGCGTACAGTTCACCGCGCACTGTTACAAGGGCAAATCGATCCTTTGTTGTGATGGTGTGTAAGGGTTGGCAAAGCTCGGGGTCTTGGTCGGTGCCGTAGTATTTGATCAAAAACGCTCGCACCTCGGCATGGTGGGTGCCTTGGGCGCTGATCGTGTGGAGAGGTTCATCGGCCCCGCTGCCCACGTTGTCGCCACGCAGCTTCACCATATGGCTGGTGACAAGGCCAGCGGTCGCGCCGCTTGCAGTCACTGTGTTCAATGGTTTGCCAACGCCACGAACCCCATGACTAAATCGTTTTCCGCCTTTTTTACCTTCGCCGTGGCCAAGGTGAACTAAATTGACTGCCACAACGCCTTGCGTGATCGCCGTACCTGGTCGGGCCTGCTCGCCACCTGCCGTAATGGTGTGCATTGGGCTATAGCATTCAAACCCTACGCTGCCGGTGTTGAACTTGGTCATGAATGCGGTGATAAGACTGTGATGGTCTACGCCGGTAACCGTGCCCAAAGGGTCATTCAAATCGCTACCAACTACGCCTGTGTAGTGCTTGGCTATAAACGCACCGACCAGCGCATGCTTGCCTCCACTGGCCACTATTGTGCCCAATGGTTTATCCAAACCCGGTACGCGGGGCGACTGGCCTTCTCTCTCGCCATATCCAACCTGAATTAATGTCGGGGCTGCTACGGCAAAGCCGGGCGATGATGTAACCGTGCGTAGTGGTTCATTGAGAGTCCAAGCGTTTTTTCCCCGACCGGTAGTTTTCGAATTGGCAGTGTTCACAATGAACGGTTCGGTGCTGTTCACCACGTACCGCATAATTCCTTTCGCAATACGCCTGCATGTGGCATCGGCCAGTGGCTTCTTTCGTTCAAAGATTGAAGGGCAGGGCACTGACCAATCAATGCACTCAGCCGCTGTGCGCCATGGTTCCAGTTTGCCTGCCTTCACTTCGGGGCTTGCGGCGTCACCATGGGTGGGCTGTGGCCACACAATTGGCATGCCATCGCATCGGGCAATCAGAAACAGGCGTTTGCGAATGGTGGGTGTGCCGTAGTCGCATGCACGCAGTTCTTTCCATTCCGCCTGGTAGCCGTAGCTTTTGAGCATCTTTACAAAGTTTTTGAAGGTGCGGCCTTTGCGCTTTGGGCATGGGTAGAAGTCACCTTCGGGGCTGGGTGACAGTGGCCCCCAGTCTTGGAATTCCTCAACGTTCTCCAGCATGACAATCCGAGGTTTTACCGTGGCCACCCAGCGCCGAACCACCCAAGCCAGCCCACGGATGTTCTTTTCAACAGGCTTACCACCACGTGCTTTGCTGTGGTGTTTGCAGTCTGGCGAAAACCACGCAAGCCCAACTGGTCGCCCCTGACAAACTTCAAGCGGGTCTACATCCCACACCGATTCACAGAAGTGTCTGGTGTGAGGGTGGTTCACCTCGTGCATGCGCACCGCATCGATGTCATGGTTGATCGCAATATCCACCTGCCGACCAGTAGCCATTTCAATGCCCATGCTGGCACCGCCACCACCTGCAAAGTTGTCGATGATTAGTTCATCGAAATTGAATGGGACTTGCGGGTTGCTGCGATACAAAGTGTGCTTTTGCAGTGAAATACTACGCATAAAACCTCACGCGCTGGTTGACGCCCAAAAACAGTCCCGTCATGATTAAATCTCGTGTTTTCAGAATTGAAAGGGTGTTTTGATGGCCGATGATCCAAAAAAGAAGAAGCAGGATTCCAAGCTGGTTTCCAAGCAAAAACATGAAATTGACTACGTTGCTAAAAAGCTCAAAGTCAGTGTTGACGCTGTAAAAAAGGCCCAAAAGGAAGCCGGCCCCTCCAGAAAGGCAGTGGAGAAAAAGCTGAAAAAGTAGCTTCACAATTGAGCTCATTCAAATCGCCTGGTGTTTCGCAAATTGCCTTGCGTCTTCAAGCAGCGACTTCACACGCTGCTTGCGTTCGTCACTCAGTACCTCGGTGATTGCATCCAGCACACGAGCTTTTACAAGCAGTTCCATAAGAACTTGATCGCGGTGTTCGCAGCAGGCAGCCCATGCTTCAGTGGCTGTTTCCGCAAAGCCAGATTTGGGTAGAGCACCACTGCGTTTAATAAAGTCATCCAATGCAGCTTGGTCTTTCCGGTCCAGCATCATGTCGCCTCCGCACCCACCAGTTGCCTAAACCCGCGCTCATCAGGCGCGGTCACCACGCCATTCATCTGCATGAAATCGAGCAGTGTTTTGGCCTTTTCTGAACCAATGCCCAGCTGCTTTTGCAGGAAGTTCACTGAGGGCCGTTCTTCAGCGATAACCGCAGCAACAGCTTGGTCGTAAAGCTCGGTCAGTTCCTCGGGCATGGCTTCGTCTTCAAGGTCTGTGTCAGGCAAGCCACTGGCACCTTCAGCACCATCCGCACAATCGGCTGCCCCTTCCATTCCTTCACCGTCCGAGTTCGGTTTGTATTCATGGCCAAGGTCAAGCCCACGCTGATCGTCTTGGCCTTTAATGTCGAAGATGCCTTTCAGTTCTTCACCAGCATTGGCAACCACCAAAGCCACAGCTTCGCCCTGGCATTCAAAAAGGCGAGAAAGGCCGGGGCAGTTTTTGCCGATCACTACGCCTGCGCGAACACCGCTCTTGATTGTGATTTGCTCTAAGGTGCCGATCACATGCACGCGGTCGCGGGCAGCAATCAGCTCGACAGCCTGTTTCACATGTTCCTGCACGCCTGCGCGGATTGCATCGAGCGTGTCATCCTGTTGGTGCTTGCTCATTTGTGCCCAAGGCTTTTTCAGATCTTGTGCATGTTGAATAAACAGCTTCATCAGGGATGTGCCCACCGTGTCGATGGTCATTTCTTTCAATTCTTGCTTTTCCAATTTGGGCCTCGCGTACAGTGGGTTTTAAATGTGAGCTTCGTCGGCTCGGGCACCGGCCCGAATGGCTTGCTCTGGTTTCAGGCGTTTAAACTCAAGGTCAATCAGCTCGGTGTTCACCAGCGACTTCACCTGGTACACATCCATGTTTCGGTAGGCCGTGCGGCACTGGTCGATCAGGCTGCGGCACAGGTCCACATGCGCTTCGTTCACTGGCATGCCAGCGTCCAGCTTGTTACACAGCTTCAACACAGGGGTCAGGTCAATCTCAAGTTGGTAGTGCGCGGTAATCCGCTCAAACGCTGAAACAAAACCGCGCACAGCTGGCGTGGCTTCGTACAGGTCGCCTTCCATGTCGCTGAACACGGGTGCACCAGCTTTGGTGCAATACACAAAGCCTGTAATCAACTGGCGAAGAAACCTGTCGATGGGTGCAAACACCTGTTCAACTTCGTGCAGCATGGGGCGGTTGATCTTGGCCCAGTTGCGCCGTGGCTTCATTTCCATGCGCTTGGCGCGTGCGGCTTCACGCCTCATTTGTCTGTTCATTGAATGCTCCCAATTTGCGCTTGCGGGCCCAGCCTGCGTAGCGCTTGAAAAGAATCATGCTGGTCCAAATTCCAAATGGCCCGCCCAGCAAATAGGCCGCAATTTCAAGGCCCGATGCATCGGGCGCAAGCTTGAACAACACCAGGTTGCTGGCACCAATCACCAGCGAATTTGCAAAGGCCATGAAGGGGTGCCCGTTGTTAACGAACTGGCTTTGCAGGCCCAAGGCCAACACCAGTACGAAGGTTGAAACGAAAAGCAATGCGGCATTCATCAGGCGGCTCGCAACTCTGCACTAGAACATTCGATTCGATCCCGCAATTCCCGAATCTCATTCAAGCGGCGGTCCACCAAATTCAATGCATCATCAATGTTGAAACCGGCCACGCCACTTGCCGCACGTTTGCACAGCGCCATTCGGTAGCGGTTCAGCAGCGTCTCGATGGTGTTCACATCAACATTGCCCTCGACAATTGCGTGCGAGCCCAAGCCGTTGATGAAATTCGTTTCGTCGCGCTGGCTCCAGGCCGATTCGCTTTTCTTTTCAGATCCCATGGATTTCCCCTTTGCGGTGTAGTGGTTTCACGTTGCTTGGCACCGGGCCAATGTATTTGTCGTTCGCATGCGCGCGCTCAAAGTTGATCAACAGCAGCTTCACAGGCATGTCGATCACTTTCACGCCCGCCTTCAATTCGCTTTGCGGTTTCCATCCGAACTTGCGCCAAGTGGCTTGCACATCGGTGTGCTGTGGGTTTGTGTATCCGCTGACTGTGATTGAAGGGGTTCGCATGGTTTCTCCTCATCAAGATTCGATTTCACAAACACAGCAAACCCACCCCACACCAGCATCACAATGGCCAGTGCAAAACTAAGTTCGCGGTCAAGGCTGCGCAGGTTTTGTTCGCGCTCAAGGCGGCCAGGGCAGGTGTCGCTTTGATTACAGTTTTGGTTGCAGGGTGGGCACTTTGGGTGGGGCAATGGCTTTTTGGGCTTGATCATGACTCACCCGCTATCGGTTTGACCTTATTGCGCTGGTGCTCAAGACTTACCATCGCTGCTAGTGCGGCAACAAATTCAAGTCGATGTTCATCTGTGAGTGCTTGGTAGTACCGTAATAAATATTCTGGCCCATGCCCAAAATTGAGGGCTTGGCGAATGGTCTTATCTTGGGCTACGATCAAACGCCCTGTGTCAACACGAGAGACTTCAAACATGGCCGCCACCTTTCAACATGACTGCCCGCATTGCAAAACCCGTAGCTGCCTTTTCATGGCAACTGCTTGTTCTAAGAATGAAAGGTTCACAGATAAAATTCACGTTGATGCGATCTTTAGATGTGCCAACTGTGGTGGTCAGATTTTTGTTTCTTACTCCACTACACACGCTAACTACGAGAATGTGCATTTCATTCCGGGCGCGATTTATCTTGATCCTCTGGTGAAAATTAGGGGGGTTTTGCCACAAGTGAATCCGGTTGATGTTCCTGAGCACATCCCTGATCGAGTGGCTGAACTTTTCAAAGAAGCTGAAGACAATCGCGCTGATAAAAGACTCGAGTCTGCATCGGCCAGTTACCGTAAGGCCCTTGAGTTGGCTCTCAAGGTGCACACTCCTGACGTAGAGGCTTTCAAGCTTGAAAAGAGAATCGATAAGCTTTTTTCGCAAGGCAAAATTACTGAGTCTTTGAAAGACTGGGCCCACGATGTTCGTTTGATTGGCAACGATGGTTTGCATGACCTTGAAAAGCCCGAGGTTCATGAAGTCGAGCAAATGGCGCTGCTGACCAAGTACCTCTTGATTTATCTCTACACGCTTCCTGAAAAGGTTCGGATTTCCAGACAATAGGGCAGCATCATTCATTTGCTCAGTCTCACTGTCTGCACTTTCCCCTCTACCTGGGCATTCTCTTGCCCAGCCCAGTAGCCAATGGCAAAGCCCATTACCAAAACGTAAAAAATCACGGTGACTCTCTTGATCTTCATGCAGCCACCTTCTCGGGGTAGAGGGTGGGCTTCAGTTCTTCAAACTTCGCCAGTACGGCCAAGCGTTCATGCGACCTTGTGTGCCTTGGCCCAACAATTCCGCTGCGTTCATTGGCTACAGCCCAAGCCGTTTTCTGTTCGTCGCTCATCAAGTTGAGCGTCATTTGAATCAGCTTGTGGCAGTGCTTCAGGTGCCGGATGGTGTCGCGTAGGTAAATGCGGCGCATGGCTTCCATGCGGTTGATCGCTTCCTGGCGGCGAAATGAATACCCGATGGTTCCGTCTGCTGGCATTTCGTGCACGCACTGCTCGGCCAAGCGCTGGCGCTGCTGCACTGTGAGCGTACGAATGCCGTTGGTTGCAATGGTGTTGGCTGCCTTCAGTTCTGCAAAGGCGCAGTCTGAAAGCCAGTTTTTAAGTTGGTTTGAAGGCATCGATGTCTCACATGCGTTGATGTGAGACAGATTATTAGGCATGCCTTACTTTAAAGTCAATAGGTAAGCCTAATATTTTAGTTTTGTCAAAAGATTAATCGAGATTGATCTTTTTCCAATTTTTTTGCAAATAGAGCATGTCAGCTAAGGCATGCGCTGCGTCATCGCTGATATGCGTTGTTTCAGAGTATTTGCCACTTAGTCTTACCACTTTCTTATCGGGGTTTTTTGAAATGCAGGTAGCCAATTCCCTAGCTTTGCCGCTAAGGGGAACGTCAATCGATTCATAAACACTACCTCTGCCGACGTCTCGGTATGCGTCCTTGTAAGGTAAAGAAAGTACAAAAGTTTTCTCTCCGCATCTAGCGTGAATTTCTTTAAAAAAAATCCAGCTTTCGCCGGTATATCCTGTGCTGAGATAAAACTTAGGTTTTCCGTTTACTGTTTCAAGTTTGATTTCAAGGGCATAGAAAAGGCTTGGCACATCTTTGTGTCTGTAGAATTTTGAATCTGTAATTGGATCTTGGTAGTAAAGCTCTAGGCTATTTTTGGACGGTGCAGGTCTAACATTGGCAACTGGATTTAATATGCTTTCGATGCTACTTCCTTGCAGAAGCAAATTGGCGATGTTGGCAGCTTTCCCGCCCTCTTCAGTTCCAGGGTACCTATCTCTGACAAGCATTGCCTGAGCGGTTATTGCATCTCGACTGTGCACATTCGTGCTAGAAAGCATGCTTTGTAATTTTTTAAAATCTTCGGAAGCACTTTGAGCCAAAGCTGCATTTATCCAAAAAGCGAATCCAATAAAAACAAGTGTTTTTTTCAACATGAAGTCCTCTAAAGTGCTCGACCGTTCCACGCCCATACCACCCGACCGTGCACGGTAACCTCGTGATTCCCATTAAGCACGTCTACGGTTTTAACTGTTGGATTATCGCTGCTGACTTCAAAGCTGCCATCCATTCGTTGTCGCACTCTTTTAATAAAAAGCCGCTCATGTGCACTCAGTACATAGACCCCGTCAATGTCTATTTTGGATTTTGAAACATCAACTAAAAGCAAATCGCCATCTAAAAAAGTTGGCTGCATGCTGTCCCCAGCTCCAGTGATTACTCTTAGGTTGTCTGGCCTGGCCTTTACGTTGCGCTCTAACCAATATCGACTCACTGGTAGGACATCGATTATCTGATCGCCATCGTAATTTAATGGCTCACCGCCCCCCATGGACGGCATCGCTGCGAGAACCGGTATTTCTATTTTTCCCGAATGCTCGGCACAGCTAGCCTTAATAAGGTTTTGTGTTAGATCTTGGTGTACGTGGTTGATTGGATCAATATGTTCAGTGCCCAGCCGCATTGGGCCTCTTCCGGTTGCCAGCCAATCAGGCGTCACATTTAAAAATCGTGCAGCTTTTATCAAGTTGCTGGCTTCAATGGTTTTAGTTTTGCCAGAAAACCAGTCATTTACCGATGGCGTGCTAATACCTACGGCGTCAGCTATTGATTTTTTTGTTTTCCTTGGAGGGCCAAGCCTGGCTTGTTCCAAACGCTCTGCTAGTGATTTCATTAGGTAATCCTAACGTATGTAGGATTAGGTATGCCCTTGACATAAATGATAGGCATGCCTAATATTTGTGGGTGTTCAAATATTGAAATCATCAAATGAGCCCAGACAAAATTATTGATGAACTAGGTGGAACGACCGTAGTAGCCAGTTTTTTTGGAATTCGTCCACCCTCTGTTTCTGAGTGGAGATCGAACGGCATCCCAAAAGACCGGCTCATCTGTCTGGCTGCGATGTGTGAAAGCAAGGGCATTTCATCTCGAAAGGAGTTGTTTCCTAACGAGTGGCATTTAATTTGGCCAGAGTTGAAAAATGTCGCCATGGATCCACCGGAAAGGAGTTCCTCACTTGTCTAGTCAAGCCTTGATTTCGATTTTTAGCCCGGCCAAGTCCGCATTTGTTATCGAGCCTGATGGAACCGCCAGCATGGGCCTGTGGTTCTGGTTGCGTTGCGACCTGCACTGCGTGTGGGTTCAATTGGTTACCGATTTCACATCCAGCGGGCAGCCAATTGGCTACGCAAAACTCATCAACACCGGCGAGGTCGAGAACGGCTTGTTTGCCTACTGGCTGTCCGCCGTGGTGCCCAATTTGCCCGAGGGAGAAAGTCTCAGCTCCGCAAAAGAGTTCATCAACATTCAAGGGGTAGGGCATGGCTGATTTAGATCTGAAGCTAAAGCCGCAGTTGGATGAAGAGGCGGTTATTTCGACTCTCAAAGAGCTGACGCGACTTTTCGAGTTGTTTCCCGAAGAAAAAATTGAGTTTCGAAAAAGATTCAACTGCATTTCTGACGTGATGGTCATGGCTGAGCCGGAAATGCAGGGTGATTCAGTCCTTTCATATCGAATCCAGGTTAATCCAGAAATCGAAGCTCTCATCAAGACCCTCCAGAAAAAAGAGGCTAAGCATGGCTAAGCGATACGCAGAAAGGTTTGTTCCAGCGCTTGAGCCAACAATTAAATGTTTGAAAAAGCCAACCCAATCTGATTTGGAATTCCGCTCAAGGATTGATTTGATGAATTCTAGGCTACGAGAACAAGGGCTTAAGTATCGTGATTCCCATCTTGAGCTCCAGCGTTCAATGTGTCGATTAATGCGCGAAGAGAGGCAGCGTAATCGGCCTTGGAATCGTCTTCTTCGATGGATTCGAGGTGTATTTGTAGCCCGGCAATGACAGCGTTTAACCGAGGAACCTGCATAGCTATGAAGGTCGTCAGTACTTGTAAAGCCGATACCTGGGCGAGCAGCCGAATGTTCTGCTTTTCCATTAAATCTAACAAGGCTAAATATTTTTCTGAATCGTTCACAGGTAGCTCCTTGTGTGCATTGAGGGGTGTGGTGTTCCCAGTGTGCCATGGAGTTACCGCCTTTTTTAAGTTTTGCATGGGCTCAGTTTGGCTCAAGCACTTTTGAATGTCAGCTTCAAACCAAGGGAGATATTGATGTCAGATCAAGTTCCAAATAATCAAAGCAGAAAACGAAAGGAAATAACTTTCACTGAGCTTCAGCAGGAATTTAATTTCCTGAAAATCAGACAAGCCTTGCTTGAGCAATGTGCCGCGCTTACACGCCAAATTGAACAACTTGAGCTTATCCGCAATGACCCCAATCAGTTGGCGCAGTTTATTAAACAGGAATCAAAACCAAGCGATCGAGAAATTTTGCTTTCGATTGATTCTTCTTTGAAGAAGTTGGTGTTGATGCATCGCGTTTAAGTTTTTTTAAGTTTTGGAGGGGAGTAAATGAATATCGACGATGTAAACCATGGCTTGTCGGTTCGCGATGCGGCTTACCACACGGTTCACGATTACCCAGGCGGTGCCATGGCCTTGGGTATTCGCATGGGCGTAAATGGCATGACATTGAGCCACCAGGTGAACCCAAACAATGTGGGAAAGTTTCACTTAAGCATTGAAAAGGCCACTGACATACAGGCTTTATCGCAAGATTATCGAATTCTTCACAGCATGGCCCGTGAACTTGGCCATGTGGCTATCAAGGTTGACCAGGCTGAAGAAGAAAACGTACTGGCCAGCATTGCAGATACGGTTAAAGAGTTTTCTGGATACCTTACTTCGGTATCAGACGCTGTGGCTGACAGCCGGGTAACCGATAACGAACTTCGTGAAATCGATGAGCACTTGTGTGAAATGGTGCAGCAGGCCAACCAATTGCGCGCTGTTGTCGCTCACATGAACGATCAGCTAAAGCAGCGGGTTGTTGACCTTCACGGCAAAGGAAAAGCTATTACCGCCAAAATCCGCAAGGGCAGGGGATAACCCATGGCTCGCCCGCTTTCAGATCACGCAAAAAAGTTGATTGACTACCTTGATGCCAAACCGGCCACCTTGGCAGCAGCTGCACGTGATTTGGGCATTGAATATAAGGCTGCTGACAAACTGATTAATCGTTTGAGATATGCCGAGCGGGTTTTGGTTTTAAAGAAAGAACGTTTTGCTCATTGCCGCAAGCCAGTTGCCTTGTATGCCACACCGCAGTGGTGGGAGCGCAATAAGGACAAGGAGGCTGCATGAGCGATGCTGTTGATCGCGAAGCGCAAGCGCAGCTGGTGCAGCAAATTAAAGCGTTGCCCGACAATGACCGGCGCGAGGCCCTTGAAGAGTTTGAAGAAATCTACGGGCGTTCCCGCGCTGAAAGCCTGCGCAAGGAAATTGAAACACAGATCGCCGTCGATGCTGGCCGCTTGGTGGGGTGGGATGGTGAACAGTTCACCAACCTGTCCCCTGAAAAGCTGGCTGCATGGAAGCGTGCATACCCTGGTGTTGCCATTGATAGGGAAGTAGCCAAAGCCACAGCCTATTTGCAGGCCAATCCTGGTGCAGTTAAAAGCCGGTATGAACGGTTTATGACCAACTGGCTGAATAAGGAATTGAGCCGCTCTGTGCGCACCAGGCGTAGGGAAGGAAAGGTGAGCATGTCGCAACTGCACATCATGTTTTTGCAGCAACACGACGCCACACGCATATGCCCAGCCAATGAACTGATTGAGCACCTAAAGCGCAGCCCTGTGGGAATGCGCTACGTGGTCGACTGGTTGTTCGACCGGATGATCAACATATGGGGCTCTGCATTCTCATCGAAGTGGGCCGGCCTTGATGTTGCTCAAATGAAAAACGAGTGGTGCAGCGACCTGCACAAGTTAACCATTGATGAGATTAAAACGGGTGCAAGGCGCATTAAGGAGGAATGCACATTCCCAGTGTCCCGCCCCGAATTCATCCAGTTGTGCCGACCCACTCAAAGCATTGAAACCACATTCATGCAGTGCGCAAGCCTTGCAGCCAGGCACCTGCATGACCATGCAACGCCATGGCCCGGTGCTGTGGAGTACTGGACAGCACAGCGCTTTGGCATGGCCGCACTGGCTCAATCCACCTGGGTTGCTGCCAAGGCGCAATTCACAGGTATTTATCACGATTGCCTTACCCAGCAAGAGGAGGGCGTTCTGCCCGCTTTGCCGCCAGCTGTACCGCGCATAGTTGGCCCTGCTGAGAAGGTGCGTACTGATGCAGGCAGCGCCGCCCTGGCGCATGCACGAGCCTTGCTGAAAGGCAAGGGAATGCAGCAAAGCCATGGAGGCCGTATGTAAGCCGCAGCCAAACCGCCTGCTGGCTTTACGGGCTCGACACATTTTTCCAGCGGGTGTACGCACTAAAAAGAGCGCAAGGTGCAAGCGTGGGGGCGAAGGTCCAGAGCGCGCGCGGGGAGGGTTTTGCCTCCAAAAGTCTGGACCAGTAATGGAGCCAACACGCTGCCATTACCCGCAAATCGACCGACCGACTGACGGGCAAACGATTTTTTAAGCGGCACGCCTGAACCTGCAACTTGCCGTGCGGGTTTGGGGGAGCTATGCCGCTTTACTCCCTCACTTCCATCGAGGCAAATGGTTTTAAACCAAGCAGGTGATTAAACGAATTATTTAAGAAAACAGAAGGGGGAGAAATTTTGCGGGCGAACCACTTTGATGAAAAGCTGAAGAACTGGGGCGAATGGATGCGCAAGGGCAAGGAAGGCGGGCTGGGCTTTCGCAACAGTCAACTGGCCGGGTTGATGGGCCGAAGTGAGCGGGCCGAGGCAGGCTGCATTATTCCGATTGACGATGTAGATGCCAGCCGTATCGATGATGCTGTGCGGTCGCTACCCATTGAGCTTCAGCGCATAGCCATGGCCTGGTATGTAGAGGGCTTAAGTATTCGTCAGTGCGCAAAAAAGCTGAGCTGCAGCACCACCACTGTGCCTGTACGGGTTGATGACTTGTGCCGTGGCGTTGAAGTTTGGTGGTCCAATATGCGGGCAAGAAAAGAAAGTTTTTCCCGCGATGGGAAAAAAAGAGTTTCGGCGATTAATACACTTTGTGATTAAATCAGCTATGCTTCGCGAAAGCTTTGTCTCCTCCTCCTTGAAGTTGTTTTCGCAAGCTGAAGCAAAGTGTTGAAAACCCCGTAAAGCCTAGCTCTGCGGGGTTTTCTTTTTTGGAATCGGTTATGCATGAAGAAAGAAAGTCAGCCGCAGCGCGAGGTTATGGCAGGGCTTGGCAAAAGTATCGGCTCACCTTTCTTCGAGAGCATCCACTGTGCCAAATGCACCTGGCAATTGGTGGCGTTGTACAGGCCACAGTTGTTGACCACATTATTCCTCACAAGGGTAATCAATCGCTGTTTTGGGATCCAAAGAATCATCAGGCGGTTTGCAAACCATGCCATGACAGGCACAAGCAGCGGCTTGAAAAGTCGGGCGTTTTGGTTGGGTGCGATGAAAGTGGGTTGCCGTTTGATCCCGGCCATCATTGGAACAAGCAGTAGGCAGGGGGGGCGGGTTCAATCTCTAAGACCTCTCGGCTGTAGACCGATCCCGAACCTTTATTTGCACAACCGCGAAATGAATAGGGGGTACCCCCTCAGGAATTGGAGAAGGATATGGCAGGTAGACCACCCAAGCCATCCGCATTGAAACTTGTGGAAGGTAATCGCGGCAAGCGCGCCACCACCAAGCAAGAACCCGATCCAGATTATCTGTTTGACCTCACCGCGCCGCAATGGCTGCCTGCCCGTGCCAAGTTGGTGTGGGAAGAAGTGGCGCCGCAACTTTCGCGCGCAAAACTATTGACCGAGGTTGATGTCCAGGCGCTGGCCATGGGCTGCGTGGCGATTGCGCAGTATCGGGCAGCGGTGGCCAAAACAGGCGAAGACTTGATCAAGTCGAAAGTTGAACTGAACGATGAAGGCAAAGAAGTGGTTGTTGGAGAACACATCAACCCGTGGGCATTGATTCAATCAATGACATTTAAGCAAGCCATGGTGATTTTTCAGCAGTTTGGAATGTCCCCAGCTGCGCGCACTCGAATCGCGGTGAACCCGCAAGGCAGTTTATTCCCGAATGACAACTCGCAAAGCAAAGCAGGCAAGTACTTCCAGACGTGATCCTGCGTCCGCCTTTGCCCAAAAAGTTGTTGCTGGAAAAATTGTTGCTGGTCCCCATGTTCGCGCAGCGTGCAGTCGCCACCTGAAAGACCTTGATACAGGCCACCTCCGTGGGCTGAAGTTTGATACGGATTCTGCAAGCAGGGCGATTGGCTTTTTTGCTGATGTGCTGCGATTAAATGGGGGCGAGTACGAAGGCAAGCCTTACGAATTGCTTGACTGGCAGTGCTTCATTGTTGGCTCGCTGTTTGGTTGGATGGGCCCCGATGGCTACCGTCGATTTCGCGTTGCTTACGTTGAAACTGCTAAGGGTTCAGGTAAATCGCCACTGGCTGCTGGCATAGGCTTGTATGGGTTAATGGCCGATGGTGAGGCGGGCGCTGAAATTTATGCAGCGGCGACCAAAAAAGACCAGGCCATGGTTTTGTTTCGCGATGCCGTGGCCATGGTTGATCATTCGCCGGAGCTGTCTGCTCGAATCACAAAATCGGGCACTGGTCTGAATGTTTGGAATTTGGCCTGGCTGCAGACACGTAGTTTTTTTAAGCCGATAGCGTCTGATGATGGTCAGTCTGGGCCGCGCCCACACATTTCGCTTTTGGATGAATTGCATGAGCACAAGGATGCTTATGTCATTGAAATGCTGAAGGCTGGGCAGAAAAGCCGAAGGCAGGCTTTGCAGCTCGCGATCACAAACAGCGGTACCAACAAGCAAACAGTGTGTTGGGATTATCACGAGTACGGTGCCAAGGTTAGCGCCGGTAGCCTGCAAGACGATACGTTTTTTGCATTCATCTGCTCGCTGGATGAAGGCGACGATCCATTTAAAGACGAGAAGTGCTGGTACAAGGCCAACCCGAGTTTGAGGTTTGGTTTACCAGGCCTGAGGTACTTGCGCGAGCAGGTTTCGCAGGCGCGTGGCATGCCCAGCAAGGAAAGCATTGTTCGAAGACTTAACTTTTGCCAGTGGGTAGAGGCTTCATCGCCGTGGATAAGTGGCGATGTTTGGTTTGCCTGTAAAGACAGCGACTTTGATGTAGAAAGCCTGCGTGGCCGCAAGTGCTACGGCGGGCTGGATTTGTCCAGCACCCAAGATTTAACCGCCTTGGTACTGCATTTTGAACCAACAGAAAATGACCCGCGCTGGCGGCAATTGGAGTGGTTTTGGCTGCCAGGTGATGGCTTGCATGAAAAGGGTGACAAAGATCGCGTGCCTTATACCCGCTGGAGGCAAGAGGGGCACCTTGAAGCGCTGCCTGGTAAGGCAATCAACAAACTTGCGGTGGCTCGAAGAGCCGCTGAAATTGCTTCTATCTATGACTTGAAAGCCTTGGCTTTTGACCGTTGGCGAATTGAAGACTTTGTCATGATTTGCGAGCAGGAAGGCATTGATTTGCCTTTGCAGCCCTTCGGCCAGGGTTTTAAAGACATGGCCCCGGCTGTGGATGAATACGAGCGTCGCTTGATTGGTGGTGAGTTGGCACATAGGGGTAATCCGGTTATGACCTGGTGCGCGGCCAATGCTGTTGTGATGAGCGACCCAGCCGGAAATAGAAAAGTTGCAAAGGAAAAGGCAACTGGCCGTTGCGACGGAATTGTCGCGGGAATTATGGCTGCAGGGGTTTCCATTACAGCCCAACAGGATTCGGAAGTTTCGTTCTGGGATAGCTGATCAACTCACCCCGCTCCAGGCGGGCTTATTGACATGACATCACAAAAATTCAGCATGAAAGAAGAGGTTGTAAGCGCATCGCTTAAAGTTGCCCCGCCATTGACTGTGTCTGGCCTAACCGCAGGGGGCGTGACCATGCAGGACTGGGTCTACATAGGAACGCTGATTTATTTGGCATTTCAAATTTTCGTGATTATTCGCGACAAGATTATTCGTGAATGGTCCGCTTCCAAAAACAAAAAGGAACGCGACAAATGAACGTTGTTGTTCGGGTGTTTAAGGCTTATGTGTCCGATGCGTTTTTGTTGGGCGGCGCTTCTCTGCTCAGTTACGGGGTTTATCTGTTCGATGACCGGCTGGGCCTGATGTGTATGGGTGCCTTTTGTTTGGTCGCTGGTGTATTGATTGCGAAAGGTGAGCGTTAATGGGACTTCTTTCAAAGGCTTTTGAGAGCAAAGCCCGCGAGCTTACCTACGATCAGATTGCTGATTTGATTGATGGCACAGGCGAGCGCATGGTGGCTGGTGTTGCGGTGAATGACAAAACCGCATTGCAAGTTTCAACTGTGTTGGCCTGCGTGAAAATCATTGCCGATGGTTGCGCTACTCCAAAGCTTCATGTGTTCAGAGAAAAGTCTGACATGACGCGGGAAAAGGCCACCAATATTCCTGAGTATCGTTTGCTCTCGCGCCGCCCCAATGAATGGCAAACCAGTTTTGAATGGCGCAGACAAATGACCATTCATGCAGCCTTAACGGGTACCGGCCTTTCAATTAAGGTGCGCGGCGACAATCGTCGAGTTCGAGAATTGATTCCGGTACAACCAGGACGCTGGGATGTTACCAAGGTTGGCCGCTATGAATTGCGGTACCGCTGCTGGGATGAGTTTGGGCTAATTGGTGAATTTGAGCCCGATGATGTGTTTTTGTTAAATGGTGTTCAGTGGGATTGGTGCTCCAGCCTGAACGCTGTTCATCTTGCGCGGCACGCAATCGGCCTGGCCATTGCAACTGAGAAAAGCCAGTCAGCCATGCATAAAAATGGCTTACGTACCAGCGGTGTTTACTCAGTAGATGGCACTTTAACTGCTGAGCAACATCAGCGGCTTACAGAGTGGATTGACAAGAAATCTGGGCCATCAAAAGTTGGTACCCCGTTAATTCTCGACAAGGGAGCAAAGTGGTTGTCCACCGCGATATCCGGTGTTGATGCTCAGCACGTTGAGACGCGCAGATTGCAGGTTGAGGAAATTTGCCGATCCTACGGCGTGTTTCCAATCATGGTGGGGCACTCGGACAAATCTGCCACATTTGCCAGTTCTGAAGCTTTTTTCTCTGCGCACCTTATTCACTGCCTTGCCCCATGGCATGCAGCTTGGGCCCAGCGTTTTGACGAAATGCTTTTAGATGGTGCCGGCCCTTTATTTACCGAGTTCGATACACGTTACATGCGCGCCGGTTCTATTAAAGACCGCGCTTTGTACGCTCGAACGATGATTGAAATGGGCTTGCTTAATGCCAATGAATACCGCGATGAAGAGGGCAGAGACCCGCGCCCTGGTGGTGATGAGTACCTAAAGCCAATGAATATGTCCAGCAGCCAGACTCAAGGAAGCAATGATGAAAACGAAGACGAAAAACCCAGCTGAACGCCAGGCTACAAAGAACCCAAACAAGCCGGTTTGGCCAGCAAGCCCGATGAGTGCGCCTGAGAAAAAGGACACGGGTGGTGGGCGGGAGGTTCGTTCCTTCGCGCTTGAAATCAAAGTGGCTGGTGATGATGGCACGGTGGAAGGATACGGTTCGGTTTTCAACTTTCGTGACAGCTATGACGATGTGATTGCACCCGGAGCGTTTCTTCAATCGCTCAAAGAGCATCGCGACGCTGGAACCATGCCCGCAATGCTTTGGCAGCACAGTTCGGATTATCCAATCGGAATTTGGACTGAAATGGTCGAAGACGCCAAAGGGCTGCGCATTAAAGGCCAGTTGGCTTTGGATACCGTCAAGGGCAAGGAGGCCTATTCCTTGTTGAAGATGGGTGCCATTAACGGCTTGTCCATTGGCTTTATGACCAAGCAGGCCACTTACGACCGTGACACCGACGTTCGGGTGTTGACTGAAATTGATTTGTGGGAAGTGTCTCTGGTGACATTCCCCGCCAATGGTAAGTCGAGAGTGACAAATGTGAAGTCGTCAGATGATCTGGCGACTCCAAAGGGTGCTGAGCGAATCCTGCGTGATGCCGGGTTTAGCAAACAAGATGCGACAGCTTTTGTGTCGCGCGTGATGCGTATGGGTGAATCGCGGAGAGAGTCTGCTGAATCAATTCCAACGGTAATGAAGTCAGCTGACCGGCTGATCAATCTTCTCAAAAACTAAGGAAACTATGATGAAAAATTCGATTATGGCCGTCATGGCCTTGCACATGGCTGCGTTCGCTGCAAAAGCTCAACTTGTGGCTGGTGCGTACGAAAAGCGTGATGAACCCTCAATTAAGTCTGTTGGCGAAGCATTGGACAAAATTGCCAATGCCTTTGAGGAATACAAGAAAACAAACGATGCTCGCCTTGAAGCCGTGAAGGCTGGTAAAGGTACCGAAGATCTGGATGCGAAGTTGGCCAAAATTGATGCCGTAATTGACGGCTTGAATGAGGCCAAAGGCCGACTGGAAAAAGTTGAGCTTAAACTGGCACGTCCTGGTGCCATGGACGGCAAGAAACAAGACGGTGAAAGCCGCGAAGCTGCTGAATATCGCAATGCATTCATGAGCTGGATGCGTAACCCCTCTGACCCCGAGCGCCGCATGGCTTTGCAGCAGCGTTCCAAGGAATTGAAGAAGGTTCAGGATGCTGCCTTTGGTGGCGATGATGGCTGGGAAACACGTGCTGCACAAACCGTAACTGGCACAGGTTCTGCCGGTGGTTTTGCATTGCCTGAAGTAATTGAGCGGCAAATTGCGCGTTTGTCTGTTGATATCAGCCCAATTCGTCAGATTGCAACTGTGCGCACAGTGGGTAGCCCGGACTACAAAGAATTGTTTGATGTGAACGGATCTGGGTTTGAGTGGGTGGGTGAGACCGATACCCGAAATCAAACCAATACACCTGACCTGGCTGAAGTTGCCCCTACCTTTGGTATGGCCAGCGCAAAGCCTCAAGCTTCTGAAGAATCGCTTGATGATTTGTTCTTCGATGTTGAAAACTGGTTGATCATGTCCGCTGTTGAAGCCATCACCCAAGGTGAGGGTGCAGCCTTTGTTGCTGGGGATGGTACTAAAAAGCCCACAGGCTTCTTGGCTGGCCCTGCGCCAGTGGCAACAGCTGACGCTGCGCGTGCTTTTGGCACTTTGCAGTATGTTGCTTCTGCTCAAGCTGCAGCAATGCCAACCGATCCCGATTTGTTCTATGACCTGGTTTACAGCCTGCGTGCCCGCTACCGCAATAATGCGCGTTGGGTAACCAACAAGCTGGTGTTGGCAACCTTGCGCAAGTACAAAACAGTTGATGGGCATTACCTGTGGCAACCCGCTGTAGCTGCTGGCCAGCCTCCTACTTTCATGGGCTACCCAATTACCGAAGCTGAAGACATGCCAGCCGTGGCTGCCAATTCTTTCCCCTTGGCGTTTGGTGACTTCCGTGAGGGTTACTTGATCGCCGACCGTGTTGGCATGCGCATTACACGCGACGAGATCACTGCGCCTGGTTTTGTGAAATTCTATGTGCGCAAGCGCGTAGGTGGAAAACTGCGTAACACCCAGGCAATCAAGCTGTTAAAAATTGCAGCAGCTTAATTTGATGTTTAACAAAGGCCCCTTAAGTGGGGCCTTTTTTATTGGAGTAAATCATGAAGCTTGTTGCACTGAAAGGTTTTTCTTGGGCGCATGCTGGTGTGCGAATTGAAGAGTTTTCAAAAGACCAGGTAATCGAAACCGAAGACGAAGACTTGATTAAAGTGGCCACGCAGGAAAAATGGGCTAAGCAGGCGGGTAAGAGCGAATCGAAAGGCAAGGAAGAAAAGCCTGAAACTCCACCAGTAAACCCAGACCCTGAGTTATAAAAACATGGCCAAGCATGTTTTGAAGCTTGAGCCAACAGAGGGTCAAGAACCTTTGACCCTGAGCTTGGCACGCTTGCATTTAAAACTGGATGCAGAGCTTGAGGGCGAACAAGCGTTGCACCCAGACGATGCCTTGGTGAGTGTGTTGATATCGGCGGCGCGTGAGCATGCCGAAAACTTTACCGGGTTGAGCTTGGTTAACCGTGATCACAGCTTTTCTCTGGATGAGTTTCCCTGCTCCTATATTGACCTTCAGGTGTGGCCAGTTACGGCAATAACTGAAGTGAGCTATGTGGATGAAAACGGTGACATTCAGCTTCTAAGCAGTGGGCAGTATCGCTTGGACAACGTGAGCAGGCCTGCACGGTTGTATCCAGCCGTGGGCAGTTGGCCAAAAACCAAAAGCCAAGAAAATGCGGTCACTGTGCTATTTGATGCCGGGTTTGATGATGTCATTCCAATTCCTAAAACGCTGAAGCAAGCGATGCTTTTGATCATTGGGCACTTGTATGAAAACCGACAGGATGTGATTCACACAGCAAGATCGGGCGGTCAATTGGAGTTACCAATGGGCTCGGTTTTCTTGATGACGCCCCACAGAATCAACATGAGATTGTGATGATAGAAATTGGGCGCCTTGATAGGCGAATAAGTATCGAATCGCTGAGTGAAGCTGAAGACATTTACGGGCAGGACACTGGTGATTGGTCGTTGTTTTGCAGGGTGTGGGCAAATGTAAAGCCAGTTAATGTTCGCGAGCAGGTTCAGGCTATGGCAATGACAGGCAATGTGACGCACACGATTGCGATTCGTTACCGCGCCAGCTTGAGCGACCCCAAGGTGGTGGCAGCAATGAGGGTTAAATACGGAAGCCGAATATTCAACATTGTTGGTTGCCGTGATCACGAAGAGGCTCACAGATTTCTGATTCTGGCGTGTGTTGAGGGTTCCGTTGATGGCAAGTGAGGTAAAAATCGCTGGCTTGGCCGAGCTGAATAAAATGCTTCAGCAACTGCCCGCCAACATAGAGCGCAATATTTTGCGCGGTGGGTTGCGTGCTGGCCAAAAGGTTTTTCAGCAACTGGCCTTGGCCAATATTTCACCGGTGATGGACGATCTACGTCGAAGCTTGAAAATTAAAACGAGTGGCAAAAATGGCGTTGCAAGCGCGGTACTTACCGCAGGTGACCGGTTTGCTTATTACGCCCACTGGGTTGAATACGGCACAGCAAGCTATTACCAGGGTTCAGGTAGTACTGTGGGCGCACCTTACAAAATTCGAGCACGCCGCAAAAAGGCATTAAAGATGGGTGAGCGAAGCTTTACGGCAATAATTCACCCTGGGGTAAAACCTGCCCCATACATGCGGCCAGCTGCCGATAGCGGCATGGAACAAGCATTGTTTGCTGTTCGTGATTACCTGAAGTTGCGCATAGAAAAAGAAGCCATGAAGGTGAAAAAAATATGACCCCTCAACGCCTCATTGCCACTTGGTTACAAGATTCCAGCATTACTGACATCGTCGGTTCACGTAAGGCATTGGGCAGATTAAAGCAGGGTTCGACTTACCCAGCGCTGGTTTATCAAATTATCACTGGTAAACCACAGCCCAATGTGGATTACAAAAATGGGCCGCAGTTGGCGAGGTTCCGGGTGCAGTTCAATCCCATGGCGTTGAAAATTACAGACGTTGAATTGATTGCTGCTGCCATAAGGCAGTTGATGGACTTTAAGCACCAAGTGATGGTTGGGCAAAACAAGGTGGTAAGTTCGCGACTGGATAACGTTGGCCCGATAGAACCGGACCTCGATGATGCATCTATTTACACCCAGCCCATTGATTACATAGTTTGGTATTACGAGTAGGTTTTTTCTTCAAGCATTCAGCCACCTTCGGGTGGCTTTTTTTATGCCCGCGCCCTGCGGGTTTTTTATTTTCTGAGAGGAAGCAATCATGGGTAAACAGACCACCGCAGGGGCTACTCTGCAAATTTCGCTGGTAGCGCCAGCAACATTTGATGCCGCTGGCTACGGCACATTGTTCGATGGCCCTCCTGCCAAACCAGTGGTGGGTGAAATCACTGATTTTGGTGAATTTGGCCGAGAGTACAACGAGGTTACTCATAACCCAGTGGCCACACGTGGAACTCAAAAGTTCAAAGGTTCATTCAACGAAGGGCAAATGAGTTTGCAAATGGCCCTGGATAACGAAGACCTTGGCCAGATTGACATGAAAACCGCTTTGAACTTGGATGACGATGCGTACTTTCAAGTGACTTTGCAAAACGGCGATGCGTATTGTTTTGCAGCCAAGGTGATGTCATTCAAGACGGTTCTTTCCAATGTGGATTCCATGACTAATGCAAGTTGCATGTTGTCCCTAACCACCACCGCTGGTGGTGTAGGCATCGTAGAAATTCCTGCAGCCTGATTTTAACTTTCGCCAGTAATGGCAACCCGGCACCGACCCTGCGCTTGACCCCACTTTCGCGGTGGGGCAGCGCGGGGCACGGGCATTTTAACCGCGAAGGAAAAAGTGATGAGTAAAGAAAAATTGGATGTACCAAGCAACACTGAACTACAGGTGGATGATTTTGAGCAGTTCTACCTAGAAGAAACTGCCATGATCGATATTCACTTGCCGGATGGTAAAAAGACCCCCATGGTTTTTAAAGGCAAACCGGTTCGAATTGAATTGTTTGGACCAGCCACAGAGCAGCATGCACGCGCATCTGCAAAGCTAAATCGTTTTGCCAGTGAAACCTACTTGAAGTCAATGCAGGTTCAGGACAAACCTGATCCTGATCTGCAAGCCGAGGCAGAAGAGGCAGCCAACCTTCAATTTTTGGTTGATGTGACAAAGGAAATTCATAACTTCCCCTTCCCTGGTGGGCCAAAGGGCGTGTACAGCACTCGCAGATTGCTTTACATGGCTAACCAGGCACGAACTGGTTTACAGAAGCTTGAAAATTTTTTCAAGGGCGGGAAGACGCAATAAGGTTGTATGCCAGGCAAGTTGCCTGGTTTCACTCCTGCCCAGAGCACCTAAAGGGTAAGACCCGGGGTCAAAACATTATTGACCTGGGTGGGAAGCCACTGATGCCACCAATTGGCCAAGAAAAATACCTGATATGTATTTGGGACGAACTTGGCCAATCTGGTCGCTCTATGGATGGGCCAACAGCGTTTTCCCCTACAGAAGTAAAAGCGTGGTCTGAAATGTCAGCAACACCATTGAACCCATGGGAGTTCAAGGTTTTGCTTCGAGCGTCGAGAGACTACTGCAACCAGCTAGTGGCTGGGCGTGAAAAAGACTGTCCCGCACCGTATGGAAGTCCAACCCTGATTTTTGATCGAGGCTGGCTCAGCCGCAAATTGCGAGTTGAGTTTAAGGCTTTGATAAAGGCGAGTAAGCGTAAATGACCACTGTTGCTGAGTTGCAAATCAAAATGGCCGCCGATGTAGTTCGGTTGCAAAGGGATGTAAACCAGTTACGTTCGACTGTTGACCGTGGTATGGCGCAGATTGAGCGCCGTGTTCAGCGCGCAATGAATGTGGTAAGTGGAATTGCCTCTGGCTTTGTGTCGGTTCAAACGATACGAGCTGTGGGACAAATGACCGATGAGTACACAAAATTCACTGCTCAGTTGGAATTGGCGACTGACACCCAAAGCGCATACCGTCAGGCTTATCAGCGATCAATTGAAATTGCTGAGCGTAGTCAAGGTTCGCTATCAGCAGTTGGAACTTTGTATTCACGTTTAAACAATTCGTTGCGGGACAACAAAGAGCTGCAAGCGGAAACCGGCGATGTTGCTGAAGTCGTTTCGCTGGCCTTGAAGGTGCAGGGAGCTAACGCAGCGGAGTCAGCATCAGCCATGTTGCAGCTTGCCCAGGCATTTGGCTCAGGCCGACTGGCTGGTGAGGAATTTCGTGCCATTAGCGAATCGGCTCCCAACTTGTTGCGTGCATTGGCAGAATCGCTTGGCGTACCCACTGGCGCGTTAAAGGAAATGGCTGCCGAGGGTAAATTGACCACCGAAGTGCTTACCCAGGCATTTGGCGATGATCGTTTGCTTGCTCAGCTGCGCGATCAAGCTCAGGGCTTTGTGACTATTTCTGGTTCTACTCAGGTATTTAAAGATGCATTAATGCAAACGGTGGGTGAGTTGGACAACACCTATGGTGCATCGAGTGCTGTAGCAGGCGGCATTACCAGCGTTGCGGAATCAATCAAGCAAATTGGAACAATCATGCCAGTGCTGGAGCCATTCTTTGCTGGCGGGGCTGTGGTTGGTGGTTTCCTTGCGTTGAATTCAATAATGAATGTGGTTGCAACAACTGCAACAACCAGACTCCTTCCCGCGCTTTTAACTTTTGGGCCAATTGTTGCGACTATTGTGGCTGCTGCAGCTGCGATTGGTTACATCGATAGTGCCAGTAAAAAAGCACAGCAGCCCATGGAACGATTGAATCGACTTTTGCAAACGCAAGCTGAGTTGCAAGCAAAGATTGCTGAGAACGGTGCTGATTTTGTTGGTTTTACTGGAGGTAAGAATCTCGGAGACCAGCTGGCAGCAGTCCAGGCCAATATCGCGGGTACGCGGCGAGAAATTGAGGCTGTTGCTGATTCATCAGCTTGGGAAGATATAGCTCAAGAACTTAAAGTTCTTGAAGAAAGTTGGAAAAATTCAGATAAACCTGCTGGTAAGGTAATAAAGCTTACGAAGGAGCAGATAAATGCCTTAGACGAATTGGCAAAGAAGCAAAAAGCAATGAATGACGCGTTGATGGAGGCCGAAACGCTGTCACGACAAAACATTGCACAGCAGTTTGAAAACGCTGAATCCATTCGTGAGCAAGTACGTCAGGTGCGTGAACAGACATTCGCCTACGGTGCCAACGAAAAAGAGCTTCGCCGCCTTGAGCTGGCTAAGCTTGATGATCAAATTGCAACCGTGCAGCAGGCCTCAGCAAGGGCAATGCTCGATGGCGGTAATGCGCAACTGCTCGCGGCTTATCAAGAAGAAATCAATGCGCTGCGCGACCTGAAAGCCGCCAAAGAAGGCTACTACGACAAGAAGGCTGTGGTCGACCAAGCGGCCACTGTTCAGGAATCGTTCAACAAGATTTTCGCGGACATATCCACCGGCCTGACCGATGCGCTGATTCGCGGTTTCGACAACGGCAAGGGCTTGGTTGAAAGCTTCTTTGATTACCTGAAAAACTACGCCAAATCACTGTTGGTCAAAATCCCGGTGCAGTACATCACCAGCGGCATTGGTGGGTTTTTGGGTGTGGCTGGTGCCGGTACGGCCAACGCAGCTGAAATGGGCGGGTTTGGTGGCCTTGGTGGGGCGGGTAACAGTTTCCTTTCGGACCCGGTAGGCGCAATCAAATCGGCATATTCCGCGCTGACCGAGGGCGCAAGCCTGTTGACTGCAAACTCAGCCGCAGAGTTCACCAGCTTGATCAGCGACTTTGGGTTTGATCTGGCTGCTCAGGGCGGTTTCCTTCGCGATTTCGGCACCTCGGTTTTCAACAACGCAGAGACGCTCGGCCAGTTGAGCCAAGCGGCTGGTGTGGCCTTCACCGCCTTGTCGGCCTTCGATGCTTTGAAGGATGGCCGCTACGTGACCGCAATTGGTACCGGCGTGGGTTACGCGCTGGGTGGCACTATTGGCGCAACTTTGGGCAACATTGTTGGTGGCTTTGTTGACAAGGTTTTTGGCTTCGGTGGTGGTGGCGGTCGCAACGCATTCGGTACCTTCGACACCCGCACTGGCATGAACGTGGGCACTGAGGCCCGCTTCCGTGGCGAAGCGGATTATGACGGCACCATTGCCACCTTCGGCCAAGCCTTTGAAGCCCAGTACCGCCAAATTGTTGAAACTCTTGGTGGCTTACCGAACGATATTGCCAGCTACATTCGTGTGAAAACCGATGTGGGCGGCGACAGCCCAAGCGATGCGTACTTCAGCACTTACATCGATGGCCAGTTGGTCGCAGCGCTGGGCCGTGGTGGCATTGGCCGCAGCAGCGAAGAACTGCAGGCTGCGCTTGAGGATTACGCCAAGCGTAACCTGGTAGCAGCCTTGGCCAACAGCAATTTGGATGTTGAATTCCGCAGCTTGTTTGCCTCAGTAAATGTGGCCACTGCCAGCATTAAAGAATTGGAGGCGGTGCTTGAAACCGCCAACAAATTGATCGAGGCACAGGCTCGTTTCACAGCGTTATTCGGTACCGACACAGAAAAGCTGGCGGCTGCGCAAAGGAACTTGAACACCCAGTTTCTGCAGCTTGGCCAACAAATGCCCAGCAACATCGACCAGTTCAAGGCGTTGATTCTGGCGCAAGACCGCACCACCGATTCTGGCCGCAACACTTACCTTGGCCTGTTGGACTTGGCTGAGCAGTTTGCCCAGTTGGTGAATGCGCAAGACCAGCTGCAAGCGGCATTCGACAACACAAGAACCAAGACTGAGCAGTACCTTGCAATTCTGGGCGGGCAGACACAAACCACGCTGCAGCAGGTGGCCAACCAAATGGTGGCGCTGAACAATCAGTTGGCATCGACCACCGACCCCAGCCAGCGGATTGCCCTGGAAAGCCAATTGTCGGATTTGATCTTCCAGCGCTACCAGGCTGAAGTTGAAATGCTGGGGGCTGTGCTGGCCAAGACCCAAGAATTGTTCGCCGGCATTGAGTCTGAGCGCTTGGCTGTGAGCAATGCTCGCGCCACCATCAGCGGTACCGGCCCGGGTGTAATGACTGCGGCGCAAATTCGGGCTGAGATTGCGCAGGCGTCGGCTTTGGGGGCTTTGCCCACATTGGATTACACCTTGGCAGATTCGTTGGCCGGGCAAGCAGACAACTTCGCCGCCCAGGCGCAGGCCAAACAGGCCATGCGCAATGCCGAGCTAAGTGCCATCGCCCAGAAGCAGGCCGACTTGTTGTTGAAGTCGACCAATGCGCGTGCTGCGTTTGACATGAAAAATCAGGAAGTTCGTAGTTATCAAGGCGGGTACTTGCTGAACCTTCCACAAGGCGGTGCCAAGTTCAATAACCGGCTTGAAGAGCTTGAAAATGGCCTTGTGAAGTTTGTTCGTGATTACAACGTTCGCTACACAAGCGATGTAGTGAACATTGTCGATAGGGTATTGATCGGTGGTGCAAATGGTTCCAATGCTTTGGGCGCTGCTGCTGCCAAGACAATCAACGATTACCGCAAGGCGTTGGAAGCAAACCCTACAACAGCGCAAGGTGATATCGACCGGCTTGTGAAGTTGGCTGCAGACACTGAGGCGAAAGCCGAAATGGAGCGGGTGAAAGCTCAGGAAGCGTTTGCTGACCAAATTTCAGAATTTGTGGTTGATGCTGGCAAGGCGGTAACCCGACTTTCACGCCTGCGTGAAGAAACGGTGAAGTACTACGAAGCGCAAGAGCGTTTGGCCCAGTTAATGGGCAGCAGTGCCAGTGGGCTGCGAGGTGCAGTTGACCAGGTTCGATTTGGCGACATGAACGCTGTTCAGCAGTTGCAAAGCCTGCAGGCTGATTTTGCGCAGGCGTTTGCCTCAGCACAGGGCGCAAGTGGTGAAAGCCTTGCTGGTTATGGAAACACCATTACCAGCTTGATCGATCCAATCTTGCAGAAGGCTGCCGAGGTGTACGCCAGCGGCCCGCAGTTCCAGGCGATCAAGGAAGCAATTCTGAGCCAGGCGCTCACTGTTGCCGATCGATTGGAAAGCCTGCAGCCCAAAAATTACCAGATGGAATCGCTGGGCCTGCTTGACACCATCGACACCACACTGGAATTGATTGAGGCCAACACCAAAAGTGCGGAAGCGCTGATTGTTGCTGCAATCAATGAAAGCAAAATGGCCACCAGTACTCGCCTTGAAGCAGTGCTTGCGGCCATCCAAGGCAATCCCATTCCGGGCTTTGCCAACGGCGGCATGTTTGGTGGTGGTATTCGCATGGTGGGCGAGCGGGGCCCTGAAATTGAATTGACGGGTGCCAGCCGCATTATTCCCAACAATCGCCTGAATGACATGTTCCGTCCATTCGATACGCGCGGTATTGAGGAGCGCCTCGATATGATTGCTCGCGACACTGCCGCCCAGGTGCGTGTGCTGACTGCCGGCATGATGCAGCAAAGCAAGCAGATCGACATGCTGATTGATGAAAACCGCATGCTGCGCAAAAAGCTGAGTCTTGAGGCCGTGAAGTGAGGGTCTACCTGGTTGAAATAACGGCCAAGGTGGATGCGCTGGGTACCACGGAGGTGTTGAGGTATTCCGACAAGGGATACACCACAAAGCCATCGGAAACGCCTGCGAATGCGCACTATGAAGCACGGTTAAAGCAACCCGCCTTGGTGCGCCGCGATATGTTCAGGCCCGGTACCACCTATGGCGAAAGCCAGGTGGGAATTGGTGAGTTGGTATTGGCCAATCAAGACGGTGAACTGGATGAACTGGCCGATTATGGGTTTGATGGGCAGCAGCTGCGCTTGCTGGTGGGGGAAGACACCGACCCTTACAGCGCTTTTGTTGAGGCTTTGGTGGGCACCATGGATTCGGTTGAGGTGACCCAGCGAGACCTGACCATTCGTGTACGCGACAGGCAAGCAGAGTTGCGTGAGCCGATTCAAACAGTTCGCTACGCGGGCACAGGTGGGCTTGAAGGCAATGGGCTGGACATTAAAGGGCGCGTGAAGCCCTTGGTGTACGGCAAGGTGTTCAACGTGATCCCGGTAACTGTAAACCCAACCCTGTTTATTTATCAGGTGGCCAGCAACACGATTGCCAGTATTCCCGATGTGTACGACCAAGGCGTGGCATTGGCGCAAGGCGCGGACTACCCCGACGAAGCCACCATGCTGAGCACGCCACCCAGTGCCGGGCAGTATCGCCGCTTTGGTGGCTACTTCCGTTTGGGGTCAAGGCCTGTGGGGGTGCTTACTTGCGATGCCGTGGAAATTGCTACGGCTGCGGATAACACTGCAGGGCAAATATTAAGGCGCATGGCCCTGCAACTGAATATTGATGTTGGCGATATTGATGATGTGTCGATTGATGCGCTGGACTTTGTAAATTCAGCTGAGTGTGAGCTGTTCATTGATGCAGATAGACCTGGCACTGAATGCATGGATGAGATTGCAGCTTCGGTAGGTGGTTATTACGGTTTTGACCGTTTTGGCAAATTCAGGGTAGGGCGACTGGAGGCACCTGGCACGCCCATTGCCACGCTGGATGAAGTGAACATTCTTGAAATCGAAAAGGTGACTAGCCGTGATACCGAGCAGGGCATTCCTGTGTACCGCGTGAATCTGGATTATCAGCGCAACTACACCCTGCAAGACCAAAGCACGCTGGCGGCCAGTGTTGCAGAAAGCAGGTTGGCTGAGCTGCAGCTTGAATACCGCAAGGTGGTTGCCGAAGACCTGAGCGTGTTGAATAAGCACAAACTGGCGCCGGAACTGAACCGTACCACCCACCTGATTGATTCCACCGATGCAGAAGATGAGGCCGACCGATTGTTGGCTTTGTACAGCGTGCGACGCGAGGTGTTTGATGTGCGCGTTCGACTGGATGAGGGCTTAATCAATCAGCTTGATATTGGTGTGACCTTGGCTGTGGATTATTACCGGTTTGGCCTGAACCCGAAAAATTTTGTGGTGATTGGCCTGGAGCTTGACGCCCAGGTGAATCGCGCTTCTTTAACTTTGTGGGGTTGATGTGGGTAATTGCATATTGGCTTATCCAAACCGTGGCGACGAATGCACGCTGAGCGGTGGCAGTTGGTCTGCCTCATTACCATTGGCCAACCTTCAAAATCGGCGAGTTAAAAGATTTGCCCGAACCACAAATGCGGCAGATGGTTCCTTCTCGGTGATTGGTGATTTCGGCAAGCTTAGGCCAGTGAAGCTGGTGGCCTTGGTAAATCACAACTTCACCACTGGAGCCCGCTTTCGGTTTCGCATGTACAGCGATGCAGGCCTGACCAGTTTGCAATATGACTCGGGCGAGCAGGAAGTATTTCGTGTGCTGTTCAGTGAGGTGTCTGAAGACTGGGACAGCGGCAATTTTTGGGATTTGACCATAAGTGCTGAAGAGCGAGAGGGTCTAGCAGCCACATTGGTATTGGTGCTTGATCAGCAAATTACAGATCGCTACTGGAAGCTGGATGTAATGGACAGTGGCAACCCTGCAGAGTACTTGCAAGCTGGTCGTTTGTTCATTGGGCCCGCCTGGACACCCGTGATCAACATGGACACCGGTGCATCAATGGGTTACGAGCCGCGCGATTTGATTGATGAATCGATTGGTGGCGCTGAGTTTTTTGAAGAACGACCAGCCCCCCGCGTTGCGCGCTTCAGCCTGCCGTATATGGAAGACGCTGAAGGTTGGCAGGTAGCGTTTGACTTGATGCGCAAGCAACTGACCACGCGTGATGTGTTCTACATGTGGGACCAAGACGACGTAATCAATGTGCTGCGCCGGTCATTTCTCGGCCGTCTTCGCCAGCTCTCTCCCATTGAAGTGCCGTACTTCGACAAAACAGCAACAGCCTTTGAAATCAAGGAGCAAATTTAATGGCAACTGTAACCTTCCCGATTGAACTGGGCGGCAGTGGCTTGGTGGTGTCTGATGACACAGACCCAACCACGGGCCTGCGTAACGGCGGCTACCTGACCCGCTTTGTTCCAACTCTGCAGCAAACCGTTGCAGTGGCCGGGTTTGTGGTTGGGCAAGTGAGTAACGCTGCGGCAAGTGCGAGTGCCGCTGCTGGCAGTGCATCTGCAGCCTCCTCCAGCGCATCGAGCGCAGCAAGCAGTGCTGCCTCGGCAGCCACGCTGTATGACCAGTTTGATGATCGCTACCTGGGCCCGAAGGCGTCCAACCCGACCGTTGACAATGACGGGAATGCGCTGTTGGTTGGGGCGATGTACTTCAATACCGCAGCCTTAGAGACCCGGGTGTGGAATGGCACTACATGGCAAACCGCTAGCGTGAATGGCGGGACCGTTAACAGTTTGATTGTGACGGGAGCTCTGCAATATCAGGGAACCCTCACAGGTGGGACTGGGGTGATCAATATTGGGAGTGGGCAACTAGTAAAAGATACAGTAGGCCACATAGGCTTTGGGGTGAATCCGAATGCCTGGAGTGGTTTGGTTAGAGCGGTTCAGGTGGCTAATGTTGCATCCCTTTCTGGGAGAACGGGAGGCAGCGGTGTATATCTAAGTGACAACTTGTATTTTTCGGGCGACCCTGCCGGTACAGCTAGCAACGGAGTCTACATCAACTCCACTTTCGCAACCGCTTATCAGCAATTTGGAGGTGCCCATAGGTGGTTCAATGCTCCCTCCGGCACAGCAGGAAACCCGATTACGTTTACTCAAGCAATGATGGTCACGCAAGGCGGGAATTTGCTGGTCGGTACTACGACTGATGCCGGTGGTCGATTGGTAGTTAATGGGGGCGCTGCAACAGCTATAGCAAGGTTTACTGGTTCCGTTGCCGGAAGTACCAATGTTGATTTTTACAACGATCAGGGTGGTAACTCGGCTTCAAATATTGGATTGCGGTTTTTTATCGGCGCAACAAACACAGCTTCAATTATTAGTAGGAATAACGCCGGGCCGGCGCCAACATTGGAATTTATCAACAACAGCATTGAACGCGCGCGAATCAGTTCAGCGGGCTACGTTAAAGCATCGAACACCGGCAGCTATATTGGAAATAATGCTACGGATCTCAGTACAGCAGCACAGCATCTCTTTTTAAACAATGCGGCGGCACCAGTCGTTGTATCAAGTTCCACATCCACAGCAGTTGGGTCATATTGCTATGTCGCAGACTTACCAACTGCAGCAGCGGGGCAGTTGTTTCGAGGTACTAGCAACAATACCACTGTGGTTTACCAAGTCCTTGCCAACGGCAACGTACAGAACACCAACAACAGCTACGGTGCGATTTCTGACCCCAAGCTCAAAGACATCATTGGTCCCAAATCCTCAACTTGGGAAAAAACCAAGCAGTACAACTGGATTGAGTACTACCTGAAATCGGATACAGAGCACACTTTCAAAATGCTTGGCCTCAATGCGGAAGAAGCAGCAGCCATTTCCCCGGGTGTTGTAGATGAGTCTCCTGATCTTGTTGAGGTGACCAAAGTTCGCCAAGTGCCAGTGCAGATCGTTCGTCTCGATGAAAACGAAAGCCCCGTGGTCGATGAAGAGACTGGTGAAGTGATCTACGACGAGGTGATGGTCGATGAGGAGTACACAGAGTGGGAGCCAAACGGCGAATTCACCAAGTCGGTAAAGTACTCAGTTGTGTCCATGCAGTATCACCGCACCACTCAAGAATGCCAGCAGCGCATTGAAAGCCTTGAGGCAGCCAAGGTTCAGGCTGACGATTTGATTCAGCAAATTATTGCCCGTGTGGCCGCATTGGAGTCAGCTTCAGCCTGACTCAAACCTGTTTTATCCACAGCAGTACCCATTCCCTCAACCCTGAAAAGGAAACCGCGAAATGACTCAAGCTCAAAACGAAGCAATGCCAGAAAAAATCACGTACACACTCGGCGGCCTTGAGCCTCGGGAAGTACAGTTTTTGGTCGATATGATTGCCACCGTACCGCAACCTATGGTGGTGACCCAGCCAATTTACGCCAAAATCACCGGTCAGATTCAAGCTCAAGACCAAGCTCGAGAAGCTGCCAAGAACCAAAAGAAAAATGCACCAAGCGGAGCTGATCAGCCAGCTGCAACAAAGCCGCCTGCATCGCCCCAACTACCAAAACCCAACGCTGCACGCCGCAGCAAAACCAAGTAAAGGCCCTTCGGGGCCTTTTTTTATGGAGCAATCAAAATGATTGATACCTTGAAGAAGTACTGGCGCTCGCGCACGGTGAAGGCTGCTGTGTTCACCATGATTCTTGGCGTGGTGGAGTATCAAACCAAAGCGTTTGTGACCACCTTGGGTGGTGAAAACGTTGGCTTAATTGTCACTGCTTTGGGTGGCGCATTCCTGGTGCTGCGTGCCATCACCACTGAAGCGATTTCCGACAAATGAAAAAGTCGCTGACTTTCAAACAGAAGGCGGGTGGGGCGGTGTTAGCTGCCTCGGCCACGCTGGTGGGCACCGTGGCCATGTGGGAGGGCACTGAGTATGTGCCTTACCGCGACATTGTTGGAGTGCTCACCGTGTGTCAGGGTTACACAGGCCCCGGCATTGTGCCTGGCAAGGTGTACACCAAGGCCGAGTGCGATCAGCTGCTGGTGCAGGAACTGACCCAACACGGTCAGGGTGTGCTCAAGTGCACCAAAGTGCCGCTCAACCAGAACCAGTACGATGCGATGGTTTCCTTCACCTACAACGTGGGGGTGGGTGCTTACTGTGGCAGCACACTGGTTCGAAAGCTGAACCAGGGCGATTACACCGGGGCTTGCAATGAGCTTCGCCGCTGGGTCTATGCAGGCGGGAAACGGGTTCAGGGCTTGGCCAACCGTCGAGAGGCTGAGCGGTCGCTGTGCTTAAAACCCATGCCCTTACCTGAACCTGCTGAGGTGGTCACATCATGAAGCTGCCCAGCTCGTTCACGGCCGTGGTGTTCATGGCCATACCCGTTGCGCTTTTGCTGCTGGGTTTTTACGCCGGCGTGAAAGTGGAAGATGGTGCCGCTGCTAAGGAAAAGTTGGAGCTGCAGGAGCAACACACCACCCAGTTGGCCAAGGCCTTTGAAAACTACCAGGCCAAGATCGTGGCCCAACGCAAACGAGATAAAGAGGTGATTGATGTATACCTTACCGAAATGGCTAAAGTCGACAGCCGGTACCGTGAGCTTACTCGCACTGACCGCCTGCGCCTCCCCCGGTCAGTCTGTGATCCAGATCCCGTGCCCACCGGCTCCCCAGATGAACCCAGCATTGCAAAAGGAACTGCCCCAACCGTTGTACTTCCAGAACGAGTTGAAGCGGATCTTCGACAGCTCGCACGAAAAGCCGATGAAGTGACTGCGCAGTGTAGGGCAGCCATACACTTGAATTAAATTCTAGGGTGTTCGTGAACTGACTGTGTATTATTGCGCTATTCGTTCCAAGGTATTAACTTTTAATGAAAAATATTAGTAAACGACCGCACAGATCACATCCTGGGCTAATACCTGAAGAACTAATCGGGTTGAAAAAAGTTTGTCCATTTTGTAATTGTGAGACTGAAATACCTTGGCTTGAAAAATTGCAGTTTCCTAAATTTCCCATAAAATCTAATGATGGAAATTGTTACTGGGCTCCTGTCAGCTTTCCCCTAACTTGTTCATCATTAGTTTGTAATAAAGTTTTTGAGGTCAAGATCCCTGTTTTGCCAAACCACAATCGCTGGTCGTTGTATGGGGATGAGGCAGGTAGATATATCACCCAGCCTGCAATTAAATACTCTTCGAGGCCACTAAATTTTTACTGCATTACCCTTGTTGGTTTGCATGCTTCCAAACATGATCGAGTGCGCAAACAGGTTATGAATCTTAAGAGGCTGATCCGACCAAATGATGATCCGGAGTCTTGGGCACATCATTTCACCAGGATTTGGGACAGTAAACCTGAGTCCAATCAATTTAATCTTTCCTCTAAAAAAGAAAAAATAGAATACGCAAAGCGATTTGCTAAAGTGGTGAGGGAGGCTCGCCCTCATTTAGTGTCTTTTAATTTTTCAAGTTGTTTTGTAGATCCCGAGGAAAAAGGTCAGAGGCAATCGCTTTTAAAGCATCAGAAGGAAACATTATTTTCTGAGTCTATATTGGGCACTCTAGTGGAGCTTAGAAGGCAAGATAAAAGTGTTAGGTGGATCTTCGATAATATTCAAGATACTAGCCTCGGAGATAAAATTGAAGGATGGGCTTCGGAGCGATTTTTGGGTTTGCAGTACACACGTTTATTCTGTTGGCTTTCTTCGGGTTCGGCTGTCCTTGAGCCGTCTTTTGTGCGTCCAGGCTCACACTTTCTTTTAGAAGTGGCTGATTTTATAAGTTACTGCGTAGCCAGAGATTTTTTTATGGCGATCATGGAAAAACCTTCCGAGTTTCCATCTTCACTATTGGGTAAAGGTTTTTACCAGGGTACTTTCGGCGATGGGGATGTTGAGAGTACCTCGAGTCTTGGACTGCCCATCAAGAAATTTTATGGCGTTCAGCCAACGCGCTGACCGACGCCAGTACTGCTGAATGACTTGCTCAATTTATTGCTTTTTGATTTGATCTAAGCAACATTAGATAGGTGATCGACTAACCGTTGTGCTAAAAATGAGAGATTGGATGTTTTATTGGATGAAATCCAGCTATTTGATGGTTGTAGTTCTGTGTGCTGGCTTGGCTTTTATTTTTGCTGACTTGAACGTTGGATTGTGGCGTGGTTTGGATGTTCGAGCGCACTGCGAGCTTGATTATCAAAAGTTCAATGTTCAAAACTATGACTTAAAAACTTGGACGTCGATGTGTGTTGCCGCTGGTGGTGGTGAGGCGCTATTGCGTCAGGGCAGATGAAAGTAGTTTGGGCGGAGACCAACTGAGTATGGGTTTCGGTTGGCCTCCATGACCATCTGACGGGTGGTCACAAACTGAGTGCAGTTGCTGGTTCGAAAGTTCCTACCCCTCAATGCCTGGTTCGCGCATGTACCAGGGGCAGCCATGATTGACTGTGCTGTACTTGTGTAGATCGCACCACCATGAGTTCAGCAACTGTTCGCCGCCGTATTCCCTGCTGTTGAATTGAGGTCGGGCGTGGGTGCAGAACTGGCAGGTACCAGGGCGGTCCTTCCAATAGTCTTGACCATTGAAAATTTGGAAATCGTTAGCCACAAAAATACTGATCAAATGAACAGTATTGAATGCTAGTCGATCGCGGCGAAAGCTGTCAAAAACTTTCCTATTCAGAAAACACCGTCATTGATTTAAAAGGCTTTTTTCTGCTTTGCATCTGACAATGAATAGGAAAAATAAAACGCTAAGCTATTGATATATTGATAAAAAAGACTATTCCGTCATTAGCTTAATAGCCTATCGGGGGTTCGAATCCCCCTCTCTCCGCCAGAAATTCTAAAAAGCCCTGAACTTGGTTCAGGGCTTTTTTCATTTCAGGGCGGCGGAGAAGCAAAGTCCCAGTGGACTTTGCGTGGGGGATTCGAAGCTTTTCGCCTGTGAGCGAAAAGCCGGGAGAATTGACACTACCAGTGACGCGTAAGCGGCGCGCAGGAGTGGCATGGTTTTTTATACTTCAGCCAATTTATCGACAGTGTCCGGGAATTTTTCAACCAACCGAATCAGCAATGTTGCTTGCGCATTTGGTTTTGCACGCCCCTGTTCCCAATTTTCCAGGGTTCTAGGATTGGTTCGCAAATAACTCGCAAAGACGGGACGGGACAGATTCAGACTTTCACGCAGGGCCACTAACTCTCCGGCGCTGATATTCAGCGTAGATTGAGATTCGACTTTGTGGGTACGTAAAGTCTTTTTGCCTGCTCGCTCCTTTGCCAGCGATTCAAGCCCTTCTTGTAGCTCAGCAAATAAACTTCGTTTGCTCATTTTCTCACCTCGAGTTCCGCTTTTAACATCGCCTTGAGAATAGCCTTCTCGGGAGCAGTTAGATCATTCATCTCGTTTTTGTTGTAACAGGTAAAGAGCCAGAATTGACTCTTTTCCGCCCACCAGAAATAGATTATTCGCAAGCCGCCTCGTTTACCCTTGTTACGCTTTGAGTCTGCATAGCGCAATTTGCGTAAACCGCCAGTGCCTTGAACGATTACTCCGGCCTCTGGGCTGGTGAGTAAAAACGTTTGCAGCAATTTGAATTCATCGTCAGTCAGATAACTACTTCTCTGGCGTTGAAACGGCGGTAGTTCAACAAAAACAGCTTTCATCTAAAGTGTACGTAAGTTGCGGATATTTTTCAAGTTGGAAGTAAATTTGCGATAAGCCGCAAATCTCGATCAGTTTTGTCGTTCAACTGTGAGATTGAGTGACCCTCAGCCAGTATTGGTTCAGCGGGGTGAAGTCAAGCGTTCCTCTGGGTGTCTCTCGGCTAAAATCTACAAAGCTGTTTTACAGAGAGGTACCCCATGTCTACCCCCAATCCCAAACCCGTCAAAATTCAGGTTTGGACCGATTTCGTGTGTCCGTTCTGCCTGCTTGGTGAAACCATCATCGAGAAAGCCATTGAAGGATCGAATGTTGAACTGGAGTGGATGCCGTTTGAGTTGCGCCCTTTTCCTACCCCCACCTTAAAGCCTGAAGATGAATACCTGCCGCGTGTATGGAAAGCGTCGGTCTACCCCATGGCAGAGCGTCTTGGTGTACCCATCAAACTGCCCACGGTGTCGCCACAGCCCTACACACGCAAAGCATTTTTGGGTTTGCAGTATGCCAAGCAGCAGGGCAAGGGCAATGCTTACGCCACATCAGTGATGAAGGCCTTCTTCCAGCAAGACCAGAACATCGGTGAAGATGAAGTGTTGAAAAGTATTCTGAAAAACCTGGGTTTGAACCCTGCTGGGCTGGATGAATTCGTGAATTCCCCTGAGGCGAATGCCCGGCACGATGCAGACCTTCAACTTGCGCAACGCGTGGGTATTCAGGCCGTGCCATCCATGTTGGTCGGTGATCAGTTTTTCTCGGGTGAGCCGAATGTGGAAATGCTGAACAAGGCCATTGAGAAAGCAGCCAAGTAACACAGGGCGGGCAGTCAGGCCCGTCTCAAACCTGCAGGCTCATCAATTCTTTCGCCCAATCCTGGTCTTCACCTTTCTCGAGAAACATGATCAAGCCCAGGCTCATTCTGCTCAGGAGCAAGCCCTCACGTCGCGCGGCAGAGTGACAAACAATCTGAATGGATTGGGCGTGTTCAAGTAAAAAATGTGCGGTGTCGATGGCATCAGAGTCTGGCAGGCGCAGATCAGAAATCAAGAGGTCCGCGTCCAGGCCATTCGCCTTCAGGTCTTCAAGCCGTTCAAACAATTGAATGGATACCGGTTTGTACATATGGTGCAGAAGGTCTGCAAGCGCTTGAGCAAGGGGTTGATGGTCTTCAAGAATCAAAATGCGCTTCATTGGAATTGCCTATATTGGCGTGGGTTTGACATGACCAACAGAACGGAACCATGAACCTTTAACTTACCACATGCTACTTAAAGTCTGTAGACCCAAATTGGTCAGAAATAGAACCTTTCGTGCATGGCAAAATCCCGGTCCAAGCACTCCAAATTGCATCCTTTCCAATCTCGTCTGGTCTTCGCGCTCCGTTTGCGCGAGGCCCGTCAGTGCCTGGGAATTTCCCAAGAAGTTCTTGCCGAACGCGCTGAACTGCATCGCACCTACATTGGGCAGGTTGAACGCGGGGAGCGAAATATCTCGGTGGACAACATGGAAAAACTGTCCCGGGCTGTGGGCTTCGAGTTGTGGGAAATGCTCAAACCGTGATTAGGGATAGTTCGGGTTTTGTGGCGTCAGCACTCGAGGTAATCTGAATTCATTTAGCGCGTTCACCCTATTCACAAGGCATTCATGAATTTATTCTCCAAGCTTCAGCAACGTGCTGCTGAGGGCAAGCCCCTGCGCGTCGGCATGATCGGTGCGGGCAAGTTCGGCTCTATGTATCTTTCCCAAGTGCCACGTTCACCCGGCATTCAGATGGTGGGCATTGCAGATTTGTCACCCGATCGAGCGCGTGCAGCGCTGAAAAACGTGGGCTGGAAAGAGGAGGCCTACAACTCAGCCACCCTGGAACACGCTGCGAAACAAGGCAATACAGCAATCATTGAAGATGGCATGAAGCTGATTGAGTCGCCTTTTGTCGACATCATCATCGATTCCACTGGCAACCCCGCTGTGGGCATTGCCCATGTGCTGGCCTGTTGCGAATTCAAAAAACACATTGTGATGGTGAATGTGGAGGCTGACGCACTTGCAGGCCCCTTGCTAAAACGCAAGGCCGATGAAGCAGGCATTGTGTACTCGCTGGCGTATGGCGACCAGCCCGCACTGATTTTCGAAATGGTGGACTGGGCGCGTGCTGCAGGATTTTCGGTGGTGGCCGCAGGCAAAGGCACGAAGTATTTGCCCACCTATCACGAGAGCACGCCTGACACCGTGTGGAACCACTACGGTTTGACTGCCGAAGATGCAGCCAAAGGTGGCATGAATGCGCAAATGTTCAACAGCTTTCTGGATGGCACCAAAAGCGCGATTGAAATGGCGGCAGTGGCCAACGCAACCGGCCTGGCCGCGCCCAGTGGTTTGAAGTTTCCGGCAGTGGGTGTCGATGATTTGGCGAGGATTTTAAAGCCGCGTGAACATGGTGGCATTCTGGATCAGCGCGGGCAGGTGGAAGTGATTTCAAGTGTTGAGCGCGACATCCGCCCGGTGTTTCGCGACTTGCGTTGGGGCGTGTACGTCACCTTCGCAGCCGACAGTGAATACGTGGCCCGTTGCTTCAAGGAATATGGCTTGATCACCGACCCCAGCGGGCAGTATTCCAGCATGTACAAGCCCTTTCACTTGATTGGTCTGGAACTTGGCATTTCAGTGGCATCCATCGGTGTTCGTGGCGAGGCCACAGGCGCGCCCATCTGCTGGCATGGCGATGTGGTGGCCACAGCCAAACGCGATTTGCAGGCTGGTGAAATGCTGGATGGGGAAGGTGGCTACACCGTGTATGGCAAGTTGCTGCCTGCAAAGGAATCGTTGGCCTTGGGCGGTTTGCCCTTGGGCTTGGCGCACGGTGTGAAGTTGTTGAAACCCGTGAAAGCCGGGCAGGCCGTGGGTTGGAATGATGTGGCGTTTGATGCGAATTCCACGGCGGTGAAGTTCCGCCGTGAAATGGAACGTACTTTTAACTAACGCTCACTTCGCGAAAATTTGATCCATGTTGGCAAAAGCCTTGAATTCAAGCGCATTGCCACATGGGTCCATGAAGAACATGGTGGCCTGTTCTCCCACCTGGCCTTTGAATCGAATATACGGCTCAATCACAAACTTGGTGTCCGCAGCTTTCAGCCTGTCGGCCAATTCATTCCACTGATCCATCGTCAAAATCACACCGAAATGTTTGGCCGGTACGGCGTGGCCATCTACGCTGCTGTTGGCCTTGCAGCCCACTTCTTCGGGTGCCAAATGCGCCACAAGCTGGTGGCCGTAAAAGTTGAAATCTACCCAATGCGGGGCGCTACGGCCTTCTTCACAGCCAATCACTTCGCCATAAAACTTGCGGGCTACTTCGATGTCTGTGACAGGGAATGCGAGGTGAAAGGGCTGAAGCGTGCTGTGTTTGGCTTGAACTGTGGACATGTGAGTTACCAGTGAATGTGCAATTGATCATTCACACACTATAGGGTTGTTCGGGTTTCCCGGCCAATCGTGGAAACCCGAATCTTTTACGGCGTCACAATGTTGAAGTTGCCTGTCGCCTTTTCCAGCATGCCGAAAAACTGACCCAGCTTGATCGTGCTGCCATCAATTTTGGTTTGGTCTGAAAACAGCAAATCGGTTGCACCAGCCTCACCCGTCATCATGTTCAAGAAGAAAGGTTTGCTGAGCGTCAATGTGGCTGCAGAATTCTCCTCGGGTTTGCCTGCGCGGTGGTGCAGCACACTGTTGTTGATTCGCAGTACATAGCTTTCTTGGGTGTCGGAGAACACGAGGTTGATTTGAATGTCTTCCCCTTCCGCTTTCTCGCTGTTCAGTGCTGCGGCCATGGCTTCCAGAAAACGTTCTGTGGGTGTGTGTTTCAGCATGTCGAGAAAGGCCGTGCGTTTGAAGCCTTCTGTGTAACCGCCTTCGCGCAATTCAAGCGCACCCGTCAGGTAAAAATTGCGCCAGGGCGCAGACTCGGCCATGTAGCCCATCTGGTCGAAACTTTGGGCCAACAAGCCTTTGGCGCGCGCATTCTCTGGTTCTGCATACACGGCATGTTTTAACAACTCGGCTGCCCAGCGGTACTCGCCTTTGTTCACAGCATCTTCGGCCTTGGTCAGCAGCGCATCCATGCCGCCCGCCACGTCCACATACCGGTTGGCAGCTTCAACCGGGGGCAGGGGGTTCAGGTTGGCGGGGTTGGCATCGAACCAGCCCATGTAAAACTGGTACACCGCTTTCACGTTGTGCGACACCGTGCCGTAATAACCGCGACCGCTCAGGAAGTTGTTCAGGGCTGGTGGCATTTTCACCTGTTCTGCAATTTCCGTGGAGGTGTAACCCGCGTTCATGTGGCGCACGGTTTGATCGTGAATGAAGCGGTACACATCGCGCTGCTTTTCCATGAAGCTGCGCACGTTCTCGGAACCCCACACGGGCCAGTTGTGCTGGTGAAACATCACTTCGGCATCGCCTGCGTAGGCAATGGCCTCATCCATGTAATTGGCCCATTTCAGCGCATCGCGTACCTTGGCGCCGCGCGGGGTGTACAGGTTGTGCAGTGTGTGGCCAAACAGTTCTGCGCTGCCAAATGCTTTCAGCGTGGGCAGGTAAAACACGAACTCGGAAGGTGCTTCGCTGCCGGGTACGTTGTGGAACATGAATTCAAGCCCGTCGAGCACATGGGTTTCTTTGGGCTCTTTCACCACCAGTGTGGGCGGTAATATGCCCACTTTGCCATAGGCCACGGCCTTGCCCAAACCGTTGTCGATCAGGCCTTCCGGGCTGCGCGGCAGGCGTTTGCCGTACATGTAAATGGAACGGCGCGCCATGGCCATGCCCACCAGCAGGTTTTCACTGGTGGCCTCTTCCATGAAGCCGATTGGGGCCACCACAGGCACATTGCGTGCTGCCACTTCTTCAGCGCTGAGCACACCCAGTGCACCGCCGAAATGGTCCACATGGCTGTGAGTAAACACAATGGCTGTCACTGGTTTGTCGCCCAAATGTTCGCGCGCAAAAGCCATGGCAGCGCGCGCAGTTTCTTCGCTGGTGAGCACATCCACCACAATCCAGCCGGTGTCGCCTTCAATCAGGGTCATGTTCGACAAATCGAAACCGCGCAATTGGTAAATGCGATCGGCCACTTTGTACAGGCCAATTTGATTGTTCAGGCTGGCCTGGCGCCACAGGCTAGGGTTCACTGTGGCAGGGGCCTTGCCATCAATGAAATTGAATTCGTCGTAATCCCAGATAACCTCACCTGCGTCGTTTAACACCTTGCCAGTGGGCTTGGCGATCAAGCCTTTGCGCGCATCGGCATTGTTGGCGGTGTCCACCAAATCGGTGCTTTCTGCAACTTCGGCATGGAAGGCTTGTGTGAATTCGCTGGCTGCGCTGTTGGGGTCGATGGGTGCTGGCGCCTTTGAACAGGCGGCCAACAAGGCGATTGAAAGCAAAGCAGGGGTAGGCCATGCGGTGAATGGATTCATGCTGTCTCCGGAATAATTTTGGTTTTTCCCTATTACAGCACAAAAAGTGGCACTTTGCGTGCCAGTAATCTAGCCTGCCATCAACTGAAAAACTTGTTGATGACAGTAACCACAAATACGGTGGCCAGAATGGCGGGAATCCAGAATGCGATGGCGGCGTGGGTGTATCGCTCCAACCAGCCTGTTGCGCCACCGCTTGCCATTTCCGCTGCCATGTTGTGGCGTTTCCATTGCCACACCACCAGCAAGCAAATTAATAAACCGTTGAAGGGCAATATGGTGTCGTAAAACACATCAACCAGCACGTCGAACAATGACTTGTTCATGCCCGAGTAAAACGCGAATTCCGACAACCATTTCACCTGTCCGAATGACAAAGCACTGAATACTGCGCCCAGCAACACCCCGGTAATGACCACTGTCAGCGCTTTGTTGCGAGTCTGCTTGCTCTCTGCTTTCAAAGCCGCCACCGGCACTTCAATGATGGATACCAGTGAGGTTATTGCAGCGACAAAGGCCAGCAGAAAGAAAGTGGCTGCAACAAAGCTGGCAGCCAAGTAACCAAACTTGGGAACCATGGCCATGAAAATATTGGGGAAAAACGAGAAGATCAAACCCACGGAGGAGTCGCTGAGTTCACCGGGATTGGTGCTGGGGTAAATTGCAAAAATTGCGGGCAGGGTCATTAGGCCTGCTACCAGTGCAACACCAGTGTCGGTGCAGGCCAGCATTTTTGCTGATTGAACCAGGTTGTCTTGCTTGCGCAAATACGAGCCGTAGGTAATCAGGATGCCCATGCCCAGCGACAGGGAGAAAAAGGCCTGCGACAAGGCCCCGTTGACCACGCTCCAGGTAATTCGGTCCAGCTGCGGGGTGAAATAAAACTTCAGGCCTGCCGCAGCGTTGGGCAGCGTGAGTACAAACACGGCCAAACCGATCAGCATGATGAACAGCATGGGCATGAGCAGTCGCGCTGCTTTTTCAATGCCGTCGCGGACACCACCTTTCAACACCAGAACCACCATGCCAATAACTGCCGCCAAGTATGCAAATATCCATGGGCTGGTAATAAAACCACCGAAATACACTGGTGTGGCCAATTCGTCCAGGCGACCCGAGAGCACTTGCAAAAAGTACCCCAGCAACCAAACGGTGAGTACACTGTAGAACACCGCGATCATGAACGGCGTGATGAGGGACAAGGCCCCTGCAAATGCCCAAATTTTGCTGTTTTTGGAAACCTGCTTGAACGCGCCCAGTGGACTTTGCCCGGTTGCGCGGCCCAGGCTAAGCTCGGCTAGAATTAGCGGCAGGCAGATGGCCACCACGAAAAAAATGTAAAGTAGTAAAAATGCGCCGCCACCATTTTTCGCAGCCGCTACCGGAAAACCAACCAGGTTTCCGATGCCAACAGCCGATCCTGCTGCTGCAAGCACAAAGCCAATTTTGGAACTGAATTGATCCGGATTGTTGTGCATGGTGGTGTTGTTTCCTCAATAAAAAGGTAGAAAAAATTGGGACTGTTTGCTGAATTATACGATCGCCACGTGTTGCCCACCTTGCTTGATTTTGCGTGTGGAATGAAAGCGATCAACAGGCAGCGCCAGAAGGTGGTGCCCAAAGCCACCGGCCGGGTACTGGAGATTGGCATTGGCACTGGCTTGAACATGCGCCATTACGATGCTACCCGAGTAGAGAAGATAATTGGTTTGGACCCTGCCACGCAAATGCACCGACTGGCGAAAAAGCGCATTGCAAAAACCGGGCTGAGTGTGGAGTTGTTGGGTTTGCCTGCCGACAAGATTCCTTTGCCCGATGCCAGTATCGACACCATTGTGATGACTTACACCCTGTGCACCATTCCCGAACCCGTGCCGGCTTTAAGAGAAATGCGACGCGTGCTTAAGCCGGGCGGGAAATTGTTGTTTTGTGAGCATGGCGTGGCGCCTGATGAAGCGGTGCGCAACACACAAAACCGCTTACAGCCTGTGTGGGGGAAGCTGGCTGGAGGGTGCCACTTGAATCGCGATATTCCGGGATTGTTGAAGGAGGGTGGGTTTCAGGTGAATGAAATTGAAACCATGTATGTGCCTGGCCCCAGGGCATTCACCTACAACTACTGGGGCGCGGCGTATTCCGAGACGGCTTAGGACTTCACCTGGGCAGGATAGCCCGCTTCGCTGATTGTTTTGGCCAAAGTGGCTGCAGGCAAGTTGCTCTGAATCTGAACCAGCTTTTGCGTCAGGTCAATTTGCACTGTTGCGGTCACGTCTTGCGCTTTCACTGCGCGTTCCACATTGGCGGCACAGCCGCCGCATTTCATTTTTTCAACTGTGAGTTCAATCATTCGAATGCTCCATTGGTTTGATCACCATTGTAGTCTGAACCTTCCAATCATGGTAAGGTCAAGGCCTTGACCTTGACATCATGGCAAGGTTGAAAATGCTTCAATCAAATCGAAGAGAGCAGGCATGAACAACATATCATCCAACACCATCGACATTGCCGTGGGCGGCATGAGTTGCGCTTCTTGTTCTGGCGCAGTTGAAAAGGCCCTGCTGGCCACACCCGGTGTGATCAGCGCCACGGTGAACCTGGCCACCGAGAAAGCACGCGTTCAACTAAGCAAACCAGAATTGCTATCCGCAGCGTTGGCTGCAGTTGAAAAGGCTGGTTATGAGGCCAGGCCGATTCTGGACACACCGCAGTCACCGCAAGTTACAGCCGGCGCAACAGCACAAAAGCAGGTCGACAAAGAAGGGCAGATGGTGCTTTGGGGTGCTTTGCTAACGCTTCCGCTGGTCTTGCCCATGGTGGGTATGTTGTTTGGTAAGCACTACATGTTGCCGGGTTGGGTGCAATTGCTGCTGGCCAGCCCAGTGCAGTTCTGGTTGGGTGCCAGGTTTTACCGTGGGGCACTAAAGGCCATCCAGAACCGTACCGGCAATATGGATTTGCTGGTGGCCATTGGTACCTCGGCGGCATTCGGCTTGTCGGTTTACATGGTGGGTGAGGGCAATCCCCACCTGTATTTTGAGGCTTCGGCGGCGGTGATTACCTTGGTCATGCTGGGCAAGTGGCTGGAGGCCCGCGCCAAACGGCAAACCACCGCAGCCATTGCGGCTTTGCAGGCCTTGCGGCCTGACACGGCCACAGTGCTTGAACATGGACAGGAAAAGGTGCTGCCAATTGCCAGTGTTACGGTGGGTATGCATGTGGTGGTGAAACCCGGTGAGCGCATTGCGCTGGATGGCCGGGTGCTGGAGGGTGAGAGCCGTGTGGATGAGGCCTTGATTACCGGAGAAAGCCAGGCGGTTGAGAAATCACCAGGCAGTAAAGTCACCGGCGGTGCAGTGAATCTGGACGGACGCTTGGTGATTGAGGTGGGCGCAGTGGGTGCTGAAACCACCTTGGCCAAAATTATTCGTTTGGTTGAAGACGCGCAAGCCGCCAAGCCGGATATTCAAAAGCTGGTGGACAAGGTAAGCGCAGTGTTTGTGCCGGTGGTGTTGGTGATTGCAGCATTCACGCTGATTTATTGGATGTGGATTGCACAAGGCGGCAATCTGGAGTTGGCCATTGTGAATGCTGTGGCTGTGTTGGTAATTGCCTGCCCCTGTGCCTTGGGCTTGGCCACACCTACGGCAATTATGGCGGGAACAGGCGTGGCAGCACGCCACGGAATTTTGATCAAAGATGCGCAAGCGCTTGAGATGGCGCACCGAATCAACACGGTGGTATTCGACAAAACAGGTACGCTTACGGAGGGCAAACCCTCGGTGGTTGCTGCGGTACCATTCGACTCCAATGGTCTGAGCCACTTCCTTGCCAGCGCATCGGCAGTTGAAGCCGGTAGCGCGCACCCGCTCGCATCGGCAGTGCTGTCCTACGTGCAAGCGCAGGGGATTCAATGGCCTGCAGTAACTCAACTGCAAGATCAACCAGGGCGGGGGGTGAGCGGCTTTGTAAACGGTACACGTGTATATGTGGGCACTGCGCGGTGGATGCGTGAGCTGGGTGTATCAGATTCGGCCCTGAACGCAGTGATTGAACAACTGCCAGACGATGCGCCTACCCATGCGTGGGTGGCTGAAGAAAACAAAGGATCGGTGGCCCTGCTTGGTGTGATTGGCTTTGGCGATGCATTGAAACCAGGTGCTAGCCTTGCAGTAAGCAGTTTGCAGGCCATGCGGGTGAAGTCTGTGTTGCTGACTGGCGATTCAACACTCAGCGCACACCGGGTTGCACAGGCTGTGGGTATTTCCGAAGTGCAGGCTGAGCAGTTGCCCCACAACAAAAGTCAAGCCGTGGCGCATTATCGTCAACAAGGCGAGGTGGTGGCCATGGTGGGCGATGGCATTAACGATGCCCCGGCACTGGCCGCAGCCGATGTCAGTTTTGCGATGTCCAGCGGCACCGAGGTGGCCATGCACGCTGCCGACATTACGCTGATGCGACCCGATCCGGTGCTAGTGGGGCAAACCATCGATATTTCCAGGCGCACTTACAACAAGATCAAGCAGAACCTTTTCTGGGCATTTGTTTACAACGCCGTGGGTATTCCTCTGGCAGCCATGGGCTTGCTCAGCCCGGTGGTTGCTGGTGCAGCCATGGCGCTCAGTTCAGTCAGTGTGGTCAGCAATGCGCTGTTGCTGACGCGCTGGAACCCGAAAGTATTTAAACCTGAAACGGTGGAGAAGTGATTATGTACGCGGAATGGACACGCAAGGAATGGTTCACGATTGGTGAAGCGGCCATGGAGTCGGGCATCACAGCCAAAATGATTCGCCACTATGAGCAGGTGGGTTTGTTGCCCGAGGCCAATCGCACCGATGCGGGCTACAGGCTGTACAACAGTCGCGACCTACACTTGCTGCGTTTTATTCGACACTCACGTGATCTCGGGTTTTCAATCAAGCAGATCGAGGAATTACTCGGTTTGTGGCAAGACAAAAGTCGCCCCAGTCGGGAGGTGAAAAAACTGGCGCAATCGCATTTGAATGCGCTGGAGTCGAAAATTCGTGAACTGAATGCGATGAAGTCTGAGCTTGAGCGTTTGGTGCATTGTTGCAAAGGCGACTCCCGCCCGGATTGCCCAATTCTTGATGGCTTGGCCGCGCAATAATGCCCGGCGATGCCGGGCTTGCTTCATGGGTGTCAGCTTTGAAGCATTTGCTGGATGACGCTTTTCAACACGCGGGCAATGTCATCGGCCTTCATGTTCGGGTCGCGTATGGCCCGAATTTGAAGTCCATCGAACAGGGCCATCAGAATGGTTGATTTGGCTGCAAGATTGAGTTCGCAGGGTTGCGAGTCTTTTAAGGGCTGAATGCCTTTGATCAGATTCGTGACCTTTTCGCGAATCACTGAATCGGTGCCTTGAACCGTGGCTGCAATTTTCGGATTCCGGGCGGCCTCGGCCAAAATTTCAGTGTCCAGTTCGCTGCGATCAATGCGCCGCTGAACACCTTCATCCACCGTGCCAAGCATGGCTTTCAGTATGTCTTTCTCACCCTGAATTTTAGCGATCCGCTCAAGCGCCTGGTCAAGATCGCGCTTGACCATGGCTTCGATAATGGCTTCCTTGCTTTCAAAGTAATTGTAAATATGGCCCGCACTCATGCCAAAAGATTTTGCAATCTCGGACATGCTGGCACCGTGAAAACCACTTTTCCTGAAGCACTCGGCCGCAGCATCCAGAATTTGCTGGCGGCGAAGTTCCGCTTTGCTGGTCATGGTTTTAGCCTCGTTGATCATTGCTGCTTCCCCCCGATTGGTCGTTGCTAGCCAGGTTGGCGTTTTTCTCAGCCTGTTTTTTGCCAAACAAGCGAGTAACCACCACAAAGAACATGGGTACAAAGAAAATGCCCAACACGGTTGCGGAAATTGTGCCGCCCAACACACCGGTACCAATCGCGTTTTGACTGCCTGAACCCGCACCTGTCGAAATGGCCAAGGGCACCACACCCAGACCAAAGGCCAGCGAGGTCATGATGATGGGGCGCAAACGCATGCGCACTGCATCCAGCGTTGCTTCCAGCAAATCACGGCCCTGGTCAAATTGCTCTTTGGCAAATTCAACAATCAGGATCGCGTTTTTTGCGGACAAGCCCACCGTGGTCAGCAAGGCCACCTGGAAGTACACGTCGTTGGCCAGGCCGCGGCCACTGGCTGCAAGCAGGGCACCCACCACGCCCAAAGGCACAATCAGCATGACCGCAAACGGAATGGACCAGCTTTCATACAAAGCAGCCAAACACAGAAAAACGATCAAAAGCGAAAGCGCATAAAGCAGGGGGGCTTGCGAACCGGATTGCCGTTCTTCGTACGACAAGCCAGTCCACTCAATGCCCATGCCATCTGGCAGGTTTTCGGCAATCGCTTCCATGGCGTCCATGGCATCGCCTGAACTCATGCCCGGTGCAGCTTGCCCCTGAATTTCAACCGCAGGCAAGCCGTTGTAGCGCTCAAGGCGTGGTGATGCCATGGACCACTCAGCTGAGGAGAAGTTGGAGAAGGGCACCATTTCGCCATCGTTGTTGCGCACATAGAAACGATTGAGGTCTTCAGGCAACATGCGGAATGGTGCATCGGCCTGCATGTACACGCGCTTGACCCGACCCCGGTCGAGAAAGTCGTTGATGAAACTGCCACCCCAGGCAGAAGTAAGCGTGTCGCTGATTTCCGAAACACTGACACCCAAGGCACCTGCTTTGGCATTGTCAATGTCAAGCTGGTATTGCGGCGTGTCGGCGGTGGCGTTGGGGCGAACACCAGCCAACACCGGGTTTTTTGCGGCTTCGCCAATCATGCTGTTTCTGGCCTGCAAAAGGGCATCTCGACCCAAGCCAGTGCGGTCTTGAATGAACAGGTTGAAGCCCGACGCATTGCCCAATTCCCGAATGGCAGGCGGCGCGAATGCAAAGGCTTGTGCTTCTGGCCAGCTTGCAAATTCTTTGGATGCGCGCTGAACGATGCCTGCCGCAGAATTTTCTTTGCCAGGGCGTTCGCTCCAGTCGCGCAGGCGCACAAAGCCGATGCCCGAGTTTTGACCGGTGCCGGAGAAGCTGAAACCTGCCACGGTGAACAGGGACTTCACATTGCCACCTTCCTCGTTCAGAAAGTAGTCTTCCATTTTGGCGAGTACTTGCAAGGTTTGTTCTTGTGTGGCCCCTGCTGGCAACTGCACCTGCGTGAAAAACACGCCTTGGTCTTCGTCCGGCAGAAATGAGGTGGGCAGTCGGGTAAACATAAATGCGGCAACCGCAAGCAAGCCGCCGTAAATGATCAGGTAGCGCCCCGACTTGTGAAGCATGCGCCCCACTGCGCTTTGGTAACGCGCATTGCTTGAATCAAACTTGCGATTGAACCAGCCGAAGAAGCCCTTTTTCTCGTGGCTGTGGCCTTTCTCAATGGGCTTTAGCATGGTCGCGCACAGGGCGGGTGTAAGCACCAGCGCGACCAGCACCGACAAGGCCATGGCTGACACAATGGTGATTGAAAACTGTTTGTAAATAACGCCCGCAGAACCCGGGAAAAATGCCATGGGCACAAACACGGCCGAGAGCACCAGGCCAATACCGATCAAGGCACCGGTAATTTGGTCCATGGATTTTCGTGTGGCTTCCAAGGGCGACAAACCTTCCTCGGCCATCACACGTTCCACGTTTTCCACCACCACAATGGCATCGTCCACCAGCAAGCCAATGGCCAACACCATCGCAAACATGGTCAGTGTGTTGATTGAAAAACCAAACGTGGAAAGCACTGCAAATGTACCCAACAACACCACGGGCACCGCAATGGTGGGAATCAGCGTGGCGCGGAAATTTTGCAGGAACAGGTACATCACGAGGAACACAAGAATGATCGCCTCGATCAGGGTTTTGACCACGCCTTCAATGGAAATTTTCACGAAAGGTGTGGTGTCGTAGGCCACATCCCATTCCATGCCTTCCGGGATCAAGGGCGTAATTCGCTCCATTTCGGCGATCACGCCTTCAGCCGTGTCAAGCGCATTCGCGCCCGAAGCCAAGCGGATACCGATACCCGAGGCGTTTCGACCATTCCAGCGCGGCAAAATATTGTAGTTTTCACTGCCGTAATCAATGCGCGCGACATCTTTCAGTCGCACGGTTGCGCCGTCGTTTGTGGTTCGCAAAATGATCTGCTCGAAATCCTCGGGTGTTTCAAGCAAGGTTTGCGCGGTGATGGTTGCAGTCAAAGTTTGACCTTTCACAGCGGGTGCACCACCCAATTCACCGGCAGACACCTGTGCATTCTGGGCTTGCACAGCACTGCGAATATCGCCGGGTGTGACCTTGAACTGGTTCATTTTGTCGGGGTTCAGCCAAATGCGCATGGCATAGGGGCTGCCGAACACCTGTACCTCGCCTACGCCGTTCACACGGCTGATGGTGTCTTGCACATTGGTGGTGATGAAGTCGGCCAGTTCTGTGGAAGTGTAGGCACCATCGACTGCCGTAAACGCAATGACCAACAAATAGCCCGTTGCGCTTTTGGTCACTTGAATACCTTGTCGTTGCACCGCATCAGGCAACAAGGGGGTGGCCAAACTCAATTTGTTCTGAACTTGAACCTGTGCAATGTCCGGGTTGGTGCCGGGCTCAAAGGTTAGCTCAATGCGAAGACGACCGGTGGAGTCACTGGTGGACTTCATGTAGCGGAAGCCATCCAGGCCAGTCATGCGTTGCTCAATCACCTGGGTGACCGAGTCTTGCAGGGTCTCGGCAGAGGCACCGGGGTAGGTGGCTTGAATGGTGACTGCGGGCGGTGCAATTGCCGGGTACTGCGCCACGGGCAAGTTGAAAATGGCCAATGCGCCGGCCAGCATGATCACAATGGCGATCACCCACGCAAAAATGGGGCGATCAATAAAAAATCGAGACATGGTACTACTCCTGCCAGGCGTTGATTACTTGTTCTCTGAGTCGGAAAGGATTTCTACTTCCTGACCGGCGCGAACTTTCTGAATGCCTTCAACAATCAGGCGATCACCTGCTTGAAGGCCTTTTGCAATCAGCCATTGGTCGCCAATGGCTCTGGCAGTTTCAACGCTTCGTTTTTCAACTTTGTTGTCCTTGTCGATGACAAATGCCGAGGGGGCACCGGTCGCGTCGCGCATGATCCCTTTTTGTGGCACCAAAATGCCGTCATCACGCACGCCTTCTTCAAGCGAGGCACGCACATACATGCCGGGCAACAGTTGCAATTTCGGATTGGGAAATACCGCGCGCAGCGTGACCGTGCCGGTATTTTGGTCGACAGTGACATCGCTGAATTGAAGTTTGCCCTCTTGCGCATAGCTGGAGCCGTCTTCAAGTTTCAAGGTGACCTTGGCGGCGTCTTTGCCTGCACTTTTCAATACACCACTTTCCAGGTCGCGCTTGAGTTGCAACAGTTCAGTGGTGGATTGGGTCAGGTCGACATAGATGGGGTCCAGTTGCTGGATGGTGGTCAGCGGGTTGGCTTGCCCTTGCTGTACCAAGGCACCAGCCGTAATGCTGGAGCGACCAATTCGGCCACTGATGGGGGCGGTTACCTTGGTGTAGTTCAGGTTGATTTGTGCAGATTGAACTGCCGCTTTGCCCGAGGCCACATCCGCTTCGGCCTGCTTCAGCGCTGCAAACGCATCGTCACGTTCCTGTTGGCTGACTGCATTGAGCTTGGCCAGTTCCTGAAAGCGATCATTTCGAATTTTCGCACTGGTGAGGTTGGCCTCAGCTTTTTCAAGCATGGCTTTGGCACTGGCGTATTCAGCCTGGTAAGTGGAGGCATCAATTTGATACAGGGATGTGCCTGCTTTTACATCGCCGCCTTCCTGAAACTGACGAGCCTTGATAATGCCATTCACCTGTGGGCGAACTTCAGCGATCAGGTAAGGGCTGGTTCGGCCTGGCAATTCGGTGTAAAGCGACACAGGCTTGGCAGCCACTTCAAACACACGCACCTTGGGCAGGGCGGGTGCGGCTGCAGCATTTGCACCGCCTTCTTGACTGCCGCAGCCGGTCAGGGTCAACGTGCCAACAGTCAACAAGGCGCTGATGCCCAGCGCCGTTTTTCTTTGATTAATCATGGTACTACCTCGAAATTAGCGATGCGGGAACAGTGAATAGACAAGAGACCTGAATGAACGTTCATTTTTTCATTGAAGAATTTTTATGTCAATTCAGGGTAAACACCTGCGCAGGAACGGGATTTGCTCCAAATCCATGTTGGGTTTCTAATGTGACAAGCGTGTTTTATTTCAGGGAGAAGTTTTTTGGATCTTTCATCAATCGTGATTGTGGGTGGTGGTGCAGGCGGGCTGGAGCTGGCCTGCAAATTGGGGCGAAAGCTTGGTCCGGACCGGGTTACCTTGGTCGATGCCAAGATGTACCACATCTGGAAACCTTCGCTGCACGAGGTGGCAGCCGGTACGCTGGACATTCATCAGGAGGGCTTGTCCTATCCCATGTTGGCCCACAACAATGGTTTTAATTTTGTGCTGGGCGCCATGGAAGGCCTGGATGTACAGACCAAGCAACTTGAAATTGCTGCTGTTCGGGACGATGTGGGCGACGAAGTATTGCCCAAGCGAATGTTGCAGTTTGGAACGCTTGTGATTGCAGTGGGCAGTCAATCCAATTATTTCGGCGTGAAAGGTGCGCAAGACTTCACCATTTCTCTGGATGGACCGCAACAGGCCGAAAGTTTTCGTCTCAAAATGCTGAAACAATTGGCCACGCTTGATTTGCGGAAAAAACTGGACCCATCTGCGAGTCTGGACATTGTCATTATTGGTGCAGGTGCCACGGGTGTTGAGCTGGCCGCCGAACTGCGCGAGGCCAGCCATGTGCACAGCCGCTATGGATTCAGCCGAATTGACGCAGCCAACGATGTGACCATCACCATCTTGGAAGGCGCACCAAGCATATTGCCGGTGTTGCCCGAAAGTGTCTCCAGCGCCGCTTTGCGTTTGCTGGAGCAACGGCACATTAAGGTGGTCAACAATTGCAGGGTGGTTGAAATTTCAGCCAAGCAGGTGGAGGACGCCAGTGGCAATCGCTACAAGGCCGATTTGTGCGTGTGGGCAGCCGGTATAAAAGCGCCAGCGTGGCTGGCCAGTTTGGGTTTGCCGGTGAACCGCAACAACCAGCTGGAAGTGCAGGGCGATTTGCGTGTGAAGGGCGAACAACACATTTTCTCGCTTGGTGATTGTGCCGCCTGCATGCAACCCGATGGCAGCATGGTGCCGCCACGCGCGCAATCAGCCCACCAGCAGGCTGACTACATTTACAAAACCATCATGAATGCAGAACGCGGCAAAGCAGCTTTGGAAAAGCCTTACCTGTACAAGGACCATGGTTCTCTGGTGTCGCTGGGTTCACGCAGCTCGGTGGGCAGTTTGATGGGCGGTTTGTTCAAGGCCAGCAGCATGTTTGTAGAAGGTTTTTTTGCGCGCAGCATGTATGCCAGTTTGCACTTGATGCATCACTACGCGGTGCTGGGTGGCATGAAAACCTTTTTACTGGCCATGGCGCGTTTTCTGCTCAAGCGCGCCACACCGTTGGTGAAACTGCATTAAAAATGAATCAGTGGGCACGCAGATCGTCTACGGCGAGTTTTCCGAAACTCGGGCTGAGCATGTAGCGCACCAAGCGTTCACCCGCCACATCCGGGTTGCTCAGTGAATTGCTGTTTTTCAACTGGACGAATCGTTCTTTGTTGGGAAACAGCAATTCATCCGTTTCACGAATTTGTGTTTGCATTCCCGTGTCGATGACGCCGGGTGCCAGGCTACAGATTGCCACATTGGAAAGCTGGTCTTCCTGTACTGCGCGGGCATGCATGTCGAGCGCTGCCTTGGTGGCGCAATACACACTCCAGCCCGGGTAAGCGCTTTGCGAGGCACCACTGGACACATGCAGTATTCGAAGTTGTTGATGCTCTTGAATGGTCCGGGTAATCATCGCGCTCAGCGCCAAGGGCACTGCAATGTTGAGCTGAACGCTGCGAGAAATGTCGGCTGTGGATTGGGCACTCAATGGCCCTATTGGCGACACCAAACCCGCGTTGTTAATTAAAAGCAATTGTGTTGCGTTTGCAATGAATTCATCCAGCTGTGCGCTGGCTTCAAGCTGCTCCAGTGCCATGGATTGACCCAAATCAAGGCTTATTTGCTGCAGCTTGTCGTTGTATTGGTGCTGAAGTTCAACATGGTGTGATCGGGAAATGCCCAGCACCGCATGTCCTTGTGACAACAATGCGCGGGCAATGCCCAAACCAAGCCCCTTGCTGTGCCCAGTCAAAATTGCTTTGATCATGGTTTTTCTTGATTCAGTTTCAGATAAAGAATGGAGCTGGCCAGCAGCAAAGTAACCGCATTGGCCACCACCACAGGCCATTGCTGTACCAACAAACCGTAAACAAGCCAAAGAAGCACACCCAAACAAAAACACGCGTACATGCCCAAAGAAATACTTCGAGTGTCGCGTGTTTTCCAGCAATAAACCACCTGCGGAATGAATGAGAAGGTGGTGAGTGCTGCGGCCACAAAGCCCAGGGTTTGGGCCCAGTCCAGCTGCATCAATCGGCCTGTATTTTCTGGGCTGTTTCTTTGTAGGCAGCAATGCGCCCACCGCCGATGGCAATCGCTTTGTTGATTGCTGCACGGGCTTCATTCTTGCGGTCCAGCTTGATCAATGTTTCAGCCAGGTTGTTCCAGGCGTCTGCCATGTCGGGGTACACGCCCACTGCTTTGCGGTAGTGTTGCTCGGCTTCAACATAATTGTTGGCGCCGTATGCCAGGTTGCCCAAGCCGAAGTGAAACCAGGGCTCGGTGGGCCAGGTTTTTGCCCCTTGCTGGTAGGCTTGCCCGGCTTTTTCCGCGCTGGATCGTTCCAGTGCCACTGCAGAATTCAAATAACCTTGTGCATTCACGTAGGCCGGTGGCTCAACAGTGGTTTTGATCACTGTAAAGCCCCAGTTCTGGGAGCGCTCCCAAAGTTTCAGGAAGGTGGCCACCGGGATCAATTCCCTTTCCTTGGGACCAGAGCGCAAAATCATGCTGTTGCTGCCTGGTTCGTAACCCACCACCACGGCGTAATGCCACTGCGGGGCAACCGGCAATGAAAGGTTCAACAAAACCACCACGGGCGCGCCAGCATTCAGTGCATCGAACAGGGCGGGCAGTTTGGGTTCTATTTGGTAACTGAGGTAGCCAAGCCTGCGCGGGGCGGCCAGCATTTCAAGTTGCAAGCTGCCTTGGCGACCTGGCAGGTACACCAGTTCAGCCAGTTTGTTGGGCTCAGTATTTTCACCGGCATGGTTCAGCACCATGGCCAGCGTGGACGGGCCGCAATAAAACTCTTCCTGTGCGAAAAACGGCACATTCTTGAGTTCAACAGGGGCTTGGGTCTGGACTGTGTTTTGAAGGTCTTGCGGGACTGTCGGCAATATTGAACAAGAGGCCAACAGCGCTGCAAGTACTGCTGAGCCCGCCAAGCGGGCCCAGGCGGTACTAGGAAAACGTGATTTCATCGAACGGAACGGGTGAACGGAAATACCTTGGTCAGGCCAAGAATGTCAGTTACCAACAAAATAATGAAGACAGTAAATAGTACACCAACAATACCGGCACCTGCAGGTGCGTTCTCAATGTGGGCTGCCAGCTTCTGTGCTTCTTCTTCTGTCATGGAATCCACACGTGCCTTGGCCACTTCAGGGCTTACGCCGTGTGCCTGCAGTGCCTTGGAGATGTCTTCACGGTCAAAGAATTGTTTGAGTTCGGAGCGGTCTTGTTGATGCATGGCCACCGCTTCTTCGGTGCTCACAATTGCTGCGTGGGCCGGTGCCACGATAAAGCTGCTTGAAAAGCTCAACAAAACTGCCATTGCCGTTGCGCGCATAGTTTTAGTCATTTTATTACTCCATCATTCTTGTGTGTGGGAAAGACCATCATAGGGTTAAACGAGCTTTACTGCTCATTTATTCCGAGTCAACCAAACGAAGGCCTCCGCGTTTTAGTTGACATCACCGCAAGGAGGATTTGTGATGAAAAACCGATTATTCAGAATTTTTTCGGCCAGTTTTGCTGTTTTGACTGGTCTTGCCTTGGCTCCCATGCAGGCCCAAGCCGTCAATATCTCGATTGGCGTGGGTGGGGAAGTGCTTCCCGGCGTGTACGGGTCAGTCAATATTGACAATGGGCGCTACCCCGCGCTGGTGTATGCAGAACCTCTGATTGTGACTCGCCCCTCGCGAATTTTGTCCCCGGTTTACTTGCATGTGCCCCCCGGGCACCTGAAGAAGTGGGGCCGATACTGTGGTCGCTACGGCGCATGTTCACGCCCTGTGTACTTTGTGAAGTCGCGTGATTACTACGATTTCAGCCCACGCTACATTGAACAGCGATATGTGTACCGCGACCGTATTACCTACGTAAACCGTGGTGGTTACGACCGTCGCGATTATTACGACCGCAGGGACTATGATCGCCGTGATTACGATCGCCGCGAGTACCGCCGCGACCATGATCACCGTGGCCATGGAAAACACTGGAAGCATGACAATCGAGGCCACGGACATGGCAAGCATGGTCGGGGTCGAGGTGACTAAGTTGTAAACAATTCGTTTTAGTTTGAATTCATAAAGCCGGCTGCTTCAGCCGGCTTTTGTTTTTTTACCGCCGTGAGTTAATCATTTGTAAGTAAAAATCTGACATGATGTCGGTGCTTTTGTCGTTGATCAATTGTTTGTTTGATTTTTGATTTGATATCGCGATAACGTTTATCTAATTGAAATATAAGCGAAATATTTTTCTTTTACCCAAATAAGAGGGTAAAATTCAGTCTATTCATTCCTATTATTTGCAGTGTTGGATGGCAAAGTGATTAGGTAAAATTTGGTTTAACACTTTTTGACTAACCCATTCGACAAAGACAATCCAATCATGAAGATCCGGTCAAAATTACGTCAACGTGGTGCGCTCATGATCGAGCTGGTGCTGACCCTGCCCATTTTGTTGGCTGTGATTTTCGCGATTGTCGAATATTCAGTGCTGTTGGGCGCCATGTTGATCATGAACAACACCACCAGTGAGGCAGCACGCCAGGCCACCGTGTACAGAAGTGGTTTTTCGGCGGGTGATTACGAAAACCTTGCGCAGGACGCGCTGGAAGATTTGCTTCCCACCTACGTGGGGTCTTTCCGTGAAAGTGTTGTGCCCTCGGTAAATTCGTTTGCCTGCGGTGACTCCACTTGTCTTCGGGTACGCCTTGACTACCCCAACTACAGTGGCAACCCTTTGGTGGGCAATTCCTTTTTTATCCCCTTGCCCGATAATTTGTCGGCCGAGTCCACCACACGTGTGGAGCCCAACGATGGTTAAACCAAGTTCACAGCAATCACAACGCGGTGCCTATTCAATCCTGACCGTGTTTGTGCTCATCATGAGCATGGGTGCATTTGGTGTTTTGGCCGTAGGTCACATGGCCTGGGAGAAAACCCGCCTGCAGGGCGTGGCTGATCTGATTGCTTTAACCGCAGCACGGCAAATGGCCAATGGCCCTGAGTTTGCTGAGGCGCAGGCCATTGCCCTGGCCAACGGCGTCAGCCAGGATGATGATTTGACCATTGAGTGCATTATCGACAATGCACCCACCAACGATTGCGACAACTCCATTACCAGTCGGGTCACCATTGTTCGCCCGGTCAATGGTTTGCTGGTGTTTTTGCCCAATCGAGAAGTGTCGGTGCTGGCCGAAGCCACCGTGGCGCCCACTGTGGTGGGCTCGGTGTCCAGTGGCCTTGTCAGCGTGGACACCAATCAATCTGCCCTCTTGAATGGTTTGTTGACTGCTTTGGGCGGCGGCGCAATCAACTTGAATGTGGCCCAATGGGGCAGCTTGTTGGGCAGCGATATTCGCGTTGATTTGTTGGCACTTTCCACTGAACTGGGCGTGGCCAATGTGAATGATTTGTTGTCCTTGAACCTGTCGGCATTGGGTTTACTACAAGATGCTTTGCTGGTGGGTGATGCCGATGCAGCCGACAAAATGGAAGTTGAAGGCATATTGAGTGCCTTGAGTGGGCCGTTGAACAATGTCAATGTGACCTTGGGCGATTTGTTGGCCCTCGATTTATCGGGTCGAACCAACACCACTCTGGATGTAAACCTTGGGCAACTGGCGCAAGTAACCTTGTTGAATGCAGTTGAGGGTGTGGGCTACGTACTGCCTATTTCATCCGGTTTGCTGAACCTGGACGTGGGCGTGAACATTCTTGAAGCACCCCAAGTGTTTGTTGGCCGAAAAATGCCCTATAAAAATCCGATTGCCACTGCCCGAACAGCCCAGGTGGCCCTTGACGTTCGGGTTCGTCAGCCTTTGAACCTGAACCTTGCACTGGTGAACTTGAGTGCACTTGACCTTGGGCTTCAACTGCGCGTGGCCGGTGGCTTGGCTGAAGTGAATGAACTGACCTGCCGGTATCCACGCACCACAAACAACATGGTGATGACGGTGGTGCCCGCAGTGGCCGAGGTGTGTATCTCAGACAGTGCGGGTAACCTGAACACCACGGTGGGTTCACTGGAGTGCGGTGCACCCGCTGACATCCTGAATGTGAATTTCCTGGGCTTGGTCAATGCCGGCGTCACACTGGCCGCCGAGACCAGTTTGCGTTCCGATCCTGTTCAGCACAGCTTTGACGGGGTTGCACCTTTCAGTGAAACCGTCGAGTTAAGTGTGGGTGAAAGCCTGGGCAATTTGTTGCAAAACACTGAACTGGACCTAGGTATTGAGCTGCCACTCGTAGGGCCGCTGATCAATGGAGTGGTGAATGGCTTGGTGAATTTGTTGCTCAATGCGCTTGAACCAGTCTTGAGTCCTATCCTGGGGCTGGTTGGCAATATTCTCGATGGCTTGTTGCAGGTGCTGGGCGTGGATTTGAATACAGTCACGGTGAACGTGGATTCCATGGACTGCCAAAGCGTTGTGCTGACCCGATAAGCCCTTAATCGGGTGCAACCGTTTGCGCTTTCTGCAGTCCGTATACCGCTGCAAGTGCAGTGCCGGCCAACACCACCAAACCGCCAATCAAGGTGTGCCAACCCACGGTTTCACCCAGAAACAAATTACCCCACAGCACACCAAACACCGGCGTCAGGAAGGTCACAGTGAGTGCTGAGGTGGGGCCAATGTCCATCACCAGCCTGAAATACAGCAAGTAGGCCACGCCACTGCACAACACGCCAACGCCCAGAATGGCCAGCCAACTGCTGACCGCCGGCATTTGCTCTGGCAGGTTGAAAGGTACAAATGGCAACAAAATGAATGAACCCAACAGCAGGCAACCAAAGGCATTGGTTAGCGGGTCAATGTCGCTACCCAAATACTTGGCCATATTCGTGGCAATGCCGTAACAGGCCGCAGCAGCCAGTGCAGCAGCCACACCCAACCCTGTGCCTTCGGTATTTAGTGTGGCGGCATCAAAACCTACAATAATGGCCACACCCAACAAGCCCAACACCAGTCCAAGCAAAGCCATCGGCGATGGTACGGCACGCGTCCACACCAGGGCCACCAGGGCAGCCCAAATCGGGGCGGTGGCGTTGATGATGACAAGTACCGAGGCTGTCACAGTAAAGGATGCATATGCGACCAGTGTAAAGGGCAGGGCCGAGGCGAATACCGCAATCGCCGCAATCAATTTCCAGCGTTTGGCCACCTGCGTTTCTTTCCGGGTGATTGCAAACAACAGGCCCAAAAACAAAGCGCCAAACATCACACGAAGGGCAGCCATGAACGTTGCTGCCATGTCGGCCGCTGCAATTTTGTAGAAAACAAACGACGAGCCCCAGATCATGGACAGCAACAACAATCGCAGCGCACTGGCTTGACTCATGGTTTTCAGCAGGTAGTGAGTGAATGCGCAAGTATGCTTAAATTAGCGATCCCTTTGCGGGGATTCGAGAATTATTCTCAAAAATTTTGAACATTTTCGGGCAACGGCGCTCAAAGTGGGCTGTGCAAAGAAGCAGCAGTTAAAGGACTAACAATGTGGTTGGTGAAGTACGCATTGCGAAGGCCCTACTCGATGGGCGCGCTGGCAATCCTCGTGTTCATTTTGGGTTTGTCATCCCTGCGGCAATTGCCCGTCGATATTCTTCCTGAAGTAAAAACCCCGGTTGTGAATGTGGTGTGGACCTATCAGGGTTTGAATGCCCGCGAAATGGCCACGAAAATTACCTCCTTCTCTGAATTGGCCTTGCTCAACAACGTGGACAATGTGAAGGAGATTTCCTCTGAAACATTCAACGGCGTGGGTCTGGTTCGGGTGGTGTTTCAGAACAATGTAGAAATTGATGTGGCCTTATCTCAAGTGGGGGCCATTTCCCAAACCATCTTGCGCCGCATGCCTGCTGGCACCAGCCCGCCCATCGTGGTTCGAAATTCGCTTTCCAGCCGCCCAATTCTCAGCATGGTCGTGTCTTCCGATACGCTCAGTCAAAGCCAACTGGCCGACTACGCCCGCATTCAACTGCGCGGCCAGGTGCAAAGCATTGGTGGCATGCGGCTCACCTTGCCTTATGGCGGCGCGACCCGCCAAATCATGATTGATTTGAAGCCCGATGCCTTGCCCGCCTTTGGACTTTCCGCAGCCGATGTGGCGCAGGCGGTGAACCAGCAAAACCTCACCTTGCCCTCAGGCAATGTGCGCGAGGGCGTGCGTGACATGCAAATTTCCGTGGATGCCAGTCCGGAAAGTGCGGAAGTGTTCGCCAACCTGCCCATCAGTGCCAGAGACGGTCGAATCATCAAATTGCGTGATGTGGCTGATGTGCGCGATGGGGGCGCCATTCAAACCAACCTGACCCGTGTGGATGGCAGCAGTGCGGTGTTGGTGTCGATGATCAAAATTGGCGATGCATCCACCACCGACATCATCAAGAAAGTGAAAGAACGTTTGCCGGAAATCCAGGCGGCGGCCCCGGCTGGCGCGAAAATTACACCGATTTTTGACCAGTCTGTGTTTGTACAAAGTGCAGTTGACATCATCGCCAAGGAAATTTTGATTGTTGGTTTTTTGGTCGGCTTGGTGGTGTTTGTCTTCTTGGGGTCGATCAAGTCCAGCCTGATTGTGTTGGTGTCCATTCCGCTTTCGCTGTTGGTGGCGGTAATCGCAGTCAAACTGACCGGTCACACGCTAAACCTCATGAGCCTTGCTGGCCTTGCCCTGGCTGTGGGTATTCTGGTGGACAACGCCATGGTTGAAATTGAAAACATCAACCGCAACATTGGTCTGGGTTTAAGCGCGCCGCAAGCCGCGCTGGCGGGGGCAAAGCAGGTGGCGTTCCCTGAATTCGTGTCCACCCTGTCTACCTGCATTGTGTTCACACCCATCTTCCTGCTCGAGGGCATTGCAGGCTATGTGTTTCAGCCATTGGCAATCACTGTAATTGCCGCGCTGGCCGCGTCGTATTTCTTTTCAAGAACCGTGGTACCCACCTTGGCTGCTCTGAACTTGGGCAAGAACGACAAACATTACAAAGGCTTTCACAAACTTGAAGCGTCCATTGACCGCCTGGGCGATGGCATTGCCAACCGCTTGCCAGGCTTGCGTGCGAAGTGGCCCGTGGTGGCCTTGGTGGTGGTTTTGATTGTGGCCAGTGCGGGAACCCTTTTGGCGATTAGCCCGCAGCAATATTTTCCGCGCACCGATGCAGGTTTGTTGAAACTTTACGTGCGTGGGCCAGCCGGCACACGCGTTGAAGAAACTGCCAACAACTTTGCACAGGTGCAAACCACCATTCGTGAATTAATACCGTCGGATGAGGTCAAGCAAATTGTGGAGCTGATTGGCCAACCTGACCCGGTGAACATGTCGTGGGTGGACACCATGACGATTGGTGGATTCGACGGCGAAATGCTGATTGAGTTGAACCCGAAAAAAGCCAGTACGTTTGAGTATCAAAGCTTGTTGCGCAGCGAGCTTAATCAACGTTATCCCGATTTCAAATTTTTGTTTTTGCCAGCCGACATTACCAATCAAACCTTGTCTGGACTTACGCCAACTTCGGCTGAAATTCGGGTCATAGGTCGTGATGTGCCCGGAAATATGGGCATTGCGCAAGACCTGCTCAAAAAATTGAATGGCTCGGAAGAGATCAGCGATTTGATGCTGCGGCAGGTGGGCAATTTGCCAGAATACGTGGTGTCAATAGATCGCGACAGGGCGCTGGCTTTGGGTATTACCTCTGCTGATGCACTGCAAACCCTGTTGGGTGTTTTGGGCACAGGTGGCACTGTGGCACCCAGTTATTGGTCCGATCCCCGAGCCGGTATTTCCTATGTGGTGCAGGTGCAGGCTCCTTTGCAAACCATCAACTCAGCAGAGGATTTACTTCGTTTGCCGATTACAACGCCGAGTGGAGAAAGTATCCAGTTGGGTGCGATTGCCAGCATTACACCACGCACAGTGCCGGCCACGGTGGTGCGTTCAACCTTGCAACCTGTGGTGAGTGTGTTGGCCAATGCCCCCGGGGACAATTTAAAGGTACTGGCTTCCCAGTCTCAGGAGGCCGTGGCCGAGTTGCAGTCGCGCTTGAAGCCCGGCAATAAAATCGAAATTAACGGACAAGCCACCGCAATGACCGAAGCCTTCCGCGAATTGGCTGTTGGCTTGCTGGGTGCACTGGCCCTGATTGTGTTGGTGATGGTGTTCAATTTTCAATCTTGGGTGTTGCCCTTTGTGGCCTTGAGCAGTTTGCCTGTGGCTTTGTCGGGTGCTGTGGCTGCACTGTATGTAACCGGAACACCCATCAGTGTGCCTGCACTCATGGGTTTGATCATGACCATGGGAATTACCACCGCCAACAGTGTGCTGCTGACCTCTTTTGCGCGCGATGCCTGGGCGCAGGGCATGGGCGCTTGGGAGGCAGCCTTGCAAACCGTGCGTCAGCGAATTCGGCCAATTTTGATGACCGCACTGACCATGATTGTGGGCTTGATCCCCATGGCCACTGCCTTGGGGCAAGGTGCTGAGCAAAATGCGCCACTGGCCCGCGCTGTGATTGGTGGTCTGATGACTGGTTCGGTGGCCACGCTGATTCTGGTGCCTTTGATTTTCACCTTTGCGATGAAAAACGCAGTACCCGGCAAACCGCTGGTCGAGGAGTAAACCGTGATTACGACAAACGTGAATAAACAGTTCTTGATTGGAACCACGCTGGCTGTGTTGCTTGCAGGTGGCGCAGGCTTGGCCTACTGGGGTCATGATGCCAAAGCGAATCTGAAGCCAGGTTCGGAACAACCCGGTATGCCGGTGGTGAATATAGTGCAGCCAAAGCTGTCCGAAGCCAGCAGCGAAATTCAATTCGCTGCACGGCTTGCTCCCTTGCGCGAGGCCAGCCTGTTTGCCCGCAGCTCCGGTTTTATTGAAGCCCGTTATGCAGACATCGGAACCCGTGTGAAGGCAGGCGAAGTGCTGGCCCGAATTTCAGCACCTGAGCTTGAGGCATCACTGAATTCAGCACGGGCTGCCGTGAAGCAACGTGAAGCTGAACTGCTGGTTGCCACACGCAATCGCGAGCGTGTGGAGCCTTTGGGAACAGCGGGCGCGGTATCGGCCCAGCAGGTTGATGAGTTGATGGCGGTTGAGGAAGTGGCCAAAGCAAATTTGAGTGCTGCCAAAGCCGAAGTGGCTCGTTTGCAAAGTGAAGTGGCTTACCTCACATTGAAAGCACCATTTGATGGCGTAATCACCGAGCGAAACGTCGACCGCGGCGACAGGGTCAGCCCGAACGACACAATGATGCTGTATCGCATTATCAACAGCGATGTAATTCGTGTACAAGTGGATGTACCGCAACCCCAGTTGTTTCGCATCGAGCAAGCCAATGAAGCCAGTTTGAGCATTGCCGAGCGCCCTGGGCAAATGATTCCCGTGAGCTTTAAACGCTCATCTCAAGAATTGCGTGCAGACACAGGCACTGTGCGCATTGAATACGAATTCGACAATCGAGAACTCGCCTTGCCTGCCGGCTTGAATGCAAGTTTGAAAATAGAATCGAACGGCAAGGGCAAGAGCGTGACGGTGCCTGCCAATACCATTGTGTATCGCGATGGTGGTGCAACCGTGGTGGTTTTGAATGCAGACAACCAGGTTGAGTTCAGGAAAATTACCCTGGGCAAAAACTTCCCCACCACCGTGGAGGTGTTGCAGGGGGTGAGCATTGAGGATCGCGTTGTGGTTAATCCCAATGCCTTGCTGAAACCGGGGCAACAGGTTGAAGTGGCACAAGCTGCTGCCCAGGTTTAATGTGCTTCGTCTTCCATCCGTTTCCGGAATTCAATGGTGTCGCCATCGGCGAGTAGCTGGGTAATTTTTACTGGGGCACCTGCGGCATCGAGGGTGAGCAAGCCCACACCGCTGCCGTTCACCAGCCGTTCACCGCGGCTGCCATGGTCGGGCTTGCGTGGCACAATTCGCATTTTTCTGCGTTTGGTAAACCAGTTCAGTGGTGACCACGGGGCATACAACCACCGGTTCAAACGGTCGAGAATATCGAGCAGCTTGCGCGGGAATTCATTTCGGAAACCACTGCTGGTAATTTGCCAAATATTGGGGCTGTTTTTCTTGCTGCGAAGTTCTACTTCATAGGCGAATGAGTAGTGCACATCGCCGGAAAGAATCACAAAGTTTTGCGGGGTTTTGCCGTGCCGAAACAGGTTCAGCAAGGTGTTGGCCGCGCCTCGGTGTGCCATCCAGTTTTCGGCATCGACCATCAAAGGTTTGCCAAACCAGGTAAATACTTTCTGAATGGTTTCAATCAGTTTGACCCCAAACATGGGGGCAGGGGACACCAGCAAAACAGAGTCGTGACCCAGCAATTTTTGCTGCAGTTCGGACAGTGATTCCCAGTCCATCAAGCCCGAAGGGTGCGCCGGGTTGAATTCCGAGCGCCAGCGATTCGTGCGTGTGTCGATCACCATGAGCGCTGGTTTGGTGTTCCAGGTGTATTGCCAGCCCCGAAAGGCGATCAGCTCGGAAATGAGGTCCTCATGCGTTTCTTCGCCCGGCAGTTGAAGGGCTTCATCGCAGCGCTTCATCATGTCGTCAGAAAAGTTTTCTGGCGCATTGCCCCATGCCTGGCACACAAGGTAAGCCACCAGTGCATTGCCAATGATGCGGCGTGAGAAAGGCTCTCCGTAAGCAGTTTCTTCCCACTCCGCGCTCAGGTTCCAATCGTCGGTGATGTCGTGGTCGTCAAACATCATGGCCACTGGAATGTGGGCCATCAAACGGTGCACACAATCCAGTTCCGCGACGAATTCCTCCATCGCTTCCAGTTGCGTCTCATAGCGTTCTGCAAACTCGGTGGGCACATCGGCCGGAATGGTCATGTCTGTGTAGCGCCAGGGTATGGGCGACCACACCAACAGGTACATGGCCATGACTTCAGCCAGGGAAATAAGGTGGTTGCGGGCGCTGTCGGTGGTGAACACCGGTTTTTTAACCCCCGTAAACAACACTGTGCGAATGTCTTTGTTGGTTTTTGTTTTGGGCAGCAACTGGTCGCGGGTGTAGTAATGCGGTTGTTCGCGGTGCAGGGTGTGGCTGCTTTCCAGTTGCGTGCCGGGCAGGGGCTCAGCGGGTGAACCCAGTTCATCCAGCAAGCGGTGTATTGCAACCAGCATGGGGCCGGCCACATCGTCGGTGTAAATTTGATCACCACCCATCATCAGCAGCGCTGGCCACTCGGTGGGTGTGTTCGCCAGTTCCAGCAAATGCTGGTCAGCCCGAACCAGGCCGTCGCCTGCAGAATTACCTTCCTTGCGTGCGTAATGCGGCTTTCGGCAAGAGCCATGCAAAACGCTTTTCACCTGGCTGTGAATGACAAACCCCAAGGTACTTTTGCCGGGGTAGAGCAGGTGGGGGGCTTCTTGGGTCAGGTTGATCCACTCGCCATTTGTGCCGTGCCTGTAGCTGAGCTCGTAACCCACCCAAGTGTCGGCCGGCAAGGGCATGTTCAAGGGCAGATCGATCAGGTGAATGTAGTAGTGAGCGGCCACTTTCAATTCACGGCAATGGCTGCGAATTTCATGCACTTGTGAATCGTGTTTGTCTGGAAACAGGGCAAGCCGCCATTGCACCGGCTGCGAAGTGGCCAACCAAAGGGTGATTCGCTCGCTTTGCATGCGACGCAACACGGGGCCGGCCAAAAGGGTGTTGATGCTCATACTGCGATTGGGGTGAGGTGTGGGAAAAATACACAAACCTCATCAACGTTTTACTATGAATTTGGTGGACAGCTTTCCTGTGCTTTGGCTTTGCTGCCCGCTTTTTGGATACAGGCTTTCAACGCGTCGAAGTTGGGCAATGTTTTGCAATGGGGCAAGCCGGCCAGCGGCTGTGTACTGTCAAAACCGCAAGCATAAAAGGAGGTGACCGGGCTCACTGGTTTATTCACTACTTTGCTGCATGCCGGTTTCAGGGTGTTGTTCACCCAGTTGTCGTAGGTGGTCGATTCTTTCTCGAATTCGGCCTTGTCAGCATTTAACTGGTCGGCCTGCTGGTTAAAAGTGTTCACCGTCTCATTGAAGTTACTGACTACATTGTTATCGGGTTTGCCCGCATCCAGTTTGGCTTTCCGGTTTTGAAGGGCAATGCGCCGATCGCTCAAAAGTTTCTCGCTTCCACGTAATTCGCTGGCGCGTTGTTCCAGGATATTGAATCGCTTCAAGCCTTCTTGCTCCAGAAGCAGGCAGCTGCGCAATTCATTTTCCTCAACCAGGGGTGGAGTGGGGGATTGGGCGTGTGCTGTGTGGTTTGCCAACAGGATCAGCATTCCCCCGACGTGGCGTTTCAAGATGGACATTGTTTTGGTGAATCAAATGACAACTGCTTGATGCTAGCAGATGGCCTTTGCTTTGCTTTCTTGCACGGGGCAATAGGCAAATTAAATCGCATGATCAATTGATTAAATAAGTAAGAATAATTATCATTACCGTTCATCAAATATTGTGAGTGTTTTTCGAATGAACAAGGTCAGCAGTGCGAACCACCTTTACTTGATTAATCGGATTCTGTGTTCACTGCTGGGTGGCTATGCATTCACCTGGGGGTTTTCTTCTCTGGGGATTGCAGGGCTGGCTGCACTCGGTGTTGATTTTCATGAGGCCGAAACCGGCGTTTTGATGCTTGCTTTTCTGGTGTTTTTGAGCGTTTTTCTGTGGGCCTTTGCCAGCCACAGTGTGGCGCGGGTGTGGGCTGTGTTGGCCGGGGGTGGGGCAGTAATGACCTTGTCCGCCTGGTTGATCCAACAAAACATGTTGTCTTGAAGGGGTATTGGGGTGTTGAGTAATTTCCGTTTGTCCATGACCTGGGTTCACACCTGGTTTGGTCTGGTGTTGGGTTTTGTGTTGATGGTCTGTTTTTTCTTCGGATCGTTGTCGGTGTTTGATCGCGAAATAGACCGCTGGGCCATTCCTGAAACACGGTTCGATGCCCAGCCCATGCCTTCATTCGACAAGGTGTTGTTGCCAGCCTTGCAAGGGCTTGAACCCGATGAGGTGGATTACGCCACGAACATGCCAAGGCTGCACGACCCGTCCAAGGGCGAAATGACCCCGCGCACCGAACTGCCGGTGGATGAATACTGGGCCTATGTAACCCACCGCGACCCAGTGTTGGCCGCCGGTGTGGGCTATGGTGTGCCTTTGGCGAAAAACCCGGAAGACCACAATCACATTCACAAGAATGTGACTTTGGACCCCAGAACCGGCGCGGTGTTGCCCGATGACAAACTGAAAATTGGCAGCCACTGGTTTTATCCCATGCACTACAGCTTGCAGTTGAAGTGGAAAAATTTGGGCATCTGGATTGTGGGCTTGGCCGCGCTGATGATGCTGGCCGCATTGGTCACCGGTGTGATCATGCACCGCAAAGTGTTTCGTGAATTCTTCACCTTCCGCCCCTGGAAGCGCACGCAGCGCGCCAGCCTGGATTTGCACAACCTCACTGGTGTGGTGGCCTTGCCATTCCACTTCTTTTTTGCATTCACGGGTTTGGTCATTTTTGCGAGTTTTTACTTTTTGCCAGTGACCAGCACCCTGCTTGACCCGCTGCACAAGCAGCATGAAATTCACGAAGCCGCTGCAACCGGTTTGCCGCACGATGCCGCAGGTGTACCCGGCACCATGAGCAGCGTGGATGCCATGGTTGAAGAAGCCAAACGCCGCTGGGCTGAACGTGACATGGCTGGTGAAGTCGGCTTTTTGGTCATGCACCACGTGGGCGATGCCAACAGTTATGTGAGCATTTACCGCGCTGGCAGCGACCGGGTTGCCTTGGTGGGCGAGGGTATTCACTTCAAAACCAGCACGGGTGAAGTGCTCAGTGAAGACCCGCCGCGCACGCCTGTTTCCGAGGTGAATGAATTTTTGACAGGTTTGCATTTGCAGCACTTTGAACACTGGTTCTTGCGTTGGCTGTATGTATTGGGTGGCTTGTTGGGAGCGGTGTGTATTGCAACCGGTTTTATTTTCTTCGTTGAAAAACGCAAGGCTCAGCACGCGAAAAGTGGCAGCAATGGCAGCCGGGTGGTTGATTCACTGGCGGTAACTACGGTAACCGGCATGGTGATGGCCGCAGTGGGTATGTTGGTGATGAACCGTATTTTGCCTGCCGATATGTTGGGCAAGGCCGATTGGGAAAAAGCGACCTTCTGGACCGTGTGGGCATTGAGCTTTTTGCACGCCTATGTTCGCAGCGCACCTGTGGCACAGGGCTTGTTCAACCCGGCGTGGCGTGAACAGTGCTGGGGCCTTGTGATGCTCAGTATTTCAGCCGTTGCGTTGAACTGGGCCACCACCGGCGATCACTTGTTTAAAACAATTTTCACTGACACTTACTGGCCCGTGGCTGGTGTTGATTTAAGCCTGTTGGCATGTGCTTTCGTCAGTGGCTGGGCGGCGTTGAAACTTGCCCGGCGCGAGCGTGGTGCACAGCTTGAGGTCAAAAAACCTGCAAAGCAGTCGAACACTGAAGCAGGCGAGGTGGCCCATGCTTGAAGCACTTTATCTATCCGTAGCTGCTGTGCTCAGCCTGCTGGGCATGTCCTGGTTGGCCTTGTCCATGGACGTGCATTGGGCCCAGGTGAAGCAAATTCCCCTGGCTGAAAGCCGTCCACCCCGTGTGTTGTTGAAGGTGTTGGGATACCTCGCTTTGTTGGTTTCACTGGTGGTGTGCATGGTGGCCGACAGACCCTCCATTGCAGCGCTGGTGTGGATTATGTTGATGGTAGGTGGGGCGGTGGCGGTTGCCTTTGCGCTTGCAAACAGGCCGGGTCTGTTGAAATTGATGTGGCCCGCTTAGGAAAAATCGTTCAAGCAGGCGCTGCAAGGGTTTGCAGCGCCTTTCTCAATGCAGATTTGCTTGGGTTTTGCACATACACACACTGAATGCCGCGCTTCTTGCAGTGTTCTTTCACCCGAAAATAAGCTTCATGGCTTACGCAGCCAGCCTGGCAAATTACCAGGTCGGCGCTGTTCAGTTTTGCATCCAGTTGGGCAATGCCTTCTTCTTGCCCGCCATCGTGATGCATGAAAGTGGCACCACGGGTTTCCACGGTTTGCCTGTATAGTGGTACTGCCGATGGGCGCCCGCCGACACACAACACACAGCGATTTTCCAGCGGCTTGTTGCAGGGTTTTGTACAGGCGGGTGTTGAGGCCTCTGCGGGCTGAATGGCAAAAGCAGTGGGGCGTTTGGCCAACAAGGCTTCCAGTTCTTTCACGCGTGCGTGGATGGAAGACAATTCAAGCTGATGGGATGCCTTGAGTGAGGACACCCGCGCACGCATAATTTCAATTTCGGCCGCCAGATCGCTGCTTGAGTGCTTGGGAGTGGTTTTTGCCATGCTCAATGCAAGTTGCAGTTTTTGCATTTCACCATGTTGGCTGGCCAACTCGGTTTGCAGCGCTGAAATGGTCTCTTGCTGGCGTTGCTGGGTTTGCGTGTGGGTGTTTTGCAGGGCAAGGTATTTTTCTTCCAGCTTTTTGTTGCCAGCCAGCGCCGCTTTCAATTGTTCTTGCAGTGCAGTTTTATGCTGCTCGTGGGTTTGCCGTTCGCAACCGGCCTGGTGCTGCAGCATGTGGGCATGGCCCAGCACTTCAAATTCCATGGCGGCATCGCAGCGTGGGTGGCTTAACACGCTCCAGAACACGCCGGGAAAGTTGCTTGCTTCCTTGTGTTCAGTCCAGTGAGCCCACAAGGCTTCTCGTGTTTTCAGGCTTTGCACCGCTCGCACTTCATTTTGAAATCGCTGGTCGAGTTGTTCCTGTACCAGCTTGCCAAATGATGATTTGGTTTTGCAGGCCACCACCACTGCGCAATGGGTTTCATAGTTACTTGCGCGGCTCTCCGTATGTTGCAAATGTTTGGCAGCCAGTTTTTTCACCAGGGGCATGGGCAGGCAAATACCCACCACAGGGCATTGCGCGGTGCCACACATTTCCCACAGCCTGCGCCGTCTTGAGCCCGCCGGGCTGGGTGTACCGTGAATGGTCGTTTTGACTGCGAACAGGGATGTGGCGGCTTGGCCAAGATAGGGTTCGGGAGGCAAGGACATGATCAACTGAATTTATTGTTAATGATAATCATTATCAATAAATACTGCTGTTTTGACAAGCAATACCCACCTGAAAAGTTCAGGTGGGCGAAAGCAATATTAGAAGTTTGTGCTGTAGGTCAAGTTAAATGAACGGCCAGCGCGTGGAGCAAAAGTTGAAATGTAGCCATCGTAGATGTCTTCATCGGTGAGGTTTGCACCGCTTAAGCGAACGCTCCAGTCGCCTGCATCATAAATGACACCGGCGTCCAGCTTGGTGTAAGAGGGTAGCTCGACATCCGCTGCGGTCAAAGGACCGGCCGGGTCATTGGGCAGGCCAGATACGCGGGCGTCGGCGTAGCTTACACCTGCAGTAATGCTCCAGCGGGACAAACCAAAGCGACCCAGATTGAATTTGTTGAACAAACCAAATGCATTTTCAGGAACACCCGTGAGTTGATCGCCCACAGGCAGTCGATTGTCCTGGGTAATTTTGGCGTCAATGTAGTTGTAGCTGGCAATCATTTCCCAACCTGGCATCACTTCGCCGAACACCTCCAGCTCGAAGCCTTGGGATTGTTGTTCACCCACTGCAATATTGAAACCAATATTGGCAGGATCAGTCGTGGAAACATTTTGGCGTGTGTAATCAAACAGCGCTGCATTGATGGTCATTCTTGGTGTGAAGTCGTACTTCACGCCAATCTCGTATTGCTCACCTTCTTGAGGATCAAAGTCGTTGCCGTTGACATCGCGCCCGCTGTTGGGTGTAAAGGATTTACTCCAGCTGGTGTAATAAGAAACATCATCGCGCGGTTGCCACACAAGGCCTGCGCGTGGAGAAAAAGCGGAGTCTGATTTTTCGGTTTTGGTGCTGCCTGCAACGCGGTCCTGGCTGAAGGTTTCCAGTTCATCGTATCGACCGCCCAACAGGGCTTTGAATCCATTGCCGAAGTCCATCAGGTCCTGAAAGTAAATGGCCTGCGTGTTGCTGCCGGAATCCACGCCCGGGAATGGTTCCACCAGTGGGCCAGTGGCCTGTCCCGGGTACTGCGGATTGAAAATATTGAGCGGGGTGTACGGTGCCACAATGAAGCCGTAACCGGAGGTGATTTTTCCATATTCGAAACCGACCAGCCAGTTGTGCGCAATGCTGCCGGTTTGCCCCAGGCCAGACAGCTCGGTTTGGGAAATTCGGGAACGATCATAGGACTCCACCTGCCGAACACGGCGACTCAGCAAATTGGTCGTGGGGTCGTAGCTGGTGCCCTGAATGGTGCTGTCATCGCTGTACACATTGTTCGCGTAAAAGCCCTGGCGGAACTTCCAGCCGTTCTCCAGCTTGTGTGTAAAGTCGATGCGGGCCAGGTCGCGTGTCAGCTTGCCACCTGCGCCCAAGGGGTTGGTCGGGTCGCCAAGTTGAATGTCGGTTGGAATTTTGAAGAAATCAGGATGCCGAATGAAATAGGCCTCGCGCCCGGGGCGATCAATGTTTTGGGTCAGCAGTTCGAATTCAACCGTGGTGTCTTCGGAAATGTCCCACGCCAACACTGGGCTGACCATGGTGCTGTTGCCACTCAACTGGTCTGCGAAAAAACCGTCTTTTTGCAAATCGGCGGTCAGTCGATAGCGAACACTGCCGTCTTCATTGAGCGAGCCTGTGCTGTCCAGGCTGGTGCCCAGCAAGCCAAAGCTGCCAATGGTCGTTTCAAGCGTTCTGCTGGTTTCAGCTTCAGGGCGTTTGGTCACAATATTCACCAGGCCCGACAGTGAGCCTGCGCCGCCGTACAACACCGAAGCGGGGCCTTTCAAAAATTCAATGCGCTCAATGTTCACCGCTGATTGTGGTGTTTCAAACCCGCTTTCGCGAAAGCCGTTGTAGGCACTTGCAGCGCCTGCGGTGTTAAAGCCTCGCAGGTAAAAACTGATGGCGTAGGGGTTGCCTTGCACACCTTCCTTGTCCACGCCGGCAATGTAGTCGGCGATTTCGTCCAGTGCGCGAGGCGCCAAATCTTTAATGGCTTGTTCACTGATGACGGTGACCGATTGTGGCGTGTCGCGCAGTGCGATGTCTGAACGTGTGGCTGTACTGCTTTGCGTGGCCCGGTAACCAATGACTGGGCCTGTTGCTGATTCCTGTTCTGCCTGTGCAGCCACTGACACGGTGGGCAGGGTGCCACCGCTGCGCACAGGCGCCGCGCGTAGCACAAAGCCGCCACCTTGCTGTGTGCTGGCCTCAACTCCCGTGTTGCTCAAGATCATGTCCAGCGCAGCCTGGGTACTGAAATTACCCCTGGCACCCTGGCTTTGTTTGCCTGCCACCAAACCCTGGCTGTAACTGAGATTCACGTTGGCAGTGCGTGCGAATTGCTCCAGTGCAGCACCCAGTGGGCCCGCCGCAATGTTGTAGCTTTGTTCGGCTTGCTGATTTGCAGGGCTTGCTTGTGCGAAAGCAGGTGCATGCAAGGTGGTGCCCAGGCCGATGCTGAGCAGGGTGGCCTGTACAAGGCTTGCCAGCGGTTTCATGCGCAGGCCGTGAAAAGATTTGAATGTGTTCATTGAAGGCTCGAAAAAGTCAGGATGATGGAAATGAATAAATGGGGTTTCACTTCACTTGACGAGCGAAAACTCAAATCCCCTCAATGCTCACCCAGAATTGGGTGCGGTAAGTAAGCTTCAGCTTTTCAGTGCGCGCCAGAAATTGCAGCGTGTTGTCGATTTGCTGAATCTGGAAAATACCGGAAACACGCTGGTCTGCAATGCCGGGGTGGCAACGTAAAATGCCGGTGCGGTAGCGGGCCAGTTCCCTGATCAAATCTTCGAGGCGCATGTTCTCGGCTGTGATCACACCTTCCGCCCAGCTTGCAGGATCGATTGTTGTGGTGTGCAGTTTTTCGGTGTGTGTTTTGCCAAGCCAGTGGTGTTCACCGGTTTGAACCAGGGCGGGTACAGCGCCACTGGCTGGAAACAAACGCACAGCGCCTTCCTGAACAGCCACTTTCGCACCGTCGTTGTACAGCCGTACCGTGAACCGGGTGCCGATTGCCTGAATTGGACCGAAAGGGGTATCTACAAAAAAAGGTCGCTTGCTGGGCTGGTTCACATCAGCCCCGGTGTCGATCCGAATTTCGCCACGCTGCAGCGTGATTCGACGCGTAGGGCCAGTCAGGTGGGCACTCACAGCCGTATCGGTGTTCAAGGTCAGGGTGGTTCCATCACTTAAGCTTAGTGTGCGCTGCTCGCCTACCGAGGTGCTGACATCTGCAACCATGCGCTGCCAAGGTGTGTGGTCGCGCGCCAGCCAACCACTGCCAATTGCGAGTGCGCCAAAGCCAAATACCTTCAGCACGCGCCGGCGTTGCTGTGTTTCCGCAAGGCGTTGTTGCTGAAGGGAGTTCAGGGTGGCATGGGCAAGTTTTGCAGGCAGCTTTGAATGCTCAACCTTGAATGCAGACACGCGTTGCCAGGCCTCCCTGTGCGAAGGGTGTCGTTGCAACCATTCAGTGAAACGGGCCAGCGTGGTTTCAGTGGGTGTGTTGTAGTGCAGCTTGACGGTCCAGGCGATGGCCTCGTCAACAATGTGCTTGGGCAACATGTTCATGATTCAAACCGCAGGCTGTAGCATTGCTTCAAAGCCCTGGAAATATAGCGTTCTGCTGTGGCCAGTGACACCTGTAATTCCTTGGCGATTTGCGGGCAGGTGTAGCCGTCAAGCTGGGCCAGTAAAAACGCCTTCCGCACGGGTGGTTTCAGTGCATCCAGTACTCGATCAATTTCAATCAGTGTTTCAAGAAACATCAGGCGTTGTTCGGGGGCGGGTGTTTCTGCCTCGGGCATGGCTGCCAGCGTTTCCAGCCATGCCTTTTCAAGTGCACGTCTGCGCCAGTGGTCCACCATTAAATTTTTTGCAATGGTGGAAAGGTAGGCGCGGGGTTCGCCCAGCGGCTGTGTGTGCTGGCGGGTTAGAACCCGCATGAACACATCTTGGGCCAAATCGGCGGCATCGAAACTGTTACCCATTTTGCGCACCAGCCAGGATTGCAGCCAGGCATGGTGGTTGGTGAACAGGCTGCGTGGATCGGTATGGCTGGCCATGTTGTTCAACCTTTCCTGCCGAATCTGGACACCGCCATGGTGAGCACGCTGGCCACGCTGAACAAGCCGAACCATTCAACCAGTGCATGCGAAAGTGTGTTGTTTGTTGTGAGTAACAGCAGTGCGAATACCAGCCACACAAAGCCTGCGCAACGCCTTACCGAAGGGCTGCCCAGGCGTTGAAGCAATTGGAATGCGGGATCGCGTTGGTGGCGATACATGCCACTTGCGATGAACGCGAGCGCACAACAAATTAAAATGAATGCGAGAGCCAACATGTCAGCCTTCCTTTTTGCGATGGCAATACCAGGCCAGCCCTGCCAGCAGCGTTGCGGTCAACAGGGTGGTGGCATCGAAGCCGGCCAGCACCCAGTCCTGATGCATGTGCGCATTGAATAAGTGCCGTGTCGCGGTTGTGGCCGCCAGCACTGGAAGCAGGGCGTAAAGCAATGCACCAGCAACACTTAGCCACAACACTGCTTTTTTGCTTGGCAAAACACTGGCCACGAGAATGGCCACAAGCCAGGCGGAGAACAAACACGCCACTTCCATTTCACTTCGGCCTGCATAGTCCGTTGGCAGCAGACGATTGGCCAGAAAGTAAACCGGCAAAGCCACCGGAAAACCCAGCACCACGCCCACGTTCACGGCTTGCACCCAGCGCAGGTCTTTGCGTTGCGTGTTTTTCTTTTCTTTCTTCTGGCGAGACTTCACCCAATAAAACACACCAGTGGCCACCATGGCACAGCCCATCAAACCTGACACCACATACAACAGCCGAAGCCAGGGGCCTGCGTACAAGCCTTCATGCAAGCCCAGCATGACATCGCGAAATCCGCGTGCTGCCGATCCGGTTTGTGTGCGGTGCAAAATCAATTCGCCTGTGCTGGCATTCAAGGTTACGATTTCTGCACTTCTCAACAATGATTCCGAAACACCTGAATTGAATGCAATTCTGCTGGCCTCATCGTTGGGCGCTTCCACTTCAATGCCCGAAATACGCTGCAGTGGCATGTGCTTTTCAGCTTCTTCCAGCAAGGCTGGAACGGGAAGCATGGCTGAGGGTGTTCCTGAAGGTTTTGCATCGGGCAGTGATACAAACACCTCGTGAAAAAATTGTTGTTTGTTGTCCTGCCCAGGGCCGTAGAAGGTGGAAATGATCCAGGGAAAACAAACAAACATCATGAACACCAAACCGGAGTAGGTGATCATGAGTTGAAAGGGCAGGGTGGTGACACTCATCAAGTTGTGCATGTCCAGCCACGAGCGCGCGCCTTTCTTGGGCCGAAAGGTAAAAAACTCGGTAAAAATTTTCTTGTGAACGATTACGCCAGTCACAATGGCCACAAACATGAACAGGGTGGCCAAGGTAACCACCCAGTCGCTGATGGTGCGCGGCAGGTAGTGCAGCTTCCAGTGCATTTGGTAAAGCAATTGCCCGCCTTTTGTTTCTCGCGTGTCGAATGGCTGGCCAGTGTGTATGTCGAGCAGTTCGGTTTTGCGTGCCCCTTCATCTGGCAGTTTCCAGTGCACTTGCAGGTAGGGTTGATTGCGGTTTTTCGGAAGCTGAATTAACCAGCTTTCAGCATTCGGCGCAACCGAATTCAAGTAGTCAAAACTGGTTTGAATGGCTTGGCCTGGCTCTGAAACGTATTGTGCTTCGGGCAGCTCCGGTTTCATCCAGCGGTCTATTTCCGTGTCCAGATAACCCAGCGTGCCGGTGACAAACATGAAGTACAGCACCCAGCCCAACAGCAAACCGGTCCAGGTGTGAAGGGCAGACATGCGTGCGCGGAAAGACAGCTTCATGACAGGCCCCCGTGTGTGGCCCACACTGCCGCGCCGGTGATCAATAGCGCAGCGAAGGTTTCGAGGCTGAGTCGCTTTAATGACAGGCGTGTAAAAGCCCAGATAAAAACTGCGAGATAAATCAGGAACACAATTTCAATTGCAGTCAAAACCTGTGTGTGCCGTTGCCCCGGTAAAACAGGGGCGAGCAGTATGGCCGCCCACATTGAAATGAAATAGCCCCCGATGGTCGCGAGTAGCAGACGAACCGAAATGTCGAAAGGGCGACCGTAGCTGGTGAGTTTCATTCAACTTCAATTTAATTTACTGACTAGTAATGATAATCATTTTTGTTAGCAAATAGACTCTCGAACCTTCAAATCTTTGATTTATTGATGTGTGTGAACAGGGATAGGTATTGGTCTGGCTGCTCTTGGACTACTCAGCACTCAGTCCATTTGCGAAGCAGGTTGTTGTACAAGCCAGTAAGCCGAACCAGTTCAGGGTGGCCCTCGCCGTATTGCGTGCGCAGCTTGATGAGGGATTCATCCATTTGAAACAACAGACGCCGGCATTCCAGATCTTTCACCATGCTTTGCATGAACATGTAGCACGCCAACCGTTCACCGCGAGTGACCGGATTCACTTGGTGCATGGAACCCGATGGGTAAACCACCAGACTGCCTGCCGACAACTTAACCGTTTGCATGCCATAGGTGTCTTCAATGACCAGTTCACCACCCTCGTAGTCTTCAGGTTTCGACAAAAACAGCGTGGCAGAAATGTCGGTGCGCAACGCGCTGCCGTCTGGCAAATAACGCACGGTGCTGTCAGTGTGCAAGCCGTAGTGATTGGTTTCACCGGCATAGCGATTGAAGTTGGGTGGCAGAATTTTGTAGGGCAGGGCAGCCGAAATCAATCGGCTGCTTCTGTTCAATGCGCGCATCACCAACACACGCAGTTCTCGCAACACTTCGCTTCCTTCTGGAATTTGAAGATTGTTCTTGACCAGGCGGGCCTGTGTCCCCGCACTTTGACCGGTTGCCCAGTCGGCTTGCTGCAGCAACTTGTGGATGCCTGCAAGCTCTTCGGCGCTCAGAACGTTGTCGATGGTGACTAGCATGTGCGTGTGTCGCCTAATTAAAAGTCATATCTCAAGGTGGCGATCAACTGACGACCTTCTCCGGGAATGCCCTGACCACCGCCTTCAGCCAGTTGGGAGATATATCGTTCGTCAAACACATTGTACAAGTTCAAGCGAACCTGAACGTCCTTGGTGAATTTGTAGGTGGTGTACAAATCAACCACGGTGTAGCTTGGGATGCTCACTTTCACATTGCCTGTGGTGTCGGGTTGAACACCGCTGGTTTGTTCATCCACATACTGCAGGCCACCACCCAAAGTGAATTTGGGTGTGATGTCATAGGTGGTGAAAATATTGAACGAGTGCTTGGGTGTTCCACCCAGTTCCTGACCCACGGAGAAGGGAGAAGTGGGTGCGCTAGTCACTTCAGATTCGAGGTAGGTGTAGCCTGAGTAAAGTTTCCACGCCTTGGTCACTTGTCCCGCAACGAGTACTTCGAAACCATCAATGTAATATTCCACGTTTGGTGTGGTTACACCACCAGCGGCGGGTGCGGGCAAGCGACCTTCATCCGTTTCTGTGCGGAAAACTGCAGCATTGATGTCAAGTCCTTCACCAATTGTCATTTTGCTGCCCAGTTCATAGGCCTGAATTTTTTCAGTGGGCGTGTCGAACGTGTTGCCAGCCACCCGGTCATTCATGCTGCCGCCGGCAAGCTGAATTTGGTTGCGATCAAAGTTGCCTGAAATGTTGAAGGCAGTACCATACGATGCATACAAGGCATGGTTTGGCGTCAGTTTGTGCACCAAGCCCAGGCTGTAGCTGGTCTCGGTGTCTTCGCGCATGAAGCTGCGGTTTTCTGCTTGCTGGGGTGTCAAGCCTGCGGCTGTGGAATTTTGGCGGTCTTCCTCATTCGCGAAAGCCTTTACTTTGTCGTAGCGAATGCCTGCATTCAGCTCCCATTTTTCATTGAACTTCATGGTGTCGAGCAGATAAATGCCCATTTCTTCGGTCTCGAACCGGTGAATGCCGCCGTAGGCCAGTGTTCCCGTGAATTCGCGTTCTGCCGGGTTAAACAAGCTGGTGACGGGGCCATTGGTGTCCAAACGTCGGCGGTTTTCGTATTCATAGAAACCGAAATCGAAACCAGCCACCATGTCGTGTTGAATGCTGCCGGTGTTAAGGCTGAACAGCAAATCCGTTTGGTTCCTAAAGCTGGTGTCTACCTGGTCACGTGGTTTCAAATTGCCTACCGCAAAACCCGAGGCAGGGTTGTTGTTCCCTGCACCTGTTCCGTTGTCTACAAATCTTGGAGACGATGTAATCGAGTCATTCCCAACTTGTGCAAATCGGGTTTGATTGCGAATCACCTGTCCGCTGGCCAGCGCATGCTGAACTGCCAAGCCAATCTGGTTTACTTCAATGTCTTTGTAGTCATTGGTGTGGCCGTAGAAGTTGTCGAAATTGATGCCATCGGGCAAGCGGCCAGTACCACCGTTGCGGCGGTCGAAAGGCAAGCCAGCATCCGGAATGTCATTGGTTTTGATGTGCAATACATCAGCAGTAATTGAAGTTGGTTTGTTCAATCCCCAGGTGTAAGCCGCATAGACACCGTATCGGTCCTCTTCGGCTGTGTTACGGCCAGGCAGATCGGCGCTGTGTTTCATCAAGTTGATGCGAAGGGCTTCGTCCTCATCTAGCACACGGTTCATATCCAGCGTGGTGCGGAAAAAGCTGTCAGTGCCTACGCTGACTTCAGCACGATTGAAATCAATTCCCAAGGGTTGTTTGGTCACAAAGTTGATGGTACCGCCCGCAGAGCCCCGACCCGAGAAGGCCGAGTTCGGGCCTTTGACCACTTCCAGTTGCTCGATGAAAAACGGATCGCGGAAGTAGTTGCCAATGTCGCGCATGCCGTTGACGTTGATGTCGTCACGGGCATTGAAACCGCGAATTTTTAGCTGATCGCCACCGGGTGGGTTGCCTTCCCCAGCCTGAAGACTGATACCGGGAATGTTGCGCAAGGCCTCATTCAGTGAGGTGACATTTTGTTCTTCAAGCAAGTCCTGCGGCAATACCGTGATGATGCGCGGTGTTTCCTGCAAGGGTCGTGTGTACTTGATGCTGTCCATTTGTTCGCCACGGAAGTCGATTACATCAACGTCGGGCAAGGTTTGTGGATTTTCTTGGGCATTGGCGAGGCTGCTTAGTGCCAAGGCCACTGCAAGGGCGATGGGTTTCGGGGAATGCTGCATGTTTTTCTCAGAAATTAATATGAAGACGAATGATAATCGATATCAATAACTTTATGAGGAATTTTTCGTAAAACTCCCTTGTTGGTAACAATCTATTGTTGTTAAAAACAAAAAACCCCGGCGGGTCCGGCCGGGGTTTCGATTGCAGTGGGTTAAGTGTTATTGACGAATCAAATGATCAAATGCAGCCAGTGAGGCATTGGCACCTTCGCCCATGGCGATGATGATCTGCTTGTAAGGCGCTGTGGTGCAGTCGCCCGCAGCAAAAACACCTTCCATGCTGGTGTGGCCTTTGTGGTCCACCACGATTTCGCCGTGCTTGCTCAACTCCAGTGTGCCTTTCAGCCAGTCGGTGTTGGGCAGCAAACCAATTTGAACAAAAATACCTTCCAACTCAACCTGCTTTACCTCGTCGGTGGCGCGGTCTTTGTAGCTAAGGCCGTACACCTTGGTGCCGTCGCCGTTTACCTCTGTGGTCAATGCGTTCAGAATCACTTTCACATTGGGCAGGCTGTACAGTTTTTTCTGCAAGACAGCGTCGGCTTTCAGCTTGGTGTCGAACTCGAACAGGGTCACTTCTTTCACAATGCCAGCGAGGTCGATTGCAGCTTCAACGCCACTGTTGCCGCCGCCAATGACGGCCACGCGTTTGCCTTTGTACAGGGGGCCATCGCAGTGGGGGCAGTAAGCCACGCCCTTGTTGCGGTACTCGGCTTCGCCGGGTACATTCATTTCGCGCCAGCGTGCACCCGTGCTCAGAATGATGGTTTTGCTGGTCAGCTTCGCGCCGTTTTCCAGTTCAACTTCAACTTTGCCACCGGCGAGTTTCTGCAGGCCCTTGGCGCGTTGCAGGTTCATCACGTCGATGTCGTATTCTTTCACGTGCTGTTCCAGCGCAGCCACCAGTTTCGGGCCTTCAGTTTCTTTCACGGAAATGAAGTTTTCAATGCCCAGCGTGTCAAGCACCTGGCCACCAAAACGTTCGGTCAAAACACCGGTTTTTACGCCTTTGCGTGCGGCGTAAATTGCGGCTGCCGCGCCGGCTGGCCCACCACCCACAATCAGCACATCAAACTCGCCTTTGGCATTCAGTTTGGCAGCGTCTTTTTCTGCGGCGCCTGTGTCCAGCTTCGCAACAATTTCTTCCAAAGTCATGCGGCCGGAACCAAAGCTTTCATTGCTGTTACCTTGGCTGCCTTGAAACACCGTGGGTACAGCCATTACCTTACGCTGTTCCACGAGTGGCTGGAACATGCCGCCATCAATCATGGTGTGGCTAAACGCCGGGTTCAATGCAGCAATGGTATTGAAGGCTTGTACTACGTCGGGGCAGTTGTGGCAGCTCAGCGAAATCACGGTTTCAAAATGGCCGCCATTTGCAGGCGCTTGCAAGCCCTTAATTTGTTCGATGACATCAGCTTCCACCTTGGGTGGGTGGCCGCCCACATGCAGCAAACCGAGTAGCAATGATGTGAATTCATGTCCCATGGGCAAACCGGCAAAACGCACGCGGCCCTCTTCGCCCTGTTTGGCGATCGAGAAGGAGGGGCGCAGGTTGTAGTCGCCGTCCAGGCGCACAGATACCTGGTTTGAACACTCTGCGATTTCTTGCACCAGCTGTTCCATATCGCGTGCTTTGTCGCTGTTGTCGAGCGAGGCCACCAGTTCAATGGGGTGGCGCAGCATCTGCAGATAGGTCTTCAGTTGTTGTTTGATGTTTGCATCGAGCATGGGGTACTCCGAGGGGTGTTCGTCAAATGTGTTTGAACGTGGGGCCGCTCCCTTGTGGGGAGCGGTTTACTGCTAAAAATTCAAAGGTGATTTGAATTTAAATTTAGATCTTGCCAACCAGGTCCAGTGAAGGAGTCAAAGCGGCGTCGCCTTCTTTCCACTTGGCTGGACAAGCCTGGCCTGGGTTCTTGGCGATGTATTGAGCGGCTTGAATCTTGCGCTTCAGTTCGGATGCGTCACGGCCAATGCCCAGGTCGTGCACTTCCATCACTTTGATCACGCCCTGTGGGTCGAGTACGAATGTACCGCGCAGTGCCAGGCCTTCTTCTTCAATCATCACGCCGAAGTTGCGTGTGATTTGACCAGTGGGGTCACCGATCATTGGGAAGCGGATTTTGCCGATTGTTTCTGTGGCGTCAGCCCAAGCCTTGTGTGTGAAGTGTGTGTCTGTGGATACAGAGAACACTTCCACGCCCATGGCTTTCAGTTCTTCGTACTGGTCTGCCAGGTCGCCCAATTCAGTGGGGCACACGAACGTGAAGTCAGCAGGGTAGAAAAAGAACACAGACCACTTGCCCATTACGTCGGCTTCGGTCAGGTTGATTTCCTTGCCGTTCCAGTATGCAGTGGCTTTGAATGGCTTGATTGTGGTGTTGATCAGAGACATTTGCAGTCCTCCAAAAAGTTAATGAACAGTTAGTAATTTAAATTCAAAGCAATTTTAACCAAAATTTTGTGCGATTGCAAAATATTATTGGAAAAATTCTAGAATAAATTTTCACTATCGTTCAGTGAACTTTTTATTGTTTGCTGCAAGTGATTAATGCAAAAGGGAATGTGTGAAGCAATCACATTCCATTCCGCACGCCTGACCGATGTCTTTCCACGACTTTTCAATGTTTGCAACGACCGCGCAGAAGTTGGAATCAATTTCGGAGTGCTGTTTCAGCAGGTTCAGGTTGTTGATTATTTTGCGAATTAACAGATGTCGGCTTTTGCTGGCGGGGTGGTGTGGATCAAGGCTGGATTGAGCCCATGCCGACATTAAAGAGAATGTGGCCGCAATAATGGCGTTCGGATTGTGCGTTGCGGAAAGTTTCATGGCGTGCAATCAATGTGAACAACGCAACGATGTTGACAGCCGGGATTTATCTTGTCAATATAAACGATAATTATTCTCATTTCATAATTTGTTTTATCGTTCAAGCGTGAACTTGCATGCACTGTGACAGCAATCCCACCTTCCAGGAACAGGCGCTGGACCTTGAGTTCGTTCACTGCTATGGCAGTCATCTAGGCTGGCTGACCGCTTGGTTTCAACGTCGTTTAAGCTGTAACGGTCTGGCCTGCGAGTTGGCTCAAGATGTGTTCCTCAAGCTGTATGAGCAGCGGCAACAACTCACGGTCATTCGTGAGCCAAAGGCTTGGTTGGCCACGGTTGCCCATGGTTTGTTGGTGAATCACTACCGGCGGGCAGATCTGGAGAAGGCTTATTTGACTGCCTTGGCATCGCACCCCTTTCAACATGCTCCGAGTCAGGAACAAAAAGCAGTTTTGTTTGAAATGCTGTTGGAGTTGGACCGATGTTTGGGCGAGTTGCCACAGAAGGTTCGCCAGGCATTTTTACTCGCCCAACTTGAGGGTAAAAAACAGGAAGACATTGCCAGTGAGTTGGGAGTTTCTCTGAGCATGGTGAAGAAGTACATGGCGCAGGCTCAGGAAAAATGTGCTGCCATTGACAAGTTGAGTGTTGAGCAGCGGGTGGTTTCTTCTCGTGCGCTCAACGCCATGCCTCGTCATGGTCGTCGGGCCTTGTTTAAATCTCTTGCTGTGTTGTTTGGCGCAACTGGTTTGTTTTATGGGTATCGTCGAAGCGATTATTCCGCTGATATGGTGACGGCAAGAGGAGAAATACGAACACAGTTGCTGCAAGATGGCAGCGAACTGACGCTCGATTCCGACAGCGCCGTGGAGATTGCATTTACAGCAACGCAGAATCTGATTGTCTTGCGCCGCGGCCGGGTTATGGTGCGCACCGCAGGTGATGTTGGCTTTCAACAGCTGAAGCCCGTCGTCAAAACTCGCGAAGGGTATGCGCAAGCCTTGGGCACTGTGTTTTCTGTTGAGCAGAAAGCAAACACCACCCAAGTTGAAGTATTCGAAGAAAGGGTTCAATGGCGTCCCTTGCGCCAAGGCGAACCCCAAATTTTACAGGCTGGAGAACAGGCAGAGTTTGGTCCTCAAGGTGTGCTGTCGCATCAGTCGATTTCGCAAGCGCAGGCTGCGTGGGTACGTGGTTTGTATGTGGCCAATTCCGTGGATCTAAAAACCTGGGCTGCTGAAATCAGTCGTTACCGGGCATCGCGCATTCATTGTGATTCAGCAGTTGCAAGTTGGCGCGTGTCTGGCACCTTTCCTCTGACCAAACCCGAGGTGGCGCTGGCCGCATTGCAAGACGCATTGCCAGTTCAATTGATTCACAACGAGCAACTGGCAGCAAGCCCGGTGCTCTTGGTGGCTCGCGATCGCAATGAATAATTTGTAACTGTTTGCTGTACTTTTTTGTTTTTCGATTGGCCTATGAGTTGAACCTTTGTTTTAACTCATTTGATGAATTGGAAAAACTGTATGTCTTCTTCATTCGCATTTCCCCGCAAGCTATCCCCAGTGGTACTTGGTTTGCATCTGGCCATGGCCGGGGCGGGCGGGTTTTCATTGCTTGCCAGCACTGCGGTATTCGCCCAGCAAAGCGCCATCAATATTCCTGCTGGAGCTTTGTCAGAGTCTTTGAACATGCTGGCCGAGCGGCAAGGTGTGGTGTTGTCTTATGAGCCCTCACTAGTCAAGGGGCTTCGCAACACAGCATTGAGCGGGCAGTTGACCTTCGAACAGGCCGCCACGCAGTTGCTGGCAGGTACAGGTGTGGCTTTGCAGCCAACATCGACCGGATATACCTTGGTTAAAAATTCTCCAACTGGCGCAGCCACCTTGAAGGCAGTGACTGTAACCGCCACAGGTGAACCTGCGTATGGCGCACCCGCGGCCGCGGGGTTCTCTGCAAAGAATGCAAAAATTGGCGTGCTTGGTGAGCGTTCGTTGCTGGAAACGCCGTTCTCCGTGAATGTGATTTCAAGTGAGCAACTCGAAAGCGCCGGTGTGAACAATCTCGCCAATTTGGTGCGGCTAGACCCCTCACTCACCAGTTCGTTTTCTGCGGTGGGTTACTACGATGCGGTTTCCATTCGTGGTTTAAGCCTGAATAACTGGACGAACTATTACAAAAACGGTTTGCTGTTTGCCAACCAGGCAAAAACCCCGTTTGAGAACATTGAACGCGTCGAAGTGATGCGCGGTTTGACTGGTTTTCTGCAAGGTTTTGCAGCACCGGGTGGTGCAATCAATTACGTGACTGAACGCCCAACACCCACCTGGCAGCGAAAAGCTGAAATTGTGGTGGATGAATTTGGCACCTTGATGCCGGGTATTGATGTAGGTGGCCCATTGACGGAAGACGGTCGGGTGGGCATTCGTATTAACGCCGCCGGAGGGCAAGAAAACTATTTTGTAGATGAGGTTGAAACAGACCGCGGGTTTGCTTCTGTTGCACTTGATTGGCTTGCCACAGACAGGTTGACCATTCAACTGGATGCACAGGTGGACCAGCGTGAGGGTACCACCCAGCCCTCTTTGGAGCTCAATACCAACGGGCAGATTCCACAGGGTGTTGACCCATCGCGTTACCTGGGGCAACCCTGGGCCACGTATGACACGCTGACCCGTGAGTATGCGCTGGCTGCTGATTTCAGGATCAATGAACAGTGGAAAGCGTCGTTCAAGATCAATGATGCACACCTGTATCGCGACGACTTCAGCGCGAATATCGGGAATATTCAACCCAATGGCGATTTTGATATTCAGGAGTACAAATCGATCGGTGAAGTGCGTGATTCCCGGAATATGGAAGTGGCTGTTTATGGCGACTTCAAATTCGGTGCAACGCGCCATGAAGTGGCAGCGGGTTACACGCAGCGTAAACTTGCGGCTGTTTTTGGTAACAGTGTATTCAGATCCGTGGGAACTTCGAATTTATACAACCACGTGATCATTGCCGATCCGGGCGGTGTGCCGGGCGAGCCAAGACTGGCTATCTTGAATCGCGACAAAGGTGTGTTTGTTTCCGACTTCATGACCTTCAACGAGCAATGGCAGGCCTTGGTGGGACTGCGCAGCTCGGAAGTTGAATTTTTCTCGGTTTTCAGCCCGACCGTGTATGAAGATACTGTGACCACACCCACCTTGGCCCTGATTTACAAACCGGTGCCAAGCACCTCAATTTACGCAAGTTATGTGGAAGGTTTGGAGCAGGGTGGTACCGCACCCAACAATGCAAACAATCGCAACGAGCAATTGGAGCCAGTCACAGCCGAGCAAACTGAAATCGGTGTGAAAACCGAGTGGTTCAATGGCAAGCTGATCACGACTGCGGCCTTGTTTGAAACAGAAGTACCGCTGAGTTATCTGGACCAGACCAGCAATGTGTTTGGGTATTTTGGGACTCGCCGCCACCGTGGTATCGAACTGACTGGTACCGGGGAAATTTGGGAAGGCGGGCGCATCAATGCCGGTTTGGTGGCGCTGGATGCGAAAGCATTGAATACGGGTACGGCAGCCAACGACAATAAGGTGCCTCAAGGTGTGGCAGAACGGCAGGCTACTTTGTGGTTGGATCAGAAAACAGGTGTTCAGGGCTTGTCTGTTCAGTTTGGTCTGCGTCACTCAGGTGAACGTGCCGTGAATCCAAGCAATAGCGTGTTCGTTCCCGCGTGGACCGTGGCTGATGCCGGTGTGCGTTATTCAACCAAACTGGCTGGAAAGAATGTTGATTTAGGCCTCTTGGAGCAAAATCTGACTGACAAAACCTACATCAATGAAACCGGCTTTGGTTCGCTTTATTTCGGCAGTACACGCGCAACCAGTTTGACAGCCAGTTTCGAGTTTTAAGCCTCGTATTTGTTCAGCCCCGCCCAAAGCAGATTGAACATGGTGTTCACCACCGTGGCTTTGGGTACCAGGGGCTGGCTTAGCCACCACTTCGCCAACTGTTCCCCCGCGCCCGACAAGGCGTGGGCGGTGGCTGTAATTTCCTCCTCTGAAACTACGCCTTTCAAATCGCCAAGCAGCAAAGCAATTCGATTCACCGTGTCAAAACGCAATTGGCTTGCAGCCTGTGCCGCAGGGCCGGCCACTGCTGCGCCGCTGTCATAAAGAAAGCGAAACGCATCACGCTCACATTCAACAAATTCAAAATAACCTTCAATACCACCGCGCAAACGACCCTTCAATCCCTCGCCTTTCAAGGCATGCTCGATGATGTAGGCGTTGAGCACCTCACGTGCTTTTTGCAGGCAGGCCAAGTACACGCCGTCTTTGTTGCCAAACAGTTTGTACACCACAGGGCGGGTTACGCCAGCAGCCTTGGCAATGTCTTCCATAGCCGTGCCTTGGTAGCCGCGTTCCACAAACATCCTCTGTGCAACTTCCAGCAGTTGACGCTCCCGGTCCTCAGGTTTCATGCGGGTTTGAACTGGTTTTAACATTTTTAACTCGTTGAATTTGCAATGGAAAAACTACACTAGACGTATTACAACTTCATAAACTAATCTTTGGTTACAGTAATGTAACTTAAGGGTCGAACACAAGGCCCCACGCACAAAGAGAGAGACATGAGGATGACAAACTGGGGTGGAGCCGTTGTATTGGCTTGGGCTTTGCTATTGGGTGGGTGCATGGGTGATTCCGGTTCGCCGCAAGCGGATAGCCCCACAGTGACCAATCCCAACGAAGAGGAACCTGACACGCCGGTGGATCCCGAGGAGCCCGACGATGGCGGCGACGGTGATGGCGGCGGTGGCGATGAACCGCCTTTGTTTCCCAAAGACCCAATTGTTCGAACCGAACCCGCTGGCACCGGTGCTGCACCTGCCGGTGCCGAGCGTTGCGATCCGCTGGATCCGGCCTACTGTTTGTTCCCGTTTCCGAACAATTACTTCACAACGGCTGACACGCAAACCGACACCAAAATGCGGGTGAATTTGAATGTGTTGGCCATGCCCAAAAATGTTCTGGGCAAACCGATTGACCCCACAGACTGGAACCGCAACGACGGCTTTTCTCCCGGCCAGCCCATTCTGACCCGCATACCCGGCATTGATTTGCAGAAAACCGGTGCTGTGCCCATCACCAACATTGAAGCCAGCTTGCAGCGCAATCAGCCCATTGTGCTGATTGATACGCTGACATTGAAGAAGCAGCTAATTTGGGCGGAACTGGATGCGAATATCACGCAAGGGCAATTGAATTTGCCCAATGCAGAGCCAGGCCCGGCGCTGGTCATTCGTGTGGCCAAAAACCTTGAACCAGGGCGCCGCTACATTGTGGCCCTGCGCAATTTGAAAAACAGTGCAGGCGACACCCTTGAACCCAGCCCGGTGTTTAAGGCCTATCGGGATGGCACGCCATTGGCCAACGCGGCACAAAATGCGCGCAAGCCGCTGATGGAAAATATATTCAGTGTGTTGAGCATGGCCGGGGTAGAGCGGGACAATCTTTACCTGGCCTGGGACTTCACCGTGGCATCGGGCCGTAACCTCACAGAGCGCCTCATTCATGCGCGCGATGTATCCATCGAAGCGACTGCGCAACAATCGCCCAACTTCACCATTGATGCTGTCATTGAAAACCCGGAAAACGGATCGGCCAGTGAAATTACCGCAAGGCGAATTCGGGGGCACATTGATGTGCCGTGTTTTCTTACCAGCCCCAATTGTTTGTCGGGCGGCACTTACAACTACCCACTGGTGCCCACAGGCAGCCCAGCCACCGCATTGCCCCAACGCAATCCACTGACGCCCAACGCCAGCGTACCTTTCATTTGCTCCATTGCGCGCAAGAATCTGGACACGGGTGAACCCGCGCGAGCCTCGTTGTACGGTCATGGTTTGTTGGGCTCGCGCGATGAAGGCAACACCTACGATTTGAATGTGCGAGTAATGGCCGAGCGCCATAATTTTCTGTTTTGCATGGTCGATTGGGCCGGGCTTGCCACAGGCAACTTACCCGATGATCAAAATGACAATCGCAAGTACGACCCCTTGTGGGACGGTGTGGGTGGGGACATTGCCAGCACCGTGTTGATGCTGACCGATTTCAGCGGTTTCAATCGCTTGACTGACCGACTCCAACAGGGCTTTTTGAACTTCACGATGTTGGGTCGGGCCATGATTGCCGAGAATGGATTTTGTACCCACCCTGCATTTCAGAAAGAGGGCAAGTGCCTGATCGACCGCAGCGAATTGTTCTACGACGGCAATTCGCAAGGTGGTATCAACGGTGGGCCAGTCACTGCCATTTCACCGGATATTCAAGCCGCCACGCTCGGCGTGCCGGGCATGGCGTACTCCACCTTGTTGCAGCGGTCTGTTGACTTTGCGCCGTATGCACCTGCGTTTTACGAGTCTTATCCAGCTTCGCTGGATCAACAGTTCATTCTTTCACTGATCCAGATGTTGTGGGACCGTGGAGAAAACAATGGCTACGCCTGGAGTTTGGCACCCGGCAAAGAATTGCCCGGAACCCGCCCCAATAAGCGCGTGTTACTGATCCCCGCTTTTGCAGACCACCAGGTGTACATGAACACCGCAGAAATCATGGCGAGAACCATTGAAGCCCCTTTGCAATGCCCGGCAGTGGTGGGTGGTCCTTCTGCCCAGCGCGGGCAAGCGGTGCTGAAGCAAGCACACCCCGCAGTGCGTGCCGAGCAGGAGCAATTTCCCAATGTGTCCTTCGGGCGCAGGCACCCGGACGATCATCCTTATTTTGGTTTGCCCTGCATCAAAAAATATCCACACAGTGGCAACGCACTCACCGTGTGGGACAGCGGCCCGATGACCAATGCAGATGGCTCGGCCAACCCGAACGGCAGCGCACCGCCGCCTTTGGACAACCGGCCCATGACCACAGGTTACGGCGCCGACCCGCATGGCCACCCACGCAATGAAGAAAAAAACATGGACATGAAATCTGCATTCTTGAAGAAGCAGGGTGCATTGATTGATGTGTGCAATGGCATGCCTTGCACGTCGCGTGGGTTCAACCCCGCATTGAAATAAGGGATTCGCTGCAATGAAAAATAGTCAATGGCATGTGGTGTGGCTTTGCTTGTTGTTGTCGGCCTGTTTGGGTTCGAACAACGACCCCGTGACTGCATCGCGAACCGACACCAATGAAAATGACCCGCCTGTGATTGTGGACCCACCCCCCGGCAATGGCGGTGGCAACGGTGGCGGTAATCCAAATTTGCTCGACACTAGCCAGTTTCGTGCTGCATCGGCCAAGCGCAACATTGACCCAACACCCGCACAAATTCAGGGTGTGCTTACCAGTAGCACGCCCGTGGTGGGCAAGCTGCAGCAATTCAATTTGGGTGGTTATGGTGGTTTCGAATTCAATGGCCCTGAAGACTTTGTGAATTTTGACATTGGCGGCCCACCAGCCAACGGCATTGGCGATGGCACCTTTGTGCGTGTGTTTGTGCTGGAAGGACAAGCCGAACCCGTCAACCGCATGGTGTTTGTCACCATTGATGCAATTGGTGCAGGCAATGTGATTCAAAACAAACTGAAAGCTGCAGTTGCGCAAGCTGCAAACGTGCCGCCCAACAATGTGCTGTTTGCCCAAACCCATTCGCATTCGGGTGCCGATTTGCAAGGCCTGTGGGGCGGCGTGCCAGCAAGCTGGCTGAATTGCGAACAGGCCGATCCGGCCCAAGCCTGCGACCCGGCCTTGAAAGGTGGTCTGTATCAATTGGCTGCCGAGGCAGCTGCCGAAGCGGTGGCGAATCTGAAACCAGCCTATGTTGATTTTGCGCAAACCACTTTGGAAGGCGAGGCACGCTTGAACAACTTCAGACGCTGCGATCCCGATGATTCCCGCATGCCTGACCCTACGCTGACCCTGCTCCAAGCCCGCACTGCGCGAGGAGAGGTGTTGGGTGCAGTGTTGAATTACGCAGCACACCCCACTGTGTTGAATTCCAGCAACCGCCTGGTACACACCGACTGGGTGGGTGGCGCCTTGCGAACACTGGAACGCAATTTCAACTCCACTGTGTTGTTCTACAACGGTGCGATTGCAGATGCATCGCCCCGAGCCCCTGCAGCTGAAGATCCTTATGAAAAAGCCAACGCCATGGGCGTGGCTGTGGCACAAGCGGCAATGAATGCACTGGCGGTACGCACAAAATTGGAGGGCGGTGTGTTGGTAAATCATGCAACCGCATTCTTGCCAGTGACCAACCCCTTATTCGTGGGGGCTGGTGGCTTGCGCAGCTTCAATGGTTATTACAACTTCACACCCCTGGGCGAAGAATTGGCAGCCAACATTCCTGGCTATGACAACTTGCCGCAAGTGGCGCTGTACGCTGAAACACCAGTCAGCAGAATTCAACTGGGGCAGGGCGAGGGCAAAATGCTGGAATTGGTGACCATACCCGGCGAGGGATCGAAAGGCATGGCCGACTCCATTCGCGCGCGCAGCAGCAACCCGATGATGTTGATGGGCCTGACCCACAATTCACTGGGCTACATTCTGACCGAGAATGAATTTGGAAATGGCCTCTTCGAGTGCCAGTCTTTCTATGAGGAAACTGTGTCGCTGGGGCCTTTCACAACCCCAGCGTTGAACCTGCAGGCTTACGATCCACTGTTTGCGCAGTAAGCCCGAGGATTATTAAAACTTGGACTTGGCCTTGTCAAAGGCCTCTTTGATGTTGTCCCAAGCGCTGTTTGCGCCGTCCTTCAAGCTTTCGAAGGCTTCAGCACTGGCACCTTTCAGTTCTTCAAGTTTTGAACGACCCTGCGCCAGTTTGGCTTCCAGTGCGTCGATTGATTCATTCAACTCTTTCTTGGCATCGGCCGACTTGCCGTCGGCTTTGGCCTTGAGTTTGTCCAGGTCTGCTTTCCATTCGTCCAACTGGGCGTTCAGTTTTGCCTTGTAATGTTCGAGGTCTGCCATGGTGTGTACTCCTTCATGTTTAAAACTGGAAGTGTCAGGGTAACAACACTTTGTGACTGAAAGTACCTTCATTCCAAGAGTGCTTACTCTAATCCTGAATGGCTGTCGTTGAAATTGCTTATGATGTTGCTATCTGTTGAGAATGATCCCTCAACCGCAATGCAGTAAAGGGCGGTATCTTCCATGTCTTTGTTTGAAACCACCGAAGTTCTGGTTTTCTTCAACGTGCTGTTGCAGCAGTTGGGTGCGCCTGTGCCTGCCGTGCCCACCATGATTCTATCGGCCAGCTTGTCGGGGCAGTGGTCGGGTATTTTCTTGCTGGCCGTTGTTGCAACGTCGGCCTCCTTGATCGCCGATTGGGCCTGGTACATTGCCGGGCGTTATTACGGTTACCGGGTGTTGTCTTTGCTGTGTAAGCTGTCCATCAATCCTGAATCGTGTGTCAGTCAAACCGAGTCCCGCTTTCGCGTGTGGGGGCCGTGGTCACTGGTGGTCGCCAAGTTCATTCCCGGGTTCTCCACCGTGGCGCCTCCCATCGCTGGCGCGGTGAAAATGTCCATTCTCAAGTTCACGATTGCATCGGCTGCGGGCGCGTTCTTGTGGGCGATGGCGGCCTTGTTGGCGGGCTGGTTGTTTCAGGACCAGGTCAACGCGATATTTGCAGCACTCCAGGACAATCTGTTCATTGTGGGTGTGGTAGTGGCACTGATTTGCAGTTTCTGGTTGATGTGGAAACTGGCTCGCCGCGATGCATTTCAATCTCGCCTGAAAATGCCCAAGGTGCCCGCCACCGAGGTGCTGACTTTGGTCAAAGCCGGGCAATCCAACCTCAGGCTGATCGATCTTCGCCCCGCCATTGTTCAGGAAGCCGAGCCGTTGGCTGGCTGGTTGCCCGCCAATGCTGAAAGCGCATTGGCTGCGGCCCGTGCCTGGCCCAAAACGGATTTGATCGTGACCATGTGTGCCTGCCCCGATGATGTCAGTGCCGCCCACGTGGCAGGCCTGCTGCGCAAGCAAGGCTACCGGCAGGCCAAGGCCATGGCGGGTGGTTATGAGGCCTGGTTGGCCGGCAAACAATCGAATTAAGCCTTATGCGCCAACTGGCGCTATCTTCGCAGCCGAATTCATTTCAAATTCCTGTAACCTTTGCGGATTGTTTAGCGTAATAAGCCTTGTAACTTTCGATTTATTCCAATATTCACCTCACCACGGAACCTGACCATGCGTTTGTTGACCAAAGCCCTACTGGGCGCCTTCAGCTTTGCCCTTGTTTCCACACCGGTGATTGCCCAAGAGGTGATCCAGTTTGGTGTGGGTTTGTACCAGCCCGACAAAGACAAGAACGACGCCACTTACACCCCCTTGGCTCAATACCTTGAAAAGAAGCTGGGCAAGCCGGTGAAATTGCGCACTGTGAGCAGTTGGGAGGGTTTGGCGAAATCATTGGCCAATGGTGAAACCGACATCGCGCTCATGGGCCCATGGGGTTATGTGTTGGCCAACAACGAGGCCAAAGCCCAAGCAGTGGCCACCATTGAATATGAAGGCAAGCCCGAATACTTTGGCATCATGATCACCAACCCAAAAAGCGGCATTAAAAGCATGGCCGATTTGAAAGGCAAAACTTTTGCGTTTGGCGACAAAGGTTCCACATCGGGTTATCTCATTCCCTTCCATTACTTCCAGAAGCAGGGTATCAATCCTGACACCTACTTTTCAAAAGTGATCAACACCAGCCATCAAGCCATTCAAACCCAGGTAACCCAGGGTGCGATTGATGCAGGCGCTGATTACAACCGCAACCGCGATGCCATGATCGCCGATGGTTTGATCAAGGCTGAAGATTCAAAAATTATCTGGACCTCCGACCCCTTGCCCAACGACGCATTTGCTGTCAGCAGCAAATTGTTCGAAGACAAGGCCTTTGTCGCCAAGTTGCAAGAGGCCCTTGTGGGTATTGGCGCCGAGCTGAAAAATCAGCCCAATTTGCTGCCTCCGCGCTACACCGGTTTCGCGAAAAAAGACAACAGCTACTACAAGCCAATTCGTGATGCAGGCTTGGCCACTGGCCGCCTACAGCCCAAATAAGAGAAGCGTTTCAACACCATGAATTGGATGCAGTTCAAGCTTCACTTGCGAGGCCGGCTCGGTTTTTTCGGGCTGGTCTTTTTGTATGCGCTCATCGTTTTTGCCTGCGTGTACAGCCTGGCCACGGCAGGTGATTTGACCATGGGCCGAAACCCGGTGGCCAATTTCATTAAAACTGCCACCGAGTTTGCACGCCCCAGTTTTGTTGATGTGTGGTTCGGCGACCCGGCCTACGAATACAAAAGCGACGATGGCACTGTGCTGCGCACCGAGAACCGCCAGGAAGTGGAAAAGCAATGGTTGACTCAACTGGGTTTTGCCACCTGGACCACTTTTAAAATTGCAACTTTGGGTTCACTGCTTGGTGCCATTCTGGCTTTGCCCTTTGGCGTGCTCAGCGCAAAAAACATCAAGGCCCCCCGTTTGCTCACTGCTTTGTCGCGGCTGGTGCTGGACACGTCCCGATCCATTCACACTTTGGTATTCGGTTTGGTGTTGGTGGGCATTGTCGGCCTTGGCCCCACCGCGGGTATTTTGGCAATTGCCTTTCACAGCCTGGGTACTTACGGCAAATTGTTTGCCGAATCCATTGAAACACTGGATATGGCTTCCATTGAAGCGGTGAAGGGTGTGGGCGCAAGTCCCTCACAAACCTTTTTCTGGTCGGTGTGGCCCAGTGTGTTGCCGCAGTGGGTGAGCAGCCATTTGTACCTGTGGGAATACAATATTCGCGATTCCACCATTCTCGGCATCATCGGTGCGGGTGGTTTGGGGCTGTTAATTTCTGAAGCGGTGTCCTTGTTTCAATGGGGCCGCTTGTCCAGCATTCTGATTGTGGTGGTGCTCATGGTCACTGCATTTGATGCCATCAGCCGAAGAATTCGGACGGCCTTGCTATGAGCAGCAACATCATTGAAATTCAAAACCTGGAAATGGTGATTGCCGGGCGGCGTATTCTGAAAGTGGATTCACTTCAAATTGCGCGCGGCGAAAAGGTGGCTATTCTCGGGCGCAATGGCGCGGGTAAATCGACCTTGTTGCGTTGCCTGAATGGGTTCGTCAAGCCCACAGCTGGGCGCATTGTGGTGAACCAGCGCACGGTGTTTCCCCTGCGGCGTGAACGTGATTTGCGCCCGGTGCGTGCCGAAGTGGGGCAGGTGCTTCAAGGTTTGCATTTGGTTGCGCGTTTGAGTGCCATGGAAAATGTGCTGGTAGGTGGCTTGGCAAAAATGCCGTGGCTTCGCAGTTGGGCACGTATTTTCAACACCGAGGAAACACAGCGCGCGCAAGCGGCATTGAAGGCTGTGGGTATGGCACATTTGGCTGACAAGCGGGCCGACAAACTTTCCGGTGGCGAGCGCCAAAAGGTGGCCATTGCCCGCATGCTGATGCAGCAGCCACAATTGGTATTGGCCGATGAACCCACAGCGGCACTGGACCCCACAGCCGCCGATGAAGTGTGCGAACTATTGGTGAAAGCGAGTGAGAATGCCACTTTGATTACTGTGGTACACAATGTGAGCTTGGTGCCTTTGCTTAGCCAGCGGGTAATCGGTTTGAAAGCTGGCGAAGTGGTTCTCGATTGCGCCAGCCATGAATTGACACAAGAACAATTGACCAGTTTGTACGAGTAAACGATGAACGACAGTGCCGGGCGCAGTTGCCCCATTCGATACCAATACGGTGCCGCAAAAATTGCGCAAGCCTCCCCGGTGCCTTGTGATGTGCTGTATGTGGTGGGTGGTTTGTACGGCAATTCATTTGCGCTTGATGCAATTGAAGCAATGGCTGCCCAAGAGCACGGTCAGGTTCGCATTTGTTTCAACGGCGACTTCAACTGGTTCAACAAATCGCCTGAAGACTTTGTTCACATCAACCAACGCGTGTTGAACCACGATTGCATTTTGGGCAATGTTGAGGCCGAGCTTGGCGAACCGCTGGATGTGGCTGATTGCGGTTGTGCTTACCCCGAGAATGTGGATCAAGGTGTTGTGGACCGATCCAATTTTATTCACACCGAATTAAAACGAATCGCACAACAACAGCCTGAACTACTGAGCTCGCTGTTGCAAAAACCTTTCTTTGCCCGCTATGCCGTGAGCGGTTTGAAGGTGGCTGTGGTGCATGGTGATGGTGATTCCTTGGCGGGTTGGCGTTTTGACCCGGTGCATTTGAAACGCGCAGAAGAGTCGGGCTGGCGTGCAGCCTTGTTTGAAAAAGCACAGGTGAATGTATTCGCCAGCAGCCACACTTGCAGCGCCGCTTTTCATCATGAGCCATTGCCAGGCGGCCAAACAGGTTTGATCAGCAACAACGGTGCAGCAGGCATGCCCAGTGCAGGCCTGGATGGCCTGTTGACCCGCATTTGCGCCACACCTTTTTCAAACAAGGCGTTTGTAGATCAATCAACCCAGATACACGGTGTTTGGGTAGAGCAAGTGCGGGTTCAATTTGATCAAGCCGCTTGGCAGCAGCACTTTCTAAGCCAATGGCCAGAAGGCACTGCTGCGCACACTTCCTATTTCAAACGAATCAGCGAGGGTGTTTAGTCCGACACTAAGCACAGGCTACCGAGCCATCTGAGCGTGGATCCGCAGCGCCTTCCATCATGCCATTGGGGTGGCGCACCACTGCACCCGCATGGCCCATGGTGTCGCTGAAGGCTTCCGGCAACACTTCCAGCACGTGGCCTGCGTCGCGTAGTTGCATGACCAGCTTTTCATCAAACCGGCTTTCTAGTTTAAGGGTGGTGCTTTGCTCTCCCCATGTGCGGCCCAGCAACCAGCGCGGTGCTGTCACCGCAGTTTGCAATGGTTGATTAAACATGGCGTAACGGCTAAACACTGCGGCCTGGGTTTGTGGCTGGCCTTCGCCACCCATGGTGCCGTACACCATGCTACGGCCGTCTTTAAAACGTGCCATGGCCGGGTTTAGCGTGTGGAAAGGTTTGCGGCCGGGCTCAAGCCTGTGAAGCGCATCTTCTTTCAATGAAAAACTGATGCCCCGGTTTTGCCACATCACGCCGGTGGATGGGCACACCACGCCCGAACCAAATTCCCAGAACACGCTTTGAATGAAACTTGCGGTGCGGCCTTCGCTGTCGATACAACCCATCCAGATGGTGTCGCCTTGCCAGGGGTCTTGCGGCCAGGACAGCGCCTGTTTCATGTCAATTTTCTTCGCACGTTCTGCCAAGGCTTCATGAGTCAGAAAATCGCTGGGGTTCACGGTCATGTAGGCCGGGTCGGTGCAATAACGATCGCGCACCAGAAAGGCTTGCTTGGTGCTTTCCACCATGCCGTGCAAGTAATCAAAACCTTCAGCTTGCTGCACACCCAGCGTGTCGAACATGCCCAAAATCATCAACGAGGCCATGCCCTGCGTGGGCGGCGTCATGTTGTAAATCGTGCTGTTATTCAGCTCGGTTTGCAGGGGCGTAACAAACTGCGCATGATGATTGTTCAAATCAGCAAGGCTGATGGGGCTGCCCACGCGTGCCAAATCGTCGGCCATGGCTTGCGCAAGTTCACCCCGGTAAAAATCATCCAGACCAACCTGGCCCATGCGCGCCAGTGTGTCGCCCAATGTTTTTTGTTTCAACACACTGCCCTCGGCTGGCACTTGGCCGTTGCTCAGCAAATGTTCAGCGAATCCAGGTACTGTTGAAAGCTCATCGAACTTCACGCGGGTTAAACGTTCCTGGCTGCTGCTCACAGCCACCCCTTCACGGGCGTGAACAACCGCATCATTGAGCAAGCGGTTTAAGGGCAGTTTGCCGCCCCATTGCTCGGCCACTTCCTGCGCCTTGATCCAGCCACCCACGGTACCGGCAGCAGTGAGCGCAGCCAGTGGACCTCGGTTTGGAATGGCATCAAACCCTTGTTCGGTGTAGAAGGCACGCGTGGCTTTTGCTGCGGCTTTGCCACAGGCATCAATGCCAATGGGTGCTTTGCCCGGTTCGCTCAGCAACCAGAAGCCATCGCCTCCAATTGAATTCATGTGTGGGTACACCACAGCAATTGCCGCTGCCGCTGCAATCATGGCTTCGGCGGCATTGCCACCTTCTTTCAATACATCGCGGCCAGCCTGTGCGGCCAAATGGTGGGGGGCTACAAATACACCACCGAGAGCGCGTTTGGTGTGGATCATTTTTTTAACTCCTTTGTTGTTCAGACCAACACGCCGTGAAACATACGCACGGCGGTGATGAACAGAAAAAATGCAAATGCCAGTTTCAGGCGGGCAGCAGTGGTGGCATTGGCCATGCGTGCACCCACCGGGGCCATCCACATGGTCATGGGTACAATCAGTGCAAAGCCAATCAAATTGATATAACCAATGGTCAATGGTGGCGTATTTTCAACGTTCCAGCCATTGAGTAAAAACCCGATTGCGCCGGGAATGCTGATGACCATACCAATGGCCGCAGCCGTACCCACAGCCCTGTGCATGGGTACATTGAATGCATTCAGAATGGGCACGCTCAGGGTGCCGCCACCAATGCCCATCAGGGTTGAAAAACCACCGATGAATGTACCCATGATTTGCTTCACAGGGCTGCCCGGCAAATTTTCCGCAACTGGTTTTGCCTTGCTGCGAAATGCCATGTTGGCTGCCACCAAAAGTGCAATGCTTGCAAACACAATTGACAACACATCGCCTGACACATAACCACTTGCAAAACTGCCAATGATCACGCCGATGAACAATGGCAGTACCAGGCTTTTGAACAGCGGTTCATCCAGATTGCCCTTGGCTTTGTGACTTTTTGCCGAGATGAACGAGGTGGGAATGATGGTCGCCAGCGAAGTACCCACGGCCACATGCATTTTCACGCTTTCATCCACACCCAGCAGTGTGAACAGGTGGTACAACACCGGCACAATCACGATACCGCCACCCACGCCCAACAGGCCTGCCAGCAGGCCCGCAATGGTTCCCGTGATGGCGAGCGCCACCACCAGCCCTGCCAGCCAAGGCAGGGAGTATCCACTCAATAATTCCATGAAAATTCCTTGCTATGTTTGTTTTGCCTACCAGCCAATCGCCTTGGGTAGCCAGGTTGCGACCGATGGGAAGATGAATATAACCGCCACGGCCAAGGCCTGTAGTAACACAAAAGGTAAAACACCTATGTAAATATCGCGCGTAGTAATGCCTGGCGGTGTGACCCCCTTGAGAAAAAACAGCGCCCAACCAAACGGTGGTGTCAGGAACGACATCTGCAAGTTCATGGCGATCAAAATTGCAAGCCAAACCATATCGGTGCCGTAACCAATGAACACTGGCAAAAACATGGGCAGGGCGATGTAGGAAATTTCAATCCACTCCAGGAAGAATCCGAGCACAAAGAGCAAGCCCATCAGGAACAGCAGGGCACCCATTTCGCCACCAGGGATGATGTCGAACAGGCTGTGCACCATGTCTTCGCCACCCAGGCCACGAAATGCCAGGGCGAAGGGCTGTGCGCACAGCAAGATGAAGTACACCATCGCGGAAATGGTCAAGGTGCCGTGCATGGTGTCCTTGAGCAGTTGCCAGTTCATGCGGCCAAAACCCATGGCTATCAGCAGTGCGCCCAGTGCACCCATGGAAGCTGCTTCTGTGGGGGCTGCAACGCCACCGACGATAGAACCCAATACCGCAAACACCAACAGCACTGGCGGCAATACATCCCGAATCAGTTTTTTGCGCAGTTCGGCCTTGTTGATTTTCTGACGTTCTTCAAGCGGAACTGCGGGCACCAGTTTGGGCATGAACATGCCCAGCAAAATAAGGTAGGCGCAATAAATACCCGCCAACACCAAACCGGGAATGAGTGCTGCAGCGAACAGTGTGCCAACCGATTCACCCATGATGTCTGACAACAAAATGAGCACCAGGCTGGGGGGAATGATTTGTCCCAGGGTGCCCGATGCGCAAATGGTTCCGCAGGCCACGCTGGGCGCATAACCCCGTTTCATCAAGGTAGGCAGTGTGAGCAGGCCCACTGTCACCACGGTTGCACCCACAATGCCTGTGGAAGCACCCATAAGCACGCCCACAAGCACAATGGCCAAGCCCATACCGCCTTTCAGACCGCCCATGGCGGTGCCGATGGTGTCAAGCATGTCTTCCGCCACGCGGCTTTTTTCCAGCATCACGCCCATGAACACAAATAGCGGAATGGCAAGCAGGGTGTAGTTGCTGACCACACCGTACAGGCGCGCAGGCATGAGATTGAACAGCATGGGGCCAAAGCCGATATAACCAGCCACAAAGCCGGAAACTGCCAAAGCGATGGCCACTGGAATGCCGATGATCATCAGGCCCAGGAAGCCGGCAATCATCCCAAGCACAATCCATTCGTTTTCCATCAGGCCACCTTCGCTTCTTTGATTTGCACAACAGCCTGCAAAAGATTGGCGATGCCTTGAATCATCAACAGGCCAAAGCCCAAAGGCAGAAACAGCTTCAGCAGGTATCGATAGGGCAGGCCACCGGGGTCGGGCGAGCCTTCCAGCATCTCGTACGACTGCATGACATAGGGCACAGACAAATACACGATCACCAACGCCACTGCGAATGTGAGCACCGCACTGGCCAAATCAATCCAGCCTTTGCCCAGCGGGCCAAACCGTTCATACACAAAATCGACTCGCACGTCGGCTTTGTGTTTCATGGCGTAGGCCAGGCCAAACAGGGCGATGGGAGAAATCAAATGCCATTCAAGTTCCTGAAGGGCCACAGGACCAATTGAGAACAGATAACGAAGAATGACGTTGGCGGCGACGAGTACAACGAGGGCAAGCACGCACAGGCGTGCAAGCCCCCCAATCAACTCGACAAACGCTTCGAGTTTGGGGATGGCTTGCTTCATGACAACAACCGCTTCTTTAAAGGTTCAGGAAAGTTTTCTCGCTGAGCGCAGCCCAGGATTCATGTTTCTTTTTGAACGCCATGAATGAGGTGTGCACCTTTTTCGCCAAGGGATCGGAGGCCGCCACGCTTTCCAGCGTGTCCATGGTGGCCTCTTTCAGCTTGTCCACAATCGGTTTGGGCAGTGCTTGCGCTTTCACGCCCTGGTTCTTCACCAGGTCTTCGAGCGCCTCTGCATTCACAGATTCCGACCAGGCCAGGCTTTCCATGACACTGGCTTGCGCAGCCATTTGCACCATCATTTGCAGATCTTTGGGCAGCTTGTCCCAGGCTTTTTTGTTGATCAAAAGTTCTGTTACGTTGGTGGGTTCATGCCAACCGGTGGTGTAGTAAAACTTGGCGGCTTTGTGCAAGCCCAGTCGGCGATCCTGGAAAGGACCAACAAATTCAGCAGCGTCAATGACACCGCGCTCCAGTGCTGGAAAAATTTCACCACCGGGCAACAGGCGAACATTCACGCCCAATTCGCTGTACACCTTTCCAGCCAGGCCAGGAATGCGCATTTTCAAACCATTCAAATCGCCAACCGTTTCAACAGGTTTGCGAAACCAGCCTGTCATTTGTACGCCCGTGTTGCCCATGGGCATGGCAGTCAAACCAAAGGGTGCATACACCTCTTGCCACAACTTCATACCGTCACCGTGATACAGCCAGGCCATCATGCCTTGCGTATTCATGCCGAACGGCACGGTGGTGAAGTACTGTGCTGCGGGTGCTTTGCCCGACCAGAAGTAGGCATTGGCCGCGTTCATTTCCACGGTGCCTGCTGATACTGCATCAAAGCCTTCGAGAGCAGGAATCAGTTCGCCGGCGGCGAAATGTTGAATTTTCAGGCGACCACCCGACATGGTTTCCACCTTCTTGCAAAAGTCGGTGGGGCTTCCGGGGCCAGCCACGTAAAAAGGTGAGCCGGGCGGGTAAGCGTTGGTCATCTTCATGGTGACCTTGGCATTTTGTGCATTTGCAATACCGGGTACAGCCAAGGCTGCGCCACCTGCTGCTGCGGTGGCAGCACCTGAAATAAACTTGCGACGATTAATTGAGGTCATGGAACACACTCCTGCTGCTTGGAAAACAAAGGGTTCGCCGACCGCACAAATGACGATCGGTCATAAACCTTCTTTAGCGAAAGGTGTGCCAGCTATGATTTATTGTAGGTTATTGAAAATAATGACTATTTTAAGTTTAAGGGTTTACCCTTTGTTGCGACTTTGCACCCCACAATGAAGCATGCAGACTGCTGAAGCAGATGCCATTTGTATACCTTTTGTTTACTTTTGACGTCAAATCGATCTCAATTGATGCATTGAAAAAATCAATCGGAATCAGATGGATTTGAAAACGGGCACTTTGGTGTCGAATGTATTCATGCACCCAAAATGTGGCGCTGCACCACAACGGGGCTGCGTATTTTTACAAACGAGCGCCACCGCGCCGGTGCTTGACACGCTTCAACAGGTTTTTGCATTCCACTGAAATAATGTCGGGCTGACCGAACAGATACTTCTGTGCAAATGCCAAAAAACTCTCTTGTGTGTCAGTCAATGTGTGAATGTGCAGGCTTTGTAAATCCGACATGATGTACAGGCTTGCCACCTCCGGTTGAGCGGCCAATTCATTGGCCACAGCCTCAATGACATGGCTTTTCACCTTCAGGTCTACGAAAGTGCTGGTGACCTTGCCCAGTTTCTCGGGGTTCACCACGGCAGTGAATTGCTCCACCGTGCCTTCCTCCAGCAAGGCTTGCACGCGGGCACGGGCATGGGCGCGTGAGCAGCCCAGTTGACGTGCAATGTCAGCGAAAGACAAACGTGAATCTTTGATTAAAAGGCCAAGCAGGGCAGCATCAAGTTCATTCATGGCAAATTCCGGTGTGGGTTTGCCGTGAAAGATGCAAAAGCTGTACCTGGCTTGTCAGTTGGTTCAGCGAAGCAGGAGTGCTGGCACTTTTGTTGCCCTCAGCATGTCTTCAGTTTTGCTGCCGAAGAACAGCTTGCGCAAAGGCGAGTGCGTGTAAGCGCCCATCACCAGCATGTCGGCCTGATGAATTTCCAGCCCTTGAATCATTTGCGTGACTACATCGCCCTGAACATGATTGAACTCGGTCGGTACACCAGATTCACTCAGTGACAGCGCGGCTTCCTCAAGCAGTTTGATCCCGCTGTTGTTCTTCTCCCCACACATCAGCAGGGTACCTTTCATGCCTTTGAACAATCGGCTTTGAAGCACGGTTTCAACGCCACGTTTGCTCACAGCGCTGCCATCAAATGCAAACAAAAAACGCTGTGGAACAGTGAACTTCTCGTGCACACCCAGAACAGGGCGATCCAGAGCCCGCACGGCCGCTTCAAATGTACGCCCGATGTCACGGTTGGACGCCACCGAGGTTTCTCCCCGTCTGCCAATAATGGCAATTCGAGTGTTGTTCTGCATTTCAAGCAGGCAGTCCACCAGTGTGCCGTGGCGTATGCGTGAATCTGCCTGAAGCACGCCGTCTTCAATTGCGCGTTCACGCAGGCCGTTCAAAAACAGGCGGCCTTGGGTTTTTGCAACTTTGGTTTTTTCACTGTCGCTCATCAACAGTTTGTTCAGCAGGTTTTCCTGGGCATCAAAACCAATCGCGCCACTGTGGTCTTCGCCTGAACCCTGCTCCAGGTGTCGGTCAATCACATGCAAAAACTCGACAGGCGCCTTGATTTGCCGGGATACCCAGGCCGCACAATCGGCCACTGCTATTGAGTATTGGGAGCGATCCACACAGGCTACAATTTTACGTTCGTCCATGTTGAATCTCCTTAATGGGCTGCCATGCGTTCAAGCGCATCGTCTTTGTCATGAATGGCGAATTTGTCCACCAAGGTGCGGCTGGCCTCGTTCATGCCGATTACCTCCACTTCGGTGCCTTCGCGCTTGAACTTGATCACAACTTTGTCCAGTGCGCTGACTGCGGTAATGTCCCAGAAGTGTGCGCGGCTTACATCGATCGTGACCTCATCAATGACTTCCTTGTAGTCGAAAGCATTGATAAAGGTTTCAGCGGAAGCAAAAAACACCTGGCCCGAAATAATGTACGTCCGGTTTCGGCCCTCGTCTTGAGTACTCGATTGCACGCGCAGAATTCGCCCCACCTTGTTGGCGAAGAAAAATCCTGACAGCAATACACCCACCAAAACACCCTGCGCCAGGTCGTGCGTGCCGACGGTAACCGCAACTGTGGCCAGCATCACAATGCTCGAGCTTTTCGGGTGTTCACGCAGATTGCGGATAGAGGCCCAGTTGAAGGTGCCAATCGACACCATGATCATGACGGCCACCAAGGCTGCCATGGGGATCAAGGCCACATAGTCGCCGATGAATACCACCATGATCAGCAAGAATACGCCAGCACACAGGGTGGACAAGCGACCTCGACCACCAGACTTCACATTGATCACGGACTGTCCAATCATGGCGCAACCGGCCATGCCGCCCAGAAAACCTGCTGCAATGTTCGATACACCTTGGCCCACACACTCGCGGTTTTTGTCGCTGGGTGTGTCGGTGAGGTCATCTACAATTTGCGCGGTCATCATCGATTCCAGCAAACCCACCACAGCCAGAGTCAGTGAAAATGGAAATACAATTTTCAATGTTTCAAGTGTCCAAGGCACGTCGGGCAGCAGGAACACTGGCAGCGAATCAGGCAGCTCACCCATGTCGCCCACGGTGCGAATGTCCAGCCCCACCGCAATACTGAATACGGTCAGTACAACGATGGCCACAAGTGGCGATGGAATTGCTTTGGTAAGGTAGGGCAGCAGGTAAATAATGCCCAAGCCCGCCGCCACCATGGCGTACACATGCCAGGTCACGTTGATCAGTTCAGGAAGCTGCGCCATGAAAATAAGAATGGCCAATGCATTCACAAACCCGGTGATCACAGATCGCGATACGAAGCGCATTAATTTGCCCAGTTGCAACACACCCGCCAGAATTTGCAAAACGCCTGTCAACAAGGTGGCCACCAGCAAATATTGCAATCCATAATCCTTCACCAAGGTCACCATGACCAGTGCCATGGCACCTGTTGCGGCAGAAATCATGCCGGGTCGTCCACCGGTAAAAGCGATCACGGTGGCGATACAAAATGAGGCATACAGTCCCACTTTGGGGTCAACGCCCGCAATGATTGAAAAGGCGATTGCCTCAGGGATAAGCGCCAGCGCAACCACAAGGCCGGCCAAAAGATCATTTCGGACGTTGGATAACCAGTCCGTACGGAAATTCTTCATCATTTTTAATCAATCAAAATTTTGGAAAAGCAGTGGGTGTCCGGCAACTCGGGGAGGCCAGACCAATAGAAAGGACAACGATGAACTTGAATTTTTACAAGGGTAGGGGCGGGGTTTGTTAACAGTGCAGGCGCGAAGGATACCTGTTAGCCAATGGGTGTGTCAAACCAGAACGCTCAGTTAATTGACTAAAAATTCATCAATTTTTGAAATGTGTTCTAATAAGGAGGTTCATGAAGTAAACAAATGGAGCAGTCACCATGTCGACAGAAACCGAAAATACCGAGTATGAACACACTGAACACAAGTTAACCTTGCGCAATTTGCAGGTCTCGGATTACCCCGATATCAAGCGGATCATGGAAGTGGTGTATCACAGTGCCGGCGGTGCACTGCCTGAGGCCAAGTTTCGTTCAATTCTGAAAACATTTCCCGAAGGACAAATTTGCATTGAAGACGATGGCAAAGTAATTGCCGCCGCCTTTGCCGTGGTGGTGGATTACGACAAGTTTGGCGACAAACACACCTACATGGAAATTACCGGCAACATTTACGCCACCACGCACGACCCCAAAGGCGATGTGCTGTACGGCATTGATGTGTTTGCTGATCCCGAGTACCGCAACATGCGCCTGGGTCGCCGTTTGTATGAAGCACGCAAAGAGCTGTGCCAGAACCTGAACTTGCGCGCCATTATGGCCGGAGGCCGAATTCCCGGCTACAAAGAACACATGAAAGACATGTCGCCCCAGCAGTACATTGCTGCGGTCAAGCGCAAAGACATTTACGATCCCATTCTGACTTTTCAGCTCAGCAACGACTTTGAAGTGAAGCAGGTGCTAAAAGGCTACCTGCCCGAAGACAAGGAATCGCAGGGTTACGCCACATTGCTTGAGTGGTTCAATTTGTATTTCGAACCAGAAAAGCCCATGTTGTTTGGTGCGCCAAAAACCACGGCGCGCCTGGGTTGTGTGCAGTGGCAAATGCGCGAGTTTCACAGCGTGGAAGACGTGGTGAAGCAGGCAGAATATTTCATCAATGCGCTCTCGGATTATCGCTGTGATGTGGCTTTGTTCCCCGAATTTTTCAATGCCCCTTTGATGGGTTTGGCGGGCAATGGCAATTCGCTGGAAGCCATTCGACACCTGGCCACGTACACAGATCAAATTCGCGACGAAATGAGCCGCATGGCCGTGAGTTACAACATCAATGTGGTGGCTGGGTCCATGCCAGTGATGGAAGATGGTGCTTTGTACAACGTGGCCTATTTGTGCCGCCGCGATGGCACGGTGGAAGCGCAATACAAAATTCACCCCACGCCGCATGAAAAGCGCGAGTGGATGATGGAAGGCGGCAGCAAACTGAGTGTGTTCGACACCGACTTCGGCAAGATCGGCATTCTGATTTGTTACGACTCCGAGTTTCCCGAGTTGTCGCGCGTGCTGGCCGACAAAGACATGCAAATTTTGCTGGTGCCTTTCTGGACTGACACCAAGAATGGTTATTTGCGGGTGCGCCGTTGTGCGCAGGCGCGTGCCATCGAAAATGAATGTTATGTGGCCATTTCAGGCAGCTTTGGTAATTTGCCCAAAGTGGACAATGTGGACATTCAGTATGGGCAAACCGCGGTGTTCTCGCCTTCCGATTTCGCATTTCCGCACGATGCGATCATGGCCGAAACCACACCCAACACCGAGATGACCCTGATTGTGGATGTGGACCTGGATAAGCTTCAAACGCTGAAGAATGAGGGCTCGGTGCGCAATTATCTGGACCGCAGGCGCGATTTGTACCAGGTGGTGTGGCTAGGCGACGAGTGAGCCTTCAAACAAGGCACCTAATTTTGCAATGGCCACTGCGGTGTCGTCGGTCACCGGGTGGCCGCAGTTCAGCCGTATGCAGTTTTTGTACAGGCCACTGGCCGAAAACACACTGCCCGGCATATAAGCCACTTTGCGGGCAATGGCCTTGTTGAACAGTGCGGTGGTGTCGATGTCGCCGGGTAATTCTACCCACAACACAAAACCACCTTTGGGTTCAGAAATTCGCGTGCCTTGCGGAAAATGCTTCAGCACCAAATTGCCCATGGCACGCACCTGGGTTTCAAACTGTTGGCGCAGCGTGCGCAGGTGCCGCTCAAACGAGCCTTTTTCAAGGTAGTGCGCCACGGCCACTTGGGTAATTGGATTAGTCGACCCGCTCAGAATTCGCTTTTTTGACAACACCTGTGCGGCGTACTTGCCGCCAGCCACATAGCCAATGCGCAGCGAAGGGCTGAGCGATTTCGAGAACGAGCCGCACATTAAAACACGGTCGCTTTGCTTGCCAGCCTTCAAGGGGCGCGGGCGAAACCGCTCGAAATACAAGTCGGCGTACACATTGTCTTCCACAATCGGAAAGTCGTATTTCTCGGCCAACTCCAGCAATTTTTTACGGTTTGAATCTGGCATCACCGAGCCCATGGGGTTGCTGGCAGTGGGGCATACAATGCAGGCTGCAATGCGGGTTTGTTTCACTGCAATTTCCAGTGCTTCCAGCGACATGCCGTGTTCTGGGCTGCTTGGAATTTCCAGTGCGCGCAAGCCCAGCGATTCAATCATTTGCAAAAGCAGGTAATAGCCTGGCGACTCAACTGCAACAATGTCGTTGTGTTTGGCCACACTTTGCAAGGCCAGGCTAAGTGCCTCGGTGCAGCCATCGGTAATCACCAGTTCATCGCGTTTCAGCTTCATACCCATCAACTCGAACCGTTGTTGCAGTTGCTGCACCAACTCGGGCTGATTGGGCTCTACATGGCTGCCCAGCGTAAGAAGATCCGGGCGGGTGCGGTTCACCGTGGCATAGCTTCGGCGCAGGGTGGCAATTGGCAACAATTCATGGGCAGGAAAAGCCACGCCCAGTGGAGCCACATCTTCGCGAGTTGAACTTCGAAGCAGCATGGCAATTTGGTTGGCTACCTCCAGATTCACGGGTGGTTCCAGAACAATCGAGTCGGGCGCTTGGGTACAGGCCGCGCCACTGGGCACGTTGCGGGCTTGCACGTAATAGCCCGATTTCGCCACGGGCTGAACATAGCCCCGGTCTTCAAGCAGGTTCAGCGCCTTTTGCACGGTGTCAATGGAGTAGTGCCATTGCTCTGACAACTTCCGGATGGAAGGCAGTTTGTACCCGGCTGCAAAGTGATTGTTTTCAATCAAGGCTTGCAGGTTCAAGGCCAGTGTTTCGTATTTGCAAGATGAGGCGTCCATGGTTAAACCTCAGTTTGCTTTTTCAGTTGCCACACCATGAACACACCGGCCACCATCAACCCAGCCGCCAGGTACAGCGATCCACGGTAGGTACCCGTGCGTTCGGCAATTAAGCCGGCCAAGGCGGGTGCAGCAATTTGAGAGACGCCGTAACTGAGTGTCATGCGGGCCATGGCCTTGCTGGGGTTGGCGGGGAATTGCCTGCCCGCAATGCTCAGTGTCAAGTTCACAATGCCGGCGAATGTGCCGCCAAACAGAACAGCGCTGATCATGTTGGCCCAATAGCCATCGATAAAGCCAGCCATGAGAATGGAGACAATTTGCAACACGTAGGCCAGCACCAGTGCTTCGAACATACCCGTAATTCGGGCGATTCGATCCCAAATAAAGGTAGAGGGTATGGCAGCCAAACCAACAACCACCCACACCCAGGGGCCTTTGCCCTGAAGTTCGGGCAGGGTTTCTGCAATGGCCACAATAAAGGTGGCGCTAATGACATAACCAAAACCAGCGCAAAAATAGGCGCCCAACATCAGCCGCATCCACTTGGCGCTGGGCGGCGGCACATCGGCCACTTGGGCTTCAGCGCTGCCAGCCTTGGCGGGTTTGGGCATCCACACCCAGGCCGGTACAAAAAACAGCACACCCACCACACCCAGAACCCACCATTGTTGGTCCCAGGCCAGGTGGTCGACCATGGCCATGACCGCAAGGCCTGACAACACAAGCCCCATACCCGCCCCGGCAAAGTGCAGGCCCAATTCAGTTTTCAGGTTCTGGCGTGCCAGCCAGTTCATGACCAAACCCGATGCGATCAACATGCCTGCAGTACTGGACACACCCGAAATGAAACGCAGAAATACCCACAGGTTCACATCGGTGGTCATGCCCATGCCAATGGTGCTGAGCACCGCCACAACAAGCCCGAAGCGGTACAGCAGGTATTTGTAATCCAGATTGCTCAGCGTGGAAGCGAGCAGGGCACCGCTGATGTAGCCAATGTAGTTCACCGTGGCCAACCAGCCTCCATCAAAGGCGCTTAGCCCAGCCTGTTCCCGCATGATGGGCAGCAACGGTGTGTATGAAAAACGGGCCAAACCCACAGTCAGGATCAGTGAACAAATACCCGCAGCAATCACCTGCCAACGTTCCAGTTTCATGGGGGCCACCCGCACAGAAGTTGAATATTAAAAGCAGTACAGATTTTTAAGAATTAATCTGTACTGCACATTATTTCATTATCCTGAATCTGTACTGAAATTGCAAAAGTTCTTAAAGTGAGTGTTCCATTTTTACTCCACAAAAGGAGTTCGCCATGCAGCACTTTCAAGCCATCGCCTTGTTCGCGTTTTTAAGCATCATCACGCCCGGACCGAACAACCTCATGATCATGACGAGCAGCATGAATTTTGGTGTTCGAAAAAGCCTGCCGCATTTCTTCGGCATTGTTGTGGGCTTCCCGCTGATGCTGCTGGCCATGGGCCTGGGCTTGAATGCAGTGTTTGAAAGCCTGCCGTGGTTTCACACGGCGCTGCTGGTGTTCAGCCTCTTGATGATGGTGTACCTCGCGTGGCGAATTGCCAGCTTTTCACCGTCTGCTGACGCTTTGAAGCCGGGATCGAAGCCATTGAGCTTTGTGAATGCCGTGCTGTTTCAGTGGGTGAATCCCAAAGCCTGGTTCATGGCCACAGCGGCGGTGGCCTTGTTTCCAGCCAGTTCAAACACGCCCTTGCTGGATGTGCTTGCCGTGGCTTTGATCATGGCCAGTGTGGGTTTGTTGTGCGTGGGTTTGTGGCTGGTGTTGGGTGCACGCCTGCGGACATTCATCAACAGCCCGACTCGTTTGAAGTGGTTCAACGGAACCATGGCAGCCAGCTTGGTGCTGTTTTTCGCATACAGCACCGCGCAGGCTGTGTAATTGATCAGGGCAGGGACAAGCGCCAAATATTCCATGTGGTGGTGCCAAACTGCCGCGTGAAACTGCCCTTGTTGTACGGCAAGCCATACCGTGCCGCCAAGGCCTGTACCCGGGGTGACATTTCCGCATAGCGGTTGGCGGGAATGTCGGGGAACAGGTGGTGTTCAATTTGGTGGCTCAGGTTGCCCGACAAAATATGGAACAGTTTTCCGCCTGTAATATTGCAGCTGCCCAGCAACTGGCGCACATACCAGGCCGCACGGGTTTCGCCTTCCACTTCTTCTTTGGTGAAGTGGTGCACACCGGCCGGAAAGTGGCCGCAGAAAATAATCACGTTCGACCAAATGTTGCGAATGCCGTTGGCAATCAGGTTGGCAACCAATGTAAATCCCATGGCGGCCAGCGCAATGTTCACAATGTCAAAGCCAAAGAAGATTGTGAATGGCAGCGTAACGGCCGCACCGAGCAAAGGCCAGCACACATAGTCTTTCAGCAATTGGTGACGAACTTTCCAGCCAATGCGTTTCAGCATGGGTATGACATCGCGCCATTTCTTCTGGCCTGCCAGCAACTTGTCAGCTTCCAGGTCGTGAAGGGCCACGCCCCATTGGAACAGCATCATCAACACAAAATTAATCACCGGGTTGAACAGGTACTTTGCATGCCAACGCTGGTCGTCAGTAACCCGCAGTACACCGTAGCCAATGTCGGGGTCTTTGCCGTGCACATTGGTCCAGGTGTGGTGCACCACATTGTGGCTGTGCTTCCACTGGTCGGAAGGGCACACATTGTCCCATTCCCATGTGTTGGATTGAATGTTGGGGTCGCGCATCCAGTCAAACTGGGCATGCATGATGTTGTGCCCCAGTTCCATGTTCTCTATGCTTTTTGATACACCCAGCATGATCGCACCCAGCAGCAACACCGCCCAGAATTGCGGCCAGCCGGTGAAGGACCAGTCGCTCATCGGCAAGAGGAAAAAGCTGAGAAACACCACAATGCGCCCGGCCAGCATCAGGCTTCGCTGCCACTTGATGACCGAGAGAATGTAGGCGCGGTCTTTGCTGCCCAGTGAGTCTGCAATTTCATTGCGTATGGCGTCCATTTCGCGACCGAATTCTTCAATGTCGCTGGCGCTCAAATGTTTTGGCATGCCCATGTTTGTCTCCTGCTTACACTTCAATTTCTGCGTCGCCCACGGCAGCGCACACGCAAATCTGAATCACTTGCCCGGTTTCGTTGATTAGCGCGTTGGTTCGCAAATCGCGCACGCAACCACTGGCCAGTTTCACATCGCAACCATGGCAAATACCCATTCGGCAGCCGTGCTCGGGGTTCAAGCCCGAATCTTCGGCCAGGCGAAGCAGGTTGGTTTCACCGTCTGAATTCGCTGTCACATTGCTGTTCAGGAATTTCACAACCCCTGTTTTTACCTCGGTAGGAACCCCCGCCAGTTGCGCGCGGAATCGCTCGGTGTGCACTTGTCGGCTCAAGCCTTCGGCCTCGTAGAGTTGCTCGATGGAGTCCAGCATGGCCTGTGGGCCACAGGCGTACACATCGCGTTTGCGCCAGTCTGGGCAAAGCTGTTCCAGCTGTTCCTTGGAGAAGTGAGGGCGTTTGCCTGTAATTTCTTCGGGTTTTTGGCCGGGCTCACGGGTGTGCACCAGGTTCAGCTTGTACAACTTTTGTTGGTCTGAAATTTCTTTCAGCTCACGCCCAAAAATCACATCGTAAGTGTGGGGCGCATAGTGAATGTGCACGGTGTTGGGCATGCGTTCTTGCAGCACCAGGCTGCGCAACATGCTCATAATCGGTGTAATGCCACTGCCTGCGGTAATGAACAAGGGCAGCACAGGCTGTGCGTCGGGCAGGTAAAAATCGCCTTGTGGCACGCCAATCGGCACGTAATCGCCCACCTTCAGTTTGCGCACCAGGTGGTGCGACATGCGGCCATTGTCGATGGCTTTCACGGTGATGGTGAAGCAGCCGTCGTTGCGTTCTGGTGCCGAGCTGATGGAGTAGGTGCGGGTGAAATGCTGGCCGCCAATGGGCACACCAATGCGCAAATGCTGGCCGGGGCGGTGGCTTCGCCAGTTCAGCCCGGGGCGCAGTGTGATGGTGCGTGAATCAGAGGTTTCGTCCCACACGGCCTCAACCCGGGCTTGTAAAGCATGCGTGCTCCACAGCGGGTTGACCAGTTCAATGTAGTGGGAAGTTCGAAGCGGGAATGCAAAGGCGTCAGAGACTTTCGTCACGAGGCCAGTGATTCGGTTGAACAGCGTGGGTCCTGCCTGAGCCTGCATTCTGTCTCCTCGTTTTTGTATTGTAAAACGAGTGTGCACTGAAACACATTGCAAGTCATTCCGCACTGCACCAGCGGTCGGTGTTTTGCTGACCTAGCGATTCCGGCCGTAAGCGTCGTGGGAGGAAACCCACTCGTCCGCCAGTATGGCTGACAACAGCGACAAATCGCCGGCAAGCACTGTGGCACCTACAATCTCTGCCAGTTTGCGAGCCTTACCAGTGCCTTCACAGCCCAACATTTTCAGGCATTCTGCCTGGGTGGCCAGGCCAGTACCGCCGCCCTTGGTGGCACAAATTACCGAGGGCAATGTGACAGAAAAATACAAATCCCCGTCGGCTGTAATATCCATGAACACCATGCCGGTGTGGCTTTCTACTACATTGGCCTCGTCTTGCCCAGTGGCAATGAACAAGGCTGCAATGCCGTTGGCCGAGTGGGGGCCGCTGTAGGCGCTGCCCGCAAGTTGGGCGCCAATTGCACTGCGCTGGCGTTGCTTGAAAATTATTTCCGGTGTGGTGCGGGCAAGTCGCTGAAGCACTTCGCGTTTGATTGTGGCTTCTGCAATCACTCGCTTGCCCCGGCTGTGCAGCAGATTCATGTGCGAATGTTTTTTGTCGGTTTCAATTGCACCGCTCAGCGCAAAGTAACTAATGGCCTCAGGGCTGTTTTTCAACACCCACTGGCAGGCAGCATGCGTGGCCTTGCCGCACATGTTTTGCCCGGCTGCATCGCCCGTGGTGTAGTTAAAGCGGGTGTACACCATGCGTGCCACTTGCCAGGTTTGAATGTGCTCCAGCTTGCCAAAGCCTGTGGTTTTTTCAGCCTCGGCTTTGACCGTGGGCAATTTCAGATTGAGCCAGCTCAAAAACCGTTTGGCCGCACGGGCGTCCTCGAATTCAAACAGCGGGGCGCGTTGCATGAATTCTTCAGCCACGGTTACTTTGACACCGCCCGATTCACTCACCATGCGCATGCCCCGGCTGTAGCTGGCCACCAGCGTGCCTTCGGTGGTGGCCAGTGGTACATAAAACCAGCCTTGGGCATGTTCGCCGTTGATCAGCACAGGCCCGGCCACGCCCACCGGCATCTGCACCACGCCAATGAAATTCTCGGTATTGCTTTTCAGGCTTTCAGGGGGCAGGGAATAGGTGCCAGTGTGTTGCAGGCTGGCACCGGTTTGCTGCGTTAAAAATTCACGGCGTGCTTTGGCGGCTTCTTCTGAGTAGTTGTCCTCAAAGCGCGGAATGGGTGTGCGGGTCATGCCAAGTCCTTTTATTTGCGTTTGGTCTTGGCAACCCGGCTAACCGCTGCAATCGATTCCTCATAGCCACTCACCAGTTTGCCAATATTCTCCAGCTTGGCCTTCAGCACATCCAGTTCCATTTGGGTGCGGTCCAGCTTCATGGTCAGGTGGGCGTTGTCTTTTTCCAGGACCACCATGGCTTTGCTCAGCTCCCGGTTTTCCTGTTCCAGTTCTTTGTTGGCCTGGTACATTTTCAGCAGGTTGGCTTGCAGGCCTTTCACCTTGTCCTGAACACCGTCTACTGTTTGCTTGATGCCGGTTTCAAACTGGTTCACCTGGTCCACCACTGCGTTGATCAAATTGCCCGCCGGCAGGCTGGATGCCCTTTTTTGTGCTGCTGACTTCAGTTTTCGCAATGCATCGCTGCCTTTTTTCGCCACACCCATGTTGAGTCTCCGGTTTGTTGTTTTTTTGAATTTGCCAACAAAGAGTAGCAAGTTTCTCGAAAAAGGTGGTGTCGATTCGTTTCAATCCGAATAAATGGGGCCTTCGCCGTTGCTGTTTAATCATTCGTTTGATATATTTTTAAATCAATCGATTGAATTAATTTTCTGGATTCTTCCATGTTTCAAGACAAGCAGCAGTCTGCACGGCAAAAGCTGGTGCAGGCGGCACTCTCAACCTTCGCCGAAAAGGGCTATGAAGGCGCATCCACCCGCGAAATCGCCGAGAAGGCGGGCGCCAACATTTCTTCCATTCGCTATTACTTTGGCGACAAGGCTGGCCTTTACAGGGCCGCTTACACCGAACCCCTGTGCGGTACACCGTTCGAGCAGGGCATTCCGGATTTGAACAGCACCGATGTGGACAAGGCGTTGAGGCAATTGTTTCGGGACTTCCTTGAACCCTTAAAGCACGGCGAAACCTTTCGCTTGGTGATGAAATTGCATTTCCGCGAAATGATTGAACCCACCGGTGCCTGGGAGCATGAAATTGACGCTGAAATCAAGCCACAGCACATGGCCCTGGTGAACATGCTGACCGCTTATTTTGATTTGACCAAACCCGACCTGGACATTCAACGCTTGGCCTTCGCCATGATGGGCATGGCTGTGAATTTTTATGTGGCTCAGGATGTGGTCGACGTGATCTGCCCCAAACTCATGAACAACGCCAAGGCCATCGACACACTCAGTGATCGCTTGGCTGGCTACGCGCGCGCCATGCTGGATGGCGAAAGCAAACGACGCAAACAGGATTGCAGCAAATGAAAATTTCCATTTTTTTGATGAAGTACCCGGCCGCCTTGTTGGCAGGTGCCTTGTTCTTGGGTGCGTGTTCACCCGGTGCTGAGGAGGCTGCGCCAGTTGAAACAACAGAGACTGAAGCCCCCGGCAAAGCCAGTTTGTCGGTTGAACTGGCTGCAGTGGAGGAACGAGTTATTCCGCTGAAAATGTCGGTGAATGGCAGCCTGGCGGCCTGGCAAGAGGCCATCATCGCTTCGCAACTGAATGGTGTTCGCATCGATGCGCTTCGGGTTGAAGTAGGCGACACGGTGAAGAAAGGCCAAACACTGGCGGTGTTTGACCAACAAACCGTGAATGCCGATTTGGCACAGGCCCGTGCGGGTGTTGCTGAAGCGCAGGCCCTGTTTGATCAGGCCAAGCTGAATGCCGACATGATTCGCAACATCACCGACCAAGGTGCTGTGAGTGCACAAGAACGAAATCAGATCATGGCTGCTGAAAAATCTGCCCAGGCCCGTTTGTTGTCTGCCAAGGCTTTGCAAACCCAACAGGAAATTCGCCTGCGCAACACCGTTGTCACTGCGCTCGACGACGGGGTAATTAGCGCCCGCAGTGCCACGCTGGGTGCAGTACCCGCACCTGGGCAAGAACTCTTCAGATTGGTGCGCCAGCAGCGCCTGGAATGGCAGGCTGAGGTGACTGATGCCGAGTTGGCCCGCATTGCCGAAGGCATGGTGGTCACCGTGTTGAACAATGATCAAACCTTGATGGGCAAGGTGCGCACCATCAGCCCGGTGATCAATGCGCAATCCCGAACCGGCATGGTGTATGTCGATGTACCCGGTGCTTATGCCAAAGGTTTGAAGCCCGGAATGTACCTGCGGGGTGAATTTGATTTGGGCGAGCAAACAGCTGCGGTGCTTCCGCAAACAGCCGTAATAGAACGTGACGGGTTTACCTATGCCTTTACGCTGGACGAAGCCACGAGCAAAGTGCAGCGCATCAAGCTGCGTGTGAACAAGGCACAAGGTGAATTCATCGAGGTGCTGGAAGGTTTGAAGCCGGGTGACAAAGTGGTGAAAAGCGGTGTGGCCTTTCTGGCGCATGGTGATTTGGTGAAGGTGATTCAGTGAACGTCTCGACCTGGTCCATTAAGAATCCCATCCCGGCGGTGATGCTGTTTTTCCTGCTCACCGTGATGGGCCTGTACAGCTTTTCCAGCATGAAAATTCAGCAGTTCCCGGACATTGAACTGCCCACCGTGCTGGTCACAGCCAGCTTGCCTGGTGCATCGCCTTCGCAGCTGGAAAATGATGTCGCGCGAAAAATTGAAAACTCACTGGCCACGCTGCAACAGCTCAAACACATTTACACCAAGATTCAAGACGGCATTGTCAGCATCACGGTTGAATTCAACTTAGAGAAAGACACGCAAGAGGCGGTCGATGATGTACGTTCAGCAGTGTCTCGTGTGCGTGCAGATTTGCCCACCGATTTGCGCGACCCGGTGGTGAACAAACTGGAGTTGAGCGGTGCGCCAGTATTGGCTTACACCATTGCATCCACTGCATTTGATGAAGAGGGTTTGTCTTGGTATGTGGACGACACCATCACCAAAACACTCTTGAATGTGAAGGGTGTGGGTGCCGTGAACCGTGTGGGCGGTGTGACGCGTGAAGTGGTGGTTGAGCTTGACCCCCTGAAAATGCAGGCGCTGGGCGTGAGTGCGCTCGATGTTTCTCGCCAGTTGCGCAACACCCAATTGGAAACAGCGGGTGGTCGGGCTGATCTGGGCGTGGGCGAGCAACCCCTGCGCACCATTGCCACGGTGGACAATGCGAATCAGCTCAAAGAAATTTCAATCGTATTGAGCAATGGTCGCCGTGTGCAATTGCCTGAAATTGCGACGATTACGGACACCATTGCAGACCGGCGATCAGCAGCCTTGCTCAATGGTCAGGATGTGGTGGGTTTCGAAATTACCCGCAGCAAAGGCGCCAGTGAAGTGGAAGTGGGGCAGGGCGTTGAAAAGGCACTGGCCGATTTGCAAGCTCAACGACCCGACCTCACCATTGTTGAGGCATTCAATTTCGTCGAGCCAGTCGAGGACGATTTCGCCAGCTCCATGAAAATGCTCTACGAAGGTGCTTTCTTGGCGGTGGTGGTGGTGTGGTTTTTCTTGCGCGACTGGCGCGCCACATTTGTGTCGGCAGTGGCCTTGCCCTTGTCGATCATCCCTGCGTTTGCCGGCATGTACTACTTGGGATTTAGCCTGAATGTGGTGTCACTTCTCGCCATGTCGCTGGTGGTGGGTATTCTGGTTGACGATGCCATTGTGGAAGTGGAAAACATTGTTCGGCATTCCAGAATGGGCAAGAACCCGATTGATGCTGCACGTGAAGCGGCCGATGAAATTGGCCTGGCCGTGATTGCCACCACCTTCACACTGATTGCGGTGTTTCTGCCCACCGCGTTCATGAGCGGCGTGGCAGGCAAGTTCTTTGTTCAGTTCGGCTGGACTGCCTCGCTGGCAGTGTTTGCCTCACTGGTGGTGGCCCGAATGCTGACGCCCATGATGGCCGCATACATGCTGAAACCTGCCGGTCATGAAAGCGAGAAGAACGAACCCGGCAAAATGATGGCCCGCTACCTGGACTGGGTGCGTTGGGCTTTGGCCCATCGTTTAGTTACCTGTGTGGCAGCAGGCGCGTTTTTCGTCGGCTCAATCATGTTGATTCCCTTGTTGCCCACCGGCTTTATTCCGCCCGATGATTTGTCACAAACGCAGGTTTACATTGAATTGCAGCCGGGCAGCACTTACGAGCAAACCCGCAAGGCCGCCGAGAAAGCCCGTGAACTGATCAGCGAAGTGGAGTACGTGCGCAGTGTGTACACCACCATTGGCGGTGGTGCCGCCGGTACCGACCCCTTCATGATGAGCGGGCAGGCCGAGGTGCGCAAAGCCACTTTGACCGTGTTGCTGGATCCTCGCGGTGAACGCGCCGTGCGCAAGCAGGTGACTGAAACCCAAATGCGCGAGGCATTGAGCAATTTGCCTGGCGTGCGTTACAAGGTGGGCTTGGGTGCATCGGGTGAAAAATATGTGTTGGTGTTGTCAGGTGATGATGGTGAAGCCTTGTCAAAGGCCGCAGCTGAAGTCGAGCGTGATTTGCGCACCATTCCCGGCCTGGGCTCCATTGCATCAAGCGCAGCACTGGTTCGCCCGGAAATCTGGATCAGACCCGACTTTGCAAAAGCTGCCGATTTGGGCGTAAGCACCGCAGCCATGGGTGAAACCCTGCGCGTGGCCACAGTGGGCGATTACGATGCGGCTTTGCCCAAACTCAACCTGCCACAACGGCAGGTGCCCATTGTGGTTCGGCTGGACGATGAAGCCCGCAAGGATTTAAGTGTGCTTGAGCGATTGGCAGTGCCTTCCTCCAAGCCCGGCGTGCCCAGTGTGCCGCTGAATCAGGTGGCTACCTTGGGCATTAATGCCGGCCCTTCAGTGATCGACCGTTATGACCGCGCGCGCAATGTGAACTTTGAGATTGAATTACAAGGGCAACCCTTGGGCGATGTGACAGCAGCTGTTCAAGAATTGCCCAGCATCAAAAACCTGCCGCCCGGTGTGGCTCAGCGAAACATTGGCGATGCCGAGGTGATGGAAGAACTCTTTGCCAGTTTTGGTTTGGCCATGCTCACTGGTGTGTTGTGCATTTTTGTGGTGCTGGTGTTGTTGTTCAAAGACTTCCTGCAGCCGGTTACCATTCTTGCCGCATTGCCGCTCAGTTTGGGTGGTGCATTCGTTGGTTTGTTAATGGCTGGAAAAAGTTTTTCGATGCCTTCACTGATTGGTTTGATCATGTTGATGGGCATTGCCACCAAGAACTCGATTTTGCTGGTGGAGTACGCGATTATGGCGCGCAATGAAAAGGGCATGAGCCGCCTGGATGCGGTGGTGGATGCCTGTCACAAGCGTGCACGCCCCATCATCATGACCACCATTGCCATGGCCGCTGGCATGTTGCCGATTGCCATTGGCACGGGCGACGCCGACACCAGCTTCCGAAGCCCCATGGCCATTGCCGTGATTGGCGGCTTGATGACGTCCACTTTCCTCAGCCTTTTGGTGATTCCCGTGGTGTACACCTTGATGGATGATTTCGAGCACGGCATGAAGAATTTTTATCAGAAATTCGGTTCAATCTTTAAGCAGTCTGGAGCACGCAAAACATGAAAGCAGCAGCACGCAAATTCAAAACAATCGAAGTGGACGGCAAACAGCGCTATTACGAACCGGCACCCAAGGGTATTAGCGCAGCCAATTTCAAAAAGGTGGTCGAGAGCAGAAGGTCAGTGCGCAAGTTCACTGACAAACCGATCCCCAAGGAAGTGCTGGACGAATGCCTGGACATGGCTTTGTTGGCCCCGTGCTCATCAGGGCTGCAACCTTGGGAATTCTATGTGGTGAAAACGCCTGCCAAGAAGGCCAAACTGGTCACAGCCTGCTTGGGCCAACTGGCTGCAAAAACCGCACAGGAATTAATCGTGTGCGTGGCCCGCGTGGACCGCGTGAGCGACTTCTCGAGAAAAATGATCAAGGAATGGCCCATGCCCGAAGTGCCGACACTGGTGCGCCGGTATTACCAATTGATTCCTTACAACTATTCACCTGGCCCCTTGAACAGTTTTGCCATGGTGAAGAAGGCCGCATCGAATGTGGGTGGCTTGATCGCGCCTTTGCCACGTGGTCCTTACACCCGCAGTGAAGTGGAGCTGTGGGCAGCCAAAAGTGCAGCGCTGGCCTGCGAAAACCTGGTGCTTGCCTTGCGCGCGCACGGGTTCGACACCTGCATGATGGAAGGCTATGACGAAGCCCGGGTTCGCAAATTGTTGAAGCTCAATGATGACGCCTTCCCGATCATGGTGATTGGTGCTGGCGAACGGGCTGACGACGGTGTGTTCTGGCCTCAAATCCGCTTCGAGCGTGAATTGTTTGTACACGAAATTTAACAATGGATGCAGAACTACTTAGGTACATTTCTGCTGCGGCTATCCACGAATGTTGAAACACATCCACCAAGGCATCCTCTGAAGTATTAGCAGTATCACTTCAGGGGACATGTTTTGAATCACGGCACAATCAAAAAACTATTTTTGCCGCTGCTTGTATTGGCGGTGGCAGCTTGCTCGTCGGAATCGGATGGCACATCCGCAGGTACTTCTGGTACCAACACGCAGCCTTCCGGTTTGGCGTGCAACAGCAATTCCAATGCAGCCGATGGTGCACGCTGGATGTCGGCCTGGGGCGTCACCCATGTCACCGGCACTGCACCAGTGGACACCACTGTTCGAAACATTGCCCGTGTTACGGCCAGTGGGAATGCCATTCGAGTTCGATTGATTAACTTGAGCGATCAACCCATGCAAATTGGTGCTGCGGCTGTGGGTTTGCGTGAGGGGGCAACGGGCGCCAACCTGAAATTGAATACCAGCAAGCCACTTACTTTCAATTGCGGGCAAACCAGCGCCATCATTCCACCCCAAACCGAATCTTTTTACAGCGATCCCATTGCGTTCAAGGTCAACAATCAAGATGACCTGGCAGTGAGTTTGCATGTGAAAGGTGCCGACAATCCAGGTGAATTTGGTGCCACATGGATCGAGTCTTACAAATTGCCCAACGGCTCGGGCAATCAAACGCTGGAGGATTCTGGCGCAGGTTACGGCTTGATTGACGACAGCCGCTTTTCAACTCCGCCCGGTTTGCCGATCATGTGCAATGGTTGCACGGTGTACGCACTGCGGGACATCGAAGTGCTGACGAAAGATGCCAAGGGCGCGATGGTATTTTTGGGCAGTTCCAGTTTTCATGGGTTTAACACGAGTCAAAACGGTTTTAAGCGAATCAGTGATTTGCTGTCGGTTCGCATGTTGAATGAAATTCCACAAGGCCAACGCGACACCATTGTGAACCGGGGCATTGGCGGCGACACGCTGCAAAACGCCAGCGCAACGCGCTTGGCGCGCGACGTGTTCGACACTGTGGGTGTCAGTTCGGTGGTGGTTTGGGTGACCAACGATTTGTCCAGCCGCAGTGCCGATGAAATCATTGCCAATTACCAGGAGGTGATTGCAAAAGCCCATGCCAAGGGTATCAATGTGTATTGCCCCACCTGGATTCCTGGTGCGCAATCGTTGCAGGCTAACTTGAATGGTGAACGTGCCAAGCTCAATGACTGGATTTTAAACAGTGGTGAATGTGATGGGGTGGCGGATTACAACGCCGAGGTTGAAGCCCCCGGTGGCCTGACATTCTTGCCCCAATACAACAGTGGTGATTTCATTCACTCCAACGATGCAGGCCACGCCTTGTGGGCTGCAGCAACACCGTTGGGTGAGTGGGTGAAAAAGATGAAGCCTTAAGATTTGGCGCGTTTGACCCTAAATGCCGTGGTCCACTCGTTGAACAAATATTTGAAGAAGGCGCCGATCAGGCTCATGGAGGGCTTGGCCTCCAAGCCATCGGCCAGCCGGAAAATTTGTTGGTAGTACCAAGCTTGTGCACCTAGCACATTGATCAACTTCAACGGCAGTATTGGGCTCACTGGCGAAAATATACCTTTGTCGGCCAGCTTCAACATGTTTTCGAAACTGGCGGCGCGGTCAATTTTTCCATTCATCAATTGCTTGGGTGTGTCGGGGTGGGTGCACAGCGGGCGACCCAGTCCAATCACATCGCACACGCCGTCAGCCAGTGCCTCTTCCATGGCCTCGCGGCTTCTAAAACCACCAGTCACCATCAGGGGCATGGTGGCCACTTCGCGAATGGCTTTTGCATAGTTCAGGAAATAAGCCTCGCGCTTCTTGGTGCTCTCCCGCATCGCGGGTTGCTCGTCTTTCGCCGAATCAGCCGCACCGGTGTGGCCCAGCAAACGAGGCTGCTCGTAAGTGCCGCCTGAAATTTCAAGCAGATCGATTTTCTCGTCGTTTAGCCACTTCACCACCTGCAAACATTCTTCGTTCGAAAACCCGCCTTTGCGGAAGTCGTCTGAGTTCAGTTTCACAGCCACGGGAAACGCAGGACCCACCGCTTCGCGCACGGCACGCACGGCTTCCAGCAAAAAGCGCGCGCGGTTTTCCAGGCTGCCGCCCCATTGATCGGTACGCTGGTTGGTGATGGGCGAAAGAAATGAAGACAGCAAATAGCCGTGTGCGCCATGCACTTGCACACCGGTGAAGCCAGCCTCTTTGGCGATGCGGGCCACACGCGCAAAGCGTTGAATCAGGTCCAGAATTTCATCCTCGCGCAGCGCACGCGGTGCCGCATAGTTGCCCAGCAACTCAAGTTGAACTTCAGACGGTGCCACCGGTTTCGTGGTGACATAGCGCGGCGATTGTCGCCCGGCATGGGAAATTTGCATCCACAACTGATTGCCGTTGCTGGTGCCCGCTTTGGCCCAGGCGCGCAGGGCGTCCATGCCTTCAGGATCGCCATGCTCAGGGGCAGGGTCAATGGACACATTGCCGGGACGTTCCAGAATATTCCGGTCAATCAACACATTGCCAGTGATCAAAATACCGGCACCACCTTCGGCCCAGCGCTTGTACAAGGTGGCGTGTCGTTCGGTGGCTTGAAGCCTTGCATTGGCCACGCCCTCGGTCATTGCGGCTTTGCACAGCCGGTTGGGAACAACAACGCCACAAGGCAGGGTGAAGGGCTGTTTCAGTTCAATTGAGTTCATGTGTTAGCCAATCCAAAGCAGTGAAAGTGACAGCGCGCCGGCGTAAAAAACAGCCAAGGCCAAAGCGCCAGTAATTTGTTGAAGTGTTGATTGATTGCCCAGTACCTTCCACAGCCACAGGGCACCAATCGCCAGCAACATTTCTGGAATCAAGGGGTAAATGGCAAAGCCCTGCACCTGCAACACATCTTGTGCATGCCACAGGTTCATGGGCCGGGCAGCCCACTCCCAAATCAGGAATCCGCCCAGCGAAAGTGCGGCCACCACGGGGTAAGGCTTTTTGGTGGCCATTGCAAGCCAACACACCTGCCACAGCAGCATGATCCACAGCCCCATGAAGTACAGTGGCACCGCACCGCCGAGCCGGGGAATGCCATGGTCGGGAAAAGTCAATGTGCCCATGCGTTCAACCAGCATCCAGTCTGCGCAGGGCAGGGCGATCGACAAGGGCAATAAAAATTTCCACAAGCGCACCCATTCCCCATGGCCGCGCAGCACCCCAGCCAATGGCAGGGCAATGTTGTAGGCCAGCGCAAAAACCACCAGTGTTACACCCAGTGCCGTGCCCGATGTGTTCAGTGCAACCGGAATGGCAATTGCAAAAAATGCGGCGTGAAACAGCAGGGCGTCGCGCACGCCTTTTGAATCTACCTGCTTCATCGTGCCGCCCCTCGAATCAATGCATTCAAAATGTTGATGATTTCTTCACTGAGTTCCGGAATGTCGGGCGGGTTGTCCAGCATCAGCCACTCTGCCAGCAATTCATTGATGCCGCCCACCAAGGCCACACTCACCAGGTGGTAATTGCGTTTGGGCAGGTCCCCGCGTTCAACCAGGCTGCCCAAGTAGGCCTCAATCAATCCAGCCATGTCGTGAATGGCCTCCCGCCTGCGGGCTTCCATTTGCGGGCTTACGCCAACAACCTCCAGCACGCCCACTCGTGCATGGCGTGCGTCTTCGAGGTAATGTTGCACCATGGCGCTAACGGCCAATGGAATTTGTTCGGACAAATTCAGTTCGGGTGCTGACATGGCTTTCAACACACCTGCACGAAGATCTGCGATGATGTTGTCGTACAGCGCACGAAGTATCGCCTCGCGACTGTCAAACAGTTGGTAGAAGTGGCGAGCCGTTACTTTGGCTTCGCTGCACAAGGCTTCAATCGTGGTTCGCGAATAGCCTTGTCGCGCAAACAGTTCCAGCGCTGCGGCCAACAGGCGTTCTCTTCTTTCTTCGGCACGTTGCTCAGCGGCAACGCCCCCGTAAGCCCGCGTGGGTGTTTTGCTCATTCAGGTTTCACTTTTGACAAGATTTCTTGTCCAAATTATAGTGAGCTTGTTTCACAAAGCGCAACCATTGATTGAGGGCAATCACCATGTTCACACGCATCGGTCATTTCGACGGCACCCGAGAGGCCTTGCGCCCCATGCAGCGCGTGGACAATGTGCGCGAAGCGGCCAAGGACTTTCGCCGTGACATGCTGGCCAAGCCCCGAGTGCTTTTTTACAAAACCTTTGAGTTGGTGCGCGTGCCATACCCCAGCAAGTTTGCCTATTTGAATGCGTTTGGTTTGCCCACGCCTTTTGTTCACTTGTGCAACCGATTGTTTGTTATTCAGTTCTCCAGCAGTGAAGGTGTGAAAACTCTTTTGGTGAGTCCGTCCGATTGGGAAAACCAGCGTGCTACGCCGTTTTTTGCGCATCTTGACAAAAAAGCCGGTCCCTTGGTCGGCGTGATGGAAGCGCTGGTGCTAAAGAAAACATCCACCGTGTTGCAGTGTTTGGCGAGCATTGGCCTGCGCCCGGAAGACGTGGACTACATCACCTATGATCACCTTCACACACAAAATGTAAGCCGCTGGCTGGGTGCCAATGGGCAGGCGCCCATTTTCCCGAATGCGAAGTTGTTGGTGATGCGTGAAGAGTGGGAAAGTGCGCAGGCCTTGATTCCCTGGCAAAACCAGTGGTACTGCCCACAGGGCACACAGGGCATTGCACCGGAGCGCATTGAATTGCTCGATGAGAGTGTTTGGCTGGGTGACGGTGCGGTGGCGCTGGTGCGCACAAAAGGCCACACCGAGGGCAATCATTCGATTGTTGCGCACACCGAGCAGGGGTTGTTGGTGACCAGTGAAAACGGCGTCAGCCTCGACGCCTACGAGCCCAAGCACTCAAGCATCAGCGGGCTTGCTGACTTTGCGAAAAGAACCGGGGCTGAAGTGATCATCAACGGCAACACGCAGGAATATGTGGTGGATCAGTACATTTCCATGGTGCAGGAAAAAAATATCGCCGGACCAAGCCCTGTGGATGAGCGTTTTCCAAATGTGGTGCCGTCTTCCGAATCTCAGCCCTACTGGCTGTTTCCCGGGACTGCCCCTACCTTACGCACGGGCAGTCTGGAATTTGGAAAGTTCGTGGTGCCTGCCTAGTTACTTGATGTAGCTGCAGCAATAATCCACTGGCGTTTTCACTTTCAATTGAAACTTGGCATTGGCTGGTACTTCAAAAGACTGGCCGCTTTGAATGTTTTTCCAGCTTTCACCGGGCAAACACACATCCATATCACCTGCCAGAATTTCCATGATCTCTTTTTCCGCAGTGCCGAATTCATAATCGCCAGGCAGCATCACGCCCAAGGTTTTTTTCGTGCCATCGGCAAACAACACTGTGCGGCTGGTCACTTTGCCGTCGAAGTAAATATTGGCGGCTTTCACCACGGTCACATTCTCGAATTGAGCCATTTGATTTCCCCTTGATTGCAAAAAATTTGGATGCTGAATGATGCCTCAAATTCAGGGCATTGCGGCGCATCCTTTTCTGGTTTTTCTGCTTCTACTCCCCCCAATTTTGATCCCCCTAAATTGGTTTTTTCGTCGTTTTAATACAATTTTTTGAAAAATCCCCTACAACTTGTCAGTAAAAACCTTACATCTTAGGTATATTCGCTACCTAGAAATGGTTAACCAATAACAGTTAACCCCTATCAATCTGAACAAACAGCAAGGAATTCACATGTCGAACGAAATGGCCTCGGTGGGCATTTTGAAAACGCAAGCTGTGGGCGTGACCGTGCAGCGAATGGGTCAAACCCTGACCCTTGAACCCGGTGACCCTGTATTTTGGGACGACACGATAGTGAACAACAGCCGCCAGGTGGTGCAGGTGGACATGCCCGCATTGCACGCAAGCCACGGCGATGCCTTGCTTGAACTGGCACCCAATGCCTCGGCCAGGCTGGACGCGCTGGAGTCTGATGTGCCCGACGCGCCCGCACGCACCGAGGTGACGGCGCTGAGTGAAGGTGTTGAGCTTTACGAGGTGAGCGAAGCAGTGAACACGGCTGTGTTGTCACCGCAAGAAGGTGAATTCTCTGGCTTGGTGGGCGCAGGCTTGTTGGCTGGGGGTGCATCGGCCAGCACCGCCGCAGGTGTAATAGGTGCTGGCGTGCTTGGGGCCGCCGTGCTGGATGGCGACGATGACGAGGTGGTGGATACAGGTAACCCGACAACACCCACCGACCCAACTGATCCAACCGATCCAACCGATCCAACCGATCCAACCGATCCAACCGATCCAACCGATCCAACCGATCCGCCGGTGACGACCACCGAACTCACCGGGCTTGCCGGTTTGCTGGCGGATGTCGCAGACACCCTGGACAACAGCCTGGGCGAGATTCCGGGTTTGGGAATTTTGATCGATGGCTTGACTGATTTGCTGGGTAGCGGTCAAGGCGATTTAATTCCTCTGCCTGGTGGTTTGGCAGATGGTTTGGCGTTTCTTGGCGATGCAATCAAAGACGGTTTGGCCGACATTCCGGTGTTGGGCAGTCTTGGCGATTTGCTGGGCGGCGTTGTGGGTGGAACCACCACCACTGTATTGACGGGCGACACAGGTGGCGATGCACTGTCGGGCTTGTTGGGCGACCTCACCGGTGGCTTGGGCAATGCAGCCGATGCACTGCCCGGTCTGGAACAGTTTTCTGGATCCTTGGAAAGCATGGACACCTTGCCGGGCATGAACACCACCGATTTGTCACTGGCCTCCACTGTGATTCCCGCTGATTTGTTCAACAGCATCGTGTCGCAAATCACGCAAATTGATCTGTCTCTGTTCGGCATGAACAGCCAGTTTGACGCAGCCTCGGCTGCAATTTCCCCACGTGACTTCACCGATTTCTCCCAGTCCTCCTCTCCCATTAACTCCTCCGCAGCATTTGCTGAATCCATCGTGGTTCAAAACGCTGACTTTGCTTGATCCAAGGAATACACCATGAACTTCGACAGCCCAGTAGTAGCCTCTGTGACCAATATTGACGGTGATGTGTTTGTGAAGCGAAACGGCATTGAAACGCCGCTTCGTGAAGACATGGTGTTGCAAGCTGGTGACGTATTGCGATCCACCAGCAACTCGATTGCAGTGCTCAGCATTCCCGGTACACAGCAACAAATTCCGGCCTTTCTTGAAATTTCCAACGGTGGTGTGGCCACGTTGGGCTTCGATCCGGATGCCGGTTTAAACGGGCAAGTGGTGATTACATCCAATGCAGGCGATGGGCTGGGCAATGTCACGCTGGTGTCTGAATTTGACGGAGAAAACCAGGCGGCGGTGCTGGATGGTCAAGAGGCCACTGGCGAAATGAGCGGCTTGTTCGGCGCTGGTTTGTTGGGAGCAGGTGCCGGTGTGAGTGCATTGCCGGTTGCCGGCGCAGTCGGTGCGGCCGCCTTGTTTGCCGGGTCAGATGATGACAATGGTGGTGGCAGCGGTGGCGGTAACCCGGGTACTTTGCCCGCAGAAAATGCGGGTGGTCTTGCCGAAACAATCAGCGATCTGACCAACAACCTTGGCGAATTGGTCGAACCTGTGCCGGTGGTTGGCGACGTGGTTGACGCCGTCGGCAATGTGATTGAATCCACACTGGTGGGCAACAACAACGGTGGCGTGAACGGCATTTTGACTGGTCTGACCGATGGCTTGAGCAGTGGCCTGGAGGGTACACCCTTGGCGCCGGTGGCCAATGTGCTGGACATGGGGCTTGGCACCTTGACCGACCTGTTGGGCGTGGCCGCCAACCAGGTGAGTGGTTTCGGTGAAGGAACACCGCTGGCACCCGTGTCAGATTTGGTGGCCAGTTTGCTCGGTACCACTGGCCCCAACACCGGTGATGGTGTAGGCGGTGTGGTTGGCACTGTGGTGAATGTCACCGACAGCGTAGGGCAACTATTGGCACCAGTGCCTGTGCTTGGCGACATCGCAGGTACCCTGGGTGGAGCCTTTGATTCGGTGGCCACCGGCAACAACGACGGTGGTTTGGGCGGTATTTTGAGTGGTTTGGGTGGTGGGCTGGAAAGCAGCCTTGCATCCACGCCATTGGCGGTGATTGGTGAGGGAGGCAACACTTTGCTGAACACGGTGGGTGGCTTGCTGGGCGGTGTCGGCGATGCGGTTTCATCGGTGGGTGCAAGCACGCCCGCAGCGCCAGTCACCAATCTGGTTGGTGACCTTGCAGGTTCGCTGGGTGGCGATGTCAGTTCCGCCTTGGCGAATATTCCTTTTTTGGGTGGCGCGCTGGACAGTTTGACCAGCGGTTTGGGTGGCGGCGGCAGTTTGCTGGGCGACATTCCATTGCTGGGTGACCTTCCCGTGCTGGGCGATGCCTTGGGTGGTGGCTTGCTTTCCGGTGGCGATGCCGTCGGCGGTATTCCGGTGGTCGGCGACTTGTTGGGAGGCCTTACTTCCTCGATTAGCTCGACCAGCGGTGCCGAAGGTGGCTTGCTCGGCGGCTTGCCACTGCTGGGTGATTTGACCAAAACCCTGGGATAAAAGCTGAACTGCAAATACTTACGCTGCTTATCAGAATATCTCGGTTGATGTAATATTCATTGGATTGCCCGACCCGGCCCACTCGATCTACGGACAGCCCATGAAAACCCGCATCACCGAGATGTTCAACATTCAATACCCGCTGGTGTGCCCTGGCATGACCTACGTGGCCAATGCCGACCTGGTGGCAGCCACTGCGAATGCAGGCGGGCTCGGCATTCTGGCAATTGGGCATTTGAATCCGGAACAAACCCTGGCTGAAATTCGCAAGGTTCGAAGCCTGACCAACAAGCCTTTCGGCATTGGTTGTGCCTTGATCATGCCTGGCGCCCGTGAAAATCTTGAAGTGGCCCTGAACGAAAAAGTACCTGTAATCAATTTCAGTTTGGGTAGCCCTGCGGACGTGTGCAAGCGTGTGCATGACTACGGCGGTAAAGTGATTGTTACCGTGGTGAATGCCAAACATGCCTTGAAGGCCGAGCAGTCTGGCGCGGATGCCTTGCTGGTGACAGGCCATGAGGCCGCCGCACACGGCGGTGCTGTCACATCACTGGTGTTGGTGCCCGCAATTCGGCAGGTCACACAACTTCCAATTATTGCGGCAGGTGGTTTTGGCACAGGCGGTGGCGTGGTGGCTGCACTGGCACTGGGTGCAGACGGCGTGGCGATGGGCACACGCTGGGCCGCGTCGAAAGAAAGCCCGGTGCATGCCAACACCAAAGAATTGATTGTGAAAAAAGAAGTGGAAGAAACCATTTACAGCAAGAACTTCGACAGCATTCCTTGCCGGGTCATGACCACACCGAATTCCAAAAAAGTGATGTCCAAACCATTCAATCCCGTTCGTGCCATGTGGCGTGCTTACCTGGCTGCGCGTGAAATGAACAAGCCTTTGCTCGGCATTGTTAAAGACGTTTTTAAAATGGGCCTGGAGCAAACACTTACCGTTACTTTTTACGGTGCCGCTGTTTTGCAAATCAAAAAAGCCACCATAGATGGCAATCACACCCAAGGTGTACAGTTGATTGGTCAGGTGCAGGGCCTTGTGCAGGATGTACCCACGGTTGAGGAATTGACCCAACGCGTGATGCGAGAGGTGGAAGAGGCCTTGGGACAGATCAATCAGCTGGCTGGAAATGCGGTAAACACTGCACCTGCCACGCCAGAGAAGATCACGCGCATCGCTTGACCGGAATTATCAATTTTTTGTGTACTTCAGGGCGTTTCTTTTGACCCGGCATCCTCTATGATCAAGTGAGAAAATCACAAAGCCCGATCCAAGCGGGTTTGAAAATCAGGAGGAGCAGATGAAGACAGAACACGACTACATCGTGGTGGGTGGTGGTTCCGGTGGCTGTGCCATGGCAGGTCGCCTGAGTGAAGACTCAACGCTCGATGTATGCCTTCTCGAAGCCGGGGGCGACGGCACCGGCAACCTCATCAATATTCCCAGCGGTGCGGTGGCCATGTTGCCCACCAAAATCAACAATTGGGCCTTTGAAACCGTTCCGCAACCCGGATTGAATGGCCGTAAGGGCTACCAACCGCGCGGCAAAGCATTGGGTGGTTCTTCAGCCATCAATGCCATGGTCTACATCCGCGGCACAGCATCCGACTACGACCGTTGGGCCACCGAAGAAGGTTGCGCAGGTTGGTCTTACAAAGACGTGTTGCCTTACTTCAAACTCAGCGAATGCAATGAGCGTATTCGTGACGCCTACCACGGCAACAGCGGACCGTTGAATGTGGCTGATCTGCGCTCCGACAATCCGTTTCAACAAATTTATCTTGAGGCTGGCAAGCAGGCCGGTTTCAAAATTACCGAAGACTTCAACGGTGCAGACCAGGAAGGTGTTGGCATTTACCAGGTCACCCAGAAAAATGGCGAACGCTTCAGCGCTGCGCGTGCTTATTTGTTTCCGCACATGCACAGAAAAAACCTGACTGTGCACACCAAGGCCATGGTGCAGCGTGTGTTGTTTGAGGGCAAGCGTGCAGTGGGTGTTGAAGTGTCCATCAACGGTCAGCTTGTGGTGTTGAAGGCACGCAAGGAAATCATTCTGACTGCGGGTGCAATACAAACGCCGCAATTGCTCATGGTGTCGGGTGTGGGCGATTCTGCTGAGCTGGCCCGCCACGACATTGATGTGGTTCATCACCTGCCGGGCGTGGGCAAAAACCTGCAGGATCACCCTGACTTTATTTTTGGTTACTCGACCAAAAGCCTGGACACATTGGGTTTGTCCATACGCGGTGGCATTCGCTTGTTGCGTGAAATTTTCCGCTACCGCAAACACCGCCGCGGTGCGCTCACCAGCAATTTTGCGGAGGGTGGTGCGTTTTTGAAAACAAGCCCCGAACTTCAAGATCCCAACGTTCAATTGCACTTCGTTGTAGCCATGGTGGATGACCACGCCCGCAAAATGCACATGGGCCACGGCTTCTCCTGCCATGTGTGTTTGTTGCGCCCTCGCAGCCGCGGCAGCCTTACTCTGCAAGGCAACACCATGGACACACCACCGCTGATTGATATTGGTTTTCTGAAAGACCCGCGCGATCTGGACGAGTTGGTGGAGGGTTTCAAACTGACCCGGAAAATCATGCATGCACCGGCGCTGGCCAAGTGGATCGTGAAAGACAAATTCACCGAGAACGTGCACACCGACGACGAAATTCGTGAAGTGTTGCGCAACCGCGTGGACACGGTGTACCACCCCACGGGCACTTGCAAAATGGGCACTGATGCCATGGCAGTGGTGGATCCACAGCTGCGTGTGCACGGGCTTGAAGGCTTGCGCATTGTGGATGCTTCAGCCATGCCCAGCCTGATTGGTGGCAACACCAACGGACCGGTGATGATGATGGCTGAAAAAGCAGTCGACATGATTCGTGGTGTGTCGCGCGTGCCCGCACTTGAGCAGGCCGAGCAGAATGCCAAGGCGCGGCATGAACATTTGGCCCAGGCTTTGGTGCCGCAGCCAGTGTGAGTTTTTAATGAGCAAACCTTTTGAGTTTTTATTCAGGGTGCGTTACGGCGAATGCGACCCGCAAGGTGTCGTATTCAACGCCCGTTACGGTGACTACGTCGACTTGGCACTGACTGAATACATGCGCGCTGCCATGGGTGGCTACAACGAACTGGTGCGCATGGGGTTTGAAACGCAAGTGGTTCGCCTGCTCACCGAATGGAAAACCCCTGCGCGTTTTGATGACCTGCTGAAAACCAGTGTCTACCCGAGTCATTTTGGCAACACCAGCTTCAATTTGACATTTGAATTTCTAAACGCAGACACCAATGTTCTAGTGGCGACCGCACAAGCCACCTACGTGTTGGTGGACGCCAAAGCATTCACCAAACAATCAATTCCGGCTGAAATAAAAAGCGCCCTGCAAGAGGGCGCTGTGGGCAAGCAGATCAATCAGGCTGGCTAGTTTTGATCTGCGCATTCCCGCAGAATGAGCACCGCGCGATTACACGGCCAGCGAATAACGCTGAATGACACGTGCGCGCTTGCGTGGGTGAATGTTGATTTTCTGTGCATTCTTGCCCGCCACTTCCAGCAGCCTTGGGTTCATGATTGCGAACCACAGCGGTGGTACATAGGCCACCAAAAACATGCCGAAGTAACCTGAGGGCAGGCTGGGCAATTCCGGAAAATCACGCAGGGATTGATAGCTGCGCGCCGGGTTGGCGTGGTGATCGGAATGGCGCTGTAACTGAAACACCACCAGGTTTGAAACCAGATGATTGCTGTTCCACGAATGGTGTGGGGCACAACGCTCATACTCTCCATTGGGCAGCTTCTGGCGCATCAAGCCGTAGTGCTCAATGTAGTTGGCACTGGTCAACTGGAACGCACCCCAGAAGGCCACCACTGCCAGCACTGGCACCATGGGCCAGCCAAACATGGCGATCAGCGCGGTGTAAAGCACCAGTGTCATGGCGCCGGCTTGTAGCATTTCATTGCCAATATTCCAGCGGCTTTTGCCAGCACGTTCCAGGCGTTCGCCTTCCAGTTTCCAGGCGCGTTTGAAAGCACCGGGAATTTCGCGCAGCATGAATTCGTAAATGTGTTCACCCATGCGTGAGGTGGCCGGGTCTTCGGGTGTGGCTACATCACGGTGGTGTCCACGGTTGTGTTCAATCGAGAAGTGCCCGTAACCGCCCAGCGAGAGGGTAAACAGTGCCAAGGCTTTGTCCAGCTTGCGCTTTTTGTGGCCCATTTCATGGCCCAGGTTCAAGCCAAAACCCAGCAGTGAACCCGTTGTAATGGCCACTGCCAACCAGTGCAGCCAATGCAAATCGTGCGTGGCCAGAAACACCACATTGAACAAAAATCCGAAGGTGATAATTGGCACCAGCAAATAGGTGATCACACGGTAATACGTGGTGTTTTCCAGTTCAGGCACGGCCTGTTCCGGCGGGTTTTGTTTGTCTTCGCCAAACACGAAATCAAGTACCGGCAGGCCAATGTAGAAGAATGCCAAAAATATCCACAGCCACTGTGTGTGGCCTGTGTACAGGTACATGATTGGGCCGAGTGGCGCTGCAAATGGCGCGATGACCGACAAAAGCCAAAGGTATTTTTTGGGGTCTTTGTATTGCGTAGCGGGCATGGTGTTTGAAGTCATTTTTTGTGCACCGGGTTGTTCAGGATGGTTTCATCTTAGGCTTGCAAGGCCATAGACAACACCGCACAGGGTGGCATAAGATCGTCATAAAGTGACAAAAACAAAACACACGAGACAAACACTTGCCCAATTCCTTACACGATTCAACCGCAGCGCTTTTGCCAGCGTTGCACCCAGTCTACGCGCGTTTGCTGTGTGCTGAATTGCAGCGTCGCGGCCATACGCCTTCTGAAATTCTGGAAGGCCTGCCCTTGAATTGGCAGCAACTGCATGAAAGCAACCAGTTCATGAGTTTTGATCAAATGCGACAACTCATTGAGCGGGGCTTGCAGCTTAGCCAATGCCCCTGGCTTGGTTTGGAAGTCGGGTTACGCACCACTGCAACAGCCCATGGCACCTTGGGTGCTGCCATGATCGCCAGCAAGAATTTGCCCAGCGCCATGTTGCTGCTACAGCGCTATGCCGGTTTGCGCCAAAATCTGGCCAACTTGAAGTTTGAGCTGGAACCCGACTTTGCAGCAGTGCTCGAAGAGTGGGTCGACCTAGGCCCGGTGCGCGAATACTTGCACTGTCAGTTGCTGGGTGGCCTGGTGCAGCTGCTTACCGCACTCACCGGGCAAGAACTTCCGCCCCAGTTGCGCATTGAATGGCCGTTCGCAAAGCCCGCTTGGGCGCATGAATACCAACGCATTGCGCAACACAACAGCTTTGGTTTTTCTCAATTGCGGGTTGTGCTAAACAGCACGCTGGTGAACAGCCCCAGCCTGGCTGCCGACGACGAAGCCCTGCAGCGCTTGCTTCGCGACTGCGATGTGCAGCTTCAACGCTTGCAGCAAGGCGATACCCTGGCCCAACGCGTGCGCATGCAGTTGCAGAAAACGGAAGGGTCCATGCCCACCTTGCAAACCATGGCTGCCAAAGAAAACCTGACTGAGCGCACTTTCATGCGTCACTTGCAATCCGAGGGCACCAGCTTTCAGCAATTGCTCGACGAGGTGCGCCAAGAGCGCGCCTGTTGGCTGCTGGCGAACACCCACAACACGGTCGAAGACATCGCTTATGCCTTGGGCTACGAAGATGCGTCCAATTTCAGCCGAACCTTCAAGCGTTGGTGCGGACAAACGCCCAAAGCCTATCGTCAGGAACATTCATCGTGAATGTGTTTCGAGTGCCATAAATGATTTCTTATTGACGTAATATTCAGATAAATTTGTAATGTTTTTAGACCAACAACCGCCGAGGAATTGAAATGCACACCAAGTTACTAGAGCCCTTGAACCTCGGTTTCACCACCTTGAAGAACCGAGTCATCATGGGTTCCATGCACACCGGGCTTGAAGAAGAAGCGCCTGAAAAACTGGCTGCGTTTTTCGCCCGCCGTGCGCAAGGCGATGTGGGTTTGATGATCACTGGCGGCTTTGCCACTTCCGAAACTGCAGTGCTGTGGCCCGGCGCTGGCCGCATGACCAGTGAGCAAGATGCAGCACGCCACCGTACAGTGACTGATGCAGTGCATGCAGCCGGCGGCAAAATTGCCATTCAGTTGCTGCATGCGGGTCGCCAGGCCTACAACGTGAACATGGTCTCGGCTTCCGCCAAGCAATCGCCAATTTTTCCGTTCACGCCGCGAGAACTTACTGCGGCTGAAGTGGAGCAGGAAATTGACGGCTTTGCCAACTCGGCTGCATTTGCAAAAATGGCAGGTTACGACGGTGTTGAGGTGATGGGCTCCGAGGGTTATTTGTTGAATCAGTTTTTGACTGAACGCGGCAACGAGCGCACCGATGAATGGGGTGGTAGCTTCGAGAAACGCATGCGTTTCCCGCTGGAAGTGGTGCGCCGCATTCGCGCCAAAGTGGGGCCAGAGTTCATCATTGTGTATCGCATGTCCATGCTCGATTTGGTGCCCGATGGGCAAACGCTTGAAGAAACCCTGCTGCTGGCCCGTGAACTCGAAAAGGCTGGCGTCACCATTCTGAACACAGGCATTGGTTGGCACGAGGCAAAGATTCCAACCATTGCCACGCAAGTGCCGCGTGGTGCATTCACGTGGGCCACCCGAAAAATCAAGGAAGTGGTGTCGATTCCGGTTGCAGCGTCAAACCGTTTGAACATGCCCGGTGATGCCGAGCGCGTGTTGCAAAACGGCGATGCCGACATGATTGCCATGGCACGCCCATTCCTGGCAGACCCTGACTGGGTTTTGAAAACCAAAGAAAGCCGCGTCGATGAAATTAACACCTGCATTGGCTGCAACCAGGCCTGCCTGGACCACACTTTTGGCGGCAAGCGTTGCAGTTGTTTGGTCAATCCACAAGCCTGCCATGAAACCGAACTGATTTTTGTTAAAACAACTGCGAAGAAAAAGGTGGCCGTGGTGGGTGCTGGCCCGGCGGGCATGTCCTTCTCGCTGACTGCTGCGCAGCGCGGCCATGCGGTGACCTTGTTTGATGAAGCCAAAGAAATCGGTGGTCAGTTCAACATCGCCAAACAAGTGCCCGGCAAAGAGGAATTTCACGAAACCATTCGCTACTTCAACACCATGCTGAAGAAAGAGGGTGTGAATTTCCAGTTGGGCAAGCGCGTGTCAGCCGATGACTTGAAAGATTTCGATGAAGTGGTGTTAGCCACCGGCATTATTCCAAATGTGCCCAGCCTGCCGGGTGTAGATCACCCCAAGGTGATGGGTTATCTGGATGTGCTGAAGCACGGCAAACCAGTGGGTCAGCGTGTGGCCATTGTGGGTGGCGGCGGTATTGGTGTGGATACAGCCGAGTTTTTAACCCACCATGGTGTAGAGCAGTCGCCTTCCACCAGCATTGAAGATTTCTGCGAATTCTGGGGCATCGATCGCGAGCAGAAAGCACGCGGCGGCATCGCTGGCGTGAAAGCCAACCCTGAAAAAGCCACGCGCCAAATCACCATTCTCCAGCGCAAGCCCAAGAAAATTGCAGGCCCCGGCAAAACCACAGGCTGGATCCACCGCGCAGCGCTGGAAGCCAAAGGCGTTCGCTTGCTCTCGGGTGTTGAATACATCGGCGTTGAAGATGCGGGCTTGCGCATTCGTACCCCCGATGGTGCAGAACATTTGCTGGAAGTGGACAATGTGATTGTGTGCGCTGGCCAGCATCCCAATCGCGAGCTGGAAGAATCGGTCACTGCCTTGGGCAAGCCAGTGCACATTATCGGTGGTGCATTCAAAGCGGCTGAACTGGATGCAAAAGAAGCAATTAATCAAGGCGCGCGTTTGGCTGCGGTGGTGTAAGCAATTACCAGTGTGAACAACAATCACGTTGTTTTTCCAACCGCGTACACGCGAACCCTGGCAAGGGAACAGGGGCTGGACCACAAGGGCCAGCTTCTGTTGCTCAAAGGCACACGGCTGGCCCCGGCTGATCTGCTTGAACTGAACAAATACATTGATGCCGACACGCAGGCCGTGATTGTGCGCAACGCCTTGCAGCTAAGCAATAACCCGGCACTGGGTTTGCGCTGGGGTGCGAATTTGCACCTGGCCGCGCACGGCCCATTGGGTACATTGATTGCTTCCTCGCCTACCCTTGGTCATGCATGGAAAGCCACTGAAAAGTTTCACGATATCCGGGGTGGCTTTGCGCGCATGGAAGGCCACATTGCCAGCGATCACTTTGCAGTCATCTTGAACATGGGCATTGCGCTCGATGAAGTAGGCCGCTTTTTTTGCGAAGCAGTGCTGGCCACCATGGTCAATCACCTGGGTATGATCATCGGAAATTCACAGCCCGCTTTGCGTATTGAGCTGGCGTATTCTGCCCCGGCCCATGCCGATCAGTATCCCGAGTTTTTGCATGCCCCCTGTTTCTTCGACAAACCCAAAACAAAAATCGTGATTCCTCATGGCCTCGCGCTCATGTCCAATCCCATGGCCGATCCGGAAACCCACGCCATGGCTTTGGCGCGCTGTGAACAATTGTTGCTGCAACAACGCCGCCCTAGCAGTTGGTCAGCACGGGTTACCGAGCTGATTCGCAGCAACCCCGGACAAATCTGGACTTGCGAGCAGGTGGCCAATCATTTTCATTTGTCGTCGCGCACGCTCATGCGTTACCTGCGGGATGAGGAAACCAGTTACCAAACCCTGCGCGATTCTGAACTGGCCCGCCAGGCCAAACTCAGCTTGCTGGTCAGCAACAACACCGTGGAATCGGTGGCGCTGAGCCTGGGTTATCAAGAGGTGTCGAACTTTCGTCGTGCTTTCAAACGCTGGTTTGGCATGTCACCCATGGAATTTATTCAGCATCACCGGGTAAATTAAGACACGCTGTCGCTATTTACCCCCATTCTGTCCAGCTTTGCCCTAGGCCAAACAAACTGCATGCAACAAGATGGTTGCATGAGTTCAATGTCCAAATCTGTCACCCTGTTTTTACGCCTGTGCCAAAGCCGTTTGCTGGCCGCCCGCAACCCTGAAAAAGTGTGGCGTGTGGGTGCGCGCGTCACCAATCTACTTCAAAAAACCTCACGCATGCCAGCGGGAGTGTATGTGCAGCAACGCACAATTCACGGCGTGCCTGTTGAAATTATCGAAAACAACAGCGTGCATGCCAACAAACAACAAGCCTTGCTGTTTTTGCATGGTGGTGGTTTTGCGTTTGGCAGTGCGGCCAACTATCGCGCCTTTGTTGCGCGCTTGTGCAAGAAGTCGGGCATAGCGCGTGCGTGGGTGCCCGATTACACCTTGATGGGCAAGGCCCCATTCCCGGCGGGATTGAACGATGTCATCGCTGTGTGGAAAGCCATGTTGCTTGAGCATGGGCAAAATGAATTGTTGTTGGCCGGCGATTCGGCAGGCGGCAACTTAAGCCTTGCACTGTGCCACGCTATGAATCAGCAGAACCTGCGTTTGCCCTCGCGTGTTTACTTGAGTTCGCCTTGGCTCGACCCTTCATTGGGTGAAAGCGAGTTACGCCCCGAAGTGGTGGATGCATTTTTGGGGCACAACGAAGCGCTGGCCCGCGACTGGCTTAAGCGCATGTTCGCCACACCGTATGCCAACAGTCACAACCCGGAAAACCCATTGATTTCGCCGCTGCTGGGCGACCTTTCAATGTTGCCGCCTGTGTACGTGCAATGTTCGGCCAATGAAGTATTCATGATCGACAGTCTACGTTTGGTCAAGCAAGCGCAGCAACTCGGCACTGTGTGCCATGTCGATGTGTGGTCGGGTGTGTTTCACGATTTCATTTTATTTTCTCCCACCATGCCGGAAGGGCGTGCCGCATTTGCTGCAGCGGCTGCCTGGTTGGGGCAGGGCGAGGTTCGTCGCCCACCGTACTTCCAAACCCGCATTCGACAACTGTCATCTCCTCTTTAAGGCACTCATACATGTTCACCACTTACTTCAATGAAACCCACGAGGAAGCGCGCCGCAATATTCGCCGCTTCGTTGAACGACATGTCACACCCAACATCAATGAGTGGGAAGAGGCAGGCACCTTCCCCCGCGAAATTTACAAACTGGCTGGCGACGCAGGTATTTTGGGCATCGGTTACCCGGAAGAATTCGGTGGCAACTCCGAGGGCGACTACTTCATGAGCCTGGTGGCCACTGAAGAATTGCTGCGCGCAGGCTCCGGTGGTTTCTTCTCAAGCCTCATGTCGCACGGCATTGCCTTGCCGCCAATTGCCAAGTGGGCCAGTCCCGAGATGAAAGCGCGCATTGTTCCGGAAGTGCTGAGTGGCGACAAAATTATCGCGCTGGCAGTGACCGAGCCCGGGGGTGGATCCGATGTGGCCAACTTGAAAACCCGCGCGGTGGATTGTGGTGACCACTACAAAGTATCGGGTTCTAAAACCTACATTACTTCAGGCATTCGCGCCGACTATTACACCGTGGCCGTGCGCACGGGTGGCGATGGTTACGGCGGTATTAGCATGCTGTTGATTGAGAAAGGCACCCCGGGTTTCAGCACTGGCCAGCCATTGAAAAAAATGGGTTGGTGGTGCAGCGACACAGCGGAGCTGTTTTTTGACAATGTGGTGGTGCCCAAGTCGAACCTGATCGGCATTGAGAATGGTGGCTTCATGATGATCATGACCAACTTCGAAGCCGAACGTTTGGGCCTGGCCTGCTACGCCAACACCCTGTCGGAACTGGCATTCAACGAGGCCATGAACTACGCCAAAAACCGCAGCACTTTCGGCAAGCCACTGAGCAAGCACCAGGTAATTCGCCACAAACTGGCCGACATGGCCACGCAACTGGAAGCCAGCCGCGAGTTCACATACCGCGTTGCAGCACGCATGCAGGCGGGCAAGCCTGCTTTGAAAGAAGTGTCCATGGCCAAAAACTTCGCCACCAAAACATCGGACTTCATTACTTACGAAGCCGTGCAAATTTTCGGCGGCATGGGCTACATGCGCGAAAGTTTGGTGGAGCGTTTGTACCGCGACAACCGCATTGCATCCATCGGCGGCGGCACGTATGAAATCATGAATGAAATTATTGGCAAGCAGTTGGGCTTGTAAAAATTAAAGGAATACACACACCATGTTGGCAGATTACCCCTTGAAGTATTTGGCCTTGCATTGGCCCAACATTCGGTCCATGGGTTGGGCGGCCATTCGCAATGCAACGCCCATTACGCGGCCCGGCGTCTTGCCGGAATTGCCGGTTCACCACAGCATGCATGTGCCCGCATTGAACGATGAATTGCTTGATCAATACGTGGCATGGACTGGCGCACCCGCCAACCGCTACAGCATCGACATGCCTGTGCATTTTTGTAGCCACTGGGCCATGCCCATGCTGGCCAAACTGGGCAGCCTTGCGCCTTACAATTTGTTGTCGCTGCTGAACCAAGGCTTGCGCATGCAAATTCACGCGCCCTTGAAGCGGGGCGAGGCCATTGCCTTGCGCGGCAGCTTGATGGATGTGACAGACGATGGCGACAAAGTGCGCATTCACACCCGCGTGCAGGCCAGCAACCCCAGGGGTGAACTGGCCATGGTCATCGACAGCTACTCCACCGTGCCTAGGGCAAAACCTGCTGGCAAAAGCAAACCCGCCAAACGTGAAGAATTCGAATTCAACACCGCAGGTAATTGGACTGCCGAGGAAGAAGACGGTTTGGCTTTCGCCATGTTGACGGGTGATTTCAACCCCATTCATACCATCAAGGCGGTGGGCAAACGCACTCGCTTCAAAAGCTGCATTCTGCACGGCTTCGGGCAACTGGCCCGCACTTGGGAGGTGTTGAACAATGCAGGGCACACTGTGGCTGACCTGGATGTGCGCTGGATCAAACCACTGCCACTGCCCAATGCGGGCATGCAGGTGCAAACCAGTACAACACAAGATTCTGAAGGCTATACACAACTTCGCTTGGCCGCAGCCGATGGCACCTTGCATATGGTGGGGCGTTTCAAATGAAGTCGATTCGCAAGGCAGTGATTGTGGACGGCGTGCGCACGCCATTTCTGGATTCGGGGGGTGCTTATTCCCAATTGATGACGTACGAGTTGGGCGGCAAAGCAATCGCAGGCCTGGTGAACAAGACCGGCATTGATTCAAACCGCGTGAACATGGTGACCATGGGCACGGTGCTGCATGAAATTGAAACCTCGAACGTCGCCCGCGAAAGCATGTTGAGTGCTGGCTTGCCCGCCACCATCCCGGCTTACACCACATCGATGGCGGGCTTGTCAGCCAGTGTGGGCTTCGCGAATTTGTGCGACATGATCGCCTTGGGTCGAATTCATGTTGGTATTGCGGCGGGTGTGGAAAGCTTCTCGGATATTCCAATCCGTTACTCGCAAAAAATTCGCCGAGCAGCCATGAAGGTGCGGCAAAATTCCTCTGCTAAAAATATCCTGAAAAATTTGGCTTCACTTCGCCCAAGCGATTTGAAACCCGAAATGCCCACAGGCACCGACTTCACCACGCGCAAAACCATGGGTGTGTGTGCCGAGCAAATGGTGCAGAAGTTCAAGGTAAGCCGGGAGGACTGCGATGCTTTTACAGTGCGTAGCCACCAGCTGGCCATTGATGCGTTAAAGCAAGGCCACTTCGAAGGCACCATCATCCCGGTGCAGGTGCCCGGCTTTAAACACCTCATTACACAAGATAACACACCGCGCGAAGACAGTAATATTCAAAAGTTGTCGACCATGCGCACCATTTTCAGCAAAAGCGGTGTGATCACGGCAGCAGGCTCATCGCGCTTTACCGATGGTTCCGCCGCTTTGCTGGTGACTAGCCTGGAAGCCGCAAGGGAAATGGGCTTACAGCCCTTGGCCGAAGTGGTGGATTATCAACTGGCCGCAGTAAAAAGCCTGGAAGACGAAATGCTGCTTGGACCAGCCGTGTCCATTCCCGCATTGTTGGCCCGAAACAAGTTGAGCATGAATGACATCGATGTGTGGGAACTTCATGAAGCCTTTGCTGCTCAAATTCTCGTGAACATCGCCTGTATGGCCCGCACGGAATACGCAGATGAATATTACGCAGGCGCTGTGCCTGGGGAGTTACCTCTCAGCAAACTGAACACTTGGGGTGGGTCGCTTTCATTGGGCAATCCGTTTGCAGCCACTGGAATTCGTTTGCTAACCACCGCAGCGAGAAGATTAAAAGTAGAAAACGCCAGGTACGCGGTAGTATCTAGTTGTGCCGGTGGAGGTTTAGGCGCAGCAGTCCTAATAAAAAACATGGAGACAAACACATGAGCGAAGCGCAGTTCGAGAAATTCGAGACCCTGCTGGATTGCCTGGACCATTGGGCCGCAACCCAACCCAACAAGGTTTACTTCACGCAGCCATTCTCTACCGAGAAAACTGTGGACTACACCTGGGCGCAAGTGGCCGACCAGGTGAACCGCATGGCAGCTTACTTGCAGTCGCTTAACCTGCCCGAGAAAACCCACATTGGCATTCTGGGCAAGAACAGTGCGCACTGGATCATGGCCGACCTCGCCATTTGGCGGGCAGGGCATGTGTCCATCCCCTTGTACCCCACGCTGAATGCTGAAACCGCTGAGTACGTTCTGGACAACAGCGATTCGAAAATGATCTTCATCGGCAAAATGGACGAGTTGTGGCGCGTGGTCGAGAAGGGCATTCCCACCAGCATGCCCACTATCACTTTGCCTTTGGCGCCGCAGTTGGCCCACGCCAAGAAATGGGACGACATTGTTGCCAGCACTGCACCCACACAAAACCCGGTGAAGCGCAGCAAAGACGAAATGGCCACCATGCTGTACACGTCTGGCAGCACAGGCAAGCCCAAAGGTGTCATGATCTCGTTTAACGCCATGATCAGCGCCCTGCGTGGCACATCGAAGGTCATGACTTTCAACAACAACGACCGCATGATTTCCTATTTGCCGCTGGCCCACGCGGCCGAGCGTGCCATTCTGGAAACCGGCTCGCTGTTCTATGGCTTTCATGTGTACTTCTCGTTTGGGCTGGACAGCTTCATTCAAGACTTGCAACGCGCACGGCCCACGCTGTTTTTCTCGGTGCCTCGTTTGTGGACCAAGTTTTACAACGGTATTTGCGGAAAAATTCCGCTGGGTGTGCAACATGTTATTTTCCGAATCCCGATTCTGTCCGGTTTGTTCAAAAAGTTCTTGCTGAAAAAACTGGGGCTTGCTGAAGTGCGCATGGCGCTGAGTGGTTCGGCACCCTTGGCCCCTGCGTTGATGTCTTGGTATCGCAACCTGGGGCTTGATTTGCTCGAAGGTTATGCCATGAGCGAAAACTTCGCTTACTCGCATTGCAGCCTGCCCGGCAAGGTGCGCGTGGGTTACGTGGGCAACACCTATCCTGGCGTGGAGTGCAAAATTTCCGAAGTTGGCGAAGTGCTGGTGAAAAGCCCCTGCAACATGATGGGCTATTACAAAAACCCCGAGCTGACTGCGCAGTCGTATACCGAAGACGGTTTCCTGAAAACCGGCGACATGGGTGTGATTGATGATCAGGGTCGCTTGAAAATTACCGGTCGCGTGAAAGAGTTGTTCAAGACCAGCAAGGGCAAATACATAGCGCCCGTGCCAATTGAGAACCGTTTGAACGGCCATGAATTGATTGAAGCAGTGTGCGTTACCGGCCCCTCGTTTTCACAGCCATTCGCCCTGGTGATGTTGCCACTTGAGGAGCACAAACAAGTGGAGCAAAACCCCAATGAGGCTGCACGGGTTGAAAGTGAAATGACCGAGCTGCTGAACCATGTGAATGGTCAACTTGAGGCGCACGAGAAGTTGAGTTGTATTGTGGTGGTGAAAGACCTGTGGAGCATGGAAAACGGCTTCCTGACACCCACCATGAAAATCAAGCGCAACGTGATTGAAGAGAACTATTTGCCCAAGGCCGAAGGTTGGGTTGCGCTGAAAAAACCGGTGGTGATTGAGCAGTAATATTTCGCCAAGTGATAAAAAAAAGCCCGGATTTCTCCGGGCTTTTTTTTACGCCAGCGTGCCTTCACGAAAATCCTGCAAGGCCTGCCGAATTTCCTGTTCGGTGTTCATCACGAACGGGCCGTACTGCGCAATCGGCTCGTTCAGTGGCTTGCCCGCAATCAGCAAAGCCTTGGCATCGGCGCTTGCTTCAATTACAACGCCATCGCCTTCGTTTTTCAAAATGGCCATTCGCTTGTCGCCAATGGTTTGGCCAGCCACCTTCACTTCACCCCGGTACACAAACACCACCGCATTGTGTTGGGCGGCCAAGTTTTGAACAAATTTTGAGCCGGCAGGCAGGTGTAAATCGAGGTACAAAGGTTGTGTGCCCTCGCGGCTTACAGCGCCTTCCACGCCGTGGCTATTGCCTGCAATTGCGGTTACGGCTACACCTTCCGCAGTTTCAAACTGGGGCAGGTCAGCATTGGTGAAATCGCGATACCAAGGCGCGCACATTTTGTCTTTCGCAGGCAGGTTCAACCACAGCTGAAAACCTTCCATCACGCCTTCTTCCTGCTGCGGAATTTCACTGTGAAACACACCTCGCCCGGCAGTCATCCACTGCACACCGCCGTTTTCCAGCAAGCCCCTGTTGCCCTTGCTGTCCTCATGCAGCATGCGGCCCGCAATCATGTAGGTAATGGTTTCAAACCCACGGTGAGGGTGGTTCGGAAAGCCCGCAATGTAATCGTTGGGGTTGTCGCTGCCGAAGTTGTCCAGCATCAGGAAGGGGTCAAGCCTGCGCTGCAGGTTTTGAGTAATTACGCGGGTTAGCTTTACGCCTGCGCCATCGCTGGTGGGCTGGCCCGTAATGATGTGTTCAACCGTTCTTGGATTGTTGACCGTGGGGATTGTTGGCTTGTTCATAACTACCTCTTGATGAACTGGTGAATAAGCCAATTTTACCGCATACCACAAGGCCAAGAACACCTTGTGGAACAAACACTTCGGTTGAAATTCCCAAGTTTAATATTGCACTGCAAAAAATTTAATTCAATTGAATCAAGGGTTTGCCCTGTCACAAAAAACAAACGATCGATTGAAATTTAGAGTTTTTTTCTAACGTTTACAGTTGTTAATGCCAAAAATGATTGTTACATTGAATGGTGTCAACGTTAGTACCAAAGCATAAAAATAGCTGCAACCAAAGGAGTACACCATGAAAATTATTCCAGTTCGCCGTGACGTCAAAATCAACCTCGACGAGTCCCGCATCAACAACTGGCACGAAGCCGGTGAACACGTTACGCATTTCTTCAATGCCTTGTCCGTGTTGTTCCCGGCTGGCGAGCGTTTGTTCATGGACTCCGTACGCGCTTACAAAGACCAGGTCACCGATCCTGACCTGAAAAAAGCCATCACCGCATTCATCGGCCAAGAAGCGCTGCACAGCCGCGAGCACGAGGAATACAACGAGATGATGGACCGCAGTGGTGTGCCCGCATTGAAGCTGGACAAAATGCTGTGGAGCCTGTTGGGTGGTTTGCAAAAAGGCTTGGGCAAAAAATTGTCACTTGCCGGCACCATTGCGCTGGAACATTACACCGCCATCATGGCCGACGCCGTGTTGAAAGATCCAAAAGTTACTGGCGAGAAATCGGACGAAGGTTTCAAGCAAATGTGGCAGTGGCATGCATACGAAGAAACCGAGCACAAAGCCGTGGCCTACGACGTGTGGAACACCGTGATTCCCGACAACGTATACAACCGCTTCATTCGCCGCTTCGGCATGGTGCTGGCCACCGTCATTTTCTGGCCCGTCATCATGTACTTCCACGCACGCCTGGTATTCGCTGACCCCAACACCAAGGGCAAGCACCTGCAAGGCTATAAAGCCGTTGCCAAAATGTTGCTGGGCAAGGAAGGCATTTTCCGCAACGCCATGAGCGACTTCTTCGACTACTTCCGCGCTGACTTCCACCCCTGGGACCACGACAACAGCCACTTCATGAAAGAGATCGATGCTTTCGTGGAAAAGGTCAACCAGACCATGCGCAACCCCAACCCTGAAGTGAAAAAAGCAGTTCGTGCGCGCATGAGCAAAGCGGTAAGCAAGGCGCCAGTGGCTGCATAAGAACAATAATTTTTTCTTTCTGAAAGCCGGACCATTCGTAGCGGGGTGGTCCGGTTTTTTTATTCCCGCGAGTTTTTTTAGTTCAGTTACACCGCCCTTCAAATGAGGGGTGGTGTTTTTTGCTGTGTGGCTGAGAGTAAAGCTGGGCGGGGTTTTTGGTTGTTGATTATTTATTAAGCAGTGGGGTGAGGGGAGTGGATTGCTTGCTGTTGTATGACAATTAATTTAGTTTATGTACTAATTAAATTACGTGTCTAACAAGAGCAGGCTTTGGTGGTGGCCTGCGGTAGCTATGGTGGGTCACTTTCATTCTCAAACCATAAAGGAGAGCATTTATGGCACTTAAACCTGGACCAAAGCCAATAGCAAAATCAACGGGGAAGCCGGATCAGCGCCGTCGTGATAACAAAACCACACCAGGAAATACACCGTCCCTAAAGCCTAGCACTCCCCCAAAGAAAGCTAAATGACAGGCGGCGCTCTGATTTGCCCTTCTAACTTGGCAGTCGAGCGGGCCAGCGCAAAATGTCGCGCTGGCTACTCACTTCAGCATTAGGGACAGAGGAAAGACCGTATGCTCGATCTTGGTTCTACAGATTTTAATCTGGCTGTGCCAAACATTGACGCTTCAAAGCTCGAGGTCGCGTCAAGCTCTTTGTTCGATGAGTGGGGGGCTTACGTCGATCAGTCGCTGACGTTGCCTGACTATTCTCTATTTCTACAAATTGAAGAAGGCTCGATCAATGGCTGGGGCAGAATTAAATCAACTGCTGGAGCCTTAGTTATTGGAATAACCGCCTATGGCGGATTAATGTCAGGGGTTGAAATAATCAGCAAACAGTTGAGAGCTACAGGTAATTTTTTGTCTGACCAAGCTCTGAGTAAGTTCTCTTGTGCGAAGTCCGATGCGACGGTTAAAAGAAAAGGTGGGGTACCAGCAGCTATTCAAAGGCTCTTTGTTCGCGTACAGAGTGGCGAGTTAAGTCCAGCCGAGGCATCCATTCTTGCCGAAACTATCTTGGGAAATAATGCTCACGAAGTCCCGGGATTTCTGGAAACTTTATCAAACGCTTTTCGCAATTGTCCTCGTCGTCCCCAGCAAGCTCAACTACCGCTCGATGAATTTACAGAGATAATTCCACCCGAAGTAAATGGTAGCGAACTACCAAAACCGCGCACACGCCGCGCTCCTGACTTTCCGCCACCGCTGCATTACCGCGTTGAGGTATGGCGAGAGTCAAAAAGGAAACGAAAGCAAACGAAGGTAACTGTTTTATGAACAATTGCAGGGTGTCTAACAATTGCATTAACTCGGAAAGTCCTCTGCGGTACTCGTTTGTGGCGGATGCTACAAACCTCGCCCCGCCTCGGTTGGCCAGTTATGCAAAGCGTTATTCGTAAGAAACTATAACTAGCATCGTTTCTAAAATCAGGGATCGTTCTCAGTGGCCTTGTTTCGAAAATTCTGACCATCTTGCTGACTTAGACGCACTGGCTGATGATGCAAATGGACTTGGCACTTTGGAAGGTTATTTAGCCGCATTGGCCATCTACCACCAGTTATGCGATGAGATGGCCAAGTTACTAGTTAAAGACTCGCAGTTTTTCATTCAGCTCTCCTGCTACCCCGCAGAAATCAGGTTCCCTGCACCGAAACAACAAATGGCAGGCCAAGTTTTAGCTCAATTGGAATTTTCTGTGGAATTCGAGGGGAAAAGAACGTTCATTGAAAAATGCTATGAAATGAATGCGTTGAGAAATAACGTATTTCATGGTTTAACAAAACAGACCTCCCTCCCTGAGCTCAAAAATAGGCTAGTCACAATAAGTGCACTGTACGAAGAAATATATGAACTTTTTGAAGCTTCTCATGATTGGTTTCAACTTTGCTTCAAGGATTTTAAAAAAGATAGATTCATTGATGAAATTGAAGATGAAAACGCATAACCCCTCGTTCAACACGAACAGGCAACAAGGCCTGCGGCTTCGCTCATTCTCCGCCTTGTCGCCTGTCGGTTAACTCAAACGTTAAGCAATAGAGAGGAATTATCTATTAATGATCAATACCGTGAAATTATCTGAAAATGAAATAAAAAAACTTCTAGCCATGGATGAAGGCCACTTTTCAGACCTCAAGGCTATCGAGATAGCACCCGGAAAGCTTACAAAAGCAATAGCAGCATTCGCCAATGCTGAAGGTGGTGAACTATTCATTGGGATTGATGATAGCCCTCGAAAGTGGCGAGGATTCGGCAACATGGAAGCCGCTAATGCGCATATTCAAGTGTTCGATGGTTTGTTCCCCTTGGGTAGCGATTTTCAATATGAATTTTTGAGTGGCGAAGGTTTGGATGGGGTTGTCCTCAAAATCCAAATATCAAAAACTCGTGATTTGAAGGCAGCCAGTGATGGGAAGGTTTATGTTCGTAGGGGAGCGCAAAGCCTTCCTGTAACAGATGAAGATAGGCTTCAGTCACTTCGTCGCGATAAGGGATTAGTGTCGTTCGAAACGGAGGTGGTGAACTGTCCCAAAGAGGTTATAGAAAACTCAACTCATATAATTGAATTCTTATTGGAAGTGGTTCCAACGGGTGAGCCCGAATCTTGGCTTAAAAAGCAAATGCTTCTACTCAATGGAAAGCCAACAGTGGCAGCAATTTTACTCTTTGCGGAAGAGCCGCAAGCTGTTTTGCCAAAACGTAGCGGTCTGAAAATTTATAGATATAAAACCTCGGATGATGAGGGGACGCGAGCAACACTAGACTTTGATCCTGCATCAGTAGAGGGGAATATATACGACCAAATCAAAGATGCAGTGGAAAAAACTACAGAGATCATTGAATCTGTTCGGCTGAGTACGCATAACGGGATGGTGGAGGTTCAGTATCCAGTAGAGGCCATTCACGAGATAATTACTAACGCAGTTATACATCGGGATTACGCTATTACTGACGATATCCATATTCGGATTTTTGATAATCGAGTAGAGGTGTTGAGTCCGGGAACTTTACCTGGCCATGTAACTGCAGAAAATATTCTTTCAGAGCGCTTTGCTAGAAACCCGGGGCTGGTGCGACTAATTAACAAATTTCCTGATCCACCAAACAAAGACGTTGGTGAAGGGCTAAATACCGCGTTTGAGTCTATGAGGAAATTAAAGCTTAAACCGCCAATAATTCAACAAGATAGCGGCTATGTAAAAGTTATTTTAAGGCACGAATCATTAGCAACGCCGGAAGAGGCCATATTAGAGTATTTACTTGAAAATGATGAAATCGCAAATAGGCATGCTAGAGAAATTTGCTTCATCGATTCAGAAAATAGAATGAAAAGAATACTTCAGCTTCTCGTTCAAAATGGTCTTTTGGAGCCTGTACCTGGAAGAACAAGATACACAGCAGCATACCAACTTACAGAAAAAGGTAGAGCGGCAGCAACGAAGAATGCTTAACAAGGTGCTCCTAGGGAATAACCTACGCTACGCTCCGATTATCCCCAGAGCACGGTGTTAGGCATCAAAAATATGTCAATCCAGACTTTTGATTATTGCTCACTTTATTACCTTAATCAGTGGCTTACTTATGACCGAGGCTACTGTCAAGCTCTCTCTAAAGGTAATGAGGAGAAAAAATTATCCGCATTGAAAAGTGCAGGAGGCTTTTATAGGGTTGCTAGAAATCTGCCTAGTGAATTTGATGAAAAGAAAGGGCTTAAAAGATACCAACCTGTCTTGGAAATACTCGATGGTGTAAGTAAGGAGCACTTTAGGGATGATCAAGTCAAAAAAATATTGGAAATAGAAAGAGAAATATCAGGAAAATATGGAAACAGAAGTGTTTTATCACTAACCACTAAATTTCTTTGGCTAAAGATAAAACAACCAGTTTTAATCTATGACTCACAAGCAAGAATTGCTGTGGGCTCAGAGAATGGAGACTTGGCTGGTTACTACAAAAAATGGAATGAAAGTTTTGAAATACACAAAGAACAAATTCAAAAGTCTTGTTCTAAATTGCCTGAACTTAACTTGTATGCGGTTGATCAAGAGGTGGGGACAAAAGAATACATAAAGGAGGTGTCTTCAAAATCTTGGTTTCAGGAAAGAGTTTTTGATATTTATCTCTGGAGCAAAGGTAAAAATGTCTAACAAGATAAATTAACTCGGACGCCTAAAAGCGTAGCTCGTTCCTCGCTCCGATTTTAGCCGTCTGTGATTTGAGACGTTAGGGGGCACGTGAGCATCATCAGCAATATTGACGTTTATTGGTCCATCGCCGACGAGGCGCATCACGAAATGCGCGCGGATTTGGAGGCGTCAAGATCGCTTAAACCGGATGGTGAGCCTGGCTACATCATTCTCTGGGATCCCGACCGCCGCTCCTTTAAAAATGCAATGGTTGCAATCGTATTTGCGGGCATGTTCCTAGATGCACTCTTGTACATCGCCTTGCAGAGTCGTTTAGGCCGCGTGGAAGCACTGAAAGTTGATCGGTTGCCTCACGAGGAGCGGTTGAAGATACTTGGCATCACCGACTCTGTTGTGCTTGGTCGAGTACAGGAATTCCGTGAAGCTCGGAAAGACCTCGTGCACGAGAAAGCAGTTGAGATAGCCGAAATCGGTGGACAAGCAATACGTGCAGCTCAGAGCTCTGCGGATAGCGCGATGGAACTTATACGAGAAATTCGGGGGCTGCTAGGTGCCCCCTAACAATTCATTCAAACCGAACCCGCTTCGCGGGTCGGCTTAATTCAAGTGTTATATTCATAGGGAGATCAGACTTTGTCGCTAGATATCGCGTACAGCATAGAAGTTGATGATTACCTTGATCCAGATAGGGCATATGACTTCTATTGGTCAGGATTAATTAAAGATAAGAAGAAATTTCTGTGTCCAGGTACTGACTGCACAGCTCAGGTGACCTGCGCCAACTTGGACGAAGACGTTCAAGATATGAAAGTGGTGCCTCACTTTAGGATTTATGGTTCACATAGTAAATCCTGTGAGATATTTAATGATATCCCTCTTGATTTACGCTATGAAGATGGCGTTTCTGTCAAAGAGGAGCAGCGCTCTGTTGATGAATCGGTTGTTGATGTATTTCTGTTAGAAAGACCTAGCTCCTACTATGATGAGCCGAAAATAAATAGGTTTCCGAATCAAAAGCCAGTCAAAAAGTCACAATTCATCAAGCGTCCTACAGATTCTATTCTCAGAGAGAATGGCAGTGTAGGAAATATATATTCAGTAAGATCAGTTGTGAGCCGTTATATACGCTACAAAAAGGACGGATCATTAGATCATAGGCGAGTAAATATACAGGGTCGAGATGTCCATTATAGAAGCATTTTTAAATGTATCTGGGAGCAGGACTTAGATACCCTTCCTGATTATCCTGTTATCTACTATGGTTGGGCCTTTATTAACAGGCTGCCTTCAGATTATGGCTACCAAATTAAATTCAAAAAACATTTCACAAAATCTGAAGAAGACTACATTACCACAGTCATGATTGGTGATCGTTTGATTGATAGCTATAAGATTAAAAAACTCGTTACCACACGCTTGGAAAAAATCATACAAAAAGAGAAGCCAACTGCCTTTGTTTTCATCTACGGAAAACCTGAAGAAAATGTTTCTCAAAGGGGCGTAAAGTATGCCAATTTTTCCATCACAAACTTGGACATGATTGATATTAACTATGATTGCCCATTGCCAAAAGAATATAACAAATAACTGCAGCGGACGCCTGTGGCGCTCGCTGAGTTAGGCGTTAGCTTGAGAGGTTGCGCGTATGGTGTTCGATAAGTTCGTTGAAGAAACTAGAGCCTGGTGGTCAGCGTATCTCCGTGCTGTTTCTAGCGCGCAACGAACGGGTAATCTCGATACAAAAGGTGTCAAGGTCCTCTACCCGAATATTCTCTTGGTGACCAAGTGTTCTGGTTACTACGTTGCAGAACTTATCGGTGCAACGGAAAATTTCCATGGTCTGACGGTTAAGAGACACGAAGAAAGGTCGATCTATCGGTACATGAGCCAGTTTGACGATAGTCAACCAGACCCGTTATTGCGACTTGACGGGTCATGCAACGGATTTCGTTTCTTATGCCTTGCACATGACGCAGACTTTAATGCGATCAAAAGCAGGTTCCCCCATATCGAGCTTTATGAATCAAAGCTAAATCGTGTGGGAGGTCATGGGAGCACCATTGCGTTCGGTGACAACTTTGTCTCTTGCATGATTGAGAACTGTGTTCTGGTAAATCGAAAAGAAAACGTTTTCAGGTGCAAGAGCATTCTTTCCGCGTACATTATTAAAAGCGGAGCTAGCAGAACCCAACTCTTGGAGTTGTTCACAAATACGACTCGAGACAATGACGTTAAGGGTGTTCACACAGTTGAAGAACAGGAACGCCGGCTGTTGATTGGTGGCCAGCTGCAGAGCATGGTGCTCTTCCCAAATCTCCGTGAGACAACTATCGGAGAATTCATAAAGCTTCATCCGGAAGTTATAAAGGCCGCCTTCAAAACCGCGCATTTCGAGTACGAACCTTACCTCGAATGGTTGGAACATGATGGAACTTGCACAGACACGGCTATAAACCCTGACCTGCTCGTCAAGAGAAACGATGGATACTACGACATTTACGATCTCAAAACTGCCGTACTTGATAGGAAAAATCTTACTAAGGCTAGCCGTAGCCGAAGGCGTTTCATCGACTATGTCGAAGAGGGCATATCGCAGTTAGCAAATTATCGTGAATACTTCGAATACCCGCGAAACGCTGAAAGTGCTAAAGCCAAATACGGAATTGAGGTGAGAGATCCCCGGTTGGTCTTGGTGGTCGGAAGTTGGGAAAACATAGACGTCGACGAAGTCAATCAAGCTTGCCGTAAATACCATAATGTTCATGTCATCGACTATGACACGGTATGTCAGATGTTTATTGGCGCAAGCTAACTCGTTGCTGCACTCGGACACCCAGCAAATTCATGTCCGCTCCGCGACAGGTGCTGCGCGCCGGTTAGCGCAGCGTTAGGTCGCACGGAGACGCAGCAGTGAAGTGGTACGCCGACAACTCTGAACTGCACGGGGTAAAGGAAGCCGAGATTCCCGACATCTTGCTCTTTGGCGGTTTGGTGGTTTCGCCGGAGGCAGAGCATCACATTCGCACCGGCGTCGAGTCCATAAAACAGCGGCATACAGGAAACTCGCGATCGCCGGTCAAGTGGAATCTGAAAGACCTAAGGGACCTGTACAAGACGCAAGCCAAGACGGAGATCTATGAGTCATTGATGCAAACGTCAAAGGAGTGGAGGAAGGAAGTTTTCTCATGCTTGGCTGAGACGGACTGCGCCATCCTCATCTCATGCATTGAGGGCTACAGTGCTGACCGGAAGGTGTTGAAGGACAAAAAGGAAGAACTGAGTCGCTTCATATTCGCCAACGGCCTCATGCGTTTCGGTCTTCACGTCAGAGACGAGAAGCCTCCTTCTGCTCAGGTTGTGCTGGACTGGCCAGACAAGGGGAATGCAAAGCCGTTCGATTCGGAATACGCCTGGGCGTTCTCTCGCGGTCGTACCGCGGACGGAAGCGTCACCTATCAATGCGGGAAGCTCAGCAATCTCGGGTTTGCGGATTCGGTCTTGTTTACGAGCATGCACCACAGCACTCTGTTGCAAGTCGCAGACCTGGTGGTAGGAGCTACACGCGAGTTCCTAGAATGCTGCCTGCAGAAGAAGGGCAGTGGGCAAGGCGTCGACTGCCTGCGCTTGGCGAAGGACAACTTTCGCGGAGCGCCAGACAACATCGTTGGCCGAGGAATAGTTGTTCCGTCTGGAAACGTCGATCTGTTGTTACGCGCGCGAAAGGGCGTAAAGGAAATTCTCAATGCGACCTAACCCCTCCATCGAGCGGACATGCCCCGGCAAGCCGGGTCATGCCGCTCATGTCAAACGTTAGATCTATTGGGAAATTCTGTGTCGTCAGGTTTAGTCGTTCCACCGTTCTACCCCGACATTGTTGAGGTGATTCGATCAGCCAATTGGTTGGTTCACAACTTTGGAGGCAAAGATGTAGACATCTACAACGCGGCTGATTATCAGCACAACCTTCAAGTGGAAGGCACCAAGTACAAAGTCATAATTGACATGAACTGCCTTCAGTATCTGCTAAACCTTGTAAAGAGACCAAATTCAACTGAATTCTCAAGGGTAGCCGCAGCCTACCTGACATTTTTTCAAATTGCGGATATTCAATTAGACCCTACTTGCGCAATTTACGAAAAAATTAACTACTTCGATGACAGGGCAGAGGAGGCGATTTCCAACCTAGAGCAGTTTCGAGGAATCGATAACCATCCACTGGATGAATTAGCTGCGTATGCGCTCGGCTGCGAGCAGCAGCTGCATATCAAACCAATCGTTTCCCCGGACCGAGATCAACTGCGAAACAAATTGTTGCAGTACAGGCGACTTACAGATTGGGACTCTTTGTATCTCTGCATTCTCGCGATCACGAACATAGAAATTGATTCCTCCGTATCCCAGTCAAAGAAAGTTCTGAAGTTTATTAATTGGTGTGTTTCTGAGTTTCGCTTTTCCTTGGCGTCGCTCATATTTGCAGCGGCGCTTTTCGGAAGGCTTCCAGCGAAGAAAATGATGAAATACAAGCCTGGAGAGGCGCGGGACAGAAATGTTGCCTCGCTCCGCAATATGGCGTGGGACTTGTATTACGTTGATTGGTACATGCAGTCTTGGGTAGCTAAAGACGGGCATACTGAGAATCTTATTCTGACAGCAGATGCCGGCTTGAAGCTTACAATAGAGTTGGCTGTGGCCTGCCAACTTGCAGGTGGGCTAGGGCCACTTGAGCCACACCTTGTCCACGAGCTCAAACCGATTGAAGAAGCTTATTCGAATCGCCATTTGGCTAAGAGAGCGTACAAGTCAAAGAAGTGGGGTGTCGAGTATCGTGCCAGCCTGATAAAAGAATATGAATCTAGGCTTCTGCACACCGCGAGCTAACAAATCAACGAACCCGACCAAAAAACTGTTGCAAGTTTTTTGGTCGGGTTATTTCAAATATTAGGCCTATTGGTATGCACCGTCTAAAGAAATTTGCACTCGTCCTTATTGGTCTTTTTTTACTTGCAGGATTAATCGCGATCTTGGCGTGGGGCATCAGCACCTTCTTCAGCTACTTGGCAAGTATCCCTAAAGAATTGGCTGCTCCGCTCATTGCTGCCTCATCAACTATCCTCGTTGCCACCCTCACAGTGATGATTGGGCGCTACTATGAGCGCAAAAGAGAACTAGATGCCTTATACAGAGACAAAAAGACTGAAATCTACGATGAATTCCTAAAAGAGTTCTTTTCTCTTTTCTTTACTGCAGAAGAGGGCAGTTCAAGTGAGGCTCAGAAAGACCTTGTTCCATTTCTTCGCGAATTTACACGCAAATTGATTTTATGGAGTGGACCCGAAGTAATTGAAGCGTTCGTTGCCTGGAAGGATCATCTTGCCAAAGGAAATCCAGATGCGCAATCCATCTTCCACACCGAAGCATTTCTGCTCGCAATTCGCAAAGACCTTCGTCAATCTAATCGAGGACTCAGGAAAGGATTTTTTGCTCGTCTATTTCTTAGAGAAGGCGCTCTCTTTCTTGCAATGGCGGAAAAGAACCCCAACGTTACGTTGGATGCTCTTGCCGAAGTTGAACGCATGCTAGCTGCACAACCGAACTCAACGCGCACGGAGTGAACTTGCCCGAGCCAGCCTACGCGCCCCAGCCTAACTGGTCAGTCAAGCTGACGCCAACATGGGCCATGCCTTCGGCATTCTATTGGCCCATGTCGGTTCCCTCCATGCACTGCGCTCCTTCCTGCACCGCTTACCTTGGGCGTTAGCCATCTAATTTTGCCGGAGTTAAATTGCGAACAAACTACGTCCTTATCGATTACGAAAACGTGCAGCCAGAAGCAATGGCTGTGCTTAGTCAAGAGCACTTCAAAGTCATCGTTTTTGTGGGTGCCAATCAAGCCAAGGTTACCTTCGAGGTGGTGACCTGCCCGGGAATTTCCTACCACTGAGAACTTAACTTTCTGGTCTCAGTTGATAAATCGTTTTGCAATCCTGCCACGAACTCATTCGGGGTCAGGTAGTTCAAACTGGAGTGCGGTCTGACCGC
>NZ_SWKN01000011.1 GCF_005871185.1 Limnobacter alexandrii
TATCCCGATGCTGCCAGCGCGACGTAATGCCACGGCGGAATGCTATCCCGATGCTGCCAGCGCGACGTAATGCCACGGCGGAACGCTATACCGATGGTGACAGGCGCGACGCAATGCCACGGCGGAACGCTATACCGATGGTGACAGGCGCGACGCAATGCCACGGCGGAACGCTATCCCGATGGTGACAGGCGCGACGCAATGCCACGGCGGAACGCTATCCCGATGGTGACAGGCGCGACGCAATGCCACGGCGGAACGCTATCCCGATGCTGCCAGCGCGACGTAATGCCACGGCGGAATGCTATACCGATGGGCCGCTGAATCAGGGTTCTTGGAAAATCTGAAAACTGATATCTCACGGAAACCAATCCAATGTCTGGAGATCACGCAATACAGCAGGCTTTAGTAAATCCATTTTCATGGAAAAAAACGATGGAAATGATGTGGATCCTTGATCAAAACTTAATTTCGACACAAAGTTAGTACAGGATCACTTGGTTCCACACCGTTGGCAACAGCCATTTCACGATAGGAATCGAAAAGCTCGGCTCCATCGGCGTTGAGAACATCAAGGTATCGACCTTTCGCCTTGCCCAGTCTAACCGCTAGATTGTGGTCAGCCCCGCGCAACAGAAACCCAGCACATGTGGAGGGTTTCTTGTGGCCTGACTCGTGACAACCAAAGGTTCGATCGGCCATGTCGTAGGCTGTGTGAGCCGAGATTCGGAAGGCTTGGGCAGGGAATGTGCCGACTTGGCTTGTTCGCCATGGGCAACTCTTGCACGGAGACTTTCTGTACTCGTGGCCACCGCCAGCGACACTCACAACCTGATGATGATGATCTGCTGGAGTGATTTTCTCAATTCGTGATTGTCGGGATTTTTTGATCTCAGCCATGAGTTTTCACATTTTGATCGTTAAATTCGCCGGCAACACAAGGAGGAGAGCATTACAGCCCTCCTCTCGTCGGTTAAAGCTAGTTCAGATTACGCTTTACAGAAGCTGATCTGAGCCTTTTTTGTATGACAACTTCTCAATCGAACAGTCAAGCTCGGTTAAATCGGTTCTAACCCGCTTAAATGAGGGTTCAAAGAGCGATCCGCCGTTGGGGTAGGCATACAGGTACTTCACGTCAATCAACGTCTCTGGAGCCGGAATAGAGGCGTTAACCGGAATTGTGACGTTTCCAACGGCGACCCAGTTTGTGCCATCCAAAACACCCATCTGTACGCTGCGCTTGGTGGGGTGAACACTAAGCACCTTCACGGTTGCGTCTTTCCAAAACTTCAGCTTGAAGTGAGTGTTGTGAGACAGACCCGGCTCGATAATGGAGTCCCATTTTTTCAACACCAGCCCTTCTTCAGAATCGAATTCCGCTATCGCCTTCACTTGTTCAAAGAGCAGACCGTCCTGCACGTATTCGACCTTGAAAAACTTCTCAAAACCGTAGAACTCGATTTCATGTTGCAAGGTGGTCATCAGCATGGCTCGGAGGTGAAAACTTGCCTTGGACTCTCGCAAATCCTCGCCCTTGTATTTAAGTAAGTCGAAAATTACCAAAGTCTCGCCCATGTCTTCGCAGTCCCATGCGAATGATTCACCGCCGCTTTTCTGGGCAAACTCAACAAGTGCATCAGCAAGGTGTTGACGCACTTGCACCTTCTCGCCCTTGCGATTGCCAAACAAGGCTGCACCATTGTCGTAGGATGCGAATCGACGCTCACCGTCGTACTTCAACTGGATGCCGTATTCCATGGTCTTGCAGAGTTCTTCGGCCTGTGCTTCATCAATGGGAATCAACAGCTGGGGATCAAAGTCGATCTTCTCTGGCTTGGACGCAATGATGCTCTGCACATCGGCGTTCACGGCCTCACCGGCTGGGTAATAATCATCGCGCAGCTTTTCACGAAGGGTTTTGTCATAAACCTTCTGGGCGATCTCCAGAGATGTTGGAGAGGCTGTTTTCAAGCCACGGGTAAGGGTCGAACCGCGCTTGCCGTTGGCGTAACGAACCAGATAGCCGTCGGTGTTTTTTTCAAGAGCCAGATGATATTCCTTGTTGGAACTTCCCTTGGTGCAATACAGAACAGTCGATGACAGGATGTCGGCCTGAGAGGCAGTACTCATAATGATCTCCGATGAAAGTGAGGGGTGAACACTCACTATGCAACAAGATCGGTTTTGCGCAAGTTTTGCCAAGCCACCACCAAGCCAAGTCCTGAAAACGAGAAACGTCGTTCCTTGCGCCGAGGTGTGCGTTCTACTCTCCTAGATTGACGTTTCCCATTTTTTAATCATTTCCTGAAGTGCGTGATTGGCCATCAGGGTGCTGGCGGCAAGTATGTATTGCGTGAGCGTTTCACCTTGGTAGACTTGTGCAGCCACATCGCCATCGGTAATATTCAGTGAGTTCTGAATAACCCCCGCCATTTCATCAGAGGATCGCGCAATGTACCGGGCAATCGCCTCGTTTGCAGCAACGATGTCAGAACGCTGTGAGTCGGTTAAGCCGTAGTACTCCGGATCAACTCGACCAAAGCCGTTTTCGCTGAGCGATAGATCGTGGATCTGAATGTCGTCGAAGATCAAACAAATCTGTGCAATCTCTTGGTTTTCCAGCTCGCACCCAGCGATCAATTCAGCCTGTACAGGCGCAACGCAAATTTCTCGTGATGTCATAAAACCTCCCACATTTGGTATTGCTCATCAGCCTGGCACATGTAGTTGAATCGTCAAGAAATGAGGGAGGGTGTGAGAACAAGAAGTTGCCAAACCGCGAGTTTCTATTATTCTTTTGTGTGAATACCAGTTATTAAATGGAACAACTGAATAAATGGTGATATGAAAAAGAAAGAGGAGAAACTGCTGGAGAAGGTGGCCAAGTTCCATGGTGTCCAATCAAAGTGGTGGGAAATCAAAACCTGGCACAACGCCAAGGGTCGCAAGTGGAAGGTGGGCGACGGGCCTCGGTTTCAATCTGGCGTAGAAAGGATGTTCGGGCTTAACTACCTGAACCCGTGGAATCCACTTGAAGATTCAGCACTGGCCTTGGAATTGGCAGCCCAATATGAAGTGCTTACCAAACACCACGGCAAGTTTCTCGAAAACATCGGAAAACCGGATGTGGCAAAACTTAGCAAGGAACAAGCTCTCAGGTACGCAATTGTTCTGACACTGGGCGAATTAGCAGAATTGGCAGACCAAAGCGAAGATCATCAAGAAGGCGACGCAGCATAAGTAAGGCGCGCACCCCCTCCTCGTTCAATCAAGATTACTTGTCTACTTTCTTCATTTAATCCATCTGCGATTAAGCAATTGCCGGGGAATCGCTGAAATGGGCGAAAAACGGCATATTGAAGAAAAAACAGCTCCCGAGCTGCGTGAGCGTTTGCATAGCACTGAACTGTTGGTTCAACTTATACATATTGGCCATTCGCACAGTTTCGAAAATTGTAGTGCGCTGGCCAAGCCAACCAACCGGCAAATCTTCAGTTTTTTGAAACGCCAGGGGATGGTGTCGCTCGATGGTTGCAGGAATCGGAGAATAGACAATGACTGTACCCATGTGCAATTCGTTTAAGGCAGTTATCAACAAATCGAGCAATGCTGCAGCTTGGTCCTCATACGATCTTGTGACAGCGAAATCAGTGATGATTGAGAACTGGTTTGCATTATCTGGAATATTGTCTCCGTTGGGACCAAAGAGGCGTACTAATTCTTGAGGAAGTAGCGGATGGAGTGATTCAGAGTCCAGACATTCAAGCTTCTCCTGAAATGAATATTTGCGGTTTTTGAGTTCTAAAAATCGGTTGGTATATGCAAATGCAAGAACCCCGGATTGTTTGCTTACAATCTGATACAAAGTATTCTCTTCATCAAGCGGTACCTCGAATATCCTAATGTCACCTATCGCGTAACAGTACTTGCTACTGGAAAAACAGACCGGATCCAGTCGATCATCCAGGCTTGAGTTCAAAGGGAGGCTTAGCTTTATGAGGCGCAATAAATTAACAGGACTTTCAAACAGGGGCTGACCCAATAAGAAATTCATGTATTCCATATGGGTGGCTGAGAAAAACTGAATATTGTTCATTTCTTATTTTTGATCTGGTGAGGCGTTAGTTCATTCTAGCCCCCTGATTTCGTAAGCCCGTTTGTCGAAAAGGTCAAAAAAGTTGACTTTGGGTTTGATGGGCGGAGCACAAAGAAGAAAAGCACCCACTGGGAAGGTCCAGAAGGTGCTTGAGATTTGCTGAATTCCGATAAAAGCAGCTGATGATTCAGCCGCAGATTCGTCACGAGTTATAGGTAATCGGTGTCGTGATCAGCCAATGAGCCTGGCGGAAATGAAAACACTGGCTTTCCATACAGTGACTCCATTTCGGAAGGATCAATGCCATAGGTGCCTGACACCTGTGCGTCGGCCCGGGGCGCAGCATTATCCCGGTCAGAAATGATCGTGCCATGGCCTTTGGAGATTAGGCTGCCCGCAGCCCAGTGGCCAGTGAGTTTTAAGTTACTGTGAACCTTCAAACCCGAATACACCGGCAACACAGAACCATTGACCTTCACTGAATATTTCACACCCTCGGTCTGAACCACTCGAAGCGCGAAATTCTTGGGTAATGCGATCCCAAGCATGTTGGCCTGGCGGCGAATGTCCAGGTGAATTAGGCGCTCGACCCACTGCAACTCGGTGAACATTTGACGATTCAAAATATTGACGGGCAAAACCAGTGTGTCAATAACGTACTCACAGAGATATTCAGACTTGAATTGTGCATCAACGGACTCAGTTGTTCGCCTGAACTTGTTGGAGTCAAATATCTGGTTGACCATTTCACACAGCATGTGGGTGTATTGAACAGCCAAGCGTATTGCGGCTGGCCCAACAAATCGAATTCCCACGCTTTTTCGGGTGTGAAAAAAGCGAATCATCGCCATTGAGTCGTCATTGGCACGCTGTCCGTCGTTATACAACTGAGTGGTTTCAATCGCCCAATTAGGCTCATATTCACGAATTCGAAGGTCTGCGTGGGCAAGTACTGGCCCAACTTTGTTCGTGGATGTAGAGATGGGATGTCCCTGTGAGTTGCATGCGAACAACTCAGATGGAAGTGAATCCAGTCCAGACTTTATCAACTCATGATTTTTGGCACTGAGTTTTCTGCGGAATGCCGGCGCTGACAAATGACGACGCAGTGTCCACTGCAGGGTCACAATTTTGGCGGTTTGCTTTTCTACGCTGTTGTTGGTGTGAAGAGTCAGCACGATAAATCCCAAGTCGTTTAATTACCGCCATTTAAACAAACATTCGTTTCTTGGCAAGTTATAGACGCAAGACAGACATACTCGTTCGACTATCACACAGCGCAAAGATGCCTAAATGTAGGAAGAAATATGACATTGCCCATTTTATGACAACACGTCTTCATGCTGGTAGATTCGGACAGATTTGTACCCTGGCTGGGACATGGCCAACACCTGGCTGAAATGTACCAGGACTCCAGCAGGGTGATGGTTTCTTGCGTCTTGAACAAATTCATTGATCTGTTCCATCTTCGGGATTGGGTGAAACGCCAGTTCAATCGGATCACTTAAGGCGGCTTCGCCCGAGGCACATCGCCCAACAAGCTCGACATACTCAAGGTCCATTTCACCAAAGGCTTTCAAAATGAATTCATCCATCGTCGCCAAATTCTCAACAATTTCTATGACACGCCCATGGCGAACTCTGGCCAGATGTTGAACACTACCGGTGTAAGCCGTTGTAATTGAGGTTCGACTGTGGCCAAGCCTTTCACTCAGTTCGCGACGTGCCTCCAGTTGAGATTTGGTCGGAATCAGTAACCCGCCCCTCACCGGGGACTGAACGCCGGTGAGCATTTCAAAGGTGTCGTTGGCATATTGATGTCGCAATCCGTGGGCAGTCACCCCCAAACCCTCTTTGTTAATTCCAAGTTTTCTCAATACACGGTAAACACGGTCGCGGTTTTGCTGCAGGTTGCGCCGCGGGTTGCCCAGAGTGCCGTCTTTTCTTTTCACCTGTTGCTTGAGCCTTTCAATTACTTCCCTTTGTTTGTCCGTCTCGATCGGCACAAGCCGGGGCCTTCTCCCCTTGGTGCCGTCGATCACGTAGAGCTGCCCGCCCTGGGTGCTCGATTCCGTGAGTTTTTGCTGAGTCGCTTCAGTCAAACGCAGACCGAAGGCTCCAGCCAATTCAACAATATTGGCCACAAAATGATCCTCGGCCGCAATCTTGGGAAGTAACTCTTCCAGCTTTATGTTTTTCGCCGACCATGATTTGTCCTCAAGGGCGGTTTTGGAAACCACGACCTTTGTCGGATCACTCACCAGCTGTGCCGATTTGGGAACCAGGTGCCCTTTGCCGATAGCTCGCATCGCCACCCGTAAAAATGACAAGTAATTTTGAAGCGTCGCCGCCGATAAATCATCATTCTCCCAATGTTCTACCAAGGCATGAATGTGCTTAGCTTTGAACTGCTCTGGGCTGGATACCGCAAAGCCCTTTGAGCGCAATATCTCAACAGCGTGCACAAGGCAGTCAAAACGGCATTCAATTGTTCGAAATGAAGCGCGCTCGGATTTCAACTTCCCCGAGTGGTTCACCCGAGAAGTTCTGCTTTTGTTCATCAAATGCTCATTTACGAATTCTCGCGTAGCATTTCGCCATTCAGTAGTGTCAGTTTTCATAATCTTTCCGGTCTAGTACGTGAGTAACGAAGCCCTGAACATGCAGGTACCGAACCATGCACATCCCCCACCCCTTTCGAGAATGGGCACCACAGCGCGCAATGCCTGATGGTGAGTTTGTCTCTTTTGCGGTCATCACGGACAGCCACAAGGGTAAGAGACACCCCTAATACACGCATTAGGTAAAGTAACCGCTCAGGTCTACTCGACTACCTGCAAGGTGTCCCGCCTACGAAAGGCAGCATCCACCGTGCCGCGAAGAACATTGCTCTTCACAAAGGTACCTAATACAACAATTCCATTAGTTGCTCAGAAATGAACAACTCGACTTCTTACCCTCAGTCCAAATAAGCACTCGACACGGAACACACAAGCCGGTGCAGTTGGGATAAGACCAGGCGCACCAAGAACAGCACAACAGTGGTTTGCTCAAAGGCAAATACCGTTAACGCTGAACAGCGACGTGGACTCGAATCTAGAGCCTGTGGAAAGACTGGGTAAAAAAGAAAGATCGCAAAATTAAATCTGCTTGAAGCCGTATAGGCCAGGATGCGTCTCGCACGATGGGAGACAAACTTTCTACTTGTGTAGAGGGATCAAATTAACTGAAAAGATCAGCTCAAGAAGCGCGAACACCGAAGGCTCGCAAACTGGTGCATCAGAGATGCTTTGGTTGAAACCCCACATGTGGTTTAAAGCCGCGTTGTAGGGGACGCTGCGACAAGCGCATTAGTAAATGAAATGTAGCTGAAGAGAAGTTTCGACGCAACAGTTATTTTAGCGCGAAGTAGTGTTTATATTATTTTTCACAATTGCTTAATTTCCATCTCAGCGTTACTCCGCAAGGAAAGGTCGCCTTACTCTATGTGGCTCACAATTGGTTTTTGTAATTCTCAAGTGTAGGAAATTCGCAAATACTTCTCTGATCGAGGGAGTCTTGTGTTGATGAAAACTACTAGGGTTTGAGAAGTGGACTCTTTGAAAGCGTTCGAATTGCTGGGCTGATCGTTGGGCGTTTATTGCCAGGCCCATAAAAAATGACGATTGGTCCCTTAAATTCTCGGTCAAACTGGCACGAATTCTGGGTATTTTTTGAAAGAAATGGGATAGCGGGTTTGGCAATCAATCCAAACACGGTAACTTTTACCGAAATTCCCGGTGTCTTTGACCTGCAATCGATATGCAATTCCACGGTGTTAAAAAAAGTTGGTAAAAATGTCATTGTTTTCACCGAGATTCTTGCGATCACTACTGAAACGCCCGATTTTAGCCAGTTTGAATCGATGGGTATTTTTTCTACTCAGGGACAATAGAGCCATTGGTTAACTAACAAGGGCAATGTATGGGCAAGATTATTCAATCAATTGATGTGGGTTCAGGGTTTACAAAGTATGTGACCAAGCAAATTGGGAGGGAAATTTCGTGCGCCCTATTCCCTTCTGTTGCAAAGGCTGCCGTTGGCGGGCTCAAATCGTTTCAAAAAACAGGGATCGGAGCAAAGCAAACAACCATTTGCGTTGAGGTCAAAGGAAATAAGTACGAGGTCGGACCCGATGTGGACGTGGTTGGCGCATCCAGGCAGCTTGATGACAATTATTCTGCCAGCGCAGCGCACGAAGCGCTTCTTTTGGGAGCTCTATCATTTGTTGGAAAGACCAATATAGACCTGCTGATGCTTGGATTACCTGTTCACACCTTCGAACAGAATCGGGAAAAACTGATTGAAAAGTTCACAGGAGAGCTCTTTACTTGGGATCAAAGAACAGGTGAGCGAGTGGTTACCAAAGTTAACAGGGTCGAGGTAGTACCTCAACCTCTTGGTGCTTTGTACAACTACGGAATATTTCGTGGCGAGATGGACCGGGTCAAGCGAGGGAACAACTTGATCATTGATCCAGGTATGAATACCTTGGACTGGTGGGTTTCAGAAGGTCTTAAACCGAAGATTTCACGATGCGATTCTGGTGGTGGAATTGGGATGTGGTCTGTGCTGCAACTTCTCGCTGACAAAATTTCGGAGGATCATTTTGATGGACGGCCACTGGATCCGAACGTCCGAATCGATCATGCACTAAGGACCGATTGGTTGGTCACTCTTTACCAAAAAGACATCGACTTAAAAAACTACAAGTCGCTCATTCAATCCAAAATTGATCAGAACATCAATGAGATGTTCAATAGCATCAAAACGATTGCTGACATCGACAACATCCTGGTGGCCGGCGGTGCTGGGCTGCTGTTCGGTGACGTGATCAAACAACGACTTCCTGATAACAAAGTCACTATCCTTCCCGATTCGATTTATTCGAATGTGAAGGGGTTTCAGGGGTGCGGCATGGCCATCATGGGCGAGCTTTGATTGAGGTGATCCAATTGAACACAAGGACAAGAAACCGTGGCTCCGTGCCGGGACCAGATCAAGACTATCGCGAGATCAGAGTCAAGATCAGGGCTGGCCATCCCCTATTCTCCGAAATTGCGGCATTGAAACACGCCGACGCAGCAGACCTTTTATCGACTCTGATCCTGGAAGGCCTCACGTGGCAAAGGCGTGTGGGCCCGGTGCTTGAGATGTTGAGTAAAGGGGTTCAGCCCGCTTTACCGATGTCGCAGTTCGGTAGTCAACAAAGTGGTGGTCAGGAAGTTTCAACAGCACCTTCTGAGACAATCAGGCTGGGTATCAGTGGAGAGGACGTTCTTGAATCGTTCGGTATTAGTCGATAGATTTCTGGCGACAGTGATCTTAAGTTTGATGCCGATTGCCGGTGGCGCGGTTTCGACAGAGGTCCCGAGAACGCCCGATTTTGCGCACTGCTACTCAAGTGCCGCTCAATATCATGGGGTCAATGAGGTTGTTCTCCGCGCGATCGCAATAAGAGAATCCACTGAGAATCCGAGCGCCGTGAATATTAATTCGAATGGATCAAAAGATGTGGGAGTGATGCAAATAAACTCCATCAACTTGGAGGAATTGGGAATTTATGGCATCAGTGAGAAACATCTTTGGGATGCTTGCAATAATATTTACGTGGGGGCATGGATACTCCGAAAACACATTGATCACTCCGGAAACACATGGAAAGCAGTGGGGCGTTACAAAAGCAAAACACCCTCGATCAGAGACGAGTACGCCAAAGAGATAGAGTCCATAGTCAATGTTCTTATCGTTACGAAATAATCGAAAAGTTGCGCAAATTCGGAAGTATGGGAAGCTAGAGTTGTAATTAATCAATGAGGGAAGTGAAAATGAACAGTAAATTGAAATTGATTTCAGCCAGTTTAGTGATAGTGGGCGCAACAGTTGCAGTCTCTGGCTGCGGTGGTGGTGGTGGTGGAGGTGGAGCCACGGCAGGGGATGGGAGCGGTGCAGGAAATGGCGGAAATTCGGGAGGATCTGTAGATTTATCAAGCTATCGCTTAGATGCCAACGCTAATTTGTTTTTGAATCGCAATAATGCAGACGAAGTTGCTGCGATTGTTTTAAAAGAGTTGATGATTCAAGGGCAAGGCGTAAGCGGGAAAGGTCTGGGAACACCTTTCGACTTGGGTGAGTTACAGGGTGACACAGAAACTTTTGGAATTACCCATTACCTGGTGAGAGCACTAGAATTTAGCAGCGCGAATTTCCCTAATACTGCACAGAACTCTCCATTCTGCGAACTGGGCGGCCCGTCGCAGCTGAGTGTTGTGGTTACCGACGAAAACCAGAGCAGCAGCTTTAACAATGGAGACAGTGTGAATGCGCTGTCATGTTCGGCAGGCGGTTTGGCGTTTTTTGGAGGATACGGGATTGCAAATTTGCAAATAACAGGGGTAGCTGGTGCAAATTCCGATTATTCATTGAGCGGAAATTTCTTTGCGTCTGGAGTAGAAACTCAGGGGTCTGATTTTTTGATCAGCAACAATGAGTCTGGATCAATAACCATAGTGGGTGAGTCGAGTAATAGAAAAATTGTGACCTTCACTGGGGCGTATGACACAGACTATGCGACTGGTACCACCGGGAATTTCAATAGGGTAGCTGGTAGTAGTCACCAGAGTCGAAGCCTGACGGTGAACTACACGCCAATGGGAAGTTATTCGATTTCGGGAAGCTATAATCTGATTGGTAATTTCGATGCCATGTTCAATGAGACAAACAGCTCATTTAGGTTTGGTGTTGAAAGTTTGACCATTAGTGGTTCATCGATCGACGGTCAGATTCTCGATGGAGTTTTCGTTGTAACTGGTGCTGGCGATACTCAAATAGAATTCGAAGTTCGGAATGACGGTACGTTGGTCTTCGCGGTCGATGAAAATGGAGACGGGACCAATGACTTCAGTAGTGGTGCGCTTGTGACCTCGGAAATATTGAATTCTTTTAGATTCTGAAAAAGCAGGAACCACGATTTTTATGTAAAAAAGCCGCTCGTAGCGGCTTTTTTTTTACCTGTAGCTTTCGGCTAAAAAAAACGCCTACTAATAGGCGTTTAAAGTATTTGAGGATTTAGGTTTTAAGGAAAGCTTTTAAACAGCAGATCACTTGCTGATAATGAAATCAATCGTGTTTACATCTGCAACGCTTGTACAACGACCAGCTGTACCAGGTGTTCCCATTTTCGCAATATCAAGACGTCCCTGAGCATTCTTCATCGTGTCGGTCGCAGCTGGTGCGACAGCGGTGCCTACAGTGGCCTGGTTCAGAACACGAAGATCCCGGAATGAGCCTGATAAAGCGGTAGAGATTTCCGCACATTCTAGATTGGGAACGTCCGCATAACGAATAGTTGCTTGGTTTGCAGTAGCGGTCACAGTAATTGCTCCGCCCCAGCGATTTCGGAGAGCCGTAGGGGACTCAATGTATTCTTTCGGGTATACGTTGAACTTTATACCGTCTGTAACGATTGCATTGGCCGTGACAGGATATGCAGGTTGGCTAGAGTAGAGTCTCTGAATGTTCGCAGAAATCTTTGGCAGCAGCTTCACCTCTGAGTCTGCTCGACCGGACGCTCTTAACTCAGGAACGACTTGAAGTGCCAGGACGATAATGCCAATCGAGATAGCGGCAGCAATAGCCAACTCGACAAGGCCAATACCGCGTTGACGCGAAGGGTTGTTTCTCAAATGGATTCTTGGTGCTGAAAGAGTGTTCATAAAAGTCCTCTGTTAAGTGTAGTTGGTGTGTTTGTGGTGGTGAGAAAGTATTCTTCTGATAAGTAAAAGTGATTTCTTCCTCCTCAGTAAGAAAATTGCCCAGATTTTGATTGAACCTGCGTCTTCGCTTCATAGGCAATTGAAAGGACGGAAAGAATTGAGAAAACCAGATAAGATCCGACGATTAATAGGAGAATGTTATTGAGCAACTTGGCAGACTTTACAACTCTGAGTGCAGTTGTTTCGATTGCAACTACACCAATCTTTTTAAGTGCGTCTCCGAAGCTATTTCGACGACCATAGTCTTCGATCATGTACCGTAGAGCTTGGGGGAAAAGGCCGACTTCAAAAGCCTTTGCTGGCTTTGTTGGATTCAAAGGATAGCGCCTTAACATCGTAGTGATTTGCCACTGCATATACTTATTGGATTGACTGTGAATCATTTTTAAGGCTTCATCGAATGAAACGCCCGATCCTATAAGGCTGGAGAAAGAAACAAGAAATAATGAAGCTTGATAGTCTCGATATATTGAGTATGGTGGATACCTATCCAAAACCTCACGAGCTTTTCCTGTAAGTCGGTTCAAGGAAAATGCAAAAAGAATTGGTACGGAAATCATGATGGAGATTATCCATGGCCAGTTTTCTTTGAAAGCCATTGATATCAGGTAGAAGTATTTGCCACCAGTTGGAAAGCTGTTTATATCGGGTATTACCTGAATTAAAATCGGCGCGAGCATGGTCGAGAATAGGTACATCATGCCGAAAAGTACTAATAGGAAAAACAAGGGGAAAATGCATGCGGAGCGAATTGCTGCAGTCATAACTTTCATCTGACGAATGGATTTGGCTAAAAATCTCAAACCTTCTGGAAGAGTTGAGGATCGTTCAGATGCGGAGATGATCATTAAATCGCTTTGGGGGACAGTTCCCTTGATTGCAACATTGAATTTGCCTTGAGACATGTTTGAATGCCAATGGGAGAACACCTTGGCCAAGGGATTCTTGGTTGCTGCGTAGCGCTGGCGCTGGATTTCGATTTCAGTATCAATTTCAGCTTTGTCGTCTAATGCATCTGCCAAATACTCATAGAAATTTTCCCGGGTAGAGGAAAATTTTTTAGCAGCCAAGCGAAGTGATAAAGGAAGTTTTGACATTGTTTCTCCAATTACATCTAAATGTTAAGTGTTAAGTGGGAAACGGGTGTAGGCTGAAACGCCCTAAAAAAGGCCGTTTCAGTGATGAAGATTAGACCTTTGGGACATAGTTTTGGTCGAATGTGTCAAATGGCCTTTTGACAAGCAAATAAAGTTCGAGAGGATCAACCTTCTCAAGAACGTCTGGGTCAATAATTCCTTGAGATGCTTTATAAAGACCGTGCTCATAATAGGTTTTCCCGGTGGTGTCTGGGTCATCAAACTTTGTGGTTCTTGTACCTCGCCATTGAATCTCGGCCGCAGTATCTTTGCCTTCAGCGACCATGGCAAGAATTTCCAATGAAGGAATCATGACTTCTGCAGCGACTGTCTGCCCCTTGATGCCGGTTGATTTGCAGTGTGAGCATCCAGAGGGGTTTTGAGCAAACATAGTCGAAGTGTCGAGGCCAAATCTATGACGCAAGACTTCACGCTGCACTGCTCTGGATGCAACATTGTCAAGCGGGATCTTGCAATGACTGCATAGCTTCGGGAAAAGCATTTGATAGACCGATGCGTTAACAAATGTCTTGCCTGAAAGAGTGATTCGGTCAATGCCGATGTCAGGAAGTGAAAGGCGCTTAAACACTTCAAAGGCACTGTTTGCATGAACGGTTGCGAAGACCTGGTGGCCAGTAAGAACCATGGACTTTGCGAGTGAACCAGACTCGCTGTCTCGGATTTCGCCGATGAAGACACGGTCTGGGTCCGAACGAACGATCTGGCGTTTATAAGACACAAAGGGGTCTTCCCCGCCCTGCTGGCTGATAGAACGCTGAACAGACATTTGAGAGGTATGCGGAATTTGATACTCAACAGGGTCTTCTACGGAGATAGTCTTGGTGTAAAGCAGCTGTGGGTGCCATGCGATCAAAGTTCGAATCGTTGTGGATTTTCCAGAGCCGGTTCCACCACTGAGAAGAATTGCGCCGAATATTTTATGACTGGCCATTTTCAATTGTCTGGACTGCAATTCTGAATAACCCAGGTCTGGTAATCGAGGGATTTCAGTGATGGTTTGTGCAGAGTCTTTCAGGACGCGCAGGACGAAGTCGGTGCCGCCCAATACGGGGGAACTGGCGTAACGAAGTTTTATTGAATAAAGATCAGTCTTGTATTGAATCATGCAAGACTGCATGTTCAGCTCGTTATAAACAGGATCAGATCTTGAATTAACAACAGCCATTTTGGTGTAGATGTGACCCATTACATTATTCATGACCGAAGATGTGAGTTCATCAACTTTTACAAGTATCGAATCGATCCTCATACGAACGGTAGCTGTTTCACCGCGGAGTTCAATATGAATATCGCTTGCTCCACGGTCCACTGCCATTCGTATCATAGAAACTGCGCGACCATGTTCGGCTGAAGACTCATCAAGTGTTTGGGTTTGTGAAGCAATTTCAGTGGTTCTGTGTCTTGAATAAAGTCGGTCGATAACACCAGTTGTCGCCAGGATGGTGGTTTTAATAGAATAATTTTTTGTTCGAGCACGTTCTATTAATGAGTGGTAAGCATTCTTTTCTATGAATTCGGTGGTGAGAACAAGAACAAGAGGTACTTTGCAATCAGAACGAGGTTCTTGGTCGGTAAGTGAGAGCACGGCAACTTGCGGGCTAATAGACTCTGCAACTTCCAACGGACCACCTTTGAGAGAAATTAGCGCGTGGTAGTTAGGAATGCTGTCAAGAGAATCAATAAAATCGAACTCTAGTCGTTTTGTTTGATATGCAGCTAAGGTAGAAGAACCTTCAAGATGATTTTTTTCCAGGGCATCAAAGGAAATCTTGTTTTTTAAACCGTTCTTTGCGCTTGCGGTGGACGAGGATTTAGCACCACGTTTGCCGGTAAACAATGATTTCAGCTTCTTGAGTATATCGTTTGGCTTTACAGAAGAATTGGTCGTGAAATTGTCCACTTGTTCAGAGTGGTTATCGTCAAGATCGTTGTTTTCGTCATATGAGTTTTGTGACTCAACAGGGCGTAGGTCGGCAAGAAACCTTACCCTGTTTCCATGATCTGTGAACTGATGGTTCGATGTGGCCCGATTCTTCATTGGCGACCCTAAATTAAAAAGAAGGTGATGGCAGAGGAATGGGTGTGGAAGGCGAGTTAAATTGACCTGCACCAGTTGTCAACGGTTCAAGTTTTGACTCTCGGACAGCGCTTAGATAAATAGTATGTTTTGAAGCTAGCTTGTTAGAGGAAGTTGACAGAACAACGTAGTCTGATGTTATCTCTGTGACTCTCCATCCACCAAAATTACGTCTTCCAGTCATCGATAAGGTCGCTGTAGCACCAGCTCGTGAAACAACTTCAGCGCGAAGATCACCATCGACTCCTTGTACTCCTATCAATGAAATTTCATCAAGAGGAATTTTTCCATCGCGACGTTGTAGATCAGCGGCGGAGAGCGGGGCTGGTTGAGGAGCTGTAAATGTAATCTCTCCTGCTTTCTTTGCACGCTCCTGTTCCGCAAGATCCAAAACAGATTGCGAAGCTGCTGACGTTGCAACAAAGAATGAGAAAATCAAAAAAGCTGGTTTAATTTTGAACATAGTATTTTCCCTGTGCATTAAAGGTTACGGAATCTTCACCAACCGATAAAGTTAAGGTTTCGAGTGAAACATTGGGTGGTAGATTGTTCAAACCGTCGATTGTCCAAAAAGGACCGCTGAACGTGATGGTTCCTGCGTCGATGATATTTTGGATTTGGGTCGAATCAATTTCGGGTGGTACACCAAATGCCTCTGCTGCGCCAATAGTGAAACTGAACCCTAAATTGGTAAGTTTTTGGAAAAGAGAACCTTGATCAATAAGGAAATCCCGCATTTTTGGAAGATCCGTTAATACGACGTTTCCAGCTTCGGTTGCGATAGATATGGTGTTTGTAACTTTCGAACCGGACAAATCATAGTTAATAGATTCGAACGAAGTTGGAACTTCCTGATTGAATTCCTTCATCGTTCCGCTATCTACTGTCCATGTCACCAAGCAGGACGAAGTTGAGCACTCAACAGTAGATGTTTTGTAACCAGCCAATTCTTTGGGAAGATTGGCCATGGCTTTTTGCACAGCAGGAACGACTGCGGTAAAAGGAATCCCTGTTTGAGTTTTAAGTTGCTCCAGGTTCGCTGCGTAGGCCTCATTGGGATCAAGCTGCTGTTGAGGTGCACGCTGAAGTGCTTCTCTTTGCAACTGCTTTTGGTAGGTGTCGTATCCGTACCAACTTGCGAAAGACAAGAATCCGACAGCCAATACGGCTGATGCAATTTTGACTGGATCTTGCTTGGAATATGGGGCTAAAAGATTTGACTTAGATGACTCGGCAGCCTCAAGTAATGCATCAAGTGGTAGCTGAGTATCGACAGTTAGAATGGTTGAACTACCGATGATCCGGACTTTTGTTTTTGCTGCGACCGAGAAATCAGCTGCAAAAGTTTTAACCTCATCGCCACTATCAACGACTTTATCAAATCCAGGCAAAGGGGAGCCAGATTTAATGCCAATGAGGAAGTGTTTGTCGGTAGGCTCATAGTAGTAAACAAACAGCACAGCTTCTGGTAGATCTTCAATGTTGGACAAGGCTGCGGCGGCTGAATAAGCTTTGCCTTTCAAGCCAGCCTTGTCTTCGCTTCTCAGGAATCCACAACTTATGGTGGATTCGTCATTTTTCGAAACCTTCACAAAATGAGAGGCTTTCAGCTCGGCGGCATGGGTAGGAACCTCAGTTTTGAGGTTCATTACTTCCCGCCACTGAAGACCAAAAACGAGGGACTTCCGCTCGCGCACTTCAAGCACAAAAGCTGACATAAAAACCCCTTAAATTCCTTCGCGGATGATGGGTGACACGAGAATGACCAGAATCTCGCGGTCATTTCGTCCGGAGCGCGATCCTCCCAATCCAGGTTCGCCATTGCGATCCAGTGTGCGTTGGTCGTACTGACCAAAGTAACGATCATATCCGGACAGAATTAAAGTCTCACCGGGTTTGATGGCAACCCTTTGGAGGAATTGAGTACCGCTAACTTCAGGTGTTTGAATGGCTTGCTGTGTTACACCTGAACCCACTGAGAATGTGCCAAGACGTTGCAATTCAGAAATATCCAAGGAGAACTGCAGGAGAATTGAATTTGAGTCCAAGACGGTCGGCAAGAAATTGAGCAAAAATCCAGTTGTGACGATGCCAGGCTTAAGACCGGGTACAGCGTTGCCGCCGGCAATACCGCCTTGTGCTGGAGTAGTCTCAGCGAGGTAGGCAACCTGATTTGTAATTGCAACTGGGACTGGCTGACGGTTCAGTGTAGTAGCAGATGAGGTCGTCACAACATTGGTCCTACCGACAGATGCAAGCGCATTGAAAATGGCCGATGATCCGCTGTACTGACCAAGACCTTCGCCGATTGGAGCAAGGATGTTAAAGCCAATACCACCGGCCTGCGCACTGGTTAACGAAGTCGGGGATCCCAAAGTGAATGAAAAACGCTGTGCACCGTTGTTGATTTGACGATAAATAAAATCCCAATCCAGGCCGAATTCATCAGCATCACGAAGTCGAACGGACAGGATCTCAACCTTGAGGGATACCATGCGCGTGAGAATATTGTTTTCACGATCGATGTACTCCGAAACGGATTCAACAACTTGCTTCGTATCGGTAACTGTGATCGTGCCGGTGGCCTGAGACACGGAGAGCTTGCCGCTGGTTGAGAGCATTGATCGAACCGAATTCTCAACAGATTGCCATACTGAAAACTGAGATTCCATCGTTACTTTGGAGCTTGATGCAAAGCCAGACTCGCCACCGTCTTTACCCAGGGACGAAGCAAACTCGGTTGCACCGGGATTGGCTTTGAGCACAAAGGTTCTAGTCAACAACCGGTACAGTTCAATTTGACCATTTTTGTACTCCCAAGAAATGCCAAGGCGGGAAGAAAGTCGATCAAGCAGACCGGAGAGTGAACCGTCGTAGTTCAACTCAAAAGTTTCTGCGTAGGTGGCGTCTGAGAGTGTTTGACTCGTTTGTGATTGGGCAGGTGAGTTCGGACCGATTGTTGGAACAGGGCCGAGAGGTGCACCAGGGGCAGGGTTAATAGGTGTGACCACGGAGTCATTTGATGAAGCTGGCGCACTGGAACCGGCAACGATCAATGAAGTTGCCTTCAAGTAAACATCCGGCTTGATCTTGACAGGGATTCCAGTGACTTTTGTGATCCTCTCGGCAACAGTTGAAACATTGGTCGCACCGGGATAAATGGCCGTAATATTCCGCTCAAAAATTGGCGGGAGATTCAGGTCAGAATTTACAGGAATCGACTTGCGAGGCACATACAATCCCTTCACCGATTCGACCAACGGCCTTTCCTGTTTCACCTTTGGGACGATGGATTCAGTGGCTTGGGTTCCCCGTGTCAAAGATTTATCAGATTCATCGTAAACGATGTCTTTGATAGCGGGGTTACCGGCACAACCTGCAACCACGAACGAGGAAATCAGGAGTAAAGAAAGCTTTTTTTGGTTAAAGGTCATGATTGTCCTCGTGATTAATTTAGCGTTTCACGCTGGTTGTGCTTGATCACCACTACGCCGACGTCGTCCATGAATACTGCGCGAAGGGGATAGTCGGAGTTTTGTGTGGCTTCCATCGCCTTGAGGGCAGCTTCTTTAATGCTAAGAGCGTTGAAAGAGCCCGGCGGAAGTGGGTGGTCACGTTCTGCTTCCCATTCAAGAACCCAACCCTCCTCTTTTGCCCAGCGATTCAGGGCACCTCGCAGTGATCGATCGCCCTGCGAGAATGCATAGCTTTTCATTGGGGCGGAGTAGGACTTAGGCTGCGCATCTTTGGCAGATTCACTGGAGGAAATTGTGGGCGTTGAAACAGCAGAAGCCTTGTTTGCGTGATTGGTTGGCGACAGATCAGAAACAGAGGTTAGATTTGACGATTGTTTTGCAAAGATCGGCGATGAAACAACTCGTGTGGAGGTGATGACCGCCCGGGCGCTGGTCGATGCGAAGCCAAAAGGCGTTGATTGAACCTTCAGTGTGTCAGGAGAAATTCCTTTTGACACAAGATAGGATTTGACGGCGAACGCTCGTTTGAACCCGGTGTCCTGGTTCTCACCGTCAATATCGTTTGCATCAATTTTGATGATCGTAGCGTTTTTGTTGTTCTTGGCGAATTTCGACAGTTGGATCTTATCTCTGGAGGAGAGATTTGAAGAATTTCTCAAGAAGGGAATTTCGATCGTGTCGGAGTCCAAATTGACATTGACCATTTCGTCGCCTGCCAAGGCGGGTGCCGCGGTGTAACGTACCTTGGTGGCTTCTGCCACAATCGGGGCGGCGTAGGCGCGATTCGAATCCAGTGAGCTATTTTTGAAAATGGTTGTGCGACCTGGCCCAGAGTAGTGAACATTTGAAATCGTGTTTGTGCCGTGCTGAATGGTCAAATGACCATAAATCCCGTCGATTTTGATGTAATTTCCTTCTACAACACCGTGAAGAAGGCGTTTGCCAGCGGTGCCGGTCGCAAAAATAGCAGGCTGCAATGCGCCGACAGGCATTTGGATGTAGGTGAACTGGCCGTCGTCAAATACCTGTAATGGGGTGATCGACGGTGCACCGTTTGCTACATAGCGAAAATCGTAATCGTTGGACTGTGCCGAAACATGGGTCACCAGAAGCGACATTGATACGGCCAGAATAAGATTCTTGAACGTGTTTTTGTTCATTGTTTACCTCTAGCGAGTAGAACTTGTAAGAAAAGGTGGAAGATCCATATCCTGATTCACATCGATATTGATTCGGATTGCTGGGTCGGTCGTAATTGTGGCTGGGATGACCCGATACCTTTCGAGCGAGACTCTGGAGACATCCGTGAGCACTTGGCCAGCGGCTGAGCCTGTGCTGGTGGTGCCTTGAACTCCGACTGTAGTTGTGCGATCGGGATCGGCAGCATCAGCAATCACAGCGAGTAAAAGACCGGTGGAGAGCATCTTCAAAAAGTGTGTGTTAACTTCGCCTGAAATGCCGGCTGTCCCCATTTGATCCAAGGCCTGTGAACCAGGAAGGTCTACAGATGATCCATTAGGGAAGATGATCCGTGAAAATGCGCCAAGAACTTTTGATTGGCCAATCCGAATGTCATTGGAATAGGCACCAACGACCATTGCACCTTTTGGAATTAACTTGATGCCATTTCCAAGACAGTCATAAACGTCACTGACAACGCGCGCTCTGATTGGCCCAACCAAGTCGGAGAAGATTGGATTCAGAATAACCGCAGGAATAATGGATCCTTGGCAGAGCAAAAATTCGCCAGTTCTGGGCCGGACTTTCAACGCACTTTTTGAAGCACCAAGCGCAGATGTTGATTGTAAGAAATTGGAGTCTTGAGCACGTGGAGATTGCGTCGAAGGTTGTGCTTGACCACCGCTGGAAATCAAAGACGCTAGGCGATCTAGCTGTCCACCGTCTTGCCGTTGGGCAAGGGCAAGATTCGCGTTTTGTTCGGCTCGCATTTGCTCGTCTTGTGCCCTAAGCATCTCAATTCTGGACTGTATTGCGCGGTCTGGTGATTGTGATTCAGTGCCAGAAAGTGATGCGATAGCAGAATCGCCAGAAAGGGCAATCATTGACGCGTTTGCCGCTTCAGATGCTTGCCGAGCGCGACGAAATTCGTCCTCATTGGTGGTTGAAAGACCAGGAATTGGCATTGGAGTAGCAGACACAGGCCTGCCTGAAGCGCCGGGAATTGGGTTCACTGGAATGGGATCTGGGGCAGCTTCCTTTTCGGCTGCGGCTTTTTGTTCAGTCGCTATTTTTGTGACGTCTTGTGCGTTCGGTTTGACGTCTATGGCAATACCCGGCTGCTGAGCAGGAGTTGGAGCCTCTTCTTTTTGCGTTTGAGCTGTTGTTCCAAAAATGCTGTCAAAAAAGAGCACGACAACTACAACAACAACGAAGATCAAAATAAAAATCTTGTGTAGATTTCTTTTGATGGAGGGTTCGCGATCAGGTGTTGAAACCTGTTCAGGCGGAATGTAACGACCCGAGGAATCGCTTGGGTCTTCTGTTCTCTCGATGCTCATAGCTTATTGGCGACCGAAGGTTTCATTTTTCAAAGTCACTTCAGTTTTCCCCAACTTCAGGAGAATTGAAGGGGCGATTTTCTGGACGACAACGTAATCTCCATCAATTGTGTAGTTCACAAGTTCAACTGAACCATCAGTATTTCGTGCAAAAACGGCAGGAAGGTCTTGCAGCATTTTGGGCATCTTGATCCAGGTAAAACGTCCGTCGTCGAATGTTTGTATTGGAGCAAATGGGGCTCGACCCTTCACTGTGTATTCAAAGTTCAAATTGTCGAGTGCAACAGTTCGATTGGTGCCTGGTGGTGTGGGATCCGATGCAAGGTAGGCGGATTGCTGGTTAGCTGTTGCTCGAACAGGTGCTATCGGTTGCGATAAATCTACAAGATCATAGTCTTCAGACTTGAGGGAGTTGGGGTACTCCCAAGTCACTCTTTGGTACCACTTATCGGTTTCGGAACCCCCCTTCAAGATGAGCTGGTAGGTTCTTTTCGTGGTGACAATCGTCGCTGATGTTTGAATGTTTGGGAACTTGGGGCGAATGAACAAATTGCCAAACTTTGACTGGTCAGCCACCCAAGAAACCGTGTCACCAATAACAAGATGAACGAACTTTTCATCTGGGCCCAATTGAATATTGGTCAGGTAGCTTGGGCGAGTTAATACCTGATAGGTATTGTTTTCATCAAATGCGAATACCACCAGACGTGTATCAGTCGGAAGGGGCGTTGGGGTAGCTTGTGCATAGACGAAGGAACAAGCAAGAGATGCTAACAGTGCGATGATGTGCTTCATTGCAAGAGTTCTTCCTGAATTTCAAAATGGGTGACATAAAAGCCAAGCGGGTTTTCCAAAAGTATTCTTGGATCGGTGCTGGGCGCGGTGCCGTAATGAATGGTGAGTAGGCGGTTTACCCGTGTGGTTTTACCAGTTGTTGGTCTGTCGGTTGTTTGGACACGCACGAACGCAACGCCACTTTGCCCGGGAGTTACAGTGTTGAACTCCACAGATCTCGTAAAACCAGGATCCTCGGTGATGAGCTCAAAAGGCCTGTCTTTTTTGAGCCAATCTCGGAATTCTTCTTGTGCTTTACCCCGTGTGAACTCGTAGGCGGCCGCACGCTCAGCCCTGACAAGATAGGGGTCAATACGGAGTAATTTGGTAGTCCATTCTTTGAGGAAATAGGAGATTTCGGCTGCACCAGGTTTGAAATTATCAAGCCTGCGTGTAGAAGCATTTGATGATACTGCCTGCCCTGTCTGCGCAACCTCGATGACCCATGGGTCGATGGTTTTAAGGGGCAGCAAAAGAGAGAACAGTACCAGCAGACCAATGACGATGATTGAGAGCACACCGATGATTGCGAAGTATCGGTTTTTATCGACTATTGGATCTGCAAAGACCTCGAAGAATTCGTATTTTGCTTTGTTGAAAGCGGTGATGGGTGCATTACCAAGCTCATTGACAATCTTTTCTGCTGGCACTCTTGGCGCAGAAAGCTTCTGCTCTGGCCTCTGATTTGAGTTAGCCAAAGAGTGAAAGTTACTGGCAGATTTCTTTTTGTTGCGAAACATATCAAGGGGCCTTTGATTGACACCTTGATTTAACCATTGATCAGAAAATTGGGTGTGCGCTGAAAGCCCGTAAAAAAGGGGCTTTCAGGACATCGGATTATTCTGTGTAGACAGAATTGATACCTTGGTCGAGGTTTTCCTTGGCCAGGATTATTTCACCGGTGTTGGTTTGCATGGCGATAATCGCATCATTCAAAGCCGACTGAAGTGCTTGAGCGATGTTGGGTATTGGCTGCCCTTGGCTTGTGGAAACAAACCAATCAAACAACGTCGTATCAGCCAAAACCACATTCTTTTCTGAAAGCCACGACTTGATAAATGAGGCGATGCTCTCTGAATCTGGCAGTTCAAAGGCGACCTTTTCGGTAAAGCGCCCTCCCCTTAGACATGCGGGATCCAGATTTTCTGGGAAATTGGTAGCGGCAATCCACACAATATCTGCTGATTTACCACCAGCGCCGTCCATGATTTGAAGGAGTTCATTGGTGAGCACTTTCATGTTTGAGTAGCTCCTGTTACCCAACAAATCGTCTGCTTCATCGATGAATACCAAACAGGGACGCAAAGACTTTGCCCGCTCATAGGTTTTACGCAACAACTTAGGGTTCGATGTCAATTCAGACGTTGAGATCTGCACCAGTGGCATTTTCGCTTGGAGTGCAAAAGCTTTGGCAGCTGTTGTTTTACCAGTTCCAGATGGCCCAGTAAACAATATGCCTGTTGGCATAGTACCGCCCAATGATTCAATACGTTCGTAATCGACAAGGCGCAGCGCAAGGGATTCAAGGGATCGCTTGGTACTTTGCTGCATGTAGAGCTGATCCAAGGTAAGAGTGCCCTCGGGCATGGTCAGTGAGCTGCCCTGAAGGTTGCGCAATGCCGACTTTAAAAAGCTCAGATTTATGACTTCTGTCTTCTGAGATAAAGCCATTTTGACGCTCTCTTTGCCGATTGCAGCCAGGCGGGAAGCAGAGTACCCCTCCCAACGCTTCGCACAGGATTGTAAAGAAGCCTCTTCGAGTTTGGATGTTGAAGGCAAACCTTTCAGCGAGTGGCGAAGTATGGCCAAGCGGGCTTCCATATCCGGTGGAGGCACTTCGATTTTGAAGTCGAAACGCCCTTCCCGGACGGCTGCTGGGTCGAGCTGATCAATGTAGTTGGTCGCCGCGATGACGATTACCTTTGATTCGCGCAGCTTGACAACATTGGTCAGAAAAGTATTAGTTACCTTGGCTGCCTCTGGATCGCCGGAACTTTGAGTGCGGTCTTTGATGACCGAATCGATCTCGTCAATAAAAAGCAAGCAAGGTTGCTGAGTAGCTGCGTCAGCGAATACCTTGTTGAGGGTTTCAGAGGTTTGGTTGACCCACTTACTGGCCAAGTCGGCGATGGAGACTGAGATTATCGGTATTGAAAGTTCGCCAGCGAGTGCAAGCGCGAACTCTGTTTTTCCATTGCCTGGCTCACCATGGAGCAAAATACCATTTCTGCGATCAGATGACTTGGAATCAAGGACAGACTTTGAAACCTCTACGAGTCGAACTTTCAAATCCGACATACCAGCCAAATGTGAGAAATTCTTTGTGCTACGAACTGCATTGAACTGAATGGCATCAGGAGTGGATGTTTCGCCGTTGTCGCCGTAGGCTGCTTTTGAGCGAGAACGAAGCTGTGTCACAAACTGACTGACTTGGAAAATGGCAGCGCCGGTGAATAGTATCGAGCCAGCGTTGATCAGGATATTTTGCTGAAGAGAAGAGGTCCAAAGGATGTATAGACCGAGGAAATTACAAGCGATGATGAACGTCGCTATACCTGCTGTGGCTTGGGTTGCACCAAGAACTACGAGCGCCCAAAGGAAAAACCCAAATCCCATGGAAAGACCGTGTGAAAAATGGGCACCGAGATACAGGAGCGCAGGGATCAAAAGGAATATCGAAAAGGTGACAAACCTTTCATAGTCTCTATCGTTGGAATTTGCGTGTGATTTATTCATTGTTACCAGCCATAGATAACAATTGACCCAACGGTCAGTAACAAAGCCCCGGTTATGAGCAGGCCGAGGAAAATTTTTTGATTCAGCAAAATGTTCACGATGCGCTCCTTTTGAATATATCTTCGCACATATTCAGAAGTTGGCAAGGACCCTAGAAAAAGCGGTTTGCGATTTTCACAAACAAGGTAATCCCAAGGGCACCCGATGCGAGCACGAGAAGTATCTTTTGTTCTCTGATGAGTTGTCGAATGACAAGGTAAGTGAATTCCTCGAATTTCAAAGAACGATCTGAATAAAGTTTAACTGGTGGATTTAGACCTTGATGGCGGGCCGCCTCTCGCAGGTCAAGATACTCGTCCACATCTTTAACTAGCTGGTCTGTAATCATTGTTCGGCCTATTTGTTAAAACCTGCAGCAGTGGAGATACCTTTTGACAAGGAGGATGCTGAGCTACCTGCTGAGCGTGCAACCGAGGCGCCAGATTTTGCCGCACTGACAGCTCCTGATCCCATTGAACGAGCAACAGAGCCAGCTTGTCTAGCTGATTGCAATGCAGCCGCAGGCGCATTACCACCGCCGCCGCTAAATGTAGTCCGGAATGGATTTAGACCGAACGACAATTTGCTACCAGCGCCAAACAATTGTGGGGCGAGCATTGGGACAAGAAAATAAAGGAATGCCAGTAAAGATTGAAGGGCAACCAGGATACCAAGTTGAGGAGTCAGTACGCTTAAATCGTCTGAGTTAGCATTAATGGTAACAGCTGTAATCGTCTCGGCAATCTCAGTGGAAAGAAGGGAGATAAATGCAATCAAGATTTTAAATCCACAGGCAGAGATTATGAACCTCAACCACCCATCGAACAGCCAAGACAGGAATGGAACAGCGAGTGAAAATACAAAAATGGGAGCCAATGCGATGGACACCATGAACATGAACTCAGCCATGATGAATGTAAACAAAATGAGTATCGTTGCAAAAATACCTGCAACGAAAGTAAGACCAAGCGCCATAACAAGCACTAGGACAGTAATGAAATCAGTGAAAATGCTGCTCTCTGTCCACAAATCAGAGGAATAAATCACTTCGACTGGGCGGAAAGCAGCTTGGATTAGATTCAGGAGAAAATTACCGGGACTCGATGTTGAAACTGAAGGGTTGACTAGCGAAGCGACTTGCTCGAAAAAATTCCGAATGGCCATTGAGACTTCTGGCGACATCATGAATTTAGCCAAGTGGTACGCAATGATCAAAACAAAAAGCTGAACGAAAAGCTCATTGATCGAATCTGATTTAAGCAAATAAATCGAAAATGAGTATCCAATCAGAATTGCAACGAGATACTTAAGTAGCCTTTCAGCGATCGAAGTTAAAGATGCATTCACTGACTGTCCAGTGTCCAACATTGTGTTGACAATGGAATTTGCCAAATTAACTACTGTTGAGGCGAACTGGTTTCCCGATGATTGTGCAAAAGCATTATCTACGAAGAACAAAAGCCCTGCCAAAATCATGACGCTGGGCAAGTACTTGTGAACTCGGATAGATTTCATCGGGATCCTAGTTGGTTGGGTATGAATAAAAATCAGATGCTCGTTCTTTCACGCCTTCGTGGCGATCAATGTTCTTTAAGCGACGAAGGCGCTCTGCTTCACGTTTCAAATCGTCGTCAGTTTGCTGTTTCTGCTGCTGAAGTGATGATGTTGCGAGCTGTCCTTTCACTGTCACCATGGTGGCCACAAGTTGGTTCATCTGAGAATTCATTAAGCCCATTGACTCGTGAGTGCCAACCGTACTTGCAATTTTCGATTGCATTGCCTGGACGGCGGAATAATCATTTTGCAAACCTTGAATGACGGACATGTCTTGCTCCGCAATTGCAAGTCGCTCCACATTACGGGCTTGAAGATGCTGGCCTTCTCGTTGCGCGTATTGATTAAAATCCATATTCAAAAGACGGGCCTCGTCGAATCGGAGATTCAGACGATTACGGACGTTTCCAATTGAACCGTTCAAGTTCACCAAGGTGCTTTGATACGACTTGTACAAGTTCAAAGCGGACCTTGCCTGCTCAAGCTGCGGGGCAATACCGGCAAAGTCGAGAGGCAGACGTTGCAAGAGCTCATTTTCCCACTGATTAAGTTGCAGCAGATAGGCATTAGCTCGCTGTCCTTCCGCGATTGCAGCTTTAGCTGCGCTTTCTACGTGCTTCACGTAGGAGGTTGGGTCATGAACGATATTACCGAACCCACCACCTCCTCCGCCCGCCTGAGCTTGAGTTGTTGAGAGGAAGAGCGCGAAAGCAATCGATGCAAAAAAAGATGACTTATGCATTTTCCATCTCCTTAAAGTAATCATGAATCCAGTCTGGGTTATCTTTTTGATACGTTTTCTTGAATGCACTCTGAGCTATTGAGTCTGAACGGAGTGCAGAAAGAATTTCATTTGGAAAGGACACAGTGACCATCCGACTTTTATCGGCGGTCGTGAAGTAATAGTCGCGCTTTTCTTCAGCAGTTCGAATTCGATTGATTTGGCTGTCATTTAATCCAAATTTGCTTCTGTACATGTCGGCATGGGCAAGTGCATTTGGATTGGGCAAATAAATTCTGGTTGGCACGTTGTCGATGATGGTGCTGAAAATCTTACTTCGGCTGAGTTCATCAAGACTCTGCGTGGTGAGCACCAGAAATGCCTCTTTCTTTGCGAATGTTCTCAGCCAATCATCAAGCCTTGATGCAAAGCGGGGATTGTCCAGCATGAACCAACACTCTTCAACATAGATAAAGGTGGGCCGACCGTCGAGATTCTGAGTAATGCGATGAAACACATATTCAAGGAATGCAGTGGCTAGAATTGGATCATTGAGAAGTTTTCCAATCTCAATTGCGGTGAGCGATGAAGTTAGATCGAATGTATCTTCGTTATTATCGAAGTATCGTGCGTACCGACCATCGCCAATCCATTGATCGAGTCGGGTGCGCATTTCTTCGGTTGCCAGAAGGCTTCTAACGTTTTGAAGCCTCCATTGTGAGGAATCGAAAGTTGAAAGCGTGCGAACGGCATGAACAATCTCCGAAGACTGGGCTCGGGTCAACTGCTCGCCTTTTGACTCTAGAAGAAGCTCTACAAAAGCAATCAACCAACTTTGGTTTGCCTCTTTGTCAATACCACGACAGGGATTAAGTAACACAGGGGTATCGGCCCCCACTGAGGCGTCGATGTATGAACCGCCGTGCAGATGCACCGTCACCCTTGTTGAAAAATCCTTGTCAAATACAATAGCGTTGGAGTTGGGGTACTTGAAAAACTGACTGAGCAGAAACATCATTAAGACGGTTTTACCCTTTCGAGAGGGACCAACTACAAAAGCGTGGGCAAGATCTGTTGCATGAAAGTTGAAATAAAAAGGGGTGTCAAAGTCCGTTGGAAACAATGCATGCATTGGCTGCGGTGTCGCATTAAGTTCCGAAATACGTTTGTTGAACTGAGGGCCGGTTGAAATCGTGCGAATGGCCAAAAGGTCTGCGAAATTTCCTGCTGACATGAACCACCAGCGCAGCTGGGATGCCCATTGCCCGGCCAATGTCGCAGCGAAACAGGTGACAATCTTGGTCTGGTCTTCTTCAATTGTGATGTAGCCTGCACGACCGAGCATTTTGGTGACTTGTGACACGTTTTTTGTGAGATCGGCCTTTGAATCAGCGTAGACCATCACAGTGTACGAAAGGTAGCCAAAAGACCTGTCTAAGCCAGTCAATTCCTCAAGGGCGCTCGCAGCATCTTCGGCTTTCATCAACTTACCGCGATTCACATTGCTGGATTCTTCATTGGTAACAGCCTCTTTGAGATAGCCAAGAATTTTTTTTGATGATTGAAGAAAGTGCTTGTAGACGGAGTCAATGTGCTTTTCGGCAGCCGCGTTATTCACGAAGAGGAACGAGTTAACCAGAGTGATTTCCACTGGCGCCGACAGAAGACCATCCATGATCCCTGGTTCTGAGGCACCAGGCCAACCCTTTACTGTCAAAATTTTCACGAACCTTGAGGTGCCGTTATCAAAACGGAGGTCTGATCCATCGCGTATCAGGTGATTCGAAGGAAGATAGGTGTTCAGATAAGCAGGGATTGATGGAAAGGAAACCTTCTGCCCTTCATTGACAGGGTTAAGCCGGTCAAACAGAAACTGAAGAAGATCTTCATTGTGAAGACGCATGGGTTTAAGAAAGCCCAGGGCATCCTCGAACGCATTTGCTCTGGTTAGAAACTCTCGGATTGAAGGCTGAAGCAGGCTGTCTTGAAATAAAGCGTTATTGTCTTTAAAGAGAGAGATTTTCAATGACTCTTTAATGGCATTGAGGGGGGAATAACCTTGCGATGTGAGCTTGGAGATAATGTCAAAAAAACTAAAAGACCCGGTTGCTTGTTTCATCAGGATACAAATGACGTGTCGATTGGTCATTTGGTCGCCTGTTGTCATTTTCTTGCGCCAGTGCGAGTCAATAAGAGCAGAGGTGGAATTGGAAAAGGATGATTCGGGGTAAAAGTACGATTTGCGGCGATCGACGTAGGACCAAACCATGAACCTTTCGTCGAATTCCTTGAATGATCTCTCCAAGCGGTTCACGGAATCATCAATGTCAATGCGCATCTTGCCTTCTGCATCTACGCCTTGATACTCGAAAACCATCATAAGTGTTCCGTCTGTGTTCAGAACAATGTCTGGAGCCACAAGAACCATCCATGGGATAAGCTCAGCGTAAGACCGAGTGTGATCCGAATGAGTTTTGAAAAGAGTTCTCAAGTTAAACATTAAAGTAACAGCCCCCTGCCATAGCCAAAAGGTCTTTCATTGATTTTTTGATTTGCCATTGGCCACGGTTGATAGACGTCGGCCTGCTTGTTGTAGAGCAAGTAGGCCTTGACGTACTTGTCGTCGATTTTCGTGATGTACGCAAATATCAAGTGAAAGAGAATCCCAACAGCGATGTATGCGACGATTTGAAGACCCATGACCATCACCATGGTTAGAGTGCCGTTCATAATCGCGAGCGATCGTTCCACGCCTGCAAACAGGCGTGGTTCAAGCAATGATGGGTGAATGGGGGTTACCCTTGGTTCGTATTCCATTAGCAGCCAAATGAGCCTGATGCTGGATCGATGAAACCGAGCCACTGATTTGCGAGCAGAGCAACGGAAAGACCGAACAAGAGCTGCAGAAGCAACTTGAAGATACCGCCAGATTCTCCGAAAGCGAGAGTCAGACCTGTAACGATAATTGCAACGATCGCAACTGCACGAGCAACGGTGCCATTCATGGAGTTCATGACGCGGCAAAGTGGCCCCTCCCAAGGCATCGCCTGCGCGAAGGCAAAATCAGCCGCGGTGAGCAAAATCAGAAATCCTGCAAAAAGGATCAAATTGTTGACCTGCTTGGGAGTCAGGGAAAAAGATTTAATTGATTGCAACATGGTGTTCATGGTCGTTCCTTTTGAATTGATAGCTGAACAAGTAATTTCGGGCTTCCATGTCATAGCCATGGAGTTCGAGGATTTCTGAAAGCTGGCGTTTGCCGTTTGCGCGCTCAACGAAAACTACGTAATCAAACACGTCGGCTATTTCTTTACAAATGGAGGCATGGGGCCAGTCGATACCGGATTGAAGAACCAGGTTTTCGAAACGGCTTAGCCCCTTAAGAGCTGAATTGGAGTGAAGTGTTGCGAGAACACCGTCGTGACCGGTGTTGGCCGCATTCAAAAGGTCGTAGGCCTCACCGCCTCGGACCTCACCTAAAAGAATACGATCCGGCCTAAAACGCAGAGAAGCCTTAACCAACATGCGAGGAGTCACGTTTCTCTGAGCGTTTGATTCCAACTGAACATGATTGGGAACAGCTACTTTGAGTTCTTGCGTGTCTTCGATTGTAATTACCCGATCTTCAGGTGGAATTTCCTGAATCATTGCGTTGAGCATGGTGGTCTTTCCAGACGACGTGCCCCCTACAACTAAGACATTCTTACGCTGAAGAACAATCTTTTTTAGGATTTCTGTCTGCTCCGGCCCGAAAGCGCCTTTTGACTCCAAATCGCCGAGACTGAAATTAACAACTGAATGTTTCCTGATGGATATGCAGGTTCCCTTCGTTGATGTGGGTGGCAGGATCGCAGCGACACGGAATCCGCTCATTCGTGCATCCAGGATCCCTGAGTCTGTGCCTGCCAGCGCGTCTTTTTGTTCCATCGACGCGAGAATCAGAACAACGCTGTTCAAACTGTGGGATGAAATCAGAACATCTACTTTTGAAATCTGACCAGATTTCTCAACCCAGACATCATTTGCTGAATTGATCATCACCTCGTTGACATCATCGTCGTCGAGGTAAGGCCTCAAAGGGGCCAATGCCTCTTTAAGCAGATCGATTGAGCCTGTTCTTGATGAAGCCACGGGAAATTGAAATGAGTTCTTGATGCATTATTGTGAAGCGAAGCTGGTTTTGACGTTTTGGTTGAAAGTGCCTAAAAATGGCCGTTTCAACCCCATTGTTTGAAGAATGGGGGGAAACGAGTGGGGGTGGAGTGAAAACAGCGGGCTATTTCAAGGTTGTGTCATCGGGTGGTTGGTCCCAATCTTTGGAAGTTTTCCATAAATGCCAAGATAGAAATCGCTAGGATTAATGTCCAAACAGGCATGAAGTACGGTGTAACTGGGAGTGGGATGAGCAAGTAAATAAGGGGTATCCCAAGCAATGCGATGATCCCGTGAAGCGCCCCGGTGTAAGCAATTGGTGGCGAGAATCCGAAACCTGCATATTTGATTTTTCTGCGAACCATACCTTCCACAATAGCAGCGATAAAGAGTGGGAGCATATAAATGCACCATTGCCACATAATTCCTAATCGAATGAAAAGGCCATAAAAGGCATAAGTGGTGGATAAAAGCCAGTCATTGGTGGATTGTGCGACTCTTGTGAAGCCACCGAAAATTTGTGATGAGGTCTGAAGGTCGTCAGAACTGACCCTGAGACTGTCGTCTGCGAACGACAGAAGCCCAGACTCAATAAAGAACGCACTGTATGCATCTTTGGATGATTGGACAATTGAGGTTGCCGTGTCGTACCCGAACACATCGGACGCACTGGTTACCTCGCTCTCAATTCTTGTGAGCTGATGTGAGGGGCTGATAAAGAGTGGCCCTGCAAATAGCGCCACGCAAAATGCAATTAGCCAAAACTTGATGTGCAGATTCGTATGCATGTTATAGAACCTTTGGGATCCGCCCTTTGTACAGCTTGGATCCGATCAAGGCCATAAAATGTAAGTCTGGAAGCTTGCCAAGCAGAGCTTGAGGGAACACCTCAACCCGCTCTGTGGTTAACTGTTCCATGATGTTGCCAGAGAACTCCATCCCACTGTCTTCGGTTTTTGAGCCACTTGAGATGGTCTTGTTGATCTTCTTGATGGAGGTTTCGCCAAAACTTTCAGCAACAAACTGTTGGGTCACTCGATCTCGTGCCCGGAATGAAATGATGTTGTTCATATTGCCAACGGCCATTCGAGCCTTGTCCACACTAGCAAAGCGAGTGACGTAATCAGAAAACGTCTGAGTTGCAAGATAAGCCCGAAAGCCTGCGCCGCGACCCTTATTCAAAATCTGAACTAGCGGATCTGCGAGAATTTCTGCTGCTTCGTCGATCACGACGGCTACATCAATCGGATCGGAATAGTTGTAAATCTGACCGGCAACGGCTTTGGCATCGGCCAGGTAGATCGCTCCGAGCGCTGAGCCTACGGTACTGTCCGGCAATGAGTCTGTTGAGATGTAAAGCACATATCGACCGGATACGATTTTACCCATGTCAAATCTAGGCCTTGGATCATCAATGTCATCGGTATTGGGTGAAAGAAGGTCATTGAGTGAACCTGCAGAGAGCATTTGAAGCAATGGCAGTACCGACTGAATCATCTTTGCGGTGTGCTCACGGGGGTGCTCGACCACGGAAATGAAACCATCAATCTCAGCAATTTTGATGGTCGAGGGGACGATATTTTTGTAGATATGAACCATCCCAGCAAGCTCTGGGTCCGACTGAATGGGTGAGTCATATTTTGCTTTTGACTTGGAGAGATTCAAGTTGGCCATGTGTGATTGCCAAGCTGTGAAATTCTCAGAGAAGAACTTAAGCAGCACTTGTCGAAGAAGTGAAGTGCCGCCGGATTCGAGACTAGACAAAATGCTTCTGATTTGTGCCGCTTGGCCTATGTAGTCCATCGCGGCTGAATGGTTGTAAATCATGCGCCACGCGAAAGCGACAAAGGGGTCGCCTTGCTCTGATTGAAGAATATCGGTCAGACGAGATGCAATTTCGGTCAAGCGTGTAAAGTTCGCCAGTGGGTCAAGGCGGATTGATTTGTCAGGGAAGGCCGGGTGCATCTTCAGAAACGCCTCTGGCCGACCGGCAAGGGTGCAAGCTCGCTTACAAATTGACTCTAGCTCTTTGTCACCTTTGGGGTCAAAAACAATCACGCATTGTTTGCGCAGGACGAGTTGGGTCAAAAGCGTTTCATAGAAACGTGATTTACCGGTACCGGTCGCGCCGTAGATTTGAGTATTGCCCTCCAGGTGCTTCAAAAGCGCCATCAAGTCTTCTTCTTTTTTCTCAAGACCGTGAATCCACGGCTCGCCCTTGACTTCATCAGGATCAACCTTGTTTCCAAAGGCATGGCGGATGAACTTGGGGGGAATGACAAGGTTCAGATCACGATCAAGCATCTGGTAGGCCCGATGTGTATGTTCCACTGTCCATCGAAAACCTTTGCCAAGCCAAAGGGCGTCTTTGCTGAGTTTTGACTTGGCAAGAAGCTCCGCTGATGTGATTGTCCAGAATTCTTGTCCGGCGAGATTGACCTTGAACTTCGTGATCTCATAGGCTTGGTATGCACGCCACAAGCACATTGGTGCTGCCACAGATAATGTTAATGCCACACTGGCGAGCGGCATATTGGTGGAACTTGCCACTGTGGCGACCCCAGCTGTAGCAAAACCCCAGCCTGCGGCTGCGATTACTTCGTAAGTTGGGCGATAGAGGTTTTCGTAGGCGGGCATGGATCAATCTCATCTAGGCGGCATTAAAACCGAGTCGTTTCGAATTCGACGTTGATACGATGAACACCTTGGTCTTCACACCTTTGGGCGAAGGAACGGTGTGTATCTTGAGGTTTGGCTTTGAAGGTGGAGTGAACAACAGCCCCATGTCGAGCAACGCCTCGGCAACTTCGGCGGGGTTGTTTCCCATGGCCGAAATGCGCTCAACAGCTATGCAAACCCCATCTTCATTTTGGAACAATGTCTCTGTATCGACTGAGGTGTTGAAATCGCGGGCAAGCCATCTAACCAAATTCAGCAGCCTGTGTTTATCGAGAATCGTCTTCAGTGTCGGATCGACACTGACATCAATTGTTGAAGTCAAAGGGAGGTTCGAGCCTGGGTCTTTAGGTTGATTTGAACTACTTGAACCAGGGGGCTGAAAAAGGTCCATTGAACTTGGATTGGTGTTCTGGGATTTTGTCTTGACCTCTGGCGAATGCATCTGTGTGACTGAGTCTGTGTTTTCGGTGATTTCATCCTGTTCCGAGTCAACTTGAGGCTGGTTTGGTGTGTGGGTGGCCTGAGTAACATTGTCTGGTGACTTGGTGTCTGAATCGATGACCGGAGCATGGCTGGTGGTCTTGGCTTGAGGTTTAAGTATTGCAACAGGTAACGGCTCAGCTTGGTCGTGCTCCAGTAGTGACGTGCGATTGGATACTTTGACTACAGGGTATGTTGTTGTTGTATTGGGTATGTGGGCATCAAAATAGCACCCACCGTCTGGTGTTCGCTGAAAGAACTGAGCTTTGACCAAAAGGTCAGCCAACGTATCAGGATGGGCGGGCACTCCAGAAACACCGTTTTTATTCAGGTGTGAAATGAGCGATTTTGCGGCCGAGCGCCAGACAATAAATAGCCCATCAGTTGCGTGCCACACAAATGCTTTTTCCTGATTGATTTTCCATTGGCCAGTGGCAATCAGGGTGCGCATTGCATCAATAAGGTGAGCCTCAAGGTGTGATGCAACGCTTGGCCTTCCGTAACGTGCAGGCTGAGAAGCGCGATCTTTGTCGATTATCTTAGTGCGAATGTCATCAATAATCTGGAAAAGAAGCAACTTGTCGCTGGTATTTGCCACACCTCCAATGGTCCCAAAAAAAGCGGTGGCCAGTCTTGGGTTGTTATTGAATGCGAAGATGAGCGACGACTTGTTAAGAATTCGGTGAGAGCAATACGCCGACATCGTTTTTGACATGATTACCGAACGATGATCAACGTGTGCCGATGAAGGAAAAGTGACGAAATATCTTTCAGATTTGTCGTTTTCAAGCCAGGTGAGCAGATTCTCTGCATGTGGCTGCCACACTGAGCCATTGTCAGACGTAACGACCATGGAACACATTGCCCGGTAGGTTTCAGCGCAAAGGCCAGCTAAAAAAGTCGCGTATCTCCATTGTGGCTCCGACACGCGGCGAACTTGAATCGACTCTTGAGGATGAAAAAACTTACCGTGGGCGCTCTGCCCTGAGAAGAACGCAAGCTCTAGGCACAGGCGAAATAATCCACCGGCACCAGAATGATGATCGGTTTCAGTGGCCGGCAAAAGATGAATAAATCGAGCAAGATTGTGAATTGGTGAGAGGTAGAGCTTGTCGAACTGCTCATCATCGCAAGACGCCAGAAGTCTGATTCTTTGAATCAAATCGTCATTGCTTTGGACTAACGATTCCACCTTAATGTTCAAATACCCAGAATCCTTGGACGGATAAATGGGCTGAGAGCTTGGAATTGGTGCTTTGGGGTGAGAAATACCAGCAGATGAACGAGCATCTGACTGGTTTTGTCCTGACAGTTTGGTGAAAATGGTTTTGAGCATGACCTATGATGGCGCAAGTACGGTGTAGATGTTTGGGCTGAAAGGGGGTATTTTTAGGGGGTTTGGGGCAATCGGTAATTTTTGCGATATTGGTGAAATTTGGTGAATTGCCCTAAGTTTTTTGAATTCTGGATATTCTGAGCGGCTTAATAATATTTATGATAATCGGAGGCCACGATGGAACACGTCGATGAGCTGAACGCAGTATTCTCAGAGAGATTTACCGCAGCGGTCGATGAGTGGATTTCGTTGAAACGAAAAACAGACGGCTCGAAATATTCGAAACTGGATCTAGCAAGTTTGCTTCATACACATTGCGGGTATTCAAAGTCCTGCCTTTACAGGTGGATCGAAGGAAATGGCATGCCCACCCTGCCTAACCTATTGTGCACCGCAAAATTCTTTAATAAGGATTTGTCTTTTTTCATCGATAAAGACTGGTCGATTACGCGAGTTAGAGAATTAATCAATGGAGAGGCACAATTTAAGTTCGACACACGTTTATTAGGGCTTGGTAAGACCGGGGAGCTTCGTTTTTGGGTTCCAAAAGGCGACGTAGCAGAAATGGGTGTGAAGGGTGGTGATCGGGTAATTATCGAAATTGTGAAAAAATTCGTCGGTGACGGATTTTACATCCTTGAGGGTTTTTCTGGTTCAAAAAACGAAGTGAGGCGTATCAGCAAACACAGCAGAGGCAAGGTGGAAGTAGAGTCAGTTGGCTCAAAAAACACAAAATCTGATCGAGAAGTTGTTCTTTTGAAAAACCTGTCCATCTTGGGCATGGTTGTGTACAAGTTACAGACTATTTGAAAAGTGCCGCCCGGTTAATCCGGGACGGCTCTTTTTTACTTCTGTTTTCGCTGATGGTAAAGATCCGCGAAATCGGTTCCTGACCGAGCCATTTTTTCGATGGTCACTTTTAGCCCCTGCGCAATCAATCGATCGGCAAGTTTTCGAGCTGCATCGAGTCCAGGTCTGGATCCGTTTTGTTTCACACCATCGTTATCTGCAAAGATGATGATGTTTTTTACCCTATCGTAATCGGGCGGAAGAATAAAAGACTCCATTCCCCAAGTACTCAAGGTTGCCCAAGTTGGATATTTCCGAAAAAGAAAGGCAGCAAGTGCTGTTTCAATTCCTTCAGCTATCCCAAGGGTATCAACGGGTTCGAACAATCGGCACGCGCCTCCAACAACATCGATGGATTGCATGAGCTTTTTGTTCTTACCGTCAGTCACCGGAGCCGGATAACCATCGCGGGTCAAATAGGTTCGGTTGATGTTGCACACCCTTCCATCTGGCCCTTGGATTACGGCGACCTTAGCCGGAAAAGTACCTACCTTGACTGTTACGCCTTGGTCGTTCTTTTCGTAGAAATCCAAACCACGGTGGTACCGAAGTACCTTGGGAATGTTGGGAAGTCCGGGCACTCGTTTTGCAAGGTATAAACCAACGGGATCAGAAGGCGTAATGGCCTTTGATTGGTCCCAAGTCAGCTTATACTTCGCGCGACGAGTTTGAACATCCGATTCGCTCAGAACCTTTTCTTGGACAACTGTCCGTTTTGGAGGGATTGGGCTATCGGCGGTTGTAACTCCAAGTTGCTGGCGAACGAATTCGCAAGCTTGTTTAAAATCACAGTTCAGCAAGGACATGAGCATTTGAAATCCGTCACGGCGTGGGCCGCAGTCCTTCAAATTGTTGCAGTAATAGAGGAAACCCCTCTTACTGCCCTCCCCCATCCACCGGAAGCGATCGGAGCCGCCACAGATAGGACAGCTGGTGTGCTTTCCACTCAAGGTGAGAGTGCTCGCCCCAGCAGCTTGCATTAAAAATAGCCAATTCCCCTCAACGAGGTTCTTGGCATCGATCAGATTTTTTTGCTCGTGTTGCATGATTTCCCCGTGTGTGTTGAAGATGAACCTGGCATTACGCCAGGTTCGGTGGACTTGACTACAAGTTAAGGATCACCTCCTGTACAAGCAGGCCAATGAGGCAGGCTGCGCAGGCGAATCCAACTAAGACATCTCCTCTGTTTCCAGAGAATTTGTGGAGGAAGTGTTTAAATCGCTTTTCATTGTTTCTCATGATTTTGATCTCACTTTGAAATGACGATTAGCGAGAGGCGACGCGAACAACGCGATCACCCTGACTCCCACGAATAATGCGAACCGTGTCACCTAAAGCCAAGTCTGATTGCTCTTGAACTATGACGACTCCCCGGTTGTCTCCAAGATCGATGACGATCTCGTGTGCCAGGTAGGTACGCGCGGAAGCTGTATCGGCGATTGTTTTGCCGAGTAAGCCACCAATTGCCCCTAAAGCAGCGGAAGCTGCAAAGCGGGAGCTTGAGTTTGAACGAGATCCAATTGCGGCACCCAAAACACCACCGACTGTTGCCCCAATTGCTTGAGACTCGCGTGATGGTGCAGTTTGGATTTCAACTGTACGCAGTTCAATTACTGTTCCGACTTCGAAACCTTGGCGCTTGAAACCATCTGAGTAAACAGATGGGTTGTAGCTGTTTGGCTGTGAAGAGGGGTTGGCTGGAAATGGGTTAAATGCCCAAATATCAGTGCTGTTCAACAAAAGGATGGCAACAAAGATTGATGAAAAAACGTTCATGAAAATCTCCTGAGAGAAAAGGGCCGATTTGGGTCGGCTTTGATGAAAACTGAAACAACAAATTGCTTCAGCAGTTTCACAGCCATTCGACAAGCGATGGACAGTGATTTTTGAAGACCGAAGTCTTCGAAAAATATGTGGTTTGAGATGACAGATCACCGCAGCTGGGCGATGAGTCATTTCGAATCAAATAGGAGGAGAAAAGAAGGCGACCACACCCCCGAAGGGATGCGGCCACTTGATATCGCTCGAACTCAGGCCACGCGAAGCAGTCTGTCTTGAAGCAACTGGAACAGGTTGACTGAGAGTTCATCAATACTTTGGATAATTGTGCTGTCTGGAAACAGCCAAGAAACATCGTATTGAATCCCGATCCCAAGAACCTCTACACCAACTTGTGGCGCAGCCTTAATAACCGCCAGGGCAGACGCGTTTTCATCAGGCCCACCATCCGTGGCCACCACCAGAATTTTTCTGGAGGTAGGTCGGGAATAAAGCGCCTCATAAGCCTGCATCATTGCCTCTGACATTGGCGTAGAACCGTAGGGACGCATCGTGAAACGCGCACTTTGGTTTCTTTCTTGAAATGCCTTCAAAACCCCTACCCCCTCGGAATCACCGTTGTGGCAAGGGAAAGCACCGATTGTTACCTCAACACCCTTTTGACCTTCCAAAGCAAGCGAGATAGAAACGCAGCTCTGTACAGCAAGGTCAAACGTGTTGTCCATGGAACTGGACGCATCTAACAACACATAAATACTCGTGTCGCATTGAAAACCTTGGGTTTTGCGCTGGAAGATTTTGGTCTTGCCAATCGCTACTCCTGCTAGCTTTCTAGATGCAATGACTCGCCCGCTGTCTCGATAAGTTTTCTTACTTTTTGTGGAAGTTCGAAGTAACTCGCTGAGACGGTGAGAAAGTGCATTGGTTGCTGTTGAGGCACTATCAATAATGGCTGGGTTTTGTGAACCATTGCCGTACCTGAATGAATCAAATGGTTGAACCGAACCCGAATGCTCATTGGAGATTTTATCCACGGCATCGAAAACCTTTTCAGTTCTTTCATTTGAATCAATCTCATCTTCCTTGGGATTCAAAAGCTGTTTGAGCATTTCCATAGCGGCTTGTTGATCAAGGTCGCTTTGGTCATCCTCGTGCGAGCATTGTTGACCAGGTTGATTTTGAGCATCAGACTCTTGTGAAGAATCATCGTCGCCCGATTGATCTCCCTCCATTGACGGTGAGTCGGTAGACTCTTCGCCGTTGTCGGAACCGGAATCGTCTGAATCAGAACCTTCAGACTCCCCTTCTTCACCACTTTCACTTTCTTCAGTATCGCCTTGCGCATTTGTGTTGGCTTGGTTCTGCTGTTGAGATGATTGTTGGCTTTGTTGAGGATCGTTGGATTTCTGCTCTAGCAAGTCTTTGACCATGCGAAGTGTTTCTTCGGCAAGATCCATACAGTCTTGTGTTGAGTTCAGAAACGGAATCCGGCTGATAAAACTATCCAGACGGAGTTGAATTTTCTCTCCGACCATACTTCTCATTGCTGAGTAAGTATCATCTTCAAGATCAAATGCTGCTGGGTATTTAAGCACCCGACAGCAACCCATAATTACGACATACAAACCGAGGTTCCGTGTGAAGGGATTGCTCGTAGAAAGCATGCCAAGGTGACCCAACTGCCTCAATGCTGCGATGAAGTTATTCATGCGGGTATGAAGCACGCCGCAATTTTTAGCGGCTGTGAATTCAATGCGCACATCTTCGTAGGCATTGGTAAGCGAGTGGATCAAACTGGGGTGAAATTCCGAATTCGGATCGCTTTTGGCAGATGGATCGGTATAAAGAAAGTGCCCCTCTACTTCGTGGTACGCACCTCCCAGAACTAGATCCATTGCAATTTTGTCGTCTGGTGGCAATGGTGGAAGATGAACCTCTTTTGTCTGAAGATTAATCCTGAAGCCGTTTGACCGAACAACTGTAAGACCGTGATCACGGGCCAAACCTTTTACGATGTGGCGCATGAGCGCGGGTGGGTCGATTTTCCGCATGATAGAACTCCTGAGAAATACCCCCCGAAGGGGGTTTATTGAAAGGTTAGAAAAAACCCTGTGATTTGGGTGGCAAAGGCATTGGAAACGCTGCTGCTTTGGGGATGGGCATGTTTTTAACCGCATCCGTAGGCTTCGTCGTTTCTGGGGCGCTTGCCACTTGTGGTTGTGAAACTACTGGCTGAACAGGGGTTGGCATACTTGGCATTGGAGGCACAGTTGGTACCTGTTGCGCGGCAACCTTGGGAAGACCAGGCATCACCAACGGAGTAGTAGGCACATTTAACTGAGCCTGTTGTTCCAGAAGCGGTAATGCCAGGGTTTCCTCACCCTCGTTCAGTTCGGTTTCTTCATCGATTTCAATCTCTGATGCAAGCAACTGAGACGGAACTGCACCATCAATTACTTTCTGGCCGGCGTTTTTAATTCGCTCAGGATCTCCGAGCAACTGCAAAACACCAGTGAAGGTAATCAAGGCAATACCCTCTATGTCGCCACCGGCAGGCATCATTTGAATGCACTGGTCGATGATTGCAACAATCCCCTTGATTTTTGGATCAAGGAAGGCGAGGCCTTGCAGCTTTCGACGCAACCCTTTGAGAGGGCGCAGTGTTCGCTGGTAGGCGATACCGCGTTTGTTGGTCACCTCAAGAAGACCTTGGGCTGACTGAGCAACCTCCTCAATCAGTCGATCTTTCAATCCCATGGCCTGAGTTTTTAAGCTCTGATTAACGGGCGATTGATCATCTTCTGTGGCACTGACAATCTTGAAGGCATTCCAACCGAACTTGAATCGAGTCGCCACCTCTGCCGAACTGATTGCTGACTTTCGCAATGCAGTTTCATACTTTGGGTGCGCCTTGATCCACTCCTCAATTGCATCGTCATAAACGGCTACAAACTGAGAAACATTTCGAGTGAATTCGTTTTGGATTTCGTCAAGCTCCTTCGCTGTGCGAGCCATCTCAGCAGCCGGAACAGCATAGCCGCCAAGAAAACGAATCCCAAACTCTGAAAGAGCACGTTCGGAACGGCGCTTCAAGCACTGAAATGGGCTTAGAAGGTCCGGGTCGCAGATTTTCTTTGAGCCAAGTGAAGCAAGCTCAGAAGGAGGAATCTGGTCGGAGGAAAGGCCAAGATCTTCGGGGATGAGTTTTTTGCGACCAGACCAAATACTTACTTCGGTGTGAAAGCAGACAACATCTTCGAGAACTTGAGTGTTTACTGTGGACATAATGAACTCCAAAAGAAAAAGGAGCATCCACAGCTAACCCCAAAGGGCAGTGTGTTTGCCCCTATGGGTTGATTGAAAAGACGTATTGGATAAGAATCCGCCGTACGTCTACGGCTTCACCTTGCGGCAAAAAACTAATACCAACACATTATCATGAAGAAAACGTGTTTGCATCAATTCTCTGATCGAGGGAAAGCACTGAAGCTACGCCTTTTGGGGGCGTAACTTCAGGCAGTTTAAAGATTAACCACAAGCACCAACATGGCCGCAGCTTGTACAAAACTCACATCCATCACGTTTGATGACAGATGCTTGCCCGCACTCACCACAAACCTTTCCTGACACAACATGCGAAGGCTTATCTGAACTATTCGCTTCCTCAAAAAGGAAGGGTTTAGCCAAAGGGTAACCTTCACCATCCAGGATTCCGAGCATTTGGTAGCGATGAATTAACAAAGCTGCCACATAGGCCACGGTCGATGGATAGTTCTGTTGCCGTTGTTCACCAGGTACGAACGCAAGGAAATCCCCACGCTGTTCACCGAAGTTCAACAGTTTGCGAAGTTTTAAGCCAATCCAGGAAGGATCAACAATTCGCATGTCAATGGAAAGGCACTTGGCCAGTCCGTCCATTGCCGACGGCATATTGCCAGCAAACCAGACAGAAAAGGGTCTACGAGAGCCATCAGGCATGATTGCCTCTTTGACAATCATGTGAATATCGTCACCAGTGGCCGGGTTGACCACATCGACGGACCATGACATCGATCCGTTAGTACCAGTCTTTGGTTCTTTCTTTGCAAACATGGCATTCACCATCGGCTTCTGGCCTTGCAAATCGGAAACATCGAGCTGATCAAGACGATAAGAAATGACCTTCGCAAACGCACTGACGACTGAGGGAGCAATCACCGCACTTTCGTTTGGATTGAATTGCAACTTAACCTCATTGTGGTCAACTGTTTTTGACAGTGAGTCAAGCTTCAAAGCAAGCCAAGACGGATCATCGGTGCGCATATCCACACTGAGAATCTTTGCCAAGGCACCCAAAACTCTGGGTTGCTCATTGCCTGCCACCCAAACCTCGAAAGGATGGGCTCTGCCGTTGTTGATATGGCCGACCGTCACAGAGAAGTCTCCCTGATCAGAATCGACAAAATATGTCCAACTCTCGTTACCCCCAGGTGTGGCGGGACGATTTGGCCAGCGAAGTGACTGCAGCGCGGGCGCTGGGATGTCAGTAATCCGAATGGCGCGTTCTGCGTCACCGGACTGAATGTCATTGGGCAACTCGCTCGAAGCGGACTGCTCTTTGACCTCTTCCTTCTTTGGCTCATCCACCGACAAAACACTGCCTGTGGTGGCATTTGGACGATACGTTGTAATGCCTTTAAGACCAGCATGCCAGGCATCCATATAAAGATTTTTGAAGTCCTCAAATGGATAGTCTTCAGGTACGTTTACGGTTTTTGAAATTGCCGCATCAACGTAAGGTGCAACAGCCGCCACCATCATCATGTGTGATTGGGCGGACATGTTCAGTGCAGTAGTCGCTGTTTTGACTAGCACCTCTGGATCACGACCCATCGATTTGTAAAGTCGATAGGCATAGTCCTGAACCTCTGAAACTGACCTACTTCCGTCAGCTTCTACCTTTTTACGCTTGTACATCAGGCTAAACACTGGCTCAATCCCGCCGCTCACATTGTCTGTAAAAGCGATGGAAATCGTGCCCGTGGGTGCAATGCTGATTAGGTGAGAATTGCGAATCCCATTCTTGCGAATTTCTTGCTTGATGTGATCAGGCAATCGAGACGCAAACCGTGGAGACTTCAAATATTCATCGGCATCGAACATTGGAAACGCACCCTGTTCTTTGGCAAGCCTGGTTGACTCCAAGTAGGCTGCATTTCGCATCCGCTCGGTTAGCTTGGCCGCAAATTCCCGACCTTCGCTTGAGTCGTAATCCAGGCCCATCATCAAGAGCATACTGCCCAATCCGGTGTAACCAAGGCCAATACGACGCTTGTTTTCAGCTTCTGCCTTTTGTTCAGGCAAAGGCCAAACCGTTTTGTCGAGAACGCGATCCAGAATACGGACCCCGCCTGCAACCACGGACTCAAACTCGTCCCAATCAAACTGCGAATCGCCATCAAATGGATTGATGACAAATGAAGTCAAATTGATAGAGCCCAAGCAACAGCAACCATATTTTGGCAAAGGCTGCTCGCCACAAGGATTTGTAGCTTCAAGGACTTCGATGTACCCCAGGTTGTTATCCAGGTTTATCTTGTCAATGAAAAGCACACCGGGTTCAGCTGCGTTGTAAGTGTTATTCATGATCAAGTCCCACAGTTGGCGGGCCTTAATCACTTTGTAACACCAGTTGCCACCTTCAATTTTGTAAGCATCTGGGAAGTATTCCTTGTTCGGGGCGGCTTTGTGCACCAGCTCGAACACATCATCTTCTTCGACAGCCTTCATAAACTTATCGGTGACCGCAACAGAAATGTTGAAACTGAACAATCCGCCTTGGGCTTTGGCCATGACGAACTCTTCAATATCGGGATGATCACAACGCAACACGCCCATTTGGGCGCCGCGTCGCTGACCGGCGGACTCAACAGTAGTACATGAGGCATGAAACACCGACATGTAAGACACTGGACCGCTTGCGCGTGAATTGGTGCCTTTTACCACTGAGTTGCGAGGTCTGATCTGGGAAAAGTCGTAACCTACCCCACCGCCCCTGCGCAAAGTCTCTGCGGATTGGGTCAGTGCTGGGTAAATGCCGGGATACTCTTCGCCATTGACCATCTCTGTGCCTGTGATGCTATCGCCGACCGGCTGCACGAAGCAGTTGATCATAGTTGCGACAACATCCATACCAGCCGAAGCGTTAACTCGGCCAGCTGGAATAAAACCACGCTCCATGGTTTGGAAAAAATCGGATTCCTCGGCAGGATTGTTTGCAAGAGCTTTGGCAACTCTTACGCGAATCTCCGTGGGTTTGGTTTCTCCGTTGCGGGCATACTTCGTAAGAAGCACTTCCTTGGAAAAATCTTGAGGCTCGATAATCATGTAAATCTCCTTCGAAAATGAGCCCCAACCACGAGGCCCGCCTAAACGGACGCTCTTTGGGCATCCCGCTTAGGGGGGCCCCTTGGTTGGTCGGAGGAGCTAGGCCCAAGCAGGGCATAACTTCCCCTTGCTCGGGTGATGAAAGACCAAAAATGGTCGAATTGAAATAGAGCCTTTGATAAAACTAGGTATGGCTCTAACCCATTTGCGACGACAAGCGACGCAAAAAAGCCTTCCAGTATTAGCGAGGACTAATACTCGAAAGCCTTTGGTGGGCTTCAGGGAGGGAAATTTGAATGAAAGGCTGTTGCCTGGCGCTAAGGCCTTGACTACACGAGTCAAATTCTATTTTGCTGCAAGAAAAGCAGGGTTGCAAGTGAAATTCACCTGCAACCCTTTGATTAAGCCTGATTTGGCATAATTTGCTCATACTCTTCAACAACAGGGATGAATTCATCCTTGAAATCGTCGAGCTGTTCATCTTGAGTAGTTTCAACAGGCTGATCCAACGAATTACCAGTGGCCAGCGGTGTTTGAAGCATCAAGTACTTCATTTCGAAGTTACGGCGAGCTGAGTTCATATCATCAGAAACAATTGAGCCCAGGTCGTACGACAGACCATCTTCGAAAGCCAAAGCCTCGAAGCAGTCTTGATACTGACGAACAACGATACTGTAAGAGCTATCGGTGATGACAGATTGTGCAACCAAGGGACGAAACGCGCTGACTGGCTTTTCTTCGATGGGTTGCGGTTCTTCTTGCATGGCAATGTCTGGTGACACTGAAGGGGCCGGAAGAATAACTGCATTTTGCTGTTTTTTGAGTTCAATTAGCTTTTTGACACCAGTGACGGTGTACATGGCTATTTGAGACACGACAACAGCAACAACAAAACTCACTGCACCAACGATAGCGATTAAAAGCCATTCGATGACGTTGTTCGTTTCCTGATCAAAAATCTTTGATTTAGACATGGTGAAGGCCTCTTAAAAATTTAAGTGGTAGTTGAAAAGTGAGGTTGAAGCTCACTGAATGAAAGCCGATCAATGATCGGCAATTTCCCCGGAGGGCGGTTGGTTCTTTTACGAAGAAAAGTAGACCAAGCCGTTGTGTCCAATAGGACAGCAAAAAAACTCGATATTCCAATGCACGTTCAAGCGCAGTGGGATAACAACTATGGAATCTAAGGAGTGCCCTTACCCCGAAGGGCAAGGGTTGAAAGTGGTTCGTTAGAACGCGATTGGTGAAACCAATGCCTTTGCGGTTTGCGACCAAGTAAGAACATCGTCACTTGAACTCATAACCGGCAATGGATTGGCCTTGATAGCAATTTCAATAGGTTCGTCGTACAGCATGAAATCGAGCTGCTTGATGAACTTTGAAATGAATTGACCTTTGCTGGTAGCTTTCTGAAAAGCGTCAAAAGTACTTTCGTCTACATTTGTGTAGGCGTAGGTGCGCGACTGAGATGAGAGGAACGACACAAAGAAAATCATTCTTTGATCACAGTAGTGCGTTTTATACACATTGGTTGAATTATGGGTTTGAATCATAACTACCTCCGTGTTTAGCTGTTGCGAAGATCAATCACAACCCAGTCACCGTTGGCCAGGCGCTTGTAGGCGCAGTGGGCGGGAATGGGCGCATCAGGAAAATCTGACGACGGTGCCGCCTGATTTCCAGAGCCTTGACTCGGTGCCTCGTTTCTCTGAGGTGTAGGAGCCTGTTGGCTTGGTTTCGATGGTGCTTGAGCTGGTGGTGCTTGCTGTCGCATAGGTCGATTTTGAGCATTCTGTGGGGCCTGTGAAGGCTGATCATCAGTTCGCTCTTTCGGCCTCTTGATCGAATCAAAATCAATCTCCAGAACGACGACTTCACTGTAGTGAACAGTGCTGCCGCTTGTGTCCTGGTAAGAACGGTTTCGAATCTTGCCCATGAAACTTACGTGATAGCTTTTTTGCAATGCCTTGGAAATCAGGTCTGCGAGATTGTTGCTGGCAACAATATTGTGCCAAGTCTCATCAGTACGCTTATTGCCAGAACCGTCGCGCCAAACTTCACGGGTACATAGACGAAAAGAAACTGCACGCCCCCCATCTTCAAAATTGGTTACTTCGGGTGTTGAACCCACATAACCAGAAAGAAATACCTTGTTCATGATTGGCCTTCCTTTTCAATGATGAATTTCTTGCGAGTAACTGGCCTACCACCCGGAAGTGATATTGGCTCATTACCTGCCAGATAGATCTTGATCGGGTCACCCTTCTTAAGATCCAGCCCGTTGACTGCTCGCTTCAAATCATTACCACGTTGAGAGAACTCTTTGTGATTGTGAATGTATCGAATAACCCATGATTTCTCACCAGAGTCTTTGTATTCTTCCAGCCGAAGACTCACGAATTTTCCTCTTGCAAGGAACTTGTGGTCTGGTGCGGCAGCCGGTATTGGCGCTGCCACAGGATCATTGAAATACTCTGGATCCTCTACGATTGGTACATAAGCGTCGTCTGGTTCGAACTCATTGGCTTGAGCTTGAACTTTTACGGGTTCCTGCTTTTGGAGCGACAGTGCTTCTTCTTGACGAAGCTTGATGGCGCCGTCGTAGTTCTGAGAAGCTGACTTCATCATTAAATACCTGAATTCGTCGTAATCGCTTGCTGTAGCAGGGATTGGAAACTCACCAACGTAACGCAATTCACATTGCTGATTCTTGGTGATTCGAAGGTGTGCTTGAAGAGTACCTTTTGAGGGGTACTTTCTAACGACCGCAGTGTTGTATTGATCCAGGTCAAATGTCTGGACAACTGCTGGTTGATAAACAGGCTGCTTTTTGAAACAGTCTGGAATGCTGGGAATAAACATCATGATGTTGGACTCCTTGAAAAAACCGTCCCCCGAGGGGGACAGTTAAATGGATGAATTGTCTAAAAGACCAGATTGCCAATTGCTGCCTGACGAATCTTGTCTGTGACTGATTCTTCCTTGATGTGGTAATGAACAAGTAATTGAGCCAGATTAACGCCTGTGTGGCGCTTTTCTAAATGCTCAACTACTTGCAGCTTGTTTGCGAAAGTGATGCTATCGCTTGAGAAAAGTGAGTTCACTGTCAGCCCCTTTGAGATGCATTTTGTAACCCATCCGAAGACGAATAACTGTTGCTCCAAAGTAGCTGGCCTCATGATCGTGACAATCACGGATTTGGCTTGAGTCAGCCCAACAATGACATTGTCGTTCATGCCATCAGGTGCTTGAACCTCTTTTGCATGTTGCGTATAGAGGTCCTTACCCAACATCGGATCAGAAGATTGAAACACATAAAGCTCAGATGACTGCGCTTTTGGGGCTTGAGGTTCAACAACAAAGTTGCTGGCGTTCAAGGTGGTTGCCCCCTGTGACAAATAACCTTCTTTTTCCTTCTCACCTACACTCTTTGTGATGGTTTGCATGTCTGCTTGTCCAATGATTCGACTTTGCATTCTCGTGCCAGTCTTACCAAAGTACACAACGAATTTACCGTCTTCGTCAGCAAACGCCCAATCCTTCCATGGCGAACCGTCCGGATTAAATCTTCGGTAAAGATTGATGGTTTTATTCATCGCCCTCTCCAAAAGTTTCACCAAACTCGGATGCCACCATTTCATGAATGGCTCGACCCGCTGTTGATTTAATCCCTTCAGTCAATGTGCGAGCAAGTGCCTTGTGGATGCCCTTTTCGTGACCGGCCCACATGACAAATGCACAAGCCCAACGCGAAATTGTTCGTGTGGACATTGTGATGTCCAATGCTTTCGCATCGATACTTGAACCCATATACATGGCTCGCACTTTCTCGGCCACAGTAACCATCTTGTCGGCAGTCTCCCGAATAAAGCTGGGATCAGCGCCGGTAGAAGTCACCAATGGCTGGAGTTTTGAAGCAACGATCTCTACTTCAACCTCTTTGGGAGGATAGCTGCATGAGATCTTGTATGAACGCTCATTGGTTGAGGGATCGTCTGGTGCTCGTGAACCGAACATGCCGGGGATGTATGGATTCTCAGTTAAGAAAATCCGAAACCCAGGCTGAGGCGGCAAAACCTCTCCAGTGTCAGCAATCATCAACGGTCTACCATCAAGAACCTCGTTCAGACCGACACGTTGTTCCTCTGGTATTACGTTCCACTCGTTAATGAGCAAAGGAAGACCAAACCGCATGGCCATGGCCAATACCCCGTCAGTCCACACGATTTCACCACCTCGAAGGGTGTTCTTTCCAATCAACTGCTCGGCCTCCGTACTGGGGGTGCCGTTCAAGGAAAGAATCGGACGGTTAGTCCGAGCAAAATATTGCAATACACCGGAAGTTTTGCTCGTGCCAGGAAAGCCCGAAAGCTTAGCGGCCAAGAAAACATTGGGGTCAGCGCGTTCGATGAAGGTGTGAAGTTCACGAAACAGAGCCAGTGAGTAAAAGTAGCCCTCTTCCATCTTTGGCACCAAATTTTGCCAAGGATGTTCCTCGCTAAAGGCAACAACTTGAGCGCCTGCAGCTTTGGGTTCTTGAGAAACTACTTCGGGGAACAACACGTCGGCTGTTTGATAAAAGGCTTGCATGATTATGCTCCTAAGAAGATCTTAACGATCATTGAATGAGATATGAAAGGTCTTGCCGGGTGGCAAGCTGATTGAAAACAGCCTCTCGCAAAGTGTCTGGGCAAAGGCCCTCTAATTTGCAACAAGCTCGAAAGGAAAAGGGTTCAACCTCTTCGATAAAAACAAGTCGGCCAAGATACTGGCCAACCACGTCGTCTTCGTTCATCCACTGCAATATTTCCTTTTTCTCCTCAGAGTTTCCGTAGCTACCGAGCGCATCGAGCGAACGGGTAAGCAAACCTGATTTGATCCGTAAAATATCGTCGTCTGTCCACTCATAGACTTCCCCAGTTTCTTCTTTCCGGGAACGTCTTCTTCGTGGCTTAGGCTTTGGCTGGGGTTGAACAAATTCGTCGAGTCCAACTTCTTGAGTTTGCGGTGACCGAAACAAAGGTTGATCGAGATCAACACTTCGAAGCAAATCATCCAATTTCTTGGAACTTAGGCTTTTACGCTTTAGTCGCTGTTCGTGAAGTCGTTCTATGCGGCTGTTGGATTCCGCCTCGAAGAGGCTTTTTTCCAATGCCGATGGGAAAAAATCGAGTGCCGGTTGAACATGGTGCGCATTGGAATTTGTCATAAAACAATCTCCATTTGCTTACTTAGCTTTGAGTAATACCGTTTTTCAACGCTCAAAGCTGTTTTGTAACCATAATCGCGACGGAACGCGGCTTCTTCATTGCAGGCGTTTTTCCAATTGCGGCGACCCCGTATCACAACGGTTTGCCGGTCATCTTCATAGCGCCAGATCAGTGAAACACGCCCATCCGGACCTTTTACCTCCAATACTTCGAGAGGCTTAAGATTGGGCAGGGCAACTTGTTTTAGAGATTTGAACATGCTGATCTCCTTGTCGAAACGAAGACCAGTGCACAAATTTCCCATAGGGACTTGTGTTGGTCCCCGATTGGGTGATGAAAACCTAATAGATAGGCAGTGGATTTGACGCGCGAACGCGTTTTGTGTCGATCCACGAGCGACAACAAAACCGATGAGGAATTGACCAAAGCCAATGCTTCATTGGTTTTGTTGCTTACATTTGACTGGGAAGAACAGAAGCCCGCAGAAACGCGGGCTTTGTTTTACTAAGCGACTGACAATCGCTTGGATGAAAACTAACTGGCTCAGGGCCGAACCAGGTGCGAGCTGGCTTAATAAAATGCGACCAAGGAGTTGCGAAAGCCGTGTGGTCACTCACGATAGCCGCCATGTTTGACTAGCTACAGGGTCGAGATTAAGAATTCCGGGCTGTTTTGTCAAGATTTTCGGGGCTTTAAGGGGGTAACAACGCTGAAATGAGCTTTTTTGGGGCGTTTCGGTCGGTTCTTAATTTTTTAACAAAGGCTAGAGTATGGGTGTTACCTGGACGAGACTCAAAGGATTAAGTAATGGACCAATTGACAGAACCAAAAGAATTGCTCGGTGACGACGCCGTCGTTAGCACGGAGTCTGCTGAAGAGAAGGCCGAGCTTGATCAGATGATCAGTGATTATCAAAAAAAGAATTCCGCCTCATTTATTGAGCTGCGATTCAGCCTTGGCCACAAGTTGATGCAAAACGTGTGCGAGAACCAGTTTGATTTTTTGGCCAGGAACTCTTTTTTGTGCAACCGATTCTGCGATTACTTGGCAAGCCAAGAGGTAACTGAGGCAAGCGAAGCGCACATGGCAAACTTGTTTAAGAAAGTTGAAACCATGCTGAATACAAAACTCGAACAATTCAGCCACATTGCATCAACAGAAGGTATTGTGATCGATGCACAAAACAGTCGAAAACGCGACTACGTGAAATGCGTGTCCTCACCGTTGGCGCGACGCTACATGAAGCTGCTTGAGAAAGCAGACCACACACTGCTTGTTTGTGACGCACTCTGGTTGTACGACCTGATGAGTCAGACTGAAAAACAAAAACTGGCCGGTGACATTCGCAACAAAATGGCAGGTATGGCAAGAACCATCGAATACCACAAAAACCATCTACTGGCTCAGTTGAATAAGCGCAAGAAGGGAGGCTCCACCAAAGAAGGAGCAACCAAGGACGATGAAACCAATGAGAACAGTTCGGTTGCAGGGGATTCAGTAACCGAGACAGTGAGCCCCGAAGTCGCAACATCTAATGTGGTTGACACCAAGCAGAAGAAAACCAGCAAGAAAAATGGCAAATCTGAAATGGAAGAAGGAAGTGTAGCGGGCGACGACCAAATGAGCGCTGAGGAAAATCACCTCAAGGTGGTCAATGAGGGCTAGTCGTTAAATGCTCGACTTTAACCAACAGGCCGTGGTTGATTACCGCGGCCATTGTTTATGCATTGCCGGACCAGGCTCGGGCAAGACCCGAACAATCATCGCGAAAGTTGGTTCCCTGTGGAAAGAAAAATCCGGGGGTATTTGCATTGTCACGTTCACGCGGGCGGCCACTGAGGAAATCAAGGAACGAATTCGCCTTGAGCACGGGGCTGAAGTTGCAAAGGGCGTGGCGGTCGGCACTTTTCATAAATTGTGCATCACCATGTTGAAGCGGGCTAACCGGCTTGGAAAAATCGTTCAAAGTTCCGAACAAAGAAACTATGTATTAAGAGCCATGGATGAGGTGGGGTTTCAGGGCGAGTATGAAGATGCGGTAGCGGAGATTGAGCGTTTCAAAACGAGCCTGACCAAAACCGAGGACAACACGGGAATTGTGGCTGCGTATCAGAGCTTTTTGAAAAAGGCGAGGTGCTGTGACCTAATAGACGTGATTGCGGACACCGTGAAGTTAATGCGCTCCGGTGAAATCCCGCCGTTAAAAGCTGCAAACTTGTTGATCGATGAGTACCAGGATTGTGATTGGCTTCAGTACGAGTGGATGAGGTGTCACGCAGAAGCTGGATCCAATATCACGGTAGTTGGCGACGATGACCAAACGATTTACGGTTTTCGTAGGTCTATCGGTTTTGAGGGGATCACTCAGTTCAAAAATGAATTCTCAGCCAAAGAAATTCACCTCAACGTCAACTATCGTTCCCACCAAGAAATCATCGAACTGTCTGACAAACTGATCAGAAATAACGCGGGTCGGGTTTTCAAGGAGTATCACTCGTTTCGTGGGCCAGGCGGTGAAGTGCAAGGCCTCGCGCCAGCTGGTGAAGAGGGCCAGATTGAGGAAATCATTGATTTTGTAAAAAGCAAAGGTTTTGAACTCAAGTCTGGGCATCAGGGCGTCATGGCTGTGAAAAAAGGAGGCCTCGCCGTCATTGCGCGAACAAACCACTGCCTGACAAAGCTTGTGATTCGAATGCGATCCGAGGGGATTGTATTCAAATACGACAGGAAGGTGGCTTACCCTGCAGAAGTGGGGGTTCTGTTCATGCTACTGGCATCGATTGAGGAACCCAGTGTTAATGCTGTCTATTCGGGCCTGCACTACATTGGCGTTCCCACTGCATTTCTCCGACAGCTGTGTAACGACAGGCCTGATGATGCGCTTCGGTTGAACAAAGGCGCAAAGATCACCATCACGGGACTGGATGTGGAGCTGCAAAAGCGCGTAGATGATTTTGCATCACGCTTGAAAGCAGCTTGTTCAGTGAGGGAAGCTGGCGAGGTTGATTTCAGTATTGAGATCATTGAGCGGCTAATGCTCAATTTCTTTGACCCGGAAATTCACTCTAAGACAAGCAAGAACCTGATGATGTATGTTTGCGAGGTGTTAAAAAAAATCAGCGGATCGCTCACCAAAAGGGTTAGAAGGCTGGATTCGCCCATGGATGAGCGGGGTGTAGACCTGCGCACTGAAGACGAACTTGGGCCAGTAGAACTACACACCATGCACAGCTGTAAAGGCCTTGAGTTTGATGTGGTTTACATCACTGATGTGAGTGAGGAGATTATTCCGGCCAAGAAAGCATTTGATTTGGAGGAAGAGCGACGATTGCTTTTCGTGGCCATCACCAGGGCAAAACAAAAAGCGATTGTGTGCTGCCCTACCGGACGCAACAAAAGCGCATTTGCGGGTGAACTTGGAATAAGTTTCATGGCATCAAGCAGTCGTGAAGTGGCGCAAGAAACGCGATGAACCACCTCTTCATGCTCATGAATGATTTCCCTTATATGGTTGAAATTACCGCAATAGTCTTTGGACTGCTCTTTGGCTCCTTCGCTAATGTGGTTGTCTATCGCTTGCCGATCATGATGAAGGCGAGATTTGAAGAAAACATCAGGGATGCGAATGGACTGAACCCAAAAGGTCAGGATGTATTCAATCTGGCGTTCCCGCCCAGCTCATGCCCACACTGCAATCACCTGATCCGATGGTACGAGAACATCCCGGTTATTTCATGGTTTTGGCTTGGTGGCAAATGCTCTAATTGTGGAGAAAAGATCTCGAAGCGTTATCCGCTGGTCGAGTCACTGTGCGCCGCCTTAGTGTTTGTGACTGCAATCAAATTCGGTTTTGGCTACGAATACCTGTTGGTGAGTTTTGCTGCGCTGTGCGGGGTGGCCATCGCACTGATTGATTGGGACGAACAGATCATCCACCCGGATCTGTGTAACTTGCTGATGTGGGTTGGGCTTCTTGGATCGATATTCAGAGATTCGATTGAACCAGAGCAGGCCATATTTGGCGCGGTGTTAGGATACGGGCTACTTTGGGCTATTCAAGCGGGCTACTTGTACATTGCCAAAAAGGACGCGCTAGGGTCAGGTGATCTTAGTCTGATGGGAGCGATTGGGGCTTGGGTTGGGCCGCATCAAGTCGGTACCGTACTTAGCTTGGCCTTCTTTTATGTGATTGCCGCCAGGTACATGAAAAGAACCGATGTGGTTCCCTACGGCCCGGGTTTGTTGATGGGAATGTGGGTCATTCTCGTGTTTGGGAATTACATTCCTGCTTGGGCCAAACTAACTTTCTGAGCATAGACCTGAAGATCGTCAAAATCGATTTTCACGGTTCTAAACAAAGTTGCAGTAGATCCGCTTGACGATTCTGAGTCGAAAGCCACGTCACCGAAGCCTCGAATTTGCAAGTCTTTTTCAGCCAGCGTAAAACCATCTGAGACATGCTCAAGCACTTTAAGCCGCTCAAGAGTTTCTTCGGGCACTTCTCTGGTCAAGAGCATCATAAAGTGCCCTTCCCCACCGTTTCTGGCAAGCCTTCCACGAAGTTGGTGGAGCTGTGAGTATCCATAGTTCTCGGGGTCCACGACAAGCAGTCCCCTCACTGACGGAATGTCTATTCCCACTTCGACTGAGGTGCTGGCCACCAGAATTTGGGCGTGTCCAATTTTCAAATCGGCAATGGCCTTGGCTTTATCTTCGTCGGATTGCTGACTGTGAATCATGCGCACTAAACCGGGGAAAAGGCGGTCCCATCGAGCGTAGGCCTCGATGACGTTTTTCCTTTGATTTTCGGAGTCCTTAATGACAACACTCGGGTAGACGATCAACACTTTGTCGCCAGCGTCCACAATGGAAGTAAGTTGATCGTAAACTTTGCTCCTTTGGTCGTATTGGATAAGGGTGGAATAAATAACTTTCTCCACAGGGGCTTGTTTAAGAATGGACAGCTTCATTGTTGGATGCGTGACAAGCGCCTGTGAACGGGGAACTGGTGTTGCCGTGGCCTCGAAATAATGGGTGGTGGGCGCTCTTAGCTGGTAGCGTTGCTTGGAGGAAAACCTTTGCTGCTCGTCGATCAACAAAATGTCCGGCTCATAGCTGATGCGTTTGCCTGCATGAAGAAGTGCGGTCGTGCCAATCAACACTGATGAATCATCTTTGATCTTGGTGCCGGCCACGATTTTTTGAAGATTTAAGTCAGGGTCAAGCATCAATGCCGTGGCAGCAATTTGATTAACAAGTGGAACGGTCGGAGTGATAATCGCCACCTTGGCCCCAGCATAATGGGCAGCCAAGAACGGAATGAGGTAGGCAATTGTTTTGCCTGTACCCACATCGCCATTGATCAGTCGAAATGATGGATTATCACTGAGGATATCGGAGGCTATTTCATCCACAGTGTTGAGCTGATCGCCGGTTAGCTGGTAACGGGCATTTTTGATCAGTTCGGTAATGTGCGCGAAATTCAAAGCAATCGGGGGTCTTCTTGAAGCAGACGCTTGAAAGTTGGTGTTGACCCGAAATGCGAATTCTTCGATCGCCAGTTGCTTTGCATATTTCAATGCAAGAAGACCATGCTCAAGCTTTTTTGGTCGGTGAACGGTGAGCAGCCAACTGTTTAAATCCTTTATGCCAGTTCGATCAAAAATGGTGTCGTTATTTAACCCTGTGCAGTTAAAGATGTACTCACACGCTTCATCAGAGAATTGATCCAATGCGTGAGCAATTGTCTGACAGATTGTGTCTCGGCTAAGCACCCCCCTAATTGATGGATAGACCGGGATCACTCTGCCTACCTGATCAGATTCGAGTACAGAAATATCCTTGAGTTGTGGGTTGGAATTGAACTCGGATTTGGTGGCAGCAATCCAAATCTTTTGACCAATGGGAATTGACTTCCAGGCATGGGTATCGCCAAAAACCGCACCCGCTATCTCTGTGTTGTAATCATCGTCGAACGTAAGTTGAACCCGTGGGGGAATGGATTGGGGAAAATGCTTTGACACCAGGCTAAGTTCAATGACCCTGCGCTCTCCAATCTGAAAATCAGGGCTGTTGATTGACGGTACGATGTTGGTGAGGTCGATGTATTTCTTGGGAAGCCAACAGAGCAGTTGGGCAATGGAGTCAATACCCAAAGAGCGAATTTGCCGCGTTGTGAGAAGCCCGGCCGATTGGTTTTGAATGAGTTGTTCTTTTGAGGAAGGCTTCATTCGTTCACCGCCCTATAGATGGGAAGGCCAACCATTCTGGAGAGCAGTGCGGCATGCAAAGACTGTCTTTGAGCAACGCCAGATTGCGGGCCTGCCCACCATGAATTGGAAACAGAGATAATTGCTTGTGGCCTTTCAATCAAACCGCTGAGCCAAATGAAAGGCATGTATTCTTCCGCGCAAAATAAAAACAATATGGGTGTGCCATTCATATTGAAAACATTGGTTTTGATGATGTCGGATCGGTGATGGTTTTGCGCATCCCACGGCCTCCACGACCCCACAGGCATAGGAACTCTTGCAGTGATCACCAATTCAGAATAAGGGTCAACAAGGGCGTTCGTCAGATCTGCGTTGTCTAGCAGACTAACTCCAAGTAAAAGCCGTCCCGACAACACAGGCATGAGCGATGAGTACGCCTGCAGGGTGTCCCGATCGACCACTCCTAGAATGTTTTCTGGGTAAACCGATATCCGTGCCCCGGTTCCAGATCGCATATTGTGGTCGGAGAGTATGTCGAGGAAACGCGCCAATTGAGGTTGAGTGTTCATCGAAGGCGCGGGACCAGACCACTGCGTTGAGATCGCAATATGCTCAGGCGATTGTGGATTTACATGGGAGACTGGATATTGTTGGGTGTAGGCGAATAAAACTATCGCCATTGAAACAACTATCTTTGATGAAAACTTTGTCAGGTTAAAAGCGAGGAAAAGCAGCGCAACCACCAGCACCAAAGAGTAGAAATTGTCGGGGATTCCCAAGGCATAGAAGGGATGAACCCATGCAAAAAACCCAAGGGGTGGAACCACACCGATCAACAGTATCAAGGTGTTTGTGATTCTATCGCGCAATGACAACGGGCTGGAAAGCGGCTTGACCCAAAGAAACGGCAAGCAATGGGCAAGGCTGGCAACGGCGAGCATCAGCACACCAGGCAACAGTGCGTCTTGATGGAAAAACCCCTTGGTTGCGGCTGCCACCGGCCAAGACGCTGCCATCCAGTAACCGAGTGCAAACAGAAGCCTTGCATACTTCGATTCAATGTTAAGAATAATGATAGGAATCAGAAAAAGAAGGGGCAGGAAATACTGGGGGAGATCCCAAATCATGAATCCCAGCGAAGCCCCGATAAGCGCCCAACCAATGCTGATAATTCCGATGGTCATGCAGCAGCCCTTCGTTCTGGAAGTGATGACACAGGAACCAGTGTTTTTGTCATGTCGAGGAAATGATCAACACCCATGTGCGGATCATTGCTGACCAGTTGTTTCAGGATCATCGTGATTGCAAGGTAAATTTCGTGCATTGGCACAGGAATGGCAATAGCGGATCGTTTGGCTTGATTCATCGAAAAGAAGAAGCTTTTGCCGTTCTGAAATTCAATTCGAAAACTTTTATCGGAGTTCTGCCCATGATTTTTGAACTCGTAGAAATCAATTTGACGCGAGCAAACGGCCAAGAATGGAAGAAGTTCTTTCAATGTGAATTGAATTGCAATTTTGTTTTGCCAGTCATATCCAGACCCGACTTTGGCAGCAGCCTCAAGACGCAGTGTTTTCATAGATGATGCACGAACAGAATCTTCTGCAAGACAAAATGCGCCCTTGCCGCCATAGAAATGAATGCTTCGACCATGCTCGGATTGATTGCCTTGGTTGTTTGTATTGCCCTGTGTTGACTCATTGGGGGCTTGGCGAGGACTCTGGTCGGTGGGTTTGCTGTCTTGTGGCTTTGAACTGTTTGAAGAGGCTGTGCGCAGGTTTTGGATGCCCTCACGCATTGAAGAAACAAGGTCAGCGCAAGATTGGTCATCGCCCTTGTTCGCGGAGGCGACACAGTGCAGGAAGTTGCCCGGATTCTTGGTGGCTACCAACACGCGAGTAGTAAAGGGCACGGTTACGCGTGCCTGTGAGAGCTTTTTGGAAACAAAATCAGACAGGCTTGATACTGCGGCGGTTATTGTGTCGATGGACTCTGGCTCACCATCTATGGCGGAATCGACCAACTCAGCGAACCGGCTACCAAGTGCGTCAGAGATCGCTTTGGCTTTGTTTTGAGTGATGGTGGAAAAGCCCAAGTCCAACAGCGATTGCATCTCAGAAGTTGTTTGATCGTTGCTCATGATGTGGCCTCATTAAATGATTGATTTAATGATTGTCTCGTACTTTGCGTTTTGCGCAAGTTAACCATTGTGCAGCTGATCGAAACACGGGGCATGGGTTGAAACGCTTTAAAAACGGGCCTTTTGCTGAAAACTATTTTGTTATGCATGTGTAGACTTTAATCATTATCTTTTGGAGCTACATGTATGCATAAGCCTTTGGGTCGGGCCAAAGTCAGGTTTGTTGGTCAAGGTGGATTTGAAGTGGACTCGGTAGTCATGGACTGCGAGGTAATAGAACACGTCAATGTCGATGTGTGCGTAATTGATGGGCTGTTTAATGGCGGTAATAAACAAGAGATCAGCATTCGAGTAGTGAGCTGCAAGGATCCGGCGATGTGGAATGTCAGGGGGAAACTGAACCGGGGTTCCAGTGTGTCGAATCGAGCCAATGGTGGTGAATACAAACTACACACGGTTTGGCCGGAAGACGAGTCACAAATTAAAACTCTGCTTGATGCTGGGTTTGCCATTCAGAAGATTTAAGAAATCATGAACAAGACAAAATCAAAAAACGACGATGCAGTTATTCCGCGCGGATCGCGTCGGAGAACGATGATTATCGATGATGAAGTTTGGAAGATGGCCGGGGACATTGGTTCGAACAATCACACTGAAGGTTTTAGAATCAGCGTCAAGCTGCTACATGAAGCGTTATCGAAAAAAAGTGTTGTCGAAGGTGAGAGCAAGGAATAACAGAGACTTGATTTTTGATTGCTCGATGGCCATAAAAACCCTCCGCTTGGAGGGTTTTCTTTTTGCGCAGATGCCAGGCTTATTGCGTAACTGGTTCGAGCAACTTCAAGATTTCTTCGCGAGTCAAGCGGCGGTTTGCACCCTCATGCTCGGCATTCTCAAGAACAATCAGTTGGTTGTAATTCAGGTCACCTACTACTTTTCCTGTTGGCGCGATGATGAGCTGAGTTGAGGAAGTCACATTGCCGCGCACTTCGCCAGCGATAACTACACGCTTCCCAGTGATGTTGCCAATGACCTTGCCAGTCTCGTTAACAAAAACGGTCCCGTGCTTGTTTTCGTAGCCCTCGGCGTTGATGATGTCGATATTGCCGATGAATGTACCATCGATTTTCATACCATCGGGGGTCTTGGTGTTGCCTTCGTTAGTGGATGCGCGTGAAATCGAAGTGGCAATGCGATCTTCAGTAGGGTCGATCTTGCAGATCAACTGCTCCAGGGCGATCATTTCCTCTGATTTAGACTCTTCCAGATCAGTAGTGTCGATGGGAATGGTTTTGAGTACTGGCTGATTCATTTTTGGATCCTCTTTGTGAAGTTTGGACAGTGGGGTGTACAGATTGGATGTGACTGCATTGACGGGCTTGCTGACCTCGTCTTGAATTGGTGTAACGGCCTTTTGCTCGTGCTGTGTTTCAGAGGCATGATCAAACTGATCGTCCCGATTAGTTTGCACGAGCGTCAACTCTTCGGTGATTGGGTTGGGTTGATCAACTGTTTCTGTGTTCATGTAAACCTCGCTGGTTTTATGGCGTGAGTGGTTTGAATTCCGGTGATGTTTTCTTTTCATGTCTTACTCGGTTAGCTGAATTGTTCGGCGATTGGTCACCACGAGACTGCGTGATTTGTCGATCGACTTGAGAACTTCCCCGTTGGGCAAAGGTTGGCCTGTCTCGATTTCAACTGGCCTACCGTTCATCATTGCCACAAGTCCATTGCTGCTGAATGCCAACAATTGGGATTGGTCACCCCAGCGCGCCAACTCGTAACCAGGTTCGACTTGAGCGACGGCCTGTGTTTCGCTTAAGGGGATAGCAATTTTTGGCTGAACTTCCACGGGGTCAGCAAGTTCACCTTTGAGTGCAATGGAGGTTGGCTCTTTAACTGGGGCTTTTTCCTTTGACGGGGGACGTGCGTCGGCGGCCACGCTTTTAGTGGGTTGTGAATTGCGAGGAGGCTCTACATTGGGAGTGAATTCGCCCTCTTCCGGCAATGGGAGCCCAGCAATTGGCAAAGGTGGTACCGGCTGGTTGTTTGGTTCTTTGTTCTGAGCTACCGGTGATTTCTCTTGAGGCTCTGTTGGTTTTTCTGAAGGTACAGTTTCAACGACCGCAGCGGCGGGTTCGGGTGAACTGACCGGATCCTGAACGGTTGCCAGCTGCAATGGTGCCATGGCTTGACCGCTGTGCGTATTGCTATCAATCAGTTTGACCGCAATGAAAACGATTCCGGCAAGGGTTCCCACTGCGAGATTTCTCGGTTGAGTAAGCCATGAAGTAAATACTTGCAAAGTAGCGGGTATTGCTTTGATTAACGCAAACAGGTTCGAGCGTGAACGCCTGGCGCGTTTCCACTTTTGTGCTGTGGATTGATCTTGGTTTAGGTGGACATGGCCTTGAAAGTTTTCGGGCTTCAGAATACGTTTGACGAAAAGAGCAGTGATGGAGCCATTTCCAATCTGACGTGTGGCGGCAAGGGTGCCTTGAACGACGTGGGGGTTCTCAGTGTACAAATGAAAAACCCGATTGGCACGGGCCGCCCTCTCAGCCTTTGAGAAGATAGCTTTGATCCTCGACTTGATCTCGATTTTTGCTTGGGTAGCCTGCATTGACTCCACTGAGTAGGGCGGCACATAGACGATCACCCGATCAAGCGGAATGTATATTGGCTTTGAAGGACGATGATTGGACACTTTTAATTCATATCATTGGCTGGAGTAAATACAATAAATCAGGTTCGATATGCATGCATCGAGCGAAAGTGCCGTTTTTTGGCCGTTTGAGCCAACACTACAGGCTTGCCTGTAAAGAAGCTTGTAAATAGGACTGCTCAAATTCATCAAGGCTTGCGAATTCGGAACTGGGTTTGTTGGATTGCAAGGCCGCACCGAAACGCAAAGTATTCAAGAGATTCAGTTCTCGCAAATAGGGTGATGTGGATTGCGAGGCAATTGGCGGCAAATTGGTTTTCAGGCCCAGCTCGCGCATGAGTTGTCCATCATTGGGGAAAAGCAAAATGAGGTGTGCCCTGGCCCGTGTCATTGCGACATAAAGCAGTCGGCGCTCCTCTTCATAAGCTGTTGTGGACTGAGTCAGAGGGTCCGAATAGGCACCCTTCTGGATTTCCGGGAGAAGTACAACATCCCACTCAAGCCCTTTGGCCTTGTGAATGCTGGTGAATATGACGGCTGGTTGATCTTTGGGTGTGAGCCCTTTTTCTGCCGACATGTTGATGAATGTCACAGCCTGGTCGATTGACAGGTCTAGCGAGTCGATCAGCTGGATGAATGCGCGTAGCGCGCGCATGGAATCCACACAGCTTGATAAGGGCGTTTGCGGGTCTATGGCACCCCAAATCCCCATGCTTTTAGTGACATCTCGAATCAAAGAGAGTGGCTTGAATCCCGGCGCTCTTCGCTTTTGAACAGCCTGAAATGCGTAATGAATTCTTCTGGACCAAGTGGGAGATGGATTGGCAAACTGAGCCAGTGTCTCATCAGCATTGGCCTTAATTTGATGGGGGTGCAAGAATGGCAACATAAAGCCGAGGGCACTAGCGAGATCAGTAAGGTCGCAGTGTTCTGAGTCTTCTGACCAAACGCGAAGGAGTGCGCACAAACCTTTCACAGCAAGGTTGTCGAAATACACCTGCCCACCATCAACTCGAAATGGAATACCGCGCAACATGAGATTCATGCACAGCTCGTGGGTTTGCCCGTAAGAGCGCACCAACACTGCGATGTCATTGAGCCCTACCCCTGTTTCCAAATGGGATTGAATGCACTGCCCTGCCACATCAGCGGGATTTGATGTTGGTGAATAAAGCTTGACGTGAGATTCGAGTCCGGGCGCTGCGATGGTGTGCTGACCGCTCCAATTTGGGGAACTGTGCATAAGCTTTGAGGACAAAGCAGCAACCACGGGGCCGTAACGAAATGTGGTACTCAGCGGATAAAGTTTGGCGTTCTGAAAGTGCTTGGCCAATTGCTCCGTCACGAACTGAGGCTTTGCCCCCAAGAAACCGTAAATACTCTGGTCGTAGTCGTAGACCACAGTGAAGTTTGACTCTGGAGCCTTTAAGCACATGGCCAATGTAATTTGAGCCCAGTTCATGTCCTGAGCTTCATCGATCATGATGTGATCAAAGTACTGGCTCATCTCATTAGATAGCTCCGTGTCGTTCTCAGTCAGCGACACCAAGCAGTACAAAAGATCAGCCTCAAATATCAGGTTGTATTTGCGACAGCGTTGCTGATAAAGCTCAAATGCAGCCTTGTCGAGCTGACTCACGTTAAGAGCCGGGTCTTGTTGAGAGCCCAACCCAAACAATCCATTGGATAAGCGACCGATGATGTCTGCCACAAGCGTCGAAGTTAGATTCTGAGCGCCTTTGAACTTCTGAACGGTTTGATCGCATGAGATCTCATGACAGACCTGCATAAATTGGTCTGCTGTGCCTATCGCGGACACGCGTTTGGGGTCACGAGCAACAAGCATCGCGTACGCAAAGCTGTGAAAAGTATGGATATGGACTGCGGTGCAGTCTACGGATTCGGTTTTGGATAGTCGCTCAATGAATTGTTGCCTGACGGTGCGGTTAAACATCAAGGCAATGATTCGCGATGGTTGCGCGCCGGATTCAATGAGGTGTTGAATCCTAGCAACTAGCAAAGTTGTTTTGCCCGAACCAGGGCAGGCTTGCACAAGCACACACTGTTCTCTGGCTTGGACTGCGGCGAGCTGTTGTTTGGTGAGTGACATGATGGAAAGTTCTCCTTTCCATCCTTTTTACAGGGAAAGTCAATTCGCGCAAGTTCAGACGATTTTCAGGTGGCCACGTTGCTTTGTTGTACCGTTCTGAATTGAAGTATCGGACTGATCAGTTGTATCTTCGTTTTTTGGTTGTTCTGCAATGGCCTTCTGGTAGACAGGATTTGAGTGAAACCGCTGCTCAAAGAAGTGCTTAATTTTGCCCAAGATCATCGGGGCACAAATCCAGCCAGAAATCTTGAGTTGCTTGAAAACCTTGCCTTGGCTGTCCAAGAACCCGATGCTGGCTGAAACTGGATTCTCGAACCGATCAATCTTCACCGGCCCAACCGAACGGCCGGATTTGAAATTTCGTGAAATCTCAATGGCTGTATCGGCAATTAACGCGGCCATGCCCGACGCAAAAGTGGAGTACATCAATACTTGTACGGGCCATGATCCCGTGTGACCTGACGGAAAATGTGTATTCAGAAAGGCCTCGACCGGTGTTTTGGCTGGTTTCAATACGTTGCCCGTTTCAGACAATTCGGCTTGGCTGCTAATCGGAACACACTCAATTGAAAACACTGCACTCATATAGCCTTCGGGCTGTGAGGGGAAGCCGGTTTGAATAATCTCATCACGCATGATGGGCTTTTCGGTGAGCCAAGTCTCTGTCAAGCAACGATAGATGTAGTTAATTTGGTGAGGGCCAAAGGCCAACAGTTCGCGAAGTGTGAATATTTGCGGAAATGCGAAACTTCTAACGCCCGATTGGTTGTCGGAGGTCGTCATGAATGCATCATTTAAACGCTGAACATCGGGAATATACCGAAAATCATGCAAATCGAGATGCGCCTTGGAAATGGCCATGGTGTGCATTCTCAGGCTTACCCGATGGAGTCCGCTTGGAGTTTTGAAGCCCTGAATAAACATGGCTTGAAATTGATTCATCAAGCGATCATGGTCAATCAGATGCAGGCGAGCATCAAGGTATGGCTTGTGATGATTGGCCAGGGTGTTATTCAGTAATGTGATCTCGAAGTCTTTGCTCATAAGCTCAATGTGGTTCCTTTTTTTTATAGAAATATCACGAGAGGTAGGTTTGGGCAAATTTTGGCGGGCCTTTGCAGCTTGAGGTGCTTAAACTTGCGTGAATTCGATTTTGTTAGATCATGGGTTTATCTTTTGTTGGAGATCAACCATGAGAATCAAACGTGAAAACATGAAGGCCGCACATCTGGTCGTGGGTCAAATCAAGATCGGTGGCAAGGAAGTGGACAGTGAAGGCCGGATTACACCTTTCAGCAGTGACTATTTCAGCATCACCGGGCGCGAGACTGATGGCGTTGGCCGAGCCCTGCCCCACCCTGTTTTTCAGTCTGTTGTGAAGCGGCAAGCCAAAGATGGTGCCAGCGATCCAAAGTCTTTGGTCGAATTGGAGGTTGTTATTCCTTCTGATCACATCGATTTTTTCATGCAAAGTAACTACGAAGTTTGGGGCTTGGAAAGTAATGCATTCAATCAACGCATTCCTGTTCGTGTTTGCATTGGGGATGGTGAGAAGGCACAACGAAGGACCGGCTCAATCACCGCTGCAGAGAACTGCCCATCCTGTAGTAAGTGCGAATTTGGCATGAACAACGGTTGCAAATTGATGAGTCGCTTGTTTTTCTCATTGTCCGAGCACCCAATGCCACACGAGCTTTTTGTGTTGAGGACTGCAAGCACCCAGTCGTCTGATTTTTTGGGCGAATTTTTCGAGCAGATCCATGCGCAATTTGAAAAAATTGGTGGCTTGCACATCAAGTTAAGGCTTCAGCGTTGTGTGGAAACGTCTCAACAGGCTGAATACTTCATTGTGCGCGCGGCCTTGGCTGATGATTTCGCAACAGCACAAAAACGTCGTGACGAATGGCGCTCAAAGTTTGGTTCAGAAGAGGCCTTTGTTCGCATGGACGACAATCGTTTCGATCGGTTGATGAAAAACGAAGACGGTTTCTCGGAAGATCATCCAGTTGAGGTTGTGGAGTTTTATTCTCGACTCACGCCCACGGCGCAACCCATGACTGGTGCGATTGATCAAGGCGTAAAATCCAATTCAGGAAAGCCAAAGCGTTCACCCCCACCAGCTCCGGTGGATGGGAACCAGTTTTTATCAAACATCAAGCTTAATTCTTCCATGCAATCCGTTCCGGTGGATTCAGTAGACACACAGGACTTAGCCAAGGGGGAATAAATTATCAAGGGCGGTATTGTCCGCCCTACCCTCTCCAGGTTCGCAGACCGCCGGTGTCGATGTGGATGAATCCGCGAGAATGATAAACGCCCACACCCCCTCCTCTTAAGTACTTGGCAAGCTTTTCAAGGTCTTTGGTGCTTACACCAGGCATATAGATGTCGGCGGCTCTGCCCTTGGTGTGAAATGAGTTTTTGGCCGAGCCTTTGGTTTCAGCGTTGGTTGCCTTGTTGCGGTACCCGCTATTCACATAAATGGGCTTGTACTGGCCATGTGCCTCGTACCAGCCTTGCATACCACGAAGAATATCCAACAGCACAACGTCGATTTGAACTGCTTCTTTCCCGCGTACATCACGCAAAAGCCGGCAAATCTTCTCATAACCCGGCCAATGTAGCTGACCATTGATCCAGTAGTATTCTCTGACCTCTTCTTTGGTTGACGGCCGGTAGAGCCAAAGCCAACGGGGTTGACTCCAGAAATCGGCGGCTCCGATTGAGGTTGGCGCAACGCCTGCGAGAAACCCAGCGAATAAGAACTGCCTCCTGTTGATCATAAGCCAAGTCTGTAGCGAATTTTTCTGAAGGCAGAATTAACAAAAGACTGGCCCACAACTGCGGTCGATTCAACAGCCTCGTCGAAATTGGTCGCTCCGATAGTGACCATCCAATTTTCAAACCATTGGGGCCTTTGAATGGCCTGATTGTCTTGTACTTCACAAGACTGGTGTTCAAGAACTCTTAATTGCTGGAAATATTTATCGTGAGTTTTGTGAACACTATATGTTGTGTTGAGATGGTCGATGAGCATATCGATTTGAGGGTCTTCAGTCTCGATGAATGACCAAGCCACCATGCCTTGCATATTGAGAGTGGCGCACACCTGACTCAAATGGTAGGTGGAGAAATTAAGCGCCATGTACTTGTGATTGAACCCGTCTTTGGTAATTGCTGGAATCAACAGAAAGTGAGCGTGTTGAAACACATCGAAAGGCGGCAATAATTTGAGATGCGAAGTGGCTTTCAAATCTGCGATGGCTCTATAGGCTTTATTGATCATGGCCACGTATGCAAGCTGCTTGCTAAAATTTGAATGAACAAGCTTCTCGACGTAAGGAACAAGAAGTGCATTTGGAGCGAGCGTGTTAAGGCGCGTCGTGGCATAACCAAGATCCAAAATTGAACCATTGATTGAACTAATTTCAGATCTCAAACTGGCATTGATGTCGCTGTAATCAGGTGGGCCACCATCAAACGTGTTCATGAACGGTGAAAAGATTGAACTCACCCACTTGCGAATATCGAATTGCTCAAGCCGGTAAAAATTCGCAGCCAAAGAATCGAGAAGTTCGATTGTCAAAAGAAGGTGTTCCCACTGCTCTGGGGATTCTGGAAGTTTGTGGGTTCCGATGGCATTGATGATTTGAACCTTGCCAACATCGCTAAATGGCATCTTGTGATCGAAATCTGAATAACCAGCGAGTTTTTTCACCACATCCCTGTTGATGTCTAGTTTCTCCGACAAAAATTCGATCATGTGATCGAGAAGACTAAATGACGGCAACGGTTCTACAAGGTAGGACGGATCGATTGAGGCAATGGTTAGTGCCGGGAAATTAGTGAGCAGAAGATGCTTGTTTTCGAACTGTTCAGGGCTAGTATTTGCCAATAACCAAGGGTAGACAATTCCAGGTTGTGTCGTTCGCAAAGCAAGTGCCAGCTTTTCTTTGTTCAAATGCATGTAAGCGTCATTTCTCAAAGCGCGTGACAGCTTGGCAAGGTTGGAGTAGTTCATCGACGCTGACAAAAGCGCCCTGCCCTCTTGGGGCAAATACTTCATCAGCCAGTTGATTTGAGGATTCTCGTTCTGCTGTGCAAATGTGCGGTGAGTGAACTCCGCCATTTGGTCCATACCAAGATCAAATGGGCTTGGATTGACTGAGTTGACGCGTCGGTACCAACTGGTTGACACAGAGTAAAGCTCTGAGTGGTTCATCAAGTCACTGACTATCTGATCGAATTGGGCCGAAGGCTCACCGTTTTCGCAGAACAGCAGGTTTGAAAAATTGTTGATGAAATCCAGATCAGTAAGTTGGAGAAAAGCGGCGCTTTTTCTGTCCACTGCATATACGAAAGGAATTTGATCCGAAACTGATTTTGAAAGGCCTTGTTGAAAATTCTTAACGATGAACAAAGCCTCGATATTCGTTTTTCCGTTTGGATCAGTGACTTTTAGGGCGGCAGGGCCAAGCAACAGTTGGCGGGGTATTACAGGAACAGAAAGGCCAATGTCACGGGTGACATCCAGGCTGACTGGAATCAACGATTGGATATTCTCGTCGAGTAAATAATAAGCCTTTCTGGTGAACATCAAATCCTCTCCTTTCGGCCGGCATTTAATCTGGCCATGTCGAGTGACGGATCAGTGGCCTTCCAAATTGTTTCTGAGTGAATGACATCAAGATGCGATGAGCCGTTGACTCTTAGCAGGCGGTCTAGGAAATTTCGCAGTTTGCCCGGTGGGGAGTGGGTTTGTGCCTGAAACCGAATCATTCCCAGTTTTGTGGCTGCCTTGATGACAGTTGACTCAGTGATGGAAGTTTCTTGATCGAGAGCAGCTTCAATGAGCGAAGCCTTGGCCAACGTATTGATCCTGAACAGCACCCCGCCGGTATATTCCTGCAAAGCCAATATGGCGCTTTGATGGAAAATGGCCGGATCGCCAGAAGAAGCAAAGACTCGGTGAGACACGTATTGGTAGATTTCTGTGACGTTTAATGGCTCAAATCGGATATGCGCACTTAGTTGTGCTTTCAGATGTGCCAATGGGGGGAGGCTCAAAAGGTGGGCAAGTCGCTCTTGCCCAACAAGTACAAAAGTGATTAGGGTTTGGCCGTGGATGTTCCACTTTGCGAGATTGGCTATTTCCAAGAGAAGGTCTGGATCAAATCGGTGAGTCTCTTCAATCTCAACCAGCACCGGCCCATGGGTTCTTGTCATTGAAAGAAGATGGGAGAACAATCGGCGTTGCTGCGTGATTGGAGATTCAGAGTCATAGCATTGCATCCCTACACTCTTTGCAATGCTTTGTATGAACTGAGCACGATTCAAGTGAGTTGCGACGAGTCTAACCCAGGTCATGCTGGAGTAAGTTTCGCGTACCCGGTTGGCGAGGAAAGTCTTCCCCATCCCGCTTGGCCCAGTAATAACGATTGGACCAAGGCCGGATCGAGTTGCTTTCAATGCAACTTTTAGCGCCTCTTCCCGTTGATCGGACCAAAATTCGTGAGTCTTGGTCGGATTAAGGGCGAAAGGATCGGCTTCCAAGTTGAAATGAGTCAGATACATATCGATCACTTTAATTGTTGACGAAACAATTATTGCTCACCAAGGAAAATAGTAAGTTCGCTGAAAGCCTTATTTTTTAGGACTTTCAGTCATTAAGTCCGAACCAAGAGAGATGCATATCGAGTTATTGACCATTTTAAAACGTTTGGGCGATATGAAATTTGTCGTGGGGAAGTGAGAGAGCGACTGCGCCCTACCCCACACTTTTGCTTGTAATGCAAAGTGCATGACATGTCTATAGGTTTACTCCATCGGCTCACCCCATTTAATAGCATATCTCTTCAAAACGAGAAATTGCTTGAAAGAATGGTTAGGCCAAATCAAGTTAAACCGCGAAGACGGCTTAAAACAGCTCAGATTGCGTTTATTGGCGACGGCCTTATCTGGGTATACCGTAGCTCGAAGAAACCCAATCAAGAAGATTCTCGAAGGCCTGTCCGCAAAGCAAGATCTGACGCGGGTTTGCTGGGAGTTTAGTTTCACCAAATGGCGTTTTTTAGGTAACTTTGGACAAATCGTTGGAAATATGGTTTTCAGCGCATGCCATTTGGAATACTATTTCGTATGTATTATTGAATACATTGTGATATGTTAGTTGCCGATGTATCTTTTATGACATTGATACTATATTACTATGTACACTTGGAAATACACGGGCACCTACACCCCGTTCTACTTTTGGCCGTGTTGCCGAGGATGGTATCGATCGATGTATTCTGTATACCATAACTTGTACTTTGTAATGATCCATTGCAGATACTCACTAGGCCACACTGCGACCTAACAGTCCATCTACCATTCAATAAACCTTACAACATAGACCGTCATCTACTATCGCTTGTACACTTGAATTTACCTTTTTTGGATGTATCGTTACAAGTATTGTTTATACCTTTTGGCCTGCTATGCATACTATATTGCTTTATACCATTCGGGAGGTTGTTCTCTGTAACATTTCATCTACCTCTACGCCTACCTTGTTGCATGTTACCAAGCATACGATTATATAATCTATCCAATGGCGTACATTCAGTAGTAGGTGATATGTACTGCAATAAGCCTCCGCTTATAACATGCTGCCTACACTAGAAAATACATTGTGCTATGTCTTAACCTATAGATTTTTTTATACCTTCGCACAATGTTGTGTTTATACACTTACAACTACATTTATAAATACTCTTTTATTTGTTCTTTAGACTACTTTTCTGTATAGTTTTCCACATAGTATGTGTAATGTTATTTGACAAGGCAGAGAAGGGCGTAGAATAGCTTTGGTAAACGCTCACAATGGATTTGAAACAGGAGATTTTTAATGGCAAAGAAGCCTTTAGGCCGTGTAATTTCTGTGGTAGGCGTGAAGGGCGGAGTAGGGAAAACCTCGACCGCCGTCATTGTTTCTGCGCTGCTTGCGAGAGCAGGCTACAAGGTTGCCGTGATTGATACTGATCCTCAAGGAACTGCATTCAAATGGGGCCAGGCCCGGAAAGAAAGCAAGATTTATGAACAGGTGTATATGTTTAGCCATGTACTAGATCATGGACTTTCTGAAGTTGTCAGGAACCTTGTCAATGACTACGACTTCATCATTATTGACACGCAAGGACAAAACAATACCGCCATCGGAAACTCGATCTACGCTTGTCACTACGCAATAACACCTTTGCCTCCTAGAGCATTTGATACATGGTCTATTTATCAAACAGCGAACATCATTGCGCAAGCTAACGAGACAAGAGTGAAGCTTGGTTTGCCAGTTGTAAGGCCATTGCTGTATATCAATATGGCAAAGCCAAGATCTCCCGAGCTCTCCGACATGCTTGAGTTTTTGGCTACAGATGACAAGTCAAAACAGATCTTTCGGTATGCCGAAACGATTATTTTCGACAGGGTTCAATACAGTCGTAAAGCGTCGGATGGTGGAGCTGTCACTGATTATGACGGTGCAGATGTGCAAGAGGAAAAGAACTGGTTTGTCAGCTTGGTGAACGAGTTGCTGGATGGGAAGTTCAAGGTTGTTTTGAAGTCAAAAAGTAAAGATAACGTAGGAGTGTAAGAGCATGAGTTCCAACAAAAGACGCAATTCATTACTGTCCGGGCTGACATCGCACAATCCGCCTGAAACGGGTGACGCTACTGCAGTTGATCTTTCAAAAATAGACTTCTCATTGCTCAATGAGAAAAGAGAGGAGGGGGCTTCGTCGAATCCCGCCGTGGCAGATAGAACCGGTGGGGGTGAAAAGGGCAAAGGTTTTGGCAGTGCAGCTTTGTCAGCTACATCGCCGTTGCAGAGCATGCAGACATTCGACGAGCAGGCGATTAGTGAGATGATTTCACTGGTTCATGTAGGGCCGTATGTTTCCATGGTTGATTCGTTAGTGGATTACCTGCAAAAGAAAGGGCTGAAAAAAGCAAACAGAAACAGCGTGATGAGGTCGTTGATGTACCGCAGTTTGCTGATTGATTTACAAGCTGTAGGTTTGCCGATCCCTGAAAAGGCTGCTGAACATATGGAGCTTATTAACAGCTATGTTGCTGAGCCTAGTAGCTTTGTTTTCACCTCAAAGGATTCTGAACTTCTAAAGCCGCGCAAAATGGCAAGAAAAGGGCCAAAGAAGGTTAAATGAGAAGCATAGCGAGGGTAGGGGAGGGGGCCTTTAGGAAAGGCCCCTGCGGAGTATTAAGAGTGTTTATTACTCTGATTCAGGGGTTGACGAACTGTCTTTTGATAGCCTCAGCCAGTTTGTGAATTCTAGACGCAGTCCAGCGTCGGATTCTAGAAGCTTTTCCAGGTCTTCCATGGTCATAGGCTTGTGATTGATCTCAGTATTTATGCTTAAGTACTTTCGCAGTTCATTCACGATGATTTTGTAATTTACTGGTTCACTGAAGGTATGCTGTGCCAAAGTTTTAATACGCACCATTCCTAGGTCGTTAGGCGATGAATTCTTATTTGCGCGCTCTTGAATAAAATTTTGCTTTTCTTTGATTTCTTTTTCGTTGAATAGTCCAGGTTGGGTTTTCATCAAGTGTTCTTCTTTTTGGTTTTTGAGAATTTTCTTGTATAGCGCAAAGTTACTTTTTACCGTGTCACCATTTTTCTCAAACCTGGCCTTGCTCGCTTCGAACATCTCAACGCACGCAGTCATTAGTTCAAGGTCGAATTCTCTAGATAGAGCGTCTACCTTCGCAGGGGCAATTCCTATTCGCTTTGCAATTGAGTCTTTCTCGATGGCCAGCCACTCTAAGTCTTTTTTGTATGGTTTGTAGCTGAAGATTACATAAACGCCGGTGACTTTTCGATGTTTCCTGGTTAACTTGAATTCTTCAATGAAAAGGTCAGTATTTTCATTGATGTCGTTTTGAGCTCTGCGAAGAACAGCTTTTAAGAAGACTCTCCAGCCACCATCTTTGATCTCAAGATTTTTCCAAGGGTCTTTGTCTTTGTCGAACTCTGGGTGGTACATCCAGTATGTTTTCTCGTCCTTTGCGTTAGAACAAACTAAGTTGTGAAACTCAATTGCAGTAAATTGACGTGTGAAAAGCCTTTGACCAGGTTCGATGGGCGCTAGTTGTTGACCTGTTCTTAGATAAAACTCCTGTTTCAAAATGCCATAAAGAGCTTGCCCGTATTTGGTTTTGATCTGAAGTCTTACGTTAAGATCCAAGACAGCATATAAGGACTTTGTAAAGGCGAAACAGGCCTTTACCGGGCTACCCCATTCAATCTGCAATATGTCTGAACGGGACCACTTTTGAAGGCTTCTTTGTTTATCGAGCACTTCAATGGTACCGTTTTGTGGGCGCAGCTCAAATTCGGATTCTTTGCTTTCTTCTCTTAGAAACCTTGTGTACCCATTTATCATTACACCCTTCATTCGTGCGGCATAAACTTTATTCTTTGGTTGGTTTATAACCTGGTCGTCAACTGGGAAGTGGTTGAAAAATTCTTTGATTCTGTCGCCCAGTACATCGAGTTGTACTGGTAATAGATTGATCGTATCGAGCAGTTTTTCCATGCGATCGATGTGCTGGATATTTAACATCGTCATGAGAGAACCTACTTCCACGGTGACGTAGTCACTTGGTTTATCAGTGCCACGTCGTTGTTGTAAATCTTTTGAAATATATATGAGGGTTTCAATGAGCTGAGTAGCCTTTACTGATACGTCGGCCCAAGGCTTCGTGTCATCACCGTACCCGAGAAAAATAAGACCAGACTCTTTGGCGTATTGTGGGTTGTCCTGGAAGAACTTCGAATCGATCTCTTCAAAGACCAGCTCATTGGGATCGAGCTTTGTTGTTGAATTCATCACAGCACTCCATAGTCTATTTATAAGACATAAAACAAGACTTAAATAGGGTAGGGCGCTCGCTACCCGGAATCCGCAGTTTTCTTGATTTTTTACAAAGAGTTAGCCTGTGGATAACTTATTCACAAGCGGAAAACTTTGTCACCAAGTGGAAAACTTTGGCAGCGCTTTGGAAAACTTTGTCGGCTAACCGGAAAAGTTTGTCGCTAGATATGTGGATAACTTTCCGGTACGCACTTCTCAATATGTCTGTTAGGAAGATTTAAGCATGAAAATCACTTTCCCAGTCACAAAAAACCGGTTTTTTGGAAAGAAGATCAGTTGCCATTTTCCAAGAACTGCAGATATGCCCGCAATTTTGCATTTTAAGGGTTATTTTTGCTGACAAAGTTTTCCGGAAAGGTTACTGGTGCCTTATGAAAGTGTTCTCTAGGTTGATTGATGATCATTGTTCAAAGGTAATTGATCAAAGCGGAAAACTTTGTCAGGCGTAAAGATGATCTTGGCGGCGAATTGGCGATTTCTGAGCGTTATTGCTTCTTTTGGAAAGTGAACAGGACTTGTTTTTCCGTTACGAGGCGCATTTCTGGGTCGTTTGAGAGATATTTGAAAGAATTGCTTTAATTGTTCTGACAAAGTTTTCCGGATGGGGGGAACATGGAAAGCTATCTCATAATTCACTTAATTTTTGCTGACAAAGTTTTCCGCTTTGAACATATTGAGCTTATCGCGGCAGCTTTAATCGTCTAAGACTGACGTGCTGGCGGCCCTCTCCGAATCGAGAAGGTGAATGTAACCTTCAGTGGTGCTGATGCTCGCGTGGCGCATGTTATCTTGCAGGTGTTTCAGCGGCATACCTTTCTTGAGCGCGGTGGTGGCATAGGTGTGGCGTAGCCAGTGAGTGGATGCTTGGTGTAAGTCTTGCAGAATTTCCGGATCGACGGTTTGTTTGGCGAACTGCGCAAGCCTTCCTTTTATTTCAGCGTACAAGGCCGAATAACTCATAGGGGCAATCGTCTTGCCCTTTACTGTGAAAAGAAGTGGTGATTTCTCATCGGGGGAGGGCATTGTAAAGCCGAAGCCAAAGCTTTCTCGATATTCTGATATGTAAGGAATGGCAGAGGAGGGAAGAGGAACGCGTCCTTCTTTTGAGCCCTTTCCTGTGACATTTACCCACCAGGCCCCATCCTTTCTAATGAAATTTCCCATTTTCAAGGTCGTTAGTTCCTCGCGTCTCAAACCGCTTAGCAAGAGCAAATTAAAAATCAATAGGGCCCTTGAACGAAGTTGTCGATGGTAAAGGGTTTGATCGGGCATCAGTATGAGAGATCGTTGAATAAAAATCACGGTCTTGTCGGAGAGGACCTTGGTGCGACTGGCGTGTAATGTCTTAAATCGCTTTGCCGGAAGGAGGCGAATGGGGTTGGTTAAAATCCAATTGGTGTTGGCTGCATACTCCAAGAGGCTATTTAGAATCACACGAGCCTGATTGTAGGTACTGGATTTGGTGATTGGGCCGGTGAATGGGCGCCAAGCAGGGTTGGTGGAGCCGTCAATTTGGTAGGGACGGGAAGGTCCTACCAGGTCAGGCGGCGGGTTTTCCATAAACTTGAAATAAGCCTGCACCTCAGTAATTGTTAATTCAGGCAGTGTGAGGTCGTTAATATCCATCCAGATTAGCAAACGCCTGGATTCCCTGATTCGCTGAAGTTCAAGTGACTTAGTGTTGGCAAGGCGAATCCATTCCACCAAAAGTTCCAGATCACTTTTCGCAGATGTTCGTGGCGGGTTAACGAAGTTTGAGAGATCCCGCACGGCAGCTGCTCGACTGGATTTCCTGTTGATAAGTTCTGTTGGTTTAATTGGTTTAATACTCATACATGAACCTAATGGGTAGGGATAAATTGCTTGGTCTTACGCAAGAATGTCACTTAAAAGGGTGCTTCGAGGCAGTACAAACCGAGGCGCATGATCATCTCAGATTACTTTCAGCGTTTGTGCTTGATGTTATTGAGAACGGCTCTCATTTAATGACACAAATTGAATAAAAAGACATATGACTTGAAAATCAACTTGGTTTTTTTAACTTCGGAGTCACATAAAAAAGGCTGTTTCACGAAATTCTCATATTTCAGTGCTCTTGGCTATCGTTAGGCTACTTGGTACTTACAAGCCGATTATTATTATTATAAGTATGAATCATCTTGGCTAAAGCGTTTTATAAACAGCTTACAGATGCATTGTTTTTTATTATGCCGATTATATAACTAATCGGCATAATACACGATAACAGGTAGCGTATCGCGTTACTGTTTGCTTCAAATTGTGCTACTCTGTGAAAAATTTAAAGCGATGAGGCGTTCATGGCCAAGAAAACTCTCAATCTATCAATGGTGGTTGCTGCGTTACAAAGTTTTCCATCTGACGGTCCTCAACCAAGTCAGCGTGCGCTGCATTCTAAAATTTCTGAGCTTTTTGGGGTTTCACCCAGCTTCTCAACGCTTCAGCAGTACATGGATGGTAGCCAGCCGGTGGTGCGCTCAATTCTTGCTGATTTCTCGAAAAATGATGATGAAGCACTTCTGGGCGAAGGAAACACTGGAACCGAAGTGGCTACTTCTGAAGATTTCCATGTCGATTCGAGGGTCTTGGCGGAAATGGAAAGATTGGGCTTGAAATCAAAGCTTGAGCTGGCCATGCAACAAAATGCCCAGTTGAAATCGCTCCTGCAGGAACTCTCCTCAGATTACAAAGCACTCCAAAACGAATACATCACCCGGTTCCAGGCAATGAGCAAAGACTTCATTGATCTAGGGGAAAAATCCTTGTCGGAAATTCAAGAGGTTTTAATGCAGTCTCGGGCTGATAGAGCTGCAGCAGAAGATCAATGGAAGGGCTTGAGGTCTTTCTTGTATCAGGAGGTAGATAGAATTCGAAATTCTCAGGCCGGAAGGGAGGATTTGCTCAACAAAAGAATCAGTGATTTGGAAACTAGGCTTTATGCTGAAACACAACTGAAAAATAAATGGTTTGAAAAATACTCGGAAATTCGCATGAAGCATGAGCCAAATGAAGGACCAGAGGATTTTCTTGAGAAAGAGTGAATCGAGTCATGGGCTGTTGAACAATTGATAACTCCAGCGAAATTTGACAGGACACTTCTATGTGGGAGGATCAGTTAAATAAGACTTCAGGAGTGCTTAATGCGTGTTGTTTTAACAGACGGTGGTAGATTCAAAGCTGGCTTTAAGGGGCTGGCAGATGACTGTGTTTGTAGGGCGATTGCAATCGTGAAAGCGCAGCCTTACGAAAATGTTTACTCAGAGATCAATTTGATTTGTCGTGAGATGGGATACAAGGGACTAACCGCGCGGAAAGGACTCCCAAAAGTCGTGATGTTTGAAATAATGAAGCGCATGGGTTTTGAATGGAAGGCGCTGTGTGCGCCGGGAAGTAAACAACGGATTCATTTAAGTGAATCTGAGCTTCCAAGCGGTCGAATCATTTGCAGGGTGACCAGGCATGTCGTGGCGGTAATCGATGGGGTGATTTATGACAATCACGACCCCCAGCGAGACGAAAAGCGAATGGTTTACGGGTATTGGTATTAATAAGAATGTGAGTGAGTAAATTTGGACAAGATCGACAAACTCCGAAGGCTAAGACTAACTGATTCTGAGCGACTGGCCCTAGATAGGCTAATTGCGACGACTAAAAGTGATTCAGGCCAAGCAGCCAAGGCTGCAAAATTTCTATTGGCATGGTGGAACGCAGAGGAATTTGGCGGATTTGACCCAGCAACATTGTGGTCTGTTGATCAGGAAATCGCTCAGGACATGCTGACTTGTCTCGAAATGATTCGAAGGTTGGGCAGTTATCCAGACGCAGTTGGATACGAAGAGGAATTTAAAGGTGTTGTGTCCCGATGGGGCAATTGAGAATTAGTTCGAAAATAATCTGGAAAGAGCATGAACGTGAACAACGATGATGAGCTGCATTTTAAAGAGTTAACCGTGAGTAAGCATGATCTCACAGTGCTTGAAAGAGTGATTCAAAAACACTTGGACAAGCTTATGGAGAATTACCAATCGGAATACCATGACGATTTGGTGATCGCTGGACTCTCGCGGATCATGTTGGCATTAGGTAAACGAATTAATATTGATCGCGATTCAAGTGGCCGAGGATACTTGGTTGAAATCGTCGATGAAAAATAAAAACCCCATCCTTTTGAGGATGGGGTTTAGTCAAGGCAGGCTTACTCGTGACGGCCACATGGGCAGCAGTAAATGTCGATGCCTGTTGATGCGCACTCCCCTTCTTCGGGTTCATACGGTGAGTAGTGAGGGTCATAACCGTGCCATGTGAGCGCAGCTAAAACCGTGTCTCTCTGATCGGTTGGTGTTCGATCAAGTATCAGTTGCAAACCATCTTGGAGCATTTTTTCATAAAGGATGTCGGACAGTCCGCATCCAAAAGTTGCTCGTTTGGTGACTTCATCGATTTTCGCCATAAGAGCTGGATCAATGTTGTGTGCATCTTCAACTGTGTTTACTGGTTGATAGGGCATGATGAATCTCCTGAAATTTTGGATTGGAATTAAACGCGGCTCAGAAACTTTTCTGGGTAACGAATCAATTCCGCTCGAATATCTTCAAGATCGAAACCATCTCCCTCGTCAATGACTTCTACTTCAAAGCCAAATTGACGATATCGACTGACCAGTTTGCGCATTGCAAGTACCATTGATTTTGGAGTCAATGTGGGTTTGTTTTTGCGCTGGACGGGGACACAACTTAGGGTGATCTCCAAATTCTGACGATCGGCCGCAGCTGTAAACTGCTGCATGGCTTCTTCGACAAAAAAAGGCAGAACCACTGGCTGCTTTTCCAGGTAAGCAAGCACTATCCTGGGTTCGTTTTGACTTACCCCCCGAATACAGTAATGAAAATCCACCCCGAAACAACTCCAGGTGGCATTTTCCGTATCTTGGGAAAGGTCAAATGAAAAATCTTCGTTATTAAACGACATGATGATCTCCTAAGAAAAAGCCGAGCCCCAAAGGGCCCGGCCAAAACAGCGTTGGTTCAGAACCAGACGTTCCAGACCAGAACAGAAACCCACGCTATGTTGAATAAAGCAGCGACGATAACCATAAATTTTTCACCTGGCCCTGCGATGCAATTCCAGTAGTAGGTTGGATAGGTGACAAATAGCTCACTTACCATTTTCGACGTGCTGAAAAAACCTGCGGCAATCACAAGGATTGAGCAGATGATTTTCCCGATGATTACGATGGTCATCATTTGGAATCTCCTGAGAGTTGATTGTGATTTAGAGCATCTGCGTACCGTTCCAATTCATCCTCGGAAAAATACTCAAGTGCTGTTGCAGCCTGGCTGACGAGTCGCGTGATTTGAGCCTCATAGAGTGGATCTATTTGGCTGCCGTCAATGAACTTAGTGCTCATAACAAAGCTCCTTATCAGACTTGACGATTATTTCGCCTCGCCAGAATAGAGAACCGTGCTGACGAGCTGCGCCTCGTTTTGCCATTTGTTGAAGTCCGACCAAATCCTTTGCGGAGGCATTGGATTCGGGAAACACAGTGATGTCATAGGCCCTGTTCTCAAGTGAACCCTTGGGTTCAATTCGAACGTGGCCAACACAATCATTACCGTGGCGTACATCAAACTGCCAATCAAATCTTGCGGAGTATGCAGGCTTAATTTTCGAAAGATCCGTAAATTGTTGCCTGCTTAGTTCCTTGACTGCTGCCTTGCCGTTTCGCACATCGATTCGACAATAAACATCGCTCTCGTTCAAAGAGCTTAGGTGCCAAATCAAATCGCTTTGCTCCTCGGAAATACCGACCAAGGCGCAATGCGTGTGGCTGTTCCCTACTACCCAGGCGATGGTCACGCCCTCCACAAGATTTTCTTGTAAAAAGCGGCGATCATGTACCAGAAGGTCAGCGGGGTAACGAGACATCAGTTCAAGACCCTTTTGCTTCACAAGGTCCACCATTTTGTCGATGAGTTGATCAATCATTTCAGTCTCCTAGTCGTTGTTCAGAAGATGCCGAACACGCAATGCTGTCCGGATGACGCTTAGGTTCAGATAGCCCGAAGGCAGTTTCTGATCTCCCATTGCTACCCACGAATAAAGGGCAGAGGTTGCGTCGGATTGATTTCCCACCAAGTTGGTGATGGCTCTGTGAATCCGTGGGTACTTGGAAAGCACCTCGGATACATTGATGTTTGGTTTAATCATGATGATCTCCAAAAGAAGTGGCCACAAAGGCCACATAGATGAAAAGCACTCAATGAAACATTGGTGCCAGGCTGGTCATCCGTTGACTGGCGGTGCCAATCTCGGGACAAGGTGATCCGATCAGATCGTTTAACTCCGATCGATTTGCGGTAAAGGTAATTCCGTGCAATGGAACCATTTGGTCTTGCAAGTGAGCTTCGAGCAATTGTTTTAGCAACAAACAAACCTCAAAGTTCAAAAGCCTCAAATCTTTGGTTTCGTCGAACTTGCCGCGCAAGTCATGGACTTGGTTGGCCAGTGTGAAGAAGACTGGCGGATAGGTGACTTTGATCCCACAAACCGGAACCCAGCTTGAGTTGGAACTTCGTTCATATCGAACAGTGATGTTCTGAACGTCAGGGTTATCAGCAAGTACCAACAGCAGGAGCTGTGAAATTGCTAGATTTGCAAATGATTGAGCTTCTTGAGACAGTTTTGCCTTGTCCTTTGATGCCTCAACCAGGTTGTGAAGCCTTTCAAGTTGAAACTGAGCGGCGTAGATGGTCATGATTTTCTCCGATGAGATAAGACCCGAATGAAATGATGGGTCGTTGATGAAATGCGCTTGCGAATTTGCTTGCGCGAGTGCAGCAGCATTAGTAAGACCAATGCTGTGTTGAACATATCGAGGATGGAAATCATGCGAATTCCCCCTCTAGCTCTTTGAGAGCCTGTTTGATCTCTTGCCGAACGCCCGGTAGCACATCTTTTAGAAAGTTAAATGCCATCGATCTTGCTTTCCCTGTGGGGTAGCACTCAGCGCGAGTTTCTTCGTAAATTTCCTGACCATCGACTTGAATAGTTAGCTCAAAGGCGTTGATTGCTATTTCACCTCGGAGGTAAGAATCAATGTCTTCTTGGTCACACTCGGAGTCGCCTGACAGGTAGTCTGAGATGTCGTCATCACAATGTTTTGCTTTGACTTCAATCTGCAGGTTTGGCCCGTTGAACTCGAACACGGTTTCTCCATCGAACAAGCTGGCAAGCAAAGCGTCGTAGCCTTGGCTTTCCAGTTTTTTACATTGTGCGATGTAGTCGTTTGTGACGATTTCGTCGAGAAGAGAAACTGCGAAATATGGGGTATTTAGCGTTTCCGTGAGATGGTAAAAGTCGTCACAAAAATCAAGGTTGGTTGACCTTTCATGACAATAGTGACCATTGCCGCGTGTAACGACAAGCTTGCAATCACTGAGGTCTTGCTCATAGAAATAAAGCAAGCCTTGATCACGATTTCCTTGGGCATGAAGCCTTTCGAGAATGGTTCGTAGATCAAATTTCCCAGTGAACGAAACTCCATCGCCTTGGCAGGAATTTAAAGAGTAAGAAACCTCAGCATCTGAGAAGCCCAGTTGCTCAAGTTGATCCTCAAAAATTTTCCGAAGGGACATGTTGTTCTCCTTTGAAATCACCGAGGCAGGCCACATTGAGTAGCCTGCTTTGAGTGGGTTGAGATGTGGAATCAGTCCGCTAACTTGTTGATTAGCAGCTTGAGTTTTTTCCACCATAGTTTTCGACGAGAATCAGTCAAAACCAATGCAAGCAGTTGCAGCACGGTCAGGACGATGTTTTCAAGCGAGTCAATAATCTCCGAGGCGGTAACAGATGGTTCAAAGCACATGGCGACAAACTTTGCGAGTTTGAAGACCAGGGTGAGAATCAAAATTACGTATGGGAGGTTCTTTTTTGGAAAAGATTTTTTGGTCATGATGTGACCTCCTTCTTATTTTTGGGTTGATAAACCCTCAAGCAGGAGTACACACATCAAGAATTCTCTTTCGAGGTCGTGTTGCGTGACCCCTTCAAGAGAGAGCTGAAATCCCAGATTTTTTCAGTGGTCTGGTCCCACCTTTTTTCGGCATAGCCGAGAAAAATCATCTTTCGAAACACTCAATGGTGTTTCGAAACCTGACTTTTGTCAGTTCACCTCTGGCTGATGTTTAGAGATCAGTTTCCAACGGTGTATTCCCCGAAGGGATGTGTAGGTAAATCCAATTTGCATCACGACAAGTGCCGGCACGTTGTTGATGACCCCAAAAGCAATCCAGCAAAAGTTGGACAGCAGGAATAAAACAAAGCCGTAACCTGAGTTCTTTGAATTGGAAGAAAGCAAAAATGCACCGGCCAACCCGGTAAGGCAGCCTAATATTTCGAGAATTTCCATGGTGGGCACCCTGAGAAAATCGGGTTACCCGAGCCACCAGGCTGGATAACCCGGTGGTTAGATGATAGACGCTAAGTCTGAAGACGCATAAAGCGTTTTGGAAGCTCCATATTATTTGCAAGGCAGTAATTTGGCAAGTATTCGTGAGAAATGTGGTTAAAAGCCATAAAAATCAGCACTTTCAATAACATAGGGTGGCCCAGTTCTCGTAGAAAATGGGGAGGTTAGTTTTTCAAGGTTTCGTGATGCGAATCGCTACATTTGAGAAAACAAGGTTGTTTAAATCATGGTCAATTGAGCCGATGGTTTGGAGCAACAAAAAGAGCTTGGTCATGGGTGCGGAGATGAGCTCCATTGCGCGCGCTTACTATGCTGGCCTTGTTCAAATTAAAAACCCCGAACTGGCAGCCGTGGTCGCTTCATGCCCTTCTACAAAGAACGCGCTGAAAATTAGTAGCGCATTTTGTGATGAACAAAAGATTGCGCCTGACTCCCGTGTTTTGGAATGCTGCCTTCTGGCTGCGATTCGCGATGGAGCCCTTGAGCTCTCAGAGCTTGAAGATGCTGTCAATGAAATCGACAAAAAGAGTCATGGCAGCCACAGCACAATACTCGGAATGCATTTCGCCGCAGTCAGGGACTGCCTGGTTCGTGTAATCAACGGGTTTTCACCGGGCAATGGAGTATTAATTCTGGGCAATAGTAAATTCGATGTTCAACACCTGGTCAATGCGTCAAAGCAGTTGAATTTCAATGAAATCGGTTTTGTGCACGTTCTTAGCAAAGACTTCCATGCTCAAGACATCACGAACTGGGCGTTAAGCAGGCGGATCGTTTGCTGCTATCACCATGGCAACGGAGAACGAATCTTGAATGCGGAGCTGAGATCCGCGTCTGAAAATACCCAGGCTGTGATTGTATTTGGCGAACCAAAAACGGATCGGATGAAGTCCTTTGTCGATGAGGTCGCCACGACGCAGCGAGTTGGTGTCGTTTCGCGCAACCACTTTGACTGGTATGAATTGAAAAAGAAAAGACAAGCACCAAGGCTGGTTAAGAGCTTGATGAGCGATTCCAAACAGATCGGGTGTGAACTACAAAATGGAGAACTTTTTTGAAAGCGAGATTTATTAGAGCCATGGGACTTGCCCTGCTCGTGTCAATTTTGTCGGTTGGAGGGTACGTTTTCTTGATGTCGGAGAATCTTGACAGGCGACTTGATGGGCTGAATCAACAGGGATTTCAGCTTGAAAAGTTCGAAGAGTCATTGAACGAGCAAAAAGCGAAAGGCGTTGGCTTCTCGAATGACGCTGTGACACAGTTGGCGGACAGGAAATCAAAGGTTGAACGCGAGAAAGAAGAATTGATGGATTCTTTTTGGGCCTGGGCCATTGGAATTGGACTGGGAGTATTCACTGTTGTGATCCTTGTCGTTTTCTTGACCCGGTTCGAAGAGGAAAAGAAGTTTCGTTTGCAAGACCTTTCGTCGAGGTCAAAAACTTAGGAGTTGCCATGGACGACCAAGTAGAAAGTCAATTGGTACAGGCTCGGGATCGAACGCTTGAGCTTTCTCAACTCGAAGCAAACCACCAAGAACTACTGGGTCAAATGCATGGGCATGGTGAACAGGTCAAGTGCCTGTGCAGCAATGTGGGCATGGCAATACACAAAAGAAGTCGTTACTTCGTCTACAGATTGCCGAAATCTGGCTCTTTACATAAACCAGAGTGCCCGTCTTTCTCAGAAGAAAGTGACGATGGCGATGAGGAAGCAATTGTAAAACTGGGATTCGCTTTGAGTCGGTTTGTGAATCAAATCACGGATTCTGGTTTGAAGCGGGACCGTCAATCTCAAAACACGTCCACCTCAACTCACACCAAAATCATCACGATGCAAGAGGTCATAACCCGGTACTACAAGGAAAGTGGTCTGGGTTACATGCGGCCGGAGTGGCATCTGGTGAGGGGGTACAGGATACTGGAGAGCAAAGTTAGAGCCGCGGTTGCGAAAATACCAGGCACGTGGGCTGAGAAACTATGCGAGCAGGTTGTGGTGATTCCGAAATTCGATAAGGCTGTTTCGGAGGAATTTGAACGCTCGCTGGACAAAAGATTGGCAAAAACAGGTGTACGTGCCAAAACCTGTTTCATCATTGGCAAGGTGAAAGCACAGATCGGCGTTGATGAACCCCCCTCCTTCAGGTTCGAGCAATTTAGAGGTGCCTTCAAGTGTGTCGGTGGCGCGAAGCTACCGCCGGTAGGATCGCTTGTCATGGCATCCATCAAGACTGGTGCGAAAGGTCACTATGAGGTGGACAACACAGCATGGTTGTCGTTGACCGAGGATCATCTGGTGACTGAAAGTTCTATCGAATCGGATTTGTTTGAATTTCTTTGCAGCATTGGGTGTGTGTTCACGGTTAACGCAGACCACATAGGCGACCCATCTCGACCAGCTGCGTGGATCAAACGAATGAATGGGAGCGTTCTGAGCATTTTCGTGGATGGGAAGATACGCGATGGAAACCGCTTGAACTACCCGCTTCAGAAGCAAGAAATTGCCAAAGCCGTTTAATTAGAGGCTGTATTGTGTTGTGTGCTCAGTGTCTATCGAACACTAGGTAGTTTTTAACAGCCAACACGTCCAAATTGCTGGAAATGCTGTTGAGCAGTTGGAGGTAGGCATTGTAAAAAAAGTGGGTTTGCAACACGTCGGTTGGTGCATGGTGAAACGCAATAGAACCGGCAATCTCAGCAAATGGGTTCCGTTTGGCCAAATCCAGCGACTTTCTTTGGTTGTCATGTTCGTATGACATCTGCCAAAAAATAGTGGCACTGGCCAGTTCCGTGATGAATGTGTAGATGAAACCACCACGCCGGGTTTCTGCGTTGCTGCAGGAATGCGTTTTGAAGAAATGCACGGCTATTTTCAGTGCTGAGTCAAATGCGCTCTCAAATCCTGGTCGGTGTGACGGCATCATCAGCCCAAATCTTGAGTGTGCTCTGGCCAAAAACCGCATGATTGGAGTGTTGCATTGAAAAGTGTCGAACGAGGCTTCTTCCCCGATTCGGTTTAGGGCTGCCTTGAGAAGCCGTTCATTGGAATCGAATTGCAACCCGGGTTCTGGATTTCTAATGACCTTTTTTACTTGTTGCATTCAGCACCTCAGAGATGAAGTCTTATTTTGAACGATACGAAATTTGGCGTATTGGTTGAAAACGGACTTTTTTCAGGCTTTGGAGCAATTGACTGCATAAAGCTGCAGATTTATGTACCTGTACCGGGAGCTTCTGCGATCTCGGTCAACACACGTTGCTTAATCCTGTGGCGATGTTTGGACAGTAGTTTGCAACTTGGACAGTCCGCAATTTCATATTCGTCACCCGCAAAGACCTCGGCATTCCAGTTTCCACATTTGTCGCATAGCGTGAGGCGCCAGTGACCGCTGACCATAAAGCGTAGATGGTGAAGTACGGAGGGAATGTTGAAATTGCGGCCATAGACCGGGTGGACAAGAAAGCGCTGAATGTTGATTAGTGTGAAAGCGAGCAGCAGTTTATGCCCCTTTGCGAAGTGACGCATGTCCAATTCGCGCTTGGTGTCCTGTTCCATCCTGACTGCCTGGCCGATGAGATGGATTGCGATGATGTTGGCGGGCAATAATCGGTTTTCTGAAATTGGTGATTTGCTGACTGTGGGGCCACTGCCAATCTGAGTTTGAGCGCATGCCTTGCTCGCATACTTGATAAGCTCCTTGTCTTCACCCATCAAGCCAGTGATTATGCTTAGCGTTTCATTTTTACGCATGTGAAGGGCAATCAACACGTCAATGAGTGTTCTATCGACGATTTTTTCGATGTCATGGCTTGTGCTACCGCCGTATATAAGATTTTCCAGTGTGTGCATTGCTGGGTGTCTCGTAAGTTTGTAGGTTGATAGTTAGCTAGACAACTTAATTGGATAATTCGGCTGTTCTGCGTGGATGTACAACTGCTCAATGGTGAAACGTGGTCGGGTGCTGATGTCGATGCTTTTGGCCAGGCTGTTTCGCTTGGCCAAGGTCAATGATTTCAATTTAAGTAGATCGGGGATTTTGATCCCTGCATCTCTTGCAAGCGCAAAGTCTGAGCCAAGGCAGATGTACGTCAGCACTGATTGGAAAAAGTTGGTCAGGTAGGCGGGATCTGAGCCAGGTGTTTGTTCTGAAAGAAGCAGTGGATGCACTGTGTAGATCAGTTCAGTTGATCCAGAGCGAAGGATTTGGTCATACGTCCGGGCAGCCATACTTGGATGTGGGCAATGCGCAAAAAGCTGTGCGCAGAATTTGGGCTCAACCAAAAACCTCTCTTCAATGATCAGGTAGTGCCTCTGATCGTACGCCGCGCGAAGTGTGTCGAGATAAAGTTCATTTAACTCAGCAATATGTCCTTGCAGCAGTTTCTGCCCTAAGTGCGCGTCTACTTGCATTTGATTGTTCCTGTGCCCTCTTCCGGCTAAATGGTAATTTACTAAAGATAGGAAAACAATAACATTTCGGCCGTTTCTCGACTTTACTCAAAAATGGGTATGCATGCATATCCGTGTCTGTTCATTTCGTACTCAGTTGTCCTAGAAATGGATGTTACAAAAACGAAAAAACAAACAGTATTTTGATTAACAATTTATTGGTTAAAACTTTAAGACCCTTCAATCTGTTTACTGGTGCGGGTTTGCGGGAACTTCCGTGGGAGGATTTATGACATTGTGAGCCCAAATGTAGGAGCGTTTATGACATATCCCCCCGCAATTGAGGGGGGATATATGACACTCTCGTTTTAATGAGGGATTTTTTATGACGGATAAGTATCTCTACGCACTGAGAATCGGTGAAATGATTTTCTTGTGTGTGGAAAACATGACTCCTTGGTCTTAATGTGGGAGTTTTTATGACAACGATGAGGAAGCCAACAAACTGATATGCATAAGTGAACATTCGTTAACAAAGTTAATGTTTTGTATGCATGCGATGCAGGGTTTATACCTGCGGGATCCAGGTTTCGGTGCTTGGGCGAGGTAGTTCCGTACCAGGTTGTGCGTTTTACGCTTACCTGATCGCATACAACAGCCATTTTCGACTTTTTGCCGAAGCCCAAATGTGGGAATTTTTATGACATGCGAGTAGATGATGTTTTTTGGATTATTGAAGGGGTGCAATGTCATAAATCCTCCTACATTTGAAAGCGAAGGGCGGATCAAGGGTACACGCGTATTAAAGTCGAAAACTGTTGAGGCTGCTGGAGAACGATTACTGGAGTCTAATCACGTTTCCAGACGCTTGGGAGCCCTGATCTGGCTTGCTTCACAGGAAAAGGCTGAGTGAGCTGAACCGAAGTGAGCCGCGTTGTGAGTGCCGGCGGGTGTTTTCGACTTTAATCGCCAGTTTTCGACTCGATTGGTTGAGCAATCGGTGACTGTGACTGCCGAAGTGTGGGATTTTTTATGACATGCCGGTGCCTATGGAATGGCAAGCGAACGAGGTTCTTTTGGTTTGCCGGGATATAAAAGTCGAAAACAAATTATTAAAGTCGAAAACAAATTATTAAAGTCGAAAACTGAAAGTGCCAAAAAAGTGCCGTTTCAACGAAATTAGCTGGATCTTGAGTGACGACTGAAAGCGACCGTGGCAGATTAATTTCTCTCGGTTAAAAAAAGTTGTCATGTCGGACCAACAGCCAGGCCAAAACATCTCCAGACTAAGGAAGCCCAATGACTCGATCCACCTTCGTGTCAACCGTTCGCGCCTGACAGTCAATGGCATCCGTATTTTCAATGTGATTATCGCGCTGGTTCAGAACGAAACAATGCGCGGCACTAGGTTGATTCCGTGCAAGGACAAGACCCTTGAGGGCCATTACTGGATGTCAATGCCTGATTTTCAGGCTGCATTGAACATGGACAGGCGTAACAAACCGTACCTGGTCAATTCTTTGAAGCAATTGCACAGCGTCGAGGTCAGCGGCTTAAGTGATGATCAATGGGTGTACTCGAACCTCTTGATCGGGCATTCGATCGTCGAGAGAAGTGCCGTGCATGACTGGGCCAAAGGCTCAAGCTGGGTGGGTTTTTTCTTGCACCCCAAAGTGATTGACCACATCAAAGACCCCATGACTCGATACACGCCGATCGAGCTGATGTATCAGAACCGGCTGAGCACAGTCTCGGCAATTATCCTGTATGAACACTGCCTCTCCTTTCTCAAGCTTGGTAGAACGATGAATCATCAGGTCGATAACCTGATCATGTTTCTAAGGGCGCAGGAATCCAGTAAAGACCAACGGAAAATCAGCTACCGTGAGTTCAAAAACGATTATCTGAAGAAAGCAATCGCTGAGATCAACACGCAGACCAATGTGACGATCAAAGTGAAGGAAAAACGCAAAAGCAGGCGTATCGATGAGGTTTATTTTGAAGTCCTACCCAGGATCGACGAAGTCATTCAGGAGCCCGTGAGAAGCATCGACCAGGCGCTGGAAGCAAAGGAACTTCAGGCTCGATTGAACGAAATTGGTTTCTCAGCCAAGGAAAGCAATTTGATCCTGGCCGCGCACAGAACTGAGAGGGTTCGACTGGCCTTGGACGAATTTGGGATGATATTGAAAAAAGGCAAGAAGTTCACCACCAGCGCAAAGGCATACTTCCGCGCATTGATCAGCCGGTTTGATGAAGAACAGACCTTGGCCAAGAAAATGTCTGCTGGGCAACTGGACTGGATCAGTGAAGACCGCATTTCAAGTTTTGAACGCGCTCAGTTCGAGAAAGAGCGCCAAGACGAGGATAGGCAGATTGCAGTGGCTGATTCATGTTCGAACGAGGAGCTGGAGCTGTGCTGGCGCGAATTGCTTGAAACGATGGATGATCGCCAGCGTTTGATGTTTGCTGAGAAGCATCCAAAGGATTTTCCCAAATCAAGGGCGATGGTGGGTCGCTACATCATCAAAAAACGAGAAATTCAATCATTGTCAGACCAGTGCTAGGCCTTGTTCTCTTGATCAAGACGTTGCCTGTGGCTTGTAGCCCATTGATTTCCAGACTGTAGGGTTGATATTGATCGGGTTTGCACGACCTGATTTTAAATCCATGAACTGACCGTGAATGGAGATCTGACCGTGGAAAATCAAGTCCCACAAGCAAGCCAAGGCTTGAGAAGTCAGCGCCTTGTTGATAAAAAGCGACTGCTTTGAGAGCGATACAGCCATCGAGCAACTTGGTTCATCGGGAGCCTCTTTGGACGGGTCTGTCAGTTCTGGCAACAATTCATTGGGCATGGGCAACTCAGGCTTTCCTGATGTTGAACCAAGAACCCATTGTCCGGTGTGCGAGGAGTTACCCAAATCAAGCCAGTAGTCGTAATCCTGTGCTTTGGTGGCGATGATTTGACGAGAGGCCACGCTGTCAACGCAACTAATCAACACATCCATTGATGACCTGAAATGACGGGTTCTGATTGATCCGTCAAAGCGAACAGGCATTGATTGAAAGTCCAAGCCGTAGGCCATATTGATTCGACTGATCAGGCAGTCTGTTTTGTGTCGGCCAATATCGGCTGGAAAGTATGGTTGTCGGCCTATGTTGTTGGCAGATACGGTGTCTGGGTCGTAGGCTGTTACGCGAAACCGCTTGTCCGTCATGGCATGAATTGCGTGAGCCATGCTTGCAAGGCCGGTGATGATTTGAGAACCCGTGCCCCCTGCCCCAACGACAATGAAGTTCAGTTCTTTGCACTGCAATGCCTGTTGACTGATGTAGTGAGTTTGATTGGTTTCAGGGCTTGTCATGGCGCGTGTTCACTGGAAAGTAATGAGTTCACTTAGTATCTCGCAGACTTCGATTTGCGCAAGTTCTACGCCCCTGACCATGATCTTTGAAGCAATTGAGACTTCATCTTGGTTCAGGTTCCCAATCACCATGCTTATCTTGGTTGATCCGTGGTCGTCGGTTTTGTCGGTAGGAGAAAAGAAAGCCTTGTGAACCCCATGGCTGTGGATGTCAATGACCAAGGACTCGAATCGGTCAAGATCGGGGTAACGGTACGAGATGTGTGCGCCAGTGGCACGAATAACGTGTGGAAAGTGCAAAGAGTACTCTTTAGTCTGTTGATTAAACGAGATCAGGCAAGCCGCTTCCAAAGGGCAGGCGCTGCGGAAATGGTCAAGCACAGCGCGGCATATTTCGCCGGGCACCTTTGGGAGATTGATTTTCACGAATTCATGGGCCTTGCCGTATGGTGGGCTGAAATTCGCACAGAGTTGGGCAATCTTGAATTGTGTTGAGATCCAGGTATTTGAATGATTGAGAAACACCCCATTGCTGGCTACGACTATCTTATCTTCACCAGCCTGAACGGATGCAAAATCCGTGGAAATTGCTTGTCCTGAGTAGGACTGCGCATGCAGTGGAACTCGGTCAATTGCGATTGTGTCAAACGCTTTGATATTGGTGGGCGAGAGGTTTTGAAAATTCATGCTTATCCCTTCAATTTCTTGTTGATCAAATCGCCCAAGGTCATGGGTAGTGGGTTGCCATCATCTTTGACCATAATCTGGTTTAAAACGCGCGTAGGAAAGGTTTTTCGAGGCTTCTTACTCAGCCTTGCCCACAGGCCACCAATACCCCCTTTTGCGCTTGTGAAGCTTTGTGTACCGGCATTGGGGTGGGTGTATGTCGAGTCAAACAGCACGGTTTCCCAGCCCTTGATCGCTTGAGAAATGGAGTGGTGCTTTGGAACCGTGTTATTGCCCATGCAAAGGGAGTTGTTGGAAAAGATATTCATCAGTGGCGCGTGGCACAACACGGTTTCCGCGCTTGGGCGCTCTTTGGTGCAATCCTTGGTTTGAATGGCGTAGACGCTCAAATTGGACTTGTGCACACAAAAGATCAGGTCCGGGTAAGGCACTTCGAATACGCCAGTCACAGACGGTGACTTGAAAAAGGTCTTGCGAACTTGGCCTTTGCATGACCAGATTAGCACTCCGTTGTCGTTAAAAAGCACATTGGCTGGGAGTACTTCTGCGCCTGAGTCCGCCTTGCGTGACTGGATCTTGCAAATACTGCGCATCGTTCTTTGGGTCAGTGGTTTTCCTGCGCCAATGATGGGGCGATTTTGTTCGTCCATTTGGACGTTGTGAACGGTTGCAAAGCTGGACTGTTCTTTGTTGTCTGAGTACAGCAAGATTGCTTTTCTGATTGAAAAGTAACTTTCGTTGGTATTCAGTGCATGGTTTGCCGAGATATTCATGGTCGTATTCCGAAGTTGAGTCACTTGGTTAATTCAATCAGAGAATCGATTTTGCGCAAGGTTGTGGCAATGGCTTGAAGCAAGGCGAAGGCATCATTTAGTTCTGGTTTGGACTGGGCTACCAGATTGAGTTGGAAGTAAGACGCACAGTCGCCTTGCATGACTTGTTGGTGCAATTCGTCCATTGTTTGTTCAAACATGGCGTGGCCGTTCATGTCCAGAAACAGGGCTGGAAAAACATCGTGGCAGTCCTCGTCGGCAAGTTGGGAATAATTGGCATCTAGCAAAGACTGGCAACGTGATTCAATCGTTTTGGTGAGTTTTAATTTTCGAGCTTCATCGCTCCAGGCAATTAACTGTTCGTGTAGTGAACTGGTAGACGCATTGATCGCCTGTTTACGCGAGGACTTGGTAATACCAATGTAGCTTGAGAAATTCTCCTTCAAATGGCTTGGCAGCGAGGGGTTTGATTCAAGCCATTCCTGCATTTCATCTTCTCCCATGCCGTAGCAGCGTTCATCGATGTATTCAGCGTCATCTTCCATGCCAAAGAACAGGAATCCGTTGGCGTGATAAACCATTTCAGCAGGGGTGGTAACGAGGTGAGCGACAAAGGGCAACTTTCCCAAAGAATCGATGACATATTTGAGGATTGGCGCTGGCAGTGTTTCAGAGTTCAGTAGTGGCAACTCGTACAGAGTTGGGTCGAAGCAAAGGTTCAGCAAAAAGCTATTGCCAGTGGCCTGTACATCAAGGAAGGCTTGGATGTGCTTGTATTGAGCAGATACTATCTCGGAAGGTATATTGGAGAGTAGTACGCCAGTTAGCGAAGATGATAGAGATTCCAGCGACTCATGCTTTTCAGCCAATATGCCGGGGTCAAGCCACTGGAAAACTTCGAAGTCCCTGTTGGTAAGGCCAGAGGGGAGGAACTGTAGCTGTGCCGGAACTTCGTGCGTCAGACTAGGAATCAACCCAAGCGGGTCGAATCCATGCTGGTTCAGAACAGCAGAATCGCCGCGCTTGGAGGCTCCAGAGGGCTTTGTTGGTGACCGGAGTTTTGGATAGCCTGAGAAATGATCTGAGCGCATTTGCTTGCTCCTTTAATCTGCTTTTTCGTCATGGTTGTCGTGGAACCGTGTTCCAAAATTTCCGACAAGGTGTATTCCTTGACCGTGCCTTGGGGTTTCGAGTGTGCGCTCATTGCTCTTAACCCTTCGTACCAACACTTCGCTCAAACTTGTAGATAAGCTGGTCACCAACATGGTTGGCTGGCCCGATAGAGGCGTTGAGCAGATCAGGGTACATGGTCGAGTAAAAGTCTTTGACCATGCTCGGTGGCATGTCAGGGCTTGGGCTTGGCAAAAGTACTCCGTTGTAATCGTAGACAACGGTGAGTTCGGCGGTAACCATCATGGTGTAGTGTCTCCGTTTGGGTGCGTTGTTTAGAACAAGCTCAGTGTGTGGGTATCAACAACTGGCGAGGTCGCTGAATCAGATTCATCGTCTAAATCCGCATCCTTTTCGATGGGCGACTGTTGGGTTTCGCTGGGAGCACTCACTGCCTGTTTTTGAGCTTTGGGTGGTGTTTCGGCCTTGGGTGCGGATGCTTTCACGGTGACCTTGGCGGCAGTGACCTTGGCCTGTTTAAGCTCCTCCTTTTGCTGGGCAATCAGGGTGGCGAGGTCTGCGTAGTCATTGGACATTTCGAACAATTGATCCAAGAGCTGCGCATCAAGTTCGGCGGCGGTGCCGGTGAATGTCATGGCCTTGGTGAGCAATGAATCCGGTGTATTTGGCGTGGGAATCAACACAATGTTGATCTTCTCGTCTTTCATGGCGGTGATCATCAGGTTGAGTTTTGCGTGGGCAAGAATTGGGGTCAGTGCTTGAAAAAACATGATCGTTGTTCCTTGTTTGTTTGGTTAATCTTGAAATCATTGTTTCACCGTTTTCGGTTTTGGCAAGTTAGGCGCAAAAGGCCGAAAGCCCTGCCAATCCGGGGTGATGCGTCACCCACAAGTTGTTGTGAGTAACGCAACAGATCAGTACAACTTTGCTAATTAGACGAAGTCAACTTTCTTGTTTCTCGGCTGATTCAGTACAAGCTGGAACCGTTGTCGCATCTTGTTTTGGTAGCTTGCGCTGCTGCAACACAGAGGTGTGTGGCAGGGCAATTGCCGAGGGAACCACGGTGTCCCAATCGACAGTCAGCGAAAGAATCGAGTCGATGAATTCGGGCTTTTTTCCTGAAAGGGCTTTCTTGAATGCCGATTGCGACTCGAAGAAGGTGTCCAGTCCAGTCTCGTTGCACATGGATTCGAGTTCTGATTTGGTGAACAACTCCAGGTATTCTTTCGTTATTTTCCAATGTTTCATCAGGTCAAATTGATAAAACTGCGCGATCTCAAATACCTCTGAAATTGGGATGGTCAGCATCAGCGAGGCAATGGCAGCGTTCGTCCCGCTTTCGCGCTGCTCCTTGGGCAGTGTTGTGAAGTCAGACAGGGTGATGTCCTTAATTTCGTCATTGCCTCTGTCAAAACCAAAGAGCTTTGTGGACAGCTTTTTCACGTTGCTCGACTGGTAATGACGCATTGATCCCGTGTACATCAGCGAAAGCAATATGGTGGATGCCTTGTGCGTGTCAGCGAACAATTCATTGGCGACGACCTTGCGCCATGTTTTTTGTTTGAATTCATCGGCACGGACGTTGTTGGTCTTGCGAGCCGTGGTTTCGGTGACCTTGATCTTTTTTATCGCTGGCGAAGTTGGTTTTGCGCTGGCCGTGGTTTTGGCCTGTGACAGCGATTCAACTGAATTGCCTTCTGATTCAGACTCGGATTGGGTGTTGGCTTGTGCTTTTTTTGCAATTTCTAATGCGTGGTTCGTCACCATTTCCGAGTTGCATTGCGTATCAAAGCACTGGTTCTTGGATACAAGGCCAACGGAGTCGGCAAGCGTGGAAACCGTGGCACCATAGTTTGCACAGCCTTTACATGAATTGAACTGGTTTGAACCCACCGATTGTTCATTGACCAACACAACCTTGATGCTGTGCAAGTCACGTACTATTTCAACCTTGGGCAATTCTTCTTGTAGCTCTGAGGCGATTTCTTGAATCTTCTGCTCTGTTTTCGCAGTGAAGCATTCGCGGTTTGTGCAATAGCCCTCCCCTACACAGTTTTCCAGAAGGGTGGCCTGGACCTCTGAATTGCTCACGCAGTTTTGGCAATCTGACTTGTCAAAAATCGCGGTTTGTAGCTTTTGGCTCACGCGTGTAAGAAGCTCTTTGGTTTGTTGGACGGTGAGCTTGTTTTCTATGACATTTCGCAGTGCGATTTCTTGGTTTGTTCGTGCGATGACAGCAATCAATTCGGCATGACCAAGCAAGATACGGCGCTCGTTTAATGCCACTTTGACTACAGGCTCCAGATGTTGAAGCGCCATTCGTGCATCGAACAGCGAAGGCTTCCAGCCAAGAAGGCGCATCGCCTCGGCCTTGTCGCCGTTGACATCGTTAAGAATCTTCAGGGCTGCATCGCTTTCCTCGGTGGGACTCATTTGTTCACGCTGAATGTTCTCGATCAGTGCGATTCTTCGAGATTCTTCTTCGTTCTCCTCCTCTTTGATCAACACAGGAATTGAGCCTGACTCCAGCCCGAAAGCCAAGATGCTTGCACGCCAGCGTCTTTCTCCGGCAATGATTTGGTATTGGGGATTGTCTACGCTGCCAATTGGTTTGACCAAGATGGGCTGGAAAACACCATGCGCCTTGATGGTTGAACAAAGCTCCTCCAGCTTGGTTGGACAGAAAAATGTTCTAGGGTTTTGGCCTGAGACGATTTGCTTCAATGGCATGTTGGCGACGTATTTCATCGTGCTGCTCCGAATGACTGTGAGTGGAGCGTTTGATTATCCAGACTTCCGAAAAATTGCAAGTTTGTGTGTACGTGCCGGGTAGTGGTGGTGTGGATTTGAGATGTGAACGAGTGAGTTCAATGCTTGAATCTGAGAAGTGCATAAATTTGGCTAAAGTTGCGCAATCCGAGTTTTGTTTTAGCCTGTGGGAGGGTGTGCTGCAATGGCGATTTTCATCGCCGAATGCGGTACCAAAATTTGATCTCTGGCATGGCATAAACAATGAACAACAATCAACTAGAGCAGAAAGTCTTTGATTCAATCAAAGGGATGATCAAGCAACTTGAAACAAGCTGGCCAGGTTACAAGGTCCGTTCTGGACAACAGGAAATGATGTTTTGCGTGGCCAAGGCAATGCTCGACCACTATTCGCCCGAGACGCGAGGTGCTGAACGGACAGGGAAAAATATCGCTGTAATTGATGCGCCCACCGGCGTAGGCAAAACCTTGGGATACCTGATTCCCGGTATTGCGGTGTCCTCTGAGCTTGACAAGCCATTGGTGCTAAGTACCGGCACTGTTGCACTTCAGGAGCAGCTTGTGAATCGTGACATTCCCATGCTTGAGAAGGCGCTTGGGTTGGATCTGGACTACGGACTGATTAAAGGGCGTGGCCGGTACATGTGTTTGGCCCGCGCCAAGCGTTTACTCGGTGATATTTCCCAGACCAGCTTTCTTGAAGACATGGACAACAATGCAGCGATTAAGACTGAGGAAATCGAATTGGTCCGTGATTCGCTCACGCTTTTCACCAAAGGCAAGTGGGCGGGCGATGAAGACAGCATGACCACCAAAATTTCACCCGTGGTTTGGAGGCGTATGAACGCGGATCGCAATATGTGCACTGGACGCACATGTAAGGAATTTGGCAAGTGCGCGTTTTATACCGCCAGAGCAGAGGCCAAGAGCTGCAAGATCATCGTGTCGAATCACGATCTGATTTTGAGCACGTCAGAAAATGAGTCCAATGCCTTGCCCGACCTTGATAACTGCCTGGTGGTTTTTGATGAGGGGCATCACTTGCCCGATCGGGCTTTGAACCATGGTGTGAAAAAAAGCCATGTTGATGCGCTCAGAGCAGACGTTCCCAAATTGTTGGGCCCTTATACGAGCGCAATGAACCTGTTTGGTGTGATGAAAGAACTCAAGCAGCCCATTGACGGTTACACAAGCCAGTTGGGAGACGAGCTAAGAACAGTGTATTCAATACTGGCCAAGCAACGCGAACTCAATGAAAGTGAGCGCGGTTTGTGGCGTTTCCAGCATGGTGTGGTACCTGCTCCATTGCTTGATTGCATCAAAAAGGCAAAGGACATCACCAGCGATTTGTTAAAGGCGTTAAACACAGCGATCGAGGGCTTTAATGAAGTCATGGAGTCTGTGACTGACCAGGAGCTTGCTCAGACAATTTTGATGGCTTTGGGTGGGCATGTAGACAGACTGGAACAGTTTGAGCAATTGGCCTCAATTTGGACACATGAATCGCAGATTCCGAATGCAAAATGGGTGCTTAAGGTCACCACCAAGGGGCAGTCCGGCCATGTCGATTTTGTATTGCACGGCAGCCCAATGACAGCATCGTCAATTTTGAACAAATTGTTGTGGCGAAAAGTCGGTGCTGGCGTGGTTTGCTCAGCAACGATCACCAGCTGCGGAAGCTTCGATTACTTTGCAAAACTAAGCGGTTTGATGCGCCTTCCCAATGTGAATTTCACAAGTGTACAAAGCCCATTTGATTACCCTTCACAGGGCACATGCACTGTGCCATCCAAAGGGTTCAATCCCAAAGAGGTGTCTACGCACACCGCTGAAGTGATCGAGTTTTGTGGCAAGGCTATTGCGCAAAATCAACACGGGATGCTTGTGCTTTTTGCAAGCCGAAAACAAATGGAAGCGGTTTACGCCGGGTTACCGACAAAGTTTAGACATCAGGTGCTTGTGCAGGGCTGTATGCCCAGGCACAAGATTTTGGATGCCCATCGTGATTCGGTCAAACGTGGAAACGCAAGTACATTGTTTGGCCTGCAGGGTTTTGGGGAGGGGTTGGATTTGGCTGGCCAGGATTGTGAGCATGTGATTATTGCCAAAGTCCCTTTTGATCCACCAGACTCACCCATTGAAGAAGCGTTGAGTGAATGGCTTCAAACCCAACAAAGAAACCCGTTCATGGAAATTACAGTACCCAAGGCGGGAATCAAGCTGAATCAGTATGCAGGTCGATTGATTCGAACAGAGTCGGATCAGGGTCAGATCAGTATTTTGGACAGTAGGCTTGTAAACTCAAAGTACGGTGCGGTTCTTCTGAATGGGCTACCCAATTTCACAAAAAATATTGCGTAGCTGCCCCTTTGTCGCCTGAATGTGGAGATCTCGATTGAAATACGTTTTCATTCTATGTGGATTGATAAGCCTTGCAGGGATCGGTCACAGTGTCTGGGTCAATCGGGCTGAGACGAACGCAGCGTTTGCTCCAGTGGTGAGTCGAATCGTCGATACTTCGCAGCAAATTGTCACCGAGGCGAAAACCATCTACGAGAGCAAGAAAAGTGAAATGAAGACACCTTCTGAATCAGCCAGGCCGACCGCAGATGTAAATCCGGGAGTACCTAATACCCCTGTTGTTTCTGAGATCGACTGGCGGGCGCTTTTGACTATGGAACAAGGGTTGGATCAGGGAGGCTTTGCTCCGTATGTGTTGGATCGCTACGTTGTAAACGAACAGACAGGGGGTAGAAGTATTTTTGTGGTGTTGAAACAGCCCTTGCCGGGGACACAGATGGAGCCCGCGCAAAAAGTTGCGCAAAAATGGTTTTGTGAGAGGATGAATTCATTGGGTATCGCGCCACAAGACAGGCCAGTAGTGGTTCTGGAGCTTCAATCGAATTTTGGTGAGGTTCTGGATTCAGCGCAGTTTTCTGTCATGAATTGTTAGGTGACGCGGTCTTTTTTAACCTCCAATGAATGGGGTAAATCATGAGTTCAGTCAACAAGGTAATTTTGGTAGGTTCGGTTGGGAAAGACCCAGAGGTTCGATACATGCCCGACGGCGGCTGTGTAGCAAACATCAGCCTTGCAACCAATTCGTCGTGGAAGGATAAAAACACAGGTGAGCGTCGTGAGGACACGGAATGGCACCGTGTTGTGGTCTATGGGAAATTGGCCGAGATTGCCGGTGAATACGTCAAAAAAAGCCGATTGGTTTACGTCGAAGGTCGCTTGAAAACACGCAAGTGGCAGGATCAATCCGGTGCAGACCGATACACGACCGAAATCATCGCCGATTCACTGCAATTGCTGGGCTCCAACGGCGGCAGGTCGGCAGACCAAGCCTCAGACGATGGCAATGAGGGTCAGTCAAGCAGTGGCGGCGGCCAAGCGGCGTCTGGTCGTCAAGCCCCGGCAAGTAGCGCACAGGCCCCTGCCCCACGGGCACAAAACAAGCCAAACCAGCAACGCCAACCCGCCATGGCAGGCGGCGGACTCATGGATGATGACATTCCATTCGCCGCAGTCAAACACTGGGAAGTTTAATGTCATGATGCTTTGTCGGCAGTAGTCTCGAAAGCGCCCTTTTTGGGCGCTTTTTTCTTGGGTGATCGAGGCTCGCTGATGCCTTCGTTTGCGAAGTGAAAGAGTTCTCGAAGCTCCGGCATGCTGGGCAGACATGGGTGTGATTGGTTAAATGTCAGCGATTTGCTAAACAACTGTTTTAAGGCGCTCCAATCCATGTCACTGAGATCGTGCCAAAGCGCAGACACTTCACTGACTACCTCTTCGAAATTGGGTGGCAAGGGCTGTTTTGAGTCGTTCAGTGTGCCTTGAATGTATTTCATCCCGGCAACGGCTGTGAGGCGGCGTGGCGGGTTGCCAAAAAACAAGCGATGGAAACGAAGGCGAACCAGGACATTTTGAATCTGGCTAATCGATTCTTTTTTCGGGTCGAGTCTCACCATCTCCAGTGATTGCCAAATTATTCGCCGAAGCACCTCGGCTTTCAGTGGGTTGTCCAGTGTGCGGGCGGTGTCACTCACCATGTTCAAAATGAACTGGGTCTTTGCGTGTGTTTGGGAAAACAACTCTGAAAAGGCTTGAACAGCCAGGTCGAGATCGGATTGTGAGAGCCAGTACTTTGGATCTAGTAGAAAACGGTTTTCGTCATTTTTGAGCTTCTTTAGCACCTCCTCGACGACCTCTGGCCCTTTGTCTTTCAAGCGAAGGTCACCAAAGCGGCCTTGGGCTGGTAGAGATTCAAGCAGTTTAGCGGCATGCTCCCGGACTTCATCCGGCTGCCCAGGGTCGCTAAGTAACCTGGTGATGGCTTCAATCAGGTATGGCTGATGGTTCGGTTGTTGGATGCGCAGCAGCTGTGTTGCAGCCTGCTCGAATTGATTGGTCATGGCGTAGCCAATGAACAGGGTGTGCGCGGCCAATTCAGAGCTTGAATCGATGGACTGCTTAAATGACTGTAGTTCGGTGATTTTGAGCGTTAAGGCCAGTGAGAAAACCCCTTGGTCCAGACAGATTCTTGACAGGCGGCCCAATATACTTGGGTCAGTTTTTTTAAACTCTTTGTGCTCAACGAGTTCAAGAATCAAAGTGTCGAGATCGCCGGAGCCTGTCCTGTGTTGATAGTGAGCATAGTTGTGCAGAACTTCAGTCCAGAGTCGAAAATTCGACGATTTGATGGAATCCAGGAATTGGCGGATCTCGGTCGATGCCTCTTCAATGTAGGGGTAGGTGTCGATTGAAAAAGCATTGGCCAACAGCAGTGATTTTAGCGGTACCAGAGCGTGAGTCCGATCGGGGTAAATCTCACTTTTCAGGTTCACGATCAAGTCATTGAGTAGCGTAGATCTTGCTTCATAGAAGGGCTGAATGTTAGGCCCCAAAGACATCCCTTTGTAAATGTGAAACTCGGTTTTTTCCTGAATCTGTTTTGTTTCCAGCAGCTCGTAATTGACCACCATGCTCTGGGCTTGATAGACCTTGGCCGCCACGCGCATGAAAGGCTGGCGAAATTGTGTGGTGGCTTGCGGTGCAGCTTGTGGGTTTGCAACAGCCCACAGCACCAGGCTGCAGGCGTGGCCCAATGAACGAGGTGACCAGTCAATTGCCGGCCAGATCGGCGTTTTCTCAATATGAAGAAACAGTGATTTGAGAAAACTGGAACTTGGCTGGCAAGGATGAGAAAGCCGCACCTGAAGGCATGCCAGAAAAAGGTGCTGGGCGGCTGGCGGCATTGCTGCAGCCTGTGCGACGTAATCGATCAAACGGTAATCATTGGCTTGAACCATCGCAGGGTAATTGCGCATCTCGGGCGTAGACAGGATGAGATGAAGAATTTGTAAGCTGTGAAGCTCAGCATTGTCATGATCGTGGTCACGGATTCTGGACAAGCTTGTTCGGATCGCCAATTGAGCAGTTTCGGAGTCGGTGCGCCCTGCCCTCAGATTGGCCAGTGCAGCAATCGCATCAAGCATGGCTCCGGGTGAGGAATGTTTCACCGGGTCAATGTCGTCTTTAATCTGTTCGGCAAAATCCAAAACCCAGCTTAATTGGGCTGATTTATTGTTCTGAAAAAGAAGTTTTGCCAAATGAGTGGCGGTCCACAGCGCGCCGAAATCTTGCCTGCAGGTTCTTAGCGTGTGAACAAGCACATCGCGTGCGGCCAAGTGCTTACCGGCATTTGCAAGGATTCTTGCCCGTGCATAAATGGGTTTTAAATAATCCGGGTGCCGGGATAGCCAGGCTCGGCACAGCTCGATCTCTTGTTTGCTGGGTGAGATGGGTGAGCGAAGGTAAGCGGACTCAAGCTCAAACGGATTTGGAAGCTGGTTGGTCTGATCGGGATTAAAAATTTCGTTCATAGCGCTTTATTGCGATCCCAAGTACTCAGGATGCGCATCTTGGAGAATTAAACGGCAGTCGTCTCGATTTAGGCCGCGGCGGATCAGCTCTTCGTGCAGGGATTGATAGTAGCGCGTCCATGCTTGGCCAGAAAGCTCGATGTAGCGGGTACACAAGGGTTTGCTCGCAAGATGCTCTGGTTTGGGGTTCAGTGCGCCTGTGTAGATTGTGACCGGTGTGCAGCCGATAGTGAGAAGCGCAAGGAACAGACTAAGTGATCGAAGGAGCATGGCCATGGTGATCGGAAGGGGTTTATCAGCCTTAATTGTGTGCTTTTTGGGAATGTGAAGAGTCCTTTAAAACAGCCCTTTTTTGGGGTTTTGAGCCAAAGTGCCCGAGTCGGTTACGTGTTCCAATTGTGGAAGTCGTCATTTTCGGGATTCAAAATGAAAAACAGCAAGAATTTTGCGCGGAAGATTGCTTTGAGCGCCTTGGCAATCGCCATATCAGGATGTGCCACGACCGCACAAAACTCGGCGGCACCATCGCAAGCAAAACATCAGGCTGGCCTTGATCAATACCGGTTTGTCGATGTGATCTCAATTGGGACCGGCGAGCGGGTTCGTGGTGAAGTCGAATTCGTCACGCCAGGAACAATGTGGGATGTGAAATTCAAAGGGGAGTCGGAAAAATACCGACTCTACATCTTTGAGCCCGATTGCAAGGGCGCTTCGGATTGCATTGAAACCTACAGGGTTCAGGGAGAAATTGCTTTTAAAAAGGTAGCGGTGAATTGTAATTTGTTGATTACTCAGGTTTTGAGCGAAAACCCTTTGGACAATTCCGCAAGAGGGGTTTGCAAAGACCAGGTTGACCGCAGCTACAGCATCACTGTTTTTAAATAATCAGTTCTCGGCTTTTGAGGTAGTTAAATCAGATTTGGTTTGATGTTTCAGCGCTTCAAGTCTTTGCTCTTCAAGTTCTTTGTCGGACATGGATAAAATCTCCGACAAATTTTCAATGGCATTGTCCAGTTCATGCATGTGCTTTTTTCTTAGCTTTTCCAGCTTGAACTTTTTCTTTTCGCTTTCATCCATGATCTGGTTCCAATCTCCGGTACAACTGAAGTTTTCAAAGGACTAATAATTGAATATTCTGAATAATTAACGCCCGAGTATTATATAAGTTGACGTTTTATAATGTGGTAGGTAAACGGAAAAATCAAGCTGAGCCTTGAATCTGAAGGCTTGTTTTATTCCTACACCATGAAAATCCATTTAACAATGGCGTGGATTCTAACACTAACTTGATTTATTGAAGAATAACGGCTTGGGCCACTGAATACTCAATTGATTTCAGCCTTGGAATTTCGCTATTGATTTAGCCTCATGATTTCGATCAAAGAGTGTAGATCATATCCACGTTGCTTTGCTTCTCGTAGAAATTCATTGAATGCTTGTTCCTTGAGCCGCCTTTGATGTAGTTGTTGCTCAACCTCCATTAAAAGTGCGGTGAGCTTTTCGCTGGAGAGTTGCTTTAAATTAAGATGTGTTTTTCTTTTGGGCATGGTGTTTATTGCGCCTGAATTGTGGGTGTTGATTGGGGAGGCAGCATGCTCAAGCCAAAAGTATTGATCGAGACCTGGTCTTTGAAGGATTGAACCCCCAGGCCAAGCAAGTTTTGCAAGAAAGGCTGTTGTGACTGGTATAAACGCACGCGCTCGACTTCATGTTTGTTCAATAAAAGACTTTGGTAATCAGACAAGCCATCAACAAGACCGAGTTTCATGGCGGTTTGCCCATCCCAGAACCGGCCATCAAAGATCTGTTCTTCAGCAGGGTTCAACTTGCCAGCCCGATTTTGAATCACGGCAGCAATGAAGTTGGTGTGTACGTTTGACAGGGTGGAGAGCATTTGTTTTCGGCTTTCCGGTGATTCAGGCGAGAAAGGATCCAGCATGCCCTTGGATTGCCCTGACGTGTAGAGACGACGCTCAACGCCCACCTTGTCCATGAGATCGATGAAGCCAAACGAGCTTGCCACCACGCCGATGGAGCCCACAAGGCTTGAGGAATTGGCATAGATTTCATCGGCGGCCAGTGCGATCAAATAGGCGCCAGAAGTCATCGAATCTTCAGCCACGGCGTACACGGGTTTTCCATACTTCGATTTCAATGCCAGCACCCGGTCATGAATCATCATCGACTGCACGGCAGATCCACCAGGCGAATTGATTTGAATAACGACCGCTTTTGCATTTGCATCGGCAAACGCGCCTTCCAGTGAGGGCAACAGAGATGCGAAGGATGCCGGTCCGTCGGGCGTAATCTGACCCGTGATCTTGACCATGGAGGCGTATGGCTTTTCTTCGAAAAGATTACCAAACCCCTGTGTGGCTCGCTGAAGTGCCGCGCGTGGGTGCCCAGTGGAGACGAAAAGAACCAGAATGTACAAGATGATGATGGAGGAGACGAGAATCCAGCGAAGTCGCTTTGATCGAGCTTTCTCTTCTCGGTCAAGCTGCATCATGTACAAAACAGGGTTTGATTGAGCCAATTGAATCAGCGCTGGGTCGGGTTGTTTGGGGGCTCTTTTAAACAGCTTTGCAATCATGGCTCAATCCGTGATGAAAATCAGGTGCTACTTAATGGGCGGATTTAATCCGGGCAAAAGGTCCAGACCGAATCTGGTCTTGAACTCAGAATAGGAAATTCGTGTGGGTCTGGTTTCATAGTCGTTGTTGGGGACAATGAAAACCCATGATCTATTAAGGGTTTGGTCGTAAACCAGCTTGTAAAGCGCATCGGGCACGCGCACGCGGTTGCCAATGAAGTTGGGTTTTCTTGCGGTTTCATACAAGGTACCAGTCACCACGAAAACTGTAGAGCGAGTGCGAAACACATATTTCCGTGTGGCTGACTCAACGCTTTTGGCCCAAACGCCACTGTTCATTTCACCGGCTTGTGGAACGATGTTGGCCAGGCTGAAGCTCTGAGCTTCAGAGGCATAAGTGGGCATGGATGCCGATGGGCCAAGATGACCGCGGTGATAGCCCGATCCCCGATAATCGTCCAGTGTGGCTCTGGCAGCCCTTGGCAGGCGAGCCTCTTCATAGAACTGATCCGATCGTGGTACGGCCTGTGCCCGACCAAGCGACTGTGGCGTGTAGCGTTGCGCGGTAAACAGTGGCGTCTTGGTTGAGCCGGAGTACAACACCGCGAATTCATCAAAACAGAGTTCGAACAATTCGGGAGCTTGGAAACTGGGAACAGCCTTTGGTGCGAAGTGCTCAGCGCATTTGGAGAAATCTGCTCTAGCCTCATGCAGGCCGGTGGCCAGCACTAGCAGCGTGAAGACTTTGGTGAGCAGGTATCGTCGTACAAGCATTTTTATGATGAACCGGATCATGGCAATTCCTTTTCGTTTAATGGACAAGGAAAGTCTGCCTGTGAACCGATTTTGCGCAAGGCTGTGAAGTCAATTCATTTTATTAAAAACGCGCATTGAACGTATCAGTTCAAAGTGGCATTTTTAAGGGCTTTCAACCCGTGGTCTGGAAAGACACAGTTGCTCCACTGACCAGACCAAGTTGCGAATAATGCTTTGAGTCACTGTCTAAAACCCCAGTGAATTCATTGTGTTTGATCTGTTTGCATGAAAGAACCCAAACAACCTCGCCGAAAAGGAAGATTTGTGCCTGGCCATTGTCTGGGCCCTTGTCCCACAAAGGCGGCATGGCAGCAATAAAGTCTTCCAGATGGTTTAAATAAATTGGGCTGCTATTCATTGTTGTAATTGATCTCCATACGACATATTAAGTGGTGTGGAAATTTTCCCCGTTTGTCGAAAGTGGCAAAAAAAGGGGGTTTGGCTGGTGTTTTCGTATTCGAGGGTGAATGAGTCAAAACTTGCGCAAATGGGCTTCTCTGATAACTTGGAATCATGCCCTTGAGACTGTTTGCGGAGAAAAATTGCCATGAAAGTGATCGACCAAGAAGTAATTGAATTCTTGAAAGCAGACCCTTCTTTTGAGTTCCGTCAGGGTGTGAGCAGCGAATCATTCGCCATTCGCCTTCCGGCGGAGATGTACCACGCGAACACCAGTGCCATCTCCAGCTCGCGCCTGAAGACAATCTCGCGTTCACTAGCGCATTACTTGATCGGCGAGGAAGAGGCCGAAAGCGATGAGGATGACAAATCCGAGAAAGAGTGCATGAGGCTTGGAACGGGTGTTCATTCCTGCACGCTTGAGCCACATCTTTTTGATGCGGAGTCAGTGGTGTGGCTGGGAAAGAGCAAAACTTTGCTGAAAGACGGCTACAAGGACTTGGTGAAAGCAGCAGAAGGCAAAAACATCTTCAAAGTTGCTGACTACAAGAAGATCACGGGTTGCGCCCAAGCAATCCGCAGCGTAGGCAATGGGATTATTGGCGAGATCATCGACGGGGCAGAAAAAGAGCTTTCGATTTTCTGGCGCGATCAGGAAACCGGGATTTGGTGCAAAGTCCGTCCAGATGTGCTCAACATGGAATACGGCATCTACGACGTGAAATCAACGAGAGATGCCCGCGAGGAGTCGTTCACCAAGGACGCTTACAACAAGGGCTACTACGTATCGGCTGCCATGTACAAGGATGGTGTGTCCCAGTTCCTTGGTCAAGACTTGCCGTTTGTCTTGGTTGCTGCCGAGCTGGAACCACCGCACGGGGTTTTGCCCTATGTGGTCGATGGCCCCGCGCTGGAGTATGGCAATGAGGTGTACCGGAGAAACCTTCGCAGATTGCAGAAGGCACAAGAAACGAATGAGTACCCGAACTATCCGTTTTTGGTGCGCCAAGCCAGATTACCGGCTTGGGCGCGGGTTGAAGATTAGTATTGATTGAGATTTTCAATCTTAGAGTTTCATGCATGTGTGGTGGTATACATAGTCGAACCCAGGAAAACTGTGCCTTGAGAATCCTGAAGGACAGCTGACAATAGGGTCAGAACCCATGCATGGTCGCATGGCAGGTCCTCGGCCATCGCCCGTTACGCGCATGCCGCACATTGATCCTTGAGGAAGTTCAGCTTCTTGTTTTTTATAAGTGCCGGACTCACATGCGAGAATGTCTCCGGTACTTGTTCTTCGGATTTGACCGGGCGTTGAACATCCTTGACCAGAGCTAGCTACTCCATCCACTACAAGATTGGCGGCGCGAACAACGCCGTTACCACCTGTTGCAGTGATGTTGGTGCCAGTAATGTTTCCTGAAACAACTAAGCTGCCTGCAACAGTCGCAGATGCCATTGAGAGATTTCCAGAGATTTGAGCAGAACCTGCCGTCAACGCGCCGGAGAAAGCTCCGGTTGTTCCAGAGACTTGTCCTGTGGTTGTTAGTTGACTTCCTGAGACAGTGCCTGTTGCTGTGATTGTGGAAGCACCAAGAATCTCGTTACCGTTCATGTCGAGTTGCCCGATCATTCGGTTGGATCCGTCGCGACGTAGATATGCATCAAAGGTAGCGCCATAGGAAACTTGTGCCATCAAAAGGCCTTCAGGAGTACCAGCGACGGGATTTGGCATTGTCCAACCATTTCTAAAGCCGCGGATTGTCGTGGGGTCACTAGGGTCATTAGTTCCGATTAAACCTTGGCCTGTGATCACAGCTTCACCGATTACAACGCCATCTATTCCGCCACTCACTGGTTCAAGGATTGGGGTTGGGATGTGAACGGTGGCGGTGAGAATACAAGTTCCAGCTACACAACCGGCCGGGGATCTTTGAACTGAGAAGACGTAGTTTGAGCCAAACATGCTGACTGGAGAGCTTGATGCATCGGCTAATGAAAGTCCTTGTAGATCTGCGAAGGTAGGGGCGAGTCGATTGGCTACCGCACCTGTACCATTGTTGTATGGGATTGCAACGTTGTTTGAGATCTGAGTGTAATACTCATGCATGTAAATATCTAATGCATTTGCAAGCCTGACAAGCTGTTCACCCTGAGCACGACCTATGTCGCTTCGTAGTGTTTGTTGCTGCGAGTAAAGTGCCGCGCTGGTTCCAATTGTGGCAATTGTTCCTGCCAAAGCGAGTTCAATAAGCGTGAAACCGGCAATTCGCTTTTTCATGCTTCGATTAAATCGCTGCATTACGCTCAATTTGTTCATTTCTTCACCTCTGTGACCTCTGTCAAGGTCGTAATCATTAATTGTTGTCCATCCGCATTGGTCGATGGACTTGGTTTTTGGGTATATAGGTACATAACGCCAATGCACGCGTTGTAGTGAATCTGGAGATCTGTAGCGATCGAGAACACGTCAATTTTGTAGATGCGTGTTGTGGACCTGCTTTCGGACGAGATCTTTGAAATTATTTGCAGACCAGGGTCTTGCGTGATTGGAAAACCGTGCTGAGATCTAGTTCAGTGGTATATATTTCCTATTGATAGGAAATAAGAAAAGACAGTTAAGTGGTCTTGACCAGAGCAGAAGCAATTGGTTTTGATGGATTGACGATCTGGGTGTAACCGGACGTGGAGTTGAGAGCCTTGCGGCGGGCCTGAGAGGCTAGGTGCGTTAAGCACGATGAAAGGATAATTCGACCGGGTTGATTCGTCAATAGTCAAACTGGTGTAAATAGCGGAACCTGAAGGGATTTTTGGTATGAAAGAGCTTAGACGCTCATTGAAAATGAACGATGGCCAGTGGGTAGCAGCCAGGTCGGCCGAGGAAGCTGACGCTGTGGTGAATATTCTCGTGAACGAGAAGGCCAAGAAGCTTGTTCTGTTTGTGGTGTTTACAGACCGTAAGAAGGATCCAGGGATTTATTTGTGCGCAATTGCTAGAGCCATGGAGTTTTGTGATTTCGCCGAATTCGATGTCTTCTTGTATGGCCTTGATGCCCAGAGAAAGAATTGGTTTGGTCAAAGGCTCGGAAAATTTGCTGGAGGGATCAAGTCCAGTGGCGTTGGGAATACATTCACAGGCATGAATCCCATTCTCAGTGAATTGCGTGGCTATGAAATTGAGATCAACCCGATGTTCCTGGATCAGATAGATCAATCGATCAAGCTCATCTATATGAAGGATCGGTGACTAAACTTGCGCAAATCGATTTCTTTGTTTCAATGGTTCTAGTGAAACAACCAAGGAAATTTTCATGACAGAAGTGGTGAGCTTTGTGGGCTTAGGCTGGGAGCTTTTAGTGTGTGCTGGGCTACTGTATCGGTCGGCATTGTTTTTGAACCGAGAAGCAAGTATTGAGGGCGAACAGCAATGAGAGCCCTAAACTACAAAAAACGGTGCGCCGAGATCATCGAGATGGCCGACAAAGTGATCGATGCGGCCTCGGCTTCCAGTCGGGTTGAGAAACGAATCCTCACCATGCGCATCAACGCGCTGAGCCGAATGGCGCGATATTTGAGTGACGACCACCGCCGTCGATCGTCTAGCGCTGACACGAAAAGATCCGATTAATTGTGTTGTCGCAGCCAGATTTCATTGTTCTTATTCATCGGGTAAAATGTCAGTGGATGATGATCTGTTTGTATAGAACCGAGTAGGAATCGGCAAGATGAAAGTTGAATTGGATGTTGTCATTGATCCATTAGAGCAGTCCAAGGAGTCAGATTCTCCATGGATTCTGCTGTTTAATCAATTCCACGACGAAAGCACCTATATCGTTAATCTCCCAATTAGAAAAAGTGGGGAGGTATCGACTTTAGGTGTCGCTTTTCATCCTTGTAGTCCGCTTGAAGAAGATCGTTTGTTGACATGGAACGACCAAGCTGAGGCTTTTGCTCGTTCATTGGGATTTGGAAGCGTCCCGAAACTGGTTGAGTTTTACATTAACCAGGCACGTCGATGGGGTGAGTACGGAGTTCTGCATGGCGATCCAATTTGTAGCAGGTTCCCACCTTTTTTTATTGGATAGAGATAATTTTTAAGCGGTAATCCAGTTCCATCGGCTAGATCACAAATCCCCGCATTTCCTTCATTCCCATTTCATTCAAGAATAGAAACTGTGTTCTGCTTCGGATGGGCTCATTGCCATCCAGACTAAACTCACAACGAATGCCATAAATGGGCATGAGTTTGAGCAAAAGCGGCATCCACGTTCGAACGCCCTGCTCTGTGCTGAGCATTTGTCTGAGGTTACGCGGTTTGAGCTGGGCGATTTCCATCAACTTGGTTTGTTGGTCAGCGGTGTTCAATCTGAGGCTTGCGGGATTCTTGGCCAAGTGCTCGATCAATACCTTCTTGCAGAGATCGACTCCAGACTGGTTGACATATCTCGTATTCACAAAGCCAGTCGCAAGGATGTGCTCAGCCGTGCTGGGTAGGCCCCGGGCAGCGGGGTTACCTGAGTCAAACGCAGCCACAAATGTTGGGTAATGTTTGTCGTTTTCCATCCAGGGAGTTGTAGGAGACTTTCCCTCGACCATGTAGCCATAGGCCCCAGGCATTTTAAGCAAGGGTTCAATGAAGTGAATATCTTTTGTTGGTGTTGTGGACTGGCCAGTCAACTTCACGAACCCTTGGAATTCTTCACTGATTTTGCGGATTAGTTGCAGACTCATGTTTTCACTCCTTTGTACTGTGTGAATTCATTCTTCTACAACGATGCTCTGTTTGGTGCAAATTTGGGTATCTGTTGGGATTAAATTTGCATTTTTGCTTAGACAGTACTGAGTAAGTAAATTTATTGAATGGGGCAGGTCTGGAGAAAAAGATACCCGCTTGTGAAGGCTGGCTGAGTGGGTGTACCTGAGATGGAGATCAAGACGTGAAGACCGACGCGATATGATCCTTTTACAGATCGGTCTGGAAGCAGTTGGCGGCCTTCACGACACCAATTTTGCACAATTAAGCACGGCTTGCAAGATAATTCGACTTGTGTGTTCAAAACTCAATTTTTAATAAAAAATCATTATTGTTCTGTTGGAATTTCGCATCAATAGGAAATATCCAAGCAGGAATTTCGCAAACTTGCGTGATTGGGCTTGTGTTGGACAATGAATTCATGACCCAGTTTTGGAGTGAATTGAGATGTTCGAATCAAGCCCACTGATAGCCGATCGAGACGGCTTTGATGACCTGGTTGTGATCCCCTCTCTTGGCGAGCAGTTGGGGTTGTTTGAATCTTCAGAACTTGAATCTGGTTTGAACCAAGACGGACGCTGGTTCAATTTGGACAGTGTCGATCCAAATACCTATGACCGAGTGATTGTCTGCATGTCAGGTGGCAAGGACAGCATTGCTTGTTTGCTCTATCTGCTTGAACTGGGCGTGGACACTTCACGGGTCGAGCTGTGGCACCAGTGCATTGATGGCGCACCAGGTCAAAGTGATTTGATGGATTGGCCTTTTACACACGCCTATAATCTGGCGCTTGGCCGCCACTTTGGGTTGCCGGTGTACTTTTCATGGATCGATGGCGGGTTTGAAGCAGAGATGCTGAAAAACAATTCGTATAGCCGTGCGCATTACATGGAGACTCCGGACGGTCTGGTTAAGCTTGAGCGCGATGTCACCCGGGCCAAGCCCGGCACCCGGATGCGTTTCCCACAGCAATCTGCATCACTTTCAACCCGTTGGTGCTCCTCACTGAAAATCGATGTTGCCAGACGGGCATTAAACAACCAACCGCGCTTCAATGGGAAAAAGGTGCTGTTCGTCACTGGGGAGCGCCGGGAGGAAAGCGCAAATCGCTCGAAGTACTTTCAGATGGAGAGACACGCGTGCGACCGACGCGATGGGAAGCTGGCCAGACACGTCGATGCTTGGCGAGCGGTGCTGGGTTGGAATGAGCAGCAGGTTTGGGAAATCCTGCAGCGTCACAACATACTTGCGCCAGTTCCATATCGCTTGGGCTGGAGCCGCAGCTCGTGCCGCCAGTGCATCTACAACGACGACAATATCTGGGCCACGATTGCGGTGCATTTTCCTAAATCGCTTTCAAAGATCAGTGGCTACGAAAAACAATTTGGAACCACCATTTCTCGGGAGAGAATTGGGGTAGATCAGCGGGCACAGCGTGGAAAAGCATTGAGTGTGAATGATGCCTTGGCCCTTGAGCAAGCCAGTCGAAGTGATTACTTCTTGCCGGTTGCCGCCGATGCAGCGAACCCCTGGTTCATTCCGCCAGGCGCTTTTGAAAAAGCGGGATGTGGGGCGGTGTGATGACGTAAAACTTGAGTAAAAAGTAATTTGGTGGATTATTTTTTTGTTCCTGAAGTTATTGTGAAAAGTGCGAGGGAGTTGAGTAATGGACGTTAATCGAGAACGGTTGATCAGGTTTTGTGATGAGGCGGGAATTACCGAGAGCGGCGGGATGGATGATGCCCTTTTTCAGGGTAGCTACGATGAAATCAAAAAGCTGATTTTGATTGCCATGAGTGAGGCCTATCGACAGTCCGCACAACTAGCATTTCAGATGGGCTGGGATCGTTGCCACAACGATGACTATCAATGCGCGTGTACAGAGTTGGAGGATGGAATCAAGAAGTTGAATAGTCGCGTCACAAAGCAGATTTGATGATTCATCCAAGCGGTTTGGCTACGCTCGGTTTTTTGCAGTAGTCAGAGTTGGCGAGCGGCACCAAGCAGCAGGTCTGTTGGTGTGGGTGGATTTATGACATTACCCAATCTGGCTTGGGCAAAACCAGCGCCTTACTTCTCCAGCCGAATGCACTCCCACTCCTGAAACACAAGGGCACTTCTGCCCGCTTTCTCCAAGCCACAAAACACCAGCTTGCCCGCGGCGATCTGGGTGAGTTCAGGCTTTAAAAGCGTGCCCAGTATGCTGCCCGGTTCGCAGCCATTGACGACGGATGGGTGTACAAGGTCAAGACTCTTGATGCTGTTGCCATTGGGCATGGTTTTGGCAGCCAGGCGCAGGTGACCAGGCATGCCCGGATCCACAGACAGCTTTCGAAGATCGATTGGCTGGCCACCGGCGCGTTTTTTCTTCACGGTGTAGATTTCGTCAAGTGCGGGTTTCATGGCAAATACCTAAAGAATATATTCGCCCTGCTTTCAAGCGGCCTGATTGCTGGCAAATTCTTTCTTCCTTGAGCCACCGCCAGCTGCATTTGATCAGAACAAAGAAAACTGAGATTCAGCAATGGGTGCTGACTTTTGGGTGAGCGGCAGAGATTCTGGAGCAGTTCTGGATCCAACGCGCAACGCGCTCGATCCGGCCATGCTTTGTGCTTTCTCCCTTGCCTTTTGAAGTAGCTCGGTGTCGATTCTTTGGCAGGCCTCCTCATAAATTGAATTGAGAAAGCGAATCCCCTCCTCGTCCAGCGAGTTCAGTACGGGTTTGAAATCTACCCTGTCTTTGCTCGTTCTCGACGAGCTGGCGAATGCCGAGTTCAGTGATACAGCTGAGCCAGAGGTGCCGAACACGGTGCGCAACATGTGAAGTGCAAAGGTCTGGGTCCAGGGCACAGAAAAGGGCTCGGTGTACAGCGAAATGATCTTGAAGCGGATTTCCCTTTTGTAGGTTCGTGGCACATTGCGCAAGCGGTTCTGGGCGGAGATCGGCGATTCTTCGTCGCCGGCCGGCCGCATGCTATTGACCGGTGGTTGCCCATGCAACACCTTCAGGCACACGTTGGCGTAGTCAGCGATGACGTAGGGAGTGAAAGACTCGTGAAACCAGGCTGAAAAGTCCTGAGAAAGCTTTTCCAGATCGGGTTTGGGTGAAACTGTTTCGACTCGGGTAGGTGCAGAGTACATCTGTCTGACTCCTGCAGGCTGCATGAGCCCGCTCATTGTAGACAATGAAAATAAGTGAAATGGAGTTTAACAGAGTGCTGTTTATTTGCACAGTATTTGGAAAGTCACCGGCGTAGGTCGTGCCGTGGGTGGCCCGGGTACAGTGGGCCGAATATATTCTTTTGGTACCTGTGTCAGGTGGAGTGAGCCGACTGCTTTAAAAAGCAAATTCTTCCTGAATGTGGCTGTAGGACTGTTCAGGTTGAATGCAGGCGCTTAGCAGCTGATCCAGACCCTGTGTAAGCAATCCATGGCGGTGGAAGTGATCGGTCGTGGCCACGATGCGGTCGGTTGCCAAAACACCAGGCGCTGAAGCCTTGAGGTAACCGAACTGGAATGCTGTTTTCAGCTCAGCGGTTGGACTGGATGAAGCACCGTGGTACATCCCAATGTGACGATCAAGCTCGTAATCAATGAACATGGCCAAGCCTTCGGGATTGATTTCGTAGGTGTCAGCAATGTCCATTTGGGTCACAACGGTGTCGGTTTTACCGATCCGCATGGGAGCCATTTCAGCGCAGCTGAGTTCGGACAAGGCCTCGGCCATGACATTTCGAAGTGGCGAAAACTCGTCTTCAGGGATGCCTACTGGCAAGCGACCAAGGGACTTGCCAAAGCCTGCGGCTCTCGGATGAACGGGCGCTTGAACCTCAGAGGGGAACAAGGTGTTGCCATTTTCCACGACGTCCTTGTAAACAACCCAGCCATGGTAGGCCGGGTGAAACCCATAGCGTGCCCATTGAAGTGACACTGCAGCCACGATTTCTTCGGTGACGTATTGGAAACGTGGGGCAATGCCAAGCGAATCAGATTGCAAGTTCTCCTGATGCTGGATTGAGCAAAGCATACGCCAGAGGTCTTCAAGGGTCTGTGATGAGAAGGTATCAGGGGCGATGTTCACGGTGCCGTCAGGCGCGATGGTGCGGCCGAGGTAACGACGCTTGGTTGGGTCAAAGCGAATTGCATGGAGGTAGTTTCTAAAAGCATTGAGTTCAGCCATGAATCCGTTTTCAGGTAGCTTGATCATCTCCTCCATGGATTTGTCACTGTGCCCCGTTCGAGTGCAAAATGCACATCCGAAGCGCGCACCACAGCCTTGGCGGGTCTTTGAGTCTTGTTCCAATACGATGTCACCCACGACCGCGCAACCGCTGCCAGAGGCTTCTGCGTAAAGCGAAAACACATCCTGCATATCGGAGTACACATCGAACCGGGAGGCCGTGGCAATGAAAGTGAAAATGTCTTCTTCGGTGAAATGCAGTAATGGGCTGATGCAAGCTTCTTGGTTGTAGACAAAGGGCGTATTGGCCTTGTCCCCTCTTTCCAGAATTCTTGCCTTACGGGCCTCGGACTCGTCCAAGCGCACGCCCGTGCATGTCAGAAGCTCAATGCCGGGGTATTGTTTTTTCACGAACTGGTGAATGATCTTGGCCTGTCGATTTTGAACGTTGACTTTCCATTCCATCGAGCATTGGGCTGGCCCATCGGTGTAGGTAGGAAGGCGATTGCCACCGATCACACGCACCACAAATGATTCAAACAGCTTGGGCTTGGCAATGGAAATCTTGTAATTGATCTTGTGCTTTGCACAGTACTGGCGAACCTTTTGAAGCTCGGTCTTCACCAGCATGTCCATTCGCGGATTCTCGATCGTGGTGTTGGCGGTGGAAACAATGATTGGAGGGTAACTCAGACCGGCGCGCGATGCGATTGAGGCCGCTTTAAGGACCATGGCCAGCATGGTTGAAGAGTCTTTACCCATGGATGTGGCAACGCGGATGATCCATTGGCCCGATGACAACAATTCGAGGAATGTTTTCACGCCCTGGTCGAACTTGTACTCCAGGCTGTCTTTAACAACGATGGGAACTGGGAAAAGGTGCTGCGTCATGGTCGATTGCCTTGTCGTGTTGGCTGTTGATCCAATTTCGCATGGATCGCAATTTGCGCAACTTTCTAAGGCAATCGAGAAAGACGAGGTCTGAAAAGTAAAAAATTGTTTTTAAGAGAATGTCCTGAATGTGGTTCTCATTTAGCGAGTTGCAGCATCAGGCGGATACATGGTGGGGCGGGTCTGCCTTTCCAACTTGTTTTCTTGTAGTTTTTGCAAGAGGTGAACCCAGCGTCGAGCATTCTCCTCATACATGGGAACTATGACTTCAGAAACCATGATGTCACTGACGACCAAATGAAGCCCGGTTTTCATCTGTGCTTTGGCCGCGTTGTGCTCATTGACCTGACGAACCTTTTCTTGTTCCATGTGTGCGGCAAGGCCGGTGGCGAAACTCTGATATTCCGTGTGCCCTTTCGCTGTCACGCCGATCTGTTCGATTTCATTGAGATTGAAAAGATGTTTGGCAGGTTTTTTGTCTGTCAACTCTTTGTAGGCGATGATGCTCAGTTGATGATTATCAACATCCAGGGCAATGGCTGATGCGCCGGTGTTGTGATAGTAATCGGCGTGTTTCAAGGCGGTTATCGATTCGTTATACAGTCGCTCTATGTTTTTGTTGATTGAGTTGAAATTCATCTTTTGAAATAAATAAGTGATGATGACTGGTGAAGCAATTGCAGCAATCCATCCCATAGTTTCGTTTTTTGTCATGACAAAAGTGAAAAATCCGACGGGAGCCGAGATTAAAAATACCCAGAAAAGCATGTAAGCGCCAAGCGCTCGCATCCACATGGCGATGAATTGTGCTTTGGTGAGTTTGTTCATAGTTGTCTCCTTGATGAGTTAAGGCTATCGGCCTGGTTATTGCGAATTGAGAAAAAGGTTATTCAAGCGAAAAGGGCATGAGGTTTTTGCCCAGGTAAAGCGGGTGTCCTGGCTCGCCTGTTTTGGTGAGCACCAGGCACTGAAGATTGGGGATGAGTGGCTTGATGTGCGTAGCACGGTTCTTAAATGCACCGTGGTTTCCCCAGCATGCGATAACAATCTCAGCATTCTTGGCCAATTCCACCAAATACCGGTCGTTGTGTGGGCCTACGGGGTCTTCAGCTTTTTTCATCACCTCTGGATCGGTTGCCCGGTACGCAAACAAGTTGGTCATCACGTACGCATCGAACCCCCAGCGCTTGGTGTAATCAATGCAACGGCGAATGGTTGGGTCGTCATTGGTTTCGTCCGCAGTGGATGGATTCAATCCAATGAACATCGCGTATCGCGGGGCGGTGCTCAGAAGCGTTGAGAAACTTCGCCACAAGGCATACCGATGGAGGCGGTCTTCACTGAAGATCGCACCAGAGGGCTGACAGAAGTCAAGCGGCAAGAGTTTGGGCTTCAAGGTGGGTTTCGTCTTCTAGGAAGACGCCTTTGTTGGTGATAAAAGCGCATGCGGCGTTGGCCACCGCCTGATCGGTTACTGCATCAAAGAACTCACCTCGAATAAATGGGTTGTATCGAACATGGCGGCGGTGGGGGTGATCTGGTTCGCCTAGTGGCAAAGGGTCCACGTCGTAGCGGGTTTCGATCAAATCGAGGCATTGCAGCTCGCCTTGGACGAAGGCGTGAACGTTTTTTACACCGCTTGAGAGAACCCGGGCCCGCGAGGCCTGTGATACGACAAAACTGGCTTGGTGCACATAGGCGTTGTGCGCATAGGCGATGACCTTGGACTTGTACTTGCCTTCCAAGGCGATGATGCTCAGACAACCCTTGTTGAGGTTTTTGAACACTCGAACTTTCATGAGTGGGCTCCAGTATGGGTTTCATGCTCGGATTCGATCCACTGCAGGAATGACCAGTGAAAGTGGCTCGTGAACATCAAAAGAAAAGTCAGCTCTGAAAATCCCATTTCATTTGGTCGGCCTATCAAGACAATCAACGTTGCGGCATAGGAGATAAAAACCAATCCGGCGCAGATTAATAAAGGGGGCTGGGAGTGCTGGATCATTTCTTGATGACCTTCACAGAAAACGGGTTTTCAAGCATCCGCGATTGCCCCTCAAACTCCAGGTACGCGACTTTGAGGAATCGATCGGGGCCAGGATAAAGTCGAAGCAGCATGGTGTCTGTGAAGTGTCCGTGTTCAGTGGCACCAAAAAAAGGAACGTCATAGAGCACATCAGCAAGCATCAAACTTGGATGCGAGCTTGGATAACGCTGAAGATCTACTTTTTCAATCTCGCCCGCCCAGGTGAAACCCAAGGTCACCTTCTCCGGCGAATGGGCCTGTCTGGCCGCCAGCTCTGGAGTGTGATGAAAACTTGCCCCGTCGACCAAATCAAATCCGTAAATTGTTGCAGATTGAAGAATTGAACTGACACATGGCCAAGAAGTGGTGTGAAAAATTGGTTTCACATCGTTTTCGTCACAAAACATGTTGAATTCATACCGAGAAGAGTGAACCCAGTCGAATTTCTGCATGACATGGCGCTTTGAGGGATGATCCCCGTTTGTGGCCAAGCTTTTCAATGCTTTCATCAGCATGCTGTTTACTCCGTTTCGTTACAGCGTGTATTGCTTGCGGATCAGATCTTGGACCTGTTGGCAAAGGGCGTTGTCCATCATGGCGATGTGGCACTTGCTTCGCGGCAAATCCAGTGATTTGGCAAGCCAGGTGTAGGCCTGAGTGCGGGTCCAGCCCTGTTTTTTCCAAAAGGGGTCAAACGAGCCGTGCGCCTTCATGCGCAGGCGACGCAAGGCAGAGTTGGCCAAGGTGCCCATGGGCACGGTGCCGTCGCCCACGCCGCCTTTGCCGTGCACATCGGCTGCAGGGTGGCAACCCACGTACGCATCGCAGTCCTGACAAAACCAATAGAGCTTTGGAGCGGATTTGCCATAGAGCTCTTTGTGATCAACCAGGCGCGATGGACGCTGGCAGTAATTGCATTCCAGGGACAGGCAAGTCATAGGTTTTGTTGCCTGAGCCTTGGCTTGTTTGGTGCGCAGCTGACGCACGAGCTGTTTACGCTTGGCGTTGGATCCGCGGTTTTTCTTTGGTCCCTTCACTCGGGTTTTAATGATCTCTGGCGAGCCCTGACCTGTGAGTGCAACATTGTGTTCTGTGCTGCAGGCTGATGGTTGGGCAGGATCCTGCGATAGGTGATCATCGGGAATGCTCAGCTTGGCAAGTATGCGAGGGGCGCGATACAGCGAAGGGCTGTGAAATGTCGAGTAGCTTAGGCTGTGGTGATTCACGGTAAGGCTCCTTTTAAACTGGTTGTTGATGCATTCATCTTGATACAGAACCGGTTTTGCGCAAGTCTTAAGGGCTGAGACAGTTTTGGCTTTGAACCACCCCGCACATGACTAAGTCTAGATTGAACTCAGTTGTTCATTTCTCACTGAAACGGCTCAAAAAAGGGGGTTTGGGTTACCCTGCTTTTCGCGAAGTTAAGAAACTGGGCTTTTTTTCGCTATCTGCCTGGCCAGCATCTTGTCGAACACTTCGAGCAACACAGCCTGAGCGCTTTGGGGCTTTTGGCATGAACTTGGCCCACGAAGCACAAACCGGCCGGCATGGGGTCCACAATCGATTCGAAGGGCATCATAGCCACGTACGCGCTCACCCCTAAACCTTGGGTAAAAGAGGTTGGTGTCGTCAGCCTGAATGAGAACCAAGGTACTCAGATCAGCAGAGGCATTCTGAAGGGTTAGACGCTTGGCAACCGCGCTTAATGAAGCTGGGCTCAAGGCGTAGCGGGATCGATTGCGCGCGCTCATTGTTGGAATCCCTCACAAGCGAACATTTCAAGCTGCAGCGTCTGACCAGGCTCACCATGGCCGGATTGCTCGACCTGGTGCGAATGCGGCGTGATAGGATCGACCATTGGATCGACTTTGTAATCTTCTTTGCCTTCGAATGCCTGAACCACTTGATGCTCTTCAGGGCTCATCTCGGCATAGGATTTTTTGCCGTAGTTTGGTGGAATCCACGATTTGGCTGCGCCGCAGAAAATATTGAATCGACGAAGCACATCGCGGTTTCTAAAAGTCAGGTGTAGCGTGCCCTTTTTAAAGAACGATGCAATGAAGTAATCCGACTCGATGGCGCGACTTTGACCGTTCTTCATGGCTGAGAAGATTGCATCTGAAAGTTTGGTGGTGGCAACGCGCCCGCCGTCGAAATAGGAGATGACCTTTTCGATGTCGTCAAGCCGCTCGGTTAAGCCGCAAGGCATATAGTGGCTAATCTTGCCGCTGTAATTGTCAAACAGGTTGAAATGCGGCATCACAACGCGGTGATTAATCTTGTGAGCCTTGTTCGAAGCCCAGCCATTGAAGTAGTGCACGTTGTTGGCAGTTTCCGGGTACCAGGCGTGGCGCGAAGTCAATGAATCGAAAAGATCAAGAATGGTTTTTTTCAACTCTTCAGGGTACGCCTGAGAAATCGACACCACAAAAGCTCGGATATTGCGCTCAGTGACGTCCATGTCGGAGTAAGAGAGCAATTCTTTGCGGTACCGCTTTTTGGCCGCACTGGTGAGAAACTTGGTCAGCGCTGGGTCATCCATCATGTCCATCCAAGTCTTGTGGCGCAGCTGGCGCAAAAATGCATTGGTCGAGGCCTTCACAATTTGAGTCAGGGTGCCTTGGTTGAACTCGGCCTCACTGACCCGAAGGCTTAGAAAACCTCTGACCTCGGCTGATTGCTTATAAAAGGACATGATGGTGTTAACGCCCTGCTCTCTTTGGTGGTTGTAGCGTTGGACAATTGCGCGGATCCGATCGCCATGGACCAAGTCTTGGGAGGCTTTTTCTTCGAAACCACCGGAGTACTGCCCGTCATTGGCCTTGTCGGTGGTCTGCTCAAAGATCGATTCCTCCACGCTTTGCTGCTTGTTGATGTAGATCAGGGCGATTTCAACACCGGTTTTTCGTTCAGCATCAAGGTACGCGTCCTCAATAAACTCGATTTTTGCATCCAGCTGCTCAAGCTTCTTCAACAATTCGCGGCGTGCGTTGGTGTTGGGGTTTTTGATTGTTTGGGCATTGAGCTGGCAAGAGATCTGGCCAGAAAACAGCCGGTCGATCGCATTGAGCAAGAAAAGCTCACCATTGGCAAACGGTGGATTCATCAAAAAGACATCGGGTTGATCGGGCGCGTCATAGGTCAGGAAATCCGCACCCAGTACTTTGTATTGCTTTGCGCGCAACACAGCCTGTAGGTTGGTGTCGATCTCCATGGCGGCCAAAGTGATGTCCCGGCCACGGCGATTGCTTTCATGATCAACAGCCTTTGCATACTCTCCGCTTTGAACCATCTCGTCGAATTTGTCCCAGTCAAATTCCAAAGAACGGGGAGATTCGAGACAATCAGAAAAGCTGTAAGAACGGTAAAACCGCACAGCGTCGAGCAGGTCACCTTTTCCGGCCTGGCCGTCGATGACAAAGTTAACGTCTTTCCAGTCGATGCTGAGAATCTGGCGCATGGCCAAGCGGGGAGGAGTCGGGTAAAACTGTTCGCCAAACATGTTGAGAAATCCTTTGAGCCGGTGTTGGATTTATCGTGCCCCAGAAGCGGTTTTGCGCAAGTTTTGGCCATGACGTGAACACAGGGCGAAGGCTACAAACACGGTGGCGCTCAACAACTCAGTGTGTTCTATGCTGCAAATTGAAGCTTGGGTGGTTTTGAGATGTTCACAAACTGGGTGAATCGCCAGCAACGGCGATGAAAACCAATTTTGAAGAAATGAACAGATTGGTTGGATGCGCGAGAATTGGTTCGGCGTTTGGTGGGCGAGCACGGCTTTCTCGAATTTCATCATTGAACTCATACGTTCAATACGAAGATTGTAAGTGACATCTGATTCGCTGAAATCGAGGCTTGAGAGTGGGTGATTATTGGCCCGATTTTCCAATCAAAAAACCTCTAAACCCGCATGAAATATGGCTTTTAAAGGGGTTGCGCAAATCAAAAAAGATGCTTCAATGGTTCATGTCCAGACCAATGTCGGGGCGTTTTCAAGTGAACTTTTGGAGCAATAAAATGAGCGAAATGAACACAGTAGTATCGACTGGTTTGGCAATTAGAAAGCAAGTAACGCGATTTGAGACGGTGGGCGATGAGTCCACCGAGGAGCATCAATATGTGTGTTTTCCCACCTCCATGCAAGGTGGGATGAATTTGGCAATCGCAGGATGTCGCCATGCAATCTGCAAAGTATTAAAGCGCCACGGCATTGTGCGTTTTGATGCTGAATTTACCGGAGGCGGAGACAGTGGTTATGTGGAGTCGGTGGTTGCGTACAACCGCGAGCTGGAGGAGGTGGAGATTCCAGCCATCAAGGTATTTCAGCTTAACCATGTCGGTTTATGGTCTGGATGGGCGCCGAAGGAGATTCGAGACCAGGTTCCTGAAGGCTACGATTTGTTCTACGTTTCGTGTGTGAGCTTGAAGAAAGCGATTGATGACTTGGTGTGGGACATCTCGCGGCTACACATGGGGGGAGGCTGGGAAAACAATGACGGGGGCAGTGGCGACATTCGGTTCAACGTGCTCAATAACACCTACAGTGGTGATACGGTGGTTTATTACACCGAATCCGAGCACAACGAGATCGAGGGCTAAGGCGATGAGGAATCTGAATCTGTCGCTGGCTTGTCTGCCCGGAAAGCATGTACTTGAAGCGGTCTGTATCGCCAAATCAATGCAGGCCGAGGGAAAACTTGTTGATCCACTGCACGGTTCCATCTCGCTTGAGACGGTGCAACTGGTTCCCCAGAGTTTTGGCACTCTGGGCTTGCAAACGATTGAGGCGATCCAATCGGCACTTCCTAGCGCCAGATTCAGACTCCATGCCAACGTCCCCATCGCAGGTCGTGGTTTTGAACCAGACTTGTCCAATGCGAGACAGTACGAAGGTTGGTTTAAGAGCCTGAAAGGGATCAATGATGCCATTGGATCGCCGGTTTACACGCTGCACAGCGGGTTGAAAAGCGCCACAGACCTCCAAGGGATGATAGACAACGCAAGGTGGTTGGAAGAGCTTTTGGGCTGCACAGTGGGCATTGAAGGCCAGTACCCGGACAAACACGACAGATTTTTGATGTCGTCGTGGCAAGAGTACGAAAAGGTGTTTCTCAGCGGCATGTCAATGGCGATTGATTTGTCTCACCTGAACATCGTGAGGCATCACAACGGCGGCCAAGCGCCGGTGGATTTAATCTCAGCCGTGCTGGAGAGCCCTCAATGCGTGGAGGTGCACCTCTCAGAGAACAATGGATGCGGTGATTGGCATCAAACCTGCACGAAAAAGGCGTGGTGGCATGGCCTTCTTGACCGGATCAACCCAGATGCGGTGATTTTCAGTGAGGGTAATCTGCTTCGGTCACGAGCTGAATCACACTGAACCACTTTGAGAGGCATCACCGATGTTCAGATGTCTGAAATGCTACTTTTGCGCTTTCCAAACGCAGTGGATGATTTGGTTAATGGTTTGGTTTTAGTGTCGAGGGTTTTGGGTTCCTGAACTGCTGTGCTTTCCACAGGCTCAGTATAGGCATTGACTGGTTTAGCCTGGACTGCTTCCAATTTGGAAGGAACCGGTTTACTTGGCCCGACCTTGACAGAATGGCGCTTGATTTGATCCGAAGCTGGTTTCTTAGCGATCAAGGTGGCACCGTCACTTGATTGAATCAACTTTTTGATGAGAGCGCGGGGCAATTGCCCGCGTTTTTCATAAGCGCGAAACAAGGTATTGAGCATATTCAATACAGCTTTTCGCTCTTTTGAGTAAACCCGTGAATCCATAAAAAACAATCTGCGATTGCTTTGAAGTCCTGGTCGTCTTATGAGGCGTCCGACCCCTTGCTTGAGTGTGGATGATGCATCGCCAAGAAGCTGGAGGTGCTTTGATGAAGTGAGTTTTTTCACTTCTGCGGTTATGGACTTATTGGTTCCGAAGGGCATGCGTGGGATCACCAGGTCAGTCAGGAGATTGTCCTGCTCTGGGCTGATCTCTGGCAGCGATAGATTCAGCCCGGTCCACGCCGTGCCCACAGCTATCCAGATTGGGCGCTCCCCGTGTAAATATTTGGAAATAAACTGCCCCTTCAAATCTGATACTGAGTAGCCGGTGTGAGGTTGTGACACCAGTAAGCGAGTGGTGATGGATTTTTGTTCTGAGATCAATTGCTCGTACAGGATTTTTGCTGAGTCGTAGCTTGTCATCAGAATAAGAGTGCCACCTACCGCAGAATCAACAACCCATTTGCACAGGGTAGACAACTGGGCAATCCAGCTCTTCACTTCATCGGGGGAATTGCCTGGTTGGAGAATCGTGTGTCCTGTTCCAAAATCCTTGCTAATTTCACCAGGTTTTGGGGGTAAAAAAAGCGTTACCGGATCAGTAAGCCAGGTGTCGTGAATCGACCGATACCCAATTGCCTCGTCGTTTTGTAGGCCAAGATTGTTAAGAAACCGGGCCGCTGACCATGCGCCCGAGGTATTGGGCATGTAGATGGTTGCTGACAACAACAAAGTGCGCTCAATACCCAGATGGTTAAAAAGCAGTCGAAACTCCGAGGTGTGATTGACACTACCCACGAGGATTTGGGGGTACTGACGCACGGGGGAATTGGTGAAGAACGCAGCGCTTTGGCTGGAGGCCTTTAGCATTTGTTTCAATGCATATCTGGCCACTTTAAATTTTGATGCACTTGGACTGCTGCCTGTAATTGTGACGTCGGAGATTACTGATGACAAGTCTTCGATTCTATTGGCTATGCCAATAGAATCCCCTTCAAGCGCGCGCCAGTTCAAGTGGACTGGCGATCCATTGTTGTCTATGTGTTGAGAACCCAAATCAGAGCAAATTTCGTTAATTTGCTTTTGAATTCTGTTTAATGATTTATCCGATTTGACCTGCTTGGTTGACATCAACTCCGCGAATAGCGTGGGCAGACGACGAATGGAGATTTTGGTTGTGCTGGCCTTTGAAAAGTTCTCCTCCAGCAAATGCGCCTCATCAACAAGCAGGATTTGGGGCATATCAATACGCCCCACTTCGTTAGCACGAATGTATCGAGCTACTGTTTCATTTTTTTGGTCGATGAGTTCGAGTACATCTGCCCGGGTAATTTTTCGACCCTTTGCTTTGCCAATGTTTGAATCTGAATAGATGGCCGACAGGACTCGATTTTCGCTGTCTTCTTTTCTAAGGCCTGACAATCCCGATTTCAAACGGGCAATTGTTTCAAGGTAAAGGTAGTGGTGGGTAAGCACCACGACGTCGCTCCGATTGGCCAGATCAAATTGGTCCTGGTAGCTCAACTCACCAAAATCATCAGTGTCGGCATCTGATTCAAGAGAAATATCGGTGTCTGCATACGGAAAACTGGGAACGTGATGAAGAAATGATCCCATTAACCACCGTCTACGGTCGGCGCCAAAGGGTTTGTCCGCGTACTTATCAATCCATTGAAGTGCCTGCGATGTCCATTGTGCGGAAATTGGGTCAGCCGCATTGGATTTGTTTGAGCTTTCCTGATCAATCAGCTCAATCAATTTGGCGTGGCTAACAAATTCTGCCCTGCCCGATACCAATGCGAGCAAGGTATTGCGTGAATCCGGGAACTTTGCTTTGTGCTCCTGTAGGAATTGTTGTTGAACTGACAGCGATGGAACAGCAATCCAGGTTCGCTGCCCATTCGAAGCCGCATTTGCTGCCAAGTAGAGGGCAAGAAGTGTTTTGCCCGACCCCGTGCCCAACTCAGCGAAGTAAACACTGGGTTTTATAACTTCGCTTTCCTGTTTCGCTTGACTCCTTGAGTCGTATTCCCAGCCGTTGGATAGCAAGTGTGCAAGGACTGAGTTCTGGTTTGGGTTGAGCTTAAAAGCATGGGTAAGTGCTGTTTTTGTGATGCGATCTGGCTTTGTGTGATTGCCGATCATGGTGAGCAAGGCGCTATTGACCAGTGCGCTACAGACTTGGTTTGAGCTAACACTTAGCTTTTGCGCAGCCAGCTCGATGGCTTGTCGTTCACATAGGGTCGTAGAAACCGGTAAACGTCTTGAGTGAAATTCTTCGAAGTAGTCAATCTCAAGCGCTGAAATTCTGTTTGCGCATTCAACTGAATCGGCGCAATTCAATATGTTTTTCAGTGCAACGCGACAGGCTCTGGCCAGTGCAAGGTCAGTTTCAAGACACAGTGCTTCCGATAGATAGGAAAAAACATCCGTCGAAAGATGCACAGAAAAGACTTTTTTTGTCATAGCTACTTGTCATCCTTGAAACAATGGTTATAGTGTATTGGTGACGCGATTATTTGTAAACGCTTTTGCATGGAATCGACAATGAGTAGACAATTAACCCTTATATGGGCACTGGAAAAGCATTTGACCGCAAATGAGTTTCGTAAACGTTTTAAAGCAGTCAATGGTTTAGAGCCTCCTAGCCTTCTCTTTTGGCACAATGAATCCGGTAAGACGATTGGTCAGGGTTATAGGTTGTCTCACGATCAGGAAATCAGCAAGACACAGGCATATAAACTGAAAGATGCGCGTAAGCACGGAAGTAACTGGGTTCGAGCGCGCGGACCTCGTTGCGAGGCTGACCTGGCGAACAATAGTCGGACGGAAGACGACGCCATGGCAATGATTCGGTTTTTCCACACCAAACGGTCAGTTGGGATTGGTTTTTTGGGGGCCGCAATGATTGAGTTTGCCAATTCAAATCTTCCGATCATTTTAGATTGTGCGGAGCAGGCACTCGGGCATTGCCGAGTTCGACCCTATGACGGGGAGTTGAGTTTGAGCCTGAAAGGGTTTCCCACCAGGTACGTGATCCCCACTTTGGCACTGAAAAGGCCGCACTTCGACTTCTTGGGCAAGCGCCAATACATCGAGCGAATCGTTCAGCAAGACATTGTGCGACAGGCCAAAATTTTGAACATAAATATCCCCACTGGGTTCTATATCAAAGTCACCCATTTCGATGACGGGACAGAGCATTGGGTGAGGACCGGAAAGGCCAAAGGCGGTAACAGCGGATCGACCGGCGGTGCGCTCACTGTGAAGAATGTTGAGTTTTTAACCAACCTGAAGCTACAAGGGTTCTGGTCTGCCGGATCTCTTGTGAGCAAGGGTTTTGGAAGGATCATCTTGCCGGGTGGTGCAAGGGGGTCGTTCGATGAATGATTTGACATTGGGGTTCCCTACCCCATCGACCCTTTTGAAGAAGTTCTTGGATCAGCATCCAGGTCTTGAGACTCAAGAATTTTACGAGAAAACCGTTGCAGCAGTCGAGGATACGTTCTGTGTGTGTTGCGGGGTGGGGATTAGAAAGGGCGAGCCTGGACACGAATGCTTTGTCCCTGATTCATTTGTGGATTCGGCGTTTCTTCATGCGTGCGGAGGTGATCAGAAAAGGGGCTTGTTTTGTCCTGATTGCAAGATGGCCATTGGATTGCGACAGGCCAGCATGCAGTTCTCTTATGCTCAAATCGGAGTTGATCCAGAATCTGGCAGGTACAAGGCCTTCACGGTCATTGGGATGGAGGATCTGTTAGCCGCCGTGTACAAGCCATTGAGTCCGCCCATGGTGATGACACGTAAAACGCGCAAGCGACAGCACACCATTTGGAAAGGAAAGGTGAACCTACACGATGTCAAGGCCGAGGACTTCCTGTTTTTCAATTCTGGCGACTCTACAGTAGTCATGCACCCAGCGCGCGTTTTGGGGCTGGTCGAAAAAGAGCAAGAGCTAATACAGGCAGTTCAAGAACATGTGGCTGGGTTAAAAAATGCCAAAGGTCTGAAAGAAATCTTGCCGGTGCGACTCCTCAAGGTAAATTTGGACTGTCCAAGTTTTGTGCCGGCGAATTACCGAAGCCCATACGTCGGTATCACATGTGAAAAACTTTTGGCGCGGCTTGATCGCTTTGTTCAAGTTGTTAATGAGTCCACATCGGGTGACAAAATCTTGTACGCCTACCTTCGTACCTTGGGTGTGTTCAAGAAAACCACCAATTATCGTTTGCTAGTTGATTCATTGGTGCCCCGTGAAATTGATATGGACTCTGTCATTAACGGCAAGAGCGATAGTGAAGAGAACGAGTAAGTTGACAACCGATTTTTAAAGTTTGAGGAGAATTTTATGATTATCGAAGGCGTAGTGAGAACCAAGGGCAAGATCCATGTCACCAGTGCGTTGGATGAGGCCACAAAAATCAACAGTGCTGGGCAAATCAACAGTCCAGATGCGCGTATTCCGTTGTCTCGCATCTACCGTACACCCGCATTTACCAGCAATGGACGCATTGAAATTCCGTTTATCCCCGCCAACAGCTGGGTTGGTGCACTTAGACGAGCTGTGACCTCGGCCATGGCCGAATCGTTGATTGCGCGCAACGAGCAAATCACAAGGACAACCTACCGCGGATTGAGTTGTGGAGCTGCTGATGCTAAACCTGAAGTGGGTTCGTTGCTTGTCGATGAATTCGAGAGCTATTTGAAGCATCCGTTTATTGGGCTGTTTGGTGGCGGAAAACGCCTCTATGAAAGTGGCTACAAGATTTTTGACATGATCCCAATTATGCAGGCCACGGTGGATGCTGGAATGGTACCCGCCGACTATGCCGACCAGGTGGTGTTGTTAAGCGGGGGCGACAATGTGAAGATGGCCAGTCGGGTCTCCGCAATTGACATCATCCACCGCCGTGACGACTTGTTGGAAGGTCGAGCCTCTGAGGAAATTGTTGCCAGCATCTCCGATTACGATGAATTGAAATCCGACATGTACCAAGAAGTCGCCCGGAAAACTCAGGCAGCTGCACTGCGAGCCGGGGTGAAGAAAGCTGATGATGAAAAGACCGAATCTCGTGCCTCTATGAGTCAACAAAGCGGTCGTGAATACATTTCCCCTGGGGTCCCGATGTACTTCAAGACCGTTCTGAAGAAACGTGTCACCGATGAGCAGTTTGGTGTGTTTTTGCTTGGACTCATGGAGGTGTTAAACACCAATGAATTTGGTGGTGCATCGCACTTGGGATTTGGTGAGCTGAATCTGGCAGATGCAGCCAACAATTTGACGCTGCATGAAAGTGATCGATCGGCGCCGTTGTTTGAATTGGAAATGCGCCATGGTAAGGAGTACCTTGTGTATTGCCACCCCAAGGCAATTGCATGCGTGAAGATGGCAAAGGACTGGATGGCTGGAGTTGTAAACAGCGATTTGGAAAACTTCTACGTGGCCAGCACCCCAACGCAGCCAAAAGCCAGAAAGAAGGCTGCGCAAGAAGAAAGTGCTCAAGGGGAATGACCATGGAGTTGAAGCCATTTCGAGTTGAATTCGACCTGTGCTCTCCGGTTCAGATGGATTATCTTCCGATTCATTTGGATGGTTTGATTGCCTGGGCCTTGTTGCAGGATGAGATTCAAGCATTTCTCAAGGGTGAAAGAGAGATGGCTCCGAATCCGGCAGATTGCGATTCTTATTTGTACGACAGCCTTCCTTTGAAGCGTGAAAACGGGGTTTATTGTGCGAGTGTGATTCTGCCTGGGCAGGTTGATGGGCAGAGCACACGTTACTTTACCCGCGGTTCAGATGCTGAGAGTTTGGCGACGCTGGGTATTCGTGAATCTGAGGGGAGAGGAACCTTAATCAGAAATATGAAGAATATGAGGAGGATATTTACATCGGGGGGTGCATTAAAAGCAGGCTTCGAAATTAACCAGGTTCAACACGTGCCGACCTGTGTTGGCTATGGAATAGGCGACATTGAATCGGTTCAATCGCTGTTGAAAGCCCATGTGGCAGGGTTAGGGAAAAACCGAGCCAAAGGGCACGGAAGCATCAGCGATATTCGAGTGGAGGAAGACGAGTTAGCGCACGAGCATTGGAAATTAAGGGCAATGCCATCGCAGTTCGACGGTGGCGTACCCATTATTACGCCGGTCAGGCCACCATATTGGAATAAGTCGCTTCGCCAAGTTGCGTACTTGCCCAGGGAATTATTGTAATATAATCAATGCCTTGAAAGACATCAGGTGAATGACCCTAGCCGTTGTTAGGGTGTGAAAGACAATCTATTGCATGGCCGCAGCTCCTCACGGTGAATGACCCTAGCCGTTGTTAGGGTGTGAAAGGAAAGACGGTTCGATCAACGAATTTTTTGTGGTGAATGACCCTAGCCGTTGTTAGGGTGTGGAAGAAAGCGGGTGGAGATCAATCGACTTTCGCGGGTGCATGACCCTAGCCGTTGTTAGGGTGTGGAAGTGGAAATGTAACTCGGGTCGATTCGATAACGGTGCATGACCCTAGCCGCTGTTAGGGTGTGAAAGCGCCGAAATGGAACTCGGAATAACTTTACCGGTGCATGACCCTAGCCGTTGTTAGGGTGTGAAAGTGTTAAATCAGCGAGGCGAACTCCTTCATTGATGCATGACCCTAGCCGCTGTTAGGGTGTGGAAGGGTAGATGTGGTCGAGTACATCACAACTGGGGTGCATGACCCTAACCGTTGTTAGGGTGTGGAAGATAAGTCGTCTTTTTATGGCTAAGGCCGGAGGTGCATTACCCTGGCCTTTGTTGGGGTGTGAGAAGCACAACCTGATTGATGCTTTCGAGCAAGTGGGTGTATGACCCTGGCCGTTGTTAGGGTGTGAAAGTAAAGATGGGTCGATCAATGAGTTTTTTGTGGTGAATGACCCTAGCCGTTGTTAGGGTGTGGAAGTGTTGTGCAGGACTGGCCAGAGGTGGAAAGGTGCATGACCCTAGCCGTTGTTAGGGTGTGGAAGCTGCTTTTATTCAGAAGGTGCTCAAATACGGTGCATGACCCTAGCCGTTGTTAGGGTGTGAAAGTCAGGGTTATGAATGGCTGATTTCAAACAGATGTATTACCCTGGCCTACGTTAGGGTGTGGAAGGTAATTGATCATACAAAGAGCGAACTGAGCAGTGCATGACCCTAGCCGTTGTTAGGGTGTGGAAGTCAATCGATGATCACACTGAGAACTCATTCGGTGAATGACCCTAGCCGTTGTTAGGGTGTGGAAGTGTGACGGGTAACTAAGTAGAGTTCACTGAGGTGCATGACCCTAGCCGTCGTTAGGGTGTGAAAGTCAGCCAAAACACGATTTTCAAATCTGTGAGGTGCATGACCCTAGCCGTCGTTAGGGTGTGGAAGTTAGCTGACTTGGGCCATCAGGATGCCTTCGATGAATGACCCTGGCCGTTGTTAGGGTGTGAAAGTGCCGCTGTCCGAGCGGTTTTAGCAGAGGCGGTGAATGACCCTAGCCGTTGTTAGGGTGTGAAAGCGCCGAAATGGAACTCGGAATCAATTTACCGGTGCGTGACCCTAACCGTTGTTAGGGTGTGAAAGGACTTGCTGAACAAGGGCAAATCGTATCCATGGTGCATGACCCTAGCCGCTGTTAGGGTGTGGAAGTATTGAGTTGGATAGGATCAGTGCAGAGCTTGTGTATTACCCTGACCGATGTCAGGGTGTTTTTTCAATTCAAAGGCTGTTTTGGTTTTTCAGTGATGAATTTGGCTGGTACTCCAGCCAAAAACTAATCTGCCAAACCTGACAGTCTTTTTCTTTTGGGTATCCGGATTTCCTGATTGATCGCGTCATCCCACAGGTGCGCGACAATGCAGTGAGATTCCGGCCCACCTGATTGTTCTATCTTGTGACAATTTATTCGAAACCGGCGTTTTTGATTGACGGCACACCTCTTTTCGTGTAGGCTGATTTGCATCCAAATTTCATAGAGGTGCGTCATGGCAAAAAAAGAGGTGGTGACGGATATATGGGTTCATGGGTTGTTGCAAGAAGCAAAAATCCATCTTGACCCACAAGGCAGCTCAATCCTTGAGATCGATCAAGCACTCAAAACAGCATCAAAAAGTGGATCTGGAAAAGTCGGTTTTCCTGAGTACGTTGGTGTCGTAAAAGACTTTCTTTTGGTCATCGAAAACAAAGCTGACCTATCTCGGCATGTAAAGCTCGATGCAAGCGGCGTGATTAGTCTTGATCCTGTTGATGTCAAAAACCACGCCATTAACGGCGCCGTTTTTTACGGAAAACATCTGGCCAAGAATACGTCCTACAAAAAAATTATCGCCTTCGGAATCTCTGGAGATTCAAAAAAACACCGAATCAGTCCGGTATATATTGATGAAACAGAGTATTACCGCGAATTGCCAGAAGTGGAGTCATTCATTTCGTTTTCAGCAGAGAACATTGACGAATACTATGTTCGGGAAGTTCTGAAAGAAGAAACCGATACTGAAAAAGAGTTGGCAGAGATTTTGAGGGATGCAGCAGCGCTTCATGAAGACTTGAGAAATTATGGCAACCTGAAAGACATCGATAAACCACTTATCGTTTCCGGGATATTGCTTGCATTACGTGAAGCGGAGTCAAAAAACTTCTCCATTGACGATCTGACGGGCGATGTCGTTGTAACGGATGGGCAAAAGATTTTTAATGCCATTCAAGCCAATCTGACGCGATCCCGAGTCGCGCCAGAAGTCAAAAAAGACAAAATATTGAGTCAGTTCTCGTTGTTCAAGAATTCGGTTCGACTCAACGAGGTTCATGCAACGCTTGCAAAAACGCCGTTGAAGCATTTCACAGAGTTTTTGAATTCCAAAATTTACAGAAGCATCAAGTACACAAAATCCTCCGAAGATTACCTTGGGCGCTTCTATGGGGAGTTCATGTCGTATTCTGGCGGCGATGGTCAGACGCTGGGTATTGTTCTTACCCCAAAGCACATTACCGATTTGTTTTGTGACCTGGTGGCAATCAAGCCAGATGACGTGGTTCTGGACCCCTGTACGGGCACCGCAGGCTTTCTGGTTGCGGCAATGCATCACATGCTTTCGCAAACGGAAAACGAAAACGAAAAGAAAAAAATCCGCCAGGAACGGTTGCACGGCATTGAAGACCAGGAATACATGTTCACCATTGCAACCACCAACATGATTTTGCGGGGTGACGGAAAAAGCAATCTAATCAATGGTGATTTTCTGAAAGAAAACCCGAGCAAGCTTCAGTTAAAGCAAGCTACGGTTGGCATGATGAACCCGCCGTATTCACAGGGGTCCAAAGCCAACCCTTCTTTGTATGAAATTTCGTTCACCGAACACTTATTGGATTCAATGAGCGAAGGTGGCAGAGTGATTGTGATTATTCCGCAATCTTCCGTTACCGGGAAAACGAACGAAGAAAAATCCATCAAGGCCAATATCCTCAAGAAACACACGCTTGAAGGCGTGATTACCTTGAACAAGGATACCTTCTATGGCGTAGGAACAATGCCCTGCATTGCCATCTTCACGGCAGGAGAACCCCACGCCGACGACAAGGAATGCAAGTTCATTGATTTCAGAAATGACGGCTACAAGGTCAGTCCGCATATCGGCCTCATCGAGACCGAACAAGCCAAAGACAAGAAACAGCACCTCCTGGATGTCTGGTTTGATCGGATGGATGCGGACAGCAAGTTCTGCGTCAAAACAACGGTCGAAGCTGACGACGAATGGCTACACAGTTTCTATTACTTCAACGACGAAATCCCGACTGAGGCTGAATTTGAAAAAGCTATCGGCGATTATTTGTCGTTTGAGTTCTCCATGATCATGCAAGGCCGGCGCTATCTGTTCGGAGGGGAAGACAATGCTCAGGCTTGAAGATAGAGAATGGAAAACATTTTTCATGAAAGATGTTTTTTCTAACATCCAACGAGGAAAACGCCTTAAAAAAGAAGATCAGGAAGCTGGGAGTGAACCCTATATATCTTCAACTTCACTATCCAACGGAGTGGACAACTTCATTGATAATAAAGTTGGTGTGAGGAGGTTTTCTAAATGCTTGACTATTGCGAATAGCGGTAGCGTTGGGGCTACTTTTTTTCATCCTTACGATTTTGTGGCAAGTGACCATGTAACCCATCTTGGCGACGATAAATTTAATCAATTTTCTTATCTGTTCGTTTCGACAATGCTTCGACGATTTTCAGGGAAATACAATTTCAATCGTGAGATAAACGATACACGAATTTGCCGAGAGAAAATCCTTCTTCCCGTTACCTCTTCCGGAGAACCGGACTATGCGTTCATGGAAGCATACGGAAAGCAGTTGATGACCAAGAAAATCTCAGAATACGAAACTTACGCAAGAAAGGCGCTTTGCGAGGTTGAGTACAAGGAAGCGCCGTTGTTTGCTGACAAAAAATGGAAGGATTTTTTTATCGAGGATATTTGCACTATTTGTTCTGGCATGGATATTTATGATGCGGAGCGCATTTCTGGCAATACGCCGTATATATCGTCAACGGCTAGAAACAACGGAATTGGGTACTTCGTAAGTAATAGAAACACGACGCTTGCTTCTGGGTGTATATCCGTAAATAGAAATGGCTCCGTTGGCTACTCTTTCTACCATCCTTACAACGGGCTTTTTTCAAATGACTGTAGGAAGCTGATGTTATCCGAAGGAACTCATTTCGCTGGGTTTTTTCTGGCAAATCAAATTTCTGCTCAACGAGGGAAATACAATTACGGATACAAAATGGGGACTGCGAGGTTAAAGCGTCAAAAAATCATGCTTCCTGTTGATGGAAATGGAGTCGCAGATTATGACTACATGGAGCAATACGCCAAAAACATCTACCGAAAGAAGATCGAGGAATACCTAGACTACTTGGGTGTTGTTAAAGCGACTTTGCAGGCGCAGCCTCAATGACGGTCCCAAATTTCATCAATCTCCCCTTGCTCACCGTCCTTTCGGTTGAAGAGACGGATCACGATTACCATGTGGATGCGGAATCGGCGCAAGCGCCGGTTGCCTGCATCTCCTGTCAAAGCAAGGACATTGTGGGCTTTGGAAAGCGTGCCCAGCTATACAACGACTTGCCGATCCACGGGAAGCGAGTAGGCATCACGGTGAGCCGCAGGCGGTACAAGTGCAAATCTTGCGGCGTGACGTTTTACGAGCCGCTGGCCACGATGCATGAACACCACCGCGCCACGGTTCGGCTGATTCGCTACATTGAGCATGAGTCCATGCGCCGAACTTTCGCGAGTGTTGCGGCGGATACCGGGGTGGATGAAAAAACCATTCGCAGCATCTTCAAGCGGAGTGCAGAGGAACTGGACAAAACCGTGCGTTTTGAACTGCCTCAATGGATGGGGATTGACGAAATCCACATCATCAAGAAGCCCAGGTGCGTGATTACCAATGTTGAACACAACACCGTGGTTGATATGCTGCCGAATCGGGAAAAACAGGCGCTCACGGCTTATTTGAAAAACCTTGGAACACAGAAGTCTTCGGTGCGATATGTCGCGATGGACATGTGGCGTCCCTACAAGTTGGTTGTTAAAGAGAACATTCCAAACGCCAAAATTGTGGTCGACAAGTTTCACGTTGTGCGCATGGGCAATGTGGCGCTGGAAATGCATAGGAAGTCCATCCGTCGCACACTGAACAGCCGGCAACGGGTCAAGCTCATGCGAGATCGTTTCATCCTGCTGAAGCGCCCGAATGAGATCACGACGGCGGAGCGTGACCTGATGGGGCCTTGGTTCGAAGCCTTCCCGACGTTGGGTTTGGCCTACGAACTCAAAGAGGGTTTTTTTGGGATATGGGAAAACGCAAGCTCCCGCCAGGGCGCGGAGGTGCTTTTTGATGCATGGAAGGCGAGAATCACGCCCGATGTTGAAGCGCATTTCAAGCCGATCTTGACCGCATTCGAGAATTGGCATGAGGAAATTTTTGCTTACTTCGATCACCCCATTACCAACGCCTACACAGAATCCTTGAACAGCCTGATCCGTGTAATCAACAGGAACGGACGCGGGTACAGCTTTGAGGCGCTACGGGCCAAGGTGCTTTACACCGAAGGCACACATCGGATCGTCAAGCCAGCACACCGCGTTGTATCGAAGGGGCGAAATCTGAGCAGTGGCATGAGTCTGGATGCGGGCTATGGACTTCCTCCCGATCAAGAGCCAAGTGAGAAGAATTACGGAGCCTTCATTCCTGACCTGGTTCGGATGCTGGAGAAGGAAGTCACGGACTGAGAAATCAATCCGGCCACCATCTTCAAATGAAACAGGGGCCGGCGTCAAAATCAATCAACTTTTCCGGATACCCTTTCTTTTTTCTATTTCCTCGCGCTTTGTCGGCCTGCCTCGTTTTTTTACAGGGTATTTCGTGACGGTCCTAGCGGATCGAGAATTCAATATTTTTTCCAGTCCTGGCAAGCATGTCAACAAGCGCATCGATAGTGAATTTCACGCATTTTTTATTGATTACATCCGAGACGCGAGGGCGTGACACGCCAAGAATTTCCGCCGCTTCAACCTGTTTTAGCTGATTGTCATCAATCCACTTCGCTAGTTCACCCATTAGTGATTTTTTGATCATCAATTTCTCGGAGATGATACGCTGGGTTTTTGCTTTGAGGAGGACAGACTCTTTTGGGCTGAATCCCAAGTCAGCGAATACATTGCCGCCCGCTGGTGTAACGTGGGTTGATTTGGTTTCGATTGTCATTTTGATCTCCTTTCTGCCAGAACCGCCTTGTATCTGGCTGATGCAATGTCCTTGTCTTTCTTGGATGTTGTGGAAGCCTTCTTCCTAAAACAATGGAGCACGTAGACAGCTTCTGGAAACTTTGCCACGTACATAACCCTAAACCACCCGTCGTCAAGATTGATTCGTATTTCTTTAGTTCCCGTCCCAACAATGTCGAATGGCTTCCAATCGTCGGGATCGAGTCCTGCTTGAATCAAACTCAGCTGATGGCCTGCCTCCTTGCGAGCATTCTCCGTGAAGATAGCGTCGTCCTTAATATCAGCAAGGGACGATCCCCGCCAGTCAATAGGTTTTTCAGTCATTGCAGGTGATGTTTTCAAAGGAGAGTGTATCAAATTTTATACAAAACACAAGAGGAATCAACTTAACGATTCTTCCTGAAAGGGAGAGTTGTCGTCCGATTTCGACTTCAGTCGGTTCTCTTCACGAATACTGAAGTGTTCAGGTTCTAAGAGGATTCAATTTCTGTCTATAGAAGCGAGTCAACCTACCGTTACGCGTAATCACACCCGCTTCACGAGCAAACCGAAAAATACTCCCCTCTTTTTCGATAGTCATGCGGAGAAAATCAATGGTTTTCTGTGTATCTGATTTAGCATGATGAAATGATTTTTGGTCTTTTTTGCGTTGTCTTTTTGATTTCATGATAATTGTCCGAATTGAACATGAACAGTATTTAATTGCCATCATCACCACAGTACCCACTGTTTAAGGGGTTGAGAAGCGAAATAGGATGCTTCGTTTCAACTGGATGTATGACATGGGTGTCACATGTCGGGCGATCCGATTGGGTGGCCAGGCGCGACGCAATGCCACGGCGGAACGCTATACCGATGCTGCCAGCGCGACGTAATGCCACGGCGGAACGCTATCCCGATGCTGCCAGCGCGACGCAATGCCACGGCGGAATGCTATCCCGATGCTGCCAGCGCGACGTAATGCCACGGCGGAATGCTATCCCGATGCTGCCAGCGCGACGTAATGCCACGGCGGAACGCTATACCGATGGTGACAGGCGCGACGCAATGCCACGGCGGAA
>NZ_SWKN01000012.1 GCF_005871185.1 Limnobacter alexandrii
CGCCGTCGGCCACTTGCAGCAGTGAAATACCGTCGTTGGCGTTGCGGCCTGCTACATCGTAGCCCTTGATCTGGGCTTGCATGCGCTCGGCAATGGCCAGGCCTGCGGCGTCGTCTTTGGCGCTGTTGACACGAAGGCCTGAGGACAGGCGGGCAATCGCGTTGTTCAAACCGATGCCAGAGCCTGAAAGGTTCTTCTGGGCGGTCAGTGAGGCTACGTTGGTGTTGATTCCTAGCATGATATTTCTCCAAGCAAATTTAGTTGATTCAAGCTGGCTGCGTCATCGTGTGCGCTGCCTTATGATTCATTAACGCTTGGAAAAACAAGAACTTTAGAAAAAAATGCAAAAAAATCCGCTTTTGCAAGAGAATTTTATTCAACCCTAAAGTTTTGAATTGTGTGGCCGTAATTCGCGCCTTCTCGAAACTTCCCCTGATTATCCAGTGCGTATTGCACGATGCACTTTCAAATCAGGGGTCGCTCGGAGTAAATCCTTACTTAACGCAGCAGGCTCAACACGTTGTTGGGCAGCTGGTTGGCCTGGGCCAACATGGCAGTACCGGCCTGTTGCAGAATCTGTGAACGGGTCAGGTTCGCAGTTTCCTTGGCAAAGTCAGCATCCATGATTCGGCCACGGGCAGAGCTCAGGTTGCTGCTGGTGGTTTCCAGTGAGGAAACAACTTGTTCCAGACGGCTCAAGCCAGCACCCACTGTGGCGCGCAAGTTGGTGATGTCGTCAATCGCGGTGTCGATGGTCGTGATTGCAGTTTCTGCGTTGGCGGCAGTGTCTACGCCACCGAAGGCGGTCACGATCAATGCTTGAGTTGCGCCACCCAGGGTGGTTTGCAGGTCGTTACCGGCAGCCAAACCATCGTCTGTCAGGTTGACGGCCAATGTGTCGGATGCAGCGTTGCCCGAACCAATTTGCAGTTCCACGGATTTCTGCGCAGCAGAGAATACGTTGTTGTCGTTGAAGGTGGTACCTGTTGCAACACGGCCCACTTCATTGGCCAGTTCCGTGAATTCACGGTTCAGGTTCAAGCGGTCGGTGTCGTTCAAGGTGCCGTTTTTGGCCTGAACGCCCAATTCACGCATACGCTGCAAGTTGTCGGTAATTTTGCCCAGTGCGCCGTCGGCCACTTGCAACAGTGAAATACCGTCGTTGGCGTTGCGAGCTGCGACATCGAAGCCGCGGATTTGTGCGGTCATGCGTTCTGCAATGGCCAGGCCGGCAGCGTCGTCTTTGGAGCTGTTAACACGCAAGCCAGAAGACAGGCGAGCGATTGAAGTTTCAAGGGAGCTGGCAGATCTGCTCAGATTGTTTTGTGCACCCAATGAAGGTGCGTTGGTATTAATTCCTAGCATGGTAATTACTCCGAAAAGATTTAGACAAATTAATCAGAAGTGATTTTCTTCTGTATCGTCTCGGTAAATCGTTCACCGATGACTATATATCGACTGATGATTTTTAATATTTAGGATATTTTTAAATATTTTTTTAAATTGTTCCTATTTAAGAAAAACAAAAACAGATTATCTTTTTCCTGATTTTCAAGAAAAAGATAATCTGTTTTAAAAACAAAAAGACGCAAGAAAAAAGGAGGGGTGGGTGGAACCCACCCCCTCTAAAACAACCGGCTATCAGGAATCAGATCAGCAGGCTGCTGCTTGGTCTACACAAGTACTACAACACGGCTACTACATTGAAATTGTTTCCTTTCTCATTCGGATTACTGCAACAGGCTCAGAACGTTGTTGGGCAACTGGTTGGCCTGGGCCAGCATGGCGGTGCCAGCCTGCTGCAAAATCTGTGAGCGGGTCAGTGCTGCCGTTTCCTTGGCGAAGTCTGCGTCCATGATTCGCCCACGGGCGGCCTGCAGGTTGGTGCTGGAGATGTCGGCAAAGGCAGCGACCTGTTCCAGTCGGCTTTGGCCCGCCCCCACCACCGCACGAATACCGGTGATGGCGTCAATCGACGCGTCCAGCGTGGTGATTGCGGTCGTGGCGTTGGCCACATCCAGAATGTCACCCAGGTTGGTTTGAATGTCGGCTGCACCGTTGGTCATGATGGTGGTCAGGTCATTGCCCGTGCTCAAGCCATCGTCGGTCAGGTTTAATTCCAGGGTGTCGGAAACCGCGTTGCCGGTGCCCACCTGGAAGCTTAATGTTTGGTTGGCGGCATCAAACAGGTTGTTGCCGTTGAAGGTGCTGCCGCTCACAATCCGGTCCACTTCGTTGGCCAGTTCCGTGTACTCACGGTTCAGGTTTACACGGTCGGTGGGGTTCAGTGTGCCGTTTTTGGCCTGAACAGCCAACTCACGCATACGTTGCAGGTTGTCGCTGATCTTGCCCATGGCGCCGTCGGCCACTTGCAGCAGTGAAATACCGTCGTTGGCGTTGCGGCCTGCTACATCGTAGCCCTTGATCTGGGCTTGCATGCGCTCGGCAATGGCCAGGCCTGCGGCGTCGTCTTTGGCGCTGTTCACACGAAGGCCTGAGGACAGGCGGGCAATCGCGTTGTTCAAACCGATGCCAGAGCCTGAAAGGTTCTTCTGGGCGGTCAGTGAGGCTACGTTGGTGTTGATTCCTAGCATGATATTTCTCCAAGCAAATTTAGTTGATTCAAGCTGGCTGCGTCATCGTGTGCGCCGCCTTATGACCTGTTATCGATGCAAGGAAATGAAACTTTAGGGCTTCATCTGCAAATAAAAAATATTGTTTTTGCACCCTCAAGTTCAAGGATTCGGTGTCGTAGTAAGTCGATTTTTACTGAGAAAGAATCTGCCTCTAACCCTCAAGTTTCTTGCAAAGGTGTCCGTTATCCCTCATATGCACTTAACAATTGGGATCCCAACACTAGGGGCAGCACGAAGTGGGGGTCAATCGAATGGGGGGATCCCCCCAAACTGTGATTCTTCCATCAAGCCTATTGAGCGACAGTGTGTCCATGTAAGGCAGTTCCCTACATGTTGAATTCCAGCTCGGTGACTCAATGAATGGAAGTTGGATGATTCAGGTAACCGGGCTTCAAGCCGAAGATACGTATGAGGGAATTGTCGCTGCGATCAAGAAAGCAGCGCAAATTGAGGATGCAGTACAACAGAGATTGAATTGGAGGATGTTCAAAATGAAAAGTACCCGCCTGCTAGATGAAATTCGCGAAACCAACCTGTCTTATTTGTTGCTGGCTCAGCAACTGATTCGCGAAGACCGCGCCGAAGCAACCTTCCGTTTGGGCATTTCCGAGGAAGTGGCTGAGTTGATCGATCAGCTGACCACAGCCCAGGTGCTGCGCATTGCCTCAAGCAATATGTTGATGTGCCGATTCCGTTTTGACGATGAAGTGGTGTGGAATTTGTTGACCAGCCACACCAAAGATCGCAGCGTCTCTGGCATGCATGCTGCAATCATCATGTCCGGCAAGGCAGTGAACGCAGCGGCGTAATCACAAACACGGTAATTATTCGGATGTAACAACAACAACTCAGGCATCCAACATTGACATCAGACAGGGGTCAAAAAAATCATGGCTAAAGTTAAATCAATCATCGACGAAGCAGCACAAATCCAGTTGGCCACAGAGCTGATTCGCCTCGATGCGCGTTTGCAGGTTCTCGAATCTGAAACCCAGTTGTCTCGCGAACGTTTGCTAAAGCTTTACAAAGAACTTAAACACAAATCGCCTCCGAAAGGCATGCTGCCGTTTTCAACCGACTGGTTCATGACCTGGCAGCCCAACATTCATTCTTCCCTGTTCATCAATATTTACCAAACGCTGATCAAGAGCACGGACATTGAAGACATTGAGGCCATCATCAAAGCGTACAGAATGTACCTTGAGCAAATTACCCAGCTGGGTTTGCCCGAAGTGCTGTCGCTGACACGCGCTTGGCGCCTGGTCAAGTTTTTTGATGCCGGCATGTTGACGACCACCGAATGCAAAGACTGTGAAGGCCGTTTTGTGGTGCACACCTATGAATTGGTGAATGACTATGTGTGTGGCCTGTGCCACATGCCTTCTCGTGCAGGCAAAACCCGCCAGTCGGCAGCCGACCGTTTCTTCAACGAAGAAGCCAGCATCGAAGCCTGAGTTTGCAAAGCCCAAGGGAGAAGGGCTTTTTCGTTTACCCCCGCTGCACCAAAAGGTCCGGTTGCATCCTCCCACCCTCTGTCTCTTCCGGGTCTGCAGTGGGGGTTTCTCATTTCTCAAATGACCAGCCAATGTTGCTGGTCATTTTCATTGAACCCCCCTCCAAAATGGCTATCACCAAGGATTGTGAAATCTTGGGCATGCCTTGAAATCGCCTGTAAAAGCCACTTTATTCGGACAAAAGATTTTACAAATTCTGCCGACAATACCTATACAGAAAAACCATTCATCGACAGAGAACCAAAGCCAATGTTAGTAGCAATCGGATTCGTGATCGTGACCTTCTCCGTGCTGGGCGGCTTCGCCTTCATGGGGGGACACTTGGTAACCCTGTGGCAACCCGTTGAAGTCTTGATCATTGGCGGCGGCGCCTTGGGTGCTTTTGTGGTCAGCAATACGCCCAGCATTTTGAAAGCAACTGGAAAGGCCTTGGGTGGTGCGTTTAAACCCAGCGCAATCACAAAAGCCTTTTACATGTCCCTGATGGCCTTGATGTATGAAATTTTGACCAAAGTGCGCAAGGAAGGCTTGATGTCGATTGAAGGCGATGTGGAAGAGCCTGAGCAAAGCCCCCTGTTTCAGAAGTATCCCGAGGTGCTGGCCGATCACCACATTGTTGAATTCCTGACCGACTACCTTCGCCTGATGGTGAGCGGTAACCTGAACCCCATGGAAATTGAAAACCTGATGGATGGCGAACTGGAAACCCACCATCAGGAAGCGCACACCCCACAGTCTGCTGTTCAGCAAATGGCGGATGGTTTGCCCGCATTCGGTATCGTGGCTGCGGTGATGGGTGTGGTGCACGTGATGGGCTCGGTGGGGCAGGTGAGTAACGCCGAATTGGGTGTGATGATTGCTGCTGCCCTGGTGGGTACCTTTCTGGGCATCTTGTTGGCCTACGGTTTTGTGGGCCCTTTGGCCAGCATTATCAACCACAAAATTGCCGAGTCATCCAAACCTTTTGAATGCGTCAAGACCACCTTGCTGGCCAGCCTCAACGGCTATTCGCCTGCACTGGCTGTGGAATTTGGCCGCAAGGTTTTGTATTCCACCGAGCGTCCAACTTTCATTGAACTGGAAGAGCACGTGAAGAGTACCAAGGGCAAATAAGGGCAAACAAGCACCATGGCGAAGTCTGACGAAGAACGTCCAATCATCGTAGTCAAGAAGATCAAGAAGGGTGGCCATGGTCACCACGGCGGCGCATGGAAAATTGCCTACGCCGACTTCGTGACTGCCATGATGGCTTTCTTTCTCTTGATGTGGTTGCTGGGTTCGACCTCGGAAGGCGACCTCAAAGGCATCTCGGATTACTTCAATTCACCCTTGAAGGTGGCACTTGTTGGGGGTCCCGGATCGGGCACCGCAACGAGTGTAATAGATGCGGGCGGTACGGATTTGTCGCGCTCTGTTGGGCAAATTAAAAGCGGAAGTACCGACAAAGCGACGAACAGCAGTGCAGCCGATGCCACTGCCGAGGCACTCGAGCGCGCAGAGTCCAGGCGCTTGCTTGAATTAAAGGGGGAAATAGAGGGCCTAATCGACGCATCAGATTTGATGAAACAGTTTAAAAATCAAATCATGCTCGACATTACGCCTGAGGGTTTACGAATTCAAATTGTGGATGAGCGAAATCGCCCCATGTTTGATTCGGGCAGTGCGGTGTTGAAAGATTACATGAAAGACATTTTGCGGAGTCTGACCAAGTTGCTCAACCAGGTGCCCAACAAGCTGACCTTGTCAGGCCACACCGATGCAACACCCTATGCAGCGGGCAACAAAGGTTACAGCAACTGGGAACTCTCGGCAGACCGGGCCAACGCCAGTCGCCGTGAAATGACGCTGGCAGGCATGCCAGACAGCAAAATGTTGCGTGTGGTGGGTTTGGCTTCCTCGGTGTCGCTGGATGAGAAAGACCCCTACGCCGCAGTGAACCGAAGAATTGCGATTGTTGTGATGAACAAACGCGCAGAAGAAGCAGTGCGAGCGCTGGCCAATCTGGATGAAGGACAAGATCCCAGTTTGATTGAGCTGCCACCCGTACCCAAAGTTGAAGGCTTGCCGTTCCCAAAAAACGGGCCAGGCACGAATTGAAAGAAACAGACTATTTGTCAGGAGCAACATGATGCAAAACGATTATCGCTTGATGAACATGATTGACGAGAAGGCAAGACTGGCGGGCTCCAACAAAATGGAGCTGTTGCTGTTCTCCTTGGGTTCCACCGAAGTGTTCGGTATCAACGTGTTCAAGGTTCGCGAAGTGTGCGAGACCTTGCCCATCACGCGAACGCCCAATATGCCGGCTGGCGTGGAAGGCATTATTTCATTGCGCGGCAGTATCTTGCCGGTAATTGACCTGGCTCAATGTTTGCGCATGGACAATGGTTCCACCCGAACCAAACTGATCATCACCGAGTTTTCTTCACACACGCAGGCTTTCCTGGTGCAGGACGTGGACCGCATCGTACGCGTGGATTGGGAGCAGGTGAAATCGCCTCAAAGCATTGGTCAATCGCAAAGCGCCATGATCACTGCACTGACTGAACTGCCCGATGGCAAGCTGGTGTCGATTCTGGACGTTGAGCAAATTCTGGGTGAAGTGATTGGTGAAGGCGATGTACCCAATATGGACAGCATGCGCCCGGACCATCCTTACCCCGTGTTCTTTGCCGATGACTCGAACATGGCCCGCAAGAAAATTACTGAAGTGCTCGAAAAACTTCACCTGCCTTATCAAAGCGCGATCAATGGTCGCGAGGCGTGGGAAAAACTGCGCAATATCGCCAGCCGTGCCGAGCAGGAAAACAAAGACATTCGGGATGTGGTTTCCCTCATTCTGGTGGATGCCGAAATGCCTGAAATGGACGGCTATGTATTGACACGTCACATCAAGGAAGATGTTCGCTTCAAGGGTATTCCTGTGGTGATGCATTCCTCACTGTCGTCAGTGGCAAACAAGAAGTTGGGTCAGCAAGTGGGTGTGGATGCCTATGTGGGCAAATTCCACCCCGAAGAGCTGGCGCAGATGGTTACCTCAATGCTTCACCCAGCGTAAGGAGCAAGCATGAATCCCGAAGATTTAAGAATCCTGATTGTTGACGACTTCTCGACCATGCGTCGAATTGTTCGCAACCTGTTGAAGGAAATTGGCTACAACAACGCGGATGAGGCGGAAGACGGCGCAGTGGCTTTGGCCAAACTGAAAGCTGGCAATTTCAACTTCGTTGTCAGTGATTTGAACATGCCCAATATGAACGGCTTCGAATTGCTACAAAACATTCGTGCGGATGCCGAACTCAAGCATTTGCCAGTGTTGCTGGTGACTGCCGAGGCCAAGAAGGAAGACATTGTAACCGCCGCCCAAATGGGTGCAAATGGTTACATCGTCAAGCCTTTTACCAAGGCAACCCTGGAAGAGAAGCTGGGCAAGATCGTCGCGAAGATGTCTGTCTAATTACGAAGAATCAGAAATGGAGAGGTCGCAACGATGAGCCCAGATAATCTGAAAAGCGGTGACAACGACGATTTGGAAGCGTTGTTTGATGAAATCGCAGAACAACGTGTTTGGGATGATGCGCCCGCAGCTGCGCCCCAGGCCGCCACAGACGCTGACACTGAAGCCCAGCAAGCGGTGAGCTCTGTCGCCACCGAAGAAGAGCCGCACGATGTATTCCGCCGTGTGGGTTCTCTGACCCGCAAGTTGCACGATGCACTGCGCGAACTGGGCTACGACAAAAGCGTTGAGCATGCGGTGAACGCATTGCCCGATGCACGTGCCCGTTTGAATTACATTGCTGACCTGACAGGCAAGGCCGCCGAAAAAGTGCTGGCTGCGGTGGAGGCTTCGCAAAAGCTGAATGACGATGTGTCTGCCCGCGCAGCCGAGCTCGACAAACAATGGGATCGTCTCTACAACAACGAGATGAGCCTGGAAGAGTTTAAATCGCATGCCCGTGAGAATCGCGAATTTGTCAAAGAGATCAGCCAGTGCAGTGGTCAACTGGGTGGTCACCTCACCGACATCATGATGGCGCAAGACTTCCATGACCTGACAGGCCAGGTGGTCAATCGCATCGGCAATATGGCGCAGGGTCTTGAAGAACAACTGGTTCAGTTGTTGCTCGACACCACGCCACCTGACCAGCGCAAGCAGGTTGAAGAAACATTCCTCAATGGTCCGGCCATCAATGCAGCAGGCCGTACCGATGTGTGCAGCAATCAAAGCCAGGTCGATGACCTGCTGGAAAGCCTCGGCTTCTAACAACACCAACAGCCGGGCTGACGTGGGAGAAAATAAATGAGCGCATTCAGTGATGTCGAACTGCTACAAGACTTCTTGACCGAGGCAGGCGACTTGTTGGAAGACGTGGACAGCAAACTGGTCGAGCTTGAACAAAGCCCGGAAGACGCCGATTTGTTGGCCACCGTATTCCGCGGTTTCCACACCATCAAGGGCGGCGCAGGCTTTCTGGAAGCCACGCACCTGGTTGAGTTGTGCCACAAAACAGAAAACCTGTTTGATCTGCTGCGTTCCAAAAAACTGGTGCTGGATGCTGAAATGATGGACTCCATCATGGCCGCCACCGGTGAAGTGCATCGCATGTTCGGTGAAATGCGCAATGGTCATCAGCCAGGTGCAGCACCTCAAGAATTGCTGGATGCCCTGGATGCCGCAATCGAAGGACGCACAGTGGCAGCGGCCGTTGCGCCTGTTGTGGAAGTAGCTCCAGCAGCACCCACGCCAGCCCCGACCAACACACTCAATGACCTTGCGCAAATTTCAGAAGATGATCTGGATTGGGCGGGTTTGTACGAAGCCGTGGTGGGTGTACCGCCACGCGAACTTGAGCAGGCCGCGCTAAGCACAGGCATGGCCACGGAGGCAATTGCCAAACAGGCTGCGGCTGCGGTTCGCCCCAAGGCACCACCTCCCAAAGCCAAGGCCGCTCAGCCTGCTGCAGCAACAGCCAAAGAAAATACAATTCGTGTGGACACCGCGCGTTTTGATCAAATCCTGAATCTCAGTGGTGAAATTGGTTTGACCAAAAACCGTTTGAACTGCCTGTTTCAGGCTTTTGCATCCGGTGCCAGCAATGAAGAGTTGATCAAGTCGCTTGACACCGTGGTTGGGCAGCTCGACATGTTGGTCTCCGACCTGCAATCGGCCGTCATGAAGGCGCGCATGCAGCCCGTGGGTCGCGTGTTCCAGAAATACAGTCGCCTGGCTCGTGATGTGTCACGTCAGTTGGGCAAAGATGTTGAATTGGTGATTGAAGGTGCAGAAACCGAGGTGGACAAGTCCATTCTCGAAGAGTTGAACGACCCCTTGATTCACCTGGTACGCAATGCAGTTGACCATGGCATTGAAACCATCACTGACCGCACAGCCTGTGGCAAGAATCCCAAGGGTATTGTGAATTTGTCTGCACGCCAGACCGGCGATCACATTGTGATCGAGATTCAGGATGACGGCCGTGGCATGCGCCCGGAAATTATTCGCGAGAAAGCAGTTGAAAAAGGTTTGATTTCTGCTGAAGAAGCAGGGCAGTTGAGCGTGCAGGAAAGCCTGCAACTGATTTTCCTGCCGGGTTTCTCAACCAAAGACCAAATTTCAGACATTTCAGGCCGTGGTGTTGGCATGGATGTGGTGAAAACCAATATCCAACGCCTCAATGGTCGAATTGAAATTCAATCCGAACCCGGTCAAGGTTCTACCATCACCATTTTGCTGCCATTGACCTTGGCAATTTTGCCAGTGTTGATGTTGAAGCTTGAAGAACAAATTTATTCCCTGCCTTTGTCCTGTGTTCGGGAAATCATTCCGATCGAAGAAGACAAGGTGCAATACGTGGGTGGAAAGCCCACCATGGTGGTTCGCGGTGAGGTCATTCCTTTGCTCGATCTGGCCACCTTGATTGGTCGTGAAAGTGCGCCGAATCCGAAAGTGGGTGTACTCACCATCAGCGGCAACAAGGCTTGTATTCTGGCGGTTGATTCACTGGTGGGTCAGGACGAAGTCATGATCAAACCACTGGATGGTGTCAAGCCCAAAGGCGTAGCCGGGGCCACATTGTCCGGTGAGGGCTTGCTGGTTCTGGTGCTCGAACTTCGAGAGTTGATCGAGGGCAAGTTGTAACTTGAACTGGCGTGTTTTTCCATGTTTCCTAACCCAAATGGTTGACTCGTCTTGCTTCGATAATTGAAACATCGGCACAAGATGCCAATGACATTCACACACACACCCGATACACCAAGTTGGGGGCAAGGAGTTGACCTTATGAATTCACTGTATCGCTCGATTGAGAAAACCTTTTTCTACACGCTCAGTCGAAAACTGTTCGGTAACGTCGCCGGTATTGCAAGCATCGTTTTAATCGCTTATCTGGTCCTCTACAGTTGGGCCATGAACAAACTGGCCCCCGAGCAAATCAGTGACTTCCGCCTCATCATTACGATTTCCCTGGGTTTTACCTTGTTGGCCTGTGCAGGTGCTTTTGTGTACCTGCGTCACCTGATTGTGCGTCCCGTGCATTTGCTCAGTGAACGCATGGACCAGCTTGCCAACGGCGAAGGCGACTTGTCGGTTGATTTGCCCACTGTCACAGAGGACGAGTTGCGCGGCCTGGCCGAGAACTACAATGCCTTTATGGTGCGTTTGCGCGATCTCATTCACGAAATTCGTCGAATGACGGCACAAGTGTCCATGGAATCGGTGCGCGTGTCTGGCAGTTTGAAAGACGCCAGCCGCACTGCCGACAAACAGGGCAACATCACTTCTGAAATTTTTCAAGCGGCCGACATGGCATCCAGTGCGATGGAGAATGTTGCCAACAGCGCGAATTATTTGTCGCGGGCCACCGGTGAGCACCTGGAAACAGTCAACTCCTCGTACCGCGAGCTGCTGGCCGTGGCCGATGAAATGAACTCGGCCTCTGGCAGTTTGAACAGCTTTGGACACACTGTGGAAAAACTCGCAGAAACCGGCAAAGGCATTGAGAGCATTGTCAAACTGATCAATGACATTTCGGATCAAACCAATTTGCTGGCCTTGAATGCTGCCATTGAAGCCGCACGAGCCGGTGAACAGGGTCGTGGTTTTGCGGTGGTCGCCGATGAAGTTCGTGGTTTGGCTGAGCGTGTGAAATCTGCCACCGGTGAAATTCGCGGCAATATTTCATCCATGCTTAGCCTGGTCGGAGAAACACAGCAAGAAACCCGTGAAATCAACCAGAGCATTTTGAAAGGCCAGGAAACAGTCAGCACATCGTCTGCGAAGTTTTCAGGCATGGTTCACAGTTTTGAAGAAATGAGCACGCAGATCAACGATGTGACCCAGCAAGTGCAATCGGTCAAGCAGATTAATCTGGAAGTTTCAGGCAAGGCCTCCGAGATTCGTGAAACAGCCCAGTCGGTGATCAACCAAACCAGCGAATCTGAAAAATCCAGCTCGGAACTGGCTGCAGCCACCGATCGAATCAAAGAACTGGTCGCCCGTTTCAAGATCGGCAAAGGCGCTTACGAACAAATTATCGAGCAGGCCATTCTGGCCCGTGAGCAGTGTAAAAATATTCTGGTTCAAGCCCTGGACAATGGGCATGATATTTTCGATGAAGCCTACAAGCCAGTGCCCAACTCCAATCCGCAAAAATACAGCACTTGCTACGACAAGGCAGTGGAGCGCCAGTTGCAGGGCGCTTACGACCAGCTGGTGGCCAATGTGCCCGGCTCGGTTTTCTCCTTGTGCGTGGATAGAAAAGGTTATGCACCTACCCACAACAGCAAGTATTCACGCCCCCTGACAGGTGACCTTAAAAAAGATTTGGTGGAAAGCCGGGACAAACGCATGTTCAGCGACCCAGTGGGTTTGCGTGCTGCACAAAACCTGTCGCCCTGGTTGTTGCAAACCTATCGGCGTGACACTGGTGAAGTCTTGAATGATTTGTCCTTGCCCATTGAAATCAACGGACGCCATTGGGGCGGACTGCGCCTGGGCTTCAGCCCCGAGCTGTTGATCAAAGATTAAAACCCGGTATTAAAAAACGGATAGGGGTCCGTTTCTCACCGCGCTCAGGCGCGGTTTTTTTTTGCCCAATCGCTGAGCGGTGTTTCGCAGGTGTTCAATATCTCAATCAACCTCGCAGTGCTGTTCTCGAAGTGCGAAATGCTTTTGACACCCGACTGCCGACAGGTCACTTCAAGTTCTTCTGCCAAGGCTCTACATGCCTCAAAACCGATTGCAGCACTTGCACCTTTCACATTGTGGGCCGCATCACCCAGCGCGTTGAGATCTTGTCTGTCACAGGCCGCTTGGAGGTTTCCTGTGTAGTTCGGACATTCCTTGATGAATACCTTGATCAGCATGGCCAACAAGTCAGTGTCATTGTCGATGCGCTCCAGCGCCTCGGTGGGGTCGTAATGCATGTGTTTGGTGGTGAATCCGGAAGAATCCCATGTTACCTGCTCAAATCGGGGTTTTGATTTGAGTACATCCTTTTCATAATAAGAACATTCCAACACCACAGGTGCTGCTTTGGCAGAAGAAACCGATCAGGAAAAAGACTTACCCGCGTCGGAACAGAAGATCCGTAAAGCGCGGGAAGAGGGCAACTTACCCCGATCCAGAGAACTGGGCGGGGGAGTTGTGCTGCTCGCTGGTGTCGGTTTGCTGTACACCATGGGCGGTGAGCTGGTCAGTCAAAGTGAAAAGTTGATGCGCCAGGGCTTGATGCTGGATCGAGCCCAAGCCTTTGACACCAAGCACATGGGTTTGAAATGGGTGTCCATGTTGCAGGAAAGCCTGTTCATTCTCGTGCCCCTTTTTCTCGTGGTGGTGGTGGCTGCGATTGCATCCAATGTTGCGGTGGGCGGCTTTAACTGGTCGACCAAACCGCTTGAACCCAAGATTTCAAAGCTGAACCCGATCAAGGGGCTCAAGAATATATTCTCGGTGAATGGCTTGGCTGAGTTGGTCAAAGCCATTTTGAAAACAGTGGTGTTGGGCGGCGTGGGTTACCTGTTGTTGATGCAAGACCTTGGTGAATTTACCCAACTGTCCGCCATGCCGCTTGAACATGGCATGGCCGAGACTGCGCGAATCACCATCAAGGACGCACTCATTCTTGCAATTGCATTCCTGTTGATTGTTTCAATCGATGTGCCTTACCAGTTGTGGCGTTACTACAAAGGGTTGCGCATGAACATGGAAGAACTCAAGCGCGAATCGAAGGAATCGGAAGGTGACCCCCACCTGAAAGGCAAGATCAAGAGCATGCAGCGAGAAGCAGCACGCCGACGCATGATGGCTTCCGTACCGAATGCCGATGTGATCGTGACCAACCCGACGCACTACTCAGTGGCCTTGAAGTACGACAAAGACGGCAAAGGTGCACCGCGTGTGGTGGCCAAGGGCATCGGCCCGCTGGCCTTGAAAATTCGGGAAGTGGCCAAAGAAAACAAAGTACCTACGGTTGAAGCACCGCCACTGGCCCGTGCTTTGTATTCCAATGTGGAACTTGAGCAGGAAATTCCGGGCGCTTTGTACACGGCGGTGGCCAAGTTGCTGGCGTATGTTTATGCGCTTGCGGAAGGCAAAGGCCACATGGTGGAAGTGCCGGGCGAAGCGGATATTCCGAAGGGCATGGATCCTGGGCCGGCGGCTTGATCATCACCGCTGCGTGGGTTGCTTGCGCTGAATGTCACTGGTGACTCTTGATCTGAACTTGAAGGGTCACCGCTGCGGTTTCCTGCTGGTTTCTTGCCAACTCGGCATGGGTTACTTGTGCCGCACTGAAAACCGCTTGATCCCTTTTTGACTTTATTCTTGCTCACCTCGCTCGGCAAAAGGGCGGGCCGAGTCTCGGTGTCGGCTTAACGCCGAACGCTGCGACTAAACTCAAACGGGGCGGTTTTCTTGAAGTGCGTCCCAAGCAATCCCACTGCCGAGTTGGCTTAAACCTCTCGTGCGCAGACATTTGCAAGTTCAGCTCTGCGTCACCGCAGGGTTCAACGCCCAATCGGCGGCGGTGTTTCGATCGCCTCGCCTTCAAGAAAACCTGCCCTTGCGTGCCGAGCAGGGCCGGTGTCGCCCGGCATGGGCGACAGAGAACGAGCCCGACCCGCTTTTTAGGAGGGTCGTTCTCAGGCATCGTGAGGCTCAGCAAGGGAGTTACAGGTTTTCAGGCGAGAGATCGGAACCCAAGCCGATCGGGCAGTTAACCGGCAGGCGAGAGATTGAAACCCAAGCCGATTGGGCAGTTAACCGGCAGGCGAGAGATCGGAACCCAATCCACAATAAGGCGGTAAATCACCTTCAATTCCTCCGTTGAGAAAAGCTAAAGTTTTCCATAATTGAACCGTTAACAACTTGATGGGCGGAATTGTGGCCTCCACCGCATTCTCACTGGACTTCATAAAAGCAGGTCTGAGCGGCGACAAGGTAAAAACCTTGGGCGCGCCAATCTTCATCATCATGATCTTGGTCATGATGATTTTGCCTGTACCGCCTTTCGCGCTCGATTTGTTCTTCACATTCAACATCGCGCTCAGCCTCATGGTGTTGGTTGCAGCGCTGTACACCACCCGTCCCCTTGATTTCGCTGCCTTCCCCACCATTCTGTTGGTGACCACATTGCTACGCCTCAGCTTGAACGTGGCCTCAACACGTGTGGTGCTCATGAATGGTCATGAAGGTCCTGATGCTGCCGGTAAGGTGATTGAAGCGTTCGGGCATTTTCTGGTCGGCGGCAACCTTGCAGTCGGTATCGTGGTGTTCGTAATTTTGATGTTGATCAACTTCGTGGTGATCACCAAAGGTGCAGGCCGTATTGCGGAAGTGTCCGCCCGTTTCACATTGGATGCCATGCCCGGCAAACAAATGGCGATTGATGCCGACTTGAATGCCGGTTTGATCGCTGAAGACGAAGCCCGCAAGCGCCGTGCTGAAGTCAGTCAGGAAGCCGAGTTTTTCGGTTCCATGGATGGTGCCAGCAAATTTGTGCGTGGCGACGCCATGGCCGGCATCATGATTTTGATCATCAACATCATTGGCGGTTTCGCCGTGGGTGTAATGCAACACGACATGACCTTCGCCGATGCGGGCAGCAATTATGTATTGCTCGCCATTGGCGACGGCCTGGTGGCGCAGGTTCCTGCCCTGGTCATTTCAATTGCAGCCGGTTTGGTCGTGGCCCGAGTGGGTCAAGGTCAGGACATTGGCACCCAATTGGCCAGTCAATTGCTCAAGTCCCCACAGGCTGTGGGCATCACCGCTGGCATCATGGCCCTGCTGGGTATTATTCCCGGCATGCCCAGTTTTGCATTCTTGCTCTTGGCCGCCGGGTTTGCTTACCTGTCTTATCACCTTGCCAAAAAGTCCACGGTTCAGAAGGTGACAGCCACCACCGACGACCAGGCAAAAATCAAAGCAGCGACCACTGAAGCACAAGAAGCCACCTGGGACGACCTGGTTCCAATCGACACCATTGCGCTGGAAGTGGGTTACCGCTTGATCGCGCTGGTCGACAACAAACAAGATGGCGATTTGCTCAAACGCATCAAGGCCATTCGCAAAAAGTTTGCGCAGGAAATCGGCTTCTTGCCACCCGCAGTACATCTGCGTGACAACCTGGAACTGCGCCCATCGGTTTACCGTATTTTGCTCAAAGGCGTGTGCATGGGCGAGGGCGAAGTGTTCCCGAACCAACACCTGGCGATCAACCCCGGCCGTGTCACCATGCAGTTGCCTGGTCCACAAACCACCGACCCCGCATTTGGTTTGCCTGCCGTATGGATTTCCGACGACCAAAAAGAAAAGGCCAACGCTGCTGGCTACACCGTGGTGGATGCCTCCACCGTGGTGGCCACGCACTTGTCGCATATTTTGCAAACCTCGGCTGCCCAGTTGTTGGGCCGCACTGAAACCCAGCAGTTGCTGGACCATTGTGCGAAAACATCACCCAAGGTGGTGGAAGACCTCACCCCGAAATTACTGGATGTTGCAGTGATTCAAAAAGTGCTGCAAAACCTGCTGGACGAAAGCGTACACATTCGCGATTTGCGCACCATTTTTGAAACCTTGCTTGAAAACGGTGTTCGCACCAAGAATCCGCTTGAACTCACTGCTGCTGTGCGTGTTGCCTTGGGCCGCGCCATCGTGCAGGCCCTGGCTGGTACCAGCGAAGACCTCAATGTGCTGGTCATGGAGCCCAAGCTGGAACAGATGATTTCCCATGCACACACCGCAGCCGGTCAAGACCAGGTGGGCATCGATCCCAACCTGGCTGAAAACCTGGCTCGTCAAACCGCCGATGCAGCCGGTCGTCAAGAGCAACTGGGCCAAAGCCCTGTGTTGTTGGTGCCCGATGCCCTGCGTTTGTCCATGGCCCGTTTACTCAAGCGCGCAGCCCCGAATCTTCGGGTCTTGTCGCACAGTGAAATTCCTGAAAACCGTACTATCCGCGTTGCGCAAGTCGTAGGAGCGAAAGCATGAAGCTGAAAAAATTCACAGCCCCCACCACAAGAGAGGCCTTGCAAAAGCTGCGTGCTGAACTGGGTGAAGACGCCATCATCTTGTCGACCAAGCAAACCGCTGCGGGCACTGAAGTGCTGGCTGCCTCCTCGCAAGACCTGGACACCGTGACCGAAAAGCCTGCCGCCTCGTCTGCGCCACTGTCCTGGACCAAGGCAGAGCGCACGCAGTTTGCTGCACAAGAGGCCACGCGCAAGCCTACACCGGCTGAAAAAATTGCACAGCAGGTGGCTGCACAACGTGATGTGTTGATCAACCGCGCACCTGAGGTGACTCATCAAATTCCGAACGCGATGCCAGCGCCCGACATGATTTCCGATGTGGCCAAGCGCCGTTCGCAAGCCGCAAGCGACGCCATGGCCAGCGAGCAAACCGCAGTGCTGGAAGAAATCAAGCAAATGCGCCAGTTGCTGAAAGACCAAATGGCCATGATCACCTGGCGTGATGCACTGGAGAAAAACCCCCAGCGCGGCGAACTGTGGAACCAGTTAACCCAATCCGGGTTCTCCCCTTTGTTTGCACGCACCGTGGTTGAAAAGCTGCCGGCTGAACTTTCGGACAGCCAAGTGCAGGACTGGGTGATGAATGTCATCAAGAAAAACCTGAATGTGGTTCCGGCCGACAAAGACATCGTTGAAACCGGCGGCACATTCGCGCTGGTGGGCCCCACCGGCGTTGGAAAAACCACCACCACAGCCAAACTGGCTGCACGTTGTGTGGTGAAGTACGGCGCGGACTCCTTGGGCTTGATCACCACCGACAGCTATCGAATTGGCGCGCAAGACCAACTGCGCATTTACGGCAAAATTTTGGGCGTGCAGGTGTACACCGCACAAACCCACGCCGACCTGGCCCAGTTGCGCAACACCATGCAGCGCAAGCGCCTTATTCTGATTGACACCGTGGGCATGGGCCAGCGCGATTCTCGCGTGGCCGAGCAAACCAAAATTCTGACCGACAGCCATGTCAAACGCGTGTTGCTGCTCAATGCCACCAGCCAGCCTGAAACGCTGGATGATGTTGTGCGTCATTACAAAAGCACAGGCCTGAACGGCGCAATTTTGTCCAAGCTGGATGAAGCCATCAAGATTGGCGGCGTGCTGGATGTGGTTATGCGTCACAAACTGGCCTTGCACTACATTGCCACTGGCCAGCGCGTGCCTGAAGACCTGTTCCCTGCCGACCCACGCGTGTTGGTGCACCGTGCCATGCGCGCACGCAGCAGCCAGGCGTTTCAAGCCTCGAGCGAGGAATTGAAATGGAAAATGGCCCAAGTCTCTGCGACTGGAATTTGACGTTTCATGGTCAACTAGAACCTATGGATCAAGCCAAAACACTTCGACACTTGTTGGGCCGCAAAGCCGCCACCATTCACCCGATTCTGGGTGACATGGGCAGCGATTATGCAGCCTGCCTGGCCCGTTTTGTATTGGAACAGCAAGCGCGCGCTGACCGCGCGGCTGTGTTGTTTGACGGGTCCGCCGGCGGCTTGCCCCAATTGCTGCCACCGCATGCCCGCATCGACCTGGTCGAGTTTTTCAACGGCAAGCTGAACCTGGAAGACCAGGTCCTTGAGCTGGCCGAATCCCAATACTTGGTGGTGGCCCGAATTGGCCTGGAAGCCCTGGCCAAAAAGCCAGCCCAAGCGGCGGCTTTGCTGGGCAAGCTTCACCGCATGCCCGTAAGCTGCGACCGCTTTTATGCCACCTTGCCCTATGAGGCAGTTGAGCTGGCCAAGGCTTTTTCTCCGCAAGACGACTGGTATTGGGTAGTACAACCCACCGCAAGATCGGTGACACGTGCTTTTCAGGCCATTCGTTCTTCAAAAGGGGTAGACGAAAATATTCACCATCGTGTTATTGTTGCAGGTGTAAGAAGCACAGATGAAGCCGATCACGTGTTCGCAAATTTACTGGAAAGCACCTCGAGCCTTCTGGTCAACCCCCTGCAATACGCGGGGCATTTGCCAGCCTTGCCCTCGGGCAAAGCCTTGAACCAGGTCGGTCGGGAGATGATTGCGGCAGGTCGGCGAATCGCAAAAGCCATATGCTCTTTCGACGAACACGCACTGGCGTAATAACAAGACAGGAAGCACAGACTCCATGTACACAGCCCAGGGCACTTTAGACAAATCAAAGCAGGTGGACCAGTACATCCCATTGGTTCGCAGGTTGGCCCATCACTTGATCGCCAAGCTACCGGCGTCCGTGCAAATCGACGACCTCATACAAGCCGGCCTGATCGGCCTGATGGACGCGATTACCCGCTTCGAAGAGGGGCAGGGCGCCCAATTCGAAACCTATGCAAGTCAGCGAATTCGTGGCTCCATGCTCGATGAACTGCGTTCTGCAGACTGGATGCCACGCGGCGTGCGCCAGGCTCAACGAAAAATTGAAACTGCAACCCTCAAGGCCGAGCAGAAGTTGGGGCGTTCAGCCACCGAGAAAGAGATTGCCGATGTCATGGGCGTAAGCCTGGATGAATATCAGGACATGTTGTTCGATTCGCGTGGCGCATCGCTGGTGTTTTACGACGATTACGCAGACGACGGCGATGGTGAGGGCTATCTGGATCGCCAAATTGGTGGCGACGAAGAGGCCAATCCGCTTGAAATGCTGGGTGACCAACGTTTCCGGGAAAACCTGATTCAGGCCATTGAAGACCTGCCTGAACGTGAAAAAATGCTCATGGGACTGTATTATGAGCAAGAGTTAAACTTCCGTGAAATCGCCGCTGTCCTTGGCGTGACCGAGTCCCGGGTGTGCCAGTTGCACACACAGGCAGTCAGTCGCCTCAAAGCCAAGCTTCGCGAACACTAAGCACACATGGCTGATCCCAAAGCCCAGGGAAAACCGAAAACCTTTGAGCAATCTCGCACCAGGGTCAATCGCTCCCTGGTTCTGGTCATTCTCACCGGCATTGGTCCTTTGGCACTTGCTGCCTTTTACATGGCAGCCACCACATCCGACCCTGCCAACTGGAATTTGACCATTTTGCTCACGTTGGCTTTTGGCGTGCTGGGCGCCTGGTTCATGGGCAACAAGCTCATGTCGGGCCTGCTTGAAATCATCCGCTCATCCATTCAGTCTGAAAGCCAGTTGCGCCGCTTGATGGAGCTGTCTGGCGATTGGTACTGGCAGCAGGATTCTGCCCACACCATTGTGCGAATCATTTACCGGGGCAAAGACCAAAACAGCAATTCCCGCAGTGGTTTCAAATTGCCCTTCGATGGCCTGGCCCGCTGGGATGTGGAAGGCTTGAAGTGTATCGACCCGCGTTACAACTGGGATAGTTTCAAAGAACTGCTCGACAGCCACCAGCCCTTTGATCGGGTCTGTTTTGAATACTGGCCCCAGAACCATGAGCGCATCATTTTTGAATCGACAGGGCGCCCCCTGTACAACGCCAACGGTGATTTCGTGGGCTACATGGGCGTGTCCTCTGACCGCACGCAGAAACGGCTGAATGAACAACTGCTGTCTTTGCAACGTTCCTTGCTGCAAGGCGTTTTGCTGTCTGCGCCCATTCCGGAATTGGCGGCCTCTTACGCCCGTGGCCTTAAAAACTGCCTGACCGTGCATGCTGAAGTGGTGCTGGGTTTCAGGGACAAGTCTGAACACAACCACTGGCGGGTTCGGGGCACCAATCCGAATTTGCGCATGCCATTTGAAAAAGGGCAGGCATTTTGGGACAACGCAGAACAACTGTGCGAGCCCCTGGAAGGTCACGATCAACACGGCCTGGTGTGGCTCGCCAAAATGAAAACCGAGCATTATTTCGAGGACAATTGGGCCACTGAATTGGGCATAAGCGCGGTGTGGTTCGCCCTTCGAAAAGCCAGGGAGCCGAATCAGCCCGAGTACTGGATCATGGTGGCCCAGCAAGGTGTCGACAACACCGGGCATGACGATGTGTTGCGTGTGCTCACCGCCATTCGCCTGCTGGGGCTGTGTGTCGAGCGCCGGGTTTTCGAAGACGATTTACAGGGTTTGAATGGCACGCTCGAACAACGAATCAACGACCGGACTGCCGAGCTTACCCGCAGCAACTCTGAACTGGAAGCATTCACCTACACCGTGTCTCACGACCTGCGTGCCCCACTTCGCGCCATTGATGGTTTTTCCAGCATCTTGAAAGAAGATTTCGCGGAAAGCCTGCCCGAGGATGCGCGTGGCCTGCTCGACCGAATCAGCAACAATGCTCGCCAGATGGGCGGATTGATTGATGGCCTGCTCGACTTTTCCCGCTTGTTGCGAACCGATGTTGCGCGAGTGCGTGTTGATCAACAACAACTGCTGGATCAAATTCTGGATCAGCTTGATGCCCGAAGAAAAAATGTCGTGGAATTGTGCGAGTTGCCACCAGTCTATGCCGACCCGGTGTTGCTCAAACAGGTGTGGATGAATTTGATCGACAATGCCTTGAAGTTCAGCAGCAAGGCCGAACAGCCGAGAGTCGCCATTGAATGCGAAAAAGTAGGGCGTTTTTACCGCTTCAGCGTGACCGACAATGGTGCCGGCTTCGACATGAAATATGCCGACAAACTGTTCAATGTGTTTGAACGTTTGCATCACAAAAAAGATTTCGATGGCACCGGCGTGGGCCTGGCCATTGTCAAACGAATCATCGAGCGTCACGGCGGCGAAATCAGCGCCACGGGTGGGCTGGGGCAGGGGGCCTGTTTCACCTTCACCTTGCCTGAGCACGCCGACCTGACTGACTAAAAGGATATTTGCCATGGCAGATGTAGTACTGGTTGACGACAACTCCAACGACGCAGACCTCGCTTTGCGCGTGGTGCGTAAAACCTCCTCAAGTTCAACCACGGTGTTGCTGGAGGACGGAGAACGGGCCATCGAATATTTCAAGCAATTGATGGAGGATCACCCCAAAGACAGCGCCGCCTTGAATTTACCCAAGTTGGTATTGCTGGATCTGAAACTGCCCAAGCTGGATGGTCTGGAAGTGTTGAAGTTTTTGCGTTCGCATGATGTGTTTAAAACCATGCCGATTGTTGTGCTGTCTTCATCGCGAGAAATCAGCGATGTGAAGCGGTCTTATGAGTTGGGGGTCAACAGTTTTGCAGTCAAGCCAGTGCAATTCGATCAGTACCTGACCCGAATTTCTGCACTGGTGTCTTATTGGCTAACGATCAACGAATTACCGCGCGGGGCATAGTACCACCGGTCAGGGCTGACTGGCTCATACCGCCCTTGGGTCCGTATGTGTCACTGGCGGTGGGCTTTTGTTCAGCCACTGCAGCCGCAGTCAAAATTGAAATTCTTTCCTGCAAACCAGCCAGTTGTTCTGTCACCAGTTCGCCGTTCGTTTTGTTCAAACGTTGTGCGTGGCTCAGGGTAGTGCGCAGGGTTGAGTAGGTACCCAACAGGCGGGGCTCATGTGCGGCCAACACGTCGGCCCACAAGGCAATGCCATCCATATTGGGTTGAAAGCCTTCAGCCTTGGCCAGTTGCACGTTGTTGAGGTAACGTTTCTCCAGCTCCAGCATCATGGCTTCTTTGCGAAGTGCCAGGCTGTTCAGCTCGGTGGTTTGAAGTTTCACGAGGCACGCCTGCTCTTCAAGCAAGATGTCAACCAGCGCCATGGCCATGTCACATTCATAGGCCAGGTTGCGGTACAAATTTTTTGCTGCGTCTGCGTGCGACATAATCTTCAATCCTCGGTTACTTTTGACCAAGCAACTCGCGAGCACTTTCAATTACCTTGGCTGCAACTGCTTCGGCATTGACCTTGAACTCGCCTTTGCTAATGGCCTCTTTGATCTCGGCCACTTTCTCGGCATTGAACGGCGCACCTGCTGCGCTCAGTTCACTGGATTGCCCGGAAAGCTTGGCTACTGCGCCTTCCGAACTGGTTTTTTCTGTGGAGCCAACCGTTGCCGACTTGCTGCCACCTTGTGGCTTGGTCAACTTGTCGATCGGGTTGCTTCCCGGGTTTATTCTGTTAATACTCATGATGTCCTCCGCATTGGGCAGAGCCTAAGTGGGTTTCGTATGTTTTCTTAACGGCTCGATTCCACCTAACTTTAACGAATTCTCGAAAGAATTCCTACTTTTTGGGGGGTACACCTACAAACTAACCTCAACCAGCAAGGCATCGCGTGCCACCCCGTGAAGAATTTTGCCCTGGGCTGTTTTGATTTTCACCACCTCGCCAAGCTCAGCTTCACCCATTGCCACTGCCGTGCCTCCAATTGCAAAGCCCGGTCCCTTCATCATCACTTTGACCGTGTCGCCGTTTTTTACCAAAGCCTGACCGCGCAAATAATCGTGTTTCAACAGCGTGCCTGGCCACAGTTGTCGTGCAGCGGTCTTGTTGTTTAAATGTGCAAGGTCACTGACCCAGCCATGACTAAGCTGGCTCAAGTCCATGGTTCGGAACTCAACATCATTCAATCCCACGGCTTGCCCGGATTGAACCGTGGCTTTCACCACCAGAACGGGTGCCCATACTTTCACATCAACACCCACAAAAAAGGGTGCGGTGTCCGAGCCTACACATTGCACACGCACATAGGTGCGCCCCCACATTTTGTTGCCCGCAGTATTGGCAAACAGTGCGGCAGGGCATTGCAGGCTGCCAATTCGTTCATCTGCTTTGACAAACTTCACATCCACACTGGCGCCGGGTGGCAGCAGCGCAGGGTCCACCAGTTCGGTCAGTTGGGTTTCAGTCACCCAGCGAGAACTGTCGGCCTGCGCAGCATTGGCTTGAATAAGCACCAGGCCTATCAATGCGTGAAATGCGATGTTAAAAAAAGTGTGAAATTTCATTCAAGTTCTGGGCGTTGCTGCCGTAAAAGTCACTGTAAGAAATAATTTCTGCCTCGATGACAACATCCTAGGCGGGAGCTTGCTGCACCCTAAGCAGAAAAAGAGCACCCTTTCCCCCCTTTATCTTCACTTTGATTTGACAGCATCAATTCAATAATCCATTCATCCGTCCGTGTATGAAGGATTCAACGATGTTGGACAAACTTACTGATGCAATGCAGTTCTCTGCCGAGGCCCTGAAACTCAGAGCGCGTCGGCAAGAGGTATTGACCTCCAACATTTCCAACGTAGACACCCCCAATTACAAAGCAGTCGATTTCGACTTTCAAAGTGCACTGAAAGCAGCCACAGGCGAGAAGGGCTCCATGGGAACACCTTCAAATCCTGGCATGGGCAACGGCGCAGGTGCATTGGCGGTGACCCACCAGGGCCACATTACCGGCAAAGGCAATGCGGGCATGACCACTTCCGAGATGTTGCAGTTTCGCCGTGGCAACAATGCCGCCATTGACGGCAACTCGGTCGACATTGACCGCGAGCGTGCCGCGTTTGCAGAAAACACCGTGAAGTACGAAGCCGCCCTGCGCACCATCAATGGAAGAATTTCTTCCTTGAAGCAGGCCATGGGCTCGGGCAACCAATAAGGCATAGGGGAAACACATGTCGCTATTCAACTCTTTCAAACTTGCCGGTGGTGCCATGCAGGCACAAACCACGCGCTTGAACACAGTGGCCAGCAACCTCGCCAATGTCGACACCGCAGCAGGCGATCCCAATTCGGTTTACCAGGCCCGCAAGGTGGTGTTCGAGGCGGTGCTTCAAAAGGCCGCACCCGGCAAGGCCTCGCTGGCCGAAAACGTGCAGGTCAAAGACATTGTTGAAGACAAAACAGAAGCCAAGAAGATGTTTGATCCCAAGCACCCGATGGCAGATCAGGATGGCTACGTGTACATGCCAAATGTGAATGCAGTGGAAGAAATGGTGGACATGCTGGCTGCTTCCCGCAGCTACCAGACCAATGCTGAAGTCATGAACACCGCCAAACAGTTGATGTTGAAAACCTTGAACATGGGCAACCAGTAAGGAGCAATGAAAAATGACGATTGATGTAACTTCCGCACTGGGTAACAACAGCGGCGCCACAGCAGCCAAAAAGAGAGTCGATGAGAACAGCCCTGAAGCGATTCAGGAACGTTTCATGTCCTTGTTGGTGGCCCAGTTGAAAAACCAGGACCCACTGGCCCCGATGGACAACGCGCAGGTCACCAGCCAAATGGCGCAATTGAACACGGTCACCGGCATCAACAAACTGAACACCACCATGGAAGGTGTGTCCGCTTCGCTGAATGCAAACCAAACCATCCAGGCCACCAGCATGCTGGGCCGCGCGGTGCTCACCGAGGGCAGCGACCTGACCTTGGTCGATGGCAAAGCCGTGGGCTCCATGGAGTTGAATCAAAGCGTCGACATTCTGCGTGTGAATGTGCTGGATGCAGGTGCCAATGTGGTTCGCACCGTTGACCTGGGCCCACAGTCCAAAGGCACGCACCAGTTTGAGTGGGACGGCAAAAGCAACGATGGAAGCACCCTGCCAGTCGGGAATTACAAGTTCGAGATTGAAGCAAAAGCAGCAGGCAAGGACGCCAGCGTGACACCTCTGACCCTGTCTGTGGTTCAGGGCGTGCGCAATGCCGGCGCGGAAGGCACCAAACTTTTAACCAGCAATGGCGGCGAAGTCAGCTTCGCAGACATCAAGCAGGTTTTCTAAATTAAAGATTTTTCAAGGAGTCAAACATGGCTTTTTCAGCAGGCGGTAGTTTCCAGCAGGGTTTGAGTGGTCTGAACGCGGCACAGCGTGGTTTGGAAGTGATTGCAAACAACGTGTCCAACGCCAGCGTGGTCGGCTTTAAAGGATCCGAGGCAGAGTTCTCTGATGTGTTTGCCCGTGCCTTCAACGGCGCGCGTTCCACCAATGGCATTGGCCTCGGTACCAGCCTGGCTGCGGTTACACAAAACTTCAAGCAGGGCAACATCAATGTGACCGGCAATCCTTTGGACCTGGCCATCAGTGGCACCGGTTTTTTCAAGGTGCAGGCAGGCAACGGTGACAACATTTACACCCGCAACGGTCAGTTCACCTTGAACAACGAAGGCGTGATTGTGAACTCTCGCGGTGACAGGTTGCAGGGCTTCCCGGTGGATGCCGCCACAGGTCGCCCATCCGATGTGGCGCAAAACATTCTGGTTCCACGTGGCAGCATTCCTCCGGCTGCTACACGTTCAGGTCGTCTGGAATTGAACCTGGATGCACGTGCTACAGCCATTGATCCTGCACTGACATTCGATCCAGCCAACTTGAACACCTTCAACAACTCAACATCGATGACGGTGTATGACGAGTTGGGCGGCGCGCACATTATGGCGGTTTACATGCGTAAGGAAGCGTCGAACGATTGGTCCGTATTTGCCACCGTCGACGGCACGCAAGTGGACATTGGTGCGTCACCCGTGGCAGTAACTGCTGCGCCAGCGCAATCCACTTCAGCCAACCTGCAATATGGCGTCGATGGTTTGCTGACTACACCCAACACCGGCAACCTGACTGTGGACATGTCGCGTTTCGTGACCGCGAGCGGCGTGCCGTTTTCTTCCACTGGCACTGCACCCAACCAGTTCACTTTCAATATGAGCAACACCACGCAGTACGGCAGCTCATTTGTGGTGCAAAACCTGGGTCAAGACGGTTTTGAGTCTTCTCCATTTGCGGGCTTTGATGTGGGCGCCAACGGCATGCTGACCATCAGCTATGCAAACGGCCAGTTGGTAAACCATGCGCAAATTGGCCTGTATCGCTTCCCGAATCCCGAAGGCCTGCAGCCAGTGGGTTCAAACGGCTGGTTGGCTACCAACTCGTCTGGCCCCGAACTGGTGTCGCTGAGTGAAGACACTGCCTTCGGCATTATTCAGTCGGGCGCTTTGGAAGAGTCGAACATTGATTTGACAGCTGAATTGGTTGCGATGATTTCCGCACAGCGGGTTTATCAGGCCAACTCACAGACCATCAAAACACAAGACTCGATTTTCCAGACCATTACCAACCTTCGTTAATGTGAACTGAAGCGGGATTGCACACATGGACAAACTGATTTTCCTGGCCGCCCAAGCCGCCAAAGGCACAATGTCTCGCCAAGAGAACATTGCCAACAACCTGGCCAACGTGAACACGCCCGGGTTTCGGCAACAACTCATGGCGTTTCAAAGTGCGCCGGTCACCGGCGAGGGCAGTGGTTCCCGAAGCTTTGCGGTGGAAACCAGCATTGGCTTCGATACCACGCCAGGACAAATCCAGTCCACGGGTCGGGAAATGGACGTGGCCATTCAAGGCGAGGGCTGGTTTGCAGTCAACGACGCCAAAGGCAACGAGGCCTACACCCGCAACGGTTCCTTTCAACTGGATGGCCAAGGCAACCTGGTGACCCAGGAAGGTTATTCAGTCATCGGCAGCAATGGCCCGATCAATGTGCCGCCAGATCATCGCTTGTCGTTTGAAGGCGATGGTTCGGTGTCTGCGATTCCGCTGGGTGGCGACACCAATGTGGTTCAACTGGGCCGCCTGAAACTGGTGAATATCCCCGAAGGTGAAATCAACCGGGGCGACGACGGCTTGTTCCGCGCCGCCAACGGTGACCCCGCGGAAGCCGATTTGAATGTGCGTGTTGCAGGCGGCTTCATTGAAAGCAGCAACGTGAATGCAGTGGACATGATGGTGCAAATGATCACCGCAGCCCGCCAGTATGAAACCCAAATGAAAATGATCAGCACGGCCAAAGAAAACGGCCAGGCCGCCAACAGCCTGTTTGGCATGAACTAAGGAGAAACCCACCATGATGCGTTCTTTGTGGATTGCAAAAACAGGTCTGGATGCCCAGCAAACCCAGCTTGATGTTATTTCCAACAACCTGGCCAACACAGCCACCAACGGCTTTAAACGCTCGCGCGCTGTGTTCGAAGATTTGTTGTATCAAACACTGCGCCAGCCCGGTGCACAAACCACCGAGCAAACTCAAGTGCCTTCTGGCCTGCAAATTGGTACTGGTGTAAAGCCGGTTTCAACGGTGCGTAATTTTGCGCAGGGTAACTTGCAGCAAACCGGCAACACGCTTGATGTCGCCATCAATGGCCAAGGTTTCTTTCAAGTGCAAATGCCCGATGGCACCACCAGCTACACCCGCGACGGCAGCATTCAGATTGACGCCAACGGCACCCTGGTCACATCCAACGGCTATCCTGTTCTTGGGCCAGTCACCATTCCCCAAGGCGTGCAGGAAATTTCCATTTCTCAGGATGGTGTGGTGTCTGCCGTGGTGCAGGGCCAGGTACAACCTCAGGAACTGGGTCAAATTCAGTTGGCCAGTTTTGTGAACCCGGCCGGTTTGTTCAGCATGGGCCAAAACCTGTATTCAGAAACAGCGGCTTCTGGCGCGCCCACACAAGCTGTGGCGGGTACCAACGGCGTGGGTTTCATCTCCCAGGGTTTCGTGGAAACATCGAACGTGAATGTGGTGGAAGAACTGGTGGGTTTGATTCAGGCCCAGCGCGCTTACGAAATCAATTCCAAGGCAATCTCCACATCTGACCAGATGTTACAGCGCTTATCTCAGCTTTGATTTTTAAAACCTCAGTCACACTGAACGTGTTCTGATGGAGTGTATGGCATGAAAAGTTTGGTTCTAATCGGTTTAACGGCAGTGTTCTCGATAACTTTAGGGGCTTGTTCAACTTTCGCACCGAAAGTTGACATGCCCGAGAAAACAACCGTGCCGCAACCGGTGCAGCAGCCGGACCAACTGGCCATGGCTGCCCCCACGGGTAGTCTGTACAGCCCGGCCACCTATCGCCCCCTGTTTGAAGACCAGCGCGCCCGGTTTTTGGGTGACACACTGACCATTCAAATTATTGAACAGATCAACGCCGCGCAAACCAACTCCATGAGCGCTTCCCGCAGCGACTCTGCCAGCATTGATATTCCCTTGATTCAAGGCTTCTTTGGTAGCCGTGACTTGCGTGCAATCAACGGCAGTGCCAGCAGCGACAAAGACTTTTCTGGCGAAGGCTCCAGCCGCGCCGCCAATACACTGACTGGTTCCATCACAGTGACCGTGGCCAGCGTGCTGCCCAACGGCAACTTGCAAGTGGTAGGCGAAAAACAGATTGGTACCAATCGTGAAGTGGAATACCTGAAATTCAGCGGCGTTGTGAATCCCATTACCATTTTGCCCGGCAATGTGGTGCCCAGCACCAAGGTCGCCGACGCACGTATTGAATACCGCGGGAAAGGTGCCTTGGACTCTGCCACAGCCATGGGCTGGTTGAGCCGCTTTTTCCTGACCGTGTTGCCTTTCTGAACTGGACCTCACCATGAAACGCATTTCCTTGCCGGAATTGAAAGACCGAATTATCAAAGGCGTTGTGCTCGCCTTGACCGCCGCTGCGGTCATGGCGTTTGGCACACAAGCTGACGCACAAACCCGAATTCGCGACCTGGTCACCGTGTCTGGCGTGCGCTCCAACCCAGTGTATGGCTACGGCATTGTGATCGGCCTGGATGGCACCGGCGACCAAACCACACAAACACCATTTACCAGCCAAAGCATTGTCTCCATGCTGCAGCAGTCGGGCATCACCTTGCCACCGGGTGCCAATTTGCAATTGAAGAACGTCGCTTCGGTCATGGTCACCGCCAATCTGCCTGCCTTTGCGCAACCCGGCCAGGCCATCGATGTCACTGTGTCCTCCATCGGCAATGCCAAAAGCCTGCGTGGCGGCATGTTGTTGATGACCCCCTTGAAAGGTGCAGACGGTCAGGTATACGCACTGGCCCAAGGCCAATTGATTGTGGGTGGTGCAGGTGCTTCTGCAGGTGGTTCCAAAACAGTGATCAACCACTTGTCAGCAGGCCGTATTCCGGCGGGTGCCTTGGTTGAACGTGAAGTGGCCTCGCCCTTCCTGCTGGGAGAAACCCTGCAGCTGGAATTGACGACAACCGATTTTTCCAACGCCATTCGCGTGGCCGAGGCAATTAACAACAACATGGGCCCGAACGTGGCCCAAGCGCTCGACGGCCGCACCATCAAGGTTCGTGCACCCTCCAACCCCAACGACCGCGTGGCGTTTTTGTCGCGTGTTCAGGAACTGAGCATCAACAAAGCCATGGGCAGTGCCAAGGTCATTGTGAATGCACGCACGGGTTCGGTGGTCATGAATCAGGCCGTGATGCTGGAAAGCTGCGCCGTGGCACATGGCAACCTCACCGTCAAAATTACTTCTACCCCGGTTATTTCACAACCTGCGCCATTTGGTCAGGGCGAAACCGTGGTGACTGAGGTGGCCGATATTCAAATTTCCGAAGCCGGTGGCGAGTTGATTGAGATCAAGGGGGCCGCCCAGTTGTCCGATGTGGTCAAAGCCTTGAATGCCTTGGGCGCTACGCCCAGCGATCTGATCTCGATTTTGCAGGCCATGCAAACCGCTGGCAGCCTGAAAGCTGAACTTGAGGTGATCTAAATGACGCCATTGTCGAACAAGCCGCTTGATACCCAGCAAATGCTGTCCATGGACTCCCGCAGCCTGGAAGGCTTGAAGCGCGGTGCGCGCTCCGAACGGGGCAGCGAGGAGTTCAATGCAGCAGTTGACAAGGTGGCCGTGCAGTTCGAATCCATTTTTCTGCAGATGGCCTTGAAAAGCATGCGCGATGCCACACCCGAGGGCGGTTTGTTCACCGATTCCAGCACCAAAACCTATCAGGGCATGTACGACCAGGAACTGGTTCAGAAACTGTCGGGCAAGGGTTTGGGCCTTGCTGGCGAAATTGCACGGCAGTTAAAAGCCGGTGCAGGCGTGGGTGGCGAGCAAACCATTTTCCCGCCAGGGCAGATCAAGAAAGACTTCCCCTCAACTTTCCCGAAAACTGACCGTTAAGTCGTTCAAGACACCAAAGGATCCTGAATCATGTCTAACTCGGTTTACGGAATTGCGCTCAGCGGCCTGAATGCGGCCCGGGCAGGGCTATCCACCACCTCGCACAACATTGCGAACAGCAACACCGTTGGTTTTAATCGCCAGCAGGTGATTCAACAGTCGCGTCCCTCCACGGGCAGCGACATTGGCTATATTGGCCAGGGCGTTGACATTGCTTCCGTGCAGCGGGTGTATTCCGATTTCATCAATGCACAGGAACAGAAAGCCACATCCGATGCGGCTTTTTACAATGCCAAGGCGCAGCAAATTGCCCGTGTCGACGCCATGATCGCCGACGATGCGTCGGGCTTGTCCAGTGCCCTGAGTATTTTCTTTGGTGCCGCGCAAACCCTGTCGACCAATCCGGCCGATCTGGCCGCGCGTCAGAACTACTTGTCCTCGGCTGGAACCCTGACTTCGCGATTCAACGGTTTGAATACGGTGATGGACGAATTGCGCAGTGCCACCAACCTGAAAGTTCGTGACACGGTGGAGCAGCTGAACAACGCCACCTCGCAAATTGCGGCGTTGAACAATCAAATCGTGACCGCCTTGAACCAAACCTCCAATGGTGGCCCACCCAATGATTTGATGGACCGCCGGGACAAATTGATTCTTGAGTTGTCCCAGCAGGTACAAACCACCCGTGTCGACATGAAAGACGGATCGACCAATCTGTTTTTGGCCAATGGGCAGTCTTTGGTTGTAGGTACAACTCAATTCAAGGTTCAAACACAGGTTGATCCTCAGGATCCACAAAATTTGCTGGTTGGAATGACAAGCAAAGTCAACGGACAGGATCGTTTGCTGGCCTTTGATTCTGGCAGCCTTGGCAATGGTGCACTGGCAGGTTTCCTGAGCTTTCGTGAAAATGAACTGACCGAGTACCAAAACACCATTGGCCTGCTTGCCGCCCGAATTGGCCAGGCAGTGAACGATATTCAAACCACCGGTGTAGACCTGGACAACAACCCAGGCAGCGCCCTGTTCAGTTTCGGCAACAGCGGTAATTTTGTAACTGACATTTCCCGCGTTGTGCCCAATATCAACAACAGCACAGCCAACCCGACGCAAATCACCATGCGTGGTCTTGATTTGTCCAAGCTTGGGCCCGCCGAATACGAAGTTCAAATTGTGGGCAGCCAGCCCCGTTATCGCGAGATGGGCTCAAATGGTCCGTTTGTTCCTGCCGCATTGGTGACTGACCCAGGCGGTGATTACTATGAAATTCGCGACCCCGCAGGTGCACCATTGCTCAGCTTCCAGTTGAGCAATGCCACGCCGCAGGAAGGCGATCGTTTTGTGCTGATGCCTGTGCGTGAAGCCGCCTTGAACATGCGCACTGCGCTCAATCGGCCTTCTGAGGTGGCAGCGTCTTCCGCCGTCAACCCCAGCATCGGTAACAACGAAAATATTTTGAAGGTCGCTGCGTTGCAGACTGCACGCACCCTGTCTCAGTCCAATAACTCAGCGGGAGTTTCCATTTCGGACGGGTTCAACCAATTGGTCAGCCGCGTGGGCAACAAAACCCGTGAATTCAATCTGGCTGCAGAGTCACGCGAGACCGTGTTGAACCAGGTGGCCGATTCACGCGATGCCTTGCAGGGCGTCAACATGGATGAAGAAGCGGCCAACCTGATCAAGTTTCAACAGGCTTACCAGGCTTCCGGGCGAGTTATTTCACTGTCCAAAGAATTGTTTGATCAAATCCTCAGCATGTTCTGATCGGGTTTCAAGGAAAAATTATGGCAATCGGCAGAATCAGCACCAACCAGTACTTCAAGCTCAGCACCGACCGCATGAGCAAGCAACAAACTGAACTGGTCAAATTACAGGGGCAGCTGGCAACAGGGCAGCGGGTGCTGAAACCCTCGGATGACCCTTTGGCCATGTCAGTGGCTTTGGGTGCCAAAGCGGGTGTGAAAACCATCGACAGCTATCAAAGCAACATCACCTACGTGAACAACCAGTTGGGTCAAATGGATGTGGCCTTGCAATCGGCTTCGGACATCATGGTGTCCATCAAGGAAGCATTTTTGCAGGCAGGAAATGCAACATTAAGCCCTGCTGATCGGGAAATTATTGCGCAAGACATTGAAGGCCGCATGGAAGAGTTGCGCGGTATTGCCAACCGCACAGACGCCAACGGTTACTACATGTTCTCAGGTACGTTTCAAGACCGGGAGCCATTCCAGACTCCCGGTGGTGCAGTATCCGGCACGTTTTTGGAAACCACCACGGCAGCTGCTGGTGAAGCAGTGATTGGTCGAGAAATTCAAGTGGCCAGCGGCCGTTTTGTAAACCTGAGCATTACAGGCCAGGACGCCTTTGTAGACCCGAATACGAATGAAGATGCCTTTGCGATTCTTCGTGATGCGGTGGCTTTGTTGCGCAATCCTTCTTACCCCAATGGTCAGGAGGGTGCCACGCCCCAAGATACTTACTTGAAAGCGTTTAACGACAAGGGTGCACAGCTCGACAACATTTTTGACCAGGTGCAAATTTCCCGCACCAAAGTGGGTGTTCGCCTGCGTGAGGTTGAAACCCTGCAACAGATTAACCAGGCTGCCCAGTTGGAGCTTGAACGCGTTGCCGGTGAGGCGGTGGGGCTTGATTATGCCAAGGCCATCAGCGAGCTGTCTCAGGGCCAATTGCAGCTTCAGGCTGCGCAGCAAAGCTTTGCGAGTACCTCGCAGCTGACCTTGTTCAACTTTATTGGTTGAACTTGAAGGGTAACCGCTGCTGTTTCCTGCTGGTTTCTTGCCCACTCGGCATGGGTGACTCGTGCCGCATGTAACCGGTGACTCTTGATCTGAACTTGAAGGGTCACCGCTGCCCGAAAACTTGGCATTTCGGCCTGTCTGCTTGAGTCTGCACTAAGCCAAGCCCTCCAAAAGTAACGGTCGGGTCTTGGCTTTCGCGCATGGGCGCGATCGTTAGTCTCTGCGCGCCAAGCCGGCAAGTTTTCTGACTGGTCATCGTGCGACCACTTGCAAGTTCAGCTCTGCATCACCGCTGGGTTCAACGCCCAATTGGCGGCGGTGTTTCGATCGCCTCGCCTTCAAGAAAACCTGCCCGTTTGAATTCACCCGCTACGGTCGGCCAAAGGCCGGCACCGAGACTCGGCCCGCCCTTTTGCCGAGCGAGGTGAGTCAGGGTGAATCTCAAAAAGGGAAAACCAGGTTTTCAGGCGAGAGATTGAAACCCAAGCCGATCGGGCAGTTAACGAGCGGTCGAGTGAGCAGCAACCCAAGCCGATCGGGCAGTTAACGAGCGGTCGAGCAAGCTTAAATCAGCCCGTTCTCCAAGGCATAGCGCGTCAGTTCACCATTGGTTTTCATGCGCATTTTCTCAAGAATCCGTGCCCGATAAACGCTCACAGTCTTGGGGCTAAGTGACAATTCATCCGCAATTTCACTTAACTTTTTGCCCGCAGCAATCATCCTGATGGTTTGAAATTCACGGTCACTCAGCGTGGCATGCAGGGGCTTCTCAGAGTCCTCAGTCAAGTGGCTGGCCAGTGATTCTGCAAGCTCGGGGGTAATGTACTTGCGGCCCGCAGCAATTACCTGGATCGCATCCACCAGTTTTTCAGGGGCGGTGTTCTTGGTCAAATACCCAGAGGCTCCAGCCTTCAGGCAACGCACAGCGTACTGGTCTTCCGGGTGCATCGACAGCATCAGGATTTTCAGGGCAGGGTATTTGTCTTTCAAAATTTTAACAATGTCCACACCGTTTTTTCCTGGCATGGAAATATCCAGAATGGCCAAGTCAACCTCATGCGCGTTCATGGCCTTCATGATTTCTGAATACTCGCCCGCTTGGGCCGCCACCTGAACAAATCCTGTGTCATCCAGCAACTGCTTCAGGCTTCCCCGAAGCAATGCATGGTCATCTGCCAGCAGCACCTTAATCATTTCCCGCCTCACCTGTCTGAATGCTTCTTGGTATGGACACCATGACCGTTGTCCCGGACCCAAGGGATCCGCTGACATCGACCCAGCCCTCGAAGGCTGCAACCCGTTCTTGCATGCCTCGTAGGCCGAACGATGTTTCTTTTAATTTATCAGTATTCTCGATTCCGCGACCATTGTCACGAATCTCCAATGTTAATTCACTTTCTGTAACAAACAACTCCGCGTCAACCCGCGTTGCTTGCGCGTGTTTCACAATGTTGGTCAGGGCTTCCTGCAGTATTCGGAACAACGCGGTGCTTTGTTCGCTGTCCAGGTCCAGTTCGTCCACATTGCACTGGAATGTGCCTTCAATCTGAGTGCGTTTCTGAAAATCGTTCATCTGCCATTCAAGGGCAGGAATCAAGCCATAATCCAGAATACCTGGTCGCAGGTCTTTGGCAATCCGCTGGCTGCTCGCAAGCAAGTGCTCTATCAATTCAAGCATGTCATCGAGCTTTTCCTGAACTGCTGACTCAGACGGCACGTTCTTGTTCAGCCAGGCCACATCGGCTTTCAGCTTGGTCAGCGAGCCGCCCATGTCATCATGAATTTCACGGGCAATTGCACCGCGTTCCTGCTCACGGCGTTTCTCAAACTCGGTGGTCACCAGGCGCAACTCGGTTTGTGCGCTCAGCAGGCGTTCTTCAGCCTGTTTTCGATCCGAAATGTCCAGCAATACGCCGTCCCACACAAACATGTTTCCACGTAGTTTGGCCACTGCATTCATGTACACCCAGCGGGATTCCTTTTTGCCGTAATTTTTGATCCGGCCCTCCCAGCTCACAGCCACGCCGGGTTTCGGAGGGTCCATCAATTGCTCGAAAAGAACCGCTGCATCAGCAGGTTCAAACTGCTCGAAAAAGTAATGTGGATTTTCCAGAAACAGGCGGGTGGGCACACCGAAAAGCCTGACTACCCCTTCGCTAACAAAAGGCACTGTGGGGCGCGGCATCGACGGGCCCGACTGCATCTGAAAAATAATGCCCGGAATATTCTCTGCAATTGCAGCAAATCGCCGCTCAGATTCCCGCTGAGCCTGTTCCGCTGCCGCAAGGCTGCGGCGTTCATTGGCTGCCCTCAGCGAACGCTCTATGGCGGGCACCAGGCGCGCCATTTTGTCCTTCATGAGGTAATCGTCGGCACCGGCCCGCATGGCATCGACGGCCACATGTTCGCCAATGCTGCCAGACACAATAATGAAGGGAATATCCAGCCCCGAATCGCGCACCACGCGCAAGGCTTCCTCAGACCCGAAGCCTGGCAAATTGTGGTCAGAAATAACCACTTGCCACTCCTCGTGTTCAAGGCACTTTCGCAGGTCCTCCAGGCGGTCCACCCGCGTGGCCGTGTACTTCAGTCCGCCCTGTTTCAGGCGGTAGCACATCAACTCAAAGTCCGAATCATTGTCTTCCACCACCAGAACTTTCAATCCACCATCTGAAAAGTTACTGATGTCCAACAATGAAGGGGGCAGTCCTTTTGTATTACTCATTGTCTGTTCGCTTGTTGTTGGTTTTTATTGTTGTGTGCAGGATCAAAGCGAGAGATAACGCCCTTTCAAGGTTTTAATCCTTGCATTATTTTGTTCATCTTATCGGAACATATCAGGGTATAGAACTCATTCGCGTTGGGGCACCTCCCAAATTGTGTTAACCCCGCGACAAAGGCCCTGATGAATCGTCCTCCCGTAAAGTTTGAATTTTCCAAATCAACCCACGCCAGCGACATGGTGGCCGGCGCCAGGCAGGCAGCCGTTGCTGTTAACCGCAGTTTGCAAAGCGACGACAGCGCAGACCGTGAGTTTGAATTCAATGACAAGGATTTTGCGCGGGTACGCGCACTCATCCTGAAAATAGCGGGAATTTCACTGGCACCCAGCAAGCAAAGCATGGTGTACAGCCGCTTGGCCCGTCGCCTGCGTGCCTGCAATCACGGCCGGTTCTCCACCTACCTCGACGCGCTTGAATCCAATTCAAGCAACCCGGAGTGGGAGCACTTCACCAATTCACTGACCACCAACCTGACCTCGTTTTACCGCGAGGCGCATCACTTCGAGATTCTGAAAAAGCAACTGCAATCGCTTTCGCGCAATGCCCGAATCGAGTTGTGGTGCAGTGCCGCCTCCACCGGCGAAGAGCCCTACACCATGGCGATTACCGCCATGGAAGCCTTCAACAGCATGAACCCGCCTGTGCGTATTCTGGCCACAGACATTGACACCAAAGTGATTGAGCATGCCAAAAAGGGTGTGTACCGCCTGGATCAGGTCGACAAAATTCCCGATGACATCCTGCGAAAGTATTTCCTGAAGGGCAAGGGCGAAAGCGAAGGGCTTATTCGCGTACGCCCCGAGGTGCAAGCATTGTTGACATTCCGAAAGCTGAACCTGATGGACAATGTATGGTCCCTGCGACCCGGCTTTGATGCCATTTTCTGCCGAAATGTCATGATTTATTTTGAGAAAGACGTGCAGTTGCAAATCCTCAAGCGATTCGCTCCCCTGATGAATCAGAACGGCCTGTTGTACGCGGGGCACTCCGAGAATTTCGCCATGGCACGCGACTACTTCACCTTGCGCGGTAAAACCGTGTACACCGTCAATGCCGACAAAGCCGCGAAAACCGGCACCGGCGGAGAAGGGTTGGCGCGTCAGGTCACCGCATGAGCACAGGGCTACTGATTTCACCGTCTGCAAGCACGGCACCAGTTCTGGTGAAAAAAGTCATCATGCCTGGTGATTATTTTGTGTCTTGGGCACCTGCTGAAATTGCGACTCTTCTGGGTTCCTGTGTATCCGCGTGTGTGTGGGACAGCCACCGAAAAATTGGGGGCCTGAATCATTTCATGTTGCCCGACTCACCCTCCGAGGCACGCACACTCGCCGACAAAACCAAATCGTTGCGCTATGGCTTGTACGCCATGGAATGTCTCGTTAACGATTTGCTGACCATGGGCGCCAAGCGAGAGCACCTCAGCGCCAAAGTATTTGGTGGTGCCAATATCACAGGTGCACTCAACACCCAACACGTGGGCCGCCGCAACGCGGAATTCGTGATCGAGTTTCTGAAGAAAGACAAAATCAGAGTAGTTGCATCCGATTTGGGTGGGCCTCACAGCCGTCGAATTCGCTTCAATACCCAAACCAGTGCGGTGCGTGTGGAACGCGTGGCCAGCGCCAACTCAGCGGCGTTACAGCAGGAAAAACGCTACAGCGAAAAGATCAACAAAGACCCCGTCAATGGCGACATTGTGTTTTTCTAAGGGCTCGTGAAATGAACAAAATCAAAGTATTGGTGGTAGACGACTCCGCCTTGATCCGGAACCTGATGAGCAAAATCATCAATTCACAGCGCGACATGGAAACCGTGGCCACAGCGCCCGATCCATTCATTGCCAGGGATCAAATCAAGAAATTCAATCCTGATGTGATTACACTCGACATTGAAATGCCAAAAATGGACGGCATTGAATTTCTGGAAAAAATCATGCGTTTGCGGCCCACGCCCGTGTTGATGGTGTCTACGCTGACAGAACGCGGCACCGACGTAACCTTTCGCGCCCTGGAGCTAGGAGCAGTTGATTTCGTGACCAAACCCAAACTGGACATTAGCCAAGGCATGATCGACTATGCCAATGAAATTACCGACAAAATCCGCGCCGCTTATGCAGCACGTTTCCGCTTGAACCGCTTGCCACCGAAACCCGCAGTGCAAGCACCCGCAGCACAAACTGATCCCGTCACCGGCATGGTTGTGCCAGCCGAGGTGGCCAAGCCGGTGCCCACCAACAATGCATTGGGCAATCGATTTGCAGCCACAGAGAAGCTGGTGTTGATTGGTTCTTCCACAGGTGGCACCGAAGCCATTCGAGTCATTCTTGAACAGTTGCCCAAAGACAGCCCTGCGATATTGATTACCCAACACATGCCGGCTGGTTTCACCAAAAGTTTTGCAGATCGCTTAAACCAGGTGTGCAATATCACCGTGAAAGAAGCAGTGCACGGTGAACGCGTATTGCCCGGCCATGCCTACATTGCACCGGGTGACAAACACCTGTTGTTGGGTCGCAGTGGTGCCAACTACATTTGCCAACTGTCCGATTCCGAGCCAGTCAATCGTCATCGTCCCTCTGTGGAAGTGTTGTTCAAATCGGGGCAGGAAGTGTCGCCACGCAACATTGTGGGCATCATGCTCACAGGCATGGGCAAAGACGGTGCACAAGCCATGGCCGACATGAAAAAAGCGGGCTCTTACAACATTTGCCAGGACGAAGCCAGTTCTGTGGTGTTCGGCATGCCGCGTGAAGCAATTGCTTTGGGAGCGGCCGATGAAGTGGTGCCATTGAACCTGATTGCCAAGCGCCTTCTCGATTACCTCTCGAAAATTGGCGGGCGTTCAGCAGTTCGAATTTGATTCAGCAACGCTCGGCTTTTTCCAGCCAAGCTTTCAGGCTGTCCATGTCCATGGGCCGAGAAAACCAGTAGCCTTGCAGCCTGTCGCAGCCCATCTTTATCAGGCTCTCCCGTTGTTCTGCCGTTTCAATACCCTCCGCATGCACAATCAGGCCCAGCGCATGTGCAAGGTCAATTACTGCTTTCACAATCATGTGGCTGTTCTTGTCCTCCAGCAAATCCATCACAAAACTTTTGTCAATTTTCAACACATCCACGGGCAGTTGGCGCAGGTAGTTCAGCGAGGCATACCCTGTGCCAAAATCATCCATGGCAATGTGCGAACCCTGTGCCTTTAGTTTGTTCAGCGCATCCACCGTGCGGGCCATGTCATCAATCGCAGCTGATTCGGTAACCTCAAATTCAATCCACTTGGGGTCTAGTCCTGCATTGCGAATGGTTTGTTGCGCTTTGGCCGGAAATTCAGGGTTCAACAATTGACCCGCCGAGCAATTGACCGCGCACCACAGCTTGTGGCCTTGCTGGTGTAACTCCAGCACTTTTTTGCTGCTCGATTCAATCACCCAGTCACCCAAGGCATCAATCAAGCCCGAATCCTCGGCAACGCCAATAAACTCGCTTGGCATGATCCGGCCCAGTTCCGGGTGGGTCCACCTCACCAAGGCCTCAAGGCCGCAAATACGACCGGTTTTAAGGTCTTCAATGGGCTGAAAGTCCAGCACCAACTCGTTGCTCTCAATGCCTTTGGCCAAACCCAGTTCAATGGTTTTGCGTCGCTTGGCGAGGTCATGAATTTCCGCATCAAGAACATTCAGCAGTTCAAGTCCACGAGACTCAATCACATGTGCCACTGATTGCGCATGGGTTACCAATTCCGCTGCATGTTGCCCATGCAGGCCGGGGCGTGCCAGCCCCAAACGCATATTGGGGCGAACTGCAATGTTGTCGACCATGAACACGCGGTTCAGGTTGGCTTCAAACTCGCAAAGTGTATCCGCAATCAGGGTGTTGTCCGTACCCCAGTCCAGTTTGTTCGTTAACACCACCAGCACATTGTCTGACCATCTGCACAAAATATCCTGCTTGAAGGTGTCCCGAATTCGCTCCACGATCTTTTCCAGCATATTGCGTCGAATGCGCGGGTCTACTTCCGGGCGGCGCGCCTGGTTTCTAGACACATTCACACTCAGCAGGCACAAGTCGTTGTCATCGCCAGAATTCGTGCTCAGTCCCGACAAGGTTTTCACCAAACCCTGGCGGTTCAGGAAACCAGTGGCTGCATCGAAATACACTGCGCGTCTGTGGGCTTGCTCCAGCAGCAGCTTTTCCCGGCGAAGCCGGTGGGTGTGAATTTCCCTGCGAACCGCAGGAATCAGTCGTTCGGGTTTGGATTTCTCCACATAATCGCGCACGCCCTCGTGCATGGCTTGCACGCCCAAAGCATCGCTGGCCAAACCCGAGAGCAAGATCATTGGTGTGTCAGGCCGCAAGCGCTGAACCATTTCAATGGCCTTCTCGTGCGTCAGTTGCGGCATCGAATAGTCGCAGATCACCAGGTCGGGTTCAATGTCGTCCAGCGTGCTCCTCAGCGTTTCCTCACTGTGCGCGTGGCGAACAACTGCCGTCTGCCAGGTTTTGGTCAGTTGCCGTTTGATCAATAGAAAGTCATCGTCGCTGTCGTCGACAACAATGATTCTGGGCGCTTCCTGTTCTGTTGTCATTGAAGGTTTTATGATGGTGTTATTGGCAAAGAAACAGCCACTTTCCTGTATCCTGCACACTTCTGCAGAGGCTGTCTAGTCGGGCAATTCACGAGAAAAGACATGAGCAAGGCTTTCACGAAAGAAAACGATTCAGAATTTGAGGACGACGGTCCAGAGGCTGGCCCCGCACTTCCACAAGGTTTGAAAAACTACATCACGCCCAAAGGCTATCGCCGGTTGCGCGATGAACTCACCCACCTTGTAAAAATTGAACGACCCGAGGTTGTTTCGGTGGTCTCTTGGGCGGCGTCCAATGGCGATCGCTCTGAAAACGGCGATTACCTGTACGGGAAAAAACGCTTGCGGGAAATTGATCGTCGAATTCGTTTTCTCACCAAGCGCACTGAAATTGCCGAGGTGGTGGACCCAGCCACGCAGCAAGAACTTGAGAGCATTTTCTTCGGCGCCACCGTCACCTACATCAATTCAAAAGGCGAGGAGCTGACTGTAAAAATTGTGGGCGTGGACGAGGTGGACACTGCCAAAGGGCACATCAGCTGGATTTCGCCGGTGGCCCGTGCTTTGCTGAAAGCGAAAGAGGGCGATGTGGTGCACCTGATGACGCCGGGTGGTCGGGATGAGCTTGAGATTGTTGACGTGCGGTATGTGATCGACTGAGTGTGATCTGAACTAGCAGGGTCACCGCTGTAGTTTCTGCCAACTCGGCACGGGTTACTTGTGTCGCATGTTACTGGTGACTCTTGATCTGAACTTGAAGGGTCACCGCTGCCCGAAAACTTGGCATATCGGCTTGTCAGCTTGAGTCTGCACTAAGCCAAGCCCTCCAAAAGTAACGGTCGGGTCTTGGCTTTCGCGCCATGGCGCGATCGTTAGTCTCAGCGCACCAAGCCGGCAAGTTTTCTGACTGGTCATCGTGCGACCACTTGCAAGTTCAGCTCTAAGTCACCGCTCGGTTCAGCGTCCAATCGGCGGCGGTGTTTCGATCGCTTCGCCTTCAAGAAAACCTGCCCGTTTGAATTCACCCGCCACGGTCGGCCAAAGGCCGGCACCGAGACTCGGCCCGCCTTTTTGCCGAGCGAGGTGAGTCAGGGTGAATCTCAAAAAGGGAAATACAGGTTTTCAGGCGAGAGATTGGAACCCAAGCCGATCGGGCAGTTAACCGGCAGGCGAGAGATCGGAATCCAAGCCGATCGGGCGGTTAACAAGCGGCCGAGCGAGCAACAGCCCAAGCCGATTAGGCTATTCAAACCAGAAGGTCAGTGTGTCGCAGTATCCGCCACCGGCAAGCGCACTTTGGCAAAAGCCCGGCCTTTCACGCGGGTTACTCGTTCCACGTACTCAAGCCTGCGCAACGCCATCAAAATGCGCGCAAGGTGCACACGGTCAGTTACCTGAATGGTGAAATGCAGCAGCTTGCGGTAGGCCGTTTCATCGCTCATCGTCAGGTTGGTGATGTTGGCACCCGCATCGGACAAGGTGGCTGCAATGGTGGCCAGCGCCCCTTTTTCGTTCACGGCCTGCAAATCCACATTCACATCAAATGGGCGTGTAATTTCTGGGGACCACTGAACATCGGTCCAGCGTTCTGGTTCTTTGCGAATCTGTTTGCGTGCGGTTTCGCATTCATCGGTGTGAATAATCAACCCCGAGCCCTTGCGCACATAGCCAATGATGTTGTCCCCGGGAATCGGCAAACAACAGGGCGCACGCTGAACCGACATGCCTTCACCGCCGTGAATCATGATGGGCGCACGCGCCTCGCCTGAATGTCCAGCGGGGGCATCCACCCGCGCATCTGCACGGCCCATGGCAATCAGTACCCGACGGGCCACAACTGGCGCCACTCGACGTCCTGCACCAATATCTGCCAACAATTCGTCTCGGGTGCTCACTTGCGAGTCTTTCAACAAACGGTCCCACACCTCATTGGGCAACTGATCCAGCTTGATCTGGTCGGCTTCAAGCGCTTGCTCCAGCAACCGGCTACCCAAGCGCACGGTTTCTTCCAGATTCATCGACTTCAAATAGTGCCGAATTTCGGAGCGGGCTTTACCCGAACGTACAAAGCCCAGCCAAACCGGGTTGGGGCGGCTGTGCGGAGCCGTAATTATTTCAACCACGTCGCCACTTTTCAAAATGGTTCGCAGCGGCTCAATCACCTGATTAACCCGTGCGGCCACGCAATGGTTGCCCACGTCGGTGTGCACGGCATACGCGAAGTCGACCACTGTGGCGCCGCGCGGCAGGCTCATGATTTTGCCGTTGGGCGTGAACACGTAGACCGCATCCGGGAACAGGTCCACCTTGATGTGTTCGAGAAACTCGGCTGAATCGCCAGTCTGGTTTTGAATGTCCAGCAAGCTTTGCAGCAGGCGGTGCGTTTGGGTTTGAATGTTGTTCAGCGCCTCGCCTTCGCCTTTGTACAGCCAGTGCGAGGCCACACCTTTCTCGGCCACCTGGTGCATTTCTTCGGTACGAATTTGAAACTCCACCGGGGTTCCATAGGGCCCCAGCAAAGTGGTGTGCAGGCTTTGGTAGCCATTCAGCTTTGGAATGGCGATGTAATCCTTGAATTTTCCCGGTACTGGCTTGAACAGCTGGTGCAACATGCCCATGGCCATGTAACAGCCAGGCATGTCTTTCACGACCACCCTGAAACCATACACATCCAGCACCTGTGAAAAGCTCAGGCGCTTTTCAATCATTTTGCGGTAAATGCCGTACAGGGCTTTTTCCCGGCCGTACACCTGACATTCAATGTTGGCATCGCCCAGGCATTTCTCAACCGCCTCCAGAATTTTGCCCACCACTTCACGGCGGTTGCCGCGCGCAGCCAACACCGCTTTTTTCAGCACTTCGTAGCGCATGGGGTAAGCATGCTGGAAGCTGAGTTCTTGCAGTTCGCGGAAAATTTCATTCAAGCCCAGTCGGTGGGCAATGGGGGCGTAAATTTCGAGGGTTTCTAGTGCAATGCGGCGTTTCTTGGCGGGGCTCATAATGTCGAGCGTTCGCATATTGTGCAAACGGTCGGCCAATTTCACCAAAATAACGCGCAGGTCGCGGGCCATGGCCAGCAACATTTTGCGGAAGTTCTCGGCCTGGGCCTCTTCGCGTGAAGAAAACTCCATTTTGTCGAGCTTGGAAAGCCCGTCGACCAAATCGGCCACCGAGCCGCCAAAGCGCTCGATCAAGTCTTCCTTGGTGGTGCCGGAGTCCTCCATCACATCGTGAAGCAGGGCGGCTTGAATGGCTTGGCTGTCCAGGCGCCAACTGGCACACAGTTCAGCCACCGCAATGGGGTGGGTTACGTAGGGCTCACCTGTGGCTCGGAATTGTCCCAGGTGCGCAACGTCAGAAAACTTGTAAGCCTCGCGAACACGCCGGATCTCGGCCTCGGGCAAATAAGTCGAGGCTAGTCCAATAAGCTGTGCGATAGAGACCACATCGGGTCGGTTTGGCTCAGGTTGAAGTTCTCTGGCTTGCATTGCCCCCCGCATTTTGTACCACTCTTACAACTAAAACTACGATCTTCTATTGTGCAGTCTTACTTCTGGTCCGGCAAGACGATATTAACTTCCAACATCTCCATATTGCCTTGTTTTTGAAGGTTAAACTTCACGTCTTCCTGATCAATCTTGACGTATTTCGCGATCACCTGCATCAATTCGTCCCGCATTTGGGGCAAAAAGTCGGGGCCGTCCTGGTCTACACGCTCGCGTGCAACGATCAAAGACAGTCGTTCTTTTGCAACATTGGCCGATTTTTTCTTTTCGCCAAACAGCATGCTGAGTAATGACATGACCTTAACCTCCAAACAAGCGCTTCAGCAGACCAGGCTTTTCATAGTCTACAAACCGCAAAGGTTTTGTTTCACCCAAAAAGCGTGAAATACAGTCCTGGTAGGCCAAAGCTGCGTCGTTTTCTTCGGCGTGAATCACCGGCATACCTTGGTTGGAAGCCTGCAATACCGTTTCGCTTTCAGGAATAACACCCAATAGCGGCACACGCAACAGGTCGGCTACATCGGTGTAGCTCAGCATTTCGCCGTCGGCGGCACGCTTTGCTGAGTAACGGGTGATCAGCAGATGTTCCTTGACTGGCTCACCGCCTTCTTTGGCGCGTTTACTCTTGGCTTGCAGAATGCCGATGATTCGATCGGAATCGCGAACCGAGGACACTTCCGGGTTGGTCACCACAATGGCTTCATCGGCGAATGTCAGGGCCATCACTGCGCCACGCTCAATACCGGCTGGGCTGTCGCAAACAATGTACTCAAAGCCCATTTCGATCAGGTCTTTGATCACTTTTTCCACACCTTCTTCGGTCAAGGCGTCTTTGTCCCGGGTTTGAGAGGCTGGCAAAATCGACAGCATGGGGCAGTGTTTGTCTTTAATCAGGGTTTGCTGCAGGCTGGCTTCGCCATTGATCACGTTGACCAGGTCGTAGACCACCCGGCGTTCGCAACCCATGATCAGGTCCAGGTTGCGCAAACCCACGTCAAAGTCGATCACTACTGTTTTAAAACCACGCAGGGCCAAGCCTGCGGAAAAACTTGCGCTGGTGGTTGTTTTACCAACGCCACCCTTGCCGGATGTAACAACAATGACTCGACTCACAAATGGTCTCCTAGCGGATGTTGATGGCCTTGAGCCGCAATGTGGCGGGCTCGGTGCCATGGTCAAGATGAATTAAGGTGGGTTTGGACCGGTTCTCTTCAGGAAAACCGCCCTCGAATGTTAAATAGTAACCAGCCACAGCCACCAGTTCGGCTTCGAAACAAGTGGACAGGATTCTGGCTTGGGTATCGCCAGCAGCACCCGCCAGGGCGCGGCCGCGCAATACACCGTAAACGTGCACATTGCCATCTGCGATGACCTCGGCGCCCGCAGACACCTGGCCCATAACAATCAGATCGGCCCCTTGGGCATAAATTTTCTGGCCACTGCGCACAGATTGATCAATCACCATGGTGCGGCGCGCATTGTCGAAGCTGGGCACGGCAGGATGGTCATCCTGTTTTGAATCGGCGGGCTCAGTGCTGGCGGCGTGTGTCACTGTGCTTGTTGCCTCCAGTGTTTCTGGTTCAGATTGCTCAGTTTGGCCGGTCTCAAAACGAATGCCCAATTCTTCTGCCTGGGCTTCAAGGGCCTCGCTTTGTCCGCGCGCCTCAACCAGCAATACACCTGCGGCTTTCAGCATTTCAGCAAAAGCTTTCAATTCAATGCCGTTCTCACTCAGATCAGTATCATTCCAGCCGGAAAAGTCGAGAACCGCAGGCTCAGCAGAATACACACCGGGTGTTGGTCCCAAACGCTTCTTGAGCGCATCCAGGCCTTCTTGTAGTGGAGCGGGGCGCAAGGCGAAAGTCACCGCTTTGATTTTGGCGAATTTGATGTCCAGCAGTGCGGAGGAAGGCTTGTTCAAGATAATCGGGATCCGGGAATTCTGTATTTTCGGTCAATTTTACGAACAAAGCCCGAGCCGTGTGCCGGTCTCGGGCTTTTCAAGTTCGGTGTTGCCCAGGTTAAACGGGCACGCGTTTCAGCATTTCGATACCGATTTCCCCTGCGGCAATTTCACGCAAGGCTGTTACGGTGGGCTTGTCCTTGTCAGACTTTACCTTCGGTGTGTGGCCTTGGGCCAGCATGCGGGCGCGGTAAGTGGCGCACAGGGCCATGTCGAAACGGTTAGGGATCTTTTTCAAGCAATCTTCAACGGTGATGCGGGCCATCTGGTGTCCTTACAGTCCAATACTTTTGAGTTGCGCCCCGTGGCGCGCCATTTGCTGATTGAAACGGCAACGGGATGCGAAGACGATCGATTTCAGCTCCAAAAGAGCCTGTGTGAAATCATCGTTAAGGATAACATAATCAAAGCGCCTCGCCTGCTCGATCTCGAGTTGTGCGGCACCCATTCGCTTCAAAATCACCTCTTCCGTGTCTGTGCCCCGTCCGCGAAGCCGTTTTTCCAGTTCTTCCATGCTGGGTGGAAGAATAAAGATGGACACCACGTTGTCTACCTTTCGCACCACCTGTTCTGCGCCTTGCCAATCGATTTCCAAAAGTACGTCGCGATCAATGGCCATTTGGCCTTCAACCCAGGCACGCGATGTCCCGTAGTAATTGCCATGCACGTGCGCCCATTCCAGGAAACCATCTTGTTCCCGCATGGCATCAAACTCATGCTCGGAAATGAAGTGGTAGTCCTTGCCATCTACTTCGCCGGGGCGGGCCTTTCGTGTGGTGTTGGAAATGGACAGCCCGATGCCCTGCACTTCGGCCAGAAGCGCTTTCACTAGCGATGATTTACCTGCGCCGGAGGGGGCACTGACAATGAACAGGCTGCCTGAATACTGTTGAGATTGTTGGGGTGGAGGGGGTTTGCTCATTCACGGCCTAACCAATTTCGTGTTGAATGCCTGATTCTAAGTCAAATGTTGGCGCTACGAACTTTCTTGCGCCCCGGATGCAGAGCGGAATGACTAATGAACAATTAGTTTGCTTGTGTTACTGAGGGATCCTTATCACTCTCCAGGAGTACAGCATGCCCAACCCAGTGCCTGCAGTAGAAACAGGTTCTCGCCCTGCACCAGAACCTCAGCGGACCCAGTTTACGGCAGAGGGTCGAACCTTCCAAAAAGCGGCGTTTTACATTCATAAAACCTCATGGGGCGAAGTTAGCTGGAGCGGTGAGCAGGCGGTTGATGGCGTCATCTACAAGTTTCCCCGAAATTTGAACTCGACAATTTACAAGAGTCTGACTTTTTCGGGTTCAGGCAGATTCGCTCGAGCTCAAAATCTGGCCTCTTTGCAACGAAGTGTGGTTGGCTCTGAATCAGGCGATAATATTGGGCAGGCTGCATGCCGATTAATCAATGAAATCAATTCGGAGAATGCATCAGAGTATTCTCTGAAAGTGGGGGCCAAGCTGATTGGCATGCAACTCCAGTTGGCAGGAATTCCTCTTTGGCAAAGGGCATCGGGAAACAATTACAAAGTTAAGGAACGGATTGAGGAAAACGGTTGCTTTGAATCCATTGGCAACAACCCATTTTTGGCCACTTTGCTTGGCGGAATAAGTGGCCGACCGGTAAAGCTTGAGAAAAGCGTGAAATTTCTCGAGGCGTGCCAGAGATACGCCCAGCAAAGTCTTGCAGAACAGATCAGAACATTTGGTGAAACCCACACATTCACTTCAGCAGAAGATCTTGTTCATCGGGCAAAATTGACCTTGGTTGCCGCACCGACTGAGTATCTGAGACAGCGGCCTGGGCTGGCGATCAAAATTTGCGAGAAAATTAGTAGTCTTGAACTGTTAAGCCATTACTGTTTCCACAACGGCGCTTCGCCACCGAGACAGCGCGAGATGTACAGTCATATGGCCCAAGACTCTCAATTCTTTCAGACTCATTGTAATTCCCTTCGAAACATGCTGATCAGCTTTGGCAATCCGATTCCTTGAAGACCAATTGCAGACTCACTCGATATTCTGAATTTGCTCCCTGAACTGTTCAACCAGCACCTTCAGGTCAATCGACGCCTGCGTTTGTGCAATCGCGTGGGCTTTGCTGCCCAGGGTGTTGGCCTCGCGGTTCAGTTCTTGGGTTACGAAATCGAGCCGTTTGCCAATGACCCCACCTTTTTTCAGAATGCGACGCACTTCAGTAAAGTGAGTTTGCAGTCGCTCTACTTCTTCTTTCACGTCAATACGGACGCTGTGCAAGGCCACTTCGTGTTTGATGCGTTCTTCAAGGTCTTCCACGGTTAAGTGGCCAGCTTTGTCATTGATGATTTTGTCGAAGGCCTCTGTCATGCGTTCCCGAATTTTGCCCTCGTAGTGGGCCAAAAACTGGGGCAGCATGGGGAGCAGGCTGTTCACAATGGTTTCCATGCCGTCTACTTTTTCCAGCAGTACAGTGGCAAGGCCAGCGCCTTCGCGCTCGCGGCTTTGTTTCATTGCATCAATGGCTTGGTCGCACAGGGCTGAAATGGTCTCTTGCAGCTCCTCGCCACTCAGGCTGTTGTCTTCAACCACACCGGGCCAGTTCAACACCTCGGTAATGCGAAAGCCGTTCGCCTTGGGCAAGGCACTTTGAATGCTGGCTTCAAGTGCGGCCAGTTGCTTAACCTGTTCAAGGTCAACCTTTGGAATTCGCTTTTCGCCCTCTGCGCGTCCCCAGGAAATTCGACACTCCACTTTGCCCCGGCTTAGCGCATTCATCAGCTTTTCGCGAATCAGTGGTTCAAGCATGCGCAGGTCGTCGGCCATGCGAAAGTTCAGGTCCAGAAAGCGGGAATTCACACTGCGCAATTCCATGCTCAAGGTGCCAGCACGGGTGGTGCTTTGCGCGTTGGCAAAGCCTGTCATGCTGTGTACTGCGGCGGTGTTTTTGCTGTCCTTGCTCATTTGCGGCCTGTGCGTGTGTGTCAGTGGTGCATGGATTGTAAACTCTGGACTGGTGCTTGTTTTCTGTGGGGGTGTTTTTGTCGGGTCGAATCATTGCCCATCTGGACATGGATGCCTTCTACGCCAACGCCGAATTGGTGCGCAACCCAGACTTGCGGGGTTTGCCTGTGGCTGTGGGTGGTCGCCGGGGCATGCAGCCACTGCCAGGTCAGCAATTCCCAACCTTGGCGCAGTACGAGGGGCGGGGGGTGTTAACCACTGCTAATTACGAAGCGCGCGCATTGGGTTTGCATTCGGCCATGCCCACCATGAAGGCCGCCAAGCTGGCGCCTCACGCCATTTTATTGCCAGCCGATTTCGATTGGTACAAAACACTCTCGCGTCAGTTCAAGGCCGCTGTGCGTGAATTGGCTCCGAACGTAGAGGACCGGGGAATTGATGAGATTTACATTGATTTAACCGAGGAAACTTCGGGTGATTTTGGCGTAGCCATTGATCTGGCGCGGCAATTGAAGGTGGCCGTGACCGAGGCCACTGGCGGTATGACCTGTTCGGTGGGGCTGTCTGAAAACAAACTGACATCCAAAATATGCTCTGACCTTCAAAAACCGGATGGGCTCAGCGTGGTCCGCCCCGATCAGTTTCAGGAAATGATCTGGCCTTTGCCCGTTGGCAAAATCAACGGTGTGGGTCCAAAGGCTCAGGAAAAACTGAAGGCGATGGGCGTGAACAGCATTGCCGAGCTGGCGGCCCAACCCCTTGACTTGCTTCGAGAACGTTTTGGTGAAAGCTATGGCTTGTGGATGCATGAAAGCGCCAATGGCATTGATCGCAGGCCAGTGACGCTGTATTCCGAGCCGAAAAGCATTAGCCGTGAAACCACGTTTGAGATCGACATGCATGTGCGCCGGCACAGGGACAATCTGACCCAAGTGCTCATTCACCTTGCTGATAAATTGACTCAAGACCTGGCCCGCAAGCAGCGCCTTGCAAAAACCATCGGTGTGAAAGTGCGCTTTGCAGATTTCAAATCGTTAACCCGCGATGTAACCACGGGCTTGACGACTAGTTCAGCGGACGAAATTCTGCAAGCCGCGCGCGCCTGCCTGAAAAAAATTCCTTTTGAGGAAAAAGGACCCCGTTCAACAATTCGCTTGTTGGGTATCAAAGCCAGCCATTTGATTACGCCGGGCGATGCCGCGCTTGAGAGGGCCGCTCAGGAAAGCAAGCGAGCCAAAGGGCAGGCCCAATTGTTTCTCGACCTTGAAGATGCGCCATAATGCGGGCACGACAAATGGATACGCACTGGAGAACCTGAATGAGCACAACAACAGCCCGCCCGGATGGCCGAAGCCCCCACGCCCTGCGAAAAATCAGCCTTGAGCGCAATTACACCAAGCATGCTGAGGGTTCGGTCATGGTGCGTTTTGGCGATACGCATGTGTTGTGTACTTGCAGTGTCGAAGACAAAGTGCCTGGATTCCTGAAAGGACAGAACCAGGGCTGGTTGACAGCCGAGTACGGCATGTTGCCCCGTTCCACCCATTCCCGCATGGACCGTGAAGCCGCACGTGGCAAACAAAGCGGCCGCACGCAAGAAATTCAGCGTTTGATTGGCCGTGCCCTGCGTGCTGCGGTTGATTTGAGCAAACTGGGCGAGCGCACCCTGAAAATTGATTGCGACGTGATTCAGGCCGATGGCGGTACGCGCACAGCCTCGATTACCGGGGCCATGGTTGCAGTGGCCGATGCAATCGGCAAATTGCAGGCCAGTGGCGCACTTATGGAAAACCCAGTCAAGCAATTTGTGGCGGCGGTGTCGGTGGGCGTGGTGAACGGACAAGTGGTGCTTGACCTGAATTACGACGAGGACTCCACCTGCGAAACAGACCTGAATGTGGTGATGACCGAGAAGGGCGGTTTTGTGGAAGTGCAGGGCACAGCCGAAGGTGAGGCCTTCAGCCGGGAAGAACTGGATGGCATGCTCGATTCGGCAGCGGCCGGTATTGCTGAATTGGTTCGTTTGCAGAAAGCAGCACTTGCCGCTTGACCCGCAGGAAGGAAAAACGTCATGGCATTGAACAATGAATGGGTGCTGGCCAGCGGCAACAAAGGCAAGCTGCGTGAATTTCAGGACCTGTTTGCCCCTTGGGGCGTGAACTGGGTTGCCCAAGGTGAACTCGGTGTGCCTGATGCCGATGAACCTTTTCATACCTTCGTTGAAAACGCCCTGACTAAGGCCCGCCACGCCAGCCGCCTAACCGGGCGCCCAGCGCTGGCTGACGACTCTGGTTTGTGTGTGCCTGCCATTGCTGGCGCACCCGGTGTGTTGTCGGCTCGCTATGCCACTTTGTTTGGGCAGGAAAAAAGCGACGCCAACAACAATGCTTGCCTGGTCGAACAGCTGAAAGGTGTTGAAGACCGGCGCGCTTATTTTGTGTGTGCCATGGTCTGGGTGGCCCATACCGACGATCCCACACCCACCATTGCCCAAAAAATGTGGTGGGGCGAAGTGATTGACGTGCCGCAGGGTGAGCATGGATTTGGTTACGACCCGCATTTCTGGCTACCTGAACACCAATGCACTGCCGCGCAAATGCCCAAGGAGTTGAAAAACCAGTTCAGCCATCGTGCGCAGGCCACACAGGCCTTGCTTGCTGAGTTGCAACTGCGCCTGGGTTTAAAGAAGGTAGAAGCCTAAGTGGAACAGGGCAAGGGCGACGACAAGCCAAGTTTCATGGCAACCTCGGCCAGTAATCTTGTAGGCCGTGTCTTCATGCCCAGCGAACTTCGTTTCGCCGCCATGCCACCACTGGCGCTTTATATTCACCTGCCCTGGTGTGTGCGCAAATGTCCTTATTGCGATTTCAACAGCCACCTGGCCCCGGAAAGCAATCTGCGCGAAGTGGGCATACCCATTCACGCTGGCATGCAGCGTGCCGCGGGTGAACAAGGGTTTGCAGAATCCGTGCCAATCGACTTGCAACGCCGCTACCTCAATGCGCTGGTGGCGGATCTTGATCAGCAGTTGCCCAAAATTTGGGGTCGAAAGCTTTATTCCATTTTTATCGGGGGGGGCACCCCTTCCTTGTTTGCACCCGAGTTGATTGATGAGTTGCTGGGCGCAGTGCGTGCACGTTTGGGCATGCCGCAAAGCGGCGAAATTACGATGGAAGCCAACCCCGGCACCTTCGAGCAAGCCCGGTTCGAAGGGTTCCGCAAGGCTGGTGTGAACCGATTGTCTATTGGCGTACAGAGTTTCTCGGATTCTCACTTGCAAGCCCTGGGCCGGGTGCACAACAGCGGGCAGGCGGTGGCTGCCGTACGCAGTGCTGTGGCCTTGTTCGATGAAGTGAACATTGATTTGATGTACGCCTTGCCGCATCAAAACGTGGAGCAGGCCTTGGCCGATGTGGCCCAGGCAGTGGCGCTGAATAGTACCCACCTTAGCCTGTACCAGCTCACCATGGAACCCAACACCCTGTTTGCTGCCAAACCGCCGCCTTTGCCCGATGATGACACCTTGATCGACATTGAAGAGGCGGTTCACCGCGCAGCAAAGGCAGCAGGCTTTGAGCAGTACGAAATTTCAGCCTTTGCCAAACCTGGGCATCGTTGCCAGCACAACCTGAACTATTGGGGGTTTGGCGATTACTTGGGTATTGGTGCCGGGGCACATGCAAAAATCAGCTACCCCAACCGAATTGAACGTGAAATCCGCCACCGCAACCCGATGGCTTATATGGAAGAAATGGAGGGCGCAGCGCAGCCCCTTGAAGTACGAACCTTGGCTGTGAAAGAACTGCCATTTGAATTCATGCTGAACGCCTTGCGTTTGACCGATGGCGTGCCGGAAAGCTGGTTTGTAGAGCGCTGTGGCAGGCCGCTGAGCGACTTGCAAAAAGCCTTGAAACTGGCATTGAACAAAAGTTTGATTGAAACCCAGCCCGGTATGTTCAAACCCACTGCACTGGGGTTTCGTTTCCTGAATGATCTTCAGGAAATCTTTCTGGCAGGCTAGTGGGTTCAGGCCTGTTCAATTCAAGTGCCGCGTTTCAGGTCGCTCAATAATGCTGGGTACAGTCTTGAAATGCAGGCCCCAATCGGCCTGCCCACATGTTTTGATCAACAAATCGGCAAAGCCATGCTGCAACTGCTCGGCCATGCGCATTTCAAACCCCTTGCCATTGCCAGCCACCAGCTTCAACACCAGGTCGGTATTGTGCGCTTCGCCGCTGGGCCGCAATTCAATTTGCGTGATCAGTAGTGGGTCCGCACCCAGCGGGGTGGTGGTGTTTTTGTCCTGAAACGGACTTTTGAAATCGGCTGAATACAGCGACACCTCCCGGCTCATCTCCAGCAGTGCTTTGCGGCCTGCATCGTTCAGTGGCCTGTCGCTGGCCAACAGCTTTTGCATCATTTCATCCAGGCTGGGTATCAGCATGCGCACCATGCGGCGCGTCAGCCAAACCCGTACTTCCTGACTTTCAGATGAATTGATCCGCATCAGGATGCGATCGTGCTCGGGTGCGTAAGCAATTTGGAGTTGTTTGATTTGCATGGCAGCGTACTTGAAAAATAGTGCAAGTCATTTGTGTTGGCGTTATCTTGAAATCACCACGCTCGCCCACACATACGGTTCATGGGTATTGTGACTCAAAATTGTTAAGAAGGGTTTGCACACATGCGTTTAGATCGACTCACCACCAAGTTTCAGGAAGCTTTGGCTGATGCGCAAAGCCTGGCTGTGGGAAAAGACAACCCCACTGTTGAACCTGCACACGTCTTGTTGGCCATGCTCAAGCAGGGCGAGGGGTCTGTGCGCGGGGTAATCAGCAAAGCAGGCGGCAATCCGCAGGTGTTGCTGAAAGGTGTCGAGGCCGAGGTGAACAACCTGCCGCAGGTGGCCAACAATGCCGGTCAAATCCAGATTGGCAGCAAGCTGCAAGCCGCATTGAACCTGACTGACAAAGAAGCCCAGAAGCGCGGCGACCAGTTTATTGCCAGTGAGCTTTTCTTGTTGGCTTGTCTGCAAGACAGCACTGGCTTGGCGAAGGTAATGAAAGAAGCAGGTTTGAATGCCCAGTCGCTGAACGCAGCCATTGAACAAGTGCGCGGCGGTGCCGCAGTAGACAGCGCCGATGGCGAAAGCCAGCGCGAGGCCTTGAAAAAATACACCATTGATTTAACCGAGCGTGCGCGCATGGGCAAGCTGGATCCAGTCATTGGTCGAGATGACGAAATTCGCCGTGCCATTCAAATTTTACAGCGCAGAACGAAAAACAACCCGGTGCTGATTGGCGAGCCTGGTGTGGGTAAAACCGCCATTGTGGAAGGCTTGGCCCAGCGCATTGTGAATGGCGAAGTGCCCGATACCCTGAAAAACAAGCGTGTGTTGGTGCTGGACATGGCCCTGTTGCTGGCCGGCGCGAAATACCGGGGCGAATTTGAGGAACGCCTGAAAGCCGTGCTGAAAGATGTGGCCGCCGATGAAGGTCAAACCATCGTGTTCATCGATGAAATTCACACCATGGTGGGTGCGGGCAAAGCCGAAGGCGCCATTGATGCCGGCAATATGCTCAAGCCTGCGCTGGCCCGTGGCGAGTTGCATTGCATTGGTGCCACCACGCTGGACGAATACCGCAAGTACATTGAAAAAGATGCCGCGCTGGAGCGTCGTTTCCAGAAAGTGTTGGTGGGTGAACCCAGTGTTGAAAGCACCATTGCCATTCTGCGTGGCTTGCAGGAACGTTATGAATTGCACCACGGCGTGGACATTACCGACCCAGCCATAGTGGCCGCGGCAGAGCTTTCTCACCGCTACATCACCGATCGTTTCCTGCCCGACAAAGCAATCGATTTAATCGACGAAGCGGCTGCACGAATCAAGATGGAAATTGATTCCAAGCCCGAGGAAATGGACAAGCTGGATCGCCGAATCATTCAGCTGAAAATTGAACGCGAGGCTGTCAAGCGAGAGCAAGACGATGCATCGAAAAAACGCCTGGCCTTGATCGAAGAGGAAATTGTTCGCCTGGAACGCGAGTACGCCGATCTGGATGAAATCTGGAAAAGTGAAAAGGCAGCAGTGCAGGGCAGTGCCGCCATCAAAGAGGAACTTGACCACATCCGCGCCGAAATCGAGCAGCTGAAACGCAAGGGCGATTGGCAAAAAGTATCTGAGTTGCAATACGGCAAAGTGCCTGCACTCGAGAAAAAGCTCAACGATGTGAAAGAAAACGAAGGTGGTGAAAAGAAACCCAACCGTTTGCTTCGCACGCAGGTGGGCACCGAAGAAATTGCTGAAGTGGTGAGCCGAGCCACGGGCATTCCGGTCAGCAAAATGCTGCAAGGTGAACGCGACAAATTGCTGCAAATGGAAGCAGCTTTGCACATGCGTGTGGTGGGGCAAGACGAGGCTGTTACCTTGGTATCGGATGCCATTCGCCGTTCGCGTGCGGGGCTTTCCGATCCCAACAAGCCCTTGGGTTCATTCCTGTTCTTGGGTCCTACGGGTGTGGGTAAAACCGAGTTGTGCAAAGCATTGGCTGGTTTTTTGTTTGACTCGGAAGATCACCTGATTCGTATCGACATGAGTGAGTTCATGGAGAAACACAGCGTCAGCCGGCTCGTGGGGGCGCCTCCGGGGTACGTGGGCTACGACGAAGGTGGTTACTTAACCGAGGCTGTACGCCGCAAGCCCTACAGCGTGATTTTGCTGGACGAGGTGGAAAAGGCACACCCCGATGTATTCAACGTGCTGTTGCAGGTGCTTGACGATGGTCGTTTGACTGACGGGCAGGGCCGCACAGTTGACTTTAAAAATACAGTCATTGTGATGACCTCCAACCTGGGTTCGCATGAAATTCAACGCTTGGCTGGTCAGGACAGTGAAGTGATTAAAGCCGCGGTCATGGAAGAAGTGAAGCTGCACTTCCGCCCGGAATTCATTAACCGGGTGGATGAGTTGGTGGTGTTCCATGCCCTGGACAATGCGCACATTGCCAACATTGCCCGCATTCAGTTGCAGCGTTTGCAACAACGCTTGGCCAGCCGCGACATGCGCCTTGAAGTAAGCGATGCCGCATTGGCTGAAGTGGTGAAGGCTGGCTTTGACCCACTGTATGGTGCAAGGCCTTTGAAGCGGGCCATTCAGCAGATCATCGAAAACCCGGTGTCGAAGATGATTCTGGAAGGCAGGTTTGGGCCGAATGATGTGGTGCCCGTGGACTTCAAGGATGGCGCGTTTACATTTGAGCGGGTGGTGCACTGATCATCGCTGTTCGAAGTCACTGATATTCTCCCATGAGAAAACTCGCCCAAGTCACTTCTCTCGACAGCCCCGCCCAACGTGTATGTTGCGGCGATGGCCGTTCTCATCCCATTCGGAATGGATGCCGCAAACGCTAAAGCGTCTTGCGGAGCCGCTTCGCGTCTAATCCATTCCAAATCGGGAACGGCGGGCGGGTCTTGATCGTCGCGAGAAGTGACTTGGGCGAGTTTTCTCATGCGCGAGGGTGGTGATTTGCGGATTTGCGGACTTCGCTGAACGCCGGCAGTTTCGATCCGCTGTGCAGGTTTGCGATCATTCAGCCGTTTTATTTAAAGCCCGTCAAGGCGGGACGATGCGACCTGTGCAGTGAATAATCTACAAGCCATGCGCAGAACGGGTTACGCATCAATGCGCCGCCGCGTACATCGCCTCGCCAGCCTCCACCGGGTTGCCGGTTTTGTTAAACACCTCTAGCCACACGCCGTAGTTGTGCACGGTGGGGTCTTGCCAAGGGTGAAAGCCGGGCTTGAAGTAATTCAATAGCTTGGGCAACAGGCTGCTGTACAAGCCTTTGGGGCCTAGCAACCACACCAAGCCCTTCGAATACATTTTGAAGCGGGTCCAGCCTTTGAATCCATCGGTTCCCAAAATGATCCAGGTGAACACCAAGGTGTGCAGCGTGAAATTGAACATGGCGTGAGCCATGGCAAGGCTGCGTTTGAAGTAGCCTACCTTGGCCACTTTTTGCATCACATCAAATGCCACTGCTTTGTGTTCCATTTCTTCAACAGCATGCCAGGCCAGCATGGCGCGAACGCGGTGGTCAGCACCGGCCATCACTTCCTTGCGAGCAAAGAACATCTCGGCCATCATGGCCGTGAAATGCTCCAGTGCAGCGGTCATCGCCAAGTTGTATTCAGGCGAAAGCACCTGCAAACGACGATTCATGATTTTCGTAATCACATGCAGCATTTTGTCCACCGGCACGCCCTGTTCCTTCAGGCGTTTGTTGTAGTCGGTGTGCACTTTGCCGTGTTGACCTTCCTGAAAAGAAAAATCTTTCACCGCCTTCAGCAACTCAGGATCGGTAATTTTGTCTTTGAAATTCCGTACGCTCGAGATGAAATAGCGTTCCCCATCCGGAAAACTCATTTGTACGCCGTCAATTACGCGGGTTTTGAATGCGTCGCCGTCCATCCAGTAGCGTGGAATGTCTTTGTCCGTGATTCCAAAATCAAGATCCTTACGAACCACGATGTCTTCTTTGAACGATGTTGTTGTCATGACTGCCTCCTGCTGCTTGGTATGAATAAAGATTACCTAATCACCACAGCACACGATATGATTTGAAATGACAAAAAAGGAAGAATTGGCGACAAATTTGGTTTGATCGCTCTATGGGAGGCATGGTGGAAACCATCAATTTTCAAATGCTTGCAAGCTTGGCCAATGCGGCGCGGCGCTGCGACATCGATTTGAACAGTGTGATGCAAGAACTAAAACTGGAAATCGACATGAGTGGGGATCCCCGTCGGCGAATGTCTTTGTCTTGCTTCAATTCCCTGTTCGCGGCGGTTGATGCACGCAAACCCAGTCAGCATTTTCCCTTGGTGTTTGGTGATTCTTTCAACTTTGATGGTTTGCCCGAGTTGGCAACTTTTGTAACCAGCGCTTCAACGCCCCAAGAAGCGATGCGTGTGCTGGACTGGTCGCCCAAATTGCTGCATCCGAACTTGCATTTTGAAACTTTGAGTCTGGGTGATGAGGCCGCGCTGGAGGTCAAGGTACCCGACCCGGCAGGGGTTCACGAAGACCTGCCCGGCTTTGTGGAGGCTGCCATGTCGGCTGTCTTGAAGTTTATTCATCTTCTCAGCCCAGGTTCACACTTGATCAAGCGGATTGAATTTCGCCATGCGCCACTGACTCAAGAATCTGCCTATCAAGAGGTACTTAAAACCACAGTCCAGTTTCGGCAGCCTCACAACCGGCTGGTGGTGCATTCCTCTGCACTCGATTTGCCTTTGCCGGGTGGCATACCTTCGGCGCACCACAAGGCTCAGGCTGTAATCTTGAACCGCTTGTTACCGGATGTTGAGGAGCAAACCCTTGAAAAACAAATCAAGCGCCTTTTGAAATCGCGCTTGAGTATGCTGAGTGAACCAATACAGGTGATCGGCGAGGTGCTGCACATTCACCCGCGAACCTTGCAGCGCAGGCTTAAAAGCGAGGGCAAGTCTTATGCTGAAATTCTCGGGGCTGTTCGTCATGAACTGGCCTGCGAAATGTTGAAAGGCTCGGTACTTGATATTGAGGCGATTGCTGCAAACCTTGGTTATTCAGACCGTCGAAGTTTTACCAGTGCATTCTTGAAATGGCAGGGTATGTCTCCAAGGGAGTTCAGAAATCAGCAGTGAAACCTCGCGCTTATGTTTGGTGCTCAAATTTCATGTTTAAATTTCCACTACCAAGTTTTCTACTTAATTTTCGGAGCGTTTTATGACCCCCACCACCGACCTTTGCGATGCCAACGAAGACAAAATTGCTGCAGGTACTTTGCGTGTTGTTGAGCCCATGTTCCAAAGCTGGGGATTGAAAAGCAGTTTCATGGGGCAAGCCCACACCTTGAAAGTATTCGAAGACAATTCACTGGTTCGCAGTGCCCTGGAAAAAGACGGGCAGGGCAAAGTTTTGGTGGTCGATGGCGGCGGAAGCATGCGCTGCGCCCTCGTGGGCGGCAACCTGGGCATGCTGGCCGAGAAAAACAATTGGGCGGGCATTGTGGTGTACGGCTGCGTGCGCGACACACTTGAACTCGATGACTGCGACGTGGGTATTCGCGCCTTGGCCGCGCACCCGATGAAAAGCCAAAAGCGGGGAACTGGCCATGAAAACATAGACATTGCTTTGAGCTTCACCACAGTTAGGCCTGGCAACTGGGTGTATGTGGATGAGGATGGTGTGTTGGTTTCGGATGATCCTTTGAACTGAAAAAGATTGTGCAATCGCATGATTTAGAGTGCATCCTCTTTTTCATTTAGAGAAAAAGTATTTCATATCGTGATTAATTGAGTGTAAGTTACTGATTTTAAATGATACGAAAAAAAGTCTTGTATAAGATATAACTCTTGTTGCTCTGCGAAATGATCTGTAAGATACGGTTCATCACCTGATCGACACCACTTGCCCAAGTGATACCCGCGAAGCTGCACCCGCAGGGCACCGCAAGTAGGCCATCAAGCGAACCGTTTTCTTTTTTCTCTATCGCCTCTAAGGAAATCACCATGAAATCTTTTGACCAACAGGTTCAAGAACTCAACAAAGACTGGGAAACCAACCCCCGCTGGAAGCTGGTAAAGCGCGGCTACAAAGCTGAAGACGTTGTACGTCTGCGTGGTTCTCTGCAGCCAGAGTACACACTGGCCAAGCGCGGTGCGGAAAAGCTGTGGGAAAAAGTAAACGGCACAGCCAAGAAAGGCTATGTAAACGCTTTCGGCGCAATCACCGCTGGTCAGGCCATGCAACAAGCCAAAGCCGGTTTGGAAGCTGTGTATCTGTCAGGCTGGCAAGTTGCTGCTGACGGCAACAGTTCCGAAACAATGTACCCAGACCAGTCTCTGTACGCATACGACTCAGTGCCAAAAATGGTTCGTCGTATCAACAACACATTCCAGCGCGCTGACGAAATTCAGTGGAAGAACATTTGCGACGGCAAGATGAAGTCCGAAGACGCAATTGACTACTTCCTGCCCATCGTTGCTGACGGTGAAGCTGGTTTCGGTGGTGTATTGAACGCCTACGAACTGATGAAGAACATGATTGCAGCTGGTGCAGCTGGCGTTCACTTCGAAGACCAATTGGCTGCCGTTAAGAAGTGTGGCCACATGGGTGGCAAGGTTCTGGTTCCAACTGCTGAAGCCATTCAAAAGCTGATTTCTGCACGTTTGGCCGCCGACGTGATGGGTGTTCCTTCAATCGTTCTGGCCCGTACCGATGCTGAAGCAGCCAACCTGCTGACTTCTGATTTCGACGAAAACGACAAGCCATTCCTGACTGGCGAGCGCACTCCTGAAGGCTTCTACCGCGTGAAGAACGGTCTGGAACAAGCCATTAGCCGTGGTATCGCTTACGCACCTTACGCTGACCTGGTGTGGTGTGAAACAGGTACACCTGACATCGGCTTCGCCCGCGAATTTGCACAAGCCGTTCTGGAAAAGAACCCAGGCAAGCTGTTGAGCTACAACTGCTCACCTTCTTTCAACTGGAAGAAAAACCTGAACGACAGCCAGATCGCTTCCTTCCAGGAAGACCTGTCAGCATTGGGCTACAAGTACCAGTTCATTACACTGGCCGGTATCCACGTCAACTGGTACAACACATTCAAGTTCGCCAATGCTTACGCACAGGGCGAAGGCATGAAGCATTATGTCAATATGGTTCAAGAACCTGAGTTCGCAGCACGTGAACAAGGTTATACTTTCGTATCTCACCAGCAGGAAGTTGGCGCAGGTTACTTCGACGATGTAACGACTGTGATCCAGGGTGGCGCTTCTTCAGTAACAGCCTTGAAGGGCTCTACAGAAGAAGAGCAGTTCCACTGATTCTCTGGTTTGAACTGAATTTGTCGGCAATCTTGGCAGTCTCCCACCCCAAGAGGGGTGGATAGGTTGACCGACGGAGGGGGAGAGGAGACAAGCTCAAAAAACCAATTCAAGAGTATTTTTCCCCTTGCTGAGCCTTTACAAAAGGCTCAACAGCGAGTGCTGAAGCCCGGTAAGAAACTTGCCGGGCTTTTTATTTGGCGCTGTACTTCAGGCAATTGGCCGAGTTTTGATCAGATCATGCACAATGGCATCGCTCAGTGTGTCTTCCCAACGGTACACATGCACATCAGGCAATGCACCCAGCATTTGTTTTTCCTCTTTTGAATACGCCTGCACAAACACCTGAATTGCCGGGTTCAACATTTTGGCGTTCTCGATCATTTGGCTTAGTCCTGGCGTATCGCCGGTGGCGATGATCAGGCTATTGGCATTGGTGGTGTGCGCCTGTACCAAGGTTACGGGGTCGGCATATTCACCAGACACTGCAGCTTGTCCGTTTTTTCTCAGCTTGGCGACCACCTCTCGGCTGGTGTCGACAATCACCAAGGGAACATTTTTTTTCTTGAGCGCCTTGGCAATCTTTTTGCTCAATTCGGTGTGCCCCACCAGCACCACATGCTTGCCAAGGTACTTGCCGTCGGTTTGCTGCGGCAGTTCTTCCATGGTGTGGCTGCGCGCATTCAAATTGCGAACCCATTGAAACCGCTTCACCATGCCGTCGTTCAATTTGGGGATCAAAGAAAATACCACCGGGTTTAATGCAATCGACAAAATTGCCCCAGAGACCACCAGGCTTTGAACCTGCAAATCGACCAAGCCAAGATAAAGCCCAAGCCCGATCAAAATGAAAGAGAATTCGCCAATTTGTGCCAGGCTGGCCGCAATCACCAATGCGCTTTTCAAGGGGTACTTGAACAGCAGCACCAGCGCACCTGCCGCCAGTGATTTACCCAACACGATAATGGCCACCACAGCCAACACGCGCAGTGGGTATTCAAACAAAACATCGACCTGAAACAGCATGCCCACTGACACGAAAAACAGCACGGCGAAGGCATCGCGCAATGGCAGTGATTCCTCAGCGGCGCGGTGGCTCAGTTCAGATTCCCGCATCACCATGCCGGCAAAAAAAGCACCGAGCGCGAAGGATACGTCGAACAGGCCGGCGGCTACGAAGGCCAGGCTGATGGCCAGTGCAATGACCGACAGCGTAAACAATTCACGAGAACCTGTTTTGGCAATGTGCCACAGCATCCACGGAATAACCCGTTTGCCTACCACCAGCATCAAGCCCACAAACAATGTCACTTTCACCAAGGTAAAGCCAATGTCGAATACCAGGTTGGTTTCAGGATCCAGGGTGCCGCCTTTGAGCAAACCTGCCAGCGGCGGCAACAAAACCAGAATCAGCACCATGGCCAGGTCTTCAACCACCAGCCAACCCACCGCAATTTGGCCGTTCGCGCTGGTCAACATGCCGCGAGCTTCCAATGCTTTCAGCAACACCACCGTGCTGGCCACTGACAAGGCAAGGCCAAAAACCAAACCCTGGCCCATGGGCCAGTCCCAGTAATGGGCCACACCCATGCCCAATAGCGTAGCAGCTGTCATTTGAACAATGGCGCCGGGTACGGCAATATTCTTGACGGCCAACAGGTCTTTCAGGGAGAAGTGCATGCCCACACCAAACATCAGCAGCATCACGCCCACCTCAGCCAACTGGTTGGTCAGTGCAGGGTCTGCCACGAAGCCTGGGGTTGCCGGACCGATCAGAAACCCTGCAACCAGATAGCCAAGCAAGGCAGGGGCCCTAAGCTTCTCCGCAATAAATCCGAAGATGAGCGCAAGGCCAAAGCCAAAAGCCAGGGTTGAGATCAGGGAAACGTCGTGGGGCATGATCGGGGCATTCCTAATGTTTTTTCCAATGATAGCAAGTGCGTATCCCATGCACCCGCTTCACAGACAAGGACCTGCCCCTGAAGTTGCGATTAAATCGCGACTTATTCTGTTTTGAATACTTTCACAGCATTCATCATGGATTGGGAGACACCAGACAAGTGATTGGCCACCTGAGTATTTTGTTGCGCAGCCGCCGTGTTTTCCTCCGTCATCTGTGCAACGCGTTCTACGTTGCGGCTGATTTCGATGCTGACATTGGATTGTTCTTTCATGGACACTGCGATGGCGGCAATGGCCTCCGAAACCCGGTCCGAGTCCGACTTGATCTTCTGGATGGTGGAGTTCACCACGTCGGCTTGATCAATCCCTTCCTGCACCAGTTGTACTGAGGTGTCCATCGATTTCACAGCACCTTGTGTGATGTTCTGAATTTCAAACACCATGGTGGAAATACGATCGGTAGATCCCTTGGTTTGCTCAGCCAGTTTGCGAACCTCATCGGCCACCACTGCAAACCCGCGGCCCTGCTCACCCGCTCGCGCCGCTTCAATGGCAGCATTCAATGCCAGCAGGTTGGTGCGGTCGGCAATTTCGGTAATTGTGGATACAATTTCAGAAATATCGGCTGATTGTTTCTCAAGCGTTTGAACCGCCTGCGCACTGGTTTGCACAGCCTGTGCAATTCGCTGAATGCCTTCCACTACCTCACCCAAAGTCACCATGCCATTGTCGGCCGATTCACGTGCCGCATTGGCGGTGGCTGTTGCGTCGTTTGAATTCTCGGAAATCTGGGAAATACTGACCGTCAACTCTTCAACCGCAGCAGCCATCGAGGAGGTGGCATCCGCTTGCTCCACGCCAGCATTGGCCATGGTTGATGAAGACTCTTGCACCTGTGTCGCGCTGCTGCTTAGTTCAAGTGCAGATTGGCGAATGCCGTCAATCAGTTTTTTCAAATTGCCCTGCGCGGTCGCCAACGCAGCAAGTAGTTGGTCAACTTCATCTTTATTTTGGTGATGAATGGGGCTGTTCAGTTCGCCATTGGCCAAGGCATTGATGTGTTTGCCTGCGTTACCCAATTTGTTTTGAAGCAGCTTGACCAGACTGATGGTGGCGAGCACGCCCACCACAAAACTTGCAATCAGGGCAGCTGCTACAGACCACAAAGCTGTTTGATAAGTGCTCTCGGCTGCTTGTGTACGTACCTTTAGCAAATTCAATTCGTCCTGTTCAATTTGTTCAATCAGCTCGCGCATTTTGTCCATGATGGGTTTGCCCGACAAGGAAAGGAATCGGTTCATGAACTCATTTTGGTCAATTTCCTGATTGTTCAGTGATTGGCGCAGTTCAATGGTTTTGTCGATCGAGAACTTCAGCCAGTTTGAGTACATTTCCCGAAGACTGTTGAATCTCTCGGTTTGAGCAGGATTGTCAGAAGTCAGTTTGATCGCGGCGGCAAAGTGGGTGTCTATTTCCTTTTTGCCCTCGGTGTAGGGCTCAAGGTAAGTGGGGTATCCCGTGACTAGAAATCCGCGTTGACCGGTTTCAATGTTGGTCATGTTTTCCCGGATCAAACCAACTTCGCGAAGCACCTCATGTGTGTGTTCGTTGGCCTGAGCGCCGTCCATGATTTTCTTGGCGTTAATCAGTCCGAGGGCACCTGTTAACAGGCCCAAGGCAATCACGAGAGCGAAGCCAAAACTCAGTTTGGCACGGATGGTATTGAACATGGCACTTCCTTTGTGGTGGTTTACTTGTTGTAGTGCAACAAGTATCGCCAATGTCCACAAAGTGAAGTATCTCTAGTTTTGGGGGATTCCCATTTTGGGTGTTTTTTGATTTATAGCGATTCTGTGGATTGTTGCCCTTGAATATCCAGCAATATTCGAATCAGTGTTTCTTTCTTGAATGGTTTAATGACATGCTCGCACATGCCTGCATTCAATATGTCCATGCGGTCCTGTTCACTGGCTGATGCTGTCACAGCCACAATGGGTGGCGCTGCATTGCCCAGTTCTTCGAGAATTCTGGCGGTGGCCTCATAGCCGTCCATTTCCGGCATTTGCAAGTCCATCAATACTAGGTCGTATCGCTCAGAAACACAGGCTTGAACAGCCTCTTTGCCATTTTCTGCGAGGTGTACCTGTGCTCCCCACTTCTTCAGCATTTCCGAGGCCACCATTCGGTTTAATTTGTGATCGTCGACCACCAGCACCCGCTTGTTGAGCATGGGTGGCGTGGCTGGCCCAGTTTCAGCGGGTGCGGCGACGGGTTGCAGTTTCAGGGCCTGTTGGTCTTCTGCACGAATCGTAAACTCAGGATCAGTACAATCCACGGTGAAGTGAAAAGTTGTACCCAATCCTTCTGCACTCTCGACCCAAATGTTGCCGCCCATCAACTCAACCAGGTTCTTGCAAATTGACAGGCCCAAACCTGCTCCGCCGTAGCGGCGCGATGAACTGTCATCCACCTGGCTGAAGGGTTGGAACAGGGCCGAGCACTGTTCCTCGTTCATGCCAATGCCAGTGTCTTTCACACTGAATTGCAACTGTTTGCCATCAGCCACACTTTGAACTTGTAAATGTATGCGTCCCTTCTCGGTGAATTTCAGCGCATTCGACAACAGGTTGTTCAAAATTTGTGCAAGGCGAAGTCGATCACCTTTCAGGCTGACCGGGCAGTTCGCATCTTTAGTGCAGTACAACTGAATGGCCTTCTCTTCAGCGCGGTAAGCAAACAGATCAGTGGCCTTGCTCAGTACCTGGTCCAGCAGAAAGCGGCTGTGGCTCAGTTCCAGCTTGTTGGCTTCAACCCTCGAAATATCCAGAATGTCATTCAACACATTCAGCAAAACATCCGCCGCTGAACCAATCTTGCTAAGGTAGTCTCGTTGCCGGGCCTGCAAGTCGGTGTCTTCCAGCAGTTGCAGCAAGCCCATAATCGCATTCATCGGTGTACGAATTTCATGACTCATGTTGGCCAGAAATGCGCCTTTCGCTTTGCTGGCTGCTTCAGCCTGCTGGGTGCGTTCGGTCAACACATGGTTAATGCGTTCAAGTTCGCGTTGCTGGGCCTTGAAGTCGGTGATGTTGGTTGAAATGGAGAAGAAGCCCTCAACCTTGCCATACAGCACATCGGGTATCAAATGCACCAGCATGTCGGCATAGCCGCCAGTGGGCAGGGGCTTTCTGCGCTCGAAGCGCTGCTTTTCACCCTTCAATACGCCCAGTACATAGTGGTGATCATGAATAAACAGTTCTTCACCCAGTACCTTGCGCATGTGTTGCCCGCGCATTTTGTCAGCTGGAATACTGGACCATTTTTCATGGTTGCGGTTTGCGAAATGGCAGCGCAGATCCGTGCTCCAATACGACACCAATCCTGGCAAGCACTCCGACAAGGTGCGCAAAAAATGCTCACGTTCAATCAGTGTTGCTTCATTTCTTTTTCGCTCTGAAATGTCCTGGATCTGGGAAATAAAGTAGATCACCCGGCCTTTGTCATTGCGCACCGCTGACACTGAAAGGTGTACCCACACAACATGTCCGTCTTTGTGAATGTAGCGTTTTTCCAGCTGGTAGTTGTGTCGGCGCCCCTTCAGCACATCGCGTACCAGGTGAGTGTGCTGCATGGTGTCTTGTGGGTGCGTAATTGCATCAAAACTGAAACCCAGCAATTCTTCTTCACTGTATCCAAGAATGTCAGAAAGTGCTTTGTTCACCTGCAAGAACTGACCTTTGAAGTCCAGCATCGCCATGCCAATCGCAGCCCATTCAAACGAGGAACGGAACCGGGCTTCGGCCTCGCGCAAGGCGTCCTCAAATTGGCGTTGCACCGTCACGTCCACATTCACCCCAATCATTCTGAAGGGAATGCCTTTGGCGTTTCGGTGTGTTTTTGCACGGGCCTGTATGTGGCGAATACGGCCATCACTGGCCCGGCGAATGTTGAAGTTGAATTGGAAGGTGTCCTGGTTTTTGGAAGCCTCAATCAACACTGTGCCCAGTTTGTTGACATCCTCAGGCAACACGTAATTCAGCCACTCTTTGTAAGACACCAGTTCTTTCTCGTCCTGGACGCCGTATATCTTGCGCATCGCGCTGTCCCAGCGAATGAACTTCTCTTGGATGTTGTATTCCCAAACGCCGATGCCTGCGCTTTCGGTGGCCAGTTGAAAACGTTCGTCATTGAATTGCTGATCAGCCTTGGCTTTCTCTTTGGCCAGAATTTGTTGCGCTTGATAGTTCATGCTGGCTTTGATCGCGAGCACAGCCAATATGCAAAAGGCGAGGTAGCCCAGGAAAAGACCCATGGTTTGTTCTCGCCACTGTGCCTTCATTGGGGCGGCGTCTGACCAGGTAATCAGGTAAAGAGGAATCGGCGTATTCAACTGCTCTGAATTGGCCAGAGACAGACTCGCAAAATAATGATCCTTGAACAGATCATCTTCTATCAAATCGATTGCGGCCGGCTTTGATCCCCCCTGCGTGCGCGAGGCTTCGAAGTAGGGTAGCTGTTTGCCCAGAATTTTGTTGAACTCGGGTTGAACAAGCAGCACGGTGCCATCTTTAAAGGCCAGTCCGCTGCGCATGTAGTCGCCAAGCTGCAGTGATGCCACTTTGCGTTCAAGGTATCTTGCATGGAGGCGACCCTGAATCAAACCCAGCAATTCGCCGTGTACGTCTTTGATCTGATAGTTGACGACCAGTATCAACTGTTTCGATGCATTGAATGAGTATGAAAAAGACACCAGTCTTTCGTTGTGCAGCAGCCTCGCGTTTGATGCAAAAGCTGGTTTGGTGTTGATCAGGTCGTGGTCGATCCGGGTTTGTCCAAGAATGTTACCAACCGAGTCACGGGCCACGATGGTTTCCACAGCAGGTAGCGCACTTTTCAGCAATTCCAGTCGTTTGTGAATGTTGTTGCTGTTGTTTCCCTCAATGTGTTCTGCCAACTGAAGTGTGGCTTCATCGAAAGAACGTACGATTGTGCTGAACTCGTCATACAAAATGTCGTGAAGCAGTCGAAGCTGGGTTTGCGTGTGCTGTTCAGAGGAATGATTGATTCGGCGAAGATCGGCTGCTGCCATGGCCAGCAATCCAAGACCCAGCACGCAGAGCATGGCTGCAGCGAGAATCCATTGATATTGGATTTTGCGAGTAGTCACCGAATAAGACCTGTGGCAAGTGAAAAAGTAGAGTTGATTGCTCGGGGCATATCACCCCACAGCTATTTTGTTGTATCCATCTGCGCATCAATTCGAGGATTAAGGGCGTCTTTTCGCGGCTTATCGTTCTCAAGTTTCAGGTGTTCCAGTAAGAGTCAAGGCTGTAGCGGTGTTTCAGGAAATCGATCCACAAGCGAACGCGCAAGGGAAGGTGCTTCCTTTGGGGGAATACGGCGTAAATTGCATTGGGCGGTGCAATAAAGTTGTCCAGCACAGTGACAAGGTTGCCGTTGCGCAAATGTTGTTGCACCTCCCAGCGGCTGCGCCAGGCAAGGCCAGCATCGTTCAATGTCCAATCCAGGATCGAAGAGCCATCATTGCAAGCCAGGCTTCCACTGACTCTGATCTGAATAGCCTCGCCATCGATTGTGAAAAGCCAGCCACTTGGTGCTCCCGAACTGACCAGATTCAGGCAATTGTGTTTGGCCAGGTCGTTGGGGTGTTTTGGGTAACCGTGCCGTTGCAGGTAGCGCGGCGTTGCAACCACCAGTCGTTGATTGTCGGCCAGCTTCACACCCACCAGGCTTGAGTCGGGTAACACCCCAATCCTCACGGCGCAGTCCATATTCTCGTTTAATAAATCCACGACCCGGTCTGACAGGTCGAGTGATACCGTCACTTCCGGGTGTTCGCGCACAAAATCATGAACAAGCGGTGCCACATGCTGCCTTCCAAACCCGCCGGGTGCCGATACCCGCAAGTGCCCGCTGGCTTTAATACCTCCCAGGCTGACACTGGCTTCGGCATTGGACAGGTCATTCAAAATTCGCTGGCAGTCCTCAAGGAAGGCCGATCCTTCGTAGGTCAGGTTCAGGGTGCGTGTGGTACGAATCAGAAGCTTCACGCCGAGGCGTTCCTCCAGCGCATCCAGGCGTCTGCTGATTACCGCTGGCGCAACGCCTTCTTCTCTGGCCGCGGCCGACAAGCTGCCCTTGGTCGCTACCGCAGCAAAGGTGGTGATCTGTTTAAAGTGGTCCATGCTTTTGCGAAAAACGTAAAAATGTCTTCAATTAATTGAAAGAGTATGCTGGTTTTATTCAATAAACTAGAGGTTACCTAATCCAAGATCAAGGATGTGATGCATGGCAACTCCCAAAGTGGTGCTTTTTGATGCTTATGGCACCTTGTTTGATGTTTATTCGGTTGCGAGCACAGCAGAGCAAATTTTCCCGGGACAGGGCTCTGCGCTGTCGGTGCTGTGGCGTGACAAACAGATCGAATACACAAGGCTGCGCGCCATGGCCGGGCGCTACAAGCCTTTTTGGGATATCACCATTGATGCGTTGCGATACGCTTGCGAAGCACTGAAGCTGAATTTAAGCGAAGAACGCCAACGGCGGCTTTTGAATGTGTATTCAAGCCTTGCTGCCTATCCTGAGAACAGGGCCGTGTTGCAGGAATTGAAAAGCCGTGGCATTCAAACTGCAATTCTGTCCAACGGCAACACCGACATGTTGAACGTGGCGGTGCGTGGGGCAAACTTTCAGGGCCTTCTCGATGCGGTGCTGTCTGTCGATGCTTTGCAAACCTTCAAGATTCACGGAGCGGTGTACCAAATGGGCTTGAATCATTTTGGCGTCAAAGCTTCGGAGGCCCTTTTCGTGTCCAGCAATTGCTGGGATGCCTGCGGTGCCACCTGGTTTGGCCTTCCAACCCTGTGGGTAAACCGCGCTGGCTTGCCTTTGGAAAGGCTGGATGTTGAGCCGATGGCCATAGGCCGGAACTTGAATGATGTGTTATCCCTCGTGTGAGGGAGTGATAATTCCGGTTTTTGCCATCAGCCTGGATTCGTGGCACCGTAGTAAAAAAAATACACCGTCAATCCTTGTCTTTAATTCAGACATAGGAATTATTAATGGGTGGCTCCCAACCGTTGTCCTCAAGGTATTCACCTCAAGCAGACGATTTCTCCCTGCAGTCCTGTCGTGCTCATACCATTCGCAAAGCGAACTACAAATCGTTGGGCAACGGGCAGTTGGTTCGCAAAGGTTGGCAATCCAGGATAAGGGCCTGGATTGAGGGCAACAATGCCGACGCACGTTATCGCAGAGCCGCGCACGAGAGCAGCCAGCGGATTTCTGCTGCAATTTTTGCTGATCAATACAAATCAGCGCATCTTGGCAGAACTGCCGATCTCGCTGAAAGTGATCTGGTCAAGGCACGGTTCTATCGGCAGGACAACCTTCGTTTCAATCCTCAATTAAGTCACCCCCAGTTTGGTTTGTCGAACCGGGATCAGCGTGCGGTCAAAATCTCACGCTGGGCGCACTTTGCGAACGGTGTCACTGAGTTGGGCGCGGCACCCACAGGCATGTTGCTCAAGTTCACCAAAATTGGATTTACGCCCAAGAAAGATGACAAGTCCTTCGTCAGTCAACTGCGGGTTCTCGCTGCTTTGCCGATGGTGGCTGGTGTTGTGGCTCTGTTTTCCCTTGGCTTATTTGGCGAGGGCATAGGCAGGGCATTGAGCAAAGTTCCGAAGGCACTGCTCGAGGATATGCGGGCCCTTGCTGGCAGCTTCAGTGCAATTTCAGCCGTATCTGCAATTGTTTCGCTGGGTTTGGGGGCGAGCAGTTGCCTGGCTGCGTCAAAGTCGAATCTGAGCAATCAGGTGAAGGACTTGATTTTGTTCAACCGGGACAAACACCTTCACCGCATTTTTCTATTATTAGACGATGTGAAGAACAAGCCCAACGCCATTCAGCTTTTGGCGAAGGCTTTGCGTTACAAGATTGCCGATAATTATTGCGGTACAGACCGTGTTCCTGTGTTGTTGAGTCGCTTGCTGGACGATGTGAAAAATCAACCTAGCGAATTTCTGGCCAAGCAGGCCATGGAGAAAACGCTAGGCTCTTACTTGACCGAACGTAGCCACGCTGGTGGTAATTCAGCTTGTTTTCTGGATCTCAAGGCCGACAAAGCTGAGCTGTTGGTCCGCGAAAACCACTTTCTGGCTCTGACCAATTTGATTGAGCATTCTGCTCTTCATGCGAAGCCTTCGGAAAATTTTATGGACTTGCGTCACCGGGCAGAACGTGGTGTCGAAAAGTTTCGCGATTTCGCCATCAAGGGTTCTGGCAATTTACTCAATGTACTTGGTATAGCCAACAAAAAGGATCCTCACGAGCCTACTCATTCATCCCTGAAAAACAGGTTTCACAGCACCAAAAACATTTTGGAGAATCCGCATCAATATGGGCCGGTGACACGCAGTTTGGCAAAACTCTCGGAAGGGCTGCGTGTTTTTAATCATGGTGTTTTGATGTCCCTGAATTATCAGTTAACCCGTCCAATTACATGGCTGGCAGGACGCATCACCGAATCGGTGCTGAGAATTCCAAACTCCCGCACTGCCAGTTTCAGTATTGGAAGGGCAGTGGCAAGCTCTATTTGGGCTGCGGTGGATGCTTTTTTGTTTGTTTCTCTGGCTGCTGGCAATGGCGTGGGTTTGGGTGGGCCTGAAGCCGTGTCCAAGGTGAAATTCCCTTTGAAAATTGACATGGGTGTCCTGACCTTGGGTATTTCAATCATTAGCACTGCATCTCAAATGCTCTTTGTGGCCGCACCTGCTGCTGTTTTAATGGCAGCGGCCAAAGGCGCTTGTCATCTCGAAGGTTGGGAAGGCAATGTGGCCCGCGGCATAGAGCCGACCGGCAGCAAAAGACGAGCGACTAGCTGGACATAGATCGGCTGCAGGAACAAAAAAAAGCCGCCCTGAGGCGGCTTTTTCACGTAGACGCGAAAATTACAGCGCTGTTACGTTTTCAGCTTGTGGGCCTTTCTGACCTTGAGTCACAGTGAAAGACACTTTCTGGCCTTCAGCCAAGGTTTTGAAGCCGTTGCCCTGAATGGCGCTGAAGTGTACGAACACGTCAGGACCGTTTTCACGGGAAATGAAGCCAAAGCCTTTGGATTCGTTGAAAAATTTAACTTGACCGGTTACGGTATCAGACATAGCAATATCCTGGATTTCTGAATTGAACAAAATAGCTAAAAAACTGGGTGAAATTCGAGAAACAGAACTATTGCTTAAGCGGTTTGCCTGAATTGAACTGACCTGAAGTAGCGCCAAATTTTTTTTGCTGAAGTCAGTTTAGGCTTTTCCTGAAGCTTGTCAAGCAACATTTTCAGTTCAGTCACCTTTTCTTCATATTTCTTTTATCGCGCTGTCACATGCAATCCGTACATTTCGTGTCATCGAAATGACAAATGGACCCTTGGATGGAAGCGATCAAGCACGATGTCACCAAGCAAGATGCCTTGAGAAATGCCTTGTACCTGAGCACTCCTGCGCGCGCACAGGCCCCTTCGCTGGAGGTTTGCCTGGCCAGAACAGCGGCCGAGGTGCTCGAGGCCCAAAAACTACGTTTCAATATTTTTTCTGAAGAATATGGTGCAGATCTGGGTAGTAACGGGATTGATCATGATGTGTTTGATGCCTACTGTGATCACCTTCTTGTAAGAAACAGCCAAACCGGTGAGGTGGTGGGTACTTACCGCATTCTTGCGCCAGAAAATGCGGCGCGCTTGAAATGCTGGTACTCGGAAACCGAGTTTTTTATGAACCGGATTGAGCGGCTTCGCAAAACAACGGTGGAAGTGGGAAGGTCTTGCGTACACCCGGATTACCGCAACGGCGCTGCCATCATGCTGCTGTGGAGCGGCATTGCGCAATACATGAAACTGGGTGGCTACAAACATTTGATTGGTTGTGCAAGCGTAAGCCTTCGCGACGGCGGGCACCAGGCTGCCAGCCTGTTCAAACAGCTTGAACCGCACCTGGCTGATGCCAGTTGCCAGGTGTTTCCAAAGAACCGCCTTCCGGTTGAACGCCTGCGTTGCGATGTGGAAATTGAGCCGCCACCCTTGGTAAAAGGTTATTTGCGGCTAGGTGCGGTGGTGTGTGGAGAGCCTGCATGGGACCCTGACTTCAACACCGCTGACTTCATGATGTTGTTGTCAATCGACAAGATGAGCCCGCGTTACGCAAGGCACTTCGGCTTTATTTGATCGGGTTTAAATGGCCCGGCTTAGCGCCGGGTCAGCAGTTCAAGTTCAAGGCCGATGCGTTGCCACTGCTCAACCTCGGTTTCAAGGCTGTATTGCGTCAAAGGGTGGGTAATCAGCCAGTTTTTGGGCACGCTCATCTGGATGCCTTGTTCAAGCAACTTCACCTTCAGTTCAGGCAAAGCCTCTACTTCTCTGCGGCGCAAAAACAGCGCAGCCAAACGCAAACACATGGGTGCGGCCCAATGAATCGCTGTGTTGGCAATGTCGCTGACCTTGCCCAGTTTTCCGTTGTGTGCCAATACCCAGGTGGACAGCAGTTGTTGTTCCCGCTTTGAAAAACCGGGCATGTCAGCATTGCTGAGAATGTATGCCGCATGTTTGTGGTGGCCGTTGTGCCCAATCGACAAACCAATTTCGTGCAACATCGCCGCCCAATGCAGCATGGGCAATTGCTCTTTCAACTCGGGCAATTGTTTCATCAGTTGTTTGAATAACAACTCAGCCAGTACTTTGACCTTGCCCGCATGTTTGCTGTCAATTTTGTAGCGGTGCAGAAACTGGGCCACCGTAATTTCGCGCATGTCGTCGTTGTGCTGGCGGCCTAACATGTCGTAGAGCAAGCCCTGGCGAAGTGCGCCGTCGGTCACATCCATGTGCTCAATTTCAAGCTCTTCGAAAACTGCACTCATCACGGCCAAGCCGCCTGGCATCATGGGCAGGCGGTCCACTTTCAGTCCCTCAAGGGTGATATTGTCAAGATGGCCTGCTGCAGAGACGTGTTCACGAATCAGCCGAAGACCTTCTGCAGACATACCATGTTGCGTGAATCCGTTTGAGATACAGATTTCAGCCAGGGCTCTGGCCGTGCCTGAAGAGCCAATGGCGTGGGTCCAGCCCATGTCCAGCATTTGCCGGCGCAGCACCGCCACTTCTTTGCGGGCAGCCATCACCGCATTTTTCATGGAACGGGGGCTGATACTGCCATCGGCGAAGTACTGTTGTGCAGTGCTGACACAGCCAATGTACAAGCTCTCCATGGCTTCGGGTTCGTAGTCTTCACCGATGATGAATTCTGTCGATCCGCCACCAATGTCGACGACCAGGCGTTTGCCCTGACCAATTGGCAACTGATGGGCAACGCCGCAGTAAACCAAGCGGGCCTCTTCCACGCCTGAAATAACATCAATCGGAAAGCCCAGGGCTGCTTCGGCCTTGGTAATGAACTCCACGGCGTTGCGGGCCACCCGCACTGCATTGGTGGCCACTGCGCGGACTTCACCGGGTTTAAAAGAGCGCAAGCGTTCGCCAAACCGGCTCAGTGCGCCTAGAGCACGTTCTTGAGATGCGTCATCCAGATACTTTTGGGCGTTCAGGCCCGCACCCAAACGAACGGGTTCGCGCAGGGTGTCGATGATGTAAATTTGCGATTGACCGTTGAGTTCTTCTACCCGGGCAACAATCATTCGAAAGCTGCTGGAACCCATGTCTACGGCTGCAATCAACTGACGTTGCTTGGACATTGTTTGTTCTGTGTTTCAGGTCAGGCGCTAGAATGCCACAAATGCAGCACACTGGCTTTGTTTGTCGCCATTTGACCACTTTCAAATGTTTGTCACATTTTTGAAATACCATCAAGGATAACGCATCCACATTTGGAGTTTTGTTTGAAAGTAGCCGCTGTTTCTGACGTAGCACCCAACAAAGAATTGTTTCTAAACCGCGAGTTGGGCGTTTTGGCCTTTAACCGTCGGGTGTTGGCCATGGCTGAAGACCAAAGTGTGCCCTTGCTGGAGCGTTTGAAGTATCTCTGTATTGTGTCCAGCAATATGGATGAGTTTTTTGAAATTCGGGTAGCGGGTTTGCAGGAACAAATTCGACAGAATCCCGAATTCACTGACAAAGATGGTTTGAGTGCACTTGAAACATTGCACAGGGTGTCAGTTGTCTCTCAGGAAATTGTGGAACAGCAATACCGCCTGCTCAATGAGTCGGTGTTGCCCGCCATGCGGGAGGAGGGCATTGCCCTGATGACCCTGGCCACCTGGAATGAAGAACAGGCACATTGGGCACGTCAGTATTTCAGGCACGAGGTGCTGCCGGTTTTAACACCGATTGGATTGGACCCTGCGCACCCGTTTCCGCGCGTGCTGAATAAATCACTGAATTTTGCGGTTGAATTGACCGGCCATGACGCTTTCGGGCGTGCGTCGAATGTGGCAATTGTGCAGGCACCGCGCGCCTTGCCGCGACTGATTCGCATGCCGTCCAATTTGTCGGGTTACGAGCATGGTTTCGTCATGTTGACCTCGATTTTGCAAGCCTTCATCCCCGAGTTGTTCCCCGGCATGGAAGTCCATGGGGTTTATCAGTTCCGTGTCACACGCAACAGTGATTTGTATGTGGACGAAGAGGAAATAACCAATTTGCGTGTGGCCTTGCAGGGTGAATTGTCGCAGCGGCACTTTGGGGATGCAGTGCGCCTTGAGGTGAGTGATCAAACCTCGCCAGACATGACCTCGCGTTTGTTGAAAGAGTTTGGATTGTCCGAGCAGGCACTTTATCGAGTGAATGGTCCGGTGAATTTGGTGCGCTTGATGCAATTGCCAGACTGGGTGGATCGCCCAGACTTGAAATTTGCGCCTTTTGCGCCAGGTCGCCCCGATGCCTTGGTGAAGCAGCCCGATATTTTCAAGGCGATTCAAAAGGGTGATGTGTTGCTGCACCACCCGTATCAAAGTTTCAGCCCAGTGCTGGAATTCATCAAAAAGGCAGCGACCGATCCCGATGTGGTGGCGATCAAACAGACCATTTACCGCACGGGTACGGAATCGGTGCTGATGGACAGCCTGTTGTCTGCCGCACGAAGTGGCAAGGAAGTGACGGTGGTGCTGGAACTGATGGCCCGTTTCGATGAGGAAGCCAACATCAACTGGGCATCCAAACTAGAGCGGGTTGGCGCCCATGTGGTGTACGGCGTGGTCGGCCAGAAAACCCACGCCAAGATGTTGATGGTGGTTCGCCGGGAAAAAACCGAGACTGGCAAGGTGGTGTTGCGCCGTTATGTGCATTTGGGTACGGGCAACTACCACCCCAAGACCGCTCGCCTGTACACCGACTTCGGTTTGTTTTCTTGCGATGAGTCGTTGGGGCACGATGTGCACGAAGTGTTCAATCACTTGACTGGCCTGGGCCGCGCCCGGAAATTGAACAAAATTTGGAATTCGCCATTTAATTTGCACAGCAATGTGGTGATTGCGGTACGCAAAGAAGCTGAACTGGCCAAGGCCGGCAAGAAGTGCCGAATCATGGCGCGCATGAATGCTCTGCTGGAGCCACACCTGATCAATGAGCTTTATGCCGCGTCACAGGCTGGGGTAAAAATTGATTTGATTGTGCGGGGTGTGTGTGCTTTGCGTCCCGGTGTGCCTGGCCTTAGCGAGAACATTACCGTTCGGTCGGTGGTGGGCCGTTTGCTGGAACACAGCCGCGTGTTTTATTTCAGTAACGATGGTGATGAAGAGGTGTTTATTTCAAGTGCCGACTGGATGGACCGGAATTTCTTCAGACGTGTCGAGCTTGCTGTACCTGTGACTGACAAGAAGCTGAAAAAGCGCGTAATTGACGAAGGTTTGAAGGCTTTGTTGGCAGACAATATTCTGGCCTGGATCATGGACTCAAATGGAAACTACGTTCGACGCAAGCCCACTGGCGCGCGCCGCATGAATTCACAGAATTATTTGCTGGGTACCTTGGCTGCCAGTTTTGTGGAACACAGAGAGCCGCTTGGTCCGACGGAATCAAATTGACTTATCGTCGTCTAACCTCGAACACTCCATTCACTTCAAGCAAGTGGCTTAGTGCACCACGCAACTGCTCACCGCTGCTAACCTCAGCGGTAAACTGCATTTTGGCAACACCGCGCTGCGTTTCTGTTTGTACGCCAATCACATTGATTTTGTCTTTTGAAAATACCTCGGTGATGTCGCGCAGCAAGCCTTGGCGGTCGTTTGCGGTGACAGCAATATCCACGGGATAGTGCAAGCCCGAGGATTCCCCCCAGGTGGTTTCAATCAAGCGCTCGGGTTGACGACGCATGACCTCGGCCAGGTTGGAACAACCCAGGCGGTGAATGGACACTCCTTTGCCCCGGGTGACAAAACCAATAATAGGGTCAGGCGGCGCTGGGCGGCAGCACCGTGCAAGGTTGGTCATCAAGGTGCTGACACCCACCACCAGCACACCCGATTCCTTGCCCGCTGAGTTGCCTTGTGAACCAGGTTTGCGTTTGTTCAGTATTTCGACTTGTTCTTCATCGGACAATGGCCCGGAAGGTTGCAGGTCGGCGCGCAAGGCGTTTTCAATGGCGCGGGGCCGTATTTCTTCACGGGCCAGCGCAACATACAAGTCGTCGGGTTTTTCGTAACCCAGTTTCTGGGCCAACAGCTCCAGGTTTTGTGCGGTTTGCCCAATTCGTTGAAGTTCGCGTTCTGCTATGGCTCGGCCGCGTTCAAGCGTTTCCTTGCGTTCTTGCTGAGCGAACCACTGCTTGACCTTTTGGCGCGCGCGGTGGCTGATCAGGTATTTTTGGGTGGGGTTTAACCAGTCGCGGGAAGGGCCTGTGGCCGCGTCGCCGCGAGCACTCACAATTTCCACAGTTTGGCCGTTGTCCAGCGGGGTGTTTAATTGCACCATTTGCCCGTTCACTTTGGCGCCGCGGCAACGATGCCCCAGCTCTGTGTGCACATGGTAAGCAAAATCTAGCGGCGTGCTGCCTGTGGGCAATTCCACCACTTTGGCTTGTGGTGTGAACACATACACGCGATCGTTCAAGGCGCTGGTTTTCATTTCCTGCGCCCAGTCGCTGGCTTCACCCATGGTGTCGGTGACGTCTTTTTGCCAGGCCAGCAATTGGCGCAACAAGGCAATTCGCTCTTCGAACTGGCCCTCGGCGCGGCTTTCGCCGGTGTAGCCGTCTTTGCCCGATTCTTTGTAGCGCCAATGTGCAGCCACACCATATTCAGCGAACTGGTGCATGGCTTCCGTGCGTATTTGCACCTCGAGTGTTTTGCCGGTTTCGTCTTGAACTACGGTGTGCAGGCTTTGGTAGCCGTTGGGTTTGGGCTTGCTGATGTAGTCGTCGAATTCCTCAGGGATTGGTGTCCACAAATTGTGAACAATGCCCAGTGCGGTGTAGCAGTCGTCGACCGTGTCTACAATCACACGGCATGCGCGCACATCGTACAGCTTGTCGAAGCTGATGCCCTTGCCACGCATTTTGTTCCAGATGCTGTAGATGTGTTTTGGGCGACCGCTGATTTCGCAATGAATACCGGCCAGCAACAGGTTTTCTTTGATGCTGGCCATGGCCGACTCAATGAATGCTTCACGTTCGACGCGCTTTTCATCCAGCATTTTGGCCACGTTTTTGTACGTGTTTGGTTGCAGGATACGAAACGACAGATCTTCGAGTTCCCACTTCAGTTGCCACAAGCCTAAGCGGTTGGCCAGCGGGGCATACAGGTCTAGGGTTTCTTGCGCATGCGACACGGCATAAGGCCATAACGGGCCTTTTTCGTTTTTGATGTCGTCGTGGCTGGTGAAATGCCGCAAGGTTTGCAGGCGTGAGCACAAGCGAATCATGATGACGCGAATGTCGGTGGACATGGCCAGCAACATTTTGCGCAGGGTTTCAATTTGGTCGGCCCAGCGCAAGGTTTCAATGGTGTTACGGCTGGCACTTGGGCCTACCATGGATCGCATTTTAAAAAGCTTGCGCAGGCTGGCCAGCATGCGGCCTACCTCATCACCAAACTTTTTCTCCATGTGGCTTTCTAGGTGTTTGTCAAAAAACACCAATGGGCCCAAGGCGCCGGCAATCCGGGTATTGGCATCGGCTCGCAGTTCGGCCAACAGATCGGCCACAGCCAGCATGTGTTGAATCGCAGGCTCTTGCGTGTCCAGAATATGATCAGCAGCATGAAGCCGCGCATAATTCAGTGCCTCTTCAACGCGGGCTGCGTCGAATTTGTTCAACAACACCAGGGCAGGCGCTGCAGCGCTGCCTTTCTTCTCAGAGCCCAGTGTTGATGAAACTGAAACCATGTTTGTTTGGGTGGATTCGTTAGGACCAGTTTAAAACAAAAAGCTGCGAACAATATTAATTTGCTCGTTCTGCATGAAAGTGGGGGCATGGCCAACGCCGTGCACCTCGATAACGCGTGGCTTGGGGCCACGTTGACTCATTTCCGCCACTGTTTGTTTCGATAGCAGGTCGGAGTGTTCGCCGCGCACCACCAGTGTGTCGGCTTTGATTGAGTCAAATGCCGCCCAAAGCGCGCTCTCATGCAGCAAGGTAGTGGATTCTGACAGGTTTTGAAATGCATGGCCGATTGCGGGGTCGTAGTGGGGTTGCCAGTGACCGTTTTTTTCGATCAATACTGAGTCGCACAATTCATTCCATTGGGATTCGGTGTGCGGGCCAAAGGGTTGGGATATGGTTCGAATGTATTGCCGGGCCTCTTGAAGTGTTTGAAATTGAACCGGTTTTCCGACATAGTCGCCAATGCGTTGTAGTGCGCCAAAGTTCAGGCTTGGGCCCACATCATTCAGTATCAGCTTTCGAATCGGGTTGTTGGGCAGGCTGGCATAAGCCATGCCGATCAGGCCTCCCATGGAAGTGCCAAACCAATCCAGCGTATCTGCGTTCAAGCGGGCCACCAAGGCCACACAGGCGCTCACGTAGGTGGGTACGCCATAGAGGGCAGGGTCGGGCAGCCAATCAGACCTTCCCCGACCAGGCATGTCGGCAGCCACCACGCGCAGGTTTTTCCCAAGGTCTTGAGCCAGGGATTCAAAATCAGCACTGCTGCGGGTTAGGCCATGCACACACAACAACACATGTGGGTTGTCGGGGTCGCCCCATTCGCGGTAGGCTAATTTGTGTAAACCCTGCGGGCTTAACCATTGCACGGTGTGCAAGCGCGCTGTCAGCATTGTTCAATACCCTCCTGTGAATTGTATTAATCAGTATTTCAGAGTTTCATTGTCGAAAGAGGTTCATCCGTGGATTTTAAGAACATGAATGCGTTGGTCACCGGTTCAACCAGTGGTATCGGTTTGGGCATTGCCCAGCGCTTGGCTGCCAAGGGTGTCAATGTGATGCTCAATGGTTTTGGGACATCCGAACAAATCGAGGCGGCCAAGCAAAGCATTGCTGCCCATGGTGTGAAAGTGGGCTATCACGGTGCTGATTTAAGCAAAGTGGCAGAAGTTGAAGACCTGGTGAAAAGCACCGAAGCCCTGTTTGGCCGGGTGGATGTGCTGGTGAACAATGCGGGTATTCAGCATGTGTCGCCCGTGGAAAGCTTTGATCCCGCCAAGTGGGATGCGGTAATCGCCATTAACTTGAGCGCAGCTTTTCACACCACACGCCTCGTATTGCTAGGTATGCAGGCACGCAACTGGGGGCGGATTGTGAATATTGCCTCTGCCCACGGCTTGGTGGCCTCGGCCAATAAGTCGGCTTATGTGGCTGCCAAGCACGGCATTGTGGGCTTGACCAAGGTAGTTGCTTTGGAAAATGCCAAAACCGGCATTACCTGCAATGCAGTGTGCCCGGGTTGGGTGCTGACGCCGCTTGTGCAGGCACAGGTGGATGCGCGTGCGGTGCGGGAAGGTGTTTCTGTTGAAGAAGCGAAAGTGGGTTTGTTGAGTGAAAAACAACCGTCGCAAGAGTTTGTAACGCCAGAGCAGTTGGGTGGGCTGGTGGTGTTTTTGTGCTCCGACGATGCGCAGGAAGTGCGGGGTGCTGCGTGGAATATGGACGGAGGGTGGGTGGCGCAGTAAGCGTCGCCACTGCGGTTATTTGCTGAACTCGGCGTGGGTTACTTGTGCCGCCTGTCATTGGTGACTCAGGAGCTGAACTTGAAGGGTCACCGCTGCCCGAAAACTTGGCATATCGTCTTGTCTGCTTGAGCCTGCACTAAGCCAAGCCCTCCAAAAGTAACGGTCGGGTCTTGGCTTTCGCGCCAGGGCACGGTCGTTTGTCTCAGCGCGCCAGGCCGGCAAGTTTTCTGACCGGTCATCGTGCGACCCATTGCAAGTTCAGCTCAGCGTCACCGTCGGCTGGGTCTGTAGCCCAATCGGCGGCGGTGTTTCGATCGCTTCGCCTTCAAGAAAACCTGCCCGTTTGAATTCACCCGCCACGGTCGGCCAAAGGCCGGCACCGAGACTCGGCCCGCCCTTTTGCCGATCGAGGTGAGTCAGGGAGAATCTCGAAAAGGGAAAACCAGGTTTTCAGGCGAGAGATTGGAACCCAAGCCGATTGGGGCAGTAAACCGGCAGGCGAGAGATCGGAACCCAAGCCGATCGGGCTATAAAGACCAGCCGGTGAATCAGCCAACCCGCTCAATGGTCACTTGCACGTCGAGGCTTTCCTGCCCACCACCCGTGCGTATGCCACGAATTGGAGACGCACCCGTGAAATCTTTGGCCACAGCCAGGCGGCAGTGATTGCCCTGCACCAACGATTTGTGCGTGGCATCCACCCCCAGCCACTGCTGGCGGGTTTCATCGAACACTTCAACCCAAGCGTGGCTGTCGTGCTGTTCCACATTGGGGTTGAAAAAGTAGCCACTCACGTATCGTGCAGGAATGCGGTGTGCGCGCAGGCAGGCCAGCATTACATGAGAATGGTCCTGGCAAACACCCTGTCCATTTTCAAAGGCTTGCATGGCCGAGTCAGCCACTGTCGTGCTGCCTTTGGTGTACACCACACGATCGGCCACGGCGTGGGCCAAGGTCAATATTCGATGTGCAAATGGAATGTGCTTGTCAGAAACGAAGCTGGCAAAGTCGCGCATTTCATCATTGAATTGAGTGAGCGGCGTTGTGGGGGTGTAGACCAAGGGATGAAGTGAAAAAGATTGAACCGGGGTGTAGCCGTCTTCAAGGGGATCAATTTCAACTTGGCCCTGAGACTGAACAGATAGCTCCCGGTGTTGTTGGTTCACCGAGAAGGTGTGCACTGCATTGCCATGGTGATCGCAGGCGCTGTGATGTCTTGCTGGTGTTTTGATTTTCCAGTCGACAATTCTTTGATTGGTGTCCTGTTGCGGTGTCAGGCGCACGTGCTGGATGCTGTACAGCACGGGCCAAGTATAGCGATAGGTGGTGTGGTGTTGAATGCGCAGTTTCATGCCTCAAGCGGTACCAGGAAATCTTTGCTGATCCGGTTGCCCAAATCATTCACGCGCTCAAGAAAGTTGGTCAAATACGCATGCAAACCCATTTGCAAAATGTCGTCGATTTGGCTGTACAGCAACTCGGCGCGCAGTTTACCCGCGCGGCGTTCAGTGGAAGCTGAATAGTCGTTTCGAATCATTTCCAGGTTGGCGCACACTTCATTCAGTGAAGCCAGCAGCGAACGTGGCATGTCGTCGCGCAGTATCAGCAATTCGGCAACACGGTCGGGTGTAATCACGTCCCGATACACTTTACGGTAAGTTTCGAATGCAGACACTGAACGCAAAATGGCAGCCCAGTGGTAGTAATCGGCATGGGGGTCGGCAGTGCTTAAATTGGCCAATGGGCTAAAAGGCATGCTGTGAAATTTCACATCCAGCAGTCGTGCGGTGTTGTCGGCACGTTCCAGAAAGGTACCCAAGCGAATGAAACGGAATGCATCGTCTTTCAGCATGGTGCCAATGGTGACGCCACGCGACAAATGACTGCGAAACTTTACCCATTCAAAAAATTCAGAGGGGTCGCGTTCAACTGTGCCGTCGGCCAACACCTTCTTCAATTCCAGCCAGGTAGTGTTGTTGGTTTCCCAAACCTCGGTGGTAAGCGCACCACGCACAGCACGCGCGTTTTCTCGGGCACCTTGCAGGCAACAGTAAATGCTGGAAGGGTTGCTGGGGTCTTTCACCATGAAGTCGATCACAGCTTCTGCGCTGACTTCGTCGTGCCTTTGGGCAAATGCTTCGGTCAACTCACAAATGGACAGCATGGCTCGCCAGCCTTGTTCTGCATTCTCCGGATCCTGCGGAAGCAGTGCGGTTTGCACGTTCACGTCGAGCATGCGGGCTGTGTTCTCGGCGCGTTCAATGTAACGGGCCATCCAGAACAAGTGGTCAGCAGTTCTACTTAACATGTTGATTGCTCCTTATCGTTCCAGTACCCAGGTGTCTTTGGTGCCGCCGCCCTGGCTGCTGTTCACCACCAGCGAACCCTCGCGCAGTGCCACCCGGCTTAAGCCGCCCGGGATCAAGCTGACTTTGCTGCCAGACAACACGAAAGGGCGAAGATCAATATGGCGGGGGGCCAGGCCCTGTTCCACAAAAGTAGGGCAGGTCGACAATGCCAGTGTGGGTTGGGCAATGAACTTTGCCGGGTCAGAAATCACCTTCTGGCGGAAATCTTCAATTTGCGCTTTGGTGGATGCAGGGCCCACCAACATGCCGTACCCACCCGCACCATGAACCTCTTTCACAACCAATTCCGGCAGCTTGTCCAACACCTCTTTCAATTGGTCTGGTTTGCGGCATTGCCAGGTGGGTACGTTTTGAATAATGGGTTCTTCGCTCAAGTAAAAGCGAATCATGTCGGGTACATAGGGGTAAATCGATTTGTCATCGGCCACGCCTGTGCCAATCGCGTTGGCCAAGGTTACATTGCCCGCGCGGTACACCGACAACAGGCCGGGAACGCCCAGTTGTGAATCTTCACGAAATGCCAATGGGTCGAGAAAATCGTCATCCAATCGGCGGTATATAACATCCACACGCTTGGGGCCTTGCGTGGTGCGCATATAAAGCACCTCTTCATCCACAAACATGTCTTTGCCTTCCACCAGTTCAATGCCCATTTGCTGGGCCAGAAAGGCGTGCTCGAAATACGCCGAGTTGTACATGCCTGGGGTGAGCAACACAACCGTGGGGTCGGTGCTGTTTTGTGGTGAAACCGAGCGCAGGTTTTCCAGCAGATTGTCAGGGTAATGTTCAACTGGTGCTACACGGTTGCGGGCAAACAGTTCCGGAAACAGGCGCATCATCATTTTCCGGTTTTCAAGCATGTAGCTGACGCCCGAGGGCACACGCAGGTTGTCCTCGAGCACGTAAAACTCGCCTTCACCGGCACGCACCACATCAACACCGGCAATGTGTGCGTAAATGTCGCCAGCCACTTTCACGCCTTGCATTTCGGGGCGGTACTGTTCATTGTTGAAAATCTGTTCAGGCGGAATTAGCCCTGTGCCCAGTATTTTTTGCTCGTTGTAAATGTCTTTCAAAAACATGTTCAAGGCCTGAACACGTTGACGCAAGCCAGCCTCCAGTGTTTTCCATTCCGAGGCTTTAATCACGCGCGGCACAATGTCAAATGGAATCAACCGTTCAGTGCCAGATTCTTCGCCGTACACGGCAAAGGTAATGCCGACCCGTCTGAATATGAGGTCCGCCTCTGCGCGCTTGTTCTGCAGTTTTTCAGGAGCTTGCATTTCCAGCCAACGCGAAAAATCCTGATAATGCGGGCGAACTTCTCCGCCGGGCGTGTACATTTCGTCGAAGGGTGTTGATGACATAAGTTGTTATTCCTGTTCTGTGTAGTCATGAAGTAACAAGAAGCATGCCAAGCGCATGCAGGCTGATTGTGTCGCGCTTAGCCATAAAGTTAACAGTGTTAAGGCGCTTTTGCACCGCTTTCGTGCATGTGCCAGTAGCGCTGACGATGCTGCCGTGCGTTGTCCACTTCAGGCTGGAAGTTCAGGTGCTTAAACTTCCATCTTATTGCACCATTTTGGGCGGTGTTGAACCATTGGACGCCCATGGTCTCGTATCGTTCAATCACCGCTTTGTGCGGGTGACCAAACTGGTTTTCCCAACCAGCCTGTATCAGGGCATATTCGGGTTGAACGGCTTGAAGAAACGGCATGGTAGAAGAGGTTTTTGAGCCGTGGTGCGGCACGATCAAAACCCGGGATTTCAAGGCCTTTGCGCCATGTTGCGCCAACAAGGTCATTTCGGAAATCGCTTCGATGTCACCAGTCAGCAGTACGCTGTGATTCGAATTGCCTATTTTTAGCACACAACTTTGGTTGTTTTTGGCCAATAATTTTTGGGGTGAATGTTCAGGCGCATCAAGCCCGATTGGTGTGAATGTCACGCCATCCCAAGTCCATGGCTTCAGTGTGTGGCAGTTTGCTGTGCCGCTTTTCCGGGTGTGGGCTAGCCGGTTTAAATTGTGTTGTTGCTTGATCGAGGAGATGAACTGAATGGGCGGGGCTTTTTCCAACAGCAGTGGTGCGCCGCCTGAATGGTCTGCATCATCATGCGACAGCATGAACACATCAGCTTGTCGATAGCCGTGCGCTGCCATCCAGGGCAGCAGCACGCGCCTGGCTGAATCAGCCCGTGCGTTGAATGCGGGGCCAGCGTCGTAAATTAAAAGATGATTTCGGGTTTGAATGCTGATGGCGGTGCCTTGACCAACATCCATCAAGGTCATCCAGAAATCATTGTGTTCAGGCCTGGGTGGTGGAAGTGCCAGCAAGGCAATCAGTGCAACTCCTGTCCATCTTGGAATTAAGCCAGCGGGCAAAATCAACACCAGGCAGCCCATGCCCACAAGGCCATTAATCCACCAGGGCTGGTTGTGCACCGGCAGGGTGGCCCAACTTAATTCATTGAAAAATACAAGCCATTCGCGTTGCAAGGCAAGGCTGTTGGCGGCCAGCCAAAGTAAGGACGGTTGTTGGGCCAGTCCGCCGAGCAAGGCCAGTGGCGTGCTTACAAAACTCATCCACGGAATGGACAGGGCATTGGCCACCGGGCTAACCAACGACTGCTGGTTAAACAGCATTGCACAGGGCAGTATCAGTCCGATGGTCACCGTGTATTGGGCTTTCACAGCGTTGACAATCAATTCCTGCTTGGGTTTGATGAAGTGATAGTGCCCCTGAGTCACGAAAATAAGCACGGCCACCGCACCGAAGGAGAGAATGAAGCCCGCATCCAGAACGGCCCAGTTGTCAAACGCAAGGGTTAGAAACAGGGCGAGAAAGAAGGTGTCCCAACTGCTTTGCATGCCGCCCCGCACTTGCCCCACGAATAGCGCAAACAGCATGAACACGGTGCGTTGCGCGGGCACTCCCCAGCCTGCAATCAGGCCGTACAACACTGCAAACACCAATCCAAATGCGCTGCCTGCCAAAGGGGCTGGCAGGCGAAGGCACAGCTTGCTTGATCGACGCCAAAGTGCACTGAACAATTTGCCCGCCAGCATGGCAAACAGGGTAATGTGCAAACCGGAAATAGCGACCAAATGTGCAATGCCTGTGGCGCTGAACATTTCCCGGTCTTCCGGGCTGATCAGGCCTTGATCACCCACCACCATGGCCAACACCAAAGCTTGTTCGGGGTGGTCTTGCAAGGCCGTGACGATGATGTTTGCTATGTACAGGCGTGCCCGTTCCATCCCGCTCAGCGGATTCAACAGGGCTGAGTCAGTTAATTTCTCCAGCCCGCCTTTCAGTTGGGCAGTGCCAGCGATTCGATTGGCAAACCAGTGGCGGTGAACATCAAACCCTTCCAGTTGCAAAGGTGCTTTGGGTGGTTTGATTCGAACCGTTGCCCGAAAGAATTGGCCAGGCCGAAGTTCTCGGTGTGCATTCGCTTGTTCGACGAAAGTTTGCAAGCGCGCACCCGTGACCAGGCATTCGCTAACGCGCGCTGGGCGTTGCGGCGTGTGTTCAAGCAGCCAGGTTTGTGCGCCGTTGTCGCGAAAGGTTTTTTCAATTAGCCGAAATTCGGATTGAATGGTGTGCTTGTTACAAGCCAAAGGTATTTGAGCCTGTTGATGCGCTGCGGCCTGAATGCCTGCGCACAGTTGTGCTGTTGCAAAACCCAGAATGAACCATGCGAGTTTCTCAGTGTTGTGTTGACTGACACCACCTCGAACGCCTAGCAGTAGAAAGATGGCTGCCCAAGCAAACAAAATGATGCTGTGTTCGCCGAAGCTTTTGTAGGCCATGGTCCACACCCATGGCAGCGTGGCTTGGCTGTGAAACAGCAGTAGGCTAAGCAGGTAGGCTGTGGTGAACAGCGGCAGAGAAGGCACGACTCGGTTTCAGAGTAGAGGCAAGCCTGCAAGCGTGCACCAAGGCGGTCGAGTTCACCAATGATGAACGCGATCGGGTGATGACGTTGGTTAGCCTTGAAGGGCGAGGGCGGGCAACACGCGTTGCGAGTTCAATTGCGTTTGCTCAGAAAGTGCCTGCATGCTTAAACCGCGCAGCTCGGCGATGGTTTGCGCAATTCTCGGCAGGTGTTCAGGCGCGTTGCGCTGTTTGTTAATCCATTCTGGTGCAATATCGGGGCCGTCTGTTTCAAGCACCATGGCATGTTCGGGTAGCTCGGCAGCCAACCGCCGCAGCTGAAGTGCCCGGGTGAAAGTACTGGCCCCGCCAAAGCCAAGGCACATGTTCAAACTCAGAAAATGATCTGCTTGCTGAAAGCTGCCGTTGAATGCGTGGGCAATGCCACTGCGTGGTTTGTATATTCGAAGGCCTTTTAAAACAGGGTCTTGCGCTTTGCGAACATGCATCACCACAGGCACATCAAAATCGCGTGCCAATTTAAGTTGTGCATGGAAAAATTGAACCTGCTTGTCCCAGTTCAAACCAGGCACAAAGCCGTCCAGTCCGATCTCTCCGATGCCCGCAAACTTGGGGTCATCAATTGACCGCTGAATTTTTTGCCTCAAGATCAAAAGGTCTTCTTCTTTTGCCTTGTCTACAAACATGGGGTGTATGCCCAGGCAGTACACCGCGCCTTGAATGCTGTGAGCCAAGGTTTTTACCGCATCAAAATTGAATGCGCCCACGGCGGGCAATACAAAGCGGGTAACATGCAATTCACGCGCCCGCTGAACTACAGCGGTGCGATCGCTGTCGTATTCAGAAGCATCAAGATGAAGGTGCGTGTCGGTCCACATACTTTAAAGTTTGCCATGTTTCGTCGGAAAATTCGCAAGTACCTGCCTACGCCCGATCATTTCGATCGACTGTCTTGGGCACGGCCATTCAAACGCTTCTTGGGGCATCCCAATATTTGGGCCTTGAACCGCAAAAGTATTGCGGGGGGTGTGGCGGCAGGTCTGTTTTGCGGTTTGATTCCCGGTCCGTTTCAAATATTTGGAGCGCTTATTTGGGTGGTGTTGGCCAAAGTCAATATGCCAGTGGCCTTTACCGTCACTTTGTATACCAACCCCATCACCATCGTACCTTTGTACTTGGTCGCAGTGGCCTACGGGCAGTTTTTCTTGGGCGAGATCGGCGAGGCCACCATGCAGCCCCTGCCCGAATGGAATTGGTCAGCCTGGGGCGATTCCACCCACGCCATGCTGGACTGGATGTTGTCCATGGGACCGTCGCTGGCGGTGGGTTTGCCCGCACTGATGGTGACCTTGTCTCTATTGGGCTACTTCACCGTTCGTGTGGCCTGGAACTTGGGTGTGCGAATTGCAGTGGTGCGCAGGCGCAAGCGCAATTTTTCCGCACCACGCTAGGCGTTGCTCCTATTCCGGTTTTAATTCGCCTTTTTCTAGCCTTAACACCTTGCTGCACTTGCGCGCCAATTCCATGGAATGGGTCACGATGATCAAGGCCGATTTGTTGGCTGCCTTGCTGTGTATCAGGCTTTCAAACACCTGGTCGGCTGTGTCCTGGTCCAGGTTGCCTGTTGGTTCATCGGCCAAAATGGCTTTTGGGTTGGTCACCATGGCGCGCGCAATCGCCACGCGCTGGCGTTCGCCGCCTGACAACTCCGCAGGGCGGTGGTTTAACCGGTGTTCAAGGCCAAATTGTTTCAACAATACAGCGCTTTTTTCTCGCGCCACTTGTTTGTTCTCTCCACCAATACGCAATGCCATGGCCACATTGTCCAGCGCATGAAATTCCGGCAACAAGTGGTGGAACTGGTAAATGAAGCCCAAGGTTTTGTTGCGTTCCATGCCCAGTTTGCGAACCGACCAAGGCTCGATCGCCTGGCCAGCCCACAGCACTGAACCGTTGTCGGCTTTTTCAAGCCCACCGAGCACATGCAACAGCGTGCTTTTGCCTGCGCCGGAGGCACCAACAATTGCCACGGTTTCGCCTGCCTGCACCTGAAAGTTCAGGTTTTTGATCACTTGTGTTGCTTTGTCGTTCGCAGTAATGCCTTTGAACGCCTTGCTCAGATTTTTTGTTTCCAGAACAACATTACTCATAACGCAGGGCCTCCGCAGGTTCGGCACGCGATGCACGCCAGCTTGGGTAAATGGTGCTGAGCACGCTGAGCACCAAGGCCACGGTGACGATGGTGACCACATCGCTTGCACGTGGGTCGGAGGGCAACTGGCTGATGAAGTAAATTGATTTTGGCAAGAACTCAACGCTAAGCGCACGTTCAATGGCGGGTACGATGGTGCCCAAATTGATGGCCAACAACCAACCCGCTGTTACACCTAAAAATGTACCAATCCAGCCCACCAGTGCACCTTGCAACATGAAAATTCGCTGAATGGCAAAAGGGCTTGCACCCAAGGTGCGCAGAATGGCGATCTCGCCGCGCTTGTCTTTCACGGTCATCACCAGCATGGAAACCAGGTTGAATGCCGCCACGGCGATAATCAGTGTGAGAATGATGAACATCATGCGTTTTTCAGTTTGCACGGCAGCAAACCAGGTGCGGTTTTGCACTGACCAATCGCGAACCCAAACTGTGGGTGGCAATTGGCGTTCAATGTCACGGGCAACGAATGGAGCCGCATCCATGTCGTTGAGCTTCACGCGAATGCCGGTGGGGCCCAAGCTGCGGTAAAAGCGTGCTGCGTCGTCCAGGTTCATCAACACCAGGCCACTGTCGTATTCATAATGGCCAGTGCTCACCAGGGCGGTAATTTCGAAAGCTTTCAAACGGGGAATCATGCCGGCGGGGGTCATTTGGCCTGAAGGTGCAATCAGCGTAATTCGGTCACCCACGCTGACACCAATCTGCTTGGCCAGCTCAATGCCCAAAACCACGCGAAATTCGCCAGCTTGCAGGTTGCTGAGGCTGCCGGAAATCACTTCCTTGAAATCTGAAACTTCCTGTTCTTGTGCAGGGTCAATGCCGCGAACAATGGCTGGGCGCAACAAATCGCCATGCGCCAGCATGCTTTCACCAGCGACATAGGGCGCAGCGCCAATCACTTTTGGGTTGGCGCTTTTGATTGCGCCCACCAGTGCCTCGGGGTTGTCGAAGCCTTCCTGTGGGGCCAGTACCTCGATGTGTGCAATCACCGACAGCATGCGGTCGCGCACTTCTTTTTGAAAGCCGTTCATCACCGACAACACGACGATAAGCGCCGCCACGCCAAGCCCGATGCCGGCCATGGACAATCCGGAAATGAAGGAAATGAATTTGTCGCGGCTTCTGTGGCCGCCACCGCGCACATAACGCAGTGCAATTTCAACATCAAAGGGTAAACTAATCACAAATTGTCCCGAATTGTTCAAATGCGCTTCTGAAGTTTCAAAGCGCTCTCATTGTAGTGTGAATAAAACCGTGTCCAAACCAAGCAATGCGCCTTTGTGGGTGTTCGTTCCCAACATTCTTGTGCCTGAAATGGCACTTGAACGCCTGTCGGCCACCGCGCAGGCTCAATCCTTTCAAGGCCTGCCAGCCGGTTTGCTGCAAACCATGGCCAGAAATGCTGCGCCCGAATACCAGCATGCAGACGGGCTGGACCGAATTGAAGCCTGGCTGTTGCGCTACTTGGATTCAGAAGCGCAAGCAAAGTTCGACCAGTACCCGGCTTGGGCCATGCTTCAGAGGTTCAACGCGGATGGCGATGTTAGCCACTTAACGCCTTTCACCCGGTTTTGGGGCACAGTGGGTTGCCTGGAAATTGAAAGGGATGGCGTGCGTTTTACGCCGCCCGAGGTGTTGCAGGTGGGCAAGGCTGACTTGGAGGCCTTCTGGAACGTGGTTCAACCCTTGCTGGACAAGCATGGTTGGTCATTGAACACCCCGGCAGGCTTTCACAGCCTGTTGAGCAACCCTGTGCCTGTGCCCATGGAGCAGGCATCGCCCTGGTCGGTGCAAGGCATTCGATTGACCGACTACCTGCCCATGACCCACGAATGCAGCGACTGGCGGCGCATGTGGCTGAACATGCAGGTGGAATTGCACAACGCTGAATTCAACAAGGCCCGCGAGGCCAAAGGCTTAAAGCCTTTGAATGCACTGTGGTTCTGGGGTGGTGGCGAGGCTTGGCAAACTGATTTGCCGCTGCCGCGTGTGAAATCAGTGTCAGAGGACGGCGTATTCGACGCTGTCAAAATGACCGATGGCGCAGACGAGGCGGTGAATCGATTTGTGTTCTGGACCCAATTGCTGGATCCCGTATTGAAACAGTACACCGATTCCGGGCCAAAACCTGATCACGTGTATTGCGTGAACTTTCAGGGTTGGGGCGGCAACATTGCTGTGTTCAAATTGCTGGAAAGCGAGGTGCTGCAACCCATGCGCCTGGCGGGTTTGGCTTTTAACTGGGTGCTGTTGGGCAACAATGGCTGGAAAACTTTAACAAGCAACTGGATGAATCGCTTTAAATTTTGGCAGAACACACCGAACTGGGCCGTGCTGGGTGAACCCGAAATGCAGGAAGGCCCTTCAGAGGAAGACTTGCAAGCGGCATGGCAGCAAGGTCAGCGCGACCAAGACAGCATTCAGGCTGAGTGGGAGGGGCGATGATGAGCAACACGGTTCAACATCGTGTTCGAACACCACGCCCACAAGTTGAAGCTGCGCTACGTAGTCAGGGCATGCACCCTTTGTTGGCCCGGCTCATGGCCGCACGGGGTATTGCTTCCCAGGCCGAAGCCGAAATGAAACTGGCTGATTTGATTCCGCCCGCCGAGTTGAAAGGCATTGAACAAGCCGCTGAAATTCTGGCAGACGCCTTAGAAGCAGGTGCACGCATCGTGGTTGTGGGCGATTACGATTGCGATGGCGCAACCGCCACCGCGGTGGGCGTGCGCGGCTTGCGCATGTTGCTGCAAAGTTTGGGAGCCGATGAAGAAGCGGCGAGATACCACATTGATTTTCTGGTGCCCAATCGGTTTGAGTACGGCTATGGCCTGAGCCCTGAAATTGTTCAACTGGCTGCCCAAGAATTTGAACCCGATTTGTTGGTGACCGTGGACAACGGCATTGCCAGTGTTGAGGGTGTGAATGAGGCCAATGAGTTGGGTATTGGCGTGATTGTGACCGACCATCACTTGCCCGGTGAGCAACTGCCGCAAGCCTTGGCCATTGTGAATCCCAACCAGCCCGGTTGTAATTTCCCCAGTAAGTCGATTGCCGGGGTGGGTGTGATGTTCTATGTGTTGTTGGCCACCCGTGCGGTGTTGCGCGAACGTGGCGTGTTCGACGCCGCCAGTCAGCCCCGAATTGACGCGTTGCTTGACCTTGTGGCGCTGGGCACCGTGGCCGACGTGGTTAAACTGGATGCCAACAACCGCCGACTGGTGTCGCATGGTTTGCAGCGCATTCGTGCAGGTCGCGCCCAACCAGGCATGCTGGCCTTGTTTCATGAAGCCAGCCGCGACCCCCGCAAGGCCACAGCAGCCGACATGGGTTTTGCGCTGGGCCCGCGTCTGAACGCAGCAGGTCGCCTCGCCGACATGGCGATCGGCATTCGCACTTTGTTGGCCGACGACGCTGCCGAGGCCAGTGCACTGGCCGCCCAGCTTGGCAAAATGAACGAAGAACGCAAGCGTATCGAAGCCGACATGAAACGCGATGCGCTGGAAGACATTGAAAAGTTCATCAGCCAGGATGAACCCGCCGCAGGCATTGTGGTGGCCCACAGCACTTGGCACCAAGGTGTCATTGGCATTTTGGCGTCTCGCATCAAAGAACGCCTGTACCGGCCTACTATTGCGCTGGCCCCTGGCGATGATGGTTTCTGGAAAGGCAGCGGCCGTTCCGTGCAGGGCGTGCATTTGCGCGATGTGCTTGATTTGGTGTGCAAACGCCTGCCCGAAGGCAGCATGCCCAAGTTCGGCGGCCATGCCATGGCGGCTGGCTTAACCATTGCTGAGGGCGCCATTGAGCAATTCAAAATTGAATTTGCCAAAGCCATTCTGGATTTGAGCGACCCCAGCGCACTGACCCAGGTGGTGGAGACCGATGGTTCAATCCCCGCCGACTACATCGCGGCCAGCTCAGCCGACCTTCTGGAAACCCAGGTGTGGGGACAGGGCTTTCCGGCCCCCTTGTTTTGCGATGAATTTGAAGTACTTGAACACCGTTTGCTGAAAAACGCGCACAGCAAGTTCGCCTTGCGCCGTGATGGCAAAACCTTTGTGGCCTTGCGTTGGCGAGCCGTGGAGGCGTTGCCGGCCCGGGTCAAGCTGGCCTACCGGTTTGAAAGGGACTCCTTTACCGGTGGCGATGCGGTGCAAATCATTGTGGAACATGTGTTGTGATGCTTCTCAATGGCGCAATTCGCGTGTGTGCCAAATACGCAGTATCACGATGATCGTAGAGCCTCTGGACTGAATGACGCTGTAACGAATCTCGTATTGTCGGGAATAAATGCGCCTAACTTCCTGTTCTGAAAATTCAAGCATACGTTCGCCCAAGCGGGGAAAACTTCTTAACTTATGAGTCGCCGCAGCAATACCTTCCGAAGCATTAATGGCAGCATCCACGCTTTTCTCAAGTAAAAACGCGTGCAAGCGTTTTAGGTCGGTCGAAGCGCCGCTTGACCAGACAATTTCGCAATTCAACATGAGGGGTTGTCAGGCTTTGCGTTCTTGAGATTTCAGGGCTTCGGAATTTGCATCATGAATCCATTTCAAGATGTCCTCATGCCGCACAAAGTTGCCTTCTTCTACGGAACGAATAGCATCCAGCGTCATCTCATACTTGGCCTGTTCCTCCGCCACGTAATTATTCAAAGCCTGTTTCACAATCCAAGCCTTGGAGCGGTCCATTTTCTCGGCGATTTCATCCACCTTGTTGGCCAGGTCTTCCGGTACATGCGCAGTGATCACGCGGGTTTTGTCGGTAGCCATATGGATTTCGCTCATTATTTGCTTTGATTGAAAGTTAATCATACTGAATCAGATCATGGGACCACAAGCTTTGTGAAATGGGGGAGGGTGACAAACCTTGACTGAGTGAAACCCTTCCTCAAAGCACGCATGCGCTATGGCCATGCGGATTGGACTATAATGTAGGGTTACGCACATTGAATTTGTTAGAGAAACATGGAAGCCGAACGCCTGAATGCCATCATCAACGCCCTGACTGACCTTGCCGACCGTGCAGGCCAGTTGCGGAGGTATCTTTGACGTCGACCGCAAGGCCGAGCGACTCACTGTAGTTGACGCCGAACTGGAAGACCCCAATGTTTGGAACGATCCCAAACACGCGCAAGAGTTGGGCAAAGAGAAAAAGATGCTGGATGGCGTGGTGGTGACCATGAACACCGTGCAGGCCAACATCAGCGATGCGCAAGAATTGGTGGAAATGGCCGAAGCCGAAGGGGATTTCGACACGCTGGAAGCGATCGAGGCCGATGTGGCTGAATATGAAAAGATTATTGCCGATCTTGAATTCCGCCGCATGTTCAGCAACCCGGCCGACCCGGCCAACTGCTTCATCGACATCACCGCAGGTGCAGGTGGCACGGAAGCCCAGGACTGGGCCAGCATTTTGTTGCGCCAGTACCTACGCTACTGCGAACGCAAGGGTTTCAAAGTTGAGGTGATGGAACAATCTGACGGCGACGTGGCGGGTATCAAATCGGCCACGGTGAAGGTCGAAGGTGAATATGCTTTTGGCTACCTGCGCACCGAAACTGGCGTACATCGCCTGGTTCGCAAATCACCTTTCGATTCCTCTGGCGGGCGCCACACTTCTTTCGCGTCACTCTTTGTGTATCCGGAAGTCGACGATTCCTTTGAAATCGAAATCAACCCAGCCGATGTTCGCACCGACACTTACCGCGCCAGTGGTGCGGGTGGTCAGCACATCAACAAAACCGATTCTGCGGTTCGCTTAACCCACATTCCCACCGGCATTGTGGTGCAGTGTCAGAACGACCGTTCGCAGCACCGCAACCGCGACGAAGCCTGGGGCATGTTGAAAGCCAAGCTGTATGAGTTCGAAATGCGCAAGCGCATGGCCGAGCAACAGGCTTTGGAAGACACCAAAACCGATGTGGGCTGGGGCCATCAAATTCGCAGCTATGTGCTGGACAACAGCCGCATCAAAGACCTGCGCACCGGTGTTGAAATTTCCAACACCCAGCGCGTACTCGACGGCGACCTCGACCCATTCATTGAAGCCAGCTTGAAGCAAGGTATTTAAATCATGAACGACAAAACACAAGCCGCTGGCGAAGAACTACCTGTTGACGAGAACCAGATTATTGCTGAGCGCCGCGGCAAGTTGAGCAAATTGCGCGAGAAAGGCCAGCCTTTCCCCAACAGCTTCAAGCCTGAGCACCGTGCTGCCGATTTGCATGCCCATTATGGTTTGCTTGACAAAGAAACACTCGATCCACAGGGTATTGAGGTGTCCGTTTCAGGCCGAATGATGTTGAAACGTGTGATGGGCAAAGCCAGTTTTGCAACCGTGCAAGATGGCACAGGCCGCATTCAGTTTTACATCAACAATGAAGGTGTGGGCGAGGGCGTTCACGGCGAATTCAAGCACTGGGATTTGGGCGACATCATCGCAGCCAAAGGCAAGCTGTTCAAAACCAACAAAGGTGAGTTGAGTGTGCACTGCACGGAAATTCATTTGTTGGCGAAAAGCCTGCGCCCGCTGCCTGACAAATTCCATGGCCTGGCCGATCAGGAAATCAAATACCGCCAGCGTTACGTGGATTTGATTGTTTCCGATCAAACACGCGACACCTTTGTGACACGCTCCAAAGGCATGTCCTCGATTCGAAATTTCATGACCAATCACGGGTTTCTGGAAGTAGAAACACCGATGTTGCATGTGATCCCGGGTGGGGCTTCAGCCAAGCCTTTCATCACCCACCACAATGCGCTGGACATGGAAATGTACCTGCGCATTGCGCCTGAACTGTATTTGAAACGCCTGATTGTGGGTGGCTTCGAGCGCGTGTTCGAGATCAACCGCAACTTCCGGAATGAGGGTGTCAGCCCGCGCCACAACCCTGAATTCACCATGATGGAATTCTATGCAGCGTACTGGAATTACCGCGACTTGATGGACTTCACCGAGCAGGTGATTCAACACGTGGCCACCACCGCAACCGGCAGCGCAAGCCTCACTTACCAGGGTCGTGAGCTTGACTTGTCCAAGCCCTTTGCACGCTTGACCATTGTTGAAGCCATTCAAAAGTATTTCCCTGAATACGGCACAGACGATTTGCAGAACATCGACTACCTGAAAAAGGCCTTGGCCAAGAAAGGCGTGCATGTAGACAAGGAACCTGCGCTAAAAAATGCAGGTGTCGGTGCTTTGCAGTTGGCTCTGTTCGAAGAAACTTCTGAAAGCCTGTTGTGGGAACCCACCTTCATCGTGGATTACCCGGTTGAAGTGTCGCCTTTGGCACGCGCATCCGATGCGAATTCACAAATCACGGAGCGTTTTGAGTTGTTCATCACTGGCCGTGAAATTGCCAATGGTTTTTCCGAGTTGAATGATCCGGAAGACCAGGCCGATCGATTCAAGAAGCAGGTTGAGGCGAAAGAGGCAGGCGATGATGAAGCCATGTTCTACGACGCAGACTTCATTCGAGCGCTTGAATACGGCATGCCACCCACTGGTGGTTGTGGCATTGGTATCGACCGTTTGATGATGCTGATCACTGATAGCCCGAACATTCGGGACGTGATTCTGTTTCCGCACCTGCGGCGCGAAGATTAAGTTTAACTTGCACCGCGCGGGCGTGATTCAGTCACCTGCGCGGTTTTTGTTCACTGCAAGTGCAATGCTCACCTCATGTGTTGCACCATCCCGCCTTGGCGGGCTTTCATCCCTTCTTGATTGCTTGCTCGGTTCATGCGAAACGCAAAAGCGTGTTCGCATCGATTGCTTGCGCAATCGCCCCTCGCTGCGCATCAAGCGGGAAGCCCACCTGAAATCGGCGGGACGGTGCAGCACATGAGGTGAACTTGAGCGCTGGTGATGCACAACGGAGTACCTGCTTCGCGCACGATGAGCGCGCTATTACACTTAGCATCCAAAATATTGCTCGGCTCACTATGCTTCGCTCTGCCATTGTTGTAATACTTGCTTCCTTTCCGATTATTTCTGCGTGTTCCGAGTCTGATCAACGACTATCGACTCAACTGTTTATGCATTCGGAAACAGCATGCGAGTTGATATTCAAATCCCAGAATGCTGTTGTTGTCGAGAATTTTTGCGACACGGCGCAGAAACCCATCTTGATCAAGTTGGCTGAACAAGAAATCAGATCTGACTGGATTGACGAGAAGACCAGTCGTTTTCTGTTTCAGGAAGGTTGTGCCCAAGCGGATGAGTGTTTCTATGAACTGAGTACAAACGATGCTGGCGTGAGCGGCCGCTTTTCGTATCGAATCAATATGACGGAAGGTGAATACGGCTTCGAAGTCAATAGGTCTGGACAGTCGAAGGTGTTCAAGCAGTCATCCAAGGATATTCCGTCTTGAAAGGATTGTCACAGGCATTTTTAGGCCTCCGCGCTTTGTTGCATTCATCTCGCCGAGTTCAGGTGGGCTGCCCGCTTGATGCACAGCGAGGGGCGCTTCCGGCAGGAAGCGATGCGAACACGCTTTTGCGTTTCGCATGAACCGAGCCAGCAATCAAGAAGGGGCAAAAGCCCGCCAAGGCGGGATGAAGCGACATGAGCGGAGGCCATCAAGAAAGCAGCTGGAGGATACGCGACAAGCGTGGAGCCAGCAAACGAACTGGTGAATAATCCAACGTGCGCTGTGGCCATCAAGAAACCGGGGATTTCTAAAAAACCGTCACCGCCACCTTCAAGGTATGTTCCCCACCTCCGTGCACCACACCCCGCATCGGCGGCACATCCGCATAGTCACGGCCAACCGCCACAGTCACATACCGGGTATCCGGCAACTGGTTGTTGGTGGGGTCAAAGTCAACCCAGCCCACATCAGGGCCGCACCACAGCGAAACCCAGGCATGGCTTGCATCGGCACCCAGCAGCTTGGGTTGCCCGGGCGGTGGTTCGGTCAGCATGTAGCCACTCACATAGCGTGCTGAAAGCCCCAGTGAGCGCAGTACGCCCAACATCACATGCGCAAAGTCCTGGCAAACACCTTCGCGGCTTTGCATCACTTCTTCAACGGTGGTGTGGATTGTGGTTGATCCGCTTTGGTAGGTGAATTCCCGAAAAATACGCTGCATCAGGGCTTGCCCGGCGTGCACCACCTGGCGGCCTGGCCAGAAGTCGAGACTGCCATAGTCGCGCAGTGAATCGAGCAAGGGCACATGCTTGGATTCAAACCTGAATTGATAATCATACGAAATGGCTTGGCCTGACTGGTAGCGTAATTGGTCCACCAATTCATTCCAGCTTGGGCTGATCAAATCGTCAATCGGGCCAGTGTGCAAAAAGCTGCTCACTTCGACTTCACTTTCGCTGTGAACTTCAAGATGATCGTGGGGGTAATTCATCTCGAAGTGATGCACCACATTGCCAAATGCATCGGTGTTGCTTTGCACAGTCGACGGGTTGGGGCGAATTTTCAGCGTGTGCGAAATCAGCTTTTGGCCCTTGCGCAAAGGGCCCGCTTCCATGCCTTCGCCTTCTTGCGGCTGCAAGATACAAATTTGCTGCGAACATTCCGCAGGTTGTTGATAGTCGTAGTCGGTGACATGGGTCACCTTTCTTCTTTCCGAGAAGGGCATTGATTTATCTTCCCTGAATGACTTGGTCGGGCAACTCTGCCAGTCTGAAATATTGGGCACCCACAAGGTCTGAAACCTTGTAGGCCGTGTCGAGTAATTCTTGCAGCCAGGCGCGCAATTTACGCCCGGTATCAGCCGGGAAGGGAGGTTGCAGGCCCTCCAGGCTGAGGCCATCCGGCATGTCGCCGTTGTTGTACACACTGTCAAACAGTTGTCGAATCTGGCTGGTGTCGCCGGGCAAACGATCAATCACAATGTTCAGCTTATACAGAATTCGGCGAATGGCATAGGGCGCATCTTCATCAAAGATCAACAGGTCGAGTGTAGGCAACCACTCAAAGCGATGCTGGTAGCGCGATCTATAGGTAATGGTGCTGTCGGCCAAAGCAATGGCCAAAGCAAGCCCGTGTTCGCCTGCTCGCCCAGGCATGCTGGTCAGCGACAGCAAACAATCGCAGGCACCACACAAGCGTTCAAGCTGCCTGCCCAGTTGCAAAAAGCGCCAGCCGTTGTCGCGGGTCATGTGGTCACTTTGCTCGCCGTGCATGGCCAGCAAATACAACTGTACCTGTTCAAGCGAATTGGTGGGCAAGCTGCGCTGGAAACGAACCCACTCGGGTTCGATCAGCACTTTGGCGCAATCGTTCAGCAATCGCCAGTGGCCACTGCTTAAACGTTCGCGCAATTGCCCGGCCACATTGGCCAGTCCATTGAGCTGACCTGCCAGTCCAACTGCGGCAGGCTCATCTATGCCGGTTTTGTACCAAAGCCTTTCGAGAATATTGGCTTCAAGTTCATCCTGCGTCAGTGGTTCTGCCGGGTCAAACTCGGTACTCAAGCCTTGTTTGCCACACAATTCGTGCAGCAAGCCCAGGGTGGTGGTGTCCAGGTACTCTTCTTCGTTCAACAGCAACTGGGCTCGCAGTAGTAAACGCAATGAAAAACTGGCGCGCTCGGTGTAACGCCCCAGCCAAAACAAATGCTCCGCAGCCCGGCTAGACACTGGCCTGCGCAACGCCTGCAAATCTTTGGCTTGCAGTTTTTCTTTCAGGTTGGTGGTTCGTTCAACGGGTTCGCCGCTGCGCACCCAGGTGTCTAGGCTGGTGCCACCTTTTTGCATGCTTACAATGCCGTGCTGGTCGCCCGCCACGCGGGTCAGCCCCCCGGGCATCACGGTGTAATTGCCTTGTCCATCAGTCACGGCAAAAAGCCGCAGCATCATGGCACGTTCTTCAATGCCACCGGCACCGGTCCAAATTGGCACGCGTGACAGCGGGATCAGTTCCTGCAGGGTGTATTGCGAGGGTCGCTGGCTGATCTTCGACAACCAGCTTCGTTTCTCGATTTCATCCAACTCCGAGCCCATGATTGAATCCATGGTGCGCCCGCGCCGGTTGGGTCCGGTGGATTTGATCACCAAATTATTCAGCCTTTCGCTGGCTTGCGCCCAGGCGGGCGATTCACCGCACCACCAGCTGGGCACGCTGGGCAACAGCAAGTCTTCCTGTAGGTAATGCTTTCCCAGCCCGGGCATAAAGCCATGAATGGCTGGGCTTTCCAGCCAGCCAGCGCCTGGCATGTTTGCCATCACAACGCCACCTGTGCGAATGGCCTGCAGCAAACCAGGCACGCCCAGTTGGGAGTCTTCGCGCAGTTCGAGTGGGTCTAGCCATTGGTCGTCGGTACGTCGAATCAAGCCATCAATCGGCTCAAGACCGTTCACGGTTTTCAGAAACACGTTGTTATTTCGAACAGTCAGGTCGCTGCCTTCAACCAAGGATATGCCCAGGTAGCGAGCCAGGTAAGTGTGCTCAAAGTAAGTTTCGTTGTAAGGGCCCGGGGTCAGCAGTGCAATGCGTGCATTGTCACCCTTGGGTGAAAGCCTGCGTATGCCGTCGATGTAGTCGCGGTAAAAACCGGCCAAATGCTGAATGTGCATTTCTCGAAAGCCACGCGTGAAACTGCGCGAGATGCTCAAGCGGTTTTCAAGGGCATAGCCGAGGCCTGACGGTGCCTGCATTCGATGGGTAATCACCCACCATTTGCCGTCTGGGCTGCGGCCCAAATCGAACGCCACCATGTGTAGCCACACTCCGTTCAGTGGTTCCGTGCCTTGCATTTGTGGCAAATAGCCAGAATGACCGTACACCAAATCGGCAGGCAACAATCCTTTGGCAAGCAGTTCTCGCTTCCCGTACACATCGGCCATCATCGCGTTCAACAGGCGTGCTCGCTGGGCAATGCCTGTTTGCAGCACGGCCCAGTCAGCCTGGTCAATGATGAAAGGCAGCAAATCGAGCGACCAAGGGCGTGAGGTGCCCTGTGCGTGGTCGGCGTACACATTGTAGGTGATGCCGTTGTCGCGAATTTGTTTGGCCAGCGCATTCAGCTTGGCATCGAGGTGATCACTCAGCCCGGTGGAGGGCAGGCGGTTGACAAAGTCAGCCCATGCCGGGCGAAGCACACCACTGCTCGCCAGTTCGCTGTAGTAAGCACTGGTGCCTTGAAGAATGCTCTGTTGCCAGGGCACTTCGACATTCGCAAGGGTGGTGTTCGGGTTCGCGCTCAAAGCGGTCACTGTCTAAAGTTTGGTGCCTTATTGTAAATGCCTAACACCATCTTAGGTCCAGTGTGATGGGGAACTCGGGCCTTCCACTTGGGCTTTTTACACTAACTGAGCCCTGGGTGTGGCCCATGCGGAAAAAGCGGGTCAAGCGTCGACTCTCGGCCTCGAATGCATTCACCGGGAATAGGTCATAGTTGCGCCCGCCCGGGTGGGCCACATGGTATTGGCACCCACCCAGGCTGCGGCCGTTCCAAGTGTCGATCAGGTCGAACACCAAGGGTGTGTGCACGCCAATGGTGGGGTGCAGGGCATTGGGTGGTTGCCAGGCCCGGTAACGTACCCCAGCCACATATTCACCCTCGGTGCCCGTGCTGTGCAATGGCACCTTCACGCCATTGCAGGTCAAGGTGTAGCGTTCGTCCACAAAGTTGTTCACCTTCACTTCCAGGCGTTCAAGTGAAGAATCGACATAGCGCACAGTGCCACCGGGCGCGCCTTCCTCGCCCAACACATGCCACGGTTCAAGCGCACTGAATATTTCTACCTCCACACCCCGGCTGGAAAAGTCACCCATTTTCGGGAAACGGAATGCAAAGTGGGGTGCAAACCAGTCCAGCTGGAAAGGAAAGCCAGCTGCCTGCAAATCGCCTACCACGTCGGCAATGTCGTTTTTCACGAAAGTGGACAGCATGAACTGATCGTGCAGGCGCGTACCCCATTTCACCAGTCTGGCTGTGTAGGGTGTTTTCCAGAACTTGGCAATCAGGGCGCGCAGCAGCAGTTGCTGCGCAAGGCTCATTTGCGCATTGGGTGGCATCTCGAAGGCACGCAACTCCAGCAGCCCCAAGCGGCCAGTCGAGGTGTCGGGGCTGTACAGTTTGTCGATACAAAATTCGCTGCGGTGGGTGTTCCCGGTTGAATCAATCAGAATATTTCGCAGCAAGCGGTCGATGATCCACGGCGGTGGGTTGCCCGCGTGTTTTTGTATTTGCCGGTTTAGCTCGGTTAAGGCCAGCTCAAGTTCATGCACCTGATCGCTGCGTGCCTCGTCCACGCGTGGGGCCTGGCTGGTGGGGCCAATGAACAGGCCGGAGAACAGGTACGACAAGCCTGGGTGGTTGTGCCAGTAACGCAGCAGACTGCCCAACAAATCGGGGCGGCGCAGGAAGGGACTGTTCTCGGGTGTTTCCCCACCCATCACGAAGTGGTTGCCGCCACCTGTGCCGCTGTGCCGGCCATCCAGCATGAATTTCTCGGTCGAAAGCCCGATCAACCGAGCTTCCTCATACAAATTCGTGGTCAGGTGCAGCAACTCACCCCATGTTTTGCTGGGTTGTACGTTCACTTCCAGCACGCCGGGGTCGGGTGTCACCTGCAGCATGGTCAGGCGTTTGTCACGCGGGGGCGGGTACCCTTCCAGCACCACAGGCTGATTCATGTCTTCTGCGGTGTCTTCAATTCTAGCCACCAGCTCCAGGTAATCATCGAGCACTTCCAGCGGGGGCATGAATACATACAAGTGCCCGTTGCGCACTTGCACACACATGGCGGTGCGTACCACATGGCTTGCCGATTCTTTCAGTACTGGCGGGGTGTCATCGGCCACACTGGGCGCACTTGCTTTGGCCCCTGTCTTTTGAAGAGCCACGCGCGAAGGTGCAGCAGGCGCAAACGGGTCAGCGGGAATGGTGTACGGAAAGTCTTTCTTGGCCACCCAGGGTTGTGAATCCAGCGGCAGGCGATAGCCCATGGGCGAATCGCCAGGAATCAGGTACATGCGCTCTTCCCGCAGAAACCATCGCCCGGTGCGCCATTGGCCTTTGGCCGATTGAATGGGCAAGCAATAACCCACTTCCTCGGTCAGCCCTTGAGTAAATACCTTGTTCAGGCGTTTGCGTTCAAGCGGGTCGTCGAGCCGCGAATCGAATGGGTCCACATTCACCGGCAATTTGCGCTCGCGCCACATGTAGTACCAGGCGTCTTCGAAACCGGGCATCACATAGCGCGGATGTATGCCCAAACGGCTGCAAAGCCCCTCCATAAATTGTTTGGCTGTCGCGTTGCTGGCTTTGCCATCCGCTTGTTCATGGCTCAGCAGTTTCGGGTTTTTCCAGACCGCTTCACCGCTTTTCAGCCAGTACATCGACAAGGCCCAGCGGGGCAATTGCTCGCCCGGGTACCATTTGCCTTGCCCAAAATGATAAAAACCACCCTTGCCGTAGTATTTGGCCAGCTTGTTCAGCATTTTGATGCCGTAATCGCGCTTGGTGGGGCCCAGCGCATCCACATTCCATTCTGCAGCGCCGCGGTCGGTGTTGGCCACAAACGTGGGTTCGCCACCCATGGTCAGGCGCACGTCCAGTGCATTCAATGCCTTGTCTACTTCAAAGCCCAGCGCTTCAATGCCTTTCCATTGTTCTTCGGTGTAGGGTTTGCTGGTGCGTGGCGATTCGTAAATACGCTGCACGCTCATTTCATGCTCAAACTCAACTTCACATTCATCCAGCGTGCCGGTAATGGGTGCTGCACTGCCGGGTTCGGGCGTACAAGCCAAGGGTATATGGCCTTCACCAGCCAGCAAACCCGAGGTGGGGTCCAGGCCTATCCAGCCAGCCCCTGGCAAATACACCTCGCACCAGGCATGCAGGTCGGTGAAATCTTTTTCAGGGCCATCCGGGCCGTCAATGGCTTTCACATCGCTGGTCAATTGAATCAGGTAGCCAGATGCAAAACGTGCAGCTAGCCCTAAGCGACGGAATATTTGCACCATCAGCCAAGCGGTGTCGCGGCAGGAACCAGAGCCATTGTTCAATGTCTCATCGGGTGTTTGCACACCCGGTTCCATCCGGATCAGGTATTTGATACGACCGGCAAGGTCTTGATTCAAGGCCACCAGAAAATCGATGGTTTTAACCCGACTCAGGTTCATCTCGGCCATGTAGGCATTGAAGGCCTTGCCTGTGTGGCATGGCACCAGGTAGGGCGCCAGTTCCTGATCCAGCGAGGCATCGTATTTGAAGGGAAAAAACTCGGCGGCTTCTTCGAGGAAAAAATCGAAGGGATTCAGCACTGACATTTCAGCCACCAAATCAACTGCAATTTCCATCATCTCGGTGCGCTCGGGGAATATCAAACGCCCCATGTAATTGCTTTGCGGGTCTTGTTGCCAGTTGATGAAATGGGTTTGCGGCAGCACCTTCATGCTGTAACTCAAAATACGCGTGCGGCAATGCGGGGCGGGGCGCAAACGCACCACTTGAGGGCCAAGGTTGATCAAGCGGTCGTAGCGGTACCGTGTAATATGGCGCAGAGCAACGTGAATTGACACTTTGTAATCCCAAAAATGAAGCCGAACAAACAAAACCTGTTTACGGCATGGAGAGAAGCATGAACCATGCCGAAGAAATCTGGAAAACTTTGGTGCGTGCCACTGTGGACAAAAAGCACCCATGGCGAATTGCTGCATTCAGCACCGCAGGTGCCACAGGCCCACAGTCGCGCTCTGTTGTTTTGCGGGGCGTGAATACTGCGGAACACTCACTTGTGTTTTACACCGATCGCCGTAGCCAGAAAATGAAGGATCTGGACCACGATTCGCGTGTTGCCCTGTTGTTCTGGAACCCGCGCAGCAATACCCAACTCAGAGTATGTGGTATTGCCAAGCCTGAGGCCAGTGAATTGATTGTGAATGGTTTTTGGGATCGAATCCCGGAATACGCCAGAAAAGACTACGCAACCCTGAGCGCCCCCGGGGATGCGCTTGTTGGTGGTGATCTGGTTTATGACTTCGATATGGCACGCGCCAACTTTGTGGTGTTGAACGTGAAAGTATTGAATTTCGAGTTATTGGAATTGAAGCGCGAGGGCCATGTGCGATTTCGCTGCGATCTTGATGAAACCGGGCAATGGATTCATCAAAACATGGTTCCCTGAAGGTATCCTGAGTATTGAGTTTTTGAGCAGTCAGTAAAGCGAGGTTATAGCGATGAGCGACACGAAATACACGCCCCCCAAAGTTTGGGTGTGGGACAAGGAAAGCGGTGGCAAATTTGCCAACATCAATCGCCCCATCGCGGGCGCTACCCATGAGAAAGATTTGCCTGTTGGCGAGCATCCTTTGCAGTTGTATTCACTGGCCACCCCGAATGGCGTGAAAGTGACTGTGATGCTGGAAGAGTTGCTTGCACTTGGCCACGCGGGCGCAGAATACGACGCCTGGTTGATCAATATTTCCAATGGCGACCAGTTCAGCAGTGGGTTTGTCGAAGTGAACCCCAACAGCAAAATTCCAGCCCTGCTGGATCGCAGCACCAATCCGCCCACGCGCGTGTTTGAATCGGGTTCAATCCTGTTGTACCTCGCCGAGAAGTTCAAGGCATTCTTGCCCACCGATCCAGCCAAGCGAACAGAAACCCTGTCATGGTTGTTTTGGCAAATGGGCAGCGCGCCCATGCTGGGTGGTGGTTTCGGGCACTTCTATGCCTACGCTCCAGAGAAGTACGAATACCCAATCAACCGTTACGCCATGGAAGTGAAACGACAGCTGGATGTGCTGGATCGCCAACTGGCCGATCATGAATACATTTCAGGCAATGAATACACCATTGCAGACATGGCGATTTGGCCCTGGTATGGCGCTTTGGTGACCAACAAAGTGTACGAGGCTGCCGAATTTCTGGAGGCGCACACTTACACCAATGTGCTGCGTTGGACCGAGCAAATTGCCAAGCGGCCTGCCGTAATCCGTGGGCGCATGGTGAACCGCGCATGGGGCGAGCCCAACGAACAGGTACTTGAGCGGCACAGTGCCAGTGATTTCGATGGCAAAGCCATTTAAGGGTGGCTGGCTGGGGCACAATGTGCCCTTTCTTTAATTGGCAGTGGGGTTTTATTGTGTACAAGCTTGCGTTTGCATTGGTAGTAGCTGGTTTGGCGGGTTGTGCGTCAACCCATGATTTGTCCAAGGGCACCAATATGCTGGGCGGTGGTTATAAACAAGAGGAAATGGGCCCAGGCCTGTTTTACATTTATGCACGATCGAACCATGCGCCCTGGACCAATATTGAAGCTGCTCGAATTACCTGGCGAAACGGTGCTGAGCGGGCGTGTTTATCGGCCGCTTATGATGAGTTGAATATCCAGGAAGGCGAGAAAGACACTGGCCTGCAAAACAGCAGTGGCGTGCGTTATTTGGTGACCGAGCGAACCGGGTATGCCAAATGCGATTCTTCAACGTTAAGCGATGCAGAGATCAATCAAATTATCGGAAAGGACGCCGCAATTCGATAAACAACGGAGAGGTTAATGCGTCTATTCAATGCAGTTATTTTGGCATTCTCCATGTTTGTAACCAACGTGCAGGGTGCATCCCAACAAGCTGCGGTTGAACGTCAAAACTGGAAAATCTTCTTCGAACAGCACAATGCCGAGGGCACCTTGGTGGTGCTTGACCAACGTGCCCCCGGTGCGGTGTTTCAGGTACACAACCCAAGACGCGCCAGCGCGCCCTATTTGCCCGCCTCCACTTACAAAATTCCCCATGCCCTGTTCGCACTTGAACACGGTGTGGTGAAAGACGAGTTTCAGGTGTTCAAGTGGGATGGGAAAACGCGTGAATTCGATGTCTGGAATTCTGATCACAACCTGCGCTCGTCCATGCGAGGCTCCGTGGTGTGGGTGTATCAAAGGATCGGCCAGGAAATTGGCGAGCAAGCCGCTAAAACTTATCTCGAAAAAGCAGACTATGGCAATGCCGACCCCAGTGGCGGAAAAGACGGTTATTGGCTGGACGGAAACATTCGAATCAATGCCTTTGAGCAAATCCAGTTTTTACAAAAGCTTTACACGAACAGTTTGCCTTTCAAAGTAGAGCACCAGCGACTTGTGAAAGACATCATCATTGTTGAGGCGGGCAAAGACTGGATACTTCGCGGCAAAACAGGTTGGGAGGGCAGCTTTGGCTGGTGGGTTGGTTACGTTGAATGGCCAACCGGCCCTGTGTTTTTTGCTTTGAATATCGATACGCCCAATCGCATCGGCGACCTGCCAAAGCGGGAAGCAGTAACCCGGGCGGTGCTTCAGTCCATCAAGGCGTTGCCACCCAGCTAAATAGATGACCACGCTTGATCTGACCGCTGTATATTGATTACAACTCTCAGTGGGCTCGAAAAATGGCAATCAAAGCATTGATCACCGTTTTTTTGCTTGGCACTCTGCTGCAAGGTTGTGCCTTGCCGCCACTGAATGATCGAACACAGTCGAGTGCACTCAGCCCACAACTGGCCAGTGAAACGAAACTTGGAAAATCCTTGGCTGTGCGCTTGGCACAGAATCGTGGCAAAGCTGGCATTTATCCGATTCAAGACCCAAAGCAAGCTTTCGCCGGTCGTGTTGCCTTGGCACGCACGGCAGAACGAACCATCGATATTCAATCCTACTTGTGGCACAACGACACCACAGGCACCTTGATATTGAATGAATTATTCGCCGCTGCGCAGCGCGGTGTGCGTGTGCGTTTGCTGCTTGATGACAACGGCATCACGGGTTTGGACAATCAGTTGAATCGACTGGATCGTCACCCGAATATTGAAGTACGTTTGTTTAATCCGTTTGTCATTCGTAATCCAAAGTGGCTCGGGTATATCACCGACTTTTCCCGCGTAAACCGCCGAATGCACAACAAGTCGTTCACAGTAGACAATATGGTGACCATTTCTGGTGGGCGAAATATTGGTGATGAGTACTTTGGGGCAACCGATGCGCAACTGTTCACCGATCTCGACATGCTCTGTGTTGGCGCAGTGGTGGATGCGGTGTCTCGCGATTTCGATTTGTACTGGCAAAGTAATTCTTCTTACCCGTCGAGCAAAATTCTATTGCCCACCGAACCTACTGTGCTGGACAAACTGGACAGTGAGGAATTGACAGCAGAGCAGCAAGAACGTGCCGCGGTGTACACAACGCAGGTTCGTGAATCTGTGTTTGTACAAGACTTTTTAAGTGGCAATTTACAGCTGCAATGGACCGAGGTGCGCATGGTCAGCGATGACCCCGCCAAGGGGCTGGATGAGGCCAGCCGAGAGGATTATTTGGTGGCAGAGCTTCGAGACTTTATTGCTGAACCGAAGTTCAGCTTGAGTGTTGTGTCCCCTTATTTTGTGCCCACAGAGAAAGGCGTGGCTTTCTTTTCCCGCTTGGCGAAGGCGGGTGTCAATGTGCAAATTCTGACAAATTCGCTGGAGGCTACTGATGTGGCTGCCGTGCACTCTGGTTATGCAAAAACGCGTGTGGAGTTATTGAAGGCAGGCGTGAAACTGTTTGAATTAAAAAGCAGCGCTGGGGTACAAAAGACCAATACAAAACGGAATTTGATGCTGGGCAACTCGGGCTCAAGCTTGCACACCAAAACTTTTTCAGTTGATTCGTCGCGCGTGTTTGTTGGTTCGTTCAATTTCGATCCGCGTTCAGTGAACCTAAACACTGAAATGGGCTTTTTGATTCAAAGCGAAAGCCTTGCAACCCAAATTGATTTGGCATTTCAAGCCCTGCCGGTGATGGCGTATGAAGTTCGGTTGGATGAAAACGACGCGTTGGTGTGGATAGAGCGGCAGAGCGGAAAAGAAATTGTTCACAATCTGGAGCCCAAGGCCACTGTGTGGCGTAAGGCTGTTGTGTTCTTTTACTCTCTGCTGCCTATCAACGACTTGCTTTAATCAGTCCTGCTCTTCAATCCAGGTCATCTGGATGGCTTCCAGAATTTTCTCATTGGACTTTTCGGGATCATCCTCGAAGCCGGGCAGGGCGCACACCCACTTGTGTAAATCGGTGAAACGAATGTATTGCGGATCTACGTCAGGGTGGGCGTCAATCAATTCAAGCGCAATGTCCAGCGTGTCAGTCCATTTCATGTTGAAGCTCCCTTGATCAGTGATTTTCGCGTGCGTGGTTAATGGTGTACTTGGGCAATTCAACCACCAGGTCTTTGTCAGCCACTTTCACCTGGCAAGACAGGCGGCTTTGTGGTGTGAGGCCCCAAGCCATGTCCAGCAAGTCGTCTTCGTCGTCATCGCTTTCGTTCAGGCTATTAAAGCCTTCTTTGATGACCACATGGCAAGTGGTGCAGGCGCAACTCATCTCGCAAGCATGTTCCAGCGCAATGTCGTTCTTCAGGATGGCTTCGCAAAGCTGGGCGCCCACGGGTACTTCAAATGTTTTGCCTTCCGGGCACAAACTTTCATGGGGCAAAATTTTAATAACTGGCATGGCTTAATCTCTCGTGTTCCGTTGCTTCGTGTTTATTTGGCCTGACCACCCAATGTGGCGCTGACGGTGTCAATGGTTTTGCCGGTCAAGGCTTTGCGAATGCCAGCATCCATGCGGCGCGCGGCAAAGTCCTCAGTCAGGTGGCTCAAGTCTTCAATGCCTTTTTCAATGGCACGCAGGTCGTCGGTTTGGGCCAACTCACGCAAGGCTGTCAGGCTGGCGTTAATCGTTTCAAGTTCGCTGGTGTCGAGCAGTTCACCGTCTTTGCCAATGGCTGCTTCAACCGATTCCACAAGGCGCATGGCTTCCACTTGTTGCTCGCGCAATTGGCGGGCATTCATGTCAGCTTCTGCAAATTCAAAGCTGTTTTTTAACATGCCTGCAATTTGATCGTCGTCCAGGCCGTAGGAGGGCTTCACGGTGATATTCGCAGACACGCCAGAACCTGTTTCCATGGCGTTCACGGCCAGCAAACCATCCGCATCCACCTGGAAAGTAACCCGAATGCGCGCAGCACCAGCCACCATGGGTGGAATGCCGCGCAGCTCGAACCGCGCCAGTGAACGGTTTTCTGAAACCAGTTCGCGTTCACCTTGCACCACGTGAATGGCCATGGCGGTTTGCCCGTCCTTGAACGTGGTGAATTCCTGTGCACGCGCTACAGGTATCGTGCTGTTGCGATTGATCACGCGCTCTGTCAATCCCCCCATGGTTTCAAGGCCAAGGCTCAGCGGGATCACATCAAGCAATAGTAGTTCGTCGTCGCTGCGGTTGCCTGCCAATGTGTCGGCTTGAATGGCCGCACCAATGGCAACCACTTCGTCGGGATTCAAATTCACCAGTGGGTCTTTGCCAAAAAAGGCTTTTACGGCTTTGCGAATGACGGGCATGCGGGTAGAACCGCCCACCATGACCACGCCGTCAATTTCATCGGTACTCAAACCTGCGTCGCGCAAAGTTTTGCGGGCCGCTTGAATGGTGCGTTTCACCAAAGGCTCCACAATGGCCTCGAATTGCTCTGCGGTCACAGTTTCGGCGATGGTTTCACCGCTTTTGAATTCAACGCTCAGGAAGGCTGTGTGTTCATGCGAAATTTGTTCTTTCACGCGGCGGCAGGCCATCACCAAACGCGAGCGCTGTTGCGGGTTCAGTTCTTCAAAGCCATGTGTGGCAATAAAGTGGTCGGCCATCGCGCGGTCGAAATCGTCGCCACCCAAAGCGGAATCTCCGCCTGTGGCCAGTACCTCGAACACACCACCCTGCAAACGCAAAATGGACACATCAAATGTGCCGCCACCCAGGTCGAACACCACAAACTGCCCTTGCGCTTTTTGGTCAAGGCCATAAGCCACAGCGGCGGCGGTGGGTTCGTTGATCAGTCGAAGCACATTCAGGCCAGCCAGTTGGGCTGCATCCTTGGTGGCTTGTCGTTGAGCGTCATCAAAATACGCAGGCACTGTGATAACAGCACCCACCAATTCACCGCCCAAAGTGGCTTCAGCGCGTTTGCGCAAATTGCGCAGAATATCGGCAGACACTTCAACCGGGCTTTTGGTGCCGTAATCGGTTTGAATTTCCACCATGCCGCCCGAGTCTTTCACACGGTAGGGCAGGTTCAAGCCTTGTACATCCTTAAAACCACGGCCCATCAAGCGTTTCACAGAAAACACGGTGTTGAACGGGTCGGTGTCGGCACAGGCCAAAGCATCTTCACCCATGTTTTTCACACCGGTTTCGCCATAGCGAACCACGCTGGGCAAAATCACGCGGCCGGAAGAGTCGGGCAAACACTCGGCACTGCCGCTTCGCACGCTGGCCACCAGCGAATGCGTGGTGCCCAGGTCGATACCCACAGCCAGCCTGTGCTCGTGGGGTGCGGTCGACATGCCGGGTTCGGCAATTTGTAACAAAGCCATTAGCTGGCGTCCTCCAGTTGCTCCAATTTCTTGGTCAACTCAATCATGAATTTGTCGATAAACAGCAAGGCCTGTGCGGTGGCATTGGCCGCCTGCGCGTTTTTCTCGCCGTCAATTTGTTGTGCAATCAGTGCAAGGCAACGCTTCTTCTCAGCGCTTACTTCGTCGAGCAAGTTTTCAAGCGCCTCAATGCCCTTTGCACCTTCGATTTCTTCCAATGCTTCTCGCCATTCCATTTGCTGCAGTAGCAGGGCAGGGGGCAAGTTGCTTTGTTGCCCACGCGGGTTTTCGCCGTTCAGTTCGCACCAGTAAATGGCGCGTTCCAAAGGGTTTTGAAGGCGCTTGTAGGCCTCGTTAACCCGCGTGGCCCATTGCACGGCCAAGCGTTTCTCCTGCGCGCTGGAATTTGCAAAACGGTCAGGGTGGGTTTGGCTTTGAAGACGCAAGTAGGAAGCAGAAAGGGCTACGCTGTCCAGTTCAAACTGGCAGGGCAACCCAAAAATTTCAAAATCGCTGTCGCTTAACTTAATTGCCAAATCAGCCATTACACTGTGAAGCTTTCACCACAGCCGCAGCGCGCCTTTTCATTGGGGTTGTTGAATTTGAAACCCTCATTCAGGCCTTCCCGTGCGAAATCAAGCTCGATTCCTTCCAGATAAGGCATGCTTTTCGGGTCAACAAACAGCTTTACACCATGGGCTTCGAATACATTGTCCTCGTCGGCCACAACGTCGACAAACTCGAGCTTGTAAGCCATGCCGGAACACCCGGTTGTGCGCACACCAATGCGCAAGCCAAGTCCCTTGCCACGTTTGGTCAGGAACTTGCTAATATGATCGGCGGCGCGTTCTGTCAATGTAATCGCCATGGTGTTCAATTCCTTTTCAACAACTTTTCAACAATCAGGCGTGCTTCTTTTTGTAATCTTCCACTGCGGCCTTGATGGCGTCTTCAGCCAAAATAGAGCAGTGAATTTTCACAGGTGGCAAGGCCAGTTCTTCAGCAATCGCGGTGTTCTTGATTTCCAAAGCCTGGTCCAGGGTTTTGCCCTTGACCCACTCGGTGACCAGTGAAGACGATGCAATGGCTGAACCGCAGCCATAAGTTTTGAACTTTGCATCGGTAATCAAGCCGTCGGCGCCCACCTTGATTTGCAGCTTCATCACGTCGCCGCAAGCAGGTGCACCCACCATGCCAGTGCCCACTTCGTCGTCGCCCTTTTCGAACGAACCTACGTTGCGGGGGTTTTCATAGTGGTCTAAAACTTTTTCGCTGTATGCCATGGTACTTCTCCTCAATCTTTAAATATTTCAGTGCTCAGCCCATTGAACGGTGCTTAAATCAACGCCGTCCAGGTGCATTTCCCAAAGGGGCGACAATTCGCGCAACTTCGCCACTTTGGCTTTCATCAATTCGATGGTGAAATCAACATCGGCTTCGGTCGTGAAACGGCCAATCGAGAAACGAATGGAGCTGTGCGCCAATTCGTCGCTGCGACCCAAGGCGCGCAACACATAAGAAGGCTCAAGCGAGGCTGATGTACAGGCAGAGCCGGAAGACACCGCAATGTCTTTCACCGCCATGATCAACGATTCGCCTTCCACAAAGTTGAAGCTCACGTTAAGGTTGTGTGCTACACGCTGTTCAAGGTTGCCGTTCACGTAAATTTCGTCGATGGCTTTCAAGCCGTTCAGCAAGCGATCACGCAGGGCTTTCATGCGGGGCAATTCGCTGGCCATTTCTTCTTTGGCAATGCGGAACGCCTCACCCATGCCCACAATTTGATGAGTAGCCAATGTGCCCGAACGCATGCCGCGCTCATGGCCGCCACCGTGCATCTGCGCATCAATGCGAATGCGGGGCTTGCGGCGTACATACAAAGCACCAATACCCTTGGGGCCATAGGTTTTGTGGGCAGAAAAGCTCATCAAGTCCACTTTCAGCTTTTGCAGGTCAATTTCAACCTTGCCCGTGGCTTGCGCTGCGTCGACATGGAAAATAATGCCTTTCTCGCGGCACAATTCACCAATGGCTGGAATGTCTTGAATCACGCCGATTTCATTGTTCACATACATGATTGAAACAAGCACTGTGTCAGGGCGAATGGCTGCTTTCAGCGCGTCCAGGCTGATCAGTCCGTCTTCCTGAACGTCCAGGTAGGTGGCTTCAAAGCCATGACGCTCCAGGTCGCGGAAGGTGTCCAGCACAGCTTTGTGCTCTGTTTTTAGCGTAATGATGTGCTTGCCCTTGGTTTCACCGTAGAACATGGCTGCGCCTTTGATGGCCAGATTGTTCGATTCGGTTGCGCCAGAGGTCCAGACAATCTCGCGAGGGTCGGCATTAACCAATGCGGCGACATCTTCACGGGCTTTTTCAACTGCTTCCTCGGCAGTCCAGCCATAGGCATGGCTGCGGGATGCCGGGTTGCCAAAGCTTTCACGCAGGAAAGGGATCATGGCGTCGGCTACACGCGGGTCCACAGGTGTGGTGGCGCTGTAATCGAGGTAAATCGGCATCTTCATAGTGTGTGTGCTCCAATCAACTGCTGTTTAATGTGTGTGCTGTACGGCTGCGGCATTGGATGCTGCTGGCCTTTCACGAAACTGAACAGTTCGTTCCGCGTTTTTTTGTTTGTGTTTTTCAACCAGGCATTGCAGGCTGACCGAACCCAGGTACTCAAGCATTTTGGTGTTCAGGCTGCTCCACAGGTCGTGCGTCATGCACTGGCCTTCATCGGTGCAGTTTTCTTTTCCACCGCACTGCGTGGCGTCTAGTGGTTCATCAACAGCCAAAATGACGTCAGCCACGCTCACTTCTTTCAGGGCGCGGGCAATATGATAACCGCCGCCGGGGCCGCGAACACTTTCAACCAGTTCATGACGGCGCAACTTGGAGAACAACTGCTCCAAGTACGACAAAGAAATGTTCTGGCGCTGGCTGATGCCGGCGAGTGACACCGGCCCTGTGTCTTGCTGCAAGGCAAGATCAATCATGGCTGTGACGGCAAATCTGCCTTTCGTGGTCAATCGCATGGCAATCCTTTTTAATTCCTACTATTTTGGTCAAGTATAGCAAAGTTGACTGTTTTACTCAAGTATTCGGCAGGTTTGAATGGCTAGGGGAAACCTTGATCTCCAAAAGAAAAAACCGCCAGCCTGAGCCAGCGGTTTTTAATGATTTGCCCGCTTTAACACGGGCGTTGTGCAATTACGCTGCTGCGAACTGAAACACACGCTTGCGCAACACTTCCAACAAGCCTGTGCAGCTGTCTTCAATGTAGTTCAATACCGTGTCAAAGCCGTCGGGGCCGCCGTAGTAGGGGTCGGGCACGGTGGCTTCGTCGTGTTCAGTGGCGTAGCGCATCATCAATTGAATTTTGTGCGCATACTGGCGTGGGCACTGCTGTTGCAGCAGGCTCATGTTGTCCCAATCCATGGCCAAAATCATGTCGCTGTCGCGGAAATCGTCGGCGGTGACCTGGCGTGAAATCAGGCTGGAAATGTCGTAGCCACGTTTGGCGGCAGCAGCCACCGCGCGGGGGTCGGGCGTTTTGTCCAAATGGTAGGCATGCGTGCCAGCTGACTCAACAGAAATTTCATGGTCAAGACCCGCTTCGCTTACCATCTGCCTGAAAACGCCTTCCGCTGTTGGTGAGCGGCAGATGTTTCCCATGCACACAAACAAAACTTTGCTTTTCATATTGGCTTCCTATTGTCCTGAACCCATTAAAGTAAAACTCTTAAACTCAAGCGCTGCGCTTGGCATCCAGCGAGGTCACGTTTGAATCGCCTTTGCTGCCAAACAACTGTTCTTTCAACAAACCCAACTGGTCGCGGGCCTGGGCGGCTTTCTCAAACTCCAGGTTCTTCGCGTGTTCCAGCATAAGTTTTTCAAGCCGTTTAATTTCTTTTGCCAACTGCTTTTCGCCCAAGGGAGCAACTTCCATGGCTTTGTCAGCCTTGCGTTGCTTGGAAGCGTTTGGATCGAACACGCCGTCAATAAGTTCCTTGACCTGCTTGCTCACGCCCCGTGGGGTAATGCCGTTCTCCGTGTTGAATTCAATTTGCTTGTTCCGACGCCTTTCGGTTTCGCCGATGGCCAGTTTCATGGAGTCGGTCACCCGGTCTGCATACAAAATAGCTTTGCCGTTCAAATTGCGGGCGGCGCGGCCAATGGTTTGAATCAAACTGCGTTCACTGCGCAAAAAGCCTTCTTTGTCGGCATCCAGTATTGCAACTAGGGACACTTCCGGAATATCCAAGCCCTCGCGCAATAAATTAATTCCAACCAGTACGTCAAATTCGCCCAAACGCAGGTCGCGGATAATTTCAACGCGCTCAACGGTGTCGATGTCAGAGTGCAAATAGCGCACGCGCACGCCATTGTCGCTGAGGTAGTCAGTGAGGTCTTCGGCCATGCGCTTGGTCAACGTTGTGACCAATACTCGATCGCCAGCGCGAGTTCGTTCGTGAATCTCGCTGAGCAGGTCATCGACCTGGGTGGTGGCAGGGCGCACCTCAATCACAGGGTCAATCAGCCCTGTGGGGCGCACCACTTGTTCAACCACTTGGCCAGAATGCTCTTTCTCGTAATTCGAGGGCGTGGCTGAAACAAACACTGTTTGCCGCATTTTGGACTCGAATTCCTCGAAACGCAAGGGGCGATTGTCCATGGCAGATGGCAGACGAAAGCCGAAGTTAACCAAAGTTTCCTTGCGGGACCTGTCTCCACGGTACATTCCGCCCAGTTGGCCAATGGTGACGTGGCTTTCATCAATGATCATCAAGCCGTCTTTGGGCAAGTAATCAATCAGCGTGGGGGGCGGCTCGCCCGGTGCTGCGCCTGACATGTGGCGGCTGTAGTTCTCGATGCCTTTGCAAAAACCGAGTTCGGCCAGCATTTCAAGGTCAAAGCGGGTGCGCTGTTCAAGGCGCTGGGCCTCCACCAGTTTTCCGGTTTTTACAAAGAAATCAAGCTGTTCGCGCAGTTCTGCCTTGATGGTTTCAATGGCACGTAGCACCGTGGCGCGGGGTGTTACATAGTGGCTGCTGGGGTAAATCGTGAAACGGGGCAGCTTTTGGCGAATTTTGCCGGTCAGCGGGTCGAACAGCTGAATGCCGTCGATTTCGTCATCAAACAGATCGATACGCACTGCCAGCTCAGAATGTTCGGCGGGGTACACGTCAATAGTGTCGCCACGCACACGGAAGGTACCCCGCGTGAAATCCAGGTCGTTGCGCTTGTACTGCATTGCGATGAGGCGCTTCAGGATGTCGCGCTGGCTGAGCTTGTCGCCATGGCGAATGCTCAAAATCATGGCGTGGTAATCGGACGGGTCGCCAATACCGTAAATACAGCTGACCGTTCCTACAATAATAGTGTCGCGGCGCTCCAGCAGGCTTTTGGTGGCTGAAAGGCGCATTTGCTCGATGTGTTCGTTGATTGAGCTGTCTTTCTCAATGAACAGGTCGCGGCTGGGCACGTAGGCTTCTGGCTGGTAGTAGTCGTAATAGCTCACGAAGTATTCAACCGCGTTTTTCGGGAAGAATTCGCGCATTTCGGCATACAACTGGGCAGCCAGGGTTTTGTTCGGGGCCAGCACAAGGGCAGGGCGACCTGTTTGAGCAATTACATTGGCCATGGTGAAGGTTTTGCCCGAACCGGTCACGCCCAGCAGGGTTTGAAACACTTCGCCGTCGTTCACGCCTTCAACCAGTTTTTCGATCGCGGTCGGTTGATCACCAGCCGGTGAATAGGGCTGGTAAAGTTCGAACGGACTGTTGGGGTAACTGATAAATCCAGGGGCCATGTTAAACTGCAAGTCTTGATGCGAGGCAACCACAAAGCGCACAGGTTTTAGCCAATGATTAACCCAACGGGTTGAACCTTCTGGCCAATCCCGTAGAATTACGGAGTTGCAACATTGGGCTGGCCGCTGCAGAAAATACGCAGCGTTTTGTGATAAGCCAATCCAGCATTATCGTCGGAAATGAGTTTTTTTTCCAGACTTGACTTTTTCTTTTTTCACTCCCAGACAACGGAATCATGCTTTCAAATCGCGCACTTACGATCAAACCTTCCCCTACACTTGCCGTGACAGCCAAGGCGGCCCAACTGAAAGCCGAGGGTAAAGACATTATCGGCTTGGGCGCTGGTGAACCCGACTTCGACACACCCGACCACATCAAGGAAGCTGCCAAGAAAGCCATTGATGCCGGTTTTACCAAGTACACCGCTGTGGGCGGTACGGTTGGTTTGAAAAATGCCGTGATCGCCAAGCTGAAGCGCGACAATGGCCTTGAGTACAAGCCCAATGAAGTGGTTGTTGGTGTGGGTGGCAAGCAGTGTATTTTCAACATGATTTTGGCCACCATCAACGATGGTGACGAGGTGGTGATTCCTGCCCCTTACTGGGTCAGCTACGCCGACATCGTTGAAATTGCCGGTGGCGTGCCCAAGCTGGTGTTTGCCGGCATTGAGCAGGGTTTCAAAATGACCCCTGCCCAACTGGAAGCGGCCATTACCCCAAAAACCAAAATGTTCATGATCAACAGCCCCAGCAACCCAACAGGCGCTGTGTACACGAAGGAAGAGTTGGCTGCTTTGGGCGAAGTGCTGTTGAAGCACCCAAATATTTTGGTGGCTACCGATGACATGTACGAGCACATCAACCTGACTGGTACACCATTTGTGAACATCGTGAACGCCTGCCCAGCCCTGAAAGACCGCACCATTGTGTTGAACGGTGTTTCCAAGGCCTACAGCATGACCGGCTGGCGCATTGGTTTTGCGGCTGGCCCCGCCAAGCTTATCGATGTGATGACCAACTTGCAAAGCCAGTCCACTTCCAACCCCACTTCAATTTCACAAGTGGCTGCTGAAGCCGCCTTGAATGGCGATCAGGATTGCTTGAAGCCCATGGTGGCTGCATTCCGTGAGCGCAATGAATTCGTGACCAAAGCTTTGAATGCTGTTTCTACCATTCAGTGTTTGAAAGCCGAAGGCGCTTTCTACGCGTTTGTCGATGCACGCAAGGCGATTGAAAAGTTGGCAGCTGAGGGCAAGATCAAGGCAGCGAACGACCTGGAACTGACTGCTTACCTGCTAGAAGCGGGCGTTGCTGTGGTGCCAGGTTCCGCTTTCGGTGCTGAAGGTTACTTCCGCATTTCATTTGCAACCAGCATGAGCAACCTTGAAAAGGCCTGCGAGCGCATTGCGAAAGCATTGGGTTAAGGATTAGAAAGGGTCAGATTGACTAAGGATTAAGCAGGCTGGAAGGTTTTTGTCATTGATTTGCCTTAAATGGCCACTAAGTGGCTATTTAGGGTTGCACAAAAAAATTTCGCTGCTATAATCTCGGCTCTTTCCCCGATAGCTCAGTCGGTAGAGCGACGGACTGTTAATCCGCAGGTCCCTGGTTCGAGTCCAGGTCGGGGAGCCAAATACAGAAAGGGTTTCGAGAAATCGAGACCCTTTTTCTTTTCCTGGAAAAAACGTACTTTCCCGCAAAAGCCAATTTTGGTTGGCTTTTTAGCCCTTCGGCTAGTGGTTTTTTTGGTTTTGACACGAGGGCGCAGAAGCGCAACACCTCTGTAGTAAATTAGTCAAAAAATAAATAAGAATTATTAAAATTATAAATTGGATTAAATCGGATCATGCCGGGTTTAGCAGGGACTTCGTTCTTTTTGAGAATGAAGTCGTAATGAGCAGGCCTTGGAACAAATTTATCCCATGGGTAAGCGAGCTAGCGGTTTGCACGAAGAGGGAAGCATGTAATGAGTGGTCTTTTCATCACCTAATGCTCTGGCTACTTGGGTAAATTACACCCTCCGAAGCGTAGATAAATTATTGTCGGCAGATTGATTGGCAGACCGAACAAACCTGAACTAAAGCAACTTGACTCTAAGAAAACCTGGGCAGTTCAATATCGGCATAGACTTTTATTCCTTGACACAAACTGGCTTAACATGTGGCCCAGTGCGGCTAGTTTGCCAATCTGTCTGGCCAACATATTAAATGGCTTTGAACGTAAAGGAAGTTATCAACCTCCGTGGTACTAATCAGTGGACAAGTCACTAGTTGTAGCGGTTGGCAGCAACTGTCGGGGTACTGAATTAGCGTGATTTGGCGTCCCAAGGCAAACTACATCGACGGATGGATCGCGGCCCATAGCAACCAATTGAACATGATAAAAAATCCTCTAATCCGCCCTATTTGCAGCAATGTACCAATAATCAGTGAACCGTTAGAGAATCATTAGAAAGGAAAGTATGAGCGTAGATAATCAAGCGGGAGCTGCCGGTGGCGAAGTCTCCCAAGTCCAAATCGGCACGGAGGACGGACATGTCGGATTGCTGGCGCAGCTCCGCGAACTGGTTCCAGGGGCTTTTCCTGACGGTGAACTTGATCAAGGCTTGCTTTTGTCTGAGCTCGGGTTTGGTGAACCAGCTCAATCCTTCACTTTCGAATGGCCGGGAATGGCGCAGGCTCGCCTTGAGGCCCGTTCACCGACCACCGCGACACTTGTTCCCGATCCAGAAGCCTCTGTGAACTGGGATGAAGCCGGTGACGTCCTAATCGAGGGAGACAACCTCCAAGTTTTGAAACTATTGAAGAACGGCTATGCAGGTGCGGTAAAGCTAATCTATATCGACCCGCCATACAACACGGGTGAGAGCTTTACTTACAACGACGACTTTTCGGTTTCTGAGTCTGAATACCTCATCGCGACAGGGCAGGTAGATGAGCAAGGTCAGGCGTTGACCGCAAAGAAGGAAAGGAGCGGAAGGAAGCACGCTCCTTGGCTAACGATGATGTCCTCGCGGCTTGCCGTAGCAAGGCATCTGTTGCGCAAAGATGGCGTCTTCCTTGCATCCATTGATAACAATGAAGTTCACCATCTTCGCCTATTGCTCGACGCTGTGTTTGGTGCGGAAAACTTTGTTGACATGATTACTTGGCGTGGTGCCCGAAAAGGCGACGCCAAGCTGATGGGGGCCGGACAGGATTACATCCTTATTTATGCCAAAGATCGTGCGTACCTGAAGGACAATAATGTGCGATGGCGCGAACGTAAGGATGGCCTGGAGCCAATATACGAAAAAGTTTCAAAGCTTAGAGAAAAACATGGCGAGGATTATGAAGCCATGACTTCGGCATTGCGTGATTGGTACAAGTCACTAGCGGATGACAATCCGTCGAAAGCGCATGATTACTACAATCGGGTTGATGCGCGCGGAATTTGGTTTCCCGACAATATTTCAAGCCCAAATTTCCGAGAGAATTTGATATACGAATGGAAGGGTTATAGCCCGCCTGAAAACGGTTGGAGATATGACAGGGATGCAATGCAAGCATTGCATGATGATGGGCGGCTAATCTACCCCGAAGATAAGTCGAGGAGAGTACAAATTAAGTCGTATTTACACATGCATGAGACTTGGGCTCCTCCATCTGTCATTTATCGTGATCGGCGGTCGGCCTCTAAACAGCTTGATGAGCTGATGGGGGTAAAAGTTTTCGATGATCCGAAGAGTACTGATGTTCTGGCCCGTTTGTTCCATGCGCTTACCGATGATGGCGATCTTGTCCTCGACTTCTTTGCTGGCTCAGGTTCTTCAGGTCAGGCGATATGGGAGCAGAACCCGAAGGATGGCAAGATCCGCCGTTGGATTCTTGTGCAACGTCCTGAATCTCCTGATACGACTTCTGATTCTGGTAAAAACGCCCTATTGGCTGGGTACAAGACAATTTTTGAGATCACGGCAGAGCGCCTACGTCGGGCCGCTGTTCAACTGGGGGGTGGGCTTGGATTCCGGCTTTTCCGTGCCAGAGAAACTAATTTGATAATCGAGAAGCAGGTTTTTGCAAAGGACGGGCAGGACGCTAGACAGCATCTGGCTCAGATGCTGTTTCATGCGGGCCAACCCCCAGTGAAAGACGGTGCCGATCCTGCAGCTGTCGCCTGGGAAGTTGTGCTTAAGGCCACGAATTGCAGGCTCGATTCACGCGTTAGCGTCAGCGAGCACAATGGCATCAAGGTGTATGAGTTCTGTCCTTTCGTTGCGGAGCCTAGGAGTACTGGAAGGTACTTCATCAGCCTTGACGCTTTCACGCTCGACACGGCGAAGCACATAGGCCTTACGGATGCGGACTCGCTGATTCTGCGAGGCGATAAGGTTGACAACGAAGTAACCCTCACGTTAGCGCCCAGGCTGCGCTCCAAATTGATCTTGCTAGAACGGGTGGCACGTGAAGTTTCGCTTTGATGACCAGCCGCACCAGGCAGCGGCAATCGATGCTGTTGCCGATTTGTTCACAGGGGCCTTGTTTGCCCCAGCTAACGCAATCTCCGGCCAGGCACTTGGCGCGGAGGGACATAAAGCCTTTCGGCTCGATCGGGATTTGTTGACCGAGAACCTCAAAGCGGTTACCGCTCGCGAGGATGTCGATACGCAAAATTCACTTGAATTGATGAGGGAAACCGACCTGCAAGATAAGGACCGAGATTTTCCGAATTTCTCTGTCGAGATGGAGACCGGCACTGGCAAGACCTACGTCTATATCGGCACCGCGCTGCGATTGGCCGAAGCGCATGGCCTACGCAAGTTTGTGATCCTTGTACATTCAGTTGCGATTCGTGCAGGTGTTCTCAAGACATTCGAGCAGACCTCTGAGCATTTTCGGAGCAAGTTTCCGAACCTAGCATATCGCTGGAATGTCATGGGTGAAAGTCGCGCTTTGGATGACTTCATTGATCCTTCAAGCACTGTGCAGTTTCTGGTCGCTAGCATCCAATTACTGGATAAGCCGGAAACAAATACGCTATATTCCTCGCCCGAGCAGGCTCGTATCTGGGGGGAGAACATTTCTGGAATCGAGCAGATCGCCAAGGCTCGGCCTGTTGTTCTGATTGACGAACCTCAGAACATGGTTACGCAGTTGCGTAAGCGAGCCATTGCGACTCTCAATCCACTTATTGCGCTGCGTTATAGCGCTACGCACAAAGAGCAGTTCAATCTTGTACATCGCCTGAGTGCAAAAAGGGCTGCGGAGTTGGGAATCGTGAAACGCGTCGCAGTTAAGGGCGTCGTGGCTGGCTCAAATGGAGAGCCATACTTGAGCGCAAAAAAGATTGTTAGTAAGAGTAAGAAGCTATACGTGGCCCTTGTCATCGACAAGGCCACTAACGACAAATCCGAGCGCATAGAAATTGTTGCACAGGTGGGTACGGACCTATTCGACGAATCTGGTCAGTTGCCGCAATATCGGGGGTTCGTTGTCGAGAATATTCTGCGTAAGCCAGATCGAGTCGAGTTTGCGAGTGGCCTGGTGATCGGCGTCGGGCAGGAAATTGGAGTCGACAAATTGGCTATTTGGCGCGAGCAGGTTCGACAAACGATTCGTGCCCATTTAGTTCGTCAAGCCGCTATCGATGCTGCACAGGCCGACGTCAAGGTCTTGTCTCTGTTCTTCGTGGAAAGGGTGGCCGATTACGTTGGCGATGAAGCGCTGCTTCCTGAAATGTTTGACACCATCTATCGGGAAGAGTGGGTCAGGGCCGGCCGTCCCGCAGACCAGACCCCAGAACCCTCCGAGCTTCGGGTTGCCTACTTTCCCTCGACCAAAACTGGCATATTCAAGGACACGAAAGGTGGTCTAGCGTCCGATGCGGAGTTTGAGGCCAGAGCGTATAGAGAGATTATCGAGCATAAGGAGTTAATCCTCGACCGAGCAAATCCCCGTGCCTTTATCTTCTCCCATTCCGCGCTTCGTGAAGGCTGGGACAATCCAAATGTGTTCCAAATCGGCTTTCTCCGGCATACCCGATCTGACACCGAGCGGCGACAGCAGATCGGACGCGGCCTTCGTTTGCCAGTAGATCAAGGCGGCACCCGCGTCTCAGACCCTGCAATAAACCGGCTTACGTTGGTAGTTGATGAGTCCTTTGCCGAGTTCCGTAAAGGGTTCAATGAAGAATACAACGCATCCGGGGGAAGGTCGGGTGGGGGGCAAGAATTGGAAGACGCAGATTCTGAGGTTGTAATTCGTCGTCGTTCGACGCAGTTCGAGAGCCCAGAGTTTAGTGAGTTATGGAAGCGAATCAGATACAAGGCCGTCTACCGGGTATCGGTAGACACACCCTCGCTTGTATCAGCTGTTGCACATTCAGAGCACCTTGAAGATCTGAAGTACATCAAGCACCGAGCCAATGTGGTGCAGTCAGCAGAGCTCGTCTATGACGACAAAGGGCAGATCATAACCGCAGACAGTTCGGTTAATGAAGGTGCGGGTGAGCGGATTATTTTTGTCGGCCAACGTTTGCCCAATGTCGTGCAATTGGTCGAAGACCAGTTACTGCATGGCAAGTTCCCTCTGTATCTGACGCGGCCCACTATTGTCGGCATTTTAGACGAAGTACCCGAACGATTGAAAGGAGGCGCTGTTGATGACCCGGACCGCTGGGCTCGTGTATTGGCTCAGGCGATCCGAGTGGTTGCCATTGAGCAGATGGTACAGAGCATCACGTACGAGCCGATAGACGAAGCTACTTGGTGGGATGCTAACGTGGTTTTTCTGGAAGTTGAAACCAAGAGTGTCCCTAGAGTTGAGGCGGGTAAGCCAGCACCACAAGCCGGAGTTGCAGCCGCCCCGCTTGGTGGGACTAATCTATTCGACCACGTCGATTATGACAGTCATGTCGAGCGGATATTTGCTGAACGACTGGAAAACAATACCGATCAAATCAAGCTTTTCACTAAGCTACCAAGACGATTCAAGGTCAGAACTCCCATAGGTGAATACTCGCCGGACTGGGCCATAGTATGCAGTGAGAACGGCACGGATAAGCTGTACTTGGTGCGAGAGACCAAGGCCACTTTGAACCTCGACGATCTTGAGTGGGATGAGGCCATGCGCATTCGCTTTGCAGCGAAGCATTTCGAATTGGCCCCCAGAGGCGAGGTGGACTTTACACACACCACCGATAAGGACGGGTTGCGAATTTAGGGGAAGAGGACTCTCAACGTGTTTTGAATTACCGCTAAGACGCTCAGCCTCGCGCTCAACCTTCCCAGCTAAGTTGCATCCAGCGCAGTTTTTGCCGTCACCGATTGTCATGCAGTCGGTGCAGTTTCGAGTCGTTTGCCTTGCTCTTTAATGCAAAAAGCCCAAAATTTTGGTCTTAGCTCTGAGGTATTCTGTGAGTAATGACAGCAATCAACACAATCTAATTAAAGAGAGTAAGCCCCCAGCAAACCCATCTTGAAATCGGTGGGGGTGAACGTCGATCATAGTGTCCACTTCATTTCTTGGTGGACACCATGAGTGCACTTCAAACTATCCCGAAACGTCCCGCTCGTGTGTAGAGCGGGCTTCGGAAATTCAGACAGGTGGATAAAAGATGACAGCTCTGCTTTTTGGGCCAACAATGTTGGTCGGAGAAGGAGAAATCATGAGTCGCAGACCCCGTAGAAACCACTCGCCAGACTTTAAAGCCAAAGTGGCCTTAGAAGCAGTTCGAGGCGAGCAACCACTTGCCGAGTTTGCCCAGAAATACGATGTACACGCCACCCAGATTGCCCAGTGGAAAGCCGAATTGCTGCAAGGTGCATCCAGCGTATTTGGCGCCACCAAGGGCGTTGAATCCACAGTAGATGTCAAAGTGCTGCACGCAAAAATTGGTGAGCTGACACTGGAGAATGATTTTTTAGAAAGCGCGCTCACCAAGGCGGGATTGCTGAGCGCAAAACGATGATCGACCCGACACATGATTTGCCGGTGAGTAAACAAGCAAAGATTCTTCGCATGGCCAGATCGACGGCTTATTACAAGCCTGTGCCAATCTCTGAAGGCGATCTTGCGCTGATGGCTGCGATGGATCGAATTCATTTGGACCGTCCGTATGCCGCTAGCAGGCTGATGAGGGATTTGCTGCTTCGCTCGGGCTTTGCAGGCGTTGGTCGGCGCAGGGTGCTCAGCTTGATGCGCAAGATGGGCATTCAAGCTGTTTATCGCAAGCCCAACACCAGCAAGCGACATCCCGGGCACAAGATCTATCCGTATTTGCTGCGAGCGCTGCCTATTGTTCGGCCCAATCAGGTCTGGGCGCTGGACATTACCTCCCTTCCGATGAAGCGCGGCTTTTTGTATCTGTGCGCTGTAATCGATTGGTTTAGCAGGAAAGTGCTCAGTTGGAGACTCTCCAATACCATGCATGCCGATTTCTGCGTTGAAGCGGTTCAAGAAGCGATCGTCAAATACGGCAAGCCCGAGATCGTCAACACCGATCAAGGCAGTCAATTCACCAGCCTGGAGTTCACGGAAATGCTCAAAGGTCATGAGATAAAAATCAGCATGGATGGCAAAGGCTGTTGGCGTGACAACGTGGTGATCGAACGATTCTGGCGCACGGTGAAATATGAGGAGGTCTACCTTCGGGCCTACGAAACAACATCGGAAGCCAGGAAGTACTTGCACGAGTACATTGCGTTTTACAATACTGGTCGAGGCCATCAGGCCTTGGATTACAAAACCCCTGACGAGGTGTATTTCGTCAACCAAGTTGCGGCACTGGCCGCTTAACCCGCAGGGCTGGATCTTTATTAAAAATCCACAAAAACTGTCCGACTAAACGAGGCCCGCTCTAAATAGTCGCCGAGAAGCTTCAACTTTATATAATGAACCGCTCCGGGGCGGTTCAGTTCAGACTAGATTGAAAGCTATTCAAGTCACCATGTTTTATACATAAGCTATTCATATAAAGGTTTATTAATATGCCAACCACTCCATCTAATTTTGACCCGATGGGCTCGTTGTGGAATCGCTGGGATCCGCATATTCATGCTCCAGGAACAGTCCTAAACGATCAATACAAGGGTGCTGACCCAATGGAGGAGTTCATTACCCGAGTTGAAAACTCAGAGCCTAGAATACGTGCTCTGGGAGTTACCGATTATTTCGGTGTGGAGGGTTACGAGCGGGTTTTGGTCGCAAAACGCTCGGGTCGTTTGCCAGATGTAGGGCTAATTTTTCCGAATGTTGAGTTGCGATTTGGTATCGAAACTAAAAAGGCATCCCCTGTAAATCTTCACTTACTCTTTTCTCCCAAAGATTGTGATCATGTCGCTCGAATCCGTCGCTTTCTTGAGGGGTTGGAGTTCAATTACAAGGGCGAAACATACCGTTGTCGAAGAGAGGACCTGATTCTTCTCGGAAAGGCCCATGATTCGTCGATTCTTGATGATGAAGTGGCAAGGTCGGCTGGCGCAAACCAATTCAAGGTCAGTTTCGATCAGCTTATGAAGAAAATTTCGCAAAGCGACTGGGCTAAACAAAACATGCTTTTAGCAGTCGCAGGCGGAGAGAAGGACGGGACAGCAGGACTAAGAGATCCTGATGGTTCATTTGCGGCCTTGAGGAAGCAAATAGAGCGGTCCGCTCACTTGGTTTTTAGTTCGAATCCCAATCAAGTAAAATTTTGGAGCGGTGAAGGCGTTGCTCCGATTGAAGAACTGGAGCGTGAATACGGTGGACCAAAACCCTGTCTTCATGGTTCAGATGCACACTGTATCGAGAAGGTTGGAGTACCTGACGATGAAAGGTATTGCTGGATTAAAGGTGATTTGGCGTTTGAAGCTTTACACCAAGCATGTATTGAACCGAAAGAGCGTGTTTCAATTGGTGCTAGACCTCACCGTGGATCATTACCTAATCAGACAATCAAATCAATTACGGTGACAAATGCCCCATGGTTAAAGGCTAACACTGTAAACGTAAATCCAGGTATGGTCGCGGTGATCGGCGCACGAGGATCTGGGAAGACAGCTTTAGCAGATCTTATTGCTGCTGGTGGTTTGGCTCTTTCACCACACCTTAATGATAAGTCTTTCATTCTTAGAGCGCAAAAACACCTCATCAATAGTGACGCTACTCTTTATTGGGAGAATGGTGAGACGACTGGAAATGGCCTGTCCACCACTGACCTTGAGGATATCCTCGACTTCCCACATGTGCAATATCTCTCGCAGCAATTTGTTGATCAGCTCTGCTCGGCTGAGAGGTTGGATGATGCACTAACAAGCGAAATAGAGAGGGTAATATTTGATGCCCATCCGCTTGAGGATCGGATGGGCGCAGCTTCTTTTTCAGAGCTTCTATCTGTGCGCTTAGAGTCGTCAAGGGAGAGGCGTTTACAACACAAGTCGGCGCTTGTGCGAGCTTCTGATGCTATCGCGGAAGAGACTGCAAAAAAAGCAGCTCTTAAAGTGATGGAACGGGATCGAGACGAGCGCAAAAAGTCAATTGAAAAGGATAGGGCGGACATGAAGTCGCTCGTGGCCAAAGGATCCGAGGATAGAGCAAACAGACTAGAGGTGGTTAGTAATGCGGCTGAAGAAAAGCGATATCAAGTGGAGTGTGTAAAACGACAAATTCTTGCGATTGAAAGACTTGTAGATGAGATAAAAGATTTTCGAGATAGGCGTTCGGCAGAGATAGTTTCTGACATTCGCTCCCGAAGGCTTGATGCAGGACTACTTGAAGAGGATTGGGCTAAGTTCAGGGTTGATTTCGTCGGTGATGTTGATCAGTTATTAGAATCCAAACTCTGCAACGCAAAGAAGATTCTGACTGCATTCCAGGGTGCTGCCGATCCCTTAAATCCACTGGATGCAGGCCCTAATGGTGATTTATCGTTTATCCCCGAGGGTGTGAATTTATCTGATCAAACTCTTTTTTTGCTGGATAGCGAGGTTGAACGACTAAAAAAACTCGTCGGTGTGGACGCTTCGAACACGAAGAGGTTTGCAGCGCTTTCTTCGAAAGTTGCTAAAGATGAGGCAGCTCAGCAAAAACTGGTTAAACAGATTGAGCATGCGCGTGACGCAGATTCTAGGATTAAGGCTCATGTAGAGGCCAGGCGCGAGGCTTACGCTGGTATTTTCGAATCGATAGTGGAAGAGGAGCGCGAGCTCGCCGATCTTTATCGGCCAGTCAAGGAGCGAATTGACGAGGGGGAGGGGTCTTTGAAGAAGCTGTCTTTTTCGATTCGGAGAAGGGTTGACTTTGTTGAGTGGGCCAATACGGGTGAAAACTTGCTTGATCTTCGAAAAGCTGGAGCATTTAAAGGCCGAGGCGAATTGCTAACTGCAATTCGAAATGCTTTGGGTGACGCTTGGTGCAATGGAGGATCAAAAGACGTTGCAACAGCTCTTACCACTTTCGTTGAGAAATACAGAGAAGAACTGCGCAAACATATGCCTGATGGTGAGGATATTCGTCAATGGGGTCAAAAGATTGCCGAATGGTTGTATGGAACTGAGCATGTGACTGTAGAGTACGGATTGCAGTACGATGGGGTCGAAATAGAGCAACTTTCGCCGGGTACTAGGGGAATTGTTTTATTACTCTTGTATCTAGATCTAGATGCAGAGGACTCTAGGCCACTCATCATAGATCAACCTGAAGAAAATCTTGATCCCCAGTCGATCTTTGCCGAGCTAGTGCCGCGGTTCCGGGAGGCAAAAAAAAGACGACAGATCATCATAGTCACTCACAATGCTAACCTGGTGGTGAATACCGATGCTGAACAAGTAATAATCGCTCGATGTGGTCCTCATCGTACGGGGCAACTCCCCAAAATTGAGTATGAAAGTGGAAGCCTAGAGAATCCAGATATTCAGAGGCAAGTTTGCGAAATTTTGGAAGGTGGTGAACGTGCGTTCAAGGAAAGGGCACGTCGCTTAAGATTAGGTATTAATTAGCTGGTTAGGATCTTTCAATTGGCAAATTGAGTTTCCCGCAAAGAAATATGGACCCAGTATTCATGAGGGTTCTGGGGGATCGAAGAAATCGATTTTGCGGGAAAATTTGGTTGTTAAGTTGATGATTTTAATGCGTTTAGCCTCGGCCTGTTAATCCGCAGGTCCCTGGTTCGAGTCCAGGTCGGGGAGCCAGATAAATAAAGGCCCACAGCGATGTGGGCCTTTTGCTTTTAGTTCCGCAAAAGACGAATAGTTCCGCAAAATGTCGCTCAATCTTAGGTGTAGGATGACAGTTTGAAGTCGTCAACACAGGATCTGAATGCCGCTTTCACTAAAAAATTAGTGGAGTAGAGTTAACCAAAAACTAGCAAATCAAAACAAGATGGGTTTGCTGGGGGCTTACTGTATTAACCGCAAAGGTCCGGGTGTTCATTGATTTTCTGGTAGAGCGAATAGGCCTGAGGCCGCCATGGCTAAGCTACGCTTCGCTTTGAAAGACGTCTTATCCTTGTTTTTGTTGTTGAGATAGGATCCCTTTCTGGTTCATTTCTTTCATGATGTCATGGCAATACTGTTTCAGAGAATCCCTCAACAATCGCACTGCTGGCGTGATGGATTGTCGTGTTGGGCAAATCAACCATAACTCCGCAATCGGTGGCGTATAGTCTGGCATGACATTGATGACTCGGCCGGCCAACAGATCGTCCGACATGTCGAGACAGGATTTCACGGCTATGCCGTGTCCGGCCACGCACCAGCGTCTAACCAGATCGCCGTCGTTCGATGCCCGGTTGCCTTTCATTTTTACCCGGAACTCTTCACTGTCCCGTTTAAAGGTCCACAAATCGTAGGGAATATCCTGCAGCTGATAGAAAAGTCCGTTGTGAACTGCCAGGTCGTGGGGGTGTTCTGGCGTACCGTGTTCGCTCAGGTACTCGGGTGTTGCGCAGAGAAGGCGGGGAACGTCGCAGATTTTGAACCCATACAAGTTGGAATCGTCCGGTGACCCATACCGGAGGGCCATATCGACCGAATCCCGGAAAAAGTCCACATTACTGTCGGTAATCTGGACGCGTAAACTGAGCCCGTAGTGCGAGGCCATGAGCTGGTCAATCCAGGGCACTACCCGGTTCCTTCCCAGATCGGAGGAGACTGATATCCGAATTTCACCTGCCACTGTTTCGCTGCTGGAATGAATGGACTGCCTGGCTTCGTTCAGTAATCCCAATGCCTGTTGGCATTGAGGCAGATACTTTTCGCCGGCTGCCGAGAGTCGCAGTTTGCGGGTAGAACGGATAAACAGCTCAACCCCCAATTCCTGTTCCACGCGCTTGACGGCGGCACTGGCGGTCGCGGCTCGCATATCGAGGCTGGTGGCTGCAGCGGTAATGTTCCGGAATTCAGCCACTTTAAGCACAACGGTCAGATCGTCGAAGGTCATTTAAAAAAATTATTTGATTATGTTTATGGGATTGGCCTGTTTTTCATAGTGTAAAGAGAGATTACACTGCTTACCACGATCAAACACGACCCGCTTACTGTGGGGAAAAACATGAAAGCTGTTGGATACACTGAATCCTTACCCATTAACGATCCGAAATCCCTGCAGGATGTTGAATTACCGAAACCAATGGCGAATGGAAGGGACCTTTTGGTCCGGGTCAGGGCGATTGGCGTCAATCCGGTAGATTTCAAGGTGCGTCAGAGTGCAGCGGCGGAGCCGGGCCAGTTTAAAGTTCTGGGCTGGGACGCTGTTGGAGAAGTTGTTGCGACAGGTGAGGGCGTCTCATTGTTCAAGCCCGGCGATCAGGTGTACTACGCAGGCGATGTAACTCGACAGGGCAGCAATGCGGAATACCAGATCGTTGACGAACGCATCGTTGGCCGCAAACCCGCCAGCCTGAGTGATGCGGAAGCCGCAGCACTGCCCCTGACTACCATCACGGCTTGGGAAATGCTGTTTGATCACCTCGGGCTTGAACAGCAGCAGCCGGGAAATGTGCATCCGACTGACCAGGTGATCCTTGTGACTGGCGCTGCGGGCGGCGTTGGTTCCATTCTGATCCAGCTGGCGAAGAAATTGACGGGTGCCACCGTTGTGGCATCAGCCTCCCGCCCAGAGTCCCGCGAATGGGTCGAATCATTGGGGGCCGATTTCGTTGTAAACCACCGGGAATCACTGCAGCGGCAGGTTGAACAATTGGTGTCAGAGGGCAAAATTGCCCCGATCACACATGTCGCCAGCCTGAATGCCACCGATCAGTATTTTGATGATTATGTGGCTCTGCTTCAGCCATTTGGCAAGATCGCCATGATTGACGATCCTGCTGAGCTGGATGTGATGAAAATCAAACCCAAGAGCCTGTCACTGCACATTGAATTTATGTTTGCGCGTTCTATGCATGGCGCCGATGACATGCAGGTGCAGCACGACCTTCTTGACACGGTAGCGAGTCTCGTGGATCAGGGGGTTATTCGAACCACGGCTGGAAAAAACCTTGGTCTGATTAACGCCGAAAACCTGCGTGCTGCACACACCGAGCTGGAGGCCGGCAAAGCGGTTGGCAAAATTGTTTTGGAAGGTTTTGAGAAGTGAAGCCTTTGAAATTCCCGAAAGGGATGGCTAAAGCCATCCCTTTTGGTCACGTTGGTCATTCCTGAATTTCGGCTGAAAACACCTCAACCAAATAATCAATCATTGCCCGGACTTTTAGGGATAGCCGCCGATCAGGCGAGAACAGCACGTACAGCCCGCCCGGCTCCAGTGGTGGGTGATCCAGGCTCAGGGATATCAGTTCGCCGTTGGCCAGAGCCTCCGCCACGATGAACTCGGGTTGATAGATAATGCCTTGGCCCCGAATGGCGGCCGCCATCAAGGCATTGACCTGCCCCGGATTTTTCGATCCAGCGTGACTTAACTACAATGGTCTCTCAACGCAGCGAGAGACGAAATGAAACGAGCCCGATTCAGCGATGAGCAGATTGTTCGAATCCTGAGAGAAACAGAC
>NZ_SWKN01000013.1 GCF_005871185.1 Limnobacter alexandrii
CCCATCCCGAACAGGACCGTGAAACGCCTTAGCGCCGATGATAGTGTGCATTCGCATGTGAAAGTAGGACATCGTCAGGCTCTCCAATTCCAAAAAACCCCGCTCCCAAAAGGACGCGGGGTTTTTTTATTGCCTGAAAGCATTCATTCAAGTCACCGCAGTCCATGAAGCTTTAAGCCAGCTTTAATCCAGTTTCCCCAGAACGAACCTGCATGTCAGTAAGGTATTGCGGTGTTGTGTCCGTTTGTATTTATTCCTATATCTTTCCAACTTTCCGTGTATTTCATTTGGAATTGAAGTTGAAGTGTCTTTTAGTTTGTTGGTCTAGGTGTGTTGTGGGTGTTCTGCTTGGCTGCTTCTCTATTGCGGTACACGCACTTGAGGAAAGTTCTTCTCACAAGCGGTTGAGTGTTCATTTTCATCAGACACTGGCCAAGCCCATACCGCAACTGGAATCTAAATTGGAAGCGTTGCTTTCGATTGCGTCCAATGATGAGGAGAAGGCTTGGCTGATCTACAGGTGGGTGACGCATCATTTTAAGCACGATGCCCGCTTGGCCCGTCAAGTGGGTGATCCTGAGCGACATTCCCTTGAAGCTCTCCATCGATTGGGGGGTGGTAGCTGTGCGGTTTACGCCAACGTCACGCATCGCTTGATGGAAATGGCTGGCCTGCAGGTCAAAACCATATACGGTCTGGTAAAGGGTGGGCCTGCAACCGCGGTACGCCATGGGAAAGCTGTTAATCATGTCTGGAATGCGGTCAATATCAACGGAGTCTGGAAGGTGGTTGATTCCACTTGGGGGGCCGGTTTCGTAGGTCAACAGGGGTTTAAGTCAGAGCACAGCGATCTGTTCTTTCTTCTTTCTCCTGAGAGAGCCGTACTTAGTCATTATGACCAAGCTGATGAACTGGGTTATCAGCGGGCATTGGCTGTCAATCAAACCCTGTTTTCAAAGTTACCTGAGAATGCCTTGTATGCGGCCGCTGTCGGGCTGGATCCCAAGTCGATACTTGATGCGGCTCGCAGGAGTTCTAATTTCAGTTTGGTCTTGACCTTTGATTTACCCCCCAACGCCTTGCGAGTGGTGTCGGCACCCGCGAATGGTGTGCTTGAACGCAGAGTGCAGCGTTTTGTTATTGACTCGTCGCTATTTGAAGAATTGATGGTTGTTCAGGGAAAATCATGGGTGCCTTTAAAAAAAGAAGGCAAAGTCCATTCGGTATCTTTGGTTCCGAAGCTGGGCGAGTTGCTTGTGATGGGCCGTCGCCCCAAGCAACTCGAGTTTGAGGCTTTGTTGGGTTATGACGTGAAGTGAGTCAATTGCCCTCAAGATAAGCCTCTGTAATAGCCAGCCAGGCCTTAACGCCGAGCGGAAGTATTTTGTCATTGAAATCGTAGCTGGGATTGTGCAGCGTACAAGGCCCGATGCCATGTCCATGTGTACGGTGACCGCCATCGCCATTGCCAATCCACAGGTAAGCCCCTGGTTTGTGTTGGAGCATGAATGCAAAGTCTTCGGCGCCCATTGTCGGCTGCAAGTTGCTGTGAACTGCTGTGACCTCAGGTATTTTTTGAAGCGCGGTTTTGGCCAGCTCAGCCATCTCGGCTGAATTAATTGTAGGTGGATACTTCCGTTCAAAGTGCATTTCCGCGGTAGCGCCAAAAGCTGCGCAAAGCTCGGTGCTAAGTTTTCGCATGTGCTGTTCAATCAGATCCAGCGTTTCTATGCTGAAGGTACGAACAGTGCCTTGCAATGTCGCATGGTCGGGGATCACATTGATTGCCTCGCCTGCCTGAATTTGAGTGACCGACAATACTGCGGGTTCAACAGGTTTGCAGCTTCGGCTGACAATGGTTTGAAATGCGAGAATCAATTGTGCGGCGATGACCACGGGATCGATGCCGAGATCGGGCATGGCAGCGTGTGCACCCTTGGCCTGAATTTTGACTAAAAACTCATTGCTGGAAGCCATGACTGCACCAATGTGCGCTGCGAATTCGCCTTCTTGCAGGCCGGGCCAATTGTGCATGGCAAATACTGCATCGACTGGGTAGCGGTCAAACAGACCGTCATCAATCATGCGTTGGGCACCTGCCCCGCCTTCTTCTGCAGGCTGAAAAATAAGGGCTACACTGCCTTTGAAATTTGGGTTTTCTGCAATTTCCTGTGCAGCGCCCAGCAGCATGGCCACGTGGCCATCGTGGCCGCATGCATGCATTTTCCCGGGGTGGCGGGATGCATGGGGAAATTGGTTGCGTTCCTGGATCGGCAGGGCATCCATGTCGGCTCGCAGGCCGATCATTTTTCCGGGTCCTTGTTTTCCGCGAAAAAGGCCAACCACACCGGTGTGTCCTATTCCGGTTTCAACTTCGTATCCAAGTTCAGCCAGACGCTTGGCGACAATGTCTGCCGTGCGGTTTTCTTCGTAACGCAGTTCAGGGTGGGCGTGGATGTCTCGGCGGGTATTAACCCAGGACTCAATTTTGCTCGGATTCACAACAAACTTCGCTGGTTGGTACAAGCAATAAGAATCGCAGGTTTTGCCCACCGTGGCAATCACCGTGCTTTACTATGAATACTCTTCACATGAGGTAGGGCAGTAATGATTCAGCGAAGTGTATTGTTGGGCTTGTTGTTGGTGTCTACTTTTCTATTGAATGCTTGCAGCACGGGAGCCTATTTTTGGCAAGCCACCACGGGTCATTTGGGCGTTCTGGCTGCGGCTGAACATATTGATGAGGTGCTGTCGCGTCCCGATATTTCAGAGAAATTGCGCACTCAGTTGCGGTATGTGAAGGAAATTCGAGAGTTTTCTGTCGCTCAACTGGACCTTCCCGACAATCGCAGTTACAGAACGTATGCTGACCTGAATCGCGCCTATGCGGTGTGGAATGTGGTTGCTTCCCAGCCCGATAGTTTGACGCTGGAAACCTGGTGTTTCCCATTGCTTGGTTGCATCTCTTACAAGGGGTTTTATTCGGAGTCCAATGCGCAAGCCCTTGCAAGTGACCTGCGCAAGCAGGGGTTGGATGTTGCGGTTCTGGGCGTACCGGCATATTCAACTTTGGGTTTTACCCCTGACCCTGTTCTGAACACTTTTGTGAATTATCCAGCCGGTGAGTTGGCCCGGCTGGTTTTTCATGAGCTTGCACACCAGGTGGTGTATATCGCGGACGACTCAATGTTCAATGAGAGCTTTGCCACGGCGGTCGAGGAGTTGGGTGTGGTTGCCTGGCTTGCTCAGCCAGGTCGTGAAGCCCTGAAGACGCAATATGAGATATTCGATTCGCGCAGAAATGCTTTCAGACAGATGCTGGCTCATGCGCGTGACGATCTGGAGCAGATCTACGAGAACGTCAATCAAGTCGACAAACAGAAACTTTTGGAATTGAAACAGCAGCGCTTTGAGCAGTTGTTGGCTGAATACGCACAACTCAAGGCCTCTTGGGGCGGATGGAGTGGCTATGACCGGTTTATGGCCGAGGATTTAAACAATGCGAAGTTGGGGGTGTCGGGTTTGTACACCCAATATGTGCCGGCGTTCAAGGCTTTGCATGGGCTGTGCGATCAAAGCTTTCAGCGGTTTTATGCTGCGACAGAGGCTTTGGGTAAGCATTCGCGCGAACAGCGAGAAAAATTATTGGCTGAATTGCAGCGCGGAGAGCCTTTGTCGTTTGGCTTCAAGTGCTCATGAAAGCTGGCAATCACCGTTTTTCAACACGGGGCGGCCATCCTCAAACACAAGAAAGGATTGAGGCTCGAAGGGTGTCCATACTTCGTCGTCAGTGAGCGCTGCGGTTGCAATGACTGCTACCCGATCATTCTGTGTGGTGACTGCACCAAAGTCGACTTGAATGTCGCAGTCGACCAAATGCGCTGCCTTGAATGGATGGGCGCGGACGATGTATTCAAGCTTGGTGGAGCAATGCGTGTACATGGCTTGCCCGTTGGAGAGCAGCATATTGAATGTGCCGTGTTCAGCAATTTTTGAACACACTGGGCGAAGCACTGCATCGACCTCGGCGACACTGGGGCGATTGTTGGCAGTGCGGTAGCCAAATTCGTTTTTCAGGGTTTGCAGCAATAGGCAGAATGCGAGTTCGCTGTCAGTTTCTCCAATGGGTAAAAAGTCGCCTTGAAGGTCTGGGTTGAAGTCTTTTAAATCTCCGTTGTGTGCAAACACCCAGGCTTGCCCCCACAGCTCTCGAATAAATGGGTGACAGTTTTGAAGCTTCACTTGTCCCACCGTTGCTTTTCGAATGTGGGATATGACGTTGTAGGAGCGTATGGGGTAGTTTCGGATCAATTCCGCCACGGGTGAATCGGAGGCTGGACGATGGTCAATAAAACATCGCGCCGCAGAGCCTTCGAAAAATGCAATGCCCCAGCCGTCCGCATGCTCGTCGGTTAGGCCACCTCGTTTGGCGAAGCCTTCAAACGAAAATTGGATGTCGGTTGGCGTGTTGCAGTTCATGCCGAGCAATTGACACATGGTTTAATTGGTAAATTGTTGATTAATTGATTTTTATTTTAAGAGACTTTTCATGTCTGAGAAGGATGATTTTTACAAAGACCTGTTAACCGAGGTTTTTGATGTGGGTGTTTTGGCAGCACAGCCTGAGCAAGCCTTGCAGGAAGCATGGCGGGAACAGATCATGCCATGGCTGAACCAATTGGCGCCCGAGCGTGAACGGGTGTGGGTATTTGGTGCAGGAAAGGCCGCAGCTTCGATGGCCAAAGCCCTGGAGGGTGTGGCCGGGTCGTCGGAGAAGCTGCAGGGCTTTGTCGTAACCCGGCGTGGACATGAAGTAAAAACCTCGACCATTGAAGTGGTGCAAGCAGCGCACCCAGTGCCCGATGAAGATGGTCAACGCGCAGCGCGCAGATTGCACAAAGTGGTTTCAGAGGTGCCTTCCAGCGATGCTGTCATTGCGCTGGTGTCGGGAGGTGGGTCAAGTTTGTTGAGCGTACCCGTGCGCGACATTCCTTTTGTTGATTTGCAGCAGTTGAACCGTGCTTTGTTGTCTTGCGGGGCGCCGATCGACGAAATGAATATTGTGCGCAAGCATGTGACGCAAACGCTGGGGGGGCAGTTGGCCCAAGTGTGCCGTGCACCTGTGTTTCAGTTGTTGATATCGGATGTGCCCGGGGATGACCCATCCTCGATTGCATCGGGCCCCTTTAGTCCAGATGAGAGTACTTTTCATGACGCCATGGAAGTAATCAAGCGTTGGGCGGTACAAGTGCCACATTCAATTGCCAGGTATCTTGAGAAAGGTGTGAGAGGCGCTGTACCCGACACGCCGAAGCGAAGTTCACTGGTTTTTCGCAAAGTAAAAACCCATTTGCTGGCCAGTAATTTAAAGTCGCTGAATGCAGTCACCCATCACCTGGAGGGCAAGGGCTACAAGGTGTTGAACCTTGGTGATACTTTGGAGGGTGAGGCACGAGACGTGGCACAGGTGCATGCCGCAATCGCCAGGCAGGCGGCCATGGGCCAAGGGGGTTGGCCAGCAGCACCGCTGGCTGTTATTAGCGGTGGTGAATGTACGGTAACCCTGAATGACACTCAATTGAGGCAAGCAAGGGGCGGGCGGAATTCCGAGTTTTTGCTGGCATTGGCTTTTTATCTCAGAGACTTGAATGCGCCGGTTGAGGTTGCTGCAATTGCTGCAGACACTGACGGGATTGATGGTATCGGCGGACATGCCGGTGCATTGATGTTGCCAGGTGACAGGCAGCGCAGCAAAGCGGCCAAGCTGGCTCCCCAGCTGCACTTGGACCAACACACCAGTTACGATTATTTCAAAAGCCTGGATCGTTTGTTGATGACGGGGCCGACCATGACGAATGTGAATGACTTGAGGATTATCCTGATCGGCAAGCCTTGAGAATTTTCGGGTTATCTGCGTGAGGTAAAATGTGGGGGTATTTACAACTTTCACTGGCCCTCATGATTCAGACCATTCAAATTGCCCCGCCGGATGACTGGCATTTGCACCTTCGTGACGGCGAGGCGCTTGAACACGTTGTTGCAGCCACGGCGCTGAATTTCCGACGCGCGATTGTCATGCCCAATTTGAAGCCGCCAGTAACCACAGTTGACCAAGCTGTGGCTTATCGCCAGCGAATTCTGGATGCTGTGAACAAGGCTTGCCAAACTGGCGACTATTCCAGTGAGGAGCAGGCAGTCATGCGTCTCTTCGAGCCGCTCATGGTGCTTTATTTAACAGGTGCGACCAGCCCTCAGGAAATTGAAAAGGCTGCCAGCAGTGGCATAGTGCGCGCAGTGAAGTTGTATCCAGCAGGTGCCACTACGAATTCAGAGGCAGGTGTTTCGGATTTGTTGGGCCAGTGTGGTGCTGTGTTGCAGGCCATGGAGTTTCACGGTTTGCCCTTGTTGGTGCATGGTGAGGTCACCGACACTAGTGTGGATGTGTTTGATCGCGAAGCTGCATTTGTTGAAACGGTCATGAAGCCCTTGCGTCGGCAGTTTCCGAATTTGCGCGTGGTGTTCGAGCACATTACTACCGAACAGGCAGCCACCTTTGTGACTGAGAATTCTGGCCGTGATGCGCAGGGAAGATTGCTGCTTGCCGCGACCATCACGCCACAGCACTTGCTGTACAACCGCAACGCCTTGTTTAAGGGTGGGCTTCAGCCCCATTGGTACTGTTTGCCTGTACTTAAACGTGAAGTGCATCGGCAGGCGCTTTTGAAGGCAGCCACCAGTGGCTTGCCTCAGTTTTTTCTGGGTACAGACAGCGCACCACATGCCCGGCATTTGAAAGAAATGTCCTGTGGTTGCGCCGGTTGTTATTCCGCTCCTTATGCAATGGCCATGTATGCCGAGGCATTTGAGCAGATGGGTGCGCTTGAGAATGCTGAGTTGTTTGAGCAGTTTTGTAGCGTAAATGGCCCTGCCTTTTACGGCTTGCCTGTGAATGAAGGCGTGTTTGAGCTACAGCGAAAATCTTTTGAGGTGCCGCAACGGTTGCCGTTTGTAACTGACAGCGGCATAGTGCCGTTGCGAGCAGGAGAAGTGCTGGATTGGACAGTCACCCGGCTTCGGTGAGTGTGGGGGAGACTTCGATTGCCAGCCCTTGGCTATGGCCGTACGGAGGGGACCTGGCCCGTTTTGATCCTCGGATAGATCATGAGGGCGCGGTTGCATGCCGATTGAATGATCAGCACAGCAAGTCGGTCGATGTTGAACCTTCTTTTGTGCATTCAACCGAGAATCTGGGCGCACTTGAATACGAGCGTCGCGTTCAAACAGGCCTTGTTCCGACCCGCGACGTTTCGCATGATTGGTACAACGGGCAGGTGTGGCTGGCGTTTCCCAAAGTAAAGCAATTGATCAATGTACGCCACATTGAAGACGCCCATGGTTTTCAGGAAACTTCGCGCGGCCCGTCTGCGAATGGTCGAAGCCGTTTGCGGGATGCCCTGACTTTGTTTGATGAAAGCGGTGCACTTTTTTTGACCACGAAGTGGTCGATGTGCAAAGCCTTGCTGGCGCACGATTGGCGCACTTTGCTGTGTGAGCAGCGAGAGCGCTGGCCCGACCGGGCCAAAGTACTTCTGGTGGGGCACGGCTTGCTTGATTCCATGGACATGCCCCACAAAGGTTTGTGTGCAAAGGTGGTGCCTGTGCAAGTTCCCTCGCTTGATATGAGGCCGTCCGAATTGCAGCGCTTGATGTTGTTGGTGGTTGAGCAACTGCGTGGCCCGGGCAATTTGAGCCCTTTGCCGGTGATGGGTATTCCCGGGTGGTTTTCGGAGTCCGAGGCGCCGGGCTTTTATCAGGATTCTGCTGTTTATCGCGCGAAGCCAACACGTCGGGTTTCTTCATCTCATGAAAGATTGGCTTTTGTTTGGGATGGGTCTACACTTGCTCTCGGAAAGTGCGCCGGACAGTCGCTGCCTGAATTTCAGGGGGAGGAAAGTCCGGACTCCAGTGAGCACGGTGCTGGTTAACGACCAGGCGCGATAGGTTTTGGCAACAAGGCTGAAAGCGACGGAAAGTGCAACAGAAAACACACCGCCGATGGAAAGGCAACTTTCACAGGCAAGGGCGAACCGGAGGTGTAAGAGACCCCCGCAGACTTGGCGACAAGGCTGGCTAGGTAAACCCCACTTGGAGCAACACCAAATAGGCGCGCAGGCGCTTTGTGCGCCAACGGCGCTCCCCGAGCGCGCGGGTAGGTGGCTTGAGCTGAGCAGCAATGTTCAGCCTAGAGGAATGATTGTCACTTTGGCCGCAAGGCCATTGAACAGAATCCGGCTTACAGGCGCGCTTTCTACTTCCCTTCATCAAGATTTCATCTCTGCTTTTTTCTTAAGACATTACTTTCAGTGTTGTCTTTATGCCCTTATTTTTTCAGCCATTTTTTCCTGAATAAATTCTTCAAAGTGCTTCTAAGTCCTTGGTTGTAAAGCGTTTTCTCGAGAGAACTGCTTGACCACCCATTTCATAATGCGTAAAGTGGTGATTCGTGGGGATTTGTGTGATTTTGTGGGAAATTAATTCGCGTGTATCAGGGCAGTTCTTCCTTATCTATGGATGCAAAAGGGCGCATGAATGTGCCGCAGAAGCATCGTGACGCGCTGCAAACGCAGTGCGAGGGAGCCTTGACGCTTACAAAACACCCCAACGGCTGCTTGCTGATGTTTCCGCGCCCGGTTTGGGAGCAGCATCGTGAAAAAATCGCAGCCTGGCCCATGTCTGCACGCCCCTGGCAACGTATTTTCCTTGGCTTTGCAACCGATGTTGAAATTGATTCAGCAGGTCGCATTCTGGTGTCGCCAGAATTGCGCGAAGCAGCTTCATTGAGCAAGGAAGTGATGTTGCTGGGCATGGGCAGTCATTTTGAGATCTGGGATTCCACGTTGTTGAGGGTGGAAGAGGAAAAGGCAATTGCTGCGGGCATGCCTGAATCACTGAACGAATTTAGTTTCTGAAGGTGAGTACTGATGAACACATCCCCGTGCTTCTTCAACCCACGGTTGATGCCCTGTTGCACAAGCCCGATGGGATTTACCTCGATTGCACCTTTGGCAGGGGTGGGCACAGCCGTGCTTTGCTCGAAAAACTTTCGGCGCAAGGGCGACTTGTCGCCCTCGATCGCGACCCTCAGGCGGTGCACGCCATGGGCGACATCAAAGACGCCCGTTTTCAGGGCGTTCGCAGCGCATTCGCAGAGCTTGAGTCGGCGCTTGATTCGCTGGGTGTTGATCAGGTGGACGGGGTGTTGATGGATATCGGCGTCTCTTCACCCCAAATTGATCAGGCCGAGCGGGGATTCAGTTTCCGCCGGGATGGTCCATTGGACATGCGCATGGATCCGCAGGCTGGAGAGTCTGCGGCCGATTTTCTTGCTCGGGCGGATGTCCGGGAAATCAAAGAGGTGATAAAGAATTATGGGGAAGAACGGTTTGCTGTTCAGATTGCAACAGCGATTGTTGCTCGCCGCGCGGAGCGGCCGATCGCTACAACACTCGACCTTGCCCAGATCGTGGCAGGGGCAGTTCGCACGCGGGAGCCGGGCCAGGACCCTGCAACGCGCACCTTTCAGGCTTTACGGATTCACGTCAACCAGGAGCTTGCGCAGCTCGAACAAGGTTTAACCGCTGCCTTTAAAAGGTTGAAGGTGGGGGGCAGGCTGGCCGTGATCAGTTTTCACTCACTTGAAGACCGAATTGCCAAGCAATTTATCGAGAGGCTGGCGAACCCGAAATCGCAACAGGATGCACGCTTGCGCAAGCTGCCTTTGCCTGAGCCTACACCGTTGATGAAAAAGCTGGATCGCATTAAGCCCACCAAGGAAGAGTGTGAGTTGAATCCGCGTTCGCGTTCATCCGTGTTGCGTGTGGCGGAAAAGCTGGCCGAGTGGCCCGCTGGCACCCAGGCGGGAGGAAACGCATGGGGCGCTTGAATATTCTGTTGCTGGCTTTGGTTATTTTCTGCGCCATGTTGGTAGTTGAGCAGCAGCATGCCGCCCGAACCTTGTTTGTGGCATTGGGCCAAGAGCAGCAAGCAGAGCGCCAGATTGAAGTGGCTTTTACCCGTTTGCAATTGCAGCAAGTGGCGTTGGCCAAAGGCGAACGTGTTGATGAAGTTGCGCGAACGAGTCTGAACATGAATCCGCCAGCCCCAGGTTCGGTGGTGTTTATGCAGCTGGAGGGGGGCTTTCAACGTGAGTAAAGCTGTTCGGTTCGGCGGATCAGAATTGTTGGAAATGCGATTGCCAGCCTGGCGATCGCGTTTTGTTTTGGTGTGCATCTTTCTGGCCTTTGGTGGACTGATTGCACGTGCTGCGCATCTGCAAATTATTTCCAATGACTTTTTGCAAGAGCAGGGAGCCAAACGCCTGGAACGCACCTTGCCGCTTCAGGCGAGCCGGGGAAGTTTGCTGGATCGCAATATGGTGGTGTTGGCGCAAAGCGTTCCAGCTCAGGCTGTGTGGTATGACGGCCGCCGAATTGTTGATGCCAAAGACGAGGATTTGCGAAAACTGGCTGCGGTGCTGGGCTTGAAGTCTGATCGGATGATTGCCCAGATGCGCAAAGACAGCAAACGCGCCTTTGTGTACCTGGATCGCCAAGTGGATTCCGATGTTGCAGCAAAGGCGAAAGCACTGAAAATTCCCGGTTTGGGGTTTGTGACCGAGAGCAAGCGCTACTACCCACAAGGCGAGACCATGGCGCATTTGGTGGGTTTCACCAGCATTGAGGACAAAGGCCAGGAAGGTGTTGAGCTTGCATTCAATGAACGACTGACTGGTGAGGATGGTGAGCGGAATGTGTTGCGCGACCGCTTGGGCAATGTGATTGAGGACATTCGGGAACTGCGCCCCCCGGTCAATGGACAGGATTTGGTGCTGTCTGTGGATGCAGATGTGCAGTACATCGTTTTGTCTGAACTGAAAAAAGCGGTTGAGCAGCACAAGGCCAAGGCTGCTGCTGCGGTGGTGCTGGATGCGAAAACCGGTGAATTGCTGGCCATGGCCAATATCCCCACCTACGACCCCAACAACAGGGGGCAGTTGCATGGTGAAAAGTTGCGCAACCGTGTGTTCACTGACATGTTCGAGCCCGGTTCAACCTTGAAGCCTTTTGGTGTGGCTCTGGCCATGAATCAAGGCAAGGTCAAAGCCAGCACGAAAATTGATACGGGCAATGGGCGCATGTCCATCGGTCCAGCCACAATCACTGACACCAAACCGCACGGTGTCATGACCGTGGAGGAAATCATCCAGAAGTCCAGCAACGTGGGTACATCCAAAATTGTGCTGGAACTGGAAAGAAAAGATCTTTGGGATTTTTTCAATTTGATCGGTTTTGGGCAGACACCGTCGATTGCATTCCCGGGGTCAGTGGCGGGTCGTGTGCGTCCATGGAACAAATGGCGTCCAATTGAGCAGGCGACTATGTCGTATGGGCATGGTATTTCTGTGTCCCTGATTCAGTTGGCGCAGTCGTACACCATCTTTGCAAACAAGGGGTACTTCGTTCCGGCATCCTTGATCAAACGTGGTCCGCAAGATCCAGTGGTGTCGCACCGCGTGATCAGCGAGAAGGTGGCCGACAGCATGTTGCACATGCTGGAGTTGGCATCGGGACCTGAAGGGACCGCCATCAAGGCGCAGGTTCAGGGTTACCGTGTGGCAGGCAAAACCGGTACGGCACACAAGCAAGAAGGCGGACGTTACGTCAACAAGTATGTGTCCTCTTATGTTGGTCTGGCCCCCGTTTCTGACCCACGGGTGATTGTGGCCATTATGGTGGATGAACCCAAGGCTGGCGTGTACTACGGCGGCTTGGTTGCCGCGCCTGTTTTCTCGACCATTACAAAAAGTGTGTTGACTCGTTTGAACGTGCAGCCAGACGCCATTGAGTCCACAGAACAATTGCGCAAGTTTGTCGCAGCACCTTCGAGTAACGGGAGGTCGATGTGATTAGTGCCTACCTGCATTCCGTATCAGAGGTATTGGCTGAGCTTCATGAACGTGGTTTCTATGCGGATTGTTCAGGCTTGGTGACCGACCACCGTCGCTTGACTGGTCCTCGCGATGTGTTTCTTGCGGTACCCGGTGAAAAATTTGACCCGCGCAATTTGGCGGACGATTTGTTGATTGAGCAGCGCTGCGGTCTGGTGCTGGTGGATTACGACGATCAGCGTGCTTATCAAAGTGCCAGCGTATTGCCTGTGTTGCATTTGAAAACCATGTTGGCCGACCTGGCTTTCGGTTACTACGAAACCCCCAGTGATGCCATGACAATTATTGCGGTCACCGGTACCAATGGCAAAACCACGGTTACCCGCTGGTTGGCGCAAGCACTACAGCAACTGGGTAAAAAAGCCGCCGTAATTGGTACGCTGGGTTATGGTGAGCCCGATCAATTGAAGGCTCACACTGGCTTGACTACGCCTGATGTGGTTGGTGTTCATCACCTGTTACATGAGTTACGGCAGACTGGTTTTGACACGGTTTGTATTGAAGCCTCGTCGATTGGACTTGAGCAGCGTCGACTGGCCTGTGTCAGCATCGACGTGGCGCTGTTTACCAATTTGTCCCAGGATCACCTGGATTACCACGGAGACATGGCTTCCTATGGCCGCTCCAAAATGATATTGGCCAGTTGGCCCACTTTGCGGTTGGCTGTGGTCAATTCGGATGACTCATTTGGCTTGGAATTTCTGGCGCATGTTCAACGCCGAAATATTGAGTGTTCCGCCGTGGGGCGTGCAGACACCTCCGAGTGTCAAATCTTGAGCGTGGTCCATCAAGAGCAAGGACAGCGTATTGAGCTGAAAATCAATGGTGCAATCACCCGAATTGATACACCCATCATCGGCGAATTCAATGCCGACAACATGGCTTTGGTGTTTGCCACTTTGGTACGGCTTGGCTACGACGCAAGCCAGGTGAAAGATGCCTTGAGCGCGGTAACACCTGCGCCTGGACGCATGCAACACCTTGAAGGCGAGCCTGCGGTGGTGGTCGATTACGCACACACCCCGGATGCGCTGGAAAAAACATTGCTGGCACTTCGCCCCTTTGCCAACAAGCGGCAAGGCAAGCTGTGGGTTGTATTTGGTTGCGGTGGAGATCGCGATAGAAGCAAGCGCCCGTTGATGGGTGCAGTGGCAGCCGTCCAAGCCGATTTTGTGGTGGTGACCTCAGACAACCCACGCAGTGAACAACCCGAAGCTATTTTGCAGGAAATTTGTGCAGGCATTGACAAAGCGGATCTGGGCAAAGTTCACATCGAGGTTGACCGCGTGGTTGCCATTGAATATGCAGTTCGCAAAGCCAGTGCTCAAGATGTTGTGTTGCTGGCCGGCAAAGGGCACGAGAGTACTCAAACGATTGGTACACAGGTCATTGCGCACTCCGATGCGCAGTGTGCTTTGACCGCGCAGCGCAAGCGAGGCGCCCATGCTTGAGTTGAACTGGGCTTTTGAACACATTGCGAGTGCTTTGAGCCAGCAACTAAAACAAGTTGCGCCAGAGTTGCCCGGTGCTGTCCGTCTGATTCAAACAGACAGTCGCCTGGTTGAAAAGGGTGATTTGTTTGTATGCCTGATTGGCGAGCGCTTTGATGCGCACGATTTTGCAGAACAGGTTATGAAGTCGGGTGCGGCAGCATTGGTGACCAACCGGGTACTCGATTTGCCGATCGCCCAGTTTGTTGTGAATGACACTCGCCTTGCACTCGGGGCCTTGGCGACCGCCTGGCGACAGCAGTTTAATTTGAAAGTGCTGGCCGTGGTGGGTAGTAACGGCAAAACAACCAGCAAGGAAATGTTGGGTGACATTTGCAAGGCGCATTGTGGGCAAGCGCAGGTGTTGGTGACCGCTGGCAACTTAAACAACGACATTGGCGTGCCGCAAACATTGTTTAAACTGCGACCCCAGCATCGGATGGCTGTGATTGAAATGGGCATGAATCACCCCGGCGAGATTGATTATCTTGCCGGCTTGGTGAAACCCGATGTGGTGCTGTTGACCAATGCGCAGCGAGAGCACCAGGAATTCATGAAAACCGTGTTGGCGGTGGCCAATGAAAACGGCAGTGCTTTTACTCACTTGCCACCCAATGGCTGTGCGGTGTTTCCGGTCAGCGAGGAATTCGATGCGTGTTGGCAAGCGTTGTCAACCGGCAGAAGTACCCTGCGTTTTGGATGCGGTGGAGATTTCGAGATTTCGACTGTTCAAGGCGATTCCGGGCAATCAGCTGTGGTGCTGAGTGCTTTGGGCGAACAGATTGAATTGAAGCCAAACTTTATTGGCGAACACAATTACGCCAATGCCGCGGGAGCGGCAGCCGCAGCACATGCAGCGGGTTGTACGAATGAATCGATTCAAAAGGGTTTGAATGCATTTCAACCGGTGAATGGGCGCTTGCAAGTGGCCTTGAACACACCATCAATTTTGCTGATCAATGACAGCTACAACGCAAACCCTGATTCCGTGAATGCTGCAAGCAAGGTGCTTAGCCAGCAGGCAGGAAGTACCTTGCTGGTGCTCGGGGACATGGGTGAAGTGGGCAATCAGTCAGATGAATACCATGCTGAAGTGGGAAGCTTTGCGAAACAAGTGGGTGTCAGGCACCTGTATGCCTTGGGCGAGGCGACAACACACACCGTGTCAGCCTTCGGTGAGGGGGCCATACATTTCAAGAACATCGAAAATTTAATAGAAAACACCATGAATACAACAAAGCAAGGCCGATGGTCTGTGCTGGTCAAAGGTTCCCGTTTCATGAAAATGGAGCGAGTTGTTCAAGCGCTGGTTCAACATCATTCAGGGGAGGCTAACCATGCTTCTTGAGCTTACCCAATGGCTTGCGCAAGACATTCGCGCGTTTGGTGTTTTCAATTACTTGACCTTGCGTGCCGTGTTGGCCTGCGCCACCGCCTTGTTGGTGGGGCTGGTCGCTGGCCCCATGGTAATTCGCAAATTGACCCAGTACAAAATTGGTCAGTCTGTGCGTGACGATGGTCCTCAAACGCACCTCGCCAAAGCCGGCACTCCTACCATGGGTGGCGCGCTGGTCTTGATTGGTATTGGCATTTCAACTTTGTTGTGGGCTGACCTTTCCAATCGTTTTGTGTGGGTAGTCATGCTGGTGACATTTGGCTTCGGCTGGATTGGCTGGGTGGACGATTACCGCAAGGTGGTTTACCGCAACCCCAAGGGTTTGCCTGCGAAGTGGAAATACTTTTGGCAAAGCGTGGTGGGCCTGATCTGCGCATTCTATTTGGCCTTTGCAGTGTCTGCCCAAAGTGGACAAGAGGTTCTGGATATTTTTGTGGCCTGGGTTGAAAGTGGTTTTTCAATGCACCTGCCCAACAATGCCGATCTGATTGTTCCTTTCTTCAAGTCCATCAGCTACCCCTTGGGTGTATGGGGGTTCATTGCCCTGACGTACTTTGTGATTGTGGGTACCAGCAATGCAGTGAATTTGACCGACGGTCTGGATGGTTTGGCGATTATGCCCACAGTGATGGTGGCCTCCGCCCTGGCGATTTTTGCCTACGTGGCTGGCAATGCCGTGTATTCAAAATACCTGTTGCTGCCCTACATTCCCGGTGCGGGTGAGCTTGCTGTATTTCTGGCTGCGATTGCCGGGGCTGGTTTGGCTTTTCTGTGGTTTAACGCCTACCCGGCACAGGTGTTCATGGGCGATGTGGGCGCACTCGCTTTGGGTGGTGCGCTGGGAACGGTTGCAGTGATTGTTCGCCAGGAAGTGGTGTTGTTCATCATGGGTGGCGTGTTTGTGGCTGAAACCCTCTCGGTCATGATCCAGGTGCTTTACTTCAAATACAGCGGCGGGAAACGGGTATTCAGAATGGCGCCGCTGCATCACCACTATGAACTCAGTGGCTGGAAGGAAACCCAGGTTGTTGTTCGGTTCTGGATCATCACGATGATTCTGGTGTTGATTGGTTTGTCGACTTTGAAACTACGTTGAAATTGAGTTGAAACGAATGAATTTGCTTCTTGATCAATCGGTTTTGCAAGTTGGGCTCGGCGAGTCTGGCTTGGCTTGCGCGCGCTGGGCGCTTGCGCAGGGTGCCCGATTGACCGTGATTGACACGCGTGAAACGCCACCTGGCTTGCAAGAGCTGCAATCCATTCAAGCTGACGTGCGTGTATTCAACTCAGTGAGCGATCTGGATTGGGATTTCAACCGCGTGGTGGTGTCGCCAGGCTTGCCACCTTCACATCCATTGATGGTGGCCGTGCTGGCGCAGGCACAGCTGCATGGCACGGATGTGGATTCTGAACTTGATCTGTTTGCTGATGCACTGGACGCCTTGCAGCAAGAGAGAAGTTACAAACCGCAAGTGGTGGGTGTGACTGGAACAAATGGCAAAACAACCACCACTCGAATGGTTGAATGCCTGGCGCAATTTGCCGGGAAAAAAGCAGTCGCAGCGGGCAATATCAGCCCGGCTGCCCTGGATGCTTTGCGCGAGCAACTGGAATCAGATGATTTGCCCGATGTTTGGGTACTGGAGCTGTCGAGTTTCCAGTTGCATTGGACCAAGCGCTTGAAGTTTGACGCATCGACTGTGCTCAACATCACGCAAGACCATCTTGATTGGCACCCTGACATGCAGGAATACGCTCAGGATAAATTCAGAATTTTTTCGCCGGAAGGCGTGTGTGTGTTGAACCGGGATGATGAACTGGTGGCCAAAGCCAGTTTGCCTGCAGGCGCACAGACGATCACCTTTGGTACCAGTGCACCAGCACATGCCAACGATTTTGGTTTGATTCGGGAAGGTGGCATGTTGTGGCTGGCCCAGTTGGTGGGCGATCAGGAAACACCAATTTCTACGCGTCGCAGAAAGCAGGAAGAAGTAGAGCCAACTCAAAAGCTGCTGATGCCGACTGAGGCTTTGCAAGTGGTGGGTTTGCACAATGCCAGCAATGCACTGGCTGCCTTGGCTTTGTGTCAGGGTTTGGGCATGCCAATGGCCAAGTTGTTGCATGGTTTGCGCAGCTACCAAGGCGAGCCACACCGGGTTCAACACGTGGTTCAAATCGATGGTGTCGATTATTTCGATGACAGCAAAGGCACCAATGTGGGAGCCACTGTGGCCGCGTTGAATGGACTGGCCAAACCCACCGTGTTGATCGCGGGTGGTGAAGGCAAGGGACAGGACTTTTCGCCCTTGGTACAACCTGTGTCCAACTATTGCAAGCATGTGGTGTTGATCGGCAAAGACGCTGACACCATGATGAATGCCCTTGCCACTGCGCAAGTGCCGTGTGAAAAAGCAATTACCTTGGAACAGGCGGTTCAAGTGGCTGCCAGCAAAGCGCGGGCAGGCGACTGTGTTTTGCTGAGCCCTGCATGCGCCAGCCTCGACATGTTCAAGAATTATGTGCACCGCGCCGAGGTGTTTGTGGATGCCGTTCGAGCCATTGCGGCGGACAGGGGGCAGCCATGCTAGGCAAGTGGGGCAAGAAAGACCAGAACAGCATGCAGTTCAAAAGCCTTATTCCAGCCACAGCGGCAGGTGGTGGTTTGTCATCCTCCATGTACCGGGTCAATCGTGGGCCCGCCGTGTCTCAGGCCATTGACCAAGGGCTTATTTGGGCTGTGCTTGCGCTGTTGTTTCTGGGCTTGGTGATGGTGTATTCAGCCACCGTGGCTTTGCCCGATTCCAACAAGTACGCCAACTATCAAACCACTCACTTTTTGGTTCGTCATGCGGTGTCGATAGCGGTGGCGTTTGTGGCGGCTTTCTGTGTGTTTCAGATACCAATGAAAACATGGCAAGAATTGGCGCCATTGGTATTTTTGTGTTGCATCGCCTTGCTGGTTTTGGTGTTGATCCCAGGAATCGGAAAAGAGGTGAATGGTGCACGTCGATGGCTCTCGCTGTATGTGCTGAACATTCAGCCGTCTGAATTGATGAAGGTGTGCGCAATCATCTACGCAGCGGATTACACCGTGCGCAAGCAGGCCTACATGCAGCGTTTCGGAAAAGTATTGTTCCCGATGTTCATGGCCATGTTCCTTGTGGGCATGCTGCTTTTGCTTGAGCCCGACATGGGTGCATTCATTGTGATTGTGACAGTGGTGTTCGGGATTCTGTTTTTGGGTGGCATCAACGCCCGGGTGTTTTTTGGTGTGTTGTTTGCACTCAGTGCCGCGTTTGCGATGTTGATCGCATTCAGTGATTATCGTCGAGCCCGTTTGCTGGCCTACCTTGATCCATGGGAAGGTGACAATGCCTTGAACAAGGCCTATCAACTCTCGCATTCCCTGATCGCATTTGGTCGGGGCGAAGTGTTTGGTGTGGGCCTGGGTGGCAGTGTTGAAAAGTTGCATTACCTGCCCGAAGCACACACTGACTTTTTGCTAGCAGTGATCGGCGAAGAGCTGGGTTTTGTTGGCGTCACCGTGGTTATTCTGATTTTCGCTTTCATCGTTAAACGATGTTTTGCGATTGGCGCTCAGGCCATTGCGCTGGAGCGCACATTCTCCGGTTTGGTGGCCAAGGGCGTTGGTATTTGGATTGCCGTTCAGTGCTTCATCAACATGGGTGTGAATTTGGGTGTACTTCCCACCAAGGGTTTGACTTTGCCCTTGATGAGTTATGGCGGCTCTGCAATTTTGGTGACCTGCGCGGCCCTTGCGCTTGTGCTTCGCATTGATCATGAGAACCGAACCATGATGCGGGGAGGTGCGGCATGAGTAGGGCACAGCGATTGGCTTTGATTGTTGCGGGCGGGACCGGTGGCCATATTTTCCCCGGCTTGAGCGTGGCCTCTGAATTGAAGGCGCGTGGCTGGCAGGTTCAGTGGGCGGGTAACCCGCAGGCCATGGAAGGCCGGTTGGTGCCGGCGCATGGCGTTGAAATGAATACATTGGTGTTCTCGGGTTTTCGGGGCAAAGGCTTGCTGCAGCAAGTATTCATGCCGCTCAAGCTGCTGCGTGCATTCTGGACTTCTGTTCAAATTCTTCGCCGTACCAAGCCAGCAGTGGTCTTGGGGATGGGCGGGTATGTGGCCTTTCCACTGGGTATGATGGCCAGCTTGTTGAACATTCCTTTGGTGGTGCACGAGCAAAACTCGATTGCTGGTTTGACCAATAAAGTGTTGGCCAAACTGGCTGACCGTAACCTGGTTGCATTTCCGTATGCCCTGCCGAATTCCAATTGGGTGGGCAACCCCGTGCGTGAAATGATCTACAGCCAGCCCGAGCCAAGCGCACGTTTCAAAGGGCGTGTTGGTCCCTTGAAATTGCTGGTGTTGGGCGGAAGTTTGGGTGCACAGGCATTGAACGATGTGGTGCCCAAGGCCTTGGCCTTGCTGCCTACAGACTGCAGGCCCGAGGTGGTTCACCAGGCGGGCGAGAAAAACTTGCCTGCATTGCGCGACAACTATGAAAAAGCGGGTGTGACTGCGCAGCAAGTTGCTTTTATCGAAGATGTTGCAGGCGCCATGGCACACGCGGATTTGGTCATTTGCAGGGCGGGTGCCATGACCGTTGCGGAAGTCGCCGCCATTGGTGTTGCTGCATTGTTTGTGCCATTTCCGCATGCCGTTGACGATCATCAAACCTACAACGCGGGTTTTCTGGTCAAGGAAAATGCCGCATGGCTGCGCCAACAACATGAACTGGATGCCGCTTGGCTTGCCAACTGGTTACAACAAACCGGCCGGGACGCATGCCTTGCACAGGCGGAACGTGCGAGGGCCATGGCCAAACCACAAGCCACTCAGGAAGTGGCGAATTACATTGAACAGGTTGCGAAGGTATGAAACACAAAGTCAAACATGTGCACTTTGTAGGGATTGGTGGTTCTGGCATGAGCGGAATCGCTGAAGTATTAATTAACCTTGGTTACAAGGTAAGCGGATCAGACTTGTCTGATTCTGCCGTGACACAGCGACTGGCCAAGCTGGGCGCAAAGGTGTTCACTGGTCACGAACGCACCAATATTGCGGGTGCAGATGCGGTGGTTACTTCAACCGCAGTGGGTGGCAGCAACCCCGAAGTATTGGCAGCCCGCGCAGCGCGTGTGCCAGTGGTGCCACGCGCTGTCATGTTGGCCGAATTGATGCGTTTGAAGCAGGGCATTGCTGTGGCGGGCACGCACGGCAAAACCACCACCACCAGCTTGGTGGCCAGCATTCTGGCGGAAGGCAAACTGGATCCCACATTCGTAATTGGTGGTCGTTTGAATTCCGCGGGTGCGAATGCGAAATTGGGTACAGGCGAATTCATGGTGGTCGAGGCCGACGAATCGGACGCATCGTTTTTGAACCTGATGCCAGTCATTGCAGTAATCACCAACATTGATGCCGACCACATGGAAACCTACGGGCATGACTTCGCACGTTTGAAGCAAGCCTTTGTAGAATTCACGCAGCGCTTGCCCTTTTATGGCGTTGCTGCGGTGTGCGTAGACGATCCCTGTGTACGCGAAATCATGCCGTTTGTTTCAAAAACGATTGTGACTTACGGATTGTCTGAACAAGCTCAAATTCGTGCGGTGAATGTGCAGGCCTGCCAGGGGCAAATGAAGTTCACGGTGTTGCGCGAAGACGAGGCGCCGCTCGACATCACATTGAATTTGCCAGGTGACCACAACGTGCGCAACTCACTGGCTGCAATTGCCGTGGCCACAGAAATTGGTGTGTCCGATGAAGCGATTGTCACAGCGCTTGAAAAGTTCAATGGTGTTGGTCGTCGCTTCCAGCACTACGGTGAAGTGGCCGCCAAAGAGGGAGGCCACTTTCTGGTGGTCGATGATTATGGACATCACCCCGTGGAAATGGCTGCTACACTCGCGGCCGCGCGCGGAGCCTATCCGGACAAGCGGCTTGTACTTGCTTTTCAGCCTCACCGGTACACGCGCACGCGCGACTGTTTCGAAGACTTCGTGAAGGTACTTGGCACACCAGACCTGGTGATCTTGTCGGAAGTGTATGCCGCCGGTGAAGCACCGATTGTTGCAGCAGATGGTCGCTCACTGGCGCGCGCTGTGCGTGTGGCCGGGCGCACTGAACCCGTATTTGTAGAAGACATGAGTGAGATGGAAAGTACGATTTTGAACATTGCCCGAGACGGCGATTTGGTCATCACCATGGGAGCAGGCTCTATCGGCGCCCTGCCTGGTCGTTTGGTGGCCAGCGCTCAGGGAGGAAAGCCATGAACGCACGTATTGATGCGAAAAGCCTGGGCAAAGTGGTGGTGCTGTTCGGTGGACGTTCTGCTGAACGTGAAGTATCGCTGAAGTCGGGCAGCATGGTGCTGGCCGCCCTGAAACGCAATGGTGTGGATGCACATGGCTTCGACCCGGCTGAACGCAGCATGGTTGAGTTGGCGCAAGGTGGTTTTGATCGGGCAGTCATTTCCCTGCACGGCCGCTTCGGTGAGGACGGAACCATTCAGGGTGTGCTGGAGTGGTTGAACATCCCTTACACCGGTAGTGGTGTCACCGCCTCGGCCTTGGCCATGGACAAAATTTTGACCAAGGCTGCATGGATCAGCCAAGGTTTGGCCACGCCTGATTACGTTCGTCTTGAGCCTGGCTTCAATGTGAATGAAGTAGTGCAACGCTTGGGCTTGCCTTTGATTGTGAAACCTGCGCAGGAAGGTTCAACCCTTGGTTTGACCAAGGTAAAAACTGCCGACCAATTGCAGGCCGCCTTTGAGCTGGCTTACAAGTACGACCCCAATGTGCTGGCTGAAAAATTTGTGAGTGGGCAAGAGCTGACAGTGCCTGTGATGGGTGAAGGCGCAGGTGCGCATGCATTGCCGGTGATCCGTATTCAAGCACCCGATGGCAACTACGACTACCACAACAAATACATTGGCAATGAAACCAAGTACTTCTGCCCAAGCGGGCTGGATGCCGCTTTTGAATTGGAAGTACAAGCCCTTTGTGTAAAGGCTTACCAAGTGCTGGGCTGTGCAGGCTGGGGCCGTGCTGACGTACTCGTGGACGAGGCAGGTAAACCCTGGTTGCTGGAAATGAATACATCGCCCGGCATGACAGACCATTCCCTGGTGCCCATGAGTGCGCGCGCCAGTGGTGTGGAGTACGACGACCTGGTGATGCAGATCGCAGCAAGCGCGCGCCTGAAGGCATCCGGTTTGAATGTGGGGGGTACACGCTAAATGTTGGGTGCCATCTGGAACGACGACAAACTCATGAGCATTATTGCCGGGCTGTTTTCCGCCCTGGCCCTCGTGCTGTTGGGTTATGCGTGTATTCAGTGGTTGATTCAGCGCCCAGTGTTTGAGCTGAAGCGGGTGGAATTGGTAGGCGATGTCGAGCGTGTGAATTTGATTGGTTTTAAAGCCAATGTACTGCCAAAAATTGAGGGCACTTTTTTCTCGGCCAATTTGCAAAACGTTCGTGAACAGGTTGAGTCACAGCCCTGGGTTCGCAAGGCTGTTGTACAACGCACTTGGCCAAGTGGCTTGCGTATTCAGATTCAGGGCCACACACCTTTGGCATTGTGGGGCGAAACACGATTGGTCAACACCTATGGCGAAGTGTTCTCCGCCAACCTGGCCGAGGTGGCAGAGGACCAGCAGTTGGCTGTTTTGAATGGACCTGCAGGAAGCGAACTGCTCGTTTCAAAAATGTATGTGTCCAGTATCGAGAAACTGAAAACACTGGGCATGTGGCCCTCGCGTGTGGAGTTGTCCGATCGGTATGCCTGGTCCATTGAAACGGACACCGGCATCACGATTGAACTGGGGCGTGCTCAAGAGAATTTCAGCATTGAACAGAAAATGGATCGACTGCTGGCGGTTTATCCAAAAATTACAAGCCAGGTGATGGCTGCAGTGGAAAGAATTGACCTGCGCTATCCAAGGGGTGTTGCAGTAAAGGGCGAGCGTTTGGCGGTGTCAAAACCCGCAGGCGCTTCAAGCGTGAAATTGAACTGAAACTGAAAAATTGAAACTGGGCACCATGAATAAAGAGCCAAAAGATTTGATAGTTGGGCTGGACATTGGCACTGCGAAAGTTGTCGCCATGGTTGCGGAGCTGTTGCCAGATGGCCGCTTCGAAGTCATTGGCGTGGCGCAACATGAATCGCGGGGATTGAAAAAAGGCGTAGTGGTCAACATTGAGTCCACAGTGCATTCCATTCAACAGGCTTTGGAAGAAGCCGAGTTGATGGCCGACTGCAAAATTAAAACCGTGCTCACAGGCATTGCAGGCAGCCACATTCGCAGCTTCAATTCCTCAGGCATGGTTGCGATTAAAGAACGCGAAGTAACCCAAGCCGATGTGGCGCGCGTCATTGAAACAGCCAAGGCCGTGAACATTCCGACTGATCAGCAAATTCTGCATGTGCTGCCGCAAGAATTTATTGTGGACGGTCAGGAAGATGTACGCGAGCCACTGGGCATGAGTGGTGTGCGTTTGGAAACCCGCGTACACATTGTGACGGGGGCAGTGTCTGCTGCACAAAACATCGTGAAGTGTGTTCGCCGCTGTGGTCTTGAAGTGCAAGACCTGATGCTGCAGCCGCTGGCCTCCAGCATGGCTGTGTTGACCGAAGATGAAAAAGAATTGGGTGTGGTGCTGATTGATATTGGCGGCGGCACCACCGACATCGCGGTGTTCACTGGCGGCGCAATTCGCCACACGGCGGTCATTCCAATTGCGGGTGATCAAATCACCAATGACATTGCAATGGCTTTGCGTACCCCAACACCCGACGCGGAAGAAATCAAAATTCGTCACGGTGTGGCCAAACAGGTATTGGCCGACCCTCACGCCAAAATCGACGTGCCCGGAATAGGCGAGCGCGATCCACGCACTTTGTCAAAACAAGCGCTGGCTGCTGTCATCGAACCACGTCTTGAAGAGTTGTTCTTGATGGTGCAACAAGTATTGCGCGAATCGGGTTACGAAGAATTGTTGTCCTCAGGTGTTGTGTTGACCGGCGGCACCAGCTTGATGCCGGGCATTGCAGAACTGGGCGAAGACATTTTCATGAAACCAGTGCGAATTGGTGTTCCCGATTACGCAGGTGGTTTGGCTGACATGGTTCGTACCCCCCGTTTTGCAACAGCCATGGGTTTGCTACATGAAGCACGCGCGCAGCATTTGCGTGGTCGCCGTGTGGCTTCGCAGGGTGGCGGCCTGAAGCAAACGGTACAGAAAATGAAAGAGTGGTTTTTGGGTAATTTTTAATCGTAGTTTTTAACTTTAATTTTTTCGGCGATGTTCAATTTTTGCTAGATAGGAGGCAAACACCATGTCATTTGAAATTCTCGAGACAGAAACCCAAGGGACTGTCATTAAAGTTGTAGGTGTAGGCGGCGCGGGCGGTAACGCGGTGGCCCACATGATTGCGCAAGGCGTTCAAAACGTCGAATTCATTTGCGCCAACACAGATGCACAAGCCTTGGCCAAAACCAAAGCCAATGTGCTCATTCAGTTGGGTAAAACCGGCTTGGGTGCAGGTGCAAAACCTGAGGCTGGCCGCCAGGCCGCAGAGGAAGACCGTGACCGCATCCGCGATGCACTGCGCGGTGCGCACATGGTGTTTATTACTGCCGGTATGGGTGGCGGTACAGGCACGGGCGCAGCGCCTGTGGTGGCTGAAGTGGCGCAAGAGTTGGGCATTCTGACCGTGGCCGTGGTGACCAAGCCTTTTGAGTTTGAAGGCACCAAGCGTTGCAAGGCTGCAGAAGAAGGCTTGGAAAAACTGTCCAGCAAAGTGAATTCACTAATCATCGTGTTGAACGAGAAGTTGCTGGAAGTGGTTGGCGACGATGCCACACAGGAAGACTGCTTCATTGCAGCTGACGATGTGCTGCACAACGCATGTGCAGGCATTGCAGAAATCATCAATGTCGAAGGCAACGTGAACGTCGACTTCGAAGACGTGAAAACCATCATGTCAGAAGTGGGCAAGGCCATGATGGGCACCGCAACTGCCAACGGTCCAGACCGTGCACGTGAAGCCGCCGAGCAAGCCATCGCCTCTCCGTTGCTGGAAGGTGTCGATTTGTCGGGAGCACGTGGCGTGTTGGTCAACATCACTTCAAGCAAGAGCCTGAAGCTGAAAGAAACCAAGGAAGTCATGAACATCATTCGCGCCTATGCGGCTGAAGATGCCACAGTGATTTTTGGTACTGCCTACGATGAAACCATGGGCGACGACCTTCGTGTAACCGTGGTTGCCACTGGTTTGGGCCGCAAGGCAGCCAAGCCAACTTTGGTACAGGCCGAGCAATATCAGCCCATGGCACGTACAGGCACATCAGACGCGTTTGGTGGTCAGCAAGGTGAAACGGATTACGCCATTCCGGCCGTATTCCGTAACCCGCGCGACAATGCCGCTTCACGCGTACAGGCTTTGCAGGACAGTGGCATGGACCGGTTTGACATCCCTGCGTTCTTGCGTCGTCAGGCCGACTGAACGTAGCGAGTCAGCCAACGCAAGCGATCCGCTTTTCGAGAACATTTTCGAGAAGTGAATGTCCTATCAACACCCTCGGTGGTTCGCGGGTGAAGTTTGCAGTTTTGCCGAAGACTGCAAATCCGCGATCTACCCAGGGTCGCTTGTGTGGTGTATTTTTAAGGTTTTTGGAGAAGTATAAAAATGACAATCAAGATCGGTGACAAACTGCCCAACGCAACCGTGTTCGAGTTTTTTCACGAAGAAACCGAGGGCTGTTCATTGGGTCCCAACAAATTCGAGGTGGAAAAAGAGCTGGCCGGTAAAACAGTGGCGATCCTTGCCTTGCCCGGGGCTTACACCCCAACCTGTTCAGCCAAGCATGTGCCCGGGTTTATCGAGCATTTTGATGCCTTCAAAGCCAAGGGCGTTGATGAAATCTGGTGCATTTCTGTGAACGATGCTTTCGTCATGGGCATGTGGGGCAAGTCCATGGGTGCTGAAGGCAAAATTCGCATGTTGGCCGACGGCTCTGCTGAATTCACCAAAAAAATTGGCATGGAACTGGACCTGACCGCGCGTGGCATGGGTGTTCGTTCCAATCGCTATTCCATGTTGGTGAAAGACGGCGTGGTGACCCAGTTCAATCTGGAAGCGCCCGGCGTTTTTGAGAACAGTACCGCAGAAAAACTGCTGTCCCAGATCTGAGAAATAACCGAGAAAACAGGGTAATTCGTGCAATTTTGCGACACTTTTACCCCGTTTTAACCCTAATTGGAGTTTGACCTCCATAAAAAATCTTGGGTTGAACTGAGCTGCTGGTTACACTTCGGTGACAATTCAAGGAAAGTTGTGTGAAACAGAGAACCCTAAAACAAGTGTTGAGTGCCACGGGCATTGGCTTGCATTCCGGCAAGCGAGTGACCATGACGCTGCGACCTGCGCCCCCTGACACGGGAATCGTGTTCCGGAGGGTCGACCTGCCCGAGCCGGTCGACTTCCCCGTGAATGCGCTCGCGATCGGTGACACGCGTATGGCGTCTACCCTTGAGAAAGACGGTGCCAAGGTTTCCACAATTGAACACCTGATGTCTGCCTTGTGTGGTTTGGGCGTTGACAATGCCTACATCGACCTGACCGCGGTGGAAGTGCCCATCATGGATGGCAGCGCCATTTCATTCGTGTTTCTAATTCAACAGGCGGGTTTGGTTGAACAATCTGCCTTGAAGAAGTTTATCCGTGTCAAAAAAGCAATTGAAGTTCGGGAGGGCGAGGGTGCAAACCTGAAGTACGCCAGTTTGAAGCCCTACGACGGCTTCCGCCTGAAGTTTGAAATTGATTTCGGCCACCCGGCGATTGATAAAACCGGGCAGATGGTTGAAATTGACTTCTCAAGAACTTCTTTCACCCGAGACATCGCCCGGGCACGCACCTTTGGTTTCACGCAGGATGTGGAAACCTTGCGCAATCTGGGCCTCGCACTGGGCGGTAATCTGGACAATGCGATTGTGATGGATGAGTACCGAATCCTGAATTCGGACGGTTTGCGCTACGACGACGAGTTTGTCAAACACAAAGTACTGGATGCCATCGGCGACTTGTACGTGATCGGTCATCCAATTATTGGCGAATACCAGGCCTATCGTTCCGGACACGGTTTGAACAACCAACTGATCCGGGCCCTGATTCAGGACGCCTCTGCCTTTGAGGTGGTGACCTTTGAAAGCGTCAGGGAAACACCTACTGTATTTAGAGCAGATTGGGCAGTTGCCTAGGCGCCCAATTGTAAAATAATATTAAACATAACAAAATCTTGTAGTTTTCGGATACATTCTAGAAACTACTTGAATTTGTGATGTTTGTTGAGGGCTTGGGTGGCCTCCTTCAGTGGCGAATCTCCCAGCCGGTTTTCAAGGTCCAGCCATGCTTTTTTGGCTGCATCCGAGAAAACAGCCCTTTTTGGGCGACGTTCCAACTGCTTCGATGTCAAGGGGTTGGTTTGTATTTGTAGCTGAATTTCGTTTATATTCATGCCCGAACCCTGCAGATGTTGAATCAGGCTGGGTAAGGATTGCCTCAGGCGCGTCAGCGCCGCCGGGGTCGACACGAAAATTTTTAGTTTGTCTTTTTTGATGGGTCCAACACTGAAGGTTACGCCGCGAAGCGACGGCCAGCTGTGAATGATCTTCTCAAGTCGACGCGACTGCGCCGCTTGAGTAATTAGCGAGCTTGTTTGCGGTTCCTGCATCAGGCTGGCCAAGGGAGATAATGCGGAATGCTTGGGTTTCACCAGGTGTTCTCACTAAAACCCGTTCAAAACGGGTGAATTCGGTTCGCTACGCGGATTGAGGAGGTTATACATGCAGTTAATTCTTATGCGGGGTCCTTTTTCTCGCACCAGTGTAATCAGTATCAAGACCAGCCACATCGCTTTGTTGTTTGTTTTGCTGGTTCTTTTGGCGGGTTCTTTCACGGCTGCCGGCCTGTATTTGGCTGCGCGCTATGGCGAAGAAATTCCCGTGGTACAAGACATTGTATATGCGCGGCAGCTGGCCAAACACCACGATGTGGCTGAAACCGGCAGCCCCCTGGACGCCATGGCCATTCGTCTGGCCGAGATGCGTGCGCAACTCGCCCGTCTGGATGCCGTCAGTGTGCGATTGTTGAAATCCAACGGGCTAGACACCAAAGTTACCTTGACCGAACAGCTGGGCCAAGGTGGTTTGCAACAGAAAGATGAAAAGTCTTTGAATTTCCGGGAAGTCAAAACGGCCATCTCGGCGGTGGCCAGCCAAATTGAACGGCAGGCCGATGTGTTCAGCATCATCGATACCGACCTTCAAAGCGCCCGCGTCAAGTTTCTCAGTGTTCCCAACGAATCCCCCCTGACAGACACCATCGCAGTCAGCAATTTTGGCAACCGGATTGATCCCTTCACCGGGCGTCGTTCAGTTCACGAAGGCATCGATTTCATTGCGCCAACTGGTACCCCCATTCTGGCTGCCGCCGCTGGTGTGGTGGTAGAGGCCAAGTGGCACCCAGGCTACGGCAATATGGTTGAAATTGAGCACAACAACAAAACCACCACGCGCTATGCCCACGCATCCAAGCTGCTGGTCAAACCCGGTGACATTGTGCGCCTGGGTCAAAAAATTGCCTTGGTGGGCAGCACAGGCCGCTCCACTGGCCCACACCTGCACTTCGAGGTGCGTGTAGATGGTGTCCCACAAAACCCCAACAAGTTTTTGGAAAAGAACGGTCTTCCCCGTCCTGGTCCGTCAACTGTAGCCGCCTTGAACGGCTTATTCTCGGAAAGCGCTGCGGTCCCGCTGGACTAAGCTTCGCGTGCTAAACTTCTAGGCTGTTTTTGGAATCGACCGGACCCAAAACCCGGTCGATTGACTTTCAGGCCCCACATGGGTCGAACCAGCCGACATTATGATCACAGACACTCTGAAAAAGCTTTTTGGCAGCCGCAATGAACGGTTGCTGAAAACCTACCGTAAAACCGTCAACCAAATCAACGCGCTAGAGCCTACCGTTCAGGCCCTGAGCGACGATGCCCTGCGCGCGAAAACCATCGAATTCAAAGAGCGCCTGGCCAAGGGCGACACGCTGGACAGTTTGCTGCCCGAGGCGTTTGCCGTTGTGCGCGAAGCCAGCGTGCGGGTGTTCGGCATGCGGCACTTCGATGTGCAGCTGATCGGCGGCATGGCCCTGCATCAAGGCAAAATTTCAGAAATGCGCACCGGTGAGGGTAAAACACTGGTGGCCACCTTGCCTGCGTACCTCAATGCGCTGGAAGGCAAGGGCGTTCACGTGATTACCGTGAACGATTACCTGGCTTCCCGCGATGCTGCGTGGATGGGCAAGCTTTACAGCTTTCTGGGTTTGACGGTGGGTTGCAACCTGTCCCGCATGCCGCACGACCAGAAGCAGGCTGCTTACGCCTCCGACATTACATACGGCACCAACAACGAATTTGGTTTTGATTATCTGCGCGACAACATGGTGTACAGCGTGGGTGAGCGCGTACAGCGCGGCCTGAATTACGCGATTGTTGACGAAGTTGATTCGATTTTGATCGACGAGGCGCGCACGCCTTTGATCATCTCGGGTCAGGCGGACGACCACACCGAGATGTACCGCAAGCTCGACAGCTTGCCCAAGCAACTGGTGCGTATGCAAAGCGAGCAAAAGCCCGGCGAGGAAGAGGTTCCAGGCGACTTTTTCGTAGACGAGAAAGGCCACCAAATCCAGATGAGTGAAGCTGGCCATGAGAAGGCCGAGCAAATTTTGACCCAAATGGGTTTGTTGCCAGAAGGTGCCAGCCTGTACGACGCTGCGAATATTTCGCTGATGCACCACGTGATGGCCGCCCTGCGCGCCCACAACCTGTTTCACAAAGACCAGCATTATGTGGTTCAAAACGGTGAAGTCATCATCGTGGATGAATTCACAGGTCGCCTGATGCCGGGTCGCCGCTGGTCTGATGGCTTGCACCAGGCTGTGGAAGCCAAGGAAGGTGTCCGCATTCAAGCCGAGAACCAAACGCTTGCGTCCATCACATTCCAGAATTACTTCCGCATGTACAAGAAGCTGTCTGGTATGACCGGTACAGCCGACACCGAAGCGTTTGAATTCCAGTCCATTTATGGTCTAGAAACCGTGATTATTCCAACGCATCGCGCCATCCAGCGTAAAGATGCGCAGGACAAGATTTACAAAAGCGCGCGTGAGAAATACAACGCCATCCTTGAAGACATCAAGGACTGCTACGAACGCGGCCAGCCTGTGCTGGTGGGTACTACATCCATCGAGAATTCCGAGCTGATCGCGAGTTTCCTTGAGCAAGAGAAACTGCCCCACAATGTGCTGAATGCCAAGCAGCATGAGCGCGAGGCCGAAATTGTGGCGCAGGCAGGGCGCCCGAAAGCCATCACCATTGCGACCAATATGGCTGGTCGTGGTACCGACATTGTGTTGGGTGGCAACCTGGAACGTGAGCTTGCCGGCATTGAAAACAATGCGGAAATTGACGAGGCCGCCAAACCGGCACTGATCGAAAAAGCTCGCGCTGAATGGAAACTGCGCAACGAGGCCGTATTAGCTTCGGGTGGTTTGCACATCATTGGTTGTGAACGCCATGAAAGCCGCCGAATTGACAATCAGCTGCGCGGCCGTGCTGGTCGCCAGGGCGATGCGGGTTCATCGCGTTTTTACCTGTCGATGGAAGACCAGTTGCTGCGCATTTTTGCGGGCGACCGGGTGCGCGCGATCATGGAGCGCCTCAAGCTGCCAGAAGGCGAGGCCATTGAAGCAGGCATTGTCTCTCGCTCAATCGAGTCTGCCCAACGCAAAGTGGAAGGCCGCAACTTCGACATTCGCAAGCAATTGCTGGAATACGATGATGTGTCCAATGAGCAGCGCAAAATCATTTATGCGCAGCGCAATGAAATTCTGGAATCGGCTGAAATCCGCGAAACCATCGGCAACTTGCGTCATGGCGCACTGGAATCTGTGTTCCGTGAGTACATTCCCGAAGAATCCGTTGAAGAACAATGGGATCTGGAAGGTTTGGAAACCGTGTTGCACAACGAGTATCAGCTAGAAGCCACCTTGCGCAAATGGCTCGAAGACGATGCGAAAAGCTCGGACGAAGACTTCCTGAAGCGAATTCTTCAAATGGCGGATGAAATTTACGAGGCCAAGGTTCAACTGGTCGGTGTGGATTCATTTGCCAAGTTTGAGAAAACGCTGCTGTTGCAAAGCATTGACACCCACTGGCGTGAGCACCTGGCCGCACTGGATTACCTGCGCCAGGGCATTCATCTGCGTGGTTACGCCCAGAAAAACCCCAAACAGGAATACAAGCGCGAAGCGTTCGAATTGTTTGGAGCCCTGCTGAACCGTGTGCGTGACGAAGTGGCCAAGGTGTTGCTCACCGTGCGGGTTCAATCTGCAGAGCAGGTGCAACAGGCGGAGCAGCAACTGGAACAGGAAGCGGCCGCGCACCTGGGCAATATGCAATACCAGCATCCAGATGCCAGCGGTGAAGAAGAAAAGGCTGAGGAAGAATCGCGCGCTGCTGCACCCGCCAATGTTCCGCGCAGGGTCAGTGAGAAGGTGGGCCGTAATGACCCATGCCCTTGTGGCTCTGGCAAGAAATACAAGCAGTGCCACGGGAAAATTTCCTGAAACTATTGAAATATGTGCGCAAACGCGCGTGCCAAGGAGTTGATCGCCATGCCCGTGAATTTGAATGTACCCGCCGCTGATTCACTGTTTCCAGTTGCCGGTTTGGACATGGGTTATGCCATGGCCCAAATTCGCAAGCCCAACCGAAAAGATGTGTTGGTGGTGCGTGTGGCCGAGGGCAGCAGTGTGGCAGGCGTATTCACGAAAAACCGCTTTTGTGCGGCACCGGTTCAGGTTTGTCAGGCCCATTTGAAGGCGGGCAAGGGCATTCGCGCTTTGGTGGTGAATACCGGTTGCGCCAACGCTGGTACAGGCGAACGTGGTTTGGCCGATGCACGCGCAACCACGGCCAAGGTGGCTGAACTTCTAGGCGTCGAGCCCGAGCAAGTACTTGTGTTTTCAACCGGCGTTATCCTCGAAAACCTGCCAATGGATCGCTTGTTATTGGGCATTGATCAAGCTGTTGCTGGTTTGGGCAAGGCCGACTGGCTGGATGCAGCCACTTCAATCATGACCACCGACACCCTGCCCAAAGCCAGCAGTCGCAAACTGAAAGTGGGCGCTGGGGAAATCGCAATTACTGGTGTGTCCAAAGGTGCGGGCATGATTCGCCCCAATATGGCGACCATGCTGGGGTATTTGGCCACCGATGCCGCCATTGCACAGCCTGTGCTGGACAAGTGGACCACTGCCATGGCCGATGCGTCGTTCAACCGCATCACGATTGACGGCGATACCTCAACGAATGACAGCTTTGTCGTGATTGCCACCGGCAAAAGCAAGGCCGTGAATATTCAAACTGGCAATGAGCCTGAAGCCGCAGCCGTGTTCGACGCATTGAAGGCCGAGTCGATCAAGTTGGCCCAGGCGATTGTGCGCGATGGCGAGGGTGCAACCAAATTCATTACGGTGAAGGTAGAACAGGCTGGCAGTGAAGAAGAAGCGTTGAAAGTGGCTTATGCAATTGGTCATTCGCCTTTGGTGAAAACCGCTTTCTTCGCATCTGATCCCAACCTTGGCCGTATTTTGGCGGCGGTGGGCTATGCCGGTATTGATGACCTGGATCAAACCAAAATTCAACTGTACCTGGGCGATGTGTATGTGGCCCAAAACGGTGGCCGTCACCCCGATTATCGGGAAGAGCAAGGACAAGCCGTGATGAACGATGCGGAAATTACGGTGCGTGTGCAACTTGGGCGTGGCAATGCCAGTACCACCGTGTGGACTACCGACTTTTCGCATGAGTATGTCACCATCAACGCGGACTACCGCAGTTAAAACGGCTGCGCCATGAGTACCCAGCACAACGACACCAAGGCCATTCTCGAGCAACTTAGCCGAATAGCCCAAGCCTTGGAGCAGGGGGTGATGAAAGCCCCGAATAACTGGAATGCCTCCACGGCATTTCGTTTGCACCACCGCGCAGGGCAATTGCGCCTTGAGCCAGTTAAAACAGTTGAGTCACTGGATGCGGCAGTGCTCAAGAACATTGGCCCCCAACTAGAGAAAGTGGACCAGAACACCCACCAGTTCGTAAAGGGCTTGCCCGCCAATAACGTGTTGCTGACTGGTGCCCGTGGCACTGGTAAATCCAGCTTGGTGCGAGCCATGCTGAGCCGCTATGCGCCACAGGGTCTACGCTTGATCGAGGTTGATAAAACAGACTTGCTGTTTTTGCAGGATGTGGTTGACCTGGTCAATGGCAGGCCCGAACGTTTTATTGTGTTTTGTGATGACCTGTCTTTCGAAGAGGGTGAGGCGGGTTATAAGGCCCTGAAAAGCGTGCTTGATGGCTCGATCGCGGGTACGTCTGACAATGTGCTCATCTATGCCACCTCAAACCGCCGCCATTTGTTGCCCCAAATGATGAAGGACAACCTTCAAACCCAGCACATGGACAATGGCGAAATTCGTCCCGCCGAGGGCATTGAGGAAAAAGTATCACTGTCAGACCGGTTCGGTGTGTGGGTATCTTTTCATGCGTTCAATCAGGATGAATACCTGGCCGCCGTTCAGGTGTGGCTGGAGCATTTCAACATGCCCTACACCGACGAGGCTCGCCACATCGCGCTTCGCTGGACCATTGAGCGTGGCAGCCGCAGTGGTCGCCTGGCTTACCAGTTTGCCAAGCATTGGGCTGGCTCCAAAGGTTTGTAAGCCGAGTGACGAGTACCCCTTTAAAACCCAGAATCGATGTTGCGGTGGCCGTGGTATTCAATGCCCACGGCCAGGTGCTGTGGGGGTGTCGGCCAGAGGGGAAGCCTTATGCCGGTTATTGGGAATTTCCTGGCGGCAAAGTAGAGCCTGATGAAACCGTGTGGCAGGCCCTTGTCCGTGAATTAAAGGAAGAGCTCGATATCACCGCCCTTGAAGGTGGTCCGTGGTTTCGTATTGAACACGATTACGAGCATGCCAACGTACGTTTGCACTTGTACCGGGTGTGGCGTTTTGAAGGTATACCCAAATCACTTGAGCAACAGCCCTTTACCTGGGCCAGCCTTGACAGCGCTGATCTCTCCCCGATTTTGCCCGCGACCGAACCCTTGCTGCCCAAATTGGCCCAGCCTACGGTGATGGCATTGAGCAATTATGAGGCTGGGTTCGAGGCCTGTTCCAAGCGATTGGAGAAGGGTTTGAATGGCTCGAAAATGCCCGTGTATGTTCAGTTTCGGGAAAAAACCCTGCGCGGCGATGCATTAATTCGTGCATTCGAACATTGTTATGGCCTGTGTCAAAAAACAGGGCAGGCCATGCTGTTGAACTCGGACACCTGGATAAACCTTCGTGATCATCTGGACGCATTGCCATGCCCGCTGCATTTGACGCAGGCGCATTTGCTGTCGGGTCAGTTTCAGGATTTTCAGTGTGCGGGTGCTTCAGTGCACGATGCAGCCAGCCTGACAGCGGCTTTTGACCGTGGCTTGGGCTACGCCGTGCTAGGGGCTGTGAAACAGACCATTTCACATCCCGGGCAGTCGGGTTTGGGCTGGGGGAATTTTCTTGAAATTGCGCAGGGTGCGCGTTTGCCGGTGTTTGCAATTGGTGGTTTGGCTTGGGAAGACGTTCGCGATGCCCGCCTGCATGGGGCCCACGGCATTGCAATGCTCAGTCAGTTCACGGCTTGAGCCTGCCAAACTACAAATTACACAGTCTGATCTTGAATTCGATGGGTTCAAGATAGGGGTTGTTTTTGCTGACCCCGTTGGCATTCGGAATGTTGAAGCGAATCCAAAGCATGTATTTGTTGGCGCTGAATTCAGGCACTACTTCCAGATCGCTTGGTAAATCAACCCGCAAAAGCTGAAAGGTTTTGCCGCTCATTTGCTGGGTGTAATTGCCTTGTTCCGCCGTCACCATGCTCATTTCTCCGCTGTGGCGCAAAATTTTCAGAACAAGTTCAATTGCTTTGGCCAAAGGGCGCATGGGCTCAAACCAAGCCTCAATATCAACACGGCGCGCCTGGGCTGATCGGGACTGCCAGCGGTGGTAACCAGGCAAATCAAACTCACAAACGCCGCCCGGAATCGTGCAACGACTGCGAATAATCATCAGGAATTCATTGTCGCGCAAATGGTAGCCAAGCCTGCCATTGCACTGGTTGAGATGGGTCGCTGTTGAATCAATGCTCGCGAGGGTTTCTTCAAGCATGTTGCGGTCAACGCCCGGGTGGCCGCGAAACTGCACCAGCGACGCCCTTTGGCGGTCAAGTTCTTGAAGCAAGTCGCTTTTCAAGTCGGCTCTGGAGCCCACTTCGATGATTTCAAAGAGGGTAAGCAGGGCTGTGTGATGGTCCAGTCGGTGGTCTTGCGACATGAAGAAGCCAAATTTGGCGAACAAATCCTCAAGGCGCAAGAGCGTGCGAATTCTCTCGTTGAGTGGAAACTCGTAAGTGGTGATTTGAGTGACCGGATTGGTGGTCTGTTGTTCGTCTGTAACTTGAGTCACCGAGCCATCGCAATTAAAAGGAACATCAGGTGTGATTGTGGCGCACCTGTGGTTTTCATGCAAATAGCAAGATCACTTTTGGGCTTTTTTTATTAATTTTTCGTGCATAAAGTCGATTTTTTCAATCAGTTCGACTAGCTCGCCATTGTTTTCAATCACCAGGGTGGCCCCGGCCAGTCGAGTCTCTCGGGTGGCCTGGTTTTGCATCACAGCGCGCACCTGCGTTTCTGGCCAACCATTGCGTTGAATCACCCTGTGGACCTGTTGTTCCACAGGGCAATCCACCACAATAATTTCGTCCATCAATTCACCCCAACCCCCTTTTTCGAACAGCAGGGGCACCACCAGTACAAAATACAGAGGGGCTCCAGCATCAAGTTGTTGTTGAACAAGCTGACGAATTTTGGGGTGAAGAATTTTTTCAAGCGTCAGGCGCTTTTCTGGCTCCTTGAACACCAACGCCCGCATGTGGTCGCGATTCATGCTGCCATCGGGCAGCACCGCCTCGGGGCCAAAAGCTTTTTGTATGTCGGGCATGGCCAGTCCCCCGGCCTTTGTCAGGCTGTGGGCAATTTCATCGGTGTCAATCACGGTGGCACCCAGTGCTTGAAGCCGGTTTGAAACCGCAGTTTTCCCGGAACCGATTCCACCGGTTAGTCCAACAACCAGTTGCTGAGGTTTTTCTAGTGCAATGTGCATGGCGTGTTCAAATCCATTTGGTCAGGTCAAAGCCCGCCATCCATGCCAGCGCACCCATGACAAGGCAGGGGCCGAAGGGAAAAGCATCGGTTTTTTTCTTGCCGCGAATGGTTTGAATGACCAAGCCAAACACAATGCCCGAGACGGAGGCAAACAACACCACGCTGAATAGCGATGTGACACCGAGCCAGGCACCAATTGCAGCCAGCAATTTGAAATCGCCGTAACCCATGCCTTCTTTGCCGGTTGCCAGTTTGAACAGCTGATAAATCAGCCACAACACCAGGTAGCCCAGGGCTGCACCGGATACGGCGCTGGCCAGTGGTACAAAATCGAAGAACAGGTTGAACAGCAAACCGGCCCACAGCAAGGGCAGGGTAATGCTGTCTGGCAACAGATAGGTGTCAAGGTCGATCAGTGCCAAGACCAAGAGGCTGGCCGCAAATGCCATTAAGGCCAAGGCCACAACGCCAGGCGGATTGAGCGAGGCAATCGCCAGAAACACACCGCCGCAAAGAAGCTCAACCACCGGGTAACGCATCGAAATTTGGCTTGAACAATGCCCGCATTTGCCACGCAGCAACAAGTACGACAGCACGGGAATGTTGTGCCAGGCTTTTAGTGGGGTTTTGCAGGCGGGGCAATGGGATGCGGGAAGAAACAGGTTGAACCGCGGGAGTTCCTCGGGCTCGCGACCTTGAGCTTCGGCTAGGTCGGCGTCCCAGGCGCGTTGCATCATGATGGGCAATCGGTGGGCCACCACATTCAGCAGTGAGCCGATACACAATCCCAGCAACGCGCTGAGCAAAAGCCATTGGGCGGGCTCCAAACCATTCAGTGCGGTCAAACAATGTCTCCCATGTTGAAGATTGGCATGTACATGCCCACAATAAGCACGCCCACCAGTATGCCAATAATGCACATGATCATGGGCTCCATGACGGTGGACAGTGTATCCACTTTGTCATCCAGATTGGTTTCGTACTGGTTGGCCAGTCGTTCAAGCATGGAGTCCATCCTTCCGGATTCTTCGCCAATGCGAATCATCTGAATCGATTCAGGCGGAAATAATCGACTGGTCTCCATGCTGTCTGAAACCCGGCCACCCGAGGCCACGGCTTGTCGTATTTCAAGTGTGGCCTCCTGAAAGCTTCGAATGTCAGACACGCTGGCCACAGATTCCAGCGCGGAAGTAATGGGTACGCCCGAAGCGCTCAAGGTGGCAAAGGTGCGTGTCCAGCGGGCGTGGACCGCTGTTTTTATCAGGTCTCCGATCAGTGGCACGCGCAACAGCACAACGTCCATTGAGCTTTTGAGTTTCTGATTGCGTCGATACATTTGAAGAAGGCTGTATATGCCGAGCCCCAAAGCAGCCAGCAGCATCAGGCCGTATTGCTGAAGAAAGTCGGATGCTTTTAGCAGCAATGTGGTGAGCAAAGGCAGTTCGGCGTTGAACTGCGAGTAAATGGACTTGAACGATGGCAGCACAAACAGCAACATGCCCACGGTAACCCCAATGGCCACCAGCACCACTATGCTTGGGTAAATCATGGCCTTGCGCACCTTTTGCCGAATGCGCAGGGTTTTTTCGATGTGGGTGGCCAGGCGGCCCAATGCCGTGTCCAGTTCGCCTGCATTTTCACCCGCTGCCAGCGTGTTGCAAAACAGGTTGTCAAAGCAGCGCGGGTGTTTGCGCATGGCTTCGCTAAGCTTCAGGCCGCTTTCCACGTCTGCGCGAATGGCTCTGACCACAGTTTGAATACCGCGTTTGTGTTTGCTGGTCATGCCGCCGGCAATCAAGCCAAGACTTTGCCCCAGGGGTACACCCGACTGGATCATGACTGCAAGTTGCCTTACAAACGAGGCCACCATGGCCAGTTGAATTTTGCTGCCAGTGTAAGGTTTGGCCTTTCGAAGTGAGCTGGCTTTGACACCCTGTCGACTAAGCTGGTAGCGAGCATGGTCAATTGACCTTGCCCTGATTTCACCTGTTCGGGCTTTGCGTGCCCTGCCTTTGGGCTTTTCAGTCCACAAGAAAAGAAGATCGCTGGACTGGGTTTTGTCTTTCAGGTGTGCATTCATTGCGCGCGCTCGCAAGCTGATTAATCGGCTTTTGTCGCGCTCAGAATTTCCTCAATGCTGGTAATGCCCAATCGAACTTTGGCAAGGCCTGATTCACTCATGCTGGCAATGCCCTCTTGGCGTGCCTGGCGCTCCATGTCAAGGGCGGAAGCGCTTGAAATAATGAGTTCCTGCATGGTCTCGGACACGGGCAACACCTCATAAATCCCGGTGCGACCTGAGTATCCTGTGCCATTGCAGGCATCACAGCCAACCGCGCAGAAGGGTGTCCAATCCTCTTGGGGGACTTCCTTCAACAAACCGGAATTGGTCAAGGCTTGAAGCCCAAGTGGGTGTGGGGATTTGCAATTGCACAGTTTACGCACCAGTCGCTGCGCGATGATCAGGCTGACTGAGGAGGCAATGTTGAATGTTTCAACGCCCATGTTTTTCAGGCGAATAATGGACGACACGGCATCGTTTGTGTGCAAGGTAGACAATACCTTGTGCCCTGTTTGTGAGGCCTTGATTGAAATATCTGCTGTTTCAAGATCACGTATTTCGCCCACCATGATTACATCGGGATCCTGACGAAGCAAGGCACGCAGGGCCTTTGCAAAGGTCAGGCCAATTCGTTCGTTGATGTTGACCTGGTTGATTCCTGGCAGGTTGATTTCTGCAGGATCTTCCACGGTACTGATGTTGATGGAATCATCGTTTAGCATTTGCAGAAAGGTGTACAGCGACACGGTTTTGCCGCTGCCAGTGGGGCCTGTAACCAAAATCATGCCATGTGGTTTCGCCAAGGCTTTCTCCACAGCCGCGCGCTGGGTGTTGTCAAATCCCAGTTGCTCCAGTTTTAACAGTGATTTGCTGGAGTCGAGCAAACGCATCACAATTTTTTCACCAAACAAGGTGGGCAGGGTGCTGACCCGGAAGTCGATTTTTCGCTCGTCTGCCCCCAAGGTAAGGCGAATGCGGCCGTCTTGAGGTATCCGTGTTTCCGTCGTGTTCAAGCGGCTCATGATCTTGATTCGAGCTGCAATCTTTGATTTGGCCGCCAGGGGTGGCTGAGAAGTTTCCTGAAGCACACCGTCAATACGAAATCGAACCCGATAGCTTTTCTCGTAGGGTTCAAAGTGAATGTCGGATGCACCTTTCTTCAGGGCATCGTTGAGCACCCGTTGAACGAAGCGCACAATTGGCGCATCGTCCACGTCTGGCGAAACTTCTTCGTTGTTTGAGTTGCCCGCATCAGATTCAACCTCGGTCAGCAAGCCCTCGTCCATGCCCTGGGACGGGTCGTTTTTCTCAATCCTGTTCAGTAGTTTGTCGTATTCAACCACCACGGGTTCTACCTGCAGTTGGGTGCGAAATTTCAGTTGTTGAATGGTGCTCAGGTCGGTGGGGTCGGCCATGGCCACGCTTAGCGAGCCATGTCGGCGATTCAGTACAAAGGCTTCCAGTCCTTTTTCAGCTTGAACCAAATCTGTTTCAAGCCCCTCGCGGGAATCATCAAACTGGCTCAGGTCGAGCAAAGGGTAACCAAAATGTTGGGAAACGGTACTGGCCAGTAGCTCGGCGCTCACCAATCGGTTGTTCACAATCCACTCAGCCACTGAGCGGCCTTGTGCTTCCTCGGCGGTCAGCTGCTCCACTTGGGCGTTGTCCAGAATTCCTTTGGCGGTCAGTGCCCGTATAAGCCCGGAGCTTTTGACAATTGCACTACTGATGCTCATAGATCAAGGTCCTTGAAGGTGAACGGTTTGGATCAACAGCGGTATTGCCCAACTATGCGTATTCAGTATGTACTTATCAATCACCTAGGCGGATGTTTTTGTGCCAGTCAGGTGTTGCGATTCACCGCAACGTCGCACAACAGGGTCAGCGCTTCGGTGTACGGGTTCGGTGCCAAGGTGCCCAATCGGATTTTGGCTGATTCGGCCAGCGCAAGTGCTTTGTCCCGGGTGTACTTCAGCGAACCGGTTTGTTCAATGCTTGTCATGATGGCGCTGACATCCTGGGTGCCGCCGTTGGCGATGGCATCCCGAATTTGAGCCTGGACCAGTGGCGCGGCATGTTGCATGGCGTGAATCAGGGGCAGGGTGGGTTTGCCTTCGCGAAGATCGTCTCCCACATTTTTACCCAAAGCTGCACTTTCACCAGCGTAATCCAGTACATCATCGATCAACTGAAAAGCACTGCCCACCTCGGCGCCAAAGCGCCCTAGGTTGGCGATGGATTCCCTGCTTTGGCCAGTCACAATACCCGCTAGCCGGCAAGAAGCTTCAAACAGCTTGGCGGTTTTGAAGTCGATAACCTGCATGTACCGGGTTTCGGTCACATCCGGGTCTTTGCAGTTCAGCAACTGGAGTACCTCACCCTCAGCAATGGTGTTGGTGGCCTCCGAGAGCACGTCCATCACGTCCATCAAGCCAATTTTGACCATCATTTGAAACGAGCGGGAGTACAGGAAATCGCCCACCAGCACGGCTGCCGAGTTCCCGTATTCCGCATTCGCGGTCAGGCGGCCACGGCGCATGTCGGATTCGTCAACCACATCATCATGCAGCAAGGTGGCAGTGTGAATGAATTCAACAATTGCTGCCAATTCAATGGCTTGTGACATTTGCTGGGGGTTGGCACCCAGGGCGCGGGCTGTCAGAATAACCAATGCAGGACGCAACCGCTTTCCGCCGGCGTTGATGATGTAGTCGCTGATTTGATTGATCAGGCTGACCTCGGAATGCAGGCTGGTGCGAATGACTTGATCAAGTTGTTGCATGTCGGCTGCAATCGGCAGCAACACGCTTTTCACACTGGGCGCAGGGCTAGGCATGGGTTTTGAGGCATATGTGGGTTAATTGCGTTGCGCATATTGTACTTGAGGGTGTTTGCGAAAAGCCCCACAGGGTTTGCAGAATGTACTAACTTTGCGCACAAGGCTTTGACATCATTGAATTTTCCGAGCATAATTGCGGGCTATCCGAATTTTTTCGGATTCATATCAATGAAAGTTTGATTAAAGACTTTGGTAAATTTAAGGGTCAACTATGTACGCGGTCATAAAAACCGGTGGTAAACAATACAAAGTTATCGCTGGTGAAAAACTTAAAGTAGAACAGATACCTGCTGACATTGGCCAAGAAATCTCTCTGGACGAAGTGCTTGCCGTTGGTAGCGGTGACACCGTAAAAGTGGGTACTCCACTGGTTCAAGGGGCTTCGGTCAAGGCAGTTGTTTTGGCACACGGTCGTCACGACAAAGTGAAGATCTTCAAGATGCGTCGTCGCAAGCACTATCAAAAGCGTCAAGGCCATCGCCAGAACTACACTCAAATCCAGATCCAAGCCATCAACGCTTGATAGAGGAGAATGACTCATGGCAAGTAAGAAAGGCGGCGGCTCTACGCGCAACGGACGTGACTCAGAAGCCAAGCGACTGGGTGTGAAGGTGTTTGGCGGCCAGGCAATTAATGCCGGCGGCATCATCATTCGCCAACGCGGCACACGTTTTCATGCTGGCGACAACGTCGGCATGGGCAAAGATCACACATTGTTCGCCCTGACTGACGGTCAGGTGCAGTTCTCAGTGAAGGGCGCCCTGCGCCGCAAAACTGTGAGCGTGGTCAGCGAAGGTTAATTCCTTCGGTTGCACCGCACACCGTGCTTGGTCCAATAGCCCTGCATTGCAGGGCTATTTTCGTTTGGGGCCAAGTACATTCATTTTCAAAGTAATCAGGTAATAAGAGTAAGGTCAGGCATGAAATTCATCGACGAAGCAACAATTGAGGTGTTTGCGGGCAAGGGCGGCAATGGCTCGGGCAGCTTTCGTCGTGAAAAATTCATTCCCAAGGGCGGCCCGGACGGTGGCGACGGCGGCAAGGGCGGCAGTGTATTTGCTGAGGCTGACCGCAACCTGAACACTTTGATTGATTACCGCTTTTCAAAGCAGCACCGTGCCAAGGGTGGCGAGAATGGCCGTGGGTCTGATTGCTATGGTGCAGCCGGCCCCGACATCGTGCTGAAAATGCCTGTGGGCACCACCATTGTGAATGCTGAAACCGGTCTGGTTGTGGCCGACCTTACTGAGCATGGGCAACAGGTCTTGATTGCCAAGGGCGGCGACGGCGGATTGGGCAATATTCACTTCAAAAGCAGTGTGAACCGCGCGCCGCGCCAGTTCACCAAGGGCAAGGACGGTGAGTCTGCCCGCTACAAGCTTGAATTGAAAGTGCTGGCCGATGTGGGCCTGCTGGGCATGCCCAACGCAGGCAAATCCACCTTGATTGCCGCAGTATCAAATGCTCGCCCGAAAATTGCAGATTACCCGTTTACCACCCTGCACCCTAACCTGGGTGTGGTGCGGATTGGTCATGCGCAAAGCTTTGTGATCGCCGATGTGCCAGGCTTGATTGAAGGTGCTGCGGAAGGCGCAGGCCTGGGGCACCAGTTTTTGAAACACCTGAGCCGCACCCGTGTGCTGTTGCACCTTGTGGATTTGGCGCCGTTTGATGAAAACGTTGACCCGGTGCACGAGGCTGCCGCCATTGTGGAAGAATTGCGCAAATACGACGAAGAGCTGTGGGCCAAGCCCCGCTGGTTGGTGTTGAACAAAATTGACATGATTGCGGAAGAAGACCGCAAAGCGAAGATCGACGATTTTGTAAAACGTTACACGAAGAAAACTGGTTGGCAAGGGCAGGTTCATCCCATTTCCAGCCTGACAGGCGAAAACACGGCCAACTTGATGCGGTCGGTTTACGAAAACCTGGTTCAGCAAATGCAGGTGGAGTTTCCGCCCGAGCCCGATGCCCGTTTTCGCGAAAGCACCGGCACACTCATTAATCCCGAACAAACTGGCGACGATCAGGAGTAACTTCCGTGGCAGGGAAATCTCTGGCAAATCAACGTGTAGTGGTGAAAGTAGGCAGCTCGCTTGTGACCAAGGGTGGCAAGGGCGTTGACATGGAGTCCATTCGTTCCTGGGCAGCGCAAATTGCTGAATTAACCCACCAGGGCTGCGAAGTGGTGCTGGTTTCCTCAGGCGCAATTGCTGAGGGCCTGAAACGTTTGAAGTGGGCCAAGCGCCCGCGCGAAATTCATGAGCTTCAAGCCGCTGCGGCGGTGGGGCAAATGGGTTTGGTGCACGCCTATGAAATTGGCTTCGCCGAACATGGCCTGGTGTGTGCGCAGGTGCTGTTGACCCATGCTGATTTGGCCGACCGCGAGCGTTACCTGAATGCGCGGTCCACCCTGTACTCCCTGTTGGGTCACAAAGTGGTACCCATCATCAATGAAAACGACACCGTGGTCACCGACGAAATTCGATTCGGCGACAACGACACCTTGGGTGCACTGGTCACCAACCTGGTGGAGGCGGACACATTGGTGATTTTGACCGACCAGGTGGGCCTATTCGATTCAGACCCTCGGAAACGTCCTGACGCAAAGTTCATTCATGAAGAAACTGCAGGCAATCCGGAACTTGAAAAAATGGCGGGCGGTGCTGGCAGCAGTGTAGGCACCGGCGGCATGATCACCAAAATTCTCGCGGCCAAGCGCGCTGCGCGCAGCGGCGCAGCCACGGTGATTGCCAGCGGCCATGAGCCCAATGTGCTGGTGCGTCTGATGAACGGCGAGCCTGTAGGCACCTACCTAAAAGCGCCCTTGGGTCGCTTGGCGGCGCGAAAGCAATGGATGGCCGACCATTTGAAATTGAAAGGTTCGCTGTTGCTGGATGCCGGTGCTGCCGAGGCCTTGCGCAAGAAAAAAGGCAGCTTGCTGCCCATTGGTGTAACCGGTTGCCAAGGCAATTTTCAGCGTGGCGATGTTGTGGCCTGCTTAAGCCCAGAAGGCGAGGAAGTGGCGCGCGGCCTCGTAAATTATGCCGCGGCTGAGGTCAAAAAAATTGCCAAGCAACCGACCAGCGCGATAGAGTCCATCCTTGGTTATCTGGACGAACCTGAGCTGATTCACCGCGACAACATGGTGGTATTGGCCTGACACACACAATTTGCCAAAGAGGAGTGGGCTGATGGAACTGACGATGTGGAGAAACAGCGGGCAGTTTTTTGACTGGAAAGGTCACTCCATCTTTGTGCAAGACACCGGCGTGGCCAACAAACCAGTGCTGCTGCTGATTCATGGCTTTCCAACTGCCAGCTACGACTTCCATTTGATGTGGCCAGAACTGGCTGAATCGCACCGCTTGATTGCCTTTGACATGCTGGGCTATGGCTATTCCGACAAGCCCCGTACCTGGCAGCATTCCATATTTAATCAAGCCGACATTGCAGAGGCCTTGCTCAAAAGCAAAGGCATTACAGCATGCACGATGATCACTCACGATGTAGGCGACACCGTGGGGCAGGAAATTCTGGCTCGTCATGCAGAAGGCAAGCTGGGGTTCAAGCTTGAGCGTGTGGTGATGTTCAATGGCGGGCTTTTCCCGGAAACCCACCGTGCCATTCTGGTACAGAAGTTGTTGCTAAGCCCGCTGGGTTTTGTGTTTACCCGGCTGATGAAAAAAGAAAAGTTGGCTGCCAGCTTGCGCAGTGTGTGCTCCGCCGGTTTGAGCGACGCAGACATTGACGCTGCCTGGACCCTAATGGCCCACAAAAAAGGCAATTTGTGCATGCACCTGTTGATTCAGTACATGCGCGAGCGGCGCGAGAATCGCGACCGATGGGTGCAGGCTTTGCAGAAGGCTGACATGCCTTTCACCTTGATCGATGGCGTTGAAGACCCCATTTCTGGCGAGCACATGGTGCAACGGTTTGAAGAGTTGGTGCCCGGCAAGCAAACCATTCGGCTTGCTGGTTTGGGACACTATCCACATCTTGAAGATGCGCCGGCGGTGTTGGCGGTTTTGAAGCCGTTGCTTGTGCACTAGCCTGGTTGTGATTAACTCAGAATAGTGGTTTTTGCTCTGTGTGATCCCTGTTGATACGCTTCGCTTTTTCTCGAGGGGTAGCCATGTCATATGAGGTGGATTACGCATTTCTTTCCAAATTAGAGGGCGGGTGCAGAACCGGTGGGTACATACCTGATTTGGAAAAAAGTAAAAGTGGGGTAACCGTTGCGACAGGCTTTGATTTGGGCGCACGTAACGAAGATGATCTGCGTCGTCTAGGTATTCAAGGGACTTTGTTCAAAAAGTTGTCACCTTATCTGGGTTTAACAAGGCATGATGCTGCAAAGAAACTTGAAAAAGTTCCTTTAAATATTTCGACAACCGAATGTTTATTTATTGATCAGGTGGTTAAAACCCATTATCTGGTGCAGCTTGCCAACAGGTACAACAACGCGATTTCAAGTAGCGCTGTGAAATTTGAAGACTTAAAGCCCGAGTTTCAAACGGTGATTACCTCAGTATCTTTTCAGTATGGTTTGGAATTGGCCCGGTCGGCTCCAAAGTTTTGGGCCTCTGTTGTTGGGCAGGATTGGAAAGCCGCTGTCAAAATACTTCGAAACTTTCAGGATCAATATCCAACGAGAAGGAATAAAGAGGCTGACTTGATGGAGGGGGCGCTTTGAGAACTCTTCTGCTGTCTTTTTTGCTCGCGCTTGTTGGGTGCTCAAATGGCATCCCCACCGCAAATGACTATTTATGGCTTGATCCTGAAGTGCGCGAGAAGGTACAAAACTCATCTGAAGAATTACTGATATCCCGGCCTCCAGTCGAATTTTCGGACGGGATTTCAGCAAGTAATTGTGAGGAGTATTTTCAGCGACAAGGTGAGGTTAGCGAGACTGCCGAGAACTACTCTGCACGCTCCCATTATTTAATTTGTGACGCGTTGAAGCTGGCCGCCACATGGCCACCAAAGCTCGAGGATAAGCCGATTGAAGAAGACCTGTCTTTGTGTTCGACTTTAAGTTTGAGTAGTTTCGTACATTCCCTTCGACCACGTATTGAAGCGGATGGCGCTACGCTGACCCAGTTGTTTGGCGAGGAGGCGATCGAGGGAGTGAATACCTGTAGTTTCCAAGGAGAGGGTCGAAACTTTGTACTGAATGCGGTTTTGCTTGTTCAGGAAAAGGAAAGACCAAAGCGGATGTGGGTGTGGGTGATCGATGAGATACTGGATGCGACATATCGTGCTTACACGCCAGTCTGGTTTATGTTCGATGAGTCCCGAAGTATGTGGATCGCCGATTATTAAAAAAAACGCGAACCAGGTGGTTCGCGTTTTTTTATGTCGACTCAGGTTTTTCTTGGGTTTCCTCGGCTTTCACGGCAGGTTCCCAGTGGTCGCCCCTTGGCAGTCGCCTTGGGTCATTTCTGGAAAACAGCAGCTTGGCCAACTCTCCCAATGCTTGTTTGTACACTTCCCTTTTGAAATCAATGACGTTTTCAAGTGGAACCCAATACTCGTTCCAACGCCAGGCATCAAATTCCGGGTGCTCAGTGGCCCGCAGGCTTACATCACAATCCCGTCCAACCAATTTCAGCAAAAACCAGATTTGTTTCTGGCCTTTGTAGCTTCCCCGCCATTCCCGTCGAATCCAGTGATCGGGCACGGTGTACCGCAGCCAATTCCTGGTTCTTCCTATAATTTCAACATGTTCTGGCAACAAGCCAACTTCTTCGTGGAGTTCCCGGTACATGGCTTGTTCAGGCGATTCACCATGTTTAATCCCGCCCTGCGGAAATTGCCAGGAATGTTCACGAATTCGCTTACCCCAAAAGACCTGCTTTCGGGAATTGGTCAAAATAATGCCGACGTTGGGACGGTAGCCTTCTTTATCAAGCATACGCGCCCCGCAGATTTCTTTACAATTCACAGTCATTATAAGCACCAGCCTGCGTTTGTACACCTAGGGTATCCGCGCTGCGGGCGGATAAAAGTACAATCGCAGTTCTAACCAATTCATTACTCACGAGTTTTTTGCAAATGCGCGCCACCCAGTTTTTTTTGAATACCCTGAAAGAGGCCCCTTCCGACGCAGAAGTCATCAGCCACCAATTGATGATGCGGGCAGGCATGATCAAGCGTTTGGCCGGTGGCATTTACACCTACATGCCTGTGGGCCTGCGTTCCATCCGCAAGGTTGAAAACATTGTTCGTGAGGAAATGAACCGTGCGGGTGCTCTGGAATTGTTAATGCCGGCTGTACAACCTGCCGAGCTTTGGCAAGAAAGCGGCCGATGGGAAAAGTACGGCCCCGAGCTGCTGCGCATGAAAGACCGCCACGACCGCGATTACGTGATCGGCCCCACGCACGAAGAGGTGATTACTGATGTGGTGCGCAAGGAAGTGAAAAGCTATCGCCAGCTGCCGTTGAACCTGTATCAAATCCAGACCAAGTTTCGCGATGAAATTCGCCCACGTTTTGGCGTGATGCGTGGTCGCGAATTCGTGATGAAAGACGCTTATTCATTCGACCGTACCCAAGAAGCCGCCCTGAAAACCTACGATGTAATGTACGACGCCTACCGCCGAATTTTCACCCGCCTGGGTTTGAACTTCCGGGCTGTCAATGCCGATACTGGCTCGATTGGTGGCAACCGCAGCCATGAGTTTCATGTGATTGCCGACACTGGCGAAGATGCGATTGCGTACTGCCCAAATTCGGATTACGCCGCCAACGTGGAGTTGGCCGAGGCCGTGTGTACGGCCCAACGCCCTGCAGCCGGCAAGGCCATGGAAAAAGTGCATACACCTGGCAATTCCACTTGCGAAGCGGTGGCTGCCCAGCTTGGCTTGCCTTTGGCGGCCACGGTGAAAAGCGTGGTGTTTGCCAATGAATACGATGAGAAAGATGAAACCAAAGTAATCAAGAAGGTACAAATTATATTGGCCCTGGTGCGTGGCGATCACGAAGTGAACGACATCAAGCTGGGTAAGCTGGCTGGTGTTCAAGAGCTGCGCTTGGCCACCGAAGCAGAAATCGAGGCTGCCTTTGGCACCAAACCTGGCTACCTTGGGCCAGTGGGCCTGAGCAACGAGGTGCGCGTGGTGGCTGACCGCAGCGTAGCCGCCATGGGTGATTTTGTGTGCGGCGCCAACGCAGCAGACTATCACTACGCAGGTGTGAACTGGGGCCGCGATTTGCCCGAGCCTGAAGTGGCTGACATTCGCAACGTGGTAGAGGGCGATGTGTCGCCTGATGGCAAAGGTGTGTTGGCCATGTGCCGTGGCATTGAAGTGGGCCATGTGTTTTACTTGGGCACCAAGTATTCCGAGGCTTTGCAAGCCAAGTTCCTGGAAGAAAACGGCAAACCCGCAGTGATTGAAATGGGTTGTTACGGTATTGGTGTTACCCGTATTTTGGGTGCTGCCATTGAGCAGAACTTTGATGATCGCGGCATTATCTGGCCATTGAGCATTGCTCCATTTGAAGTGGTGTTGTGCCCAATTGGTTACAAGAAAAGTGAAGAAGTAAAGGCCGAGGCCGACAAGCTTTACCAGCAATTGAAAAACGCAGGTGTCGATGTAATGCTGGACGATCGCGATGAACGCCCGGGCGTGATGTTTGCGGATTGGGAGTTGATTGGTGTGCCGCTGCGGGTTACTTTGGGTGACCGCGGCTTGAAAGAAGGCAAAGTGGAGTTTCAATCTCGCGATGGCAAGGTGGAAAAACGCGATGTCGAAGTTGGGGAAATTTTTGAGCAGTTGCGCGTTGAGCTTGCCAACAGGCAAGTCAGTTTGTAATTCCGCTGCCCGGTCGGCCATTCAGGCCTGCCGGGTGATGGCCATGGCGGCACTTGTCGCCGTACTGGCTGTGATTGGCATGCCTGTGTTCGCAAGCCAGCAATACGAACCCATGGCCGATCATGTTCGGCTGGCGCTTCGCACGGCTTTGAATGCGCCCGCTGCACCCCGTCCAATTTTTGAGTCGGTAGGCCACCGCATTGACTGGATGGCCGAGATGTCGCGCCGCCTGGCGCGTCGGGTGCCCGATTTTGCTGAGCGCACTGAACTTATCAAGATCATTCGCTATGAAGCGCAGCGCGTGGGCATTGACCCCCAAATTATTTTCGCCTTGATCGAAGTGGAAAGTAACTTCCGTGCCGATGCGGTTAGCCATGCTGGGGCGATCGGCTTGATGCAGGTGATGCCGTTTTGGACCGAGGTATTGTCGCGGGGAAGTTCTCGGGAATTGTTTGAACCCCGCGTGAATATTCGCTACGGCTGCCTTATTTTGCGACATTACCTGGACATTGAGAAAGGCAATCTGGACCGGGCGCTGGGGCGCTACAACGGCAGCCTTGGGAAAATGACCTATCCGAATTTGGTGTATGACCGGCTGGACCGCAATTGGGGCTACAGCTATGTTGAACCGTCGAAGCCGGTGCCGAAGGGCTGAATTTGAAGGGTCAACGCTGCAGTTTCTGTCAACTCGGCGTGGGTTGCTCGTGTCGCACTGAAAACCGCTTGATCCCTTTTTGAATTTATTCTTGCTCACCTCGCTCGGCAAAAAACATGGCCGAGTCTCGGTGTCGGCGTAACGCCGAACGCTTCTAATAAACTCAAACGGGGCGGTTTTCTTGAAGTGCGTCCCAAGCAATCCCACTGCCGAGTTGGCTTAAAACTTCCCGTGCGCTGCCACTTGCAAGTTCAGCTCAGCGTCACGACTGGTGCAACAGCCCAATCGGCGGCGGTGTTTCGATCGCCTCGCCTTCAAGAAAACCTGCCCGTTTGAATTCAACCGCCACGGTCGGCCATCGGCCGGCAGCGAGACTCGGCCCGCCCTTTTGCCGAGCGAGGTGAGTCAGGGTGAATCTCAAAAAGGGAGGATCAGGTTTTCAGGCGAGAGATCGGAACCCAAGCCGATTGGGCAGTTAACTAGCGGTTTAGCCAACAATAGCCCGAGCTGATTGAGCTTGAGCCCGCTTTGGCTACATGCCCGGAAATCCACCACCCGGCGGCATGCCGCCACCAGGAAAGCCACCTTTGCCGCCACCACCCATTTTTTTCATGAGCTTGGCCAGCCCGCCTTTCTGCATGCTTTTCATCATGTCGCGCATTTGCTCAAACTGCTTGAGCAAGCGGTTCACTTCCTGAACCTGCACGCCCGCTCCAGCGGCAATTCGACGTTTACGCGAGGCCTTCAAAATGTCGGGCTTGGTGCGTTCCTGAATGGTCATGGAAAAAATAATGGCTTCGGTGCGCTTCATCTGTTTTTCTGCGGCGGTGGCGTCTACATCACCGGCGCCTTTCATCAATTGGCTGGGCAACTTGTCCATCAAGCCTTGCAGGCCGCCCATGTTGCGCATTTGGCTGATTTGCGCCAAAAAGTCGTTCAGGTCGAACGCTTTTCCGCTTTTAAGCTTCTTGGCCAGCTTTTCCGCTTCTTGCTGGTCAATGCCTTTTTTTGCCTCTTCCACCAAGGACACAATGTCGCCCATGCCCAGAATTCGGCCCGCCACGCGGTCGGGGTGGAATTTCTCAAAGCCGGTGAGCTTTTCGCCCACACCCATGAATTTGATGGGTTTACCGGTGATTTGTCGAACCGACAATGCAGCACCACCGCGTGCGTCACCATCCATTTTCGTTAAAACCACACCGGTAAGCGGCAATGCCTCGTTAAAGGCTTTGGCGGTGTTGGCGGCGTCTTGACCCAACATGGCGTCAATCACGAAGAGGGTTTCAGTGGGGCTCACCGCAGCATGCAAGGCCTTGATTTCATTCATCATGGCTTCGTCAATGCCCAAGCGGCCTGCCGTGTCCAGAATAAGCACATCAAAGAACTGGCGTTTGGCGTGGTTTAGCGCAGCCAGTGCGATATCGACTGGCTTTTGAGTGATGTCGGAGGGGAAAAACTCGGCGCCTGCCTGCGCGCTGACCGTTTTCAGCTGCTCAATCGCGGCGGGGCGGTACACGTCGGCAGATACAGTGAGTACCTTCTTTTTCAGGTTGTCTTTCAGGTACTTGGCCAGTTTACCGGTGGTGGTGGTTTTACCCGCACCTTGCAAACCCGCCATCAAAATGACCACTGGTGGCTGGGCGGCCAGGTTGATTTCTTCGGTTTTTTCGCCAATCAGCTTGATCAACTGCTTGTGAACAATGCCCACCAAAGCCTGGCCGGGGGTCAGGCTGTTCAATACCTCTTCGCCAAGCGCCTGTTCTTTCACCTGGTTGATAAACTCTTTGACCACGGGCAGGGCCACGTCGGCTTCCAGCAGCGCAAGGCGAACCTCACGCAACATTTCCTGCGTATTGGCCTCGGTAATGCGGGCTTCGCCTTTGATATTTTTGACAACGCGCGTTAGGCGATCGGAGAGGTTTTCAAACATCGTGTGGTGCCCCTGACTCGTGCTATGAATCGAGTAAACTGATTGGTATGAACAACACAATATTGTACGCGCTCGCAGTGCCCCTGCTGTCTGCCTCCGGTGGATTGGCGGCGCTGAACGTTTTCGGCAAATGGTCCGCACCGGCCGGGTTAAACCGTGCGTTGGTGGCTTTGGCCTTGCTGGTGTCGGGCTATTTGTTGGGCTCCCTGTTGTTTCAAACCGATGGCATGCACTTCGGTTTTGTGCTGGGTTTGATGTGCGTGGCCTGGTTGGCCTCACTGGTGGCCTTTGTTGAAAGTTTTTTCAACCGGGTGCCTTTGCTTGAATTAATTGTGTTTCCGTTTTGCGCGCTTGTTTTCTTGCTGCCCTTGTGGATGGGTGAAGACGCTGCAATTCGCATGGCGGGCGACCATTTGTTTCAGCTGCACCTGCTCATCGCGCTTGCTGCCTACAGCTTGTTGGGCATTGCTGCGGCCCACGGTATTGTGATGGCCTTTCAGGAAAAGGCCTTGCACCAACCTGTGGCCACCACGCAAGAAAACCGCATGGTGCGTGAGCGCCTGCTGGATCAGTTGCCTTCCTTGCTCACCATGGAGTCGATTCTGTTTCGACAACTGTGGGCCGGCTTTGTGTTGCTCTCGCTGACTTTGGCCACTGGCTTTCTGTTCTCTGAAGAATGGAGCGGCAGCAGCTGGCGTTTTGATCACAAAACCCTGTTTGCCATTATTTCGTGGTGCTCATTTGCCGTGTTGCTGGGCGGGCGTGTGGTGTTTGGCTGGCGCGGCAAGGTTGCTTTGCGCTGGTGTTTGGGCAGTTATGCCGTGTTGGTACTTGCGTACTTCGGCACCCAGTTTGTGCTGGAATTTATTTTGAAAAGGGCAGTTTGATGGGTCGTATTCTGTTTTTCCTGGGCCTGGCATTGGTGGCCTGGATTCTTTTCAAAAGCTGGCAGCGCAAACAATTGGGTGAAAAACCCAGTGTGAACACTCAACAAAAAGGCAATCTTGGCCGTAAAAAGCAGGAAGAGATCATGCCTTGCCAACATTGTGGCGCTTACAGCCCCATGTCGGAAGGCGTGATGATGCAGGGTCGTTTTTATTGCGGCATGGAGCATGCCAAGGCGGCTGGCGAAAAAGTGCACTGACACAGAAGGGGCATGCCATGTGGCTGGACGAAGGCTGGATTGAAAAAGACTGGGTACACCGCCTGCAAAGCCCCAATCAGGATGCTCGCCCGATGGGCACAGTGGTTGATACTTTGGTGGTTCATTGCATCAGCCTGCCCGAGCGCGGGCGAGATCCCTCTTTAATTACCGACCTGTTTTTGAATCGGCTTGATTGTCACGCCCACCCCTCGTTTGCAGAATTAATCGGTTTGCATGTTTCCTCGCATTTTCTGATTGACCGGGACGGCGCTGTCACCCAATTCGTGTCGTGTGAAAAACGGGCCTGGCATGCCGGAATTTCCGCCGCCATGGACCGCAGCAATTTCAATCATTTTTCAATTGGCATTGAATTGCTGGGCGATATTTATACCCCTTTCGAGGGGGTGCAGTGCGCCAGCCTGAAACGCCTGGTTTTGGAGTTGCAAGCACGTTATCCACTGAGATATGCAATGGCGCACAGCGAGATAGCCCCCACCCGAAAAACCGATCCGGGACCCTTCTTCGACTGGAAAGGTCTACGCAAATCAAACACCTACGAACTTCAGATTGACGGCCTTTAAAAGGCCGTTTTTTTGTTGCACTGCGCTTATCCAGAGCTTGTCCACAAGTTGTTCACAGTGGATAACTCTGTGCACAAGTTGGGGATAAGAAAGTGTTTGCCAAATCGGGTTTCGACCACTACAATTAGTTTCAAGCCACATACAAAACACAAGATATAGTGGTTGCCGGTTTTGCCCCACTACAAAAACAAACCCTCAAGAAAAGCTCATTCCAGGAGAAAGATGCATGCTAACCAGCCAGGAATCCACTGATTTGGCGACAAACTTTCCGACGACTGCCTCCAAGCCTGCAAATGCAGCGCCTGTGGTCGACAGCGCGTACTCGAACTACAAAATTATTCGCCGAAATGGTGCCGTGGTTGGTTTCGAGCCCAGCAAAATTGCTGTGGCCATGACAAAAGCCTTTTTGGCTGTGAATGGTGGCCAAGGTGCTGCCTCCGCCCGCATTCGCGAGTTGGTTGAACAGATGACCAGCGGCGTGGTGAACGCGCTGGTGCGCCGCCAACCTTCCGGTGGCATTTTCCACATTGAAGACATTCAGGACCAGGTTGAACTGGCTTTGATGCGTTCCGGCGAAGCCGAAGTGGCCCGCGCCTACGTGTTGTACCGCGAGCGCCGCGCACAGGAACGTGCAGCCAAGCAAGTTGAGCAAGCTGAACAACACGCACTGAACGTGATTGATGGCGACATCAAGCGCCCACTCGATGTGGAAGCGCTGAAAGCGCTGATTGAAAGTGCAGCGGTTGGCCTGAACGAAATTGATGTTGCACACCTTCAGAAAGAAACCCTGAAGAACCTGTACGACGGCGTGAAAATCGACGAAGTGTTCAAGTCGGCCATTTTGGCTTCACGGGCCATGATCGAGAATGAGCCCAGTTACACACTGGTTACCTCGCGCTTGTTGCTGCACACTATTCGCCGCGAAATTATTGGCCGCGAAATTGCGCAAGATGAAATGGCGCAGGTGTACCCCGAGTACTTCCCGCAATTCATCAAGAAGGGCATTGCCGCCGGCTTGCTGGACAACCGCTTGGCCCAGTTCGACATGAAGAAGTTGGGTGCTGCCCTGAAGTACGAACGCGATTTGCAGTTCGATTACCTGGGCCTGCAAACATTGTACGACCGCTACTTCCTGCACGTGGAAGGCACCCGCATTGAAATGCCACAGGCGTTTTACATGCGTGTGGCCATGGGCCTGGCACTGAATGAAGTGGACCGTGAAGCCCGTGCTATTGAGTTCTATGAAGTGTTGTCGACATTCGACTTCATGAGCTCTACGCCCACGCTGTTCAACAGCGGCACCATCCGTTCGCAGCTGTCTTCCTGCTACCTCACCACCATTGGTGACGACTTGGATGACATCTATGAAGGCATCAAGGAAAACGCATTGCTGTCGAAGTTTGCCGGTGGTTTGGGCAACGACTGGACCCCCGTGCGCGCCTTGGGCAGCCACATCAAGGGCACCAATGGCAAATCGCAAGGTGTGGTGCCATTCCTGAAAGTGGTGAACGACACGGCAGTGGCCGTAAACCAGGGTGGCAAGCGCAAAGGCGCCGTGTGTGCCTACCTGGAAACCTGGCACCTGGACATTGAAGAATTTTTGGAGCTGCGCAAGAACACGGGCGATGACCGCCGCCGCACACACGACATGAACACCGCGAACTGGATTCCCGACTTGTTCATGAAGCGTGTGATGGAAGGTGGCAACTGGACCCTGTTCAGCCCATCCGACTGCCCCGATTTGCACGACCTGTACGGCAAGGCCTTCGAGAAAGCCTATGTGGGTTACGAAGAAAAAGCCGCACGTGGTGATTTGAAGTTGTTCAAAACCGTGGAAGCGGCCAAGCTGTGGAGAAAAATTCTCTCCATGCTGTTTGAAACCGGCCACCCATGGATTACGTTCAAAGACCCTTGCAACATTCGCAGCCCCCAGCAACACGTGGGTGTGGTGCACTCGTCGAACCTGTGTACAGAAATTACACTGAACACCAACGAGAACGAAATTGCGGTGTGTAACTTGGGTTCTGTGAACCTGACGCGCCACTTGAAGCCCGCCGACAACGGCGAGCTGGTGCTGGACCACGAAAAGCTGCAGAAAACCGTGGGCGTGGCCATGCGCATGCTGGACAACGTGATCGACATCAACTACTACGCTGTGGCCAAAGCGCGCAATTCCAACCTGCGTCACCGCCCCGTGGGCATGGGCATGATGGGTTTCCAGGATGCCTTGCACATGATGCGCAAGCCCTATGCGTCACGCGATGCAGTTGAGTTTGCCGATGAAAGCATGGAAGCCATTTGCTACTACGCTTACGAAGCATCTACAGAATTGGCTGCTGAGCGCGGTGCTTACAGCACCTTCAAGGGTTCGCTGTGGGACAAAGGCATCATGCCTTTGGATTCACTGAAGCTGCTGGAAGAAGAGCGCGGTGGTTATGTTGAGGTGGATACTTCCAGCCGCATGGATTGGGACGCACTGCGTGCACGCATCAAGAAGCACGGCATGCGTAACTCCAACTGCGTGGCGATTGCGCCCACTGCAACCATTTCAAACATTATTGGTGTGGCGGCTTCCATTGAGCCCACATTCCAGAACCTGTATGTAAAGTCGAACTTGAGCGGTGAATTCACCATCGTGAACGAACACCTGGTGCGCGATTTGAAGCGCCTGGGCATTTGGGACGAAGTGATGATTTCCGACCTGAAATACTTCGACGGTTCAGTGATGAAGATCGACCGCATTCCGGAAGACCTGAAGCGCCTGTACGCCACTGCGTTTGAAATGGACCCACGCTGGTTGGTTGAAGCAGCAGCCCGTCGCCAGAAATGGATTGACCAAGGCCAAAGCTTGAACATTTACATGGCCGGCGTTAGCGGCAAGCGTTTGGACGATACGTACAAGCTGGCTTGGTTGCGCGGTTTGAAAACCACGTATTACCTGCGCACGATTGGTGCCACGCACGCAGAGAAGTCAACTTTGTCCGGTGGTGAGTTGAATTCCGTGAATGCAGAAGGCGGTGCCTCGGCAGCGTTTACTTCGGCCCCGGCCACTGGCTTGGTGCCTAACCTGCCAGAGCAGGAGGTTGAAGGCAAAGTGTGCACCATGCGCCCAGGCGATGCAGGTTTTGACGAGTGCGAGGCGTGCCAATAAGGCACTGATGACTAATCAGCAGTTGGGCAGGTTACCAAGACTTGCCCAACACCATAAAAATGAACATAATGACACTGTGAGTTTATACAGTGTATTGTTAAGGAGTTAGAAAATATGCTGTCTTGGGACGATGAATTTGATGCAGCTATGGGCAAATCAGCAACTGCTGCCAAGCCCGCCATGCCCACTGCGCCAGCCATGGGTTCTGTGGCCTCTGGCTTTGCCGCGCCAGCCAGCCAAGGCTTGTACCAGCAAGCTGCGCGCCCAGTGGTGCAGCAACCCGCAGCTGAAGGTGGCAAAGCCGGCCGCGTGAATGCAGCCGACAAGCGCGTGATCAACGGCACAACCGACGTGAACCAGCTTGTGCCGTTCAAGTACAAGTGGGCTTGGGAAAAGTACCTCAGCCAGTGCGCCAACCATTGGATGCCGCAAGAAATCAACATGGATCGCGACATCGCGCTTTGGAAAGACCCCAACGGTTTGACAGAAGACGAGCGCCTTATTGTGAAGCGCAACCTGGGCTTTTTTGTAACAGCCGATTCACTGGCTGCCAACAACATTGTGCTGGGTACCTACCGTCACATTACAGCGCCCGAGTGCCGCCAGTTCTTGCTGCGCCAGGCGTTTGATGAAGCCATTCACACCCATGCTTATCAGTACATCGTGGAAAGCCTGGGTATTCCTGAAGCGGAAACCTTCAACGCTTACAACGAGATTTCCTGCATCAAGGCCAAAGACGATTTCTTGTTGCCTTTCATTGATGTGTTGACCGATCCTTCATTTAAAACCGGCACGCTGGAAGCAGACCAAACATTGCTGAAAAGCCTGATCGCTTTTGCCTGCATTATGGAAGGCATGTTCTTCTACGTGGGCTTTGTGCAAATTCTGGCGCTGGGTCGCCAGAACAAGATGATTGGTGCTGCTGAGCAGTTCCAGTACATTTTGCGCGACGAATCGGCACATTGCACATTCGGTATCGACTTGATCAACACCGTGAAGCTGGAAAACCCACACCTGTGGACCCCTGAATTCAAGGAAGAAATCAAGGCCATGTTCCGCAAGGCTGTTGAACTTGAACACGCGTATGCCGTAGACACCATGCCCCGTGGCGTGTTGGGTTTGAATTCAGCCCAGTTTATGGAATACATGAAGTTTATTTGCAACCGCCGTTCCAACCAGATTGGCTTGGGCACCTTGTACGAAGGCGCGACCAACCCATTCCCATGGATGAGCGAAATGATGGACTTGAAGAAAGAAACCAACTTCTTCGAGCGCCGTGTGACTGAGTACCAAACCGGTGGTGCGTTGAGCTGGGATTAATTTTCTCGGTTATACATGCAGTGATGTCAAAGAAAGCAGCCTTCGGGCTGCTTTTTTATTGAGCAGTTCAAGTATCACCCTGAGTGGGTGACGGAAATGTAAATTTCTACCCTCTATCGTTGGCTGACTACACTTCCTGATTCTTTAAATTTTAGGAGTTGGGGGCACCATGCCAGCAGATCTGTTTTTGAAATTGGGCAATGTGAAAGGTGAGTCGGTTGACTTGAAGCATGCGGGCGAAATGGAGTTGCTGAGTGCTCGCTGGGGCATGCAAGTGGCGGTGGGGGCGAATGGTGGTGTGATGGCTCCCGCGGGGCGTGCGGAGGTGAAATCGCTGCGCGTGGAAAAGCGGGTAGACAGGGCTTCTCCAACACTGCATGCGCAAACCTGTGTGGGTCAGTTGTACGACACCATGGTGTTGACCAAAAGGAAGTCTGGCCTTGTGCCTTTGGAATACTTGCGCATTACTTTCAAAGACGTGATTGTGAGCGACATTGATATTTCGCTGGGTGCTGGTGATGACGGTGACCTTGAAGTAGTCACCTTTGCCTTCACGGAATACACGGAAGAATACAAACCGCAGAACGGCGATGGCACGGGTGGCGCTGCCGTCACCGCTGGGTTCAATTGCATTAAGTGCGTGAAGATTTAATTTGCTTCTGGAGGCGTTCATACGCCTCCACGTGTTGATTGAACAAGCGCAGGTTCAGTTTGCGGATTGGTGCGGGGAGGTGGTACTTCACGTAGTCGTGGCGCCATTTAAGGCGCTCATCGAAGTCATACACCCGGAGTGGTCCTTTGGCTTGGTGTTTTTCAATTTTAATCAGACAGAGAGCCTCTGCCAATGAAGCACCCAATAGTGAATAGATAATAATCGTGATTGCCATAGAGCACGTTCTGACAATAAGAGCCTTCTGTGTGTCGCTGTTTACCTCGCCAACATCCATGAGTGCAAGCAATAATAGTGCGCCACCGAGGGCTGAGAAAGCGATAAACAAAGGGGTGAGTCGTTTCATGCCAGGCGGCGACAGATAAGTGTGTTCATCCAGATCCAAATCCAGTGTAAGCCAAGATGCTTCAGAGCTGCTGCTACTTCCAACCTTCGGAGTGTGTTGGCTGGCGCTACGGGATGCCCAAAAAAAACTGATCAGCAACACCATCACCGCAAAGGTTGAATTGAAAAATGTCGGGATGTTTTGTATCGCAGTCAATGAATCCGCTGTAGCAAACAACAGATCGGGTTGCATGGTAAATGGTGTGTAAGTGGCAATTCCAATTAGCGATTCGACGATGTATACCCTCGGGGATAGGCTTGATCTAAATAGAAAGTGATAAGCCCAACCTGAGTAAAAAATCAGCACTATCGGAAAGCCAGCAGCAAGAACTCCCCAGGAGTAGCCGAGCACATGGCGTATTGGGAATGCCAAGGCAAGCCAAAGAAGTGAGCTAAATAGCAAGATGGATATAAAAAACTGATTGCGAGTTACTCGACCGGTAAACACGTTACTTAACCCCTAATGCGTCTTTTGCCGCTTTGTTTACCTGTTTGTCAGTCCCAGAAAGGTTATAGGCAACACCGGCAACCACAGAACCAAATAACCCCAACAGTACAAGCGGGGCCCCTGCCACAGCCGCTGGCGCTATAAATACAGCCAACGCCATGGCTGTTGCTCCACCCGCCATGGAAATCAGGTTTCCTGTTTGGTTTGTGGCCGAATCAACTCCAAACTGCCTGAAGTTGAATCGCTGGTCCAACCGGGCATTGTGGTTGTAGTTGTTAATGACATCGCTGACTAACGTTGGGCCGAAGCTTAGAACACCGCCCACTTTGATTGAGCTTAGCCAGGGCGCCCCTGTAAGCCTGCGCAACTCCCACATTTCATCAGCAGCCTGTCTGCTCAAGCTAAGTACTTTGTCATGTTTGAATGCGGCAGGCCCCAGGGACTTGGTGCTCATGTTTTTGCTGATTTGCTGAAACTGGTTTTTCTCCAGCAATGTAATTTGTTTTGCGTTGGTTTGACGAACGCGAATAAGCACATCGGCGTGTTTGCCAAACTGGTTTGGGCTTTTAAGGCCCACGGCTTTCAATTCCACACCATTGCCCAGTTTCACGGTGCGCGATTTCCCACTCGCAAGCACAGATCTCAACTCGGTTTTCATTTTTGTGGTGAAGCGAGCTTTGGCAGCAGCTTCAATCAAATTGGCCAGGTTACCGGGCAAGTTGGTCGCCCCGAACAACTGACCAAGCAGGGCAGCGTTGAATGTACCTTTTTCAAATGCGGTGACCAAGGCGCTGGTTTGCTGTGTATTCAGCTGGGCGGTCATCAACATGATGCCTGCCACAGGGTCTTGCTGCATGACCTCGGGCACCATGGCCAGGCTTACTTGAGCATCGGGCTCGAAGTGACCCAGAAAGTCCATTTCCTGATGCAGGTAAAGCGGCGCTGAACCGTCGTGGCTATTCAGCGCTCGGGTGTAAGCAAGTTGCAGCGATTGGGCTTTGCGCTTCAGGTGGTCTTCGTGAAATGTGCGGGCTTGGGTGTTCATGAAGTTACGTGCGGGGTAAACAAGACAAGCCGCAGTATGGGGGAAAGGCCCTAAGGGGGAGAAATCAAGACGTCTTTCTGTTCGACGAGGGGGATAAGCCGCGTCAGGCTGAATTCAGCGAAACGAAAGGCCTGGACTCGTATCCCTGTTTTTGAGTCTGGTGTGCAAACCGTCAACCTGGTAAAACGGTACAAAGAACTGAATGAGGATTTTCGCTTGAAAAACGGACCTTACGATTTGCTGATTACAAATGCAATACAGACTGAGCTGCAAGGTCGCCGCGCTTTTCAAGCGTCACTCAACAAAGATCCGGAAGCCCTTTCGTATTACCTGATTGATTTGTTATCGCGAAAACTTCGGGATTCGTTTGAATCGTTGGCAGGCGAAGGCGCAGAAAAAACAACTACTCAAGTTGAATTGATCAACGACCTACTGCGCTTTCTTCAAAACAGGGATCAAGTACCGCAGCAGGTTGAGGTGTTGCGCTGGTTGGGCGACTCAACTGTGGAACCCATTTTGCCCCAAACTGGTTTATTGCATCCGTGGTTGTTCACAGCGGGCAGGGGAATGCCTTCGCTGCTCAATGAACTGCGTGCTGAGATGGGCAGTTGCGACCGGTTGGACATTCTGGTCAGCTTCATCACCATGTCCGGTCTTCGAAAAATTCGCGACATTCTGGAAATGATTACTGCTCGTGACGCACAAGGCCAGCAGCGCAGCACCATTCGAATTTTAACCACTACCTACATGGCCGCCACCGAGAAAAAAGCGCTCGATGAATTGGCTGTGTTGCCCGGTTGTGAAGTTAAAATTTCCCTTGATGGGCGCCGCACACGCCTGCATGCAAAGGTGTGGATGTTTCACCGCCATACAGGTTTTGGAACGGCCTATGTAGGCAGTGCCAACCTGTCTGCTGCTGCAATGACAGGCGGGCTGGAGTGGACAGTGAAGTTTTCGCAAAGAGAGCAGGCCGCTTTGTACGAGCGGGCATGCGCCAACTTTGAAACCCTGTGGGAAGACAGCGAATTTCAAACCTACGACCCCACACAAGATGTGCATCAACAGGCCTTGCTGGCTGCGCTGAAGCAAGAAAGCGGGCGGGATTTTGCGCCACTGCCTTCACTGGGTTTTCTGGAAGTAAGCGCAAAACCTTTTCAACTTGAAATTCTGGATCAGCTGGCATTTGAGCGTCAACATGGCCGAAACAAAAATTTATTGGTGGCTGCAACTGGCACTGGAAAAACTGTCATGGCTGCGCTGGACTACCGGCGCTTTGCACGAGAACAGAAAGGCCTGCCGCGTTTGTTGTTTGTGGCGCACCGAATTCAAATTTTGCGGCAAGCGCAGCGCACATTTCAGCAAGTGTTGGGCAATTCACAGTTTGGTGAATTGCTGGGTGATGGACATGAGCCACAAAGCCATGAACATTTGTTCGCAGTGATTAACAGTGTGAATTCACGCAAGCTGGTTGAGAAACTGGGAGCTAACCATTGGGCCATGGTGGTGGTGGATGAATGCCACCACATTGCAGCGCAATCGTTTTCCAGTTTTGTGAATTCAGTTCAGCCTATGGTGCTGCTTGGCTTAACCGCCACACCCGAACGTGCCGATGGGCAGGCTATTACCACGTATTTCGACGCCCGGCCCGATGGCTCACCAGCCGCAGAACTGAGGCTGTGGCATGCGCTGGAACTTCAACTACTGTGCCCGTTTGAATACTACGGCTGCGATGATGAAACCGATTTCAGCAGCGTGAACTGGAATTCTGTGGACGAGGCCACACAAATTGCGGCACTGGTTGATGGCAACACCATGCGCGCCCGCGCCATGCTACGGGAATGGGGCAGGTTGACCGACAACCCGGCTGTCTGCAAAGCGTTGGTTTTTTGTGTGTCAATTGCCCATGCCAATTTCATTGCCGGGTTTTTAAATGACCATGGGGTAAAGGCGCTGGCTGTGCATTCACAAATGGACAAAAGCGTAGCGCATGCCGCACCTGGCAAGTTACAAAACGGCGAACTTGCCGCGATCGTTGCAGTTGACCTGTACAACGAAGGTGTTGACTTACCCTTTGTGGACACGCTGATTTTATTAAGGCCTACTCAAAGTCCTGTGGTATTTCAACAGCAAATTGGCCGCGGCTTGCGTTTGTTTGAAGGCAAGCAAAGCTGCCTGGTGCTCGATTTCGTGGGGCAACATGCACGTGACTTTCGTTTCGACCGCTTGCTAAGCGGCATTACTGGTTTGGGTAGAAAGCAGTTGAAAGAGGGCTTTGAGCAGGGTTTTCCTACCCTGCCAAGTGGTTGCCATTTGTTTCTTCAGAAGAAAACCAAAGCCCAAGTGCTTGCACAACTGCAAACGCTGATAGGTCAGCGCTGGAATATTCTGATTCGTGAAGTAACTGCATTTAAAAACCTGAACAGGGATAGGTTTTCGTTGCCGAGTTTCTTGAATGAATATGACTTGGCTTTGAGCGATGTATTCCGTGGTGGAAGCAATTCAGGCTGGCTGAGTTTACTGGATGCCGCTGGCTTGTTGAATTCGCCATTAACGGCTGCAGAAGAACGCGTAAGCACTAAGTTGTCGCAGCTTATTCACTTCGACGACCCGGTACGAATTGATGCCTTGCGCGCCCTTTGTGTTAAAGACCAAGCAGAGTTGAAGGCGTGGGCCCGATACTTGTATTTCATGATGGAAAAGCGCACTCCAGACCAAGCGACACCCATGCAGTGGGCTGAAGGATGGTTGAACAGTGAAAGGGCTGTTGATGAACTGCATGCTGTGCAACAGGTTTTGGAATCGCATTGCCGCTTGTTGAAACGCCCTGTGCCAGGGCTAGAGCACACAACACTTTGCTTGCATGCCAGTTACACATCGACAGAAGTTGCGTTGGCGGTGGGTTGGTATACGCCCGAACGGCAAGCCCCTGTAACTGCGGGTGTGTTGAGTTTGAAAGAACAAAAGCTGGAAGTGTTTTTTGTCACGCTAGACAAAACGGAAGGCTTTCATGAAAGCATTGCTTACACTGACTGCGCCATTAGCCAAACCCTGTTCAAGTGGCAAACGCAAAACAGCGCCGGGCCACACACCACCGTGGGAAAACGCTATTTGGAAAGTGCAACAAATGGCTGGCGTTTTCAGTTGTTTGTACGCGTGAAAAAAGGTGAGCCTTTTAAAGCACTGGGGCCAGTACGATTAAAGAGCGCGGAAGGGTGTGGGCCAATGACCGTGATATGGGAACTGGACTTGCCAATGGGCGGAAATATTTTCAGGCAGTTCAGTGTGATTGGGGATGTTTGAAGAGGTCATAGAAGACGATGGTCTAATTTTTGACGCTGCAAAAGTTTCTAACAAATGATTGTGTTTCATTACTATACAAAGATAACTATTAATATTATTGTTATTTGCGGAAACTTGCTTGTACTACGTTTTTTATGCAAAAGCTGAAATGATTTTTTGCTTGGGGAATTCCGCCGATTTCAAAACCTGTCGGAATTGATTCAACTTTGATTCGAAACCCGTGCGCATGTGCAACTGTTTTTGCGATATATAACCCCAGGCCCATGCCTCCAGGATGGCATTTCTTTGCCGCAGTACCTCGATATCCTCTGTCGAATATTTGGCTCCGTTCTTCTGAAGACAAAAATGCGCCTTCGGATACTACGCTAACCTCGAGGGAAGTACCTGACTCTGAAATTTGAACCGTAACATGCCCCCCATTTCTGGAGTACTTTTGAGCGTTATCAATCAGTACAAAAGGAATGAGTTTAAAGCTCTCAAAAACATCGTAAGTGCGCCGTGTATTTCCCGTTATATTAACTGACGGTCGACGTTCTTGTGCTCTCGCGAGACTAGCAATTTTTGCAAGTTTATCAAGTAATTTATATATCTCGACTGGTCTAGTCTGACCGAATGCAGCAGCGTTTGGATTAAGGTAAATTTCCAACAAATCGAAAGTATCGACTAGTAGATTCGATGTTTTTATCAATGCGCGGTGGGTAGCTGAAGCGGTGTTAAACTTATCACTTGTATCAGGTGGAAGAGATTCATTTAAAAGTTGATCCGCCAGTTGACCAACATCACGTGCGAGACGCATGGCATCATGTAATGGTTCTAATGCCTCTGTCATTTTCTTGTTTTGAGCTTGTGTGATGGCGTTATTCAACTCTTTCAATTTAGAGATCCAAGTCGCGAAATCCTGTGCAGTAACCGAGCGCCCTTTGCATGCAGTTTTGTAGTCTACATGTCGGGGAAGATTGTCGCGGTGTTGTGGTCCTATAACGCCAAATATACGGAGAAATCCATCATCAAAACGTGCCTCATACACTGTCAAACCCATATGGCATCTTGTTCCGATTAATGAGCTTCGCTCCTGATGACATGAGCGCTTTGTACATTTATTGGAACATATTGAATTAAACCCAAGTCTGCTTTGAATTTCTGTACCATCTGGTAAAAGTACTGGCCAAGGAGTCTCTAGTCCACCTGACTTAAGTAGATCAATAATCATCTTATTTTTCCAATCTTGGTGTGAATAAGTCGCAAGTCTTTCATGAGTGGATCCTTTGAGTGTCCAATTGGAAGTATTTGTGAAATACTATTTTCTAGTTCGATCATTCCTTTGCCGGTTTCTAAGTAGCATCTTATTTTTTTAAGTATCTTCTTTTTTATTGAGGATAATTCAGGATTTCCAAAGCCAATCAGTTGATCAATACGCTCAGCTGCACGGTGTAAGCTGAAACTAGAATTAAATGCCATTTCAATAATGCCTTCAAAATCCGCGGGTGGAATTGGTTTTTTTAGACGCTGATCCGCAAGCATGAAAAACTCGCTCATCGTGATATCGAAACCTCTAGAAGATACAGCAACTAAATATGGGCCTTCTGCTGTTTTTAGGCGTTTTAAAATTTCAAGACCACCTCGTTTTGAATCCTCATCAAGAACCCCATTTATATCGAGAAATAAACACTGAAAATTGAAAAGCGAGGGAATTTCAGCCAGTGAAATGTTTTTTAAGCTATTTATTATATATCCCAGCTTTCTCAGTGACTCCAGGGGGTAGTCCTCGGGGTGGTCATCAAGTATTGCAATGCGTAAATCTTTCGCTGACTCGGGTTCTTTCATGCGCTCCTGTACCCAATCACTTACTTTGTTTATTCGATTTGTTAGCTGATAATTTTTCAAATATCGATAGATTTTAGATATACTAAATAAAATAGCTGAAACTCCGCCACCAATTTGTAAGAGATTTGCTAGCCAGCTCTGTTCGTTAAAAAAATTGATAATTTCGTAATCCAAAATTGATCCTTTTTTGGTGGGCACTATTTTATTTGTAATTTTTGATGGATGGGTTTTTAAAAATTATATATAAATATAATTATTTGATTAAGTATTTTAAAGGGTGATTGGCTGATAATTAAAATGCTCAAAATTATATTTTATTGTTATATTGTTTTTTACCCCTCACGCCACCGTCAAGAACTCCGCCACCACAACCATTTCTTCTGCATCCTCAGCACTCAGTACAATCGCTTCGTGTTGGTCATTTGTCGATTCCGGTTTCAACACAACAACACTGTTAACCACACCATCTTCACCATAATGCTTTTCACTTTTGTAGCGTTTTATGGTGTATTGCCCACCCAGTTCAGGGTCTGAAATACGGCGGTGTTGTACCACCACAATTTTCCCGTTGCGTGTCCCCTGAGGGTTGAAGTGAAACAGGCACCATGTGCCGGGTGGTATGCGCTTGTTCATTGAATCGCCTTCCACGCGCGCCACGAAATAACCCTCGCTGGCGCGCAGGTGGGTGGGCAGCACAACATGGTCAAACGTGTCGGCCTGTTGGTATTCGCTAAATTGCCCAGCAGCAAATTTCAAATCGAAAATGGGTACGCTGTTGGCGGCTTCCTGGCCTGCTTGCACAATGGGTAAGTCCAGCCCTTCGTATTTGTTCAACATGGGTGCAGCCTCCACGTGTTCAAAACCATCTAGCAGTGTTTGGAAATGTTTTCGTGCTTCTTCATCGGCAAAGTAAACGTAACACCCTTTCATGCCGCGGGTCATCAGGGTTTTGTAGGTATTCTTGATCACTGCGTCGGCCAAGGCCAAATTATTGGCTCGGTCTGTTTTCAGTCCCCCTTTAAACCCTTTGATGCTTTGGTCCATGTTGCTGCGCTTGAATGCGTCGGTGATCACTTCGCCATTACGCACTACAAAATCGGGGCCAACAATGACACCCACATAGTCCAGCTCTAGCCCTTGGCAGGTGTGTATGCAGCCCACTTGTTCCACGCTGTTGGGCTTGATTATCCAGGTGCTGCCATCGTCGTCCAGGTTCCATTGGGCTTTGTAGCCGTATTCAGGAAATTCAATGTCGAAGGCTTTGGGGTTCTTTTTGCTTTTCCAGTCCCAGCAATAGCCAGCTACCACGCGGGCTTTGTTGTTCACTTCGTTTTTCTGGCGTATGGCGTTATGCAGGGCGGTGGGTGAATCGAATACTTTGAAATCAAAATCCAGTCCGTCCATATTCAGGTTGGCTGTGGGTTTTATTTGTAGGTGGTGATTGAGCCAGGCAATGTAACCGTCGCTTCCATTGCAGCGAAATTGCGAACGTAGTTCTTGTTCAATTACCTCGGTGCCCAAGGCCTTCGCCCATTTGCGAATTTCAGCTTTGCTACCAATGTCTTTGAAGGTAACGCGCTGATCTTCGTCCACGAAGAAAATGCACAGCTTGCTGGCGTGGATCAGTTCCTTAATTTGGTTCTCGCCCAAATTGCCGTATAGCCCGCTTTTTTCATTCAAGCGGTGAGCTTCATCCACCAGTAACACATCAAACTGATTGGCTTGGTTGTCTACATACCCGCCCGACCCCCGGAACAAATTCGCGATGCGTGTTTTTTTGAATGTGCCGGTCAGCTTGGCTTCAAACACGGCGCGGGGTGCTGCGTTTTTCGATACGTATTGGCATACGTTGCCACGTTGCGTAAATTCACTCAGCAAGTTAATGGCTACCACCGACTTTCCTGTTCCGGGGCCACCCTCCACAATCAACACGCGTTTTTTTGAATCATCGCGTGCATGGGCCATGTCCAATGCCATTTCATACACCAGCTTTTGGTCGTCGATCATCAAAAACTCGCGGTTGCCCAGCAGCATATTGGCTAAGCTGTCTGCGAGGTTTTTGGAAGGGCGAATTTTTCCGTGCTCAATGCGGTACATCAAATCGTTTTGATCGCCGTACTTCACATGCTTTTTTAAAAACTCGGAAAGTTTGCGCGCGTCTTTTGAGATGAAGACAGGCGCACGGTCGGTGTGTGCTTTGTAAAATGGGTCGTTGATTACTTGTGCATCGTTGAGATTATGCAAATAGGCGCAAGCGCTTAGTCGCACTTGTTCGTTTTGCACCACCTCGGAATAATCTTCGATGAGTGCGGCATAGGTCCATGCTTGGTAAGAAGGGTGGGGCGTATTGATATTGCCTTTGCCTAGCCAGGTGTTGACTACGGCGTCTTGCTTGGTGGCTTGTACATCACTCCACTGCTTCAATTCAATGATGACGGCGCATTCTTCAAGCAGGGCGTTGCGGCCAGTCAAAATAAAGTCGATGCGTTTGCCCGTTAGCGGAATGTTGTATTCGATTGAAACCAGCGAGTCGCCGGGAATTCCGGGATCGTTCAACACTTGGCGCATTTCTTTCATCGAGTTGCGCCAGGAATTAACTTCGGAGTCGCCTGCTCTGCGGAATAGCTTGCGCTGAAATTCACGGTGAATGACTTCGTGAATTTGATCGACCAACACGTCGTCGAGGAATTTCGATTTGCTGGCGGTGTAAACGATCATCGCGGGTGTGGTTTGTTCTTGTGCTTTGAATGTATCAGGAAAACTTCGTTTAATGAACTATTTGAGGTGGGGTGATTGGGGGCTACAAATGGGTGGGGTAGTGGTTCGTAACAGAGGCAGGAAAAGATTGATCTACGTACCAAAAATGGTACAATTAAGTGAGTATACCTTGCTACTAAGGAATTCAAAATGAACAAACACGTGGGCTCAAATTTTGAAGACTTCTTGAAAGAAGAAGGTATTTTCGAAGAAGCGGAAGCTTTGGCTATCAAGAAAGTGATTGCTTGCATGATTGAGCAAGAAATGATTTCCAGGTCGATACCAAAAACTGAAATGGCGCGGAAAATCGGAACAAGCCGAAGTCAGTTGGACCGACTTCTTGATCCTGAAAATACATCAATCACTTTGGCAACGCTTGTTAAATCGACAGCAGCTATCGGAAAAAAAATGGTGATCACTTTTGAGGATGATCCACAAGCCGTAGTTGCCTAACCTTCCACCAAACTTTTCGCCACTGCCTCGGCCACTTCAATGCCATCCACACCTGCAGACAAAATTCCACCGGCGTAGCTGGCCCCTTCACCGGCGGGGTACAGGCCTTTTACATTCAAGCTTTGGAAATCATCACCACGCGTAATACGCAAGGGCGATGAGGTGCGGGTTTCAACACCGGTCAACACCGCGTCATGCATGTCGAAGCCTTTGATCTTTTTTCCAAATGCCGGCAAGGCTTCACGCATCGCAGTGATTGCGTACTCGGGCAATGCATCAGCTAGGTCAGTCATTTTCACACCAGGCTTGTACGATGGTTCTACGCTGCCCAGCGCCACGGATGCTTTGCCCGCAATGAAGTCGCCTACCAACTGGCCAGGTGCTTCGTAGTTACTGCCTCCCAAGATAAATGCATTCGATTCAAGCTTGCGTTGAAATGCAATGCCCGCCAGCGGGCCGCCGGGGTAGTCGGCCGGGCTAATGCCCACCACAATGCCCGCATTGGCATTGCGTTCGTTGCGGGAGTACTGGCTCATGCCGTTGGTGACCACGCGGTTTTCCTCTGAGGTGGCGGCTACCACCGTGCCGCCGGGGCACATGCAAAAGCTGTACACCGAACGGCCATTGGCTGCATGGTGCACCAGTTTGTAATCGGCTGCGCCGAGCAGCGGGTGGCCTGCATGTTGGCCCAGGCGGGCGCGGTCGATCAAGCCTTGCGGGTGCTCAATTCGAAAGCCCACTGAAAATGGCTTGGCTTCCATGTACACGCCGCGTTCGTGCAGCTTGGCAAAGGTGTCACGGGAACTGTGGCCCAGCGCCAGCACCACATGGTCTGCGCGCAATTCGTAAGTGCCGCCGTCTTTCAGGTTCTCAATGGTCAGGCCGCGAATATGGCCGTCTTCGATGTGGAAGTCGCAAACACGTTGCTGAAAGCGAATTTCGCCACCCATCGCAATAATTTGCTCGCGCATGCTCTCAACAACTTTCACCAAACGGAAGGTGCCAATGTGCGGTTTGCTGACCAGTAAAATTTCTTCGGGTGCACCAGCCTTTACAAACTCCGTCATTACCTTGCGGCCCAGAAAGCGCGGGTCTTTGATTTGGCTGTACAGTTTGCCGTCTGAAAATGTGCCTGCTCCGCCTTCGCCAAACTGCACGTTTGATTCGGTGTGCAATATACGTTTGCGCCACAGGCCCCAAGTGTCTTTGGTGCGTTCGCGCACAGGTTTGCCACGCTCAATCACAATGGGTTTGAAGCCCATTTGTGCCAGCATCATGGCAGCGAAAATACCGCAGGGGCCAAAACCGATCACAACCGGGCGAACCTCGGGAGCCTCTTTCACTTTGGCGACCAAATGGTAAGCCATGTCGGGCGCAGGGCGAATGTGTGAATTGGTCGTGAACTTTGCCAGCAACTGTGCTTCCAGGCCCGCACTTTCCAGTTCCACATCCACGATGTAGACAAGCAGCAGTTTTTGTTTGCGCGCGTCGTAGCTGCGCTTGTATATGCTAAAGCTTTTAACGTCTTTGGGCTTAATCTTGAGCGTGCTTTGAATTAGCTCGGAAAGAGCGTGTTCAGGATGGTCGAGTGGAAGCTTCAGCTCGGACAGGCGGATCATGGCGGGTGTACCTTGTGGATCTGTTTTTCGGATCAAGGCCGTATTTTATGCTTTTGCCCGCCAAAGTGCACTTATTTGATTTCGATTCTAAGCTTTAGTGATTTGGCTCAAACACCAAATATCCAAGGCAGTCAGGTCTCTTTTCTTGAAAACCAAAACTGATTTTTCCCCAAGTGGTTACATCAGTGAAGGTGGTTGCTTCCAGAAGCGAGTTGCCACGTGGCATACCAGTTATGTTTAGGTTGGGAAATACTTTGTTGACCTGTTCAACTGTGATGCATTCTCCGTCTATATCTAACACCAATAACCCAGTGGCATCGTGAGATGGTTGAGGCAATCTAAGGTCAATTTTCCAAATCTTAGAGTTACCAGCAAGCAACACGGGTTGACCAGAATAGAACTTGAAATAATTATTCGATTGCTGGGTTTGTTCCACAAGTGTTTGGTTGAGTATTTCTTCAATGCCCGACAATGACAATGGGGTAGTTTGTATGTCCTCGATTAATTGCCAGACTGAGAGGTTGAGTTGAATCATGGTGTTGTCCTTTGATGCATAGGAGGAAGATTGGCATGCAGTTGCGAGCAGTGCCATGAGCAAGATGAGTGTTTTAAGCACTCGCTCATTTAGTTTCGCAATATTTTTTACACCATGGTACATATTGGTTGTCATACCATTTTCCATGCATGTCTTCATACGTTTCCTTTGTGGTCGATGTGTATTCTCCCTTGCGGAATATATCTCCGATTTTTCTAATTGCTGACTTATAGTCACCGTCTTTAAGTGATTGATCGTAAGCCCTCTCGTAGATCGGAGTATTCACCGGTTGACCAGCGATGCCGATGTCAATTTTGCTAGATTTGAGAATTTCCCGCTGCACTTTGATGTTCTTCATGACGGCGGCGCCTTCGTCGTCCAGGGCATCATTTAAATAAGTCGCTTTGCTACTGTAGTCGGGTTCGAAGGGGTGACGTGCATGCCCCACTTCATGAGATAGAACCTTGACAAGGTTTTTTTTATCACTCTTCAAGGTGGGGTCGAGGGTGATTAATTTTTTATCGCGGTTCGCCGAAGACCCCCCGTCAGTCTCCCCAAACTTAATAATCCATTTTTCTTTGCTGAGTGTTGCCAGGTCTTTGCTCAGCGTGGGCGATTTGCCTATTAGTTCATTGAGGTCTTGTCCAAGCTCCTTTTCGAATGGGCTACTTGTTGAACCTGGCGCGGGAGTGTTTGGAGTTTCTGGCTTAGTGGCTGACGCTATCAAGGTGGCACCACACGCAATTTTGTGACCGTGCAGGGCCACCGCCATGTAGTTGTCGGTGAATGTGCTGAGTCCCTCGACAATCGGGAATACATGGGGTTTGCACAAAGGGCAGGTGACCATGTCGCCAACTCTGGCGATTGGTCGGCCTTCAACCGTGGTGGTGGGGCTGCCCGAGATCACCACGCCACCGTGGCTTGTGGTGTCGCCGATCAGGATTTGTGCGCGACCCTGTATAAGAGGCCTTGAGGACATGCGATCAAAAGTAAGTGGTGTAGCTCCTTGAGTAATTAATCCGTGGCGGTGGTTCCGTCACTTGATTACATTTTGATTTGAGTGAGATTGATTGCGATTGGTAAATATTTTTCAAGAATACTCACCATGGTTTGAGCTTCTGAAGTCGAAACAGGCGGGAAGGGTGAACGATACGCCGTGTTATTTCGGCGTTCATGTGCACGGATCACAAATGGCATTTCTGCCGGTGTCAGTTGTAAATCGCTTGATACGCGAAGAATGGCCAAATTACGGCCAGCATCCTTGGTGCGAACTTCATGAAATTCAAGAATGGCTTGTACGATTTGGAAGTATCCTTCGTAAGCCATGGTGAATATTTGCAGGGTTTTATCTTCTGGCAATAACGTGCATGCTTCCAAATAGTTGTTTGCATTGACCAGAAAACCTTTTATCGCTCCTTCTGTGGGTAACACCTCCTCGAAAGCGTTGGTTTTGATCAGGTTTTGATATTCAGCCGGTCTTTGCATCAGGCAACACCATTAATTTTGGAGCTTTGTCGATCTGACGGCAGATGGGGTCTTCTTGAATCAATTTCTTCCATTCGCTGTGTTTATAAATGGTGAAATTGATCGCTCTGCCGAGCGTTCCTTCAAGTGTATGCATCGATTCAGCTACATCCAAAATACCTACCTTGCCAATAATCATCAGGTCTATATCACTCAGCCCAGAGTCTTTTTCCATTGCAATAGAGCCGAATACAAATGCCTGATCAATTGATTCAGCAAAAGGAGCTAGTGTGTCGCGAATCGGTTCTGTAATGCCAAACGTTTTTTTGGCAATCGAGGTCAATTCGGAATAGAGGAAGTGATCTTTGTTCGCGTAGATTTGCCGAAGGCGTCCGTATTCTCTGTTCTCCTTCAGAATCCCTGCCGCCAATAAACGTTCGATTTGTTTTTGTGTGCTTCCGCGCCCTGTATTCGCAATGTCTAGCAGAGCACCCAAAGAATATTTACGTTCCGGGTTCAGCAGTGTGGCTCGGAGCACTCTCTGCACTGTGGGCGTAAACATGAAGTCGATCGAACTCATATATCCATATATTAGGGATTAATATCCACATTATATGGATTGTTTTAATAATCCACAAACCATGGCGTTAAATCCATGATTTGTGGATTTAGCCCCTTACTTGTGATGTTTGCGTAACGCCAGCAAAGGCACTGCATACAACACCACAAAGCTGGTGTTCAAAACGGCGTTTTGCCAAAAGCCGCTGTACAGAGAGAATGCGGTGTCGGGCACATACCAAGCCAACACGGACATCGCAATCAGCTTGCATGTTTCCTTGGCGTCTTTGGCTGAAAGCCTGCGCACCAGCATGAACATCAGCGCGCCCCAACCCACCAGCACTGAGCCCATCACCGCATGGGCCAGTTCAATATACGCAGTGGCTTGTGGATCGAAAGCTGCAAACTGTTCGGTGTTCTGGAATATCAGCAATCCAAAAGCCTGTTGAGTCAGCCCGGGCGCAAGCACCATGAACAGGCCAAACAGCACGGTGAACTCGGTGGTGTAGGTGAGCCATTTAATCCAGAAGGTTGGGGTGCTTGTTGGTGCGTGTTGCACAGTGGTGGTTTGCATGTCGAGTCTCCTTGCGTGGTTGAAAGTGATCAGGTTCAACGCCAGTGTCGGCAGGACGGGTCATTGCATCAATAACCTGCCAGGTCATAGATTCCAGTAATTTTCCGTGGCAGTATTGGCACATGCACGCACACGCCCCTACCAAACATGCCGGAATTTGCCTTCGCGATTTGCGTTCAAGGCAGAAGGTCAGCCAACTCGACTTGGCTTTGCGCGTGGGTGTGTCCCAGCGGCATTTAAGCTGCATTGAAACTGGCAAAGCCCGCGCCAGCAAAGACATGCTGCTGGCCTTGCTTGAAGGTTTGGATGCGCCACTGAGTGAGCGCAATGAGGCATTGGTGGCTGCCGGTTATGCACCGGTGTTTGGCAACAGGCCGATCGATCACCGCGACATGCATACGATCAACGAAGTGATCGACCTAATGCTGACCGCCCAACACGCGGCGCCGGCCATGGTGTTGGACAGTGAATGGAATTTGGTGAAGTTCAACCCCAGCTTTGTGCGGTTGTTGCAATTGCTTGAGTTTGACATGGCCGCATTGCAGGCTACCCCCAACGTGTTACTGGCGCTGACTGCACCCGGTGGCTTGGCCACGCGATTGCTAAACCCCGCAGAGGTATTGGGCGATGTGCTTCGCAGGGCGCAACGTGAGGCATTGCATGTGCCTTCCCTTCAAGCCATGCTGCAACACATTCCGCAATCCATGTTCGATTCAAAGCAGCCCCAAAGTTTCAATAACCCCACTTTGGTGACGCGGTTTAGAAGCACGGCGGGCGAGCTGCGATTCATCTCGACATTTACCAGCTTCGGGGCACCCTTGGACATCACCGCTGCATCGTTAAGAATTGAGCATTTGTTCCCGGCAGACGATGTCACCCGCAAGGCTTTTTCATGATCAAAACATTTCTGCTGTTTGCAGTGACTGCATTCTTTGAAATATTGGGTTGTTATTTGCCATACCTGGTCTTGAAAGAAAACAAGCCAGTGTGGTTGCTGCTGCCTGCCGCCATCAGCCTCGCCTTGTTTGCCTGGTTGCTCACCTTGCACCCCACGGCGTCGGGCAGAATTTATGCCGCATATGGCGGTGTGTATGTGGCCATGGCACTTGTGTGGCTTTGGGCCGTTGATGGTGTGAAGCCAACGGCCTGGGACCTGGCTGGCGGTGCAGTCACATTGCTGGGCATGGCGATTATTGTGGCTGGTCCACGTAATATTGCGTAAACAAATGGGCGATGAGTGTCTTATGATTCGATTTTTTCTGCTGCCCGTTCTCGTGGCCTTGGCTGCGTTTGCGATTTGGTGGTTTTCGCAAACGCCCAGCCACAATCGGCAGTGGGCTGACGATGTTGCACACGTGCTGCAGGCCGATGTGAATGGCGACAAGGTTGTGCTGAAGAATGTGCGCAACTTTGAGTGGCGCACCGAAACCGATTACACACCACGGTGGGAAACACGGGAATACGATTTAAGCCAGTTGCAAACAGCCGATTTGGTGTTGTCGTACTGGATGGGTCCTGCGATTGCGCACACCCTGGTTTCATTCGGTTTCGCCGATGGACGTTATCTCACCTTCTCGCTTGAAATCCGGAAAGAGGTCGGCGAGGCGTTCTCCGCCTGGAAAGGTTTTTTCCGGCAGTACGAGGCCATTTTGGTGGCGGCCGATGAGGTCGACATTATAAAAACCCGCAGCAATGCACGCGGTGAAGATGTTTACATTTACAGGCTGGCCATTCCGCCCGAGCAACTGAAAACCCTGTTTTTGGCCTATGTTGAGCAAGCGAACAAACTGGAAAAGACCCCTGAGTTTTACAACACACTGACCAGCAACTGCACCACGGTGGTGTTTGACATTGCCAAGCGGATTGTACCCGATCTGCCGCTGGACTATCGCCTGTTGCTCAGCGGTTATTTTGCAGAATATGCGCATGCGCAGGGTGGCTTGGTTGAAGGTTTCAGTTATGCCGAGCTTCAGGAAAAAGGCTACATTGTGCCGCGTGCCAAAGCCATGCGGTCTGATGAAAATTTCTCGGAAGTGATTCGCCGTGGCGTGCCAGGAATGCAGCACGGCGAGCAGTCCAATTAATCAGCAACCCCCGGCCCAACGCGGGTCGTTGATGTTGTAGCTGCGGGGTTTCATGTAGTCCACCGGGTCGCGCAGGTAGTCCACTTCAGGTGGGCTGGGCAGTTTGGCAACTGCATCAAGCCAACTGGTTTCATAGGCTGAAGCGCCGCCACCAATGCCGGGTGTCCAGGCGTCGTGGTGGTTGGGCAAGGCCACCTTGGGTTTGGTCAAAGCAACATAAGCCAAGGCATCGCGATAGGCACTGGTGACCAGTCCAAAACCAACAATGGCGTTCAGTTGCACATCCACACACTCAGGCAACCGGGTTAATGCATTCGCCACGGCTTCACTTTCCGCATTGCCTGCTTTCATCACGCCAGTGGAGTTGTGCCAAAACCAGGCGAAGTCGCCTGCGCGGAAGTGGTAAGCCCAGGTGCCGCCTGCAGGTTGGCCCACCCCACCGTCGTCACGCAAGGTGCCCACAAACCGAAGTGCCTCGGCCAGGCTGGTGTTCAGGTAAGTGGGGTAGGTGAGTACATCGGGAATGTAGACCAAGGGCATGCCACCGCTGAGTAAGTCCGCAGGTTCTGCGGCTGAATGGGTGTGTTGCACCACATGCACCGGGGCCACGTCTTCCCAAATTTGAATGGCGCGTGTGCTGCCAGCGCCGGGGTTGGTTTGGTCGCCCAGGTTCAGGCAAGGAAAGGTGTTGAGTATGCCTTCACTGGCGGCGCGTTCGCGGGCAATGTCGCACACATTGCTGCCTGCTACCAACAGGGCATTGCTTAAGCCTGCCACATAGCCCGCATCGGCCGCGTGGTCAAAGTGCCCATGGCCAATGAATATGGCTTCAGGCTGAATGGCGGCCAGTTCCTCTCTGCCAATGGGTAGATAGTTGGCATGCACACCCACAATTTCCCAGGCATCCATCAAAAACAAATGGCCTTGCATGCTGACAATAAAGCTGGATACACCCACCCACCAAAATTTCACTTGCTCTGGGTCCATGGCGTTTGCGCCCAGTATGCGTTCTCGTGTGGCTTGCAGTTCAGCACTGGGGGCTCGGGCCGCGGGCAAGGGTTTGAAGTTACTTGCTTCAAACACATTGGGTCGGGTTTCGCTGGGGCTGGTTCTCGCAGTGCTGGCAGTGCCTGCGTCAGAATCGCCGCCCAGGCAGGCAGACAAAAGTGGTGCACAGAACAGGGCACAGGCCGCAAGGCCTGCGCGGGAAATAAAAGGTGTCATTGTTGTGGGTGTTGAATGTGTCTCCAACACCTTGTACTACCAACAACGCTGTTTTAGATGCCCTTTACCAAGGGTGAGAAAAAGCGAATGATTTTGGCCAGATCCTCTTTGGCTTCTGGCAGGGCGATGTTCATGGTGGGCCAAATGTGCGGCATGCCGGGGCGAGTCAGCAGGGTGATTTGTCCGCCCACTTTGTCCACCGCGTCGCGCAACAGCACTGAATCGTCCAGCAGGCATTCGTCTTCACTGGCGGTCACCATCAATGGTGGCAGTCCTTTCAATTTGCCCAGCAAGGGCGATGCACGTTCATCTGCCGGGTCATGGCCACACATGTACAAGTTGGCAGCATGCTCGATCATGTGGGCAGACAACATGCTGTCGGTTTTGTCGTTGCCTTCAATGGAGGGGGACAGGCGGCGCATGTCGGTGGCAGGCGAAATCAGTAGTCCGCCGTGTGCGGGCAATTTCTTCTTCAACGCATGCTGCAGCACAGCCAAGCCGAGATTGCCGCCAGCGGAATCGCCCGCCACAAAAATGGGTTCGCCTGCCGGTGTGTCGGCCACCAGCGCTTCAAAGGCTGCAATACAGTCGTCCAGTGGCGCAGGAAATGGGTTTTCCGGTGCAAGGCGGTAGTCCACCATGAACACTCGAAATCCAAGCGCATTGGCCAAGGCGCCGCAGAAAGGGCGGTACATGGGGGGGTGGCCAGCCACAAAGCCGCCACCGTGGATGTAGAGCATCGCACCTTTTGGGTTCACCGGAATCAGCCATTCGCCCGGCACGCCGCCCAGTGCGCCCTTGATGTGTTTCAGGCCTTTGGGCACGGGTGCCAGCAAATTGGATGCGGCCGTCACCATACGGAACCTGCGCACAAAACCGGCACCATTTCCCCGGTAACTTTTCAGGGCAAGGCTTGCAATTTTGTTCATGACTTTGGCTTGTATCGACGGCATGGTGTTCCTCTTCGAAGGTGGGATTGGGTATTTATAGCACTGCCAGTGCTGTGCAGTTTACCTTGAGTTTTCAATGCACTTGATAAATTCGGACAAATCCAGAGCCGATTTGCAAACGCTGTTTTCAGAGCTGAAAAAATCGGCACAATAAAAAAAGAGAAAAACCACACGGAGACACCATGGCGATATTCGACGAAGACATTTTGATCATTGGCGCAGGTTTGTCAGGCATCAGTGCCGCCTGCCATTTGAAAAAGGAATGCCCCAACCGAAAGTTCACCATTCTTGAGCGCCGCACCACCATTGGTGGCACTTGGGATTTGTTCCGTTATCCCGGCATTCGTTCTGATTCGGACATGTTCAGTTTCGGCTTCAAGTTCAAGCCTTGGAAAAATGCGCACTTTTTCTCGCAGGGCAATGACATTCGCAGCTATGTTCACGAGGCAGCCACCGAGAACAAGGTTTTTGATCACATTCGTTTTCAGCGCAAAGTGAGCGACGCAAACTGGGACAGTGAAGCGCAACGCTGGGTGATCAATGCCATCAACGAAGTGACTGGTGAGCCCGAGCAATACCGCGCCAAATTCATGATGGCCTGTGCCGGCTATTACAACTACGACCAAGGCTACCGCCCCGACTTTCCCGGTGAGAAAAACTTCAAGGGGCTGATTGTTCACCCCCAGCACTGGCCTGAAAACCTGGACTACACCGGCAAGAAGGTGGTGGTAATTGGCAGTGGTGCCACGGCGGTTACGCTCATTCCAAGCATGGCTGACAAAGTTGAGCACATCACCATGTTGCAGCGCTCGCCCTCGTATATTTTCTCGTTGCCGTCGGTTGATGCACTCACCAAGGTGCTGCAAAAAACCTTACCGTCCAAATTGGCGTACAAGCTGAACCGCACGCGCACCATTGGCTTGGCGCACTTCATGTTCAAGGCCAGCAAAAGCAAGCCCGAGGTGGTGCGTCGCTTTTTGATTGCCATGATGCGCCGGCAGTTGAAGGGCTCGAATGTGGACATCAAACACTTCACGCCCAACTACATGCCTTGGGACCAGCGTTTGTGCTTGGTGCCCGATGGCGATTTTTTCAAAGCCCTGCGCAGTGGCAAAGCCAGCGTGGCCACAGACACCATCAAACAGTTTGTGCCCAATGGCATCGAGTTGAATTCAGGCGAAGTACTGGAAGCCGATATCATCGTGACTGCCACAGGTTTGAATGTGCAGATGGTGGGCGGCATGAAGATTTCTCTGGATGACGAGCCAGTCAACCTCAGCGAAAAAATGTTCTACAAAAGTGCCATGTTGCAAGACCTGCCGAATGCCGCCGTGGTACTGGGTTACACCCATGCTTCGTGGACATTGAAATCCGATTTGGTCAGCGGTTTTGTGTGCCGTTTGCTAAACCACATGGACAAGAAAGGCCATGCAGTGGCGGTGGCTAAAACTACGGATGTGCAGCCCGTGGAGGGCTTCACAGTGCTGGGTGGTTTGAATTCAGGCTACCTGAAACGCGTTGCAGAGCAGTTGCCGCGCCAGGGTGAAACCCACCCGTGGCACAACCGGCAAGATTATTACCACGACACCAAAACCTTGCTGGAAGACCCGGTGGACGAACCGGGTTTGGTTTTCGAACCAGCCAGGGTGGAGAAAGCCAAGCCGAAATTGAAAGCGGTGGCTTGAGCTTAGTTGTCGCTGTCCACAAGGGTGAAGCGCTGGGTCATGCGCTCACCCACCTGCACCATTTCAAAAAATACGTTCATTGGCCTGGTCCAGGCGGTGTGTGTGTCTCCACTCAAGGGGCGGTACACCACCACCGGGCTTAGGTCGCTTTCCTGTATGGCCTGGCAAATGACCTCATACAACCCGCCTTTGTAGTGTCGGTAGCGTTCGCCTGCTTTCACGCTGTGTATTTGTTCTGGCACGTGGCTCATGGGTGTCTCCTGTGTTGTTCAAAGTCATATTTCTTGAATATTCAAGGCCATATCGTTAAACTGTACGGCTGTCCTTGAAGAATTGAAAGGAGTTCCTGAATGCCTGCAAGCAAGCGCGCAACCGAGGAAACCAGCAAGCCGGTGAGCAAAACCGCAAGCAAACCCGTTGCCAAAGCAGAGCCGCCTGAAAGTAAAGCGGCACGCCCGGTGGCCACCACACGCAAACCTTCGAAAACGGCGCTTTCCCCCTCTGAGGTGACGCCATTGGCCCTGCTGACGCCCAGCAAACCTGCGCGTCGCCGCAGATCGGGCGCCGCCAAGCCCAGAAAACTCAAGGGTGCCACTACCACCTGGCCATTTCCAACAGGCTCACGGCCTTAACCTGCTGAACGCTTCACTATGCTTCTGATCGATATTTTGCGCCTACTGCTGGAAACAGCCGCCAGCCTGCTGACTTTTTGTCTCTTGCTGCGCGCCTTGATGCAGTGGGTGCGCATTCACCCCAGTAACCCCCTGTCGCCATTCATTTTCTCGATGACCGACTGGCTGGTTAAACCCCTGCGCAAGGGCGTGCCAGGCTACGGCGGCATTGACTGGGCATCTATTTTTGGTGCTTTTGTGGTGTCATTTGTATTGCACATTGTGCTGGTATTGATCTCGGTGGGGCTGTCCAGCGGTGGGCCAGGTGTGGGTTCACTCATTACCTTGACCATACCCATTGCGATTTTCTGGGTACTTCGCAACGTGGCTTATCTGCTCATGGGTATTGTGTTGATTCAGGTCATCTTAAGCTGGGTGAATCCGTTCTCACCAATCGCATCCATTTTGAATGAACTTTCTCGCCCTTTTCTCGAGCCATTGCGCCGGGTGTTGCCAACAATTGGTAACGTGGATTTGTCGCCTTTGGCATTTTTACTGATTTTGCAGATCATCATGATGGTGCTGCAAAGCCTGATGCCAGGGTTTTAATCGGGCGCTGCGTAGTGAATAAAAAAGCACCCCTCGGGGTGCTTTTTTTGTTTCAAGTGCTGGTGGTGAATCAGCGTGTTACCCGGGAAGTGCCACCGCCACTCACAATTCGAACGCGGTCACCCGGGCGGAAGTCTTCGCCAGCGGCATCCTGAACGTAGGCGCGCAAGGTGCCGTTGTCCATGCGAACGGTGATTTCAAGACCTTGGCGCGTGGAGGCATTGCGTTCAATGGCTTGGCCTGCTACGCCACCTGCTACAGCACCCACAATCGCGCCCACCGCACGGCCGCTACCACCACCCACATTGCTGCCTGCGATGCCGCCGATAATACCACCAGCGGCAGTACCCACACCGTTGGTGTCGCCTTGAATGGTCACTGTGCGAACGCTTTCAACCGTGCCTTGCTCAATAATTTGTGCTCGGCGGGTTTCACCTTCCCGGTACACCTGACCCGAACTGCTTTGGGTGGCGCAACCTGCAAGCGCGGACAGCGCAATCAGGGCCACTGCACCGGTGCTTCTAAAACTGAACTGAATTGACTTGGCCATGATTTGATTTTCCTTTCAAGTTACCAGGGCTGTTGACCAAAAGCGGCTGAATACCTGGACGCAATTTCTTCCCGGCTGTACTGGTAGGTTTGTGGGCCTTTGACTGCAATTTTCAAGGAGCCCATCAAACTGGCCAGCCTGGCCGCATTCACAATGCCCATGCCTTCTGTAAGGCCATAAAGCAAGCCGCCGCGGTATGCATCGCCACAGCCGGTGGGGTCGGCGATGCGTTCTGCTTTAACGCATGGTATGTCGTGTCGTTGACCCTGCGTAAACACCCAACTGCCTTCCGCACCGCGTGTTACCACAAGTGCTTCCAGCTTTTCTGCGATCTGTTCCAGCGTGAGGCCGGTTCGGTCGCACAACATCTTGGCTTCATAGTCATTGACCGCTGCATACGTGGCAAGTTCCAAAAACCGGTCAAGTTCTGGTTTGCCAAACATGGGCAAGCCCTGACCCGGATCAAACACGAATGGAATGCCAGCGGCTGCAAATTGTTCCGCGTGTTGCATCATGCCGTCACGGCCATCGGGGGCAATAATACCCAAGGCCACGTCGCCAGCATCACTTACCTTGTTCAGGTGCGAGTGGCTCATGGCGCCGGGGTGAAAGGCAGTAATTTGGTTGTCGTCCAGGTCGGTGGTAATGAAGGCCTGTGCGGTGAACTCTTCGCTGACCTGTTTCAGGCAAATGGTTTCAATGCCCAGCGTTTGCAGGCGTTGAAAGTAGCCGCCTGCATCATGTCCAATGGTGGCCATGGGCACGGGTTTGCCGCCGAGCATGTTCAAACTGTAGGCAATATTGCCAGCGCAGCCACCCCAGTCCTTGCGAAGGCTGGGCACCAAAAATGCCACGTTCAGGATGTGAACCTGGTCTGGCAAGATTTGATCTTTGAAACGACCTTCAAACACCATGATGGTGTCGAATGCAATGGAGCCGCAAATTAAAACGCGCTTGGTGTTGGTTGGGGAATTCATTGTGAAACAGTCCAGTAATTAAAAATTGCCCAGGCGCTTATTGCTCGCGTGGGCCTTGGTCGAATAATTCAAGCCGAAAGCCGGTTGCGGCGCTTTCAGGCAGTTGCGTGTTCAGGGTGCTCAGGTTCAAGTATGCCAGCACTTCCACTGTTTTTTTGCCCGCGATCAACGCAGCCTCGCTGGCTGCGTTTTCGTCCCGCAGTTGGTAATCACTTGGGCTCAGTGATTTGCTGGCCAGTACCAGGCCCTGTGGGTCGAGCAATTCCACCTTCAGGTGGGGCCATTGAGCGGGCAGGGGTAGTGGGTTGTGCAGGGTCAGGTCAACCCGCAAATTGTGTTCATCCAGCGCCTGCAGACCACTGCCCTCAACCAGCAAGGCCTGTGTGGCCGGGCTTGCAAACAGGCGTTGTATGTTTGGCCCGGCTTTGTTGATGTGCTTGGCCAGTTCCGGCGCTTGTTGCAACAGCTCAATGCGCTGCCACCAAAGGGTTTGAATACCAAGCGTGAGCAGCAACGCGATGCATGCAGCTTTCAGGGCAGGGCTGCCGTGCTTGAAATTCAGCAGTGGTTTGGTGGGTGCAGTATTGGCGAACAGCGCTTCAGAGCCCGTGCCGTCACCACCGGTCAGGTTGTGATCGCTGGTGTAAGGTTTGGGGCTTAAATCAAGTTTTTGCCACGCTTCCGTGTCGGCTGAAGTAAGGTGTTCGATGCCGGAAAACACGGTTTGGCAATGCCCACAGCGCACCTTGCCTTCATGCATTTGCAGTTGGCCAGAGGTGACTTTGAACAGGGTGTTGCAGTTGGGGCAGCGTGTGGCAAGGCTCATGGCACTAGTTTAACCTTGCGGCACGACTGGTTTGCGATCAGTCAGCGGCTTTTTGGCCGTGCAGGCAAACCCAGCCATCGCGTTCGGCCCACACAGCCAAATTGATCCATTGGCGGTAGTGGGCGATCACTTCTTCGGCCTGACGGGCCAACACACCTGAAAGCACCAATTGGCCACCTGCTTCAACATGGTTGCACAGCGAAGGCGCCAATACTTTCAGTGGGTTGGACAGAATATTGGCCACTACCACCGGGAACTGGCGCTTGGCCAGTGGAAAGTCGGGCAAACCGCAGGGCATTTCAACACCGTTGTTGCTGGCATTGTAGGCGGTGCTGTCCACAGCCTGGGGGTCGATGTCGACGCCGATGGCTTCAGATGCACCCAATTTAAGTGCAGCAATGCCCAAAATGCCGGAGCCGCAACCGTAGTCCAGCACACTTTGGCCTTTCAGTGGAAATTCGCTGAGCCAACGCAGGCAAAGGGCCGTGGTGGGGTGTGAGCCCGTGCCGAAAGCGAGCCCAGGGTCGAGCACCAGGTTGATTCGATCGTCGATGTGTTGGGGTTCGTGCCAAGAGGGCACAATCCACAGGCGTGCAGAAATGGGGATGGGATCGAATTGCGATTGGGTCAGGCGTACCCAGTCTTCTTGAGGCACATCGGTGTAATCAATTTCGGCATCGCCCAGCAATTCAGCTGGAATTTCGCCGAAAATTTGCGCACCTTCGGCTTTGTTGCGAAACAAGGCCACCACATTGTTCAGGTTCCACGCCGCCGATTCAGGCTCCATGCCTGGCTCGCCGAACAAGGGTTGTTCGTCTTCGCTGTCGGCATTGGCGTCTTCCAGGCTGACCGCCAAAGCCCCCAGCTCCATGAGCAGGTCCGACACTTCGTCGGCTTGTTCAAAGGGCAGGGTAAGTTTGGCTTGTATCATTTGAAACGTGCTTCGAGTTTGTGCTCAAGGTAGTGAATGCTGGTGCCACCCTCGACAAAGCGGGCGTCCTCCATCAATTCACGGTGCAGCGCGGTGTTGGTTTTAATGCCGTCAACCACCAATTCGGACAAAGCCTGACGCATGCGGGCCATGGCCTGCTTGCGGTCTTCGCCATAGGTGATCACTTTTGCGATCATGGAATCGTAGTGAGGTGGCACGTTGTAACCGCTGTACACATGCGAATCTACGCGTACACCAGGGCCACCCGGTGCATGCCAGTTCTTGATTGGGCCTGGTGAGGGCACAAACTTGAACGGGTCTTCGGCGTTGATTCGGCATTCGATGGCATGGCCACGGAATTCAATGTCACGTTGGCGGAAGCGCAATTTCTGGCCGGCGGCGATTCGAATTTGCTCTTGAACAATGTCCACACCTGTAATCATTTCGGTGACCGGGTGTTCAACCTGAACGCGGGTGTTCATCTCGATGAAGTAGAACTCGCCGTTCTCGTAGAGGAATTCGAATGTGCCAGCGCCACGGTAACCAATTTTGCGGCAGGCCTCAGCGCAGCGTTCGCCAATGCGCTCGATCAGGCGGCGTGGAATATTTGGCGCCGGTGCTTCCTCAATTACTTTTTGGTGGCGGCGTTGCATGGAGCAATCGCGCTCACCCAGCCACACGGCATTCTTGTGCTCGTCAGCCAGAATTTGAATTTCGATGTGGCGAGGGTTTTCAAGGAATTTTTCCATGTAAACCGCGGGGTTGTTGAATGCTGAACCCGCTTCGGTTTTTGTCATGGTGACCGCATTCAGCAGTGCCGCTTCGGTGTGCACCACACGCATACCGCGACCGCCGCCGCCGCCGGCCGCCTTGATAATGACCGGATAGCCTACTTGCCGTGCAATTTTCACGATTTCGCGTGGATCGTCGGGCAATTCGCCCTCAGAGCCTGGTACGCAGGGCACGCCTGCAGCAATCATCGCGCGCTTGGCGGACACCTTGTCGCCCATCAGCAAGATGGATTCTGCACGGGGGCCAATGAACACAAAACCGCTTTTCTCAACCCGGTCGGCAAAGCTGGCGTTCTCGGACAGAAATCCGTAACCGGGGTGAATGGCTTCCGAATCGGTGACTTCGGCTGCACTAATGATGGCTGGAATGTTCAGGTAGCTTTCTTTGGAGCTGGGCGGGCCAATACAAACCGACTCGTCGGCCAGCTTCACATACTTTGCATCCACGTCGGCAGTGGAATACACCGCCACGGTTTTAATGCCCATTTCTTTGCAGGCGCGAAGAATGCGCAGGGCTATTTCGCCGCGATTGGCGATCAGTATTTTTCCAAACATGGTGGCTGCTCCTGTTCTATTCAATGACGAATAGAGCTTGACCAAACTCCACGGGTTGACCGTTTTCGACCAAGATGGCCTTCACAACACCAGACTTGTCGCACTCAATTTCATTGAGCAGCTTCATGGCTTCAATAATGCAAATGGTTTGGCCTTCCTTCACCGTGCTGCCAATTTCCACGAAATTGGAGGCACCAGGGCTTGGCGCGCGGTAAAACGTGCCCACCATGGGTGAAGTCACTTTGTGGCCAGCGTCTGCAGGCGCTGCCGCAGGAGTTTCCACAGCAGCGGCGGTCGCAGTGGCTGCGGCAGGCGCTGCCACCGCTGCTGGCGCTTGCTGCATCATTTGCTGTGGCATGGCCATGGTGTATTGGGGCTGACTTTTGACGATACGTACCTTGCCTTCGCCTTCAGTCACTTCCAGTTCGGAAATGTCAGATTCGGCGACCAGGTCGATCAATGTTTTTAGCTTTCTGAGGTCCATTTACTTGCTCCATCTAGGGAGGTTGGTTTTGTATGGCAATACACAACCAAGCGCGAGGTGAATTGAGCCTAACTTCGCTTAGTGTGCACTGAAAATCAATTATTTTCTACCGTGACGGGCCTTGATGAACCTTGCTTCGTGGTTCGCCCTGGTCAGGCGTTGCGTGAGCATACCCGATTTTAACGTGGCAGTGCGTTAGTGATAGTACTCATCTGTATTCTGCCGGCTTCTGTGAGTATTTTATTACCATTTTCGTCCAAAATGACGGTAAACGGTAATCCTCCTTGTTGGTTGCCAAGTGCTTTTCCAAGTTCAGTGCCAGTCATGCCGGCAAGCACGATCGGGTAATTTACTGGTGTTTTTTTCAGAAATTGGTCGACGTTAGAAGGTGAATCAATAGCGATGCCAATCAGCTCGATATTCTGGGCCTGTAGTTGGGGGTATAACTCATCGAGTTCCGGCATTTCTTCCACACAGGGGGGGCACCACGTTGCCCAAAAATTGAGCACGACTACCTTGCCTTTCAATGCACCCAAATCGAGTGAGCCTCCTTGTGGCGTCTCAAAGGTGTAGCCAGCCAGTGGATAATCGGGGCCGCCTTGTGGCTTCAAGCCAAAATACAGGCCAATCGCCAAAGCAAGAACCGCGGTAATAACAGGAATCAGTTTGTTTTTCATGGTGCTTCTATCAGGCGGGTCAAGCCCGCAATGTCAGTTTGAAAAGGGGTGCCGTCACTTGCTTGTCGGTTGAGCAAGCCGCGGCGTTGAATCGGGCTGGCCACACCCAACTGGAACCAGCGCTGTTTCCAGCGAAAGGCCACGGCCGGGAATGATTTGCCAGCCAGCAAGGCGTCCTCGCAGGCATCGAAGTTGATGTTTTGGTTAAGCAGCCAGTAGTCCACTTCTTTTTCGTCGTCTGCAAACGCAATAATGTGCACATCGGAATGCGCGCTGCCAGTGCCATTGACCGCTGCGCCATACACAATGGGCTCGAATTGTTGAATACCTTGCATGAATTGGAGCGCAACTTCGCGCAATTCGTTCAATTCGCCGGGCTGGCTGTCGGCTTGAAACAGGGCCTGATAGGCGCGCAATTCATCCTGAATATCTTGATCAGAGGGTAGTCGGTCACGTGGAATGCGCTGTTTTCCAAGCAGGGCTTTCACAGCCTGGTTGCGTGCTGTGCTGTAGTCGAGGCCTTCCTCGGCGATCAGTCGGGCTGCCGTCATCGCAATTTCTATGCGAAGTTCGTCTTGCGGGGCGAAGAATTCTTCCATACCGGCAGTGTATCCAAATTCACAGGCACTACAATATGGGCTTGACCTGAAAGGAAGAAAGAATGCACATCCACATCCTCGGGATTTGTGGCACCTTCATGGGCGGCGTTGCCCAGTTGGCCAAGGCTTTGGGCCACACCGTGACCGGCTGCGATGCCAATGTTTATCCACCCATGAGCACTCAGCTGACCCAGGCTGGTATTGATTTGACCGAGGGTTTTGGCGTGGAGCAGTTGGCCATCAAGCCCGATTTGTGGGTAGTGGGCAATGTGGTGTCACGTGGCAACCCTTTGATGGAAGCCATTTTGAACATGGGCTTGCCGTACACCAGCGGCCCCCAGTGGGTGGGTGAACATATTTTGCGCGGCCGAAAGGTGCTGGCTGTGGCGGGTACGCATGGCAAAACCAGCACCAGCTCCATGTTGGCTTGGGTGTTGCAGCAGGCTGGTTTAAGCCCCGGCTTTTTGATCGGCGGCGTGCCTGGCGGCTTTGGTGTGTCGGCCACACTGGGGCAGGGTGACTGTTTTGTAATTGAAGCCGACGAGTACGACACCGCATTTTTTGACAAGCGTTCCAAGTTTGTACATTACCGCCCGGTGGTGGCTGTGCTGAACAACCTGGAGTTCGATCATGCTGATATCTTCCCCGATCTGGCTGCGATCGAAACTCAATTTCACCATTTGGTGCGCACCGTACCCTCTGAAGGGCGAGTGATCTGCCCCGCAGCCACGGATTCGCTGGAGCGGGTTCTGAAGCGGGGTTGCTGGACCCCGGTTGAACGTTTTTCAGCCCATGGTGATGATGCGCCGTGGCAAGCCAAGGTGTTGGGAGCCTCCAAATTCGAAGTGTTGAAGAATGGTGAAGTGAAAGGCCTGGTGGCATGGGACTGGTCGGGTGTGCACAATGTGAACAACGCCCTTGCTGTAATTGCGGCTGCCCATGCTGTGGGGGTTAAGGTGGCAGACGCCTGCAAGGCGCTGAGTGAATTTCCCGGCGTGAAGCGCCGCATGGAATTGCGTGGTGAGGCAGCAGGCGTGAAGGTGTACGACGACTTTGCGCACCACCCAACGGCCATCGCTACCACGCTGGAAGGCGCGAAAGCCCGAATGGCAGAAATTGCAGCAGCGGAAGGCAAACCTGTGGGTCGCCTGATTGCTTTGTTTGAACCTAGGTCCAACACCATGAAAATGGGAACCCTTGCACAGGCTTTGCCAGCCTCGTTTGATGAGGCCCAGTCTGTGGTGTGCTACACCGCGGGCATTCAGTGGAATGTGCGCGACACACTGGGCAGTTTGGGCTCGCGCCTTTTCACCAGCGATGAGTTGAGCGAAGTGATTGATCATGTTGTGGCGCAAGCCCAGCCTGGCGACTGGATTGTGGCCATGAGTAACGGCTCATTTGGCGGTGTTCACCAAAAATTGATCGACGCTCTCGCTTCAGGGGTAAGGGTTTGACGCCTTTTGTATTCAGTAGCCCCGGTGGCTTTGCGCGCACGGGTGGGGTGGCCGACCTGGTGGTGTATTTGCATGGGTTTCGCTCGTCTTCCAAGTCAGTGAAGGCACAAAAAATGATCGATGCCTTCGACCAGGCCGGTTTGAGCAGCCATTTGTGGGTGCCTGATTTGCCCGTATCACCAGCACAGGCCTTGGCCCTGATTAACCAGCACCTGGATGCCCGTTTGCACAGCCAGCCCGACTTGTCGCTGACCTTCATTGGTAGTTCTTTGGGTGGTTATTACGCCACGGTATTGGGAGAGTTGCATGTTCAGGCGTCGGTGGTGTTGTTGAACCCAGCCATCAAGCCTTATGACGATTTGCAGGACCAAATCGGCAAAAAGAAGGTGTATTTTTCAGATGAAGAAATCGAGTTTGTTCCCGCTTATCTGGGCGACTTAAAAGCCATGGAGCAAACCAGCCTGACCGACCCGCAACGTTACTTTTTGGTGGCTGCCCGGGACGATGAGGTGCTGAACTGTGACACCATGCTGGCGCGTTACCACGGTGCACACCAATTGCACTTGCTGGGTTCAGACCATGCGCTGAGCGATTTCGATGAAATTTTGCCCTTTGTGAAATTGGCTGTGGGTTTGCCATGAGCGGTGCCGTGGTTTGGACCAGGCATTGCCCGCCAAGCTGGCCGGTTTGGGCCAGAAATTGGGCCAGCACGCCTGGTTCTCTCACCCTGCGTTTGGTACGCCTGAACATGGGGTTTAAAGTAGAGCCTGTGGTGCAGGGCAAGGTGTTGATTAAACACGGGCCTGGCTCAAGCAGCCGAAATGCAACGGGTCAAATGATGCGGCAGCGGCTTGTGCGCCTACACGTGAACAATGCGCCTGTGGTGCTGGCACAAACTTTGGTTGAAATCGATGGCCCCGTGAACGACTGGCATTTTTGGCGAGGCTTGGGCACCCGCTCCTTGGGCACGGTGCTGTTTTCCGATCCTCAGGTAAAGCGGGGCGAACTGTATTTTGCACGCTTGCCTTTGAACCAGGCCTGGGTGCAGCGTGTTTTGCCTGCGGTCTTGAAGGCGGAGATGAACAGGCTGGGCACCAGCCGCGTGTGGTATGCCCGTTGTGCGCGCTTTTCGCGCAAACCCAATAGAACACCGTTGTGGGTTATGGAAGTGTTTCTGCCCCAACTTGAAAATTATCTTTAGGACAGTTGATGAATTTGTATTACGAAGAGGCCGGAGCCTTTAAAGTGGGCCGAGTGCTTCAAGAGCAGGGCAACGCTTATCAGGTGGAAACCTTGCATGGCAAGCGCACCAAGGTGAAATCCAACAGTGTGATGCTGAAATTTGATGCGCTGGAATGTGCTGAATTCCACGCGCAGGTTGAGGCCTTGGCCAAAGAAGTGGACACCGAGTTTTTGTGGGAATGTTCGCCGGAAGGCGAGTTTGATTTCACAGCCATGGCTCAAGAGTATTTCGGTGAAAAACCCACGGTGGTGCAACAAGCGGCCACCTTGGCGGCTTTGCATGCGGCGCCTATTCACTTTCACCGCAAAGGCAAGGGCATGTACCGAGCCGCCCCGCCGGAAATTTTACAGGCCGCATTGGCAGGACTCGAGAAAAAACGCCTGGCCGCTGAACAACAGCAGGCTTGGGCCGATGCCTTGGTGCGCCGTGAATTGCCCGATGGTTTCGCCAAACAGGCGGCCACACTGCTGGTGCGCCCGGATAAAAACAGTGCCGAATACAAAGCCTTGATGCTGGCCTGCACGGAAGCAGGCCGCTCGCCCGATGTGTTGTTGATTGAGTGTGGTGCGTTCAAGTCTGTGCATGAAATGATGCGTGCGCGTTTCGCGGCCGTGTATTTTCCCAAAGGGCCAGAAATTGATTTGCCAGCCCCGGAAGTACCTGCTGAATTGGCTGAACTGCCCGTGGCCGATGTGCGTGCTTTTTCGATTGACGACATTTCAACCACAGAAATCGATGATGCCTTCAGCGTGGTTTGGCTGGATGAAAAACGTGCGCGCATTGGCGTGCACATTGCCGCACCTGCGCTGTTAATTGCGCGTGGAAGCCCTTACGATCGTGTGGCCCGCGAGCGCCTTTCAACCGTGTATGCGCCCGGCGATAAAATCACCATGCTGCCTGACCAGGTGGTTGAACTGGCCACATTGGCTGAGGGGCGCACTGTGCCCTCGGTCAGTATTTACGTGGAAGTGAGCACTGAAACTGGTGAGTTGATCAGCGAGCCTTACAGCGCCATTGAGCAGGTACCCATGGCTGCAAACCTGCGCCACAACCACCTGGATGCGGCTTTGTCCAAAGAGGTTTTGGAAGACCCCGAGTTGAACGAGCTTGATGTGGTGGGCGAGTTTTTCCCTGCGTTGAAAATGCTCTGGAAAAGTTCGTGCGTGCTGAGAATGGAACGCGAAATTGTACGCGGTCAGCCCGAGAAGCACACGCGCATTGATTTCAATTTCTATGTGAGTGAAGACGGCACCGTTGAAATTCAGCCCCGCCGCCGTGATGCACCGCTGGATTTGTTGGTGGCCGAGTGGATGATCTACGTGAACCGAGAATGGGGCGGTATGCTGGATGAATGCAAAGTGACCGGCATTTATAGGGTACAACCCCCGATGGGTCGAGTAAGGATGTCTACCCATGCGGCGCCACATGTGGGGTTGGGTGTTCCGCAATACGCATGGAGTACTTCGCCTTTGCGCAGGTATGTGGATTTGGTGAACCAGCAGCAATTGATTTCACTGCTTCGTCAAGAGCCACCCGTCTACACCGCAACTGATGCGGAATTGCTGTCTGCAGTGAACAGCTTTGATGTGACCTACAAAGCCTATGCCGAATTTCAGCAGAGTATGGAGCGCTACTGGTGCTTGCGCTGGATTCAGCAAAAGGGCCGCAAGCAGTTTGATGGCGTGGTGGTTAAAGACGAATTGGTACGTCTGGACGACATTCCCCTGTTTGTTCGTTTGGTGGGCGTGACTTCACCGGGCCGTGGCGTGCAGGTGGAGGTTGAGCTGGACCAGGTGGATGAACTGACCTTGACGGTTTCTTGCAAATTGATTGCCTTGAAGAAAGGCACGCCCACGCGTTTGCTGGATGATGATGAGGAAGAAGATGTTGTCGATCTTCCGGAATCACCAGACGCACCGATCGATGTGGTTGAAGCAGGTGAATCTGAGGGAGTGAATACTGCGGGAGATTCGGCGGCGTGACCACTTTGCGTGCACCACTTGGCGAAATCAATTTGAAGAAGGCGCTGGTGTTGTCAGTGCTGCTTCATGCCTTGTTGTTGCTGGTGCACTTTTCCAAACCGCAGGCCGACACCGCATTCAGCCGCCCGCTGGAAGTGATTTTGGTGAATGCGCAATCGCAAAAAACGCCCACTGATGCCAAGGTACTGGCGCAGGTTGCACTGGATGGTGGCGGGCAAGCCGACAAGGGCAGGGCCACTACATTGCCGGGGCAAGCCGATGACAAGGTCAACCAGCGCGAGTTGATTGCCAGCCAGGAGCGCTTGAAAGAACTGGAAGCATTGCAGCGCAATTTGGCGGGTGCAGACTTGCGGACCACACCGCAAAACGAAGTGCTGGATACACGCCCTGGCAACGATCCCAAAAGCCAGCGTGCACTTGAGATCAAGAAATTGCAGGCTCAAATTGCCGACAACATCAAAAGTTACAATGAGCGCCCGCGCAAACACTTCTTCTCGCCACGCACTTCACCCTATGCCTTTGCAATTTATGAAGAGGCCTGGCGTGCCAAGGTGGAACAGGTGGGCAATGCAAATTACCCCGATGAACTGAAAGGCCGTATTTACGGCAAGTTAAGGCTGACTGCTTATGTGCGTGCAGACGGCACTCTCGAAGATGTGGAAGTCGACCGCTCATCGGGATCAGCCGTGCTGGACCGCGCTGCATTGAGAATTTTAAGAATGTCTACACCGTTTCCGCCTTTCCCTTCAGAGATGCGGCAGAAGGCCGATATTCTGGCGATTACCCGCACTTGGGTGTTTAGCCGTGACACCATCAGCACCGAGTACTGAGCCATGGAGGCCCCTTGTTGAATGCATTGATTTCTGAGGCAGACCGCTACGTGGTGATTGGCAATCCAATTTCACACAGCATGTCGCCTTTCATTCATGCTGACTTTGCCGCACAGCTTGGCTTGCCCCTGCAATACGAGCGTGTGCTGGCGCCGTTGAATGGCTTTGCCCAAACTGTGGCCGCACTGAAAGCAGCGGGTGTGAAGGGTGCAAATGTGACTGTGCCATTCAAACTAGAGGCTTTTGCTTTGGCCAAGGTACTCCCCAATTCGCTGACCTCAGCCGCAGAATTTGCGCAGGCGGCCAACACTTTGAAATTCAATGCGGATGGCACCGTACTGGCCGACAACACCGATGGCGGGGGCCTGTGTCGCGACTTGGACCGGCAGTTAAATACCCTGGGTTTGCACCTTGCGCAATGCCAGGTATTGATGATTGGTGCAGGCGGCGCAGCCAGTGGTTGTGTGTCTGCTTTTCAGCAAGCTGGAGTTCAACATTTGACCGTGCTGAACCGCACAGTGCCCAAGGCACGCGAGTTGGCAGAACGCGCGGAGGCAATTGATTTGCCATCAGCGGGCGGGGGCCTGGACACGCCGCCTTCGCATTTTGAAACACCCGGAGCACCGGTGGTAATCGTGAATGCGTCGTCCAGCAGCCTGAAAGGCGATGTGCCTGTGCTTCACCCTGATTGGTATCAGCGGGCTGTGCTTGCGTACGACATGATGTATGCCGCCGAGCCCACACCGTTTGTTTGGTCACTTGGCAAACTTGATTTGCCGTGCAGCGATGGCTTGGGTATGTTGGTGTTTCAGGCCCAGCTGGCCTTTGAGGTATGGACCGGGGCTTCGCCCAATGCACTTGAAACTTTAACCAAAGTTCGGCAAGCCCTGCTTGCCAAAGCAAAACAACCATGACCATGGCACGCAGAAAATCTTCCAAAGGCGGTAGCAAACGCAAGTTCAGCCTGAATCCTTTGGTGTGGTTGTGGCGAATTTTCTTCTGGGGGTTTTGTGCCATTGTGCTGCTGCAACTTTGGTACCTCGCGCAAATTGCGGTGTGGACACATGTCAACCCCAGCAGCACCAGTTTCATGCAAACCCGTTTGGCTGAAATTCGCAAGATCGAGCCTGGTTTCCAGTTGAAACACCAGTGGGTACCGTATGACAAAATTTCACTGAACCTGAAACGCGCGGTGATTGCTGCTGAAGACAGTGGCTTCATGACCCACAAGGGCGTGGAAATGGAGGCCATTCAACTGGCGATCAAACGCAATGAAAGGCGAGGCCGTGTAACACATGGCGGCTCTACCATTACCCAGCAGTTGGCCAAAAACCTGTTTTTGACCAGCAAGCGAAGCTACATTCGCAAAGGCCAAGAGTTGGTCATTGCCTTGATGATTGAGGCGCTTTGGGACAAACGCCGTATTCTCGAGGTGTACTTGAATGTGGTGGAATGGGGCAATGGTGTGTATGGGGCTGAGGCAGGTGCCAAGCACCATTATGGCGTGAGCGCAGCCCAGCTGAGCAGTTATCAGGCCGCTCGCATGGCGGGCATGTTGCCGGCGCCACGCTATTTTGACAAACGCAGAAACTCACCTTTCCTGGCTCGGAAAACCGGTACTCTTCAAAAGCGCATGTATCAGGTTACTGTGCCGAAGTAATGCGTCTACGTTTACTTGTTCAGGTGCATACCCTTTTGCGCCAGAAAGCCTGAGTTCCCCCTTGAAGACGATTAACCACCCTGAGCGCCCCCGCTAACAAAGCGGGCGGGCTGCGCTCCCGGCGTTGCCGAACGGGAGGTGAATCGACTACAAGGGCAGGCTTTCTTGAATGCCGCTGCAAGGGCATTGCTACCTGAACAAGCAAAAAGGCGTTACTTCGGTAACGAAATATTTGTTTGAGAATGCGTTTGAATGCGTTTATTTTTGACGAACATCGGAATGAATTCTGAGCGCGGGCAGATAGTCTGGCCGGATTGTCTGACTTGGTAGTTTGAGTTTGTGAAGTTACAGTGTGATAGCGGTGTAGTGACGCTACGAGGTGCGCACCCAAGAGCAGAATTTCTGGGAAACTAGATTTATTGTGATCTATTCAAACAACTATTGATTCAATTCAAGTTATGAGATTCCACGCTGACGGCCCGATCATTCCCGACATACTTTTGAATCGTTGTGATGAGGGTCGTGTGGTGTTTCTTTGCGGTGCGGGAGTATCTGTACCGTCAAATATGCCTGATTTTGTAAAACTTACTGAGTGCGTAATCAATTTCTTTGACCCTTCAGCTGACTCGGAAATCAGGATTGCATTTCAGCCTTGGTTGGATGAAAAACAGAAAGGGAACGAGTCTTCCTTAAAAACTCCACTAGACCAGATATTCAATCTTCTCCATATGGAGTACGGTAAACATGAAGTTAATCAGTTGGTGGCAAGACAGCTAAGTGCCAAGCCTTCCGCCAAGATTGGACATGAGCATGGGTTGATCAAGCGAATTTCTAAAAGCGCCAAAGGAATTCCGCAGATCGTAACCACTAATTTTGATCGCTTGTTTGAGGGGCGCGATCAAGAGGAGCACACATATGAACCGCCAGCTTTTCCTGATCTTGGATACGGTTCAAGTATCGAGGGTATTACATATCTGCACGGAAAGTTGCAAGACCCTGATTCTGAAAGTCATCCATATGTGCTGAGTAGTGCAGATTTTGGTCGAGCCTATCTTTCTGAAGGTTGGGCGACAAAATTTATTCGAGATCTATTGGGTCGATATACCGTAGTGTTGCTAGGCTATAAAGCGGAAGACCCACCGATTAAATACCTCCTACAAGGCCTTAACCATGATGGAAAATATGACCGATCCAGGTTGTATGCGTTTGATAAAGGTCCTCCTGAAGAAATAGAAGCAAAGTGGCATGATCGTGGTGTAACGGCGATAGCCTTTCCTGATTTTCCAAAGTTGTGGGAGAGCATACAAGCTTGGGCTGAACGCGCTGATGACCCTCGTAAATGGCGAGAGTCGGTGATCGCCAAGACTCAACAAGATCCAAAAGATTTGGCGGCTCATGAGCGTGGGCAAGTAGCACATGTTTTGCGCACGGTACAGGGCGCGAAATTATTCTCCCAGGCAGATCCAGCTGCAAATCCAGAATGGGTGTGTGTGATGGATGCGACGGTGCGTTCCGCGGAGCAGGTTGAGGGGTATGGTGAAGATGCAGAGGTTTTTGATCCCAGGGTGGCTTACGGCCTTGATGACGATTTAGAAGATTTTTCTGACGATAACAATAAATCACCTGTTAACAACGACGATCTTTTGATTTGGAGAGAGGGAGATGACAATCCGCATGATTTTCACCAGATAGGTGGAAGGCGGCCTGAAGGTTTTGAGCCGCTTTCTGCCAGGTTAGGTCACTTGATTACATGGTTTGCTAAGTCCATTCATAGTCCGGTGCTGGCTTGGTGGGTGATTCGTCAAACTGGTATACATCCCCGATTGTTGAGAGAACTTGGAGGGGAAATCGAACGTTCAAAAAATTTACATTCGCGAGCTAGACATATTTGGAATCTGATTCTTGAGGCGCAACGTGATCCTCGAAATAGGGCTCATCAATATCGGAATTGGTTCGATTTCAAAAACAAAGTTGAAAGTGAAGGCTGGACTTCTCATGTTCTGAGGGACTTCCGAGAATTTGCAACTCCAAGGTTGGATGTTAAAGCGCCTTATGGCTTGAGTAAGGCTAAACCACCTCAGGACGATTGGCAGCATGTTGATCTCGGAGGACTAGGTCAATTCGAAGTGAAGTTCCTTGAGCGTTATAACGAAGATGTAGAGGTACCTGATGAGGTCTTGCCTGAAGTATTTGGCATCATTGAGGCGCAGTTTAGGGTTGTGTCAGGCCTGCTTAAGGATATCGATAGGGATATTTACAATTTTGAGCTACCTACTTGCTACCCTGATCGAGATGTTGAGGGGGAAGTTCATGTAGAAGAAAGTGCGCAATCTGTGACTTGGTTCATCCAGCTTTTTGACCGGATGGTTGCGGAATATCCAGAGTTAGCCCGTGCGCATGCAACGACTTGGCCAATTGCAGATCCATTATTCTATGGAAGATTAAAGCTGTATGCGTTTAACAAAGTAGAATTATTTGAAGCGGATTACGTTGCTGAGCAAGTGTTGTGTATTCAGCAAGAAATTTTCTGGGATAGCGATCTGGTTCGAGAGCTTGTGTTCTTGCTGATTGATCGATGGCATGAGTTCTCCATTGATCATAAAAGTCGATTGATGGAGAGAATTCTTGAAGGGCCTGACAAGCGCTCCTACTGGTCTGATGATGAATATCCTAAATTACGAGATGAGTCTGCCGCCAGCTACGCAAGATATATTCAATTACACGGATGTGAGCTAACGGTAGACCATACTAAAAAACTCGCAGAATTGATCGAAAAGCTTCCAGAATGGCGTGAAAGCTGGGCTTCATCAATTGCAATCAAACAGGGCTCTTCAGGCGGATGGGTGTCCACCGACGAAAATCCAGATGAAATTTTAAGCCTTCCAGTGGGGGAATTGGTTAGTAAAGCCAAGGAGGCGTCAAAGCGGGATTTTTTTAGTCTCACCGATAAAAGACCGTTTATTGGTTTGGTTAAATCCAATCCGAGAAAGGCACTTGCGGCGCTTACAATTTCTGGGAAAAAGGGGGAGTTCCGGGAAGATTTCTGGTCGGAAATGATCAATCACTTTCCCGAGGAAGTCAGGCCGCGGTTAAGGCTGGTTTTCTTGAGGCGATTATCGCGTTTACCTCATTCGCTGATAGTAGAACTCCGCTTTACATTGGGACGATGGTTTGAAAAGAACCTTAGTGTCATTCTGAAGTTTGATGAAGCCCTTGGTTGGGCTTTATACGATCACATCGTTGATGGAATTATGAGTGGCGGAGCAGACGCTACTGGGAGTAGCCGTGGTGAAGTGACTTTGAGGGGAAAAGTCATTCAACAATCCCGGCGTACTTATGATCATGCAATTAATGGTCCCATCGGTATGTGTACCGCAGCTCTTTTCCGTGTTTTGAGCTTTGAGAAACGAGAAGCAAGCTCGCTTATTCCGGGGCATATCAAATTTCGTATCGAACGTCTTTTTTTGGCAGTTGGGGAAGGCTCGGATCATGCGGTTTCAGTAACTTGCCGAAGGCTCGACTGGTTGATGTTCATCGATCCAGATTGGACCAAAACACAGCTGATTCCGATGCTGAATTTCCAACATCCTCGTTCAGAAGCCGCATGGAACGGATTTTTACATAGTGGGAATATACCTAGCCCACCTTTGTTGGAAATAATCAAACCGCAGTTACTTGGACTTTTCCCAAAGATTGAAGAGTTTTCTTGGGGTGGCAAATTAGAAAATGTAGCTGCGCGGTGGCTAGGTTGGTTGCGAGTGTTTGTGACCTGCCCCGGATTTTTCGATCCAGCGTGACTTAACTACAATGGTCTCTCAACGCAGCGAGAGACGAAATGAAACGAGCCCGATTCAGCGATGAGCAGATTGTTCGAATCCTGAGAGAAACAGA
>NZ_SWKN01000014.1 GCF_005871185.1 Limnobacter alexandrii
ATGGACGCAGACTTCGCCAAGGAAACGGCAGCACTGACCCGCTCACAGATTTTGCAGCAGGCTGGCACCGCCATGCTGGCCCAGGCCAACCAGTTGCCCAACAACGTTCTGAGCCTGTTGCAGTAATGAAATAAACCACACGACAGCGCTATTAATAGAGGATTATCCGCCCTTCAGGGTGGATAATCCTTTTTCTATTTTAAAAGCAATTAAGATTATTTAAATAATTTAATTAATTCTCTTAAGTTTGACTGAAAACCTCCGTTAATCGAATTGTCAGTAAAAGAAACTGTACAAGGGTTAAGTAACCCAAAGCGACATAACCCTTCACACAGGTCATGTCAACTCAACCGCTAGGAGGTCCTATATGTTAGGCATCAATACCAACGCACCTTCATTGGGTGCACAAAACAATCTGAGCAGATCTGCCAGCTCCCTTGAAACTTCAATCGCTCGCCTGTCTTCTGGCTTGCGTGTTAACAGCTCCAAAGACGACGCTGCCGGCCTGGCCATTGCAGAACGCATGACCGCACAAATCCGCGGCTTCGATGTCGCAGCTCGCAACGCCAACGACGGTATTTCACTGTTGCAAGTGGCCGACGGCGCACTGGGTAAAATCAGTGACAACCTGCAGCGTATGCGTGAATTGGGCGTTCAGGCCAAAAACGGCACCTTGAACGACACCGACCGCTTGAACCTGAACCGTGAATTTGTAGAACTGGCCAATGAAGTGGGCCGTGTTGCAACAGGTACCACCTTCAACGACAACAACGTTTTTGCCGCAGCCAACAAGTCTGTTGAATTGCAGATTGGTTCCGGCAACGATGCTGCTGACACACTGAACGTGAACTTGACAGACGATGGCCTGGCTGCCGGTAATGACCTGCAAACCACCCTGGGTGGCGCAACTCAAGCCGCAATCGTGACCGCCTTCGGTGGTGTAGACACTGCCGCCAACGCAGAAACCGCGATTGACACCATCGACACTGCGATTGACGACATCACCAACCTGCGCGCGACCACTGGTGCGGGCCTGAGCCGTCTGGAACAAGTTGTTTCCTCACTGGAAACCACCAGCAGCAACCTGAGTTCTGCCCGTGGCCGAATCATGGATGCTGACTTCGCCAAGGAAACTGCGAACCTGACCCGTTCACAGATTCTGCAACAGGCCGGTACTGCCATGTTGGCCCAGGCCAACCAGCTGCCCAACAACGTGTTGAGCCTGCTGCGTTAATTCAGACCCAGTCTGATCAGTGACAAGAACCCGCCAAAAGCGGGTTCAAATCAAACAAAAAGCCCGGTGAATCAAGCTCACCGGGCTTTTAACGTTAAAGAAAACCCCTAAACCTGCCGTTAATCAAGTCATGGGGGCTTGTTGTGGCCTCGTAAAATTCGCAAAGGTGGCGAAAATGAATATTTCAAACATGGCTGATTATGCAACTGCCCTGCAAAAGCCGCAGGACGCAACGAACACTAGACCCGTCCAGAATACGGAAGTCAAACCGCCCATGGGTGGGAAGGCTGAATTGACCGTGGGCGAAGTGCTTGAAGTGGTTCAGAAGGCCAACGCGGCCCTGGCCAGCAATCAGTCCAACCTGAAATTTCTGGTCGACAGCGACAATGGAAAACCAATTGTTCAAATCGTGGACCGGGAAACCCAGGAAGTTTTGAAACAGATTCCATCGGTTGAAATGCTGAAAATCGCAAAAGCCATCGAGAAAATGCAAGGCGTTCTAATGTCTCGCGAAGTCTAGAGCGCAACAAGGGGAAGAAGTCATGGTAGGAATTTCATCTGCAGGTATCGGCTCAGGGCTGGATATTGAGGGCATCATCAGCTCTTTGATGGCCGCCGAGCGCATTCCTTTGGGCAAAGTGAGCCAGGAACGCACAGCGATCAACACCAAAATTTCAATTTACGGCATCATCAAAAATTCGTTCGCCGACTTGAAAACTGCCGCAGACAAGCTGAGCAGCCTGAACAACCTGAACCCCCTGAAAGCCACATCAAGCGACGACAAAATAGTGTCTGCCACCGCCAGTGCGGCGAGTGCCAAAGGCAGTTACAGCATTGAAGTCAGCCAACTGGCCAAGGCTCAAAGCGTTGCGGCACTGGGTGTAGCCACAGCCGACACCACAGTGGGTACAGGTAGCCTCACGATTACCTTGGGCAGCTACGATTCCGGCACCAACACCTTCACCAACAATGCCGACAAAACCCCCGTGACCATCAACATTGGCACAGGCCAACAAACCCTTGAAGGCATCAAACAAGCGATTAACGATTCAGACGCGGGTGTTACAGCCTCCATCGTCAACGATGGTGCAGGCTCGCGCCTGGTGCTGACCAGCAAGGACACCGGTGCTGTCAACGGATTCAAGCTGGAAGTGGCCGATGCCGATGGTAACAACACCGACACCACCGGTCTTTCCCTTCTGGCCTACGACCCCACTGCTGCCGCAGGTGCAGGTAAAAATGCAGACACACTGCAAGTGGCACAGAATGCCAACTTCACGATCAACAATTTGCCAGTCAGCAAAGCCAGCAACACGGTGACCGATGCTGTGGCAGGCCTGACCCTGAACCTGAAGGCCCAAACCACATCGCCCATCAATCTGGAAGTGGGTCTGGACGACACGGCCTTGAAAACCACACTGGATGGTTTCGTTGCTGCCTACAACAAAATACGCGGCAACCTGAAAGACCAGCAGCAAAAGGACGCGACACTGTCCAAGGAAACAACACCTTCAACACTTGAACGTGGCTTGCGCAATATTTTGCGTGAACAGGTTGCGCAATACGGCATCGGCTTAAGCGACATTGGCTTGAGTTTTGACAAAGACGGTGTGCTCTCGCTGAACAAATCAAAACTAGACACCGCGGTGGCCGCCGACCCCTCCATTCTGGAAAAAGTATTTGCAAACACCGCAACCACAACCGATGCGCGTGTGAAATACCTTGGGGCGTCCAGCAATACACAGGAAGGCACTTACGCAATCAACATCGACACCGCCTACGATGGCAGCAACACCATTGCCGGCACAATCAACGGCATCGCAGGAACGGGCACAGGCAATGTGCTCACTGGCGCCACGGGCAACCCTGCCGAAGGCTTGCAGTTTTCAGTGGTGCAAGGTGAATCAGGTGCGATGGGTTCCATCACCTTCAGCAAAGGCCTCGCCGAGCGGCTCAGTGACTGGATCGGCAGCCTGACTGATGAGGGTGGCACCCTGGTATCCAGAACCGACGGCCTGAGCAGTCGAAAGTCTCGCCTGGACGATCAGGAAGACCGCATTAACCTGCGCCTTGAACAGGTTGAAAAACGCTACCGCGCCCAATTCTCCGCACTGGACGCCATGTTGGCCAGCATGCAGCAGACGAGTTCTTATCTGAGCCAGCAACTGGCTGCACTTGCCCAACAGCGGTAAGCGCGGAACTGTGCCCTAAAACCCCTGTTTTTAGCCAGATCAAACAGGGGGCACTGACCCTACTATTTGTTTAAGACAAATTACCGAGTGATCGCACCATGATGTACGGCGCAAAAGCATATGCACAAGTGGGACTGGAAACAGGCATCAACAGTGCCTCGCCACATGGCCTGATTGTGATGCTTTACGAAGGAGCCATCGAGGCCATTCGCAAGGCCAAAATTTATCTGGAAATGCAGAACATCGAAATGAAGACCAAATCGGTGGACAAAGCCCTGCGCATCATCAAGGACGGCCTGACTGCATCACTCGACGTGAACGCCGGCGGTGCGCTGGCCCAGCAACTGCTATCCCTGTACGACTACATTGGCAAAGAACTGATTTTGGCCAACGCCCAGAACAGCCCTGAACGCATGGACACCTGCATCGCCTTGCTGGATGACCTGCGCAGCGCCTGGCTGGAAATCGGTCAAACTGCCACCAAACCATAACAAATTATTGAGGACCGCTCTCGACCATGATCTTCGCGACAGACAACAACGGTGCAATCATGAAGCTGTACGCCGCCATAGCGAATCAAAGCCAAGTGATGCTTGATTCGGCCAAGGCTGGAAATTGGGATGAGCTGTGCGCTGCTGAAGAACAGTGCTCAAGGCTGATCCACGAGCTTCAAGCCATCAAGGAAGCACAACAAACTGAATTGAACGAGAAAGAACGCAGTGAGCACATTGGTTATCTGAAAAAAATTCTGGCCGATGATGCTGCCATTCGTGACATCACTGAACCCCGCCTTAAGCAGTTGGAAGAATTTCTTCGCGCAGCCAACAACTCGCAGAAACTCAGCAACTCTTATGGGTCCAACTAAGCCATTGCGCTAAAGCAACGGGTGTGAGACATGACATTAACCCCGGTTAAATCGGCTCCACCCAACGTCAATTCCGTTCTTCAATCCAATCCGGGTGACCGGGTCAGTTCCGGCAAAGGCGAAATCGCGCCTGTTGTTGCCATACTGACCCGTCAGCTGCCCCTGCCCCAAGCCCAACAGCTTGCCGGGCAAACTGCATTGGTCCGTGTTGTCAAAGGCGGACCAGGCAACGAGGCAGAACTTGAATTTGCGGGCCAAAACATTCAGGTTAAATTGCCCCCGGGGCGACAACTGACTGCCGGTGAAATGGTCACCGTTGCCTTTGCGCTGTCCGGCAAAGGCGATGACTTGTCCGCCGGTGGCACCAGTGGCGGAAAAAAGATAGTCGATGCCCGCAACCTGCTAACCACATTGCCCACAATCACTGACGATGGCGAAGCACAGGATTCACCCAGTTTTGTGGATCGGCTTTCGGGAACCGCACGCCTGATTGGCCTGCTTGAACGCCTGGGACAGGGCTCGCCCACCCAGGTGTCCACTTCAGTGATGACCAGCCTGAAGCAGTTAAGCACCCAATTTCAAACACAAGCCACCGTACCGGGCAGTTTGCTTGCTGAACCAGACAAGGCAACACCCGATGCTGCCCGTGCTCCTGCCCAGCAAAGCACTGCATTGAACACTGCAAACACGCTGAGCAGCGCGCTGAACAACAGCCTGGCTGGCGTACTGGCGAAACAGGTGAGTGCTGCCGTTGAAAACAGTGGCTTGTTTTATGAATCGCACCTGCAACAATGGGCCAACGGACAACGCAGCACGGATCAAATTACAAAAGAGCCCCAGGCCAGATTCGGTCAAGAGCAAGTCATTTCCGAGAAAGGACTGAACCCGGCAGCAGCGGAGCAATCGGTCAAACTGGTGACCGCACAACTGGCCGCACTGGACAACAACCGCATCTCACTGGCGCTCAGTGGCTTGTTGGGGCATCCAGTTCAAATTGACATTGAACCCGACCACGAAGACGCCCCCAAACAAGAGGAACAAAACAGTGAAGAAGCCGCACGTCCCTGGGTTGCACGCTTGAAGCTGGACATGGCACATTTGGGTGAACTGAATGTTCGGGTGCGCATGGTAGGTTCACAATGTGACGTACAAATAACCGGGCCTGCGCACAGCAAACAAGCGATTGATCCCCATTGGCAAACCTTTCGGCAAGCCATGGAGGACAAGGGCTTGAAGCTGGTTCACGGTCAGTTCATGGTTCCCACGGGGTTTGAAATTGGCGAATAAACTGAGCCCACAACAAGCCGTGGCACTGGCTTACCTTGAACACTCGGGCGCACCAAAAGTGGTGGCCAAAGGTCAGGGCTTGATTGCTGAACAAATTATCCAGAAAGCGAAAGAATCGGGGGTGTTTGTTCATGAAAGCCGCGAGCTGGTTTCGTTGCTGATGAATGTCGATCTTGACCAACAAATTCCACCTGGCTTGTACCAGGCAATTGCGGAATTGTTGGCCTGGGTGTATCAAATAGAAAACAAAGAATTCAGTACAGAGGGAAAGTCATGAGTCACAACACCAGCATTTCACCCGAACGCGATCAAAAGCTTCTTGAAGAGTTCAGTTTAAGCGCATTGCCCACCTTGAAAAAACTCCTCAACACCATTGAGGAAGACGAGCATGAGTTGTATGTTTACCTGCAATCGAACCACACCCAGTTTGTCACCGAAATACTGAACATTGATTGGGCCAGTGGCCTGATGTGGCTGGGTACACCGTATGAAAAATCACTCAGTGCCCACTGCAACGCTTCCACAGCGTATGTCATGGTCAGCTTTCCCGATGGTGTCAAGGTACAGTTTGCTGGCATGGGTATTTTACAAAGCCAGTATCAGGGTGCCGACGCCTTGCGAATTGCCATACCCAAAACAATCGTTCGCTTGCAGCGGCGCAATTACTTCCGCGTAATGGCCGACGAGGAATTGAATGCGCAAGTGAAACTTGAAATTCCATCGGTGAGCAGCCCAATCAGCCTGATTGACATCAGCCTTGCCGGCTGCGGATTGAACCTGCAATCTGCACCCAGCCAGCACCAGGCGGGTGAAGTAATCAAGGATGTTCGCCTGACATTGCCCGACGGTGATGGCAGCATGCTGGTGGAACTGGTGGTGCGAAACATCAAACCCTTGGCAGACCACCCGGAGATGGTACAACTTGGATGTGAAATGAAACCCCTTGAAAAAGGCGCTGAGCGACGCCTGCAAAGATTTCTACTGGCCACCGAACGCAGACAGCGCGCAAACTTGCATTCAATCGACTAAAGGATCAAGCGCCAATCAACGGCGCTTGCTGCCCCCCATTAGCGAACCCAGAATACCGCGCATCAGTTCGCGGCCAACTTGTGAACCGATGCTGCGCGCCGCACTTTTTGCCATGCTCTCGGCCACACTTTGGCGCTTCCGACCGCCTGCGCCACTGGTGCCAAACAACATGTCACCCAATCCACTCAAAGTGCTTTTTTCCTCGGCAGTTTGTGTGCCTTTTGCAGCAGGTGTTTCCGCTGCATTCTGCGCCGCCATGGCCTGCTCGGTGCGTGCTTTGAGAATCTCGAATGCCGATTCACGGTCCACCGTTTTCTCGTACACACCCGCCACCAGTGAATTGGCAATCAATTCCTTGCACTGCTCGGGACTGGCCGGGCCAAACTTGCTGGCCGGTGGATAAACCCAGGCACGGCAAGTGGGGCTTGGTGTGCCCTTGGGATCAAGAAAGCTGACCAAGGCCTCGCCCACTCCCAGTTCAGTAATGGCTGCCTCGATGTCCAGCCCCGCGTTGGGGCGCATGGTTTCAGCAGCCACTTTCACTGCCTTCTGGTCGCGAGGTGTGAAAGCACGCAAAGCATGCTGAACCCGGTTGCCCAACTGCCCCAACACAGAATCGGGTACATCCAGGGGATTCTGCGTCACGAAATAAACACCCACACCTTTCGAACGGATCAGGCGAACCACCAACTCCACTTTTTCAATCAAAGGCTTGGGTGCATCGGTGAACAGCAGGTGTGCTTCGTCAAAGAAAAACACCATTTTGGGTTTTTCGACGTCGCCCACCTCGGGAAGATTCTCAAACAATTCAGACAACAACCACAGCAAAAACGTGGCATACAACTTTGGCGAATTCATCAACTGATTGGCGGCCAGAATGTTGATGATGCCCTTGCCGTTTGAGTCGGTTTGCATCAGGTCATCGATGTTCAGCATGGGTTCGCCGAAAAACTTGTCGGCACCCTGCCCTTCCAGGGCCAGCAAGCCACGTTGAATCGCCCCCACCGAGGCTGAAGAAACATTGCCGTATTCGGTGGTGAACTGCTTGGCATTTTCGCCCACGTATTGCAGCATCGCACGCAGGTCTTTCAAATCCAGCAACAACATGCCGTTGTCGTCTGCAATTTTAAACACCAGGTTCAACACGCCTTCCTGTGTGTCGTTCAAACCCAGCAAACGGCCCAGCAACAAAGGTCCCATGTCGGAAATGGTGGCACGCACAGGGTGTCCCTGCTCACCAAACACATCCCACAAAGTGACCGGGCTGCCAGCAAATTCTGGCACGGGAATGCCCGTCATTTTCATGCGCTCTTCAAATTTCGGGGAGGTTTTTCCGGGCTGTGAAATACCGGTCAGGTCGCCCTTTACATCGGCCATAAACACCGGTGTACCAATTCGCGAAAAGGCTTCAGCCAGCACCTGCAAAGTGACAGTTTTACCCGTACCGGTTGCACCTGTAATCAAACCATGCCGGTTGGCAAGCTGAGGCAACATGTGCAAGTCAGTTGCTGTTTCAGCGCGGTTGTCGCGGGCAATCGGGAAAGGTGCAATCATGGGCCGGGCTCCAATTCATCAATGGGTTCGATGAATTGGATTGTGCCACAGCCTCTCTGGAATTCAGAACGAATTCAAAACATTAAACAGGCATGTTCATGATGTCGTTGTAGGCTTGAAGAATTTTGTTGCGGGCCTGAACCACCGCCGTGAATTGCAATGACGATGTATTCATGGCAATCACGGTTTCTTCCACCGAGGCTGTCGGGTCATCCATCTGCAAGCGCTTTCCAAGGTCGGCAGCCTTGTCAGCCGACAGGCTTGCGCTTTCCAAAGCCTTGGCAATTGCATCCGCAAACGAAGCCTGGTCCAGGGCCTGTGGCTTGCTGGTCAGCGACGGGCTTTTAATCGCATCGGTTACCGCACTGCTTAACAGGCCACTCACGGCCCCCATTTTGTCGATCATAAAACACTCCAACGCGGAATTATTGTTTGTACCCTCTCTTTGTACAGGCAAGCGGGGTAAGCCATTGCCGCAAACAAGGGGCAAAACCCCCCTTATTTTTTAAACACCACCCTCAAGTTTTTGAAATAGATGCCGTTAAGGCCCCCTTTTTACCGGTTTGCTTGCGCACCGGCCAAAGCACAATGCATGGGTAGAACAATATTTAACCCACATGCAGGTATTACATGGCAGAAGCTCTCAGCAGCCCCGAAGTGATCGGCCCGGTTGGCAACAACCCGATTACCAATATGCAGCAACGTTTCGCAACACTGCCCCAGAAAAACAAAATGGGTATCCTGATTGGCGTGCCATTGCTGATCGCCATGATCGCCTCCCTGCTGATGTGGGCCAACCAGACCAGTTACCGTGTGTTATTCAGTGGCCTGAACGACCAGGACGGTGGTGCCATTGTTGAGGCACTGACCCAAATGAAAGTGCCTTATGAGTTCAACACTGCGGGCACGGCCATTCTGGTGCCTTCCGACAAGGTGTACGACACCCGCCTGGCCCTGGCCAGCCAAGGCCTGCCCAAAGGCAGCGTGAGCGGCTTTGAAGCCATGGACAACCAGAAGCTGGGCATTACCCAGTTTCAGGAACAAGTGAATTACCAGCGAGCACTGGAAGGTGAACTGGTTCGCTCCATTCAATCCATCTCGGCCGTGCAAAGTGCCCGTGTGCATTTGGCCATTCCGAAGCCATCCATTTTCATTCGTGAAAAACAAACCCCCAGCGCCTCTATTGTGCTGAACCTGTTTGGCAGCCGCACGCTGTCGGAGCCGCAAATCAACGGCATTGTGCATTTGGTGGCCTCCAGCCTGCCCGGCATGAACCCGGAGGATGTCAGCATCGTTGACCAATCCGGTCGCTTGCTCACTGGCAAAACACAATTGGAAAGTGGTTTGAACCCCACGCAACTGGCCTACACCAATCAAATTGAACAAAGCCTGACCAGCCGCATTGTTGACATTCTCAGCCCGGTGTTCGGCAGCGAAAACGTGCGCGCCACGGTGACTGCGAACATGGACTATTCCACTTCTGAGCGCACCGACGAAATTTACAAACCCAATGGCGACGCCACACAGGCCACCATTCGCAGCCAGCAAATCAGCGAGTCCAACGACGGTAGCAGCAACGCCAACCCCCAGGGCATTCCTGGCGTCATGGCCAACACGCCTCCGGGCGAGGCAGCTGCCAACATTGGACAAAACCCGCAGCAGGCCCTGGCCAATGGCAACAACGGCGCCACACAAACCAACAGCAGCACCCGCAAAGACTCCACCGTGAATTACGAAGTGGACAAATCGGTGCAGTACACCAAATCGCAAGTGGGCAAAATTGAACGCCTCTCAGCCGCCGTGGTGGTGAACTACAAAACAATCACTGACCCACGCGGCGAAACACGCCAGGTGCCATTGACACCCGAGGAAATCACGCAGCTGGACAGTTTGGTGAAGCAAGCCATTGGCTTTGACGAACAACGTGGCGATGCCGTGAATGTGGTGAACCAGGCCTTCACCAAAGTTGAAGAAGCAACAATCCCCATGTGGGCACAACAGGAAACCATGGACCTGGCGAAATCATTGGGCATGCCAATTGGCATTGCACTGATTGCAGCCATTCTGGTGTTCGGCCTGTTCCGCCCCATGATGAAACCCGCCGAAGTTGATTTGTTCGACGAAGGCCCTGAACTGCTGCCTGGCCAACGCATGCCTTTGCTGGCCAACCAGGTGGGCGGCGACAACGACGCAGAGTTGCTTGAGCAGCTTCAACGCGAAGGCACCCTGCCCGGCATGAATCGCCAGGAGAAAATGGAAAAGCTGCGCCAATTGGCCAAAGAACACCCACAAATTGTTGCCAGCATCGTGAAGAACTGGGTCAACGGCGAAACACAGAACGGCTAAGGCCCGCCTGACGAAGCACAACAAGGAATCAAGACCATGGCAGAAAGCGAACTCGGCATTCAAAAAGGCGCAATCCTGATGCTCAGCTTGGGCGAGGAAGAAGCCGCAGAAGTATTCAAATACCTGGGCCCCAAAGAAGTTCAAAAGCTGGGCCAGCAAATGTCGAAAACCAAAGATGTACCCATCGACCGCATTGAAGAAATTGCGGGGGAAGTGGTGCAAATTGCCCAAAGTCAAAGTGCATTGGGTCTGGATTCGGATGCCTACATTCGCAGCGTGTTGACTCGCGCCCTGGGTGAAGACAAGGCCGGTTTTCTGTTAGACCGTATTTTGCAGGGCAGCGACACCTCTGGCATTGAAGGCCTGAAGTGGATGGACCCGGGCACAGTGGCCGAACTGATTAAAAACGAACACCCCCAAATTATTGCCACCATTCTGGTTCACCTGGAACGCGACTTTGCCGCTGCAATTTTGAATCTGTTTGTCGATCGACTGCGCAGCGATGTGGTGCTGCGAATTGCGACCATCGATGGCATTCAGCCCAATGCATTGCTTGAACTGAATGACGTGCTGTCCAAAGTGTTGGCAGGTGGCGACAAGCTGAAGAAAACAACCCTGGGTGGCGTGCGTGCTGCGGCGGAGATTCTGAACTTCGTGGGTACCACCTCCGAAAAAACAGTGCTCGACACCATTCGCGAATACGACAACGAACTCAGCCAGCGCATTCAGGATGAAATGTTCACCTTCGATAACTTGCTCGACATTGACGATCGCGGCATGCAGAGCATTCTGCGTGACGTTCAAAGTGACCTGCTGGTGATTGCACTGAAAGGCGCCGACGAAGCCATTCGCGAGAAGGTGTTCAAGAACATGTCCAGCCGTGCGGCAGAAGCGCTGCGCGACGACCTCGAAAGCCGCGGCCCGGTTCGCCTCTCCGAGGTGGAAGCGGCACAGAAAGATGTATTGAAAGTGGCCAGAAAACTGGCCGATGCAGGCGAAGTAGTACTGGGCGGAGGCGGTGAAGATGCGTTCATCTAACCGCATTATTCGCGGCCTTGATGCCGCTGAATTGCCCAACTGGTCAGTTGAGCTGATTGGCTCACGCTACGAGAACCCGGTTGACCGCATGATGGCGGAAATTGACCGACACCAGAAAGAAACCAGTGCCCCACCCGCAGCCCCCACCGAGGAAGAACTGCGCTTGAAAGAATGGGAAGCGGCGTTGGCACGCCGCGAGAAACAGCTGGAAGAACTCGAGAAAGACACCCTGAAGCAGGCTGAAGAACGCGGTCAACAACTGGGCTACGAGGCAGGCTGGAACGCGGCACACAATGAACGTGTGGTGCTGGTTCAAGCGGCCACCACCATGGAAGAAGAATTCGAGCGCTTCAAAAGCGAGCTTTCGGAAAAGCTGCTTGACCTGGCCGTGCTGGTCAGCAAAAAAGTGATCGGCGACACCCTCGCCATGCACCCCGAGCAGGCTGCCGAGTTGTTGAACCACGTGCTGGAAAGCATGCAGTTGCACGGCAAAGCAGTCACGCTGCGTGCCCACCCCAACACCATCCGCGTACTTGAGGCGCAGTTTGGTGACCAGCAAATGCTGGGCAACCTGCGCCTGATCGAAGACCCCAAGCAACTGCAAGGCGGCTTCCTGCTTCAACACCCGGAAGGCGAAGTGGATGCCACGCTGCAAACCCGCTGGCTGAGAGCCATCGAAGCCCTGGGCCGCAACAACCCATTAAGCCCAGAGGACACTGAGTAAATGGCCGACCTGCTGGAATGGATTGACGAATGCAAATTTCTGGTTGAACACAGCCAACCCCAAATTGCTACAGGCAAACTGACCCGTGTGGCCGGTTTGGTGATGGAAGCCGTGGGCCTGAAACTGCCCGTGGGCAGCGTGTGCACTGTGGTGCAAAAAGGCGCCCCACCACTTGAAGCCGAAGTGGTTGGCTTTAACGGCGACAAGCTGTTTTTGATGCCTGCCACCGATGTGCACGGCATGACACCCGGCGCCAAGGTGATTGCCCAAGAACCCCCACCCATCGCACCCAAACTGGGTGTCAAAGCCCACCCCTGGCGCAGGCCCGAAGACAAAACCAAACACCTGCCCGTGGGCGACAGCCTGTTGGGCCGGGTAGTCGACAGCAATGGCCGCCCGCTGGACACCTTGGGCGAGTTGAAATTCGAAAAGCGCAGCCCTTTGGCTGCACGCCCAATCAACCCGCTGGAACGCGAACCCATTACCGAACCAATGGACGTGGGCGTGCGCGCAATCAATGCCCTATTAACCGTTGGCCGTGGCCAGCGAATTGGCCTGATGGCCGGTTCTGGAGTGGGTAAATCGGTGTTGCTGGGCATGATGGCCCGTTACACCAAAGCCGACCGTGTGGTGGTTGGCCTGATCGGCGAACGTGGCCGAGAAGTGAAAGAATTCATTGAACAGATTTTGGGCGAAGAAGGCCTGAAACGCAGCGTGGTGATTGCTGCACCAGCCGACGTCAGCCCACTGCTTCGCATGCAAGGCGCAGCCTACACCCAGGTGGTGGCTGAGCATTTTCGGGATCAGGGCCACAACGTGCTCATGATCATGGACTCGCTAACTCGTTATGCCATGGCGCAACGCGAAATTGCACTGGCCATTGGCGAGCCCCCTGCCACCAAAGGCTACCCGCCCAGCGTGTTTGCCAAACTGCCCACACTGGTTGAACGCGCTGGCAATGGCCGCAAAGGCGGTGGATCGATCACCGCGTTTTACACGGTGTTGACCGAGGGTGATGACCAGCAAGACCCCATTGCAGACTCCGCCCGCGCCATTCTCGACGGTCACATTGTGCTGTCGCGCCAGTTGGCTGAAAGCGGCCACTACCCGGCCATTGACATTGAACAATCCATTTCACGCGCCATGCACAACATTGTGCCCGCAGGCCACCTGAATGCGGCCCGCAGCCTGAAAGCTGCCTTCTCGAAAGTGCAGCGCAACCGAGACCTGATCACCGTGGGCGCTTACGCGCCGGGGGCAGACCCGCAATTGGACCATTCTTTGGCCCTTTATCCAAAGATTGAAAACCTGCTGCAACAGTCAATGTTAGAGAGTGCAAGTTTCGATGAAGCGCTGTCAGGCCTTCAATCGTTATTTCCCAATGAATTCAAGAACGACAAACACTAAACCGCTTGGACGCCCATGAGCAATGTGCTGCAAATCCTGATTGAACAGGCCAGCGAAAAGGCCGACAACCTGGCCCGAGCAATGGCCAGCACCCAGCAAAAGCTGGTGCTAGGTCAAGACAAACTGAACATGTTGCAAACCTACCGCGACGAATGCGAAGGCGGCATGCACAACAAGGCCACCACTGGCATGACAGGTCAACAACTGCGCAACCAATTGGCCTTTGTCGGAAAAATTACCCAAGCCATTGAACAGCAAACCCGTGAAATCGAATTCCTGAACACCACCCTGGCCCACCAGCGCACCCAGTGGCAAGAAGCACTGGCCGAGCAGCGCAAGTTTGAAGCCTTGGTGGAACGTGAAAAAATCAAACAGGCGAAGCTTGAAAACAAGCGTGATCAAAAAATGAATGATGAATATGCAGCGCGTATTTACCGGGTTCACACCGCAGGGGAACCCTCATGACCTCGAGCACTCAAGCCATGAACAACGTCAACAAAGTACAAACTGCCAATAACAGCAACAAGCCCAAGCCGGGTAAGGAAGAGCCCGGCTTGAATTTCAATGACTTGTTCAGTTCAGCCATGGGCCAATCGGCGCCCAAGGCCCAACTCAACAGCATTGAAAACCAGTTGCGGGAGAGTTTGTACAAACAAGACAAACCCAAGAAAAACAACGACAGCACAGCCAACGCCGAGGCCGCACAAGCCGCGCAGGCAGCTGTGTGGGCGCAACGCAACTGGATGCAAGCTGCACCCGCGCAACAAGCAGCAACGCAAGCCACGGCCAAAACCGCTGAGCCTGTGAAGCAGGCTTCCGCACCTGAAAGTGCACCGCGTGCAAGCGAAAAAACAGCAGAAAAAACAGCAGAGAAAGCACCTGACAACAATACCGACAGGAAGGCCACAGCTGGCGACACCACCAAGGCAGCGGACACACCCGCCACCCCTGAGAAAGCGTCGGCCACCGAAGCAACAGCTGACACAGCCCGCATGGCGGCTTCCAGCAGCAGACAAGACACCCAAACCCCATTGGCCAGTGCCACCAACAGCCCTGTTGCCCAGGAAAAGCCGCTGGACGCAAAAGCCAGTCTTGGCGCTGAGTTGCCTCCAGGCACATCGCCCCTGAACAGCACAGAACAGAACACCCCGGCAGAGCAGCCCGGTTTGGACAAATCACGCCCTGAGGTCAAAACCACAGCCCAGCTGAAAGCAGATGCAGCGCTGGCCAACAGCTCGGTACAAGTGCGCAATGAGTCAGCCACCACAAGCAACACAAGCGCCGTGACTGGCAACACCAACGCGGTGGCAGCCCAACTTGCGCCACAAATTGCCCAGCAGGCAAAAGGCATTAGCGAGGGCTTTGGCGAAGAAGGTTTGAAAGTGGGCCAGAAAATTCTGGCGGCAGGCAACCTGCAATCCACAGGCACAGCCACCGGCATTGCAGCGGGAACAAACGGCCTCACCGGCACAGCGGGTAGCGCACAGCAGGCCTTGATCAAAACACCAGTGAATCAACCCGGCTTTGCCAAGGAACTGGGACAAACCGTGCAATGGGCCATCGGCAAGAATTTGTCGACGGTGGACATCCGCGTGAACCCCGAAAGTTTTGGCCCCATGAACATGCGCCTTGTGCAAAAAGGTCAGCAGGTTCAACTCGTCATTCGCACGCAAGATGAAGCCTCGGCCAACCTGTTGACACAAGCCCTGGGCGGCCTGAAGGAAGTACTGGCCCAAAACGGCCTGCAACTGAACCAGGTTCAAGTTCAACACGGCAACACGCCAAACCCGCAGGGTCAGGCCAACCAGGGTCAAGCGCAGTTTGACCAAAACCGGGGCCAGGGCCAGGGCAATGGGCAACACGCAGCCAATGGCGACAATTCCCAAGCGGAACCAGGTACACCGGCCACCACAAACACAGCCAGAAAGCCGGAAGGCAAGCTTGACCTGTTTGCCTGACCAGCAAGGCCTGATCAACGAATAGGGTACAAACAACACGGCTTTTCGGGGGTTTGCTCGGAAACCTTTCAGACACAATAGAGTTTGAAAGTGACACCAACAGCATTTGAACTTACGGAGTTAAGCATGGCCAGAGTCGCCCCGGCACCCGCTGCAGCAGCCCCTGAGGCCACAGCGCCCGAAAAAGGATCCAAGAAAAAGCTGATCCTGATTCTTGCAATCGTATTGACCGTGCTGGCCGCAGGCGGCGCAGCAGCATTTTTCCTGCTGGGAGGTCAAGGTGGTGAAGGCGCTGCAGAGGAAAAGGTTGAAGAACCGGTTGGCCCGCCCACATTCGTGGTGATGGACCAATTTGTTGTCAACCTGGCCGAACCAGACACCACCCGTTACCTTCAAATTGGCATCACTTATGAAGTCAGTGGCCCGGCACAAGCCGAAGAAATCAAGAACTTCACACCGGTAATCCGCAGCCGCATTCTGTTGGTGCTTTCTGGCAAAAACGTCGGCAACCTCACCTCCATTGAAGGCAAACAGCAGCTGATGGATGAACTGGTTGATTTGGCCCGGGTCACCATCAAAGGCGATCCGAAAGATCCCACCCGCGGCATTCGCGACGTGCATTTTTCCAGCTTTGTGATTCAGTAACAGGAAGCCCAGCGCCATGCCCGGAGAATTTCTTTCACAAGACGAAGTCGATGCCCTGCTCAGGGGTGTCAACGGCGAAGAGGAAACGAAAGACGCGTCTGAGACTGCTGAAGGCGTTCGCCCTTACAACCTGGCCACCCAGGAACGTATTGTGCGTGGCCGCATGCCCACGCTGGAAATCATCAACGAGCGTTTTGCTCGCTTGATCCGCATTGGCTTGTTCAACTTCATGCGCCGCAGCCCGGAAATTTCGGTCGGCCCCGTGAAGGTATTGAAGTACAACGAATTCATTCGCAACCTGGTGGTGCCCACCAACCTGAACATCATGGCCATGAAGCCATTGCGCGGCAACGCCCTGTTCATTTTTGATCCCAGCCTGGTGTTTGCGGTAATCGACAATTTGTTTGGTGGCGACGGGCGTTTTCACACCCGGGTTGAGGGTCGCGATTTCACTCAAACCGAACAGCGCATTATTGCCCGCATGCTTGAAGTGATTCGGGAAGAATTTGTGAAAGCCTGGGCACCGGTGTTTCCCCTGAAACCCGAATACCTGCGCTCTGAAATGCACACCCAGTTTGCCAACATCGCAACCCCGTCCGAGATTGTAGTCACCACTTCATTCTCGATTGAACTGGGCGCTGGTGGTGGTTCGCTGCACATTTGTATTCCCTACTCCACGATGGAACCCATCCGCGATTTGCTGTATTCCAGCATGCAGGGTGACCAGGCCGAGCCCGACAAACGTTGGGTCACCATGCTGAAAAAGCAGGTGCAAATGGCAGAAGTGGATTTGGTGGCCAGCCTGGCAAGCACACAGCTGACCGTGGCCGACATCATGGAACTGCGCATTGGCGATGTCATTCCGATTGAAATTGACAAAGTGATTGAAGCACGCGTGGACAATGTACCCGTGTTCAATTGCAGCTACGGCACCAGCGGTGGCCAGTATGCACTGAAAGTTGAAGAAGTTCTGGCTGTGAGCAATGACTCCCATGCCGACGCGCTGAATCTGGAAGCCTTGCTGAGCAAGGAAACCAAGCAGGCTGAAAAAACACACGAATAGCGATCAAGATAAGGAACACACCATGTCTGAACAGCAAGTAGATACTGCAACCGACGCAGCCGATGACTGGGCAGCCGCACTGGCCGAACAAGCCAGCACCACGGCCACCAGCACCAGCGACACTGACAACCTGTTTGCACAGGCCAGCGACGCGAAACCGGCCTCTGGCTTGTTCCAGCCCTTTGCCGGAAGTGTGGCTTCGGGCACCCAGAACGACATCGACATGATCCTCGACATCCCGGTTCAGTTGACTGTTGAGCTGGGTCGGACGAAGATACCGATAAAGCACATCCTGCAACTGGCTCAGGGTTCCGTGATTGAACTGGACGGTCTGGCCGGCGAACCCATGGATGTGCTGGTGAACGGCTACCTCATCGCTCAAGGCGAAGTGGTGGTTGTCAATGACAAATTTGGTATTCGATTGACCGACATCATCACGCCCTCCGAGCGTCTGAGAAAGCTCAACCGTTGATACCCCTTTGCAGTACAAAGGCATGCAACTACAACAAAAAAACATGAATACGGTGGGAAAATTGATCACAAGGCGCAACCCTTTTTCAAAAGGCCTGCGCCTTTTGTTCTTGTCAGGGGCCTGGTTGATTCATGGCGCACTGTACGCGCAGGAAGCAGCCACTCCCGCAGCGGCGAACGCTGCCGACAACCCAATGGCAGGCCATCTGCTGCAAACCACACTGGGCTTGTTGTTCGTGGTGGGTTTGCTGCTTGCACTGGTTTGGCTGCTCAAACGCATGGGCATTGGCAACCAGCAACGTCGCGGTGGTTTTTACAAGGTGCTGGCCACCTCCGCATTGGGGCCACGCGAAAAAATCGTGCTGGTCGAAATCGGCGACACCTGGTTGGTGTTGGGCATGACCAGCAACAGCATCAATACCCTGCACACCATGCCCGCGGGCAGCATTGAACTGGATGAAATCCAGAACCCTGCCGTCAACTTCGCAAAAATGCTTGAACGTGTGAAGGCTGGCAAGGTGAAATCATCATGAATACCCTGCACTCCTCCACAAGCAGGTTCAGTGCACTTGCTGTGTTGCTCACATTGCTTGTGCTGGCCTTGCCAGAAGCGCAAGCCCAACAGGTACTGCCCGGCGTTACCGCCAGCCCAGGTGCCAACGGCACCACCAACTACAGCGTGCCCATTCAAACACTGCTGTTTTTCACCTTCCTCAGCTTCCTGCCTGCGTTGCTGTTGATGATGACGGGCTTCACCCGCATCGTAATTGTCATGTCCCTGTTGCGCATGGCCTTGGGCACACAAAACTCGCCGCCCAACCAGGTCATCATCGGGCTCAGCATGTTCCTCACTTTTTTCATCATGGCACCCGTGTTTGATCGCGTGTATGAAAACGCCTACCTGCCGTTTTCCAACAATGAAATCGAGTTTCAGGAAATGACTGAGCGGGCCAGTGTGCCCATGAAAGACTTCATGCTCAAGCAAACCCGAGAACCCGATCTGGCACTGTTCATGCGCTTGGGCAAAGTGGAAAATGTGGAGAATCCGGAAGACGTGCCTTTGCGCGTTTTGATTCCTGCCTTTGTCACCAGCGAACTGAAAACCGCCTTCCAGATCGGTTTCATGATTTTTCTGCCATTTTTGGTGATTGACCTGATCGTTGCCAGTGTGCTGATGTCCATGGGCATGATGATGCTTTCGCCCATGTTGATCTCACTGCCCTTCAAGATCATGCTGTTTGTGCTGGTCGATGGATGGACACTGCTGGTGGGCTCGCTGGTCGCCAGCTTCGAGACTTGAACTGAACTGAATTAAACTGAATTGAGCGTACGAACATGAACAGCCAAACCGTATTGAATTTGGGCCAGTCTGCACTGGAAGTGATGCTGATGGTGTCAGGCCCCTTGCTGGTGGTGGCCCTGGTGGTGGGTTTGCTGGTCAGTATTTTGCAGGCTGCCACGCAAATCAATGAAATGACCTTGTCGTTCATTCCGAAAATTCTGGGTATTTTTGCAACGCTCTTGCTGCTTGGCCCCTGGATGCTGGCCACCCTGGTGGATTACACGCAGCGTTTGATCATGAGCATACCCACCGTGATCGGCTAGGCATGGTCCCCATCAACGGCGAACAACTTGAAATCTGGATCGCCAGTTTTTTGTGGCCCTTCATTCGCATTCTGGCCATGCTGGCCACCGCACCTGTGTTCGACAACCGCACTGTGCAGCGCCGCACCCGTGTGGGGCTGGCTGCACTGATTGCCATCGTGATGATGCCCCTGTTACCCGCTCCACCCGTATTGAGTTCAGCGCAGGCCATTCCGGTTTTGATCCAGCAAATATTGATTGGTGTGGCCATGGGTTTTTCCATGCGCCTGGTGTTTGCGGCATTCGAAATGGCGGGCGATTTGCTGGGCCTGCAAATGGGTTTGGCCTTTGCCCAATTCATTGACCCGGCCCGTGGAACACAAACCCCGCTCATCGGCAGTTTTCTGGGTGTGCTGGCCAGCCTGGTTTTTTTGGTGATTGATGGTCACCTGTTGGTGATCGCAGCAGTGGTTCAAAGCTTCGAATTGATCCCGATCAGCGCCAATTTATCGGTGGTCAACACGCAAAACATTGCCATGGCGGGCAGCATCATGTTCATGCTTGCACTGCAAATTGCCCTGCCTGTGTTGGCAGCGGTGTTGATCAGCAACATTGTCATGGGTATTCTGGCGCGCGCCGCACCGCAGTTGAACGTGATGTCCATTGGCTTTTCGATCACGATTGGCGTAGGCCTTTGGATACTGTGGGTCAGCTTGCCCTATTTCATTGCTGGAATCGACAGTGCAATTGGTCGCCTCTTGAGCATTTCTGTATTGAACCCGGCTTGATCACTCCAGAAAAAAGTCAGTGTCTATCGTGCAGTCTTTGCCCGGCAAAGGGCCTTTCTGATGCCCCAAATCGCGCGACAAATGATAACGGATCACTTCCATCAACTGTTCCACCTCGAAAGGTTTGATCAAATAGTCGTTGGCGCCCAATGAAAAAGCCTGTTGCAGGTCACTGGCGTCACTTCGCGCGCTCAGCAGCACAAAGGGAAGCACCTTGAATTGAGCATCCCCACGCACAGCCCGAAGCAAATCAAACCCGTCCATATTGGGCATCATCAAATCGCTGACAATCATTCTGGGCAAAGCCACATCCTGTTCGCGGCACTCCTGAAGCAATCTGAGCGCCTCTCGTCCATCATGCGCCTCCACCACGTCCAGCCCACTGAGTTGCAGTAACTGTGAGAGGTTACTGAGAATGGTCAAGTCATCCTCTACGATCATGACACGCGGCATGCTTCCTCCTTCAACGACGGCAAATCAACACACAACCAGTGACGATTACGCCGGTTTTTAATCATAAGGCGCCCATTGATTAACCTTATCACCCGTTTGGTGAGCAAAAGGGTGAAAGGCAGGTACTCCCCCTTGAATGGCACCACGGTCTCCTCGTCGTGTGTCGGCTCCAACTGCCCGCCCTTGACCATCCAGACAGGCCACTCCAACAGCTCAATGCACAAATTCAAAGAATATTCATTGGGCATTTTGATGGTCAGCTTGCCTGCATGGGACTCTTTGCTTTCAGCAAACGACAACATTTGCCGCATGGTTTGTGTAAACACATACTCGTCAGAAAAAAAACTGAATTTTTCAAGACTGGAGTGCAATTCATATTCCAGCCAATGTTGCCCATGCCTGCGCCTTTGCTCAAAGGAGGAAAAATGGCAAAAAACTTTCTTGATGTCGAGCTGGGTAATGTTGAGATGATTGCGTGTGAAATTGGCCCCCATGAACATCAGTGTTTCATCCACCAAGGCACGCAGTGAACGCAAGGCCCCGCCAATTTGATCAATGTAATGCAAGGCCGACTCAATATTCACAGACTCTTTCTGCAAAGAGCTTTCCAAGAGTGCTTTGGCCGATCCAATCACGGTCATGGGTGTTCGAATTTCATGCGACAGATACGACACAAATTGGGACTTTCTGGACGACAAAAGCGACTCTTCATTCAACTCCTCCCGAATGGAAAGTTCCAGGTCCATTTCCTCAGTTCGGTCATGGATAATACCCACAGCCTTGCTGGGCAAGCCGTAGGCGTTTCTGACGGCCACCAGGTGTATTTCAAGTTTCAACAAAGAACCATACGCTGTTGCATAACGCACCTGAACCGAGGTGCTGGGCATATTGGCTGTGAGGCAAGCCTGCAGGGCTGCGTCAAGCCCCTTGATGTCTTCACCCACAATACCCGCACGCCAAATATTGGCAGACAACGGCCCTTGGGCCATCTCATCCAGCCCGAACAGTCGGCGCCAGGTTGAACTGAATGCCACCGTTTCCTGTTCAATGTCCCATTCAAACACACCGTCTTCAAGTGTTGCTACCGCAGCCACCAGGCTGTCAACGGACATTTCCCGGTCCTGTTGAACAGCCTCAATTGATTTCTCCAGTTGCTCATTGCGGCTGCGCTCCTGCTCCAGTTTTTGCGAGGTGGTTTCAACCTCGGCCAAAGCATCCCGCTTCAAGTCTCGCAGTTTCTGGTTGTCGTCCTGGAGCACCTGAACAAATCGGTCAAGTAACACATACACATAGCACAGCAACACCGAAATCATCACCAAGGCAAAAAAGCTGATGAATATCTCGAACCCTGCCCAACCTGTCCAAAGCCCGTACCATGCTACGGGCCCATCCGTGCTGTCCACGTGCACAAAACCGATCAGGCTCAGTGCAATCATTTGATTCAAGCCCACAATGCCAAAAATGTACACCATCCGGTTTCGCAAAGGCTTTGATCTTCCTACCGAGGTTTCATGCGCAAAACGACTCAACAAGCCCATGCAAACAAACAGAAACATGTACATCACAATCAGGCCTGCCCATCGAACCTCCATTACCTCTTGGTTGTTTGGAATAAAAATAAAGGCCATATGAATGACGAACTGGATCAGAATTCCAAGCGAAGTAAACAGCAGCATGAACAACTTGGCCCGGCCCTTGGCAGCCTGTACAAGATAATCCACATACAAAAACACGGTGATACACACCAGAAAAGTAAGCAGGGTACCGGAAATACTGAATAAGGATTCTTTTGCCGAAGGAAGGGTCAAGCCCACAAACGCCGAAGCAAAAAACATGGAAATAACGTAAAGGGTGATCAGAACCCCACGACGCACCAGATAGTGGCGATTGGCAATGAATGGCGGGTTTTTGATTCTGACTTCAACAGCCACTGTCATGGCCAAGAGCGAGGCGAAAAAACCAAAAGCCAACCCGGATAGATGAGCCTCTGAAATTGCCGCTGCTGCGAATGCAAAATCCTCCACTAGCCAATTCATGAATTTGCTCGCCCCAGGTGTGTTTGTCTTCAGCTTGGTGCTGATATTAATGTAGTGAATCTATCTTTGCCGCGCCACAACGCAAGACATTTACATAATCTAACAACATGGGGTGACCCACCTATCCCCCCAATCGGGTTAGCTAAGGGTTAAACCGGCTGCGGATACTACTTACTGCAAAAATTGCACCCAAAACAAAGGCGGTGAACATGCCCACTGCCCCCTCGTAAACCGTATTCGGAAAGCCATAAAACTTCCAGACCACTGTTACAAACACACCAGTACTCGACATGCAAAGCATTGCGAGGGAATTCAGCTTGGCGCCCAGCACTTGCCAAATCAGAATCGGGACAAACGCAGCACCCAGAGTACCCCAGGCCCAAACCACCAGCGAGAACACGCTTTGCTCGCTCCACAAGCCGATGCCCAAGGCAAACAAGGTGGTTAAACCGGTGGCTGCTTTCAACAGCCACCGATTCTCGGAAGGCCGGGAGGGCAAATCCTGGGTCAGTGCAGAAGAACACGACAGCACCAGCGAATCGGCGGTGGACATGGTGGCGGCAAAAATACCTGCCAACATCAGCCCAGCCAACCACGCTGGCAATAAATCGCGCGCCATGTTGGGCAGGGCCATTTCAGGATCGAAGCTGGCACTTTCACCAAAATACAAACGACTGAGTAAACCCACTGCGGTCGCAAAGCAGTAAAACAACAGGTAATAGCTGTAATACCAAAGGCGCACCTGGTTCATCTGCCGGGTGTTTTGCAGGGCCAGAAAGCGGCTGACAATGTGCGGCTGCCCCAACGCTGCTGCACCCGCAAACATCCAGCCCACAACGAAAGCCACAGGGCCAGCCCAACCGGAAATGTCCAGGCCGGTGGGTTGTGGGCTCATGAAACCATCAATGGCATTGGCCTGCTGAAGCACCGCTTGCAAACCACCCAGATGGCTCACCGCGGCAATCAGCAACACCACCATGGATGCAACCATCAACAGCGATTGCATGGCATCAGTCCAAATGGATGCACGCATGCCGCCGGCGATGCTGTAGGCAATCACCACCACAGCCACCATGCCCATGCCAATCGCCATGGGAATATCGAGCATGCCTTCCAGTGCTTTGCCACCCGCTGAAATTTGTGCGGCTGCATAGGTGCTTAGAAAGGCTACGCTGACCAGCGCAGCCAGTATTTGCCAACTTCGGCTTCGCGTGCCGCCCCAGCGGGCCAACAAACTGATGATGCCATTGGCATGCACGCGCTCTGCTTCATCGCGCATGCGCTCATGGGCAATTTTTGAAGCAATCAAGTCGCCCGCAATCCAGCCCACCATCAACCAAACCGACTGAATACCCACTGCGTAGGTGTAGCCAATCAGGCCGATGAACATGTAACCAGAGTTGTTGGTGGCCACAGCAGACAAACCCACCAGCCACGGTGGCACACTGCGACTGGCCACAAAATAATCAGCCGCACTGGCCTTGGCCTGCCGGGCCGAACTTAAACCGACCAGCAGCACAAGGCCCAGGCAAATGAAAAAGCTTGCGGCCAAATTAAGCGGGCACCTGCAGGGTCAGGGGCTCTATGGTTCGAGCAGCCAAAAATTCTGGCCGCGGTGCATCAGCGGCATACGGCGAATTCAGCGCATTGCTCACTGCGTTGTACACATAGAACAGGTTGGCACGCAAATGGTCACTGGTGTTTTTGCCTGCGCCATGCATCACATTGCAATCAAACAGCAACACCGAGCCTGCGGGTGCAACCACTTCCTGCACGCCACCATTTTCCTCGAGCAAATCGAGAAACAATGCGGGCGGCTTGCCCACGGCCTGCTTTTTGAAGGCTTCACGATAGCCATCGGTGTCTGGTGTTTCTCCGGGACAAGCCACAAAGGTTTTGTGGCTGCGCGGCATGAACTTCAGTGAACCATCCGCTGAAATTTCATCCGTCAGCAGCACTGTGGCGCTAATGGCGCGCATACCAGGCATTCCATCCTCGGCGTGCCAGGTTTCAAAATCACTGTGCCATTCAAAACCACTGCCATACTGCGGACTTTTGAAATTCAGTCGCGATTGGTGAATGTAGACGGAGTCATTGAGCAGAAACTGCACCACTTCCAGCATGCGCGGGTTGCTGGCCGTTTCTTTCAACAAACCTTCCATGCCATGCACACCAAACAGAGTGCGCAACTGATCGCTGTCGGCTTCCTTGATCAACTGACCCGCATGGGTTTGTGCGCAATTTTTGCTTACACGCTCGGCAGCGGCACGCAACTCATCCAGCTCATGCGCTGAAAACACATCGGTCAATACAAGGTAACCATCACGTTCAAACTGTGTCACCTGTTCCTGGGTCAACGGTGAGTCTTCGGTCCACTCGCTGTGTACTACTGGCTCGGCGCGTCGAATCAAAGCACCTTCAGATTTGTCACGTGTGGGATATGGATCTCTTACGGCTGAAACAATCATTGTGTTTTGCCTCCTTTTTATTTATTCGGCCAGCGCAGGGTATGCGCCGGTTTCATCGTGTACCTCCGCACCGGTCACGGGCGGGTTGAACACGCAGGCCATGATCATCGGCTCATCGAACGCACGCAAAATATGCGGGTCATGCAAGTTCAAGGCATACATGGTGCCCGCCTCAATCGGGTACACCTTGCCGTCAATCTTGCTTTCAATTTCACCCTTGCCACTGACGCAGTACACACTCTCCAAATGGTTCTTGTAGTGCATGTGCAATTCCGCCTTGGCGTGAATGGTCGTGATGTGAAAGGAAAAGCCCATTTTGTCGTCTCGCAACAGCATGCGAACACTGTCCCAACCTTTCGAATGAATGTGCTTTTCCGTGCCTTGTACATCGCTTAGTTTTCGAACAATCATGCTTTCACCTTTTTGCTGTTGGCTTCCTTCTCAACTTTGGCGCTAACCACTGCCACGGCTTTTTCCAGAATGGTCAAACCTTTCTTCAGGTCTTCCATTTCAATGTTCAAGGCAGCAAACACTTTCACCACCTGGCCATCATTGCCACAGGTTTCAATAATCATGTGGTGCTTGAAACACTCCGCCACGACCTCATCAGCCAATGCGCCGTTTTGCATTTCAATGCCCTGCATCATGCCGCGACCTTTCACCTGCACGGTGACGTTGTCATTGGCCTTCAAAATGCGATTCAGGCTTTGATTCACCACTTCAGCGCGTTGAGCAATGCCGCGCTCAAATGCCGGGTTGGCCCAATACTTTTCAAGCGCAGCTGCGGCAGTAATGAACGCATGGTTGTTGCCGCGGAATGTGCCGTTGTGCTCGCCCGGTTTCCAGAAATCAAGGTCGGGGCGAATCAGCGTAACCGCCATGGGCAAGCCCATGCCTGACAGTGACTTTGAAAGGCAGATCAGGTCGGGCTCAATGCCCGCTTCCTCAAAACTGAAGAACGAACCTGCACGACCAACACCGGCCTGAATTTCATCAAGAATCAACATGGCGCCCGCCTTGCGGGTTACCTTGGCCAGGTTCTTCAACCACTTCATTGAGGCCGGGTTCAAACCACCCTCACCTTGCACACCTTCCACAATCACAGCCGCCGGTGCGTCCTGACCACTCGACTTGTCGTTCAGCATCTTCTCCAGATACTCAGTGGTGTCCACACCCTCGCCCATGTAACCGTCATAAGGGTAACGGTCTACACCGCACAAGGTAGAGGCTGATGGTGTGCGGTGATGCGTATTTGCCGTACAGGCCAGCGCGCCTTGGGTTACGCCATGAAAGCCATTGGTGAAGGCAATAATCTGCTTGCGCCCGGTAATTTTGCGCGCCAGCTTGATGGCCGCCTCAACCGAGTTGGTGCCAGTGGGACCAGTGAACTGAATGCGGTACTGCATGCCACGCGGCTTCAAAATATGGCGGTTGAATGCATCAATGAACTTGGCCTTGGCAGCGCTGTGCATGTCCAGGCTGTGGCCGATGCCGTCATCTGCGATGTAGTCAAGCAATGCCGATTTCATCTCTGGATCGTTGTGCCCGTAGTTCAACGAGCCTGCCCCAGACAGGAAATCGAGATAATCCTGACCATTCATGTCGGTCATGTAGCTGCCCTTGGCCCGCACAAACAGGGTTGGAAAGCTGCGACAGTAGCTGCGCGCCTCCGACTCGTTTTTCTGGAATGTGCGAATTTTGCTCAGGGTTTGAAAGTCGATTGACTTGCTTGAGTCACTCATTGTTGTACTCCTTGAGTTTGTAGGAATGTCGCCAGAGGCGTAGTTGGCAAAGCAATTTCCACCAGCACTTCGGTGTTGTGTCGCCCGCCAAAATGAGACTGTTCTTCGAACCAGTCTTGTGAAGACAAATCACTGCCCCAATCGCGAGCCAATGATTTGAAAAGGCCCCAAGACGCCGCATTGTCGGGCGTAATGGATGTGTGAATTTTGCTGATCCCGTTTTGTTGCGCCAGCACCCAATTGATCAGGCGCTTGCCCAGACCAAGTCCGCGGGCTTTTTCACCCACGGCCACTTGCCATACGAAAAAAGTGTCTGTCTGTTTCGGAGGAATGTAGCCAGAAACCCAAGCCACCACCTCGCCGTGCAGGGTCGCAACCACGCAGGTGGGCGCAAAATGACTGCACTGAAGCAAATACAGATAATGAGAATTCAGGTCGAGAGGCTTGCAAGCGTCCACAAGATCAAAAACGGCGGTACCGTCTTCGAGCACGGGATGTCGCAAAACGACATCAGTGTTTGACATTTGGATGAGATGGCTCTGTTATTGGCAGACCCATTTGTTATTAACAAATAAACTACTTCTCATCCTTTCGTAAAAGCTCCTTGAATTGAATCAACAATTTAAAGAGTTTTTATGAAAGAACAATTCAATAATAGTTTATTTTATAAACGATTGCAAATCGTCCTGTACAAACCCCGAACAACCCCGCAACTGTTAAATTTGGTGGGATTGCTCTAAGCGCTGGAATTTTCAACTCACCAGCCCTGTTAATCACTACAATTCATCAAAATGAATTAAATCACCGGGTTAGCGCGCATGGACAGCACCTTACAAGATTCCCTAATTTCGCTTCGCCGAATTATTCGCGCCACAGAATCAGGCGCCCGTGAACTGGCCAAGAAGGCTGACATGGCCACGTCTGAATTGCTGACATTGCAATCGGTGGCTGACAACCCGGGCATTTCTCCCGGTGAACTGGCCAAGTCGCTGAGCCTTTCCCCGGTTACCTCCACCGTCATTCTTCAAAAGCTTGAAAGCCGCGGTTTGATCGAGAAAATTCGAAGCACTGTCGACAAGCGCAGGCTTGAAGTGGTGCTCACCGAAAAAGGCAAGCACGAGGTGAATGATGCGCCTTCCAGCCTGCAAACGCGTTTTGCTGAACGCTTTGCTCAACTGCAAGGCTGGGAGCAACACCAGATCGCTTCGGTGCTAGGGCGTGTAACCGCCCTGTTGGGCGCTGAGGCCATTGATGCCTCGCCCATTCTGGATGTGGGCGAGATCGACAAACCAGTGAAGTAAAACATGTCAAATATGAATTGACTTATTGTTTATTTTTTTTAATAATTGTTTCCAATTTACAACAATTCACACTTTCTGGGTTTGACTGGGCTTCATGTTTGATTTAGGCGCATTTTTTCGACGCAACAGAAAAGTATTGTGGTTTGCAATTGCAGCATTCATGGGGACTTTTGTGTCTATTCAAGTCAGCAAGGCGCTGGCCACGCGCGACTCGAACTACGGTGAAATAGCCGAGTGCACCTATGTGCATCAGGCCCCCGAGCTTCAAACTCCGCTTACCCAGCAAGAGCCGGTCAGCAAATACTGCGCCAAAAAAGGCTGATTTACGCCCATCACATGGCCTCGACCAAAACCTGGTTCTTCCCGGTTTTTTTTGCCTGATACATCAATTGATCGGCCCGGGTCAATACCTTTTCCAGACTGATGTCTTCAAAGTTGCTCACTTGCAAAACGCCAACACTGGCAGACACCGGCAATGCCGGACAGGTGTAATCAGTGGCTTCGGCAATGGCTGCCTTGATACGTTGACCCAGGTTTTCTGCCACGTCCTGCCGAATGGTGCCCAGGCTCAAGACCACAAATTCGTCCCCAGCCAATCGATACACCTTGTCATCAGCCCGCAGACGAACTGACAACTTGCTGCTGATTCGCTTCAACAATTTGTCGCCAGTGGCATGACCCAGGGTGTCATTGACCAGTTTGAAATTGTCCAGATCGAGAAAAGACAACACGAAAGGCTCTTTGGCATTGAGCGTGCGCCACACCGCCGCTTCAAGCGCCTTGCGATTCAAGCTGCGGGTTAAAGGGTCGGTCAGGTTTTCCTGACGCAGCGATTTCGAGCTGGCCTGAATTTTCACGCTGACGCCATAAAACTGAATTGGCAAGACCATCAGCAAAAACAAATTGGCGTACACCAGTTCAAGATGAGCCTGCCAATACGGCACAAACACAGCCAAGCCCAGCACAATCAGAACACCAAGGCCAATGTGACAGGCCAGCATACAGGGCCCATAACGGATACCCCGAATCAGGGCAACCACAGCGATCATTGGAGAAAGCACGGAGAGGAATTCCGGGGCGACCACCAGGCCCCAAGCAATCAGAGGCAGGTCGGAACAGTAACTGAGAAGTTCAAATTTCTCCCAGTGGCGCTCACGGTTTGAAATCAGCCACGCTTGTGCCAGGGCCAAATGAAAATAAATACCCAGCATGACCATGAAGGCCATGAGCGCGCTGCTGCCGACTATTGCGCCGCCGGGTGAAAGAAAGAATACGATCAGAAACGACAGGCCGGCAAATGCCATTCTCTGCCTTGCGCGAGAGGCACTGTCGGAAATATCAAGAACGTATTTTAGTTTGAACATGCGGTTGAGATATCTCATGGTGCACCACCGGGGGAGTATCCCCCCGGTGGGTGTGTCAACTCATGATCTCAGTGACGCATTACTGCCTTCCAGTTCCCAAAATCGATCAGGCTGCAGCCACCGCCAGGTCTTCAAGGTCGGTGGGAATGTCAAAGTCCAGCAGGCGCTCAACATTCAACACCAGAACAAACTCCTCATCCACCTTCCCGATGCCACGCAAAAAGTCGGTTCGCACACCTGCGCCGAATTGCGGAGGCGGGGCAATGAACTCGGCGCCAATATCGACCACGGCATTGACCGCATCAACCATGAAACCAACCACCTGCGTTTCCTCAGCCATTTGCGACTCAAGAATGACAATGCAGGTGCGCCGGTTGATCTCGGTTTTGCCTTGCCCGAACCGGGCACTCAAATCCACCACGGGGACCACGGACCCCCGCAGGTTGATCACACCACTGATGCATTGCTGCATCATGGGCACCACCGTAATGCGGCCAAACTCGATGATTTCCTTGATTCGGAGAATTTCCACCGCCAGCTTTTGACCATGTACCTGAAAGGTCAGGTACTGGTGGCTGGCGCTGTCACTCTCCATGGCCTTGGCCAATTGTTCATTGACATTGCTCATGGTAGATACTCCTTTTAGAAATCGTCGAAACTGTCAAAACCATCCACGCTGGCGTGGCCTTTTGACTTGTTCGCTGCTGGTTTGCGCTCAACAGGGCTGGCTCCGCGGCTGCCTGATCGACCCGTCCCGGTGTCAAAGAAGCTCATTGCGTTGTTCAACATGCCAGCCTGGCCACTCATTTCTTCTGCGGTTGCAGCCAACTCTTCAGACGCGGCTGCGTTCTGCTGGGTTTGCTGGTTCAGGCTCATCATGGCCTGGTTGATTTGCGCCACACCGTTGGTTTGCTCGTTCGATGCTGCAGTAATTTCCTGAACCAGGTCTGATGTCCGGTTAATCGCCGGTACCATTTCCTGCAACAGGCTACCTGCACGCTCCGCCTGCTTCACGCTGCTGCTGGCCAAGTCACCGATTTCCTGTGCGGCCACTTGGCTGCGTTCTGCCAGCTTGCGTACTTCGGCTGCCACCACTGCGAAACCTTTGCCGTGTTCACCGGCGCGGGCCGCTTCGATCGCTGCGTTCAAGGCCAGCAAGTTGGTTTGGTAAGCAATGTCATCCACGATGCCGATTTTGTCCGCAATCGCTTTCATGGCGTTCACGGTCTCGGTCACTGCGCGGCCACCCTCTTTTGCCTCTTCAGCAGCTTTGGTCGCAATTTGGTCGGTCACGCGGCTGTTCTCGCTGTTCTGCTTGATTGAACCGGCCATTTCTTCAATACTGGCTGACACTTCTTCAACACCGGCAGCCTGGCTGCTTGCGCCCTGCGACAGGCTCTGTGATGTTTTGGAAATTTCGCGTGCGGCATTGGTGAGTGAATCTGCGTTACCACGCACTTCCTGAATCACGTCACTCAAACGATCAATCGTCATGTTCACGTCGTCTTTCACTTCACCGAACAAACCTTTGTAGTCCGCTGTAATCTTCTGTGTCATGTTGCCGTTGGCCAGCAACTTCAACACGCGGCCCACGTCTTCCAGGCCCACAGAGGTGGTGGTCAACAAACCGTTCACGTTTTGTGCCAAGGTTTTCAGGAATCCTTCCTTGTCATCTTCTCGAATGCGATCGCTGAAGTCGCCCTCGGATGCACGGCCAACGATTCCGGAGATTTCATTCTCGATTGCCACTTCACCGGTGCGGTCACTCCACTCCACCACCGTGCCCAAACGCTCACCTTCTTCGTTAATCACTGGCGATGCGATCAAACGGAAGCTGAGCTCACCCACTTTGATACCGGTTCTCAAAGGTGAATTGAGGGCAGACAGCATGCTGCGCTGATGTGCGGGATTTTTGTGGAATACATCAATGTTGGCTCCAATCAGTTTGCGCACGTTGAAGTTGGGCAAGCTCTTGCGAATCATGTCCTCATTGCGCGTCATCATGGTGTTCAGCGAGTTGTTCAGATAAGTGATGTGGTTCTGATTGTCGGCAATCATCACGTTGGTGGTTACTGAATCCAAAGCAATCCGAATTGCCAGATTTTCTAGTGCTGTCTTGCGTTCTTTCTCTGCACGCTCTTCTTCGCGCTTGGCCATGGCCACTTCACCTGTGCGGTCTTTCCACTCAACCACAGTACCCACGCGGGTGCCAGAAGTATCAAACACCGGGGTTACCAACAAGTTGAAATGGCGTTCACCAATCGTCAGGTTGGTGCTGTAGGAATCGCGCAGGCGGGCCAACATGCCACGCTGGTGGCTTGGCACTTTGTGGAAGCTGTCAATGTTGGCACCCAGAATTTTGCGGGCATCAAATTGTGGCAAGTCTTTCTTGATGTCGGTCTCTGCTTCCACCAACATTTTTGACAGCGAATTGTTCACATACACAATGTTGTAGTCGGCGTCGGCAATCATCACGTTGGTGGCCACGCTTTCCAGGGCTTGAACCTGGCGTTGCGCAAACATGGTTTCCGCTTCCAGTTTCTTCATTGCATCGCGAATGGCTGAGGGCAGTTCATCGGCTGCGCCTTTCAGCGTTTCTTTCTTCCACAGCTGGTGTACGCTGCGCACGGCAGTTTCTTCCACCTTGCGGGCGCGTTCATTCACGCTGGCAATCATCTCGTTGATCTTGGTGACCACTGACAACACATCACCGCTCAGGTCTTTGGTGGGCAATGCCTGCAAAGGCTTTTCCAGATTGGTTTTCAAGCCGGAAATTTCCACTTCCAGGCTGTCAGCAACCATGGCCAGCTGACCGCTTTTCAAAAAATCAAATGCACCCATGTTCGTTTTCCTTTGTAAAATTACGCGTTGGCCTGCTCAAGGCTTGCTGAAATACTGCTGACTTCTGTGATTAATTTAGGTACATCTATGATCAAGGCCACATCCCCGTTGCCCATGATGGTGGCCCCGCTGATTGCCCTGTTCTGTTCAAACAAGTTGCCCAGTGGCTTGATCACTGTTTGTGATTCGCCGTGTAATTGATCGGCCACAATGCCGGCTTTCACACCGCCAAAGCTGACCACAATAATGTTCTCGCGCTTGGGTCGCTTCGCGTCGGGATGAAACACCTTGCGCAAACGCACTGCCGGCAGAAACTCGCCACGCAAGTCGTAATGAATGTCCATGCGATCGTCGGTGCCCAGTGCATCCACTGGCAATTCCAGGCATTCACGCACATAGGACAGTGGAATCACATACACCGAACCACCCACGCCAATCATGAAACCGTCAATAATGGCCAGGGTCAGTGGCAATCGAATTTCGAAGGTGCAACCGTTGCCGGGGCGTGAACGCACCTGCACGGAACCTCGCAGTGCTTCAATGTTTCGCTTCACCACATCCATGCCCACACCGCGACCAGAAATGTCAGTCACTTTGTCTGCCGTGGAAAATCCAGGTGCAAAAATCAACATATTCACTTCAGCATCGCTGAGCATCTGCTCGGGCGTCACAATGCCCTTCTCAATGGCTTTTTTCAGAATTTTGTCGCGTGCCAACCCACGGCCATCGTCGTTCACTTCAATCACAATGTGGCCACTGTCGTGGTAGGCATTCAATTGCAAACGACCCGTCGCAGGTTTGCCTGCTGCCACGCGTTCTTCCGGTGTTTCAAGGCCATGGTCCAAGGCATTGCGCACCAGGTGCATCAAGGGGTCGCCAATTTTTTCAACAACCGATTTGTCCAGTTCGGTGTCTTCACCTGAAATTTCAAGTTGAATTTGCTTGCCCAAGCCCATGGCGGTGTCGCGCACCACGCGCTGAAAGCGCTGGAATGTTTCGCCAATTTGAACCATTCGCAAGCCCAGTGCACCATCGCGAATTTCCTCGATCAAACCAGCCACTGCGCTGGTTGATTCCAGCATGGCGGTGTGGTTCAAATGTTTGGCTTGTTCAACAGTACCCGCATTGGCAATCACCAGTTCGCCCACCAAATTGATGAGTGCGTCCAGTTTGTCAGAAGGTACACGGATGAATGAACTGGTCGGTGTGGCCTTGCCTGCGGCTTTGGACTTGCCTGAAGCCGTGGCAACAACCGCGCCTGTGTCCTCAATCACCTCGGGCAGTGTTTCTTCTTGGGGTCTGGGAAAGCCTGCCTCTTGCAACAGTTCTGTGGCGCGCGCGGCACCCTCGGGCAGAGCATTCACCAAATCGTCCCACTGCGCAGGTGTGCAGTTGTGGGCAAGTATTCGAACCTTGCTTTCTTCCGTCAAAAACTCAAATGCATCTTCAATACCGGCCTGGCCTTTGTCAGTCACAAACCGCAATTCGAACCCAAGGTAACAAGCCTCGGAATCGAGGTCTGCGAAACTGGGCAAGGCATCCAGCACTGGCACCACGGCCTGCAACTCGCCGTAGGTTTCCATGTATGAAAAAATAGGGGCTGGGTCAAAGCCATCGCACAAGGTGCTGCGGCCCAAACGCACCGACACATGCCAGGTAAGCTGACCATGGTCGGCTTCAACTGCCTTGGCCGCTATGCCGGGCATGGGCTTGTCCTCTTGCAGCAAATAAGCCTTTAAGCGGGCTGTGAGGCCAGCCTGTGCGCCCGCCATCTCAGGGCTGACGTGTTCAGCACTGCCGCCTGCTTCAATGCAATCCACCAGTTCGGAAATGTGATCCCGGCACTCGAGCACCAAGGTACTCATATCGGCGTCAAACGCTATCTCGGCATTGCGTACCCGGTCCAGCACGGTTTCAAGGTCGTGTACAAAATGCGTAATCACCAACAAGCCGAACACACCTGCACTGCCCTTGATGGTGTGAGCAGCGCGAAATGCAGCATTCAATACTTCCGTGTCGTTGGGGTTCTGCTCCAGCTGCAACACATAGCTTTCTACCTCAGCCAGCAGTTGTCGGGCTTCGGTGAAAAATATGCCGCGTGAAGCATCAAGGTCAAGTTCAAAGGCCATGCCTTAGTTCTCCAAAAAACCAGCGTTGATCCAGGACTGCACACCCAGACGAGCGGCCTTCATGGCCACCACTTCCGAGGGCTTGGTCCAGTGCACGCGCAGGTTCACAGCAGGGTCGTTTTGAATGGTCACCAACATTTGCATGCCTGCGGTGTCCACTTCCTGACAGTTGCTCAAATCAAGCACCACTGAAATTCCCTGACTCAAAGACTGCCGAATCACTTCAACCAGGCCTGCGCAATCCGCGATCGTCAGGGTATCCAAGGCCACTTGGGTGTGACTGGTGGATGCAATGCTGTTTTCCATTTCGTTTTCAAGGTCTTCTTGCATAATCAGTTCGCTGTGCATGTGCATCCTCCCTGCGGCCTTAGGCCACCAATTTGTTCACTGCTGCAATCATTTGTTCAGGCTTGAAAGGTTTCACCATCCAGGCTTTCAGGCCCGCAGCCTGCCCTTCGCTTTTCAATTTGTCGTCCGATTCCGTGGTCAGCATGATGATGGGTACAAACTTGTAAGCCGCCATCTTTTTCACCTCGCGTACAAAGGTGAGTCCGTCCATGTTGGGCATGTTCAAATCACTCACGATCAAGCTGATCTTTCGACCATCCAGCTTGGTCAGTGCATCTTTCCCATCGCAACCTTCCACCACGTCAAAGCCCTGGCTTTTCAGGGTCATCGACACCACTTGGCGCAGGGAAGTGGAGTCATCCACGATCAATACAGTTTTGCTCATACGGGTTCTCGTTCCGGGTATTTAGAAAAAGGTGAGTTCGTCATTGCTTGCACTCGGCTTGGCGTTTGCATTGGTGCTGCTTTTGCCGCTGTGGTTTACACGTTCTTCAGCCATGGTGTATTTGCGCTCCAGTTCATGCATCAGCGCGGCCACATTCAGGGCTTCAAGGCCATTGTTCAGCTGGCTTTTCATCTGGGTCAGGCTGTCTTGTACATGGCCCAGAATTTGGGACACACGGTCTTGAAACTGAAAATGCACCACTGCATTGTTCAAGCTGGAAGACACCTGATTGGTGTTGGCAATGATCTGCTCGCTGGCTTGGTGCAGCGGACCTGTAACTTGCTCAAACTGATCAACCACGCCACTCAGGGTTTCACTGGCCTGGCTGAGCACCTTTTCATCGCTGCTCTCCATGCGTGCTGCGCCATCGCCTGCCTTCTTGGCGGCTGTCGCAATCAGTTGAACACGCTCACGAATCTTCACGCCAGTTTCAGCAGACAACATGGAAAGCTTGCGAACCTCGTCGGCCACAATTGAAAACCCCCTGCCGTCTTCGCCCGCGCGAGCGGCTTCAATGGCTGCATTCAAAGCCAGCAAGTTGGTGCGCGCTGCCAGGTTTTCAACGGATGCTGCCATCTTGGCCAACTCCTCGGTTGAGGAAATAAAGCCCTTCACCTCTTGCATGATGGTGGCCTTCTCATCGAAGGAATTTCGAATACTGCTCAGCATGCCATTGAGGCTTTGCGCCACGTGGTCTGCCAGCCCGTTGCTGCCACCTGTGGTGTTACCCAGCACCTGGGCTGCGCCAGTGGCCACACCCACCGTGTCGTTCAATTTGCTGTGAATTTCAGAGAAGGCTTCCGCCAGGTTCACAATGCCCAACTCCATTTGAGAATTGGCAGTGCCCAACTGGCTGTTCAACGTGGGCACCCAAACGTCGGCCAACTGAAGCAGTTCAACTTTCTCAGTGTCTGTTTTACTCAATGTGTTCAGGGTGGAAGACAAAACATCAATTTCAGCCTGCAGTGCCAGCTGCTGTTTTTTTCCAATTTCATGAACGGCCAATGCACACAGCAACAGCGCCGCACTGCCAAAGGCCAGTGGCCACACACTGCCCTGAATAAAGGCACTCAGCACCAGAATTCCTGCCGATGCTGCAATCAAGGCCATGGGCAACACGGCCGGGTTTTGCACTTTGTTTTTATTGTGTTTTTTCATGAACTGACATTCCTATCAATTGTTTGACCGGGCACACTGCGGGTTCAAGGGGAGCGGGGGAATGTTCCAGGGCCTCATACCATCCATTGCACAAAGCACCACGAACAGTGAGGTAGCCAGTGGCTGCCCAGTGATGGAGAAGCTGCAGGAATTCGAATGGGGTGCTGCGCATAAAGTCCTCCGTTGGACCACTTTGTTAAACGCAGTGAACTTAACTATTTCACGCTTGAAGAAAGTTTGCGCCGATACCCATGTGGGCAATAGGGAGAAAAGAAATGGAAAAGGGGGCCAATATTGGGTTAATGCAGTTGGGGGAATGCAAGAAAAGGTTAACTGTGTGAACAAATGTAAAAAACCCGCTGCTGGAGCGGGTTTTGGGGTAATACGGGGAGAAACTTATTGGGCGGTTTCTGGCTTTAAAGTCATGCCCAGTGGCCCCTTGATGGTGCCGTCTTCATTGAGGTCATAAATGGTGGTTTCACCATCGCTGGTAATTTTCACTTTTTTGTCTTCGAGCACATAGGCGGCTTCACGGGTTATGCCCATGGTGGATACATACACTGTACCGTTGCCTTGAAACTCATACTTCTGCAAACCCAGGTCGTCTTTGTAAACACCATCCAGCTTGTTACCGCATGCTGTCAATAAACCGAGCAAACCCAGCATGACGAAGGCGTTACGAATGTTCATGCTCAAATTCCCCTATCAAGATCAGGCCGTCCAAAACTCCTGCAGGGCCTTGGCCGTGCGGATCGGAATTTCAACCATGGGCAAGTGGCCCACGCCGTCAAAAAGTAACACATCCGCGTGGGGAATAATGGCTTGATAAGTGTAAGCGCCGGTGTAATGTACCAGCCGGTCTTCTTTGCCCCACATAATCAGGGTGGGCGCCTGCGTGGCCGACATGCCGGGGCCATTGGGATTGGGGGCATTCACGAACATTTGGTGAAACAAATGCCGGTTCACATGGCGGCGATTGATCAGGTCTTGCGCCATCACCGGGGCCAACGCCAAAGCAATTGCCCGGTTGTGAATGGCCAGGCACATCAATGTGTGTGCACCCGCCAGGCTTTCAACAATCATCGGGTTGCGGCCCTCTTTCAGGCCCGCTTCAAATCGGGTGTGGTCACTGCCCTTGCCGCCCGCCGGGTTCATCAAACACAGCGTTTGAACCAAATTCGCATGGCGCCCCGCCAACAAAGCAGACACCAAACCACCCACAGAGTTGCCCACCACATGGGCTTTGCCTGGCACGTGGTTTTCAATCCATGCGGCAACACGGGCCACTTGGTCGTCCAGCCCATAGGGCACATTGGCATTGAACTGGCTTTCGCCCCAACCAGGCAAATCAAGTACAAACAGGCGGTGCTGCTTCAACAAAAAAGGCACCAGCGACAACCAGTTTTCCTTGTTCGACGCAAAACCGTGCAGCAACACCACGGGTGTGCCTTCGGGGTTACCGCCTTCAAGCCACACCAGTTCATGGTCCAGCACTGTGGCCTGCTGGCGCTTAAGCCCGGAAAGGCCTGAATGCAGTTTGTTGATCAGGGGCACCGCGCTGCGGTTTTTCCATTGGCGAATTTTCAAACCATGCGGCGGACGGGCCAGGCTCAGGTACTTGGGTGCAACATCGTCAAGAAACGCAAGCTCAAGATGATGCATGCCGGCGAACTCTGTGCCAGTGCTGATATTGCCCATGAATCTATATCTCCGGTGGAAATCAAACGTTTGTTTGTTTTATCGACTGTAACATCGCTTGATGTAAAGGTATGGGCATGATGCCTTCCTGTCAACGATAAAAATAGAGGGGTTTTTACTAATTCAGGTGCTGAGTCTGTGGCTGACTCACTCGTCATACGGCTGTATGCCTGTGGCAGTCAGCAGGTAGGCCGCATCGCCCAGTTCGCTGCTGAACTTGCTGGCGGTCAATTCGCCCCACACCCAGTAAGCCTGCATGGCACCCACTGCGGGCTGAGGTTCGCTGAGTTTGACGTGAATGATTTGATTGGCAGGTGGTGGTGGCGTGTGAATGCAGGCACCGAAATACGGCACCAGCAACAACTCGTCTACACCTTTTTCGCTTTGTTCAATCGGAATGGCAAAACCGGGAATGCGCACTTTTTTCCCGGTGTAGGCCGGGTTGATTGGGGCATCGTTCCAGGCTTTGCGCATCTTTTCCAGCGCCTCTTGAGCCTTTGGATCGTTGTCCTGCAGTTCAGCGATATTCATGCCGCGAAATGCAGCCATCGGGTCCCAATCGGCAGGCATCAAGTTGTCCCACTGCAACTCTGGAAAAGCGGGATCAAACTCGGTGGCCTTTTTGGGTGTGCCAGCCAGCCTGTCGCCCACCGCATATTCACCGTCGGTTGTGGCTGCATCGCTGGAAAGCTGGGCCAGTGTCTGTTCCAGTTGGGTAGCGCCCTTGGCGCTTTGGGCTGGTTTACCGAGAAACCAGGATGCAAGGCCATAGCCCAGTGCGGTCAGCACCACCACGGCCACGATCATCACCAATACCTTTCCAATTTTCATGAACAATACACCTGCACGTTACTTCGCTGTTGATTCAATTCGTTTTGGGGTTCAATCCATCTTGCAACTGGTTTCGATAGGCCTGAAACGCGGGCACAAGGCCCAACAAGCTGCCAAATGCGGCAAAAGCCAGCACTGCTATCAAACCCGTGGTCAACTCTGAAAGCCCCACAAGCTGCAATCCGAATTGTGCCTGAACCCAGGGTGCAAGTGCAGCACCGCCCAGCGCAAGTACCAATACGCCCAATGCAACACCCACCCACATTACCAATGCACTCTCGAGGAACAACAAACCAAACACAGTGCGCGGCCCCGCGCCGGTTGAACGCAACACGGCCAACTCGCGCCTGCGCTGCCCCAAGGTCACCAACATGACGCTTGTCAGCCCCAGTGCACTGACCACCGCCACCAAGGCCGCCACAAACAACAACACCCGTTCAACCACACCCACGGTTTGCCACAAAGTGCTTAAAGCCACACCGGGCAATATTGCACTGAGTGCTGCATCGGGCCGGTTTTCAAGCTCGCGCTGCATGCGAAACACCCCTGCCCTGTTGTTCAAACCCAGCAGCACGGCAGTGACTGACTTGGGCTGTAAGTTAAACCTGGTGACATACTCGGCAGGAATTTCTGCACCTGGCACTGGCACACCAGCGGCCCAGTCCACATGAATGGCCTCCATGCCCGCCAGGCTAATGTGCACGCTTTGGTCAACAGGCGTGCCTGTGGCTTGCAACACACCCACCACCGTGAAAGGTTTGTCCGCATGGCTGGGTTCGGTCCGCTGAATTTGCATGCCATGGCTTAACGCAATTTTATCGCCCACCTGGTGTTTCAGGCGTTTGGCCACCTCAGCGCCCAGCACCGCCTCAAACAACACGCTGGCGGGTTTACCCACGCTGTAATCTTCAAAAGAACGGCCTTGGGCAAACTGAAGGTTTTGCCTTGTGCCATACAAAAACTGGTCAAAATAAATTGCCTTGGTGCCCACCACGGCAAAGCCCCGGTATGAATCGCCCAGCGCAATGGGCAGGGCCGACTTCACACGGGGGTCTTGTTCCAGGCGCTCGAACTCGGCATAGGGCACATTGCGCGTGGCCTGGCCGATGCGAAAAACGCTGTAGAGCAACAGAGAAACCGGGCTTGTTTGTGCACCCACTATCAAATCGGTGCCCGCCACTGCATTTGAAAAACTGGCTTTGGCGCTTTGCCGCGCCAAATCGATGCCCAGCAACAGGCAAGTGGAGGTGATTACGCTGAGCAAGAGCAGCAACAAGCTGCCTTTGCGGCTCCAGGCACTGCGACTGGCCAACAAAAACAGGGTCTGTATCATGCCTGCCACTGCTCCATGCGCTGGCGCCTTGCGCAGTGCCGGGCCAAATCGGGGTTGTGACTAACCAGCAACACTGCAGTATTTTGCTGTGCGGCCTGCCCAAGCAGCAGCTGAACAAATTGTGCCTGATGGCCCGCATCAAGTGCCGAGGTGGGCTCGTCGGCAATGATCAAATCGGGTTGTCCAATCAAGGCCCGTGCGGCAGCCACGCGCTGCTGTTGCCCAACCGACAAGGTGGACACGGCTTGATCAAGGTACTTGCCCATGCCCAGGGCATCCAGAAGGTTCTGGGCAGCCTGGTTCACAGAAACACTGTGCTTCAGTGCGTTGCGTTTGCGGCGTTTTGAAAACTTGCAAGGCAGGGTGACGTTGTCAAGCACACTCAAATAGCTGAGCAAATTGAATTGCTGAAACAGAAAACCAATGTGGTCAACCCGCATGGAATCGCATTGACTGGCCGACAAAGCGCCCAGGTTTTGGCCCATCAAACAGACCTCGCCACTTTGTGGCAACAGCACGCCTGCCATCAAATTTAGCAGGGTGGTTTTGCCGCTGCCACTGTCACCTTCCAGAAAAACCGTGTCGCCGGCCTGCATGGAAAACTCGGGAACCCTCAGCTCAAACCCGCTGTTGGCGTATTTGAAAGCAATGTTCTCGCAGTGAAGAACTGCTGCGGTCATTGAACCACCAAGGTGCTCTGTTTGGGGGTGAGGCTTACGCCAATCTGCCCCGTGGGAAACAGGGCCTGGACTTCAATTTTCTCGAAGCCAGAAAACTGGCGAAACACGCGCACATCGATGACCTTGAGTTTGGCCGGCTCGGCACATTCAAACTCGTAAGCGGCACGGAAGTCGGCATGCCCGTCTTCGGACGCGTGATGCTTGTGATCATCACCGGGACCATGACTGTGGGGATTCAGCACATCGGAATACAGTTTGTAGGACGTCCTTTTGCACTGGGCCTCGGGCGAGAATGCAAACATGCCATTGGCCTGCAACAGTGACTTCACCCTGCGGGCCTTGACCTTTTCCGCATCGGTTTTCGGGCTGTGCTCGAACCCAAGCACATTTTCCAAAGGCGAATACAGACTGATGAAAAGGCCATTGCCGTCCAGCACCACTTCAAGCTCGCCAGCGCCATGCACATGCGCCGCGTCGTTGTGTCGGGAGTGACTGTGCCCACTTCCAGCCCAGGCGTTTCCACCCAACAAGGCCAATGCGGCAATGGTGGCCAGTTGACCAATCCGGGTTCGAACTACATGCTGTGTCATGAATGTCCCTTTGTTGTATTTCGTTGTGTCGACCAATAGACCCACCGCTTGGGCAAGAGGTTCCCGAAGCAAACCCGCCTACACTGGCCCGAATTCGCGCCAGAAACCCTTGTAAATGGCTTGTTCTGCATCACCACGCTTTTCCAGCGGACAGGCCAGGCGGACAATCATTTTATGCGCCAATTCATTGTAGGCTTGCCAGAACACCTCGGGTTTTGCGCCGGGCAAATCCACAAATTCCGACACCTCAATCCGGTCAAAATACTGATCGGCCTCTTCAAGCCAACTGGCCGACACTGCATTGGCCACTTGCAGGGCCACCTGCTCGGCCCGCGCCGTGTCGGCTTTGAAGGGCAGAATGATTTCAATGGTGTACAAACTGAATTTGCCCAACATGGACAAATGCTTGATGGTTTGTGTCAACACCATGGCGTTGGGCACGGCAAGGCGACGCCCCGTGTATTTGCCCGACATGCCTATTTCAAACAGCTTGGTGCTGAGCAAATCGATGTCAATTACCCGGCCATTTTGTGTGCCAATTTCGATGTAATCGCCAATCCGGAACGGCTTGGACAGTGAAATATTCACATAACCCAGCAAGCTGAGCACCACTTCCTTGCCAGTAATGATCATTGCACCTGCAATGGCCACCACACTGAGAAACGCACCCGTAATTTGCGAGGCCCACACCGAAATCAGCAGAAAAAACACCGACATTCGAACCAGGTTCTTCAAGAAAACAAGTTGCGAGCGCGCCTTTTCAGGGTGATAGGGGTGGAGTTTGCGCAGCGACCAGGACAAAGCCCGGTTTACAAAGAAACCGCTGGCCATCAACCCGAAGGTGATGGCCAGTTTGATCAAAAACAGGGTGGTGGGATCTTTCAGTAATTCCATGCCTGCTATGGTAACAGGGGAAGGCCTCCAATCAAGGGCAAACCACCGCCTGAACTGTTGCCTTCCTGGCATGCATCTGCATTCTGGTAGCTGGCGTCGATCACTTGGTCAATCCATTGATTGATCAGTGCCACACCTTCGGTGTGAACCACGCTGCGTGCCAGCGGTGGCATTTTCGCAGCCAGCTCCACGGCCTCGGGGCCCATGCGATAAGGCACAATGGAATCGCTCGACATGGCCGGGTGAATGTCATAAGTGCGGGTGCCCCGCCCTTCCGAGCCACTGGCCGTTGGCTTTTTACAAATACCATAGGTGCTGTCCACCGCCCGGAACACATCCACATAGAAGCCCGTGTTGGAGGCCTGCCCATTCACGTTGTGGCAATGCGCACAGTTCACTTCCAGGTAAGCACGCGCGCGCGCCTCAATGTCACCTTTCGAATTGGCTGGCATGCCTGAATCGCCCGGATTGTTGAACCTCGGAATGTGGTTCACGTTGGTGGCCACCTGGCGCTGATCCAGATTAAAACTGCTGGGGCAACCATTCATCAAACCGGTTTCGCACATGAACTTCAACTGGTTTTTGCCACTGACCGGGTGTTGGGCCTGACCGGTGAACAAGGGTGATTCATTCAAATAGGCACGGTTCAAATTGCGTGGCTTGGGGCCAATCGGTGCCGAACCGGGGTCCACATCATTGTTGCTGTGGCAAATGGCGCATTGGCTGGCATTGGGGAACATGTAGGCATTGGTGCTGCCCACCTGCCGCTTGCCAGAATCCACGTCCACATAGTCCCAGGTAGCCGCCGCGCTTCCACCAAACTGGGTCAGCACCGCCTTGCGTTTGCCATTGCCCGCATCTTGCCAAATGTACTCCAGCGCTTCCCAATAGTTTTGACCATCGGTGCGTTGGCGCTTGATCAGCAAGCGTGTTTCATAAGGCGTTTCACGTGCGGCGGGTTGATCCACGAAGGAGAAAGTTTTCACAATGATGGTGCCCACCGGAAACTCGATGGTGGAATTCACGCGGCTTTCTTCGTCTTCCAGGAAGCGGGCCTGCTTGCCCTCCGGAATAAACATCACGCGGTGCTTGATGGAGTAATCGCTGAACAGTTTGCTGTTCAACACATACGGCATGCCCTGCCCGTTGGGTCGGCTGGCCGGGTTTTGATCATCGGCAAACAGGTTGTACTGGGCCAAATCAGGGCAGTTCACTTGCGCTGCGGCCTCGTTAACTACGCCTGCCTTCAAGGGCACCTCACACAAAGCCTTCACAGCCTCTGCGGTAGGCTCGGGCGCAAACTGGCCACTGGGCACAAAGGGCTCGAATTCAAAGTCGGGCAAGCGCGGCAAATCTGCGCCAAAGCGGGCCATGCAATCGTGTTTGCTGATGTCGAACTCACTGGGCAACAGCGGGATGCCTGTGGCAATCGACTGAATGTATTCGAGCGACAAATTGGCTGTAGGGTCGTTGGTGTTCAGGTTGATCACCGCATCCAGGCCGCGAGTGCCGTGGAAGTTGGAAAAGGCCAAACTGTCTGAACCAAAATTGTTGTTGGGGTTGATACAGCTGAACCACCAGGCTGGCACTTTGCGTTGGCCGTTGGTCTCGAACTTGTATTTGTTGTAGCGGCAACTGGGGTTGGGGTTGTGGTTGCCCTGAATGGGTTTTCCATCGGCATCCACGGCTACATTGTCGCCATTGCGGTCTTTGGGCAAATCGCAACTGCTGTTCAGCGTGTCGGTATAGCCGTCCCACACAATGTGCGCACCCCGGTAACCACCCCCACCCAAGGCGTTTTTCAAACCCACCACCGCCGGAAAGGCGCTGGTTACCTGCCCACCTTGAGTGGCCAGAATGGATGCAAAGTCTGGCTGCGGCAAATCATTGCCATTGTTGATGAAGGTGTTGTCAAAAATGTTCACCGCCTCGGAGTACACATCCATTCGACGATCGCCGTTCTCGCCCAGCAAATCATAGCTGGTCAAAATAATGCCAGCGGTGCCGTTGTTCTCGAACACGTTGTCGTAAATATCAATTTTGTCGTAAGCCAGCGTAATCAGGCCTGAACCACGCGGCACGTTGGCCACGATCGAACCGGGCACGGCAAAGTTGTAGGTGTTGTTGTTGCGGGAAATGTTGTTGTACACCCGTGAGCGCGAGCCATACTGCGTCAGGTTGTCCAGGTCGTAGACCAGAAAACCACCGGAATTGCATTCGGCCAGGTTCTCGGAATATTCACCATCCACCACGTTCTCAATCTCGAACCCGAACACGTTGAAGGCTGCCCGGCTTTTGCGAATTTTGGCAATGTTGGTTTGGCCCACATAAATGCCGGCATCAGAGGCACCAATACTTTCAGTTTCTTCAACCAAAATGTTACGGCTTTCAACCGGGTAAATGCCGTAGCGGCCAGACGCCGTGCTTACCGTGTAGTCAGGCGAAGTGTTGTCGGTTTCCAGCGGGTTGGGGTTGGCCGGGTTGTGGCGTGCAGGGTCCGTACAGGCCACCTTGATTTCATCGCGGAAGTTGGCCGCAGTAATTGGGCGCTCTTCGGGCAACTTGCGGCCGCTGCTCCAAATGGCACGTACTTTCTTCAAGGTACCGTGGTTGACGCCCTTCATTTTGAAGGCATCACCCGGTGAATCACCAATGGTCAGGTTGCGCACAGTAATTCCGCGCACGTTCGACGCCAGAAAGCCCTCTTGCGAGGTGCTGTCGCGAAAAGACAGGAAGGTTTCGTCCATGCCACAGCCTTCAATGATCACATCCTCGGTGGTTGTAATCTGAATGCCGGTTTTCAAATCGAAAAAGCCGCAGTCAAACCGCAAAATGTCTTTGGGCTTGAGCTGCACCATGGCCTTGACCATTTCCTCGGTGGCATTCGGCCCGGGCTCGATCAGGAACACCCTGCCCGTAGACTCGGCCGGGTTGATCACCGTGCCTCCACCAGCGGTATTGGTGGGGTCATCGCCGCCTGAAGACAAGCATGCGCTGAGCGCCAGTGTGGACAGGGAAAGGAGTACTGCTTGCAGTGCACGTTTGGAGTGAGCCACGTCCAACCTCGATCTTGTTATATGCATATGAGAAAAAACTGCTTGCCTGTACCTGTTACCACGCTAGAATCAGATTGGATTTGGCATTGTGTCGGCTAATTGACACTGCATGCGTCATGATTCATATTCGACCCGTAACGTGAACAAAAGCATTCACTCAAATAAGAACCGGAGGGACAGCAATGACTGATTTGAAACAACGCGCCGCACGCCTGCTGGCGGGCATGGCACTGGCTGGCAGTGGCTTGCTGTTGGGCACTGGCGCCATCGCCAACGAAATGACACCCGAGAAAAAACTGCAGGCCGCCAGCCTGGCTGCCACTTGCGCCAACTGCCACGGCACCAACGGCGTAGGCGTGCAAGGCAGCGCAGTCACCGGGCTTGCCAACCTGAGTGTGGAATACATCAAAACCAATATGATCTGGTTTAAAACCGGGCAGCGCCCCGCCACCGTGATGCATCAACTTGCCAAGGGCTACACCGACGAGCAAATCGACATCATCGCCAACTACCTCGGCAAAAAAGACTAAGGAGCGCACCATGCAAAGAAGACAATTTTTACAAACCAGCGCACTGGCCACAGCCCTGTTGGGTGGCATGCCCTTGTCAGCCACCGCAAAAACCGCCAAAGGCAAAGTGGTGGTGATTGGTGGTGGTTACGGCGGTGCCACTGCGGCCAAATACCTGCGCATGCTTTCGGGCAACCAGCTGGATGTGACCCTGGTTGAACCCAATTCCACTTTCATTTCTTGCCCAATGAGCAATTTGGTGGTGGGAGGCATTCGCAAGATCAACGAAATCAGCACTCCCTACACCGGCCTTTCACGCAACCACGGCGTGAAAATGGTGAAAGATTACGTGACTGCCATTGACGTTGAAAAACGCACTGTGAAACTGAAAAACGGCAAAACCCTGCCCTACGACAAACTGGTGTTGTCGCCCGGCATTGATTTGCAACTGGACAAAATCGAAGGCTTGGCCGCAGCCAATGCCAGCGGTCAAATCCTTCAAGCCTGGAAAGCCGGCCCAGAAACCGTGGGCTTGCGCAAACAATTGGAAGCCATGCCCGATGGCGGCACCTACATTCTGAACGTACCCCTGGCCCCCTACCGCTGCCCCCCCGGCCCTTACGAGCGCGCGAGCATGGTGGCCAACTACTTCAAGCAGTACAAGCCAAAATCGAAAGTGCTGTTGCTGGATGCAAACGCCGACGTGACGTCGAAAGGCAAGCTGTTCAAAGGCGTTTGGGAAAGCGAGTACAAAGGCATTCTGGAATATCGCCCCAACATGAAAGTGACTGGGGTGGATGGCGCGACGAAAACGGTTCGCTTCGAGTTTGAAGACCCCATCAAAGGCGATGTACTGAACATTCTGCCCGACCAGCGCGCAGGCAAACTGGCAGTCGATTCCGGCATTGCCAACCTGAACAATCGCTGGGCCGAAGTGAACTACATGACCTTCGAATCGACTGTTGCGCCCAATGTGCATGTGATCGGCGATTCAGTGCAAGGCGCACCCTTGATGCCGAAAAGCGGCCACATGGCCAACAGCCAGGCCAAAGTGGTTGCGGCCGCCATTGTTGCGCAGCTTAGCGGCTGGGAACCCAATGCCACACCCTTGACCAACAACACCTGCTACAGCTATGTCACTACCAGTAACGTGATTCACGTGGCCAGCGTGCATGTGTACAACGCCGAGAAGAAAACCTTCTTGACTGTTGAGGGTTCAGGCGGCGTGTCTGCCGCACCCAACGAGCTGGAAGGCACTTACGCCTGGAACTGGGCCCAGAACATTTGGGCGGATACGCTGGTGTAGCACGCGTTCCAACATCAGTTCAAATCGGGAAGGCCAGCAATTGCTGGCCTTTTTTTATCGTCAGAAGACCCCGTATTTACCCTGTGTAGTGTTCTATTTACTCAACAGGACACTTTTTTGACCGTTAATTGAATTGTAGTAAATGCGCATACAAGCGTAATTTAAACAAAACGAGCCAGTAATCCTGAAAGTATTTTGGAAAAGGGACAATCAAATGGCCAGTCAAACACCTGTCAATGGTCACCCAAAACTGGGCATGGCCGATGTTGCAAAACTTGCTGCCCGCGAGGGTTACTTGTTTGGCTTAAGCTTTCTGTTTCGCCAACGCGTAGCGCAATTCGTGCCTGAATTCAGCCCAAACTTCCACAACCGCCAGTTGCCCATTGTGTTCATGGTGCCGGGTTACATGGAAAAACCGGGTTGCTTTGCCACCCTGTATGAAGAATTGCTGTGGAGCGGCGTGCGAGTGGCCTTGTATCAACCACGCTATGTGTTGGCCTCGGTGCACGACATGGCACGTGATTTCGGGCACTACATGGACACGGTGCTTGGCCAGCCCGAATGCGAAGGTGCAAACACCTACCTGGTGGGCCATTCCATGGGCGGCTTGATCGTACGCAAGGCCATGAGCACGCGGTGGCACAGCCAAACCCAGGTGCAACACCTGTTCACCCTGGCTTCGCCCAACAATGGCACGCGCATGGCCCACCTGGGTGTAGGTGACTGTGCCGCAGACATGCTGCCCAACAGCGACTTTTTGAATCAACTGAATGTGGAAGACGACTCGCACCGGCAAAAAATGAGCAGTGTGATCGCCATTCCCGATGCGCTGATTTTGCACCACCGGTATGCCCATCTCGAAGGCGCAGCCAACCATGTGATCGACCGCACGGGCCACATGGCCTTGCTGGATGAACCCAGACTGATTGAACTGTTAAAACGAAAAATGCAGGGCCAGAACCCGCATCAATTATTGGGCGCCTGATTCGCCAAAGTGATTAGCTGCGCTTGCTGACCGATTTGAAATACAACTCGGACTGCATTTCACGCACATGCACGCTGATTTGGGTTTGCGGTCCACCGGTTTGAAGGCAGGTTCTTTCAAGCACCTTGAGCAGCACTTGGCCCAAGTGCTCTTGAATTGAAAACTCCCGCCCACTGAGCAGCTCGACTGTGGCTGCCACAAATGCATGATCTCCGCTTTCAGCGGCGGCCACGCCCATGCGGTAGGAACGCAAGCCATGAATACGGGTTTTGATGTCGGCATCCATAAAAATACCCAAACCCATCAAGGCTTTATTGACCTGAAGCAGCACCCAGGACTCGTCCAGATGGTGCAGATTGTCACTGTATTCAATTGTGATGTGGGGCATGCTCAAAGCCTGTTTATGTGACAAAACCGTGAAAGTTCATAGTTTTGTCTAGTATAAATTACCTACAAATCTGCTTGCCGATCCGGAAGCTTAGCGCGAAAATGTTTACATTGAGTGCTGTAACAGTGCTCAACCTCATGTCTCCTCTTCTCCGCAAGCGAGAAAGGTTAAGCCGGCTTCCAAGGAAGTCGGCTTTTTTTTATTCTTTTTCAATGTGCCTTTCAATTAACTGCGCCAAAACCTCGGGCTGATCGTGGTGAACCATGTGCCCCGCGTTGTCCACAATCACCGATTCCCACTTTGGCACGCAATCAAAACGCGTACGGAATGCATCAAAATCCACTGGCTCGCCAGCCCGGCTTAACCACAACCCTGCCTCGGTTTGTTTGGCCTCAACATGCAATACTGGCGCAGCAATATGACTCCAACAGGCTTGGGCCTCGGCCAGGCGGTAACCGATCGGATTCATGATTTTGTGGGCGGCATCGCCCAGCAAACTGTAACCATCGTTTTCAACCCTGCTCCAGAATTGCGCCAGGTACATGGCTTTCTCGTCGCTCAATCGGTGGTTGGTTTTTTGCAAACGCTTGGCCACTGCTTCAAGGCTGTTGTAGGTGCGCAGTTCTTTGGGGGTTTTAATGTCGTCCAGCCAGTTGCCGTAACGCTTTGGGGCTTTTTCTGGAGGTGAATCGAGCATGCCAAAACCTTCAAGGTTCACCACGCTGCGAATGCGCTGAGGGCGAACACCCGCATACATCATGGCAATATTGCCCCCCATGCTGTGCCCCACCAGGTTCACAGGCTGTGTGGGCGAGAAATGATCCAGCAAGGCATCCAGGTCGGCCAGGTAATCTGGAAACCAGTAAGAACGGATACCGGGCGAACCATCTGCCACGGGCCAATCGCTCAAGCCAAATCCTCGCCAGTCGGGCGCCACCACCCGGTAATCCTTTTTCAAGGCATCCACCACAAACTGGTAGCTGGCGCCCACATCCATCCAGCCGTGCACCATCACCAGCAAAGGCGCATCTTCAGGGCCCCAGCAATGCAAATGGCTGCGCAAACCACGCAAGTCGACAAATCTTGATTCATGCTGCTTCAAAGGCTGATAAATATTCACTGCTTGCTCGCTTTTTTGGCCGATACATTGTCGGCCAAGGCTTGTTGAAAGGTGTTGAGAACGTGGGCGGGCATCGGCACCACTTTGCTGGCCGAGTAACTGAAAAATACAAAACCTGATTTCGCCAGGGCAATCAGGCGGCTGTCGGCAGCCCGTGTAATTCTGAAAATAATGTCGCAACCGTATTTGTTGAAGTCCATTAGCCCGACTTCAAACAGGAGTTGATCGCGCGCATGGGCCTCGCTTTTGTACATGGTGGCCAGGTCGGTCACGATGATGCCGGTTTTGTCCTCCGACAATTCGGGCACGCCCATGTGAAACAGAAACCGCGCCCGGGCCTCCGAAATCATGGAGATCATGGAGTCGTTGGCCAAATGGTTGCCCGCGTTGATGTCCGTGATCCGTACCGTCAGTGCAGTGGTGTAAAAGAAGTTGTCGTCCGGAAAGTCCAGTTGCAGGCGTGCCATGAAAATATTTGGTTTTGTTTGTGCTGATTGAAAGTGTATGCGATATGCCCCCCTGCTGAATTTGACCCTGCACTCTAAACGGGAAAGAAAAACTGTCGAATTCAAAAAATCAACTTATCATTCATCAAAACTTAATCAAAACAGGAGACAAGCATGCCCAAACTGGACGCCGCATTGATCGACGCGCTGGGAGAACCCATGCCCGAGCTTGAACAGCTAAGTGCCGCGAATCAAAAGAAACTGGCCACAGACCTGGCCGCTGCCCACCAAGCCCACGATGCATTTTTAAAAGAAAGCATGGACAACGCGCTGGAGCATATTCCCCGCCTGTTGCGCGGCACCGTCAAAAAAATTCTGGGACTGTAAATCATGGACAGAAACACCGAACTGCGCCGCCTGGCGCAAGCCCTGCACAAGTCTGCCGACGAGTTGGCCTACCTGGACAAACTCGATGCCCTGGCGTTGCAAAAACTGCGCACCAATTTTCAAAACAGCCTGCTGAACAAATTCGGCCCGGTGTTCGAAAAAATTGCCGGTGCCGGCAAACTGGCCCCCGACTCTATCAGTGCAACCTTGTGCACCAAGGTTTTTGGCCCGGCGATTACGGCCAATATGTCGTACTTCACCCCCATGAGCAAAGCGATCAGCCTGTGCAAATTGTTTGATGCTGACTTTATGGCCGAGGTTGCAAGGGAACAGATTCCCGAGCGTGCCGTGGACATGTTGTCTGACCTGCCTGTTGAGCAATTGAAGAAAGTGGCAGCCAAACTGGTTGAACATGGCGACTTCCATGTGCTGGGTGGTTTTACAGACTACATTCCCGAGAAGAAAGCCATTGAGATCATGGAAGTGATCAAGGACCCAGCCGCGAACCTGCATATTTCGTTTTATGCCCAGCGCAAAGACCGAATTGCGAAACTAGCCAATATGCTGAGCGATGAAAAACTGATTGAACTGATCGCCGTCGCTTTCACCGAGGAGAACCTGCTGGTTGAGGTGGGCTTGATCACAGCCGAAATGGATGAAAAGGCACAGGCTCGCATGGCCAAACTAACGGACAAGGTCAACAAGACTTACCGGGCCAAGGCCAAGGCCAAAGCTGAAGAAATGGGTTATGCGGATCGTTTGATTGCCTTTTTTCAGGCCTGACGCCGCACAAACTGACAACAATTGTAAACGGGGCAATTAAACCACCTTAATCACCCGATGCAAGCAAGTGCGGAAGGACTACTCTTGGCCCCAAACCAATGAGTTCCTCCCGCCATGGCCTCGCCTAAAACACCTGCCAGTAACCACGACCACCAGTCTTCACTGGGGCTCTTGCCATGGCTGATCGGTATCGCTTTGTCAGCCTGCCTTCTCAGTCTGGCCTTGTTCAATTCCATACAGGTTCAAAGCGAAACCCAGCGGGTGAAGGCAGAAGTTCGTTACACCCTGGACCACTATGCCAACACGCTTGAGAAAATTGTCGGCAAAGCCAGTGCCAGCCTTCATGCCATTGAGGTGTTTGTGCGACAAACACCCCGGCTGGACCAATCCAGTTTTGAGCAATTTTCTACCCTGCTTTCTGTCGATAACCCCGCCATTCGAAGCCTGCAATACGCCCCCGACGGCATACTGACATTCTTGACCAACCCGGCACTGAATCAAAGTGCAATTGGGATGAACCTTTACAAAGCGCCGCTCACTGCCCCTTTCCTCGAAGAAGCAGCGTTGACCGGAAAAACCATCATGGAAGGCCCCCGCGAACTGGTCCAAGGCGGCCATGCCTTGATTCTTCGCTATCCGGTTTTTCGGCAACGCAACCCGGACAACAATCGGGACCTCATGGGTTTCGCTGCCGTGTTGATCGACTTTGAACACCTTAAACAAAAAGTAATTGAACCCTTGGAACAACAAGGGCTGTTGGTCAGTGTTCAACAAAAAAGCCCAATGAACGCCAACTGGCAAAAAGTACATGGAGACCCCGCCACCACGCTGAGTGACCCGATTTCGTCCACCGTGTTTTTCCCCTACGGCGAATGGACCATTGAAGTGGCGCCCAAACAGGGGTGGAGCAAACCCATCGGATTACATCCCTACCTGGTGTTGTTGGCCGTGATTACCATGACCATGGTGGTCTGGATGTCCCTGTACGAATATCGTTCCCGAAGAGCCATGAAGGCCGCGTATGAGTCGGCAAAATCGGCAAACGAACTGAAAGACAAGCTGATTGCCAATGTGTCGCATGAAATTCGAACACCACTGACTTCGATCAACAGCATCGCGATTATGCTTGATGCCCCAGGCTACCCTGTCGAAATTCAGGAACTGGGCAGGGCCATCAAACAATCCAGCGAATCTGTGCATACGATTGTGAATGACCTGCTGGACCTGTCGAAAATACGTCAGGGATACTTTCGCCTCAACAACAATGATTTCCGAATCGATGATCTGATCGACAACACGGCAAACATGCTGCAACAGCAGTGGCTTCAAAAACCAGGCGTTGAACCTGTGTTGCTGGAACTTCCTGCAAGCCGGGCCACCTACCACGGCGACCGTGGCCGAATTGAACAAGTCATTCAGAATCTGATTTCAAATGCATTCAAGTTCACCCACTTCGGACGAGTCACCGTGCAAATCCGCGTCGTGGCGGAAAGCAGGGAACAAGATCAACTGATTGTTGTGGTTTCCGACACTGGCGTTGGCATTCCCGGGCACGACATTGAACGGATTTTCGATGCCTTCTATCAAGTCGACTCATCACTTCAAAAACGTTACAACGGCGCTGGGCTTGGTTTGGCCATTTGCAGGCAAATCATTGAAGTGATGGGAGGCACCATCCATGTGCGCAGTGAACCCAATATTGGAACCCAGTTTGAGTTTCGATTGCCGCTGCCGCATGGCAACCTGAGTCAGGGTCGAGCCAAACCGGTGGTCAATCCAGGTAGCCGGATTTTGCTGCAAATCGGTGAAACGCCGATGGAATCAAGGCTTGCCCAAACACTGGAACCCGATTGGCAAGTTCAGTTTATTCATCACAGTTCTACACAAGAAAAAATATTGCCTGTTCACAACAATGCGCGCATTTTGCTGGACATGCCCGGTCCATTCACTGCATCCAAAGCCGAGTGGCTGAGCCAGTTTCTCGACAGGCAAGCCAATTTGGGGCAAGACATGGTTTGGCTTGGTACCGAGTTGCCCGCAATCGCTGAACAACGCCAGATTCGCCTGTTGATGAAACCACTGACGCGAAGCCGCCTGGACCGGGCCTACAAACCGGCTGGCAAGCAAGAATCGCCCGTAGAACAAGATCAGCCTCAGCAAGCCCCACTTCGCCTGTTGCTGGCCGAAGACAACACCTTGAATGCCAAGGTGTTTAAAAAATTACTGGAAAACCGGGGGGTTGCGGTGAGCTGCGTGAACAACGGGGCAGATGCACTTGCGCTTTTAACCAGCGGTAACGCGCATTTCGATGCGGTGCTCATGGACTTGCAAATGCCCGTGATGGACGGGCTGGAGGCAACCAGGTTGATACGCAAGCGCGAGGAACTTCAGGGTTTGCTGGTGTACGCAGTCTCGGGACATGTCAGCAACAGCATGAGAAATGAATGCCTCAACATTGGTTTCACCAATTTCATTACAAAACCTTTTGATCCGGACTTGTTGATTGAAGACATTCAGGCCCGCCTACAAGAACACAGCCGTACCTACTAGCATGCGAGACATGGATCAAACATTTGCAAATTGGGCGTATGCCACCCTGGTGGGTATTTTGGGGGCAAGCCTCAGCATCGCGATGGGCGTGCACCTGCAAAAAAATGCACAGGCCACTGAAACACTCGCTTTTGAAAACTTGCTGGACCAGCGAACCGCTGAGCTGCAAGGAACCATCAACGAATACAAGTTGAACCTTCAAAACACCGCGAGCCTGATCACCGCGTTTGGACAAGACGAACTGACACCAGAACGATTCCGGAATTATGTGAACAGCCTGAATTTGAATGAGAACTTTCCTGGCGCTTTGGGGCTTGCGTTTGCAAGAAAGGTTCCGCTGGACAAAGAAGCTGAATTTCTTCGGGAAATGAAAATGAAGGGCCTGCGCGATTTCCAGATCCGCTTTATCAGCCCTTCTTCTCAAGACCGTTTTGTGATGCAGTACATTGAACCCATTGAGGACAACCACTCTGCACTGGGCCTGGACCTTGGCTCTGAAAACGTTCGGCGTGAAAACTGCCTCAGTGCCTTTTCCAGGGCGGGACTGGCTGTATCCAGGCCAATCACCATGATTCAAAATGCGCATGTTGGACGATTGGGTTTTACCATGCTGATGCCTGTGTTCAACAAAGCCGTGCCTTCAAGTGACCTGGGCGCGCGTTATGAAGAATTGGTGGGCTGGGTGTCATTTCCGATCTCGATCGACCGGTTGCTGAAAACATGGCTGGCGAAAGACCCAACACTGCAAGTCCGAATTTCGGTGCTGGAGGAAAAACACACGCCCGTGCTCTTCTTTGACAACGTCGAACCCAAGCACTTCTCGCTTTACCCCAACATCGCGGTCAGCCGGGATTTGCAGTTGGGCAACCGGCGCTGGCGTTTGGAGTACTGGCCCAGCAAGCCAGACAATCAATCGCCACTCAGCTCGGGGTATCTGGCATTGACCCTTTTGGGCATCGCCTTGAGTGGATTTGCGGCTTACCACGCCAAACGGATGTTGGATCGTCACGACGAGCTCAGATTGCACAAACAATTGGTCAACAATTCTTCCGAAGCCTTGATTGCTGAGGACACCCGGGGCCGCATCCTGGTGTGGAACCATGCGGCAGAGGAACTGTTTGGCCTGGATCGCGCCAGTGTTCTATACGACCAAGAACAAAACCTGACCGTGCCAGACGAATTGCTAAGCTCGGAAAAAAGACTGCATGAGCGAGCGGAACAAGGCGAAACACTCAAAAATATTCAAACACTTCGGATCAGCGACTCAGCCAAGCGCATACACCTTCGCATGAACCTGGCCCCCATCTACGGCCACAATCGCAGACTGGTGGGCTACACCAAATCATTCAGGGATGAAACCGATGCGCGAATGGTCTGGAAAGACATGCATGCCTTGGAGGAATTGATTGCCCATGCACCCGACGGTGTGATTACGCTGGACAGGTCTCGCAAAATAAAACTGGCCAATCCAGCCGCACTGGTATTGCTTCAAGGGGCCAATATCAAATCCACCCTGATTGGCCAGAGAATGACGGATCTGCTGGCCACAGACGTGCTGCCCGAATTTGAAAACGAGGTGTTAAATCCACTTTTCAAGAACAGCCGGGTTGAAGTTGTTTTTAACTGGCCCGTTCCAGGACACACCGAGCACATGCCCTTGTTCTTTCGGGGATTCGCGCTGAACTACCCGGACCTTGGAGAATCAATTTGGGCACTTCGTTTTGAAAAAACAAACAAAACGTACACGCCAAGTTACGATTAATTACCTTTAATAATCAGCATCTTAATAATTTAGAACAGTATCTCTAACAAATTTATTTGATTTTCAGTGAACAGTTGTGCACAATTAATTCCAAGCAGAACACACAAAGTGTCTGCCGGGTTAAAGCGAAAGCCCCAATTTCGCATCAAATGAAAAGGGATACCAAAATGAAAAACTTTATCGACTCAGTAGTTCGTACACCTGGCATGTTGTTCATGGCCATGATGACCACAGGCTTCACCATCAATGCAGGTGTGCAGTACATCAACGGCACCGGCTTCGAAGGCCCGAATTTGTTGGCTGCCGGTTGCCTGGTGGTTGGTCAGGTTGCCTTGGCGGTGGTTCACCAAATGCGCCGTTTCGGTCAAGACAACAAACTGACTTTGCAATAATGCGGTTGGTGAATACGCGGCAAGGGCTACAACTTCAACAAGCAGCCCTGCCGCCTTCGCCGAAAATTCCAGCAATGCCTCCCTCTCTCCAGCTGCACCTTCGCACTGTCACAATCCAGTCTTAAATCTGTCAAACGCAGGCAACACTGCCGCAACACACTGCTCGCATTGATCACTCATCAAAGCAAAGCACATGCGCGTTTCTATCATCGGTAGTGGATATGTAGGCTTGGTTACGGCCGCCTGTTTGGCTGAAGTGGGCAACAAAATTTTGTGTTGCGACATCGACGACGCCAAGATTGCCCAACTCAAAAACGGCCAAAGCCCGATTTACGAACCTGGTCTCGACGAATTGCTGGAACGAAACATTCGCGAGCAACGCCTGGACTTCACCACACGAATTGAAGACGCCGTGAACCACGCCGAGCTGATTTTCATTTGCGTGGGCACCCCACCCCGCGAGGACGGCAGTGCCGACCTGCGCCATGTATTGAAAGTGGCCCAGCAAATTGCCACCCACATGAATGGCTTCAAGGTGATCATCAATAAATCGACCGTGCCTGTGGGTACTGGCGAGCGTGTGGCCGACGAAGTGCGCTGCGTGCTGGTGCAGCGCAATGCCCTGCACGCATTCACGGTGGTGTCGAACCCGGAGTTTTTGAAAGAAGGCGCGGCCATTGACGACTTTCTGCGCCCCGACCGCATTGTGCTGGGCACCGACAACACCCCCGCGGGCCAGCGCGCACTGCGCATGATGAAGTCGCTGTATGCCCCCTTCCAGCGTCACCACGAGCGCCTGATGTGCATGGATGTGCGTTCAGCCGAGCTGACCAAGTACGCCGCCAACGCCATGCTGGCCACCCGAATCAGCTTCATGAATGAACTGGCCAACCTGGCCGAGAAAATTGGTGCCGACATTGAACAGGTGCGCGCGGGCATTGGCTCAGACCCACGCATCGGTTTCTCTTTCTTGTATGCCGGTTGCGGCTACGGTGGCTCGTGCTTTCCGAAAGACGTGCGCGCCCTGATTCAGACCGGCGAAGAAGCGGGCGAGAACCTGTCGATTTTGCGGGCGGTGAACCACAGCAATCAGCGTCAAAAACGTGTGCTGGTTGAAAAAATCATTCAGCATTTTGGTGAAGACCTGAGCAACATGACCTTTGCCATGTGGGGTCTTGCTTTCAAACCCGAGACCGACGACATGCGCGAGGCCAGCAGCCGCACCATTGCAGCCGAACTGGTGTTGCGTGGCGCCAAAGTGCAAGCCTTCGACCCGGTGGCCAATGAAACAGCCCGCCGCGCCATGGAAGAAGACCTGGCCACATTCAGGCAAGACGGCCCCTTGCTGGGCGAATTTGAAATCGCCAAAACCCAGGAAGAAACCCTGTTCAACGCCGACGCCCTGATTGTGTGTACCGAATGGCGCATGTTCAAAAGCCCCGACTTTTTGATGTTGAGCCGCACCCTGCGCCAAAAAGCAGTGTTTGACGGTCGAAATCTCTACGATCCCGCGCTGCTGGCCGATTACGGCCTGATTTATGAGGGAATCGGTCGACGAGCTGAACCCGCGGATCAGGGTATGCCCGTGGAGCAAATGCGCTTGGCGTCTTAAAATTTAACGCCTTTGCCTTTATCATTGCGCAAGAGACAAAACACACCATCATCCACCCAGGACGAGCGCAATGATCAAGGTAGCCATCAGCGGCACAGGGCTTTTCGTACCCAGCCAAACCATCACCAACGATGAATTGGTGGAGTCGTTCAACGCCTACGTGGCGAAATTCAATGAAGAGCATGCGGCTGAAATTGCCAGTGGCGAGCTTCAGCCCTTGCAGCCCTCCAACTCCGCTTTCATCGAAAGCGCCTCGGGTATCAAGCAACGCTATGTGATGGAAAAGGAAGGCATTCTGAATCCGGACCGCCTTCACCCCTACTTCAAAGAGCGTCCAAATTCCGAATTGTCGATGATGGCTGAAATAGCCGTGGACGCTGGCCGCAAAGCCATGGACGATGCAGGGCTTACCTCGGCCGACATTGATGCGGTCATTTGTTCAGCCTCAAACATGCAACGCGCCTACCCGGCCATGGCCATCGAAATTCAGGAAGCTTTGGGCATTGAAGGTTTCGGCTACGACATGAACGTGGCCTGTTCTTCCGCCACATTCGGCATTGAACAAGCTGTGAATGCAGTGCGCAGCGGCACTGCCCGCGCGGTGTTGATGGTGAACCCGGAAATTACTTCAGGCCACCAGGCTTGGCTGGACCGCGATTGCCACTTTATTTTTGGTGATGTGTGTACCGCAGTGATCGTGCAACGCCTGGAAGACGCCAAACCCGGCAGCTGGGAAGTACTGGGCACCAAGCTGGCCACCAAATTCTCGAACAACATTCGCAACAACTTTGGTTTCCTGAACCGTTCTGAAGACGCCGAAGCCGATTCACGCGACAAGCTGTTCATGCAGGAAGGCCGCAAGGTGTTCAAAGAAGTCTGCCCCATGGCCGCCGAGCACATGAGCACACATTTGCAAAGCCTGGGCTTGAGCTCGGCCACCGATGTACGCCGTTACTGGCTGCACCAAGCCAACCTGGCCATGAACCAGTTGATTGCCAAGAAATTGTTGGGCAGCAGCGAATTCACGGCTGACAAAGCCCCCGTAATTCTTGACGAGTTTGCCAACACCGCGTCTGCGGGTTCGGTGATTGCATTTCATCGCCACAAGAACGACCTCGGCAGTGGCGATGTGGGCGTGATCTGCTCGTTTGGCGCGGGTTATTCGATTGGCAGCGTGGTGGTTCGCAAGACCTGAACGCCGCATGCTGTGATGCGCATGTGCATGCTCGGCCAAGCTTCGGTGTGGGTGCCACATCACCTTGCTTTACGCCAGCCTTGTACGCGCCGCAAGTCACCTGCCTATTTGCCAAGCTTGCTCAGGCGCATGCCCTCTCTCGCCAGAAAACCTGATTTTCCCTTTTTGAGATTCACCCTGACTCACCTCGCTCGGCAAAAAGGCGGGCCGAGTCTCGGTGCCGGCCTTTGGCCGACCGTGGCGGGTGAATTCAAACGGGCAGGTTTTCTTGACCGGCGCTGCGAGGGCATTGCAGCCTGAGCGCGCCGGCTGCTTTGGTTCAGGTGAGGCTTGGGTGGCTGGACTGGCTGGCCGGCTTTGCAAGGCTTCCCGGCAGATTCGCAGCGAGGGGCGATCCGCAGGATCGATGCGAAGACGCTTAAGCGTTTCGCATGCCCCAAGCCAGAAGCATCAAGCCGGATCAGAAGCATTGCTTAGGCTAGCCGGTGCAGCCACCCGAGCAGCGCAACTCAAGCGCCGTAAGTCTTGTCCAAATACCGCAGAATATCGTTCGACTCGTACATCGCCACGCCCGTATTCGGGTCGATCAAATAAGGCACTTGCACCTTGCCGGTGTTCTCCGACAACCAAGCCCGGTTGCGGGTGGTGCCTTGTGGTGCCTTAAACAGCTTGTCCCGGAAAACAGGTGGGCCCATATCGGTCATCGCGCCCTTGGGGGTGTTCTTCAGCAAATACGGAATTTCCAGCTCGCACAAACGCGCGCGCACAGGCTTGGAATAAGGGCTGCTCTCGAAGCTGTAAAGCACCAAAGGCTCAACCGGCGCCTTGGACGGGCGGGCCTTCATACCCTGAAAACCACCAATTCGGTACTGAAAGGTACTGGCCAGCATCGATGAACCCACCGCCACTTTGCGGCCAAGGCCTTGCTGGCTTTTCAGCTTGCTCTCGTAAGTTTTAGCCAGGTAATCAATGATATCGGCTGATTCGTTCATGACCACGCCCGTGTTCTCATCCACCAGCATCGGAAATTTGGTGCCGGGCAACAACTTGCGTGCTTCCTCGCGAAAGCGCTTGCCACCTGCGGGGCAGGGCAAAATCATCACATCGAGGTCCATTTCACTTAGCGCTTCACGCACCAAACGGCAAAAGGGGCTGATCTCGATGTCGTACAGCTTCAATGTTTTTTCTGGCGTTTTGCGGGCTCGGGCTGTAATGCCAGTGCCGCGCCAGCCGCGGGCTGTGCCGGCCAGCATGTTGATGATTGCGTCGATGTTGGTGTTCATGGGGTGCCTCTGTCCTGGAATTATTCGAAATTTGTCGTTATTTTGTGCGCGAACGTGTCCGCAGTGTAGACGAAACCCCCTAGCCCACCGCATTGCTTGTTACTATTTTTTCAAACACACCTGCACCGGAGAAGAACTTGAAAAAACTGCTGTTGATCAACGGCCCCAATCTGAACCTGTTGGGCACGCGCGAGCCCGGTATTTATGGACACATGACTTTGGCTGACATTGAGAAAGCCTTGAAGAACATTGCCTTCACCGACGGCTTCGAACTGATGACCTTTCAAAGCAACCACGAAGGCGCTTTGATTGACCGTGTTCACAAAGCCAAAACCGAAGACATTGCCGGCATTGTGATCAACCCGGCGGGTTACACACACACCAGCGTGGCCCTGCGCGATGCCTTGGCAGGCGTTGCCATTCCGTTCATTGAAGTGCACCTGTCCAACATCTACAAACGTGAAAGCTTTCGCCACAACAGCTATTTCTCAGACTTGGCTGAAGGCGTGATTTGCGGCCTTGGCTGGCAGGGTTATGTGTACGCCTTGCGGCAACTCGCGTCCAAGTAGGTGAATGGGGTGCATGGTGATAATCAGTTCATTTTTGTAAAGATCAGTTAACAGCTGAACAAACAGCCCCAGATTGTGGTCTGATGGGCACTCAACAAGAAAAACGACACCATGACGCACCACCTTAAACCCCTGCTGCCCCTTGCTTTGGCAATTGTGCTGGGCGCCTGCGCCACTGTTGAGTCAGAAAAACCCGAAATCGATGCCCGGTTTGCGGATGCCACGTTCAAACCCTTGGTCAGCCCAAGTGCCGTGCAAGCCCCCGCAGACTGGTGGACTGGTTTTTCCAGCGAACAACTCAACACCCTGATGCAACAGGCGCAAGCCGACAATCTGAGCATGGAGGCCACTGCCGCCAGGCTTCGCGCTGCCCAAGCCAGCCTGGACGCAGCGCAGGCCAGCTTTTTTCCCTCGCTTACCCTAAACGCTGGTCGGCAAGAAAATACGGTGAAAGGCACCAGCATTCAAGGGCAGGCCACCAACAACCGCGGCTTGTTTACCTCGGCCTCGTTTGTGGCCAGTTATGAGATCGATTTGTGGTCGAGGGTTCGCAACACGGCCCAGGCTGCTGAACTGCAGCTGCAAGCCACCCGCTATGAACTGGATGCCGCAAGAATCAGCATTGCCGGCCAACTGGCCACCACCTGGGCACAATGGGTGGCGGCTGACCAAACAGTGCGGCTGTTCGAGCAAGAACTGGAAAGTTTTCAGACCAACCTGAAGCTGGTCGAACTGCGATTCCGCCAGGGAGGCGCAGTGGCCTCCGATGTATTGCAACAAAGGCAACTGGTTGAATCCGCTCAGGGCAACCTGGCTCAAGCACGGTCCAATCGCGATGTGTTGCTGAACAGCCTGGCATTGTTGGTGGGGCAGCCTCCGAATAAAATCGGTATGAACAGCGAGAACCTTCCCAGCCTGCCACCATTGCCAGCAACCGGCTTTCCCGCTGAACTCCTGAACCGCCGCCCCGATGTGCAACAGGCTTGGTCGTTGGTGTTGTCCACCGATCGAAGTGTGGCTGCCGCCATTGCAAACCGGTTTCCACAACTCAGCCTGCGTGCCAGTTTCAGTGATCAAACCAACGACTCCGATTTGCTGTTCGACAATTGGGTACGCAACCTGAGCGTGAATTTGGTGGCCCCTTTGTTTGACGGTGGCGCACGCTCCGCAGAGGTGGAGCGCCAACGCGCCCTGCTGGATCAAGCTGTGGCGCAATATCAGGATGCCGCCATCAATGCGCTGGCCGATGTCGACAACGCGCTCATTCAGGAAACCCGCCAACGCGAGGCCGTGGAAAGTTTTCAGCGCCAACTTGAGCTGGCTGAACTCAGCCTGAAACGCCTGTTTGCAGGCTACCGCAACGGCTCAGTCGATTACCTCGCCATTCTGGATGCACAACAAAGCACAAGCCAGTTAAGGCGTAACCTGGTGAATGCACAACAACAACTGGTGGGCTTTCGGATTGCTCTATACAGGGCGCTGTCCGGCAGCATTCCACAACCTACAGCAGCAGAGCAGTCATGAGCGATCAACCTTTTTTCAAACGCAAGTGGGTACAAATTGGCCTGGCCGTGGGCGTGGTCACCCTGGGTGTCATTGGCTCTGAAGTGTTGGTGGCCACCGCCCCCACGGCCAGCCGAAAACCACCCGAGAAAACTGCGCGGCTGGTAACCACCGAACCCGTCAAAGCGGGTGACTATTCCGTCAGCCTGCTTGGCTACGGTGTGGTTGAACCTGAACAACAAATTACCTTGCAAGCGCGGGTCAGTGGCACCGTGCAAAGCATTGGCGCGAAGTTTGTGCCGGGTGCCTCGTTCAAAAAAGGCGATGTGCTGGTGCAACTGGACAACACCGACTACCGCATTGAATTGCAGACTGCACAAGCTGCACTGGCGCAAGCGCAATCCACGCTCACCTCGGAATTGGGTAACCAGGTCGTGGCCCAATCCGATTTTGAATTGCTTGGCTTGAATGTGGATGAACGCGAACGTGCACTGATTTTGCGCAAGCCCCAACTGGAGGCTGCAAAGGCCTCTGTGCAATCGGCGCAAGCAGGTGTTGAGCGCGCCAAAGTGAACCTGGAACGCACCGTGTTGCGGGCGCCCTTCGATGGCGTCGTGGTAAGCCGTGAAGCAAGCGTGGGCGCGCAAGTCAGTGCCACCACCGCGCTTGGTGTACTGGCCAGCAGCGAAGCTTACTGGATCAATGTGGCTGTGCCGCAGGCTGATTTGAAATGGATCAAGTTTCCGGAAGGCAAACAGACTGGCTCGACAGTGTGCGTGAGCGATGCAAGCAGCAGCGAAGAAGGCTGCCACAAAGGCACAGTACTCAATCTGCAAACCAGTGTTCAAGACAACGGCAGGCAGGCCCAGGTGTTAGTAGAAGTACCCCGAAACAACAACAAAAACCTGCAACCCTTGTTGTTGGCCCAGTATGTGAAAGTTCGGTTCAACGGCATTGAGTTGAACAATGTATTCAAGCTGGCGCCCTCCTCGGTGCACAACAACGCAGTGTGGGTAAACGACGGCGGCGAACTCGATATTCGACCAGTCAATATAGCTTTCCGCTCGGCCGAATATGTGCTGATTGATCGCGGTTTGAACAATGGCGAGAACATCGTGACCTCCAACCTGGGCTCACCTGTGAATCGCATGGCGATCAGAACCAATGAGCCGGCCAATGATGGTGACACACCTACACCTGAGGCGGTGAAACCATGAATGCGGCTAGTCGACGCCGGGTAGACCGTTCAGGCCCCTTGGCCTGGATGACCAAAAACACCGTGGCTGCCAACATTTTGATGTGGGTGTGCCTGATCGGCGGCGTGTTCGGTTTCATGAACATGACCAAGGAAGTGTTCCCGGAATTCGAGCTGGACCTGGTGACCATCTCCGTGGCCTACCCCGGGGCCAGCCCCGAAGATGTGGAACAGGGCATTGTTCTGGCCATTGAGGAAGCAATTTCCGGTGTTGAAGGCATTGTTGAAGTCAATTCCACCGCCAATGAAGGTGCAGCCAGTGTGCTGGTCGAGATCGACGAGTCCGAAGATGCACAGGCCATTTACGACCGAATCAAACAAGAAGTGGATCGCATCACCACCTTCCCCGGTGACGCCGAAGTACCCAATGTGTCGCTGACTGCGCGCAAACGTGGCGTGGTGACGCTGGTGGTGCACGGTGACTCCGACGAGTTGTCCTTGCGCAACCTGGCCGAAGAAGTGCGTGACGGTCTGCTTCAAAACCCCGGCATTACACAGGTTGACCTGACTGAAACCCGTGAACAGGAAATTCATGTGGAGGTGCCCGAAGCCCGGCTCAATGCCTACGGCTTGACCTTGCAAGGCATTGCCGACAACATTCGCGCCAATGTGATCGAGGTGTCTGGCGGCAGCATTTCTACGCAAAGCGGTGAAATTTTATTGCGTGTTTCCGAGAGGCGTGACTTTGCCAATGAATTTGCAGCGCTGCCCATTGTGTCGCCTGTCGGTGGTACACCCTTAAAGCTGGGTGACATTGCAACAGTGCGTGATGGTTTTCAGGATGTGGACAAATACGCCACCTTCAATGGTAAACCATCGATTGAAATTTCAGTGTCACGCATTGGTGAACAAACGCCCATTGGAATTTCCGAGGCCACGCAGGAAGCACTGGAACGCATTCGCCCTCTGATGCCTGAGGGCATTGAAATTTCAGTGGTCAGCGACCGCTCCGACACCTACAAGCAGCGACAAGACCTGTTGGCCAAAAACGCAGTAATGGGTTTGATACTCGTGATGGTGCTGCTCACCATTTTCCTGGACTGGAAGCTGGCCTTCTGGGTGACGATGGGAATTCCAATCTCATTCCTGGGTGCCATGTTGCTGTTGCCACTGTTCGGTGTCACCTTCAACATGATTTCCATGTTCGCCTTCATCATTGCACTGGGCATTGTCGTGGACGATGCGATTGTTGCGGGCGAGAACATTTACGAGTATCGACAACAAGGCCTGAGTCTGCTGGATGCCTCAATCCAGGGTGCTCGCGACGTGGCCGTGCCGGTCACTTTCAGTATTCTGACCAATATTGCGGCCTTTGCACCCTTGCTGTTTGTGCCCGGTTTCCTGGGCAAAATATGGGGCGTCATTCCTCTGGTGGTGTGCACGGTGTTCGTGGTGTCGCTGATGGAAGCGATTTTCATTTTGCCCGCCCACCTGGCGTACAGCAAAGAAGGCAAAGGAAAATTCCACAACTGGCAGCAACGGTTTTCCAAAGGCTTCAGCCAGTTCATCGAACTGCGCTACACGCCAATTGTTCAAAAGTGTGTGGAATATCGCTACCTGTCCATGGGTGTGGGCATTGCGCTCATGGTGCTGGTGATCAGTTGGCCCGTCAGTGGTCGCATGGGCTTTGAGCTGTTTCCGCAAGTGGAATCGGACCAATCTGAAGTTCGCGCCCAGTTGCCCCTGGGAAGTACCAATGAGCAAGTGAACCTGGTGCGCGATCGAATTGTGGCCAGTGCCCTGAAAACTGTTGAAGCCACTGGCGGCGAACAACAAAGCACCGGCATTTACGCCAGTGTGAATGAAAACAACATCACCGTGCGAACTTACCTGACTCCACCGGGTGTGCGCCCCGTACCCACAGCGGAATTCACCGACCAGTGGCGACTGGATGTGGGCAATATTCCGGGGGTGGAAACCATTCGCTTTGCCGCCGATTCAGGTGGCCCTGGCAGTGGCCCCGCATTCACTGTGCAGTTAAGCCACCGCAATGTAGACACCTTGCGTCGAGCCAGCGAGGCTTTGGCCAGGGAGCTGGCCAATTACCCCATGGTGTCTGAAATTGACGATGGTTTTCAAAATGGCAAAGAACAATTCAGCTTCACCTTGAAAGAAGAGGCACGGCGCTTGGGGCTGACTTCGAACGACATTGGCCGCCAGGTGCGCGCTGCATTTTTTGGCTCGGAAGCCTTGCGCCAGCAGCGTGGTCGCAATGAAGTCAAGGTGCTGGTGATGCGCCCTGAAATCGAGCGATCTGCGCAAACCGATGTGCGCGACCTGTTGATCCGCACACCGCAAGGCACACTGGTACCACTGCATTCGCTGGTTGAATTTGATGACACCCGCGCGGTAGCCAACATCACGCGACGTGACGGACGGCGAACCATTTCTGTGACTGCCAACGTAAACCCCCGCAACCAGGCACAGCAGGTACAAAACGCCACCGTGCAGGAATTGATGCCCAAGTTGATGGCGGACTATCCCGGCTTGAGTTACAGCTTTGCTGGTCGCCAGCAAGACTTCTCGGAAGCCTTGAGTGGCCTGGGCAAAGGTTTTCTGGTGGCTCTGTTGATCATCTACGTGTTGCTCGCAATTCCATTCAAGAGTTATTTGCAGCCCTTCGTGGTCATGCTGGCCATTCCCTTTGGTATTTTCGGTGCCATCGTGGGGCACTTGATGATGGGCTACAGCATCAGCATTGTGTCGATGATGGGTATCCTCGCGCTGGCTGGCGTGGTGGTCAATGATTCGCTGGTGATGGTAGACCATGCCAACGAAAAGGTGCGTGAAGGCATGACACCGTTTGATGCCATCTGTACCTCGGGGGTGCGGCGCTTCAGGCCCATCATGCTGACCACCATTTCAACCTTTGGCGGATTGGCGCCCATGATTTTCGAAACCTCTCGCCAGGCGAAATTCATGATCCCCATGGCCATTTCACTGGGCTACGGTATTTTGTTTGCCACTGCCATTACACTGTTGTTGGTGCCCTGCCTGTATTTGATGATTGATGACATTCGCCGCTTGCTGGGCACCAGTCCGGGCCAGGAGCCCAAAGAAATTGACTTGACCAAACTGGAAGAAACCAGCGCCACATGAACTCTGCTTCAGACAACACTGAATTTTTAACCACCAAGGAAGTGGCTGAATTGTTGCGCATCAAGGAACGCAAACTTTACGACCTGGTGAGCGCGCAAGAAATACCCTGCGTGAAAGCCACTGGCAAACTGTTGTTTCCAAAAGCTGAACTCATGCACTGGATACGCACTGGCGAATTGAATGCCGGTAACAGCGCTACAAACGTGCGGCCCAATGTGGTGGCAGGCAGCCATGATCCACTGCTGGAATGGGCCATCCGCGAATCGGGTTGCGGCCTCGCCATGCAATTTGACGGCAGCCTGAGCGGGCTTGATGTGTTCGAGAACAATGGCGCTGTGGCCACTGGCCTGCATGTACCCAACCCGAATGCACCTGTCTGGAATATTCATGCCGTGCAAACCCGGTTTGCAAAAAACAATGTAGTGCTGCTTCGCTGGGCTATACGTGAACAGGGGTTGATTGTGGCCAAAGGCAATCCGAAAAAGATTTCGGATGTGTCCAATCTTGCAGCATTGAAAGTGGCAACACGACAGGCAGGTGCGGGCGGAATGATTCTGTTTGAACAATTGCTGCGCGAGAAGAATTTGAATTTGGCACAATTGAATGTCGCCGAAAACTGCCGAACCGAGAACGACACCATTGCTGCTGTGGCCAGCGGAAAAGCCGATGCAGCACCCGGCTTGAAAGCCTTGGCCCTGCAGTTTGGTCTTGGCTTTGTTCCAACGCGGCAAGAAAACTTTGATTTGATGGTGTGCAGAAAAGCCTGGTTTGAACCGCCCTTTCAAACGCTGATTCAATTCACCGCAAGCGATGCATTCCGGAAAAAAGCACAGGCATTTGAAGGCTACGACACCACGGCGCTGGGCACCGTGATTTGGAACGCCTAAGGCCTATTTAGGGGCGTTGGGAAAGAACAGGGATTGACCGTTTTTTTTGAACGCCGCAATGGTAGTCTGCCCCTTCGGTGACACCAGCCAGTTGACGAATGCATTGCCCAACTCGCTTTTCACATTGGGGCATTTGGCAGGGTTCACCGCGATTACACCGTATTGATTGAACAAGGTAGGGTCTCCTTCTACAAGCACTTTGAAGTTCCCTTTGTTGCCAAAGGCAATCCAGCTGGCACGGTCGGCCAACACATAAGCGCCCATGCCAACACCAGTATTCAGGGTAGCCCCCATGCCCGAACCGGTTTCGCGATACCACTTGCCACTGACTGCTTTCACATCCACGTTGGCAGCCTTCCACAACTCCAGTTCTTTCTTGTAGGTTCCACTGTCGTCACCGCGTGAAGCAAACAAGGCCTGTTTGTCAGCGATGGCTTTGAACGATTTCACAACCTCCTTGCTGCCCGCCACGCCTGCTGGGTCATTGCCGGGGCCCACCACCACAAAGTCGTTGTACATCACGTCGATGCGCTTAAGGCCGAAGCCCTCGGCTACAAACTTTTCTTCAGCCGCCTTGGCATGCACCAGTACCACATCGCCATCGCAATTCTGTGCATTCTTCAAAGCCTGCCCGGTGCCCACCGCCACCACGCGCACCTCAATACCCGTGTCGGCTTTGAACACAGGCAACAAGTGATCGAACAGCCCTGAATTTTGAGTGGAGGTGGTGGATTGAACAAGAATGAACTTGTCGGCCGCATGCGCCTGTGCAAACAGGCAAGCACCAAGCACTGCAAACAACGCTTTGCCCAGTTTCTTGTTCCTCATCTTTGTCCCCTTGTTTAAATTAGTAACTCGCCAGCAAGGTAAGCCTTGGCCTCCCGGCTGGCGGGGTTTGTCAAAAATTCATCTGCTTGTTGGGTGGCCTGCACTTGGCCCTTGTGAACAAATACAATTTCGTCTGCCAGCCGAGCAGCCTGCCCTTGATCGTGCGTCACTACAATCACCTTCACGCCACACTGGCTTGCACGCAGCACGATGTTTTCAATCAAGGCCGTGGCTTGGGGATCAAGGCTGGCACTGGGCTCGTCCAGAATCAGCAAACCAGGCTTTGCAGCCAATGCACGCAACAGAGTAAGGCGCTGCTGTTCACCACCCGACAGTTTTCGGGCAGGCGATTTTGCAAGGTGCTGCATGCCACCCAGTTCAAGCAGTGCATCTGCGCGCAAATGGCGCTCGCATCGATCAATTCCCGCAATGGCCAGTGCATGCAACAAGTTGTCTTCCACACTGCGGCGCAGCAGCACTGGGCGTTGAAATACAAAACCGATTTGGTCGCGGGGTGTTTGACTTAATCCACTGAAGTGCACACAACCCTGGCTTGGCTCGATCAGGCCTGCGAGCAATCGCAGAATCAGGCTTTTGCCCGCACCATTGGGGCCCATGATCGCGGTGATGCCTTGCAGGCCAATCTCCAGGTTTAAATGACTGAAAATAAGGTGCTTGCCAAATGAAAGGTGCACCCCTTCAAACTGGATTGGCAAATGCGCTGAAAACGGTTTTGCCGGGGCCAACAAAGCAAGGTCGCTGTTCATCTTAAGCATAGGCCCTTTTCTGAGCGCTGTTTTTCAGCAAGAAAAGCCCGGCATTGATCAGGATGGACAGCGCAATCAAAATAATGCCCAAGCCCAACGCCAGTGCCAGTTCGCCTTTCGAGGTTTCCAGCGCAATCGTGGTGGTCATCACCCGCGTTACATTCGCAATATTGCCCCCCACAATAATTACGGCACCCACTTCGGCCAGCGCACGGCCCAGGCCAGCCAGCGCACTGGTCAGCAAGGAATAGCGAGCATCAACAATCAGGGTACAAATGGTTTGAATTCGGCTTGCGTTCATGGCGCGCAACATTTCGTCGTATTCGCCGTACAGGTCTTCAATCACCTGCCGCGCCAGCGCCGCCACAATTGGGGTTACCAACACCACCTGCGCAATCACCATGGCCGTGGGGGTGTAAAGCAATTGGAGAAACCCCAAAGGCCCTGCGGCTGATAAAAACAGGTAAATGACCAAACCCACCACCACTGGTGGCAAACCCATGAGGGAATTCAGAAACACCACCAGCACCATCCGCCCCGGAAACCGGCCAATGGCCAATGCGGCACCGATTGGGAAACCAAGCAGGCAGGCAATGGAAACGGCTGTGAATGTGACTTGAAGCGACAAGGCAATGATGTCGATCAATGTGGGGTCAGCTTGCCCGATCAGGGTAAAGGCTTGTACAAAGGCTTGAGAGAAATCTTGCATTAGCATGCATTTTTTACGGAATAAATGCAGTGTAATGCCAAAATGCGCGTGATGTCATTGGTACAAACACCAGCGGGGAGAAAAAAGGCAGAGGACGAATGGTCCGAATCCGGGAATGTCCCCTGCCGAAACCAGCTGACCCGATGCTAGTCAGATCAGCCAGTGCTTGGTCAATTCAGGATTACTGCAACAGGCTCAGAACGTTGTTGGGCAACTGGTTGGCCTGGGCCAGCATGGCGGTGCCAGCCTGCTGCAAAATCTGTGAGCGGGTCAGTGCTGCCGTTTCCTTGGCGAAGTCTGCGTCC